>NZ_JAGGJL010000001.1:2484118-5088604 GCF_017872775.1 Mycobacterium sp. OAE908
ATCTCGGGGTGTTGTGGTTGGGTCTCGCTGATTTCGGGTGCGATCTCGGGGTGTTGTGGTTGGGTCTCGCTGATTTCGGGTGCGATCTCGGGGTGTTGTGGTTGGGTCTCGCTGATTTCGGGTGCGATCTCGGGGTGTTGGGGCTCGGTCTCGGCCACTTCGGGCGCGACTTCTGGGTGCCGGTCACCTGTCGCGTCGCGGTCGGTATGCCATTTCGAGTTGGCCCACTGAAGCGCCTCGCGCGCTTCTCGTTCAAAGAACTCAGGGACGCTGTCGGGGCGTGGCGGTTGGTCATCGGATGCGTCGGGCATTAACCCCCCCAGGTTTACGATCTTCGACGTATTGCCACTCCGAACAATACCGACTTACCTGCGCAAATAGGGCGGAATCCGCCGAATCCTAACGGGTCTGCGGAGCTGCTTTCTCGACTGCGTCGAGGATCGAACCTCGCCATACCGGGCCGTGCCCCGGCAGCAGCACGTCGGTGTCGAGCATGCCGAGCGCGCCGAGGCTGCGCACGCAACCGTCCTGGTCATGGTTGAACATTCTCGGCAGCAGTTGCGGCCCGACGCCCGTCAGCAGCGGATGGCCGGTGACCAACGCGTCCCCGGCGACAAGCACACCGTCGACCACAAACGAGCAATGCCCGCCCGTGTGTCCGGGGGTCGGAATGGCCATCGGCTTACCCGGCAGCCCCGCCGCGACGTCCTCCGTCAACGCCTGAGTGCTCGGAATCCCGTCGCGCACCATGCCACCCTTGCGCGAAATCGCCAGCGTCCACTTCAGGAAACGCGGTTGCCACAGGTGCGGGACGATATCGGCGGGCCCGGCCTGTTCGAGGTACTCCCGCTTGGAGTGTCCGACCTCGGTTGCGTGGCAGAACACCGGTGTGCCATGCGTTTTCGCGAACCAAATGGCGGTGCCGAAGTGGTCGATGTGCGCGTGTGTCAGCAGGATCGCGCGCAGGTCCTCGACGCCGAAGCCGAGTTGTCGCAGGGAATCGAGCACATCGTTGCGGTGGCCGGGAAACCCGGCGTCGATCAGCATGACGCCGTTCTCGTCGGCCACCAGCGTCCAATTGACCAGGTCCGTCTCGGCGAAGTGCACGTGATCGGTGACGGCCGTCAGAGCTGCTGCCATGTCGCGAGTCTAGGCAGGAGAGTAGAAATGGACCCGTGGCTGAACTGAAACTCGGATACAAGGCGTCGGCGGAGCAGTTCGCCCCGCGAGAACTCGTCGAGCTGGCCGTTGCGGCCGAAGAGCATGGCATGGACAGCGCGACCGTCAGCGATCACTTCCAGCCGTGGCGCCACGAGGGCGGGCACGCGCCGTTCTCGCTGGCCTGGATGACGGCCGTCGGCGAGCGAACCAAGCGGCTGGTGCTCGGCACGTCGGTGCTGACGCCGACCTTCCGCTACAACCCGGCGGTGATCGCGCAGGCATTCGCCACCATGGGCTGCCTGTACCCGGACCGGATCTTCCTTGGCGTGGGCACCGGTGAGGCGCTCAACGAGATCGCCACCGGATACGAGGGCGAGTGGCCCGAGTTCAAGGAGCGCTACGCGCGGCTGCGCGAGTCGGTTCGGCTGATGCGCGAACTGTGGTTGGGCGACCGCGTCGACTTCGACGGCGAGTATTACAAGACCAAGGGCGCCTCGATCTACGACGTGCCCGAGGGCGGCATCCCGATCTACATCGCCGCCGGTGGCCCGCAGGTGGCCAAGTACGCCGGCCGTGCGGGCGACGGGTTCATCTGCACGTCGGGCAAGGGCGAGGAGCTGTACAAGGACAAGCTGATCCCCGCCATGCGCGAGGGCGCCGAGGCGGCGGGCAAGGACCCCGACGACGTCGACCGGATGATCGAGATCAAGATCTCCTATGACACCGATCCTGAACTGGCGCTGGAGAACACCCGGTTCTGGGCGCCGCTGTCGCTGACCGCGGAGCAGAAGCACTCCATCGACGACCCGATCGAGATGGAGAAGGCTGCCGACGCGCTGCCCATCGAGCAGGTCGCCAAGCGCTGGATCGTCGCGTCCGATCCCGACGAGGCCGTCGCCAAGGTCAAGGATTACGTCGACTGGGGCCTGAACCACCTGGTGTTCCACGCGCCGGGCCACGATCAGCGCCGCTTCCTCGAGCTCTTCCAGAAGGATTTGGAGCCGCGGCTGCGCCGACTCGGCTGATACGTTTCAGCCGTGCCAACCACCGCGATTTATGTCGCCTCGCCAGAGGGGGATACCGGCAAGTCGACGATCGCGCTCGGCATCCTGCACCGGTTGGCGGCCACGGTCGCGAAGGTCGGCGTGTTCCGTCCCATCACGCGTCTTGGCGAAGACCGCGACTACATCCTGGATCTGCTATTGGCGCACACCACCGCGGGACTGTCCTACGACGAGTGCGTCGGGGTCAGCTACCAACGGCTGCACGAGGATCCCGATGCGGCGCTCGCCGACATCGTCGACCGCTACCACCACGTCGCGGACCGGTGTGACGCGGTTCTGATCGTCGGCAGCGACTACACCGATGTCGCCACCCCCAGCGAGCTGTCGATGAACGCGCGTATCGCGGCCAACCTCGGTGCACCGGTCGTATTGGCGGTGAAAGCCAGCGGCCGAACACCAGCGCAGGTCGCAGAGGTCGTGGATGTCTGCCTCGACGAGATCACCGCACAGCATGCGCACACCGCGGCCGTGGTGGCCAACCGTTGTGACCCGTCTCAGCTGTCCGCGATCGCCGACGCGCTGAAACGCTTCGGACCCAAGACCTATGTGCTGCCCGAGGAGCCGCTCCTGGTTGCTCCGTCGGTGGCCGAACTCGGCGAAGCTGTCGAGGGCTCGCTGCTACGTGGTGACCCGGCTCTGCTCACGCGGGAAGTGATGGACGTCTTGGTAGCGGGCATGACCGCCGAGCACGTGGTGGAGCGACTGACCGAGGGCGTCGCGGTCATAACGCCCGGGGACCGTTCCGACGTTGTCCTCGCGGTCGCCAGTGCCCATGCGGCCGAAGGATTTCCGTCGTTGTCGTGTGTGATCCTCAACGGTGGACTCGAGTTGCACCCTTCGATCGCGTCGCTGGTGTCGGGTCTCGGGCTGCGGCTGCCGATCATCACGACACGGTTCGGCACGTTCGAAACGGCCAGCCGGGTGGCGTCTGCGCGGGGGCGGGTGACCGTCGGCTCGCAACGCAAGATCGACACCGCGATCGCGTTGATGGACGCCCACGTCGACACCGCGGAGTTGTTGGCGCAGTTGTCGATCCCGATTCCTTCGGTGGTCACGCCGCAGATGTTCACCTATCAGCTGCAAGACCGCGCGCGGTCGGACCGCAAACGAATAGTGCTGCCCGAAGGTGAGGACGATCGCATCCTCAAGGCAGCGGGGCGACTGCTTCAGCGTGGCGTTGCCGACCTGACGATCCTCGGCGAGGAGCAGCAGATCCGCGCTCGTGCCGCCGAACTCGGTGTTGACCTGTCACCGGCGGCGGTGCTCAATCCGCGCACCAGCGAACTCTGCGACAAATTCGCCGAGCAGTATGCCGAGCTCCGCAAGCACAAGGGCGTCACCGTCGAGCAGGCCCGCGAAATCATCCACGACGTCTCGTATTTCGGCACCATGCTGGTGCACAACGACATGGTCGACGGCATGGTGTCGGGCGCCACCCACACCACGGCGCACACCGTGCGGCCCGCGTTCGAGATCATCAAGACGCTGCCCGACGTGTCGACGGTGTCGAGCATCTTCCTGATGTGTCTGGCCGACCGGGTGCTGGCCTACGGTGACTGTGCGATCGTGCCCGACCCGACGTCTGAGCAACTGGCCGACATTGCGATCTCCTCGGCACGCACCGCCGCGCAGTTCGGCATCGACCCTCGGGTGGCGATGCTGTCGTATTCGACAGGCACCAGCGGAACCGGCGCCGACGTCGACAAGGTAAGAACCGCAACGGAACTGGTGCGCAAACGGGACCCCGATCTGCTTGTCGAGGGGCCGATCCAGTACGACGCCGCGGTGGAACCCTCGGTGGCCAAGACAAAGATGCCCGACTCGAAGGTGGCGGGCCGGGCGACCGTGCTGATCTTCCCGGACCTCAACACCGGCAACAACACCTACAAGGCGGTGCAGCGCAGCGCGGGCGCGATCGCGATCGGCCCGGTGTTGCAGGGGCTGAACAAACCCGTCAACGACCTGTCCCGCGGCGCGCTGGTCGAGGACATCGTCAACACCGTCGCGATCACCGCGATCCAGGCGCAGGGCACGTGATGTCGGGAACCGTCCTGGTGCTCAACTCGGGCTCATCGTCACTGAAATATGCGGTGGTCGACGCGGATTCGGCCGCCGAGATCGCCGAAGGGATCGTCGAGCGCATCGGTGATTCGGACGTTGCCGACCACTCGGCGGCGATGCGGATCGTGTTCGACGAGCTGGCCCACCATTTGGACGGACTGGTCGCGGTGGGGCATCGGGTGGTGCACGGCGGCCAGGACCTGTACCGGCCGACGGTCGTCGACGATGAGTTGATCGGCAAGCTGGAAAAGCTGTCTTCGCTTGCGCCGCTGCACAACCCGCCCGCGGTTCTTGGCATTCAGGTGGCTCGCAAGGCGCTACCGGACCTGCCGCACGTCGCCGTATTCGATACGGCGTTCTTCCACGACCTGCCGCCTGCGGCGGCGACGTATGCCATCGATCGGGACATCGCCGAGCGGTGGCACATCCGGCGCTACGGGTTTCACGGCACTTCGCACCAGTACGTGAGCGAACAAACGGCGGCGTTTCTCCAGGTGCCACTGGCAGAGATGAACCAGATCGTGCTGCACCTGGGCAACGGCGCGTCAGCATCGGCGATCGTCGGCGGCCGGCCCGTGGACACCTCGATGGGCCTCACGCCGATGGAGGGGTTGGTGATGGGCACCAGGTCCGGCGACATCGACCCCGGCGTGATCATGTACCTGTGGCGCGCTGCGGGCATGAGCGTCGACGACATCGAGACGATGCTCAACAAGCAGTCAGGAGTGCGTGGCCTCGGCGGCGAAATCGACTTCCGGGTGCTGCATCAGCGCATCGAATCCGGGGACAGCGCAGCGCAATTGGCGTACGACGTCTATATCCATCGGCTGCGCAAGTACGTCGGCGCTTATCTGGCGCTGCTCGGCACCACCCACGCCATCGCGTTCACCGCGGGGGTGGGCGAGAATGACGTGGCGGTGCGGCGCGATGCGCTTTCGGGAATGGCGGGGCTGGGCATCGAGCTGGATGACGATCTCAATGCCAGCCCGTCGAAGTCTGCCCGCCTCATCTCGGCCGACAGCTCGCGCACCGCGGTCCTCGTTATCCCCACCAACGAGGAGCTCGCGATCGCCCGGGCGTGCGTGCAGGTGATCGACCAGGGCTAGGGCGAAACGCCCTTCCCACGGTCGTTGCGGCTAGTGCGGGACTGAATCCGCGAGCGGCAGGATGTCGTCGGGGTCGCAGATCTTGAGGAAACGTCGCAGTTCTGGTGCCACGACCAACACCCACGAGGCGCGGTACTGGGCGCAGATCACGTTGACGTGGTGCAGCGTGGCGAACCCGGCGGTGCCGAAGAAGCCGACCCCC
Source organism: Mycobacterium sp. OAE908 (assembly GCF_017872775.1). NCBI lineage: Bacteria > Bacillati > Actinomycetota > Actinomycetes > Mycobacteriales > Mycobacteriaceae > Mycobacterium > Mycobacterium sp. OAE908. Next base: position 2,489,713 of record NZ_JAGGJL010000001.1, read on the forward strand.
GACAGGTCAAGCACCAACTGCGGGCAGCCCGCGATTTGGCGCTCGACGTAGTCGGAAAGGGCACGGCTGTTGGCCGCGTCGACTTCGCCGCTGACCGTCACGACGACCGTCTTGTCGGGCTGTCGCGACGCGGAGAAGGTCGCTCGGTGGTGCTCTTCAGGGCGGTCGACGGACTGCGGGTCTGGGCGGAGTACACGACAGGTACCTATTGCAGGCAAAGGAGGCCTCCCTCAGTCGAAAATCGATATTCGTACTGGGGTGCCGTCAGGAATTGGGCCCTACGTCTCAAAGCCGTTGCACTTGGGATTCAGCCCTACGTGCCTATGACGCCACCAGTGGGCTGTTAACTCAACCTGTACAGAGCCTACTACGAAATCCGCAGCCTGATCATTGATATTTCTAGAAAGTGCTGGTCGGCCGCACACTATTTGCCAGATCCACCAGTGCGTAGCGGTGCGCCTGCGTCGGTGCGACCCGGGCCAGGCTGCGCAGCGAGGCCTCCACGCCCAGCTGCAGGCCGTGTTCAGTGAACGGGAAGCCAAGTATGTGGTTGGTGCTTGCGGTGTTGTCGGCCAGCCAGTCCATCGCGGTGCCCAGGACCAGCGCGCGGATCTGCAACACCCGAGGCTCGGTGTCGGGCAGCGCTTCCACGCGGCGCGCCGCGTCCCGGATGTGTTGTTCTGTCACCTCATTCATCGACCTGCCCGACAGCAGCGTCACCGCACTGGTCAACCGCGCCGTCGTGAAATGCCTTGAGGTAGCGGGTACTTCGTCCAGAGTCCGCACAGCCGCGTCCCGATCGCCTTCCGCGGACTGAGCACGGGCCAGACCGAAGCCCGCCGAGATCACACCGTTGTCGGTGCTCCACACGGTGTTGTAGAACTTGCGCTCATCGGCGTTACCCGCCAGCTCGGCCGTCGCGGCCAGCGCCAGCTTTGGCGCCAGCTCCCCGGGCAGGGTGTCCAGCACCTCGGTGAAATGCTTCGTCGCCGACTCATAATCGGCCGACAGCATCTCGGCCACCGCGCGGAACCAGACGAGCCGCCACCGCCAGCCGACCCGGCCCGCGAGGTCGTCGAGCTTGCGGGTGGCCTTTGCCACGTCGCCGAGGTCGAGCAGTGCACGGACCTCCATCAGGGGCAGCTCCACCGACTCGGACAGGTCGATGCCCTCAGAGTCGAGCGACCCATGCCTCGCCGCCCGCAGTTGGTCCAGCGTCTGCACCGGCTGGCTCAACACACTGGCCGACAGCACGGGCGCGCCCACGTCGGCCGGATCGACCAACGGCACGGGAAACGCTTTCACGATCTCCTGCGCGGTCAGCTTCTCGGAGTGCACCTGCCCGTCGAGGTACACGTCGGTGTGCGACACCAGCAGATCGACCCCGAATGTCGACCTCGTCGGTGAGAACACCGTAGACAGGCCCGGCCGCGGTACCCCGGTGTCTTGTGCCACCACTTCGCGCAGCACACCGAGCAACTGTCCGGACATCTCCTCGGCGCTGGCGAATCTGCGGCGCGGGTCAGGGTCGATGGCGCGGTGCAGCAGCCGGCCGAACGAGTCGTACTCGCGCAGCACCGGGTCGTCCTCCGGCAGGCCGTCGACGTAGCGGCCCTTGCGAGTACGCAGGTTCAGCGTCAGGGCTGCCAGCGTGCGGCCAACGGTGTAGATGTCGGTCTGCACGGTAGGGCCCGTCCGCACGATCTCCGGTGCCTGGAAACCCGGTGTGCCGTACAGGTACCCGAACGAGTTGATGGTCGACACCGCGCCGAGGTCGATCAGCTTCAGCTGATCCTCGGTCACCATGATGTTTTCCGGCTTGAGGTCGTTGTAGACCAGCCCGATGGAATGCAGATAACCAAGCGCGGGAAGGATTTCCATCATGAAGCCGATGGCTTCGGCCACCGGCAGCCGGTCGCCTTTGGCCTGCTTGAGCGATGTCCCGCCGACATACTCCATCACGATGTAGCCGACCGGGTTGCCGTGCTTGTCGTTGTGCTCGACGAAGTTGTAGATCTTCACGATGCCGGGATGCGTTACCTCGGCGAGGAATTGGCGCTCGGCCATCGCGATGGTCTGCGCCTCGGCGTCACCGGCGTGCACCAGGCCCTTGAGCACGACGGGTCGATCGTTGACGTTCTTGTCGTAGGCGAGATACACCCAGCCCAGTCCACCGTGCGCAATGCAGCCCTTGATCACATACTGATCGGCCACCTCGTCGCCCGGGCTCAGTTGAGGCAGGAACGAATACGCGCTGCCGCAGTGGGGGCACCAGCCCTCCGACAGCGCGTGGCCGTCGGGCGTCGACCGGCCAACCGGGCGGCCACAGTTCCAGCAGAACCGTTTCGACTCGGCGACAACGGGATTCGTCATCAGTGCTTGGAGCGGATCCTTGGCGGGTACGCGCGGGATCTCCACCAGGCCGCCGCCGAGGCGGCGCGTCGGTGACAACGCACGCGTCATCATCGTCAGGTGATCGTGCGGTTCGGTGTCCTCCGTGCCGACCGACGTGCTGTCGAGGTCGTCGTCGAGGTGCGGACGGAAGATGGCCTGGGTCGCCATCGGGCGAATCGTCGACCCGGAATCCATCCCGAGGTCGTCGAACGTGGCCGGCTGGGTCCCGACTGTCGGCTCGTTCGACGGTGTGCCCGGACGTTCTTCGTAATCCTTCGCCTCGGCCATCAGTCCGAATACCTCGCGACTGGCGGCGCCGGTGCGGGACCGAGGACCGTTAACCACTTGCGGTACAACGTGTACCAGGTGCCGTCGCGGCGGATCCGCTCCAGCGTGCCGTTGACGAACCGCACCAGCCCGGGGTTCTGCAGGTTCACGCCGATGCCGTAGGGCTGTTCGTTCAGGCTCGGGCCGACGATGTGCAGGTATGGATCCTGGGACACCAGGCCGGCCAGGATCGAGTCGTCGGTGCTGACGGCGTCGACCTGCCGCTGCTGCAGCGCCACCAGGCAGTCGGCCCACGTCACCACGCCGACGATGATCGGCGGCGGGCTGATCTGTTGTATGCGGTCCAAGGACGTGGTGCCCTTCGCGACGCACACCCGCTTGCCCGACAGGTCCGACGGTTGCGAAATCGACGAATCCCGCGCGGCCAGAATCCGTTGGTTGGCATTCAAATACACCGTCGAGAAACCGACCTGCTTCTTGCGCTCACACGTGATGGTCATCGTCTTGACGACCACGTCGACCTGATTGTTCTGCAGCGCGGCGATGCGGTCGGCCGACGACAGGATGCGGTACTCGACTTGCGAGGGGCTGCCGAAGATGTCGCGCGCGATCTCGCCGGCGATGTCGACGTCGAAACCCGTGATCTCACCCGTGATCGGATCGCGGAAGGAGAACAGGTTGCTGCCGATGTCGAGGCCGACGATGAGTCTGCCGCGGTTGCGGATGTTGGCGACGGCGGCGTCGGCCTCGGCTTTGGTGTTGAACGGGCGCAGGCTGGCTGTGCGGTTGCAGTCACCTTGCGCGGATGGTGCCTTCGCCGCGACCGGCGGCAGTTCCTGCAGGCCGGCCGGCGTCGGCGGTGCGAGCGTGACGCCTGGCGCCGGCATCACCGCGGCCCCCTGTGCGCAACCGCTGAGCACCGCCACGGCCGCGAGGACCCAAAGTCTCTTCATCACCGATACTCGCTTAGCCTCGGCCACAACCCCAGCGCCACCGCCAACGCGGCGGCGACCGACAGCGCTGCCGCGCCGACCGTCGCACCCGAGAGCACCCTGCGGGCATTGAGAATGTCATTGCGCAACTGGTTGCGGCTTTCCTCGATGCCCTTGGTGAGCGCGGTGTCGAGCTTGTCGAACGCCGGCGTCGAGTCGTCCTCGCCGGTGCCGAGCGCCACCTGTGTGGCGGCCTGGTAATTGCCCACGGCGATGTAGGCGTTGATCCTGTCGTCGGCGGCCCGCCACCGCTTGAGCAGTTGTTCGGCGTCGGCGAGATCGGTCTTGTCGATGGCGTCGTCGCGGGACAGATAGTCCGACAGCTCTTGCTGCATCGAGTCGATCCGTTGGTAGTAGGACTGCTTGCGCACGTCTTCGTCCCCGCGGCGGATCAACGACAGCGTCTCGTCGGCCCGCGCCTGCTGCGCAGTGATCGCGAGGCTGGTGACGGTCTTCAGGGACTCCGCCGCAGTATCTTTCGCGCTGCGGCTGTCCGAGGTCGAGATGACGAGCGCGGTGCCAACCCATATCAGCATGATCAGCACGGCAAGCCCGCCAGCGACGAATCCGATGTTCACCCGCCGACGCGTTCTTCGGGCGAGCCACCGATTCGAGAATGCGCCGAACAGCAGCGTCGCGAGCACCACGAGAATGACCGGCCCGGGAATCTTTGTCGACGCGGTCGTTTCGGCATCCACCCGCGCTGAGGTCTCTTCGTACAGGCGTTGCGCGTCGGGAAGCATCTGGGTCTGCATCAACGACGACGCCTCGGACAGATACGACGAACCGACCGGGTTGCCGGCGCGGTTGTTGGTCCGCGCGGTTTCGACCAGCCCGGTGTACACCGACAGTTGGGCGTTGACGCGGCCGAGCAGTTGCACCATCGGCTCGTCGGTCAGCCCGCTGGAGGCCCGCGCCACCGCCACCGAAGCATCGGTGATGGCCTGCTCGTAGCGCTGGCGGACGTCGCGCGGCTCAGAGCCGGCGATGAACGCGGTCGCCGCTGCGGCGTCGGCCACCGACAGCGTGGTGTAGAGCTGGCCGGCCGCGAAGGACAGCGGCTCGGTGTGATTGAGGACGGTGGTGAGCGCCTGTTGGCGGTCGTTGATCGTGGTCGACGTGGCAAACGCGCTGGCGATGACGAGAGCCGAGAGGACGACGCCGATGGTCAGGATGCGACCCGGTGTGGTCCACAGGAACCACCAACGCGGATGCGCGGGGGTGGTCGGCGACCGCGACGCGAGTGGTTCGGTCGAAGGGTGCGCCAACTCCACAGTCACGTGCGCGCGGACCTCATCTTTTCGCTGCTCTCCGGCTATCGTCCCGACCGTTTCACCACACTATAAAAGAATTCTAAGAGTTGTTGTGGTGACGTGTGGGCATTCGAGGGGCACGTCTTTCTTCTGTGTTCCCTAAGCTGAACGAGTGCGTGGCGACGGTGACGGCTGGGTCGTGTCCGACACCGGCGCGGCGTTCTGGGGCAAGCACGGTGCGGCCGGTCTGCTGCTGCGAGCGCCAGGCGCCGACGGCTCGCCTGCGGTGCTGTTGCAACACCGGGCGCCGTGGAGTCATCAGGGCGGCACCTGGGGCCTGCCGGGCGGCGCGCGCGACAGCCACGAAACGCCGGAGCAGGCCGCAGTACGCGAGGCCCATGAAGAAGCAGGCCTGCCGGCCGACCTGCTGACCGTGCGCACGACCGTCGTCACCGCTGAGATTTCGGGGGCGACCGGCAGCCGTTGGACCTACACCACCGTGATCGCCGACGCCGCCGAGCAGCTCGAGACGGTGCCCAACCGCGAGAGTTCCGAACTGCGTTGGGTCTCGGTGGACGAGGTCGCGCAACTGCCGTTGCATCCCGGATTCGCTGCCAGCTGGGAAAAGCTACGCCAAGTCGCGGCGACTATCCCGCTGTTGCCAGCCGAGCTTTGAACCGATGCGCCGCGGCCTTCGGGTCCTCGGCTCCGGTGATCGCCCGCACGACGACGACGCGCGTTGCGCCCGCCTCGAGCACCTCGGACAGCCGCTGCTCGTCGATTCCGCCGATCGCGAACCATGGCTTGTGCGTTGCCAATTCGGCGGTCGCCCGAACAAGGTCGAGGCCCGGCGATGGGCGACCAGGTTTCGTCGGGGTTGGCCAGCACGGTCCGACGCAGAAGTAGTCCACATCTTCGTTGACGGCCGCCCGCGCCTGCTCGCGGTCGTGCGTGGAGCGCCCGATGACGGGGCGCGGGCCGATGATGCCGCGCGCGATCGGCAGCGGTAGGTCGTCCTGGCCGAGGTGCAGCACGTCGGCGCCCGAGGCCAGCGCGATGTCGGCGCGGTCGTTGACCGCCAGCAGCGCGTCGTGGCGGCGCGCCGCGTCGGCGAGCACCTCGAGGGCCGCCAGCTCATGGCGCGCTTCGAGCGGGCCGAATTGTTGCTCGCCTGCCGAGCCCTTGTCGCGCAGCTGAATGATGTCGACGCCGCCTGCCAGCGCGGCCTCGACGAATTCGGCCAAGTCACCGCGCTCACGCCGGGCGTCGGTGCAGAGATACAGCGACGACGAGGCCAGCCGCTCACCGGGTGTTTGCACACGGCGACCCTAGCGGCCGGAATCGAGTACTCGCTTACGCTAGGCGGCCCTTAGCGGCAGCGACATGGTGAAAGCATGGCAAAACTGGGGGAACACGCAGTCGTACTGGGGGCGAGCATGGGCGGCTTGGTGGCCGCGCGCGTACTGTCCGATTTCTACGACCACGTCACCGTGGTGGAGCGCGACGTGCTGCCGCCCGACGCTGCCAACCGCCGAGGAGTCCCACAAGGCCGGCACGTCCACGCCCTGCTGGGACGCGGGTCTGCGGTGCTGGACGAGTTGTTCCCGGCGTTCACCGATGAGCTCGTCGGCGCCGGGGCGCCCGCGTTCGACTATCAGGACATGGCCGAGGCGTATTTCTCGTTCGCAGGTCACGAAATGTCGCGCACTGGAGCCTTGAATGTCCCATCGATATTCCTTCCGAGCAGGCCGTTGCTGGAAACCCTTGTCGGGCAACGGTTGCGCGCGATTGAAAACGTCGCGTTGTTCGACGGTTATGACGTCGTCGATCTGGCGTCGACCCCGGAAAGCGACCGCGTAACCGGTGTGCGGATCCGTCGTCATAGCGGTGACGATGAGCAGCTGCTTGCCGCCGATCTTGTCGCGGACGCGACGGGCAGGGGTTCGCGAACGCCGGTATTCCTCGAGGGGATGGGCTACGGCAGGCCTAAGGAAGACAGTCTGCAGGTGCGATTGGCTTACTCGAGCCAACTGCTGCGGCTCCCACCGGGCACACTCGAGGAGAAGCTCGTCCTGATCGGGGCCGTTCCCGGCCGGCCCAGCGGGATGGCCTTCCTCGGATACGAAAACGACACGTGGATGTTCACGGTGTTTGGCATGGCCGGTGTTGAACCGCCCTGCCAGCTGGCCGACATGCTTTCCTACGCCGAAGGCTTTGCGCCTGCGCATGTGCTCGGTGCGATCAGCAACGGGGAGCCGCTGGCAGATGTGTGCCGGTACCGCTACCCGGAGACCCGGTGGCGGCGATACGACAAAATGCGCCGCTTCCCTGCCGGTCTAGTGGTTCTCGGCGATGCGATCTGCAGTTTCAATCCTGTCTACGGCCAGGGAATGACGGTGGCCGCCTTGCAAGCGCTGGCGCTCGGCGCGTGCTTGCGTCGAGGCGCGGACGACCTGGCGAGACGCTACTTCCGCGAGGCTGCCAAGCCCATCAGCGTCGCCTGGCAGTTCGCCGTCGGGGCCGATCTGAGCCTTCCGGAAGTGGAAGGCCCCAGACCATGGCTCGCACAGCTTTCCAACAGGTACGTCAGTCGCCTGCAAACCGTCGCGGAGACCGACAGCGCCGTTGCCCAACAGTTCTTCCGTGTGACAGGCCTGCTCGATCCGCCCGCGACGCTGCTGCATCCGAGGATGCTGCTCCGTGCGGCCCGCCCGCGGCGGCGTCAGCAGCGCGCTGCGGAGCAGGCACTTACTCCGACATGACGTCGGGCATGTTCGAGTACTGTTGATAGCCGACACGGGAGTCCCCTGGGCCGAGGACTGAGAGTGGGCACGCCTGCCCTTACCGTCACACCTGATCCGGATCATGCCGGCGAAGGGAGGAGGAAAGGTGCGTTCACTGGCCGTCATCGGCGGCGGCGTCATCGGGCTGTCCGTCGCGCGACGCGCTGCGCTGGACGGTTGGGCTGTCCGCGCGCACCGCACCGACCAACGCGGTGCCTCATGGGTGGCAGGCGGCATGCTCGCCCCGCACAGCGAGGGCTGGCCCGGTGAGGAGCGGCTGCTGCAGATCGGTCTGGCCTCGCTGGCGCTGTGGAATCAAGGGGGACCCGACTCCTATCTCGAGGGCCTGCCCGCCGACGTAGTCACCGCACGCGAATCGCTGGTGGTCGCCGTTGACCGCGCTGACGCCGCCGATCTGAAGACAGTCGGAGAATGGTTGGCGGCCCAGGGGTATCCGGTCCGGCCGACATCGACGGCTCGTGATCTGGAACCGCTTCTGGCACAAGGCATTCGACATGGTTTCGTCGCCGAAACGGAACTGGCCGTAGACAATCGGGCCGTCGTCGAGGCGTTGGCTGCGCATTGCGAGCGGCTGGGTGTGCAGTGGGCGCCGCCGGTCGACGTGTTGCCGACCGATGCCGACGCCGTGGTGATCGCAAACGGCATCGACGCACCGACACTTTGGCCCGGCTTGCCGATCCGGCCGGTGAAGGGTGAAGTGCTGCGCCTGCGATGGCGTCACGGCTGTATGCCGGTGCCGCAGCGCGTGATCCGCGCACGGGTGCACGGCCGCCAGGTGTACCTGGTGCCGCGCGCCGACGGGATGGTCGTCGGTGCCACGCAATACGAGCACGGCCGCGACACCGCGCCCGCCGTCACAGGTGTGCGGGAGTTGCTCGACGACGCGTGCGCGGTGATTCCGGCGCTTGGCGAATACGAGCTCGCCGAATGTGCCGCCGGTCTCAGGCCGATGACGCCCGACGGGCTGCCGATCGTCGAGCGACTCGATGAGCGGGTCCTGGTCGCTGCTGGGCATGGCCGCAACGGATTCCTGCTAGCGCCGTGGACGGCCGAGCGGATCGCCGCCGAACTGAATGTCACAGTGGGAGCAAGCCGATGAAAGTGACGGTCAACGACGAAGCCGTCGAGATCGAGGACCAGACGACGGTGGCGGCACTTGTGGAACGCCTTGGCTTTCCGGAGAAGGGCATCGCGGTCGCGGTCGACTGGGCGGTGCTGCCGCGATCGGAATGGGAAACCGCGCTGACCGACGGCGCGCGGGTGGAAGTGGTGACGGCGGTGCAAGGTGGCTGATTCCAAGTTGACGATTGCCGGTCGCGAGTTCGGTTCGCGGCTGATCATGGGCACCGGAGGCGCGTCGAATCTCGCTGTCCTCGAGGAGGCTTTGGTTGCCTCGGGCACCGAGCTGACCACCGTGGCGATGCGACGCGTCGACGCCGAGAGCGGAACGGGTGTGCTGGACCTGCTGAACCGACTCGGCATCAGTCCGCTGCCCAACACCGCCGGCTGTCGCGGGGCTGCCGAGGCGGTGCTCACGGCGCAGCTTGCGCGCGAGGCGCTTGGCACCGACTGGGTCAAGCTCGAGGTCATCGCCGACGAGCGCACGTTGCTACCGGATGCCATCGAATTGGTCAGGGCCGCCGAGCAATTGGTCGACGATGGCTTCAGCGTGCTGCCCTACACCAACGACGACCCGGTGCTGGCGCGCCGGCTGGAGGACACCGGCTGTGTGGCGGTGATGCCCCTCGGATCGCCGATCGGCACCGGACTGGGCATCGCCAACCCGCACAACATCGAGATGATCGTCGAGGCGGCCGGGGTGCCGGTGATACTCGATGCGGGCATCGGCACGGCCAGCGATGCGGCGCTGGCGATGGAGTTGGGTTGCGACGCGGTGCTTTTGGCCACTGCGGTGACGCGCGCGGCCGACCCACCGACCATGGCGGCGGCGATGGCCGCGGCAGTGACTGCCGGATACCTTGCGCGGCAGGCGGGCCGGATTCCGAAGCGATTCTGGGCACAGGCGTCCAGCCCTTCGTTATGAAACGCTATGTCGCGCTGGGCAGCTCGATGGCAGCAGGTCCAGGCATCCGGCCGTCGGCGGCGGGTGCGCCGTTTCGGGCCGGGCGGTCGGCACGCAACTACGCGCACCTCGTCGCTGCGAAGCTGGGCCTCGACCTCGTCGACGTGACGTATTCCGGCGCAACCGCCGCCAACATCCTCACCGACTCGCAGCACGGGGCACCGCCGCAGGCCGACGCGCTCGACGGCTCAGAGGATTTGGTGACCGTGACCATCGGAGGCAACGACGTCGGTTACGTCCCGCTGCTGATGGCGGCCGGACTACCGCGAATCGTCCGGTCCATCCCGCTGCTCGGCGGCGTGGTGCGCGACATGCTGGATCCGGCGGCCCGCGACCGGGCCCTGGCCGAGGTTGCCGAATCGTTGAAGGAAGTCGGTCGCACGCTGCGCCAGCGAGCGCCGCGGGCGAGGGTCCTGTTCGTCGACTATCTGACGCTGTTGCCGCCGACGGGAGCTGCGCCCCCACTGGCCGATACCGATGTCGCGGTGGGCCGTCGGATCGCCGACACGCTGGAACGCCTCACCGGCGAGGCGGCCGCGGCTACGGGTTGCGGATGGGTCAGGGCCGCCGATGCCAGCCGCGAACACCACGCCTGGTCAGCCCGGCCGTGGGCGACCAAACCAGGTTTGCCATTGCCGGGTAGGCCGGCACCGTTACACCCCAACGAGGCGGGCATGCGCGCGGTCGCGGACCTGGTTGTCGCCCAAGCAACCTGAAATCATGGGCTCGATGATCGAGTTGACGGGCCTGACGAAGACGTTCGGCCGAACCCGCGCTGTCGACGATCTGACCTGCTCGGTCGAACCCGGCGTGGTCACCGGCTTCCTCGGACCCAACGGCGCGGGTAAGACGACGACGATGCGGCTGATCCTCGGGCTGGACCATCCGACGGCAGGCACGGCCACCATCGGCGGCAAGACCTACCGCGACCTGAGAGACCCGCTGCGCACGGTCGGAGCGCTGCTGGACGCCAGGCAAGCGCACCCCAACCGATCGGCGCGAAACCACCTGCGCTGGATAGCGGCCAGCAACCGCATTCCGATCAGCCGGGTCGACGAGGTGCTCGACATGGTCGGGCTGTCGGCCGTGGCGGACAAGAAGGCGGGCACGCTGTCGCTGGGCATGAGCCAACGGCTCGGTATCGCTGCCGCACTGCTGGGCGACCCGCCGGTGCTGCTCTTCGATGAACCGGTCAATGGCCTTGACCCGGAAGGCATCCGCTGGGTGCGCACGCTGATGCGCACGCTCGCAGGCCAGGGTCGAACCGTGTTCGTGTCCAGCCACCTGCTCGCCGAGATGGCCAACACCGCTGACCGCCTTGTCGTTATCGGAAAGGGCAAGCTGATCACGTCGACGACGGTGGCCGAGTTCGTCGGACGCTCCGGTGCGGACACGGTACGGGTGCGCAGCCCCGAGCTGGACACGCTGCGCAGGGTCCTCACCGACGCCGGGCTGACGGCCGAAGCCGATCACGGCGCGGCGTTGGTGGTGCGTGGGGCCGCCATCGAAGTCATCGGGGAGCTCGCCGCGCGCAACGCGATCACGCTGCATGAACTGAGCGAGCAACGGGGCTCGCTCGAGGAGGCCTACCTGGAACTCACCGACGAGGTGACCGAATACCGGGCCGTCACGCAGTGAGCGTGGTCGCAGCGCTCGACGCCGAGCGGATCAAGCTGGCCACCACCCGATCGGTGCTGTGGACGGCGGCCTCGGTAGCGGTGCTCAGCATCGGCCTGGCCGCATTGCAGGGCTCGACGGCATACGGTGCGGCGGCGTTGGGGCCCGAGCGGGCGACGACAGGGGTCGCGGTCTTCGGTGTACCGGTGTTGATGGTGCTCGCGGCGATGACGGTGACGGGCGAGTACCGCAGCGGCATGATCCGGACCACCTTCATGGCGACCCCCGATCGGACCCTGGTTATCATCGCGAAAGCGGCTGTCGCACTGTTGTTTTCCGCGATGTACGCCGCGGCGATGACGATTGCTGCGGTCGTCGTGGCACAGCTGATGGCCCATCCGCTCGTCGGCACGCAGCTATCGCTCGTCGATCCCGGCACGTGGCGCCTGATCGGGGCGATCACCCTGTATGCGGCGCTGACCGCAGTGCTCGGGGTCGGGGTCGCGGCGCTGCTACGGCATTCGGCAGGCGCGGTCGCGGTGCTGTTGCTGTGGCCGCTGGTGGTCGAGCCGATCCTGGGCAACCTGCCAAGGATCGGCTCCGAAGCCGGGCCGTACCTGCCGTTCGCAAACGTGTTTCAGTTCATCAGGGTGCAGTGGCTCTACCCGGTCTATGACATGCCGTGGGGTGAGTTCGGCTCCCTGGTGTACTTCACGGTCGTCGTCGCGGCGGTGTATGCCGCCGCGATTGTCGTGGTGCACCGCCGCGACGCCTGACCAGGGGTTAGTCCGGGTCAGGCGCCGCGTCGGGATCGGCGCCGCCGAGCGCCAGCACCACTCGCGAGCCGTACGGAATCTGCTGGACCAGCCGCAGCTGCGCCAGCGCAGGATGGGCGTCGAGCAGCTTGCCTGCGTTGGCCAGCGCCCGCAGCGCTGCCGTCTCGGCGCGCGCGGCCTCCAGCTGCGCGGCACCGTGCGACTTGGCCGTCACCAGTTGCATTGCCGCCGTGCGGATCTCGGCCCGGACGATGACATCCTTCACGTAGGCGTCCAGCACCTCGACCCCGGTCCGGGCACCGGCTTGCCGCGCCGCTTCACGGATGGCCTCGGCGTCGACGCGGGCGCTGCGGCGCATCACGTCTTCGGCGGCCAGACCGGCGGCATTCTCGCGCAGCGCGATCTGGGCGGCCAGGTACACGGCCGCGATGGGGTCGTCGGCCTTCTCGACGAAGGCGACCGCGTCGGCGACCGCAATGCGCAGCGCGACGGTGATGCGTAGCGATACGGCGTCTGAGGTCAGCACCTCCTGCGGCGCCAAGGTGACCAGGCGCTCGCGCAAGTCGACCTGCACGGCCGACACCGCGCCGTACAGGCGGTGCGTGCCGGGGTCGAGGACCCGCGACAGCGTGCCCCTGCGGTACACCAGTGCGCACCAGCCCGCCTGGACGGTCACACGGTTGGTCAGGCTCATCGCGGTTCCTCCTTTCGATCGTTTGTGTGTTCAGTTGGCGCACAGGGGATACCGCCGCCGGGCGTAGTCGTTGGCGGGGCGTTGCGCCCCTGTCCGAGCGGGCGAACGCCGCAGGGCCGTCGACGACGGAGCCCCGGAGGCGGTATCCGTAGTTGCGAGGAGTCGAACCTCAGGTTTATGCGACCTGTGCCACCGCGGACCCATGGGGCGACGCGCAGAAATGTCGCGGTACCCCGCTTCACCTGCTGCCCCCGAGGGATCCGATGGAAAAGAATCCCACCGGACCAGCGCGTCCGCAATCGAATTATCGCGGCCTCGGTCCGCGGGCGCCGTGCATGCCGCTAACGTGGTGGCGATGGTTCGGAAATGCCTGGCGGCGCTGACGGTGGTCCTCGCGGTCGTGACGCTGGGTGGTTGCAACCGCGAGGCGCGCCCGCAGCAAGCACAGCCGACCAGCACCCAGGCGACCCCGGTCACCCCGGCCACGGAATTCGCCGCGACATTGCAGAAGCGGGTGACCGCCGACGCGATGCTGGCGCATCTGAAGAAGTTGCAGGAGATCGCCGACGCCAACCACGGCAACCGCGCGCTCGGCACGTCCGGCTACGATGCCAGCGTCGATTTCGTCGTCAACACGTTGCGGGACAAGGGTTTTGACGTACAGACCCCCGAGTTCGAGGTGCGGCTTCCGTTTGCCGACGAGCCGGTGGTGACGGTCAGCGGCGACAAGGTCGCCGCCAAGCCGCTGGAATACACCAAGGGCACCCCGGCTGATGGCGTATCCGGCCCGTTGGTCCCCGCACGCGTGGACGACACCCCTGGTTGCACTGCCTCCGACTACGACGGCCTTCCGGTCGCCGGCGCCGTGGTACTGGTCGACCGGGGCAAGTGTCAGTTCGGTGTCAAGCAGGCCGTCGCGGCGGAACGCGGTGCAGTGGCGTTGATCGTCGCCAACAACGAGGACGGCGATCAAATGGGCGGCACCCTCGGCGAGGGAACCGACGTGAAGATCCCTGTCATCAGTGTCACCAAAGCCACCGGTGAGCGTCTGCGCGGTGCGCCAGGGCCCACCACCATCAAGCTCAACGCCGGAGTGCGCGTCGAGCACACACGCAACGTCATCGCCCAGACCAAGACTGGCTCCACGGCCAACGTCGTGATGGTCGGGGCACACCTCGACAGCGTTCGTGACGGGCCAGGCATCAACGACAACGGTTCAGGGGTGGCCGCCGTTCTGGAAACTGCTGTGCAGCTTGGCAATTCACCGCAGGTGGCCAATGCGGTACGGTTCGGGTTCTTCGGCGCCGAGGAGGAGGGCCTGCTGGGGTCCAACAACTACGTGCAGTCGCTGAATCAGGATGCGCTAAAAGACATTGCGCTGTTCCTCAACTTCGACATGCTCGGCTCGCCGAACCCGGGTTACTTCACCTACGACGGCGACCAGTCCATCAAGCTCAACGACGGTGACGGTGTACCCCGGGTGCCCGAGGGTTCGGCGGGCATCGAGCGCATGCTTGTCGCATACCTGAAGGGTGCCGGAAAGCCGCCAGAAGACTACTCATTCGACGGTCGGTCCGACTACGACGGCTTCACCAGGGCGGGTGTGCCGGCCGGCGGCATCTTTTCGGGGGCCGAAGAAAAGAAGACAGTCGAGCAGGCGCAGCGCTGGGGCGGACAGGCGGATGCGCCGTTCGACCCGAACTATCACAAGGCAACTGACACGTTGGACCACATCGACAGGACGGCACTCGAGATCAACGGAGGCGGGGTGGCATACGCGGTGGGGCTGTATGCGCAAGACCAAAGCGGCCGCAACGGCGTGCCGATCCGAGACGACCGCACGCGACACGTCCTCGAATCATGAGGGTCGCCGCCGCGGTCCTTGCCATCGCGGTGACCGCGTTGGCCTCGTGTTCGGCCACCGAACCCGCACCCAGCCCCGACTTGGGTCGCGATATCGCGGGCAAGGTCACCGCCGACGGGATGACCACCCACCTGCGCAAGATGCAGGAGATCGCCGACGCCAACAAAGGCAGTCGGGCCGAGGGTACGGCTGGCTTCGACGCCACCGTGGACTACGTCGTGAAGGTGTTGAAGGACAAAGGTTTCGACGTCCAAACCCCGGAGTTCGATCGCCTTGACCGCACCGAAGGCGGCAATCCGACGCTGACGGTCGCCGGCCGCGGATATCACGTCGACCAGGCGTCGTTGCTCGTTGGCACCGCGCCGGGCGGGCTGAACGCGATCACGCTGCGGCCACAGCAGGCCGCAGGCTGTAGTGCCGCCGACTACGGCACGGTGGCGATAAAGGGTGCGATCGCCGTCGTCGACGACACCGGTTGTTCGGTGGGCGCCAAGCAGAACGCGGCCGTGGCCAAGGGTGCGGTCGGTTTGCTTGTCGTCAGCGCGCCTGCCACTACCGGGCCCGCCGGCTTGTTCCCTCCCGGTTACTACCAGCAGCTCACGATCCCGGTCGGGGTCGTCGACAGGAATGTCGATGCGGCGCTGCGGCGCACCGGCGCCCCGGTGAAGCTGGTGCTCGACAGCAAGCCCGTCATGGTCAAGGCACGAAACGTGGTGGCGCAGACCAAATCCGGTGATGCGAAGAACGTCGTGCTGGCCGGTGCGCGCCTGGGCAGCTCACCGCACAGCCCCGGCATCAACGATGACGGGTCGGGAGTGGCCGCGTTGCTCGAGGCCGCATCGGCTCTGGGGGCGCAGCCGAAGTCAACCAACGCGGTCCGGTTCGTCTTCTGGGGTTCGGTGCCGGAGGGGCCGACGAAATACCTTGGTGGCCTTTCCCGAGACCAAGTCGACGACATCGCGGTGTACCTCGGCGCCGATGCGATCGGCTCGCCGAACGCAGGCTACTTCACGTATGACGGCGACCAGTCCGGTCAGCCTAATGCGGATATCCCGCCGCAGACTGTGCCGGCGGGATCGGCGGGCGTCGAGCGCACACTGGCGGGCTACCTCAATCTCGGTGGCGTACGTCCGGCCGACATGCCGCTGAGCAGAGCCGCGGACTACGCCGCGTTTCTGGCTGCGGACGTCCCGATCGGCGGACTCACCGCCGGCACGTCACAGCGGAAAACCGAAGTGCAGGCTCGGCTTTGGGGTGGACAGGCGGGCGTCGCGTTCGATCCGAACTACCACTCGCCGCAGGACAACATCGACAACGTCGACCGCAAGGCACTGTCGGTCATGGGCCAGGCGCTCGCGTTCGCGATCGGGACCTACGCGCAGGCAGTCGATGGGGTCAACGGCGTTCCGCCGAGGGACCAGCGGCACCGGAATAAGCCCTAGCCACTCGCGTGACGAACTGGTAGACGCCGTCCTCGTCGGGGGCCAGCGGGCCGGGTCGCGCGTGTGGTGACGAAAGGCCGCGCTGTACGGACTCGCATGCCGCCCAGTCCTGGCGATTGGTCAGGTCCCAGAAGTCGACAGCGTAGGACGGGTCGAAATCCGGCTTTGCGGCAATGTCTTTCGGGAACGCCCATGCGCATTCGACGTGAGTGCGGTCCACGGCGAGCGGGGTCATCAGATGAGTCATCACGTAGTCCGGGTGCAGGCTCACCAACAGGTTGGGGTAGCCGACGAGATACATGACGGTGCGCAGTTCGTGTTCGGAGAGGCCCTGAATCGCGACGCCGCCGCTGCGGCCCGTCAACGACATGGTCTCTGCGCCTTCGACTATCGACATCCAGCCGCCCATCCATGAGCCGGGCAGGTCGAGGTTCTCGCCGCTGGTCGGTGGGCTGATGCGGGACAGTTCCGGATGGATGGTGGAGCAGTGGTAGCACTCCTGGTAGTTCTCGGCGATGACTTTCCAATTGGTGGCCAGCTCGTAGGAATGGCGGGCGACGACGGTGAGGTCCTCTGGGCGGTAGGGCTTGACGACGGCATCCCAACCCGCGACGTGGTTTTCGAATTCGACGTCGTTACCGCTGGGGTCGACGAACAACCAGCCGTGCCAGTTGACCAAACGCAGTTCGGCGAGACCGAACTGGTCGGCGTCGAAGTCCTGCGCGTCGCGGAAGCCGGGTGCATTGCGCAGTCGGCCATCGAGTCGGTAGGACCACGAGTGGTATGGACAGACGATCGCGCGGCCCTTGGTGGTCGCGTTGCACGCCAGCAGTTCGTGCCCGCGGTGCCTGCAGGTGTTGGCGAACGCGCGGATGGCGTCGTCTTCGCCGCGGACCAACAGCATGGCGTTGGGTCCCGTGCCGACGGCCTTTTGGGTGCCGATGGCGGCGAGGTCGGAAGCGTGGCCCGCGCACGTCCACCCGGAGAAGATGTTGTGTTGCTCCCACTCGAACACCGCCGGGTCGACGTAGGCCTCGCGGGGCAGCATGCGCGA
The DNA here is from genome assembly GCF_017872775.1 of Mycobacterium sp. OAE908. Taxonomy (NCBI): domain Bacteria; kingdom Bacillati; phylum Actinomycetota; class Actinomycetes; order Mycobacteriales; family Mycobacteriaceae; genus Mycobacterium; species Mycobacterium sp. OAE908. Next base: position 2,506,974 of record NZ_JAGGJL010000001.1, read on the forward strand.
CTGGCCGAAGGGTGCCAGCGCGGCGGCCAGGTCATCGGCGGGAACCGGAGCCGGAGTTCCCTGTTTGAACATACAGTCAGCCTAGCCGGGCGTGGGGTGCAGGTCTACTCTTCGGCACGCTCCGGACCTGTGTAGCACTTCTCTCTCTCCGAAACTGTCATCAATTGATGACAGCTCTGGAAAAAGTAACCTTCCCCTTCTCTCGGTGCCCCGGGCAGCCTGGGGGCACCCTCCCTCTTCGTGTCAGTGTCCCGGGGCACGATGCCGGGAGTTGTCATCATTTGATGACAGGTGCAGAAGGGAAACACCTATGGCAGAGGGCAGGCCCTGGTGGAAGGACGACCCGGAGATAGCCGCGCTGACGGAACGCGCTCTAGCCGAGATCGAGAATGCGGACGAGCTGCCCGTCACTGACGAACCCGACCCCGTCCTCGCCGAGTTCTACAGCGGCGCTATCGGCCGCGAACTGTCGGCGATCCGCGACGAGTCAGAAGCGCTTCGCAGCCGCTACCGGAACGCAGTCTTTGCGGCCCGAGAAGCCGGACTCACATGGGCCGAGATCGGTCGACGCCTCGGTGTGTCCCGACAACAGTTGCACCGAAAGTTCGGTGGCTGGTGCTAAATCTCTCCGGCGAATGCTCCGATTCCACGGTCCGCGCTTTCGCCTCGCGTCATGTAGCGGTAGATGAGAAAGCCCACCACCACCGCAGTCAGCGCCGCCAACAACAGCAGGGTGGCCAGCGCGTTCAGCGCAGGTGTCGGCGCACCGCGCGCCGTGTTGTAGATCTTCACCGACACCGGCTCAGTCGCCGCGTCACCGGACAGGTAACGCACCAGCACGAAATCGTCGATGACGTCCGCGAACACCAACACCGTGCTGGCGAAGATCGCCGGCATAAGCATCGGCAGGATGATCCGTCGCAGCGCACCGAGCCGTGACGCGCCGAGATCCATTGCGGCTTCCTCATATTGCGGCCCGATCGTCGCCAGCCGCGCCCGCACCAGTACCGCCGGATACGACACCTGGAACGTGATCAGCCCGATCACCTGCGCCGCCGTGCCGAGCGAGATAGGCAGCGCGATCGTGGTGATCACGAAAAGCAGCGCGACGGCGAGCAGTACTTCCGGCAACACGAATGAGATCAGCATCAGAAAGTTCGCACCCGCAGGCAGCCTGCCCCGCCACCGGTCGATACCAATCGCGAAGAGCACCCCGAGCGGCACGGTAATCGCCGTCGTCACCACACCCAACTTCAAAGTCTGCAGCAGCGCCGTGTGCAGCGCATCGTTGTGCCACACCGACAGGGTCTTGTCGCCCCAGTACCAGCGCAACGAAAAGCCTTGCCACGTCGTGCGAGAGCGCCCGTTGTTGAACGAATACAGCACGGCGATCGCGACCGGAAGCAGCGACCACGCGAGATAGCCGATCGTGATGCCGACCAAAAAGCGCGGCGGCCGCCACGGATCGTTCCACCACGTCACGGGGCCTCTCATGACGCCACCTCGTCGCGCCGCGACGTCACCCGGATGTAGTAGAGCATCGGCAACAACGCCACCAGAAACACCAGCATCACGAACGCGCCCGCCTGACCGGTCCGCCCCGGCGCATGCACACTGTCGTTGATCAGGTTCCCGACCATCGCGGTCTTCGGTGACGCCGACAGCATGTCGCTGGTGAAGTAGTCCCCGAGCATCGGCAGACACGTCAGCAGAACAGCGGCCAGAATGGTCGGCCTGCACAGCGGCAGCGTCACTCGCCAGAACGACGAAAACCGGTCTGCGCCAAGGTCACGTGACGCCTCGAGCACCGGTTGCGGCAGCCGATCGAGACCTGCGTACAGCGGTAGGATCATGTACGGCACATAGCCGTAAACCAAACCGAGGATCACGACAGCCGGCTGGCCGGTCAGCCAATCCACATTCACAGTCAGCAGCCCGCCGAAGGACAGCACCCTGTTCACGATGCCGTCGTTTTGCAACAGGTTGACCCACGCGAACATCCGCATCATGTAGCTGATCCAGAACGGCGCGATCAGTAGCGCCAGCAACAGTCCCTTGCGTCTACCCGACAGTCTGGCGACGTAATAGGACACCGGAAACGCGATGAGCAGACACAGCGAACTGGCCGCCAACACGTACACCGCGGTGCGCAGCAGTGCCGGGCCGAAGATGCCGTCGGCGCCGACGATGTGCGTGAGCACGTAGGAGAACTGCGACGGATCCCACTGCAGCGGATTCCAGACCGGGATCGGCGTGCGGAACAACGGATCGACCTGGCCGAATACGATGCACAGCACGACATAGAGCGGAAAGACGAAACACAAGAGCAGCCAGACGATTCCGGGGGCGGCCAGAGCCGGCCACAGCCCAGTGACACGTTCGCGGCGTGGCGGGGTGTTGTGCGGTGGCGCCGCGATGACCGGTACCGCCACGGGTGCTACGACCCGCCGGCCTTGAAGGCCTGCCAAACGTTGTGCCAGGCGGCGTCGTTGGCCGGGTCGAGTTCCAGCAGCCGGTAGCCGCTGTCGAAGTATTCGGGCTTCACGATCGCGGTGCGCAGGTTCTCGGGGATGAACGCCTCTTTGACAAGCGAATCCGGGGTGATCGTATTCTGCGGCGGCTGGTAGCCGATGGCCGAGAAGTTCTCCTTCGCCACCTCGGGCACGAGCATGTGGTTGATGAACAGGTGGGCGAGCACCGGGTTCTTGCCGCCCTTGAGCGTCACGAACATGTCGTTGTCGACCATGCCCTTGCCGTCCGACGGGAACCAGTACCGAAGAATCTCGGGTCCCGTGCCCTCTGGGAGGTAGGACTGCGCATTGATGATGTCACCCGACCACATCTGTGCGAGCCCGAGCTGTCCGGCGGGCAGTTCGTTGTATGCGGTGATTGTCACCTTCGGTGAGGTGGCCTTGGCCAGCGCCTGAAGTTGCTCCCCGACCATCTTCAGGTCGGCGTCAGAGGACGTGTTGATGTCTGTAATCCCTTGGCGCAGAAGCACCATCGCCATCGCGGTGTGCCAGTCGTCGAGGATGGCGGTCTTGCCCTTGTACTGCGCATCCCAGAACGCGTCGTAGGGGTCCTTGAGCGCACCGATGTCGGCGGGCACCTGGTCGGTGCGCCAGCCGATGCCGGTGGTGTAGATGGTGTACGGGACGGTGTAGCGCCACTCCTGGTCGTACCAGGGGTTGGTGAAACCCTCCCACACGTTCTTGATGTTGGGAATGTAGGAGTGGTTCAGGGGTCGCAGCAGTCCGCCGTTCACCAGTCGGCTGATCTCGGTGTAGTTGGCGTTGTAGATGTCGAAGTCGACGCCACTGCGGAGTTTGGTGATCGCCTCGTCACCGTCGTTGAACGTCGAGATCTCGATCTTGGTCTGGTACTGGTCTTCGAACGCCTTGACGGCCTGCGGGCTGAGGTAGTCCGCGTAGTTGTAGATCTTGAGCGTCGCGCCTTTCTCCGGCGATAGCCCGTCGGCAATGGGTTTGTTGTCGTCCGGGATAGGCCATTTGACCGGGTTGGTGGGCGCCGCCAGCGTCATGCTCGGCTGCGACGACGACGGTGCGTTCTTCGAACACGCCTGCAGGAAGGCGCCGAGGGTGGGGGCGGTTGCGGCGAGAATTGCAGCGCGCGCCAGGAATTGTCGTCGGCTGGTGGGCTGTGGCATCTACGGCCTCCCCGTTGCTTTCACGCCTTGTCGCTGGTAGGACTCAAGCATAGACTGAATGCTCAGTCAACCGCCCCGGAATGGAGGTTTGACCGTGTCTTCGCCGGCGGTGCAAAGCCAGGAAACCCACACCTCGAACAAGCTCAGCCGGCTGATCGCCGACGAGGAGCAGGTGTTTCTGCGCCGCCAACCGCGCAGCACCGAACTCATCGCGCAGGCTCGCGAACACCTCGCCGGTGGCGCGACCTCCAATTGGCAGATCGCCGAGCCACAGGCCGTCTGGATGAGTCATGGCGAGGGTTCCAAGGTCTACGACGTGGATGGCACCGAGTACGTCGACATGCACGGCGGCTACGGCGCTTCCATTGCCGGGCATGCACATCCGGCGATCGTGGCAGCGGTCAGCGATCGCGTGCGCCGCGGAACGCATTTCGCCCAACCGACCGAAGACGCGATCTGGATCGCCGGCGAATTGTCCAGGAGATTCGATCTTCCGCTGTGGCGCTTCGCGAACTCCGGTACCGAGGCCACCATGGACGCGGTACACCTCGCGCGCGCGTTGACCGGACGCGATCTGCTCATCAAGGTGGAGGGCTGCTACCACGGTCACCACGACTCGGTGCAGGTGTCAGTGCTGCCTGACGCGGATCAGATCGGTCCAAGGGAGCACCCGATAGGTGTGCCGGGCAATTCCGGAATCGCCTCGGCGATAAGGGATCTCGTGATCGTCGTACCCTTCAACGACCCCGGGGCCGTCGCAAGGGCGCTCGCGGAGCACCGCGGCCAGGTGGCCGCCATGATCCTCGAACCGGTGATGATGAACGCAGGCATCATCCCGCCCGACGACGGTTATCTCGCGACCATCCGCGACCTCGTGCACGCTGAGGGTGCGCTGCTGATCTTCGATGAGGTGAAGACGGGTTTCACGACGGGTCCTGGCGGCGTCACCGCGTCGACGGGCGTCGTGCCCGACATTGTCTGCCTCGCCAAGGCGCTCGGCGGAGGCATCGCCGTCGCGGCGCTCGGCGGCACCACCACCGTGATGTCGGCGATCGCCGACGGCCGCTACGAGCAGGTCGGCACCTTCAACGGCAATCCGTTGGCGATGGCGGCCACCCGCGCCACCCTCACCGACGTGCTGACGGAATCGGCCTACGCCCATCTCGATGCGCTGGCCGACCGCCTGCGCACGGCCCTGGAAGACGTGATCGCCCGACACGGTTTCGAATGGCATGTGGTGACGGTCGGCGCCAAGGGCTGCGTGACATTTCGTCGCGAACGGGTCCGTGAGTTCCGCGATTTCCTCGAGATCGACGCCAGATTGGGCCACCTGCACTGGCTCATGCAGCACAATGGCGGTGTGTTTCTCCCGCCATGGGGGAAGGTGGAGCAATGGCTGCTTTCGGTTCAGCACGGCGTGGACGACGTCGACCGGTTCGTCGCGAACTTCGGCAGGTTCGCCAACGCGGTGACACCCTGAGCGGGGCACGGTGACGGGCGGCGCGATCCGGCTGCAGCAGCTTGCCAAGTCGTTCGACGGGGTGCCCGCCGTGACGGGCATCGACCTCGACATTCCAGCCGGCCAGTTCTATTCGTTGCTCGGACCGTCCGGTTGCGGTAAGACCACGACGCTGCGGATGATCGCCGGTTTCGAGAAGCCAGACTCGGGCCGCATCGAACTCGACGGCCGTGATGTCGCAAGCGATCCGCCCCACAAGCGCCCGGTCAACACGGTCTTCCAGACCTACGCGCTGTTCCCGTTCATGACGGTGTGGGACAACGTCGCGTTCGGCCTGAAATACCAGAAAGTCTCGCGCGACGAAGCCAAGCGTCGCGTCGGCGAAGCGCTGGAACTCGTTCGGATGAGCGACTTTTCCGCCCGCCGCCCCGCCCAGCTGTCCGGCGGCCAGCAGCAGCGAGTCGCGCTGGCGCGCGCCCTGGTGTTGCGACCCCGCGTGCTTCTGCTCGACGAACCGCTCGGCGCGCTCGACGCGAAGCTGCGCAAACAGTTGCAGCTGGAATTGCGCGCAGTGCAGCGCGAGGTCGGGATCACGTTCGTCTACGTGACTCACGACCAAGAGGAAGCGCTCACGATGAGCGACCAGATCGCCGTCCTTGCCGAGGGCCGTGTCGAACAGGTCGGTCCACCGCAGGACATCTACTCCGCTCCGGCAACCACCTTCGTCGCCGGATTCATGGGCGCGGCAAACATTTTCGACGCCGAAGTGCTCGAAGCCGGCGGTAGAACGGCGGTGTGTGCGGCCCTTGACACCCGGCTGGGCGCTGCGGTCGACGGCTCGGCCGTCCCCGGTGCGGCGGCGATCGTCATCCGGCCGGAGCGCATCGTGCTGCAGGAACCCGGCGCGCCAATCAGCCACGACCGCAACGTCATTGGCGGTGTGGTCGCGCAGGTTGTCTATCTCGGCAGCACGACCCAGGTGCACGTCGATGTCGGAGCACCAACGCCACTGATCGTCGAGGTGGCCAACCATGCGGGCCCGCGCTCGGTGACCCATGAACCAGGGGCCCGCGTGTGTTGCGTGTGCACGCAGGACGCGGTGCGGGTGCTGCATCGCAGCGACGCGGCGCCGATCGCCGACCCTGTCGCCGACGAGGTCGGCGCGCTCACCTCTTAGCGGTCTTCGCCTTGCCGTTCACCCGCTTCTTGGCAGGCGGCAGGTTCAGTTCGCGCTCCGCGAAGCGCATCGCGATGTCGTAGGCCAGATCGGAGTCGACGTCCGGGTCCTCGAGAGCGACCTGAATGGACAATCCGTCGAGCAACGCCGCGAATTCCAGCGCGAACATCCGCTTGTCCTTCGCGCTCAAATCGGATGTGTCGAGGGCGTCGATGATCATCTTGCGCCACCTGGCGTCGAGTTCGGCCCGGCCCGCCTTGATCTCGTCGTGGCGGAAGGCCTGCGCCCACAGGTCGAACCACAGGCCCCACGCGCCGGGGATCTCGCCGGCGCCTTCAGGCACGCATGTCCATTGGATCAGCAGTGAGAGCCGTTCGCGCAACGAAGGGACCTCGGCCAACATCTGTTCGGCTGCTTCGTAGAACGACTCCTCCGAGTGCCGCAGCGCGTCGACAAGCAGGCGGTCGCGGGTGCCGAAGTAATAGATGACCAGTGCCGAGCTGACACCCGCCCGCTTGGCGACATCGGCGATGCGGGTATCTCCAAAACCCCGCTCGCAGATCAGCTCGGCTGCGGCACGGAGCATTTCGATGCGACGGGCTTCGTTCTGCTCAGTCGCGGGCGCTGGTTCGGCCATGGCGTGTTGTTCCCTCCCTGTGCAGCGCAGCTCTTGTCTGTAGCGTAACACTTGATTAGATTGAACAGTCAGTCAGGACGGAAGTGGGACACCGATGTCGAACACGTACGACGCCCTCGTGATCGGCGGCGGCCACAACGGCCTGGTTTCGGCTGCATACCTGGCGCGCTCAGGCGCCAGGACACTGGTGCTCGAGGGGCGTGGCTCACTCGGGGGAGCGGCCACCACCGAGTCGCCGTGGGAGGACGCCCCGCATCTGCGCGTCACCCGGTTGTCCTATGTGATGAGCCTGATGCCGCCGACCATCGTGCGCGAACTCGAGTTGGACCGGCACGGCTACCGCGTCCATCCGATGGGTCCGTACTACCAAGCATTTCCCGACGGCGGCTCCCTGACGATCTACGAGGACGACCCGGCGCGCACGTACGAGCAGCTCGCCAAGTGGTCCAAGAAGGACGCCGAGACGTGGCCGAAGTGGAACGCGTGGCTCGAAGGCATCGCCGACGTGATGGGTCCGCTGCTGACCCAGGTGCCGCCGAACATCGGCTCGCACCGACCGTCGGACCTGCTCGACCTCGCGAAGCTGGCATGGAGCCAGCGCGGGATCACCGTGCGCACCACCGCGGACGTCACGCGACTGCTGACGATGAGCATCGCCGACCTGCTCGACGACTGGTTCGAGTCACCGCAGATCAAGGGCGCGCTCGCGGTCAACGGCGTGATCGGAACGTGGGCGGGTCCGTACGAGCCGGGCACCGCGTACGTGATGGCCCACCACTCGATCGGCGACGTCGGCGACGGCCAACTCGGCAGCTGGGGTTACCCCGAGGGCGGCATGGGTGCCGTCTCGGCCGCTATCGCACAGTCCGCCCGAGGCTTCGGCGCCGAGATCCGTACCGATGCCCGCGTGGCTCGCCTGCTGGTCAGCGGCGGCCGTGTGCAGGGAGCGGTGCTCGATAACGGCGACGAGATCCGCGCACCGTTGGTGGTCACCACCCTTCACCCGAAAATCGCCTTCCTCGAACATATTCCGCGAACGGAGCTGCCCGACGACTTCGTCGCAGACATCGAGCACTGGAAGACGCGCAGCGGGGTGGTCAAGATCAACCTGGCGCTCGGGGAGCTCCCGAACTTCACTGCCGACCCGAGCAGTGGGCTCGCCGAGCACCACACCGGTTCGGTGGAGATGGCGCCGACGATGGAGTACATCGAGGCGGCCTTCCAGGACGCCAGGGCGGGGCGGCCCGCCGGGATGCCGTTCTCCGATGGCGTGATTCCGACGACGTTGGACAAGACTCTGAATCCCGATGGCACACACATCATGTCGTTGTTCACGCAGTGGGTGCCCGCCGACTGGAGCCAGGCGCCGCACACCGAGGACCTGGACGCCTATGCCGACCGCCTGATCGACCTCTACGATCAGGTCGCTCCCGGATTCAAATCCTCGATCACGCACCGCGACATCGTCGGACCGCACGAGATGGAGCAGGAATACGGCTTGATCGGCGGGAACATCTTCCACGGTGAGCTGTCACTGGAGCAGCTGTTCCATATGCGCCCCGCTCCTGGCTACGCCGACTACCGCACTCCGATTTCCGGTCTGTACAACGGAGGTTCGGGAACGCACGCGGGTGGCGGCGTGTGCGGCATCCCCGGGTGGCAGGCCGCCCGGGCAGCGCTCGCCGACAAGAAGCGTTGGCGGCGCAGATGAATGCGCGCCGCGAGGCCGTCGCGGCCATGCTGGGTGCCACGTCGATGGCGGTGGTGGGTGCCAGCGCTCGCCCAGGCAGTTTCGGTGAGCGGATGGTCATCGAGTCCCAACGTGGTTCCGCCCGTGTGCATTTGGTGAACCCGAGGTATCAGCGGATCGGCGAGTATCCGTGTGCGCCCACCCTCGCCAACCTCGACGAAGCCGTCGACGTCGTGCTGCTGGGTGTGCCCGACGCGACCCTGGTCGAACAGATGGAACTCGCGGCGGCGGTGGGCGCGCGGTCAGCGGTGCTGTTCGGCGCCGCGCACGGGGTGCGCCAGAAGGTCGTGGAGACGGCCACCGAGGCGGGCATGGCGCTCTGCGGGGCGGGCTGCATGGGGTTCGTCAACAACGCTCTCGGCGTGCGGGCACTCGGCTACCTGGAGCCAGATCCGTTGCCGTCCGGCGGAATTACTCTGGTGACGCACTCCGGTTCGGCCTTCTCGACACTGTTGCGGGCGCGCCGTGGCTTCGGATTCCGGCTCGCGGTGTCGTCGGGGCAGGAACTCGTTACCGACACCGCCGACTACGTGGACTACGCACTCGACGACCCCGAAACGCGGATCATCGCCCTGCTGATGGAGACACCACGCTCGGTTCCCCGGCTGCGGCAATCGCTGCTGCGGGCCGCCGATCAGGATGTTCCGGTAGTGATTCTCACGGTCGGTGGTTCGCCGCGCGGGCGCGCGATGGTCGCCGCGCACTCGGGTGCGCTGGCCGGCGAACATGCGGCGTGGCAGGCCTTCTGCGCCGCGACAGGCGCGGTACACGTGCGCGACATGGCCGAGTTCACCGACACGCTGGAGCTGTTCTCGGCAGGCAGACGATCGCGCGGCGGCGGACTTGCGACGGTGCACGACTCGGGTGCAGAACGCGCTCTGGTGGCCGACCTCGCGCACGAACTGGGCCTGCCGTTCGCCGATCTGGCCGACGACACGCTGGCGACCATCGGCCGCATGCTGGACGACGGCCTCACTCCGACCAACCCGCTTGACCTCTGGGGTACCGGCGCCGAGACCCGCAACTTGTTCGGCACCTGCCTGCGCGCGATCGCCGAGGACGGGAACGTTGGCGTCACCGCGCTCGCCGTCGACCTGGTCACCGAGTACGACGGTGACACCGCGTATGCCGACGCGGTGCTGGACGTCGCCGCCGGTACGGACGCACCGCTGGCAGTGCTGGCCTCGGTGCCGTCGGCCATCGACGCGCCCACTGCGCAACGGCTGCGGGACAACGGAATTCCGGTCCTCGAAGGCGCCCGCAGCGGACTGGTGGCACTGGGCAACCTGGCGCGCTGGCCCCTGCCGGTCGACCGGGTGCGGGCCTCGATGACAAGCAGGCATCTCCCCGACGACGTCCCCGCGTTCCGGCTGCTCGCCGCCTACGGGATTCCGATTGTCGAGACGCGCACCGCCCATTCGATGAGTGTCGCGATCGCGGCAGCTGAGGCCATCGGTTATCCGGTGGTGTTGAAAACCGTTAGCGCCCTGCACAAGAGCGATGTCGGCGGTGTGGCCCTCAACATCGCCGACGATGAAGAGTTGACAGCCGCGTACGCGGTGATGACGCGGTCCCTTGGGCCGGTGGTGACCGTGCAGCCGATGGTCGCCGACGGCGTCGAGGTGTCGGTCGGGTTCGTCCGCGACGACGCGTTCGGTCCCCTCCTTGTGGTCGCGGCTGGGGGCACGACGGTGGAACTGCTCGCCGACAGAGCGGTGGCGTGTCCGCCGGTCTCACATGCGGGCGCACTGGCACTGCTCGACCAGTTGCGGATTCGTGCGCTGCTGGCGGGCTGGCGCGGCTCACCGCCGGTCGACATCGATGCGCTGGCCGACGTGATCGTCGCGTTCTCCAGGATGGCTCTCGAACTCGGCGACATCGTGGAAGCCGTCGAAGCCAACCCGGTGATCGCGACTGCGGACGGTGTTGTCGCAGTCGATGCCCTGATCCAGATGCGTCGGGCAGAATCCTAGAGATGGCGTGGGACTTCTCGACCGAACCGGAATTCCAGAAGAAGCTCGACTGGGTAGAGGAGTTCTGCAGAGAAGAGGTCGAGCCGCTGGAGTACGTGTTCCCGTATGCCGTTCGCTCGCCGGATCCGCACGTCAAGGCCTACGTCCGCAGCCTGCAGCAGCAGATCAAGGACCAGGGACTGTGGGCGCTCTTTCTCGACAAGGATCTCGGCGGCCCGGGCTTCGGTCAGCTCAAGTTGGCGCTACTCAATGAAGTCATCGGCCGCTACCCCGGCGCTCCGCAGATGTTCGGCGCCGCCGCGCCGGACACCGGCAACATGGAGATGCTCGCGGCCTTCGGCACCGACGACCAGAAGAAGCGGTGGCTCGAGCCGCTGCTGAGCCAGGACATGTTTTCCGCGTACTCGATGACCGAGCCTCAAGGCGGGTCGGACCCCAATCTGTTCAAGACCACCGCGGTGCGCGACGGCGACGAGTGGGTGATCAACGGCGAGAAGTGGTTCACCTCGGCGGGCCGCGTCGCCGACATTCTGTTTGTGATGTGTACCAACGGGATGTTCATCGTGCCCCGCACAACTCCCGGCGTGGAGATCCAACCGGAGCCCCGCAACCACAACCACATCATCTATCGCGACGTCCGGGTGCCACTCGATCACCTGCTCGGCCCCGAGGACGGCGCCAAGACCCTGGCCCAGCGACGACTCGGTGGCGGACGCATTCACCATGCGATGCGGACGATCGCCCAGTGCAAGCTCGCTTTCGACATGATGTGCGAGCGGGCGCTGTCGCGTGAATCGCACGGCAAGGTGATCGCCGAGCATCAGATGGTGCAGGAGAAGATCGCGGATTCGTATGCCGCCATCCGTATGCTTCGGCTGTTGGTGCTCGAAACCGCTTGGAAGATCGACAATTCCAGCACCAAAGAGGCCAGGACCGACATCGCGACCGTGAAATTCACAATGGCCAAGGTGCTGCGGGACGTGTCCTTCAACGCGCTGCACATCCTAGGTTCACTTGGTACCACCGACCTGACCCCGTTGCAGGCGATGTATGCGAGCGCGCCGACGATGGGGCTGGCCGACGGGGCCGACGAGGTGCACAAGGCCACCGTCGCGCGCCGCGTGCTTCGTGACTATCGGCCGCAGGAGCATCCGTACTGGCCGACGGAGTACCTTCCCGCCAAACGTGAAGCGGCGTGGGCGAAGTTCGAGCAGAAGTTCGAGGCCGACCCCGAATTGCGCGCATCGGCCGAGGCCTACCAGAAGTACTTCAGCCGACGGCGCTGAAGTAGTGCGGGGCGGGATCGGCGAGTAACGGAGCGAACGCCGTCTCGGCGGCACCGATCATCAGTGTCTGGGATCCGAGGCTGGCCGCCACGATGCGCACGTCCTCGTGGGGCACCCGCATGGAGTGGCGGGCCACTGCGGTATCAAGTGCTGCAGCAGCCTGTTCCGGGAAGATCCGGAGGAATCCGCCGAGGACGACGAGCTTGGGGTTCAGCAGGTTGATGGCGTTGCCGAGTGCGATGCCGAGATACTGTGCTTGGTGTGCAATGGTTTTCGCGGTGGTTTGACTGACTTCGGTCTCGAGACACCCGATGCGCCCACAATGGCACGGCGCCGCGCCGCCGACATAGGTGTGGCCGAGCTCCCCCGCGTAGCCCTCGGCGCCTTCGAGAAGCTCGCCAGCCACGACGAATCCGGCGCCGATTCCGCTGGCGCCGCCGTTGACGTAGATCATGTGGTGTGCGTCCGGATGTCCTCCGAATACGTGTTCGGCGATAGCGCCGAGATTGGCGTCGTTCGCCGCGAACACGGGTAATCCCACTGCCGCGCTGAGCATCTGCCCCAACGCCTCGTCATGCCAATCGAGGTGTGGTGCCAGCCGCACCACGGATCCTGGGGCGTGCACAAGACCGGGAACGGCCACCCCGATTGCGGTGACTCGGCGATTGGGATCCAGCTTGCGCCGGATCTGGTCGACGGCCTTGGCGGTGATGGCCACGGTTTCGCCTGCGCTGGGGATATGGTCGGTCGGATATCTCTCGATATTGAGCACCGTGCCACCCAACGCGACCAAACCGATTGTGATGGCGTCGGTTTCGGGATTCACCGCAATTGCGAGCATGTCGGTCCGCGGCCGCACGATGGGGCTCGGTCTTCCGACTTGGCTGGCCGGACCGGCCTGCGTTTCCTCCACCAAGCCGCCGTCGACCAGTTCCTCAACCAGGTCCTTCACCGTCGAACGGGCCAGGCCTGTCTTGCGCGTCAGCTCCGATCGGGTCACCGCACGGCCGCGATGAACCAGGGTCAGCACTGCGGACAGGTTGCGGCGCCGGACATCATCGGTGTTGGTGCCGATCCTCACCCAACCTCCCTTGACAGTGACCCAGGGCACATCTTATGTTCGGACGCAGAACAAATCCAGTGCCAGGAGTCGCGTCATGTCTGTCCTCGAATCCACGATCGCAGCGGCCGGTGACCTCGTTCCCAAGCCGTCCGACAAGTTTTCGTTTGGCCTTTGGACCATAGGCTGGACCGCCAACGACCCGTTCGGCGCGGCGACCCGGCCCGCCCTGGACGCGGTGGAGGCGGTGGAGCGGCTGGCCGCGCTCGGCGCGTATGGCCTGACTTTCCATGACGACGACCTGTTTCCATTCGGAAGCAGTGACGGCGAACGCCGTCGTGCCATCGACAGGCTGACGTCCGCGTTGCACGCCACCGGCCTGGTCGTGCCCATGGTGACCACCAATCTGTTCACCCATCCGGTGTTCAAGGATGGTGCGTTCACGAGTAATGATCGAGGTGTTCGACGGTTCGCATTGCGCAAGGCGCTGCGCAACATTGACCTGGCAGCTGAGCTCGGCGCCGAAACATTCGTCATGTGGGGTGGTCGAGAGGGCAGCGAGTACGACAGCGCCAAGGATGTCCGCGCGGCGCTCGAACGCTACCGTGAAGCGCTGAACCTCTTGTGCGAGTACGTTCTTGACCAGAAGTACCCGCTGCGGTTCGCGATCGAGCCCAAGCCCAACGAACCCCGCGGTGACATTCTGCTTCCTACCGTCGGGCATGCGCTGGCATTCATCGACACACTCGCCCACTCCGAGATGGTCGGAGTGAACCCCGAAACCGGCCATGAGCAGATGGCCGGGCTGAACTTCATGCACGGGATCAGCCAGGCGCTGTACTCCGACAAGCTGTTTCACATCGACCTCAATGGCCAGCGTGGAATCAAGTTCGACCAGGATCTGGTGTTCGGCCACGGGGATCTCGCCAATGCGTTCGCGCTCGTCGATCTTCTGGAGAACGGTGGCGTGGATGGCGGGCCGAGCTACACGGGCCCCCGGCATTTCGACTACAAGCCCAGTCGCACCGAGGACAGCAGCGGAGTTTGGGCCTCGGCCGCGGCGAATATGCGGATGTATCTACTACTGAAGCAGCGTGCTGCGGCGTTCCGCGCCGATCCAGAAGTTGCCGACGCGCTGGAAGCCGCCCGTGTCAACGAGTTGCGCAAGCCCACGCTTGACGCCGGCGAGACGTACCGAGACCTGCTGGCCGACAGGTCGGCCTACGAGGAGTTCGACGCCGATTCCTACTTCGGCGCCAAGGGTTTCGGCTTCGTCCGGCTCAACCAATTGGCGCTCGAGCACCTGATGGGTGCGCGCTGACGTTTGAGTGCCCCGACACGCAGACTTCACCGGCGAGCAGACGCAAAGTGGTGCGACACGCCGCGACGGCGCGCACTTTTGCGTCTGCTCGCGCGGAGAGGGACGGCCCGTCGATCAAGCTGTGGCCCAACCAACTCCCGAGAGACCTGATTGGTCGATGTCAACGGGCGGAACGCACACCAAGGTCCAGTGATGAATGTTCGGGCAATAACACGTGTCGATGTTGGCCCACAGGTTGAGCGTGCGGTTCACCCACATATACGTCCAGAGGAAATCCCACAATTCGCCGCATTGAGGGCACACCCGGTCGTCGTCTTGCTCGTCGCTGAACCGCTTGAGGCCGCCGTCCTGAAACACCGACCAGTTGGGGTCATTCTTGAACATGTCGGACAGCGCATCGGCAATCGCTGGAACCGCCCACGTCTGCCCTTCGCCTGAGATGAGTTCGGTCATGCTTCCTCCAGACACGAAGAAAGCCCCCGGCCAGTTCTGGCCGAGGGCACCAAAAAGGCCGCGAGGTCATTCACCTCACAGCCGACGCGAGCGTATCAAACCTTGTCAAGCCCGCCACGGGCCAGGTTGGCCAGGTCCTGGAGCCTTCTCCGGGAACGGCAGCGAAATCGGTTCGGGGGCAACGCGACTGTTGCCGTCGGCGTCGAACCGGTCGAGGCCGAGGTCGGTCAGGTCGAGCCAATCGCAGCGGCCCGCGGTTGTCAGGTCGGCCGCGACCTGCGCGACGGCCGGTCCCCACATCATGCCGTGGCCGGCGGGGCTGGCCACCACGGTGCCGTCGACCGGACCGTCGTCAGTGAGCAGCGGGCCGAGGATCGGCAGATGGTCGGGCGTGTAGTCGATGGTCGCCGCCCACGCCCGTCGTAGGCCGAGCCCACGGACCGCGGGCAGAAGTTCCTCGATGCGGTCTCGCGCCTTGCGGTAGTACACCGTGTCAAAGTCGGTGGCCACACCCGGCGGCTCGTCGGGATTGCTCATGCCCCACAGCAGGCCACCGGATTCACCTGGGCGCCAATAAATTCCGGAGGTCACGTCGAACACCATCGGCAGCTTGCGTACGTCGACCGGCAGCGGCGCGGTGACCACCACCTGATGCCGGGTGCCGCCCGCGGGGACCCTGCCACCGGCCGTCAGGCCGACTTCGGCGAGCTGCGGGCCGCCCGTCAGCACCACGTGCTCGGTGTCGATCGGACCTTCAGAGGTGTCGACGCCGACGACGCGGCCACCGGCGGTGCGTAAACCGGTGAAGGAACATCGTTCGCGAACGTCGACGCCAGAGGCGGTCAGCGCCGCCGTGTACGCGAGTACATTGCGCGGTGCGTCGATGTAGCCGTCGCCGGGCGCGTAGGACGCGCCGAGCGTCACGCCAGGCTCCAAGCCTGTCTGTCTAGTGTCGATGTCCGCACTGGACAACCATTCGACCTGCAGGCCGAGCGTGCGTTGCAGCGCGATCCGCTCGTGGGCCTGCTGCACCTCTGCTTCGGTGAAGCACGGCATCAGATAGCCCTGTGCCACAAAGCCGCAGTCCAGCGGAAAACGCTCGCCGCTGGCCGCGTAGAAGTTCTGGGTCCACACGCCGAGCTTGATTGCGGTCTCGGTGCCGCCCTGTGCGCGGACCATGCCCGCGGCCCGGCTGCTGGCGCCGTCACCGAGGGTCCGCGCCTCGATGAGCGCGACATTCGGCACGCCACTTTCGGCGAGTAGCACGGCCGTCCATGCACCGACCGTTCCGCCACCCACCACCACGACATCGGCGCTGTGGGAGCTGGTCATACCCCCGAACGCTGGCATAGACTGAACGCTCAGTCAAGAGGGTGGAGGCGCGGATGTACGGGCTGACCGAGGACGACCTGCGGATCAGGGACACGGCGCGTGCGTTCGTCGAGACGCTGATGCCGCATGAGGTGGAGGCCGAGCTCGCGGGCGGCATCCTGTCCAAAGAAGTGACGGCCGAGCATCGCGCCCGGGCAATCGAATTGGGCCTGTACGCAACGAATATGCCTGGCTCGGTGGGCGGACCGGGTTGTTCCGCGTTGCAGCAGGTGTTGGTGCAGGAGCAGTGCGGACGCGTGACCAATGGGCTGGGTTGGGTGATGGCCACCCCGCCGCAGTGGTGGGTCGACGTCGCGACCGACTACCAGCGACAGCGGTGGCTGCTTCCGTCGGTGCGGGGAGACAAGCACGAGGCGTATGCGATCACCGAGGAATTCGCCGGGTCCGACGTGTCCGCGCTGCAAACCACCGCGCGGCGCGACGGTGACGAGTACGTGATCAACGGTGTCAAGTGGCATGTCACATCGTTCAACCTGGCCGACTATGTCTTCGTAGAAGCCGTTGTTGAGACTGGCGACCACGTGCTGTTGGCGGTCGACCTGCCGTGGCCGGGCGTGGAAGTGGTTCGGACACCGCAGTATTCGCACCACATTGCAGACGAGCATCCGATCGTGGCGTTCACTGACGTTCGCGTACCTGCCGTCAATCTGGTCGGCACCGAGGGCGGGCCGATGACATTCACACAGGATTGGTTTCGGTTCGAGCGAATGATGGTGGCCGCGAGATGCGTTGGGGCTGCGCAGCGTTTGGTCGACGAGGCCACCGCATTCGCGCAGACTCGCGTCGTCGACGGCCGACCGCTGGGCGAGCACCAGTTGGTGGCCGGCATGCTGGCTGACTGCGCAACCGAACTGTTCGCCGCCAGAACCATGCTCTACGAAGTGGCCAGGTCGATCGACGCGGGCTATGACCGCAAGACGCTACATGGCCAGGCGTCGATGGCGAAGCTGTACTGCTCGGAGATGGCCGGGCGGGTGGCAGACCGGGCGGTGCAGATATTCGGCGGCCGCGGCTACATGCGCGAGAACGTCGCCGAGCGCATGTTTCGTGAGCTGCGGGTGGAGCGGATATGGGAGGGCGCCAGCGAGATCCAGCGAATCATCGTGGCGCGTCAACTGATGGCTCGTGGTCCGGCCGCGTTGCTCGACCCGTCCTGAAGCCCAGCAGGCGCATGCCGTGATACACGAGCAGCGCCGCGATCGAGCCCAGTGCGATGCCGGTGAACGTCAGATTGCCTGCCTGCCAAGTGAAGTCGGCGATCCCGATGATCAACGGGATTGCTGCGGTCATCTGGTTCAGCGGCTTGGAGAAGTCGACCTCGTTGGTCAGCCAGATGCGCACGCCGAGGACGCCTACCAACCCGTACAGCACGACCGTCGCCCCGCCGAGCACGCCGGGCGGAATCGCCGAGATAGCCGCACCGACCTTGGGGCACAAGGACAATGCGATCGCCACCGCGGCCGCAACCCAATATGCCGCCGTCGAGTACACCCGCGTCGCCGCCATCACCCCGATGTTCTCGGCATACGTGGTGGTCGCCGACCCGCCGCCGAAACCCGCCAACGTCGTCGCCAACCCGTCGGCGGCCAGCGCGCGGCCCATGACCGGATCGACGTCGGTATTCGTCATCTGCCCTACCGATTTCACGTGACCGATGTTCTCGGCCACCAGAGCGATCACCGCGGGCAGGAACATCGGCAGCACGGCGACCGTGAATGTGGGCGTGTGGAATTCGGGCAAGCCCACCCATGACGCCGCCTTGATCGCCGACGTGTCGACCTCACCGAGGATCAGCGCCAGCACGTAACCCGCGACGACGGCCAGGAAGATCGCCAGCCTGCCGATGATGCCGCGAAAGAACGCCAGCGTCGCGACGAGCAGCACCAGCGTGACGAGCCCGACGACCGGACCCTTCTCGAAGTTCGTCTTCGCCGCGGGCGCCAGATTGAAACCGATCAGTGCGACGATCGCGCCCGTCACCACCGGCGGCAGCGTGAGGTCGATCCAGTGAGTGCCTGCCAGATGCACGACCCCACCGATGATCATCAGCACGACACCGACGGCGACGAGGCCGCCGAGCGCGCTGCCGGTGCCATGTGAGGCGACGGCAGCCGTCACCGGCGCAATCACCGAGAAGCTCGAACCCAGATAACTCGGCAGGCGGTTGCCCGTGATCACCAGGAACAACACCGTGCCGACGCCGGAGAACAGCAGAGTGGTGGCGGGCGGGAAGCCTGTCAGCACCGGAACCAGGAACGTGGCGCCGAACATCGCCACCACGTGCTGGGCACCGAGGCCGATGGTGCGGGCCCAGCTCAGCCGCTCATCGGGTGCGACGACGAAGTCCGGGTCGGCTTGTGCCTCGACGTGTTTCCAAGTCAGCGGGATCACGATGTCTGACTACACACGATGTGCCGCCGCGCCGCACGCCGATCGGCGTATCGTCGGCATATCTCGGGGGAGGTGACCATGTCGATCGAGGACAACAAGGATCTGGTCCGGCGTTTCTACCGGGAGATAGATGCCGGCAACATCGACGCGCTGGACGAGTTGGTGGCCGAGGATTATCTGGACCATTCACCGCCGCCGTTTCCCGGCTGCGACGCTCCGGGGCGTGAAGGGCTCAAACAGGCGTTCCGGATGTTCTGGGACGCCACGCCGGGCACCCATGAGGTCGAGGATCAGATCGCCGAGGGTGACAAGGTGGTGACCAGGCTGACGGCGCGTGGAACACACAGCGGCGACCTGGCCGGCATCCCGGCGACGGGTAACGAAATGTGTATGACGGCCACGGTGATTCACCGCATTGCGAACGGCCGACTAGTCGAGAAGTGGTCTGACAAAGACGTGCTCGCGTTGCTGCAGCAGCTGAACGTCATCCCGCCTTTGCATTAGTCGCCGAACACGGGACGTGGCTTGGGCGGACGCGCAACGATCGCCGGCAGCACGAAGACTTCGATGTAGCGACGAACGGTCTCTGGATCTTCGGTGCCCGGTATGACGCCGAGCAGCATGCTGATTGACGTCGAAATGAAGAACTGAGCCAAGTCTTTTGGGCGAAGACCCGGTCGGAACGGATTGCGGGCAGACGACAGCAGCTCGGCCATCACGGGCTCCACCATCTGCACAAGAGCGGCATTGTTCGCGAGCATCCTGCCGACGGTGCCCTTTTCACTCTCGTCGGAGATGGTTCGAAGCAGCGGGTCGTGAATCAATTCGGTCGCGACGATCACCATGCTCTCGATCAACATGTCGAGCGGACCGGCGTCGGGGGGCAGCCGGTCGAGGATGCCAGCCATATGCCGCTGTGTCGTTCGCTGCACCAATGCATCCACCAGGGCGTCTCGGGTCGGAAACTGGCGGTAGATGCTTCCGCGGGAGTACCCGGCCTCGCGCGCGATCGCCTCCATCGTCGACGTCCGATAGCCGACGGTCGCGAACAGCCGCTCCGCCGCATCGAGGAAGGCGTCCTGCGATTGTTCGGCCGGGATGCCGCCGCCGAGTGGACGGCCGCGACCACGGCGTTCCGGCGTTGCTGGCACATGCAGACGGTACCTGCCGCAGCAATAAATGACATTTCCCTTGATTTGTTTAATTTATCGCGTTAGCGTCCTCGCCGTGGTCAATCGGTTGATGGGGCTGTTGGGTATTGCGGTAGTCCTGGTGGCGATCGCGGCGGGATTGCTCGCCGGTGCAGCGAGCGCAGCAGCAGACACGGGATCAGACGCCGGTGACGGCACCAAGACATCCGAGTCGACGCAGGAGTCGACTTCCCGGACTGAATCCGAGAAACCGGTGAAGCCGGCGGAGCAGCCGAAGAAGCGCAAGACCAGAAATCCCACCGCCAAAAGCAACAAGCCGCATACCGAAAAGGCGGACGCGTCCGACGCCGAGCCTGCCGCGAAGACAGTCAAGCCGGCGGCTGCGCCGCACGAAACCGCCACCACGGCAATTAAATCCGGCGCCCGAACCGCGAAAGCTCCGGCAGCTGTTGAGGCGGTGAGGCCGACCGAAGTCTCGGAGTCGACCACCCTCGCGGTCACCGAGCAGGCCGCCGCCCCGCGCAAGCCGACGCTGCTCAACTTCGTCGGATCCATCGCCATGAACGTCGTCATGGGCCTGATCCACACGTTTGACGGCGCCCCGGTCCTGCCTGCGGGCAGCACGGTCACGGTGCGCACGTCGACGCTGAGGATTCCTGTCGCGGGTGGACGCACCGTGCAGGCGGACTGGTACTTCCCCGATGACGGTGAGACGCCGACCCGGCTCATTTACTTCCAACATGGGCTGGGCGCATCAGGACCGATGTACAGCTACACCGCGGCGACCCTGGCCGAGCAGACCAACAGCATCGTCATCGCTCCGTCGTTGACATCGAACTTCTTCGACATCGACGGCGCGTGGCTGGGCGGAGCACCCATGCAACAGGCGGTAGCCGACCTGTTCGTCGGAGAACGTGCCGAGCTCACTGAAAGCGCAAGTGCAGCAGCAGGACACGAGGTGGAATTGCCAACGCATTTCGCGCTCGCCGGACACTCGCTAGGCGGCAGCCTCGTGATGGGCGCTGCGGCCGACATGATCGACAACGGCGCGATCGACGACCTGGCGGGCGTGCTTCTGCTCGACTCGGTCGACGTCAACAACAGCGTCCCTTCTGCTCTGCAGAAGCTCATTGGCGTGAATTACCGTCCGGTATACGACATCTCGTCCGAGCGCTATGTATGGAACATGTACGGCAAAGTGGGCGACTTGTTGCAGGCTGCCCGCCCCGGCCAATTCACCGGTGTCATGCTTGTTGGCGGCCGCCACATCGACGCGCTCCAAGGCGGAAACCCCATCATGCAACTCAGCCAGTATCTCATCGCGGGCTTCTCACAACCACAGAACGTCGAGGCGGTCAAGACACTCGCCGTTGGATGGGTCAACGACATGTTCGCGGGCACCCATGACGGCATCTACGGTGCGCCGCAACAGAGCATTCAGATCGACACCACGGCGGGGACGGCGACTGCGGTCGTGCTTCCCTTCGCATCGACTCAGCGGGTCCAGGGCACTCCATTCGACGGTGTGGTGTTCGTGGTGCTCGATTTCATGACGAAGTTCTTCGTCTATGAGCCGTTGGCAGGGGGAGCCGATCTGGTGGCGACGTAGGCCGCGGCCCCGACGGCCACGACCGCCGCACCCACAAGTACCGACGAGACCGGCAGCAGGAACGCCAGCAGCAGGCAACCGGCCAAACCGATCACGGGAATCACCCGGCGCCCCAGCGTGAATGCCGACGCGTTGGCGATCGCGTAATACAGCAGCACCGCGAACGACGAGAAGCCGATCGCCCCTCGGAGGTCCACTGTCGCCGCGGCCACCGCGACCATGACTCCGACGACGATCTCGGCGCGATGCGGGCTGTTGAACCGCGGATGGACCACGGCCAACGCGCGCGGCAGATGTCCGTCGCGTGCCATTGCCAACGTGGTCCTGGAGACGCCGAGGACCAGTGCCAGCAGCGAACCGACGGCCGCCACTGCGGCACCGACCCGCACCGCCGGTTCCATCCAGGGCAGGCCAGCAGCGCGGACCGCGTCGGCCAGCGGAGCGCTCGCCGAAGCCAGTGCGGCGCTGCCCAATTCGCTCAGCACGGCGACGGCCACCACCGCGTAGACCGCCAGCGCGATGCCGAGCGCAATAGGAATGGCCCGCGGAATGGTGCGGGCCGGGTCGCGCACCTCTTCACCGAGCGTCGCGATCCTGGCGTATCCGGCGAACGCGAAAAACAACAGCCCCGCGGCCTGCAACACGCCGCGGACGCCGGCGTCGTCGCCAAGCGCCAACCGTGATCCGTCCACGTCGCCGAACCCGAAAATGGCGACGACGACGGCGGCAAGGACGGCCAGCACAAGCGCGACGATCACCCGGGTCAGCAGCGCCGACTTCTGGATGCCGCGATAGTTCACCACTGTCAGCGCCACCACCGCGGCCACCGCGACCGCGTGCGCCTGCCCTGGCCAGACGTAGAACCCGACGGTCAATGCCATCGCCGCACACGACGCAGTCTTGCCGACGATGAAGCTCCATCCGGCGGTGTAGCCCCAGAATCCGCCGAGACGTTCGCGGCCGTAGACGTACGTTCCGCCGGACTGCGGATACAGCGCGGCCAGTCGCGCCGACGACGTCGCGTTGCAATAGGCGACGACGGCAGCGACGGCCAACCCGATCAGAAGGCCCGAGCCTGCGGCGGCCGCGGCGGGGCCGAGTGCGACAAAGATGCCTGCGCCGACCATCGAGCCAAGGCCGATCACGACGGCGTCGAAGGTGCCGAGTCGCCGCTGCAGCGCAGGGCCGTGCGGCGTGCTCACGCCTGCGAATGCTACGTCAGGAAACCGGGTCCTTGCCGAACGCCGATTCGCGACCCCAAACAGTGGCCGCCACGGCAACCACACCGACGGTGACGATCGACCCGACCACCACCAGCGGGATGGTCCACAGCCTGCGGGTCAGCAGCGCACTCTGGCATTGATCCACGTAGTTGTCGTGGCCGACGGCTGATGCCGCCTGGCTCAGGTCTGCGACGTATCCCGTTCCGCACTTGATCTGAAATCCGTATTGGTCGAAAGCGTCCAGGAAGACCGGAAAATTCAGTGCCAACAGTCCGACGGCGACGAGGACGAACGCAGTGGTGCCGATGTAGAACGCGCGGTGGTGGTAGTGATGCAAGGATCCCCCGTTCAAGTCATGCAGACGTCGGCGAAGAGCAGTACCGGCCAGCACACGATCGACCCGAGGTACGAGACAACCAGGTCGGCGCCCGCCATATCCTGCAGGTGCGCTGTGTGCATGCCCGACCAAATCACCCCGACGATCAGGTACGGAGTGCCAACCACTATCGCGACGACGATCAGTTCGCCTATCGTCACCTGGAATCCCAACAGCCGTCGCAGCGCGTCGAGCACATCGCTATGTTAATGGCCATTCTTTACGTGGGCGACTATTTTCTTGTGATTTTCCAACCGAAGTGGGCGTTTATGTATGCCCGGCGTCCGTTAGGGTGTTGGTCATGGCGCGCACCAGGCCCACCCGCGCCGAGGGTGTTCGGCGCCGGCCGAAAGACCGCAAGGCGCAGATTGCGCGCGCGTCGGCCGAGGGGTTCAGCGAGCTCGGCTATTACGGCGTCAGCATGGAGACCATCGCCAAGCGGGTTGGGATTTCCGCGGCCGCGCTGTACCGCCATTACTCGAGCAAGTACGAGCTGTTCCGCGACGCTGTGCTCAACCTCGGCCAGCAATTGGTGGACTGCACGGAGTTCGCCGACGAGGCGGACGGTGATGCAGAGCTGACGCTGCGCCGGCTCGTCGCCGCGCTCATCGACACCGCGATGGTCAACCGCGAGTCCGGCGGGCTGTACCGCTGGGAAGGCCGCTTTCTCCGTGGCGACGACCAGGCCACGCTGAACGCGCAGATGCGCAGCGTTCACCATCGGATTCAGCAGCCGCTCATGGCAATTCGGCCGCAGCTGACGTCGCGGCAGCGGTGGACGTTGTCGACCGCCGCACTGTCGGTGATCGGCAGCATCGTCGATCACCGTGCCAAGCTGCCCGCCATCCAGGTGCGGGCGTTGCTCGCCGACCTCGCCGAGGCTGTGCTGGCCGCCGAATTGCCCGATGCCAGTGACACTGCGGCCGAGGCGCGGAGCGCTGTGACCAGTGTGGCGGAAACACCGAAATACGAAGCGCTGCTCAATGAATCGATGCGCTTGTTCAACCTCAAGGGCTACCGCGACACCAGCATGGAAGACATCGCGGCTGCCGTCGGGATGCCTGCGTCGGGCATCTACCGCTACTTCTCGGGAAAGAGTGACATCCTCGCGGCGGCGTTCCGGCGCGCTGCCGACCGGTTGTCCGAAGAGATGCTTGAGATCGTGGCCACCACGCCCGATCGCGAAGAGGCGCTGACGTCGGTCATCGACGCGTACGTGCTGCGGTCGTTCGACCGTCCCGAACTGGACTACGTGTATTACACCGAGCGACTCAACATGACACCCGGTGACCAGAAGATTCTGCGAAACCTGCAGCGCGCCAACGTCGAATCGTGGGTGGAGCTGGTGGTGTCCGTACGGCCTGACTGGACCCCGGGACAGGCGCGCTTCGCCGTGCATGCCTCGATGTCGCTGGTGATCGACCTTGGCCGGCTGATGCGGTACGACAACTCGGCGCCGGCCCGGGCGGTCGTCGAACGACTGGTGGACCTGACGCTGCTCGGCCGCTACCGGTTGCGTGCTGCGTTGCCCGCCAAGTAGGCCAGGTAACCGATCGTGCCGACGGCCGCCAGTGGGCGTGTCTTGGCCGAACTGAGTCCAAGGCCGAGCGCGGTCTCGACGCCGCCGTGGATGTAGACACGCTGGCGGGTGTTACGCGGAAACGCGGTCTTCGTGATGCCCTCGAACAGTTGTGGGCTGGTGAAATGGGACAGCCCGATGCCGGCAACCATCAACCCGGCGAACTTCGCGACACGCGAATCGGTTTTCGGCACAGCCGTTTACCCTCTCTGCTCAGGCAATCTGGTAGTCGCTCAGCG
Source organism: Mycobacterium sp. OAE908 (assembly GCF_017872775.1). NCBI lineage: Bacteria > Bacillati > Actinomycetota > Actinomycetes > Mycobacteriales > Mycobacteriaceae > Mycobacterium > Mycobacterium sp. OAE908. The sequence goes on from NZ_JAGGJL010000001.1 coordinate 2,531,717, forward strand.
GAAAGCCTGATGCTTCTTTGATCGCTTTGTCCGTCGACATCGGCCGCAGCAGCGTCGGCTCGCCCTGCGGGTTGAAATAGTAGGACCGCGACGTCGCACAGTTGCCGATCGTCCACAACGAGTCGCCGAGCAGTTCGGTCATCCGATCGCGGTAACGGGTGTTGGCTTCCTCGGTGACCTCGAAGGTGGTGGCACCGCGCTTCTTGAGTGCGCCGAACAACCGGTCCATGTGCCGCATCTGGTACTCCATCGTGTTGAAGAAGTTCAACCCGAGGAATGCGAACGGACTGGCCAGGCTGAGATAGTTCGGGAAGTACGGCATGGTCACACCCTGGTAGGCCTGGAATCTTGTTTCGCGCCACCACTTTCCGAGATTGCGGCCCTCGCGGCCGATGACCTCGATGGCGGGGAAGTTGGCTTCCCATAAATCGAAGCCGGTGGCCAGAATCAAGGTGTCGATGACGGTCTTCGAACCGTCGGCGTTGACGATGCCGTCTGCCTCGATGCGGGTGATGCCGTCGGTCTGCAGATGCACGTTCGGCTTCGTGAACGCGCGATAGTAGCCGTTCGAGAATGTCGGCCGCTTGCATCCGAAGTCGTAATCCGGAGTCAGCCTGCGGCGCAACTCCTTGTCGCGGATCGAGGCGAAGCGGTGCATTTTCGACAGGTCGGCCGCGGCGATGTTGAGCCTGCGGAAGTGCCGGTGGTGGATGATCGCGGTGTTGATCATCACCTCGTAGATCGAATCGGTCAGCCAGCGAATCGCGCGCTGTGTCAACGGAATTCGAGCGAACAGCTGCTTGGCGCGTTCGCCGAAGCGGATGTCGATCTTCGGCACCACCCAGATCGGGGTGCGCTGGTAGACGGTGAGGTCGGCGACCCGTTTGGTCAGTTCGGGAATGAGCTGAACGGCGGTGGCACCGGTGCCGATGACGGCGACCTTGCGGCCTTCGAGCGGATACTCGTCGTCCCAGGCGGTGGTGTGGATGACCTTGCCTGCGAAGTCCGTCACGCCAGGGATGTCGGGGACCTTCGGCTGCGACAGGAAGCCGGTCGCGGTGATCAGGAATCGCGCGGAGAGCACGTCGCCGTCGGCGAGAGTGACCTTCCAGACGCTGGCTTCCTCGTCCCAGCGGGCGCCTTCCACGACGGTGCGAAAGCGCATATGCCTGCGGATGTCGTACTTGTCTGCGATGTCGTCGGCGTACTGCTTGATTTCCGCACCGGTGGAGAACAGCCGCGACCAGTTCGGGTTGGGCTCGAAGAAGTATGAGTACGTCGTGGTGGGGACGTCGACGGCCAGGCCGGGGTAGCGGTTGACGTGCCAGGTTCCGCCGAGGTCGTCCTCGCGATCCAGGATCACGAAATTGTGGTAGCCCATCCGCTTGAGTTGGATGCCAGCGCCTATCCCGCCGAAGCCGGCTCCCACAATGACCGCGTCGTAGAGCTGCGAAGTCATGCCCCAGACGGTACCTCAGGTACCGGAAACTCAGCCGACCGGCTCAGGCCTTCAGCGAGCCCGTGCGCGGCGGATCGACGGTCGCGATGCAGGTCACCGACCGGTCGCCCAGCTTCCACGACTGCTCGTCAGGGAAGCGCTTGAGCAGTCCGACGTGTTCGGGCACGGCGTCGGGCGCGTAATCCAACAGCTCTTGCTTGCACCTGCCCACGTATTCGTCGACCGTCGCCGTCCCCGGGAAGTCGCCTTCGGGCAGCATCAACACCGCGACCACCTCCGCGGCATGCTGTTCGCTGCACGGGACGACGGTCACATTCGCGCCAGTCGTCGGCAGCTCCTTGAAGCAGTCACCGGTCTTGAAGTACGACGCCGCGGACCGCCGGTCCGTCGGGGCGCCCGGCCGCTGCGGCTTGAACAGGTTGTCGTCGTTGACGAGCAAGAAGACCGAAACTCCTGCGGCCACCAAGACCCATACGCCGGAAAGTGCCAGCCCGGCAATGGCCAACCCGCGCCCGCCCTGGCCCTGCTTGGCCTTGTTGAGCCCGACGATGCCGCATACCAAGCTGACGGGTAGCCCGACGATGCCGACGACGCCGAAGACGAGTGACAAGATCGCCCACACGTTGGTCTTGGCAGGCGCTGGCGGGTACGGGTGCACGGGATGGGTCACGCCGGCCAGAATATTGCGGCTCAGCCTTTTAGCGACCCCGATCGTGGCGGATCCAGGGTGGCAACGCAGGTCACCGCCCGATCACCTTGCGACCACGTCTCGGCTGTCGGATACAGCACGTACAGCTGCACCGAGTTGTCGGTGACCGCGCCGGGTGCGTACGTGGCGAGCTCGGGTTCGCACTTGTTCTGGTAGGCCTCGATCGCGGACTGCCCCGGGAAGTCGCCTTCGGGCATCAGCAGTACCGCGAAAACCTCTCCTGCGTGCGGCTTGTCGCAGCCGATGGTGTCGACGGTCAGCACGCGGGTGTTGCCCGGTATCTCCTTGAGGCAGTCGCCGACTTTCACATCCGTGGCGGTGACCGTGCCCTTGCCGATGATCACGACGAACACGATGGCGGCGATGGCCAACAGCGCGAGGACGCCGACCGCCAGGCCGATGATCAATCCCCATCGGGTCTTCTTCTTCGGTGGTGGACCGTAGTGACCGAACGAGGGAGCCTCGCCGTACGGCAGCGGCGGGGGCGGCGGATAGGCGCCCGGCGGGGGCGGCGGATACGAGCCGGGAGGCGGCGGCGGATATCCGCCCGGTTGCGGCGGATAGGGATTTTGGGCCGGCTGGCCATACGGTCCCTGCGGCGGTTCGCCGTATGGCGGGGGATTGCTCGGCGGTGTGCTCACGCGCTGACCCTAACCTCAATCGCGAAGCGATGACCACCGTTCATGCTTCGCCATTGCGACGCAAACCATGGACCCCTCGCCGTTTGCCCACGCGACACGAAACACCGGGCCCTCCGGTGAGTTCGGTGCGTAATCGAAGAATTGGGATCCGCAGTCGGCGGCGGTTGCGCCGGGCGCAGTGAGGACCGCGAACACCTCGCCGTGGTGTGGGCGGTCGCACCGCACCCGCTTCACCCAGGTGGGCAACTGGTCGTCGTAGGCATCTTTGACGCAGTCCCCGGTCTTCAGGTCGGCGGCGCGCACCGACTTCCCTTGTGTCGAAACCCCATACGCGATGACGGACGTGATCGCCGCGATCCACACCACCGAGATGACGAGGGCCGCGATCGCCAAGCCGCGGCCGCGCTGATGCCGTCCCCGCATCTGGACCAACGCCACGACCGCGAAGATCACGCTGAGGATGGTGCCGCCGAGGATGCCGAGGATGAACGCGGCAACGGCCCAGCCGTTCGTCCCGCCCGGCCGCAGAGGGTCGGGCGGGGCGGTCACGCGAGCAACCGTAGCGCCGCGTCGACCGCCAACACCGGGACATCGAGCGTTTTGGAGCCCAAGTCATGACGGGCTCCGGTGATTTCGACGATCTCGGTGGCCGCGGGGATCAGCCGTGCGGCGGGGCGGAGTTCGTCGATGGTGCCGAATGGGTCGGCCGTGCCGTGGGTGAACACCGTCGGCGCCGTGATGCGTGGCAGGTGCTCGGTGCGCGCGCGTTCGGGCTTGCCCGGCGGGTGCAGCGGATACGAGAACAACGTGAGGACGTCGACGGCGGCTGCCTCGTCGGCGACCACCATCGACGTCATCCGGCCGCCGTAGGAGTGGCCGCCCGCGATGACCGGCCCCTTGGTCAGCGTGCGGGCCAATTCGACGGCCTCGACGACGCCGGCCTGGTCGGCGGCGGCAGAGCCCGACGGCGGGCCCTTGGGCCGCCGCCGCCGGTACGGCAGGTTGTAGCGGACTGCGAGCCAGCCGCGGCTGGCCCACTCGTCGCAAACCCTTGCCAGCAGCGGGGACTCGCGGCTCCCGCCCGCGCCGTGGGTCAGCACCACGACGCCCTTTGCTTTGCCTCGCGGTTCGTGCGCGACGCCTGCGATATCGTCGACGGTCACGAGTCGAGCCTGAAGAGTGCCGATACCGGTCCGTGGCCATGGCCCAATGGATATGCGGCGCGCAGACATTCGGTGACCCACCGCTTACCGAACGCAACTGCGTCGGGCACGGTGTAGCCGTGAGCGAGCGCGCTGGCGACCGCTGCGGCAAGAGTGTCGCCTGCGCCGTGGTCGTTGCTGGTATCGATGCGAGTGGTATCGAACTCGTGGAAGTCCGTGCCGTCGAACAACAGGTCCGGGCTGTGCGACGACGCGCGCAGGTGGCCGCCCTTGACCAGCGCCCACTGCGGACCGAGCGCGTGCAGCTTTCTGGCCGCTTCGCGTTGCGATTCGTCGTCGACGACATCGACATCCACGAGCAGGCGGACTTCGTCGAGGTTGGGCGTGACCAGGGTGGCGAGCGGAAAGAGTTGGCCTTTAAGGGAGTCCAGCGCGCTGGGATGCAGCAACGGGTCGCCGTGCATCGACGCACAGACCGGGTCGACCACCAGCGGCACCGTTCGTGCCAAACCCTGTTCACGCCACGTCCCGGCAATGACGTCGATGATCGCCGACGACGCCAGCATGCCGGTCTTGGCGGCCTGCAGGCCGATGTCGGAGGCCACCGCCTCGATCTGACCTGCGATCACGTCGAGCGGAATCTCGTGAAAACCCTTGACGCCGACCGAGTTCTGCACTGTCACAGCCGTGACGGCGACGAGGCCGTGCACGCCGAGCAGCGCGAAGGTACGCAGGTCTGCCTGGATGCCGGCCCCGCCGCCCGAGTCGGATCCGGCGATGGTCATCACCCGGATCGGCGTCTCGCCCGGCGGCGTCAGTGGCAAGAAGCTCATGTGGCCAAGGGTAGGTAGATCTGGTTCCCGTGGTCGGCGAATTCCCTGGACTTCTCCGCCATCGCGTCGCGAATGTCCTGCGTGATGCGCATCGAGCAGAACTTCGGCCCGCACATCGAGCAGAAGTGCGCGGTCTTGGCGGGCTCGGCGGGCAGGGTCTCGTCGTGGAACTCGCGCGCGGTGTCGGGATCGAGCGACAACGCGAACTGATCGTGCCAGCGAAACTCGAAGCGGGCCTTCGACAAAGCGTCGTCCCGTTCCTGCGCGCGGGGGTGCCCCTTGGCCAGGTCGGCCGCGTGCGCTGCGATCTTGTACGTGATCACGCCTATCTTGACGTCCCTGCGGTCCGGCAAGCCGAGGTGTTCCTTGGGCGTGACGTAACACAGCATTGCGGTGCCGGCCTGAGCGATGATCGATGCCCCGATGGCGCTGGTGATGTGGTCGTAGCCCGGAGCGATGTCGGTAGCGAGCGGGCCGAGGGTGTAGAACGGTGCTTCTTCGCAGAGTTCCTCTTCGAGGCGGACGTTCTCCACGATCTTGTGCATCGGGATGTGGCCCGGGCCCTCGATCATCACCTGCACACCATGGGCTTTCGCGATCTTGGTGAGCTCACCGAGCGTTCTCAGTTCCGCGAACTGCGCCTCGTCGTTGGCGTCGGCGATCGAACCAGGACGCAACCCGTCGCCCAAGGAGAACGTGACATCGTAACGGGCGAGGATCTCGCACAGGTCGGCGAAGTTGGTGTAGAGGAACGACTCGGTGTGATGGGCGAGCATCCACGCCGCCATGATCGAGCCGCCGCGGCTGACGATGCCAGTGACACGCTTGACGGTGAGGGGGATGTAACGCAGCAGCACGCCGGCATGCACAGTCATGTAGTCGACGCCCTGCTCGCACTGCTCAATCACGGTGTCGCGGTAGACCTCCCAGCTGAGCTGGGTGGGATCACCGTTGACCTTCTCCAACGCCTGATAGATCGGCACGGTGCCGACGGGGACCGGCGAATTACGCAGAATCCACTCGCGTGTCTCGTGGATGTTGCGGCCGGTCGACAGATCCATGATGGTGTCGGCGCCCCAGCGGGTGGCCCACACCATCTTGTCGACCTCCTCCGCGATGGAGCTCGTGACGGCCGAATTGCCAATGTTGGCATTGATTTTCACCGCGAACGCCTTGCCGATGATCATCGGCTCACTCTCGGGGTGGTTGTGGTTGGCCGGGATCACCGCCCGGCCCGCGGCAACCTCGTCGCGCACCAACTCGGCGGGCATGCCTTCGCGGGCGGCGATGAACGCCATCTCTGCGGTGATCTCACCGTTGCGGGCGCGCTGCAACTGCGTGCCTCTGTCGCGCACCACGCCGTCGCGCGGCGGTAGACCGTTGTGTAGATCGATCTCGGCATGCGGATCGGTGTACGGACCGGACGTGTCGTACAGATCGAGGTGCTCGCCGTTGGTCAGGTTCACCCGTCGGAACGGCACGCCGTCGACGTAGATCTTTGTGCTGCCCTGGATCGGGCCGGTGGTGACAGACGGATCGACAACAACATTCGACATTGCAACTCCCTACGCCGGCATTACCCGGTCAGGTTCGTACGGTCGACGGGCCTACCCGTCCTCTCAGCGCACTCGGTGTGCGCTCCCGTGTGTGGACAGTATGCAGGCTAGCGCAGCCGTGGCGGGTGTGCCCAGTGGGAATAAGGAATTGCTCGCGGTTGCTTTGTATAGCTAATATATGTGTTTTGCGCCGATTGCTGCCCCATGGATACGTAAGCGAATAGATGACGACTGAGATAGAGAAGACAAAGACGCCGGTAGTGGCAGATATCGACACGGCGATGGCCGAGACGGCCGATCGTCGGCGGCGAATGGACCACGATCACCCGTTCTACAAGTGGATCGTGCTGTCCAACACCACGCTGGGCATGCTGCTGGCGTCGATCAACGCCTCGATTGTGCTCATCTCACTGCCCGCGATTTTCCGGGGCATCGGGCTGAACCCACTGGCGCCGGCCAACGTCAGCTATCTGCTGTGGATGCTGATGGGCTACCTCGTCGTGACCGCGGTGCTCGTGGTGTTCTTCGGCCGGCTTGGCGACATGTTCGGCCGCGTGCGCATCTACAACCTCGGGTTCGCGGTCTTCACCGTTGCGGCCATCGCGCTGTCCTTCGATCCGTTCCACTTCGGCCCAGGTGCGCTGTGGCTGATCGGTTGGCGGGTGATCCAGGGCATCGGAGGGGCCATGCTGATGGCGTCATCCGCGGCGATCCTCACCGACGCGTTCCCGGCCAACCAGCGTGGCATGGCGCTCGGGGTGAACATGGTGGCCGCGGTCGCGGGCTCGTTCCTTGGCTTGTTGATCGGCGGCGTGCTCTCCGAGATCCACTGGCAGGCGATCTTCTGGGTCGGCGTGCCGATCGGAGTGCTCGGCACGGTCTGGAGCTACCGCTCGCTCAAGGAACTCGGCGTGCGGACACCAGGGCGGCTGGACTGGGCAGGCACGCTCACGTTCGGGATCGGCCTGACGATCTTGCTCACCGGGATCACGTATGGCATTCAGCCGTACGGGGATTCGACGACCGGGTGGACGAACCCGTGGGTGCTCGGCTCGATTCTCGCCGGCGTGCTGCTGATCGTCGCATTCTGCGTCATCGAGTTGCGGGTGCCCCAGCCGATGGTCGACATCCGGCTGTTCAAGTCGGCATCGTTCGGGATGGGCAACCTCGCAGGGTTGATGTCATCGGTCGGCCGCGGCGGCCTGCAGTTCATGCTGATCATCTGGCTGCAGGGCATCTGGCTGCCGTTGCACGGCTACAGCTTTGAGTCGACGCCGCTGTGGGCGGGGATCTATCTGCTGCCTGCGACTTTCGGGTTTTTGATCGCTGCTCCGATGGCCGGATCACTGGCAGACCGCTTCGGTGCTCGGGTCTTCACGGTCGGCGGCATGCTGCTGATGGCGGGTGCGTTCATCGCGCTGGTGATGATTCCGGTGAACTTCAACTACTGGGTGTTCGCAATCCTGGTCTTCCTGAACGGCCTTGGCGGCGGCATCTTCACGGCGCCCAACACGGCGGCGATCATGTCGAGCGTGCCCGCTGCGCAGCGCGGTGCGGCCTCCGGTGTGCGTGCGACGTTCTTCAACGCCGGATCGTCGCTGTCGATCGGAATCTTCTTCTCGCTCATGATCATTGGGCTCGCACACACCCTGCCGTCGGCGATGAGCTCGGGGCTGCAGGAACAGGGGGTATCCGCGACGGTCGCGCACGAGGTGGCGAATCTGCCTCCGGTCGGAAGCCTGTTCGCGGCGTTCCTGGGGTACAACCCGATGGCCGAGCTGTTAGCGCCGTCGGGTGCGTTGCACCAGCCGGGCGTCAACGCCGACGTGGTGACCGGTCAGACGTTCTTCCCGCACCTGATCACCGGGCCGTTCCATTCGGGCCTGGTGGTGGTGTTCAGCGCGGCCGCGGTGATGATGCTGATCGGCGCGGTGGCGTCGCTGTTCAACGCGGGCCGCTACGGCACCGAGGAGCGCGCCGACAACGAGGCGTGACGGATCGCCGGTCGTGGGTACCCATGGCCCATGACTACGACAGATCAGCGGCCTCCCGAGGTGCGACAGCAGGCGCATGAGCAAGCCGGTAAGGCCCGCGACCGCATGGCCGAGGTGCGTCGTCAGCGCGATGAAGGCCTGGTCGGCTGGCTGAACGAGCGTGCCGGCGAGTGGGAGCTGAGCGGACCCGACGAGGCCACGATGCAGCGTCAGAAGTACTTGTGGAACTTCCTGGTCGACCACTGGTTCCGGATGGAGTTCGACGGCTGGGAGAACCTGCCTGATCCGCCCGTACTGCTGGTCGGCATTCACTCGGGTGCGCCGTTCGTATGGGACGCGTGGACCGTCGGCGTGCAGTGGTGGCGCCGATTCGGCCAGGACAGGCCGCTGCACGGCACCGCGCACGACGTGCTGATGGCCATGCCGCTCATCGGCAGGTACTTCCGGGCGATGGGTGTGCTGCCTGCCGCTCCGGACTCGATGGCGACGGCGTTGGCCGAGGGGCGAGACGTCGCGGTGTGGCCGGGCGGCGAGGTCGACTCGTTGCGGCCGTGGACCGAGCGCGACCGCGCAAACCTTGCCGGGCGCAAGGGTTTTGTGAAGATGGCGATCCGCGCAGGCGTACCGATCGTGCCGATCGCGACCGTCGGTGGAGCGGATGCGATGCCGGTGTTGATCCGCGGCGATCAGCTGTCTCGCCGGTTGCGACTCGATAAGCTGTTGCGGCTCAAGGTGTTTCCGATCGCCATGTCGTTACCGTGGGGGATTGCGCCCGCTGCGCTGCCACAGTTCCCCCTGCCCGCAAAGATTCGGACGCGGCTGATGCCCGCCGTCGAGCTGGAGCACGACCCCGCTCGCGCCGATGACGATGAGTACCTCGAACAGAAGTACTGGGAGGTCCAGGACAGCATCCAGCGTGGGATGGACGCACTGGCGCGCAAGCGGGCGCTTCCGCTGTTCGGTTAGACCTGCGCTGACTCTGCGGTGAGGGTGTTGGTTTCTCGCACTTCTGCGCCCTGGCCGCAGGCTCAACGTGTTATGTCAACTCCACCAGTACCGGAGCGTGGTCGCTGGGCGCCTTGCCCTTGCGCTCCTCGCGGACGATCTCGGCATGCGCGACCCTGGCGGCCAGGGCCGGCGAGCCGAGGATGAAGTCGATGCGCATGCCGCGGTTCTTGGGGAACCGCAGCTGGGTGTAGTCCCAGTACGTGTAGACCGCGGGGCCCGGCGTGAACGGGCGCACGATGTCGGTGTATTTGGCGTCGACAATCGCGTTGAACGCGGCACGCTCCGGCGGGGTGACATGCGTGCTGTGCGCGTAGAACTCGGGGCTCCAGACGTCCTCGTCGGTGGGGGCGATGTTCCAGTCGCCGACGAGCGCGATCTGTGCCGACGGATCGTCGGTCAGGCAGCCCTGAGCCGTGTTGCGAAGGGCGGCAAGCCATTCCAGCTTGTACTCGTAGTGAGGTGAGCCGACGAAGCGCCCGTTGGGCACGTACAGGCTCCACACTCGCACGCCGTTGCAGGTGGCACCGAGTGCTCGCGCCTCCGCCGCGGCTTCGACATCGGGTTTGTCGCTCCAGGTGGGTTGGCCTTCGAAGCCCACCTGGACGTCGTCGAGGCCGACGCGCGACGCGATCGCCACCCCGTTCCATTGGTTGAAACCGCAGTGCTCGACCTCGTATCCGGCGGCCAGAAACGGCATGAGAGGAAACTGGTCGACGGAGCACTTAGTCTCCTGCATGGCGAGGACGTCGATGTCGGCCCGCTCGAGCCAATCGACGACGCGGTCGACGCGAGCCCGGATCGAGTTCACGTTCCACGTCGCCAACCGCATGGCTTACAGGTTACGTGCGTCGACGTACCGCGAGCGATGGTGCACAGAAAAGCCCATCGACTCGTAAAGCCGTGATGCCGCAGCGTTATCCGCGAGAACCTGCACGTAGGCACGCGTCGCGCCCCGCTCACCGCCCCAGGCCAGCAGCGCCGAACACAGGTCACGCGCCAGGCCGCGCCGCCGGGCCTCCTCGATGACGTGCACTGCCGACAACCCCACCCATCGCGTGCCGTCGGGTGCCTGGGTGACGGCAGCCCGGCCCACCGCGGCGCCGCCGAGCAGACCGAACGCCACCTCGCCGTCGACGACGGCCGTCAACACATCGACCGGGACCTCACGCCGATACAGCCGCAGCCAGTTGTCGTCCGGCGCGTCCGTGATGTCGACCGCGCCAGATCCACCCGGCTCCAATTCCCCTGTCATGATCACGGTTTCGGCGTCAGTCGGCACACCGGGCGGCATCCGCAGCAGCCGGTCCGGCGCGGCCACCAACGGCGTCACACCGCGCGCCGCATACCAATCGACGACCACATCAATGCCGCCATAAACATCAAGCGGGACAGCAGAATTCGCCCTCCGGGTGACGCCGTGGCCGAAGCGCAACAGCCAGCCGCCGACCGCAGCGTGCTCGACGCCCGGCCACGCCAAGGCGGCCGCGTGTTCGAGGTTGCGAATGTCGCCGGTCCGAACCGGGGCGGCACCAAGCGTCTTGATCGTGACGACGTCATCGGTGGAAATATCAACGAGCTCACCACGTTTGGTGCGCACGCTCAGGGTAGGGCCAACAGCCTCGAGGTGTCCGATGACGTCGGTCAGCGGCGGCACCGATCCGGCGGGCAACCGGTATCGCACCACGACACGTGCGCCGACATCAACCACGAGTTAGTGACCGAACGGGTCCGGGTCCTCACCCGGCATCCAGCTCAGGCCCGGCACTCCCCAGCCGTGTGACTTCACCGACCGCTTCGCGCTGCGCGCATGCCTGCCGACCAGCCGATCCAGGTAGAGGAAGCCGTCCAGATGGCCTGTCTCGTGCTGCAGCATCCGCGCGAACAGGTCAGTGCCCTCGATCGTGATCGGATTGCCTTCGGCGTCCAGGCCGCTGACGCGGGCCCAGTCGGCCCTGCCCGTCGGGAACGATTCGCCGGGCACCGAAAGGCAACCCTCGTCGTCGTTGTCCGGGTCGGGCATCGTCTCGGGCACCTCGGACGTCTCGAGTACGGGGTTGACGACAACTCCCCGCCGCCGCGCCGTCTTACCCCGCTCGTCGGCGCAGTCGTAGACGAACACCCGCTTGGGCACACCGATCTGATTCGCGGCCAATCCCACACCGTTGGCGGCGTCCATCGTCTCGTACAGATCGGCGATCAACGCCACCACATCATCGGGCAGCGAACCGTCGCCATTGACGGTCACCGGTTCGGTCGCAGTGTGTAAGACGGGATCTCCGACTATGACGATGGGTCTGACAGCCACGGGGGAAGCTTAAGTCGGCAATCCTTCTCACCCGACTCGCGGGGTTCGGTAACGCTTCGGCTTCCAAACCCGTGGTTGAATGATCGCCGAAACAGCAACGTTGTTATTTCGAGTGTGGGGAAGGGTCCAGGGGCAATATGGACGGCGCGATCGCGCGGACTGAGCAATCCGGGGACGACTCTGATCTCACCGATGGGCTGACTCGGCGCGAGCATGACATCTTGGCGTTCGAGCGCCAGTGGTGGAAATACGCGGGGTCCAAGGAAGACGCCATCAAGGAGCTCTTCTCGATGTCGGCCACCCGGTACTACCAGGTGCTGAACGCGCTCGTGGACCGCCCCGAGGCACTGGCAGCCGACCCGATGCTGGTCAAGCGGCTGCGACGGCTACGGGCCAGCCGGCAGAAGGCCCGCGCGGCGCGTCGGCTGGGCTTCGACGTCACCTGAGCTTTCGGGCCTCAAGGGCCCTCTCGATAGAGTGGGCGGTAATGAATCAGCGAAATTCCTCCGGGCTGCCTCTGCGCGCCATGGTCATGGTGTTGCTGTTCCTGGGCGTGGTGTTCCTGCTGGTTGGATTCCAGGCGATGGGTTCTGGCGACTCGGAGGGCGACCAGTCGTCCTCGATCGCGACCAGCACCGTCAGCACGCCGTCCTCGGCAACGTCGTCTGCGACGCCCGCCCCTGCGAAGGCCGACGTGCGGGTGTACAACATCTCGTCGACCGAGGGCGCGGCCGAGACCACCGCCAACAAGCTGAGGGAAGCCGGCTGGAATGTCACTGAAACCGGCAACCTGACCCTGCCGGATGTCTCGGCGACGACGGTGTTCTTCAGCGACGCGCCCGGCGAGCACGAAGCCGCCGACGAGGTGGGCAAGCTGCTGCAGGCGCCGGTGCAGGCGCGACTCCCCGAGCTCACAGAGCAACCGCCGGGCGTGGTCGTAGCGGTCACCGGCTAGGCTCTTGCGCATGCTGAAGACCGTCGCTGCTGCTGCCTTCTTCGCCGTTCCCGTCGTCGCCTTGAGCGCGTGCAGCGCGCCCGAGCAGCCGGCGACCTCACCCGGCACCACGCCGTCGGTCTGGACCGGCTCGCCGGCACCGTCGGCGTCGGCCAGTGAGACCCACGGTTCAACCGGCGAAAGCCCCGCTCCCAGCGGTGAGAAACTCACGGCCCAGCTGAAGTCCCCCGACGGCGCCACGGTCGCCACTGCCGACATCGAATTCGCAGGCGGCTTCGCCACCGTCACGGTCGAGACGACGACACCAGGCAAGCTGACGCCGGGATTCCACGGCCTGCACATCCACTCCGTGGGCAAGTGCGAGGCCAGCTCCGTCGCACCGACCGGCGGCGCGCCCGGCGACTTCAATTCCGCCGGTGGGCATTTCCAGAAGGCGGGCCACACCGGCCATCCCGCGAGCGGAGATCTCGCGTCGCTTCAGGTTCGGCAGGACGGCACCGCGAAGCTGGTGACGACGACGGATGCGTTCACCGCAGAAGATCTGCTCGGCGGCGCCAAGACCGCGATCATCATTCACGAGAAGGCGGACAACTTCGCCAACATCCCGCCTGAGCGCTACCAGCAGGTGAACGGCGCGCCCCCGCCGGACGAGACCACCATGGCAACCGGCGACGCCGGAAAGCGCGTGGCGTGCGGTGTCATCGGCACCGGTTAGCCACCCCGGCCACATAGATTTCGCCGGCTCACCCCGGCCGACGCTCGGCGTCGAGTGGGAGTTCGCGCTCGTCGACGCAGACACCCGCGACGTCAGCAACGAGGCCGCGGAGGTGATCGTCGAACTCGGCGAGAACAACCCGCACGTCCACAAGGAACTGCTGCGCAACACCGTCGAGATCGTCACCGGCATTTGTGATTCCGTACCGGAGGCGATGGACGATCTGCGGTCGACGCTGACGGCTGCCCGCAAGATCGTCCGAGCCCGCGGCATGGAACTGTTCTGCGCAGGTACGCATCCGTTCGCGAAGTGGTCACCTGGCAGCCTCACCGACGCGCCGCGGTACGCCGAGCTGATCAAGCGCACGCAATGGTGGGGACGCCAGATGTTGATCTGGGGTGTGCATGTGCACGTGGGAATCTCGTCGGCGCACAAGGTGATGGCGATCAATACGTCGTTGCTCAACCACTATCCACATCTGTTGGCGCTTTCGGCGTCGTCGCCCTACTGGGATAGTGAGGACACGGGCTACGCGTCCAACCGCGCGATGATGTTCCAGCAGCTGCCGACGGCCGGGCTGCCGTTCCACTTCCAGACCTGGGCGGAGTGGGAAGGCTTCGTGTACGACCAGAAGAAGACCGGCATCATCGACCACATGAACGAAATCCGGTGGGACATCCGGCCTTCGCCGCATAAGGGGACGGTCGAGGTGCGGATCTTCGACGGGGTTTCCAACATTCGCGAGCTGAGCGCGCTTGTCGCGCTGACTCATTGCCTCATCGTCGACCTCGACCACCGCCTGGATGCCGGTGAGCGACTACCGACCATGCCGCCCTGGCATGTGCAGGAGAACAAGTGGCGGGCGGCACGCTATGGCCTCGACGCCGTCATCATCCAGGACGCCGAGAGCAATGAGCGGCTGGTGACCGAGGACCTCGACGAGTTGCTGAACAAGCTCGAGCCCGTTGCAAAATCGCTGAACTGTGCCGACGAACTGGCCGCGGTGTCCGACATCTATCGGTCGGGCGGTTCCTACCAACGCCAGCGCAGGGTCGCCGAGGAGCACGACGGCGATCTGCGCGCGGTGGTCGACTCGCTGGTTGCGGAGCTGGACATCTAGGAGTGCTCGTCACGCCGATGTTCCCGCTCGAGGTGGCTATGCTGCCCGGCGAGGAACTGCCGCTGCGCATCTTCGAACCCCGTTACACCGCAATGGTTTCCGACTGCCTGGCCGCCGAGGATCCGGCGTTCGGCGTGGTGCTGATCTCGGCAGGCCGCGAGGTCGGCGGCGGCGATGCCCGCAGCGACGTCGGAGCGATGGCCCACATCACCGAGTGCGCCGACTTCGGTGACGGACGCTACCGGCTGCGTTGCGTGATGGCCGAGCGCATCCGAGTGCTCGAATGGCGTCCCGACGACCCCTACCCGAGGGCGGCCGTCGAGATGTGGCCCGACCAGCCCGGCGCGGCGGTCGACGCCGACGCGATTCGCGACATCGAGGATCGGATGATCGCGTTGTTCGAGCGCATCGCCAAGGCCCGCGGTGCCGAGGTGGATCCGAGGGACATCGTGGCCGGCGCGGACGACTCCGGTGATGCGGCAATGTGGTTGTACGCGTTGGCCTCCCGCCTCCCGATGGGGCAGGCCGACCGCTACGCGGTGCTGTCGGCGCCTACTGTCGCAGACCGGGTCACGGCGCTTCGCGACGCCGTCGAGACCGTCACCGCGATGGTCGAATTCCAGCTGTCGGAGTGAGAACGGTCGGCCCTAGCAGAACCGGTGGCCCTCGATGAACACGGAGCGAGGGATGGTCGCCTCGTCTCGGTCTGGGCCGCATCGGTTGTATCGGGTCATCAGTTCGCGGGCCTCGATCGCGGATACCTGCCAGCCGTGGCCGGTCAGCCAGTCGGCCACGTCGGTGCGGTCCTCGAGATACCACAAGTCCTCGGTGTCAGGGGCGTTCGCGTCGGGATCCTCTCCGGCCTTTTCACGCAGGCGACGGATCTGCTCGCGACGACTGGCCAGGTAGTCCTTGTCGAAGAAACCCTTGCCGAACGATTCGACCGCGACACGACTGCCGGCGGCGCTGAGTTCCTCGATCCGCTCGAAGAGCAGGTCCTGTGCGGCGGCGGGCAGATACGGCAGCAGCCCTTCTGCCGCCCACGCCGTCGGCCGGGTCGTATCGAATCCAGCGTCGCGCAACGCTTTCGGCCAATCCTGTCTCAGGTCGACCGGGACCGCGATGTAGCGGGACACACTCGGTTTGGCGTCGTGGCGGGCAAGTGTTTCCGCCTTGAACTCGAGCACCTTGGGTTGGTCGATCTCGTAGAGCTCGGTGCCGTCGACCCACGGCAGCCGCCAGCCGCGTGCGTCGAGGCCGGCGGCGAGGATGACGGCCTGGTCGATCCCGTTGGCGCCTGCGGCGATGAAGAACTCGTCGAACCACTTGGTGCGCGACGCCGCGTAGCTGCTGATGGACCGTATCCGCTCCACCATGTACGGCGGCGGTTGCTGCCACCCCCGTTCGGTGGCGGCGTCGAGAAACAACTGCGCGAACGGGTCGCTGAACAATGGACAACCGGTCGCCGACTCATCGGCGCGTGCCATCGCCACCCCGAGCGCGGTCTGCCCCACACCCTCGGTGACATCCCAGCTGTCATCGTCAGTTCTCACCATTGCCGCCGGATTCCCTGTTTTCGACGAACTCATGCATTTCGTCCCTCGTCAACAAGTCATCGCGAATGTTCTGTTCGCGGTATGCCAGCTGGCCGACGCGGTTCGCGACCACGGGAGCGGTGATCAACGTGAACAGTCCGGTGAGGATGACCATGCCGACGTCCGCGTGGCCGCGCAGCCGGATCGCCGCGCCGGCCAGCACCAGCAACAGCCCGAGCACCTGCGGCTTGGTGGCCGCGTGCATCCGGGTCAGTGTGTCGGGGAAACGGACCACGCCGATCGCCGCGGTCAGCGCGAGCGTCGAACCGCCGAGCACAAGCACGCCCGCGGCAACGTCGAACATTCTCATCGCGACCTCCGTGCGGAGCGCGGTTTGTCGATGTCGGGCACGCGGAATCGTGCGACGCTGACGGAGCCGACGAAGCTGATCAACGCCAGTGCGGTGAGGCCGTAGGTCACCGTGGTGTCGAGGCTGAACGCGGCCCACGTGCCGATCGCGCACATCGTGACCGCGACAAGGGCGTCAAGTGCGACCAGTCGGTCCAGTGTGCTCGGACCGGCGAGCAACCGGAACATGGTGAGGATGGCGGCGGCCGTGAGCATGACCGTCGCGATGATCCAAACGACTGTCATGTAGGCTCCCTCTCCGCCGATGGCCGCCAATGCTTTTCGCGCTCAAAGGAAGCCACCAGCCGCCGCTCGATCTGTCTGATCTGCCGGTAGAACCTGTTGACCGCACGTTCGGATCCGACGTCGATGACGTGGATGTAGAGCATCCGGCGAACCTGGTCGATCTCGAGCACGATGGTGCCCGGTGTCAGGTTGATGATGTTGACCGCCAGCGCCAGGACCAGATCCGACTTGATGGCCATGTGTGCGCGCAGTACCGCGGACAGCGGCGGTGGGCCCGGCTTGACCGCGAGCATCGCCAACTGCCACGACGACTGCAACAGATACCAACCCACCAAGCCGATCAGGCCCAGCAGCGAGATCGGGTGCACCCGTCCCTCGATCGGCACGGTCGGCAGCGGCAGCAGCAACGTGATGATCAGCGCGATCGCGAGGCCGGACAGAACGTTGGCTGCAGAAGTGGTACCCCACAACAGAATCCACACCAGGATCAGCCAGACCAGCACCCATGCCCGCAGCGCGACCCGCCTCAACGTGGGCCTCCCAGCACGGCGCTGATGTACTGCTGGCGGTCGAGGACTTCGTCCGCGGCACGACCGCTGTACGAGAAGATCGGGCCTGCGAGCACCGTCAGCGTCAGGCCAACAGTGATCAGCGCGCCGGTGGGCAGCAGCATTCCGACCGGAATGCGGCCCACGTGGTCGCGGTCGACGAACTGAATGTCCTCGGGTTCGTCGAGCAGAACCGAAGGCGCTGCGGCCGACAGGTGGCCTTCGGGCGCATCCTCACGCGAACGCCAGAACGCCTTGGTCCACACCCGCGTCACCACATACAGCGTCAGCAGGCTGGTGAGCACCCCGCCGCCGACGAGCAGCCACGCCAGCACAGAACCGCTCTGCGCGCCGGCCTCGAGCAATGCCACCTTGCCGATGAATCCGGAAAACGGGGGAATACCACCGAGATTGAGGGCGGGCACGACAAACAGGAACGCAAGCAGCGGGCTGACGGCGGCCAGACCACCAAGCCGCTGCAGCGTCGACGCACCCGCTTGCCGCTCGATCAATCCGACGACGAGAAACAGAGTCGTCTGCACCACGATGTGATGCGCGACGTAGTAGATCGCGCCCGACATGCCGAGCTGGCTCGACAGCGCGATGCCGAACACCATGTAGCCGATGTGGCTCACCAGTGTGAACGACAGCAGACGTTTGATGTCGCTCTGTGCGATCGCGCCCAGGATGCCGATCAACATGGTCAGCAGCGCCGCCACCAACAACAGCGGATCCAGCCCGCCAGTTGGGAACAGCAGCGAGTGCGCCCGGATGATCGCGTACACACCGACTTTGGTCAACAGCCCGGCGAACACCGCGGTGACCGGTGCGGGCGCGGTGGGATACGAGTCCGGCAACCAGGTCGACAGCGGAAACACCGCAGCCTTGATGCCGAAGGCGACCAGCAGCACCGCGAACAACGCGGTGCGGGTGCCCGCTGACACGCTGTCGAGCCGCACGGCCACCTCGGCCATGTTCAACGTCCCGGTGGCGGCATAGACCAATGCGATGCCGAACAGAAACACCAGCGACGACACCATCGAGACCATGACGTAGGCGATGCCCGCGCGGACGCGATCCTTGCTGGCGCCGATCGTCAACAGCACGAAGCTCGCGGAGAGCAGCACCTCGAACCCGACAAAGAGATTGAACAGGTCACCGGCCAGGAATGCCGTGCACACGCCCGCTGACAACACCAGATAGGTGGGCAGGAATATCGAAACCGGTTGCCGTTCGTCGCCGTCGCGGATGCCCTGCCCGATCGCGTAGAACACCACGCACAGCAACACAATTGACGACACGACGAGCGTCAGTGCCGACAGCCGATCGACTACCAAGGTGATGCCGAGCGGGCCGACGCCTGCCGAGGTCGGCCCCCACCCGCCGACATGCAAAGCCAGCGTCCCGTCGCGGTCGGTGAAGTAGAGCAGCGCAGCGCACACCGCGACCACCACGCACAGCGCGGCGAGCGTGATGACTCGCTGCAGCCTTGGTCTGCGGCCTGCGAACAACGTCAGCGCGGCGCCGACCATCGGGATCAGCACCGGCAGCGGCGTCAGCACCATCGCCATGCTCATCGCGAGCCCTCCAACCCCGGCAGTGCGTCGAGTTCGTCCGGCGCGTCGGTGTCTTTCGCCTTGTCGGGCTCGGGGCGGTCGTCTTCCAGTGGGACACCGTCACGTTCGGCGAGCTGGGAGACCCTGGTGTCCTCGGGATCGTTGCTGACTTCTTCGGCGGTGTTCAATCGATACGATCGATACGTCAGCGCCAGTACGAACGCCGCGATGCCCATGCTGATGACGATCGCAGTCAGGATCATGCCCTGCGCCAACGGATCTGCGGTGGTGGCGTCGCCGTTGCTGGTGCGGCCGCGGATCGGCGGATTGCCCGACGGGCTGCCGACGGTCAGGATCAGCAGATTGATCGCATTGCCGATCAGCAACAGCCCCAGCAACATTCGGGTCAGATTGCGCTCCAGCAGCAGGTACACCCCTGCGGAGATGAGCCCACCGATGAGCAAAAGCGGAACCAGCAAAGTGGTCATGCGACCACCTTCTGTCGTTGTTCACCGAGTTCCACGTCGACTCGTGCGCCGAGGCTACGCAGCACATCGAGCACCAGGCCGACGACGATCAGGTACACGCCGAGGTCGAAGAACAACGCAGTGACGAACTTGACCGTGCCGAGCACCGGCACGTCGACCTGGATCAGCGCCGACGACAGCACGGGCGCGCCGACCAGTAGGGAGGCCACCGCAGTGCCTGCCGACAAACCGAGGCCGACGCCCAGGATCTTTCCCGCGTCCAACGGCAGCGTCTCGCCGAGTTCGTAACGGCCGCCTGCCAAATACCGCAACACGAGCGCCAGCCCGGCGGTCAGTCCGCCTGCGAAGCCACCGCCTGGCGTGTTGTGCCCTGCGAAGAAGAAGTACGCCGACAACACCATGATGAGCGGGAAGATCATTCGGGTTGCGACCTCGAGCACCAGCGACCGGTGCCGCGGATCGCGCAATTCGCTGCCGCGCAGCCAGGTGACGTCACCCGCGGCGGGGCTGATCGCGACGTCGGAAAGCCTGCTGATGTCGGTCTCGCCGGCGTCGGCGACGCGAGGTGCGGCACCAAAACGCCTGTGCCGGAATACTAGTGATGCCACGCCCGTCGCAGCGACAAGCAGCACTGAGATCTCACCGAGTGTGTCCCAGGCCCGGATGTCGACCAGGAGCACGTTGACGGTGTTGGCGCCGTGCCCTCGGAGATACGCCGCGTCGGGCAGCAATGCAGCGATCGGGGTGCCGGTGCGCGCGGCCATTGCGTACACCGCCAACGTCGTGACGGTCGCGCCGACGGCGAGTGCGAGGACGGCGCGCGGTAGCCGAAATCGCTTGATGTTCTCGCGGTCGGCCTCGGCGGGCAGTGTGCGCAGCACAAGCACGAAGATCACCAAAGTCAGTGTCTCGACCAGGAATTGGGTCAGCGCCAGGTCCGGTGCGCCGTAGAACGCGAAGATCGCGCCGCAGCCGTAACCGGTGACACCGACCAGCAGGACGGCCGCGAGTCGGTTTCGCATCACCGTGGCGCCGAGTGCAGCGGCCAGCATCAGCACTCCGACCACCACCTGTAGCGGCGAGTCCCACAGCGCGAAGGACGGCCGGTCGCGGGCGCCGAGCGCCAGAACAATAACGGGCACCAGCACCAGCGTTGACAGGATCACCGACTGCGTGGCCGGGATCGACCCGCGTTGCGTGAATCCGGTGAGGCGCACGGACATCAGGTCGAGACCGCGCAGAGCAGCGTCATAGATGCGGTCGGCGTTGCCGAGCGGTTCGCGGACGGTGCGCCACCGCCGCAATCGCGCCCGACCGAAGTAGGCGGCTGTGCCGATAGCCAAGACCAACGCCGACAACAGCAGCGGCAAACCGAAGCCATGCCACAGCGCCAGGTGGTATTCGTGCCCGCCGGGCACCGTCTCGGCGTAGCCGTCGATCGCGTCGTCCAAGCCGGCAGGCCACACCCCGAACACCAGCCCCGCGACAGCCAGGATGCCGGGTGCGAGCAGGAAAGTGGTTGGCGGGCGGTGCATTTCGGCTACCCGTCGGCTCGGTTCAGGCAATCCCTTGCGGCTGAACGCTCCCCACAGGAACCGCAGACTGTAGATGGTGGTGAACACGGAACCGAGCACGATGCCTGCGAGCACGTACGGCGCGGCGGCGCCGAGTGTCGGTGCGTGCGCGACGGTTTCGAAGTCGGCCTCCTTGGCGACGAAGCCGAGGAACGGCGGTAGCGCGGCCATGCTCGCGGTCGCGCCGACGGCGATGACCAGCAGGGGCCGGCTGCGCTGCCCGAGCCACGCGAGCCTGCGGATGTCGCGGGTGCCGGTGGCGTGGTCGATGACGCCGACGACCATGAACAACGACGCCTTGAACATCGCATGCGCGCACAGCATCGCCAGACCGGCCAGCATCAGGTCGCTACCGCCCGCGCCGACCATCATGGTGATGAACCCGAGCTGGCTGACGGTGCCGAACGCGAGGATCAGCTTCAGGTCGTGTTCGCGTACCGCGCGCCAGCCGGCCAGCAGCATGGTGAGTACGCCGAGGATCACCACCGTCGGCCGCCACGGCGGCGAGTCGGCGAAGCCCGGGCTCATCCGCGCGACGAGATACACGCCGGCCTTGACCATCGCAGCGGCGTGCAGGTACGCGCTGACCGGCGTGGGGGCGGCCATCGCACCAGGCAGCCAGAAGTGCATCGGCACGATCGCCGATTTGGACAGCGCACCGACGAGCACCAGCACGATCCCGATCGAGGCCGCCAGGCCCGTCGGCGGCGAGGCGATCAATTCGGACAATAGGTAGGTGCCGGATGCATTGCCGAGCACGACGATGCCGACCAGCATGGCCAGCCCGCCGAACGTCGTCACCAACAACGCCTGCGTGGCGGCTCGACGGCTGGTGGCCCGTTCGGCGTAATGGCCGACGAGCAGGAACGACAGCACCGTGGTGAGCTCCCAGAACACGTAGAGCAACAGCATGTTGTCGCTACAGACCAAACCGAACATCGCGCCGGAGAACGCGACCAACTCGGCGGCGAAACTTGGCAGCCGCTTCTCGGTGTGGCCGTCGTGGTGATGGAAATAGTCGGTGCAGTAGAAGAGGACCAACGCGCCGATGCCGAGGACAAGCACGCTCATGATGGCCGAGAGCGCATCGAATCGGAGTGTGATGTTCATCGACAGCTCGGGCAGCCATTCGATGTCGACTGTCGTCGGCCCTCGATGGCCCGGCCAGTTCGTCGCGACCCAGGCCAGCGAGCCCAGCGGCACCAGGGACAGGGGATAGAACGCCATCCGGCCCCAGCGCGCGACGAGCAGGGGAGCCAGAGCCGTTGCGACGGCGTGGGCAAGCAGGACGGCGAGCAGGGCACTCCGATCGTTTTGGGGTCGGGGTGTCAGCCGGGTTAATGGCTTTGGTTCAACGCCAGTCTACGTGGGCGGATACAGCTACCGGATGCCGGCGAACTCGCCGTGGCGTTGCGAGTCGAACGGGGATGGTGTGGGAGGCCAGGCCGATGCCTGCTCCGACGATCGGCCAGATCGGCCAGAAGTACCACTCGTCGGCGGTGAGGCCGACCGCCAGCCACACCGTCAGCACGATGGCGGCCATCGCGAGGTATGCACCGAGGTGGATGCGGACCCCGAGCCATGCTGCGCGGCGGCGGGCCGCGAGGCGCTGCGGGTCGTTGCGACGAAGTTGAGCCAGAGGCAGGTCGGCGACGAGTTGGCGCAGCTCGCCGGTGGTTTGGGCGGCGAAGGTGGCCTGCAGCCGGCTTTCGTATTCGTCGAAGACGAGGTAGCCCTGTGACAGTGCCTGGCCGAGCTGGGTGGCGGTGCGCTCACGGTCGCGGTCGCCGGCTCGAACGGGCGTGAGGGCCGGTGCGGTCATGGGGACCTCCGATCTTGGCAGTGACAAGTTCTGGGTTTGACTATGCGCTTGCAACTAGTCACTGTCAAGATGTTGTTGAATCGGATCGTGACTACCAAGGTCGTCAGCGCGAGCCGGGTGATCGCGGCCCCAGCGGACAAGATCTTCGAACTGATCGCCGATCCATCGCAGCAGCCGCGATGGGATGGCAATGACAACCTCGCCGAAGCGCCCGTCGGTCAACGTGTGCGGACAGTGGGCGACGTGTTCACGATGACGCTGACGATGGGCAGCGATCGGACGAATCACGTCGTCGAATTCGAGGAGGGCCGGCTCATCGCATGGCGGCCCTCGGAACCGGGCAAGCTGCCGCCGGGTCACTTGTGGCGATGGGAGCTCGAACCCGTCGACGACTCACGCACGCGGGTCACCCACACCTACGACTGGTCGGCGCTGACCGACGAGAAGCGACTGCCGCGCGCGCGTGACACCACCGCAGACAAACTGCTGGCATCGATCGAGCGACTCGCCGCGCTAGCGGAACGCGCGTAGCACATCCGCGACAAAGCCAGCCTTGGCATTGGTGTATGCCTCGCGATCGTCGCGAAACTCGTTCGCCAAGTTGCGTTTCAACGCCTCGTAACGGTCGCGAAGCGAGCCGTCGGCGCGCAGTGCATCGCGAAACGCACGAAGTTCTGCCACGCGCGGATGGTCGTGCTGGATGAGATAAAGGTGATGGGTGCGAGCCTCGGGTTGCGGTCGTAGGAACCAAGATCGCCACGACCCGTTCGGATCGGAGGGCCAGTGACGCCACCCATCCTCTTCGAGCAGTGGCACCGCCGCCTGCGCATCCATCAGCGAGGTGATCGGAGCAAGGATGTCGACGATCGGTTTGGACGCCAGACCCGGCACTGCGGTCGAACCCACGTGCTCGACCGGTTCAGCGAGCCACTCACTCAGCCTAGGAGTCGCGCCACGGTGCTACGCGCGATTTCTGCAGCAGGGCTGTTGAATGTCGCCGCTACGCCATAAACCACAGCCCTGGTGTCGAACTCGGCGATGGAACACGTAAGTGGCATGGCGGCCTCAACTCAGCGTGCCGCCGAGAATGCCCGCAGCGACTCCACTTGCGCGGGGTCCAGCGACGGCCGGACGTTTTCGCGAGCCTTCGCGACGTCGGCGGCTGTTACGTCGGCCGCGTCGATCGAGCGCCGCATCGCTGTCAGCGCCGCCTCACGCAACAGAGCCACGCAGTCCGCTGCGCTGTAGCCGTCCAGCTCACCGGCCAGCGCGTTCAGGTCGACGTCAGCTGACAGCGGGATGGATTTGCCTGCGGTGCGCAGGATTTCGCGACGGCCAGCTGCATCGGGCGGCTCGACGAACACCAGCTTCTCCAGCCGGCCCGGCCGCAGCAGCGCGGGGTCGATCAGCTCCGGGCGGTTCGTCGCGCCGAGCACCACCACATCGCGCAGCGGCTCGATGCCGTCGAGTTCGGTCAACAGCGCTGCGACTACGCGGTCCGTGACCCCGGAGTCGAAGCTCTGCCCGCGCCGCGGCACGAGCGCGTCGATCTCGTCGAGAAAAATCAGCGATGGCGCCGAATCGCGGGCACGCTGAAACAGTTCGCGCACCGCCTTTTCCGACGAGCCGACCCACTTGTCCATCAGTTCGGCACCCTTGACCGCGTGTACCGACAGCCGCCCCGAACTGGCCAGCGCACGCACCACGAACGTCTTGCCGCAGCCGGGTGGGCCGTAGAGCAGAACTCCCCGCGGCGGTGCAACGCCGAGGCGCTGGAAGGTGTCCGGATGTTGCAGAGGCCACAACACCGTCTCAGTCAACGCCTGCTTGGTCTCTGCCATATCGCCGACGTCGTCGAGCGTCACCGATCCGACCGAAACCTCTTCGGTCGCCGAACGTGACAGCGGTCGGATGACGGTCGTCGCGCCGATGAGATCGTCCTGCGTCAACACTGGCGGCTTACCGTCGGCGCTGGCTCGCGACGCGGCCCGCAGCGCGGCCTCCCGCACCAGCGCTGAGAGGTCAGCGACGACGAAACCCGGTGTGCGATCGGCAATTTCGTCGAGACTGAGGTCGGCGGCAGGCACGTCGCGCAACAGCACCTCGAGCAGCTGCTTGCGGACCGCGCCGTCGGGCAGGCTGAGCCCGAGTTCACGGTCGCACAGGTCGGGCGCCCGCAACCGCGGATCGATTCCGTCGGGCCGCTGCGTTGTTGCGATGAACGCGACGCCCCGGGTGGCCACCGCATTGCGGAGTTCGGTAAGGATCAGCGTTGCAACGGGTTCCGCAGTAGCCGGCAGCAGCGCGTCGATGTCCGTGATGAGCAGCACGCCACCACCGTCGCGCACAGTGGCCACGGCGGACGACACGCTCTGCAGTCGGTCTTCAGCACGCAGCGAGCCCACCTCGGGGCCGTCGAGCTCGACCAGTCGCCGATCGGCGCACACCGCCCGCACCAAGGCGGCCTTGCCGACGCCGGCCGGCCCGGACACCAGCACGCCGAGATTCGATGTGGCGCCCAGAGTTTCGAGCAGCTCGGGCTGGTCGAGCGCAAGCTTGAGCCATTCGGTGAGCCGCGAAGCCTGGGCGTGCGAACCCTTCAGGTCGTCGATGTTGACCGTCGCCGCCTTCTTCGGGGTGGACACCGTGTGCTGGCCTGCCGTTGCGGGCGCAACCGGCGCAACCCCGTCACCCCAACTCACCACCGAGTTCGGTTGCACGCTAACGGGTCCAGCCGGATCGACACCGGTGACCGTCAACAACTCCGACGTCCAGGTGATGCCTACCGACGATGCCAGCGCCGCGGTGGCGGCCGACGTCGGAATGTCGGGGCCGAGATCGCGCGGCAACAGCGACACCGTGTCGCCGACAGTCATCACCTTGCCAAGTAGAGCCTGACGCAGCGTCGCCGACGAAATCGACTGGGTGGCAAGTTTGGAGCCGGCCACCGTCACCGATCGTGCGCCGTAGACGGTGACCGCCGAGACGATCACCGTGGTGTCCTCGCGCAGACCGGCGTTGGACAGCGTCACATCGTCCAGCAGCGCAGTGCCGGCAGGCGTCCCGCCCGGCGCCAGCCCTGCGACCGCGGCGGTGGTTCGCGAACCCGTCAGGGATACCGCATCCCACTCGCGAATGCCAAGGGCTGCAATGGCTTCCGGGTGCAACCGAACGACGCCTCTGCGTGCGTCGAGCGCCGACGTGTTCAGTCGCGCGGTGAGACGCAGATGGCTCAGCGGAGGATCCTCCGCGGCTTCGATCTGCGTCATGTCAGCGACCGGGCCTGCGCAGTCCAAGTCGCAGATTGGACCGGCGGCGCTGGGGCTGCGACGCACGTCGGATCGCCCGGCGCGCAGCGCGTTGCTGCCGGGGTTTGTCGTCCCATACCTCCGGATGTTCGGCAAGGAAGCGTCGAGTCCGGATCGCGAACGGGATGTGGATGACGTAGGCCGCGATGATCGCCAGGATTGTCAGATAGCCGTAGAAGATTGACGCCGCCACCAGGACGGCCACCCCGAGCAGCAGCAGCGGAACCATGTTGGGCGACACCGAGAACGTGTGGATCTTGCGCATGGGCAGGGTGCTGACGACCAGCAGCGAGACGCCGATCATCCAGATGATGACCGCCGCCTCCGAGGTCCACCAGCCCTCGCCGAACTGCATCTTGGCGGCCAGCGGCCCGATTGCGCCGATCGCTCCTGCCGGG
Organism: Mycobacterium sp. OAE908; assembly: GCF_017872775.1. Classification (NCBI taxonomy): domain Bacteria; kingdom Bacillati; phylum Actinomycetota; class Actinomycetes; order Mycobacteriales; family Mycobacteriaceae; genus Mycobacterium; species Mycobacterium sp. OAE908. The sequence continues at coordinate 2,558,058 of NZ_JAGGJL010000001.1, forward strand.
GCAGGCATGCCGACGAAGTACTCCTTCTCGTAGGCAGGCTTGTCGACGTCGAGCATCGCGTTGAAGCGCGCCAGCCGCAACACGATGCACACGGAGTAGACCAGCACCACGATCCAGCCGACCCGCGAGTGCGAGAGCAAGGTGCCGTAGACGATAAACGCCGGTGCCACACCGAAATTCACCGCATCGGCCAGCGAGTCGATCTCCTCGCCCATCCGCGACGTGACCTTCAGGATCCTGGCGATGCGCCCGTCGAGCGCGTCGAGGATCGCGGCCACCGCCAGAAACGCCATCGCCTCGGTGGGCCGGTTGTCCAGTGCCATCTTCACCGACGTCAAGCCAAGGCAGATGGCTGCCACCGTCATTGCGCTTGGCAGAATGCGCAGGCTTACGACGGGCGCCTTGATGCGCGGTCTCACGGCAGCTCGGCCAATACGGTTTCGCCGGCCAGCGCCCGCTGCCCGGTAGACACCAGGATGTTGGAGCCTGCGGGCAGGTAGGTGTCCAGCCGGGACCCGTAGCGGATCAGGCCGTAGGTGTCGCCGATGGTCAGCTTGTCGCCGACCTTCGCCTCACACACGATGCGCCGCGCCACCAGGCCCGCGATCTGCACGGCGATCACTTCGGCGCCTTCGGCCGTGCGGATCAGCACGCTGTTGCGCTCGTTGTCCTCGCTGGCTGCCTCGAGTTCAGCCGAACCGAACGCCCCCGGCCGGTGCACGACCGAGACCACCTCGCCGCTGATCGGCGCCCGCTGCACGTGGGCGTCGAAGATCGACAGGAAGATGCTGATGCGCGGCAACGGCGTTGCGGGCAGGCCGAGTTCGGCAGGCGGCAGCGCCTCCTCGATCAGACAGATCAGCCCGTCCGCGGGCGCGACGATGAGTCCCGGCCGGGTGGGTGGCACCCGCGGCGGATGCCGGAAGAACGCTGCATTCGCGGCCGCCGAGGCGAGACCGGCTCTGCGCAGCCATGGGCGCTTGCGTCCCAGCGCGGCGAGCGCCAGGCTGGCGCCAACGAAGGGCAGCCCTGCAGCGTGCATCGGCGGAATGGTGGTGCGCACCAGCGCCGCGAGCCGCTCGGGGCCGGATTTGAGGTCGGGGCGTCTGGCCATCGTGCAGCGATTCTACGGGCGGCCCCTTTCGCCGAGAGGGCTTAGGCCAAGTCCCACACGTGCACGGTCGACCCGGCGGCCACCTCGGCGACGTCCTCGTCGATCTCCAGCAGGCAGTTGGCCGAGGCCAGCCAGCGAAGATGGTGTGATGCCGGCGGTCCGTAGCTGGTGACCGTTCCGGCGTCGCGGTCGAGCACTCCGCGGCGGAACTGCCGCTTGCCGCGGGGGGAGGTGAGGTCCTCGGCCAGTTCCGCCGTTCGCCGCGGCCGCTCCGGATTCGGCAGTCCCATCGCGGCGCGCAGCGGTTCGCGTATGAACACCTCGAACGACACCAGCGCGCTGACCGGGTTGCCGGGCAGCGTGATGATCGGCACGCCGTTCACCGATCCCGCACCCTGCGGCATGCCCGGCTGCATCGCCACCTTGACGAAGTCGACCTCGCCCCCGAGCGAATCCTTGACCACCTCGTAGGCGCCCGCGCTCACACCACCCGTCGTGATGATCAGGTCGGCGTCACCGACATGTGCATCGAGCGCGTTGCGGAACGCGTCCACGTCGTCGCCGACCATCGGCGAGGCGACAACGACCGCGCCTGCGTCACGCACGGCAGCGGCCAGCATCACGGCGTTGGACTCGTAGATCTGTCCCGGCTGCAACGGGGTGCCGGGAGCCACCAGCTCGGTGCCGGTCGACATCACCAAGACCCGTTGCGGGGGAACGACTTTCAGCTCGCCCAAGCCCAGCGCAGCGGCCAGGCCGAGCGCCGCGGGCGTGAGTACCTGGCCCGCGTGCAACACCGTAGTACCCGCCGTGACGTCCTCGCCGGCGCGGCGGACATGCTGACCTTGTTTCGCGCTGGTGCGGATGGCCACCGTGTCGGTCGCACCGTCGGTCGCCTCGACCGGCACCACCGCGGTCGCCCCTGTCGGCAGGGGCGCGCCGGTCATGATGCGGTGTGCCGTACCGGGTTTCAGTGTGAGCGGGTCGGTGCGGCCTGCCGGAATGTCCTCGGCGACGGGCAGCAGCACGGGCTGTTCGGGTGTCGCGGCAGCGACGTCGTCGGCCACCACGGCGTACCCGTCCATGGCCGAGTTGTCGAACCCCGGCAGCGAGAGCGGCGCCACCACATCGTCGGCCAATACGAGGCCGAGCGTCTCGGTGAGCGGCAGCATGACCGCAGGCTTGGCGGTGATCAGTCCGGCGACGACGCGCCGGTGTTCATCGACGGTGCGCATCAGACGGGGAACGTCACGCCGGTGAGTTCTTCCGACACCGTCCACAGTCGCCGCTGAAGATCCTCGTCATGCGACTGACCGCTGGACTCAACGAGTTTCGGATGGCCTCTGGTTTCGCCGATGCCGTCGGGCCCGTAATACTGGCCGCCCTGCACGTCGGGGTCGGTGGCCACGCGCAGGATCGGCAACGCACCCATCGCTGCGGGCTGCATGAACGAACGCCATAGGAAGGGAGGGATGAAGCTGGGCAGATGCCGCATCAACTCGGTGTCCGACAGACCTGGATGGGCGACCGCGGCGATTGTGGGCGTCCCCTTGGCGGCGAGCCGCCGCTGCAATTCATAGGTGAACAGCAGATTCGCGAGCTTGGACTGGCCGTAGGCCTCGACGCGGTTGTATCTGCGTTCCAACTGCAAGTCGTCGAAATGGATCCGGGCCAGGATGCGGTGGCCGACGCTACTGACCGCGATGACCCGCGACCCCTCGACCGGCAACAGGTTGTCGAGCAGCTGACCGGTCAACGCGAAGGCGCCGAGATGATTGGTGCCGAATTGCATCTCGAAACCGTCTTTGGTGGTTTCGCGCGTCGGCACGTACATCACGCCCGCGTTGTTGATCAGCAGGTCGATGAGCGGATAGTCGGCGCGCAACTGATCGGCGGCCTTGCGAATACTGTCCAGCGACGTCAGGTCCAACTCCTGGAGGCTGACTTCTGCGTTGGGATTCTTCGACCTGATCCGATCTGCGGCCTCGTTGCCTTTGGCGAGATTGCGCACGGCGAGCACGACGTGGGCACCCTTGCCCGCCAATACCGCCGCGGTGTCGAAGCCCAGGCCCGAATTCGCACCTGTCACGATTGCGACTCGGCCCGTCTGATCCGGCACGTCGGCCGCGGTCCACTTGCTGCTCATGGCCTCAACATACTCAGGGCCTAACGGTTAGTTTCGTTGTCGTGGGGATGCAGCTGATCGAACCGGCCAACCGGCCGAGTCGCAAGGCCCCGCTGGTCTGGGCGATCGGCGCGGCGATCCCGTGGCTGATGCTGGCGGTGGGCCAGCTGGTCTGGTTCGTCGTCAGCCCCGGGTTGCCGTGGTTACACGCGACTGCGGCCGTGGCCACGGCGTTGGGCATCGTGATGTTCGTAGGGGTGGTCCCGGTGTGGCGATACCGCGTGCACCGCTGGGACATCGACCCCAAGGCGGTGTATACGCGGACAGGCTGGCTGGTGCAGGAGCACCGGATCGCGCCGATCTCGCGGGTGCAGACCGTCGACACCGAACGTGGCCCGCTGGACCAGCTGTTCGGGCTGGCCAATGTGACGGTGACGACGGCGTCGTCGGCGGGTGCAGTGCGCATCGTGGCGCTGGATTTCGATGTGGCAGAACGGGTTGTCGCACAGCTGACCGATATCGCGGCCCTCGGCGCGGAGGACGCGACGTGACCGGCGAGGTGTGGCAACGACTCAGCCCACGCATGCTGTTGGTGCATCCCGTCCACGAGGTGCTCCGCCAGATACCGCTGCTGATCGGCTCGGTGGTGCTCGGATCGGCGACGGGCAATCCGCTGTGGACGCTGTTCGGCCTCGCGCTCGTCGTCGGCTATGGCGTGGCGCGGTGGTTCACCACCGCGTACCGGATCGACGCCGAAGAAGTGCGGCTGCGTAAAGGCGTGCTTCAGCGCAAGGTTCTTTCGGTGCCGCGAAACAGGATTCGCTCTGTTTCGACCGATGCTCGGCTGTTGCACCGACTGCTCGGGCTGACTGTGTTGCGGCTCGGCACAGGCCAGGAAGCCACGCGCGACGCGGCGTTCGCACTCGACGCGGTCGAGGCCGGAGAAGTGCCGCGGCTGCGCGCCATTCTGCTGGCGGATTCGCTTGTGATCGAACAGGACACGTCGGGCCGGGAGTTGGCGCGTTGGCAGCCTTCCTGGTTGCGTTACAGTCCGCTGAGTTTCACCGGACTGGCGATGATCGCGGCGGCAGTTGGCCTGTTGTATCAGGCGGGTGCCATTGCGGCACTGCAGGATTCGCGACTGGCCCGGTCTGGCGTTGAGGCCGCGGAGCGCTTCGGAGTCGCGGCAAGCCTGAGCGTGGCCGCGGTCGTGGTGCTCGTCGCCTCGGTGGTGTTGTCGGTGCTGCGGTCGCTGGTGACGTATGGAAATCTCGTGTTGCGCCGAGATGCGGAGCTGCTGCACCTCGAGCATGGACTGCTGCGGCTGCGCGAGCACACCTTCGACATGCGGCGGTTACGCGGCGGCACGTTGCGTGAGCCGCTGTTGGTGCGATTGTTCGGGGGCGCCCGACTGGACGCGGTGATGACGGGTGTCGGTGGGGCCGGCGAGGCGTCGTTGCTGCTGCCGCCATGCCCGCGCGTGACTGCTGAGTCGGTGTTGTCGGGGTTGATCGCCAACCCGGACGCGGTGAGCGGCCCGCTGCAGGCACACGGCGCCGCGGCGACGCGCAGGCGCTGGACGCGGGCGTTGGCGCTGCCCGCGGTGCTGCTGATCGTGATGGTCGTGGTGCCGACACCGATCTGGGGGTGGCCGGTGTGGGTGGTGCTGACGGTCTGCTGTGTGCTGTTGGCGGTCGACCGGTCGCGGGCGCTCGGGCATCGGGTGGATCCGGAGTGGCTGGTGGCACGGTCGGGCAGTCTGGATCGGCGCCGCGACTGCATTGCGGCGGCGGGCATCATCGGATGGACCGTGCGCCAGACGCTGCTGCAGCGCCGTGCGGGCGTCGCGACGTTGATCGCCGCGACCGCAGCGGGAGTGAAGCGTTACCGGGTGATCGACGTTCCCGCCGAGCTGGCATGGACGATCGCAGCGGCCGCATCGCCGTGGGTCGCCGACAACGCATGGGCCAAGGCTTGAACTGCCAGAATCGAGGACATGATCACGGGCCTGGCACATAGCGGCGTCTGCGTTCCCGACTGTGAGGCGGCCGTGGCTTATTACCGCGACGTGCTGGGATTCACGGTGCTTTCGCCGCCGTACGTGATGGACGGCGACGCCATCCGCGCCGACATGGGTGAATTGTTGGCCGATCCTGCGATGAAAGCCGCGATCGTAGGCTTCGGCGACGACGGTGACCGGGTGCTCGAAGTCATCGAGTATCTGCGTGCCGACGGCGGCGACACGGCCCGGACAGGTCTGGCCGACCCAGGGCTGTCGCACATCGGGCTGATCTGCGACGACGTCGCCGCAACTCGGAAGACGCTGGAGGACAAGGGAGTTCGCTTCCTCGTCGATGGAATCGCCGACATCGCAGGAGTGCGCACCACGTGGTTCGCCGGCCCGTGGGGTGTCGTCTTCATCCTGGTCGAGAAGGGTAAGCAGGAGCGGCCGTACTTCGCGCAGTTCGGGTAGCCCCCGAGTTGCGCTGATTCGTTTGCCGTTTAGTGTCGGGCCATGGCAATCGGTGGTGTGCTGTTCGACATCGACGGCGTCCTGGTGACGTCGTGGAAGCCGATCGCGGGCGCATCGAAAACATTGCGGACTTTGTCTGACAACCAGATTGCGTGCTCGTACCTGACCAACACCACGACGCGGACCCGGGTGCAGATCGCCGAACTCCTCACCGAGGCCGGGATGGCGGTGCGCGCCGACGAGGTCATCACCGCTGCGGTGCTCACCGCGGAGTATGTCCGCAGCCGCTATCCCGATGCGCGGTGCTTCTTGGTCAACAGCGGGCAGATCGCCGAGGACATGCCTGGCATCGACATCGCGTATTCGAGCGAATTCGCCGGCCCGAAGGCACCCGAGACGCCCGATGTGGTGCTGCTGGGCGGGGCGGGCCCGGAGTACAGCCATCTGACGTTGTCGTGGGTGTACGACTGGATGGCGCAGGGAGTGCCGGTGGTCGCAATGCATCGCAGCACCGCGTGGACCACCACCGACGGCTTGCGGGTCGACACCGGCATGTACCTGATCGGAATGGAAGAGACTTCCGGCCGTAAGGCCACCGCTGTCGGCAAGCCTGCGCCCGAAGGTTTTCTGGCCGCCGCGAGCAGGCTGGGCGTCGACGCAGACGAGATGTACATGATCGGCGACGACCTCAACAACGACGTGCTGGCCGCGCAGGTGGTGGGGATGACCGGGGTGCTGGTGCGCACCGGCAAGTTCCGCCAGGACACGCTGGACCGTTGGGCCGCAGACGAATTCGCGATGCAGCCCAATCATGTCATCGACTCGGTAGCCGGTCTGCCGGAACTCCTCGGGCTCTAACGCTGCGGCCCGAAATTTGTCGGACCCCTTGTGATGATGGGGTTATGTTCTTGGCGGCGACCGCGATGATTCCGAAAGAGCGTCTTGAGGTGCTCTTTGAGGAGCTCGCGGAGTGGGCGGGGCAGCGCAACGCCATTGATGGGCGCGTGGTGGAGATCGTCGCCGAGATCGACCGCGACGGGTTGTGGGGTGCCACCGGGGCACGCTCGGTGGCGGGGTTGGTGGCCTGGCGACTGGGGTTGTCCTCGACCACCGCGAAGACCATTACGACGGTCGCGGGCCGGTTGGACGAGTTTCCGCGCTGCGCAGAAGCGATGCGCGAGGGCCGGTTGTCGCTGGATCAGGTCGGCGTCATCGCCGGCGCGGCGGGCGTGGGCTCTGATGAGCATTACGCGCAGTTGGCGGCCGTGGCGACGGTCAACCAGTTGCGCACCGCGGTCAAACTCGAACCCCGACCCGACCCCGAACCGCAATCGGAGCCGAAGGTTTCGGTCACCAAGACCACTGATGAGCACTTCACCACGTGGCGCATCCGACTGCCGCATATCGAGTCGGCCAAGCTCGACGCCGCACTGGCGTCGCATCACGACGCCCTCTACACCGAGTACAAGCTCGACCACGGAAGCGGCGACGATTCAGCGCAGCGGCCCCCGGCGCCGACCACGGGTGAGGCGTTCATGCGGCTGGTGGAGGCCGGCTGGGACGCCGAGGCCGCGCGCCGCCCGCACGCACAACACACCACCGTCGTCGCCCACCTCGACGTGGAGCAGCGCATGGCCGCCCTGCATCTGAGGCCGCTGCTCTCGGATGCCGATCGCCAATATCTGACCTGTGATGCCACCTGCGAAGTCTGGTTCCAACGCCACGGCCAACCGATCGGCGCCGGACGCACCACCCGCACGGTCAATCGGCGGCTGCGCCGCGCGCTGGAACATCGCCACCCCACGTGTGCGGTACCCGGGTGTGGGGCCAGCCGCGGACTGCACGCCCATCACCTCGTGCACTGGGAAAACGGCGGCCCCACCGACCTGGACAACCTCGTGCTGCTGTGTCCGTACCACCACCGGCTGCACCACCGCGGCGTCATCACCCTCACCGGACCCGCCCACCACCTCACCGTCACCGACAACACCGGCGAACCACTCGACACCAGATCACTGGCGCGTCCACCCACGAAACCCCCACCCGATGTTCCACCCTGGAGCGGGCCGCTGGGCGAGCGCGCCGACTGGTGGTGGTATGACCCCTACCAACCACCACCAACCAACAACTAACCCCGACCGGGGCAGCGCCCTAGAGCCGCCGGGTGTCGAGTCGAGTCTCGTCGGCCGCATCGACGAAATACGCTGCGGCGCCATCACGTTCGCTGAACGCTTCGACAAAGTCGGTGCCGCGATACAGCACACCCGCGCCGTCATCGGTGGCGTATCCGGCCGGCAAGGTGCCGTCACCGACGAGGCGTTGGAACAACGGGCGGCGCTGCGGTTCGGAGTCGTAATGAACGCCGTTCGAATACGGCACGAGGGCGAGCCCGTCGGTGACTGGCCGAAGATCCGGTCCGAACGAATCCGTCGTGCCTCCGACGTGCCAGCAGATCGATCCCGCGGAGACGCCGGTGAGCACCACGCCTGCCTGCCATGCGGTTCGCATCGCCGCGTCCACACCGTGCAGCCGCCACATCGCCAGCAGACCCGCCACGCTTCCGCCGAACACCCACACCACATCCTGGTCGAGCAGGTGCGCGGTGATGTCGTCGACGTTGGGCATCGGGAACAGCGTCAGGTGCGACGCGGCGAGCCCCCGCACGTGCGCGGCGTCAGTGAGCCAGTGCAGGACGGTCGGATTGTCACCGAGCGCGGTGGCGACGAAACAGATCCGCGGCGCGCGTCCCGTGACGCCGGCCAACTCGATCGCGTATTCCGTCAGCTCGCTGAACTCCCATCGGGTCCGCCGCCCTTCCCGCAGGCCTCCGCTAGTCGCGAGGATTGTCGGCGCGTCGGCGGGCATGAGGAAAACGTATGCGGGATTGTCGGTTTGCGCGATTACTTATCGGGATGCGCGGAGTCTCTATTCACATGACCGAAGAACGCATGACTGCCACGCTGACAATTCAGGCGCCGGTTCAGGACGTCTTCAACGTGCTGGCCGACCCGTCGACGCACCAGGCCATTGACGGCACCGGATGGGTGCGTGAGCCGCTGGATGACAAGCCGCTGGCCGGCGTCGGTCAGGTTTTCCGGATGACGATGTTTCACGAGAACCACCCGGACAAGTTCTACGAAATGGCCAACAGAGTCGAGGTCTTCGAGCCGCCGCGAGCCATCGCATGGCTACCCGGACAAGGTGCTGACGACGCCAATCTCGAGTTCGGTGGGTGGCTCTGGCGCTATGACCTGACGTCAGTCGGCCCGGCGGAAACCGAAGTCACTTTGACCTACGACTGGTCCGGTGTCCCATCGGAAACCCGCGAACACATCGGGTTCCCGCCGTTCGACCGGCAGCATCTGGACAACTCGCTGAAGCATCTGGCGGAGTTGGCTTAAGCCTGTAGCGTGCGCACCGCTTCGATGCGCGCCTTGAGCTGATCCGTCGTCGCGGCGGCGATCGGCGGCCCGCCGCAGAGCCGACGCAGCTCGTTGTGGATCCAACCGTGCGGCTTGCCAGTTCGGTGGTGGGCCACCGACACCAACGCGTTGAGCTCACGACGCAACTCGCGCAGCTGTCCATGCGTCGACGGCCGCGGCACCTCGCCCGTCGCAGTGCGCTTCGACAGCTGTTCATCCTGCCTGCGCCGCAACAGGTCTCGCATCTGCTCGGCGTCGAGCAGGCCGGGGATACCCAGGTAGTCGGCTTCCTCCTCGCTGCCCGCAGGCGTCGCCGTCCCGAACGAGGAGCCGTCGAAGATGACTTGATCCAACTCTGCGTCGGCGCCAAGCGATTCGAAGCCGTTGTCCATGTCACCGGGCTCGGACTTGCGTCGCTCGACGTACTCCTCGTCGCCTTCAGCCTCGCGGTGCGGCTTGCCGAGCACGTGATTGCGCTGGGCTTCCATCTCGCTGGCCAGCAACAGCAGGTTGGGCACGGATGGCAGGAAGATGCTCGCCGTCTCACCGGGTTGGCGAGTACGGACGAACCGCCCGATCGCCTGGGCGAAGAACAGCGGCGTCGACGCGCTGGTCGCGTACACGCCGACGGCGAGCCTCGGCACGTCGACGCCCTCGGACACCATCCGCACCGCGACCAGCCAGCGACTGCTTCCTGCCGAGAACTGGCTGATGCGGTCCGAGGAACCGGGATCGTCGGACAGCACCACCGTCGGCGCCTCGCCGGTGATCTTGGTGAGCAACTCGGCGTAGGCGCGGGCAGCGGTCTGGTCGGAGGCGATGACCATGCCACCCGCGTCGGGAACGTGCTGACGCTTCTGTTGCAGGCGTTTGTCGGCGGCGGCGAGAACCGCCGGCATCCACTCGCCTGCCGGATTCAGCGCGGTGCGCCACGCGCGGGCGGTCTGCTCAGCGGTCAGCGGCTCACCGAGGCGGGCGGCATGTTCTTCGCCCGCACTGTCGCGCCACCGCGCCTCGCCCGAGTAGGCCAGGAAGACGACGGGCCGGACCACACCGTCGGCCAACGCCTCGGCATAGCCGTAGGTGTGGTCGGCCAGCGACCGCATCAGCCCGTCGCCGTCGGGTTCGTAGGTGACGAACGGGATCGGGCTGTCGTCACTGCGGAACGGAGTACCCGTCAGCGCAAGCCGTCGGGTCGCGTCGTTGTAGGCCTCGCGGATCGCGTCGCCCCAACTCTTCGCGTCACCGCCGTGGTGGATCTCGTCGAAGATGACAAGCGTGCGGTAGTTCTCGGTGCGCACCCGATGCCGCGTCGGGTGGCTGGCCACCTGCGCATAGGTGACGACGACACCGTGGTACTCCGACGACGTCTGCGCCGACGAGTTGCTGAACTTCGGGTCCAGCGCGATGCCGACCCTTGCGGCCGCCTGCGCCCACTGCGTCTTGAGATGTTCGGTCGGCACGACGACCGTGATTCGCTCGACGGTGTTGTCTGCCAGCAGCTCTCCAGCGATGCGCAGGGCAAACGCGGTCTTACCTGCCCCCGGCGTCGCGACGGCGAGGAAGTCGCGGGGTTTGGCACCCAGATACCGCACCAATGCCCGACGCTGCCAGCCCCGCAAAGCCTGGGTGTCGGGCGCTGCAAAAGCCGGCACCCAAAGCTCCTCACTGATCGGACAGCAGCCTAGCGCAGGGGATTACGCGCGCGCATCTCTACTGGAGAACGTGTCGCAGGTCGGCAACTCGCTAGACCGATTGTCGTGACAGGCAGCATCGCGAGCCCACTTCCGGACAAGGGAGGACGTAACCGAGCTGTCCACGCCACTCGTCGAACAGCAAACACGGGGCTTGCGCTGCGTCAGGGTGGGTACCCACTTGGCCACGATGACAGCAATGACCGATCGCGGCACCGACGACATCGACCCTTGTGTACGCGTGTACGGGACGCGCGTACACAATCTACGGGGCGTCGACGTCGTCGCACCACGTGACGCGCTGGTGGTGTTCACCGGCATCTCGGGTTCCGGGAAGTCTTCGCTGGCCTTCGGCACCATTTACGCCGAGGCGCAGCGCCGCTACTTCGAATCGGTCGCTCCGTATGCCCGTCGCCTGCTGCTGCCGTCCGGCGCGCCGAAGGTAGATGACATCACCGGGCTACCGCCCGCCGTCGCATTGCAGCAGCGCCGGGGTTCGGCTACGTCACGGTCGACGGTCGGCACCGTCACCACCCTGTCGAACCTGCTGAGGATGTTGTTCTCCCGCGCTGGCACCTACCCGCGGGGCGCCACGGAACGACTGGACTCCGACGCCTTCTCCCCGAATACCGCGGTCGGGGCGTGCCCCGAATGCCACGGACTCGGACGCATTCACCGGGTGACCGAAGAGACGCTGGTACCGGACCCGTCGCTGACCATCCGAGAGGGGGCGGTAGCAGCATGGCCGGGCGCCTGGCAAGGTCAGAATCTGCGCGACATCCTCGTCACCCTCGGCTATGACATCGACAAGCCATGGCGGAATCTTCCTAAGCGGCAACGGAATTGGATCCTGTTCACCGAGGATCAGCCAACTGTCGAGATCGATCCGGGCCAGCATCCCGTGCAGGCCGACTATTACTACAACGGCACGTTTTCCAGCGCCGAGCGCCACGTCCGTCACACGTTGGCGAACTCGCACAGCGCGATGATGCGTCGGCGTGTGCTGCAGTTCGTCGACAGCGTCGACTGCCCGGTGTGCGACGGTTCCGGCTTGCGGCCGGAGGCGCTGAAGGTGACATTCGCCGGACGCACGATCGCAGAATTCGCGGCGATGCCGTTGACGGAACTCGCAAATACATTGCAGCCCACAGCTTCTCGCACCGACGGCGCCGCTGCCTACGAGTCCACCGAATCCGGTGAGCTGACCGAAGTGGCGACCATGATCGCCGCTGACCTCGTTGCACGCCTGCAGATACTCATCGATCTCGGTCTCGGCTACCTGACGCTCAGTCGCCGCACACCGACGGTGTCACCAGGCGAACTGCAGCGGTTGCGGCTGGCCACTCAATTGCGAGCCGGCCTTTTCGGAGTGCTTTACGTCCTCGACGAGCCGTCGGCCGGTCTGCACCCGGCCGATGCCGAACCGCTGCTTGTCGTGCTCGATCGTCTTCGGCGAGCGGGCAATTCGCTGTTCGTGGTCGAGCACGACATGGACGTCGTACGCCGTGCCGATTGGATCGTCGATGTTGGCCCCGGGGCCGGAGAGCTCGGCGGCGACGTACTCTACAGCGGGCCGGTGTCTGGGCTCGCGGACATCGAGGCTTCGGTCACGCGCAGGTATCTGTTCGACGGGGCTGAGCCGCCCACCCGTGACCCTCGCACGCAGACCGGGCAGCTGCGGTTGCGCGGCATCAACTTTCACAATCTGGAAGACCTGGACGTGGACCTGCCACTCGGGGTCTACACCGCGGTCACCGGTGTGTCGGGTTCAGGCAAGTCGACGCTCGTCGTCAAGGTTCTCGGCGACGTCGTGAACAACCACCTCGGAGCGGGTCGTTCAACCGAGCCAGCCGAATCCGACGATGACGAATCCGGCACTGGGATAATCGATCTCGACCATGACGCGAGCATCGGCGTGACGGCCCACGGAGTCGAGGAGATCAACCGATTGGTTTCGGTTGATCAGCGCCCGATCGGACGTACCCCGCGGTCGACGCTGGCAACCTACACCGGCCTGTTCGACGCCGTACGTCGCGAATTCGCCGCGACCCCGAAGGCGCGTCGACGCGGTTGGACCGCGGGCAGGTTCTCGTTCAACGTCGCCGAGGGGCGGTGCCCGACCTGTCAAGGGGAGGGGTTCGTCTCGGTGGAGCTGCTGTTTCTGCCTGGCACATATGCCACGTGTCCGACGTGTCAGGGCGCGCGCTACTCCGAGCAGACGCTGGAAGTGCGGTATCGGGATCGAACCATCGCCGACGTGCTCGCGATGACGGTCGACGAGGCGGCGGAGTTCCTCGCCGACGTTGCGCCTGCTGCTCGGAGTCTGACCACACTTCAAGAGGTAGGGCTGGGATATCTGCGTCTTGGACAGCCCGCGACGGAGTTGTCCGGCGGCGAGGCCCAGCGCATCAAGCTGGCGTCCGAACTGCAACGGCCGCGGCGCGGTCATACCCTCTACGTCCTCGACGAACCGACCACCGGTCTGCACCCCGCCGATGTGGATCTGCTCGATCGTCAGCTGCACCGACTCGTCGACGCGGGCAATACGGTCGTGGTGGCCGAACATGACATGCGGATGGTCGCGGGTGCCGACTGGGTGATCGATCTGGGCCCTGGCGCGGGCAATGACGGCGGTCGGGTCGTGGTCGCAGGACCACCGGCGAAGGTGGCACGTGCGAAACGGAGCCGCACGGCGCCCTACTTGGCGAAGCGGCTGGCGGCGTCGGCTATTCGATGAAGAAGTTGTCGTTCTTGACGAACCACTCACGGCGCTCGTCGTCGGACATCTCACCCAGCTTGGCCATGCCCTCGAAGTAGTGCTCACGCGGCGCGCCGGGCGCGAACAGCATCAAGATAGACGTCGGCTCGTCGGCCTCATTGCGAAAACCGTGGATGCCACCGGGCGGCACGTACAAGAAGTCGTTGGGATGCCCGTCGATCCAGTCGGTGCCGTCGTAGAGCTTGACGGTGCCCGACAACACGAAGAACGCCTCGGACATCGCACGGTGAAAGTGCGGCCCCGGTCCGCCGCCCTGCGGGGCGATCTCCACCCGATACAGCCCGTAGTCGCCGTCGGTGGCCTGTTGGTTGGCCAGATAGTGGTACTTGACGAGGCCGAACGAGTCGTAATCCGGCGCCTCGTCTCCACGCTTCAACCAGGCGCTGACCTCAGGTTGGTCCTTGGTGTACCGAGGCGGGGGATAGGGCGGCACGATCAGAGACATCGCATGCCAGCCTAGCGAGGCGCTGCCCGGAAGTGCGCACCATGGGCACAGGGCTCGTACAGGTCTCGCCCGCATAGTGCGTGCCATGGACCTTTCGGTGTCCGGGTTCGCCAACGCGTGGTTTCTGCTGTTCTTCGTCGCGATCGCGGCGCTGCTGGCGGGCTACGTGGTGGCGCAACGCGCGCGGCGGCGACGGGTGATGCGATTCGCCAATTTCGACTTGCTGCAAGCGGTGGCGAGACCGCGTCGTCGGCGGTGGCGCCATCTGCCCGCGGCGCTGCTCGTCGCGTCGCTGGCGTTGTTGACCACCGCGATGGCGGGCCCGACACATGACCTGCGGGTGCCGCGCAACCGCGCGGTCGTGATGCTCGTCATCGACGTGTCAGAGTCGATGGTGGCGACCGACGTCGCGCCGAACCGGTTGGCGGCCGCCAAGGAAGCCGGCAAGCGATTCGTCGACGAGCTGACGCCGGGAATCAACCTTGGCCTGGTCGAATTCGCCGGTACCGCAACACTATTGATGGCGCCGACGGTCGATCGAGACGCCGTCAAGGCCGCGATCGACACGCTCAAGGCCGCCGAGCGGACCGCAACCGGCGAGGGAATCTTCACGGCGCTGCAGGCGATCGCCGCAACCACGGCCGTACTCGGCGGTGGTCAGGGTCCGCCGCCCGCGCGCATCGTTCTGGAATCCGACGGTAAGGAAACCGTTCCCGGCGACCCCGATGGGCCGCGCGGTGCCTTCACTGCTGCGCACGCCGCGAAGGAACAGGGCGTGGGAATCTCGACGATCTCGTTCGGCACCCCCGACGGCACCGTCACGCTCGACGACCAAGAAATTCCAGTGCCCGTCGACGACTCGACATTGCAGAGGATCAGCGAGATTTCGGGCGGACAGGCATTCCACGCGGACAGCCTGGACACACTCAACAGCGTGTATTCGACGCTGCAGCGCAACATCGGCTTCGAGACGATTCCCGGCGACGCCAGCGCGCCATGGATTCGGTTGGGGGCGTTGGTCTTGATCGCCGCCTTGGCGGCGGCAGCGGTATTCAACAGGAGCCTGCCGGATTAGGTGGGCAGTCGGCGGTTGATCAGCAGCCCGAGCACCGCCCCGACGGCGGCCAGGATGACGGCCAGTCGCAGCCATCCGGCGCTGGCCGGGCCGCGCTCGATCCGGTAGCCCAGTTGATCCTCGGCGGCGTGGAAGTTGCGGCCGAGCTCGTCAACGGTTGCGGCGGAGGATGTTTGGCCACCGGACAGGTTCGCGATGGCCTTCATCGTCTCGTCGTCGACCGGTACGGGAATGGTTTGGTCCTTGAGTTCGACGTTGCCGGTAGCTGTTCCCAACGAGACGGTCGAGATCGTCACGCCTGCTTGTCTGGCGGCCCGTGCTGCGGTGTAGGCGCCGTCGGGTGCGTTCGGGTTGTCGGGCACGGTTTCCTTGCCGTCGGACAGCAGCACGATCGTCGCGGGCGCCGGTTTGTCGTCCGGGCCTTTCAGCACCGCGTTGACGGTCTGAATCGATTGCAGCGCAGAGAAAATCGCTTGCCCGGTGGCGGTCTTGTCGTCGGGCCGCAACTTGTCGAGAGCAGCGACGGTGAGTTGGTGGTCGGGGCTGGGGGCGACCAGGACGTTGGGAGTGCCTGCGAACGCGATGAGTCCGAGGTTCACACCGGGCGTCACCTGCTTGGCGAAATCCTGCGCGGCGTGTTCGGCGGCGGTCAGTCGGTTGGGGGACACATCCGTTGCCATCATCGACTGCGACACGTCGATGACGAGCGTGATGACGGCGCGGTTGCGTGGCACCCGGACGTCCCGGGTGGGTTGCGCCAGCGCGATGCTCAGCGGCACGAGCGCGACAAGCAGCAAGGCCATCGGCAGATGCCGCCACCGCGACGGCCGCGCGCCGCCCCCGCCGGCGAACCGTCGTATCCGCTGCCCGCGCCGCCCCTGGGCGGCCGCGTAGACACCCAGGAGCGCCGCGGGAGCGACAAGCAGGATCAGCCACGCCGGGTCGTCGAACCCAGACAGCGACAACAGACCCAATCCAGGAACCGTCACCGCCTCACTGTGGCCGCTGCCGCTGGGAATCCCCTGTGTCCCAGTTCAGCTCAGCTCAGCCGACCGGCGACACCACCGATGTCAGCTCTTCTGACACCGCCCACAGCCTGCGTTGTGCGTCGACGTCATGCGACGCCGCGCTCGACGCGACGACCTTCGGGTAGCCGCGTTGTTCAGCGAATCCGTCGGGCCCGTAGTACTGCCCGCCGATGGCTCCGGGATCGGTCGCGGCGCGCAGCGACGGCAGCGCCCCCATGTCGGCGCCTTGCATCACCGGTTCGAGCACCCGCGTCGTGATGGCGACCAGCGGCGGCAGGTTGCGAGTCAGTTCGGTTCGCGAGCCACCGGGATGGGCGGCTACGGCGATGGTGTCGGTGCCGCGCAGGCGCCGCTGGAGTTCGTAGGTGAACATCAGGTTGGCCAGCTTCGACTGTCCGTAAGCGCGGACCCGGCTGTAGTCGCGCTCCCACTGCAGATCGTCGAAGCGGATACCGTTGACGAAGCGGTGGCCCTGGCTGCTGACCGAGACGATG
The DNA here is from genome assembly GCF_017872775.1 of Mycobacterium sp. OAE908. NCBI lineage: Bacteria > Bacillati > Actinomycetota > Actinomycetes > Mycobacteriales > Mycobacteriaceae > Mycobacterium > Mycobacterium sp. OAE908. The sequence continues at coordinate 2,574,707 of NZ_JAGGJL010000001.1, forward strand.
CGCGAACCCGGCGCAGCGAGAACCCGGTCGAGCAGCAGACTGGTCAGTGCGAAATGGCCGAGATGGTTTGTGCCGAACTGCAATTCGAAGCCGTCCTTCGTGACGCCCTGTGGCGGCATCATCACCCCGGCGTTGTTGATCAGCAGATCGATCGACGGGTAGTCGGCGCGAAGCTGATCGGCAGCGGCGCGGACGGAGGCCAGCGACGAAAGGTCCAACTCTTGAATGGCGACACTTGCGCCGGGGTGCGCGCGGGCGATGAGGTCGGCCGCCGCCTTGCCTTTCTCGAGATTGCGGACGGCAAGCACTACGTGTGCGCCCTTCGCCGCGAGCGCGGTCGCCGTCTCGTAGCCGAGGCCGGTATTGGCGCCGGTGACGACGGCCGTGCGGCCGGTCTGGTCGGGAATATCGGCAGTTGTCCACTTGCCCATGAGGGATCTCCTACAATCGGTTAAACGGGGCGGAGGCTCCGTTTGATGACGACTATACGGAACGCACGCCCCGCTTATCTATTCCCGAGGTGACCGATGACCGAAACGGCCCGGCCGATGCGTGCCGACGCAGCGCGTAACCGTGCGCGGGTGCTGGAGGTCGCCTACGAGACGTTCGCCGAAGAGGGCCTTGGCGTGCCGATCGACGAGATCGCCCGCCGGGCAGGGGTCGGCGCGGGAACGGTGTATCGGCATTTCCCCACCAAGGAGGACCTGTACCGGGCGGTGATCGAGGCCCGCATCAACCACATTGTCGATGACGGCCGCCGTCTGCTGGCCTCGGCGGATCCGGGTGACGCGCTGTTTGAGTTCCTGCGGTCGATGGTGCTGCAGTGGGGTGCGACGGATCGAGGCCTGGCCGAGGCGCTCGCTGGGCTGGGCGTCGACGTCAAGGCCGCGGTGCCCGAGGCGGAGGACGCGTTCCTCGAACTGCTGGGGAACCTGCTGCGAGCAGGCCAAAAGGCGGGCACGGTGCGGCGCGATCTCGATGTGCGCGACGTGAAGGCGCTCATGGTCGGGGCGCAGGCCATTCAGACCTATAACGCCGAGGCGGCCGATCGGCTCATCGAGGTGGTGCTCGATGGGTTGCGCGCAGGGTGAACACCGCCTAGGTGACCTTGCACTCGCCCTGGTCGAGTGCTAAGAATGCAGTTGGCACTCGCGACCGGTGAGTGCTAGGTCGGGACGGTGAGGCCGGGGACCCGCGCGGAGCACATCCCCAGCCGTCCGTCGCGGGCACTGCGCCCGACCAATAAGACGTGCATCCCCAATCCGGAGGAACACTTCGCAATGGCTAAGACAATTGCGTATGACGAAGAGGCCCGTCGCGGTCTCGAGCGGGGCCTGAACAGCCTCGCCGACGCGGTAAAGGTGACGTTGGGCCCCAAGGGTCGCAACGTCGTCCTGGAGAAGAAGTGGGGCGCCCCCACGATCACCAACGATGGTGTTTCCATCGCCAAGGAGATCGAGCTGGAGGATCCCTACGAGAAGATCGGCGCTGAGCTGGTCAAGGAAGTTGCCAAGAAGACCGACGACGTCGCAGGCGACGGCACCACCACCGCCACCGTGCTGGCCCAGGCGCTCGTTCGCGAGGGTCTGCGCAACGTCGCGGCCGGCGCCAACCCGCTCGGCCTGAAGCGCGGCATCGAGAAGGCCGTCGAGAAGATCACCGAGACGCTGCTGAAGTCGGCCAAGGAGGTCGAGACCAAGGAGCAGATCTCTGCCACCGCCGCAATCTCGGCAGGCGACACCCAGATCGGCGAGCTCATCGCCGAGGCCATGGACAAGGTCGGCAACGAGGGCGTCATCACGGTCGAGGAGTCCAACACCTTCGGCCTGCAGCTCGAGCTGACCGAGGGCATGCGCTTCGACAAGGGTTACATCTCGGGTTACTTCGTGACCGACGCCGAGCGTCAGGAAGCGGTCCTCGAGGATCCGTACATCCTGCTCGTTTCGTCGAAGATCTCGACGGTCAAGGATCTGCTTCCGTTGCTGGAGAAGGTCATCCAGTCCGGTAAGCCGCTGCTGATCATCGCCGAGGACGTCGAGGGCGAGGCGCTGTCCACGCTCGTCGTCAACAAGATCCGCGGCACCTTCAAGTCCGTCGCCGTCAAGGCCCCGGGCTTCGGTGACCGCCGCAAGGCGATGCTGCAGGACATGGCCATCCTCACCGGTGGTCAGGTCATCAGCGAAGAGGTCGGCCTGTCGCTCGAGAACGCCGACGTCTCACTGCTGGGCCAGGCCCGCAAGGTCGTCATCACCAAGGACGAGACCACCATCGTCGAGGGTGCGGGCGACAGCGAGGCCATCGCCGGCCGCGTCGCGCAGATCCGCTCGGAGATCGAGAACAGCGATTCCGACTACGACCGCGAGAAGCTGCAGGAGCGCCTGGCCAAGCTGGCCGGCGGTGTTGCGGTCATCAAGGCCGGTGCTGCCACCGAGGTGGAGCTCAAGGAGCGCAAGCACCGCATCGAGGACGCTGTTCGCAACGCGAAGGCGGCCGTCGAGGAGGGCATCGTCGCCGGCGGTGGCGTGGCCCTGCTGCAGGCCGCGCCTGCGCTGGAGGAGCTGAACCTCACTGGTGACGAGGCCACCGGCGCGAACATCGTTCGCGTTGCGCTGGAGGCCCCGCTCAAGCAGATCGCCTTCAACGGCGGCCTGGAGCCCGGTGTCGTGGCCGAGAAGGTCCGCAACTCTGCTGCCGGTACCGGCTTGAACGCCGCCACCGGTGAGTACGAGGACCTGCTCAAGGCAGGCGTCGCCGACCCGGTCAAGGTGACGCGTTCGGCGCTGCAGAACGCGGCGTCCATCGCGGCGCTGTTCCTGACCACCGAGGCGGTCGTCGCCGACAAGCCGGAGAAGGCTCCGGCTGGTGCGGCCGACCCGACCGGTGGCATGGGCGGCATGGACTTCTAAGTCCCTTTACGAGAAGGCCCGGGTGTGCTTCGGCACCCCGGGCTTTTTCGTGCCTTCCCCGGCGCGAACGTGGGTTACCCGCACGCTGTTTCACGCCAGCGCGTGACACAAGCCCACACTCGGCAATCGAGCGATACAGTGCGACATGGCTGAGAATGAGCAGTCGCCCCTCGTCCCATTCGTCGACGAGGACGGGCGCGTAACCGGCGTCATGGACGAGCTCACCGCCGAGTACCTGGCTTCAACCGACCCTGACCCGACGCAGGCCTCGCTTGACGAAGCGTTCAAAGGAGTCACCCGAGTTCGGCTCATCGGTCGCCGATTCGAACCCACCACTGTGGAGTACGACGGTGAACAGTATGCGGCGAACGAAATGGTGTTCGATGTGGTGCGTTTGGACATCACGGACGCCGCGAGCCTCGCCGAGTTGGGACCGGCGCTTCGAATCATGGAGTCCGAAGAATACGGGCACGTCATGAGTATCGGTGACCACCACTTGGAACTGTGGACCGGCGAACAACACGTGCACACGTTGGAAGTCATCGACTGGGACACGATCCGATGGTCTTCGGTATGGAAGGGTGACGCGACGCTCGCCGATCCGCGGCGCTTCGCGGATTGGCTACTGGCTTACGGCATTCCAGATGCGCAAGACAGATGTGAGGAACGCGAGCAGTCGATGGCCGAACGGCAGCGACATGTGCTGAACTGGGTACGGGCCATGCCGCCGTGTCTGCGTCCACTGTGGCCGGAACGGCTGGGCGACGGACGCGGGCAGGATCCAGACCTCGACGCCGCTCGCCTGCTTTTAGAAGAAGCGATGCCCGATCCCGTCGCTCGGGTGCGGGCGCTCTACGCGTGGTTCGGTTCGGACCCCGGACCGTGGACCGGGTATTACGATCACGAGGAAGTTCCCAAATGGCTTCTGCGGGAATATCCGATCGACGTGTTGCTGGCGGCGGTCGAAACCGGCGCTGACGCCGAATTGCTCGGCGCCGCTCGACTATTCACCACCTCTGAATTCGACCGAACCCTGAACGCCGCTCTGACGCGGTGCCCTGAGTCGCTGCGCGAGCAGATGCTGCAGGCCATCCAACGGCAAGGCATCGCGGAAAATCTCGAGCTGTTCCGGCGCGCGTTCGACCTCTCTGACCGTTGAGCCTAGGTCGCACGCGCGATGGCTTGGATGGTCCGAAGCCGACCGTCGGCCAACGCCGCGACCAGGTTCTTGGCCTTGGTCTCGAAGTCGGGGACGAACGCATGCAGGCCAAGCGGATTGGGCGGCAATGCCAACAGCGCCTGCATCAACGCGACGGCGTCCTCGGTGAGATCGGCCCAATGGTCGATGGCGAACCCGGCGTCTTCGATAGCGGCACGCAACTGGTCGGCGGAGGCGAGGTGGCTGTGCGCGGGGTGGTCGGCCCACGGCAGTGGGTATCCGAGTTCGCGTCCATCGCCAGAAGCGATGTCCCACAACGCAAGTCGCCCGCCTTTGACCAATACCCGGCGCGCTTCGGCGTAGAGTCGTGGCTTGTCGGACACATTCATCTGAACGTGTTGGCTGAAGACGACGTCGAAGGTGTTGGCGGCGAACGGTAGTGCGGTGACATCTGCCTGCCGCACCGAGATGCGGTCATCCAATCCGACGAGCCGGTTGAGCCAACGCGCCGTTTCGCAGTACTCGTCGGTCAAGTCGACGGCGGTGACGCGAGACCCGCGGCCGTCGGCGACGAAGCGAGCGGTGCCGCCGACGCCGCTGCCCGCGTCGAGCACATGGTGGTCGCGGGTCAGGTTCAGCAGATCCACCAGCTGATGGGTGGCGATGCGACCCATGGTGTGGAAGTCCTCGAGCGGCGCGAGGTCGGCGGGCTGAAGATGTCGAAGGTCCAGACCTGCCGCGAGGAGCGCACGCTCGATGCCTTGCCGCGATACGCCCGTTGAGTACTGAGTGTCGACCATGCTTGTCAGCATGAACCCAGCAGACAAGAAAATCAACTAATTAAACAAGAATTACGTTCTACGCTCTGAGCGTAATCACCCGCGGGTGCCGAACGTGGGTTACCCGCACACCTTTTGGCCGCAGAGCGTGACACAAGCCCACACTCGGCGGGGTATTCAGCCTTCGAGTGGCACGCAATCGTGCAGGCAGCCCGGGTTCGTGGCGGGAGTTTCCGGTGTCGCCGGGCGGTGCAGCACCGCGCGCGTTGGCTTGACGGTCAGGGTTTCACCCGCCGTGCCAAGACCGTCGACGATCAGCGTGTAACCACCGGGCTGGCTGGGCGGCCACACGAGCGTGACGTCGCAATGCCGTCCGACGTTGCGACGTGTGGTGTTGCCGATGGCTCCGACGGCGAGCACACCGGCGCGCAGTTCTGGCTGCACTGCGACGGTGTGTGCGCGGTAGTCATCGCCAACGGTGATCAGATACGCGAACGTGAAGTCGGCAAGGGCGTCACCGAGCTGGTCGACATCGACTTTCACACTCATGTATCGAGGATAGGCCCGGCTACACTGCGGCCATGAGGCGTTGGCCTTATCTGGCGGCAGTGGTCATTGCCACCGTCGGCCATGCACCCGCGGCCGCGGCGCAAGCCATCCCGACGCCGGCACACATCGTGATCGTGGTCGAGGAAAACCACTCGAGCGCCAACGTGCTGGGCAACAAGTCAGCGCCGTTCATGAACCAACTGGCCAACGCGGGCGCGCTGATGACGCAGTCGTATGCCGAGACGCATCCCAGCGAGCCCAACTATCTGGCGATGTTCTCCGGCAGCACCTTCGGGTTGACGTCTGACGCCTGTCCGGTGAACGCCGGCACCGCGCCGAATCTCGCGGCGGCACTGCTCGCTGCCCGCTATACATTCGCGGGTTTCTCCGAAGACCTGCCCGCGGTCGGTTCGCCGGTGTGTTCGGCTGGCAAGTACGCACGAAAACACGTGCCGTGGGCAAACTTCACCAGCGTGCCTGCCGAAGCGTCGCTACCGTTCAGCGCCTTCAACGGCCGCACCGACTACCAGAGCCTCCCGACTGTTTCCTTCGTGATTCCCAATCTCGACAACGACATGCACGACGGCACCATCGCCCAGGCCGACACTTGGCTGGCGACAAACCTTGCGCGATACGCGAATTGGGCGGTTGCCAACAACAGCCTACTGATCGTCACATGGGACGAGGACGACAACGGCCCGAGCAACCAGATTCCGACCATGATCTACGGCGCCCACGTCCGGCCGGGCGCATACGGCGAGCCGATCAGCCACTACAACGTGTTGTCGACCGTCGAGGAGATGTACGGGCTGACCAAGACAGGCCTTGCCGCGAACGCGCCTGCGATCGCCGACATCTGGGATTAGCCCGTCGGCGCCTGTTGGCGGCCACGCACCAGTCGGCCGGGCCGGGCGGCCGTCGGCACCCCGTTCTCCGCAATCACCTTGCCGGACACGATCGTCGCGACGTAACCGTCGGCGGTCTGGTCCAGACGGCGCCCGCCGGCGGGTAAGTCGTGGGTGATGATCGGCTTGTGCAGACGCAGCGCCGCGTGATCGATGACGTTCAGATCGGCCTTGTAGCCCACCGCGATTCGGCCCCGATCGGCCAAGCCGGCGACCCGCGCAGGCACTGACGTCATCATGCGAACCGCATCCGGCACATTCAGCCGGCCCTTGGCCCGGTCACGCGCCCAGTGTGCCAACAGGAACGTGGGATAGCTTGCGTCGCAGATCATTCCGTAGTGGGCGCCGCCGTCGCCGAGACCGAGCACGACGTCGTCGCGTCGGATCAACTCGCCAACCGTATCCAGTGAGTTGTTCTCGAAGTTGGCCATCGCGACGAGCAGCATGGCGTGTCCGTCGTCGTCGAGCAGCCGATCGTAGGCCTCCTCCATCGGGCTGACGCCGCGCGCCGCCGCTCGCGCCGCAATGGACGTCGACGGATCCGGCTCGTAGTCGGGGTTCTCGGTCAGCGGGAAGATCCAGTTCCACGCCTGCGCCAGATACAGCAGCGGATGGCCGCCCTCGGCTGGCTTGTCGGCCAGAATGCGAGCCCGCACTTCTGGTTTGCGCATCTCGGCGACGCGCTCGGCCAGCGGTAGATCGGCGATCTCCTGATAGGAGGGATAGAACACGAACGGATTGCCGGTCAGCTCCAGTCCGATCACCAAACCGATTGGGCGCGGGAACATTTGCGCGGTGATCGTGGTGTCCGGATTGCCGATGGAGTTGTACTTCTCGATCAGCGTGATCGCGTCGGGCCAGATCGGGTCGCCTGCATTGCCGGTCGCGAGCGTGAACGTGACCGGCAGCCCATTGTCCTGCGCAGCCTCGAAAACCTGTTGCAGCACATTGGCATAACCGCCCGCGGCGATGTCGGGGACGAATTGGATCAGGCCGCCGCCACCCTCGGCGACACCGGATGCGATCGCGTCGATCTCGGCCTGCGCGGCGTCGTATGTCGGGATCAACTCGCCACTGGCGGTCTTGTGAAACGAGAACCGCGACGACGCGAACCCCAGCGCGCCGACCTCGATGGCTTCGCGCGCCAGCTCCCGCATCCGCTTCAGATCGTCATCGGTTGCTGGCTCGCGGTCGGCGCCGCGCCGACCCATCACGTATACCCGCAGCGGTGAGTGCGGCAGATACGCCGCGACGTCGATGTCCCGCTGCCGGGCGTCCAGCGCATCCAAATACTGCGGGAACGTCTCCCAATCCCACGGCAGGCCGTCAACCATCACGACGCCTGGGATGTCCTCCACGCCCGCCATCACGTCCACGAGCACCTCGTGGTCCTCGGTCCGGCACGGCGCGAAGCCGACGCCGCAATTGCCCATCACCGCGGTCGTGACGCCGTGTGCCGACGACGGCGTCATCCGGTCCGACCAGATGGCCTGTCCGTCGTAGTGCGTGTGCAGATCGATGAAGCCCGGGGTGACGAGCAGCCCCGTCGCATCGATCTCCCGCGTCCCTGACCCGTCCACCTCGCCGACCGCGGCGATCACGCCGTCGGAAATCGCGACGTCTCCGACATATGGCTGTCCGCCGAGGCCGTCGACGATGGTGCCGTTGCGGATGATCAACTCGTACGCCATTAGCTGAATGTACGACTGTGTCGGTGCCAGATGCCAGGATGAGCCCGTGATTGACCACCTTGGGATCAACTGTGCGGACTGGAACAAATCGAAGGCGTTCTACGACAAGGTCCTCGGCGTGCTGGGCTACAGCAGGCAGATGGACTTCCAGGTCGCGATCGGTTACGGCAAGGACGGCAAGCCGGATTTCTGGATCGCCGATATGAGCGCAGGCGACGCGTCGGGCCCGAACCGCGAGAACCATGTCGCATTCCAGGCCAACGACGCCGACGCGGTCAGGGCGTTCTACGACGCGGCGCTCGAGACCGGCGCCGAATCACTGCATGAGCCGCGACTGTGGCCGGAGTACCACCCGGGCTACTTCGGCGCGTTCGTCCGCGACCCGGACGGCAACAACGTCGAAGCCGTCTTCCACGGCGCCCCGCCGAAAGCTTAGGCGGCGGTCGCCTCCACGATGCTGAGCGGCGACGCCGTCGGCACGACACGAGTCATCCGAAAACCCGCCTGCTGCAAGAGGTTCTGATACTGCGCAGCGGTGCGTTCCCGGCCCGCGTTGTAGATCAGCATCTCCAGGTCCATCGTCTTGGCGAGAAAGTCGCGATCGTGCGGCGGTATCACGCACTCGATCAGAGCGACGGTCGTTCCCGTGTCCGTCGCCGCGCGCAGCGTCTTGAGAATCTGGCGTGCCTTGTCGTCGGGCCAGTCGTGGATGATGTTCTTCAGCACATAGAGGTCCCCGCCATGGGGAACTCCGTCAAAGAACGAACCTTCGGCGATTCGCACGCGTTCGGCCACGCCGTGTTTGCGCAACAGTGGGCCGGCGCCTGCGGCCACATGCGGCAGGTCGAAGAGAACGCCTGTCGCGGTGGGGGTCGCTAACAGAATGCCGGCCAGCAGCCGCCCATGCCCGCCGGCGACATCGACGATGGTGCGATAGCCGGCGAAGTCGTAAGCCCCGGTCACCGCTTCGGCGGCCAACTCGGAGATGTTCGTCATTGCCGCGTTGAACACGTCACTGATTTCGCTGTCGGTCTCGATCCAATCGAAGGCTTCCATGCCACGCAGCTTGGGAACGACTGCCTCACCGGTACGGACCGCATCGATGCAGTGGCTCCAATGCTCCCGGTGTTGAAGCGAACCTTCGAAGCGGGCGAACGCGGCCATTGAGTGCGGAGCATCCCACCGCAGGGTGCGCGCCAGCGCCGTCAGTTCGTAGCGGCCGTCGCGGTGGCGGAAGACGCCCCGGCTGATCAGCAACCGAAGCAACCGGCCCAACGCGTCCGGGTCGGCGCCGACCCTCTGCGCCAACTCGTCCAGCCCGAGTGGCCCGTCGGCAAGTGCGTCGGCGATGCGCAGTTCGGCGGCCACGGACATGGCCTGGGCCACACTGGCCCCGATGATGAGCTCTGTCATCGCGACCTGTGCGGGGACAAGCGCGGAGTGAAGCCGCAACAGATGGTGGCGGCTGCGCTGCACCGCACTGATCAAGCCGACCGGCGGTGTCATCGACGGGATCTTCATGGCTCAGCCTCTCTCGTTGTGCCTCGATTCGATGATGAGGTGCCGGCGGTTCACCACCATCGGCCAGAAGGCGCAAAAAAATCGGGGCAGGGTCGGAGACCCGGGGCGACGGCAAACGCAATGTGCGCGGTTTCGCTGATGTTGTGGACGTGACGACCGGCGATGCTGGCTAACATGAGCGAGATCGACCGAGGGGCGGGCACGCCACCGGTGAACGAGAGCGATTTGGGCGTGAGCGAGCTACCGACTGGCACGGTTACGCTCCTGCTCGCTGATATCGAGGGCTCCACCCAACTGTGGGAAGCGCAGCCCCAGGAAATGAACAAGGCTGTCGCACGACTCGATCGCTTACTCACCGAGATCGTTGCTGCGCATCGTGGCGTGCGACCGGTCGAGCAGGGCGAAGGCGACAGCCTGGTCATCGCGTTCGATCGCGGCAGTGACGCGGTGGCATGCGCGCTTGACCTACAGATGGCGCCGCTGGCGCCGATCAAATTGCGGATCGGCCTGCACACCGGCGAGGTCCAGCTTCGCGACGAAGGGAACTACTTCGGGCCGACGATCAACAGGACCGCACGCCTGCGCGACGTGGCACACGGCGGCCAGACGGTGCTGTCCGGCGCGACCGAGGAGATCGTCGCCGACTATCTGCCACCTGGCGCGTGGCTGCTTCCGCTCGGTACGCACCAACTGCGGGATCTTCGCCGCCCCGACCGGATCATCCAGCTGTGTCACCCTGACCTGAACAACCAATTCCCACCGTTGCGGTTGCCCGCCGCGGTCTCCCACGGGCTGCCACCGCAGTTGACGAGCTTCGTTGGTCGCACTGCTCAAATAGCGGAGTTGTCGCGCATCGTCGCCAAGAACCGGCTTGTCACGTTGACCGGCGCAGGCGGTTCGGGCAAGACCCGCCTTGCGGTACAGGTCGCAGCCGCCATAGCCACGGAATTCCATGACGGTGCGCACTATGTCGACCTGGCACCGATCACCGAACCCGACCTCTTGCCGACGACCGCCGCGCGCGCACTCGGCCTGCCCGATGTGCCAGGGCGCTCCGCGACCGACTCTCTGCTGCGTTTCATCGCCGACCGGCCGATGCTGCTGATCCTGGACAACTGCGAGCACCTCCTGGATGCGACTGCCGAACTCGTCGCGGCCATGCTCGCAGCCTGCCCCGCCGTAACGGTGCTGGCGACCAGCCGTGAGCCGATCGGCATGGCAGGAGAAGCGATCTGGCGGGTGTCGTCGTTGTCGATCACCGACGAGGCGGTTGAGCTGTTCACCGACCGTGCGCGTCTGGTGAGGCCGGAATTCGCAATCACCAACGACAACGCCGCCACCGTGACGGAAATCTGTCGCCGCCTTGACGGCATGCCGCTGGCGATAGAGCTGGCCGCGGCGCGGGTACGGGCACTGTCGATCCCCGACATCCTCGCCGGCCTGCATGACCGGTTCCGAATTCTGACCGGGGGCGTGCGGGGTGCGGTGCGACGTCAACAGACACTGCGCGCCTCGGTGGACTGGTCGCATGCGCTGCTGACCGACGTCGAACGGGTTATCTTCCGCCGGTTGGCCGTCTTTCGCGGGGGCTTTCATCTCGACGCCGCCGAGGCCGTTGCTGCCGATGGCGATTACGTGCACGCCCACCAAGTGCTCGACGAGCTGACGTTACTCGTGGACAAGTCGTTGGTGATCGCCGAAAACGCCAGCGGTGCAACGCGATACCGGTTGCTGGAGACCGTTCGCCAGTACGCATTGGAAAAGCTCGGTGACAGCGGCGAATCCGATGCGGTGCGCGTGCGGCACCGAGACCACTACACACAGCTGGCAGACCTCGTCGACCAGCCGACCTCGGAGCGCCAACGGCACGTCGAGCAGGCGGATATCGAAATCGACAATCTGCGAGCCGTATTCACGTGGAACTGCGGCCTCGGCGACAGCGAGGGGGCGTTGCACCTGGCGTGCAGTCTGCAGCGGCTGTGGATGAGCAGCGGACGCGTACAGGAAGCCCTGTCCTGGATCAGCGCCGTGCTATCTGACCCTTCACAGCCGCCCGCGGACGTGACACCTGCGATGTACGCCCGGGCGCTTGCCGACCAGGCGGTCGTCACCGCCGCGGTCGGCACCCCAATGGCTATGGAGTTCCCGGAGCGGGCGCTGGCGATCGCCCGTGAGGTCGGTGACGTCGGTCTGTTGATTCGATCACTCATCGCGTGCGGAAGCACTGGCGCTTTTCAAGCCGAGGTGGCTCACCCCTACCTCGACGAGGCGGAGGGACTGGCCCGCGAATGTGACGACAAATGGCAATTGAGCCAGATCCTTTGGTGGCAGGCCTATGTCGCGATACACGACGGAGATCTGCGCGCCGCGATCAGGTTCGGGGAAGAGGGACGCGACCTGGCCGACGAGATCGGCGATCGGCTGGTCTCGTGGATGTGTCGCTACTGGGGGTTGGCCACGGCACGGTTCATGCGCGGCGAACTGGCGGTGGCGATCGCCCTCTTCAATGAACTACTAGCAGAGGGCGACGCGAACCACAGCGTGACAATGCTGGCCGCTTGCCATGCCCACCGCGCCCACACTTTGGCGTGGATGGGGGAATCGGAAGCCGCGCAAGCGGCGGCGCACGCCGCATTGACTGCCACGTCCGAACTCGGCGGTCTGTGGGAAGCCCTCTGCAATGCGCCGTTGGCGACCGCACACCTGGCGGCCGGTGATGTCGCGGCCGCGGTGACGGCCGGCACCAGCGCCGCCGAGCAATTCCGCGCAGTTGGTGGGCTGAGGATGGTTGCAATCAACCCGATAGTCGATGTGGCGCTGGCGAACGGGGATATCGTCGCGGCGCGCCGGTGGGCCGACGATGCCGTGTCCGTGTCGGTCGGCTGCCATACGGCTGTGGCGCTGTCGTCCCGTGCTCGGGTTGCCGCCGCCGAGGGTGAGCGCGAACTGGCGGAGCGCGATGCCCGTGACGCGCTGGCCGTGGCCGCGGCAACGGATGCGCACCTGATCACCGCGGACGCCCTGGAATGCCTTGCGGGACTTTCCAGTGACTCTGGCGTTCACCGTGAAGCGGCACGGCTCTATGGTGCGGCCGACGCGGTCCGCAAAGTAACTGGTGCGGTCAGGTTCAAGAGCTACGACGACGGATACGCAAGGGGCGTCGACGCGGTCCGTGAAGCATTGGGCGACAACGACTTTCAAACCGCATGGGCCGAAGGCTCGGCAATGTCCGCGTGTGAATCGATCGCGTACGTCCGTCGCGGACATGGCGAACGCAGGCGCCCGGCAAGTGGTTGGGGTGCGTTGACGCCCGCTGAACGCGACGTAGTGCGTCTGGTCAGCGAAGGACTGGCCAACAAGGAGATCGCGACACGGCTTTTCGTCTCGCCGCGCACCGTGCAAAGCCATCTCACCCATGTTTACAACAAGCTGGGTGTCAGTTCGCGGGTGCAACTGGCGCAAGAGGCCACGCGACAGAACTGGCGGACAGGCTAGCGTCATGGCATGGCTGACTCCGATCTGGCAGCAGTGCGGGAGCTGCTGCGCGACTCGTTCACCCGGCTCATCGAGCACGTCGAGGACCTCACCGACGGCCTGACCGACGAGGTCGCCTTCTTTCGCCCGACCGGCACCGCCAACAGCATCGCCTGGCTGATCTGGCACAGCGCCCGACAGCACGACTCCCAGCTCTGCCACATCGCAGACATCGAACAGGTGTGGACGCGCGACGGCTGGGTCGACCGGTTCGGCCTCGATCTACCTCGCGATGCGCACGGCTACGGCCACAGCCCCGAGGAGGTCGGCAAGGTGCGCGCGTCGGCCGACCTGCTGGCCGGCTATTACCACGCTGTGCACAAGGCGACGCTGGAATACATTGCTTCCGTGACCGCCGAGGAGTTGAGTCGCGTCGTCGACCCGAACTGGAATCCGCCCGTGACGGCCAGCGTGCGCCTGGTCAGCATCATCGATGACTCTGCCCAGCATCTTGGCCAGGCAGCGTACGTGCGGGGCATCGCCTGATCCGGTTGTGGCCACCCATCGGGGTTGTCGCGATGGTGGCACTCGGCGTGACGGTGGGGCACGGCTCCACCCCGATGGACGACTGGTTCCATCGACACGGACGCGACGCCCGTTACCTGACGCTTCTCGTCAGCCCGTGGGTCCTCGCCTCCGTGGTGGTCGCGACCGTCGGCGTCGCGTTGTACCAGCGACGGCATCGACTCGCGATCGCGTCGGCCGTGTGTCCGCTGCTCGCAATGGCGCTCGCCCGTGTGCTGAAGCCGCTCTTCGGCCGTGAACGCGGACCGGCCTTTGCCTACCCGAGCGGCCACACCGCGACGCTCGTCGTCGTGATGGGGATGGTCGTCTTGGCAGCAGGCGCTGCGCTATGGGTAGTGCTGACCGCGGTTGCGTACTGCCTGCTCGGCATGCTGGGCGTAGGGGTGTCGTTTCACTACTTCACCGACACCGTCGGCGGACTGCTGCTGGGCACGTCGATCGTCTGTGTGGCAGCCCTCATATCAGGACACGCACCCCACCGGACTTGACACGTGTCAACCCCACTGCGATCTGCGTCACAGCCAGTGGCTACCATGAGGCCATGACGGCGACTCCGGAAGTTGATCTGCCCGACACCGGCACCATCCGCAATCCTGCGACCGGCGCGGTGGCCGGCAAGGTGCGCTGGACCGATCCCGCCGACGTGCCACGCATCGCCGCGGGCCTGCGCGAAGCGCAGAAGCAGTGGGAGGCGCGCGGCGCGAAGGGACGCGCCAAGGTGCTGGCCCGCTACGCGGTGTGGCTGGGTGAACACCGCGACGAAATCGAGGCGCTGCTGATCAAGGAGACCGGCAAGTCGGCCACCGACGCCGCCCAAGAGGTGCCGCTGCTGATCATGATCGCCGCCTACTACGTCAAGACGATGGAGAAGGCGCTCGCGCCGGAGAAGCGGCCTGCGTCGTTGCCGTTCCTGACGATCAAGAAGGTCGAGGTGCACTACCGGCCGCGCCCGGTGGTCGGCATCATCGCGCCGTGGAACTACCCGGTCGCCAACCTGCTGATGGACGGCATCGCGGCGCTGGCGGCCGGTTGCGCCGTCCTCCTCAAGCCGTCGGAGCGCACGCCACTCACCGCCGAACTGCTGCTGCGCGGGTGGCTGGACTCGGGCGCCCCTGAGGTCATGGCGATCGTGCAAGGCGCGCGCGAGGCGGTCGAGGCGGTCGTCGACAACTCCGACTACATCCAATTCACCGGCTCGAGCGCAACCGGTGCGAAGGTCATGGAGCGGGCGGCGCGCCGGCTCACTCCCGTCAGCCTCGAGCTCGGCGGCAAGGACCCGATGATCGTGCTCGACGATGCCGACGTCGACCTGGCCGCGCACGCCGCGGTGTGGGGCGCGTTCTTCAACGCGGGGCAGACGTGTGTGTCGGTGGAACGGGTCTACGTGCTGGAGTCGGTCTACGACAAGTTCGTCGACGCGGTGGTGCGCGACGTGAAGAACCTGAAGATGGGCGCAGGCGAGGGTCATCACTTCGGCGCACAGATCGACGACAGCCAGGTGGCGGTGACCGACCGCCATGTCAGCGCCGCGCTTGCCGCGGGAGCCAGGGCGCTCACCGGTGGCAAGCGCCCGGTCGGTCCCGGTAGCTTCTACCCGCCGACGGTGCTGGTCGACGTCGACCATTCGATGGAGTGCATGACCGAAGAGACCTTCGGCCCGACGCTGCCGATCATGAAGGTGTCCAGTGTCGACGAGGCGATCCGGCTGGCGAACGACAGCCCCTACGGGCTGAGCGCATCAGTGTTCTCGAAGGACATCGACCGCGCCAAAGCGGTTGCGGTGCAACTTGATTGCGGTGCCGTGAACGTAAACGACGTGATCTCCAACCTGATGTGCACCACGGCGCCGATGGGCGGCTGGAAGACGTCGGGTATCGGGGCGCGCTTCGGCGGCGCCGAGGGGCTGCGCAAGTTCTGCCGTCAGGAGGCGGTGGTGGCGCCGCGCACGAACGTCGGCGCGGGCGGCAACTACTACAACAACTCGCAGAAGGCGCTGCGGCGGATGAACAAGCTCATGACGAAGCTGGCGCTGATCACCCCTCGCCGCGCCGCCAAGTAGCACCCCGCGTTCACCTGCGCGTTACCCCAGCGTCTGCCTGCGTCGATATTTTCGGCCGGTGACCCTGGACGCACACAACTACCGCGTGCACGACGACGACGATGACGACCCGATCCTGCTCGACGGCAACGGCATTCCAGTCGACACCTGGCGCGAGAACTTCCCGTATGACGAGCGCATGTCGCGCGACGAGTACGAGGAGCAGAAGCGGCTGCTGCAGATCGAACTGCTGAAGCTGCAGAAGTGGAGCCAGGCCAACGGCCACCGGCACGTGATCGTGTTCGAGGGCCGCGACGCCGCAGGCAAGGGCGGCACGATCAAACGGTTCATGGAGCATCTCAACCCGCGCGGCGCTCGCGTCGTCGCGCTGGAGAAGCCGACCGAACGCGAACGCACCCAGTGGTACTTCCAGCGCTACGTGCACCATCTCCCCGCCCACGGCGAAATCGTGTTGTTCGACCGGTCCTGGTACAACCGGGCCGGAGTCGAGCGGGTGATGGGGTTCTGCACACCCAAGCAGCACGCCGAGTTCATCCGGCAGGTCCCGCTGTTCGAGCAGATGCTGGTCAACGACGGCATCAGCCTGACAAAACTGTGGTTCTCGGTGTCGCCGTCCGAGCAGCGCACCCGCTTCACGATCCGCCAGGTCGACCCGGTGCGGCAGTGGAAGCTGTCGCCGACGGACCTGGCGTCGCTGGACAAGTGGGACTCCTACACCGCGGCCAAGGAAGACATGTTCGCGTGGACGGACACCGAGGTCGCGCCGTGGATGGTGGTCAAGAGCAACGACAAGAAGCGCGCACGCGTCAATGCGATGCGCTTCGTGTTGAGTAAGTTCGACTACGACAACAAGGACCATGAGGTGGTCGGCAGGCCGGATCCCCTCATCGTGGGACGCGCCCTCGCCGACTGAGACTGCGCGTCGCGCCTGGAAGGAGGACGCGTGCGGTTCGTGGCGACCGTGTTCCTGTGGCTCGTCACGACGATCGCGTTGACCGCTGCATTGCCCGCCATGTGGGCGCAGAAGAATGTCGTCGACGCTGACGGCTACGCGGCGTTTGCGTCGTCGGCGGCCAAGGATCCGAAACTGCAGCAGGCGATGGCCTCCGAACTCACCACGCAGATCGTGCGACTGGGTCGCAACGAGGGCTATGACCTCAATCCCGATCTGGTACGCGGGGTGACGACGTCCTACACCCAGAACGCAGGCTTCCCAGGGCAATTCGCGCAGGCGAACCGCATTGTGCACACCTGGATGTTCACCGACGAGATCCGGCGCCAGGAAGGCACGGACGATCGCTGGCTGATCGACGTTGCGCCGATGCTGTCTGATCCGTCGCTGAAGGCGACGCTGGGCAATCTCAACCTCGACGTGCCTGCCACGCTGACCGTTCCGATCACGGTGTCCGACACCTCAGGTATGCGCCCGGGGCAGTTGCGTCAGTTCTCGACGTGGGGTCCGTGGGTCAGCATCGGTGCGTCGGTGTTGACGGGCGTGGCCGCACTGCTCACGTTGGCAGCAGCCCGGTCGCGCGGGAAAGCGCTTGCAGCGCTGGGGGTTTCGGCTCTGCTGGTGGGCGCGGCCGGCTGGGCCGGCCTCGAGGTGGCGCGCCGGTGGGTCGATCACGCGTTGAACCGCACGGAGGGTGACATTCGTCAGGTCGCCGACGCGATGGTCAACCATGCCGAGGCCAGCATGCATCTCTGGCTGAACCTGACGCTGGCCGCGGGTGGTGCGCTGGTGGTGTTCGGTGTGCTGGTGTCGATGCTCGGTGGGCTCCGCAGGCAGGACTAGTACCGTCAGTTCATGCCATTCGTGACGGACATCGTCGGCCCACAGCGGCCAGTCCGGTCATGGCCGGCGCTTTTACCTGGTGCGTTGCGGCGCACCAGCACCATCGACACCCACCCGGCCGGAACTGGCAAATCCAGCGTCGACCTGCGGGCCCGCGACATCTCGGCGGACGTGCTCGGCGAGGTTCGGGTGCGCGCACACCTGACCGATCGCGTGATCGATGCCATCGACGACGGCCTGCAAGCGCTGGTCGGCAACCGCGTCGGCCCCGGATTCCGCTCGACGGTCGGCAAGCTGTTTCCCGAGGAGGTGCGGCGGGCCAGCCTGCTGCACCTGCTGCTCGACGACTGGGTCGGCGCAGCGCTGGTCTCCGGGTACGCCGTGCAGCATGCGGCGATCAATCTCGGCATCGAGGAGAAGATCGGCCCCGGCGTCGCGGACCATATGGCGGGCATCTGCGCGGGCTTCGCGTCCGACGCCTCGTTGGTCCCGTACGCCAAGCGCAACGGCACCATTCCGTCTGTGCACGGGCCGCTCGCGCCGTCGCTCGACGGCTTGGAGATGCACGCCGTCGAACCGCTGCGAGCCCACGGGATGCGGCGGCTGCGGCGCCTCGACCTGAATCCTGACGACGGATTCACCGCGCACTTCCGCGACAGCCATGTCGACGGCGACGGTGTCGAGACGATCGTGCACGAGTACACCGTCGTCGGCTCGCTGGACACGTCGACGCGAACGATCACGTCCGTCGATGCGAATGTGCAGGTGCTGCCGTGGCAGGAATGCCCAGGTGCCATCGCAAGCGCAGCGCGAGTGGCGGGAATGACTTTGGCCGAGTTGCGTGCTCGCATCCGCGGCGAGTTCGTCGGGACCAGTACGTGCACGCATCTGAACGACACCTTGCGCGCGCTTGCCGATCTCGATGCGCTCGTGAGCCTCAGGGCTCGATGACGTGTGACGGGTCGGGCCTGCGATCCGGCGGGGCCTGGCTGTAGTCACCCCACGGCCCGTCGCGGCGCTCGATCGCAGCGCGCACACCCTGATTGGCTGCGGTGTCGATGAACCGCAGCGCCTCAGGGGTGTTGCGCATCAGCCCGTCGAGGATGCCGCCGAGCGTCTGGGTCGACGCCAGGCCCATGTTCTCGTAGGCCTGATTGACGATGAGCTTCTGCGCCTGCAATTGGGACAACGGGATGCTCGCGAGCTTGGCGGCGACTTCGGCGACACGAGTCTCGAGGCGCTCGAACGGTACCGACTCGTTGATGAGTTCTATTGCGGCAGCTTCCTTTCCGGTCAACGGCTCACCGGTCAGCGAATGCCATTTCACCTTCGCCAAGGACAGTCGATAGAGCCACATGCCGGTCAGGTAGGCGCCCCACATCCGGGCATAGGGCGTTCCGATGACGGCGTCGTCGCTGGCGATGACGATGTCGGCGCACAGCGCATAGTCACTGGCGCCGCCGACACACCAGCCGTGTACCTGGGCGATGACTGGTTTGGACGCGCGCCAGATCGCCATGAATTTCTGCGTCGGCCCCGTCTCGCGGGCGCTGACCATCGCGAAATCCTTACCGGGGTCCCAGCGGCCGTCGGTGTTCATCGCATCGGCCCAATGGTGGAAGCCGCCGCCGAAGTCGTAACCGCCGGAGAAGGCGCGGCCTGCCCCGCGCAACACGATGACTTTGACAGCGGGGTCGCGTTCGGCCAGGCCGATGGCCTCCTCGATCTCGTCTGGCATCGGCGGAACGATGGTGTTGAGGTGGTCGGGCCTGTTCAGCGTGATCGTCGCGACTGGGCCGTCGGTCTTGTAGAGCAGGGTCTCGAACTGGGATGACGTCGTTGGCATGGCTGAAGTTTGGCAGAGGCGGTCGAGGGAACTGGCCGTTACCCGCCGCGCAGCTAGTCGCCGAGCCTGCGAAGCAGGAACTCGTATATCAGCGCGGCCCGAAACGCGGTCTGCGCGTTGTCGGCCGCCCCTGCGTGACCGCCCTCGATGTTCTCGTAGTACTGCACCGGTTGGCCCGCGGCCTCCAGCGCTGCGGTCATCTTGCGGGCATGGCCGGGATGCACCCTGTCGTCACGCGTCGACGTGGTGATCAACACCGGAGGGTAGCGACGGTCGGCCGAAACATTCTGGTACGGCGAATATTTGGAGATGAACTCCCAATCGTCGGGGTTGTCCGGGTCACCGTACTCCGCAATCCATGAGGCTCCGGCCAACAGCAGATGAAACCGTCGCATGTCGAGCAGCGGCACGCTGCACACCAACGCGCCGAACAACTCTGGGTACTTGGTCAGCATGATTCCCATCAGCAGACCGCCGTTGCTGCCACCCTGCGCGCCCAGTTGCTCGACCGTGGTGATGCCACGCTGAACCAGGTCTTTCGCCACTGCGGCGAAGTCCTCGTCGACCAGGTGCCGGCCCTCCCGCATCGCCTGCGTGTGCCAGCGCGGACCGTACTCGCCACCGCCCCGGATGTTGGCCATCACATACGTTCCGCCCCGCGAAAGCCACAGTCGGCCAAGCACTCCCACATATCCAGGCACGCTCGAGCTCTCGAACCCACCGTAACCGCCCAACAGGGTCTTGGTCGGCCCGGTCGAACTGCGATGCCCGACCACGAAGTACGGGATCATCGTGCCGTCGGCGGATGCGACGAAGTTCTGGGTCACCTCGATGTCGGATGCGTCGAAGAACGCCGGTGCACTCTTGATCTCGGTCACCGTATCGCCCGCGCGGCCCCACAGGAGTCGGGACGGCATGGTGAAACCGCTGGAGTCCAGGAACATCTCGTCCCCGTACTCGTCCACGTCGACGACCACGGTGTGAGTATTCGGCGGAATGCCTTCGATCGGGACCCGCTGCCACGAACCAGTGGTCACCAGCTCAACCCGGCTGGCCACGTCGACGAGACTGACCAGCACGAGGTGATCCTTCGTCCAGGCGAAGCTCTCCAGCGTGGAGTGATCATCTGGCTCGTATACGACGGTCAATTCGGCTGTGCCAGCGAGGAATTCGTTGTAATTCGTAGCGAGCAGGCATCCTGCGGGATAGACCGTGGTGCCTACCGCCCAGTCGGAGCGGGGCCGGATCAGCAGCCACTCGCGGTGCAACGAGATGTTCGAGTCGGTGGGCACGTCTATGCGGATCAGCTCGTCACCGCGTAGCTCGTAGCGCTCGAAGTTGAAGAAATCGATGTGCCGGGTGATCCAGAGCCGCTCGTATCCCGGTGTCCTGTCCCATCCGCCGCCGGCGCTGACGTCCGAAGGGTCACCCGAGAACAGGGTCTGCGCCGCCTCGAGTGGCTCACCGCGCCGCCACCGCTTGACGATGCGCGGGTAGCCGGACTCGGTCAGCGAACCCGGGCCGAAGTCGGTGCCGACCAACACGGTGTCGTGGTCCTCCCACGACAGCGCGGACTTGGCCTCGGGCAACTGGAAGCCGTCGGTGACGAATTCGCGCTTCTCCATGTCGAACTCGCGCACGACGGTGGCGTCGGCGCCGCCGCGCGACAGCTCGATCAGCGCCAGCGTGTAGTCGGGTTCGATGACGTCGGCGCCTGCCCAGACCCAGTTTTCGTCGTCGGCCTCAGCCAGCGAGTCGATGTCGAGGATGACGTCCCACTCCGGCTCGTCGGTCCGGTAGCTCTCCAGCGTGGTGCGCCGCCACAGCCCGCGCGGGTTCTGCGCGTCGCGCCAGAAGTTGTACAGATACTCGCCGCGGCGCCGCACGTACGGGATGCGCGCGTCGGTGTCGAGAATCTCGAGTGCCTCGGTGCGCATCTGCTCGAACCGGTCGCCCCCCAACTCGGTGAGCGTTGGCTCGTTGTGCCTGCGCACCCAGTCCAACTGGTCGTCGCCGGTGATGTCCTCGAGCCACAGATACGGGTCGTCAGTTGTCACGCCCACTATCCTGCCGGTCGGGCTCAGGACCGCGACCGCGACCGTACGCGTCGCACCCAGGCGCCGACGATCAGCACCAGCATCGCCACCCCGACCAGCGGTCCTACCCGCTTCAATGCCGAGCTCCTCGCGTAATGCACTAGGTCGAGCGGCTCAGACTCCTCGACAGGTTGCGCGGCGGCAGGCTCGACCCGCGCGGCCGCGGGCTCGGGCGAGGCGACGGCGAGCTTCTCCGACAGGCACGCGGCGAACTGCTCGATGATCTTGCCCCCGACGTCGGCGATCATGCCGCGGCCGAACTGGGCTGGCTTGCCGGTGATGGACAGATCGGTGGCCACGACGCCGGAGGTGTGGTCGCCGTCGGCGGTCAGCGTGAGGGTGACGGTCGCCGAAACGGTGCCATTGCCCCGGGTGTCCTTCGCCGACGCCTTGAGCACGGCGCGGCGCGCCTGTTCGTCGGTCTCGGCGAATGTCCCGGTGCCCTTGTACAGCAAGGTGATCGGGCCAACCTTGACCTTCACCGTTCCGGTGAACGACTCACCGTCGATCCCAGTCAGCGTCGCGCCGGGCACACACGGTGCAACCCGCTCCGGATCCAGAATGGCGGGCCACACCACGTCGATGGGCGCAGGCACGGACAGTTGATGTTCCAGCTGCATCGTCAGGCACCGATCGCCGTCGTGACGGCCCGCCGCGTCAGCACCTTCGCGAGGTGGCTGCGATAGTCGGCATCGGCGTTGCCGTCGGACAGGGGATCGATGCCGTCGGCGGCGTGCTCGGCCGCCGCTCGGATCAACTCCTCGGTGGCCGCCTGGCCGACCAGCGCGTCCTCGACACCGCGGGCACGCACCGGCACCGACATCATGTTGGTCAGCGCGATGCGCGCCTGCCGGATGACTCCGCCGTCCACCTCGACGGTCGCGGCCACCGCCACAATCGACCAGGCTTGCGCCACCCGGTGCAGTTTCTCGTAGTGCGCGGCCCAGTCGGTGTGCTTGGGAACCCTTATCTCCGTGAGGATTTCGTCGGGTTCCAGCGCGGTGGTGAAGTAGTCGACGAAGAAATCCGCGACGGGGATGCTGCGCCGGCCCGACGGCCCTGCGACGGTCAGAGTCGCATCGAGCGCCAGCGTCGGTGCGGCAAGGTCGCCGGCCGGATCGGCATGCGCCAGATTTCCGCCAAGCGTGCCGCGATGCCGAATCTGCGGATCCGCAACGGTCTGCGTGGCGTCGGCGAGCAGCAGCGCATGCTTGCTGATCAGCGGATTACCGAGCAGGCCGTAGTAGGTGGTCATCGCGCCGATGACCAGGGCGTCGCCGTCATCGCGCACGCCGCGCAGCTCGTCGATCCGGTTGAGGTCGACGAGCACGGTCGGTGCCGCGAGCCGCAGCCGAAGGACCGGCATCAGGCTCTGCCCGCCCGCGATCACCTTGGCGTCCTCACCGCCGTCCGCCAGCGCGGCCACAGCCTCGTCCACCGTGCTCGGTGCGACGTACTCGAAGTTCGAGGGGATCACCGGTTAACTCCCTGGTCAGATGTCGCCGGCCTTCCGGCTCCGTGGATCGCCTGCCACACTCTCATTGGGCTGCAAGGCATTTCGATGTCTTTGACACCCAGGTGTCGCACCGCGTCGATCACCGCGTTGACCACCGCCGGGGTGGATGCGATGGTGCCCGCTTCGCCGACACCCTTGACACCGAGCGGGTTCGTGGTCGCAGGCGTTTCGGTGCGTCCGGTGACGAACTTGGGCAGATCGACCGCCGACGGCAGCAGGTACTCCGAGAACGAGGCGTTGATCAACGTGCCCGACTCGTCGTGCACCGCTTCCTCGTACAGCGCCTGCGCGATGCCCTGCGCCAGTCCGCCGTGCACCTGCCCGTCGACGATCAGTGGGTTGACCACATGTCCGATGTCGTCGACGCAGACGTACGAGCGAATATGCACCTGACCGGTTTCGGTGTCGACTTCCGTCGCACATAGATGGGTGCCGTGCGGGAACGAGAAGTTCTCCGGGTCGTAGGTGGCCTCGGAATCCAGGTTCGGCTCCAGACCGTCGGGCAGGTCGTGCGCGGCGAACACCGCCAGCGCGACCTCGGCGAGTGTGACCGCCTTCTCGGTACCCGTGACGCGGAACCGGCCGTCGGTGAATTCGAGGTCGTCCTCGGCGCACTCCATCATGTGGGCGGCGAACGGTTTGGCCTTGGCGATCACCTTCTCCGCGGCCTTGACCACCGCGACCGCGCCGACCGCAAGGGATCGTGAGCCGTAGGTGTCGAGGCCGCGCGGCGAGCTTTGCGTGTCGCCGTGGATGACCTCGACATCGTCGAACGGCACGCCGAGTTGGTCGGCGACGATCTGGCTCCAGGCCGTCTCATGTCCCTGGCCGTGCGGTGAGGAACCGGTGACGACCTCGACCTTGCCGGTGGGCAGCATGCGGATCGCCGCGTGCTCCCAGCCCCCCGCGCCATACGACAGCGAACCGAGCACCCGCGACGGCGCCAGCCCGCACATCTCGGTGAACGTCGACACGCCGATGCCGAGTTGCACCGAGTCGTTGCGCTCGCGGCGCTCGGCCTGCTCGCGGCGTAATCCCGCGTAGTCGAACAACTCTCGGGCCTTCTCGGTCGCGGCTTCGTAGTTGCCCGAGTCGTATGTCAGGCCCGCGACGGTGTCGAACGGAAACTCGTCGTGGGTGATCCAGTTCTGGGCGCGCAACTCGAGCGGGTCACGCGACAGCTCGGCGGCGAGTTCGTCCATCATCCGTTCGATCGCGAACGTCGCTTCGGGGCGGCCTGCGCCGCGGTAGGCGTCGGTGGGCACCTTGTTGGTGAAGACGTTGGTACACGTGAAGTGATACGCACCGAACTTGTAGATGCCGTTGAACATGAAGGCGCCGAGTATCGGGATGCCTGAGGTGACCAGCCGCAGATAGGCGCCCATGTCGGCGAGCAGTTCCACCTTCATGCCGGTGACGGTGCCGTCGCGGCGGGCGGCGAGCGTCAGCTTCTGGATCTGGTCGCGACCGTGGTGCGCGGCCACCATCGATTCACTGCGCGATTCGGTGTACTTGACGGGCTTGCCGAGCCGTCGCGCGACCAGCAATGCGATGACTTCCTCTGGCGTCACCTGCAGCTTGCCGCCGAACCCGCCTCCGACATCGGGCGCGATCACGCGGACCTTGTGCTCCGGAATCTCCAGCGTCATCGCCAACATGAGGCGAAGGATGTGCGGGATCTGCGTGGCCGACCACACCGTCAGTTGCGGGCCGGTCGGGTCGACCACCACCGACCGTGGCTCCATGAACGCAGGAATGAGCCGCTGCTGGCGGAAGGTGCGCTGCAGCAGAACCTCGGCGTCGCGGATCGCCGCCTCGACGTCGCCACCCGTACCCGCCTCGGCCGAGTCGAACGTCCACACAGCGCTGACGTTGGTACCGAGCTCGGGATACACCACCTCCTCGTCCGCGGCGGCGGCGGCCAGGTCGAGCACCACGGGCAGGTCGTCGTAGTCGACGTCGATGTGTTCCAGCGCGTCCTGGGCTTCGTAGGCGGTGCGGGCGGCGACGACGGCCACCGCTTCGCCGGCGAAGTTCACTGTGTCCACGGCGAGCGACGGCGCCGCAGGCGCTTTCATGTCCTCGGTGATCTGCCACGCGTTCGGCAGGCTGCCCTGTTCGGCAGCGAGGTCGGCTCCGGTGAAGACAGCGACGACGCCGGGCATACTGCGCGCGGCGCTGACGTCGATACCGGTGATGCGCGCGTGTGCGAAGGGGCTGCGCAGGATGGCCAGATGCTGCATGCCGGGCAACACGATGTTGTCGGTCCACCGCGTCCTGCCGGTGATCAGATGCTCGTCCTCCTTACGGACCCGAGCCTTGCCGACTTCGGGCTCGGCGGTGGCGGTCATCGCACGGCCTCCGCCGAATCAGGTTGTGTTGCAGCCTGTTTCGCTTCGAGGCGCTGTGCGGCGTCGAGGACCGCGCTGACGATGTTCTGATAGCCGGTACAGCGGCACAGGTTTCCTTCCAGGCCGTGTCTCACCGTGTGCTCGTCCGGGTGTGGGTCCTCGGCCAGCAGGTCGATGGACTGCATGATCATGCCGGGGGTGCAGAAGCCGCATTGCAACGCATGGTTGTCGCGGAACGCTGCCTGCACCGGGTGCAGGGTGCCGTCTCGGGACAGCCCCTCGATGGTGGTGACGTCGCCCCCGTCGGCCTGCACAGCGAGTACCGAACACGACTTGACGCTGTACCCGTTGAGGTGAACGGTGCACGCCCCGCAGTTGCTGGTGTCGCAGCCGATCACGGTGCCAACCTTGCCGAGTCGCTCGCGCAGGTAATGCACGAGCAGAAGCCGGGGCTCCACGTCGTCGGTATATGTCGTTCCATCGACGGTGACAGAGATGCGCATAGGCCTACTCTGCTCTGGCTGACCGTCCTCAGCGCCCGAAATGACGAAACCGGTTACGCGCCAGGCTGAGTCAAGCGGTGTGGATCTCGTCGAGCAACTCCTGCAGTGTCGCCAGGCTGTGGCCGGCCAGCAACTTGTCGACGAACGGCAACGCCGCCGCGATCCCTGACTGCACCGGCAGGTAGCTGTCGGCACCCGCGTGGGGGTTGACCCACAGCACCGCGTGGGCCAGTCGCCGCAGCGCCGCCATCTGTTCGGCAAGCAGATCCGGGTCGCCCCGCTCCCAGCCGTCAGAGAAGATCACCACGACCGCACCGCGGGCCAGGCCGCGTCGGCCCCAGCGGGCGAGGAACGCGCGCATCGTCTCGCCGAGCCGGGTGCCGCCGGCCCAGTCGGGCACCGCGCGGCCCGCGGCGGCCAGTGCCACCTCCGGATCGCGGACGCGCAATGCCCGCGACAGCCTTGTCATCCGGGTGCCCAGCGAAAACACTTCGGTGGCAGGGCTTTTGCGCGCGACTACATGCGCGAAGCGCAACAGCGCGTCCGCGTACGGGCTCATCGATCCGGATACGTCGAGCAGCAGCACGATGCGGCGCGGCCGGGTGGCCTTGCGGTGATGTCGTGGGCGTACCGGCTCGCCGCCGGCGGCGAGCATGCCGCGCAGCGTCCGTCGCGCATCGATGGCCCCCCTTCGGGAGGGCCGCATCCTCAAGGCAGGCCGGTTCGCCGGGCGTGGATTCAGTGCGGCCAGAAGTTCGGCGAGGTGTAGGCGTTCGGCCGCGGACAGCTCCGCGATGTCGCGATGCCGCAGAATTTCGGTTTCGGCCGCGGCGACACGTAACTGCGGTGCCTCTGTGCCGGCGTCCGTGGCGCCGGTGGCGTCCAACGCGGCGATGCGGGGACGACGCGGTTCCTGCCCCCGCTGCGCAACGCCGACGGGCACCGTGCCGCCGAACCAGTTCTCGAACACCAGGTCGTAGCGGGGAATGTCGTCGGGGCCGCGGCACAGCGTAGCGCGGCCCGCCCAGTACACCTGGCGCGGATCGGCGAGATCTACTTCGCGCAGTGCCCTGGTGTAGGTGTCGACGGCGTCGGACACCACAGGCAGCCCCGCCACGGCGAGAGCGTGCGCGAAACCTGCCACCCCGGCCAGCTCAGGCATGTCACCCGGCCAGCAGTCTGTCCAGCCCGGCCCTGGTCACCCGCTCCAGGTCCTCGTGGTACTTGACGACGGCGCCGAGCGTCGCGGCAGCCGTCTGCGCGTCGAGCACGTCGCGATCGAGTTCGCGTAGGGCCCTTGCCCAGTCCAGCGATTCGGCCACCCCAGGGGGCTTGACCAGTTCCATCGCGCGCAAGGCGTGCACGGCGCGGGCCACCTGGTCGGCGAGGGCCTCCGCGATGCCGGGGATGCGACTGCGAAGGATCGCGATTTCGCGAGCCAGGTCGGGATGTTCGAGCCAGTGGTAAAGGCAGCGCCGCTTGAGGGCGTCGTGCACGTCCCGGGTCCGGTTGGAGGTGAGCACCACCAGCGGTGGCGTCGCGGCGCGCACCTCGCCGAGTTCGGGGATGGTGACGGCGTTCTCGTCGAGCACCTCGAGCAGGAATGCCTCGAATTCGTCGTCGGCACGGTCGATTTCGTCGACGAGCAGTACACACGGCGCTTCTGTCAGCGCCCGCAGCAGCGGCCGCGCGAGCAGGAACCGCTCGGTGTACAGCGATCGTTCCGCCGACTCCGCCTCGAGGTGTCCCGCCGCTTCGAGCGTTCGCAGATGCAACAGTTGTCGCGGGAAATCCCAGTCGTAGAGCGCCTGCGCGGCGTCGATGCCCTCGTGACACTGCAACCGGATCAGCGGCAGACTCAACGCCTGCGCCAGCGCGGCGGCAAGTGAGGTCTTTCCGGTTCCTGGCTCGCCCTCGCAGAACAACGGGCGGCCCATGCGCAGCGCCAGGTACGCGGCTGTCGCGACGCCTTCGTCGGCGAGGTATCCGGTTGCCTCGAGCGCCTGCGCCAGTTCCGTCGGCGACCCGGCACTCGGCGTGGAAACACTCACTCCGCGAGCGTAGGTCAGGGCTTGATCACAGCTGCGTATCTTCGGCCGTGACCTCGCGTGGCGGAATGCGGTGGCCGCTATAAGCGGCCTTATCGTTCCAAGCGTGATTGCCCTACCGCGCGCATGGCTGTTGGCCAGCGCAATGCTGCTGGGAGTCGCGGTCGGTCAGATCGCGGGAATCGCAGCGACGCTGCTGGTCAAGGCCCCCCTTAGACCCGACGTCGTGATCGCGCTCGTGATCGCTGTGCCCAGCGTGATCGGCATGCTGCTGATCTTGTTCTCTGGGCGACGATGGCTTACCGCGCTCGGCGCGTTCATCCTGGCCATCGCGCCGGGATGGTTCGGAGTGCTCGTCGTGATTCAGGTGGTCAACGGTGCCTAGTTCGACCGAACAAGAAACGCTGCCCGGCGACCCGACGCAGCCCTACTCGCCGATCTTCACCGGCGAATTTCCCGCGTCACCCGACCCGATGCAACCGTTGGCGGCCGAACGCGACCCCGCGAACGGTACGGAGGCGGCGACGGGACCCATGCCCGTAGTGGTTCATCCCGAGGTCGTGGTCGGCACCTACCACTACCTCAAGCGCTGGACGTTCGTCCTCGTCGTGGCGGGAGTGTGGATCGCCGCGGCGGCCTGCGGGCTGGGCCTCTACGACTGGTGGTTCCAATCGCTCAACAAGACAGCACCGGTCTTCGTGGTGCTGCTGTTCGTCATCGGGTGCACGGTCGGCGGCCTGCTGGCGGCCATGGTGACCGACAAACCGCTGGTCTCGGCGCTGGCGATCGCATTGATGTCGGCGCCGCTGGCTGCGCTGGGTGCCGCGGCGGTGCTGCACGGCACCTATTTCTGTCAACACGTGAGCCGATGTTTGGTGGGGTTGATTCCCTACTAAGGTTGGCCGGGTGACTCACTATGACGTCGTCGTTCTTGGAGCAGGCCCCGGCGGATACGTCGCGGCCATTCGCGCCGCACAGCTCGGGCTGAACACCGCAGTCGTCGAACCCAAGTATTGGGGCGGGGTATGCCTCAACGTCGGCTGCATCCCGTCCAAGGCGCTGCTGCGCAACGCCGAGCTGGCCCACATCTTCACCAAGGAGGCCAAGCAGTTCGGCATCAGCGGTGAGGCGACGTTCGACTACGGGGTGGCGTTCGACCGCAGCCGCAAGGTGGCCGACGGCCGCGTCGCCGGTGTCCACTTCTTGATGAAGAAGAACAAAATCACCGAGATCCACGGGTACGGCACGTTCACCGACCCAAACACGTTGTCGGTCAAGCTCAATGAGGGCGGAACCGAGACGGTGACGTTCGACAACATCATCATCGCCACCGGAAGCAGCACCCGGCTGGTGCCCGGCACGTCGCTGTCGGACAACGTGGTCACCTACGAAGAGCTGATCCTGACGCGCGATCTGCCGAAGTCCATAGTCATCGCGGGCGCGGGCGCGATCGGCATGGAGTTCGGCTACGTGCTCAAGAACTACGGCGTCGACGTGACGATCGTCGAGTTCCTGCCGCGCGCCCTGCCGAACGAAGACGCCGAGGTCTCCAAGGAGATCGAGAAGCAGTTCAAGAAGCTCGGCGTGAAGGTGCTGACGGGCACCAAGGTCGAGTCGATCAAGGATGACGGTGGCGAGGTTGTGGTCACCGTCAGCAAGGACGGCAAGACCGACGAGATCAAGGCCGAGAAGGTGCTGCAGGCCATCGGCTTCGCCCCCAACATCGAGGGCTACGGGCTTGACGCAGCCGGTGTGGCCATCACCGATCGCAAGGCCATCGGCATCGACGACTACATGCGCACCAATGTCCCGCACATCTACGCCATCGGCGATGTCACCGGGCTGCTGCAGCTGGCGCATGTCGCCGAGGCGCAAGGCGTGGTCGCCGCCGAAACCATCGGCGGCGCAGAGACTTTGCCGCTCGGCGACTACCGGATGCTGCCGCGCGCGACGTTCTGTCAGCCGCAGGTGGCCAGCTTCGGGCTGACCGAGGAGCAGGCGCGTGCCGAGGGCTATGACGTGAAGGTCGCCAAGTTCCCGTTCACCGCGAACGCCAAGGCGCACGGCGTCGGCGACCCGAGCGGCTTCGTCAAGCTGATCGCTGACGGCAAATACGGCGAGCTGATCGGCGGGCATCTGATCGGGCACGACGTGTCCGAGCTGCTGCCTGAGCTGACGCTGGCCCAGAAGTGGGACCTGACCGCCACCGAGCTGGCCCGCAACGTCCACACCCACCCGACGATGTCCGAAGCGCTACAGGAGTGCTTCCACGGTCTCGTCGGCCACATGATCAATTTCTGAACGTGGCTCAGACGGCCGGCGCAGCGAGAGCGATCTGGGTCGCCGCGATCGGCGGATTGGTGGTCGGCCACATCCTGTGGCTGGCCGGGATTTCCGTCGCGATCGCGACGCAGTCCATCAGCACCTGGGTGCTTGTCGTGGCAGCGGTGTCGTTCGTCGTCGGCGGCGTCGCAGCGTATTTCGGTTGGCGGTCGTACAAGCAGAAGTCAGAAATCTGGGCGGCGTTTCTGTGGGCGCTACCCGTCGCCCCGGTGTTGCTGTCGCTGACCGTGCTCGGGGTTACCTACCTATAGTCAGGCCATGATCGCTGCGCGACGACGACTGCTCATGGCCAACGGGGTCTTCCTCGTGGTGGTCGGCGGGATTCAAGTGGTCTTCGAACTGCTCGCCTACTACACGGGCGCCGGACCGTACGGATACCTCTTCGAAGAGTCGCCGTATGCGCTCGGTTGGGTCGAAGCGCACGGCCTGGCGTTCATCGTCGGGGTGCTGCTGCTGACCGTCGCCGCCCGCGACCTACGCCGGTTCTGGCACGTCGCGGCCGCGGCCGTGCACACACTGCTTGGCACGGCGAATCTGGTGTTCTGGGACAGCTTCGTGGTCTTCGGCATGGTGCCGATGGGCATCGCCGCGACCGTCGTGCACTTCGTGCTGGTGGCCGCACACGTCGGCGCATTCGTGGCGAGCCGTGTGCCCGCACGCCAGAGTTGAACAGGTTCAGTCGAAATATCTTCGAAGACAGCGATTCTCGCTGTTTGCGGTCGCTGACAGCTTCCGGTGCCACTACGCTGACCGGATCGACCGACACAGAAGGATGCACCGATGACTCAACCACGACGCGCGAAACTGATCAGCGCAGTGATGAACGCCTCGTTCGTCGGTGCAGTGATGGCAGGATGCGCGCTGGGTTTGGCTGCCCAGGCCGGCGCCGACGACAACTGCGATCCGTTCATGCTCTCCATGACGCCGCAGCCGGTGCTGGCATGTCAGCCGGACCTCGCACCGCCACCGGTCGAACCTGTGCCTGCTGACGCGCCTCCCGCATTCGACGCGTCGCCTGCGGCAGCCATTCCTCCGGCGCCGGGCACTTAGCGTTCGGGTTTAGATCACACGCAGTCATTGCAGAACTGCTGGCCGTCCTTACGCAACGCCAACTGGCTGTGGTGATGCACCAAGAAGCAGCTGGAGCAGACGAACTCGTCGGCCTGCTTGGGGACGACGCGGACGGTGAGTTCCTCGTTGGTGAGGTCGGCGTCGGGTAGATCGAACGAATCGATCGCGTCGCCGTCATCGACGTCGATGACCGCCGTCGACGCGTCGTTCTTGCGACGGCTGGTCAGCGCCTCGAGCGATTCGTCGGGTTCGGGTTCGGTGGTGACGCGGGGAGCGTCGTAGTCGGTGGCCATGCGACATGCCCCTTCCTGATCAAGTCTGTAAACCGCCAAACGCAGTCAGGAAGCGGATTGTTCCCTAACTCAGTCGGGAAAGTCGAGCGGAATTTTCAGCGTCGCCATGGTGGCCGCGAGCGCGTCGTATTGCCCTGCCAGGGTGCAGAATTCGATCAGCTGCGGACGGCTGAGGATGCTCGACAGTGCCGACCAGGTCTCCGGCGACATCGAGCGGGTGATGACGAACTCGTCGGTCGCGGTGATCAGCACTCGCTCGCGGTCGGTGAGGCCATCGGCGTCGGGCCCCTCGAAGATCCTGGCCTGCAACTCCGTGCCGACGCCGCGGCTTTTGGCCAGCCGGCGATGCTGCTGCAGCTCGTACTCGCAGTCGCGCAGGTACCCCACACGCAGGATCACCAGTTCGGCGTCCTTGCGGGACAGCTTGCCGGCGTACAGCAGGTAGCCCGAGAACGGCAGCCACGCCAGGAACAGCAGCTTGTGCTGACCAAGCACATTGAACAGATGGAACTTCGGAGCGCGGATGCCGCGGGCGCCGAGCTTGGCGATCGCCCAGTTGACGGGCCCGAGTTCCTTGAACCCGCCCGGCGGAATACGTGCGGGGGCGTTCACGACTGCTGCACCAAATACGGCGACACCGTGCTGCGGTGTTCGTTCAGGTCGAGTGCGCGGCCCAGCGCGGGGAACGCTCGCTGCGGGCAGTTGTCGCGCTCGCAGACGCGGCAGCCGGCGCCGATCGGAGTCGCGTTGTCAGCGGACAAGTCCAGTCCCTCCGAATAGACCAGCCGGTGTGCGTGCCGAAGTTCGCAGCCCAGGCCGATCGCGAACGTCTTACCTGGCTGACCATAGCGCGAGGCGCGGCGCTCCACCGTGCGCGCCACCCACATGTAATTGCGACCGTCGGGCATCTGCGCGATCTGCACCAAGATCTTGCCGGGGTTGGCGAACGTCTCGTAGACATTCCACAGCGGACAGGTGCCGCCGGAGGACGAGAAGTGAAAACCGGTGGCGGACTGTCGCTTCGACATGTTGCCTGCGCGGTCGACGCGGATGAACGACAGCGGCACCCCGCGCATCGACGGGCGCTGGAGCGTGGACAGCCGGTGGGCGATGGTCTCGTAGGACACTGAGTAGAAGGCAGAGAGCCGCTCGATGTCGTAGCGGAAATTCTCGGCGACGTCGTGGAACTGGCCGTACGGCAGCACCGTCGCGGCGGCGAAATAGTTGGCCAGTCCCAGCCGGGCCAGCGTCGTCGACTCCTCGCTGGTGAACTTGCCCTCTTCCACCAACTTGTCGATCAGGTCGCCGAACTCCAGGTAGGCCAGCTCGGCGGCCATCTTGAACACCGTCTGGCCCGACGAGAGGTGGCCGCTGATCTCCAGCGTCTTGGTGGCCGGGTCGAAGCGATGCAGCACTGTGTCGCCGAGGTCGATGCGGCGCATGATGTGCACGCCGTGCACCATGGTCAGCCGGTCGGACAGCTCGCGGGCCAACTCTGCGCGGTGCATCCGCATGCGGATGGTGAGATCCTCGGCGGCGGTATCCAGTTCGTGCAGATAGTTCTGCCGTTGATAGAAGTAGTCGCGCACTTCCTCGTGCGGCATGGTGATCGCGCCCGAACCAGAGCTGGAGCCGGTGCCGTCGGAGTATCGGTCCTCGGTCGCGGCGGCCAGCTGCGTGGTGGTCAGCCGATAGCGGCGGTGCAGATTGACCATCGCGCGGGCCAGCGTCGGATGCGACCCCACCATGTCGGCGACTTCTGCGAGGTCGACGTCGATGTCGAGGTCGCGGTCCATGGTGACCTCGCGCAGTTCCGCGACGAGCCGGGTGTCGTCCTGGGATGCGAAGAACGTCGCGTCGACGCCGAACACCTCGGTGATGCGCAGTAGGACGGCCACCGTCAGCGGGCGCACGTCATGCTCGATCTGATTGAGGTAGCTCGGCGAGATGTCCAGCATCTGCGCCAGCGCGGCCTGGCTGAACCCGCGTTCGCTGCGCAGTTGTCGCACCCTCGAGCCGACAAACGTTTTCGCCACGTCAACCACCCTAACAACGCTGCGAAGGCATGCTTCGCATTGTTGGCAGATTGGATGCTGTGGCAGGATCGGCCCCGTTGGAGTGACAGGGGAGAACACACGATGGCGGGTATCGCAGGTAGCACCGGTTTGGCGAAGGTGATGATGCCTGTGCCCGATCCACACCCTGACGTGTTCGACAGGGAGTGGCCGCTGCGGGTCGCCGACATCGACCGCGAGGGCAGGCTGAAGTTCGACGCCGCCACCCGCCACATTCAGGACATCGGCTCAGACCAACTGCGCGAGATGGGGTTCGAGGAGACACATCCGCTGTGGATCGTCCGGCGCACGATGATCGACCTGATCAAGCCGATCGAGTTCCAGGACATGCTGCGGATGCGGCGGTGGTGTTCGGGGACGTCGAACCGGTGGTGCGAGATGCGGGTCCGCATCGACGGCCGCAAGGGCGGGTTGATGGAATCGGAGGCGTTCTGGATCAACATCAACCGCGAGACCCAGGGCCCGGCGCGTATCTCCGACGACTTCATCGAAGGCCTGCAGCGCACGACCTCGGTTGACCGGTTGCGGTGGAAGGCGTACCTGAAGCCCGGCAGTCGCGAGGACGCGGCGCAAATCCGCGACTACCCGGTGCGCGTCAGCGACATCGACATCTTCGACCACATGAACAACTCCGTGTACTGGAGCGTGATCGAGGACTACTTGTTCAGCACGCCGGAACTGCTGCACAAGCCGATCCGGGTGACCATCGAGCACGACGCCGCCGTGGCGCTCGGCGACAAGTTGGAGATCATTTCGCACGTGCACCCCGCCGGATCGACCGAGCAATTCGGCCCCGAG
This sequence comes from Mycobacterium sp. OAE908, assembly GCF_017872775.1. NCBI lineage: Bacteria > Bacillati > Actinomycetota > Actinomycetes > Mycobacteriales > Mycobacteriaceae > Mycobacterium > Mycobacterium sp. OAE908. The sequence continues at coordinate 2,609,070 of NZ_JAGGJL010000001.1, forward strand.
CTCGCGGACCGCACTGTTAGAACGCTCACATATGCCGTCGGCGACGAGACGAAAGCAGTGGCCGCGATCTTCGCCCTCTGACCCCGGCGGGTTTAACAGTACGAGCGTACTGACCAGCGAAAATTGTGTTACCGGCCAGTAGCTACTGAACCGGTCAAGCCGGTAGCCGCATTCGCAAACTTAGCAAGTTAATGCCGAGCGTTGGCGAAACTTGGCAAGTGAAACGGCTGGACCTGCGGGTATGGCTTGGGGCATCCTCGACTTAGCACTCAAGTGAACGTGTTGGGCCGTTAACAAGCATGTGGCGTGAAGCGGATCCAGCGACTTGCAAGAAAAGGAGCACCAATGTCGACCGTTGGCCAGCCGAAGACGCCGGAAGAGATCCAGAAGGACTGGGACACCAATCCGCGGTGGAAGGGCATCGAGCGCACCTACACCCCAGCCGATGTCGTGGCGCTGCAGGGTTCCGTCGTCGAGGAGGCCACGCTGGCCCGCCGCGGCGCCGAGGTGCTCTGGGCGCAGTTGCACGACATGGAGTTCGTCAACGCGCTCGGCGCGCTGACCGGCAACATGGCCGTGCAGCAGGTCCGCGCCGGCCTGAAGGCCATCTACCTGTCGGGTTGGCAGGTCGCCGGTGACGCGAACCTGTCCGGCCACACCTACCCCGACCAGAGCCTGTACCCGGCCAACTCGGTGCCGCAGGTGGTGCGTCGTATCAACAACGCGCTGCTGCGTGCCGACGAGATCGCCAAGGTTGAGGGCGACACCTCGGTGGAGAACTGGCTGGCGCCGATCGTCGCCGACGGCGAGGCCGGCTTCGGTGGCGCGCTGAACGTCTACGAGCTGCAGAAGGCCATGATCGCCGCGGGCGTCGCGGGGTCGCACTGGGAGGATCAGCTGGCATCGGAGAAGAAGTGCGGCCACCTCGGTGGCAAGGTGCTGATCCCGACTCAGCAGCACATCCGCACGCTGACCTCGGCTCGTCTCGCGGCCGACGTCGCCGACGTGCCGACGGTCGTCATCGCCCGCACCGATGCCGAGGCCGCCACGCTCATCACCTCCGATGTCGACGAGCGCGACCGTCCGTTCATCACCGGTGAGCGCACCTCCGAGGGCTTCTACCGCGTCAAGAACGGCCTCGAGCCCTGCATCGCGCGGGCCAAGGCCTACGCGCCGTACTCCGACCTGATCTGGATGGAGACCGGCACGCCGGACCTCGAGCTGGCCGCGAAGTTCGCCGAGGGCGTCAAGAGCGAGTTCCCGGACCAGATGCTGGCCTACAACTGCTCGCCGTCGTTCAACTGGCGCAAGCACCTAGACGACGCGACGATCGCGAAGTTCCAGAAGGAGCTCGGCGCGATGGGCTTCAAGTTCCAGTTCATCACGCTGGCCGGCTTCCACGCCCTGAACTACTCGATGTTCGATCTGGCCTACGGCTACGCCCGCAACCAGATGAGTGCTTACGTCGAGCTGCAGGAGCGCGAATTCGACGCCGAGGAGCGGGGTTACACCGCGACCAAGCACCAGCGCGAGGTCGGCGCCGGCTACTTCGACCGGATCGCCACCACGGTTGATCCGAACTCGTCGACCACCGCGCTCGCGGGTTCGACCGAAGAGGGCCAGTTCCACTGAGTTGATAGCGTCAGGCCCCGTCCATGTTTGGGCGGGGCCTGATGCTGTGTAAGGGGAGTTTCCATGAGCAACGCAATCGAACGAGTAGGCGTCATCGGTGCCGGCCAGATGGGCGGCGGCATCGCCGAGGTGTCGGCGCGGGCCGGTGTCGACGTGGTGGTGTACGAGCCCACCGAGGAGCTGACGACGGCGGGCAAGGCGCGCATCACCAAGTCGCTCGAGCGCGGCGTCAGCACGGGCAAGATCACCGAGCGCGAACGTGATCAGGCGTTGGCGAATCTGAAGTTCACGACCGAGCTCAAGGACCTGGCGGATCGTCAGCTCGTCATCGAGGCGGTGATCGAGGACGAGACGGTCAAGGGCAAGATCTTCGCCGAGCTCGACGAGATCATCACCGACCCCGACGCGGTGCTTGCGTCGAACACGTCGAGCATCCCGATCATGAAAATCGCTGCGGCGACGAAGAATCCGGGCCGCGTGCTAGGCTTGCACTTCTTCAACCCGGTGCCGGTGCTGCCGCTCGTCGAGCTGATCAACACCCTCGTCACCTCGGATGCCGCGATCGCGCGCACGGAGAAGTTCGCAAGTGACGTGCTGGGTAAGCAGGTGGTGCGCTGCAGCGACCGGTCGGGCTTCGTCGTCAACGCACTGCTCGTGCCTTACCTGCTGTCGGCAATTCGGATGGTCGAGTCGGGTGTGGCGACTGTCGAAGATATCGACAAGGCCATCGTCGCCGGGCTGTCGCATCCGATGGGGCCGCTGCGACTTTCGGATCTGATCGGTCTTGACACGATGAAGCTGATCGCCGACTCGATGTACACCGAGCTCAAGGATCCGCATTACGCGCCGCCGCCGCTGCTGCTGCGGATGGTGGAGGCGGGCCAGCTCGGCAAGAAGTCGGGCCAGGGCTTCTACAAGTACTGAGCGAGCGCTCTCCGGACGCGTGTCAGAATTTCTTGTCGGCGGTAACGCAGCTGTCGTGAGCTGACGCGAATGATGATCCAACCTTGTGTGGCAAGGAATTCCAGGCGCTCAATGTCCTCGGCGTAGCTGTCGGGGTTCGTCCAATGCTGTTCGCCGTCGTATTCGACGCCGACCTTCCATTCGGGCCACCCCATATCGATGCGCCTATCGGGGCCCCTGTCGTTTAGTACGACGATCTGAGTCACCGGACGCGGGAGTCCGGACTGGACGAGGAATAGACGCAATCGAGTTTCCTGGGGAGATTCACTGCCGCCGTCGGCCAAATCGAGCGTCTCGCGGAGCTGCCGAAGGCCGCGTGCGCCGGGGTAGCGGGCCGCGATTGAGTTCACCTGGGCCACAGGCGTTCTTGTCGCATGGAGCAATGCGTCCACACGAATGACACCTGTCTCCAGCGGCAAACGCCGAGCGAGGTCGTAAGCGGTGCGCGACGCCGTCGTGCATTCAATGCGCTGTCTCAAGCAGATCTCATCCTCCGCGAGAACGCCGCTGTACACATGGATGCCTCTGGCCGCTGGCCGTCGCACTCGCGCCAGCTCCACCGGAGCATCGGAAGGAATCCACTTGCTTCCCAGTAGGGCCGCAGCCGAGTGACCAACGAGAGTGGCGTTGCGTCCTGACCACAGCCACGCGGCGTGCGCGCGGTCGACGGCGGTAAGGGGCATGCCTTTCCGCGAGTAGACATTTCGATGAATCTTGCTGTAGTAGCGCTTGAGGTCTCGCCTGCTGAGTTCACCTGTGGCAATCGCTTCTGTCGCCACTATGAGATCGGGTCGCACCAGATAATCGTGGGGCACAGTCGAAACTGCCGACCACAGCAATTGGTTCGGCTGTGGATAATTTCACCGACCGAGCGCACGGTTGTTGTACGCAAACGTCGAGTAGGCCTGCAAACAACCGTGCGCTCGAAGAAGCCGTAGCTCCCCGCTAGGCGTCGGCTAGCCGCTTCTTCTCCGCCTCGACGTCGAAATCGGGTGACGGCCAAGACATATTGAGCCCCTTGAGGGCGTCGATGAGCAACTCGGTGACGGCCAACCTGGCGTACCACTTCTTGTCGCACGGCACGACGTACCACGGCGCGTACTCGGTAGAGGTTTTATCCAGCATCGCTTGGAAGGCCCGCTCGTACTTGGGCCACAGCTTGCGTTCATCGATGTCAGCCGGATTGTATTTCCAATACTTGTCGGGGCGGTCTAGCCGTTGGGACAACCGCTTCTTCTGCTCGCTGAGCGAGACGAACATGGCAACTTTGATGAGAGTCGTTCCGCCGTCGACGAGTTCGCGCTCGAACGCGTTGATCTCGTCATACCGTTTCCTCCACACCTCGCGCGGCACCAGGTTGTGGACGCGCACGATGAGAACGTCTTCGTAATGCGAGCGGTCGAACACCCCGATGTGCCCGGCAGGTGGTAAGGCCTTGCGAATCCGCCACAAATAGTCATGGGCCAGCTCTTCCTCGGTTGGTTTGCCGAAGCTGGCGTACCGAATTCCTTGCGGATTTCCGGCTCCCACAACGTGTTTGACGATTCCACCCTTACCCGCGGTGTCCATGCCCTGGAGTATGAGCAACACGGATCGGGTGTCGCCGGCCTCGGACCTGCTGTTCGCGTACAACATCTCCTGTAGCTCGGCGTAGCGGATGTTGCGCTCCTCTTGCAACACCTTGGCGTCCTTCTTGGACCCGTCGAAACCCGGAGAGCTGTTGGTCTTGATGTCGGCGACCTTGTCCCCTCGGGAAAACGCGAGGTGCTGCCGCGGGTCATGCGACCAGATGGAGGGGAGTGCGTCGTCGTTACTCATGAGCCAGTAATTGTGGCGGCAATCCCGGCGACGGGTGGGGTTGTTCGCGGAACTTCTGCAACGAACCCCCGACCTCGACGATTCCGCACAGCGCGTTCCACGACAACATCGTCAAGTAGTCGATCAACTCGTCGGCGGTCATCCGCCGGTCGTTCATCCACGAGTGCGTGGCCAGCTGAACCCCGCCGACGGTGTGATAGGCCCACGGCTCCACACCGCTGGTGTCCATCCCCACCTCCACCATGCGGCGGCGCAGCATCACCGCGAGCATGCGGGCGATGATCGCCTCCGAAGCCGCGACGGCCTTGCTCTTTGAGGCCGAGTTGTTGGCCATCACGAACTGGTACGGCTCGGGCTCTGCTGCCACCGTCTCGACGTAGACGCGAATGATTTCGCGGGTCAGATCGAAGCCGTCGAGATTCGACGTAAGCGCGGCGGTCATGTTCGGGATAAGCGTGGTCTGCGCGAACCGCATCATCACCGCGGTCGTCAGATCGTTCTTGTCGACGAAATAGCGGTACAGCACCGTCTTGGAGACGCCGATCTCGGCCGCGATTTCGTCCATGCTGACGTTGCTGCCGCGTCGCCGGATGGCCTCCAGCGTGCCGTCTACTAGCTCGTTGCGGCGCTCCACCTTGTGCTTGTGCCAGCGCCGTTTGCGTCCATCAGTCTTGATCGCCACCGGGGAGGTCTGCTGTGCCACTGTTGCCGTGATCCATTCCGTTAGTCCCCTTGATAGTACGGCCGATCTTGTTCTGGGGGCTGGTGGGACGGGCCCGACGCGGACTTAGCGGATGATGGAGGAGTGGCACACAGACCGGACGCCGGCCGACCGGCTCCGACCAGTTTCGCCGAGTCGTTAGCGGGGGCCGACAGCGTCGCCGACGCCGAACGCCGCCGCGGGCTGCGGCGGATGAAGCTCGTCGCGCTGAGTTTCCTGCTCGGCGCCACCGTCGTCTTCCTGCTCTGCACGTGGGCTCAGTCGAACGGCGCGGCCGCCTGGGTCGGATATGTGCGGGCCGCCGCCGAGGCCGGCATGGTCGGCGCACTCGCCGACTGGTTCGCGGTCACGGCCCTGTTCAAACATCCGCTTGGCATCCCGATCCCGCACACCGCGATCATCAAGCGCAAGAAGGACCAACTCGGCGAGGGTCTGGGTGCCTTCGTTCGGGAGAACTTCATGTCGCCGGAGGTCGTTGCGACCAAGCTGCGCGACGCGCAGGTCGCGGGCCGACTGGGCAAGTGGCTCTCCGAGCCAGCGCACGCCAAGCGTGTCGCAGCCGAAACATCAACGGCGCTAAGGGTTTTGGTAGAGATGCTGCGCGACGAGGACGTGCAGCACGTGCTGGACCGGATGATCGTCAAGCGCATCGCCGAACCGCAGTGGGGTCCGCCCATCGGTCGCGTGCTGGCCACGCTGTTGGCAGAGCGCCGGCAGGAGGCCCTGCTGCAGCTGCTCGCCGACCGGGCGTTCCAGTGGTCGCTGAACGCCGGCGACATCATCGAGCGGGTGGTCGAACGCGATTCGCCGACGTGGTCGCCGCGTTGGGTGGACCACCTGGTCGGCGACCGCATCCATCGGGAGTTGATGGACTTCACCGACAAGGTGCGCCGCAACCCCGACCACGAGCTGCGAAGGTCGGCCACGCGGTTCCTGTTCGAATTCGCCGACGATCTGCAGCACGACGAGGCGACGATTCAGCGCGCCGAGAACGTCAAGGATCAGTTGATGGCCCGGGACGAGGTGGCCAGGGCCGCAGAGACGGCGTGGGCCGCGGCCAAGCGGATCATTCTCGAGTCGGTGGACGACCCGTCATCCGCCTTGCGAACGCGCATCGCCGAGTCCGTCGTTCACATCGGCGAATCGCTCCGAGACGACGCCGACCTGCGTGACAAGGTCGACAACTGGATCATCCGCGCAGCTCAACACCTGGTTTCCGGATATGGGGTGGAGATCACAGCGATCATCACCGAAACCATCGAGCGCTGGGACGCCGACGAGGCCAGCAGGCGTATCGAGCTGCACGTGGGCCGTGACCTGCAATTCATCCGGATCAATGGCACGGTGGTGGGGTCGCTGGCCGGCCTGATCATCTATTCGGTAGCCCAGCTACTCTTCTGACCTGCGCTAACTAGTGCTTGCAAAAGTTAGCACCCCGTCGTACGGTTAGTGGCATCGCACTGGAGCAATCCAACCGGAACACCCGATGCAACCGAGGGGGCTAAGCGCCATGCCGCAGGATGAAAATCTTGCCGCCGTCGTGTCCAGCGCCGCACAGAACGCGGCCCAGGACATCGGCAGCTTCATCCGAACGCAGCGCGAAGCAGCGCAGGTGTCCGTGCGGCAGTTGGCCGAGAAGGCCGGCGTCAGCAATCCCTACCTCAGCCAGATCGAGCGCGGATTGCGGAAACCCTCGGCCGACGTGCTGCAACAGATCGCCAAGGCACTACGGGTGTCTGCGGAAGTGCTCTATGTGCGGGCCGGGATCCTCGAGCCCAGCGAGACGAGTGAAGTCCGCGACGCCATCGTCACCGACACGGCGATCACCGAGCGGCAAAAGCAGGTGCTGCTCGACATATACACGTCGTTTTGCCAACAAAACGAAGCCGTCAGTGAGGAGCCGACGACTGAAGCGATCCCAGACCATCCCCCCGTTCTAGAAATCTCGCAACGTAATGAAAGTCAGTGAAAGGAACCACAACATGGCTACGAAGAAGCCTGTGAAGACCGCCAAGAACCAGCCCACCGTTGACGACCTGAAGGCCCCGCTGCTCGCCGCGGTCGGCGCCGCCGACCTCGCTCTCGAGCGGGTCAACGAGATCGTCGCCACCCTGCGTGAGCGTGCCGGCGAGGCCCGCACCGACACCCAGGCACGCGTCGAGGAGAGCCGCGCTCGGCTGACCAAGCTGCAGGAGGACCTGCCGACCCAGTTCGAGGAGCTGCGTGGCCGGCTGAGCTCGGAGGAGCTGCGCAAGGTGGCCGAGAGCTACGCGGAGGCGGCTCAGACCCGCTACAACACCCTGGTCGAGCGTGGCGAGGCCGCCCTGGAGCGGATCCGCAACACGCCGGCGCTGGAAGAGGGCCGCGAGCGCGTCGAGCGCTACAGCGACCAGGCCGTCGAGCTGACCCAGGAGGCCCTGGGCAACGTGGCATCGCAGACCCGCGCCGTCGGCGAGCGTGCCGCCAAGCTGGTCGGTGTCGAGCTGCCCGCGAAGAAGGCGCCCGCCAAGAAGGCCGCGGCCAAGGCCCCGGCCAAGAAGGCTCCTGCCAAGAAGGCGCCTGCGAAGAAGGCCGCGGCCAAGAAGGTCACCCAGAAGTAAATAAGGGCTCGTGTCGCCGGTAGCGGCGACGAAGAGTCGACCCGGGGACGTAACCCGCTTAGGCTAGCTATGTGGAGCTTCAAGGCCTAGTGGGTTACGTCCTCGCTGTTTTGCAGATCGCGGTGGTGGTGACGGCGGTTTACGCGTTCGTGCACGCCGCCCTGCAGCGGCCCGACGCCTACACCGCCGCCGACAAGCTGACGAAACCCGTCTGGCTGGTGATCCTCGGCGTCGGCGTGCTCCTGGCACTCGTCCTCGGCATCACCGGCGTGGCGATCGCCGCTGTGGCCGCAGGTGTCTATCTCGTCGACGTGCGGCCCAAGATTCTCGAGATTCAGGGCAAGTCCCGTTAGCCGCGTGCGCCTCCGCCTCGCCGTCGCATTGGCGGCCATCACCATGCCCTTCGCGCTGGCGCCGATCGCGTCGGCCGACGTGCCGGCCCCGCCGTACATCGACCACGTCCAGTGGGCGAAGTGGGGCGACCTGTCCAGCCTGCGGGTGTACCCCACGGAGTCGGGGAGGCAGGCGTCGCTGGTGGCCACCACCTCGGCCTTCGACGAAGCGTGGGCCGAGGTACTCACGCTTTCGCCTGACGCCAATACACCCTCCATGCAGCACCAGTTTCAATGTCATTGGGAGTTCGCCGAACTAGCCCAGCCGGGCAAGGTCAGCTGGAACCTCGAACCGTGGCGAAACGAGGTCTCCGACCAGGCGATGGTCGACGCGCACTGCAATCCCGGCGGCACTGAAGAACCGTTCTAGTGCCGCACAGCTACAGCCGGGAGCAGGTGGCAGCGCTGGTCGACCACACGTTGTTGAAGCCCGAGGCGACCGAGGCCGACGTGATCGCGCTGCTGAAGGAGGCCGAAGAGCTCGACGTGGTCGCGGTGTGCGTGTCACCGACCATGGTGGCGACGGCCAAGTCGTTCCGAACAGGCGCATATGAGATCGCGTCGGTGGTGGGATTCCCGTCAGGCAAACACCTTCCGGCGATCAAGGCCGAGGAAGCCAGGCTGGCCGTTGCGGCGGGCGCCGGTGAGATCGACATGGTGATCGATGTCGGATCTGCTCTCGAAGGCGATTTCGATGCGTTGCGTTCAGATATCGCAACAGTTTTCGACGCGATACCTTCGGACGCGGTCTTGAAGGTGATCGTGGAGTCGGCTGCGCTGATCGCATTGGCCGGCGAGCGGCGCCTGATCGACGTGTGCCGCATCGCCGAGGAGGCAGGCGCCGATTTCGTGAAGACCTCCACAGGATTTCACCCGAGTGGCGGTGCCTCCGTGCGGGCGGTCGAGTTGATGGCGAACACCGTCGGAGATCGGCTGGGCGTCAAGGCCAGCGGCGGTATCCGCACAGCCGACGATGCCGTCGCAATGCTGAACGCGGGTGCGACCCGGCTCGGGCTATCCGGCACGCGCGCGGTGCTCGACGGACTGGGCTAGAGGCCCGCGAAGCAGGGGTCCTGGTTGCCCTTCGGCATCGAGGCGTTCTGCGTCGAAAACTGTGCCACCACACCGGTATCGGTGACCTGCACCCCGGTTGCGTGGATACCGAGCGGGTAGCCCTTGGTGAACTGGTCGGTGAACGCGTCGAGCGCCGGCTGCACCGTCTCGCGCGGGAGCGTGAAGCCCAGGCCGGTCAATTCCGTTACCGGCAACGAGATTCCGTTGTCGGCGACGGTCGGCTTCGTGGTGATGCTGCCCAGCGCGCCCTGCAACTCGATGGTGCCTGCCGACGGGTTGGTGGTCACGCCGGTGACGAACGAGCCGACCAGAGGGATCGCATTCTGGATCGTGTCCTTGATGCCCTGCGTCGACCAGGTCACGTTGGCGACCAGCGAGCCGATCGTCCCGCCGGAGTTCGCGGTGTCCCCGAGCCGGACGTCCTTGATGGCCACGTTGACCTTCATGCCCTTGGCCTGACGGACCTGATTGCCCGCGGTCTCGAAGTGGATGTTCGTGTAGTGACCGGTCATGTGCTGCCAGAGGAACGGCGGCAGTGCGTCGAACGACACCGATGCGCTGTCCTGCACCACGCATTGCGCCGCGGCTGCGACCACGTCGTCGGCGCGGCTGCGCGCGTACAGCTCGCCTGCGAGCAGGCCGGCCGCCACCAGCGCGATGACGATGACGACGGCGAGGACGATCGACAACGGGTCGCGGAACAGGTCCTTGACCTTGTTCAGCAGCGACGAGTCCTGCTCAGGGGGCGGGGCCTGCGCCGGTGCCGGCTGGCCGGCTGGCGCGCCCTGTGGGAACTGTGGCGGCGGTTCGACGGGCGGGACCTGGTTGGCCGGCCGAGCCCAGGGATCGGTCACCTGAGCGATTCTGCCTTACCCAGACGGGTGAAGTCTGTCCGGTTGCGCAATACCGCGATCGTCTCGCGGGCCTTGTGCGCAGCGTCGAGGTCGAGATCGGTCACGAGCAACTGGGGGTCCGCCCCGGCCGATGCCAGCACCTCTCCGATCGCCGACGAGACCAGGCTGCCGCCGACACCAACCGGACCCGCTGCGGCGAGTTCATCGCCGGGGTAGGCCTGATCAACGGCGGCGACGAGGCCCGTCGTATCGATCGCGCGGGCGCGGGCCAGCAACTGCCACTGCTCGAGCTTGCCTGCGCCGGTGCCCCACGATGCGTGCACCGTGATGAGTTGTGCTCCCCGCGAAGCCAATTCGACGTACAGCTCGGGGAAGCGGACGTCATAGCACAGGGTCAGCCCGACGTTCACGTCGTCGACGGTGATCATCACGGGTTCATGCCCCGGCGCGACGGTGTCGGATTCGGCGAAGCCATACGCGTCGTAGAGATGGATCTTGTCGTAGTGCGTGTCGACCCCTGGACCCGTCGCGAGCAGCGTGTTGGTCACCCTGCCGGCCCTGTCTTCTTCGGCGGGCGCGAACATGCCTGCCACGACGACGATGCCCGCGCGCTCGGCGATCGCCCGGACCGCCGACGCCCACGATCCGTCAAGTGGTTCGGCGATCGGGGCGAGTGGCACCCCGAAGCGGCACATCGTCGCCTCGGGGAACAGCACGAGGCGGGCGCCCGCGTCGGCGGCGCGTCGGGTGTAGTCCTCGACGAGGCCGAGGTTGGCCGTGGGTTCTGCGCCGCTCTGGATCTGCGCGAGGGCAATCCGCATGGGTTTCAGCCTACGGGCGCGACGGCGGCCCACGGCACCGAGAGAACGCCGTCGCGCATCCGCCGCCGTGGCGGCTCGACGGGCAGGCCCTCGTCGCGCAGCAGGTCGAGCATCGCGCGCCAGCGCACCCGCGGCCCGAACACCCCGTGCCCCGCGACGCTGGCCCACGCCCGGTCCGCCGCCGTCAGCAACGCATGAATCGGCTGGCCTTCGAGGTTGTGGTGGATCAGCACCTTGGGAAGGCGTTCGGCCAGATCCGACGGTCGGTCGATCGCGAACGGATCGCACGCCAACGTCAGGCTGATCGGCCCGTCGGCGTCGAGCAGTACCCAGCAGCAGCGACGGCCCAACTCGTCGCAGGTGCCGTCGACGATGAGTCCGCCGGGCGCCAGCCGTGCCTGCATCGTGGCCCACGCCCCTGGCACCGCGTCCACCGGGTACTGGCGCAGTACGTTGAACGCTCGCACCAAAACCGGTGTGCGACCGGCTAATTCGAAGCCGCCGAGGCCGAATTCCACGCCGTCGCGAGAGGGCGCAATACGTTCGGGATGGATCTCGAGGCCGACCACGCGGACGTCGGCACGCACCACCCGCAGCCGGGCGGCGAGTTCCAGCGTCGTCACCGGCAGCGCGCCGTAGCCGAGGTCGATCACCAGCGGGTCGGCCGCCGCCTGCAGTGCGGCGCGCACCCGGCGCGAGTGCACCAGCCACCGGTCGCTGCGGCGCAACCGGTTATGACCGGTGGTGCCACGCGTGATGGCACCGACCGGCCTAGTGGTGCTTGGCAATCCAGTCAGCGGTGAACGCCTCCTCGGCGTCGAAGAGTTGTTTGATGTGATGCAGGATCAGGTCCTCCAGCGCGCCGCCTATGAACGGGATGTGGACCTTGCAGACGCTGGAAAGCCGCAACCTGCTGCCTGCCTGGGTCTCGGTGAGGAAGTACTGACCGCCAAAGCTGCCGGGGCCGTGCGGAATCGATGCCGCGTACGTGCCCTTGGCCCGATTCTTCTCGTGGTCGTAGCGATCGAAATGCTGTTTGCGGGTGATGATCATGTCGAACGGCACGACGTTGCGCGCGATGGGCGGCAGGTACATGCGGGGCAGGTTCTGCACGAAGACGATGTCCGTGCCGCGCTCGGTGGTCGAGAAGGTCTTGATCTCCGACTGCGGCGTCAGGAAGCGGTACGCGTCCATCAGGGTTTGCCAGTATTCCCGGCTGGTGAAGTCCTGGTAGATCTTCTCCGCCGGTGCGCCGAACTCGATGGTGTAATCCATGCGACGCGACATGGAACATAATTTTACTTATGGGTTACGCGTTTTCGGTGATCCACACCGTGGTGAAGCGCTGTTCCTGGATGAGAAGGTCCATCAGCTGACTGCCGATGAAATTCTCGATCTTGCCGCCGACGAGCGGAACATTCACCGTGACCGTGGCCTTGAAGTCCAGCCGTGAGCCTTCGCCGGATTTTGCCGGCGCGAGTACCGCGGCACCGCTCAGCGTCGCAGGTGCACCGGTGATCGCGAGCTGAATGGTCGCGGTCGCCCGCCTGTCGCTGACCGGCGACCATGACTCCTCGCGGACAAGGGCGAGATCGCCGCGGTGGAACTGCGTCACCACTGCGGGCAACCGGTCGGCGCGCAGCCGTTGAGTGGTGACCACGTCAATGCCATTTCCGTCGACGGTCAACGAATCCAACGAGTAGTCGTCGGCGCCCGAATCGGCCAATCGCGACAGCCAATACTGTTCATCGCTGAATGCCTGGTGGACCTGTTCAACGCTGGCACCGTATTCCGTCGCCATGTCGAATGAACGCGGCATAGCTGGCCACGCTACCGTTACCGCCCGTGACCGGTCTGGAACTGGGGGGTGCCGCCGTCGCCGACGACGTAGCGCTGGCGCCGCTGACCACGCTGCGCATCGGAGGTGTTGCGCGCCGGTTGATCACGTGCACGACCACTGAGCAGATCGTGGCCGCGCTGAGCGCACTGCCGGACGCCCTGGTGCTCGCGGGCGGGTCGAATGTGGTGCTGGCCGACGACCTGGCCGACCTGACCGTCGTGCTGCTCGCCAACACCGAGATCACCGTCGAGGACAATGTTGTGCGCGCGGAAGCCGGCGCGGTGTGGGACGACGTTGTGGTCACGTCGCTGGCACACGGGCTCGGCGGCCTGGAATGCCTTTCGGGCATCCCCGGCTCGGCAGGCGCGACGCCGGTGCAGAACGTCGGCGCATACGGCGCCGAAGTCGCCGACACCATCCACCGCGTCCGGTTGCTCGACCGCCGCACCGGCGAAGATCGCTGGGTGACGCCTAATGTTCTCCAATTCGGTTACCGCACAAGCATTCTCAAGCATTCAGCCGCCGCGGTCGTGCTGGAGGTCGAATTCGCGTTGGATCGCGACGGGCGCAGCGCCCCGATCCGCTACGGCGAACTGGCCGCTGCGCTCGGGGCCGAACCCGGATCGACCGCCGACCCCGCGCGGGTGCGGGAGGCGGTGCTGTCGCTGCGTGCAGGCAAGGGCATGGTGCTCGACGAGGCAGACCACGACACCTGGAGCGTCGGATCGTTCTTCACCAACCCCGTCGTGTCGGCCGCGGAATACGAGCGCTTGCAGAACAGCGTCGACGGGCCGGTGCCGAACTACCCCGCGCCGGACGGAGTGAAGCTGGCCGCGGGCTGGCTGGTGGAACGCGCGGGCTTCGGCAAGGGATACCCGAACGAGCACGCCCCCGCGCGGCTGTCGACCAAGCATGCGCTCGCTGTGACGAATCGGGGCACCGCCACGACTGCCGACGTAATTGCGCTGGCCAGAGCGGTGCGCGACGGTGTTCGGGCGGCCTTCGGGATCGATCTCACACCCGAGCCGATTCTGATTGGGGCCTCTCTCTAGGTACCCTGGGTCCACGTGAGCCCAGCCAATCCGTCTCCGTCGTTCAGTCGGCGGAAGGCCCTGACCGCACTCGCGGTCGGGGTCGTCGCGCCGGGCGCACTCGCGGCCTGCGGCAGCAGGGTCGGCAAACCAACCGCAGAGGCGCCGTCCGCGCCGCCTGCGCCGTCGATCAGCTATCAACCCGCCGACAACGCCAGCGACGTCGCGCCCGTCGCACCGGTGCGCGTCGACGTCAAAGACGGCTGGTTTCAGCGCGTCACGCTCACCAACGCCGACGGCAAGGTCGTCGCGGGTGTCCTCAACCGCGAGCGCACCAGCTTCGCCACCACCGAACCGCTCGGCTACGGCGCGTCCTACACCTGGGCAGGCTCGGTGGTCGGCCACGACGGCAAGGCCGTCCCTGTGCAGGGCAACTTCACCACGATCAACCCGACCAAGCAGGTCAATGGCGCGTTCCAACTCGCCGACGGCCAGACTGTCGGTGTCGCGGCACCGGTCATCATCCAGTTCGACGCGTCGATCTCCGACAAGGCCGCAGTCGAGAAGGCGCTGAAGGTCACGACGGAGCCACCGGTCGAGGGCAGCTGGGCGTGGTTGCCCGACGAGGTGGGCGGCTCGCGGGTGCACTACCGGAGCAAGGAGTACTACCCGGCAGGCACCAAGGTCAACGTCGAGGCGCGGCTTTATGGCGTTCCGTTCGGCGACGGCGCGTTCGGCGCGCAGGACATCACGCTGAACTTCGAGATCGGCCGCCGCCAGGTGGTCAAGGCCGAGGCGTCCTCGCACCGCATCCAGGTGCTCGACGGAACCGGCGCGGTCATCATGGACTTCCCGTGCAGCTACGGCGAGGGTGACCTGCCGCGCAACATCACTCGCAGCGGCGTCCACGTCGTGACCGAGAAGTATGAAGACTTCTACATGTCCAATCCCGCTGCCGGTTACAGCAATGTGCACGAGCGGTTCGCCGTGCGGATCTCCAACAACGGCGAGTTCATTCACTGCAACCCGAACAGCATTGGCGCCCAAGGCAATACCAACGTCACCAACGGCTGCATCAACCTGAATCTGGAAAACTCCCAGCAGTACTTCAACAGCGCGATGTACGGCGACCCGGTCGAGGTCACCGGCACGTCGATCGAGTTGTCGTACTCCGACGGCGACATCTGGGACTGGGCGGTGTCGTGGGACGATTGGGTGGCGATGTCAGCGCTGTCGCCGCAGGGCTCACCGTCGCAGATTCCGAGCACCGCGCCTGCGACGCCGTCGGACGCGCCTCAGCCGGTCAACGGGCGGCCCGGCGGTTAAACCGCGAAGCGCTGGCCTGGTCGCGCGGCCGGATCACGATGGTGTCCAGGTTGACGTGCGACGGCCGAGACGCCACGAACCCGATGACCTCGGCGACGTCCTCGGCGACCAGCGGTACGACGCCCTCGTAGACTTTCGCGGCGCGGTCCTCGTCGCCGCCGAAGCGGCGCAGTGAGAAGTCGGTCTTGACCATTCCGGGCGCAATCTCGGTGAGCCGCACCGGTTTTCCCAACAACTCGCCGCGCAGTGTGCGGTGCAGCGCGCCCTGGGCATGCTTGGCCGAGGTGTAGCCGGAGCCGTTGTCGTAGGTCTCGATCGCGGCGATCGAGGTGACCGTGACGATCAGGCCGTCGCCGGAGTCGATCAGCTTGGGCAGCAGCGCGCGCGTGACGCGCAGCGTGCCGAGCACGTTGGCCTCCCACATCCAGCGCCAGTTGTCGAGATCCGCCTCGAGCACCGGTTCCAGCCCGCGGGCGCCGCCTGCGTTGTTGACCAGCACATCGACCCGGTCCAGGGCGTCGGCCAGCGCCGACACGTCCGCATCGCTTGTGACGTCCGCCACAATCGCGGTGCCGCCGATCTGGTCGGCAAGTGCCTTGATCGGGCCCTCGCGACGGGCCACGCAAACGACGTGAAAGCCAAGGGCTGCAAGCGTTTTCGCGGTCGCTTCGCCGATACCTGCGCTGGCCCCGGTGACCACCGCGACCCGCTCGGAGGCTGAAGGTGTCGTCATCTGCCCAACTTTAGTTGGCGTGCTAAGTTCGCTGTGTGTTCCGGAGCTGTTGTTGTCGCCGCGTGAATCGCCGCGCCTGACCGACCCCGGATAACTGTCTGAGTTGAGTCGCAGGTGTGGCCAGGACCCACCAGCCGACTTCAACAAAGGACAGACCCGTGCGCACTTCCTCCACCACCGCCCTCCCTCAGCCGGCGACCTCCAACAGGGGTGTCCGCAGTAAGCGAACGCTGGCTCCCGCGAGTTACCCCCAGGCGCGTCACCGCGTCGTCGCGCCCTCGCTGAAGGTGGCCGATGCGGCGGCGGCTTCTGTGTTCAGCGCGGCGCGGCTGCGCGGCCCGATCGCCCGCGACGTGATCGCCCAAGTCACTTCGCTGTCGATCGCGACGGTGAACCGGCAGGTGACCGCGCTGCTGGATGCGGGCATCCTGCGCGAGCGCGCCGACCTCGCGGTCTCCGGCGCCATCGGCAGGCCCCGCGTGCCCGTCGAGGTCAACCATGAGCCATTCCTGACGCTCGGCATCCACATCGGTGCGCGGACCACCAGCATCGTGGCCACCGACCTGTTCGGCCGCACGCTGGACGCCGTCGAGACGCCGACTCCGCGTGGGGCGCAGGCCGCTGCGCTGGCATCGCTGGCAGGCAGTGCCCGCCGCTACCTGAGCCGCTGGCACCGCAGGCGTCCGCTGTGGGTCGGCGTGGCCGCCGGTGGTGTCGTCAACAGCGCGACCGGCCATCTCGACCACCCGCGGCTGGGCTGGTCCGATGCGCCGGTCGGGCCGGTGCTCGCCGAGACGCTCGGCCTTCCGGTGTCGGTGGCCTCGCATGTTGACGCGATGGCAGGCGCCGAACTGCTGCTCGGCGTGCGTCGCCAGCCGACTCCGTCGACCACCAGCCTGTACGTCTACGCCCGTGAAACCGTCGGCTATGCGCTGTCGATCGGCGGGCGGGTGCACTCGCCGACCAGCGGCCCGGGCACCATTGCCGCGCTGCCGGTTCAGTCGGAACTGCTCGGCGGCAGCGGCCAACTGGAGTCGACGGTGAGCGACGAGGCGGTGCTGATTGCCGCCCGCAAGGCGCGCATCGTCCCGGCCGAGGGCCCCGCGTCGACGGTGACGGCCGTGACGAAGGCGGCCAGGCAGGGCAACCAGCAGGCTCAGACGCTGCTCGCCGAGCGGGCCCGCGTGCTCGGCGAGGCCGTCGCGCTGCTGCGCGACATGCTCAACCCCGACGATCTGGTGGTCGGCGGCCAGGCGTTCACCGAGTACCCCGAGGGCATGAACCTCGTCGAGGCGGCCTACGCCGAACGATCCGTGCTGCCTGCCCGCGACATCCGGGTCACCGCGTTCGGGAACCGGGTGCAAGAGGCAGGCGCGGGTGTGGTCTCGCTCGGCGGGCTGTATGCCGACCCGATCGGGGCGATGCGTCGCGTCCAGAGCCGTCGCCCGGAGGCGACCGCTTAGCGGGTTGATCGCCTACGTCAGGCGTGAGTAATCAGCCCGCTAAACGTCGGTGTAGACATGTCTGTGTGCGCATAGCAACAGATGCTCCCCGCCGTGTCGCTGTGCTCTCGGTGCACACGTCCCCGTTGGCTCAGCCCGGCACTGGCGATGCCGGCGGCATGAACGTCTACGTGCTGCAGAGCGCGCTGCAGATGGCCCGCCGCGGCGTCGAGGTGGAGATCTTCACCCGCGCCACGTCCTCGGCCGATCAGCCCGTCGTCAAGGTGGCGCCCGGTGTGTTGGTGCGCAATGTCGTCGCCGGCCCGTTCGAGGGGCTCGACAAGTACGACCTGCCCACTCAGCTGTGCGCGTTCACCGCCGGCGTGCTGCGCGCAGAAGCCACCCACGAGCCGGGTTACTACGACATCGTGCATTCGCACTACTGGCTGTCGGGACAGGTCGGCTGGCTGGCCCGCGACCGCTGGGCCGTGCCGCTGGTACACACCGCGCACACCCTGGCAGCGGTGAAGAACGCCGCGCTGGCCGACGGTGACTCGCCGGAACCGCCGCTGCGGGCCGTCGGTGAGCAGCAGGTGGTCGACGAGGCCGACCGGTTGATCGTGAACACCGAACATGAAGCGGCACAACTGGTTTCGCTACACCACGCCGACCCGTCGCGCATCGATGTGGTGCATCCCGGCGTCGACCTGGAAATGTTCACCCCCGGCGACAAACGTGCCGCGCGCGCCACGCTCGGCATCGACCCCGACGAACAGGTGCTCGCGTTCGTCGGCCGCATCCAACCCCTCAAGGCGCCCGACGTGCTACTGCGCGCGGCGGCCAAACTGCCCGGCGTGCGGGTGCTCGTGGCGGGTGGACCGTCGGGCAGCGGGCTGGCTGCACCGGACGGGCTGGTTCGGCTGGCCGACGAACTGGGTATCGCCGACCGGGTGACATTCCTGCCGCCGCAATCGCGCGATCAACTAGTCGAGGTGTTCCGGGCTGCCGACCTGGTCGGCGTGCCGAGCTATTCGGAGTCCTTCGGACTTGTCGCCATCGAGGCCCAAGCGTGCGGCACGCCGGTGGTGGCTGCATCCGTCGGCGGGCTGCCGGTCGCCGTGCGCGACGGGGTCACCGGCTCGCTGGTCGACGGCCACGACGTCGACGACTGGGCCCACACGATCGATGCCCTTTTCAAGCGCGGCCCCGAGAGCATGAGCCGCGCCGCCGTCGACCATGCCGCCACGTTCTCGTGGGCGCACACCGTCGACGCGCTGCTGGCCAGCTACGGCCGCGCCATCACCGACTACCGCGCCCGGCATCGGATGCCCGACCTGACGGCGCGGCGCAACGGTCGCCGGTTCTCGATCAGGCGCGGGGTCCGCGCGTGACGGCGGACGTCCAGCAAGTCATCGAGGACACCTGCAAGGAGCACGGCCTCGTCTGCACCCCGCACAAGGGCGCGCACGGCGGCCTGCCGGGCATCATCGTCGAGTTGCCGGGCGAGCGCCGGCTGAAGACCAACACCATCCTGTCCATCGGCGAGCACTCTGTGCGCGTCGAGGCCTTCGTCTGCCGCAAGCCCGACGAGAACCACGAGGGCGTGTACCGGTTCCTGCTCAAGCGCAATCGCAGGCTGTACGGCGTGGCCTACACCCTCGACAACGTCGGCGACATCTACCTGGTCGGCCGGATGTCACTGGCATCGGTCACCGCCGACGAGATCGATCGCATCCTCGGCCAGGTGCTGGAGGCTGTCGACTCGGACTTCAACACGTTGCTGGAGTTGGGTTTTCGGTCGTCGATCCAGAAAGAGTGGGAGTGGCGGGTTTCGCGCGGCGAGTCGCTGAAGAACCTGCAGGCGTTCGCCCATCTGATCGACGAGGACGACTCATGAGAGGATCGCGCCATGGGTGACGCGACGTTGATCCTGCTCCGCCACGGCGAGAGCGACTGGAACCAGAAGAACCTGTTCACCGGGTGGGTCGACGTCGACCTCACCGAGAAGGGCAGGGCCGAAGCGGTCCGCGCCGGTGAGCTGATCAAGGACCTGGACCGTCAGCCCGACGTGCTGTACACCTCGCTGCTGCGCCGCGCGATCAACACCGCCAACCTCGCGCTGGACGCCGCCGATCGGCATTGGATCCCGGTGCACCGCGACTGGCGGCTCAACGAGCGCCACTACGGTGCACTGCAGGGCCTGAACAAGGCGGAGACCAAAGAGAAATACGGCGAAGAGCAGTTCATGGCGTGGCGGCGCAGCTACGACACCCCGCCGCCGCCGATCGAGGCAGGCAGCAAGTACAGCCAGGACACCGATCCGCGGTACGCGGACATCAACGGCGGCCCGCTGACCGAATGCCTCAAGGACGTCGTCGAGCGCTTCGTGCCGTATTACGAGAGCACGATCGTCCCTGACCTGCGGGCCGGCAAGACGGTGCTGATCGCCGCGCACGGCAACTCGCTGCGGGCGCTGGTGAAATACCTCGACGGCATGTCTGACGAGGACGTCGTCGGGCTGAACATCCCGACCGGGATCCCGCTCCGCTACGACCTCGACGGCGGGCTGAAGCCGAAGGTCATCGGCGGCCAGTACCTGGACCCCGAGGCCGCGGCGGCCGGTGCGGCGGCGGTCGCCGCCCAGGGCGCGAAGTAGAGCGCCGGCGCCGGCGCCGAATGGGGCTGATGCCCGTGCCGCTGGGCAAACTCTGGGTAAACGGCTACCGAACACCTGCGTTTGGGCATGTGACATGTCCCGTTTTGGCCGCACGCTGCTGGGATGACGTTCACCGGATGCGTACGATTTTCGCGTGAGTGTGGTATCGGCGCTCCTACTTGTGGGGGCCGTGGCGCTGCTCGCTCTGGCGATCGGTGCAGGGTTGGGGGCAGGCCTCACCCCGCGCATCCTGGAAAACCGACGTCGCCGCGCGGCCGAGCAGTCCGGGATCACCGTCTCGCAGATGCTCGAGCACATCGTCTCGGGTTCGCCGGTGGGGATCGTCGTGGTCGACACCTACCGTGACGTGGTCTACACCAACAACCGGGCCCGCGAGCTGGGACTGGTCCGCGACCGACTGCTCGACGAGCGGGCCTGGCTGGCCGCCGAGCGCACTCTTGCGACCGGTGAGCCCGGCGAGGTCGACCTGTCGCCGCGCAAACGCGTCAACCCCGGACGCTCCGGGCTGTCGGTGCGTGGGCACGTACAGCTGCTGACCGAGGAGGATCGGCGGTTCGCGGTCGTCTACGTCGACGATCAGTCGGAGCACGCCCGCATGGAGGCGACTCGTCGGGATTTCGTTGCCAACGTCAGCCACGAGCTCAAGACGCCGGTCGGCGCGATGGGTGTGCTTGCCGAGGCGCTGCTGGCCTCGGCCGACGACCCCGAGACCGTGCGTCGATTCGCCGAGAAGATGCTCACCGAATCCAACCGCTTGGCCAACATGGTCGGCGAGCTGATCGACCTGTCCCGGTTGCAGGGCGGTGAACGACTGCCGGATCTGGAGGCGGTCGACGTCGACCATGTGGTGGCCGAGGCGCTGTCGCGGTACAAGGTGGCCGCCGACAACGCTGACATCGCGATAACCACCGACGCCCCGACCGGCTACCGCGTCTACGGCGACCAACCACTGCTGGTAACGGCGATCGCCAACTTGGTGTCGAACGCAATCGCCTACTCGCCCAACGGTTCTCCAGTTTCCATCAGCAGGCGCCGACGCGGGCACAACATCGAGATCGCGGTCACCGACCGTGGCATCGGCATTGCGCGTGAGGACCAGGAGCGGGTGTTCGAGCGATTCTTCCGTGTCGACAAGGCGCGCTCACGAGCCACCGGCGGCACCGGATTGGGTTTGGCGATCGTCAAGCACGTCGCCGCCAATCACAACGGATCCATCCGGCTGTGGAGTCAGCCGGGGACGGGATCGACGTTCACCTTGTCGATCCCGGCCTACCCCCATGGTGATGATGACCTGGAAATGCAAGACGAGCGAGAGGACTAGCCAGACCAATGACCAGCGTGCTGATCGTGGAGGACGAGGAGTCCTTGGCCGATCCCCTGGCCTTTCTCCTGCGCAAGGAGGGCTTTGAGGCCACCGTGGTGGCCGACGGGCCATCGGCTTTGGCGGAATTCGAGCGGGCCGGAGCAGACATCGTGCTGCTGGACCTGATGCTGCCCGGCATGAGCGGAACCGATGTGTGCAAGCAATTGCGTTCGCGCTCAAGCGTTCCCGTCATCATGGTGACGGCACGCGATAGCGAGATCGACAAGGTCGTCGGCCTCGAGCTCGGTGCCGACGACTACGTCACCAAGCCGTACTCCGCGCGCGAGTTGATTGCGCGGATCCGGGCGGTGCTGCGGCGCGGCAGCGACAGCGACGACTCCGGCATCGGCGACGGCATCCTGGAGGCCGGCCCGGTGCGGATGGACGTCGAGCGCCACGTGGTTTCGGTCAACGGCGAGCAGATTACGTTGCCGCTCAAGGAGTTTGATCTGCTCGAGTACCTGATGCGCAACAGTGGCCGGGTGCTCACCCGCGGCCAGTTGATCGATCGAGTCTGGGGTGCCGACTACGTCGGCGACACCAAGACGCTCGACGTCCACGTCAAGCGGTTGCGGTCCAAGATCGAGGCCGACCCAGCGAACCCGGTGCACCTGGTGACGGTGCGCGGTCTGGGCTACAAGCTCGAGGGCTGATCGCGCCCGGACAAGAAACCTGAGAGCCACTCACAAGTAACTCGTCTAGTCTGGGCCCCTCGTAATCAAGGGCCGACACAGCGGACGACGAGTAATGACCACTGAGACCACACAAGACAACACGAACAACAACATCATCAATCCGTGGGTCCGGCGCGGTGGCCCCACGGTCGCGGCGCTCGCACTGGTCGCATATGTCGCGGCCTACGCGCACTGGCCGGCGCTGCGGATGCAGGTCGACCTGATGGTGTACCGCTTCGCCGCGGAGCGGCTGTTGGCGGGCCTCGACCTCTATTCGACCGGGCTGACCGGCAATCACACCGAGTTGCTGTTCATCTACCCGCCCTTCGCCGCGATCTGCGCGGCGCCGCTGGCCCTGCTCGACAGCACCACTGTGCAGTGGCTCTGGCTCCTTGGCACGGTGGCCGCGCTGACGTATGCGGTCGTGCGGATGCTGACATCGATGGGCCTGCGGACCGGCGGCGCGCTGGCCAGCCTCACCGCGCTGCTCGTTGGCATGATCGCATGGCTGGAGCCGCTGCGCCTGACCGCCGAGTTGGGTCAGATCAACGTCGTCCTGCTCGTCCTGGTGGTGGTTGATCTGTTGGGGCGGGGCAAGTGGACGGGCATCGGGATCGGGTTGGCCGCTGGCCTCAAGCTGACCCCGGCGCTGTTCATTCTGTATCTGCTGGCGATCCGACGGTTCCGGGCGGCGTTGCTGGCGAGCGCGACGTTCGCCGCGACGGTTGTCCTCGGGTTCGCCGTTGCGCCAACCGATTCGGTGACGTATTGGCTGCGGGGCCGCTTCGACGACGTCAACCGGATCTCGCACGACCCGTTCGCGAATACGAGCCTGAGTGGGTTGCTGCTGCGGCTGCACGTCTCGTCTGCAATGGCCACGGTTGCCTCCGTCGCCGTGGCGGCTCTTGCCGTGGTGATCGCCGCGATGACCTACCGAAGGGGCCATTCGGTGTTGGCGCTCGCGATCGTCGGGTTGGCCGCTGCCGCCGCCTCGCCGTTCAGCTGGAGCCACCACTGGGTGTGGTTCGCGCCGTTGGTCGTTCATCTCGGGTATCGCGGCTACGTGGCAGGCAGCAAGGCAGCGGCGGTGTCCATGTGGGTGCTGTGCGCGTTGCTCGGCGGATGGATCGTGTTCAGCGCCGGAGACACGCCGCAGGCTGGCCTGCTGTCACTGCATCCCGGGGGTTTGTGGTCTGAACTACTGCCTGGCACTTACGTTTTGGTGTTTTTCGTGACCTTGATCGGGTCAGCGGTCTGGCTCTACGCCGTGCGTCCGCCCATGATCTCGAACACCTCGAAGGTGTTGACGCCGGCCGACACTGACGGATCGCGCTCGCCGATCTCGAGTACCTCGGCGCGATCGGCGACGCGCAGCACGCCCATGCCCCACACGCCTTCGGGATCGGCGACCGGACCGTAGACGAGGACCTTGTCGTCGGCCATCAGTTGTTCCCAGTACGACATGTGCTCGGCCATCGCCTTCTGCTCCTCGGCCGTCATCGTCTGCGCGAAGTCGGCGCGAGGCGGGATGAGCCGGAACAGGAAAAGCGTCATTCGGCCAAGCGGGTCGCGGGGTGCACGGCGATCAGCCCTAACCCGTTGCGCCGCTTGCACATTGCGGCCAGCTCGGCGTACGCCTTCTCGCCGAGCAGTTCGGTCAGTTCGGGGGCGTAGGACTCCCACACCTGCTTGGCGCCGACGTGCGCATTCGGGTCGCCGGTGCAGTACCAGTGCAGGTCTTCGCCACCCTCACCCCAGCCGCGGCGGTCGTATTCACTGATCCAGGTCTTGAGCACCTCGGAGCCGTCGGGCCGCTCGACCCACTCCTGCGTGCGCCGGATCGGCAACTGCCAGCACACATCGGGCTTCATGGTCAGTGGTTCGACACCGAGCTTCAAAGCCTTGCTGTGCAGCGCGCAGCCGATGCCCGCCGGGAAACCAGGCCGGTTCAGAAAGATGCAGGCGCCCTTGTACTTTCGCGTGCGGAGATTGGGTTTGTCGTCGTATTCGTCCCACTCCAGGTAGCCCTTCTTGCCGAGCCCCTTGTCGCGGAACTGCCAATCCTCGTCGGTCAGCTGCTTGACGGCATCGTCCAGTCGCGCGCGGTCGTCCTTGTCGGAAAGGAATGCGCCGTGCGAGCAGCAGCCGTCGTCCGGTCTGCCCTCGACGGTGCCCTTACACGCCGGTGTGCCGAACACGCATGTCCACCGCGACAGCAGCCACGTCATGTCGGCGGCGATCAGATGTTCGGGGTTGTCTGGGTCATAGAACTCCACCCACTCACGGGCGAAGTCCAATTCCACCTCACCTGGATGCGATGCGCTCACAAAAGTAAACGGTAGCTCCATTAGGTTGGATGGGTGCGATTAGGCGTGCTGGATGTCGGCAGCAACACCGTTCATCTGTTGGTGGTGGACGCGCGCCGCGGCGGGCATCCGACGCCGATGAGTTCCACCAAGGCGTCGCTTCGGCTCGCGGAGGCGATCGACGGTTCGGGCAAGCTGACCCGCAAGGGCGCGGACAAACTGATCAGCACCATCGACGAGTTCGCCAAGATCGCTGCGAGCTCCGGATGCGCCGAACTGATGGCGTTCGCCACGTCCGCGGTGCGCGACGCGAAGAACTCTGAGGACGTGCTTGCGCGGGTGCTTGGCGAGACCGGCGTGGCGCTGCAGGTGCTCAGCGGGCGAGACGAATCCAGGCTGACGTTCCTTGCCGTCCGCCGCTGGTACGGCTGGAGCGCCGGGCGCATCATCAATATCGACATCGGCGGCGGTTCCCTGGAGCTGTCCAACGGGGTCGACGAGGAGCCCGAGGTGGCACTGTCGCTGCCGCTGGGCGCGGGCAGGCTGACCCGAGAGTGGCTGCCCGACGATCCGCCGGGCCGCCGTCGCGTCGCAATGCTGCGGGACTGGCTGGCCACCGAGGTCGCCGACTCCGCCGCCGAAGTGCTCAAGGCCGGAAACCCCGACCTCGCAGTCGCCACGTCGAAAACCTTCCGCTCGCTGGCCAGACTCACCGGCGCGGCACCGTCGGGCGCCGGTCCGCGCGTGAAACGAACGCTCACGGCCAGCGGCCTCAGACAGCTCATAGCTTTCATCTCTAGGATGACCGCGGCTGACCGTGCTGAGTTGGAAGGAGTGAGCGCCGAGCGGGCGCCACAGATCGTGGCCGGAGCTTTGGTAGCTGAGGCGAGCATGAAGGCTCTCGATATCGAAAGCGTAGATATCTGCCCCTGGGCGTTGCGGGAAGGGCTGATTCTGCGGAAACTCGACAGCGAAGCCGATGGAACTGCCTTGGTGGAGACGTCTGTGCGGGAACGCTGAACGAGCGGACGGAGGCGCACCGGCGCCGACATGAGGAATGAAGGTGCACCGGCGCCGACATGAAACACTAGCTAGGCCCAAAGGCAACACACGATGACAGGACCAGAAGACAGCTACAGCAACACGCGACCGATCTCGGTTGCGGAGTTGCTGGCCAAGAACGGCACGATCGGTGCCCCGCCCGTCGGCGGCAGGCGCCGGCGCCGTCGTGGCAACAGCGATTCGGTCACAGTCGCGGAGCTGACGGGTGAAATCCCGATCGTTTCGGGGCATGACGTCGACGAGAACGAGACGACGCGGACCCTCCCGGCCGTGAAAGACGAGCCGATTTCGACGAACGGCGTCGACAGCCACGTCGACGAGGTCGAGCTCGAAGAACCGGAGGCAGAGGCCGAACCCGCGCAGGACGAGTACGACGACGACGCCGCGGACGACTATGCCGACGCCGTCGCCGAATACTCGACCCACATCGAACGGCGCGACACCGACGAAGACCTGGTGGATTTCTTCGCGCCGCCGCCGCGCCGCCCGCAGTACGCGCCCGGTCAGCGCCGCTTCGGCGTTGTCGGCGCCGAGCAGATGAGCCCGGATCCGGTCGACGAGGACGAGGAAGACCTGGTCCTGACCGACGAACCGGAGATCGAGGACGAGGACACCGAAGCCGCACTCGCCGAGGAAGTCGACGCCAAGGACGAGCTTCCGTCGTATCTGCGGGCCACGTCGGGCACGCTGTTCGGCGGTCAGACGGTCGCCGACGACCTGGCCCGCGGGTCGCGCCCGCGCCCCGAGGACATCGATCTCGAGGACGACGAGGACCTCGAAGGCGGCGAGGCTGCGTCCTCAAGCGGGATGTCGTCGGTCCTGCGCACTGCGTGGGTCGTCGGCCAGTGCATCATCGCGGTCGCCTTCGGCGCCGGTCTGTTCATCGCGTTCGACCAACTGTGGAAGTGGAACAACATCGTCGCCCTCGTGCTTTCGGTGCTGGTGATCCTCGGCCTCGTGGTGGGGGTCCGCGTGGTTCGCAAGACCGAGGACATCGGAAGCACGTTGATCGCGGTGGCGGTGGGCGCTCTGGTGACACTGGGACCGCTGGCTCTGCTTCAGTCCGGCTGAGGCGCCGACAGATACCGTGCGCCCCGCCATCAAGGTCGGTCTATCGACGGCCTCGGTTTATCCGCTGAGGACTGAGGCGGCTTTCGAGTACGCCGCAAAGCTCGGCTACGACGGCGTCGAGCTGATGGTGTGGGCGGAAACGGTCAGCCAAGACGTCGACGCCATAGAGGCGATGTCGAAGCGCTACGACATGCCGGTGCTGTCGGTGCATGCGCCGTGCCTGCTGATCTCGCAGCGGGTGTGGGGGGCCAACCCCATCCCGAAGCTCGAGCGCAGCGTGCGAGCGGCCGAACAGCTCGGCGCGCAGACCGTCGTCGTGCACCCGCCGTTCCGCTGGCAGCGCCGCTATGCCGAGGGCTTCTCCGAGCAGGTCGCAGAGCTCGAGGCGTCAAGCGACGTGTTGGTGGCCGTCGAGAACATGTTTCCGTTCCGGGCCGACCGGTTCTTCGGGGCGGGCCAGACGTCGATCGAGCGGATGCGTAAGCGGGGCGGCAGGCCGGGGCCGGGCATCTCGGCCTTCGCGCCCTCCTATGACCCGCTGGACGGCAACCACGCCCACTACACGCTGGACCTGTCCCACACCGCCACCGCAGGCACCGACGCGCTCGACATGGCCCGCCGGATGGGCGAGGGGCTGGTGCATCTGCACCTGTGCGACGGCAGCGGCGCGTCCACCGACGAGCACCTGGTGCCCGGACGCGGTACCCAGCCGACGGCGGAGGTCTGCCAGATGCTGGCCGACAGCGACTTTGCCGGGCATGTGATCCTCGAGGTGACCACATCGGGCGCACGCACCGCCACCGAACGCGAAGCGCTGCTGCGCGAATCGCTGGAGTTCGCCCGCAAGCACCTGCTTCGCTGACGCATCAAAGGAACCACATGCCGGGATCGACCCTGTTCACCGACGCCATGGCGCTGGCCCCGCTCGGGGACGGCCGCTACGACGGCGAGCTCAACGAGCACTGGACCATCGGTCCGAAGGTGCACGGCGGGGCGATGCTGGCGCTGTGCGCGAACGCGGCTCGCGCGGAACATGGCGGCGACGTGCAGCCGATCGCGATCTCGGGCAACTTTCTGTGGGCCCCTGATCCCGGCCCGATGCGGGTCGTCACGACCGTGCGCAAGCGCGGGCGTCGGGTCAGCCTGATCGACGTCGAGCTGAATCAGGGCGACCGCACGGCCGTGCGCGCGGCCGTCACCCTCGGCGACCCGGAACACCATGTGCCGCCGCTGTTGTCGGTCAACCCCGTCATTCCGCTGATGCAACCGGAGCCGCCGCCTGGCCTGGAGCCGATCGGGCCGGGTCACCCGATGGAAGACGTCGTGCATCTGGCGCACGGCTGCGACATCCGGCCGTCGCTGACCACGTTCACCCCGCGCACTGACGGCGGCCCGCCGATCATCGAGTACTGGGTGCGCCCGAAAGGCGTTGCGCCCGATGTGCTTTTCGCACTGCTGTGTGGCGATGTGTCAGCGCCGGTGACATTCGGAGTGAACCGGACGGGCTGGGCGCCGACGGTTCAGCTCACCGCTTATCTGCGGGCGCTGCCCGCCGACGGCTGGCTGCGGGTGTTGTGCACCACGGTGCAGATCGGCCAAGACTGGTTCGACGAGGACCACATCGTCGTCGACTGCGAAGGCCACATCGTGGTGCAGACCCGACAGCTGGCGATGGTGCCCACGCCCTAGTGCTCCTACGCGTCTGCAATGCTTGCGCGCATGGCCAGAATCGCGATCGTCGGCGGCGGAAGTATTGGCGAGGCACTGCTATCCGGGCTGCTGCGCTCCGGACGACAGGTCAAGGACCTGGTTGTCGCCGAGAAATTTCCCGAGCGCGCGAAATATCTGTCCGACACGTATTCGGTGTTGGTGACGACGGTCGCCGACGCGGTCGACACCGCCACCTATGTCGTCGTCGCGGTCAAGCCCGCCGATGTGGGCGCCGTCGTCAGTGAGATCGCCGACGCCGCGGCCAAGGCCGAAAGTGACACCGCCGAACAGGTTTTCGTGTCGGTCGTCGCCGGTGTGACGACCGAGTTCTACGAGAACAAGCTGCCCGCCGGATCGCCGGTCATCCGGGTGATGCCCAATGCGCCCGTCGTCGTCGGCGGGGGAGTCAGCGCGCTGGCTCGCGGCCGGTTCGCGACGGCAGACCACCTCAAGGAGGTGTCGTCGATCTTCGATGCGGTAGGCGGTGTGCTCACGGTGCCCGAATCGCAGCTCGACGCGGTCACCGCGGTCTCGGGTTCGGGGCCTGCGTACTTCTTCCTGATGGTCGAGGCGCTCGTGGACGCGGGCGTCGCGGTGGGCCTGACGCGGTCGGTGGCGACCGATCTGGTCGTGCAAACGATGGCAGGCTCGGCCGCGATGTTGCTGGAGCGCCTCGACGAGGCTCAGCCCGCAGGCGATGCCGCCATGGGCACCGCCATCGACACCACGCCCGCCCAATTGCGCGCCACCGTTACCTCGCCGGGGGGCACCACCGCCGCTGGTCTGCGCGAACTCGAGCGGGGCGGTTTGCGGGCGGCGGTCGGCGAGGCCGTCGAAGCCGCAAAAAGGCGCTCTGAGCAGCTCGGAATTACATCTGAGTAATTAATCAATTTCCAACCGATTAGCCCACACCCGTCGCAGTAACCCCATCCGCCACGCTATTCTCCCAGTGGTAAGCACGGGTTGGTGCCAGCGGTGGGGAAGCCGCTGGACTGCCCGTGCCTGATGGATTGGGTTGCGATGACGTCTATGAACGGGCCATCGGCGCGGGATTCGGCTAGTGGGAAGGCGCCGCGTGACGCCGGCCCCACCGACGGTCAGCCGCCACGTGCTCAATTTCTCACTGTCGCCGAGGTGGCGAGCCTGATGCGAGTCAGCAAGATGACGGTGTATCGGTTGGTGCACAACGGCGAATTGCCTGCCGTCCGCGTCGGGCGTTCGTTCCGGGTGCACGCCAAGGCTGTCCACGACATGTTGGAGAGCTCGTACTTCGACGCGGGCTGATTGTCCCGCGCGCAGGCGCTGTTTTTCGTTTACCTATGCATCTTCGGTAAGGTATGCGGGTCAAGAGGCTTTGAGAGCATAGGTACGGAGACTTCTGAGTTCATGGGTTCAGTCATCAAGAAGCGGCGCAAGCGCATGTCGAAAAAGAAGCACCGCAAGCTGCTTCGTCGCACCCGGGTGCAGCGCAGAAAACTCGGCAAGTAGCTTTCACGCTCGGCCGCTAGGCTGACCGAATGGATTCTGGGGGCGGATCAAACGGCGCGGATTCGCGGGACACCGTTGGCTATCCGAAGGTCGTCCTGGTCACGGGTGCGTGCCGGTTCCTCGGCGGGTACCTGACCGCTCGACTCGCGCAGAACCCGTTGGTCAACCACGTCATCGCGGTGGACGCGATCGCGCCGAGCAAGGACCTGCTGCGCCGAATGGGCCGCGCGGAGTTCGTCAGGGCCGACATCCGTAACCCGTTCATCGCCAAGGTGATCCGCAACGGCGACGTCGACACCGTCGTGCATGCCGCGGCGGCGTCCTACTCGCCCCGCTCGGGCGGACGGGCGACGCTCAAGGAACTCAACGTGATGGGCGCGATCCAGCTGTTCGCGGCCTGCCAGAAGGCCCCTTCCGTTCGCCGCGTCGTGCTCAAGTCGACGTCGGAGGTGTACGGCTCGAGTTCGCGCGACCCGGTGCTGTTCACCGAGAGCAGCAGCAGGCGCAGACCGCCGGGCGAGGGTTTCGCCCGCGACAGCATCGACATCGAGGGCTACGCCCGCGGCCTCGGCCGTCGTCGTCCCGACATCTCCGTGAGCATCCTGCGGCTGGCCAACATGATCGGGCCCGCGATGGACACAGCGCTGTCGCGGTATCTGGCCGGTCCGGTGGTGCCAACGGTGATCGGCCACGACGCACGACTGCAACTGCTGCACGAGCAGGACGCGCTCGGTGCGCTGGAGCGCGCGACGATGGCGGGCAAGTCGGGCACGTTCAACGTCGGCGCATCCGGCATCATCATGATGAGTCAGGCCATCCGCCGCTCGGGCCGCATTCCGCTGCCCGTTCCGCGTTCTGCGCTGTGGGCGGTGGATTCGCTGAGGCGCGCAACTCGCTACACTGAACTCGATCGAGAGCAGCTTGACTACCTCAGCTACGGCCGGGTGATGGACACGACGCGCATGCGAAATGACCTAGGCTACAGCCCGAAGTGGACAACCGCGGAAGCCTTTGACGATTACGTCCGGGGCCGCGGATTGACGCCGATCATCGATCCGCGATGGGTACGCTCAATGGAGAGTCGCGCCGTGTCGGCGGCGCAACGCTGGGGACGCTAGAGAAACAGTTTCAAATCGGGTGGGGAGAAGGTAACAACGTGGCGGGCGAGCCCAAAGCCAAAGTCATTCCGCTGCATTCTAATTCGAGCCGATCGTCGGCTGGGCGCCGCGCTGCTGCCGCGCGCGCTGAAGGGTCGCGCCGACATCCCTCACTGCTCACAGACTCCGGTGGGCGCGCTTCGGCCGAGCAGATCGCCGCGGTCGTCCGCGAAATCGACCAGCGGCGCGGCACCGTCTCGGGCAGCGCGCCCGTCGAAGAGACGCCGTCCGAACTCGCCAAGCGGATCGCCTCGATCGCCGAGTTCGTTCGCAAGCGGATGATGGGCGACTACACCGTCGACGAGTTCGGCTTCGACCCACACCTCAACGACGCAATCTTTTTGCCTTTGCTGCGCGTGCTCTTCAACTCGTGGTTCCGCGTTGAAGTCAGCGGGATTGAAAACCTGCCGCGCACGGGTGCGGCCCTCGTCGTCGCCAACCACGCAGGCGTGTTGCCGTTCGACGGATTGATGACCGCGGTGGCCGTGCACGACAAGCACCCCACCCACCGCGACCTGCGCCTGCTCGCCGCCGACATGGTGTTCGACATGCCGATGCTCGGTCAGGCCGCGCGCAAGGCGGGCCACACCATGGCGTGCACGCAAGACGCGCACCGACTGCTGGCGGCGGGCGAGCTGACCGCCGTCTTCCCCGAGGGGTACAAAGGTCTTGGCAAGCACTTCAAGGATCGCTACAAGCTGCAGCGGTTCGGCAGGGGTGGCTTCGTCGGGGCGGCGCTTCGGACCAAGGCGCCGATCGTGCCGTGCTCGATCGTCGGGTCCGAGGAGATCTACCCGATGATCGCCGACGTGAAGCTGCTGGCCCGGCTGTTCGGTTTGCCGTATTTCCCGGTCACGCCGCTGTTCCCGCTTGCGGGGCCGGTCGGCATGGTGCCGCTGCCTTCGAAGTGGCACATCCAGTTCGGCGAGCCGATCGAGACCGCCGACTACGACGAGTCTGCGGCCGAGGATCCGATGGTCACGTTCGAGCTGACCGACCAGGTCCGCGAGACCATTCAGCAGACGCTGTACCAACTGCTGGCAAACCGCCGCAACATGTTCCTCGGCTGAGGGGTTCTCGTTCGGTTCAGCTCTGTTTAGAGCTTTGCCCAGCAACCATTTTCGCGATCGCGGCGTCGCGGGCAGCTGCGATCTTCGCGCTGACTTCGTCGGCCTCGGTGTCAGACTGCGCCTCACCCATCACGGTGACGACGCTCGTCAGAACCGGGTCACCGTTTTCGTCGGTCACCTCGCCGCGGATCTCGGTGAGCACCGCGCCGTGCGACTCGGTCACCGAATCGAGGTAGGAGTCGAAGAACAGCTTGTCTCCCGCCAGGATCGGTCGGTGAAAGACGATCTTCTGGTCGCGGTGCAGCACCCGCTCCATGTTGATCGGCACGTCGAACTGATTGAAGAGCTCCAGCTGCACCCTGCGGCCGGCGACGGCCAGGAACGTCAGCGACGCGATCAGGGCGTCGTAGCCGCACTCTTTGGCGGCCTCCTCGCTGTAGTGCGCGGGATGGTCGTCCTTGACGGCGCGCGCGAACTCGCGGATCTTCTCCCGGTCCACCTCGAAGTAGTCGGGGTAGCGGAAGTGGGTTCCGATGATGTTGTCAGCGATGCCCATGCTGGCTTCGTCTTCCGTTCTAAGTGTTAGCGGCGCGAGCCTATCAGCGCCGGATCGCCGCCTCCGGCAGCGTGCTAGGCACCGTCCTGGCGACGGGAAACGATCGCTGCCAACGCGCCGCCGACCGCACCGAGCGCCAGTGCTGAAGGCACTCCGATCCTGGCAGCCTTGCGCGCAGTGCGGAAATCGCGGATCTCCCAGCCCCGCTCGCGCGCCAGATCGCGCAGGTCGGCGTCGGGGTTGATCGCGACGGCCGTGCCGACCAGAGACAGCATCGGCACGTCGTTGAAGCTGTCGGAGTAGGCCGTGCAGCGTTTGAGGTTGAGACCCTCGCGGATGGCCAGCGACCGCACGGCGTGCGCCTTGCCGCTGCCGTGCAGGATGTCGCCGACCAGCCGACCGGTGAACACCCCGTCGATCGATTCGGCGACGGTGCCGAGCGCGCCGGTCAGGCCCAACCGCCTTGCGATCGTGTCGGCCAACTCGTAGGGCGTTGCGGTGACCAGCCACACCTGCTGGCCCGCATCAAGGTGCATCTGTGCCAACGCGCGGGTGCCCGGCCAGATCTTGTCGGCGATGATCTCGTCGTAGATCTCCTCGCCGAGAGCAACCAACTCGGCGGTCGAGCGGCCCTCGATGAACGAAAGCGCCTTGGTCTTGCCGGCGGCCACGTCGTCGCTGTTCTCCCGGCCGAGAAGCTGAAACTTGGCCTGCGCGTAGATGAATCGGCCCATATCGCCGTAGGTGAAGTACTTGCGGGCGGCCAGCCCGCGGGCAAAGTGCACCAGCGAGGAGCCATGCACCAAGGTGTTGTCGACGTCGAAGAACGCCGCCGCGGTCAGGTCGGGCGGCGGCGGGGGAGGCGTGGTGGCAGCTTCGACCGCGAGATCGGTGACGGCCGCCTCGGCGCTCGCCTCACCGGCCACCTGCTGTTCCTTGGCCTCCAGGCTGGCCTCGACGTCGGTTCCCCCGCTTTCGGACACGGATCAACAGTAAGGCAGCGGGTAGTCATACTTGCGGGGTGAACGGGCGCGTGGAATTGCTCACACGGGATGGCTGCACGATCTGTACCGCGGCGGCCACGCGGTTGCGGCAACTGGCCGACGAGTTGGGCTTCGAATTGCGCATCACCGACGTCGACGTGGCTGCGGCGGCAGGGGATTCCGCGCTGCGTGCCGAATTCGGCGACCGGCTGCCCGTGGTGCTGCTGGACGGCGCCGAGCACAGTTACTGGGAGGTCGACGAACCCCGGCTGAGGGCTGATCTGGCGAGCCGATGAGACCTGAGCAAATTTGGTAGGCCAGCTGCTCAGCCATTACCTTGGATGACGTGGTGGACAAGCCGTGAGCGTGTTGCTTTTCGGGGTTTCGCACCGCAGCGCGCCGGTGTCGGTGCTCGAGCAACTCAGCACTGATGAAGCCGATCAGGCCAAGATCGTCGAGCAGGTGCTGCAATCCTCGCTCGTGACCGAAGCCATGGTGCTGTCCACCTGCAACCGCGTCGAGGTGTACGCCGTCGTCGAGGCGTTCCACGGTGGCCTCTCGGTGATCGGTTCGGTGCTCTCCGAGCACTCCGGAATGTCGCTCAACGACCTGACCAAATACGCCTACGTCCGGTACGCGGAAGCGGCCGTCGAGCATCTGTTCGCCGTGACCAGCGGTCTTGACTCCGCGGTGATCGGCGAAGCGCAGGTGCTGGGGCAGGTGCGCCGCGCCTATACCGCCGCCGAGGCCAACCACACCGTCGGCCGCACACTGCACGAGCTGGCCCAGCGCGCGCTTTCCGTCGGCAAGCGGGTGCATTCGGAGACCGGCATCGACGCGGCAGGCGCCTCCGTGGTGTCGGTGGCCCTTGGGTTGGCGGATAGCAAGCTGGACGGCTTGGCGGGCCGCTCGGCGGTCGTCGTCGGCGCCGGCGCGATGGGCGCGCTGGCCGCCAAGCAATTGGCCCGCGCGGGCGTCGAACGCATCCACATCGTCAACAGGACGCTGCCCCGCGCCAAGCGGCTGGCCGACAAGCTCCGCGAGCTCGACATCAGCGCCGACGCATTCCCGTTCGACCACCTGACCCCTGTGCTCACCGATGCCGACGTGGTCGTCAGCTGCACCGGCGCCGTGCGCCCGGTGGTTTCACTCGCCGACGTGCACCGGGGCCTGGCGCACGGGCAGGAGCCCAAGCAACTGGTGATCTGCGATCTCGGCATGCCGCGCAACGTCGATCCCGCCGTCGCGGGCCTGCCCGGCGTCTTCGTCGTCGACATGGACCGCATCCAGCGCGATCCGTCGGCCCGCGCCGCGGCTTCGGACGCCGACGCGGCCCGCGCAATCGTCGCCGCCGAGGTTGCCAGCTACCTGGCCGGACAGCGGATGGCCGAGGTCACCCCTACCGTGACGGCTCTTCGGCAGCGTGCGGCCGACGTGGTCGAGGCCGAGTTGCTGCGGCTGGACAACCGGCTGCCAGGGCTCGACGCCGCGCACCGTGACGAGGTCGCCAAAACCGTGCGCCGCGTCGTCGACAAGCTGCTGCACGCGCCGACCGTGCGGGTCAAGCAGTTGGCCAGCGCGCCTGGCGGCGACAGCTACGCCGAGGCGCTGCGCGAGCTGTTCGAACTCGACCAGCAGGCAGTCGATGCCGTCGCCGGGCCCGAATTACCTTTGGTCACAAGAGATCTCGACAAGACCGAGTAGCGCTTGAGCACTAGGCACGAAGTAATCCGGATAGGCACCCGGGGCAGCCTGTTGGCCAAGACCCAGGCCGGTGCCATCAAAGACGCGCTGGCCGCCAAAGGGCATGCCGCCGAGCTGGTCATCATCTCCACCGAAGGCGACCGGTCCACCGGTCCGATCGTCGACATCGGCATCGGCGTGTTCACCGCGGCACTGCGCGAGGCCATCGACGAGCGTCAGGTCGACATGGCCGTGCACTCCTACAAGGATTTGCCGACGGCGCCCGACCCCCGGTTCGTGATCGCCGCGATACCCCCACGCGAGGACGCCAGGGACGCCCTGGTGGCCCGTGACGGGATGGTGCTCGGAGAGTTGCCCGTCGGCTCCGTGATCGGCACGTCGAGCCCGCGCCGGGCCGCGCAGCTTAGAGCATTGGGTCTCGGTTTGGAAATCCGCCCCCTACGAGGCAACCTTGATACCAGGTTGAACAGGGTAAGCAATGGTGATCTCGACGGCATCGTGGTCGCACGGGCGGGACTGGCCCGCATCGGGCGGCTGGCAGATGTCACCGAGACTCTCGAGCCGGTGCAGATGTTGCCAGCGCCGGCTCAAGGTGCGCTCGCGGTCGAGTGCCGCGCAGACGACACCGAGCTCGCCGCGCTGCTGGCGGAGTTGGACGACGCCGACACGCGCGCCGCGGTCACCGCTGAACGAGTCCTGCTCGCCGAACTGGAGGCGGGTTGTTCCGCACCGGTGGGGGCGATCGCCGAGGTGGTCGAGTCCATCGATGAGGACGGTCGCGTCTTCGAAGAGCTGTCGCTGCGCGGCTGCGTGGCGACGCTGGACGGATCCGACGTGATCCGTGCGTCCGGCATCGGGACACCCGATCGGGCACGAGAGCTGGGGCTCTCGGTGGCCGCGGAATTGTTCGAGCTGGGGGCGCGCGATCTGTTGGCCGAGGCTGGGAGAGAGAAATGACTGGGCACTCGGGCCGAGGGCGTAAGACAAAGCCCGGCCGCATCACCTTCGTCGGCTCCGGGCCGGGCGATCCCGGGCTGCTGACGACACGGGCGCGAACAGTGCTCGCCAACGCTGCGCTGGTCTTCACCGATCCTGACGTGCCAGAAGCTGTGCTCGCCATTGCGGGTTCTGAGCTGCCGCCGCCGTCGGGACCCGAGCCGGCCCAAGCGCCGAAAGCGGCCGATACCGATGCCGACGCGCCGGCTGATACGCCTGCGATCCCCGGCGGCCCCGACATCCGGCCCGCGCTGGGTGACCCTGCCGAGGTCGCCAAGACACTGGCCACCGAAGCCCGCACCGGCGTGGACGTGGTCCGTCTGGTCGCGGGTGACCCGCTGTCGGTAGACGCGGTGATCACCGAGGTGACCGCGCTGGCCAAGACGCACCTGGACTTCGAAATCGTTCCGGGACTGCCCGACACCACCGCGGTGCCGACGTATGCGGGGCTGCCGCTTGGGTCGGCGCACACCGTCGCCGATGTCCGTGGTGACGTGGACTGGGCGGCGCTGGCCGCCGCGCCGGGCCCACTTATCTTGCACGCCACCGCATCTCACCTTCCTGATGCGGCGCGCACGCTTATCGAGCACGGGCTGGTCGACACCACGCCGACCGTCGTGACCGCCAATGGCACGACGTGCCAACAGCGTTCGGTCGAGACAACTCTCGCGGGCCTGCTCGACAAGGCAGTGCTGGACAGGCCTGCGGGCAGCGAGCTTGCCGGTCCGTTGGCCGGCCCGCTGGTGGCGACCATCGGTAAAACCGTCGCCAACCGCGCGAAGCTCAACTGGTGGGAGAGTCGCGCCCTGTACGGCTGGACCGTGCTGGTGCCGCGCACCAAGGACCAGGCGGGCGAGATGAGCGAAAAGCTGGTCGGGCACGGTGCATTGCCTGTCGAGGTGCCGACCATCGCGGTCGAGCCGCCGCGCAGCCCCGCGCAGATGGAGCGCGCGGTCAAGGGTCTGGTCGACGGCCGGTTCCAGTGGGTGGTGTTCACCTCCACCAACGCGGTGCGTGCGGTGTGGGAGAAGTTCAACGAGTTCGGCCTTGACGCGCGTGCGTTCTCGGGGGTGAAGATCGCGTGCGTCGGACAGGCCACGGCCGACCGGGTGCGCGCCTTCGGCATCAACCCGGAGCTGGTGCCCTCGGGCGAGCAGTCGTCGCTGGGCTTACTTGATGAGTTCCCGCCCTACGACGACGTTTTCGATCCCGTGAACCGGGTGCTGTTGCCGCGGGCGGACATCGCAACCGAGACGCTGGCCGAGGGGCTGCGTGAACGTGGCTGGGAGATCGAGGACGTCACGGCCTATCGCACTGTGCGCGCGGCGCCGCCGCCCGCGTCGACCCGCGAAATGATCAAGACCGGTGGTTTCGACGCGGTCTGCTTCACGTCGAGTTCGACGGTGCGAAACCTGGTCGGTATCGCAGGCAAGCCGCATGCGCGCACCATCGTCGCCTGCATCGGTCCGAAAACCGCTGAGACAGCAGCGGAATTCGGCCTGCGCGTCGATGTGCAGCCCGAAGTCGCCGCGGTCGGTCCGCTGGTCGATGCGCTGGCCGAGCACGCCGCGCGGCTGCGCGCCGAGGGTGCGCTGCCGCCGCCGCGCAAGAAGAGCCGCCGGCGGTAAACCGAAAGGGGCCCAGTGTTCCCACGCCACCGTCCCCGCAGGCTCCGGACGACTCCTGCGCTGCGCCGGCTCGTAGCGGAAACCTCGCTTGAGCCAAGGCATTTGGTGCTACCGATGTTTGTCGCCGACGGCGTCGACGAGCCGCGCGCCATCGCCTCGATGCCGGGCGTTGTCCAGCACACGCGGGACTCCCTGCGCCGCGCGGCCGCCGATGCGGTGGCTGCAGGTGTCGGCGGGCTGATGCTGTTCGGCATCCCGCGCGACGAGGACAAGGACGCCGTCGGTTCGGCAGGGATTGCCGAGGACGGCATCCTCAACGTCGCGCTGCGCGATCTGGCCAAGGATCTGGGCGAGGACACCGTGCTGATGGCCGACACCTGCCTCGACGAATTCACCGATCACGGCCACTGCGGAGTACTGGACGCCGCGGGTCGGGTCGACAACGACGCCACCAACGCCAAATACGTGGAATTGGCTGTCGCACAAGCAGAATCGGGCGCGCACGTCGTCGGCCCGAGCGGGATGATGGACGGCCAGGTCGCGGCGATCCGCGACGGCCTTGACGCCGCGGGTCACCCGGATACCGTGATCCTGGCTTACGCGGCCAAGTTCGTATCGGGGTTCTACGGCCCGTTCCGTGAGGCCGTGGCGTCCAGCCTGAGCGGTGACCGTCGGACCTATCAGCAGGACGCGGCCAACGCTCGCGAGGCGGTACGCGAGATCGAGTTGGACATCGCCGAAGGTGCCGACATCATCATGGTCAAGCCTGCGATGAGCTACCTCGACGTGGTGCGCGCCGCCGCCGAGGTCTCGCCGGTGCCGGTTGCGGCGTATCAGGTCTCGGGCGAGTACTCGATGATCAGCGCCGCGGCTGCGAACGGCTGGATCGATCTGCAGACGGTGGCACTGGAGACGTTGACGGGCATTCGACGCGCGGGCGCCGACATCGTGCTGACGTACTGGGCCGCAGACGTGGCCGGCTGGCTGGCGTGACGCAGAGCCGCAGGGCCGGCGACATATGACCCAGCCCCAGAAGACGACCGAGCGGGCCAGGCCGCTGGACGTCGACACCGGATTCTGGCTGTGGGTGGCGGCGCTGCCGCTGATGGTCATCGGTTACGTCATCGACCTGGTGGTCACCGACAGTCATCAGCCGACGATCGTGTCGGCGATCTCGGTCGTATTCGTCGTCGTGTTGGCCGCGGTTGTCCTGACGTTCCTGATCTTGATGAGGCACGGATACCGGTGGGCGCGCACGTTCTTGACGGGTGGCGGCGTCGCGTCGGTGGTCTACACAGCCAGCAACCTGTTCTCCGTGGCCCGCCCCACCGCGGCGGCCGTCGGCTTCGCGGTCACCGCGATCGTCGGGTCTGTGCTGATCGTCGGCGGTGTGTTCCTGCTACACCGCAAGGATGCCCACGCCTTCTTCACCAGATGAGACCGTTAGGCTGACCGGGACATGACAGCCCCACAGTCGCGACCGCGTGTCGTCACCGCCGCATTCTGGTGCTGGGTAGCAGCGTCTTTTCTTCTCCTCCTCGGTGGTCTGATCGCCGCTTCGCTGCACATGCCCGTGGCCTTTCGAGGAGCGGGTGTCATTTTTGCGCTCGCGGGCGCCGCGCTGGCGTTTCTGGCGGGACGCAGCCGGGGCGGCGACACCCGTTATCGGCGGGCCGCGTTGGCGTTGGCGCTGACCATCGTCGTGCTGGTCGCTGTCGCGGCGCTCTTCCGTCTGACGAACGGCATCACGCTGCTGGCGGTGTTCCCTCTGGTCGCCGGGACCGTGCTGATCACCCGGCCGAGCGCAACGGCGCCCGAGCAGGAGCCGCAATGACGGACACCGGCGCGGAACCCGAGGTGCTGTTCTACGAGCAGGGCGCGAGCTGGTGGTGGTTGTCGGCAGGCCCTGGCGCCGGTATCGCCATGGCGCTGATCCAACTGTCGGCCGGCTACGGCATCCAGTTGTTGGTGCCTGGCATCTTCTTCGCGCTGGTGTCCGGATTTCTCTGGATTCAGGTGAAGGCCGCGCGTATCCACACCTCGGTGGAGTTGACGCCCGACTACCTGCGCCAAGGCACCGAACGCCTCCGTATCGACGACATCGTGCGGATTTATCCGGAGCCGACCGGACCGGACGAGCAGAAATGGATGTCGGCGCGCGCACTGGGCGAGCTCACCGGTGTGCCGCGCGGGCGCACGGGCATCGGCCTGCGGCTCACGAACGATCGAACCGCCCAGGCATGGGCGCGTAAGCACCAGATGCTGCGGTCGGCGCTGACCCGTCTCGTTGAAGAGCGCATCCCGCCCGAACGGGCGTCATGAGGGCCCGGATCGAGCTGCTGCTGGCGGTCGCCGCGGCGATCGGATGCGTGCTGAGCTGGTTGGCCGCCAGTTCGACGGTCGTGGTGGCGCCGGTGCTGGAGGGCGAACCCCAGACGACGTCGGTGGTCTACAGCCCGCCGCTGCTGGGATTGTCGTTGCTGCTGGCGACGGTCGCAGGGGTGCTGGCCGTACTCGGCATCGCCGCGCTGCGCCGCCGCTGACCTCACCCATCTTCGCGAGCGGCCGTGTTTGTACACCGACACGCCGTACATCGACGTGCAAAAGGGGTCGGTCGCGCCGTTCCGCGCCAACTGTGGGCCTCGCCACATCCGATTGGTACAAAGTTCGAAATCTGTAACACTGTTGCACATGACGGAGCTTGCGGAGCACCCCACAGCGACAGACGCCCTACCGCTCGGCCCGGATTCGCTGGTCTGGCGCTACTTCGGCGACAACCGCATGTACCTGATCGGCCCGCGTCCCGCGGTGCTGCAGAACATGCTCGCCGAACTCGGCCAGGGCGTGCTCGACCACTCCACGTTCTTCGCAGACACCGCCGAGCGGCTCAAGCGGACCATCCCGCCGATCTTCAACACCGTCTACGGCTCCGAGGACGCCAATGCAGGCACGCAGGTCCGCGACTTCCACCACCATGTGAAGGGCGACATGCCGGATGGCGGCCGCTACCACGCACTCGATCCCGACACCTACTTTTGGGCGCACGCCACCTTCGTCGAGCAGGTGCTCTACTTCGCCGACACGTTCGTCAAGCGGCTGACGCAGGACGAGAAGGAGCAGATCTACCTCGAATCCAAGACGTGGTATCGCCGCTACGGCGTCAGCGATCGACCGATGCCAGCGAATTACGCTGATTTCGAACAGTATTGGGATCGGATGATGAACGAGGTCATGGTTGCGCATCCGACCGCCAAGTACGGCGTCGGCTACGTGACGAAGGGTTTCCCCTGCCCGAAGGGAATGTCGCCGGTCGTGTGGCGCCTCGTCGCGGTCGTATTCGATCCGGTCGCCGCCTTCCTGACGACTGGCGGGCTGCCGCCACGCGCCCGCGATCTGCTCGGCCTGCCCTGGAGTGAGAGCCAGGAGCGTCGCTATCAGCGCTTCGCCGCCTTATGGCGCTCGAAGCCCGTTAATTGGGTGTGGGATCATCTGCCAATGCGGCTGCGCTACAACGGTTATGCGCTAAAGGGCTATGCCAGGGGTTGATTCCACGCTGGAGGCCATCCTCGACGCAGCCGTCGTCGAGTTCGAACAGCATGGCTTTCGCAGGGTCGCCCTCGACGACGTCGCACGCCGGGCGCGGGTCAGCCGCACCACCATCTACCGGCGGTTCGCCAACAAAGACGAACTCGTCGCGGCAGTGATCGAACGTGAGAACGTCCGGCTGTTCGCCGACATCGCTGCCGAACTGAAACAGTCTGCGCCGCAGTCGAATTACTACGTCGAAGCATTTACATTGTCGATACTGAAGTTTCGCAGGCACCGGGTGCTCGACCGCATGATGACCGATGAGCCGGGCCTGCTCCTCGAGATGGCCGGCCAGCACTACGGCGCGGCGATCGAGCGCATGGCCGAAGCGTTGCGGGTGATCTTCCCGGCCGGCTTCGCCGAGCGGATCGGAGAGCAGGCGGTGCTCGAGCTGGCCGACACCATCCTGCGATACGCGGCGATGGTGTTGCTGCTGCCGAGCGCGCAACCGCTGGAAACCGCAGACGACATCCGCGCCTTCGCCACGCAGCACTTCCTGCCGAGCCTCCCTGCTGCGCTGCGGGCAGTACCGGCTGGTTAGCTGCCCTGCGTTTCGTAACGCGGACCTTCGGGCAGCCCGTAGCCATGGGTACCGAACAAGAGCAACGCACCGGCGAGTCAGAACAGCAGCAACAGGGTGGGCAGCCTGATGTCCGCGAACAACGGCGACAGGCTGAGTCAACCGAAAACTCCGAAGAACCGAAAATGACCGAGAAGCCCGAGGTCACTGACGAGCACAAGGAAGAGGCCAAGAGGCAAGCCCAGGCCTACAACGACGACCTCCAGACCACCACCCTGCCCGGCAGCGGCGGCACGGTCTCCGGAACCGCCGTCACCGAGTGGGTCGACGACGAGGACAAGGGCAAGGTCGAAACCACCGCCGAAGAGGGCAACGTGGAATACCGCAACACCGAGGAATTCCGCAAGCTCCAGGAGTCCTGAACCTTCCAGCCCGGGCGCGTGTGCTGATGCCTAGGGTTGCAAGGCGTGACATCGCTTGAGGTAATCGCCCCGGCTTTCATCGAGATGGCCCACTCGATCGTGTGGGCCTCCGTCGC
Organism: Mycobacterium sp. OAE908; assembly: GCF_017872775.1. Taxonomy (NCBI): domain Bacteria; kingdom Bacillati; phylum Actinomycetota; class Actinomycetes; order Mycobacteriales; family Mycobacteriaceae; genus Mycobacterium; species Mycobacterium sp. OAE908. The sequence goes on from NZ_JAGGJL010000001.1 coordinate 2,651,408, forward strand.
CACGGTCGACGAAAACAGTCGGCCCCGCACGCGCATCCTCCATCCGTATTGGGAGTGGGACGGCACCGACCTGTTCGGCTGGATCGCCACGGTGCCCAGCCCGGTGAAGAAGGCGCATCTCGCCGTTCATCCGGAAATGGCGGTCAGCTACTGGACCACCAACCACGACACGTGCAGCGCCGAGTGCCTGGTGGAGTGGTATCACGACGACGAGACCCGTACCGCCGTCTGGAACAAATTCGCGAACGGCCCCGCGCCCGTCGGCTACGACCCGCGCATCATCCCGATGTGGGCGGACGGACCGACATCGGATCAGTTCGCCGCCCTGCGATTGAGCCCATATCGCCTGCGGGTGATGCCAGGCACGGCGATGATTAACGGTGAAGGCGAAACCCTCACCTGGACTGCGAAGTGAATCTGACAACCAGCGAAGCGACCGACGTCAGTTCGTTGCCTTTGACGCCGAGGAATCCGCTGCCGCTGCGCAAGCTGGTCAAGCTGGTGCGCAGGCTCGACACCGGGCAGGAAGTGATTCGCGACGCCGGTGGGCCCATCACCCGGATCTCGTTCGGACCGAAGTGGCTCTTTCCGCCGATCGTGGCGGTGATGTCGCCGAACGCGATGCGCGACGTATTGAGCCGCAGCGACGCGTCCTCCGAGCGGTGCATCATTCACGAGGAAGTGCAGAACATGGCAGGCGACAGCCTGTTCGTCCTGCCCAACCTGCAGTGGCGTCCGCGCAAGCGTGCGTTACAACCCGTATTCACCAAGCACAACGTCCGAAACTTCGGCGGCCACATGTCCAGGGCTGCACAGCAATTCGTGGACCGCTGGCCGGACGGTGGTGAGGTGGACCTCGACGTCGAATGTCGCAAGGTCGCGATGCAGTCGCTGGGGCGTTCGGTTCTCGGCATCGATCTCAACGAACGAGCAGAGACCATTGCCCGGTGCATGCATGTCGCGTCGTCCTACACGGCGGACCGCGCGTTGCGCCCCGTGCACGCACCGCGGTGGCTGCCGACGCCCGCGCGCCGCAAGGCCCGGACGGCCGTCAGGGCGATGCGCAAAATCACCGACGAGATGGTGCACGCCTGCCGCGAGGATCCCACGCGTGACGCTCCGCTGGTGCAGGCGTTGATCGCGGCTACCGATCCGGAAACCGGGCAGCACCTCTCCGACGACGACATCTCCAACGACCTGCTGATCTTCATGCTGGCGGGACACGACACCACTGCTACGGCGTTGACCTACTCGCTGTGGATTCTCGGGCACCACCCTGACATCCAGGCGCGCGTCGCAGCAGAGGCCGCCGCGATCGGCGATCGGGAGCTGACGCCCGACGACGTCCCCCGGCTTGGGTACACCGTGCAGGTGCTGCACGAGTCGTTGCGGTTGTGTCCGCCCGCAGCGGGGGTCGGGCGGTTGGCGACGCGGGACATCGCGGTGGACGGCTACCGGGTGGAGGCGGGCAGTCTCATCGCGGTGGGAATCTATGGCCTGCACCATGATCCGGCGATCTGGCCAGACCCGATGACCTTCGATCCCGACCGGTTCAGCCCCGAGAAGACGAAGGCGCGCAATCGGTGGGAGTTCCTCCCGTTTCTCGGCGGGGGACGGCCGTGTATCGGCGAGCACTTCGCGAGGCTGGAAACCACGCTTGCGCTGGCAACCATCGTCAGGGCCTTGGAAATCCGGTCCACCGACAAGGAATTCCGGTGTGAGGTGCCGTTCACCACCGTCGCCGACGGACCCATTTGGGCCGAGGTGCGTCCGCGAAGCTAGACGCGCTTCAGCAGCACCGCCTGCTCGAACGGCAGCAGGCCGAACAGCGGCCGCATCCAACCTGTCACTGCAGGCGCCGCCTGCGTCTTCGGCATCACTCGTGGGTCACTCAGCTGAAATGTCTTGCCATAGCGCTTGATTCGGCCACCCCCGGCGGCCACGACGTTCTTCAGCCAGTCCCGATTCGGGCCGTATGTGAGGACGATGGCCACCCCGTCGTCGGTCGGGAACACCGTCAACGGCGTCCGGTAGGGCTTGCCCGACTTCCGGCCGACGTGCTCGAGAATGCCCATCGTCGGCGCCCACCCCGCCCACATCCGCTGGATCGGGTTGGTGACGTACCGATTGAACCGTGCCAGCCATTGCGGTAATTGCATGACGACCATCAAACTCGTAGCTCATGGCCTACCTCAAGCCTGGATGGTTCACCCGCGCGGTGTTCAACAAGATCGCCGTCGCCACGGGGATGAGCAACACCGAAAAGCTGACTGTGACCCGGCGCCGCAGCAAGCAAGCCCAAGAAGTTCCAGTGATCACCGTCGACGTGGGCGGCGCCAAGTATCTGGTCTCCACCCGCGGCGAATCCGAGTGGGTGAAGAACGTCCGCGCCGACCCGAACGTGACGATCGGTTCGACGGCCTACGTCGCACGCGAGATTCCCGAGCAGGACCGCCAGCCGGTTCTGGCCGCCTACCGGCAGAAGGCCGGCCATGCCGTGGTGGGCTACTTCAAGCGGTTGCCGCGCGAGGCCGATCACCCGGTGTTCGTCGTCACACCCAAGGGCTGAGCCACTACACCCTGTAGTTGACCCGATCCGCCGGGCTGGAACACTGGTGGTCATGCACAGCACCCCGTTGTCGACGGCAGCCTCCGCTGCGCTGTTCGCCGACGCGTGCGCAGTCATCCCCGGCGGGGTGAACTCACCGGTCAGGGCCTTTTCCTCGGTCGGCGGCACCCCGCGGTTCATCACCTCTGCCTCCGGCTACTGGCTGACCGATGCCGACGGCAACCGCTACGTCGACCTGGTGTGCTCGTGGGGGCCGATGATCCTCGGCCACGCCCACCCCGCCGTGGTCGAAGCGGTCCAGCGCGTCGCCGCCGACGGCCTGTCCTTCGGCGCGCCGACGCCCTCGGAGACCGAACTCGCCTCCGAGATCATCGGTCGCGTCGCCCCTGTGGAGCGGCTCCGGATGGTCAACTCCGGCACCGAGGCCACCATGAGCGCGATCCGGCTGGCCCGCGGCTTCACCGGCCGCGCCAAGATCATCAAGTTCTCCGGCTGCTATCACGGCCATAGCGACGCGCTGCTCGCCGACGCGGGATCCGGTGTCGCGACGCTCGGCCTGCCGTCCTCGCCGGGAGTCACCGGCGCCGCCACCGCCGACACGATTGTGTTGCCGTACAACAACATTCCCGCGGTGGAAGAGGTGTTCGGACAGTTCGGTGACGAGATCGCCTGCATCATCACCGAGGCTAGCCCCGGCAACATGGGCACGGTGGCGCCGTTGCCGGGTTTCAACGCGGCGCTGCGCCGCATCACCGCCGACCACGGTGCGCTGCTGATCTCCGACGAGGTGATGACGGGCTTCCGGGTCAGCCGATCCGGCTGGTACCGCGTGGATCCCGTCGACGCCGACCTGTTCACCTTCGGCAAGGTGATGAGCGGTGGTCTGCCCGCCGCCGCGTTCGGTGGCCGCGCCGAGGTGATGGAGCGGCTCGCGCCGCTGGGCCCCGTCTATCAGGCAGGCACGCTGTCGGGTAACCCCGTCGCGATGGCCGCCGGCCTCGCCACTCTGCGCGCGGCCGACGACGCCGCCTATACCGCGCTGGACGCCAATGCCGACCGGCTGGCCGTGCTGATGGGCAAAGCGTTGACAGAAGCCGGTGTAGCGCACCAGGTTCAGCGCGCAGGAAACATGCTCAGCGTCTTCTTCACCGACGAGCCCGTCCACGACTTCGCGGCCGCCCGCGCCACCGAAACCTGGCGGTTCCCGGCCTTCTTCCATGCCCTCCTTGACGCAGGTGTCTACCCGCCGCCAAGCGCATTCGAAACGTGGTTCGTCTCAACCGCTCTGGACGACGAGGCGTTCGAGCGCATCGCCGACGCGCTGCCACGTGCCGCTCGCGCCGCTGCGGAAGCGACGAAGCCTCAATGAGCGAGAAGACAGTTGTGCACGTGATGCGGCACGGCGAGGTCTACAACCCCGACAAGATCCTGTACGGCCGGCTGCCCAACTACCACCTCTCCGAGCGTGGCCGGGCCCAAGCACAGGCCGTTGCCGACTGGCTGGCACTGCGCGACGTCGTCTATGTCGTCGCGTCGCCGCTGGAGCGGGCGCAGGAGACGGCGCAGCCGCTGGCTACCAAACTCGGCCTGCCGATCGACACCGACGACGAGCTGATCGAGTCGACGAATATCTTTCAGGGTCAACGTGTCTCACCCGGTGACGGTGCCCTGCGCGACCCCCGCAACTGGTGGTATCTGCGCAATCCGCGGACGCCGTCCTGGGGCGAGCCGTACAGCGAGATCGCGACTCGAATGACCGCGGCGGTGCACCGGGCGCGGATCAAGGCGGCGGGACATGAAGCGGTTTGCGTCAGCCATCAGTTGCCGGTGGAGACGCTGCGCAGGGCCATGACCGGCCAGACGCTGCACCACTTCCCGACCCGGCGGATGTGCAACCTGGCGTCGGTGACGTCCTTCTATTTCCGCGGCGATACCTACGTCGGCTGGGGATACGCGGAGCTGGCCGGGCAGTGAAGTGGCTGGCGGTCCTGGCAAGCGCGGCGATCGTCGCGCTCGCTGGCTGCTCCACCGGTGACGACGCTGTCGCCCAGGGTGGCACGTTCGAGTTCGTTGCGCCGGGCGGTAAGACCGACATCTTTTACGATCCACCCGAAAGCCGGGGTCGCCCAGGCAAGTTGGCCGGCCCCGAGCTGATGGACTCTGCCAAGACGATTTCGCTCGACGACTTTGCAGGCAAGGTCGTCGTGGTCAATGTATGGGGCCAATGGTGTGGGCCCTGCCGCACCGAGATCACCCAGCTGCAGAAGGTGTATGACGCCACCCGTGCCGAGGGTGTGGCGTTTCTCGGCATCGACGTCCGCGACAACAACCGCGATGCCGCAAAGGATTTCATCGTCGACCGCAAGGTCACGTTTCCATCGATCTACGACCCGCCGATGCGCACGATGATCGCATTCGGCGGTAAATTCCCCGCCACGGTGATCCCGTCGACCGTCGTGCTCGACCGTCGGCACCGGGTGGCCGCGGTGTTTCTGCGCGAACTTCTCGCCGAGGATCTGCAGCCGGTCGTGGAAAGGCTTGCGGCCGAACCGGAACCGAAGACATGACCGGGTTCACTGAGATCGCTGCGGCCGGGCCCCTGCTGCTCGCGCTCGGGGTCAGCATCCTCGCGGGGTTTGTCTCGTTCGCCTCACCGTGCGTGGTGCCCCTGGTGCCGGGCTATCTGTCCTATTTGGCCGCCGTGGTCGGGGTGGAAGAACAGCCTGGGGGCGTGGCCGTGCGCACCGCACGCTTGCGGGTAACCGGTGCGGCGCTGTTGTTCGTCGCCGGCTTCACCGCCGTGTTTCTGCTCGGTACCGTGGCCGTGCTCGGGATGACCACCACGCTGATCACCAATCAGCTTCTGCTGCAACGCATCGGCGGGGTGCTCACGATCGTGATGGGTCTGGTGTTCGTCGGGTTCGTCCCGCTGCTGCAGCGCGACGCCCGGTTCACGCCGAAACAGATCTCGACGCTCGGCGGCGCACCGCTGCTTGGTGCGGTGTTCGGGCTGGGCTGGACGCCGTGCCTCGGGCCGACCCTAACCGGAGTGATCGCGGTGGCCTCGGCGACCGACGGCGCAAGCGTCGCGCGCGGTGTGGCACTGGTCATCGCCTACTGCCTCGGACTGGGAATCCCGTTCGTGTTGTTGGCCTTTGGCTCCGCACGCGCCGTGCAGGGCCTTGGCTGGCTGCGCCGGCACACCCGCGCCATCCAGATCTTCGGCGGAGTGCTGCTGATCCTCGTCGGCACCGCGCTGGTAACCGGCCTGTGGAACGACTTCGTGTCCTGGGTGCGCGACGCGTTCGTCAGCGATGTGACGTTGCCGATATGAGAACGGTTTCCCCGCTCGCGCTGATGCGCAACACCTGGCGGACCCTGACGTCGATGGGCACCGCTCTAGTGCTGCTGTTCCTGCTCGCGCTCGGCGCCATTCCCGGCGCCCTGCTGCCGCAGCGCAGCCTCAACGAGTTCAAGGTCGAGCAGTACATCGCCGAGCACCCGACCATCGGCCCCTGGCTGGACCGGCTGCAGGCCTTCAGCGTGTTCTCCAGCTTCTGGTTCACCGCGATCTATGTGCTGCTGTTCATTTCGCTGGTTGGCTGTCTGACCCCGCGAATGATCGAGCATGTCCGCAGCCTGCGCGCCACCCCGGTCGCCGCCCCCCGCAACCTGAGCCGGCTGCCCAAGCACCACACCGCTGAGGTTTCCGGGGAGCCGCAGCAGCTGACCGACACGATCTCGGCCCGTCTCAAGGGCTGGCGCCGCACCGTTCGCAAGGACGGCGACAGCGTGGAGATCAGCGCGGAGAAGGGCTATCTGCGCGAGTTCGGCAATATCGTCTTCCACTTCTCGCTGCTCGGCCTGCTCGTCGCAGTGGCGGCTGGAAAGCTGTTCGGTTACGAGGGCAACGTCATCGTCATCGCCGACCGAGGTCCCGGCTTCTGCTCGGCCTCGCCCGCGGCGTTCGACTCCTTCCGTGCGGGCAACACCGTCGACGGCACCTCGCTGTATCCGATCTGCTTGCGCGTCAACGACTTTCAGGCGCACTATATGCCGAGCGGTCAGGCGGTGAGCTTCGCAGCCAACATCGACTACCAGGCAGGCGCCGACCTGAATTCAGACACCTGGCGGCCCTATCACCTGAAGGTCAACGAGCCGCTGCGGGTCGGCGGTGATCGGGTTTACCTGCAGGGCCACGGCTACGCGCCGACGTTCACCGTCACGTTCCCCGACGGGCAGACCCGCACGCAGACACTGCAGTTCCGGCCGGAAAGCCAGATCACCATGCTGTCGTCGGGGGCCATGCGCTTCGATCCGCCCGGCGGCAGCTATCCCAATGCCGACCAACGACGGAAAAGCCAGATCGCGATCCAGGGCCTGTTCGCGCCGACCGAACAGCTCGACGGGGCCCTGCTGTCCTCGAGCTTCCCGGCCTTGAACGACCCGGCCGTCGCCATCGACATCTACAAGGGCGACACCGGCTTGGACACCGGCAAGCCGCAATCGTTGTTCTCGTTGGACCCGGCGCTCGTCGAGCAGAAGCGGCTCACCAAGAAGGCGCGGGTGAACCTGAAAGCCGGTCAGGACACTCGGCTGGACGACGGCACCATCGTCCGGTTCGACGGCGCGGTGCCGTTCATCAACGTGCAGGTCTCCCACGACCCTGCACAGATCTGGGTGCTGGTTTTCGCCCTGACGATGATGGCCGGTCTGCTGGTGTCGCTCGTGGTGCGGCGCAGGCGGGTCTGGGTTCGGCTGACGCCCGCAGGTGCAGGTACGGTAAGCGTCGAGCTGGGCGGCTTGGCGCGCACCGATAACTCCGGCTGGGGCGACGAGTTCGAGCGGTTGACGCAGCGTCTGCTGGACGCCGACGTCCAGCCGTCGAAGGAGACCGTATGAATACCGAGCATGTCGACATCGGGTTGGCCCGCTACTCCGACTGGGCGTTCACCTCGTCGGTGGTGGTCCTGGTGGGCGCGATGGTGCTACTCGCCGTCGAGCTGGCCTACAGCCGCGGCCGCAAGGTGGAAGCCCGCGAGTTGGTCGGAGCAACCGTTGGCGCGGACAGCGCCACCCCAGGCGTCGTCGCCGAAGCACCGAAGCGTCCGCTCGACGAACGCGCAGGCAAGTCCGGCCTGGCCCTGGTCTATGTCGGCATCGGGCTGCTGCTGCTGTGTATAGCGCTGCGCGGCCTGGCCACGGCTCGGGTGCCGTGGGGCAACATGTACGAGTTCATCAACCTGACGTGCTTCTCGGGGCTCGTCGCAGGCGCGATCGTGCTGCGCAAGCCGCAGTACCGCGCACTGTGGGTGTTCGTGCTCGTGCCGGTGCTGATCCTGTTGACCGTGTCGGGCCGCTGGCTCTACACCAACGCCGCACCGGTGATGCCCGCGCTCCAGTCCTACTGGCTGCCGATCCACGTGTCGGTGGTCAGCCTCGGCTCGGGCGTGTTTCTGGTCGCCGGGGTGGCCAGCATCCTGTTCCTGCTCAAGATGTGCCTCCCCGACAACGCGTTTGTGCAACGGCTGCCCGACGCGCAGACGCTCGACCGGATCGCTTACCGCACAACCATTTTCGCGTTCCCGGTGTTCGGCTTCGGCGGCATCTTCGGCGCCATCTGGGCTGAGGAGGCCTGGGGTCGCTACTGGGGCTGGGACCCCAAGGAGACGGTGTCGTTCATCGCGTGGGTGGTCTACGCGGCCTACCTGCACGCCCGCTCGACGGCGGGGTGGCGCGACAAGAAGGCGGCCTGGATCAACGTCGTCGGCTTCGTCGCGATGGTGTTCAACCTGTTCTTCATCAACCTGGTGACCGTCGGCTTGCATTCGTACGCTGGGGTCGGCTGATTCCAGAAGGGGGCGCACGCGTTGTCTGACCAGCAGGCGGGTTTTCGCGACCAGCAGCGGTTCAGCGATCCGGCGGAGGCGGTGCCTGCCGAATGGACCGCGCCGACCCCACCGAACGGGCTGCCGCTGGGATATGCGTCGCGCCCGCTGCAGTCACAGCAGGACGACCCGACGCCTTACTTCGACCTTTCGACCGTCGCCCTGCTGGGCCAGCCCAAGCGCGCCCCGTCCGAGGGCTGGCGCAAGTGGCTGTACTACGGCACTTTCAAGCTGGTCAACGTCGGGGAAAGCCCGAAGGTCAACCGGCGCAACGGCCTGGTGGCCGAGGTGCGGCGACCATTGCGTGGCTGCTACCGGATCGCGCTGCTGTCGTTGAAGGGCGGCGTCGGCAAGACCACCATCACCGCGACGCTGGGCGCGACGCTTGCGTCCATCCGCGGTGACCGCGTCGTCGCCGTCGACGCCAACCCCGACCGCGGCACGCTGAGCCAGAAGGTCCCGCTGGAGACGCCTGCCACCGTGCGGCACCTGCTGCGCGACGCCGAGGGCATCGAGGCCTACAGCGACGTCCGCGCCTACACCTCGCAGGGCCCCAGCCGGCTGGAGGTGCTCGCGTCCGAACAGGACCCCGCGGTGTCCGAGGCATTCAGCTCCGACGACTACACCCGCACACTCGAGGTGCTCGAGCGGTTCTACAGCCTGGTGCTCACCGACTGCGGCACCGGAATGCTGCACTCGGCGATGTCGGCCGTGTTGGACAAGGCCGACGTGCTCGTCGTCATCAGCTCAGGTTCGGTCGATGGCGCCCGCAGCGCCTCGGCCACGCTGGACTGGCTGGACGCCCACGGTCATCAGGACATGGTGCGCAACTCGATCGCGGTCATCAACGCGGTGCGGCCGCGCTCGGGCAAGGTCGACTTGAAGAAGGTGGTCGACCACTTCTCGCGGCGTTGCCGTGCTGTGCTTCAGGTCCCGTTCGATCCGCACCTGGAGGAGGGCGCGGAGATCAGCCTCGACCGGCTCAAGCCGCAGACGCGGGAGGCGTTGATCGAATTGGCGGCCGTCGTCGCCAACGGTTTTTCGGGTGCGAATCGCCAAGACGCCCAGTCGGGCTAGGTCAGCGCGGGTTGTTGTCCCCGTGGCCGAGCCGCCGCAGGAAATCCGGATCGTCGTCCGGGCCGATCACGCGCGTCTTCGGGCGAGCCGCCGCTGTCATCCGCGTCAGCCGCCAGCCGGCGTAGATCAAACCGGCCAAGACGAGTATCAGGAGCAAATACGCCACAAAAACCTCCTTGGTGTGAATATACGCGCCGTCGGTAGGCTCGGGCCGTGTCTGACCGACCGTCCCGATCCGGCCTCGTGGTGGACGTGCTGCTCTACGTCCTGGCCCGGCTGCTGCTCGTCGTCGTCTTGACCGCGGTGATCTTCGGTGCCGGACATCTGCTCGGCGTGCGTGATTTCCCGCTTGTCGTCGCGCTGCTGTTCGCGTTGGTGATCGCGCTTCCGCTCGGCATCTGGATCTTCTCCCCGCTGCGGCGTCGCGCCACCGCAAGCATCGCCGTTTTCGACGAACAGCGCCGCAAAGATCGCGAGCAATTGCAGGCCAGGCTGCGCGGCGAGGAGTCCGCAAGCGACGACCGGCCGCCAGCCGAATGACGGCGCGCGCAGCGTTCGGTGCCGAATTCGCAGGCGCCGACGGGTTTCTCAACTCGCCGACCTATGGCCTGCCGCCGGGCTTCCTCATCGACGCATTGCAGGACTGCATCGCGGCCTGGCAGGCCGGGACAATGGAGGCGTCGTCGTTCGACGAACCGGTTCGCGCGGGCCGCGCCGCCTATGCCGCTTTGACCGGTGTTCCAGTCGATTCGGTGGCCATGGGCGGCAACGTTTCCGCCGTGCTGGGTCTGGTGGCAGCGGCCATTCCCGACGGCAGCCGGGTGGCCACCGTGGCCGGCGAATTCACCAGCACCACGTTCCCGTTCGCCGCACAAGCGGGCAGGGGCGTGACGGTCACCGAGTTGACACCCGAACAGTTGGTTTCGGACGCGGCCGACTTCGATGTGGTGGCGGCCAGCCTGGTGCAGTCGGCTGACGGCGCGGTGCTCGACGCCGACGCGTTGCGGCGGACGGTGGCGGGCACTGACACACTGACCGTCCTCGACATCACCCAGGCGCTTGGCTGGAAACAGGTCGATGTCGGCTGGGCGGATGTGACGGCGGCCGGGGTGTACAAGTGGCTGCTGGCGCCGCGCGGCACCGCGTGGATGTCGTTGAGCGACAGGATCGCTCACATCATGACGCCGCATGCGGCGAACTGGTATGCGGGGGAAGACCCGTGGCAGTCGATCTACGGTTTGCCGCTGCGGTTGGCCGACAGTGCGCGCCGCTTCGACGCCTCGCCCGGCTGGTTCAGCGCGCTGGGCGCAGGCCTCACGCTGCCGTGGCTCGCATCGCTGGACGGCGCCGCGATCGAGGCGCACACCGTCGGATTGGCCAACCGCGCGCGCATGGAACTCGATCTGCCCCAGCAGGATTCGGCCATCGTGTCGATCCCTATTGCCGATGCGGCCGACAAGCTGCGCGCGGCCGGTATTCGCGCGTCGGTGCGCGCGGGCGCCGTCCGCGTCGGCTTCCATCTCTACAACACCGAGGACGATCTGGATCGCCTGCTCGACGCGCTCCGATAGCGCCTTTTTTCGCCTCGGCGCGGCCTAGACTCACCGCGGGAAGGGAGGACAAATGACCTCCACATTTTCTGTTGCCGTGGTGGGCGGAGGCATCGGCGGAATCGCCGCCGCGACGATGCTCAAACGCGCCGGCTACGAAAACGTCACCGTGTTCGAGAAGAACCCCGGTCTCGGCGGGGTATGGCACGCCAACACCTATCCCGGTGCGGCGTGCGACGTTCCGTCGCATTTCTACGAGTTCTCGTTTGCGATGAACCCCGACTGGTCGCGCAGGTACGCGCCGCAGCCGGAGATCAAGGCCTATCTGGAACGGGTCGTGCGCGAGCAGGGTGTCGAGCCGATGTTCCGGTTCAACTCCGAAGTGCGCTCGGCGATTTGGGACGACCGCGGACATTGGGTGCTCGACACCGCCACCGGCGAGCATGTCGCGGATGTTCTCATCACTGCGTGCGGGCAGTTGTCCACGCCGAAGTATCCCGACATCGAGGGTCTCGATGAGTTCGAGGGGCCGGCCTTCCACACCGCGACCTGGCGTCACGACGTCGATCTGACCGGCAAACGGGTCGCCGTCATCGGCACCGGTTGCAGCGCCGCACAGGTCGTGCCCGCCATCCAGCCGCAGGTGGCGACGGTCGACGTCTACCAGCGGTCGCCGGGGTGGACGATGCCGCGGATGGACTACGAATACTCCGAACGTGCCAAGCGGCTCTTCCGGCGTTTTCCGGCGCTGCAACGTCTCGACCGCCGGTCGGTTCAGGCGTTCATGGAGTTCGGCGCCATCGGGATGACGCGACGCAAGTGGCTGCTGACGCCGTTGAAGGCGCTTGGCCGCAAGCGGATACGCGACGCGATCGCGGATCCGGCGCTGCAGGAAGCGTTGACCCCAAAAGACGAGTTCGGTTGCAAGCGCGTGATGGTGACTGACGCCTGGTATCCCGCGCTGGCCAAACCCAATGTGCAGGTGATCACCGGTGGGGTGCAGCGGATCACGCCGCACGGCGTGGTCGGCGGCGATGGCGTTGAACGCCAGGCCGATGTGCTCGTGCTCGCGACGGGGTTCAAGTCCCACGACTTCGTCGCACCGATGGAAATCCGCGGTGTCGGCGGCCGCAGACTCGCCGACGAGTGGGCCGAGACGCCGAAAGCCTATCTAGGGCTCAGTGTTCCGGCGTTTCCGAATATGTTCCTGCTCTACGGCCCGAACACCAACGGCGGAACCGGATCGGTGGTGTTCATCGTCGAGGCGGGAATGACGCATGTGCTCGCGGCGCTCGCCGAACTGAAGCGAACCGGCACCCGCAAGATCGAAGTCCGTCGTCAGATCGCCGACGATTTCCACAACGAGGTCAGGCAGGCTCTTCCCGACACGGTGTGGAGTGGCTGCGGCAATTGGTATCTCGACGAAAACGGGCACAGCCCGAATCAGTGGCCATGGCGGTGGGCGACGTACACCCGCCGAACCCGGGAGCTGGAACCGGGAGCGTATCTGGTGGGGGATAACTGCTAGCCACAGATGGGTGGCAGCGTTGACGACTTCGGCTACTGGCCGCGCGATCCTGAGAGTGCCTACAAAAAGGCCAACAAAGGAGTAACGCGAAAATGAAAATCCGGGGTCTGATTCCGCCGCTGTTGGTTGCCGGCGCGAGTGCCGTCGCGATTGCGGTCGCACCGCTGGCCGCAGCCGCGCCCAGCTGTACGTCGACCGGCACGGCCAGCGTTTGCGAGTCCGAAGGGAACGCTCAAATCATCGCCACCCCGCCGCCAGTCGACTACCAAGCGCAGTACCCGTTCTTCGGCGACGTGCTGCTGTTCCACCACGGCGGGCGCTGAAACCCATTCTAGGCACCGGCTATTCGCTCCGGAGTGGGATGACCACCGTCAAGGTCGTCCCACTCCCGGCCGGGCTGCTGATGCCAAGCCGGCCAGACAACGCCTCGACCCGGTCCTTGAGTCCGATCAACCCCGACCCTCCGCCCGCCGCGGCGCCGCCAACCCCGTCGTCATGGATTTTCAGGTGTAGCTCGTCGTCGTCGGCGACCGCGCTCACCGTCACGACAGATGCCTGCGCGTGTTTGGCCGCATTGGTCAATGCCTCGGCGACCACGTAATAGGCGGCGACCTCAACCGATTCCGACAGCCGGCGATCGACGTTCAGATCGAGTTCGACGGGCACGGCTGAGCGCCGTGCCAGCGTCTTGATGGCCGGGCCCAGCCCGCCCTTCGACAGGATCGCGGGATGCATCCCGCGGGAGATCTCCTGCAATTCCGTCGAGACGCCGACCAAACCGTCGACGACATTCGAAAGGTGTTCCCGCAGCTCTGGGTGTTCTTCCGTGATCGCCGCCTCGGCCGCGCGCAGCTGCAGACCGAGCGAGACGATGCGCTGCTGCGCACCGTCGTGAAGGTCGCGCTCGAAGCGGCGCCGGGCCTGATCGCTCGCGGCGACGATGCGCGCGCGTGACGCGGTGAGCTCCGCGCGGGTTTCGGCGTTGGAGATCGCCGTCGCGACGAGGTCGGCGAAATCGCATATGCGGTCCTCTGTTCCGGGAGGCAGCGGCTCGCTCTGCGCCGTCCCGATCACCAGCGCGCCCCACGTGGCGCCGTCGACGATGATCGGAGCCCCCACCGCCGAGCGCAGGCCGAGGCGACGGACCCGATCAGCCGTGGCGCCGGTGGCACCGTCGTAAGTATCCATTCGAGCCGGTTCGCCGGTCTCGAGGATCAAAGCGGCAACATTGTCGCCGTCGAGCGGAATCCGCTCTCCGATAGCCATTTTCGTGGGTCCCTCATCGTCGCGGCCTGCGAGCAGTACCAGCGCCTCGCCCGACTCGTAGCGAATCAATGCAACATTGTCGATGCCGAGGCCGTGGGACAGTTCGGCAACGGCTGCGGGGTAAACCTGTGCCGGGTCGACTCCACGCGCCACCATCGTCGCGACGCGTCGCAGCGCGGTCTGTTGGTCAGCGAGTGCGCTCGCCTTGGCGCGGCTTGCTTCTGCCTCGCGCCTGCGCTGCTCGGCTTCAGCGGCCCGCAACCGGGCCTGTCCGGCGAGCAGGTTCGCCAGCAGCGCCACCGGCAGGAAGATCAGGATGGCCAGCGCATCCTGTGGATGCGTCGGCAGAAATCCCGTGCCGGTGTCCATGTGGAATTGCACGTAGACCGCCGCACTGGCGAGCGTCGTGGCCACGGCCAGCCGGAAACCCCACCCAGCCGAGACGACCAACACGCCGACGAGGAAGAGCACGCCGAACGCGTTCTCGGGCGCGATGCGCTGCAGTTGGTGCACCAGGAGCGTTTCGGCGCAGATGAACGCGGCGGCGACGACGACGCCGAGCCACACCGGTGGTGAGGTCGGCCGCACCACAAGCGCCAGCAGTCGCGTGGTCAGCGGCCGCGGTTCAGGCGCGGGTAGCGACGCGGAGTTCTGATTCATCTGGCCTCTTCAACACAGCACGGCTCATCGATTATTGCCTGTGAGGATGGTAGGAGTTCCGGCTAGCGGGAATGCGATCATGGTGAACATCTGCGAAGCTCAGAACCATGTTTGCCGCGGGAGTCGACGTGCGCTGCTTGATCGTTGACGACAGCGCCGAGTTTCGCGACGCCGCAAGCGCGATGCTCGAGCGGGCGGGCATCAGCGTAGTCGGTAAGGCGTCCAATAGCGCTGAGGCCCTTAGGTTTTACGAAGACTTTCATCCAGACGTCGCGCTGGTGGATATCGACCTCGGCGGTGAGGACGGCTTCGAGCTCGCCGAGAAACTCGACCGTGCGGGCGCCGCAAGCCACTTGGCGGTGATTCTCGTGTCCACCTACGCCGAATCGGATCTCGAAGAGATGATCAACGCCAGCCCGGCGGTCGGGTTTTTGCAGAAGCTCTCGCTGTCGCCTGACGCCATCCGGAATCTGGTCAACGTCAGCGGGCCTCAAGGTAAGTGATCACCGCCCGCACGCGGCGGTGGTCGTCGCCGGTTTCGGGCAGATTGAGCTTGGTCAAGATGCTGCGGACATGCTTTTCGACGGTGCCTTCGGTGACCCAGAGCCGCCGGGCGATGCCGGCGTTCGATCGCCCCTCGGCCATCAGCATCAGCACCTCTTTCTCACGTGCGCTCAGCGCCGCCAGCGGGTCGTCGCGGCGCCGCGCGGAGACCAGCTCCTGCACCAGTGCGGGGTCGACGACGGACGCACCCTTGGAGACGCGTTCCAGGGTGTCGACGAAATCGGCGACGTCGGTGACGCGGGTCTTGAGCAGGTAACCGATGGCGTGCCCGCTGGCCAGCAGTTCGGTTGCGTGCTCGACCTCGACGTGTGCAGACAGCACCAGGATTCCGGTGTCGGGCAGTTCCGTCCGGATCACGCGCGCCGCGTCGAGACCCTCGGTGGTGTGTGTCGGTGGCATGCGTATGTCGACCACGACGAGTTGCGGTTTGCGGTCGCGAACGACGGTGAGCAACTCGGTTGCATCGGCGGCTTGGCCAACCACCTCGAAGCCTGAGCGCTCGAGCAGGCTGGCGAGCCCCTCGCGCAGCAACACGTCGTCGTCGGCGACGACGACCTGCACTGCAGACATGTGGATCCTTCCAACGCCGGGAAAGGGGCAGACCCACCAATCTTGCATGGAATTCACAGTCGGGGCAGCAGGTTTACCGCTAGCAGGTATTCGATCCTCGGGTTAGCAGGAATGTTGGATGGCGGTCAGCGTTGACCTCCACGCTCCGCGCGCGCTCGCTGAAACGCCGCGAGTTCTGGACAAATACGTCGCCGAGGCGGTCGGCGCATTCGCGCTCGTGTTCACGGTCGCCGTTGGTCTTGGCAGCCGTAGTCCCATTGCAGCGGTGGACTTCACCGCGTTGTTCGGCATCGCATAGTTTGCGGCACGGTGGGGTAGGCGTCGGCTATGACGACAGCAAAGGCGCTCTATCAGCGATGGATAACGGAGCTGTGGACCGGTAAAGTCGCCGCGGCCGAACTGGTCTCCGACGACTTCGTCGGTCACTGGCCGACTCATGATGTACACGGACCCGACGAACTGCAGGCGATGGTCGACGAAACGCATCAGATGCTGTCCGACTTGATGTTCGTCGTCGAGATCGAGCCGTTCGTCGAGCGCGATCTGGTCGCTGCCCGCTGGGTCGGTACCGGTGCGACGAAGGACGGTCCGGCGCGGTTCACCGGCAACGACATCCTGCGGTTCAACGACGGCCGCTTCGTCGAGTACTGGACGGGCACGTCGACCGGCTAGCCGGCCCCGTCCTTCAGCAGTTGGCGCAGCCGCTCGATCGGGTCGCCCGCCCCCGGGTTCAACCGCAGCGGTCCGGTCGGCTCGTCGACCTGTTGTGAGGTCTGCCCGGCCGGCGGAGCGGGCGGCGGCGAAGCGGGTGGAGGCGGTGGTGGCGGCGCCGGTGCCGTCTTCCCGAGATTGGCCATCTTGGTGTTCAGCCGCGCCGTTGCATCGTTGCGGATCGCCCGGCGCTCAGCGTCGGGATCCGTATTGGCCGCAAAGCATCCGTCGCGCGCCTCGTGGATGACGGTCAGCGCACCGGTGTAGATGGTGCGTGCTTTGTCGAGTTGCCCCTCCCAGGCGGCGAGGTCACCCTGCCGCTCACGCACCAGTTCGAGGTTCACCCGAACCGGACACGCCAGTCCCGCGTCGGCCCGCGTCAACGCCTCGGAGAAGTGGTCGTCTGCCTCATCGAGGCGACCCTCCAGCACTGCCAGGGTGCCCGCGGCGAACGGTGCCTTCGCCGGTTCAATCAGGTTGACGGTGTTCATCGTCGCCACGTCGGTGCGAAGCGCGGAGACCTGGCCCTCGCTGAAATGTGCGCCCGCTGAACTTGCCGCAGTCACCGCAGAGATCAGCTTGGCCGCCGTCAGCAGCGCGACGATCATGACTGGGGTCGAGAACAGCAGCAGACGTCGGCGCAGCCGCAGGCGCGAGGGAACCTGTTTCACGGGGCCGCCTCTCGACTCGCCGTCCTTGTCCTACGAATCTCGCGGACAGTCAAGAAGAGCTCGAACAGCAGCAGTACGGAC
Organism: Mycobacterium sp. OAE908; assembly: GCF_017872775.1. Lineage (NCBI taxonomy): Bacteria > Bacillati > Actinomycetota > Actinomycetes > Mycobacteriales > Mycobacteriaceae > Mycobacterium > Mycobacterium sp. OAE908. The sequence goes on from NZ_JAGGJL010000001.1 coordinate 2,668,543, forward strand.
GCCGGTAGCGTGAACACCCAGTACAGCTCGGTGCGGGCAGTCGCACCGGTCACGGTATTCGGCTGCCGCGCAGTCGAATTCGGCTGCAGGGCGCTCGCGGGAAGCGGCTCACCGGGGGTGCGATGGACGTATCGAACGCCGAGTTGCCCGGCGATGGCCTCGAGACGCGTCTGGTCGAACCGGGATGCTGCGCCGTAACCGAGCACGGCTCCACCGTCGACTGTGCCTGCTAGCGGCTCGAACTCACCCTGCGGCGCGCCGGAGCCGGGTGCGCCTGATCCGAAGTAGAACACCAGGTTCGCCGAATCGCGGTACTGCTGTCCGGCGCCGATGAGTTGGTAGCGCAGCACGTTCGCCGCTGCAGCCGCATCTGCCGCCGCCCCTCCGTCCGGCTCGTCGTACGGCGCCAACCGCGCGGTCACGGGCCGTAGGCTCCAGACATCTTCGGATAGCGGCCAATCCAATGAGGCCCGCGACGCGAAATCGATCACCGCAAAACGCGCACCTGGATACCGGTCGATCAATCCGGCGATGTCGGCGCGGATGCCGTCCATGCGTGAGGCGTCCCCGTAGTCGGCGACGGCAGAATCCGGGGACCGGTCCACGACCAAGAACACGTTGACGTTCTCACCGGCCGGCGCCGAAGCCGTAGCCGGTTGCCCGCCAGCCGCCAGCCACGGCCGCAATGCCGCAATCATCACCAGGGTGACCGCCAGAGTCAGTCCGCACCAGCGCCACACGGTCGACCACCGCGCTCCCGCCGTGGTGTGCAGCTGGTACATCGTGATCAGCCGAATCACGAGGAGAACCAGCGCGATCACCAGAAGCAGGGCCGGCGGCAAAACGGGATCGAAGTTCATCGGCGCAGCACCGCGAGGGATACACACAACAGGGCGGCGGCAATCACGCCGGTGGCGAGCGGAACGACGGGTGAATCCGAGCGCCACCCCAGTATCGTTGCGTCACCGGAAAGGGCTGCCGCTGGTGGCCGCTCGCCGATGGAGTCCAGATCGGCGCCGAGCGCAGCATCCGCGGCGTCGTAGAAGAAGAACTGTCCCCCGCTGGCTTCGACGATGGACCGCAGCCCGGCTTCTCTGCCGCGGGGTGAGGTGGTGATGGCGTTGATCTGGACGCCGGCCTGCTCCGCCATATCGGTAACGCGTTGGCTGACGAACAAAGCCGGCCGTGTCTCGCCGGGTGCACGGATCGAACTGGGGCCCAAATAGATCAGCGTGCGACGGTGGGTGCTCTTGTCTTCGAACGACGGAAAGCCGGTCATGCACAGCGCGAGAACGTCATCGATACTCGGTGCGTAGTCGACATACGAAACCGGAGGTGCAAAGCCAGCAGCCGTCGCGCGCACAACCGGATCGGCCTGGTGTTGAGCAAGTTCGGCGTATGTTCCGAACTGGCCGGCGGCGTATTGGTAATCGCGGGTCATCGGAACCACGCGGCGTGTCGGTGAGGTAAGCCCGATGCTCTGGGTGCCGAATGTTTTCGCCTTGGCGGCGAAGTAGGTGAGGAATTTCGAGGTGGCCGGGTCGGCGACCGGCTGACCAACGCAGAGCATGATGTCCTGCGGCACATCGTCATCGGGACTCCACGACCATCCGGTGGGGCGTGCGCTCGCTACCACGGCAGCGCAGAACACCGTCAGTAACAGCACCAAGGCGACGAGCATCGCGAGGAAACGCATTCGCGCCAACCGGGCATAGCCCGGCAGCCGGGTCAACCGCGCGGTGTTGGCCAGCGGACGCAATCCTCGACGGACTTCGCTTCGCGCCGACAACACCGCCAACGCGACCGCCCCTGTCAGACAGCAGAATCCGACGACGGCGACGGGCCACCAACTCAGCTCCATGTCCGAATCAACTCCTCGGCCTTGTTCGCGAGGTCGGCCATGTCTTCGTGTGAGTCGGAATTGAATTGGACATCGTTGAGTGCCGCGAACACCGGCCCGGCGGCAGCCAGCTCACTGGCCACGATCGCCTCGACGTGCATGTACTGGACCGGTGTGCCCGTGGCCTGGTGCAGGAAACTTCGCAACGTCTGGCTGATCCGGGTGCCGGCGGCCGCGGCGGTCAGGCTCCCGCAGCGATGCCCGGCGACAGCCGCACCGATGCTGCGGGTGAACCGCCTGCGTAACACAAAACCGTGCAAGGATCGGATCACCGGCAGGCGGCGCAATTGTCGCGACGGCAATGTCCAGACGATTACGCCTGCATACCAGGCGATCACGAGCAATATGAGTGCCAGCGCCAACCACAGCCACCACTGCGAGTATGGCGGAGTACCACTGACGAACCGGAGCAGATCATCCGGCACGGGCGAACACCTGCGTCAGCTCGACCAGTCGGTTTCGGATTTCCGCGCTGCCGGTGATGGTGGTGTGCGGAATCGCGTGCGCGGTCATGAATTCCGCTAGCCGGCTGACTCTTTCGCTCTCGGCGCGCCGATACGCGGCGACGATGCGTGGACCCAGCGCAGCCCCGCTCATCACGAACCGCCCCGTCGCCACGTCATAGCCACCCCGCTCGTCGTCGGCTCCTGCGACCGCGGGCATGTCGGCGACCATCGCCCACAGCACATCGTGCCGGGCCCGCAGTCGGGTGACGGCGTCCTCGAGACGGTCGGAAACCTCGGGCTCGTCAGAGACGACGACCACCAGCAGCGGATGACGATAATGCGTTGCCACGTAATCGAGTTGGCAACTGATGTCGCTGGTTCCCTGCTGTTCGCGGGTGTGGGTCGCAAACCGGTGCAGCATGCTCTCGATGTGAGTCTCGCCGCGGCGCGCGGGAATGTTGATGCAGCCGCGAGCGTCTCCGTACACCAGGCCGATCTGGTCGGCGCGCCCGATGGTGATCAATCCGATCGCACCCAGAATGTTCGTGGCGACATCGCGTTTGGTCTCGGCGCTGGGGGTCAGCGCCGACATGTTGCGACCGGTGTCGGCGACAAGGAGGATCTTGTGGTGCTTCTCGGAGACGAAGCGCTTGATCAACACGGTGCCCGACCGGGCTGACGCCTTCCAATCGATGTCACGGACGTCGTCGCCCGGTACGTAGGGTCGCAGCTCGTCGAATTCCATGCTGCGGGTGTGCAGCAGGGCATAGCGGCCGCCTTCCAGCATGCCGCGGGTGTCCGTGCCGAAATGTGCCTTGGCTCTGTGGAGATGCTTGCCCACCGCGACCTCTACGGCACCCGCACCGCTTGCAGCACGGCGTCGATGACCACTTCCGGCGTGATGTTCGCGCTCGCCGCCTCGAAGCCGAGAATCAGCCGGTGCCTCAGCACCCGATGGGCAAGTTTGGCGATGTCGTCGGGGATGACGTGGGTGCGTCCCGAAAGCACCGCGAGCGCACGTGCCGCCTGACAGAAGGCGATGGTGGCGCGCGGACTTGCACCGTATTCGATAACGCGGCCAAGGTTTCTCGGCAAGTACTGGTCGGGAGCGCGCGTGACGTTGACAAGGCGGCTGGCGTAGAGCATCAACGCCCGGTCCATGTGGACATTGCGGACGACCTGTTGCAGGCGGCGAATGTCATCGAGGCTGGCAACGGGCCGGGTACCGCGGTCCTTGTCGTACACCCCGGCGTCCAACCGCGCCATCACCTCGACCTCTTGCTCTGAAGAGGGATAGCGCAGCACATCTTTGAGCATGAATCGGTCGGTTTGCGCCTCGGAAAGTGGATAGGTGCCTTCCTGGTCGACGGGGTTCTGGGTCGCGATCACCAAGAAGGGCTCCGGAATCGGGTACACCTTGCCGGCAATCGTGGTCTGACGCTCCTCCATCGCTTCGAGCATCGCGCTCTGCGTCTTGGCGCTGGAGCGGTTGATCTCGTCGAGCAGCACGATGTTGCTGTGCACCGGACCCAATTGGGTGACGAATGAGTGGGTCTGCGCTTCGTAGACCTGAGTGCCGATGATGTCGCTGGGCAGCAGGTCCGGTGTGCATTGGATGCGTTGAAACCCGCCGTGGACGGCTTCGGCGATCACTCGGGCTGCGGTTGTCTTGGCCAGCCCGGGAACGCTCTCGATGAGAATGTGCCCGCCGGCGAGCAGTCCGATGAGCAGCGATTCGCGCAAGTTCTCTTGCCCGACCACCTTCGCCGAGAACGCCTCGGCGATCGCGCCGACAACGCGCTGGGTCTCGGCGACGTCGGACTGCGCGCGTGCTGCGGTCATGGATGCCTTTCGAAGGATCGAGACGAAGTGCGTTGAGTACCCCCCCGGCCACGGTATACACACACGGTTGTCATGATCGAATGACGTCAAGTAAAGTTGACACATGACTGACACCGAGGCGTTGACCAGTGCCGATCCGGCCGTGGGACTGCATTCGGTCAGGGCCCTGCGTCAGCTGCAGGAGCGGCTCGAGGCCATTCATGTCGCGAACGCCCGTGATCAGGGCTGGAGTTGGCAGGCGATCGCCGAGGCGCTCGGGGTGAGCCGGCAGGCCGTGCACCAGAAGTACAACCGAAGGAGTTGACGATGTTCGAGCGATTCAGCCGCAGTGCACGGGTCTCCGTCGTGCTGGCTCAGGAAGAGGCCCGCGAACTGCGCGCGCAGGAGATCCGGCCGGAGCACGTGTTGGTCGGCGTTCTGCAAAGCGCAGGGCGCGATCTTTCGGCTGTGCTGTCAGACTTCGGTTTGCGGCCGGACGTCGTGCGCGACCGACTCGCCTCCGCAGATCGGTCAGACGATGAGTCCTTCGAAGCAGACGCCGACGCTTTGCGCTCGATCGGAATCGATTTGCATGCGGTGCGTGACGCCGTGGACCGGACGTTCGGCCCGGGCACCTATGACGATTCGCTGCGAAAGTCCGGTCGCCGTCCACGCCGCCGCGGCCACTTGCCGTTCACCAGATCCGCCAAGAAGGTCCTGGAACTTGCGCTACGAGAAGCACTGGCGCACAAGGACAATGGGATCAACTGTGAGCACATCGTGCTGGGGGTTCTTCGCGGCGGTGACAAGTTCACACTCGGCTTGATCAGCGAGCACGTTGATCCCGCACGGTTGCGCACAGCGGTCATCGGGCTGCTCGACGAGGCCGCCTAGCCAAACGTCAACGCCACCGCTACTGCGACGGCCCAGACGAGCATCGTCAGGCCGGTGTCGCGCAACACGGGGATAAGGTCCTTGCCGCCCAGGCCTTTTCGGATCGGACCCCATGCACGAAAGGCAAGCGGCGCCGCTATCAGCCCCGCCGCACCCCACGGTGTCGCGAGCATCAGCGCCAACGTCAGCGCCAACGCGATCAGAAGCAAGCTCTGATACAGCACCCGGGTGCGGGTGTCACCGAGTCGCACCGCCAGCGTGATCTTCCCTGACTCCTTGTCGGTGGGGATGTCGCGCAGATTGTTGGCGACCAGCACAGCCGACGACAACGAACCCATCGCCACGGCCAGCGCCAACCCGACCCAGTCGACGCGCAGCGCCTGGGTGTACTGCGTACCCAGCACAGCGACCAGACCGAAGAACACGAATACAGCGACCTCGCCGAGTCCGAGGTACCCGTACGGCTTCTTGCCGCCGGTGTACAACCATGCCCCGGCGATACACGCCGCGCCGACCGCGATCAGCCACGGCGCGCTGAACCAGGCCAGCACCACGCCGGCCACCGCTGCCACGGCGAGGCTCACCACGGCGGCCGTCAACACGCTGCGCGGCGCCGCCAGCCTCGAGCCGACCAGCCGCAACGGCCCGGCCCGAACGTCATCGGTCCCGCGGATCCCGTCGGAGTAGTCGTTGGCGTAGTTGACGCCGACGATCATCGCGACCGCCACCAGCAACGCCAAGAGCGCCTTCCACCAGCACGCGGCGTGCAGCCACGCGGCGCCGCCGGTGCCTGCGATCACCGGCGCGATTGCGTTGGGCAGCGTCCGTGGGCGGGCGCCCTCGACCCACTGCGCGAAGCTGGCCACGATCGCCAGTCTTGCACGGGCGCATGGCGTGGCAGACTGAGCGCATGGACGACCGACTCAGCAAGACAGAGATCCGCAAGGACGCTATGCAGGAAATCGTCGAGTCAGGCGCATCAACCGTGGGTGAGGTGGCGTCGATCATCACCACCGCCGTGAAGGACGTCGCGAACGCCATCGGTGGTTTCGCCACCGACATGTTCGAGATCCGCGACGCTTCCCGGCGCGCTTCGCAGCCCTCCGCCGACGAGGCCGAGGACGAGTAGCGCGACTTGCTCGGCGTCATCGGCGGCAGCGGTTTCTACACATTCTTCGGAGCCGACGCCCGCACCATCAGCCTGGACACTCCCTACGGCGCACCGAGCGCGCCGATCACGGTCGGCACGGTCGGCGATCACGAGGTCGCGTTCCTGCCCCGCCACGGCGTCAAGCACGAGTTCTCGCCGCACACAGTGCCTTATCGCGCGAACATGTGGGCGCTGCGAGCGCTGGGGGTGCGGCGCATCTTCGGGCCCTGCGCGGTCGGCAGTCTCACGCCGGACCTGGGTCCAGGCGCGATGGTCGTGCCCGATCAGTTGGTGGACCGCACAACAGGACGCGACGACACCTACTTCGATTCCGGCGGCATCCACGTCGGCTTCGCCGATCCGTACTGCCCGACGCTGCGCGCGGCGGCCGCGGAGCTACCTGGCGTCGTCGACGGCGGCACCATGGTGGTGGTTCAAGGCCCCAGGTTCTCCACCCGCGCCGAGAGCCAGTGGTTCGCACGGCAGGGCTTCACGTTGGTGAACATGACCGGCTATCCGGAAGCGGTGCTCGCCCGCGAACTCGAAATATGTTACGCCGCCATCGCTTTGGTCACCGATCTCGACGCTGGCATCGAAACTGGCGCGGGTGTGCGGGCCGTTGACGTGTTCGCCGAATTCGAACGCAACCTGGTGCCGTTCAAGAAGCTGGTGCACGAAGCGATCGACAACGTCGACACCGAACGCACGTGTACCCACTGCCTGCCGCACGACGGCGTCGAGCTGCCCTTCGATCTGCCGTGAGGGTGCTGCTCACCGGCGCGGCCGGCTTCATCGGGACTCGGGTTGCCGCGGCGCTGAGCGTCGCGGGCCACGACGTGGTGGCGGTAGATGCGATGCTCGCGGCGGCGCATGGCGCCAATGCCGAACTCCCGCTTGATGTTCAACGGGTCGATGTACGAGACGCCGCGGCGCTGGCCCCGCTACTCAAGGGGGTCGATCTCGTCTGTCATCAGGCGGCAGTCGTCGGCGCCGGGGTGGACGCTGCCGATGCGCCCTCCTATGGCAGCCACAACGACTTCGCCACCGCGGTGCTGCTCGCCGAGATGTTCGCCGCGGGCTGTCAACGGTTGGTGTTGGCCTCGTCGATGGTGGTGTACGGGCAAGGCAGGTACGAGTGCGGGGAGCACGGGCTCGTCGACCCGCTGCCACGCGCACGGGCCGACCTCGACGCAGGAATCTTCGAACACCGTTGCCCGACTTGCGCAGAGCCGGTGCAGTGGCGACTGGTCGACGAGGACGCTCCTCTTCGGCCGCGCAGCTTGTACGCGGCGAGCAAGACCGCGCAGGAGCACTACGCGCTGGCATGGGCAGAGTCGACCGGTGGTTCGGTTGCCGCGCTGCGCTACCACAATGTCTACGGCCCGGGAATGCCGCGCGACACACCCTATTCCGGCGTCGCGGCCATCTTCCGTTCACAGCTCGAAGCCGGTGACGTGCCAAGGGTTTTCGAGGACGGCGGGCAGATGCGCGACTTCGTCCACGTCGACGATGTCGCCGCAGCCAACATCGCCGCCATGAACGCGAATCGCGTTGGCTTCTCGGCGTACAACGTCTGCTCAGGGCAGCCGATCTCGATCCTGGAGATGGCCACCGAGCTGTGCGAGATGCGCGGCGATGTGCTGCCGCTCGTCACCGGCCAGTACCGCAGCGGCGACGTGCGCCACATCGTCGCCGATCCGACCCGGGCAGCCGAGCAGTTGGGTTTCCGGGCGGCCGTCGACCCCCGCGCCGGGTTACGTGAGTTCGCGTACGCCCCGCTGCGCGGTTAGCACATGTGCCGGGCGGCTTGCGGAGTAGACCGTTGCGCACCATACATACCGTATGTACGCTCATACATACGGTATGTATCTGCGAATGGGAGTGCGGCATGAGCTCTGCGATCAAGGCCATTGAGGAAGACCGGAAGGTGCTCCTGGAACTGTGTCGGCAGATGGACGACTCCGTCTGGACGAAGAACAGTGGGTGTCCGGGCTGGTCGGTGCAGGACCTGTTGTCCCACATGGCGTGCAGTTTCTGGTTGGCCGTCGACCCCTCGAGATTGCCCGATCCCGGGGGACTGCCCGCCGAGCGCGCCGCGGACTTGTATGTCGAGTCCCGCCGGTCGATGACTCCCGAGGAGCTGGTGGCCGACTACGAGTCGGTGAGCCTGCAGGGGCTGGAAGTCCTCGCCGGGCTGGAGGGTCAAGACTTCGAGGTACCGCTGGGGGATGTCGGAACCTATCCCGCCTCAGTCATTCCGATGGCGTTGGCCTTTGAGGAATACATCCACATTCGGTTCGATCTGTTCGCCCCGGACGGGCCGTTGAAGGGCGATCTGCCCCAGACCGATGAGCTGCGCATGGCGCCGACGCTCGACTGGATCGAAGTAGCGCTGCCCCAACAGAATTCGGAGCTGCTCGACCGCATGCACTCGGCGGTGGAGATACGCCTTGGCGGCATGTGTGCACGCACGCTGCGCGTCGGCAGGGGCGACGTGGTTGCCCACGTCGAGTCCGACTCGCAAGCGTTCGTGCGGTGGGTGACTCAGCGCGGCACCTGGGACGAGCTGGGCGTCCACTCCGACGGAGATGCGGTGGCTCTGGAGATCGTCCGGCAGCTGCGCGTGATCTGATTGGCCCGCGGGTGTCGGACCGCCTGTCGACAACAGGTATGACTTAGTAATACTGGTGGCATGAAGCCAGCCATCTGTGAACAGTTCGGCATCGATTTCCCGCTCTTCGCGTTCAGCCACTGCAGAGACGTCGTGGCTGCGGTCACCAACGCAGGCGGGTTCGGCGTGCTCGGTGCGACGGCGTTCACGCCGGACTGGCTGGACAAGGAGCTGTCGTGGATCGACGAGCATGTGGACGGCAGGCCGTACGGCGTCGACCTCATCGTGCCTGCCAAGTTCGAGGGCAAGGGCGAGAAGCTCGCACCCGGTGAGCTGGCGTCCCGGATCCCTGACGACTACCGCGGATTCATCGCGGAATTGCTTGCGGCCCATGACATCGAGCCCGAGGAGTCACCGCGCACCGGTCCGTCGTTCCTGTCCGGTGACACCGGCAAGGACCTGCTGGAGGTCGCATTCAGCCATCCGATCAAGCTGATCGCCAATGCGCTTGGCGTGCCGCCGGATTACATGATCGACGCGGGCAAGGAGCGGGGTGTGCCCGTCGCCGCACTGGTCGGCGCCAAGGAGCACGCCGCCAAGCAGGTGCAGGCCGGGGTTGACTTGATCGTCGCGCAGGGCACCGAGGCCGGTGGGCATTGCGGCGAAATCACGACACTGGTTCTGATCCCCGAAGTCATAGAGGCCATCGAGGGCGCGGTGCCGGTGCTCGCGGCGGGCGGGATCGTGACGGGCAGGCAGATGGCCGCCACCGTCGCGATGGGCGCCGACGGCGCATGGACCGGATCGGTCTGGCTCACGACGGAGGAGGCCGAGACGGCGCCGCACACCGTCCAGAAGATGCTGGAGGCGACGTCGCGCGACACCATCCGATCGGCCGGGCGCACCGGAAAGCCTGCGCGCCAACTGAAGTCGGAGTGGACGGATGCGTGGCAGCCGAACGAGGGCGGCCGCAAGCCGTTGCCGCTTCCGCTGCAGTCGATGTTGAGCGAGCCGATCATTCGGCGGGTCGACGCGCTGGCCTCACAAGGGCATCCGGGCGCGCAGGCGCTGGCCACCTACTTCGTCGGGCAGGGCGTGGGCCTGATGAACAAGGTCAAGCCCGCCCGCGAAGTGGTGCGCGAGTTCATCGAGGACTACCTCGCCGCAACGGAGCGGCTCAGCAACTCGCTGCCTGACTAGGCGACCTACGGCACGCTGACGCAGCCAACGCCGGGCACGCAGCCGCCGCCTCCGCCGGGGCCTCCGCCGCCGGTCGGACCACCGGGAACGCTGCCGCCGCCACCGCCTGGACCACCGCCGCCGGTCGGACCACCGGGAACGGCACCGCCGCCGCCACCGGGGCCGCCGCTGCCGGTCGGGCCCCCTGGAACTGCGCCGCCGCCGCCACCTGGACCGCCGCTACCCGTCGGGCCGCCGGGAACCGCTGTTCCGGTGGTCGTCGCAGGCGCGGTCGTGGTCGCCGAGGTCGTGGTAGTCGTCGTACTCGTAGTGCTCGTCGATTCGCCCTTGTCACCGCCGCCGCATCCGACAGCCAGAACCATCGCAGCCGCGCCGCCGAACAGCGCGATCCCTGTCCTTGCACCCGATTTCATGAACCCCTCCTTGTCGCTCCGTCCGGGTTACCCGCAGCGGAGGGGTCGAAACGCGGGGCCCTTTTTCAGTCGTCGAAGTCGATGCGCACCGAGATCGGGTCGCTTTCCATCGCCCGCATCGCCAGCGCGGCGGCCGATTGGCTGAGCTTGCCATCGCCGCCGATACTGCGGGCCCGGGCACGTACGTCGTCGTCGGGCTCGAAAGTGGCTGTGCCGCTATGCCATTGGTTGTTGACTCGCACGCGGACCTTCGGATTGGCTGCGATGTTGTGCGCCCAACCCGCGCGCCGGCCATGCTGCGAGATCACCCACACCCCGCGCTCGTCGGCGCGGCCGGTGAGAGGGACACGGCGCGGCTGACCGCTCTTGGCGCCAGTGGTTTCGAGTTCCACGACGAGCGATGAGCGGATGCCGATGCGATCCATCGCCGCGACGAGCGGATTGACCACAGCGCGGCCCATCCGTCGCTCGAACTTGAACTTGCGCAGCGCCTTGTTTGCCATAGTGAACGACGATAATAGAACGATCACTCAACTACAAGCCTTTGAGCGATATCGCCTAGTCCGCCAGCGGCAACCGCACCTCGAACCGGGCGCCCGTCGCCAGGTTGTGGGCCGACAAGGTGCCGCGATGCGCCTGCACCAGGCCCGCGGCGATCGCCAACCCCAGTCCCGACCCGCTGGGCAGCGACGAGTCCGCTCTCGGCACCCGATCGTTGGAGCCGCGGTAGGCCACGTCGAACACCCGCGGTAGATCCGCCTCGTCGATTCCCACCCCGGTGTCGTCGACGCGGGCCCATGCGCCGTTCTCGTCGGACCCCAGCGCCAGCGACACCCTGCCGCCCGACGGTGTGTGGGCGATCGCGTTGGCCACGAGATTGGACAGCACCCGCACCAACGCGCGGTCGCTGCCGAGCACCTGCACCGGCTTGTTCGGCAGATCAGCTCTCAACACCACGCCGGCACGCTCGGCCGCGATCCGGTGCGCGGCCAGCACGTCGTCGACGACCTCGTCCAGGGCTACCTTGTCGAAAACGGGCTCGACCGCGCCCGCGTTGATCTTCGACATCTCGAACAGGTCATCCACCATCTCGGAGAGCCGAATCGACTCCTGCTCAATGGTTTTCGCGTGCACGCGGACCTCTGAATCGGGGACGACGCCGTCGGCGATGGCCTCCGACACGGCCCGTATCCCGGCCAGCGGCGTGCGCAGGTCGTGGCTGACGAACGCCACCAGCCGGCGCCGCGAATGTTCGGCAGCGCGCTCGGAATCGCGGATGTCCTGCTCCCACACCGTTCTTCGGGCCTGGTACCGCGCCAGCATCACCGCGGCCGGAATCGTAACCACCGACACGATCACCAGCACAATGGCCGTGCGCTCGAACGTCTCGGTGATCATGAACCCGCTTGCGCCGAGCACGCCTGAGAACGTCGCCAACACCGGGATCAAGACCAGCGCCACCATGCTGACCGCCAGCGACCACGACCGCGCCAGCCGGATGATGATCGCGCCGGCCAGCACGACGGGCACAGAACAGGCCAGCGCCAACGCGGCGATCTCCCACAGATCAGTCGGCACTATTGCCACTCCACAGATACCCGCGGCCCCACACCGTCTGCACTCGATGATGCTCGCCGAGCTTGGACCGCAATCGTTTGACGTGCACGGTGACTGTCGACAGGTCACCAAAGTCCCAGCGCCACACCTGCTTCAACAACTCTTCGCGAGAGAACACGGTGTCGGTGTGGGTGAGGAAGAACATCAGCAGGTCGAACTCACGGTTGGTCAGGCTGACCGGCTCGCCGTCGACGGTCACCGAACGGGCGGCGGTGGACACGGTCATGTCGCCGACGGTCATGTCCATCGGCAGCACGCTCGACGGCGACGGCGACCGCCGCAATACCGAACGCACGCGCAGCGCCAGCTCTCGCGGGCTGAACGGCTTGGTCAGGTAGTCGTCCGCGCCGGCCTCGAGCCCGGCGATGCGATCGTCCTCCTCGCCCAGCGCCGTCAGCAGGATGACGGGCATGCTGTAGCCGCCGCGCTGTCGCAGGGTTCGGCACAGCGTCAAGCCGTCCGGACCCGGCATCATCACGTCGAGCACCGCGACGTCGATGCGCTCCGAGCCGAGCAGCCGCAGGGCCTCCGTGCCGTCGTGGGCGATCGAGACGTCGAGGCCGTCGCGCTCCAGATATCGGCGCACGACATCGCGCACCACGATGTCGTCATCGGCGATCAGCACTCGCGTCATGTTTTCGACCTTATCGTCGCGGCGCTACTACCAGCGCCTATGTCATTGTTCCGTCACTGTTCATTCGTTGCCGCCTGCGTTGTGGACGGCCTACCGTCAGCAGATATGCCTGACGTGACGGTCGTGCTGCCCTGCCTCAACGAGGCGGCGTCGCTACCGGGCGTGCTGGCAGCGCTCCCCGACGGGTATCGGGCGCTGGTGGTCGACAACAACAGCACCGACGACACCGCGGACGTCGCGCGTGCCCACGGCGCCGACCTGGTCGCCGAACAGCGTCCCGGCTACGGCTCGGCCGTGCACGCCGGGGTCGTCGCGGCGACGACGGACATCGTCGCGGTCATCGATGCCGACGGCTCACTCGATCCACGCGAGCTGCCCGCGTTGGTCGACGAACTCGATCGTGGCGCCGACATGGCCATAGGTCGTCGCCGCGCGGTCAACGGGCTGCGGTGGCCGTGGCACGCGCGGCTGGGCACCGCCGCGGTGTGCTGGCGACTGCGCACCCGGTACGGGTTGCCGGTGCACGACATCGCGCCGATGCGGGTGGTGCGGCGCGAGGCGCTGCTGGCGCTGGGTGTGACGGACCGCCGATTCGGCTATCCGCTGGAACTACTGGTGCGCGCGGCGCAAGCGGGCTGGCGCGTGGTCGAACGTGACGTCGCATACGGCCCGCGCACTGGCGGCAAGTCGAAAGTGAGCGGTTCGATCCGTGGGAGTTTCGTTGCGGCGCTGGACTTCTGGAGGGCGATCTGATGATTCCCGTCGCAGTGCTGGTGGTCGCCAAGGCGCCGGTGCCAGGCCAGGCCAAGACCCGGCTGGCAGCCGGCATCGGGGAACGTGCCGCTGCCGACATCGCAGCTGCGGCGCTGCTGGACACCTTGGATGCGGTCGCCGATGCGCCGGTCGCCGAGCGGGTGGTCGCGTTGACGGGAAACCTTGAGGACGCCTGCGCGGGCACGCAGATCCGGTCGCGGCTGGCCGATTTCACCGTGGTCCCGCAGCGCGGCGTGACCTTCGCCGAGCGGCTGGCGAATGCCCACGTCGACGCCGCCTCGGCCACCAGCGGGCTGCCGGTGCTGCAGATCGGCATGGACACCCCGCAGGTGACCGGCGAGCTGATCGGGGAATGTGCGCGCGAACTGCTCGCAGCCGACGCCGTGCTCGGGCTCGCCCGCGACGGCGGCTGGTGGGTGCTGGGTGTGACCAGGCCCGCGATGGCCGACTGCCTGCGCACCATTCCGATGTCGCGCGCCGACACCGGCGCTGTAACGCTGGCCGCACTTTCGGGCACTGCAACCAATGTGAGCCTGGTTCCCACGCTGGCCGACGTGGACACCGTCGACGACGTCGAGCGCGTTCGGCGGGATTGCGCGTCCGACAGTCGATTCGCGCACGCGACGCAGGGCGTGTCGCATGCTCGGTAACCTCTACGACCGCGCGCTTGACGGCGAGCGGTGCTGGCTTCGCCACGACGACGGCAGGCTCGACCGGCTGCCCATCCGGAGCTGGCTGGGCGGCCGCAAGGCCGACAAACGGTTCGATCACGAGGTGGTCGGGCTGTGCGAGGGGCCGACCATCGACTTGGGTTGTGGCCCTGGACGATTGGTGGCTCACTTGATCCAGCGTGGGGTACCGGCGCTCGGCGTCGACCAATCCGCCACCGCCGTCGCACTGGCGCACCGCAGCGGTGCGCCTGCCCTGCGCCGCGACGTGTTCGACCCGCTACCGGGGACCGGTCGGTGGCACAACGTGCTGTTGGCCGACGGCAACGTCGGCCTCGGCGGCGACCCGTGGCGAATCCTGCGCCGGGCAGGCGAACTGCTGCGCCCACGGGGCCGCTGTCTTGCCGAATTCGACTCGGCCATCGACGGAATCCACACCGGATGGGTTCGGCTCGAATCGCGACGCACGATCGGGCCGTGGTTCCGGTGGGCCTCGGTCGGCGTCGATTGCGCGGCGCGGTTGGCCGACGACGTCGGCCTCGCGGTGGTGGGCGTCCACCCGATCGGCCGCCGCGTGGTGGCCAGCCTGGCGGCGAAATGAAGACCGAGAGCCTGCGGGGCACAGCCGTCACCGCTCGCGTCGGCCTCGCATTGGGCGTCGCGGTCTCGGTGTGCTTCATCACCGGGCTGATCAGTCATTTCATTCAGCACCCGCAGCCGTGGTTCTTCTGGCCAACCCGTCCTGTCTGGCTGTACCGGGTGACCCAGGGCCTACATGTCATCTCGGGCATCGCGGCCATTCCGCTGATCATCGTCAAGCTGTGGTCGGTGTGGCCAAAACTGTTCGAGCGTCCCATCATTGGCGGGTTGGTCCGGCAGATCGAGCGATTGTCGATCCTGGTGCTGGTGGGGTCCATGCTGTTTCAGCTGTCGACCGGGCTGATGAACATCGCGCAGTGGTATGCGTTCAAATTCTTCTTCACCACCAGTCACTACGCGATGGCCTACGTCGCGGCAGGGGCGGTGCTCGTGCACATCGGTGTGAAGCTGCCGGTGATTCGCCGCGCGCTTGGCGAGCCAATCGATGAAGTGCCCGTTGCGGACGGCCCGACCCGGCGCACGGTGCTGCGCGGGACATGGCTTGCCGTCGCGCTTGCCACCGTCGTCACGGCGGGCCAAACGGTCCCGCTGCTTCGCAAGGTTTCGGTACTCGCGCCACGCTCAGGCCAAGGGCCGCAAGGTGTTCCGATCAACAGGTCAGCGATCGCGGCGGGCGTGCTGCGCAGCGCACGGTCACCGGATTACCGCTTGACGGTGACGAACGGTTCGACGACGCGAGCGTTCAGCCTTGCCGACCTGCAGGCGATGAAACAGGCCACGCACCGACTGCCGATCGCGTGCGTCGAGGGCTGGAGTGTCGACGCCGAGTGGGCTGGTGTGGTGCTGGCCGATCTGGTCGCCGCGGTCGGTGGCTCGCGTGATTCCGACGTGCGGATGATCTCGCTGGAACCGCCGGGACCCTACTCGCGGACGGTACTGCCCTCGCGGCATGCCCGCGACGACAGGACATTGATCGCGTTGAAGCTCAACGGCCAGCCACTCGATCTGGACCACGGCTATCCGTGCCGGCTGATCGCGCCGACGAGACCCGGTGTGCTGCAAACGAAGTGGCTGTCCCGTATCGAGGTTGTGCCATGAGGGTGATGTTGGTGGCCCTCGGTGTGCTGATCGGCGCATATGGCGCGGTGCTGCTGTGGGAGAACCCACCGGTGATAATCATGCGAATCCTGGTGTGGGCGCTTGTCGGTATTGTGCTGCACGACTTGGTTTTCGCGCCGCTGTGTGTGGCGTTGGGGTTCGCGGCCCGCAGGCTGATCCCGGGTAAGTGGTGGCCGCCGATCGCGGTGGCCGCGCTCTGCAGCGTCGTGCTGGTGTTCCTTGCGATCCCGGTATACGGCAGGCCGGGTATGCGGCCGGACAACATGACTGTGCTCGACCGCAATTACCCTGTCGGCCTCTGGATTTCGCTTGGCGTGGTGTGGGCCTGCGTGCCGTTGTATTACGTGGCTGCGCGTCTCCGCGGGTTGAGGACCCGTTCACGGTCCTAGGGCCGGTTTCGACACCAGGGTCGTTGGTCGGCGCCGCAGCGGTTGTACCCACAGCCCTGATGTCGAAAACCACCATGGGCCTCAGTTGGACATACTGGCGAACATCCCGGCCTGATACGAACCGGCCGGATTCCGCACGATCACGTTGAGCCGGTTGGCCGCATTCGTCAGCGCAATCAGACCGATCAGCGCAACGATCTCGTCGTCGTCATAGTGCTTGCGGACCTGCGCCCAGGTCTCGTCGGAAACCCCGTCGTGGGCGTCTGCGAGTCGGGTGCCCTCCTCGGCGAGTGCCAGCGCCGCTCGCTCGGCCTCGCTGAACACGATCGCCTCGCGCCACGCCACAACCAAGTTGAGCCGCACCGCGGACTCACCTGCGGCCGCGGCCTCTTTGGTGTGCATGTCAATACAGGGTGCACAGCCGTTGATCTGACTGACCCGCAGACTGACTAACTCCTGGGTGGCCTTCGGCAGCGATGACTCGGCGAGCACCAGGGCCGCGCCGGCGAACCGCTTGCTGAACCTGACGGCGAGCGCGTTGCCCATGATGTCGAATCGGGCGTCCATTACTTCCTCCTCGGTCACGGTGTTGCATGGGACGAACATGAGATGCCGACGGACCGACCGCTGTGACAGCGCGATGACGTGACGTGGGCCACAGCCGGTCGGATGTCACAGAATGGCCTTGTCCGGTGTCTGGTGGGTGACCGACAAAAGGAGTCGCATGTCCGACGCTGCCACCGAGGCGTTTCTGACCCACCGCAACCTGCTCTTCACCGCTGCCTACGAACTGCTGGGCTCAGTCGCGGACGCAGAGGACGTTTTGCAGGAGACGTGGCTGCGCTGGGTGGACGTCGATCTCGACACGGTCCGCGATCAGCGCGCCTACCTGGTGCGGATCGCCACCCGCCAGGCGCTCGGCCGGCTGCGCACGCTCGGCCGTCGCAAGGAGTCCTACGTCGGGCCGTGGCTGCCCGAGCCGCTGCTGACCACGCCCGACGTTGCCGAAAACGTCGCGCTGGCCGACAGCGTTTCGATGGCGATGCTGCTCGTGCTGGAGACACTCACGCCCACCGAGCGGGCGGTGTTCCTGCTGCGCGAGGTGTTCGAGCTGGAGTACGACGAGATCGCCGAGGCCGTCGACAAGAGCCCGGCCGCGGTGCGTCAGATCGCCCACCGGGCGCGGTCGCACGTCACCGCTCGCCGGCCGCGCGGTGTCGTCTCGGCCGCGGAGACAAAGGATGCGCTCGGCGCGTTTCAGCGGGCGATCGAAACCGGCGATCTACAGAGCCTCGTCGATGTGCTGGCGCCCGATGTCGTGATGCTGAGTGACGGCGGCGGGGTGAAGCAAGCGCTGCTGCGGCCGATCTCGGGTGCCCATCGGGTGGCTCGTCTGCTGGGGCTGGGGCTACCCAGGCTCGAGGGCCAGGTCTCGGTGGAACCGGCGCAGATAAACGGCGGCCCGGCGTTGATCATCAGGATCGACGACGAGATCGACAGCGTGGTGGCCGCGCGTTTCGACGACGGCCGGATCACCGGGCTTTACATCGTGCGTAATCCCGAGAAGCTGTCGCACGTTGAGCGCGCGACGAGGCTGACTACCAGTTCGTCAGGATGAAGTGGTTGAGCAGCAGCGCGCCGGCGACGTTGAGCGCCAGCCACCAGCGTTGTGACCGCGGCGGCAGCAATGCCCCGGCCGCGACGAGCCACACCGTGAACGGCAGCCAAATACGTTCTGTCTCAGCCTTACTCAGCATCGAAAGGTCTGCTGCCACGATGGCCAGCAGCGCGCTGAGTACGACGAGATGCAATCCGGACCGCCGCTTGATCGCGGTGATGTCGAACACCCTGCCGATTCCGGCGACGCTGCCGAGTCCGATCGCACACACCACCGATGCGAAGTTCGCCCACGACCAGTACTGGAACGGCCGGTCGTTCGCGATGCCCTGCCAGTAGCGATCCTGCACCAGCGTGTAACCGTCGAACCACCAAAACCCTGCGACCACGAACACGACAACGACCGCGAGCGCGGCCAGCACAGCAGGAGCCAGCGCGCCAAGCGCCGCCCGCCAATTCACGGCCGCGAGCAGCACGGCCACCGCGGGCAGCGCCATCAGCGCCAGGCCGTAGTTCAGGAAGATGCCCCAGCCGAGCAGCAGCCCGGCGCCCGCGCCGGCCAGCGCCGGCCAGCGCACGGTGCGCCGGGCGGCCAGCGCCAACAGCGCGATGCCCCAGGCGGCCACGCCTGCGAAGTAACCGTCGGCGGAAACGGCGATCCAGATGGCGGTCGGCGCAACCGCGACGAACGGCGCCGCCAATCGCGCCGTCCCCTCATCCGTCAACGCGCGGATCGCCACCACGATCGCGGCCGCCGCGCTGGAGCCGACGAGCAGGCACAGCAGTCCGGCCCACGCCCCGCCGGCCAACCCGATCCGGTCGAGCCACACGAACGTCAGCAGTGCCCCCGGTGGATGACCCGAAACATGCGTGATCCAC
Source organism: Mycobacterium sp. OAE908 (assembly GCF_017872775.1). Taxonomy (NCBI): domain Bacteria; kingdom Bacillati; phylum Actinomycetota; class Actinomycetes; order Mycobacteriales; family Mycobacteriaceae; genus Mycobacterium; species Mycobacterium sp. OAE908. The sequence continues at coordinate 2,687,275 of NZ_JAGGJL010000001.1, forward strand.
GAATTAGGTTGGAAATCAGGGATTCTGCTCGCGAACGTCCGCACCGCGTTCGGAATGTCGGTGACGGTGGGCACCTGGCGCAGATACTCGTGTTGCGCGGCGAGGCGGTGCGCGAAGCCCCGGTACCAACCGTCGATCATGGCCAGCGAAAACGCCCATGCGCAGGACGTCGCCCAGGTGGCCCAGGGCAGCGCCCGCCACGGCAGCCGCTGCGCAATTGGTTGTCCCCGCAGCACCGCGGCGATGCCGATCACGATCGCAGGCCCGGTGCCCCAGCCGACGTGCGCGTTCCACCAGCCGAAGATCGGCGCGGTGTCGGCGAAGCTGTAGAGCCGTGCGGCAGATGCGTTGATCAGCGGGGTGACAAGCCCCAGATGCAGGTGCGGCACCACGAAAGCGGCGACGACAAGGACGACGCCGACGGCGACCGCCACCGCCTCCCTGCGTCCGATCCGCACGCCGCCAGCCTATTGCGCGGCCGCTCTGACCCATCTGACGAATCGGTGACGTCACGAGCGCGGTGCGACGGCGTGACGCCAGACGCGCGTTGCACCGCTACGGGACCCGACGAAAGGAAACGCCCGATGCACCAACCGCTAACCCGCACCAACGCAGCGACGTGGCTGACCACTGCGGGCCAGCTCGTGAGTCGGTACGGGCTCGTGATCGTGCTGGCGTGGATCGGCTTCGGCAAGTACGCGAAAATGGAGGCCCGGGTGCTCATCGAGCACAGCCCGCTGATGTCGTGGATCTACGACCTTCTCAGCGTTCGCGCGGTTGCTGTCTCGTTGGGAACGGCCGAGATCGTCGCCGCGGTGCTCATCGCGCTTCGCCCGGTGTGGCCGCGCGCCTCGGCCGTCGGCAGCGCGCTGGCGGTGGTGCTCTTCCTCGGGACCGTGAGCTTTCTGTTCACCACGCCGGGCTTGGTGGTCGCGCACTATGACGGCGTCCCGGTCCTCGGAGCGCAGCCTGGCCAATTCCTGCTCAAGGACCTGGTGCTCATCGGTGTGGCAATTTGGACTCTCGGTGACGCGCTGGGTGCCCGCCCTGATTCGATGAGCACGTGAATACGTTGTTCTGCAGCGTCGAGTTGGCGGCGCGCATCGAAGGGGCCGAAACCCAACTGATCACCAGCGCGACCGAGGGCGCACGACAGCGCGTCGGCGCCTCGGCATTCGTCATGCCCGTCGCCGGCGGCGCGGCGTGCTACGTCGAGGACGGCTCGCCGCTGAACAAGATCGTCGGGCTCGGCTTCGGCGGCGTGCCCAGCGGTGAGGCGCTCGAGCAGATCGAGCAGGCGTACGCGGCGCGCTCGACCCCGACGCAGGTCGAGCTGTCGAACCTGGCAGATCCCGCGATCGGCGCGGCGTTGACGAGCCGTGGCTATCAACTGGTCTCGTTCGAGAACGTGCTCGGCCGATCGTTGGACGGCGCGCAAGCTGCGCAGCCGCAGGGTGTCGAGGTGCGATTGAGTGATGACGTCGCCGCGTATATGAACGTCGTGGTCGACGGCTTTGCGCATCCCGACGAGCAGGGCGTGCCCTCGCACGAGGACTTCCCGCGAGAGGTCATCAGAAGGGCCATGGCGGACATGGAAAAGGCAGGCGTGACTTCGTATCTCGCGTTCCGCGACGGAGCAGTCGCGGGCGGCGGCAGTATGCGAATGTCCCAGGGCGTGGCACAGCTCACCGGTGCGGCGACTGCACCGGCGCATCGCCGCCGCGGGGTGCAGACCGCGCTGCTGGCGGCGCGGCTGACTGAGGCCGCACGTGCGGGTTGTGACATTGCCGTCGTCACCACTGCGCCGGGATCGAAATCGCAGCAGAACGTGCAGCGCCGCGGTTTTCACCTGCTCTACACGCGGGCGATCCTCGTCAAGGACTGATCCGTACCGGTCGGTCCATAATGGCGTAACCTGGACGCATGCCTCGCCCCCGCACGTTTGATGAGAGTGATGTGATCGCCGCCGCCCGTGACGAGTTCTGGTCGCGCGGATATGCCGCGACGTCGATCGACGACCTCACGTCGGCAACGGGCCTAGGCAAAGGCAGCCTCTACGGGGCGTTCGGCGACAAGCACGGGCTGTATCTGCGTGCGCTCGACGACTACATCGGAACCTCGCTCGACAGCGTGCGCGGCCAGCTCCGCGATCCCACACACAGCGCTTACGACCGGCTGGTGCGCCACATCCGGGCACAGGCCAAAGCGATCGCCGCGGACAAGGTGCGCCGCGGCTGCATGATGGCCAAGAGCGCCGCAGAGCTGAGCGCCACCGACGACACTGTGGAGCGGGCGGTCGAAAACGCCTACGCGACATGGGCGGCCGAGCTCGCCGACTGCATCGCAGAAGCGCAGCGCGACGGGGCCATCGACAAGAAGCAAGACCCGCAGGCGCTCGCAATGACCGTGCTGGCGTTCATGCGAGGGCAGGAAGCACTGCACAAGGGTGGGGTGAAGCCGGCCCAGCTCAAGGCATCGGCCGAGCAGATGATCGCGCTGCTGCCGAAATAACCCCTCCCTGCCGCGAGCGACCGTGTCTGCCCGCCGACACGCCGGGACAGCGCGTACAAAAGCGGTCGCTCGCGGTGGGGCAGCACAACGCCTGGCGGAATAGAACTCACGGCGGGCGTGTCATAGTTCTTGACCGAATGGTCCAGAACTAGCGAAAGGCATCGCGATGGCACTTCTCAAAGGCAAGACAGCGGTAATCACCGGGGGCACCACGGGCATCGGACTGGCCACCGCCAAGCGGTTCGTCGAGGAGGGCGCATACGTCTTCCTCACCGGCCGCAGGCAAGCCGAACTCGAGGCGGCCGTCAAGGAACTCGGAGACTATGCCACCGGTGTGCAGGGCGATGTGAGCAAGCCCGAGGATCTCGACCGCCTCTACTCCGCGGTGGCCGAAAGCGGTCGCCGTCTCGACGTGGTGTTCGCCAACGCCGCGATCCTCGAGGCCGCGCGCATCGGTGAGATCACCGACGAGCAGCTCGACTACCAGCTCGGTGTCGACTTCAAAGGCGTGGTCTTCACGGTGCAAAAGTCGCTTCCGCTGCTCAATGACGGTGGTTCGGTAATCCTCAACGCGTCGAACGTCGCCGCACGGGGTGTAGACGGCCTCGGTGTGTACGCCGCGATCAAGGCAGCGATTCGATCGTTCGCCCGTACGTGGGCAAGCGAATTGCGTGACCGCAACATTCGGGTCAACGCCGTCAGCCCGGGCGCCACCGATACGCCTGGCATCGACACCGTCGCCCGCGTGGTGTTCCCCGGCCCCAACGCCGAGGAGGAGTTCGAGAACCTCCAGCGCAGTATCGTCCCGATGGGGCGCTACGGCACTCCCGAGGAGGTCGCCAACGCAGTGGTGTTTCTCGCGTCGGACCTGAGCAGCTTCACCACCGGCGCCGACATCCCCGTCGACGGCGGCATCAACCAGATCTAAAGAACCGAACCGCCGAAACTGTATTCCAGCAGGTCTCTACTCGTACTTCCTCTGCTGGAATACAGTTTCGCGGGAATCAGTACAGGACCTTGCGGACTGCCTCTTCGCTGTAGCGGGCCTCGAGTTCTTCCAGGCTCCAGTCGTACCGGATCGCCTTGGCCAACTGCGCGACGCTGGGCACGGCGGTCGGGTTCCACGTCGACGGATCCCAGGTGTCGGAACGCAGAAATGCCTTGGCGCAGTGGAAGAACACTTCTTCGACGTCGATCTCGAGCGCGAGGATCGGCCGCCTGTTCTTGACGATCATTGCGTCGAAATAGTCGGCGTCGGCAAGGATCCGCGCTGTGCCGTTGATCCGCAACGTGTCGCCCCGGCCGGGGATCAGAAACAGTGTGCCCACCCGCGGCTGCTGCAACAGGTTCAGATACCCGTCCGCACGCTTGTTGCCCGGCCGCTCGGGAATCGCGATCGTCGTGTCGTCGATGACGTGGACGAAGCCGGGTGGATCGCCCTTCGGGGACACGTCGACGCGGCCCTGCGCATCGGTCGTCGCCACGAATCCCAGCGGCGAGTGCGCGAGCCAATCTTGGTGGATCGGCGACAGCCGATCCTTCACCTTGTTCGCGACGTATTTGTCGGGCTCGCCGACGATTGCCCGCAGCTCCTCGACTGTCTTCACTTCCCGGCGCATTGCCTCATCATCCTCCTTGCGTTCACTTTGCGGTCGGTCACGTTCGTCACACTCCGCCGATGACCGACGTCGCGCAGACCCCGCAGACCACCTACGAGCACAGCCGTACCGGACTCTCCGCGGACGCGTTGCGCCGCGGCGTGGTCGACCACCTGCGCTACTCGGTCGGCCGTCCCGCGGCCGCGCTGAAGCCCGAGCACTACTGCCGCGCCCTCGCGCTGGCCGTGCGCGACCGGATGCAGGACAACCGGGTCGCCTCGACGCAAACGTCACTCGACCTCGGCAGGAAGGTCGCCTGCTACCTGTCGGCCGAATTCCTGATGGGGCCGCAACTGGGCAGCAACCTGATCAACCTCGGCATCGAAGGCGCGGCCCGCGAGGCATTGTCGACGCTCGGCCAGGACCTCGACGAGGTGCTGGGCTGCGAGGAGGAACCGGGCCTCGGTAACGGTGGCCTCGGCCGACTGGCCGCGTGCTATCTCGACTCGCTCGCCACACTCGAACGACCTGCCATCGGCTACGGCATCCGCTATGAGTTCGGCATCTTCGACCAGGAGATCCACGACGGCTGGCAGGTCGAGAAGACCGACAACTGGCTGGACAACGGAAACCCATGGGAGATCGCCAAGCCCGACGTGAACTACCTCGTGAAGTGGGGCGGCTACGCCGAGCACTATGCCGACGACGCCGGCCACGATCGCGTTCGGTGGGTGCCGGGTCGCGTCCTGAAGGGCGTCGCCTATGACACCCCGATCCAGGGTTACGGCGTGAACACCTGCAACGTGCTGACGCTGTGGAGCGCGCGTGCGGTGAAGTCGTTTGCGCTGGAGGCGTTCAACACCGGCGACTACTACAAGGCCGTCGAGGACGAGGTCACCTCCGAGACAGTCACCAAGGTGCTCTACCCCAACGATGAGGTCGAGGCGGGCAAGCACCTGCGGCTGCTGCAGCAGTACTTCTTCGTGTCGTGCTCGCTGCAGCACGTGCTGCACATCATGGATGATTTAGCCGACGCCTCGCTGAACGACCTCCCTGAGCGATTTGCATTGCAGCTCAACGACACTCACCCCTCGATCGGCGTTGCCGAGCTGATGCGGCTACTGGTCGACGAGCGGCATATCGACTGGGACGAGGCATGGGAGATCACCGTCGCGACGTTCGGTTACACCAACCACACCCTGCTTCCCGAGGCCTTGGAGACGTGGCCACTGGCAATGTTCGCCGACGCGCTGCCGCGGCACCTCGAGATCATCTACGAGATCAACCGACGATTCCTCGACGAGGTGCGCGCGAAGTTCCCCGGCGATGACGCGCGGTTGCGGCGGATGTCGCTGATCGGCGAGGACAACGGCAAGAGCGTGAGGATGGCGCACTTGGCCACCGTCGGCAGCCACGCGATCAACGGCGTCGCCGCGCTGCATTCCGAGCTTCTCAAAGAGAGCGTGCTCAAAGACTTCTACGAACTGTGGCCAGAGCGGTTCTCCAACAAGACAAACGGTGTCACGCCACGCCGCTTCCTCGCGCTGTCCAACCCCGGCTTGCGGGCGCTGCTCGACGACACGATCGGCGACGGCTGGCTCACGGACCTGACGAAGCTGCGCGGGCTGGAGGCGCTCGCGGACGACGCCGCGTTCGGCGACCGGTGGCGCGCGGTCAAGCGGGCCAACAAGTCGCGGCTGGCCGACTTCGTGAAGGCGACCACAGGCGTGGAACTGAATCCCGAGTGGCTCTTCGACATTCAGGTGAAGCGGATCCACGAATACAAGCGCCAGCACCTCAACGTGCTCAACATCGTCACTCAGTACCACCGGCTCAAGGAGAACCCGCGCCTGGAGATGCCGCCGCGTGCATTCATCTTCGGTGGTAAAGCCGCGCCCGGCTACTTCCTGGCCAAGCGAATCATCAAGCTGATCAACGCCGTTGGTGAGACGGTGAACAATGATCCGGATGTCAACCGGTTCCTCAAGGTCGCCTTCGTGCCGAACTTCAACGTTCAGAACGCACACCTGATCTACCCGGCTGCCGATCTGTCCGAGCAGATTTCGACTGCGGGCAAGGAGGCGTCCGGCACGGGCAACATGAAGTTCATGCTCAACGGTGCGCTCACCATCGGCACGCTCGACGGCGCCAACGTCGAGATTCGTGAAGAGGCCGGCGCCGAGAACTTTTTCCTGTTCGGGCTGACCGTCGACGAGGTCGAGCGGATCAAGCGCGACGACTACCGGCCGTCGGACTATGTCCACGGAAACGCCGAGCTGGCCGCCGTGCTCGACCTGATCGCAGGCGGCACCTTCTCGCACGGCGACACCGAGGTGTTCCGTCCGCTCGTCGACAATCTGCGCTACGCCGATCCGTTCCTCGTGCTCGCCGACTACGCGTCGTACGTGGAGAGCCAGGGCCGGGTGAGTGCGGCGTGGCGCGACCCTGCCGCGTGGGTGCGGATGTCGATCCTCAACACCGCCCGCAGCGGCAAGTTCTCGTCGGACCGGGCCATCGCGGAGTACTGCGATGACATCTGGAACGTCTTGCCGGTGACCGTTTCGCGGCCTACGTCATAGCGGCGCACACGTGGGCGTCAAGCCGGAGAAGTGCACCGCGGGCATGCCGTCGACGGTGACGAAATCCGTTCCGGGAGACCAGGTTATGCCCGGATGGATCCACGGCGGAACGCCGTGGGGATAGGTGATCGTCAGGTCGGAGTAGAACTGGACGTTCGGCGGGCACGCGGGACTCGTTGACGCTGAGGCGTTCCACGCGTGCACGACGATCGGGTTGAACAGGCGGGTGCCTTGCGCGCAGTTGGGCTTGCACTCGACGGAGCTGTCGGTACCGGTTCCGCGTGCGCCGTCGGGTCCCCACGCACTCCAGGTCATGTTCTGCATGACGCCGGTGGTGTCGCAGTTGTAGGCGAATGAGTTCGGCCGTTGCAAAAGAGGCTGACTCGGGTCGTAGCATTTGCCGATCGCGAAAACGACGTCGCCCTGCTCGGCTGGGTCCGCCACAGCTACGGGCGATGCTCCGAACAGCGCGACGGTACATGCGGCAGTAGCGAATGCGCGGATCACGCCCGGATGCTAGCTCAGTCGTGTGACGGGCACGTCACGTCGACGAACTGGGTGGAGGTTTGCCGCCGCGTCAGCCGAAACGTGCGGCCAGTTCGCGCCGGTCGACCTTCCCGATGCCGCGGCGGGGGAGTTCGTCGACGACGTGGATCTCGCGTGGCGCCGCCGTCGACGGCAACGTCGCCGCGACGTGCGTGCGCAGCTCAACCAACGTTGGTGCCGCGGAATCCGGTGCGACGACCACGGCCGCCACCACGCGCTGACCCAACCGCTCGTCGGCGACCCCGAACACCGCGGACTCCGCCACCGCGGGATGCGTGGCCAACGCCGCTTCCACCAACTGCGGAAGTACAGTCAACCCACCGGTGCTGATCGCGTCGTCGACCCGCCCCAGCACCCGCAACACGCCCGAATCATCAAGTGCGCCAATGTCATCGGTACGAAACCAGCCGGGCTCGGCGAACGGGTCGGGGTCTACCGGATTGCGGTAACCCTTCGCCAGCGTCGCCCCGCCCAGCACGACTCTGCCCTCATCGATGCGAACCCGAACCCCGTCGAGCGGAACACCGTCGTACACGCAACCGCCGGCCGTCTCACTCATCCCGTAGGTCCGCACCACCGAAACACCTGCCGCCGCTGCTTTTTCGGCAATGCCGTGCGGCATCGGACCGCCGCCGATCAGCACCGCGTCCAGCGCCGCAAGCGCCGCAGCTGCGCCACTGTCACGCAGCGCCTTGTCCAACTGCGCAGCCACCAACGACGCATACTTGCGACCCGGTCCCAATGTCGCCACAGCGGAGGCCAATTCGGCGGCATCAAAACCGGCGGACACCGCGACCGGTGGCGTACCCGCGACGACGCTCCGCACCAGCACCTGCAGACCCGCGACGTGATACGCCGGCAGCGCCAGCAGCCACGCGCCGGGACCGCCCAGTCTGCGGTGTGTGGCGTCGGCGCTGGCCGTCAACGCCGATGCGGTCAGCATCGCCCCTTTGGGCACGCCCGTCGTCCCGGAGGTCGAAACCACGACAGCGACGTCGTCGTCGATCGGCTGGTCGGCGCGCAAAGACGTTGTCAGCAGCGAGGTTTGACGGTCGTCGTCGGCCGGTACCGGAAGCACCGCCGCACGACCGCCAAGCGCCTCCTCCACTACCGGCAGCAGCGACAGCGCTGATCTGCCGGGTGAGACAGTGACGGCGCGCAGGACGGTTATTCGGACTCCCCGGGTTCACGCGGATCGTCCAGCGGCCAACCCTTGGCGGCCAGTCGATTTCGCACTCGGTCGATATCTTCAGGAGCGGGCAATCCGTCGGTGAGCTGGGTGATCAGCACTCCGATGTCGATGTCGTCGAACTCGCCGCGGTCCAGCAGTTCCTGCACGACGGTCTTCACCTCGTCGTCGGTGAGCCGCGGTTTCAGCAGTGCGAACAGCGGGACGCGGTCCGGGCCCGGCACCCCTTCTGGATAGCCGGCGGTGATCCACGCGACGATCTTGGCGAGAAACTTGGTCACAGTGTCAGCTCAGCTCCCCACGGAGGACCCGGCGGCCTCGGCTCCATGTTGAAACGATCGTAGTGCCCAGCCCGGCCGCCGGCGCAGGCCAACAAGTCTGGGCTATCAGGTGAAGAATGGATGAACACCTCACCCGGCTCGGCAAAGTCGCAGGTCGACACGTTCAACTAGGGTCCTTCGGTACTAGGTGATTTCGCCGCTCGCACCCCAGAATGAGCGTCATGACCGCAGAGACGATCATCCTGGTGCTTTTGATCGCAACGGCACTGGCATTCGACTTCACCAACGGATTCCACGACACCGGCAACGCCATGGCGACGTCGATTGCCACCGGTGCCCTCAAGCCGAAAACCGCCGTGTTGCTTGCCGGCGTGTTGAACCTCGTCGGCGCCTTCCTCTCCGTCGAGGTCGCGGTCACCGTCACCACGTCTGTGCTCAAGGTGCAAGACAGCAAGAGCGGGCACCTTCTCCCGAACATCACTCCGTCCATGGGTTTGACGATCATCTTCGCCGGCTTGATCGGCGGCATCCTGTGGAACTTGCTCACCTGGTTGTTCGGCATTCCCTCGAGCTCGTCTCATGCGCTGTTCGGTGGTCTGATCGGCGCCGGACTGGCGGCACTGGGAACCGCGGGCGTGAACTGGAGCGGCATCACCTCGAAGGTGCTGATCCCGGCGGTCGCCGCACCGGTGATCGCCTGCCTCGTCGCCGCGTGCGGCACCTGGCTCGTGTACCGGATCACTCGCAAGGTCCTGGCGAAGCGCCGCGAAGATGGCTTCCGCTGGGGCCAGATCGCGACCGCGTCGCTCGTCGCGCTGAGCCACGGCACCAACGACGCCCAGAAGACGATGGGCGTCATCGCGCTCGCGTTGATCACCACCGGCCACCTGACCGGCGACGTGAAGAAGGACGGCCTGCCGTTCTGGATCATCTTCAGTTGCGCGCTCGCCATCGGTCTCGGCACCTACATCGGTGGCTGGCGCGTAATCCGCACGCTCGGAAAGGGTCTCGTCGAGATCGAGTCCCCGCAGGGCCTCGCGGCCGAGGCGTCGTCGGCCGCGATCATCCTCAGCTCCAGCGCCGCGGGCATGGCGCTGTCCACCACTCACGTCGCGACGGGTTCGATCCTCGGCAGCGGCGTCGGCAAGCCGGGCGCAGAGGTGCGCTGGGCCGTGGCGGGCCGCATGGTGGTGGCCTGGCTGATCACGCTGCCCGCCGCCGCACTCGTCGGCGCGGTGTCGTACTGGATCTCGGAGGGAATCGAGGCGGTCACCGGTTCCGACCTCGCCGGCGACGGCGTGATCTTCCTCATCTTGGTGGCGCTGTCGGGCTACATGTACTGGCGCGCCCAGCAGCAGAAGGTCGACAGCAACAACGTCAACGCCGATTGGGACGACTCGACCAACTCTGTCGTCCCCGCCGAGGTCCGCGAGGCAACCAAGGCGACCAAAGACACGGCCGCGGTCTAGCGAACAGCCACGACGAAATAGGGAAGCGTTGATGCATTACATAGAAGCGATCTTGAAGGTTCTCGTGGTGGGTCTGATCCTCGGCGCCGGACTGCCAGCGGTTTTCGCGTCGGGCATGGTCGCGTTCTCGGCGGGTGCCGGGGGCGAACATCCAGACGGCACCGTCTCAGCCCCGAACCCGGTGTTGAAGTATCTCGGGCTGCTGCTGTTTCTGCTCGTCGGATTGGTGGTCGTCGCCGCGCTGCTGTGGATCACCAGGGGCACGATCATCCACCACTTCGGCATTGATCCGTTCCCCGGCGTCAAGAAGGGCTGAAAGCACATGACCGAGAACCGCACTGTTCTTGACAACGTGCTCGGGTGGCTGCACGAGGGCTACCCCGAAGGTGTTCCGCAGAAGGACTACTTCCCGCTGCTGGCGCTGCTGAAGCGGTCGCTGACGGAGGAAGAGGTCGTCAAGGCGGCCCAATCCATCCTCAAGACAACCGATTCCGAGACGGTGACCGAAGACCAGATCCGCGATGCGGTGCACGCGGTGATCGAGAAGGAACCCAATCCGGCGGAGATCCACCAGGTCGCTGCTCGGCTGGCTTCCGTCGGGTGGCCACTGGCGGCGTCTGCCAGCTGAACCTCGGGGTTCAGCCTCTGGTGTCGCGGCGCAGCGGGTGCGTTGCGGGCACCTGGACGAAGATCAGCAGCGTCCCGTCAGGATCGACGACGTGCATTTCGTGCAGTCCCCACGGTTCTTGCTTTGCCTCGCGGGTGATCTCGACGCCGCGATCCCGCAGCTGCTGCTCGGCGGCGTATACGTCGCGCACTTGAAGCCACATGGTGCCGCCCGCGCTCGGGGCGCCGTGGGCGGCGAGCTCGATCAGCGATTGGCCGGCGAAGAACACCGTGCCCGCGCCGTAGTCGCGAAAGATCGCCAGGCCGAGCTCGTCACGGTAGAACCGTAACGACCGCTCATAGTCGGCCGGCCGAATGAGCATCCGGCTGGCCAGGATCTCCATGGGTCCGTGTCTATCACGCCCGGTCAGCCGATCCGGCGCTCGACACCCTTCCAATAGGGTTCGCGCAGTGTGCGCTTGAGCAGCTTGCCACTCGGGGTGCGGGGCAGCACGTCGGCGAAGTCCACCGATTTGGGCAGTTTGAACCCCGCGAGCCGCTGGCGGGCATAGGCGATCAGCTCGGCCTCGCTCGGCAGGCAACCTGCAGTGGGCACGACGATCGCCTTGACCGCCTCGCCCCATTTCTCGTCGGGGACGCCGATGACCGCTACGTCAGCAACTGCGGCGTGCGTCATCAGCACGTTCTCCACTTCGGCGGGCGATACGTTTTCGCCGCCGGAGACGATCATGTCCTTCACCCGGTCCTGCAGATAGATGTAGCCGTCGTCATCGCGGTAGCCGGCGTCACCGGTCTTCAGCCAGCCGTCGGGGGTGACGGTCGCCGCTGTCGCGTCGGGATTGTTCCAGTAGCCAAGCATGTTCTGGGGCGAGCGTGTCCACAGCTCCCCAACTGCGCCGTTCGGAACGTCGACGCCCTGCTTGTCGACAATACGAACATCCACCCACGCGTACGGCTTGCCGCACGAGCGCAGCAGGCCGGGCCGCCGCACGGGATCATGCTCGTCGAGTTGGGTGATGGAGCCGGTGGTCTCGGTCAATCCGTACACTTGCAGGAACTCGCAGCCAAACCGCTTGAGTCCCTTGACCAGAACGTCGTCGGTGATCGGCGAGGCGCCGTAGACAATGGCCCGCACGCTGGAGAAGTCGGCGTCGCTGGGTGTTGTGAGCAGCATCTGGATCACCGCGGGTACCAGCAGCATGTTGGTAATCCGGTGCCGCCCAACGGCATCGAGGATCGCGGGCGGGTCGACGTCGCGCAGCACCACAGTGGTGCAGCCCTCGGCGAGCCCGACCAACGCCCAACCCGAGCCCGCCATGTGGAACATTGGCATCACGGCAAGGCTCACACTGTCGGCGTCGAACCGCCACTTCTCCGCGATGCCGGTGGCCTTGCTGAAGTAGTTGTTGTTGGTCAGCATCACGCCCTTGGGCGGGCCGGTGGTGCCCGAGGTGTACATCAGAAACGCGAGGTCATCGGATTTCGTTGTGACGCCGGGGTCTTCGGCGGGTTGGGCGGTCACCCAGTCGGCGAAGCCCGGCCAGCGGGCGTGATCGCCGATGGCCACGATGGAAGCCGTGAGCAGGTCTTCGATCGCTTCGACCCGATCGAAGAACTCCGAGCCGACGACCACCACCTTCGCCTGTGCGTCGGCGACGATGTGCAACATCTCCTGCGCGGTCAGCCGCCAGTTCACCGGGACACCGACGGCTCCGAGTTTGGCAAGGCCGCAGACGACTTCGAAGAATTCCACGCCGTTCTTCTCGATGAACGCAACCCGGTCGCCAAACCCCACGCCGGCAGTTGAAAACGCCTGTGCCGCTTGGCTGGAGCGGGCGTCGAGCTCGGCGAACGTGATCGCCTGATCGCCGACCACGAGCGCGATCGCGTCGGGCCGGTCGGCCGTGTGCACCCGCACGATGTCGGCGATCGTGACGATGTCGGGGTGCGGCATGGTCAGTCTTTGGGCTGAACCCGCTGACGCTTCATGATCGCGTCAACGGCGTTGGGCGCGAAGCTGTTCACGGCGTGTGCGGTGACAGCCATCCGAGGGGCGATGCGCACCGGGCGCGTGCGGGCGGCGGTGATCATCCAGTCGGCGGCCTCTGCGGCGGTCAGCCCCGGCAGTCCGTCGTAAGCCCGGGTGGGCTCGATCATCGGCGTCTTCACCAACGGGTAGTACAGCAGCGTCGAATGCACGCCCTTGTCCGCCCATTCGGTTTCGATGACTCGGCTGACGGCCGACAGTGCCGCCTTCGAGGCGTTGTAGACGCCGAACAACGGCGACGACTCGCTCAACACGCCCCACGTCGAAACGTTGATGATGTGCCCGTCGCTGCGCTCGATCATGCCGGGCGCGATGCCTCGGATCAGCCGCAGCGGCGAGTAGTAGTTCAGCGTCATCGTCCGCTCGACGTCGTGCCACCGGTCCAGTGACTCGGCGAGCGGCCTGCGGATCGACCGGCCTGCGTTGTTGATCAGGATGTCCACGCCGCCGAGGTCCTGCTCGACCTTGGCGACCAGTTCGTCGACGGCGTCGAGATCGGATAGGTCCACCGCGTACGCCTTCGCATCGCCGCCTGCCTGCGTGATGCGCTCTACGAGGGCGTCGAGCAGTTCCTGCCTGCGCGCGGCGACGACGACCCGCGCTCCGCGGCGGGCGAACTTCTCGGCCGCGGCTTCGCCGATGCCCGACGATGCCCCGGTCAGCAGCACGCGCTTGCCTTCCAGGTCAACGGGGTCGCGGCGGCGGCGCAGCGCCTGTTCGGTCAGCGCAGGCCGCATGCTGGTCAGCAGCAGGGTCTCGGACAGCCTGCGCAGCGGGCTCTTGCTCACAGCTCATGAGTTTAGGTGGTCTAGTTTTTGATGAGTTTTCCGAGCCGACGCGGTCGTATTGGGTATGACGATCAACGGCAAGCTCGACACCAGGTTCAGTGAGGCGACAGAGCCGGTTGACTGGCAGCAGGTCAGCGGCACGCTGGCCGGCGCCGAGTTGTACTGGCTGACCACTGTCCGCGCGGACGGCCGCCCGCACACCACGCCGTTGGTGGGCGCGTGGGTGGATAACCAACACGGGCCGGGGTTCGTGTTCTGCACAGGGCCCGAGGAACAGAAAGCCCGCAATTTGGCGCACGGTACCGCCGTCACGGTCACCACAGGGGTGAACACGTGGAACGACGGGCTGGACGTCGTCGTCGAGGGCAACGCGGAACGGTTGACCGGCCTCGATATCTTGTCGCCGTTGGCCGACGCGATTCGCGAAAAGTACAGCGGTGATTGGGATTACACGCCCGACGACGACGGCTTCGGGCACACCGACAGCAGCGGTGAGCGCCACATCGCCCATGTGTTCCGGGTGCTTCCGGCCAAGGTGCTGGCATTCGCGAAGTCGCCGCACGGCCAGACCCGGTTCCGACCCACTGGATAGTCACGCCCTGGCGCGGTCTCCGATGCGGGGCGTCTGCTCGATTGACGGGAGTGCCAGCAGCGCGATGAGGGGGACGACGCTGAAAAGCAGGCCAAGAGTTGCCCACAGTCGGTCGTTGCGGTTCTTTCTCATCGCGATCTCCGAACAGCCGTATGCGGCCAAGATCCCGAGCATGCCGATCAGCGCGAGCAGCGGATGCGAAATGATCAGCTCGATCAACTTCGAGGTCTGAAAGAACTCGCGGGAGTTGTCGGCTAGCAGGTGTTCGTGGGCCATGAGTCGTCCTTTGTCAGGGTCGCAGTGTGTCGGGCTTCTCAGGTAGGTGCATCAGCGCGGCGTGATGGGGACACTTTTCTGGGCCACGGCGGACGGGCCGGCGGGGACGCCTGGTGGTGATCCCCGCCGGCCCGGGCCGGCGCGACTCGTCTGCCGGAGGTCAGAACGACTGACCCAGCGCGAGTACCGTCCGGGCGCCTGCCAGCTTCACCAGCAGATCGCGCTGGCGAATAGCGAAGTCCGGAACGGGGCGGCCTGCGGCCAACTTGCGGTGCAGCAGCCCCAACTTGGCGGCGGAGTGCTGTACGTCGACCATCGCGCGTTTACCTTGCTTGCCACTGATGGACGCGGCCCAGCGCCGGGCTGCCCGGCGACCCTTGAACGTCGTCAGGGCGGGCAGTTCGGTGTGCGCGAACCATCCACGGTTGGCATAGCCCTGCAGGTGCGCTCCGATGCTGCGGAGCTCGCGTCGACGGATCCGGCTGACGATGACGATCATCGCGATGAAGACCGCCGCCGAAACCCCGAGGAACAAGAGGAGCCCCTCCGGTGAGGGGTTCGAGAACAGCACGTAGTCCCACACCGAGTGCAAGGCCATCGCGACGGCCAGCCCGACGACAGGAGCGATGATCCGCACCGCACGCTTGGCGCTGGCGACTGCGATTCCGAGCCCGATGCCGAACATGACGGTGAACAGCGGATGCGAGAACGGCAGAATCACGCCGCGCATCACGAAATTCAGCAGCACATCGCCGGTGTGGTACTGGCCGGGCACGATCTCGGCAGTGGGGTCGGCGAGCAGACCGACTGTGTAGGCCTTGACGTAGTAGCCGATGTTTTCGGTGAAGGCGAAGCCGGTGGCGACAAAGCCGCCGTAGACGATGCCGTCGATGACCCCGTCGAATTCTGAACGCGCGAACCACACGAGGGCCACCAGGATGAATCCCTTGGCGACTTCTTCGACGGTTCCTGCGCTCAACCAGAGCGGGCCGCCCACGAACGTCTCGACCAGCACGCTGACGATGGCGGCGGTGGTGGCACCCCAGATGAACGCGACCAGTAGCAGTCGGGCGGGTTCGGGTTCGGCGCGGTCGATCCACCGGAACGCCGCCAGGACGACGGGGACAGGCACAATCGCCAGACCGAGTGACAGCGCCAACCCTGCTGCAGTTGCCGACATTCCCATCATGAGCATCCCGGCCAGCCAGGCCACCGAGCTGATACCCAGAGTGATCCAGGTGGTCACCCGCAGCGCCCGCCGGGGCCGTGCCGTTCGGGCGGCTACTAGGGGCAGTGGTTGTACGACGGGCGCCTGCTGTTTCGGGCGCTCGAGGACGACGGTCATGTTGACTCCTTGAGGTGTGTCGACGCTCCCGTTGAGCGTCATTCACAGACTTGGAGCAACGGCAGGCCCGCGCGGTGACACTTTTCTGTCAAGCGATTTCGAAAAAGGAGAATCGCCCACTGTCCAAACACCGATGACACGCCCCAGGCAGAGGCGTGTCATGGGTCTGACTTCGTGAAAAAGTCTGCGCACGAAGGGTTCTGGTCAGTCTGTCGGCAGTTCGTTTGCCCTGCGCTCAACGGCTTCGGCAAGCCGGGAGATTCGCCCGCGAAGCAGAAACCAGTTGACAACGATGACTGCCGCGCCCAGCCCGAGAAATCCAGCGACGATTGCGTGATCCAGCGACGGATGGTGCAAGGCGCGTGCCACCCCGAAGACACCCAGCAGCGGGACCATTACCGGTGCTTGTCGGTTGAGTCTGCGGCTACGTGCGAGCCAACCGCGCCACGTATCGAGGTCGACGCGCGTCGGCAATTCACCCGAACGCAACGCCCCCGCGTAGACGAGGTACTGCTCTATCGAGCCGAAGTTTCGGCGCGCTAGGCGCTCGCCCACGATCGCCGAAATCAGCATCACCACGGTCACATAACCCGCCATGGCGATCCCGAAGACCGAGATCTTGCCCGCGACGCTGTAGTACAGCGAAGAAAGCGCTATGCCTGCCGCGAGGCCGAAAACCCCGGTCGCCGTGATGCGCGCGCTTGCGGGCATCCGGTACCAGAATGTCGATGTCATCATCACCGCTCCTGTGTTCTGAGGCGGCCGTGAGCCGCCCGGCCATTCATGCCGTTGGTGCGACCCAGTGGGGCCGCACAGGTATGAGTGGCGAACGGTCGATTTGGTGACCAGTTTTTGGGGTGGTATTCGGCGCCGGCTCAGCCGACGGGGCCGTCGCCGCTGCCGCCGAAGTCCGGCTGTAGAGGTTCCAGACTCGTGGGAGGCGTACGAATGTTCCTCCCGCCCGGTGACGGTGTGATCGTGCTGCCGCCGCTTGGCGGATTCGGCTGAATCGCCTCGGTGGGCGCAGTGGGTGTGAGCGTCGGAATCTCTTGTGGGGTCTGGGTATTCACCGGCGGAGGAGTAAAGACCTTGCTTGTCCGCGTGGTCGGAGCGACGGTTGGCGAGGCACCGGCGCCCGTCGGCTGCGGCGGCGCCGTCACGGTGGCCGGGGCCTCGTACGTGATCGTCGGGTCATGCTCGACGACTCGGGCCGGAGGGGGGCTGGATTCCGTCGGGGGAGCCGCGATCGACACGGCAGGAAGAGTCGTCGGCGGGGTCACCCGCCGAGCGATCGTGCTCGGCGACACCGACGACTGGATCACGTTCGCGGGATTCACGGATGTCTCATGGTTGTGCTGCACCGCGATGGCCACCGCGGGAACTGCGATCAGCCCGGCTATCAGCCCGGCGCCCGCCACAGCCCGCCGGGTGAACCGACTGCCTCTGCTCTCACCGTCACCGGAGGCGCTTCGGGTGGCGAGCGTGTGCATGACGACAGTGGGCTCGCTGGCGATCGTGCGCATGACGACCGTGGCTTCGGCGCCGGTGTGCTGTGGCGTGGGGGCCGGACCGGACGAAGAAACCAGTCTGATGCTGTCCAACGTGCGGTGACGCAACGCGGCGGGCGCCGAGATCAGCAGCGGGGCCGAGCCGAGTAACGCGGTGGGATTGACCATTCGGCGCCGCAGGTCATCACAAGTCGGACAGGACTCGATGTGGCGGGAGATGCGCTTGCGCATAAGCACCGTGAACTTGCCGTCCCAGCCGTCGAGAATCTCGGCGAGCCCGGGGCACGCGTTGACGTTGTTGCGGGCCGCCCGCGACACCAGCAGCGCCCCCAGCGAGCGTTCGATGGTCTCGCGCAGCCGCTGAGCCATCTTCTTGGCGTTCGATGCGCTGACGCCCAGAGCTTCCGCGAGATCGGCGCCTTCCAGGCCCTTGCGGTAGGCCAGCTCATAGACCGCGCGGTCACGTTCGGACAAGCCGCCCGCCGCGGCGGCGATCAGTTCGGCCAACTCGTTGCGCCGCGTGAGCGTGGCCGGGCCGGGCCCGGTGTCCAACTCCTCGGGGAGTTCGTCAACGGCCTGTTCCCGTTTGCGTCCACGCAGGCAGCGCAGGGCTTCGTAACGGGCGATCGAATACAGCCAGGGCCGCAGCTTGGCCGGTTCGCGCAGCTTCGAAAGGCTGTTGGCGGCAATACAGAATGCGTCGTGCACGCAGTCTGCTGCCGCTTCCCGATTGCGCAGCATGCCGATGCAGAAGTCGTGCAGCGGATCGGCATAACGGTCGTAGATGGCCGCAAAGGCTGCGCGGTCGCCTGCGGCTGCGGCGTGGACCAGCTCAGCATCGGTGACGACGTGCCGACCGGGCACCGCTGCGGTCATGGCATCCCCCTGCCTACGACGCCAAATCCCCGTGGTTGTGAGGATAGTTCGGTGAGGAAATGATTGAAATTGATCCGGCAAACATCGTTGTAATTGCCTTCGGCGCGCGCGGTGATGGTCAGCCCGCCAGCACGTTCGGCAGATGCCGGGCCGGCAGCGTGCCCCGCCCCAGCACCGTCGGTTGCTGAGGAGCGGGCACCACGATCGAATGGCCCGAAGGCGCAGGCGGCGCGCCGAGGTTGGCCGAGGCGAATACCAACGCGCTGGCAACGATGGCCAGTCCGGCGCCGACCTTCGCGGTCGTCCTGGGGTTGAGGGCAGCGGTCATGTCTGCTTCTCCTGGTCTCGTCCGAGTCCTTTGGCCTCGGCTCACAGGTATGTGCAGCGGGACGCGCCACTGGTGACACTTTTTTCCGAGTGATTTGTGTGCGTCTAGGCGCGCTCAGCGCTCCTGAACGCACACAAATCGCTAGAAGTAGCGCGGGAACGGCGTCCAATCCGGGTCGCGCTTCTGCAGGAATGCGTCGCGGCCCTCGACTGCCTCGTCGGTCATGTACGCCAACCTTGTTGCCTCACCGGCGAACAGCTGCTGGCCGACCAGCCCGTCGTCGCTCAGATTGAACGCGTACTTGAGCATCCGGATCGCCTGCGGCGACTTGCCGTTGATCGCGGCCGCCCACTGTAGGCCGACCTTCTCCAGATCGGCGTGGTCGACGACCTCGTTGACCGCGCCCATCGCATGCATCTGCTCGGCGGTGTAAGGCCTGCCGAGGAAGAAGATCTCGCGCGCGAATTTCTGGCCCACCTGTTTCGCCAAGTATGCACTGCCGTAACCGCCGTCGAAGCTGCCGACGTCGGCGTCGGTCTGCTTGAACCGGGCGTGCTCGCGACTGGCCAGGGTCAGGTCGCACGTCACGTGCAGGCTGTGCCCGCCGCCGGCCGCCCAGCCGTTGACAAGGCAGATCACCACCTTCGGCATGAACCGGATCAACCGCTGCACCTCGAGGATGTGGAGTCGGCCGGCACGTGCGGGGTCGACCGTCTCGGCCGTCTCACCTGAGGCGTACTGGTATCCGCTGCGGCCACGGATGCGCTGATCGCCTCCGGAGCAGAACGCCCAGCCGCCGTCTTTGGGTGCGGGCCCGTTGCCGGTCAACAGGATGACGCCGACCTCGGGCCACATCCGGGCGTGGTCGAGCACACGGTACAACTCGTCGACGGTGTGTGGCCGAAACGCGTTGCGCACCTCCGGCCTGTCGAAAGCGACGCGCACCGTCGGCTGCGGCTTCCCGTCGAGCACATGCCGGTGATACGTGATGTCCGTCAGTTCGAAACCCTCGACGGGCTGCCACAGCGACGCGTCAAAAGGGTTGTCGCTCATGCGTTCACCGGATCCAGCCGGAACAGCGGGCAACGGCCCGCCAACGCCTCGAACTCGTCGGGATTGGGTCCGGTCACCAGACCCGCGTTCTTGATGAAGCCGACGCCCGTCGGCACCTTGATCGGAAACTCCCGCAGCAGCGGCTGCACCCCGATCAGCACCTTGTTCACGTACTTCGACCACCAGGGCGGTCGGATGCGCTCACCGTTGGACATGCCCGTAACGCTACTCAAGCCGTCACACCGTGGTCGGCCAGCGCTTTGCGCAGGCCCTCGGGCCGTTCGACGGTCGGCAGCGGGTCGACGAGGCTGAATCCGCAGCCGATCGCGCGGGCGCCGCCGTCTGCCTCGTCGCTGTCACCGACCATTACGGCGTCGGCGGCCTCGACACCGAGCCGTGACAGCGCGGTCTCGAAGATCGCTGCGTCCGGCTTGATGACGCCGACCTCATAGGACAGCACGAACTCGTCGACGTAGTCCGCGACGCCGAGCGTCTCGAACGCCGGGCGGACGTCGAACGCGATATTCGACACGACCGCGGTTCTGATGCCCTGCCGATGCAAACCCTCGAGCACTGTGGCGGTGTCGGGATACGGCGTCCAGGAGGACGGATCGATCGCCCTGCCGTAGAGCGTCTCAGCGTGGTGCTCGGCGAGCCCGGATTCGCGCAGCACGTGCAGGTACGCCTCGCGATGCAGGTGGGGAGCGAGGTCGCGGTTGACCCACGCGTGGTAGGCCTCGGGCGTCATGTCGACGTGCTGTCCGACGGGCGACGTGAGCCGGCGCATCAGCTCGGCCTGCACGTGCCCGTCGACCTCGCGCTCGTCCACCGTGATGCCCTCGAACCAGCTCTCGTCCTCTTCGAGGCGAAACAGCGTGCCGGAATAGTCGAACAGCACAGCGCGGACAGTCATTCGTCCCATGCTAGCCACGGGCCCGAGCGGCCTTGTCCGCTAACACTTCTCGTTCACGCTCGTTGTCGGTCATTTTTGCCGCGCGGTCGAACTCGTCGGCGGCCTCGGCATCCCGCCCAAGTCGTGCCAGCAACTCACCGCGCACGCTGGGCAACAGATACGAATCCGCAAGGCCGTCGATGCCGTCGACGATCTCCAGCGCGGGGGCCGGGCCATCAGCCATCGCGACGGCCACCGCGCGGTTGAGTTCCACCACCGGCGACGGTGCGATCTGGCGCAGCCCGTCATACAGCAGCACGATGCGCGCCCAGTCAGTGTCGGCAGCGGTCGGCGCGACGGCGTGACACTCGGCGAGCGCCGCCTGCAATGCGTACGGGCCCCATCCAACACCTTTGCGCTGCAGAGCATTTGCGGCGCGTTCCAACGCCGCGACACCGCGCTGGATCTGCGCGCGATCCCATTTGGCGCGGTTTTGGTCCTCGAGCAGGATGGGCCGTCCGTCGGTGTCGGTGCGCGCCGCGAGCCGTGACGACTGAAATTCCATCAGCGACACCAGCCCGTGCACCTCGGCCTCGTCGGGAACCAGCGCCGCCAGCACCCTGCCCAGTCGCAGCGCTTCGCTACACAGCTCGTCGCGGATCCAGCGCTGCCCGAACGACGCCGAATAGCCCTCGTTGTAGATGAGGTAGATGACGGCGAGCACTGCAGACAGTCGCCGCGGATACTCCGACCGATCCGGCACCTCGAAAGGTACGTTCGCGGCGGCCAGCGTCTTCTTCGCCCGGGTGATGCGCGCGGCGACCGTCGCCGTCGACGTCAGGAACGCGCGGGCGATCTCGTCGGTGGTCAGGCCGCCGACCACGCGCAGCGTCAGCGCGATCTGGCCTTCTCGCGACAGCACGGGGTGCGACGAGATGAAGATCAGCCGCAGCACGTCGTCGTCGATGCGGTCGGGATCCCATGCCTCGTCAACGGTGGTTTCGAGCTCGTGGGCCAACACCGCGTACTTGGCGTCGAGGTTCTCCTGCCGGCGCCAATAGTCGATTGCCTTGCGCTTGGCGACGGTGGTCAGCCAGGCTCCGGCGTTGCGCGGCACGCCCGAGGTGGGCCACTGCGTCAGCGCGTCGACGAGGGCTTCCTGCGCCAGGTCCTCGGCGAGGCCCACGTCGCCGACCGCGCGGGTCAGGGTCGCGACGATCTTGGCGGCCTCCATCCGCCAGACCGCGTCGACTGTCTGCTGTAGCTCCGGCACGTGCCCATTGTGCCGAGCGGCTTACGCCTGTCCGCGCAGCGCAGCGGTTGTGGTCGCGAACATCGTCGACTTGATCGCCTGCAGCGTGCCCGGATCCTTGCCCTTCAGTGGCGCGACGAGGTCGACGGCCGTCGAGACCACCTTGCCTTCGGGAGCGGTGGCGGTGATCAGACCGATGGCCTCGGCGTCGGCGCCGCCGTAGCGGCGCCCTGTGGTCATCGCCTCGACCGCGGCAGCGGGGGTGAGCTTCGACTGGATCAGTGCGGCCATGCCTTCAGTGAAGGGGATGTGGATGTCGACCTCGGGGAAGCAGAAGTAGCCACGGTCGACCCGCATGACGCGAAAGTCGTGCGCTGTCGCCAACATTGAGCCCGCGCCGAACGCGTGGCCGTTGACGGCGGCAACGGTGGGTACCGGTGCGACGAGCACACGCGCGAGCAGCTGCTGAACCTGGCCGACGTACCAGTCACCTTGATCACTATGGGCGCCAAGCCAATCCAGGTCCAGTCCGTTCGAGTAGAACTTCCCGTCGCCGGTGGTGACGAGCGCCTTGGCCTCGCCGGCCTCGACGCGGTCGAGGAATCCGTTGACGGTCTGCAACCACTCCGGCGAGAACCGGTTTTCGTCGTCGCCGAGATTCAAAACGGCAATTTCATCGGTGATTTCGAGATGAGCGGGCATTTCTTTCTCCTAACTTGACCGACAGGATGGCCTCGACGGCGGCCGCAAGGCGGCGGCGCGTGTCGTTGGTTGGGGGCATCGGCCTGCGCAGCATCAGACCGGTGGGCAGGCCGACGATGCAGTCCTCGATCACGGCGACGGCGGCGGCGTCCCTGCGGTCGAACATCGCGATCGACAAGCGGATCAGCATCTCGCGAAGCTCGGCTTCCAGCGCACGGAGCTCGGCCTGTACGTCGGCGGGTGCGTCGCCGATCAACTCGTCGCGGGGAATGCTCAGCCACAGCCTTGCCGACTGCGGGCACTGCTCGCTGAACACTGCTGGTGTGTCGGCCGCGACGATGACGGCGCGCACAGGGTCGGCCTCGGCGTCGACGGCCTGCTTCTGCAGTGTCAGGAACCGTCGGGCGGCGCGCACCCAGGCCCGGCCGACGAGGCCGCCGCGGGATCCGAACGCGTGATAGATCGCACCGTTAGAGATGCCTGCCCGCTCGGACACCGCGCGGATGGTGACGGCCGTGACGCCGCCCTCGACGGCGAGTTGTTCGGCCGCGTCGAGCATCGCGTCGCGGTCGTACACCTGCGGTCGGGGCATGAGAGCCAAAGTAACAGAGCGCTTGCTCTGTTATCAAATGGGTGCATGACACGCCGAGGCAATGCGGGCGGTAGCAACCATCGAGGCGGAAAGTTGGTGTTATGGCGCACCGGCTTGTCACTGCATACCGCGAAGGGCGAAAGGCGTTCGGGCATACGCTTCTCAACCCGTACGCGGGGATGGGCGACCGTGCCGTCGCTCGCATGTGGCGTCTCGGCTGGCAACGGGCCGCGGAGGAGAGCCGATGCATCCCGCCCGAAGCCGAGCGCATCGAGCGACTACGCGCAGAGATCGACGCGCTACTCGATTAGCCCGAGCGCTGGGGGCTCACCTCTCAAATTGCCCGGCTTGAAGCGACATTGTCGCTGGCGACGACTTTGTCGCCCAGAGCCGGAAACTTCGACATATGCCCTCGGAGCGGTTAATGCCGAAGAAGCGTGTCGAGCATGCGAATCAACTCACCGACCCGTCCGCCGCCGGCCGGCGCTACCGGAAATCGCTTCAGCACATCAACGACACCCGCTGTGGCCCGATCCGCCACTCGCTCAACGTGTTCGGAGCCGACGCGCGGATCGTCGCCGGCCGCAAGCTCGGCCGCTCGGGCTGCGTAAGCCCCTGCCCCGAGAATGTGTTTGACCTGGCTGGCGTTGGCCAACGGATGTAGGTAGGCGGCGCCAGCCGCGGACATCGCCGCCCACGCCGCCTCGCGCGCGGCCGCTGTGTCGACACACTTGGCTGCGTCAAGTGCCGCCCACGCGTTGACGCGCAGCGACTTCCCGCGCTCGCCGCCCCGGGCGAATTCCCATGCGGAACCAATCGCGTCTCGAGGCCGTGAGTCGTCCGGCCGCTCGTCCTCGAAAATCGACAGCACCGCCTCCGCGCATGCGGCGGCAAACGCGGTGACCTCGCGAAGATCTTGCTTGCTCAGCTCGACTTCGCTCACGGCCCTAGCCGACTGCGCGGCCCGCGCCCTCCCAGAACTGCGCGCGCACGGCCTTCTTGTCCGGCTTGCCCAGTGCGGTCACCGGCACCGAGTCGACGACGATCACCTGCTTGGGCGCCTGCACCGAGCCCTTGCGTTCCTTGACCGCGGCCTGGATCTCCTCGGTCATCCGTTCCACCGCCTCGTCGTCGGACGGCGCGTCCGGCCGCAACACCACCACAGCCGTCACGGCCTCACCCCACTTCTCGTCGGGGGTGCCGATCACGCACACCTGCGCGACCGAAGGATGCTCTGCCACAACGTCTTCCACTTCGCGTGGGAACACGTTGAAGCCGCCGGTGACAATCATGTCCTTGGTCCGGTCGACGATGTAGTAGAAGCCGTCCTCGTCCTCGCGGGCCAGATCACCGGTGTGCATCCAACCGTCGCGGAACGTGTCGGCCGTCGCGTCGGGCAGATTCCAATAGCCGCCGGACAACAGCGGGCCGGACACACAGATCTCGCCGACTTCGCCTTGCGGCACCGGGTTTCCGTCGTCGCCGAGCAGCGCCACGCGGCAGAACAGCGTCGGCCGCCCGCACGACGTCAACCGCTTCTCGTCGTGATCGCCCTTGGCCAAGTACGTGATCACCATCGGCGCCTCGGACTGCCCGTAGTACTGCGCGAAGATCGGGCCGAACCGGCGAATCGCCTCGGCCAGCCGCACGGGGTTCATCGCCGAAGCGCCGTAGTACACGGTCTCCAGCGACGACAGGTCGCGGGTGTGCGAATCCGGATGGTCCATCAGCGCGTAGATCATCGACGGGACCAGCATGGTCGCGGTGATCTTCTGCTCCTCGATCACCCGCAGCACCTCGGCCGGGTCGAACTTTGTCAACACCACGAGCTCGCCGCCCTTGACGATCGTCGGGGTGAAGAACGCCGCGCCCGCATGCGACAGCGGCGTGCACATCAGGAACTTCGGATGCTCGGGCCACTCCCACTCGGCGAGCTGAACCGTCGTCATCGTCGTGATCGACTGCGTCGTGCCGATGACTCCCTTCGGCTTACCGGTGGTGCCGCCGGTGTAGGTCAGCCCGCCGATGTGGTCGGGCGCCAAGTCGGCGGCCACCAGCGGCTGCGGCGAATACTTGGCCGCCTCGGCGTTCAGGTCGACGGCTTTGGCATTGCTGCCTGCCAACGCCTCGGGAACCGGGCCGATCGTCAGCACCTGCTTCAACGAAGGCACCTTCTCCAGCAGTCCGAGCGCCCGCTCGACGAACATCGGATTCGGATCGATGATCAGCGACGTGACCCCCGCATCGGACAACACATAGGCGTGATCGTCCAGCGAGCCGAGAGGGTGTAGTGCGGTGCGGCGGTAGCCCTGCGTCTGCCCGGCGCCGATGATCATCAGCACCTCGGGCCGGTTCAGCGACAACAGCCCGACGGCCGCCCCGGTACCCGCACCCAATGCCTCGAAAGCCTGAATGTACTGGCTGATGCGGTCGGCGAGCTGTCCGCCGGTCAGCGTGGTCTCGCCGAGGAACAGCACGGGCTTGTCCTTGTTGCGTTTGAGAGCACCGACCGTGAGATGGCCGGAGTGCAGGGGATGGCGCAGCAGCTCGTCCGTCATGACGTCCAGACTAGAACGTGTTACAGATTTGGTGGGCGTGGCCCCGGAATTCCGCCGAAACGGTATTCCAGCAGGCGCTTACTCGAACTTTTCCTGCCGGAATACCGTTTCGGCGCCGTGCTCAGCGCCCCGCGGCCTTGTCCGCCTCGGCCCGGTAGCCGGCCGCGATCTTCTCGGCAAGGTCGGCCCGCCACTGGATCTCTTTCTTGATCCACGGGTTGTCCTGCGGGAACTCCTCGGACTCGGACACCCGACGCACCTCGAGCCGGACGCCGGGGCCGAGCGGGCATTTCTGCGCCCACTGCTTGGCCTCTTCCTTCGACGACACGTCGATGATCCAAAACCCGTTGAACAGTTCCTTGGCTTCGGTGTACGGCCCGTCGGTGACCACCGGCGGATCCGAGTCGAAGTCGACGACGAAGCCTTCGTCGGGTCCGGTCAGGCCCTCGCCTGCCAGCATCACGCCTGCCTTGATGAGCTCCTCGTTGTAGCGGCCCATCGACTCGATGACCTCGTTGAAATCGATGTCGGCGTCCTGGAAGGCCGCAGCGCCCTCCGGGGTGACCCGCATGATCAGCATGTAGCGCGACATTGTGTGTCTCCTTCTAGTTGGGAAGGGCCCGTCCATTATTGTTCAAGTGGCCCCTCGCAATCACGTCGAACGGCAACCGCCCCGAATCGACAAGGCTTGCGAAATTCTTCAAAGAATTTTTCGCCCGCTGCAAGGATGGGCTGATGCCGGCCGCTGACCTGGTGATTTTCGGAGCCATCCTCACCGTCGACGAAGCGCAGCCCACGGCCGAGGCGCTCGCGGTCTCCGATGGCCGCATCGTCGCGGTCGGCGGGCGCTCCGCGGTCGAGGGCTGGATCGGCTCCACCACGCAGACCCTCGACGTAGCGGGTTGCGTGATGCCCGGCTTCGTCGAGGCGCACGGCCATCCCCTGATGGAGGCGATCGTGTTGTCCGACCGGATGGTCGACATCCGGCCCGTCACCATGCGCGACGCCGCCGACGTCGTAGCCGCGATCCGTGACGAGGTGGCTACCCGTGGCGCCGAGGGTGCCTACCTGATCGGTTGGGATCCATTGCTGCAGCAGGGACTACCCGAGCCGACACTCGACTGGCTGAACGCGACTGCACCCGATGCCCCGCTGGTGATCGTCCACAACTCCGGGCACAAGGCGTACTTCAACTCCGCGGCGGCCGCGCAGGCCGGGCTGACCCGCGACACCCCGGACCCGAAGGGCGCCAAGTTCGGTCGCGACGCGAACGGCGACCTCGACGGCACCGCAGAGGAAACCGCGGCACTGTTCGCGGTCGTGGCAGGCGCCGTCAATCCGAGCGACTTTCCCGGCGAACTCCGCGCGGAATGCGAACGGCTGAACCGGGCCGGGCTGACCACATGCTCGGAGATGGCGTTCGACCCGTCGCTGCGGCCGGCAGTGGAGAAGATGCGCGACGACCTCACGGTCCGGTTGCGCGCATACGAGATCTCCACCCCCGCAATGACCACCGACGTGACGCCGGCCAACGGCGACGACATGTTCCGTCAGGTCGGCATCAAGATCTGGGTCGACGGCTCGCCATGGGTCGGCAACATCGACCTGTCCTTCCCGTATCTCGACACCGACGCCACGCGCACCATCGGCGTCACTCCCGGTTCGTGCGGCCACGCGAACTACACCCGCGAGCAGCTCACCGAGATCGTCGGCGCCTACTTCCCGAAGGGCTGGCCGATGGCCTGCCACGTGCAGGGCGACAAAGGCGTCGACACCATCCTCGATGTCTACGAAGACGCGCTGCGGCGCTGGCCGCGCGACGACCATCGGCTGCGCCTCGAACATGTCGGTGCCATCAGACCGGAACAACTGCAACGCGCTCACGATCTCGGCGTCACGTGCAGCCTGTTCGTCGACCAGATCCACTATTGGGGCGACGTGATCGTCGACGGCCTGTTCGGCCCCGAGCACGGCGAGCGGTGGATGCCGTGCGGCACCGCGGTCAAGACCGGCATGCGCATCTCGCTGCACAACGATCCTCCGGTGACGCCGGAGGAGCCGCTGCGCAACATCAGCGTGGCCGTCACCCGGAAAGCGCCGAGCGGTCGGGTGCTCGCGCCGGACGAACGACTGACCGTCGAGCAGGCGATTCGCGCGCAGACGATCGACGCGGCGTGGCAGTTGTTCGCCGACGATGTGGTGGGCTCGTTGCAGGTCGGCAAGTACGCCGACATGGTGGTGCTGTCGGCCGATCCGCGTGCCGTGCCGCCGGAGCAGATCGCGGATCTGGAGGTTCGCGGAACTTTCCTGGCAGGCAGGCAGGTTTATGGCACGCTCTGATCATGTCCGACCTGCCTGAGCCGCGTTTCCTCGACGAACGAACCGCCCACTGGGCCGAGGCCAAGCCCGACGACGAGGCGTTTACCTATCTCGACCGGACCTGGACCTGGTCACAGTGGAACGACCGCGTGCGCCGGCTGGCGGGCGCGCTGCAGGAACGCGGCGTCAAGCGGGGTGACGTCGTCGCGTTCCTGGACAAGAACCATCCGGCATGCGTCGAACTGACGATCGCCGCCGCGTCGCTGGGCGCGGCCAACGCGATCATCAACTTCCGGCTGGCCGCTGAGGAACTCGACTACGTGCTCAACGACTCCGGCGCCAAGATCCTGGTCGTCGGCGCGGAGCTCAAGGACGGCGTCGACAAGATCCGCGATCAACTCACCAATGTCGAGCACGTCATCACGGTCACGCCCGAGGGCGGCGACGGCGACGAATACGAAGCGCTGCTGTCCGGTGCGAGGGCGGTCGGTCGCGGCGACGACGTCGATCCCGAGGACGTGTGCATCATCATGTACTCGTCGGGCACCACGGGCCGCCCCAAAGGTGTCGAGCTGACGCAGAAGAACATCATTGCGCACACCGTCAACGCCCATGAGGGCTTCGAGTTCGACGAGGGCGACAAGAACATGGTGTCGATGCCGCTGTTTCACGTCGGCGGTTCGTCCTACGTGCAGTTCGGGATTCACGACGGCTTCCCCAGCGTGATGACGCGCGACGTCGACGGCATGACCTTGGCGGGCGCAATTCTCAAGGGCGCCAACAGAACATTCCTTGTTCCGGCCGTGCTGGCCAAGGTGCTGGAGTCGGGCGAGGACGCCGTCAAGCTGTTCGGTGCGCTGAAAACCTATGCATACGGGGCGTCGCCGATGCCGTTGCCGCTGCTGCGGGCTGCGCTCGAGGCGTGGCCGAACACCGACTTCATCCAGGCCTACGGGTTGACCGAGTTGTGCGGTGTGATCAGCCATCTGCTGCCCGAGGCGCACCGCGACCCAGGCAAGGAGGAGCGCCTCTCGAGCGCCGGGACGCTGGTGCCCAATGCCGAGGTTCGGGTCGTCAACCCGGATACGTTGGAGGACGTACCTGAGGGCCAGCAGGGCGAATTGTGGTTCCGCTCACCGCAATTGATGAAGGGTTATCACAACAAGGCGGAGGCGACGGCTGAGGCGATCACCGAGGACGGCTGGTTCCGCACCGGCGACATCGGTCGTGTCGACGACGGCGGCTACATCTTCGTCGAGGACCGGCTGAAGGACATGATCATCTCCGGCGGGGAGAACATCTACTCGATCGAGGTCGAGCGGGTGCTGGCCGAACACCCCGCGGTGGTCGACGTCGCGGTCATCGGCGTGCCGGACGACAAGTGGGGCGAGGTCGTGAAAGCCGTTGTCCAGCTTGAGGGTGAGGCGTCGGAGCAGGATCTGATCGCGTACTGCCGCGAGCACCTGGCCGCATACAAGTGCCCGAAGACGGTGGACATCAAGGACGAGCTGCCCCGCAATCCGACCGGAAAGATCCTGAAAAAGGATCTGCGCAAGCCGTACTGGGAGGGCCGCGACCGCGCGACGGTCTAGCCTGGGTTCGTGCTACCGCCGCTGGACGACTTGCTGGACCGCCTGCACGTCGTCGCGCTGCCGATGCGAATTCGCTTCCGCGGCATCATGGTTCGTGAGGTCGCATTGATTGACGGGCCCGCCGGCTGGGGTGAGTTCGGCGCGTTCCTCGAGTACGAGCCGCCCGAGGCCGCGCACTGGCTGGCGGCCGCCATCGAGGCCGCCTACGAGTCGCCGCCCGATGTTCGGCGCGACCGCATCCCGATCAACGCCACGGTGCCCGCCGTCGCCCCCGACGAAGTGCCCGACGTGCTGGGCCGTTTCCCCGGTGCGCGCACCGCCAAGGTGAAAGTGGCCGAGCCCGGGCAGTCGCTGGCCGACGATGTGGCTCGGGTCAACACCGTTCGGGCCGTGGTGCCGACGGTGCGGGTCGATGCCAACGGTGGCTGGAGCGTCGACGAAGCCGTCGCGGCCGCAACGGCTTTGACGGCCGACGGCCCGCTCGAGTACATGGAGCAGCCCTGCAAGACGGTGCCTGAACTCGCCGTGCTGCGGCGCCGTGTCGACGTGCCGATCGCCGCCGACGAGAGCATCCGCAAGGCCGATGATCCGCTGCACGTCGTCCGCCAAGGCGCGGCCGACATCGCAGTTCTCAAGGTCGCGCCGCTGGGTGGCGTGCGTAAGCTGCTGAAGATCGCAGAGCAGATCGACATTCCGATCGTGGTTTCCAGCGCGCTCGATTCGGCCGTCGGCATCGGGCAGGGCCTGCTCGCCGCGGCGGCATTGCCGGACCTGCAGCACGCCTGCGGGCTGGGCACCGGCGGGCTGTTCGTCGACGACGTCGCGGAACCTGCCCTACCGGTAGACGGCTATCTGCCGGTCGAACGGGCGACGCCGGATCCGCATCGACTCGATTCCCTTGCGGCTCAGCCGGATCGCAGGCGCTGGTGGCAGGACCGGATCACTGCTAGCTATCGAGAGATAGTCGAGTAGGCGAATACTCTAGCCGGCCTCGCCGAGCCCCGGCATGCTGAGCAGCATGAGCAGCCTTCGCATCGGCATCATGGATCCGCTTATCGCCGCCCGGCCGGCCGCCGAAACCTTCACTCGCGTCAGTTATTTGGGTGCCCGGGCGGCCCGTGTCGATTCGTTCTGGGTGCCCGACCACCTCAACGCATTGTTCCCGCGGTCCCTGTGGAGCCCGAAGTATTCCGATGCCGCGCGGATCGTGCCGACGGCCGACGCCGTTCTCGAACCGTGGACCATGCTCGGCCACATCGCGGCGCGCAACCGGTTTCGGCGGATGAGCCTCGGAATCGGCGTTACCGACGCCGGCAGGCGCAACCCCGCCGTCACCGCGCAGGCCGCGGCCACCCTCCATCTGCTCACCCGCGGACGCGCCATCCTTGGCATCGGACCTGGCGAGCGCGAGGGCAACGAACCCTACGGCGTCGACTGGACCAAACCGGTCAGCCGGTTCGAGGAGGCAATGGCCACCATCCGGGCGCTGTGGGACTCCAAAGGCGAACTCGTCACCCGTGATTCGCCGTTCTTTCCGCTCCGCAACGCCGTGTTCGACCTCCCGCAATTCAAGGGCACGTGGCCGCAGATCTGGATCGCAGGCCACGGTCCGCGCATGTTGCGTGCGGTCGGGCGGTACGGCGACGGATTCTTTCCAGCCTTCCCGCACTGTCCTCAGGAGTACGCGCAACGCCTCGAGGCGGTGCGCTCCGCAGCGTCCGACGCGGGGCGCGACCCGATGAAGATCATGCCTGCGATATGGATGATGACTGTCGCGGGACGCACGGCAGAGGACGTCGATGAGGCTCTGGAATGCGAGGTCATCAAGGCATTCGGGTTGGCCGCCTCCGATGAATTCTTCGCCAAGTACGGTGCCCAGCATCCGCTGGGCGTGGGCTTCGCCGGCGCGCAGGATCTGACGCCCCAAGAGATGAGCGAGCAGGAAGCCTTGTCATACGTCAAGAAGATTCCAACGGAGGTGGTCCGCAACGGGTTGCTGACCGGGACGCCTGCCGAGATCGCCGAGCGCGTGGCCGAATGGCGTGACAACGGTGTGCGCTACGTCGTGCTGGCGAATATCGGGCCGATGCAGCGTCACCTTCGCAAAGGACTCGCCTCTGCGGTGGCGTTCGCACAGGCCGTCAGCCGGATCAAAAGACTCTGACCAGCTCTTGTCCTAATCTGTGGGGCCCAGGGCATAGACGCCATGACTGCGGTCGCCAACACTGGGTTCATGCGATCGGTGGTGGTGTTGGGCTACCCGGGCGTCCAGGCACTCGACCTGGTCGGCCCGTTCGAGGTGTTCACCGGGGCCACCATCTATCTGGCCGGCCGGGGTCGCACTGACGAGGGCTACCGTGTCAGCGTCGTGTCGAGCGGCGGCGAACCGGTCACCACGCTCACCGGTCTCGCTCTGTTCGCAGAGCCGTTGCCAGATCCACGCGACCCGATCGACACCCTGGTTCTGCCCGGCGGCGTCGGAGTCGACGATGCGCGGCGCAACGCGGACACCACCGGGTGGATACAAATGGCGGCCGAAAACGCCCGTCGCGTGGTCAGCGTCTGCACGGGCGCATTCCTCGCCGCGCAGGCGGGATTGATCGATGGCTGCATCGCCACCACGCACTGGGCCTTTGCGGCACAGATGGCCAACGAGTTTCCCTCTGTCACAGTCGATCCCGAGCCGATCTTCGTCCGCAGCTCGGAGAAGATCTGGACTGCGGCCGGCGTCACCGCAGGAATCGATCTGGCGCTGTCACTGGTGGAAGACGACTACGGCACCGAAGCCGCGCAGACCGTCGCGCGCTGGCTGGTGCTGTATCTGCGACGGCCGGGTGGGCAGACGCAGTTCGCGGCGCCGGTCTGGATGCCGCGCGCCAAGCGGGCGCCGATCCGTGAGGTGCAAGAGGCCATCGAGTCCGAACCCGGTGGCGCGCATAGTATTCCGGAGTTGGCCCGGCGCGCCGCAATGAGCCCCAGGCACTTCACCCGGTTGTTCACCGACGAGGTCGGCGAGGCGCCAGGCGCCTACGTCGAGCGCATCCGCACTGAGGCCGCCCGCCGCCAGCTCGAGGAGACCGATGACACCGTCACGGTGATCGCAGCCCGCTGCGGCTTCGGTTCGGCGGAAACCTTGAGGCGCAATTTTGTTCGGCGGCTCGGTATTTCGCCGGATCAATACCGCAAGACATTCGCCTAGCCAAAGGAGATGGCAATGACGCAGATCGCGATAGTGGTATACCCCGGCTTTACGGCGCTGGACTTCATTGGGCCTTATGAGGTGCTGCGCAACCTGCCCGATGCCGAGGTGCGGTTCCTGTGGCACCAGCCGGGGCCGATCGCCGCCGACTCCGGTTCGCTGCTCGTCGGGGCCACGCATTCGTTCGACGAGACGCCCTCGCCCGACATCCTTCTGGTCCCCGGCGGCATGACCACCTTCGAGCACGCCCGCGACGAGAAGCTGCTCGACTGGGTGCGCCGTGCCGATCAGACGTCGACCTGGACGACGTCGGTGTGCTCTGGCTCGGTCATCCTCGCCGCCGCCGGCGTGCTCAAGGGCCATCGCGCGACGTCGCATTGGCTGGTGCTGCCGATGCTGAAACCGTTCGGCGTCGAGGCAGTTGGCGACGAGCGGATCGTGCACGAGGGCAAGATCGTCACCGCTGCGGGCGTCTCGGCAGGCATCGACCTTGCGATGTGGCTGTTCGGTGAGATCTGTGGTGAGGCCAAGGCCAAGGCGGTGCAGCTGGCCAT
This sequence comes from Mycobacterium sp. OAE908, assembly GCF_017872775.1. Classification (NCBI taxonomy): domain Bacteria; kingdom Bacillati; phylum Actinomycetota; class Actinomycetes; order Mycobacteriales; family Mycobacteriaceae; genus Mycobacterium; species Mycobacterium sp. OAE908. Next base: position 2,720,548 of record NZ_JAGGJL010000001.1, read on the forward strand.
CGAATACGACCCGCAGCCGCCGTTCGACTCTGGTCACGTGTCGAAGGCGTCGGCCGCCACCAGGGCCACCGCCACCGCGCAGCTCAGCAAGGAAACCTTCAAGCAGCACCAGGTGAGCCAGTCGGTGCGGCTGCTGTGGGACGCGGCAATTCAGCGCGCGCGTGAAGTGGTTTCGGCGCGCTAACCGTCGCTCAGCGTGGATTCGCGCGCCGAAATCGCTGAGCGGATTTCGGCGATGACCCGACGCCGGTACTCGACTAGGTCCAGCCACGTGAACCGCAGTACCTGCCAACCCATCAGCGTGAGGTAGTTCTGGCGCTTTCGGTCGTATTGAAAAACTTCCTGATCACTGTGGAACGCCCAACCGTCGACCTCGATGACGACCTTCGGCACTGGGAATGCGACGTCGACCTTGTACGCACCGATCGGGTAATCGGTCTGCCAACCTGTAATTCCCGCTTCGCCCAGGAGCCTGACGAGCAAGCGCTCGGCCTCTGAACGGGCTCCGTCGGATGCGGCCTGCAATAGTCGCCGCGCTCGCGGAGACCCGTATCGGCCTTTGTTCCGAAGATGCGCGCGCCACAGTTCGTGCAAATCAAGTCGGCGCTGCAGGGCCGCATCCATCAGCTTGGCACCGCCGCGTTGCTTCACGGCAGCTTCGATCACGGTGAGCGGCAACGCGGTCACACGTATTCGTCGATGCACGACTATGTCTGCCGTGTTCAAGTCTCGACGCCGCAACCGGCAACCATCGCGGTTGCGACCGTGGCTGTTTCGGGGCACCGTGACCTCGACGATGTCGGGCGCGAATTTCGTGAGTTCGTGCCACCACGCCGCCGTGAGACCGCTGGCCGCTGCGTGCTCGCCGTAGCCCCATACAGCGGCTCGGATGCGCGCCGCGTCGGTGAACGGTCGGTCGTCGACGAAGTAGACGCCGCGGCTGCATCGAATCCAATGACCAGACCGCAGTCGGCGCCGAACGGCTTCGTGGCTGAGCCCCGCGCTTCGCGCCTGTGCGAGCGTGAGGACACCGTCCTGGCTCCGCAGATAGTCATCCAACACCTTGTGATGGACGCGGTCGCTCTGCCGACGGTTCCCTTGCGGTTTCGGCGCGCTAACCGTCGCTCAGCGTGGATTCGCGCGCCGAAATCGCGCTCAAGTAGCGTCGTCGGCGTGAATCTGGCCTACGACGACCGCGGCAGGGGCGAGCCCGTGCTATTCATCGCGGGGCGCGGCGGAGCGGGCCGCACCTGGCATCTGCATCAAGTGCCCGAGTTCATCCGGGCCGGCCATCGCTGCATCACGTTCGACAACCGCGGGGTCGGTGCGAGCGAGAATGCCGACGGTTTCACGACCGACACGATGGTCGCGGACACGGCCGCGCTGATCGAGAAGCTCGACGTGGCACCGGTGCGCATCGTGGCAGTGTCGATGGGGGCGTTCATTGCACAGGAGCTGATGCTGGCCAGGCCCGAACTCGTCAGGTCCGCGGTGCTGATGGCCACCCGTGGCCGCCACGACCGGACCCGCGACTTCTTCCGCAGCGCCGAACTCGACCTGGTGAGCTCCGGCGTCGAGCTGCCCGCCACCTATGACGCGAAAGTGCGTCTGCTGGAAAGCTTTTCGCCGAAAACACTGAACGACGACGTCGCGGTGCGCGACTGGATCGAGATGTTCACCATGTGGCCGACTAAGCCAACGGCGGGCCTGAAAACGCAGCTGGCGATCGCGCCCGAAGGCAACCGGCTGGCCGCGTACCGCAGCATTGCGACCCCGGTGCTCGTCATCGGCTTCGAGGACGACGTCGTGCTGCCCCCACACCTGGGCAAGGAGGTCGCCGATGCGATCCCCAACGGCCGTTACCTGGAGATACCACATACCGGCCACCTCGGATTCATCGAAAGGCCGCAGGTGGTCAACGCCGCGGCCCTGCAATTCTTCGCCGCCGCATAACGACTGTGCGTCTCGTTCGACCGTTCCCCAACTATCGGGGGGCGACGGGGGTATAGCTGTCCGCATGTCTGGTGAAACGCCGCCCGTCGCTTCGAAACGCATCGCCGGGGTCGAGGTCCGCTCGATCGACTACGTGCCACTGAACGAACGCCACGGCAAGGTCTGGAGTCAGGGGCCGCTCTGGTTCATGAGCAATGCGCAGATCGCGACTCTGGCGGTCGGCACGTTCTCGGTCACCGGTGGCGGCAACCTGATCTGGTCGTTCCTCGCGATCATCGGGGGAGTTCTTTTCGGCACCTTCTTCATGGCGTTCCACTCGGCGCAAGGCCCGCAGTTGGGGCTGCCTCAGATGATCCAGTCAAGACCGCAATTCGGATACGTCGGGGCGCTGCTTGTCTGGGCCTTCGCCTATCTGCAGTACGCAGGCTTCAACATCTTCAACACCATCCTGGCCGGCGACGCCCTGCACTCGACGATCCACGGTCCCAGCAAGATGTGGATCGTCGTCGCGACGGTTGTCGCCGCGGTGGTGGCTTTGATTGGCTACGACCTCATCCACGGAGTGGAGCGCTGGCTGACGGCGGGGTTCCTCGTCATTTTCGGACTGCTCACCATCGGGATCTGCACGCTGAACTTTCCGGCGGGCTCCTTCGATCTCGGCGACTTCAAATGGACCCCCTTCCTCATCCAGTTCGGAGCGGTCGCCGGTTACCAGATCAGCTGGGCCATCTACGTTTCCGACTACTCGCGTTACCTTCCCTCGTCGGTCACCGTGCGCAAGACATTCCTGTGGACGTACTGGGGCTCGGCGCTCGGTGCGATCTGGTTGATGTGCCTTGGCGCCGCACTGGCCGCATGGGCAGGCGACAAATTCGACACCATCGCGTCGATCGAAGCCGCAGGCAATGAGGTGTTCTCCGGCTTCGGCGCGATCGCGCTCGTCTTCTCGACGCTTGGCCTCATCTCGGTGACGGCGCTGAACATGTACGGCGGTTCGCTCACGTTGATCAGCGCGATCGACTCGTTCAAGAAGATCAAGCCGACGAGCACCCTGCGCATCGCGACCATCACCTTCACCGCGGTGCTGTCCCTCATCCCGGCCCTGCTCATCGGCGAGAACTTCCTCACCAACTTCGAGGACTTCCTGCTGCTGGTGCTCTACCTGTTCGTGCCGTGGACGGCGGTCAACCTCGTCGACTACTACGTGGTGCGCCGCGGGCACTACGCCATCGCCGAGATCTTCAACCCTCGCGGCATGTACGGCCGGTGGGGCTGGCGGGGCATCGTGTCGTACCTTGTCGGGTTCGCGGCGATGCTGCCCTTCCTGAGCACCAGCAAGTACACCGGCTTCGTCGCGTCCGCGTTGGGCGGGGCCGACATCTCGATGTTCGTCGGCCTGCCGGTGGCCGGAATCCTGTACTGGGTGCTGGCCAAGTCGGTCGACGTCGCGGCTGAGACCAAGATCGCGCAGGCCGAGGCGGCCGAACTGGAGCGGCTGGCCCAGGCACACCTGCGTCCCGAGGAACACCTCGGCGACGCCACCGGGTGACCCCGGCCAGCGGCCCGAGGGGCACCAAAGCAGCATGTGACACGCTGTAGTGGTGAATCCATCGACTGCGCAGGCGCGCGTTGTCGTCGACGAATTGATTCGCGGCGGCGTGCGCGACGTGGTGCTCTGCCCGGGTTCGCGCAACGCGCCGCTGGCGTTCGCGCTGCATGACGCCGACCGCGCCGGGCGTATCCGGCTGCATGTCCGCATCGACGAGCGCACGGCAGGCTACTTGGCGATCGGGCTTGCGGTCGCCGAGCGCGCGCCAGTGTGCGTCGCGATGACGTCGGGCACCGCGGTCGCCAACCTCGGGCCCGCGGTGGTTGAGGCCAACTACGCGCGGGTGCCGCTGATCGTGCTGAGCGCCAACCGGCCCTACGAACTGCTGGGCACCGGAGCCAACCAGACTTTCGAGCAGATGGGCTACTTCGGCACGCAGGTGCGGGCCAACATCAGCCTCGGCCTTGCCGAAGACGCCCCCGAGAAAATGGACGCACTGAACGCGCAGTGGCGCTCAGCGACGTGCCGAGTTCTGGTGGCCGCCACCGGATCTCGCACCGCGAATGCCGGGCCGGTACAGTTCGACATCCCGCTGCGCGAGCCCTTGGTGCCCGACGTCAACGAAGACCCGGCGTCGGGCGGCTACGTACCTGAGGGCCGGCCGGGCGGCAAGCCGTGGACCTACACGCCGCCGGTGACGTTCGACCAGCCGCTGGACATCGACCTCACCCCGGACACGGTCGTGATCGCCGGGCATGGCGCGGGCGTGCACCCCAATCTCGCCGCGCTGCCGACGGTCGCCGAGCCGACCGCGCCGCCCGCCGAGAACCCGCTGCACCCGTTCGCGCTGCGACTGGTCCATCCGCAGCAGGTCATCATGCTGGGCCGCCCGACGCTGCACCGCCCGGTGTCGGCGCTGCTGGCCGATCCTTCGGTGCCGGTCTACGCGCTGACCACCGGGCCACGTTGGCCGGACGTCTCGGGTAATTCGCAGGCCACGGGCACCCGAGCGGTCACAACCGGTGAGCCAAACCCCGCGTGGCTGCACCGCTGCGCCGAGGTGAACCGGCACGCGGTCGAGGCGGTCCGCAGCCAACTCGAGGCTCATCCGCTGACCACCGGGCTGCACGTCGCGGCGGCCGTCGCCGCTGCTGTCAGGCCGGGGGACCAGCTGGTGCTGGGCGCGTCGAACCCAGTGCGCGACGCGGCGCTGGTCGGCCTCAACGCCCACGACATCAAGGTTCGGTCCAACCGCGGTGTGGCAGGCATCGACGGCACGGTGTCGACGGCCATCGGCGCGGCGCTGGCCCACGAGAGGGAGGCGGGCGTGGGCAAGCCGGGCAGAACCATCGCGTTGATCGGCGACCTGACCTTCGTGCACGACAGCTCGGGACTGCTGATCGGGCCCACGGAGCCGACGCCACACAACCTGACCATCGTGGTGTCGAATGACAACGGTGGCGGCATCTTCGAACTGCTGGAGCAGGGTGACCCGCGGTTCTCCGATGTGTCGTCGCGGATCTTCGGCACGCCGCACGATGTCGACGTCGGCGCGCTGTGCCGCGCGTATCACGTCGAGAGCAGGCAGATCGAGGCCGACGGCCTGGTCGACGCACTCAACGAGCCTTACGAGGGAATGCGGGTGCTGGAGGTGAAGGCCGACCGATCGTCGCTGCGCGCGTTGCATGCGTCGATCAAGGCTGCCCTATGAGCAAGCTGATTACGTTGTGGCGCTTCCTGATTCCCCGGCTGCAACGTGATCCCGACGAAACTCGAGCGCAGCGGGTTTTTCGGCGCATCCGCATCGGCATCATCCTGGCCGCGTGCTTGGTGACGCTGCAGTCGGTGCTGCTGGTGTTCGGCGCGTGGCGAAACGACCGGCAGATCGAGCGGCACATGGGCGTGGCCGAAGCGAACGTGCTCAGCGCCGGCCCGCGACGTTCGACGATCGAATTCGTCACGCCCGACCGCGTCACCTATCGACCGGAACTCGGTGTGCTGTACCCGTCCGAACTCGATGAGGGTATGCGGATCTATGTCGAGTACGACAAGAACAATCCGGATCTTGTTCGGGTGCAGCACCGTAACGCATCACTGGCGATCATTCCGGCGGGCTCGATCGCCGTGGTGGGCTGGTTGACCGCGGGCGCCGCGCTCACCGGCGTCACGCTGCTGGAACGGCGGAGATCCAAAACGACTGCCGCAGTTCAGGATTGAATGAGCTTGTTCAGCCAGTCGTTGTCGAAGATGTCGAGCTTCTCGCCCTTGTCCAAGTCGTAGACGGTTGGCGTGCCCATTGCGGTCGAGTCGATCTGGTAGAGAAACTCGAAGTTAGCGTCGTCCATGTCCTTGGTGTTGACCGCGGATCCGCCGCCCTTGATGTTCTGCGCGACGGGGTCGGGGATGCCCGCCTTCTTGGCGTAGTCCTGCAATTCGTCGGCGGTGGGCGGGGTGCCGCCCGGACGCTGGTGTGCCCACACGTTTTCGACGAACCGCTGAAACTCGGTGCCGGTCGCGGTGACCGCGGGTGAACCGGCCTTCTCGGCGGCCAGGAACAGTGCGTTGCTGACCTGGCCCGAGTAGCCGCCGGTCTTGTCGTCAAGGAACGTCATCGGGCGGTAGGTGACCTCGAGTTCGCCAACCGCGATGTAGTAGGCGAGTTGGTCACCGAAGTCGTGTTGAAGGTCTGCGCAGTGATTGCACTGCGGTTCGGTGTAGATCTCGATCTTCTTGGGCGCATCGCTGAAGCCTGCGACGATGCCGTAGCCGTCCTTGCTGATCGACAGCGGTGCCTTGTTCGGATCGGACTCCGCTGCGCCCGCGACCTGTTTGGTGCAGCCGGCGACCAGCAACAGCAGGGCCGCCGCGAGCACCACCGTGGCACGGGAAATCCGCATGTCAACCGCCCTTCGTTGTGCGCACCCTACTCGAAATCGGCTCGGCGGACCGGCCGATCATTTGCACGAGCAATTTGCGTGTCGTATGCCCCGACGCAACCTCGGCGACAGGCACCGATGGCACGCTCTTGGTGTGCGCGTTGCAATCGTCGCAGAGTCGTTCCTTCCGAATGTCAACGGTGTCACCAACTCGGTGCTTCGAGTGATCGAGCATCTCCGCCGCAGCGGCCACGAGGCTCTCGTCATCGCCCCAGACACCCCGCGCGGCCAACCGCCGGCCGACAAGATTCACGACGGTATCCGTGTGCATCGGGTGCCGTCGCGGATGTTTCCGAAGATCACCTCGCTGCCGCTCGGTGTGCCCCGGCCGAGGATGGTCAAGGTGCTGCGCGGATTCGATCCCGACGTGGTGCATTTGGCGTCACCGGCGCTGATTGGTTACGGCGGGCTGCACGCCGCACGCTACCTCGGGGTGCCGACAGTCGCCGTATTCCAAACGGACGTAGCGGGTTTCGCGGAGAGCTACGGCATCGGCTTCACGGCCCGCGCCGCGTGGGCCTGGACCCGACACCTGCACAGCCGTGCCGACCGCACGCTGGCGCCGTCGACCGCCGCGATGGAAAACCTTACCGCGCACCGCATTCCGCGCGTGCACAAATGGGCCCGCGGCGTCGACATCACCGGCTTCGCGCCGTCGGCACGCGACGAAGCCCTGCGACAGGTTTGGTCACCGGACGGTAAGCCGATCGTCGGGTTCGTCGGCCGACTCGCACCGGAGAAGCACGTCGAGCGGCTGGCGTCGCTGAGCGCGCGCGGCGACCTGCAACTCGTGGTCGTCGGTGACGGCGTCGACCGAGGCAAGCTCGAAAGCCTTTTGCCGTCAGCTGTTTTCACCGGGGCGCTGTACGGCGCCGAGCTGGCCGCCGCGTACGCCAGCATGGACGTCTTCGTTCACCCCGGCGAGCACGAGACGTTCTGCCAGGCTGTGCAGGAAGCGATGGCATCGGGTCTGCCGGTCATCGCCCCGAACGCGGGAGGCCCCCGCGACCTTGTCAGTCCCTATCGCACCGGGCTGTTGCTCGACGTCGACGAGTTCGAAGCCAAGCTGACCGAATCCGTCGACCATCTGATCGCCGAGCGCACGCGGTACTCGGTGGCCGCTCGTCGCAGCGTGTTGGGCCGCACCTGGCCCGCGATCTGCGACGAACTTCTCGGCCACTACGAGGACGTCATCGGCAAGCGCCGCGCCAAAGCCGCCTAACTCCCCTCCCGCCTGACCCCCCTTCTCGCGAGCGACCGTGTTTGTACGGCGACACGCCCGTGAAGAGTGGCATTTTGCGGTCGCTCGCGCTTGAACTCAGCCCTGGGCTTCGACGGCGACGGGCTGCCACTCCTCCCATGTCTTGAGTCGACTTTCGTAGTCGGCCTTGGCCAACTGCAGCGGCAGCTCACCGAAGAACACCCGCAGCGGCGGCTCGGCGGCGTCGACGACCTTGAGCAAGGCGCGCGCCGAAGCCTGCGGATCTCCCGGCTTGGACACGCGCTGGCTGCGGGCCTTGTCCGCGGCCTCGTGCACCTCTTTGTAGTCGGGCAGCGGCGCCGAGCGCTTCGACGACGACCCGGCCCAATCCGTCGCAAACCCACCCGGCTCGATCAGCGTCACGTGAATGCCGAACGGCGCGACCTCCTGCGCCAGCGCCTGCGAGAAACCTTCCAAAGCCCACTTCGACGCGTGGTAGATGCCGACGTTCTGGAAAGCGGTGATGCCACCGATCGACGAAACCTGGATGATGTGTCCGCTGCGCTGCGCACGCAGGTACGGCAGCGCGGCCTGCGTCACCCACAGCGCGCCGAAGACGTTGGTTTCGATCTGGCCGCGCGCCTCGGCCTCGGTCAGCTCCTCGATGAAGCCGAAGTGGCCGTAGCCGGCGTTGTTGACGACGATGTCGAGACGTCCGAAGTGGTCGTGCGCCTGTTTGACCGCGGCGAAGTCGGCGTCGCGGTCGGTCACGTCGAGCTGCAGCGGCAGCAGCGCGTCGCCGTACTTCTGCACCAGGTCGTCCAGCGAGGCGGTGTCGCGCGCGGTGGCCGCGACCTTGTCGCCGCGCTCCAGCGCCGCGATCGCCCATTCCCTGCCGAACCCGCGAGATGTCCCTGTGATGAACCAAACCTTGTTGCTCATGGGAGGGGTAATGCCCGTTGCGGCCGTCCTCATTCCCGGATCAAGCATGTTCACAGGTACCGTCGGCTCCGTGAACCGCGCGACGCTGGACAAAGACCCGCATGAAGTGGCGTCGATGTTCGATGCCGTCGCGCGCCGCTATGACCTGACCAACACCGTGCTGTCGCTGGGCCAGGACCGGTTCTGGCGGCGGGCCACCCGATCGGCGCTGCGGATCGGGCCCGGGGACAAGGTGCTCGACCTCGCGGCGGGCACCGCAGTCTCAACGGTCGAACTCCAGGCGTCGGGGGCGTGGTGTGTGGCTGCGGACTTCTCGGTCGGCATGCTGGCCGCCGGAGCCCAGCGCGACGTGCCGAAGGTGGGCGCCGACGCGACACGGCTGCCGTTCGCCGACGGGGTGTTCGACGCGGTCACGATCAGCTTCGGGCTGCGTAACGTCGTCGACCACAGCGCGGGCCTTCGCGAGATGGCGCGGGTGACGCGACCGGGCGGCCGGTTGGTGGTGTGCGAATTCTCCACCCCGACGAACCGCGTCTTCGCGACCGCGTACAAGGAATACTTGATGCAGGCGTTGCCGCGGCTCGCGACCGCGGTGTCGTCGAATCCGGACGCCTACGTCTATCTGGCCGAGTCGATTCGAGCGTGGCCGGACCAGGCGCACTTGGCGCGTCGTATTGCCGACGCCGGATGGTCAGCGGTGCGGTGGCGCAACCTGACCGGCGGCATCGTCGCGCTGCACGCGGCGACGAAACCCATCAGCTGACGGGACGTCAAGGTGCTCGCGCTCAGCGGGTTCGCGAAGTCACTGGGCTGACGCCCGCGTCCTCCAGCACCTGATGGCCGGCGTTGTAGCCGGGAATGAAGGTGATGCCCGGGCCGCCGTGGCATCCCGCACCGCCCAGGTACAGCCCGTCGATCGGGATGGGCATGTCGAGGAAGCCTTTGGGGCCAGGACGGTTGGGCCCCATCAGGTCTGGATGCAGCAGACCATGGCAGAAGTCACCCGACGGCGCGGCGAACATCGTCTGCATGTGATACGGCGCGAACGTGATGTGCCGGATCTGGATGTCGCGGAAGTTGGGTGCGAACCGGGTGATCTTGTCAATCACCTTCTCCGCCATCACATTCTTGAGCTGGCGGGTGTCCGCACTGTTCTCCACCGGCAGCGCATATGCGAAGGCGCTTGCCGCGTGCTTGCCGGGCGGCGCCATCGCTGGGTCGTGCACCGAGGGGATCTGCATGCCCATCGACGGATTGTCAGGGACGATGCCCCGTCGGCACTCGTCCCATTGGCGCTGTTGTTCTTCGGGGGAGTTGAAGATCCCTATCGAGCCCTGCATGCCTGGCTCGTTGAGGAAGTCGTAGGGTGCGGCGAATTCGGGTAGGCCGTCGAGCGCGAAGTGGATCTGAACGAACGACGCCCGGTGATCGCGTCCGGTCAACCGCGTGACGAGGTCAGCAGGCAGGTACTCGGCGCCGACCATATCGATCAATGTGGTGTCCGGCGACAGATTCGAAATGACCACCGGCGCGGTGATTTCGGATCCGTCGCGCAGACGCACGCCTGTGAGGCGGCCGCCGTCGACGAGTATCTTGTCCACCTTGGCGCGGTACTTGACCTCACCGCCGCTGGCTATGAAGAGCTCGTGCAAGTGGTTGCACAGCGCACCGATACCGCCTTCGAGTTTGGTCATCATCGCGGTCGTGTCGTCGGGAACTGCCAGGGCGAACGCCAAACATGTTGCGCTGCCGGGAGTGTAGGGCCCGCGATACGTCGAGTTGATGGCCAGGAATGCGAGCATGCTGCGCAGTACGGCGTGTTTGTGCTTGTCGGGCAGGTAGCGGTCGATGGCGTCCATCGCCGAGCCGAAGATGACGTCGTGGATCGCGGTGCGCTCGGCTTCGTTCGCCGCGCATGCGTACATCTCGTCGAGTGTCTTCGGTGGGGTGCGAACATCGAAGCGGCCCAACGCCTTTGCCGGTCCCTGACTCCAGCCGATCAGCTCGGCCATGCCGACGACGGCGTCGGTGCCGTGCTTGTCGGCGAGGTGGGTCATGAATTGCATGGGATCCCGGTAGAAGATCATCGGTTCTTCGCCTTCGTCGCCGAGATTGACCGACATCACCTCGGCATCGACGGTCGGCAGCGTGTCCAGCCCTAGCTCCTTCGCGATCTGGCTCGGCATGGGGAACTGCACCGAACCCGCGATCTCGTAACGAAATCCGTCGATGAGTTCCACTGTCGCTGCCATGCCGCCGGTGTAGGTGTTGGCCTCGAGGCACACGGTGCGCAGTCCTGCCTGCTGCAGCACCGCCGCCGCGGTCAGCCCGTTGTGGCCGGCACCGACGACGATCGCGTCGTAATCACTCATGCTCAAAAATATGTCAGTACTGACATAATTTGGCAAGGGTCGGATACGATCGCCGTGTTATGACCGCGACGCCGAACCTGCACGAGCAGCGCAGACGATCGACACGCGAGGCGCTCAGGCGCGCTGCGCTGGCGAGTTTCGCCAGAAAGGGCTTTGCGAATGTGACCGTGACCGAGCTGGCCCGCGAGGCCGGGGTCACCGAGCGCACGTTCTTTCGGCATTTCCCCACCAAGGAAGCCGTCCTTTTTCAGGACTACGAGACGCAGGTGGAGTGGCTCGCCGAGGCGCTGGCGCAGCGGCCACCATCCGAGGCGCTCATCGACGCCGTCCTGGCGAGCATCGCGAGCTTCCCCCACGACCTGGAGGTCGTCCGGCAGGCCGCGAGTGCTCGGGCCGAGTTGATCACCGCCGAGCGCATCGCCGGGCACCTGCGGGTGGTGCAGTCGTCGTTCGCCGGCGTCATCACCGACTTCATCAGGACGCGTTATTCGGATACGCCCGACATCGACCTGGTCGCCGAGGTGGCCGGTGCCACGATTGCCGCCGCACTGGTGGTGGCCGTCGAACACTGGGGCCGCAATGGCTGCACCCGGGATCTCGGTGAAATCACCGCAGCCGCTTTGGACCTCGTTCGATCAGGCCTCGCCCCGCTGTCTTAATTGACGACGCGGATGCCGCCACTGGTATCGGGGACGAACCCCGTCTCGCCGAGGCTCTGTTGGGGCGGCGTGGGCTGCTCGCTGGGCGGGACGCAGACGCCGACGTACGGAACCTCGGCGCAGGGGCCAACGGGAACGGCGTGCGCCGCAGCGGGCAGACAAAGCGTTGTCGCACTTGCGATTGCGGCAAGCGCCGGAACTATCAATTTCCGTTTGGTCATCGCGGATCCTCCTGACGACCTGGTGCATTTCAGCGTACGCAGTTGTTGTTCAAAGGTGGATAGTGCGCACGGGCCCAATCTCGCCCAAGGCATCGGCGACCATCGACCGATGGCACTCGGCTGCGTCGGCCTCAAAACACATCAGCGCAACCCGAATCTGGGTAGCCAGTCGAAATAACTCGCCAAGCGCCGCTTGGCCTTCCGGTGTTCGCAGTTCTTCTCGGTACCTCGCCACAGCCGCCTTTTCGTGGCGTCGAAACGCGTCGCGGTTGTCCCGGGGATTGCCGAGCTGCGGCAGGTGCACATAGTCGATGCCGGCGTCACGCAGTCGCGCGGCAAGTCTGTTCTTCGAAAGGCCCGCCTTGCGTGATAGCGGTGTAAGCCGCACGTCTACAAGGACTTTCACCTCCACAGATCGGAGGATTGCGACGACGTCATCGACCGTCCTGTCCTGATACCCGATCGTCATCACCGTGGTCATCCGCCGGTTCGTTCCTCCCACAGCCGAGCGGTCTGCGGACCGACGTCGGGGTCGTGCGTTTGTTGAAAATTGCGTCCGCCGCGGCCGAAGGTCGCGACAACGGCTGGCGGAGCATCGGATTCGAGCACCGGCTCCGGCAGCCAGCGACACCGACGCACATGCACAAGGTCGACGGCGGTCGCGTCCGCGTCGTCGTCGTAGAAGTACGGCCCCTCGATACGGCCCAGCCAGTAGAAGCCCTCGGCGTCGCGTGTCCACGCGAACGCTCCGTCCTCGATCTCGGCGAATCTGGCGACGCGGCGGGCGAGCCGCTCCTTCTCGCCGCGATCGCGGACGCGTTGGCCGAAGCCGCACAGGCCCAGGCGGCGGGCGCGCTCGATCGTCGCCCGCAGATCCACGTCGTCGCTGCGTGACCGCATCGGTGCGCGAAAGACCTCGGGCATGTCAATCATCCTGCGCGATATGCTGCCGCCGTGGCCACGTTCTGGCGTTACGTCAAGATTCAGCTGATGGTGTTCGTCTTCGGCATCGTCGGGCCGATCTTCCTGACAATTTACTTTGCGACGCAACCAGATCCGTCGATGAAGTGGGCGTATTGGGCCGGACTTTTCATCACCGCCGCCGACGTGCTCATCGCGTTGGCCGTCACCAGCGCCAGCGATCCGAATAAACCGCCTGCCGATACCCGTCTTGCGATCGCCGTCGCCAAGCGCATGCAGTCCCACGGCGGCAACACCAGTGACAGTCCGTCCAGCACCTACGACCCGTTCTCGTCGAGCGCCTTCAGCTTTTCGACGGACTCCGGTTCGTCGTCGAGCGACTACTCCTCGTCCTCCGACTACTCCTCGTCCTCCGACTACTCGTCGTCCTCCGACTACTCGTCGTCGAGTGACTACTCGTCGTCGAGTGACTCGGGTTCGTCGTCGAGTGACTCCGGTTCGTCGTCATCCAGCGACTAGCTACAGCTTGTCGGCCGCGATCACCGCATCGGCGAACGCCTGCGGTGCCTCCTGCGGCACGTTGTGCCCGATGCCGTCCAGAACGCGGTGGGCGTACGGGCCGGTGAACATCTTGCGGTAGGCGGCGCCGTCCTTGTTGGGCCCGTCGAAGTCGCTGCCGATGGTGATGGTCGGAACGGTGATCGGCGGGGTCGCGGCCAGTTTCGCGTCGAGGTCGTCGTACTGCGGTTCGCCTGGCGCCAGTTCCAGCCGCCAGCGGTAGTTGTGGATCACGATGTCGACGTGATCGGGGTTGGCGAACGCCGCGGCGCTGCGGTCGTAGGTGGCGTCATCGAACTTCCATGTCGGCGACGCTTCCTGCCAGATGAGCTTGTTGAAGTCGTGGGTGTTCTGTCGATACCCACGCACGCCACGGTCGGTCGCGAAGTAGTACTGATACCACCAACCATGTTCGGCCTTCGGAGACAACGGCTGTTGATTGGCAACGAGATTCACGATCAGATAACCGCTGACCGACACCAACGCCTTGACGCGCTCCGGCCAGATCGCGGCGAGGATGTCGGCGGTTCGCGCGCCCCAGTCATACCCGGCCAGCACCGCGCGGTCGATGTTCAACGCGTCCATGAACGCGACGATGTCCTGTGCCAGCGCGGCCTGCTGCCCGTTGCGGACGGTGTCCGCTGACAGGAATTGCGTGCTGCCGTAACCGCGCAAGTAGGGGATGAGGACGCGGTATCCCCGCGCGGCCAGGATCGGTGCGACGTCGACGTAGCTGTAGATGTCGTAAGGCCAGCCGTGGAGCAGGATGACGGGCGGGCCGTCGAGAGGACCGTCCTCCGCGTACCCGACGTTGAGCAGCCCTGCGTCAATCTGTTTGAGCGGGGCGAAGGACGTGTGTGTCGGCGTAGCCGAGGCAATCGCAGAACTGGCAACAGAACTCGCGGCGACCGCGAATCCGACGCCGCGCGCGAAGTCGCGTCGAGTGATCATCCCGCCGCTCAACTGGCCGCCTGCCTGACGTGAGCAACGATCAAGTCGTACATCTGTCGGGTTATCTCCTTTGCGTCACTCATGATGTTGTAGCCGTGATCCACCCCGCGCACTTCAACGTATTCGACAAGCGCGCCTGCGGCTTTCAGCTTGTCCGCGTACAGCTTGCCTTCGCCGCAGAGGCGGTCGTATTCCGCGGTGACGACCAATGCCGGTGCGATACCGGTGATGTCGTCGGCGTTTGAGCCCCACGCAGGAGACGCCAGCCGGTGGCGGCGTTGCCCGCGGTCGGGAATGTACGCGGTGTCGAACACTGCGCTCATCCACGGCTGCAGTACGGCCTTCGAGCCAAGCGGTGTGGATTTGTCCGCGGCCGAGGTCACCAAATCCAATGGCGGGTAATGCAGCATCTGCAACGCGATCGTGGGGCCGCCGTTCTCCAGCGCCATCCGCGATACCGCGGCGGACAGGTTGCCTCCGGCGCTTTGCCCTCCAACACAGAGGCGGTGGCCGTCCCAGTCGCGTTCGGGCGCGGAGGCCCATTGGAGTACGTCGTAGACCTGTTCGACGGGTACGGGGAAGCGCTTGTGCGGGGCCAACACGTAATCACAGTTGACGACAACAACATTGGCGTGGGCGGCGAGGTAGCGGCACCACGGGTCGTCTTGTTCGCGATGACCCACCACAAAGCCGCCGCCGTGCACGTTGACGTACACGGCGGGTCTTTCCGCCTGCGACAGCGGGTGATAGATCGTCGCCGCGACTGGGCCGTGGCGCGTCTCGATGCTGATCTCGGTGGTGCTTCCGGCGACCTCAGGAAACCGGACTCCGGGTTTGGGGGTGGGGTTGACGACGGCGGCGAACAACCGCGCCGCCAGATCGGCCACCGGTTGTCGGGTCAGTATCGACACAGCGTGGCACTCTAACCGGTCAGTGAAACGGCGCCCGCCGGTCGATGCGTCGTGACGCCAAGCCCGCCGAGCGCCACACCCGCGCGATCCAGTCGGCATCCTCGTCGGTCACCAGATTTCCCATCACCCGCACCGCGAGGTTCATCAGGAACGCCGAGCGCATCGCCAGCGGCCCCGTCGACGGCAGGAACCGCGGCAGCGTCAACAGGAGTCCGAGCCGCCGGGCGACCGAGAACGACCGCGCGTAGTGTGCCGAAAGCACGGCAGGCCACGCGGCCGACAGGTCGCCTGTGCCGAGCATCTCTGCAGCCAGCCTGCCCGTCTCGAGTCCGTAGTCGATGCCCTCTCCGTTGAGCGGGTTGACGCACGCCGCGGCGTCGCCGATCAGCATCCAGTTCGGCCCGGCCACCCCGGAGACCGCGCCGCCCATCGGCAACAACGCCGACAACGCCAGGCGAGGTTCGCCGACGAAGTCCCATTCCTTACGTCTCAGTGACGTGTAGTACGACATCAACGGCCGCAAGGCCGCAGCGGCCGGTCGCTTCGCGGTCGCCAATGCGCCGACGCCGATGTTCACCTCGCCATTGCCGAGCGGGAAGATCCAACCGTATCCGGGCAGCACGCGGCCCTCCGGTGACCGTAGCTCCAGATGCGACGTGATCCACGGCTCGTCGGCCCGTGGTGTGGCGATGTAGCCGCGGACCGCGACGCCGTACACCGTCTCCTGATGCCACTGCCTGCCCAGCACGCGGCCCAACGGCGAGCGGGCCCCGTCGGCCACGATCAACGACGTGCACCCGATCTCGGCGCCGGAGTCCAACACCAGCGACGACACCCGTCCACTCGAATCATGGCGCACATCAACGGCTTTCGTGCCGAGCAGCATTTTGGCGCCGTCATCGGCGGCCACCATCCGGATGCGGTCGTCGAGCTCGACGCGCGGCACCGCGCTGCTGACCGCAGGGAACGACGGACCGGGCCACTCGACTTCGACGTCGCCGCCGAACCCGATCAGCCGCAGCCCGCGGTGCTGCACGCGCCCCTCGAGCCACGGCCCGAGGCCGAGCCGCTGCAACTCCAGCACCGCGCGCGGGGTCAGCCCGTCGCCGCACGCTTTGTCGCGGGGAAACTGCGCCGAGTCGACGACGAGCACGTCGCGACCGGCGCGACAGGCCCAGGCCGCAGCCGCCGAGCCCGCAGGCCCGGCTCCGACGACCACCACGTCGGCGCGTGTATCCACGCCTCCCAGTATGTTGGCAGGGTGAGGACACCAGCGAGCGTGGTGGCGGGGGTGGATTTCGGCGACCCCAATTTCGCGCAGGAAGTGCGCGACGGCGTGGCCCGCATCGAAGACCTGATGGCCACTGAGCTGGGCAAAGCCGATGAGCTGATGTCGGAGGCCGTGCAGCACCTGTTCCAGGCAGGCGGCAAACGGTTCCGTCCGCTGTTCACCGTGCTGTCCGCCCGGCTGGGACCGGAGCCCGACGCGTGGCAGGTCACTGTCGCGGGGGCCGTCATCGAACTGGTCCACCTGGCGACGCTGTACCACGACGACGTGATGGACGAGGCGCAGGTGCGCCGCGGCGCCCCGAGTGCCAACGCCCGCTGGAGCAACAACATCGCGATCCTCGCGGGTGACTACCTCTTCGCAACCGCGTCACGCCTCGTCAGCAGGCTGGGCCCGGAGGCGGTCCGCATCATCGCCGATACCTTCGCCCAGCTGGTGACCGGCCAGATGCGCGAGACCCGCGGAGTCGTCGAGGGTGTCGACGAGGTCGAGCACTACCTGAAGGTGGTGTACGAGAAGACGGCCTGCCTCATCGCGGCCTCGGGCCGGTTCGGTGCGACGTTCTCGGGCGCCGACGAGGAGCAGATCGAGCGGCTGAGCCGGCTTGGCGGCATCGTCGGAACGGCGTTCCAGATCTCCGACGACATCATCGACATCGACAGCGATCCCGATGAATCGGGCAAGGTGCCCGGGACCGACCTGCGCGAAGGCGTGCACACGCTGCCCGTCCTCTACGCGCTACGCGACACCGGCCCGGACGGCGACCGGCTGCGTCAGCTGCTCAAGGGCCCGGTGGAAAACGACGATGACCTGGCCGAGGCGCTGCGGCTGCTGCGCAAATCGCCTGGCATGGCGGAGGCCAAGCAGACGGTGTCGCGGTATGCCGCCCAGGCCCGCGATGAGCTGGCCTACCTGCCGGAGGGCCCGGGTCGCCAGGCGTTGGCGACGCTGGTGGACTACACCGTGAACCGGCACGGCTGACGCAGCGGAACCCGCAGGGGCCGGCCGGACGTTGACCCAGCGAAGACTCTGCCGGTTTTAGTAGGGAGGACGCCCCGATGACCTGGCATCCGCACGTCAACACCGCCAAGACTTTTCTGCTGCTGGCGGGGTTCTCTGCGCTGATCGTGTTCGTCGGAGCCCTGTTCGGCCGAAACATCATGTTCCTGGCGGTGCTGTTCGCCGTCGGCATGAACGTCTACGTCTACTTCAACAGCGACAAGCTGGCGCTGCGGGCGATGCATGCCCAGCCGGTGAACGAGATGCAGGCGCCGGTGATGTACCGGATCGTGCGTGAGCTGGCCACCACAGCGCGCCAGCCGATGCCTCGCCTGTACATCAGCGACACCTCGGCGCCCAATGCGTTCGCCACGGGCCGCAACCCGCGCAATGCTGCGGTCTGCTGCACGACCGGCATCCTGCAGATCCTCAACGAGCGGGAACTGCGCGCGGTATTGGGCCATGAACTCTCGCACGTCTACAACCGCGACATCCTGATCTCGTGTGTGGCAGGCGCGATGGCGGCGGTGATCACCGCGCTGGCCAACATTGCGTTGTTCGCGGGCGTGTTCGGCGGCAATCGCGATGGTGGCTCCAATCCCTTTGCGCTGCTGCTCGTTTCGCTACTGGGCCCAATCGCGGCGACGGTGATCCGGCTGGCGGTATCGCGGTCGCGCGAGTATCAAGCCGACCAGTCGGGTGCCGAGCTGACTGGTGATCCGCTGTCGTTGGCGAGCGCACTGCGCAAGATCAGCGCGGGCGTGCAGCAGGCGCCGCTGCCGCCGGAGCCGCAGCTAGCCGACCAGGCGCACCTGATGATCGCCAACCCGTTCCGCTCGGGCGAGAAGATCGGCAAGCTGTTCTCGACGCACCCGCCGATCGAGGACCGGATCCGCAGGCTGGAGACGATGGCAGGCCGCGGACCAGGCCAGTACTGAGCTTGCGCAATGAAACACTGCTGGTCGATCCGGCGACACATAGGCTATGGCAGTGCTGAGCAGAGTCTTGATGGGCCTTCTGGGTGCCGCAGCAGTCGTCGGCGCGCCGGGTTTCGCGTCGGCTGAGCCGCCGCCGGATCCGCCTCCGCAGCCACCGCCACCACCCAACGTCAATGCGTTGGCGCCGGTCAAGCTGTCCGATTATGCGGTGATGGACGGCAATTGGTTCGCATTCACCACGCCCGACGGCGTGATCTGCGCGCTGCAGAAGGGCAACGGCTACGGCTGCAGCGGTCCGATTCCCGCTGCCCCCGAGGGCGCGAATCTGGTCAGCAGCGCTTACGGCGGAGTGGCCGGCTTCTCGATTGCGCCGGGCAACGTCTTCGCCGCGGCCGGTGCGGCCAAGCCACTGCCCCCAGGTTCGCGGATCAGCTATCAGACCGTCAGCTGCGGCAACGACGGCACGACGACGACGTGCGTCGACAACCGCAGCCAGTCGGGCTTCGTGCTGAGCCCCGCGGGCAGCTTCATCCTCAATCCGGAATCCCCACTGCTATACCGCCCGGATAACAAGGGCCCGTTCTCCAACTGAGTGTTCGTGCCTGCAAACCGGGTACTCGAATCGAACGAGTACAAGGAGGCACTATGGCGAAGGATCATGGCCCGAGCGTCAAGAACGACAAGCAGTACGAGGGCCTGCGTAAGAAGGGCATGAGCAAGGAGCGGGCAGCGAAGATCGCGAACACGCCCAACGCCTCGAAAAAGGGCGGCAAAAACAGCCACAAGAAGTCGAGTTAGAAGTCAGCTAGAAGCCGGAGCCGTGCACCTCGTGGCCCGGCTTCTCGGCGACTAGCCCGCGGTAGGCGTCTTCGACGGTGCTGCCGTGGTTGATGACGCCGTCGACCTCGCGCGCGATCGGCATGTTGATCCCGTACTTGTCGGCGAATTCCATGATCACGCTCGAGGCTTTGACGCCTTCGGCGACCTGATTCATCGACGCGATGATCTCGTCGATGGGCTTGCCTGAGCCCAGTTGTTCACCGACGTGGCGGTTGCGGCTGCGCTGGCTGGTGCAGGTGACGATCAGATCGCCCGTGCCCGCCAGGCCGGCGAACGTGTCGCGGTGCCCCCCGACCGCCTCGCCGAGCTTCGACATTTCCCGCACCGCGCGGGTGATCACCATTGCGCGGGTGTTCTCGCCGATGCCAAGCGAATAGCCCATGCCGACCGCGATCGCGTACACGTTCTTCAATGCGCCCGCCATCTCGACGCCGATGACGTCGTCGGTGGTGTACGTCCGAAAACGCTTGGTGCGGAACAACTCTGCCAGCCGAGCGGCCAGGTGCTGGTCGGGCATGGCCAATACGGCCGCAGCGGCGTACCCGTCGGCAACCTCGCGCGCGATGTTCGGGCCGGCGAGGATGCCGGCCGGATGACCCGGCAGCACCTCATCGACGATCTGGCTCATCCGGTAATTGGTGCCCTGCTCGAGACCCTTCACCAACGACACCACCGGCACCCAGGGCCGCAGTTCCTTCGCGAGCTCGGTCAGAACAGCGCGGAAGCCGTGCGACGGCACGCCCATCACGATGACATCGGCCGCGCGCGCCGCCTCGGAAAAGTCGTTGGTGGCCTTGAGGTTCTCTGGGAGCTCCGTGTCGTCGCCGAGGTATTTCGAGTTGCGGTGATTCTTGTTGATGTCCTCGGCGGTCTCCTCGGAGCGCACCCACTGCAGGGTCGGTCCGCGCCTGGCGCAGATGGACGCCACGGTGGTGCCCCAGGATCCTCCCCCGAGGACGACTACGTTGGGTTCGCGCTGAGCAGGTGCCATGCCGATCAGCGTAGGGCCGACACCTGCTGTTTCACCGGTAGTTGACGAACTGCAGCGCGACGTCGAGATCGGCGCCCTTGAGCAACGCGATGACGGCCTGAAGGTCGTCGCGCTTCTTGGAGGAAACGCGGATCTCCTCGCCCTGAATCTGCGCCTTGACGCCCTTGGGGCCCTCGTCGCGGATCAGCTTCGTGATCTTCTTGGCGTTCTCGCTGCTGATGCCCTGTTTGATGGTGCCGCTGACCTTGTAGGTCTTACCGCTGGCCTGAGGATCGCCTGCGTCGAAGGCCTTCATCGAAATGTCGCGGCGGATCAGCTTCTCCTTGAACACGTCGACGGCGGCCTTCACCCGCTCTTCGGTGGAGCTGACGATCTCGATGACCTCTTCGCCCTTCCAGGCGATGGTCGTGTCGGTGCCGCGGAAGTCGAAGCGGGTGGCCAGCTCCTTGGCGGCCTGGTTCAGCGCGTTGTCGACCTCCTGGCGGTCAACCTTGCTGACGACATCGAACGATGAATCCGCCATTGGACCCTGTCCTCCTCGGTGGTCGGGTGCGTTTTCGTCTTAAGCCCATCCTCGTTGTACCCTGCTAGTCGCACCAAACCGGGTCACACCGCGGTGCAGCACCCAGGCAGGTTGCCCGAGCGGCCAATGGGAGCGGACTGTAAATCCGTCGGCTAACGCCTACGCAGGTTCGAATCCTGCACCTGCCACCATGGTCAGCGGTCGTTTCGGCCGATGACCGTACGTGCGAGTCAGACGTACCGCGCCGGGGTAGGTGCGGCAACGCCGACGATGAGCCCGGGACGGCGCCAGTCAGTGCCGGCGCCGTCCACTAAACGCATCGGGCTAGTGGCACCCGTCCGTGCCACCGGCGAAACGGTCACGCCGCAGCGCTACGTACTGCGCGTTGTCACCACCAAGCGTGATGCCGCGCAAGGCTTTTGACGCCTTAGCTGCTACTGGTCAGCAGCCTGTGGTGAATCCGCAAGGCACAGTCGCCTTCTCGGTGGGAGAAGCGATGGGAACCGCTGTCGGAGGAGTGGTCGTGGTGGCGGTGCTACCGAGTGTCATTTCGCCGCTGGACACGATCGGCGCGGAGACGCCGTTGACGGTCTCCTCGCCGAGCGCCGTTGCGAAAGCGCCCGCGGCCACGAGTGTCGCTCCGGCAACCAGTATCGCCCGCAACTTCGTCGACTGCTGCATGATGTCCCTCCTGGTCTCTGTGGCGCGCCTTTGCATTGCGTGCGGATCTCTTGAGAGTTCCCCGTTCAACTGGACGATCGCTGAATAAGTTCTGGCAATCCGCTACGAATCGCGACGCGTGGAATCGATGCCGCCGCGTACAGCAACCGTAGGTTGCGGAGCTTCTGCATTCGTCGAACCGTGGCCCTGAACGTGCACCACGACAACGCAATCAGCAATTTAGTTGGACTATTTGCTTGGCGGGCCGGGGTGCCCGCGAACCGCGTTATCCACATACTCATTGCGTCCTGTTGCAAAAAGGGCAACATCGCCGTCGCTCGGCGCATGAAGTCATATGGGGCACAAGCACTTCCAGGCAACGGCGGCCCAGGCGGGTCCATTCAAGATCGAATTAGCGGCCGATGTCCACGGCGCCGGTGATGACGCCGACCTGATTTACACCGAGTGTTGCTGAGCATCATCGATCGACCCCCGGATTAGTGGCTCGAGTAGTGAAGAAAATTTGCACAATCGCGTTACAAAATATTGACGCGAGGGTAGATAGGAGCCAGTGGCGCTAGCACGGGGGCGGAGTCACTTGCCGATGTAGGGAGGGCAATGATGACGGCCAAGCATCGAAAGCGGACCACTACGGCGAGACCGTCCGGTAGGACGCTGGTCATGGGAGCCGCCGTTGCCGGAGGCGCGTTGGCTGCCGCGGTGGGCAGCCCACACGACGGTTACGGCTTGCAGTCCTATCCACAACCCGTGAGCACGCGGACATCGATGTTGGCCGCCGCCATTGGTTCGGATCCCGCACCGACCCCGCTGCTCTCAGCGACGCACGCAATCGCGGCTTCGGGTCCGAACGGCGGGGTCAGCGCCGGCGGCGCAGACCCTCTCTCCGACGCCGAGCCAGGGCTACGGGTGTTCGGCCCCGGTCCCGTGCTCAGTACCGAGCCGGTGATCCAGGCGTTCGCGCCATCGACGGTAACTCCGTACACGCTCGGGTCCTCGGCAGGCAACAACCCGCGATCGAGTGCGGCGCTCGGGGCCGGGTCTTCTTCTGCGGCACCACTATTCGGGTCCATCCGGAATCCTGCGTTTGAGGCGATCGGCGTCTTCACATATGACGCCGTGAGGTTCGTCGGGATTTTCATCAGCAACGGTGACGAGCCGGGCGAGAACGGTGGCCTGCTGATCGGCAATGGCGCCGATGGTGGTCCAGGCCAGGACGGCGGACGCGGCGGCCTGTTGTTCGGCAGCGGCGGCGACGGTGGCGCGGGGATCGGGGGCGTCAACAACGGCGACGGCGGCGACGGGGGCAGTGCCGGGTTGTGGGGCAACGGCGGGGCGGGCGGAGTCGGCGCCAGCATCTCGAGTGACAGCGGAGACTCGACGGGCGGAAACGGCGGCGACGGTGGGAACTCCGGCCTGATCTTCGGCAATGCCGGTGCCGGCGGTGCAGGAGGCGACGCCACCAGCCTGATCGGCGACGCACAGGGCGGGCCCGGCGGCGATGGCGGAAGCAACATGTGGATCGGTACGGGCGGCGAAGGCGGCGTCGGCGGCGATGCCATCACCCGCACGGGCACGGCCACCGGCGGCGACGGTGGTGCCGGCGGCAACACCGGATTGCTGTTCGGATGGGCAGGCGATGGTGGCGTGGGCGGCGACGCGACAAGCAGAACCGGCGATGCCAGCGGCGGGACCGGCGGCGACGGTGGAGGCCTTGGTATCGAGGGCGCCAGCGGCGACGGCGGCACCGGGGGTGATGCCACCACGGACACGGGTGTCGCCACTGGTGGAGCGGGTGGAGCCGGCGGCAGCGACATCTACAACGGCACGGCAGGAGACGGCGGCGGCGGGGGCAGCGCGTCGGCCGCCTCAGGTACCGCGGCCGGCGGGGCAGGTGGAGATGGCGGCCTCGGGGGCATCGATGGTCAGGGCGGCGACGGCGGATCGGGCGGCACTGCGACCGTCGGGACGGGTGACGCTATCGGCGGGGCAGGCGGTTCGGGCGGCGGCAGCGGCCTGATGCAAGACGGCGGTGACGGCGGAAGTGGTGGGAGCGCCACCACCGGCATCGGCGCCGCGCTAGGCGGTGACGGCGGCAGCGGCGGTGGCACCAGTTGGGCCAACGGGTATCACGCCGGCAGCGGCGGCGACGGCGGTAATGCCACCGCGACCACCGGCACCGGCACTGGCGGCAACGGCGGCGCCGGGGGCGCTGACGGCCCTGGTGCTGAGGGAGGATTAGGCGGCGCCGGGGGCGCTGGATCGGGATCGACTGCAAGCAATGACGGCACTTCTGGTGCACATGGATAACGCCTAACCCGGGTCACGACACTTTCTCCAGGCGCATCGGAAGCTCGATCACCAGCGGCCTGTTCACCCCACACGCGCCGCTGGCGGCAACCGTTCTGTTCTTGCCTGCCAGCAGGTCGACGATCTTCAGATTCCGGTAGCTGTTCACCGGATCCCAGCCCCAGAACTTGAAGTTCTGCGCGCCAGGGGCAGCGGTACCGTCCGGGCAGGGCATCCAGTTCTCCACGATGCGGTCGACGCTCCAGTAATCGCCGGTCGTCCTCATCGGGGCGCTCCAGCCCTGGTCGCTGGTCACCGTGCCGGTGCACATGATCGGACTTGTGCAGCTCGACGTCACCGTCCACGTCTGCACCACGGTCTTCTCATCCAGAAAGACCTCGTTGCTCTTCGCCCAATCACCGTTCGAGATCACCCGATAGGTGCCGTTGAGCTCGACGCCGAAGTTCGAGGCGAATGCCGAAGTCGTCGGCTCCACACTGCCGATCACACCCATTGCCACTGCCACGGTGACGATCGCACCGATCCTCCGGCCGAGCCGAATGCCCACTGATACCCCTCGCGTCGCTTATTGATCGATCGATCAGAAAGTTGACACGATGGGGCGTGGGCTGTCAACACGCAGAGCCGCGCCGCATCACGGTCAATGGACGAGCCTGCGGACCGTATCGGCGGGGCGAGCGAGACTAACCGTGCGAGCCGGTGGAGGGTTTGGTCAGCGCGTCGATCTGTTGCTTGACGAAGCGGCGCGCCTCGTCGTGACCGAGGGTGACGCCCACGGCGGCTTCGTTGCAGAGGCTGCGCGCGATCTGCGCGATCAGCATCGAGACCACGATCGGCGGGTACGTGCCCAAGTCGACGCCGCTGGCGCGCAGCGCGACTGTGACGGCGGCGGTCTCGATATCGCGAACCCGTTCAGCGTACGCAGCGAGCTCAACGCCAATTGCCTTGCGATGGTTGGCCAATGCCATGAATTCGGCGTTGAGTACGGTTCGACGAGAGTCGCTGTTGATGGCCCAAAGCGTGCCAAGCGGATCGTCGTTGGTGAGCGCGGCGCGCATCTCATCTAGTGCGGCGTCGGCACCTTCACGCAGCACCGCAAGAAATAAATCGTCCATCGTCGGGAAGTAATAGTGGACGAGAGGCTGTCTGACGCCGGCCCTCGCGGCCACCCGGCGTGACGTGGCAGCCGCATAGCCCTCGTCGTGCATGATCTGCGCGGTCGCCTCGATCAGCCGGCGTCGGGTGCCGCCGTCGTCTTTCGCTTTACGCGGCGTCGGCATTCACGCTCCCAGCCGCGAGGGGGTTGACCCCAGATATCGGCGCGTGCTAAACATGCGCCACCTTATCATTTGATCGATCGATCAGAATTGGTCGCTACGCCATCGGAGTCGAGCCCATGACCGATAACCGTCCCGTCAACCCCCTGTTCGCGGCACCCGCGCCGGCTGCGAGAGCGGCCCACAGCGCTGCGAGGCTCGGCGGATACGGCGGCATGGCAGTGACGGCATGGCTGGTCGCCGCCGTGGCGACCGGATATGGGGTGGCCGCCGCCGACACAACTGGCACGTCCTCGGAGTCGTCGACGAGTTCGGCGTCCACGACTTCGACCAGTGGGTCGACGGGATCCACGGCCACGCCGTCCACGGGAACCACCACCGCAGGCGCCTCCACCGCGACCAGCGGACCGACGTCCACCGATACCGCTACGACGCCGACCGGCACCCCGAACACCTCAGGCACGACGTCGTCTAGCACCGAGGTCGGCTCCGGTGTCACCGTGAGCAGCAGCGGCGGAGCGCGCACCAGTGGTGTTGGCACGGAACCGAAGTCGAGCGAGCCCGCGCCGCCGAAAACCACTCCGGCGAAGACCGAATCGAACTCCAAACACACCGCGACCGTCAGTGCCGCAACCACGTCGCTGAGCACCGCTTCGTCGACGCAGGCAACCTCGATAGGGACGGCTAAAACTTCCGCGACCGTCTCCGAGTCGACGGTGACGCCTGTCGCGAAAACGCTTGAGCCATCGGCCGTAAGCGCAACGCTCACCACTTCGGCCGTCGCTCCCGTCACACCAGCGCCGACGCCGCAACTCGCTACTCCCGTCACCGGTGTCGTGGGATTCCTCAACACCGTCGTCACCAGCCTGCTCAAACCGTTCGTGGCGCCTGCTCCGTCCACTCCGGAACCTGTCACCCCGGTCGTGTGGGCAGTGCTGGCGTGGGTACGGCGCAACCTCTTCAACCAATCGCCGACCATCGACTACAACCCGACCACGACGGTGCAGACCGGCCAAACTGTCACCGGCAACATCGGCGCCACCGATCCCGAGGGCGACGCGTTGACCTACAAGGTCACCCAGGCGCCGCAGCACGGCACGGTGACCATCGACCAGGCGACCGGCAAATTCACCTACACGCCGGACGACATCAATTACACTGCGGCACAGACAGACTCGTTCACAGTGTCCGTCGCGGACGGAAAGTTCAACCTGCTTGGGTTGTTCAGTCCGCACAGCGATCAGGCGACGATCGGCCTGTCCGTTCTCAATCCCACTGTCTCGCGCGTGATCCTCGACCTGCCCAACGGGATCAGTAGCCCGGCGAATCCGCGCTACTCGGCAGACGGAAAGTCCATCTACTTTGCCGGTCAACCGACGGCCGGCGGCCGCTCCGAGATCTATCAGGTCAACGTCGACGGCACCAACGCTCACTGCGTGACCTGTGGCGTCACCTTGAGCGAAACCGGCAACCTGGCCAAACCGGTTCCGGTCGAAGACGATTCGGGCCGAGTGCTCGTGCTGGTCAACGTGGCGGGTCAACCACCCCGCTATTCGATGCTGGAAGACGGCGTCAGCGGCCCGCAGCTGGTGCCCATCAGCACGCCGGCCGGCGGGGGGATCATCCTCGACAGGCAACGCGAGATGAGGGTCTCGCCAGACGGTACGAAGGTGCTGTTCACCCGAATCGTGCTGGGCCCCAACAACCTTCTGCAAGCCTTGCCGATCGTCGGCACGCTGAACCGCACCGCCACCGGATACGAGGTCACCGACCCGCGGGTGGTCTACCCGACCGGCGAGGGCAAGCAGTGGACGCCTGACGGCAAGGGTGTGGTGATCCTCGGCGGGCAGTTCGACGCGGGCAACGTCGACGACATCGAGGTCGACCTGGCCACCGGCGCGGTGCACCGGGTGACCGCCAGCCTCGACTACGACGAGGACATGGACTTCTCACCCAACGAGCAGTGGATCGCGATCGGAAGCACGCGCGGGCTCGACGCACTGACGCCGATGACGCGAATCATTCGGCAGAACTTCCTGCCGGTCTACATCGGCGCGCCCGTATACGGGTTCTATTCGAAACCGGTCAACGTCTCCAACCAGGAGTGGGCGGTGGCTCTGGGCGATGAGCTCAACCGCGAGAACGGAATTCCGCTGTTCGACACCGGCGACGGATACGCCGCACGAAGCATGCCCAGCTGGAATCCCGACGGCACCGCGGTCACCTTCTGGGAGTCAAGCATCACCGACCCGACCGTTTCACGGCTTGTCATTGCGAACCTGAAGTACACGACCAGCGTCGGGCCGGTGGCTGTGGACAGGTCAACTCCGAGTTCGGATTCGTGGGCCCCGAGCCTTGCCACGTACGTCGCGACGACGACGCCGTTGCCGGCCACCGGAACGTATGCGGGCGTCGGAGGCGGCACCGCGGTGGTCAGCGAGGCGCCGGATCCGGCGAATGCGACGCGCACGATCCGCACGGTCACCTACACCAACTACGTCAACGAAGACGGAATGATCTTGAACGGCACCGAATCTGCCGACTACAACGGCAGCCAAACGACGGTGCACTACCTCGCCGACGTCACCGTCACGGGAACGCACACCGGCTACCTGAAGGCCGATGCCACCATCAGCGCGTTTCAGCAGTCGTTGACCGGATTCGTCACCTCCAGCGTGGACGGCGACGTGCAGAGTCTGCCGGATCCGGCGGCCGCGCTGGAAGCCCAGCAGAACGCGTAATCGGTGATGGCACGTGCTCGTGCGGTCACTTCCTGGACAAAACGAACGGGTTGACTGCCGGCACTGACCGCAGTGCATCTGCGGGGAAGACTTGGTCCGCCAGCGCGCGCCAATCGACGGCGTCTGTCTCCGGGCGGTGAAGCGCAAGGTCAGACATGTCGGACTCCTCAAGGCTCGTTGCGGAATAGTTCAATAGTCGTCATCAACGCGGCACTCGGTAATCGCCGGAAAGCCAGATTCCCCACCTTTGAGGGAAGGGTTTCCTATCCGCCGGGATAGGGCGACGGTCGCGGCGAACTTGCCGCGTCTCTCACCGCCAGCGGCCACAATGACGGTGGCGAAGCCGCAGGTGAGCAGAGTGAGCGAGGTCAGCATGACCGACGACGGCGAAGTTCGTTACGAATCGGTATTTCGTGAGCGGTGGCGCGACCGTCAGTCAGGAGGTGCCCGTCCGGGGGAGTTGATCAAGCAGCCGGGCTGGATTGATGCCGGGCTGGCCGCTCTTGGCGTGCTGTTGGTCGCCGGTGCGGTGGTGGCGGGCACGGTCACCGTCGCGCGCAGCGAGTCGTTGCCCGCTGCAGTGCAAGGCAATTCGGTGATTGCGGTACTCCCAGCAGTGAACCGCGGACCCGCGCCCGCCCAGGGCAGTGCGGTCCAATTCCGTACCCCGTCCGGCGCAACGTATGACGCAGTCGTAGTTGACGTCGGTGCGACCGAGGTGGTGGCCCAGCTGAAGCAGCCCGGCCCGGAATCGACAGGCCAACTGCTGGTACCGACGGGGCGGCAACGGTTGATCACAGTGCTGCTGCCGAGACTGTGGTGAGGTGGCGCCGGCGCGCGATCCCTTACGTCGCGCAGGCCGAGATGGCGGATTGCGGCGCAGCGGCGCTCGCGATGGCCCTGGCCTATCACGGCAGGCATGTTCCGCTGTCGGAATTGCATACCGCCACCGGCACCGGTCGTGACGGCACCGACGCGCTGCGGATTGCCGAAGCCGCCACTACCTACGGTCTGCGCGCCCGCGGGGTGGCAACCGAACTCGACGACCTGGGGGTGTTGCCCCGCGGCAGCGTATTGCATTGGGGTCAAGCACATTTCGTGGTCCTGGAGTCGACGTCGCGCCGCGGGGTGACGGTGGTCGATCCCGCCGCAGGCCGCTACCGGGTCAGCTGGCAGGCCGTCGACGACTTGTACAGCGGCGTCGCGATCCTGCTGGAACCCTCCGCAGAATTCACTGCGGGTGGCCGGGCAACCAACGGTGCGTGGCAGCACGCCCTCCGACTGTTGAGACGATCGAGTGGCCTCGGCAAGGTGCTGGCCACCTCGGTGGTGGTACGGCTGATGGCACTTGCGGTGCCGGTGCTGACGGGGGTGGTCGTAGACCGGATCGCGCCCGCCAACGACGAGCATCTGCTGAAAGTCATTGCGGCGGTGATGGTCGCGCTTGTCGGCTATTCAGTGATCGCGAACTTCCTGCGGGCGCATCTGTTGCTTCGGCTGCGCAGCCGCCTGGATGTCGACATGACGCTGGATTTTCTCGAACACCTGGTGGATCTGCCGTATGCGTTCTTCTTGAAGCGATCATCCGGCGACCTGATGATGCGGTTGCGCAGCAACGCGACTGTCCGCGAAATCCTCACCACCGGCACCATCGCCGCCCTGCTCGACGGCACACTGGCCACGTTCTATTTGGTGGCGATACTGGCACTGTCTCCCCTGCTCGGTGTCCTCGTCGTCGCATTGGGCGCAGCGCAGGTCGCGGTGTTGTTGGCCGCGAGGCGGCGCAACCAACAGTT
This sequence comes from Mycobacterium sp. OAE908, assembly GCF_017872775.1. Classification (NCBI taxonomy): domain Bacteria; kingdom Bacillati; phylum Actinomycetota; class Actinomycetes; order Mycobacteriales; family Mycobacteriaceae; genus Mycobacterium; species Mycobacterium sp. OAE908. The sequence goes on from NZ_JAGGJL010000001.1 coordinate 2,750,103, forward strand.
GATGGGCGAGGCGCTGGCCACCGAAGCCAAATCACAGTCGTACGCCTACGAGATGTTCTCGGCGGTGGAAACGCTCAAAGCCGCAGGCGCAGAACGGCGCGCCGTGACGCATTGGACCAACTTGTTCATCGCAGAGATGAACGTCTCGCTGCGGCGCGGTCGGCTCTCCGCCGCGGTGGAAACCGCGATTCACGGCCTGGCGCTACTGTCGCCGATCGCGGTGCTATTGGTGGGCGCTCACCTCGTGGGCAGCGGTCAGCTCTCGCTCGGCACGATGCTCGCGCTGGCCGCGCTCGGTGGCGCATTCCTGGAACCGCTTGCCGTCCTGGTCGGCACCGCCCTGCAGATCCAGCTGCTGGGCAGCTACCTCGCCCGCATCGAAGACGTCATCAACACACCGACCGAGACCGATGGCCGCGAATTGCGGCCTGCTCCGCCATTGACCGGTGCGGTGCGCGCCGAAGGGCTCACCTTCCGCTATCACGCGCACGGTGTGCCGGCCGTCGATGCTGCCGATATCGACGTGCGCCCAGGGCAATTGGTGGCGATCGTCGGCCGCTCGGGTTCCGGCAAGTCCACCTTGGGCCGATTGCTGCTGGGGCTTTACCCCCCGTCGCAGGGTCGCGTCCTGCTCGACGAAATCGACCTGGCCACCCTGTACCCGCGCAGCGTGCGCTCCCAGATCGGGGTCGTCACCCAAGACCCCTACATCTTCGGACTGTCGATCAGAGACAACCTCGTGCTGGGACACCCGGATCTACCACTGGACCGACTCGAGGCCGCCGCCGAGATCGCAGGTGTCGCTGACGACATCCGCGCCATGCCCATGGGCTGGGATACCCCGCTGGTCGACGCGGGCGCCTCATTGTCGGGTGGGCAACGCCAGCGGCTGGCCCTTGCCAGGGCGCTCGCGCCGTCGCCCCGGATCCTGTTGCTCGACGAGGCGACAAGCAATCTCGACACCGTCACCGAAGCGCATGTGCACGCGAACATCGCGCGACTGCAATGCACCGTCATCGTGATCGCGCACCGCCTCGCCACCGTCATCGACGCCGACCACATCGTGGTGATGGATGCCGGCCGGGTCGTCGAGGTCGGCCGTCACCGCGATCTGCTTGCGGCCGGCGGTCACTATGCGCAACTGGTGTCCGGTCAGCTCGTCGGCGAAACTCCGCACTAGAGAAGGGCAGTCACGTGGGCAAGCGAAGCGGAACCCCGCTGACGTCAAGCGGGTTCTTCGTGATGCGCGCCCCGCTGTTGCCGATGGAGGAATTGGACCGGCTGCGCGCCGACCCCGAGTACTGGCGCACCCTGGCCGATCGGCCGGACGTTCGCGAAGCGCTCTATCTCGCATCGCCGGGGTTGGTGCGCCGCTTGACCGACGGGAACGCCGATGACCGGGTGGCCGCTGCAGTGACCGCCTACCTCGTCCGAATGTGCACGCGCGCAACACCATTCGGACTATTTGCGGGATGCTCGGTGGGAGCGATCGGCGACACGACCGCCTTGTGCGTCGACGGGCCGGAAGGGACCAGTCGGCACAGCCGGCCGGACACCGAGGTGCTGGCATCGCTCGTTGACCGGCTCATTGCAGAGCCGTCGACGCGGTCGGCGATGGTTGTCGAACCCAACTCGAGCCGATACCGCGCGGCCGGTGCGATGCGGATCATCGAAAGCCGGCTGCGGCAAGGCCGTCGCACCCACCACCTCGTCGTGATCGAGGACGACGAGCCACTGCGGGTCGCGTTGGATGCGGCCGCGGGTGGCTGCCTGGTGAACAAGATCGCTGCCGCCGTCCAGGCGCATACAGGTGTCGACCATGACGAGGCACGTGAATACGTGGATGCGCTCGTCGAGGCGAAGGTGCTGACCCCGGTGGCAGAGCCGGCAGTGACGGGCCCTGAACCGTTGACCCACGTTCTGACGTCGCTGCGCGAGCACGACCTCGGGGAGTCGGTCCACGCGCTGGAACTGGTCGCCGAGGAACTCGCGCGGATGGATGCCGCCGGTGTCGGCAACCCGCCCGAGCGCTACGCCGCCGTCACGGAAACCTTGCTCGACCTCGCGGGCGGAGGCGACGATGCCCGACTGGTCCAGGTCGATTTGCACCGTGCGGGAACGGGTTTGACCCTTGGGCGCGGCGACGTCGCGTTGCTCACCGAGGCGGTGGACCTGCTTCATCGGTTGTCTTCGGGTCGCGAGGATCCAGCGCTGTCACGGTTCAAGGCCGAGTTCGCCGAGCGCTACGAGGATCGCGAGGTCCCGCTGATGGAGGCTCTCGACGAGGAGATGGGCATCGGGTACGACCGGTCGACACATCCCGCCGCCGACGAGTCGCCGCTGTTGGCAGGCCTCGATCTCGGAGGCGTAGCCGGCTCATCGGAGTTCACCGTGCGCGACGCCGCACTTCTCGACATGGTCATCCGCGCCCGCGACAGCGGTGCCGACAGGCTGGAACTGGACGCGCAAACCGTCGCACGCCTTGCGACCGGCACACCGTTGCCGCTGCCGGACACGTTGGCCGTATTCGCGTGCATGCTCGAGGACGGCATCGAAATCCACAGCGCCACCGGCCCTTCGGGGGCCGAGCTGCTCGGCCGGTTCTGTCACGGCGACGCGCGACTCCACGATGCCGTTCGAGACCACCTGCGTGCCGAAGAGGACCATGCGCCCGGCGTCGTGTTCGCCGAACTCGTCCACCTGCCGGAGGGCAGGATCGGCAACATCTTGGCCCGGCCGGTGTTACGCGACTACGAGCTGGTCCTGCTTGGACGTTCGGGGGTTCCGGCCGACCGTCAACTACATGTCGACGAGCTGACTCTGCGCATGGACGGGCAGCGTCTCGTCCTCTACAGCCCACGGCTGGACGTCGAGGTCCGGCCGCGCCTGACCACTGCTCACAACCCGGCCTGGCGTGGATTCGGCGTGTACCGGTTCCTCGCGGCACTTCAACGGGCCGGGGTCGCATCTGGGCTGGCATGGGACTGGGGTGCGGTGGCTAACGCGCCGACCCTGCCGCGCGTCACCGCAGGCCGGCTCGTGTTGGCCCGAGCCCGCTGGCGGCTTTCGCACGCCGAGCTCAGCCTGGTCACGGGAGCAGAGGCGGCCGACGGTTGGTCGACCCTCAGCCGGCAGCGTGGCCTCCCGTCCGAGCTGCTCATCGCCGACGGCGACAACCGGTTGTATGTCGACACCACCAGCCCCGCGCTGAGTGCCGCCGCCGCCAAAGTGTTGCGCGGTCGAACCGGCGCGGTGGTGGAAGAGGTGCTGCGCGACGATGTCGCCACTGGCCCGCAGGGGCGCTTCGCCCAGGAACTCATCGTGCCGTTCATCCGGCGCGCCGAGCCGGCGCCCAGCCCAGAGCCGTGGCATCCACCTCGGGTGCAACGCACTTTCGCGCCGGGCAGCGAGTGGCTCTACCTGAAGATCTACACCGGGACCGCAACCGCTGACCGCATCCTCACCGAAACCATCGGACCGGTGATCAACGGATTGCGGCAGGACGGCGTCATCGATCAGTGGTTTTTTCTGCGGTATCGCGATCCCGAGCACCATTTGCGGCTGCGGCTTCACGGCGACCCGTCCGCGCTTCGCGAGCAAGCGCTTTCGGCCCTCACCGACGCAGTGACCCCACACCTCGCCGACGGCATGGTGTCGAAGCTGGCGTTGGACACCTACCACCGCGAGATAGAGCGGTATGGCGGCGACGACGGCATCGCGCTCGCCGAGCAGATCCACGCGGCGGACAGCGATGCGGTGCTGGCCGTGCTCAGCATGCTCGACGACGAAGAGCTGGCCGATGCACGCTGGCAGCTGTGCCTGTATGCCACAGACCGCCTGCTGGCCGACGCCGGCCTCGACATCCAACAGCGCCGGCAGTGGTCCAAGGACGGCGCTGCCGGTTACCGGATCGAGTATCCGAACGCACCGACTCTGGACTCCGGCATCGGGGCTCGCTGGCGCACCGAGCGCGCAGGTCTCGCAGCGCTGCTCGACGACACCGCAGACCATCCGTACGAGTCGGCGCGCCAGGTCTTCCGGCAACGCTCCGAACAGCTCGTCCCGCTGCTGGCTGAGCTCGCAGACCGTGGCCGACGCGGTCTTTTGACCCAGGATTTCCCTAACCTGTTGCGCAGTTTCAGTCACCTGAACGCCATTCGGCTGCTGCGCTCCGCCGCGCGCACACACGAACTCGTCCTGCTGAGCTTTCTTGACCGCGATTACGCCAGCCGTCTCGCCCGGGTGCCGCGCCAAGAAAGTTCCAAGCGCGACAACTGATGCTCTCTTCTGACGCGGCCGACCAGGGGCCGCGACCACAAACAGGAGAGATCATGAACACCAACCGCAAGAAGCTGGCGCTGCGCCGGCAGAGCATCCGCACCCTCACCGACAGCGAGCTGCGCATCGCCCACGGCGGCGGCGCCAGCGTATCCACCGCTGCCGGCACGGACAAGCAGACCATCAGCTCGGGTACCTCGGTGATCCGCGCTTCGGGTACGTCGGTCATCAACCCGTCGGGCGGCTCTGTTCAGTCGGCTGGCACTTCGGTGATCAACCCGTCGGGCGGCTCTGTTCTCAACCCGTCGGGCGGCCGCGTCTTCAACCCGTCGGGCGGCTAAGCCGGGGTCGCGCGAGGCGGGCCGGTGGGCCCGCGCTCGCGTCAGACGCGCTCGGCCGTCATGTTCATCTCGAGCGTGCCTTGGCAAGTGCCACTCAGGATTTCGGTGTGCATCGTGCCGGCAAGCGTTCCGTCGGCTTGGGGCGTGTAGCGAACGTCAGCTCGGGCGGGGTCCCACTCGATCGTCGTGTCGGGCATCATGCAATCCCATTGGAACTCACTGGATTGTGTCCACGATGACCCGTCCCAGGTGAATTGGACCGGCTGCGGCACCGTGGGATTCCTCGGTGCAGGGCCGCCGACGATCGTGGCGGTGCACTTTCCACCCGCACAGCTCGAACTGAACGTGTAGGTATCGGTGTACTGGCTCTCAGGCTGTCCGGCGGCGACGCTCGTTCCCGCCTTCGGGCCGACGATGAACGTGATCGCGTACTCGCCGTTCCAGGACGCAGCGTCGGCACCGGCAGGCGCAGACAGCGACACCGCGAACGCGAGCAACCCGGCGCTCACGCCGACGAGACTGCTCAGACCGTCGCGGGTCATTGCCCGAGTGTCGCAGAAGATTACGTGCAGCAGTTGGGATCGAGCACCGTGCACAGCGCGGTCAGCGCGTCGGGGCGAGCACGGTGAAAGACGTTCATGCCCCGACGTTCGGATTCAACGAGGCCGGCCCGGCGCAGCTGACCGAGGTGATGGCTCACCGTCGACTCGCTCAATAGCAGCACCGCCGCCAGATCCCCACTCGTCTCTTCGCCTGCCGAGGAACCGAACAGGCACGACATGATTTTGACCCGCATCGGGTCGGCCAGCGCCTTGAGGCGCAACGCCACCTCCAGGGCGGCATCGTCGCTCATGGGTCCGGCGGCGACGGGCGCGCAGCAGACCGGGGCGGACATGTCGACCGTCGGCAACGTCTTGGGCATGAACCCATGGTGCCAGGCTTGTTGACATATATCAAAAAGGTTTGCATGATGAGGGCGGCGCCATTTCGATATATGTCTCACAACCCAGGAAGGGTGTCATCATGTCCCGTGTTCAGCTCGCACTCAACGTGGACGACCTCGACGAAGCGATCACGTTCTACTCAAAGCTGTTCAACACCGAACCCGCGAAGCGCAAGGACGGCTACGCCAACTTCGCCATCGCCGAGCCGCCGCTGAAGCTCGTGCTGCTGCAGAACCCCGGTCAGGGCGGCACCATCAACCACCTCGGTGTCGAGGTGGAGTCCAGCGACGAGGTGCATGCCGAGATTTCTCGCCTGGCGGATGAGGGCCTGTTCACCGAGGAGGAAATGGGCACCACCTGTTGCTTCGCCAAGCAAGACAAGGTCTGGGTCACCGGGCCCGCGGGCGAGAAGTGGGAGGTCTACACCGTCTTGGCGGACTCGGAGACGTTCGGTTCGCAGACCCCGGCATCCTGCTGCTGACGCCGGTGAACAACAGGACCGGCGCGGACCACCCCGTTGGCCGACGGCTGCTGGCCGAGTTTGTCGGCACCGGGCTTCTCGTGACCGTGGTAGTTGGTTCGGGCATCGCGGCGGCTCAACTGTCGCCTGACGATGTGGGGCTGCAGTTGCTCGAGAATTCGATCGCCACCGCGTTCGGGCTCGCCGTGCTGATCCTGTTGTTCGGACCGGTCTCCGGTGCTCACTTCAACCCTGTCGTCTCGGCCGCCGACTGGCTCTTGGGTCGGCGCGCCGGGACAGGCATGACCGGTGGAAACGTGTTGGCCTACAGCCTTGCTCAGGTATCCGGTGGTGTCCTCGGCGCGCTGTTGGCCAACCTGATGTTCGACCGTCGAGTATTGGAGATCTCGACGAAAGACCGTGTCACGGTGGGTCATCTCGTCGGCGAGGTTGTCGCAACCGCTGGCCTCGTCGCGGTGATCTTCGCTCTCGCGCGCACGGGCCGGGCAGGTCTGTCCGCGGCAGCCGTCGGCGCGTATATCGGTGCCGCATATTGGTTTACCAGCTCCACATCATTCGCCAACCCGGCCGTCACGATCGGTCGCATCTTCTCCGACACGTTCGCCGGGATAGCACCTTCTTCGGCGCCGGGGTTCATCGCGGCTCAGATAGTCGGTGCGGTCGTCGGACTTGCCCTGGTGGTTGTGCTGTATCCCGATGTTCAGCAGAGTGCCGACGAAGTCGTTGTGCCGCACGGACCTTCAACGCCCACCGAGGATTCGGAGAGACGATGACGAAGCCGACTGTGCTGTTTCTGTGCACCCACAATGCCGGTCGTTCGCAGATGGCCCTCGGCTATTTCACCCGGCTGGCGGGTGACAGAGCGGTCGCCTACTCCGGCGGATCCGAACCCGCGGATCAGGTCAACCCGGCGGCGGTCGAAGCGATGGCGGAGGTCGGCATCGACATCACCGGTCAGCAGCCCAAGCGATGGACGCAGGAGATGGTCGAGCAGGCGGACGTCGTCGTATCGATGGGCTGCGGTGACGCCTGCCCCGTCATCCCGGGCCGCCGATACGAAGATTGGGTGCTGCCCGACCCGGCAGGCAGGCCGGTCGACGAAGTACGGCCCGTCCGCGATGAGATCGAGCGCCGAGTTCGCCAACTTCTGACCGAGCTCCTCCTTTGACTCGTTTAGCCTTCGCTGCTCGGCGGTATCCAAGGGTCGATGAACGTGGCGACCAAAGCCATCGACAGGCTCGTTAATCCACCGCGAACGTCGGACCCGGACCGTCTGCGCACCGCCGTTCGCGGCAGGACGGTGGTGGTGACCGGTGCCTCGCACGGGTTGGGTAACGCCACCGCGATCAAACTCGCCGCGGCAGGCGCGACGGTGCTGGCCGTCGCGCGGTCGGCGGATGAACTCAATGCCCTGGCAGTCTCCGCCACCGCTCGCGGCGAGCGGGTGATCGCGCTGCCTGCAGACCTCACCAGCGACGGCGATGTTTCCGCATTGGCTGATCGAATACTTCAGGCCCATGGCCCGCCGGACATCGTGGTCAGCAATGCGGGCAAGTCGATCCGGCGACCACTGGACCAACAGTACGGCCGACTTCATGACTTCGATCGGACCATCGGTGTCAACTACCTGGGCCCAATTCACTTGCTGCTCGGGCTGCTTCCCGCGATGCGCGAGCGCGGGAGCGGACACATCGTGAACATCTCCAGTGTCGGCGTGCGCGTGCCACCCGGACCGCGCTGGGGCGCATACCAGGCCTCGAAGGGTGCATTCGACATGTGGCTGCGCAGCGTTGCTCCTGAGCTGCACGCCGACGGCGTGGACGTCACGTCGATCTACATGGCATTGATCCACACCCGGATGGTGGAGCCGACGAAGAGCCTGCGAAACGTGCCGGGCCTGTCTCCCGATCAGGCCGCCGACATCGTGGCGAGGGCGATCATCAAGCGGCCCAGGACCATTGCGCCGTGGTGGGTGTGGCCGGCGGAGTTGACGACGGTGTTTCTTCGCGCGCCCGTGGAGCGGGCCACCCAAGTCTGGTACCGGCGCACCCGAGAATCGGACGAACAATGACCGACCACGTGTTGACGACGGCTGCTCGGGCGCTGCTGCGTTCTCGATTGCTTTCGCCGCCGGGGCCAAGTGGGCTGCTCGGCGTGGTACGCGAGGCTGCTCGCGGTGGGACGAATCCGTTCACTCTGCTGGCCGTCTCGGCGTCGCGATGGCCTTCGCGTGCGGCTTTGGTCGACGAGGACGGACCGATCAGCTATCGCGAATTGCAGTGGCGTGCTGAGTCATTGGCCGTCGAACTGCGCGCCCGTGGCGCAGAGGCCGGGCAGGCGGTGGGCATCTTGTGCCGCAATGGACGTGGCTTTGTGGTGGCTGTCTTCGCTGCGGCATTGGTCGGCGCCGACGTGGTGTTGCTCAACACCGATTTTCGTACCGAAGCCCTTGCCTCTGCGCTGCAGACGCATCACGTCACGACGGTCGTCTGCGACGGTGAGTTCACCGAGAATGCCAGGGCGGCAGGCGCGCATACCGTCATCGATCCGGCGGGAGCCGAAGCGCACCAGACCGGTTCGCGGCCGAAGGTGGCTGCGGGCGGACGTATCGTTCTTTTGACATCCGGTACGACAGGGACGCCGAAAGGTGTGCCGCGCAAACCGAAGATCGTCTCTGCGCTTGGTGTGGGCGCCACGATTCTGGATCGCACCGGACTCCGTATCGGCGCGCGAATCGCCGTGGCGGTGCCGATGTTTCACGGTCTGGGGTTCGGAATGTTGATCCTCACCATTGGTTTGGGTGGGACCGCCCTGGTGTTGCGTCGGTTCGACGCCGAAGCGACCCTGGCCCAGGCGTCCCAATGGCGTGCCGACGCGCTGACCGCAGTGCCCGTCATGCTTGCGCGCATTCTTGATCTTCCCGAGGAGGTGCGAACGCGAAATCCGTTGCCGTCGCTGCGTGTGGTGATCTCGAGCGGGGCGCGACTGGATCCCAGTCTGGCTAAACGCTTTACCGATGCGTACGGCGATGTCATCTACGACGGCTACGGTTCGTCGGAGGTCGGGATCGGCGCACTCGCTACGCCCGCCGATTTGCGCCAGGCCCCGGAAACTGTGGGCAGGCCCGTTGCGGGCTGCCCGGTGGCGATTCTCGATGACGACGACAGGCGCGTGGGGCCCGGTGTCACGGGTCGCATCTTCGTCGGCGGCGACCTCACTTTCGACTCCTATACCGGCGGCGGAACGAAGGGCGTCGTCGGCGACATGATGGACACCGGCGACATGGGCTACCTCGACGAAGCCGGGCGGCTGTTCATCGTCGGTCGTGAAGACGACATGATCGTTTCCGGCGGCGAGAACGTCTACCCGCGCGCTGTCGAGAATGCGCTCGCCGAGCATCCCGACGTCGCCGACAACGCGGTGATCGGGGTGGCCGACCCGGACTACGGGGAGCGGCTTGCCGCGTACGTGGTGCCACAGACCACCATCGACGAAGCCGAGCTGCGAGAGTACTTGAAAAACAAAGTTTCTCGCTTCGAACAACCGCGCGACATTCAGATCGTCGAGCGCATTCCTCGTAATCCGGCTGGCAAGGTGCTGCGAAACGACCTGCCTCAATCGGGCTAACGGTTACGCTCCCGGCAAGGGGGCGTCATGTCAAAACAATTCCCGTCGCAGCAACCAGGATTGAACTACCTGACCGAGGGCGGTCAGGAGACCGAGATCATGTACAAGTACGGCTACGAGCTGCCGCACTTCGCGATGCTGCCGCTGCTCGACAACCCGCGCGCGATGGCGGAGCTGCGCGCGATGTACGGCCGATACCTCGACACCGCTGCGCGCCACGGCTTCGGTGTGGTCATGGGCGGCCTTGACTACCGGGCGAGCCCGGACTGGGCGTCATTACTCGGATACCCCGGTTCCACGCTGGCCGAGATGCAGTTGCGCGCAATCGATTTCCTTCGCGAGGTGGCCAAGCCGTATCAAGGGCAGCTTCCGGCACTCCTGTACGCAGGCATTGTCGGCCCGCGCGGCGACGCCTATGAGTTGAACCGGACCATCACCGCCGCCGAGGCCGAGGACTACCACAGCGTCCAACTCGCGACGCTGGCGCTGGCAGGCGTCGACGTGGTCGAAGCGATGACGTTCAACGGTGTCGACGAAGTGGTCGGATTGTCCCGTGCCGCAGCGAGGGTGGGCCTGCCGCTTTCGGTTTCGTTCACGCTTGACAACAGCACGCAGCGACTCGTGTCGGGGCCCACTCTCAAAGAAGCGGTCGAGGCGGTCGATGCGCAGGCCGGTGATGACAGGCCGACGTTCTACGGCATCAACTGCTCACACCCACTCGAGTTCATGCCGGCGATCGAGCCGGGTAGCTGGTTCGAGCGCGTCCGCGTGCTTCGACCCAATGCCGCGATGATGGACAAGATCTCACTCTGCACGCTCGGCCATCTCGAGTCGGGCGACCCCGCGCAGCTCGGCGAGTTGATGGGTGGGCTGGCCGAGCAGTACCCGCACATCGACATGTGGGGTGGCTGCTGCGGCACGTGGGACACGCATCTCGACGAGATTGCGCGAAATGTGCATGCCGCGCGGGACGCGATGACGCTATAGCTCGTCGACGACCTGGTCGGCATCGGCGGCGGGTTGCCGCGGTGGTGCGATCCGATCCTCGATGCACTGACGGACGGAATCCTCGCCCTCGTTCAGACACAGCACGCCCAATCGGGTCACGCGCCACTGCGGCGGGGAGTCCGACCACCGGCTGAGGTAGATGAGTTCGGCATGCTCGAGCACTTGCAGGGCCTCGCGTACCGGCCGCTCCAGCCACACGGTATCGCCGTCTGCGGCGTCGGGGTACTTGCGATGCAGCCACCGCACGAGCTTCGCCTCGCTGAGGTCCGTGCCTTCGAGGAACGCCGGCATCAGGACTCTCGCCAGGTCCTCGGGGGGGACGCTGACGAGCATCGCTTCTATGTCGTCAGCCTCAGAAATCGTGAGCCTCGTCGTATCCGTAGTCCCCGCCGGGATCGAGGGGCAATGTCGGGGCGTCGACGCGATGCGGCACCGGCGTCGTGGCTATGGGTTGGGCCAGCGCATCGTGTGCTTCGTCGTACTCGTAGTCATGGCCGGGGCCGCTGCGGTTCTCTGTCATCCACCACCTCCTTCAATGGCACTTCGTAGGCTGCTCAGGATTATCCGCCCGATCCTAGGCGGACACCACCGCGCGGAGCGCGCATATCGACACTATGAGAGAATTCCGGGGATCCGCGCCGACGTGATGGCGCGCCATGGGGGAGTAACAGTGTTTGGAGTTTCCATGTCTGCCAACAGAATTGGTCACCTGTTGACGCTTATCACCGCTGCGGCGGCCTGGCTCGTCGCCATCCTCGTCATGACCGCGGCGACGCACGTTTCGACACTCGTCATTGTGCCGTTGACGCTGGTTTTCGGCCTCTTGGTCGGCGCCGTGAGCTGGGCCGTCGCCGGTGGCCCGGCGCCGGGTTGGCCAAGCGTCCTCGGCCGCGGCGCCGTCGCGGTCGGCGTGGGTGCCGTCGTCGGTGAACTCGCCGCAGTCGTGATCTTCTCCGGTCCGATCGATCGCGCTCTCGACGAGCGCGCCGCACGCACCGCCGACGCGACGCCCGTCGTCGCACAGGCTGCCGCCGAGCGCGACCGCGCCCGCGCTACCCGCAGCGCGCTCGATACCGCGGTCGACGATGCCGGGCGCCAGCGCGACGCGGCGCTCGTCGTCGCGCGTTGCGAGTTCCACCCGTCGCCGGCCTGCCCGCAGACCCACATCACCGGCGTGCCAGGGTCCGGACCCGAAACACGTACGGCCACAGACTTTCTCGCGGACAGCCAGCGGCAGCTGGACACCGCGGTGGCCAACCGTGACCGCTTGGCGCCCGGGCTCGACGCCGAGATCGTCGCGCGCGACCAGGCATTGGAGCGGGCTCGCGCCTCGGCGATGAAGGACGCGGACCACGGTCTTGGTGCGCGTTGGGTCGCGATGAACGACCACACCCTCGCCAACCCCGGAGCAATGTTGCTGCGGCTTGCGACGATCGCGTTCTTCTCGCTGCTGTTGCTCCTACCCCTGCTCCTTCGGCTGTGGCGCGGCCGGACGAGCGAGGATCGGGGCGGGGCGGCGCGCGCGGAGGTCGAGCGCGCCGAACTGGCGGCCGACACCGCGATCGCGGTCAAGCGTGCCGAGGTGCGCACCGCCGTCGAAACGCTCTGGGCTGAACAGCAATTGGCCAGCGCTCGGCTTGCCGTCGAGGCGCAGACCGAGATCGACCGCGAACAGCAGCGCCGCCGCGTCATGGAAGCGCTCGACGCGACGCCACGACACACGCAGTCAGAACGGGTCGCTGAACCGACGCCCGAGTTGCCAGCGGCAGAAGCATCGGACAATCTGCCTGCGGTGGTCGAAGACGAGCCGAAGCCGGGTACGTCATTGATTCCGACGATCCCGGACGTCACCAAGGCCGCGGCACGATGGCTGCGTCCGTTCGTGCCGCCGATCATCGCGACCGCGATCGACACCACAACCAAGCCGCTGCGCAGTGCACGCCAGGTCTTCGAAGAGACGGAGGAGATCCACTTCTCACTGCGGCGCACGCACAAGGTCAGCGTCGAGTCGGAGGAGCACGGGGCGGCCGTGTCGGCTGCGGATCGTCAACAAACGATGACAGAGCGCGACATGTACTCAGAACTGAGCGCAGGAGACAGTCCTCGCCAACTGCCGTCGGCGAAGTAGGTCAGCCCTCGGGGTGGCAGCCCGGGATGCTGCCCCACTCGGGATGCTGCTTCTCGGCCTTCACGCAATAGGCCTGGCCATCGTCGGTCGCCAGCCACTCCTTCTTCTGCTGCTCCTTGACGACAGCACGGCCCTCCGGGCTCGCCGCCGAGTAGCCAGGGTTGGTGGCCGATGCGACGTTGCCGTTGCAATCCAGCGCTACGAGCACGATGTTCGACCCGGCTCCTGGGAATCCGTGCGGTGGCTTCGCCGATCTGGTGTGCCCGGTGACCAGGCAGTCGTTTTCGGATAACCGGTCGCCAACCCTCGCCGACACCTGGGGGGTCGCGCCCATGTTTTGGATGGTCGTCTTCGCGTCCGAGTACGTCATGCCCGTCAGGTCAGGCTCTGCGTTGGCCACGCCCGCCCCGAACATCGCGGCTGCTGCCCCGGCAGCCGCGGCTAGGACAATGAGCTTCCCCGTCATCACAACCCCCCCGGTTGTTGTGCACACCCCGTTATGTGCCCCTAGCAAACAATTGCACCACGTATGGACGCGCGCAGAAGGCGTTTCCTCAATACGGTGATGCGTCTTTGATATCGCAACGGAACGACCACCGCGCGTCGGGCAGGTCCTTTGCTGCGCCGTGGCCCGTCTGCCGCTGCGATGCACCCCAGCGAACAGTTTTCAACACGGCACCGGCCGAGTAGCCTGTTAGGCATGAGTCGAATAACGGCGTCAGCGCTGCCGCCGGGCCCTCCACTGCCCAAGTGGCTCCAGATGATTGTGTTCCTGCGCTATTGGCCGCGGTTCGTCGCCGCATGCAGGCGTCGCTACGGCAAGGTGTTCACGATTCGCGCGGCGATGACCCCGCCGATGGTGTACCTGACCGAGCCGGCCGAGATCAAGAAGGTGTTCGCCGGTGACCCGAGTGTTTTCCACGCAGGCGAGGCCAACGCGATCCTCGGCGGTCTGCTCGGCGACACCTCGGTGCTGGTGATCGACGACGACGTGCATCGCGAACGGCGCCGGCTGATGCTGCCGCCGTTTCACCGCGACGCCGTCGCCAAACAAGTCGAGCAGTTGACGGAGATCGCGGCGGCGAACATCGACGGATGGCCGGTGGGACGGCCGTTCGCAGTCGCGCCGAAGGCATCCGAGATCACCCTCGAGGTGATCCTGCGGACGGTCATCGGCGCGAGCGACCCGGCGCGACTTGCGGCGTTGCGCGCAGTCATGCCAAAGCTGTTGAACGTCACCCAGTGGACGTCCGTCGCGCTTGCCTGGCCCCGCCTGCAACAACTCCGCCCGTGGCGGACACTAGCGGAACGCATCCGAGAGGCCGACCGCCTGCTGTACGCCGAGATCGCCGAGCGCCGCGCCGACCCGCACCTCGACGAGCGCACCGACGCGTTGGCCATGCTGGTGCGCTCCACCGACGAAGACGGACGCACGCTCAGCGACCGCGAACTGCGCGACCAGTTGATGACTTTGCTTGTCGCAGGCCATGATACGACCGCGACCGCGCTGTCATGGGCCCTCGAAAGGTTGACGCGCCACCCGGCGATACTGGCGAAAGCGGTGCATGCCGCCGACACCGGAGACGACGAATATCTTGACGCGGTGGCCAAGGAGACCCTGCGGATCCGGCCGGTCGTGCCCGACGTGGGCCGGGTGCTGAAGCAACCGGTGGAGCTGGCCGGTTACCAATTGCCTGAAGGTGTGATGGTCGTGCCTGCAATCGGCCTGGTGCACAGCGACTCCGAGCTGTATCCCGATGCGGAGCGATTCGATCCGGACCGGATGGTAGGCGCGACGTTGAGCCCGACGACCTGGTTCCCGTTCGGTGGCGGCAACCGGCGTTGCCTGGGCGCGACGTTCGCGATGGTCGAGATGCGGATCGTGCTCCGCGAGATCCTGCGAAGGGTCGAGCTGGCCACGACGACGGCCCCCGGCGAAACGCAGAGGGTCAAGCACGTGATCTTCGTCCCGCGCGAGGGCGGACGAATTCGCGTGCGGGCGCGGCGCACGGCGCCGGTGGTTACTCAGCCAGCAGGTTGACGACGCCCCCGAATACCCGCGGAAACTGTGCTGCCGCAGGAACAATCAGCGGGCGCAGCGGAGACGCGGTTCCCCGTAGCACCGCCGCAGTCAGCATTCGGTACCGCCGCGACATCCGCAGCCAGCGCCGGTCATAGTCCTGCGGCTGATCCGCCGCCACGCACTCGACGGCGAGCTTCGCCGCGCCGAAAGCAATGCCGAGACCCTCCCCGGTCAGCGCATCGATGTAGCCCGCGGCATCACCCACCAACAACACCCGACCGGCCGTCCGACCACGCACCCGCTGGTGCAACGGTCCCGCCGCCCGGTCCGGACCGTGCGCCGCACCGCGAACCCGTTCGCGCAGTGCGGGAAACGCAGCCAGGTGCGCATCGAAGCCGCCCTTGTGCGACGTCAGTATCGCAACGCCGACGCAGTCGTCTCCGACCGGCGTGACGTACGCCTCGGCTGCGTCAGCCCAATACACCTCGACGCAATCGCTCCACGGTGTCATCACATGATGACGGCGGATGCCCCACCGGCGCGGCCCACGAGACGGCCTGGCCAGTCCAAGCGCGGCGCGAAGGGGCGAATGCAGCCCGTCGGCCGCGGCCAGATATCGCGCCTGAAAACCGCTGCAGTACACCGACGTTGCGCTCTGACTTACTGGCCCGATATCGCCGTTCTCGATGCGCACTCCGGCATCGGCGGCCGCCTTCAACAACCCTGCGTGCAGCGCGGTTCTTCGCACGCCGCGGCCGGCGCCGCCGCGGAACCGCCCCGTCACGCGGTGCGTGCCGTCGACGTAGGCGATGCCGTGAAACGGTTTACCCGGGGGATCCACGCCCAGGCTGTCCAGCAGCGCCAGCGCATGCGGCATCAGTCCCTCACCGCACGCCTTGTCGACGGGGCCGTCCCGTCGCTCGACCACCACGACTTCCAGCCCGGCACGCGCACCGAAGATCGCGGTGGCCAGCCCGGCCGGTCCGCCGCCTGCCACGAGCAGGTCGATCATCGCAGTCTCGCCAACGCGGTGTTCTCGACACCGATACGGGTCCGTAGCACAAAGAAGTTGAGCACCGTGAACGCCGCCGCGGTGATCCACGCCGTGTGCACCAACGGCAGCGCGATACCTTCGACGACGACCGCGACATAGTTCGGGTGCGAGAAGAACCGGTACGGACCGCCGGTCACTCGCTCCGCGTCGGGGATCACGACCACACGCGTGTTCCATTGGTGGCCAAGTGTCGTGATGCACCACCACCGCAGCGCCTGTGCGGCCAGCACGACCGCTAACATCGGCCAGCCAAGGGCAGGCAGGAACGGGCGATACATGGCCTCTATCAGACAGCCCACCAGCAGACCGGTGTGCAACGCGACCATTGCCGGATAGTGCCGCGCACCGAACTCGACGCCACCGCGGGTGCGGCTCCATGCCAGGTTACGTTGCGAAACAACGAGTTCCGCGATCCGTTCGACCGCCACTGCGGCGATCAACAGCACATAGGCGACCATGTTCAGTGCCAGCGCAACAACACCAGTTCCGCGCAGAACCCTGGGCCCATCGCCATCAACAGGCCCGGCGTGCCTGCCGGTGGTGGCTTGGCGCGCGCGTCGCGCAGAATGTGCAGCACCGACGCCGACGAGATGTTGCCGATCTCGGCCAACGACCGCCAGGACAATTCCAGTGCGTTGTCGTCGAGGTCGAGGGCGCTGTTGATCGCCTCCAAAACCCTTGGCCCACCGGGATGTGACACCCATGAGCCGATGTCGTCGACCGTCAGATCATGCTCGGCGAGAAAGCCGGTTACGTCGTCGGCGAAGTACTTCTCGATGAGGTCTGGCAGATCGGGGGACAGGACGAGTTGGAAGCCCGAAGCGCCGACGTCCCAACCCATTATGTTCAGCGAGTCGGGATACATCCGGCTGCGTGTCGCGAGCACATCGGGTCCGGCCACGCCGTCGCGCAGGCCACGGCGGTCACCGACGGCGACGACGGCGGCGGCACCGTCTGCGAACAATGCGCTGCCGACCAGAGTGGCCATGGTCGGCTCGGCGGCCGCGTACATCAGCGAGCACAATTCGACGGACACCAGCACGGCGACATCGTCGGGTGCCCCGCGCAGGTAGTCGTGCAGCCGCGCGATACCTGCCGCGCCTGCTACACAGCCGAGACCGAAGATCGGGACGCGACGGACATCGGGCCGCAGACCCAAGCGGCCTGCGATGCGGGCATCCAGCGACGGCACCGCGATGCCGGTGACGGTCGTGGTGACGATCAGGTCGATGTCACTGGGCTGCAGGCCGGCGTCCTCGAGCGCGCCCGACAAGGCCTCGCAGCCGAGTTGGACGGCGTGTTCGATGAAGAGGTCGTTGGTTTGGCCGAAGTCACCGAGCATCGGGTATTCGTCGATCGGGAGGATGAGATTCCTGCCGTCGACCTTCGCGCTGGCGTGCAGACTGCGCACGGCCTTCTCGTATCCGGCGAAGGCGGGAGCAGCGACGAATGCGTCGGTGATCTCATCCTGGCTGTATCGATGCGGGGGAACTGCTCCGTGTACACCTGCAATAACGCTCACGTACTAGACACGTGGCCCGGAGCCGGTCGGTTCGATCTCGCCACTGTGCGGTTCCTGCGCATGTGCTTGACCGTCGCTGAAACCGAGCCGTCGGTGCACACCGACCATCCACTGCGGTGACCACCAATTCCATTGGCCCATAACGTGCATGAACGCAGGCACCAGCACCATCCGCACCAGCGTCGCGTCGACCAGGATCGCCAACGTCAGACCGAGGCCGAACAGTTTCATCACGGCTACCTCGGCGGCCATCAACGCTGCGAAGGAGATCGACATGATCAGCGCGGCGGCGGTGATGATCCGCCCGGTATAGGCGATGCCGCGGGCCACGCTCTCCTCGTTGTCGGCTCGGGTCTTACCTGAGGCCAGCCAGAATTCCCGGATCCGTGAAACCAGGAACACTTCGTAATCCATCGACAGGCCGAACGCGATGCAGAACAACAGCACGGGGATGTTGGCCACCAGCGTCCCGGTGGGTGTGGTGCCGAGTGCGCCGAGATGGCCGTCCTGGAAGATCCACACCATCGCACCGAACGCGGCTGTCAGAGAAAGCACGTTGAGCACCAACGCTTTCAGCGGCATGACGACGCTGCCGGTCAGCAGGAACAGCAACACGAACATGATGACGGCGATCAGCCCGAGCACCAGCGGCAGCCGTGAGGTGATCGCGTCGACGCTGTCGCGATTGGTCTGCGCCGCGCCGGTCATGTCCACCTGCTTGCCGGCCGGGCCGGGTACGGCGTGTAAGCGGTCGAGCTGCTTTTCCGAGCGATCGGAGAACATCGGGGCCGAACTGTCGACGGTGAGAAAAGCGCTGTCGGCAACCAGGCCTGCGGGTGCGGACACCGGGCCGACCCAGTTGCCGTCGACGAACGTCCCGGTGGGCGCAGATACCGCGGACACATCGGGCACGCGGGACAGGTCGGCTGCATACCTGCCGATGTCGGCTCCAGTGACGCCGGTGGTGTCTGGGATGACGATGGTCACCGCGGCGTCGGAGTTGTGGACGAAGTCGCGGCGCAACTGGTCGCCGACCTGATGAGACGACGCAGAGTGGGGCAGCACGCGGTCGTCAGGGAAGCCCCAGCGCACGCTCAGGAACGGCGCGCCGAGGAGCAACAGCAGCGCGACGCCGGCCAGTCCGAGCGGAATCGCTTTGTGCATAACACAACTCGCGGACCGGTACCAGAACCGCCGCTCGACGGGCACGGGTTGCGGTTCGGCGCGACCGAACACGCGGCGGATCAGTCGGCGCACGTCGAGTGAGTTCAGTCGATCGCCGAGCAGCACCAGTGCAGCGGGTGCGACGACGATCGCGGCGACCGCGGCGAACGCCACCGTCGCGACGCCGGCGTAGGCAAACGATCTGAGGAAATGCATCGGGAAGAGCACGAGGACCGCCATCGACAGCGCGACGGTCGTGGCGGAGAACGCGACGGTGCGGCCCGCGGTCGTCATCGTGCGCACCAGTGCTTCCTCGCGGCCGGCGCCCTCGGCAAGCTCGTCGCGGAACCGGCTGATCATCAGCAGGGTGTAGTCGATGGCCAGCGCCAGGCCCATCGCGGTGGTGAGGTTGAGCGCGAAGATCGACACGTCGGTGGCAAAGGAGATCAGCCGCAGCACCGACAGCGCTCCGAGGATCGCCATCATGCCGACGGCCACTGGCAGCGCGGCGGCCACCAGCCCGCCGAATGCCCAGACCAGCACGAGGAAGCTCAGCGGGATGGCCAGCGACTCCATCACCAGCAGGTTGCGCAGCGACTGCTCGGTGATCTGGACGTTGACCATCGCGGCCCCGCCAGACCGGACGGTGACGCCGTCATGGTCGCCTGCCACCGCCTCGGATAACTCCTTGGCGTAGCGCTGCTGCTGGTTCTCGTCGCCGGTGATGCCCGCGACGACGAGCCCCGAGGAGCCGTCGCGGCTGATCAGATCAGCGGCGGCGGGCGGTGACGCGGTCCATGCCGACGTGACATGCGCGACGTGTGGCGAACTACGGAGTTGGTCAACGATTTCGTTGCCTGCGGCCCGAGCAGCGGCGCTGTCGGCGCCGTCGGGGGTTGAGATGACGATCAGCAACTGCACGTCGCCCTGGTGGAACTTGTCGGTCAAGATCTCGGTTGCCCTGGCCGATTCCGATGTCGGGTCCTGAAATCCACTGGCAGAAAGGCTTTTCGCGACGGGGACGCCGAATATTCCGAGGGCGACAGTGAGCAGCACCGCGGAAGCGATAACACGTCGCGGTGCGGCGATGGCCAATTCGGCGATGCGGTGCAGCAGCGGTTGTCCTCCGATCGGTGCCCTGTCCCTTCAACGAAATTCATGCGGTAGTTGTTCAATACCTCGCTACATGCGGGAGTCGCCTGCTCGACGTACGGTGGTAAGTGCGTGTCGTCGTCGAAACCAGTTGCTTTGCTGCGCATCAACTTCGGAGCGCGTTAAGCACGCGTCCAATGTGGGAACACGATGTATCGCTGCGCGTCGGGGTGCGGACGGTTAGGTCGGTTAGGACTGGGAAGGATTGGCATGACCCTGCCTCAAGGTTCACGCCTTGGCACCCGCTTCGGGCCCTACGAGCTGAACTCGCTGATCGGGGTCGGCGGTATGGGTGAGGTATATCGCGCCTACGACACCGTGAAGGACAGGACGGTGGCGGTCAAGGTGCTACGGGCTGAGATGGCCGCGGACCCGACCTATCAGGAGCGTTTCAGGCGGGAGTCGCGGGTGGCGGCCCGGCTGCAGGAGCCGCACGTCATTCCCGTGCACGACTTCGGGGACATCGACGGGGTGCTGTATATCGACATGCGCCTGGTCGAGGGCGGCAGCCTCAAGGACGAACTGCGGGCGAACGGGCCGCTTGCGCCGGCCCGGGCCGCGTCGATCATCGCGCAGGTGGCTGCGGCGCTGGACGCCGCGCACGCCGACGGCCTGGTACATCGCGACATCAAACCGGAGAATGTGCTGCTGACCTCCGACGACTTCGCGTACCTGGTGGACTTCGGGATCGCGCACGGCGGCGGCGACGCGAGTGTGACCTCGACGGGGTTGATCATCGGATCTTGCGCCTACATGTCGGCGGAGCGGTTCAGCGGCGGGCAGGTGGGGCCTGCCGCCGATGTGTACTCGCTGACCTGCCTGCTCTACGAGAGCCTGACGGGTCGGCCACCCTTTGAGACGGGGGATCTGCGTCAACTGATGACGGCGCACATGTTCTCGCCGCCGCCACGGCCGAGCATCATGCGGCGAGGCATTCCGAGGGCGTTCGACGACGTCATCGCGAAGGGCATGGCGAAGAAGCCAGGGGAGCGGTTCGCCTCGGCGGGTGAGTTGGCCAGAGCGGCGACGGCCGCGGTTTCGGGCGGGCCCGTGCCGCCTGCGCCTGCGGTCCCTGCGGTGAGCAGCCCACCGCCGGCTTCGACGCGGCAGTTCTCGGCCGTGTATCCGAATCCGGCGGGCACGGGCTATACGCCGTATCCGCCGCAGCCGATTCCTGCGCCTGAGCCGGTGCCGTCGCCGCAGAAGTCGAGGTTCGGCGGCAGCCAGGTGGCGCTCGTGATCGCGACGGTCGTGCTGTTCGGCGTGGCGGTGGTGTTGGCGATGCAGCTGTTCTCCGGCGGCGACGACACGGCGGCACCGCCGTCGACCACGGTCACCGCGCCGCCGCCGTCGGTGAGCACGACCACGGAGACGGTTTCGCCATCGACCACGACGACGACCACGCCGTCGACAACGACCTCGACGACGCCGACGACAACTGGGACACCGTTGCCGGGAGTGTCTGGCACGGATGCCCAGGGGTTCGTCGGGCACGCGGCGCGGTGCGACGCGGGGAACACGGCGGTGGCCGCGATCAGGACGGCGCAGTCACTCGCGGTGATATGCCAGACGAGTGCGGGCAGCTACTACTACCACGGTGAACGGTTGCGCGACGGCGCCAACGTACGGCTCAGCAACGCCGTGCCCAATGGCGGCGGGTTTGATGTCAGCAACCCGGCCGACGGCGCGAGCTATGAGGTGCGGCCCGATCATCTGACCATCCGCAGCAACGGGCATGTGGATTCGGACGAGCCGGCGTTGGAGTACTCCGCCGGACCGTAAAAGCGTGGCGGTCGACAGCCGGTTTGATTGCGCTGCTCGGTCGGTGTTCTCTTCTAGAGACTGTCAACAATTGATGACAGCCCCGGGAGGAGTGCAGTCAGCCTCTGGCTTGGACGCCGTCACTTGCCGCCGAAGACGACGTTCTCCAGTGGCTCACCCCGTTGCAGGCGCCCGATGTTCGCAGCGATGTCGTCCGCCCGTCCCGCGAAGGTGTCCCGCGTGACGCCCGACGAGTGCGGCGTCATCAACACGTTCGACAGCTCCGCGAACGGCAGGTCACTCGGCGGAGCAGCGCCCTGGTCCGACGGGTAGCGATACCAGACATCGATCGCCGCAGCGCGGATCACCCCGGCCGCCAACGCGTCGTACAACGCCTGCTCCTGCACCAGCGGACCTCGCCCGACATTGATCAACACGCCGTCATGTCCCAGTGCGCGCAGCTGCCCAGGGCCGATCATTCCCTCGGTGTGCTCATTCAGCGGCGCCGACACCACCGCGACGTCGCACTCTGTCAGCAGTCGATCCAGCTCTGTCGTCGGCCCGGACCACTCCAGGCCACACGCGGAAACCCGCCCCGAGCCCGTCACCGCCGACCCGCTACAACCGAAGGCGCGGAACAAGTTCCATGCGCACCGGCCGATGTGCCCGAACCCGACGAACCCGATGTGTGCGCTGCCCAAGGTGTCGAGCTGAGCTATCGCGCCGTCGTACACCGACGTCGCCCACACGCCGCGCCGCAACTGACGGTCCTGCGCCAGAAACTCGCGGCGCAGCATCACCGCGGCCGCGACCGCATACTCGGCAATCGACCGCTCATGGTGAAACGTATTGGCCACCAGAACATCCGGACCCAGCGACGAGAAGTCCACCTTGTCGGTTCCCGCACCGGCGACGTGAATCAACCGCAGCTTCTGCGCCACGCCCGCCATGTCCGCGGTGAACCTGCTCCCGACATAAACATCGGCGTCCCACAACCCGTCGCCGCCCCAACTCACTTCGGCGCCCGGCGGCATCGCCGCTTCGAACCGCTCGCGGTGCGGCAGCAGGTTCCTATCCGCGACGACGATCTTCATCGTTGCAGCGCAGGGCGTTTCGGGTCGAACGTCCAGCCGGGGATCAGGTATTGCATCGCGACGGCGTCGTCGCGGCTGCCGAGCCCTTCGCGTTGATACAACTCGTGTGCCGCGCTGACGGCCGCCATGTCGAGTTCGACCCCAAGCCCCGGTTTGTTTGGCACCGTGAGGTAGCCGTCGACGATCTGGTACGGCTCGCCCGTGATCCGTTGGCCGTCCTGCCATATCCAGTGGGTGTCGATCGCGGTGATCGTGCCAGGTGCCGCGGCAGCGACATGGGTGAACATCGCCAGCGAAACGTCGAAGTGGTTGTTGGAGTGCGACCCCCAGGTCAACCCCCATGCATCGCACAGCTGCGCGACGCGCACCGACCCGGCCATCGTCCAGAAGTGCGGATCGGCCAACGGGATGTCTACCGCGTTCGCGCGGATCGCGTGACCGAGTTCGCGCCAGTCGGTGCCGATCATGTTCGTCGCCGTCGGCAGACCGGTCGCCCGTTTGAATTCCGCCATCACCTCGCGACCGGAGAACCCGCCCTCGGGACCGACGGGATCCTCGGCGTAGGCCAACACATCCGTCAGCTCGCGACACGTCCTCACCGCGTCCACCAGTAGCCAACCGCCGTTGGGGTCCAACGTGATTCGAGCGTCGGGGAATCGCTCCGCCAGTGCGATCACGGCCTTGGCCTCGTCGGCCGCCGGCAGCACGCCGCCCTTCAGCTTGAAGTCGCGGAACCCGTACCGCGCCCGCGCCGCTTCCGCGAGACTCACGACGGCGTCCGGCGTCAGCGCTTCCTCGTGGCGCAGTCGCAGCCAGTCGTCGGTCTCGTCGGGCGCCGATCGGTACGCGAGGTCCGTCTTGGTGCGGTCGCCGACGAAGAACAGATACCCCAGCGCTTGCACACGATCCCGCTGCTGCCCTTCGCCCAACAGCGCCGCCACCGGCACCTCGAGATGCTTGCCGAGAAGGTCGAGCATCGCCGACTCGACGGCGGTCACCGCATGCACGGCGACGCGCAGGTCGAACGTCTGCGCGCCTCGCCCCGCGGCGTCACGGTCGCCGAACACGCGCCGCATGTCGTTGAGCACAGCGTGGTAGTCGCCGATGCTGCGGCCGGTGACCAGAGCACCTGCCTCCTCGAGTGTGCGACGGATCGGTTCACCGCCAGGAACTTCACCGACGCCGGTGTTGCCCTCGGAGTCGGTGAGGATCACCAGGTTTCGGGTGAAGTACGGCCCGTGCGCGCCGCTGAGGTTCAGCAGCATGCTGTCGTGGCCCGCGACCGGGATCACCGTGATGTCGCTAACGACGGGTGTGTTCATGCCATCTCCTTACGACGCGAACCATTTGTCGCCGTTGGCCAGTGGGCGCACGACGCGGGACACCTTGTCGCCCATCGTGCAAAGCGCGTCGACGATCTCGCGCTCACGCTCCTTCGTCAGCCGGCCCACCGGCACTGAGCAGCTGATGGCGTCCTGCGCGGGTGTGCAGTAGCGCAGCGCGACGGCGAAACACCGCAGTCCCGTGGTGTTCTCCTCGTGGTCTGCGGCAAATCCCCGCACCCTCACGTCGTCGAGCACCTCGTCGAGCGCGGCGCGGTCGACCACCGTGTTGGCGGTGAGCGCCCGAAGCGCGCCCGGGATGTGCTCGTCGCGGTCGGTGCCGAACCGCTCGGCCAGCAGCGACTTACCCAGCGCGGTGGAGTATGCCGGCAGCCGCCTGCCGACCCGATTCGCCGCGCGGGTGTACTGCTTGGACTCGCGGGTGGCCAGGTATACGACGTCGGTGCCGTCGAGGCGGCCGAGGTGAAATGTCTCGTCGAGGTCCTGGCGCAGGTCGTCGAGGAACGGGGCGATCAGCGGCAGGTACGGGTCGCTGTCCAGGTAGCTCGTGCCGACGAGCAGTGCGCGAATGCCGATGCCGTACAACGTTCCTGACGGATCGCACCGCACCCAGCCCTGCGCGACGAGCGTGCGCAGCAGGGCGTGCGCGCTGCTGCGGGGCATGTCGAGTGCGTCACTGATCTCGCGGAGGCGCGCAGGGTGGTCGGGCCGGGCGGCCAGGTACTCGAGCAGCTCCACGGTCCGCACGGCGGATTTCACCTTGCGTACGGCGATGTCGGGCTCGTCAGTCACGGTCCTCCTCAGCTCGGCAGCAGTTCGCGGCCGATCAATACCACGGCGCCCAGTGTCGAGGCGCCGATTGCCAACCAGCGCAGTCGGGTTGGATCAAGAAAGCGGTTGACGCGGCGTGAAAGCGCGTATCCGGCGACCGCCGCAGGGATCAACGCAGCGAACGCCGACACGGTTCGGCCGTCGATGGCCCCGGTCACCGCGAGCGCGGCAATCGACATCATCGAGCCGACCAGAAAGAAGCCGCTCATCGTCCCACGCAGGCGCGCACCGCTGTTGCGTTGCCACACCAGCGCCATCGGCGGACCACCGATCGACGTTGCGGTGCCCAGCACACCCGACGTCGCGCCCGCCAGCACCACGTTGCGCCGCCGCGGTGCAGGAATCCAACCGAAGCTGGTAAGGGCGACACCTGCGAGCACCACGCCGGCCAGCATCACCGTCAGTGCCCGCTCTGGCAGCATCGCCAAAAGCAATGCGCCCGCAATGGTTCCGGGCACCCGGCCTACCAGAGCCCAGCCCGTGCCGTGCAAGTCGATGTCTTCGCGCTCCCGCACGGCCACGATCAACGTCACCAGCGTCGCGACCATGATCAGGGTGCCCGGAATGAGCCGCGGGTCGACGAGCGCGATCACCGGCGCGGCCAGCATGCCGATGCCGAAGCCGATCGACGCCTGCAGACAGGACGCCAGCATCACCGCCCCGGCGACAGTGCAGAATCCGAGGACACTCATACCGAGGCCAGCGTCCCCTCCTGCAACAGCGGATGGTGGCACTCGGCGGCGTGTCCAGATACTTCGGGGTCCACCGCACTCGGCGGCGTTGTCGTCGCGCAGACGTTGGTGGCCTTCCAGCAGCGCGTCCGGAACCGGCAGCCTGACGGTGGGTTCAGCGGGGAAGGCACCTCGCCCTTGAGCAAGATCCGTTCGGGGCGCTGCTCGCCGTTCAGCTTGGGCGCCGCAGACATCAGCGCGGCGGTGTATGGGTGGTTTGGCCGGTCGAAAACCGCTTCGGTAGGGCCGGATTCGATGATTCTGCCGAGATACATCACCGCGACGCGGTCTGCGACGTGGCGGACGACGGACAAGTCGTGCGAGATGAAGATGTACGAGATGCCCAGCTGGCTCTGCAGGTCGTTGAGCAAGTTGAGTACCTGCGCCTGCACCGACAGGTCGAGCGCGGACACCGGCTCGTCGCAAATGATCACATCTGGGTCGAGCGCCAGCGCGCGGGCGATCCCGATGCGTTGGCGCTGGCCGCCGGAGAACTCCTGCGGATACTTGTCGAAGGACTTCGCGCCGAGACCGACAAGGTCCAGCAGGCCGCGCACGCGCATCTCACGGTCACGACGGCCCTTGTACACACCCTTGTGGCTGCGCCACGGCTCGGCGATGAGCTCGCCGGCCGTCATCCGCGCATTCAGCGACGCGTAGGGATCCTGGAAGACCATCTGGACCCGACGGCGGAACGCCAGCAGCTCCTTGCCGCGCAGGCCGAACGGATCGATGCCGTCGAAGCGCACGGTGCCCGAGTCCGGTCGTTCCAGCATCAGCAATGTCCTTGCCAGCGTCGACTTTCCGCATCCGGATTCGCCCACAAGGCCGAGGGTCTCGCCGCGGGACAGGTCGAGCGTGATGCCGTCCAGCGCGCAGAGCTTCTTCTTGCCTGCGTTGGGAACGCTGAACGACTTGTGCAGATCGCGGACTTCGAGCAGCTTCTCAGACACTTTTCACCTCTTCGGGGAAGTGGCAGGCGGCCTTGCGGTCGCCACCATCAAGGGCGGGTCGCGTCGTCGCGCAGATGTCGCGCGCCAACGGGCAGCGCGCCTGATACACGCAACCCGCAGGGATGGCGTGCAGGTCCGGGGGCGTGCCGCCGATCGATTTGAGTTGATCACCGCGGCGGGCGTGGACGGGAACCGAGTTCAGCAGCCCCTTGGTGTACGGGTGCCGCGGGTTGGCGAAAACCTCTGCTACCGGGCCGGTTTCGACGATATTGCCCGCGTACATCACCGCGACGCGATCTGCCTCCTCTGCGACCAGCGCCAGGTCGTGCGTGATCAGCACGACGGCCATCTTGTATTCGGCACGCAGATCGCGCAACAGCGCCATGATCTGAGCCTGCACGGTCACGTCGAGCGCGGTGGTCGGCTCGTCGGCGATCAGCACGCTGGGGTTGAGCGCGACGGCCATCGCGATCAGCAGTCGCTGCCGCATGCCGCCTGAGAACTGGTGTGGGTAGGAGTTCAGCCGGGTCTCGGGTTGCGGGATGCCGACGCGGGCCATCAGCTCGACCGCTTTGGCCTTGGCCTGCTTGGCGCTCATGCCGTGGTGGATCCGGAATGGTTCGGCCAGTTGGGTTCCCACGGTGTAGAGCGGGTTCAGCGCGGTGAGTGCATCCTGAAAGACGATCGCGAGTTCGGTGCCCGCGATCTCACGGCGCTTGGCCCTGCCGACGCGGAACAGGTCAAAGCCGCTGAGTTGCGCTGTCCCACCGACCACGTCGGCGACGGGCTCGAGCAGGCCGACGAGGGCGGTGGCCGTCATCGACTTGCCGCAGCCGGATTCGCCGAGCAGCGCCAGCGTTTCGCCGCGGCGCGCCGTGAAGCTGACGTCGTTGACCGCGCGGACGGTGCCGCTGATCGTGCGTATGTCGACGGTCAGCCCGTCGACCTCCAACACGGTTTCGTCGAGATCGGGCAGGCGTTCTGCGACAGCGGTCATGCTTGTGCCTTTCAAGAGAGGCGCTTCGTGGTTTTGGTGAAGCGAGAGAGGCGTTTCTGCGGAACGGTCAGGCGCCACCGTTGTCCCGGGTCGGTGGCGATCCGGGCCCATGCGGCGAGGATGGTCGCCGACACGGTGGTGATGACAATGGCAAGGCCGGGGAAGAACGACAGCCACCACGCGGTGTGCAGGTAGGTGCGGCCCTGCGAGACCATCAGGCCCCAGCTGACGTCGGGCGGCTGGATGCCGATGCCCAGGAAGCTCAACGAGCTCTCCGCCAGCATCACGTAGCAGAAGTCGAGCGTCGCGACGGTCAGCAAGGTGGGCAGGACGACGGGCGCGACGTGGCGCCAGATGATCGCTTGGGCGCTGGCGCCGAACGTGCGGGCCGCGTCGACGAACAGCCTGCTCTGCAGTTCGGCGGACTCGGCGCGAGCCGTGCGCAGGTAGACAGGGACGCGCGTGATCGCCAGCACCAGAACGATGTTCGCCGCGCTTGGCGAGAACACGTACAGCACGACGACGGCGAGCAGCAGCGACGGGAAGCTCATGATCACATCGGCGACCCGCATCGCAATCGTTTCGCGCCAGCCGCGGTAGTAGCCGGCCCACATGCCGATCGCGGAACCCACGACGGCGGAAATGACCACGGCGGGGACTGCGACCGACAACGTGGTGCGGCAGGCGACGATCAGCCGGGCCAGCATGCTGCGGCCGAGCGGATCGGTACCGAGGATGTTGGCCCACCCGTGGGCGAGCGTGAACGGCGCCTGGTTGGAGTTGTCCAGGTCGATATGAGTGGCGAGGTTGCCGACGAACATCGGTCCGACGATCCCGGTGAAAAAGACCAGGCCGAGCACGACCGCTGCTGCGGCGGCGACGCGGTCGTTGACCAGCAACCGGAACCATTTCGAGCGCTTGCGGGTTTCGGGCTCGCCGACGATCGCGGTGGTCGGCTTGACCGGGACGAGATCGAGTTGGGTGCTCATGTCTCTCCTAGACTCTCGCCGGTTCCCGGACGCGGGCGTCGAGCAGTGCGTAGCAGGCGTCGATCAGGATGTTCAGAGCGAAGATGCTCACCGCGGTCAGCAGCACCGCTGCCTGCAGCACGGCGAAGTCGCGTTGCAGGATCGCGTCGATCATCAGCTTGCCGATGCCGGGCCAGCCGAAGATCGCTTCGACCACGACCGCGCCGTTGACCAGGCCGACGGCCAGGTCGCCCGCGACGGTCAGCGCCGGGGCGGCGGCGTTGCGCAGCGCGTGGTGGGTGACGACACGCAGGTCGCTGGCTCCCTTACTGCGGGCCAGCCGCACGTAAGGGGCGGACAGCGCGGAAACCATTGCGCCGCGAACGACTTGGGTGAGCACACCGAGCGGCCGGATCATCAGCGTCGCGATCGGCAGTATCCAGGACAGGCCGCTGTCGACACCGGAGGTGGGCAGCCAGCCGAGCAGGACGGCGAAGAGCCAGACGCCGGTGATCGCGAACCAGAAGTCCGGGATGCTGGCGGCGGTCATCGACAACAGGCTGGAGAACCGGTCGGCCAGCGAGTTGGGACGGTAGGCGGCCCAGCAGCCGATGATCACCGCCAGGACGATCGCCAGAAGCATTGTGGTGAACGCTAATTGGAGCGTGGCAGGAAAGGCCCGCAGCGCCATTTCGGACGCGGATTCACCGGTGCGAAGCGAGGTGCCGAAGTCCAGGTGCAGGACGCCCTTGAAATAGTCGCCGAGTTGGGTCAACAGTGGCTGGTCGAACCCGTTCTTCGCGGCGAAGTCGGCACGCTGCTCCGGGGTGGCTGACTCGGGCAGGTACAGGTTCGTGGGGTCGCCGGTGAGCCGGGCGAGGAGGAACACGCCGAGCAGCACGATGATCAACGGCAGTGCGCTGGTGTACATCCGTCGCCGGACGAAGGAGAACATGGGCTAGGCCTCCCGGTTTGTGCTGGCGAACGTCATCTGGGCTAGCCGCATCTCGTCTCCGGTTGCGGAGTTCGGCCGATAGTCGACGCGCGGTGACTTTCCGAGCACCCCGTTCATGTGCGCGATGTAGGCGAACTGGCCGACCTCGGTCGGCTCGGCCGCGAACAGCTTGGCGTACGCGTCCTGACGCTGCTGGCCGATGAGCTGTCCGGCCGCATCGATCTTCTGGTCGAAAGCAGGTGTACCGCAGCCGTTTTGCGCTCCGTCGGTGCGCATGTACTGGTCGACGCTGAACGCTGCATCCCCGGCCTGGTTGCCGTGCATGATCAGCGCGACGAACGGTCCTGCGTTGTCAGGGAACGGGCGTAGCTGATACTGCAGCTGACCCGCGGTGTCCATCATCTCGATCTTGGCGTTCAGGCCGATTTCGGCCAGCTCACTTTGGATGACTTCCATGGTCTCGGTGATCTTCGGGAACTGCGCGGTGCGGCCGATCAACCTGATCTGTGTGCCGACAGGGACTCCGGCCGCCTTCGCCTCGGCCACCAACTGCTTGGCCTTGCCCGGATCGTGCGGCCACAGCGCCAGATCTGGGTTGTGGCCGACGACGCCGTCGGGGATCAACTGGGCGGCCGGCTCGCCCATGCCGCGGAACAGCGCCTTGACGATTCCGGTGCGGTTGACCGAGTAGTTGATGGCTTGGCGGACGCGGATGTCGTTCAGCGGCGCTTGGATACACGTGATGCGCAGTGCGGTGGTTTCGTTGTTGGGAAACGCCACACCGAGGTTGCCCGCGCCGTCCTCGGGGCCAAGGCCCGTCGCGATGTCGGTCTCGTCGTTGGTGATCATCGCGGCGCGCACGCTGCCCTCGCTGCGCCACTGGTATTCGGCGCGGGCGAACGCGGGCTGCTTGCCCCAGTAGGTGGCGTTGCGCGCCAGCCGCAACTTCTGGCCGTACTCCCAATCGTCGACGACGTAGGGGCCGGTGCCGATCGGTTCGCGCACCTTCGCGGTGGTGCTGGTGGTGCGCGGGACGATCTCCACGAACGAGATACGCAGCGGCAGAATGGGATCGGGGGTTTCGGTGGTCACTGTCAGCGTGGTGTCGTTGACGGCGTTGAGCTTGAGCTTCTCGTCGCCGAACACGTAGCCGTCGACGTTGCAATTCAGATCGGAGTTGACGGCCCGGTCGATGGAGAACGCGGCGTCGGTTGCGGTGAACCGAGCACCGTTGGAGAAGGTGACGTCCTTGCGGATGTCGAAGGTCCACTCGGTCGGCGAGGTTTGCCGCCAGCCGGTGGACAGCAGCGGCTGCAGGTCACCGGAGGCCGGGTCGCGCTCGATGAGCGGTTCGGTGATGTTGGACCTGACGACGACACCCGTCGACGTCAGCGAGCTCTCGCACGGCTCGAGGGTCGGCGGCTCCTCGGGCAGCACGATCCGCAGGGTGTTGAGGTCGTAGCCACCGTGCCGCGAGTTGGCGACGGTGCAGCCGCTGGCGACCACGGTGACTGCCGCAAGCGCGACGGCAAGTGCTTGGCGTCTCATGGATCCTCCCGGGCTGCGGTTGGTGACGTCCACGTATGTAGATAAACCGTGTGATCGCAGACACACGTTAGGGACGGCTTCGGAACAGCGTCAACCCGGGCCAAGTGGCCGAATGGGAGTTTGTATTGGCCAACCTCTCCTGCGAAATGCCAGCTCACACTTGGTTTTTCGACCGCCCATACCCTGCCTGGACTGTCGATAGCGCTGTCATGCGGGTTGGGTATAAGTCCATGCTATTTCGGGGTTGGACGGGTATTCGCAGGTCGCCGTACCGTGGGGGTCATGAGTAGTTCGGTGTTGCAGGTCGGACCGTTGAAGCCGTCGTTGGCGCAGACCCTGCGGGACGACTACGCGGCCTACGTGCTGCCCGACGAGCCCGCCGAATTCCTGGCCGAGCACGGCAGCGAGATCAAGGCGGTGGTGACGTCGGGCCGGACCGGCGTTGATGCCGAGTTGATGGCTGCGCTGCCCAACCTTGGGGCGGTCGTGAACTTCGGGGTCGGCTATGACACCACCGACGTGGATGCGGCCGCAGCGCGCGGCGTCGTGGTCAGCAACACGCCCGATGTGCTGACGGACTGCGTGGCCGACACGGCGGTGGGTTTGGTGATCGACGTGATGCGGCAGTTCTCGGCTGCAGACCGCTATGTGCGCGCGGGCCGGTGGCCGGTTGACGGGAACTATCCGCTGACCCGTCAGGTGAGCAACAAGCGAATCGGGATCATCGGGCTCGGCCGCATCGGCCGTGCAATCGCGCAGCGGCTCAGCGCCTTTGGCTGCGTGATCTCCTATCACAACAGACATGTGGTCGAGGGATCACCGTATGAGTATGTGGAGACACCGGCGGACCTGGCGCGCGGGGCGGATGTGCTGATCGTCGCCGCGGCAGGCGGTGCGGGCACACAGGGCCTGGTCAGCCGCGAGGTGATCGAGGCGTTGGGTCCCGACGGTTATCTGGTGAACATCGCGCGCGGCAGTGTCGTCGACGAGAAGGCGTTGGTCGACGCGCTGGAGGAAGGCCGGTTGGCGGGTGCCGGGCTCGACGTGTTCGAGGACGAGCCCAATGTGCCTGGCGCGCTGTTGACCATGGACAACGTCGTCGTGCTGCCGCATGTCGCCAGCGGCACGGTGGAAACCCGCGCGGCGATGGAGGACCTGACGCTGCGCAACCTCGACAGCTTCTTGAAGACCGGTCAGCTCGTCACGCCGGTGCCGATGCCGGCGCGGGTCGGCGCTGACTCCTGATCACCCTCATCAACATGGCCGGGTGCATCAGTCGGCTCGCGGGCTCGACGAGATGCAGAATGCGAACGAATGTCTCGGTCAGAACGATGTCTTTGGCCGCGGCAGCCATGAATCTGTCCATGTACCAGTTGATTAACCGTTTCGGTACCGAGCGCCAATCGTCGGCGGGGAAGACGGCGAAGTCGTTCAACCGGTTGCCCCGCCAGACGGGCCGCAACTTCTTGGTGGTGGCGCGGAAGTAGCGCTGAGCCACGTCATCGGTGCCCTTGCGCAACGCGTCACGCAACGCAATAGCTTGCAGCGCTGCGGAAGTCATGCCTTGGCCATAGACCGGATTGAAGCTGCAGACGGCGTCGCCGATGACAAGCAGTCCCTTCGGGAATCGACTGATCTTGTCGTAACGGCGCCACACGCTCGCGGGGTAGTTCTGCGCGCGCACCGGGCCCAGTGGTTCGCCGGCGCGCAGCGCGGTGATGATGTGGGGCGGCAACAGTTCGGCAGTGGACGTCATGAGCCCGGCAAAGTCAGTCGGTAGCTTCTGGCCTGCGACGCCGATGAGGGTGAGGACCACGACATCGTTTTCGTAGACCAATAGACCTGCGCCGGTTGACCTTTCGATCGTCGGTGCAATCAGGACGGTCTTCTCGCTGATCAGGCCGATCGGGACCTTGAAGAACTGGCTCGTGTAGTTCAGGTTGACGGTGTAGCGCTGTTCGGCGGGTCGGCCGTAGCCGTGCGCTTCGAGGAATGCCGGCGTGCGCGCCGAGCGGCCGGTCGCGGCGATGACCAAGTCGGCGTCCAGCCGATGCTCTTCGCCCGAGGCGCGGTTGGCCACGCGAATCCCGGTGACATCGCCCGCGAGGTCGACGGTCGGTTCGATGGCCTCGTGTCCGTCGAGGATCGTCACGTTCTCGATCGCCCGCACTCGACGCCGCACAAGCGTCTCCAACAGTGGGCGGCTGGCGAGATGAGTGGAGATCCCGTGGGGGTTGGTGAATCGGCCGGCGCGGGACAACACGTGATCGCCGAAGCGGATATAGGCGACGGCCGGGTCGGTGCCGTCGACGAATCCGGCGCCTGCCGTGACGAGGTCGTCCGGCAGTTCGGGGAGCAATTGACCCAACGCGCGCGAGCCGCGACTCATCAACGCGTGCAGATGGTGGCTCTGCGATGCGCCACGCCGGTGAGTTACCTCGTCGGGCAACACATCACGCTCGATGAGCGTGACGGATTCATAGAAGTCGGAAAGGACTGCGGCGGCGAGCAGTCCGGCCATGCTTGCGCCACATACGACTGCGGTTTGTCGACGTTCGCTCACTCGAGTTCACTCCGGCAGACCCGACCCTACTGGGGCGTGTCATCAAATGATGACACGCTTGAGAACGTCTTAGTAGTTGTTGCAGCTGTTGGCGACCTGGACGACAAGGCCGGTGTATGGCGCAGCCGCCGGAATGCTCTGCACCTGCTGGAGCATCTGCTGACGCTGAGGTACCGGCGCGCCGAGGAATTGGTGCAGCCATCCCACCGCCACCGGACTTCCGGTGAACTCGGCGGCGTTCTCGGGCGACTGGGCATTCAGCGCTGCGATCACCTGGTCGTAGCTGCATGTCGTGTTGACGACCGCACCTACATCGGGAGTTGCGGAAGCGATCCCGCTGCTGAGGCCGAGCGACAGTGCCATGCCGGTCGCGGCAACAACCACTTTCGTCCTCAAGATCATGCATTCACGCTAGCACGCCGCAGACCAGCGCGTCCGTCGTCGATTTTCGTTGAAAGAGAACACGTCTCTCAGAGACTTCTTAGACGCACCGCGTCTTCGACCAGATCATCGGTGGTCCATTCGCGCTGCGGCAGAACGTCTCTCAACAGCCGCAGCAGGGCGGGATTGGAGCTGTCGCCCCGCCACACCGCATCCAACTCCACCGGCCGCTCCCGAAACGCCCCGATCGACCGGAACACCACGCCGTCGGGGTGCAGTGTCGCCGCCGACGCAGGCACCAGCGCGATGCCGATGCCTGAGCGCACCAACACCAACATCGTGTGCACCTGCGTCACGTACTGCACGTAGCGCGGCGTCGCCCCGGCGATCGTGAACGTGCTGATGAGCAACTCGTTGAAATACCTGGCCTGCACCGGCGAGTACATGATCACGTCCTGGCCGTCGAGGTCGTTCAGCGTCAGCTGCCGTCCCAGCGAGGCGATCGGATGCCCCTCCGGCACCGCGGCGATCAGCTGCTCGTGCAGCAGCGGTCGCGACACCAGGCCCGGCCGCTTCACCGGCGGGCGCGCCATGCCCAGGTCGAGCTCACCCGTCATCAGCCCCTCGAGCTGCACCGCCGTCACCATTTCCCGCAGCTCCAGCTTCACATCGGGCAGCTTCTCTCGCGCCGCCCCGAGCAGCCGCGGTAGCACCACGTGAGCGGAGGCCGCGGTGAACCCGACGACGACGGTGCCCAGGTCGCCTTCCGGGATCCGTTTCACGGTTTGTGCAGCACCCTCGGCCAGCTGCAGGATGCGCCGGGCATCGGGCAGGAACGCGACGCCGGCAGGAGTCAGCGTCACCGTCCTGGTGGTGCGGTCGATGAGCTGCACGCCAAGCTCGTTCTCCAGCTGCTGGATCTGCCTGCTCAGCGGGGGCTGAGTCATGTGCAGCCGCTCAGCGGCCCTCCCGAAGTGCAGTTCTTCCGCGACGGCGACGAAACAGGACAACCGGGCGAGCGAAAACACCGATGCACTCCTCGCATCACTGCGCACCGTTTACGCGCAGGTTGGGCATCAGTTTAGGTGCCCCCGATCGCCGAGTGTGGGCTTAACGCACGCTTCAGGCGCCAATAGCGTGCGGGTAACCCACGTTCGGCGGGGTAAGGGCTACCAGCGCGGACCGGTCGGGTCGAAACCCGGATCGATGCTCTTCATGTATCCGGTGTCGTCGCGGTCACGGATCCCGCACCGCATGTACTGCTCATGCAACGCCGCGAGC
Organism: Mycobacterium sp. OAE908; assembly: GCF_017872775.1. Classification (NCBI taxonomy): domain Bacteria; kingdom Bacillati; phylum Actinomycetota; class Actinomycetes; order Mycobacteriales; family Mycobacteriaceae; genus Mycobacterium; species Mycobacterium sp. OAE908. The sequence goes on from NZ_JAGGJL010000001.1 coordinate 2,785,231, forward strand.
GCATCCTCGTCGATCTCGACCCCGAGTCCAGGCGTCGTCGGCACCGCCACCGATCCGTCCACGAACGACAGCGCTCCTGGCTTGACGATCTCCTCGGTCTTCCACGGCCAATGCGTATCGCACGCGTAGGTCAGGTTGGGTGTCGCGCCGGCCAAATGCACCATCGCCGCCAGGCTGATGCCCAGATGCGAATTCGAGTGCATCGACAGCCCGAGCCCGAAAGTCTCGCAAATGCCGGCCAGCAGCCGCGACCGCTGCAGTCCGCCCCAATAGTGATGATCCGAGAGCACCACGCGCACCGACTGTTTCGCGACTGCGGGCGCCAGGTGATCGAAGGCGACGACGCACATGTTCGTCGCAAGCGGCATCGGCGCCTGCCGCGCCACCTCGGCCATTCCGTCCAGCCCCGGCGTCGGGTCTTCGAGGTATTCCAGGACACCCGCCAGGCCGGAGGCCACCTTCACCGACGTCTGTGGCGTCCATGCCGCGTTCGGATCCAGCCGCAACGGATGCGAAGGGAACGCCGACCGCAGCGCTTCGATGGCCGCCATCTCCTCCTCGGGCGCGAACACGCCGCCCTTGAGTTTGATTGCGCTGAAACCGTATTCGCCGACGATGCGCCGCGCCTGCGCGACGATGCCGTCCGGGTCGAGCGCCTCGCCGAATGCGTCCGGCTCGAAGCCGGGATGCGCCGCCCACTTGTAGAACAGGTATGCGCTGAACGGAACGGCATCGCGGACCGCGCCGCCGAGCAGGTCCGACACCGGACGGCCGGTGGCGTGCCCCTGCACGTCAAGGCACGCGACCTCGAACGGCGACAGCACCTGGTCGACCGCGCTGGCCGACGCGATCATGCCGGCCGTCCCGACCGCACGGGAGTCGCCCTTGAGTCGCGAAGCGATCGCCGCGCGTATCGAATTCAACGCGAACACGTCCAGGCCGGTGATTGCGTAAGCCGCCGATTCCAACCGCGCGAGGTGCGCCTGGTCGGCGTACGTCTCGCCGAGGCCGACGAGGCCTGCGTCGGTGTCCAGCTGGATGATCGCACGCAGCGCGTACGGCTGGTGCAGGCCAACGGTGTTGAGCAGTGGCGGGTCGACGAACGCGACCGGCGTGATGCGGGCGCCCGTGATGCGAATTCGGCTGGGCGCCATAGCTATACAGCCTCGGTGAGCGCCTCGGCCAGCACCGACCGACCAGCGGCGATGATGGCCTGCAGTTCGATCACGTCGTCGGCGGTCGGCATCACCAGCGGTGGGCGGACCGGGCCCGCGGGCGTGCCCTCCAATGCGACGCCCGCCTTGACGAGCGATACCGCATATCCGGGCACTGTGTCGCGCAGTCGCACGAGCGGGTGGAAGAACTCCCGCAGCAGGCCGTTCGCCAGCGCGTCATTTCCGGCTTCGAGCGCGTTGAAGAACGCCAGCGCCAGGTCGGGGGCGAACGCGAACGTCGCCGACGAGTACAGCGGCACCCCGATCGCGCGGTAGGCCTGCTGCGTGGTCTCCGCGGTCGGCATGCCGTTGAAGAACAGGAAGTCCTTTCCTGCATCTTTCAACGCATCGCTGACCGCGCGGACAATGCGCGCGACCTGGTCGAGATCGCCTGTGCCGTCCTTGAATCCGATCACATTCGGGATTTTAGCGACCTCGATGGCGGATGCCTCGGTATAGCGGGCATTGTTGCGGTTGTAGACGATGAGCGGAAGGTCGGTGACAGCCGCGACCTCTCGGGTGTAGGCGATCAGCCCAGCCTGCGGCATCTCGACGAGATACGGCGGCAGCAACAGGATGCCGTCGGCGCCGGCGTCCTTGGCGGTCGCGGCGAATACCTTGGCCTGGGTGACGGAGCCGCCTGCGCCCGCGTAGACCGGTACGCGTCCCGCCACCACCTCGACGGCAGTTCGCACGACGCGGCCGAACTCCTCGGCCTCCATGGCGTGGAATTCACCTGTGCCGCAGGCGATGAACACGCCGCCGGGACCGGCGTCGACACCGCTGCCGACGTGGCGGGCCAGCAGGTCGAGGTCGACCTCGCCTGCCTCGGTCATCGGGGTGACAGGGAAGAACAGAACTCCACTAAACGTGGGGTGCATCGGTTGGGACTCCTTGATCGGTGTTTCGGGGTCAGTCACGGGTCAGTCGGCCATCGATGCGCCGCCACAGGTGGTCTGGATTCTCGTCGGCAATTGCACTGGGCAGCAGCGACTTCGGTACGTTCTGGTAGGCGACCGGGCGAAGGAAGCGCTCGATCGCACGTGAGCCAACCGATGTGCTCCGCGAGTCGGACGTGGCCGGGTATGGGCCACCGTGCACCATCGCGTGCCCGACCTCGACGCCGGTAGGCCAGCCGTCGAAGAGGATCCGGCCTGCCTTGAGCTCGAGCAGGGGCACCAGCTGGCGAGCATCGTCGTAGTCGGACTCGTCGGCGTGCACGGTGGCAGTCAGCTGGCCCTCGAGGCCCTCGGCGACGGCGCGCATCTCGGCTGCGTCGGCGCAGCGCACGATCAGGCTCGACGCGCCGAATACCTCGGCCTGCAGCCGCTCCGTGCCCAGGAAACTCGACGCATCGGTCGCGAATAGTGCAGCTCGGCAATATGTTTCGCTCTCGGAAGCCTCGCCACGGACTATCAGGTCGGCTTCTCCGCTCAACGTGTCGACACCGGCGGCGTAGTTCGACGCGATGCCGGGCGTGAGCATCGGGGTGGCAGCTGCCTTCGCGACGGCATCCCGTGCCGCGCCGAGGAAGGTGTCAAAGCCCGGCCCGTCTATGGCGATCACCAAACCCGGATTGGTGCAGAACTGTCCGGAGCCCATTGTCAGCGACGCGACGAACGCGGCGCCGAGGGCTGCACCGCGTGAGGCCAGGGCGCCGTCGAGCAGGAACACCGGGTTGATCGAGCTCATCTCGGCGTACACCGGGATCGGTTCGGGACGGCTCGCCGCGGCAGCGACGAGAGCCGTTCCCGCAGTGCGTGATCCGGTGAAGCCGACCGCCTTGATCCGCGGATCGGTGACGAGCGCGACGCCAAGCTCGGGCCCCGATCCGAACAGCAGCGAGAAGGTGCCTGCAGGCAGTCCGGTGTCTGCGACAGCCTCGGTGATGGCGCGGCCGATCAATTCGGAGGTCCCGGGGTGGGCGTCGTGGGCTTTGACGACGACCGGGCACCCGGCGGCCAGTGCCGACGCGGTATCGCCACCTGCGACCGAGAACGCCAGCGGAAAGTTGCTTGCGCCGAACACCGCGACCGGCCCCAGCGGAATGGAGCGCTGACGAATGTCGGGCCGTGGCAACGGCTCCCGGTCGGGCAGGGCGGGATCGATGCGGGCGCCGTTCCAGCTGCCCTCGCGCAGCACGTCGGCGAACATCCGCAACTGACCGGTGGTGCGCGCGACCTCGCCGGTGATGCGGGCCTCTGGCAGTCCTGATTCCGCGACGGCGCGGGCGATGACACCGTCGCGGATGGCTTCGATGTTGGCCGCGATCTTCTCCAGGAACTTGGCGCGCTGCTCGGCGGGCCTCGACCGGTAGTCGGCGAAAGCCGCCGCAGCCGCGGAGCACGCGGTCTCGACGTGAGACCGATCGCCGTAGGGGTAGGCAGGCTCGAGTTGCTGGCCGGTGCTCGGGTTGAACCCGCGAATCGGTGTGCCTGCGCCGCGCACGGGTGAGCCGGCGATGAGCATCTGTCCGGTCAGGCGTGAGGTGTCGGGCATGGTCGTTGTCATGGTGTCCTCGGCCGTCGCTGGTCGTCGCTGTCTATCAGCAACGGTAGGAGGCATATCCATGCTTGTCCAAGACCGATATACGGCCGAATGATGCAGTACTTGGATTAATGCCTCGGCAAACGAACGGGGAAGCCATCGAACGAACATCGACAAGACGACCTGTGAGTCGCCTTGCAGAGGCTCGTAATCTGGTGTCAGACCGCTCAACACAATCTCGCGAGTGAAGGAATTCGGCAGGCATGGCGTCGTTGAGAACGGGCGACGGTTTCCCCGACGTCGTCGTCACCGCAGTCGCATCGACCACTTCGCTTGGCCCCGATGCGGAAAAGACTTGGCGGGCGCTGCTCGACGGGCAAAGCGGCATTCGCGAACTGGATAAAGCCTTCGTCGGCGAGTTCGATTCACCGGTGCGCATCGGCGGGCCGCTGCAAGAGAATTTCGACGAACACCTCAGCCGCGTGGAGCTCCGGCGGCTGGCGTACATGCAGAAGATGTCGCTCGTGTTGGGACGGCGGTTGTGGGAGAACGCCGGAACGCCGGACGTCGATACCAGGCGACTGATGATCGCAATGGGCCTCGCCCTCGGCAGCACCGAGGAGATCCCCTCGCAGTACGACTCCTGGAAGGAGAAGGGGCTGCGCGCGGTGTCGCCTCTCGCGGTGCAGATGTACATGCCGAATTCGCCTGCCGCAGCGCTCGGGCTCGATCGCCAGGCCAAGGCCGGGATCATGTCGCCGATCATGGGCGACGCGTCGGGCGCCGCAGCAATCGCCGAGGCGTGGCGACAGATCGTGCTCGGCGAGGCTGACATCGCGATCTGCGGCGGGGTGGAGACGCACATCGAGGCGGTGCCCGTCGCATCGTTCTGGCAGGCGGGGCTGTTGTCAGCCAACAACGATGACCCGCAGGCAGCCTGCCGCCCGTTCGACAAGGACCGCGACGGCATGGTGCTCGGCGAAGGCGGTGCGCTACTGCTCATCGAGACCGAGGAACACGCCAAGGCGCGCGGTGCCTCGATCCTGGCGCGGGTCATGGGGGCGGCGATGACCTCCGACGGCTACGACGTGGTCGAGCCGAACCCAAGCGGGCAGGATGCCAGCCACGCGATCGTGCGCGCCATCGACTTGGCGGGCCTGACGCCTACCGACATCGACCATGTGAATGCACATGCCAGCGGTACCAAGCACGGCGACCTCGCCGAGGCCAACGCGATCGCGCTCGCATTCGGCAATCACAAGCCGGCGGTTTTCGCTCCCAAAGCCGCACTAGGTCATTCGTTGGGCGCGGCAGGCGCCGTGGAGGCGGTGTTGACGGTTCAGGCGCTGCGCGACGGAGTCGTGCCTGCGACGCTGAACCTGACGAACCTCGACCCCGAAATCGACCTCGACGTCGTCAGCGGCATTCCTCGCAACGGCGACTACCGCTATGCGGTCACCAATTCGTTTGGCATCGGCGGCCACAACGTCGCGGTCGTGTTCGGCGCCGCTTGAGCGTCACGCCTTCGTCAACGTGAACTGTCCCAGTTCGCTGATCCCGCGGCGGAAGAAGTCGGAGCATCCGGTCAGGTAGCGCATGTAGCGGTCGAAAACCTCTTGGGACGTCGCGGCCACCGCTTCGTCGTGCGCAGCTTGCAAGTTGGCCGCCCACGCATCCAGCGTCCGCACATAATGCTCGTTGAGGTACTGCGTCTGTTCCAGCGAAAACCCTGCCGCACCGGAGTATTCGGCAATGTCTTCGTCACAGGGGATGGCGCCGCCAGGGAAGATCTCCTTGGCAATGAACCGCATGAACTTCAGGTCCGTCATGGTGATCGGGATGCCCATCTCGGGCCACCGCTTGAGCGGATGGCCGAGGATCGTCTGCAGCACCATCCGGCCGCCCGCAGGCAGGATTCGATAGCAGGTTTCGAAGAAGGCCGCGTAGCGGTCTTTCGGAAACGCTTCGAACGCCTCGATGCTGATGATGCGGTCGACGGGCTCGTCGAATTCTTCCCAGCCGCGCAGGAACACTCGCCGCGAGCGATCGGAATCGATCTCCTCGAGCAAGTGCTGGCAGTAAGCCGCCTGATTCTTGCTCAGCGTCAGCCCGACGACGTTGACGTCGTAGTTCTGGACCGCACGCTTCAGTACCGAGCCCCACCCGCAACCGACGTCGAGAAGCGTCATTCCGGGGCGCAATTCGAGCTTGTCGAGCGCGAGATCGATCTTCGCCATCTGCGCGTCTTCAAGAGACATGGTGTCGCTGGTGAAAAACGCACAACTGTAGGTGCGGGATGGGTCTTGAAACGTCCCGAAGAATTCGTCGGAGAGGTCGTAGTGGGCCTGGATCTCCTCGAAAAACGGCCGCATCTTCACCGTCCCGGCGTTGCCCTCAGCCACCTCTATCGACCTCCTCCACGGATCGCACTCGCGATCTCGACGGACCTGACCCCCCTTGTTTCTACCTCAAGTTTCGTTAGGTGGGCGAATCAGCCTTTCTCGCAAGTGAACTGGCAAACATCTGTGTATCCGTTGCGAAACAGGTCGGCACACCCCGTGAGGTACTTCATGAACCGCTCGTAGATCTCTGTCGAGGTGATGGCGATGGCCTCGTCCTTCTGTGACTCGAGATTTGCCGCCCAGGTATCCAGCGTCCGAACATAGTGCGGCTGGAGGTGTTGCTCACGCGTGACGTGGTAGCCGGCCTCGACGGCGTGGTCCCTGACCATCGACGCCAGCGGCAGCCGACCGCCCGGGTAGATCTCATCCATGATGAACTTGATGAAGCGGACGTTCGACATGGTCAGCGGCAACTTCTTGGCTTTGATCTCCTCGTCTTCGGGAATGATGATCGTGTGTAGCAGCATGACCCCGTCGTCCGGCAGCCAGTTGAAGGTCTTCTTGAAGTAGTCGTCGTACTTGCCGAACCCGAAGTGCTCGAACGCGCCGATCGACACGATCCGGTCGACCCGCCCTTCGAACTCCTCCCACGGCTGCAGGCGAACCTCCATGTGACGCTTGCTCGTCGAGTTGGCGAACCAGTGGTCCTCGATGTGCTGCTTCTGGTTCTCCGAAAGCGTCAACCCGATGACATTGACGTCGTACTTCTCGACGGCCCGCATGATCGTGGACCCCCACCCACAACCGATGTCGAGCAGGGTCATCCCCGGTTGCAGCCCCAGCTTGCCGAGCGAAAGATCGACCTTGGCCATCTGCGCCTGTTCGAGCGTCATATCGTCGCGCTCGAAGTAGGCGCAGCTGTAGGTCTGAGTGGGGTCCTGCCACAGCTTGAAGAAGTCGTTGGAGATGTCGTAGTGGAACTGGACTTCCTTCTTGTCCGAGCCGCGCGTCTGGCCGGCGGACTTGGACAGCCACTTGGACTGGGCGACCGGAGTTGTTCCTGCGCTACCTGACACTATGCATCCTCGCTGACAGTCGAATACGGGCAGTTGATATGTGTCAGCTTCTTTAACACCGATCCTGACATTACCCTTGTCGATGCGAGCACCCAATACTGTTGGTGGGCAACCAATCAGTCCTGCACCGCCTTGGCCAAGGCAACGTACCTGGTCAGGTTGGCGGAGTCGTGGACGGCTTGCCGCACCACCCGGACGATGACCCAGGCGCGGGCGCGGTCTTCGTCGAAGCCTGCCGCGTCGACGAGCGCGTAAAAACGCCGTCGCACGCCGTCGCGGACGTTGCCGACGAGTTCGTCCCAGCGATGCCACAGCATCGGTGCGATTTCGTAATGTGGATCGCCGTTCGCCGGCCGCGGCGCGATGGCGAGCCAGGGTTCACGGTCGCCGGCGAGCACGTTGCGGTAGTGGAGGTTGCCGTGAACCACGTTGTCTGCCGGTTGATCTGCCAGTTCGCGGCTCAACGCCGTCGCTTGCTCAACCAGCCGGTGTGGGATGGGCGCGCTCCGCGGGAGTTCCTCGAATTCGACGGTCCACCCTTCGAGATATGAAGTGAGCGTGTGTAATTGGGGTAGGGCGGGGACGTGAAGCCGCCGGTATAGCGCGGCTACCACCTCGCAGGCGTCGACGTCTCGCAGCGTGTCCAGGCTGTGTTCACGCAGTCGCTCCAGCAGGACCGCGTGGTGCGGGGGGTCGGCGCTGAGCAGGCGGACCGCGCCGTCGCCGCCCCAGCGGCGCAGCACGAGGTGCTCGTGTTCGGACTCGACGTCATCGGTGATCTTCAGGACTGCCTGCATTCCTTCGGACGTCCGCACCGGCAGCACCACCGAGCAGGCCCCCCGGACCGGTTCGCCGTCACGGCGGAGCCGCCATCGGTCGAGTTGGTTCTGCGTGACGTCGGCGAGGTTGGTCACCAACGGATGGTGTCATCTCGCCGAAAACGAGGACGCGACGCCCGTCGCACGGTATTTGCATAGTCATGGAATCTGGGGTGTACGTGGGGCGGATCGGTGGACTGGCGGTGGCTCTGGGAATCGGGGCCGCCCTTTTTGTCGGGCAGGGAGTCGCGTCGGCCGAGCCGACGAGTGCGGCAGGTTCGCAGACGTCAGCGACGGACGCCAAGCCCGCGCAGGACGAAAAGACTGATACCGCAAAGGAATCCACCGAGACCAAGCCGGCCGCAGAGTCGACGCCGAAGAAAAAGAAGAAGAAGACCACCAGCGTGACGGTTGCTTCGGACCCGAAGGTCGTCGAGACCGTCGAGACCGCCGTGGCGGCGGCGCAGAAGCCGAACCCGCCGGCGGAGCCGGCGCTGCCGTTGATGATGGTGGCCGCCGCGCGACAGGAATCCAACAGGTCGAAGACGCTGGCGAAGGCCAGCACCGTCGCGGCGTCGACCGTCACGACGTCGGACTCCACCCCCGCTGCCCAGCCGCCGGTCGCGATCGCGGCGCCCGCGCCGCTGGAGGGCCTGCAGCATCTGCCTGTCGTCGGGCCGATGTTCGTCACGCCGGTGGTCGCGTTCATCCACCAGATCCCGCTGATCGGCGACGTCCTGCACCGCTTCGTCGGCTATCCGGTGCAGTTCGGCCTCGCGCCGGGCACGCCGGTGCCGCGCGACGTGAAGGTGATCTCCTTCGACGGCACCCCGATCTACGTGCACTTCATGCCCGCGGCCGGGCTGCGGGCGGGGCAGAAGGCGCCGACGATCCTCGACGGCCCCGGCCTGGCGCTACCGGGTGCGACGAACCCCGACGCGATGAACGACGAATTCCTGCCGAACGACGTGATCGGTGTGGGCACACTGCGGCATGCCGGATACAACGTCGTCACCTGGGACCCGCGCGGGGAATGGAGTTCGGGCGGCACCATGCAGGTCGACCATCCGGACTTCGAGGGTAAGGACGTCTCGGCGATCATCAGCTGGCTGGCTACGCAGCCCGAGGTCAAGCTCGACGATGCCAAGACGTTGGATCCGCGTATCGGCATGGTCGGCGCCTCCTATGGCGGCGGTATCCAGTTGGCGACCGCCGTCAACGACCATCGCATCGACGCGATCGTGCCGACCATCGCCTGGCACAGCCTGACCACGTCGCTGTACAAGGATCAGGCGTTCAAGAGCAGCTGGGGCACAATCCTGGTCGCCGCGCTCATCGGCACGAATGCCCGCGTCAACCCGCGTATCTACCCGGGCCTGATCTACGGCGACATCACCGGCACCATCACGGAAGCCGATCAGGATCTGATCGCCGAACGCGGTCCCGGTGACCTCGTCAAGAACATCACGGCGCCCACGTTGCTGGTGCAGGGCACAGTCGACACGCTGTTCACCTTGGCCGAGGCTGACGCGAACGCGAAAGCGCTTGTGGCGGCGGGCGTTCCGACCAAGGTGGTGTGGTTCTGCGGCGGCCACGGCGCGTGCCTGACGTCCACCAATGACGGTGTGATGGTCAAGGAGGCGACCATGGCGTGGCTGGACAGGTACGTGAAGGGCGATTTGAGCGTGGACACCGGCCCGCAGTTCGAGTGGGTCGACCAGCACGGCCAGCGGTTCTCGTCGGACACCTATCCGGTGCACCAGGGCACGCCGATTGTCGCGTCGACCTCCAAAGGTGGTGTGCTGCCGCTCATTCCGTTCCTCGGTGGGTCGGGGCCCGAACCTCGGATCCTGACCGCGTTCCCGCTCGGCACCCTGCTCGGTATCCCGTCCGGTTCGCGGGCGATCAACGCGTTGAACCTCACGATTCCGGCGGTGAAAGACACGACCTACATCGTGGGGGCGCCGCGGTTGACGATGACGTACTCGGGCACCGGCACCAGCCGTCACGTCTACGCGCAGCTGGTCGACGATACGACCGGTCTGGTGTTGGGCAACCTCGTCACACCGGTACCGGTCACGCTGGACGGAAAGACGCATACGGTGTCGGTGCCGATGGAGATGGTGGCGCAGACGCTCGAGCCGGGTGAGACGGTGACGCTGCAGTTGGTGGCGTCGGCGTTCCCGTACGAGACGATCACGACAGCGGGCGCGCTGAACGTATCGGGCATGACGCTGTCGTTGCCGACGGCGAACGCGGCGGACATCTCGACAGACTCGGCAGCGGCGAAAACCGTCGCGGCCTAGGCCCCGCTCGCTAGGGTCGGAGACGACAGTGTCGTCGTGATCGGGGGAGTCATATGAACAGGCGTGAGACCACTGAGGCGAAACAAGCCCGCGAGCAGCAGTATGCAGAGGACGCCCGCCGGCTGAAGGATTTCCCGGCGTTCGCGAAGTTCTCCGACAGCGACCTGGCGCGCATCGCTCAGGCGACCCATCGAACCTCGACATCCGGGCCGTGGCCGCTGATCCGGGAGCAGACTCCGTCCGACGCCTGCTACATCCTGCTCAGCGGCGAGGCAGGCGTGTACATCGGCCAGGAGCGCATCGCCGTGGTGGGCCCGGGCGAGGTGATCGGTGAATCCGCGCTGCGCAGCGGCAAACTCCGCAATGCGACGGTGACGACGACCGGCAGGGCCGAAGTGCTGCACATCGCGCGCAACGACCTCAATCGCCTGCTCGACGAGGTCCCGGCACTACGTCAGATGATGGACGAGACAGTCGCGCGCCACGTCCCGCAAGCGGCCGACCAGGGTTAACCCTCGACCTGCGAGCGGATCCAGTCGAGATTGGTCGCCATGTTCTGCTGCCATTCCGACAGCCGACGCGAAACGATCCTGGCTTCTTTGTCCGGCTGCGCGAGAATCGCGGGCGTCAGTCCCGACGAGGCCGGTCCCATCCGGCCCCACTGCCGGATCAGTACCCCATCGCTGGCAGGCTCCACCTCGAACCCCCAGGTGGCGCCCACTCCGTCGGGGCCGCTGACGTTCCACACCCAGCGGCGCTGATCCTCGACCTCGACGACTTCGCACACCGTCTGCCAGTCGCCGAACGCATCGTGGCGGCTGCGGCCGCGGAATCGGGCGCCGAGGGTCACGCCGTCTGCACCGTCGAGCCATTCCACGGACTGCAACTCGCTCGAGCAGCGCGCGGGCAGGTTGATGTCGGTGACGTATTTCCATGCGGTCTCGACATCGCAGTGCACGCGTTGCGTCACTTCTATGGTGGGCTGATCGCGGTAACGCATTTTTGCAGCATGCCACGGCGGAAAAGGGGTCAGGCGTGAAGGTCGGAACCATGATCGAGCCCCGATTGCCGGGCGCAGTGGAGTTCGCCGCGGCGGCCGAGCGACTCGGTGTCGATTCGTTGTGGACGCCGGAAATCTGGGGTTACGACGCGCTGACCGGACTCGCGTTCGTCGCCGCCAAGACGTCGACGATCAAGCTGGGAACCTTTGTGGTGCAACTGGGTTCGCGCAGTCCGGCCATGTTGGCGACGTCGGCGCTCAGCCTGCAGGAGCTCTCCGACGGCCGCTTCCTGTTGGGCATCGGAACGTCGGGCCCGCGCGTGATGGAGGGCTGGCATGGGGTCCGGTTCCGCAAGCCCGTCGAGACGACCAGGGAAACCATCGAGATCGTCCGGATCGTCAGCCGCGGCGACCGGCTAGAGCATCCCGGCGAGATCTACCCGCTTCCGCTGCCCGACAGCGTTGGCGCGGCGCTGAAACCGATGGTGCGGCCGCGGCCGGTGCCGGTCTACGTCGCGGCGATGGGGCCGCGCAACCTGCGGCTCACCGGTGAGGCCGCCGACGGCTGGCTCGGCAATGCGTTCATTCCCGAGGCCGCCGACGTGTTCCTCGGTCCGCTGCGTGAAGGGGCCGAGCGCGCCGGACGCCCGCTGACCGATCTCGATCTGGTGGCGCCGGTCGCGGTCGAGTTCCACGACGACGACGCGTCCGCCGACGCGGCGGCACGCAGGCACGCCGACGGATATGCGTTCACCATCGGCGCCATGGGAGCCGGCGGGCGCAACTTCTACAACGATGCGTTCACCCGGCTGGGCTACGGCGACGAGATCGCCAAGGTCGCCGAACTGTGGCAGGGCGGCAACCGGGACGAAGCCCGCGCGGCCGTGCCGCTCGACCTCGGCCGCCTGACGAATCTCGTTGGGACACAAGAGGTTATCGCCGAGCGGGTGGACAAGTACAAGGCCGCAGGCATCACCACGTTGCTGGCCAAGCTGGAGGGCGACTACGCCGAGCAGCTCTCGACGCTGGAGCAGCTACTCGACATCGTGGGATAGCTACAAGTCCGCCAGGTCGTCAGGGACGTCGACCGCATGCTCCTTGAGCGCTGCCAACGGCACGACGTCCAATGTGCGCGCATGGGTGGATGCGAGCACGACCGGCGCGGCGCAGTTGTCCTGATAGGCCCGGAACCAGTTCGCGGCGGTCACGCACCATCGGTCGCCGGGCGACAGGCCGGGGAACCGGAACTCGGGCCGCGGCGTCGAGAGGTCGTTGCCGATCGACCGCTGATGCTCGAGAAACTCCGCGGTGACGACCGCGCAAATGGTGTGTCTACCAAGGTCCTCTGGCCCCGTCGCGCAGCAGCCGTCGCGGTAGAAGCCGGTAAGCGGTTCGGTGCCGCATGGCTCCAGCGGTCCGCCGACCACGTTGGTTTCGGGCATCAGGTGCGCGGCGTGAACTTAATGGCGACGATGCCTTCCCGCTCGCACGCTTCCTTGAACTCGTCGACGGTGGGGATGCGCTGCTCGCGGAAGCCCAGGCCCATCGAGCGCTGTGCGCGCTTGACACCGTAGGACTCGGCGACCCGGTGTTGAAGCTCCGCGACGACCGCGGGGTCTGCGATGACCTCGCCTCGCATCGGTTTCTTCTTGCGGTCGTGCAGGACCTCGGCGTCGGCGCCGCCGCGGAAGTTCTTGGTCCAGCCCGCGCCGGCCAGTGCGTACAGCTGGTCGCCAATGAAGTGTGCGCTCACCGGAATTGAGTACGGATTGCCCGACTTGCGGCCCTTGAAGTTCAGCACCATCAATTGCTTGCCTGCTGAACCTGCCAGCGGTGTGCCGAGCAGGAATTTCAGGGCCGGGTTGACGACGCGGAGAAGCCCTTCCGGCGGATGCGATACGAAGACAGCGGGTGACTGTTCGGCCATGTGCTCACGGTAGGACTACCGAGGCGCCGCTGGGTCCGAATTCACCGGTGCCGACCGGTGCGGCCTCCGTCATCGTGCACCAGGATCGCGATTTCGCGGTTCCACGCGTTTGACCGTGCGCGCCTCAGGCCCCGTCGGACGAGCGCGACGGTCAAACCGGCAAGGACAGTCGCCGCCAGCCACACGCCGGCCGCGGCAACGATCGCGTCGGCGCCCGCCTGCCATGAAGCGGCGGGCGGGCCGACCTCACGACCGTTCTTGTCGACCCAAATGTCAGCTCCCGCAGCGTCTTTCGTCGGGTTGGTCCAGTCAAGGGCGCCGGCGTTCTCGACATCACCTGCTCGCCAACGGGCCTGGAGAACCGCGGCGGGCCCGGTCGGGGCTGCGGCGTTGACCGCGGGCGCGGCGACCTGATGACGGTCGTGCTGTTGCGCGGCGTAGGTCTTGGCGTGTTCGTCGTGGATCGCGGTGCCGATAGCGCCCGCGAAGGGCATGACGGTCAGCGAGATCAGGACAGCGAGGGCCATGACGGCGACCTCGACGCGGTCGCTCGTTCGAACCAGGGGATTGCGCCCGCGGGCCTGGGCCAGTCGCCAACGCCACCACGCCGCCGTGAACCCCTGCATGATGTCCTCCTCGGTCAGTCGCGCACCGAGGTGTGGATAGACCAGTCTGGGAAACTAGAAACCCGACCGCGCCGCCGCTGTGAGACGTGGACGCGTTGATCCTATCGCTGGCTAACTTGCTGAGCGCGCTCTTTGTCGTCGGATGTGCTATGAGATGCGCCACGACGAGTCGCCGACGTGTGGCGGGCAACTCACACGACGCGAGCCAACAGGCCGCGCGCGGCCCTCGTGACCATCGCACGATCGCTGGTGATGAGGAATTCGAATCGTCGCTCGCCGTCGTGCGTCGCGGAACTGCGTAACTCGCGTGCGACCAGTGCCCTGCATGTGTCTGCGCCGAGGGTCACGACCACCCACTCCTCGCACAGCGGGTCCTCTGGGTGCAGTTCGATGCCGCGAACGCCGCCACCGAGGTCGACGGGTACGTCGCGGCCGAGCACGACGACGAGCGGCGACGTCGCCGCCAGTTCCTGGTAAAGCTGTCGCGAGGCGGCGGCCAAGTCCTCCGCGCGCTGCACGGCGGCCAGCACGATCGGGTGGTCGATGGAGTGTCGCGCCTGCTCCTCGATATGGCGGGCGAACGCGGCGACAACGTGCTTTCGTGCCACCCGAAGCGGCATCCGGTCATCGTCGGCCGCCGCGTGCGCGGAATGCCCATCGCGCCGCACGGCTCGCATCGTCGGCGGGGGCCCCGTCGTGTGGCGCTGCCGGCCGAGCGGTCGGGCTCGGCCGAACCGATATCCCTGCGCGAGGCCCGCGCCCATGGCGAGCGCCTGCTCGAGGTCCTCGTCTGTCTCAACGCCTTCGGCAATGATCAGCGCGCCGCTTCGCTCGTGGTGAGCCAGTACACCGGTCAGAATCTTGGCTTTGTCGAGCCGCTCACTTTTCTGGATCACCGACACGTCGAGCTTGACGATGTTGGGGTCGACGATGTCGAGGATCGCGAGTGAATCAGGATGTGCGCCAACGTCATCCACTGCGATGGCGATGCCGTCGCTGCGAATGGCGGCCACCTTTTCCAGCAACGCCTTCGGGTGTGTGAGCAGATGGCGTTCGGTGAGTTCGAAGGCCACCTGGAATCGTTCGCATGCTTCGTTGAGGGATGGATGAGTGGCCCGGGGGATGTGTGCGACGGCAGGCTCTGTGTTGATCAACAGCAGGCTGCCCCGCGGCAGCGCAGAGTGCAGCGCGGCACGGACTGCCGCATCGATGCACTGCTGATCGAGAATGTCTGCCTGGCGGGAAGCGTTCGCAAACGAGAACACGTTGGAGGCTGTCATGGTGGCGAACATCGGCCACCGTGCGAGGGCCTCGAAGCCGACGACCCGTTCGTCGGGAAGCGAGACCACGGGTTGAAATACCGGCATCAGGCCGACGCCGGCCGATGCGGCGTCGATGCCCTGGTCCGACCGAAACCCCAACTGAGTCACGACGCCCCGCGGTCGGGAGTCGGGCATTGAGGGACGCGGCGCTTTGTCGAGCGGCGGAACGAGACGCGGTTGAACTGTCACGAGCGTGCCGCCCGATGGAGTGTTGTCACGCTGGCCTCGATCGCCGACGCAGGGGTGGGTTCGCAGCTGAGGGTAACGGAACTTGGCGGAAAAGCGCGGATCTCGCAAACATGTCGCATTTTGCTCATCTTCAAGTTTTGCCAACCAGGGCGGCGTCGACCCTTCGTGGTGGGTTCGGCACTGCTTCTGCCACAGCTTTGCAAGCAGACTAGCAAACCTCGATGAAGTTAGCCGCTATGGCGGCGGGCGCGCCGCAGCCGGTCTTGTTTTATGAATCAATCAGTTTGATGTGCTGGAATGGTATGAGCAAAGGCCACCGCACGAAAGGATGGCCGCTGGTGGCAAGGCCGGAGAAGCGCTGCACCAACCGCGGTTTGACTGAAGATCGATTTCAGCGACTCGTGGCGCACAGCCCTGACGCGATCTGTGTGGTCCAGGACGGCCGGCTGAAATATGTCAATGCGACTGCCCTGCGCTGGGTGGGGGTGGAGACGCGCGAGCAGTTGCTGCGCCACGACCTCACCGAGTTCGTCGACCCCGACGCGATCTTGGCCGTATGTGCGTGCATCGCGAAATTGACCGACGTTGGGAGCGCCACCGAGCCGTTGGAGGTGCACATCGTGCCGGTCGACGGCCTGGCACTGCGAGTCGAGGTGGTGGGCGTACTGACGTTGTGGGATGGCGAGCCCGCGTATCAGCTCATCCTGCGCGACGTCAGCGCAAGGGACGGACCGCGTCGGCCATCTCGGCGCTTCGAGACCATCCTGGAGAATCTGGACGAAGGCATCGTATTGATGCGAAGCGACGGGTCGGTCAAGTTCTTCAATGCTGCAACTCGCCGCATCCTTGATCTCAAACTCGAACACCTCGCTTCCGACTTCGCCACCTGGGCGGCATGGTTACCCATGTATGACGTCGAGGGCGTTCCCGTGCCCACCGAGCAGCGACCAGTGGCTCGTGCGCTTCGCACAGGCGTCTCGTTCTCGAAGCAGGTGTATGCGATGGACCTGCCCAACGGCCAACGGCGATGGCTGTTGCTCAGTGGGCGCCTGGTGAGCCTCGACGATGCCGAAAAACCGGACCTGCTGGTGTCATTCTCCGACGTCACTGAACAGCATGAATCGGTGGAGCGGCTGGTGTACCAGGCCAACCACGACCCCCTGACGGGGTTGCCGAATCGCGGATACGTACTGCGCCGAATACGGACGGCCCTCGAGGCTGCCGATGGCGCTTCGTTGCGCGCGGTCCTGTTCATCGACCTCGATGATCTGAAGGCCACCAACGACACGTTGGGTCATGAAGCGGGCGATGCTCTCCTGCGCGCTGCCGCGGCGCGACTGCGCGAGGCTGTCGGGCCCGCGGACGTGGTCGGACGACACGGCGGAGACGAGTTCGTCGCTCTCATCTTCGGAGCGGCGACGCGCGAAGAGCTCAACGCCCTGGTCGATCGATTGCGGGCCGCATTGGCCGAGCCGGTCGCTATCGCCGACACCAGCACGACCATCCGCGCGAGCGTCGGGCTCGTCGAGGTGGTGCGTGGCGATCGGCGAGACCCAGAGGAGATCCTGCGCAACGCAGACCGGGCGATGTATGAGGCGAAGCGGGCAGGCCGGCGGATCAGGCACTTGCAGTAGCGGCACAGCCGGCAAACGTGATGTAGCTTCATACCGCAGCGGGGACAGCCGCTGTCGAGGAGTTAGAGGTGGATTCGACACCATTCGGGCACTATCAGCTGCAAAAGCTGATCGGCCGGGGCGGTATGGGAGAGGTCTACCGGGCCTACGACACCAAGACCGACCGCGTCGTCGCGCTCAAGGTCCTGCCGCATCATCTGGCCGAGGACGCCACGTTCCAGCAGCGGTTTCGGCGCGAATCGCAGGCGGCCGCCGGGCTGAACGACCCGCACGTGGTGCCGATTCACGGCTACGGCGAAATCGATGGCCGGCTCTACCTGGATATGCGGCTGATCGAGGGAAAAAACCTCGGCACGATGCTCGAGGACGCCGACGGCGAGCCACTCGGGGCGTCGTTCGCGGTCAATGTGGTCGAGCAGGTGGCGACGGCGCTGGACGCCGCACACGAAGCAGGGCTGATCCATCGCGACGTCAAGCCGTCGAACATCCTGATCACCGATCGCGAATTCGTGTATCTGATCGACTTCGGTTTGGCGCGAACGGCCGGCGAGAAGGGCCTGACGACGGCAGGGAACACGCTGGGCACGCTGGCCTACATGGCGCCGGAGCGGTTCGACGGCGCACAGATCGATCCGCGCGCGGACATCTACGCGCTGACGTGCGTGCTCTACGAGTGCATCACTGGGCAGCGGCCCTACCCGGCGGAGAGCTACGAGCAGCAGATCAAGGGGCACATGGTCTCGCCGCCACCGCGGCCGTCGGCCGTTGACCCGAAGCTGTCGGCGTTCGACGACGTCATCGCCAAGGGCATGGCGAAAAAGCCGGTCAAGCGGTATCAGACGGCGGGCGAGTTGGCGGCCGCGGCCAGGCGCGCACTCGAGACGCCGGTTCGGACGACTGGTCGATCGGGCAGGCATTCACGGCAGCGGTCTCCAGGAGTGTCGCGACGGGCGTTGGCGATTGCGTCCGCGGTGGTGTTGGTTGCGGCCCTTGGCACATTCGGGGTGTGGCAGCTGGTGGGCCGGTCGGGCGATCGGGACACGAAACCGGCAGGCGTTGCGGAGAGTTCGGCAACCCCGGCGCCGGTGGCAGGCGCGGTTCCCGAGATTGCCGCGACCGTACCCGACGACATCAAGAAGACGGGCCGGCTGGTGATCGGCGTCAATTTGCCTTATGCGCCAAACGAATTCAAGAATGCCTCGGGTGAGATCGTCGGCTTCGACGTGGATCTGATGAATGCGGTGGCGAAGACGCTTGGGCTGACGCCGGATTACCGCGAGACCGGCTTCGAGGCGATCATTCCGTCAATCCGCGCCGGCGACTTCAATGCCGGGATGTCGTCGTTCACCGACACGAAGGACCGCGAGAGCTCCGTCGACTTCGTGACGTACTTTCAGGCGGGGACCTTGTGGGCCCAAAGGGTCGGAGCCGGAGTGGATCCGAACAACGCCTGCGGCCTTCGTGTTGGTGTGCAGTACGCGACGATCCAGGAAACCGTGGAGCTTCCGGCGAAGAGTCAGGCGTGCACGGACGCGGGCAACCCTGCGATTGAGAAGGTCGTCTACGTCAGCCAGGACGACTTGAACGCCGCGTTGATCGCCGGGGAAGTCGATGCGATGACGACCGATTCGCCGGCGACCGGGTTCGCGATCAAGATGTCGGGCGGGAAGCTGGAGCCGGCGGGGGAGATCTTCAATACGGCGCCCTACGGCTGGCCGGTGGCCAAGGATTCAGGCCTTGGGGAGCCACTGCGGCGTGCGCTGGAGCATCTGATGCAGACCGGTGAATACAAGACGATCGCGACGATGTGGGGTGTCGAGAAGGGCATGATCGACAAACCCGCCATCAACGGCGCGGTCCGATAGCCGATATTGGGGCAAATGACCCGTGCCCCAACAACTCTCGAGTGCGCGCCAGTTCCGGCGGGAAGTTCGGGATCATCCGGCTCGCCGCTTTTCTGACGCGCCGATTGTGAATGCGATGTGGCGGCCGAGGTCCCCGGGTGTAGATTGGGGATAGGCCGTTTCGTATTTGCCTTGCCAACAGTGCACCTATACGTGAAGACGATCAGCCTGCGAATCGACCACTTTCGCCCGACGATCTACCCCCGGGCTGAACCGACATGGTTAAGGACCGCGCCATGGAATCGTCCGACTTGTTCTCACATCCCTATCAGCCCGAAGCCGTGCCGAACCGCGAGTCTTCGGAGCCGGTGCAGGCTCCTGTGTTCTCCGACCGCCCCCGAAAAGACTCGACTGCTGATACGCCGCCGACCTCATGAACGGCATGACGGGGGCGCGGCGCTTGGCCCGTCCCGTCAGGCTCGCACTCGCGCGACAGTTGGGCGCAGACATCGACGGCGCGTGGTGGCCCTACACCGCGTCTGTTGCGGATGAACTTCCGCAGCTCATCGGGGCCCTGCACACGACGCTCGGCGAAATCATCGACATCTGCATCAACTGGTCGGCCACGCAGGGACCGCGTGAGCTGTACGAGACCATTGCCGGCGGCCGATCGATGCAGGGTGGCCACCCGGGGCGGCAGCGCCTGATGGTGGTCGAGGGGCAGCATGGTTGTGCAAATCTGCTTGTCGTGCCGCACATGACGTCGCAGGCGCTCGGCGTGATGGTCATGCGATGCGCGGCGGCGAAGTCGTTCTCGGGCGCGGAACGCGACACTCAACTGTTCGAGATCGCTGATTGCGTCCTGCGCGCCGCTCAACTCGAGAGCGCATCGTGGACCGGTCGAATGCGTGACACGGCAACTACCGAGGACCCTGCCGCGCTGCTCTAGAAACGCCAATGGGCTGGTACGGAGCTATCCGCACCAGCCCATCGTCAGGTCTGGGTTACTCAGATGGCGGAGACTCGTACCGCCTGGGGGCCCTTGGCTCCCTGCTCGACCTCGAATTGGACGCGCTGGTTCTCCTCGAGGCTGCGGAAGCCGCTGCCCTGGATCTCGGAGAAGTGCACGAAGACATCCTTCGCGCCGTCGTCAGGCGTAATGAAGCCGAAGCCCTTGTCGCCGTTGAACCACTTCACAGTTCCCTGTGCCATTTACTTACTCTTTCATTCAATGCGGATGTACCAAAAACATCCGCGCATCACCGTAGCAGTGCTGGGCGAATTCTCAGACCCTGTTGCGTCGAAGCTGGGGGTGCGCTCGCGGCGCATCAAAGCCCGGGTATCCCTACGTTGGCTAAGTTGGCGCTATGAGGCGTGCGCCCCTCACCTTCGCGTGGCTGCTGGTGTTGTTTGTCACCACCCGGATTCAGCGGTCGGCCGGGCGGTGGGGATCGCGTCGAATACAACGCACGAATTCGACCAACCTGCGTCGCCTGCGCACTGAGCCGTATCGCGTCCTCGCGACCAGCTTGTTTTGGCTCGATGATCGTAAGTGGTGGCCGTATGTTCCGGTATTCGTCGGCATAGTCGGCCCCGCTGAGCGCCGATTGCGTTGGTGGCGTTGGCTTTTCATCGGTGTCGCGGCGCATGTGATCGGTACGTATGTCGGCCAGGGTTATCTGCGGCTCATGATCCGGATAGGCAAGGCGCCCTGGCGTTTGGTCGCCGCACGCGACGTCGGAGTCAGCTATTTCGTATTCGGCACAGCGGGCACGCTTTCCGGCTACGTACCGCCGCCGTGGCGAGCTCGATGCCAGGTGGCCACCGTGACGGTGCTTCTCGCCAACTTCGCGGTACGGCCGACGTTCAGCGAGGCTGGGCATCTCACGGCGTTCCTCGTGGGACTTGCGGCCATCCCGATCGCACCGGACCGTGAGGAGACGCCGTATCCGAGCGGCCTGCGCCTATGAGATGAACTCGCTGCTGCTCACCACACCTCTCTTTTCGCGGCTGTCGTCATTTGATGACAGCCCGCAGGCGACATATCGTTCGGAGCGCTTACCCTGCCCGAACATCCCAACCGGGGCGGCCAAACGTGAACCACGTCCTTCTGAAGTGCGGCTCGTACCCGGCGCGTCTGCACGTGTCGATGAAGAAATCGTCGACCCGGTTGTACGCGATGCGCGCACCCGCGGCCGTCGTCCAGCTCATCAGAAACAGCACGATTCGCCCCTCGTCGAACCGCGGTAGCAGCATGCTGCTCAAAAGCGTGCCCATGCCGGGCAGCGAATCGCGATCGAAAACCAGCATGCTCGGACGCGTAAAGCCGAATCGGGACTGGCTGACATGCATCCGGGCGTAGCGATAGTGGCGGAAGTCCAAGGGGATCTCGCGACCGCCACGGCCCAAGGTGATGAAGAGGTTGCGATCGACAGTGCACCGCTGGGCCGCGCGTGTCGGACGCCAAAGGGAGTAAGTGACCAACGACAGCCCGACGCCCCCCGACACTAGGGCGGACAGAATCGCCTCTGACCGGTCTCCGCTCTCAAAGAGAGCCGGTTGAGTGAGCATGGAAATCGGAATGCTGATCGCTCCGAAACCCAGGACGACACCACAGATAACGCCGACCAACCTGGCCGCCGACTTGAAGTGCCACACTCCCATGAGATCTGCCCAAGGGTGCGCTCCCGGCTGCTGTTGCGCCGTGTAGCTTGCCGCCGTGGCCGTAATCATGCGTCTGTACGATTTGCGGCGGCTCATCAGAACGCTCACCAGCACGCCGCCGCCCAGCCAAACGACCATGACCCCGACGCCGAACGCCATCGGCGACAGTCCAAATGGCCCGTGGTTCATCGGTACTGCCCCCCAATGGTTGATACCGCCTTCGCGATGTTAGCTAGCAAGCGGTCGAGTCGCGCGATTTTCGCGCGAGCGAGTCCAGCTGAGACACTGACGCGATGACATCCTCACGCGACGTTTACGAACGGCTCGGTGTGCTCGAGCAGCTGGTTCGGCACCTCTACGAGAAGACAGGGATCCCGATCCCAGATCTGCAGACGCTCACCCAAGTCTCCGACCGCGTGCGGCAACTGCTCGCGTCCGGCAACAAGATAGCCGCGATCAAGGCGTACAAGGAGGAGAGTGGCGTCGACTTGGCCACCGCGACCAAGATGATCGAGTCGCTCTGACTACGGCAGAACCGTTTTCATCAACATGACGTTGTAGTCATTCCATTCAGACAGGTTGTAGTACAACGTTTTGCCCGTCGACCAGGGGTGCAGGAACGGGGCGTAGATCCCGCCGGGGAACTGCATCGACGGCACCACCATCTGCTCCGGGCTCCACGGGCCTTGTGGTGCAGGCGCAGTCCGGAACACGACGTCGTTCGCGCCGTTGCAGTACATCGCCAGATACTGATGCAGGTATGTGTTGAATTGGGCTGACATCTCGCCAACCGGCCCGGGGATGACCACCGTTGCCGCGCCGGGATTGCCTGGGACCCAAGCGTTTTGGTCTGAGCTCCAGTATTCGTACTTGGTGACGTCCGGTATGTTCTCCGGGGCGACGCGCGCGATGTATGCCGAACCGCCGCGGCCTGCCGGCGTCCCGAACGAATAGATGTACGGGTCGCCGGGCCCGGGTTTGAGGAACGCCCCCTGCTGGAAGTTCTGATTTCCGTCGACGTGCCGCGCGCCCGGGATGGCGTCGGGTCGTGGCGTGCGGACAGATCCCGGGTAGACGCCCCAGCGGTCGCCGTTGTCGGGTGACACAGCGATCGCCGAATAGTTGGTTGTCCAGGCGCCGTTGGCATCCCAGCTCTTGATGGACATGTAGTTGAGGTACTGCTTTCCGCCGACCGAGATGCCAGCGGTCGGGATGATTCCAGTCTCGTCGGGCGCCCACTTGGTGGTGTTGATGATCTGTTTGGAGATGCCGCGGGCCCACATCGGCGAGTTGGCCAAGCTGACGGTGTTCGACAGGGCGCCGTCCTGGCTGCGCATCAGCACGTTGTATCGCCATTGGTGACCGGGCGCGCTGCAGTAGCCAGAGGTGTCGCCGAACGCCATCAGGACTTCGCGAGAACCGTTGTCCCACATGATCCCAAGGTCGGTACCCGAGATGGCGAAACGTGACAGCGTGTTGTTCGGGCTGTTGGGCCCGGTCACCCAACCGACGAGTGAGGTGCCAGGCGGGTCGGCGGTCGGCGGTGCGGGCGGCGGGGCGGGGGCCGCTTCGGGGACAGGCTGCGCAGTGGCCGGGGTCTGCTGATTGGCAGCGTTCGGTGGTGTTGGCGCAGGCGCAACGCCCGCCTGCTTCTGCACCTGCCCGGCTTGGGGAGTGAACGCGTTGAGAAGGGCTCGCGACACCTGGCCCAGCCGCGGTAACGGCGCGCTCGTATTCACATTGGGAGGCCGGTGTCCCCGTGGCAGGCCCCCGGTCACTGGCATGGCTGGGGCCGCGGGAACGTCAGGCTGGGCCGCCGCGGCGGCATCGGTGCACGGTTCGGCTCCGGCGAGCGGTGTGACGCCGATGGCGACGCACAAGCTGATCGCAGCCGCCGACGCCACCGATGCAGAGGCGATTCGCAGACGCGGCGACATGACACACCTTTCAAGGGGACATGACGTCGCTTTGACGTCAGAAGTCGACTGCTGTGACGTTAGTGATTGATGAGGCTTATGTGCCTAGTGATGCACAGATGGGTATGGATCCGTGACCGTGTCGCTATACATCGATGTAATTCGTGCCCCGGCCCGTTATCGCACAGCAATCTGGTCAGCTGTTGCTATCTGTGCGCTTTCCGCTAACTATTTGGTGAAAGTGCTTTGCTTGCCATTGCAGCAGAACATTAGCTGTGGTCCCATCATTGCGTGTCGGTGAAGCACAGGTCCGACGAGGTGTCCACCGACAAGCTGCCGGTGCACCATTCGCATGCGCGCCCCCGGCCACGACGGGTGCGCTTTCCGCTGTGGTCGATGAGGTTGTTCTTCGTCGCTGTCGCCGTTGCTGTCGTCGCCGCATCGGTTGCGGTCGTCTGGCAGATGACGCATCGCTCGAATGCCCACGCACCGACCGCCGACGCGCGTCGCGGCGACTGCCTCACCTGGCCGCCGGGCGAACCAGAGCGTGCGACGAAGGTCGACTGCGGCGGGGAGCACCTGTTCGAGGTCGCTGATTCCGAACCGATACCCCCTGCCGGAGCCGACGGTCAACAGACCTGCGCGCGAGCGGTCGGCTATTACCTTGGGACGCACTATGATCCGGGCGGCCGATTCGTCGTGGGCGCTGTGCAGACCGGCGGCCGGCTGGTGTGCGGTCTGCAGTTGCCAAGCGACGGCATCGCTTCGTTCGGATTCAAGGGCAAGGTAGAGAGCCAGGATCAGTCTCGCGTTTGGGCGACCGGCACGTGCCTGGGCATCCGGGAGGGCAAGACGACCGACATCGCGGTGGACTGCGGTTTGCCGCACGCGCTCGAAATCACTGGCACCGCAGACCTTTCCACCGTATTCGGTCAAGCGGCGCCGTCGACGGCGGCTCAGGATGCCGTGGTGCGGGACGCCTGTGGCGTGGCGACGGCGGCGTATCTCTCGCCGGTGACGCTGGACGCCACGGGCCTGTCCATTCGCTATCAGCCGATCGACGCGGCGGGCTGGGCGGCGGGAAGCCGTCGGGTCGCGTGCCTCCTCGGCTCACCGACCCCTGACGGAGGTTGGGCGAGATTACTGCGTAGCGCGAAAAACGGGGTGCGCATCGATGGGCAACCCGCTGGACCGCTGCCGAACCCGGTGCAGTGGCCGACCATCGAAGTCGCCGTCCCGACAACTGAACCCGTCGAACCGTCACCGACCGAAGAGGTGCCGGTGCGCGTGAACAGCCAAACCGACGAAGCCGACCAATCCGACGAGACTACGGACGATTCCACTGATGTCGCGCAGCCCGTCCCTCATATCGACGGCGCGGAGGGACTGGGACCGGTAGAGCATATGGAAGGCCCAGGGCTGCCGGGGCCGGTGCCGATTACGATCGGGCCGCCAGCGCCGCGACCGGAATCCGAATCGCCTCCGGCGCAAGAACTTCCGGTCGGATAGGGCTCAGGCCACCGTCATCGCTTCACGTTCCATCACCTCGGCCGCGGCGCGCTCACCGGAGCGGACGGCTCCGTCGATGAATCCATACATGACTGCCGACGTTTCGGTGCCGGCCCAGTGGATGCGCCCACAAGGTTCACGCAGGGCGGGGCCGAACTCGGTGAGTACCCCGGGTGGAGTGTGGGAGATCATCCCGCCGCCGGAGTAGCGCTCGGTGCTCCAGTTCTGCTCGACGTAGTCGACCGGTGACTGTGCTTTGTCGCCGAAACGTTCGGTGACCGCGGCGAGTACGGCCTTCCTGCGCTCGTCGTAGGGAAGCTTCGTCATCTGGCGCGCGACGGGTCCTTCCGTGATGACCGTCAGCACGCCGGGTCGACCGGTGCCGGTGCAAGAGTCGATCGTGAGGTTGGCCATCGAACCAGGCGCGAAAGACTGACCCGACAGGCCGTCGGCTCGCCAGAACGGCTCGTCGTAAACCAAGGCGATCTTGAAGACCGCGCCGAGCGGCATCCGCTGGTGCAGGAACGACCTGTCCATCGGAAGCATTGGCTCGTAATGGATCTGGCTTGCGATCGCAATCGGTACGGCCACGACCGCGCGGCGTGCGCGCACCACCATGTCGTCGGAGCGGACCGTGACCATGTCGGCGTCTTGGACGATGCTGCGCACCGGCTGCGACAGGTGGATGGCATCGCCGAGTTCGGCGGCGATGGCCCGGTGGATGGCACCCATGCCGCCGACGGGCCTGGCGTCCTCGGCCGCGTCCTTGACGCCGAGCACGAAGCTCGGCCCGCCGGCCGACGCCATCTGGTAAAGGACGAACAGCAGCGAAACCTCTGACGCCGCAGAGGTATACAGGCCAGCGACGGAAGAATCGAGCAGCTGATGGGCGGGCTTCGACAGGGTATTCCTGTCCAGCCAAGCCCCCCAACTGAGCCGATCCCACTTCGCTGCCTTGGGTGCTTCCCACGGTGCTTCGACCGGAATCGACTTGCACATCTGGGTGAGCTCGAGGAAGACCGTGCCGATGTTGGCGACTGCCCAGGGGCTCATCGAAAGCGGAATGGTGCCCTTGTATCGGTACTTCTTGCCGTCGACGTACATCATGGCGTCGCCGTCGACATACTGCTTGTAGCTGGGAATGTGGAACTCGTTCATCAGCGCGTAGATGGCGTCCTGGCCCGGTCCGATCCACGCGCCGCCGCGATCGATCCACAGCCCATCGTCGCGGGTTTCGGTGAAGGTGCGACCGCCGACGCGATCGCGCGCCTCCAGCAACGCCACCGAGTGGCCCGCCTGTTTCAGGCGCAATGCCGCGGTCAATCCGGCGAATCCCGCGCCCACTACGCAATAGTCCACATCAGCCATGGCGTTACCCTTCGCTGGATGACGAGCCTGGCCGCCCGGGCGGCCCGGGAGCAATGTGTTTGCCAGCTAATAGGCCTACCCGTAATTAGCGTTCATGTCAATAATGGTGTTGGCCGGAACTGGGAATCGGCTGAAGATATTGCAAACGATCGCTGGCAACGCTGGGCGCCTTGCTAACGTGCGCCAATGGTGCTGGCCAACCTCGCTTTCGGGTCGTCGAGCAGTGCCGTCGATGCACTGTTGTCAAACGGGCTGACGTTCGGCGTGCCGATCTGCGTAGCCGCGCTGATCGTGTACGTGGTTATCAGGACCAGGGAGACGAAGGTGCGCGGTCCGTCGACACCTGGAACGGCACAGGTGTTGTCGGTGCGAAAGATTGGCTGGGCCGTCGGGAGCCCGCCGAATCAGCGCTCCGCGTGCAGGATCGGACTCAGGGTCGAGGTCCTCGGCCGTGAACCGTATGAGGTGACCATTCGGCAGAATTTCGAGCCTTACGTGCTCGGCATCGCCGTGGTGCCGGGGAAGACCGTGCCGGTGCAGGTCGAAGATTCCAATCCGCAGAACGTCCGCATCGATCTGAGTCAACCCATCCCGCCGCAAGTCGGATCGGGCCCGGCACGAACGGTTTTCAACGCGCCTCCGAAAGTGACGTTCAACCAGTCGAGTTGGTCGCCGCAAACGGGATGGACGGGTTCGCCACCACCGGGCGACCTGGCCGACCAGATCAAGGCGGCAGTGGAAGGCGCCTTTCAGGGCAACGTCGGACAGCAGGCCGAGGCGTACAGGCAGACCGGCGGTGCGGGCCAGGTGCTTTCGGCGGCCGCGCTACTCGCGACGGGCCAGCGTGTGCAGGCAGCGTTGAAGTCTTTCGCGCCCACCGGCACCACGCCGCGCAGCCTCGGTAGGACGCCGAGTCGGCCGGAACTC
The DNA here is from genome assembly GCF_017872775.1 of Mycobacterium sp. OAE908. Lineage (NCBI taxonomy): Bacteria > Bacillati > Actinomycetota > Actinomycetes > Mycobacteriales > Mycobacteriaceae > Mycobacterium > Mycobacterium sp. OAE908. The sequence continues at coordinate 2,812,400 of NZ_JAGGJL010000001.1, forward strand.
ATCGACGCTCCGCACTACATGCTCGAGGTCGAGCTGCATTTCCCGAATCTGGCCCCGATCACGGGCCGGGCCGTCCAGCCGGTGCCCGTTGCCCATGTGCCAGGTCTCGCCGTAGGCCTGCCGTTGACCTGCGCCGTCGACCCGGCCGACCCGTCACACCGATTTGTCGTGGACTGGGATGCGCCACGGGTCGGTTGAAGTCCGCCAGCCGGGGTATATACCCTCCACCGGGCGGAAGGGGACTGGGGTGGCGAGCACTATCTCTATCGAGGGCGGATCGTTGGCGATCTGTCCGGCGTGCGGCTACCCCACGCTGAGCCCAAAGCTATGTGCGTTCTGCGTTCCCGCGGCCGCGGACAAGATCGACGTCGTGGCCGACGCTCCCGACGTCAACCCCGCGGCGTAGGCGCCGTTGCCGGCGCAAGTCCTGCGCGATCCGCCGGTCGAGCACTCGTTCTTCGCGTTTCGTCAGCGCGCGGTTTCGCTGCGCCAAGAGGTCCAGCTGCTCCCAGCTCAGGCCGTCGAGATCACCGTCCGAGTCGTGGGTCGCGATAACCACGCACCCTCGCAGCAGCGGAACCGTTTTCGCAGTGAAGTTGGTGGTAGCCAACAACAGTCGGGTCGCGGCACGGTTGGCTCGGCGTTGGCACCGCTGCGTTGACTTCGTGAACCAGAAGTCGAATCGCCGGTCGGTGCTCGTCAGGCTTTCCAGGCCATAGTCGCTGACAAGCTCGGCGATATCGGCGGTGGTGTAGGCCTGGGTCTCATAAGCGACGCCGCTGGGGCTGAAGTACAGAACTGTGTTCATGCAGGTCTTCCATTCCACTCTTTCGTTGACGGGACGTGCCGGCTGTGCCGCACTGATACCAGTGTTGCCAAAGTGACGAATGAGATAAACCTCGATAACGAAATTGCCACGAGATGTTTGGCGTCCTCACAGCCAGGTCTCAGCGAGCCGCCGGGAATTACGCTGTTTTTGCACAAATAGCATCGACAGGATCGGCAAAGCGACCATAGTCGTCATATGGCGCTGCTGCCTGACCCGACGCCCCGGGAGCGACAGCACATCCTCATCTCGGTCGACGACCACGTCATCGAGCCACCCGACATGTTCGAAGGCCGCTTGCCGAAGGCGCTGGCCGACCGGGCGCCCAAGATCGTCGAGTCCGACGACGGCACTCAGGTCTGGAATTACGAAGGCCGCACCTATCCGAACATCGGTCTGAACGCTGTGATCGGTCGGCCTAAAGAAGAGTGGAGCATGGAGGCCGCCCGGTTCGACGAAATGCGCCGCGGCTGTTGGGATATCGACGCGAGGATCGCCGACATGGACCTGGCCGGCATCTGGGCATCGTTGAACTTCCCGTCGCTGATCGCCGGCTTCGCGGGAACGGTGTTCTGGAAGAGCGACGACCCCGAACTCGGCCTCGCCGTATTGCGTGCGTGGAACGACTGGCACCACGAGGTGTGGGCCGGCTCCTACCCCGACCGCATCATCCCGCTGCAGCTGCCCTGGCTGGCCGACCCGCTGTTAGCCGCCGAGGAGCTGCGCCGCAACGCCGAACGCGGCTTCAAGGCCGTCAGCTTCCCCGAGCTACCCGCGCAGTGCGGCCTACCCAGCCTGCACACTGGCGCATGGGATCCGTTCTTGGCCGCGTGCGAGGAGACCGACACCGTCATCTGCCTGCACACCGGCTCCGCGCAGTGGGCGCCGATTCCCGCGCCCGATACCCCGTTCGAGACCATCACCACACTGTTCCCCGTGAATGCCCTTGTCGCGACGGCGGATTGGCTGTGGTCAGGCATCCCGGTGCGCTTCCCGAAGCTGAACATCACGCTCGACGAGGGCGGCCTCGGCTGGGTGGCGATGCTCGCCGACCGCGCCGACTTCGTGCTTGCCCACTCCGCGTCGGGCGCCGAGGGCGGCGCGTGGAAAAGCGACCTGCTGCCCAGCGAAGTGCTGCGACGCAACTTCTGGTTCTGCTCGATCGACGACCCGACGGCGTTCGGCACGCTTGACGCAATCGGCGCCGAACGCATCCTCATCGAGAGCGACTACCCGCATGCCGACTCGACGTGGCCCGACACCCAGCACGTCGTCGCGCGCAATGTCGCGAACCTGTCAGCCGACGACGCGGCCCGCATCACCCACCGCAACGCCGCCGAGTTGTTCCGCCACCCACTGCCCGACGAAGGATGGCTGGCATGCTCGACCTCCTGATCAAAGACGCCTCGATCGTCGACGGCACCGGCGCGCCCGCCCGGCACGGTGATGTGGGGGTGCGCGACGGCCGGATTGTCGCGGTCGGTGACATCGACGAGCAGGCATCGAAAATCGTTGATGCGCAGGGCCAGACGCTCACACCTGGGTTTGTCGACCTGCACACGCACTACGACGCCCAGTTGTTCTGGGATCCGACCGCGAGCCCGTCGGTGCAACACGGCGTCACGACGGTGTTCGGCGGCAACTGCGGCTTTACGCTGGCTCCCGCCGGGCCCGAACAACAGGATTACCTCACTCGGATGCTGGCCCGCGTCGAGGGCATGCCGTTGGAAGCGCTGCGCGCCGGGCTGGACTGGCAGTGGTCGTCGTTCGGCGACTGGCTGGCCCGGCTCGACGGACGCACGGCCGTAAATGCCGGATTCCTGGTGGGCCACTCGGCGATTCGGCTGGCCGCGATGGGTGACGACGCGGTCGGTGGTGAGGCGTCTCTGGCGCAGATCGAAAAGATGGCCACTCTGCTCGGTGCTGCGCTGTCGGACGGTGCGCTGGGGTTGTCGACGTCGCAGTCGAACACCCACAACGACGGGTCGGGGCAACCGGTGCCGTCGCGCAGCGCGTCCCGCGACGAGTTGGTGGCGTTGGCGGCCGTCCTGCGTCAACATTCGGGCACACAGATAGAGGCGATCATCCCCGGCTGCCTGTCCGGCTTCACCGACGACGACATCGCGCTGCTGACCGATATGTCGCGGGCCGCCGACCGGCCGCTGAACTGGAACGTGCTCGGCGTCTCGGCCGCCAACCCCGAAGGCCACGAAAAGCAGTTGCGCGCATCGAAAGTCGCCGCCGAGCGTGGCGGCCGCATCGTCGCGCTGACGCTGCCGCATTCGACGAAGATCCGGCTGTCGTTCTTGACCGGCTTCGTGCTGGACGGGCTGCCGGGCTGGCGCGAGACGATGCACCTGCCGGTGCCCGAGCGACTCAAGGCCCTCGCCGATCCCGAGGTGCGCAGGCGCCTCGACGAGGGTGCCCATTCTGAAGAGGCGGGAATCCTTCGCGGCCTGGCTAATTGGGAGCGCCTGATCATCGTCGAGACGTTCGCGGCCCAGAACGACGACGCGACAGGCCGCACGGTCGGTGAAGTCGCGGCGGCGCGCGGGGGAGAACCGTTCGATGTGCTGCTGGACATCGTGATCGCAGACGAACTGCGGACAGGCTTGTCGCCGCGGCCCTTCGGGGACGATGAAGCGGACTGGAAGGCGCGCGCGCAGGTGTGGCGCAATAGGGACGCGGTGATCGGCGGTTCGGATGCAGGCGCGCATCTCGACATGATGTGCGGCGCGATCTACACGACGTCGTTGCTCGGCCACGGTGTGCGGGAGCACCAGGTGGTCACGTTGGAGGAAGCCGTCAGGCTGATCACCGATGTACCGGCGCGACTGTACGGGCTGAAGGAACGCGGCCGCATCGTCGAAGGGTGGCATGCGGACCTGGTGATGTTCGACCCCGCGACCGTCGACCACGGGCCGGAGCTCACGCGCTACGACTTACCTGCCGGCGCACCGCGTTTGGTCGCCGATGCCAAAGGCATCACATCGGTATGGGTCGCTGGTACAGAAGTCTGCCGCGACGGCGTCGCAACCGGCGCGCTGCCGGGCACGGTACTGCGATCAGGCCGTGACACGGAGACGGTGACTGCGTCGTGACGGAGTTCGATCCCGCCAAGCTGCAGGACGGGCTGCTGATGGCGGTCGAGAATGTGCACGAGAAGTTAAGGGTGGCACGGGAAAAGCATCGCGTGATGGTCGGCAACCCGATCGTCGAGACGCCGGCGCAGAACCTCGACATGGCAGGCGTGACGGTGCTCGGCTACGACGAGTGTCAGACGGTGCTGACGGATTCGGAGCGGTTCTCGTCGTCGATCTACCAGAACATCATGGGCCCGGTGATGGGCAAGACGCTGCTGGAGCAGGAGGGCGACGAGCACCGGGCCAGCCGAGCGCTGGTGTCGCCGCTGTTTCGGGCGAAGCTGTTGGAGCGGTGGCGCGCCGGACTGGTCGAGGTGGTGGTGCACGAGCTGATCGACCGGTTCGCACCGCGAGGCCACGCAGATCTGGTGCGCGAGTTCACGTTTGCGTTCCCGGTGCAGGTGATTGCACGATTGATGGGCCTGCCGCGTGAGGACTATGTGCGGTTTCAGCAGTTGTCGATCGAGCTGTTGAGCGTGGTCTACAACTGGGACGTCGGAATGGCGGCGTCGGCGACGCTCAAGGAGTACTTCGGGGAAATCTTGGCGCAGCGGCGAAGGGATCCGCAGGACGACCTGATCAGCACGCTGGCCGAGTCGGAGATCGATGGCGAGCGACTGTCCGACGAGGAGATCTTCGCATTCCTGTTGTTGATCTTGCCTGCGGGAGTGGAGACGACGTATCGGGCGTCGGGGAATCTGTTGGTGGCGATGCTGACGGAGCCGGCGCTGCTGCAGGCGGTGCGGGACGACCGCACGCTGCTGCGGGGTGCGATCGAAGAGGCGCTGCGGTGGGAACCGCCGATCAGCACGGTCGTGCGCGTGGCCAAGAAGGACTGTGAGCTGGGCGGCATCAAGATCACCAGGGGGACGAACGTCAGTGTCAGCGTTGCGGCGGCCAACCGCGACCCGGCGCACTATCCGGATCCTGACCGGTTCGATCCGACGCGAAAGATCCTCGCGCACCTGACGTTTGGCGCGGGCCCGCATGTTTGCCTGGGCATGCCGCTGGCGCGGATGGAGACGACGGTGGCGATCAACGCTTTGCTCGACCGACTGCCGGACCTGCATCTCGAGCCGACGGCGCCCAAGCCGGTGATCAACGGCGTGGCATTCCGCTCGCCCGCGGCGTTGCCAGTGGTATTCACGGCCGCGTAATTGGCGATGTTCGAGATGCAAGCTGGTTAGCTGTGACATCCTGTGGCCGTGGCCGCGGGGGGACCGCCGTCTGGGGTCGTCACGTTCTTGTTCACCGACATCGAGGGCTCGACTCGTCGGTGGGAAGCCGATGCCGAAGGCATGCGGGCCGCACTGTCCGCACACGACGACGTCGTGAGTCACGCCATTGACGCGCACGACGGTTTCCTGTTCAGCCGTACGGGCGATGGCGTGGTCGCCGCGTTTGCCTCGCCGAAGTCGGCCGTGGACGCAGCCGTCGCGGCGCAGCGAGCGCTGCAGTTGCCGGTACGGATGGGCCTGGCGACCGGGGCGGCCGAGCTTCGCGACGGGGACTACTTCGGTGTCGTACTGAATCGGGCCGCGCGGGTGATGTCGGCCGGCCACGGTGGTCAGATTCTGCTGGCCGACTCGACTGCCAACCAACTGAGCGGGTTGGACCTGCTCGACCTCGGGCTGCGGCGGCTGCGTGACGTGCCGACAGCCGTCAGAATATTTCAGCTTCAAGCACCGGGTTTGCGCTCGGAGTTCCCGCCGATAAAGGTGCTCGACGCGACGCCAGGGAATCTGCGGCCGGGGGTTACCAGCTTCGTCGGACGGGAGCTGGATCTCGTCGAACTGAAGGGCGCCGTTCGCGGACACCGGTTGGTGACGCTGACCGGTCCTGGCGGGGTTGGTAAGACCCGGCTGGCCACCGAGACCGCCGCTGCGTTGGTAAACGAATTCGCCGACGGTGTATGGCTTTTCGAACTTGCCGCGGTGAACGATGCTTCGGCGGTCCCTGATGCGGTCGCCGCGGTGCTGAATATCACGCAGCAGCCGGGCAAGAGCCTGCAGGATTCGATTGCCGCGGCACAGCACGGCAGAACCCGTCTACTGGTGTTCGACAATTGCGAACACGTCCTGGACGCCGCTGCCGACCTGATCGAAGCCATCCTCGACCAATCGGAAACCGTGAAGGCGTTGGCGACCAGTCGCGAGCGATTGGGTCTGGGCGATGAGCAACTGTGGCCGGTGTACTCGCTGGAAGTCGGTGACGGCATCGACTCCGAAGCCGTGGCACTCTTCGTCGAACGCGCCCGCAGCGTGTGGCCGCAGTTCGCATTGACCGAACCCGATGCGGTGATAGACGTCTGCCGCCACCTCGACGGCCTTCCGTTGGCCATCGAACTCGCTGCCTCACGGATGGCGTCGATGACCGCCAACGAGGTGCGTGATCGGCTGGATCACCGGTTCCATCTGCTGGTCGGCTCACGTCGTGACGTTCCGCATCATCAAAGTCTGCGCCATGCCGTGCACTGGTCCTACGATCTGCTGCGGGATGCCGAAAAGGCGCTGTTGGAACGGTGTTCGGTGTTTGCGGGCGGGTTCGATCTGCAAAGTGCCTGTGCGATAGGTGGATTCGCCGACGAGTACCTCGTGCTGGATCTGCTCGATGCGTTGGTGCGGAAGTCGCTGGTCGTCGTGAACCAGACAGCGGGGCACACGAGGTACTCGATGCTCGAGACCATTCGTCATTTCGCAGGCGAGCAACTGGTGAAAAGCGGTGCGGCTGACAAGGTTCGAGACGCACACGCACACCACTTCGCCGAGCGGGAGTCGGAGATCATGATGTTGTGGGACAGCCCGCAGCAGCGCGACGCCTACGCCTGGTTCGGCGCCGAATTGGCCAATCTGCGCGTGGCGTTTCGGTGGGCGGCCGATCGCAACCTCGACGACGCCGCCGCCATTGCGACCTATGCGGGCATCCTCGGCTACATCGTCGAGAACCTCGAGCCGATCACATGGGCGGAAGAACTTCTGGATGCTGCCCTAGCCAGCGATCATCCGCGGCTGGCGACGCTGTACGTGTTGTCGTCCATGTGCGGCCTGAAAGGCCGGATCGCTGACGCGGTTCGATACCGAGATGCGGCGATGGCTGAGATGACCCGCGGCGCTGAGGTGCTGTTCGGTTTCGAGTGTCTACTCGGTCGGTTGTATCTGTTGACGCGGGACGGCGAGGGCTGGGCGAACTGGTGTCGGCCCCGCCTCGCAGCCGGGCATGACGTGCGCGGACTTCTTCGCGCCGCGTTCGTGCTGTGCCAGATGATCGCCAGTGTGGCCGACGAGGCGTTGGCAGCCGCGAACGGCCTGATCGAGGTCGGCGAGGCGACCCACAATCCGCACGCGATCACGTTCACCCTGCTGGCTTATGGCTTCGCGCATCGCGACGTGGCGCCGCTCGTCGCATTGGACGCGCTGCGCCGCAGTAGGGCGATCGCGCACGACAACGGTGTTCGTGCCAACGAGTCGTTCGCCGCGATGAGTCTTGGTCGGCTCGAGGTCGAACATGGTGACCCGATCGCGGCGCTCGACTACGTCACTCTGGGCATTCGCCACTATTACGACTCGGGCAACACCGCACAGATTCGGATGCCGTTGGCCTGTCTGGCAGCGGTATTGGACCGATTGGGGCACTACGAACCGGCCGCGACGATTTCCGGCTTCACCGTCGACCCCTTGATCTCGTTTGCCGTTCCCGAGATCGACGACGCCGTCATGCACCTGCGCGGCGTTCTCGGCGACGACGCGTACGAATCGCTCGCCGCCGTGGGCGCGGCGATGACGCTTTCGGCGATGGCGACGTATGCATACGATCAGGCCGACCAAGCCCGGACACTTCTCTGCAACAACTAGCCGACTTATGCGACGTGGTAGCGCCGGTCAATGCTTGAATCGACAGACATGACCGCATCGACTGCACAAGTGCCGCCGCCGTCGGCCGCCGCGACCCGCCGGGCGATCTGGAACACGATCCGCGGATCGTTGGGCAACCTCGTCGAGTGGTACGACGTCTACGTCTACACCGTGTTCGCCTCGTATTTCGAGAAGCAGTTCTTCGCCGAGACCGACGAGAACTCGACGGTTTACATCTACGCGATCTTCGCGATCACGTTCGTGATGCGGCCCATCGGGTCGTGGTTCTTCGGGCGGTTCGCCGACCGCCGCGGTCGCCGGGCCGCCCTCACGGTCAGCGTGTCGCTGATGGCCGCCTGTTCGATGGTGGTCGCGCTGGTTCCCGCGCGCTCGAGCATCGGCATCGCGGCGCCGATCATCCTGATCCTCGCCCGGTTGCTCCAGGGGTTCGCCACTGGCGGCGAGTACGGCACGTCGGCGACGTACATGTCCGAGGCGGCGACGCGGGAGCGCCGCGGCTTCTTCTCCTCGTTCCAGTACGTGACGCTGGTTGGCGGTCACGTGCTCGCTCAGTTCACCTTGCTGATCGTGTTGACCGCCTTCGACGACAAGCAGGTTCACGAGTTCGGCTGGCGGATCGGGTTCGCCATCGGCGGCGTGGCCGCGGTCGTGGTGTTCTGGCTGCGTCGCACGATGGACGAGTCGCTCAGCGAGGAAACCCTCGCAGCCGTCAGGGAGGGCAAGGACCCTGGTGCCGGCTCGATGCGAGAACTGCTGACGCGCTACTGGCGACCGCTTCTGCTGTGCTTCCTGATCACGATGGGCGGCACCGTCGCGTTCTACACCTACAGCGTCAACGCACCCACCATCGTCAAGACGGCCTACAAATCGCAGGCGATGACCGCGACCTGGATCAACCTGATCGGCCTGATCTTCTTGATGCTGCTGCAGCCCGTTGGCGGGATCATCAGCGACAAGGTCGGCCGCAAACCGCTGTTGCTGTGGTTCGGTTTCGGCGGGCTGATCTACACCTATGTGCTGATCACCTATCTGCCTGAAACTCGTTCCCCGATAATGTCTTTCCTGCTGGTAGCCGTCGGGTACGTGATCCTGACCGGGTACACGTCGATCAACGCGCTGGTGAAATCCGAACTGTTCCCCGCCCACGTTCGGGCGCTCGGTGTCGGGGTCGGCTACGCGCTGGCGAACTCGATCTTCGGCGGCACCGCCCCGCTGATCTACCAGGCGCTCAAGGCGCGCGATCAGGTGCCGTTGTTCATCGGCTACGTGACGGTCTGCATCGCGGTCTCACTTGTCGTCTACGTCTTCTTCCTGAAGAACAAGTCTGAGACGTACCTCGACCGCGAGCAGGGAGCGGCGTTCCGCTGACCAAGGCCATTGCTGTTGGCGCCGTCGTGCTTGCACTCGCGACGGGGTGTTCAAGCGGGGCGGCAGTGCAGGCACCGGTCAGCGAAAGCGCAAAGCCCCCGCCTACAGCGGCTCCCCCGGCCGCGCAGGCTCCCGCCCCGGTCCCGCCGCCTAACCCCGCACCCACATATGACTTCGCACCGGTCTCGAAGCTGATCAACGACGCGATCGCGGCGCATGAGCTTCCGGGCGCAGTGCTGCTCGTCGGCCACGGTGGCACGGTCGTCTTCCAGCAGGCTTACGGGGACCGCAAGCTCGCAGGCGAGCCGGGCCTGGACGCATCGCCCGCGCCCGCAGAGCCGATGACCGAGGACACGATCTTCGACATGGCGTCGCTGACGAAACCCCTTGCCACCGCGACCGCCATCATGCAGCTCTACGAACAAGGCAAGGTGGCCTTCGACGATCCCGTGCAGCAGTATCTGCCCGGCTTCAATCCGGCCAACGATCCGCAGCGCGCAAAGGTGACCGTCCGGATGTTGCTGACGCACTTTTCGGGTGAAACAGGCGACGTCGACCTCAAGGATCCGTGGGGGCTCGACCGCCCCGACAAAGCTGAAGGCATTCGGCGTGCGCTCACCACACCGCTGGAGTCAAGCCCAGGCGAGGCCTTCCGCTATTCCGACATCAACTTCATTCTGCTTGGCGCGTTGGTCGAAAGCCTCACTGGCGAAACCGAAGACGTCTACGTACAGCAGAACGTGTTCGCACCGCTTGGCATGGCAGACACGGGTTACCTGCCCGATAGCAGTCTATTGCCGCGGATCGCACCGACAGCGCGTGACGAGGAAAACGCAGGCGACCCGAGCAAGAACCCCGACTTCGGTAATCTGCTGCGCGGCAGGGTGCATGACACGACGGCGCGACGCATGGGTGGAGTGGCCGGGCACGCGGGCCTGTTCTCGACGGCGCACGACATCGGCATCTACGCGCAGGCCCTGCTTGACCGGCTCGCGGGTAGGCCCAGCGGATTCCCGTTGCAGCAAGCGACTTTGGAGTTGATGACGACTCCGCAGCAGCCTGGACACACGGCACAACAAATCGACAAGGCGAACGCCGCAACCCGAGAAGCCATCGCAACGAGGCCGAACAAAGCCAATCCGCTACTCGCTCCGACGTATCCGGCGATCGCAGGACAAAACCTGCGCGGCTTCGGCTGGGATATCGACACCCGCCTTTCCGCGCCGCGGGGTCTGATCTTCCCGATCGGTAGCTTCGGGCACACCGGCTTCACCGGAACCACGGTGTGGCTGGATCCGGGCTCGGACACCTACGTCGTGCTGCTCTCGAATTCGATTCAGGTGCGAGGCAGTGCACCGATCCAGAATCTGCGCGGCGAAGTGGCGACGGCGACGGCCAAGGCGCTGCATCTGTACGGCACCTGACGATTGCATGCCTGCGAACCCCTCGGGTGTCCGGGAGCGACATGCTTTCGCGACGTGTCAACAAATGATGACAGTGCCGAAACGCGTGGTTACTAGCTGTACGCCGTGCTGCCTTCGACGGGATGAGTCGTGCTGATCAGCTTGGCGAAGCAATGGTCGCGGTCGAATCCGTTGCTCCTGCACCACGCCAACGCCTCATCGGCGGTCGCAAACCCCGAACCCACGATTGTCACCCAGAATTCTGAACCCGAGAACGTTGACCAGTCGGCCGACCACAGCAGTCGAACGTTGGAGTAGGTCTGGCGAAGCTGTTGGTGCTCGGCCAGGATCGACGCGTTGGTCCACGTCTGTCCCTCTGCGACGAGACCGACGCGTTTGGAACTCAACTGCGGCACCCAGCGATCGGCAAGCACGCTGAGTACGTAGGGCTGATCGCTCGCCGCGATGGAGCGCAATTGGCCTGCGGACTGGTCGGCCGGCGCCGGGAGTGGCTGTTCGGTAGGTGTCTGCGCGGTGAGTGCCGTCGGTTCGATGATGTTGACCAAAAGCGATGGCACAGTGGTCTTTCCGCCGATTTGCGTGTCGTATGTCACGGCTCCGGAAACCACGCCGTACATGGTCACGACGTCGTTTTCGACGATGTTGGCAACCATGCCGGCGTCGTGCGCGGTGACAAGGGTGTTCTGGTCGTAGTCACTGCGACTGTCCGCGGGGGCGGGTCCGGTGGCCGCGCGAAACGTTGTCGGGCCGGTCGCAGCGTCGAACTGCGTCACAACACCGTAGACGACGACCTTGCGACCGATCCACGAGTCGGGGTCCTTGGCCATCAGCGCGAACTCGCGTGCGCTGAGCGAAGCATACGTCGACCGGTCCAGGCGAGCGGTGTCTTCCGGGCGCCGTTGCTCGGTCGGCTCAGACTGCGTCGGAGTCATTCCACCGTTCGCGCTGGCGCCGGCAGAAGGTGATGGGCTGGAAGTAAGCGGTTGTTGTTGAGGGGCCCGGCTGAACTGAAGACCAAGGAGTATCCCGACGGCCAGCACGAGAACGGTGACGACTCCTACGATCGATCCGACAAGCAGCGGACTTCGCTTGGGACGTAAGTGATCTTGATCGTCGTAGCCGCTGGGCCAGGGGACGGCCTCTTGGTGCGGATCGGGATAGTGCGGATAGACCATGGGAGAGCCTTGCAAGATTGTTGTTGATCAGTGAGCGGACTGTCGCCCTGTCAACAACGGTAGAGCCAGACCCATGCGGACGTATCGGGTGTTTCCCTATGGTTTGTTTGCTGGGAGATCAGCGCTCGAAGTGCTGATAGTCGACGGGAGTTGTCCAGTCACCGCCCCAGCGCCAGCCGCGATCGGTGAAGACACGAACGACGGGGTCTCCTGCGTGCAGGATCCCGGGGTCGGCGCGGTTGCGGTCGACGTACGGCGCGGCGGTCTTGGGTTGAATCGCACCCGTTCGATCGATCTCGGGGTTGAGTAACGGGTTGAGGTCGATGGCACGGCCGAATGCGTGCTGGGACCAGTGGCCGGTACCGGGAATGTCGCGGCAGTTGAAGGCCGAGGTGTTGTTGTCCTCCATCGACAGTTCGTCGTCGGCGTCGGGGTAGTTGTCGACGGTGCGGATCTTGTCGATCGGATAGTGCAATGCCAGCAGCTGCCCGAATATCGCGACCACGTCGGCCGCGAGGTCTTCGTTGACGATCAGGGCACCCCGGTGCGCTTGTCCGTCGAAGCCGAGGTAGTCGACTTCGACGCGGCGCAGCTGGTCCGGATCGATCGGGCAGCCGGGCCGCAAGCTGGGGCCGAGTTCGGCGGCGGTGACGGGCCGAATGGGAGCAGCGGCCGGCGGTGGCGTGGTGGCGGACGGTCCGTGCGCCGTTGGCGACGGCGGCGATGGCGCTGGCGCCGGCGCTGAGCCGCATTGCACGAGAACTGCACCGGCCAGTGTCAGCGCCGCGATCCGCCAGGCGCTGACTCGCGACGAGGCCTCACCGCGTCGTCTCAACTGAAAAACCCGCTGCCATCGGCGGTTTCATTTGACTGGTGCAGATACGACAAGCCTAGCCTGCGTTGGCGGGTTCACATCGTTGCTGAGCACGGGCGGCCTGAACAATCGCGTCGGCCGTTTGGAACGCCGTGGTGTGCTGGTGCGCATCCATGACGGGCAGATCGGCGGCTTGGCGCAGCACCATGACCGCCAGAGCCATACTCGTTCCGCATGGCACGACGAGCAGTTGTGCCTTGGCGCGACTACCGGTGATGGTCATGACGCGCAGATGACGACTGTCCTCGCCGGGCATTGCCGGGACGCCGCGGCGATTGAGCAAGTCGAGATCGGCGACACCTTGCAGCGGCGACCAGTTGACGCCGATATCGACGACGTCGCCAAGCGGTTCGCGCAGAGCGTCAGTCAAGTCCGACAGCTCGCGCGCGAGCGACACGGTATGAGGCCACCACGCGCCGTCCAGGCCGCTGCCGAGCATCGATGTCAGCGTGAACCGGACCGGGCTGCGCAAGCGCCGTCCGTCTAGGACGCTGGTCACGCCGAGACTGCCTGGCGCGCACGAAATTTGATGTACAAGACGATGTGATCCACGGCAGCTTCCTTCAGTTGGACTCAGGCTACACCCATGGTGTTCCGACGCTGTATCCGGCTTCCAACTCATAGCAGCGCGAAAACCGTTGCAGCACAATCGAAGAGGTTTATCCAGCTATCCGTGCTACGCTGAGGGTGGATGCCTGTCGGCATTCGTTCAGAATGAGAGAAGTTGAAAAAGTATGACACAGGGAACTGTGAAGTGGTTTAACGGCGATAAGGGCTTCGGCTTCATCGCTCCTGACGGCGGCGCCAACGATGTGTTCGTCCACTACTCGGAGATCCAGGGCAGCGGGTTCAAATCGCTCGAGGAGAACCAGCGAGTCGAGTTCAATATCGAGCAGGGGGCCAGGGGCCCGCAGGCAGTCGGAGTGACAGCCGTCTAACAACGTCTAATCAATGTGGGCTGGTGGGTCGTTTTCCGCCAGCCCACAATGCGTTTGGGGGAGTTTCCTATCCACATCAGGCGGGATAGGCGTACCGTAGGGGTATATCGGCTGCATTCATCGCCGATAACTGACGTGCTACACAGTCAGAAACATTGACTCACCAAGACTCTTATTGGGAGTCGGCATCGACGTCCGTTCTTGACGTGATGCATAGATTCGGTGGTATGTCGTGCGCGACCGTTTGAGATCGCGTCGTCGCCGAGTCGAGTGAATTGGCCGTTTCGCGGTCAAGACGGGAGTGTCGTATGACACGACACGAAGGCCGGTCCGATTCGGACGGCCAACACCCAGGACCAGAGCAGACCCCGCGGTTGCGGTTGAAGCCGAAGGCGCCGGTATCCGGGCATGTCGACGGCGCGTGGTGGCCCCAGACCGACGACCTCGCCGCTGAGCTGCCGGATCTGCTGGCGGTGCTTTCGGTTCGGCTGGGCACCATCGATCGGGTGCTCTACAACCTGGCCGAATGGGCACAGATGCCGAAGCGACTGACAACCGGCGGGCGAGCGGTGCGACTGGACGGCTACCGGCTGCAACCGGCGAACACCCTTCAGGTGATGGGGCTCGGCCGCGAGAAGATCTTGCTGCTGGTGGTACCTCCGCACACCGATGCGGACATCGCCCACGAGGCGATGATGACCGCGGCGGCGCCGAGCGATGTGACCGCCGTGGGCGACTTGCTCGCCATCGGCGCGCATAGCGGAGGCGAAGCTGCTGACGACTATCACCGTTCGACATTTCGCCGGCGGGTACGGAGGCTTCGACCATGACAGTCATAGTGACGCTGCCCGACGGCGGAACCGACGAGTACATGCGGTCCGGTGATGCCTACGTCAAGAATCACGACGGCACGCTCGACGTCGTTCGCACCGGCGCTAAGCATCCACACAGCTACGCGCAAGGGGATTGGACCGACGTCGAAGGAACTCAGAAGAGGTCAAAGAAGCGTTTCTGGGGATGATGAACGTCGCTGACAAACCTTTGCACACAACCAATTTGAGGACAAACTTTATGCAATCCACTGACCTGTTTTCGCATCCATACGTGCCCGAGGCCGCGTCCAAGGCTGAGCACGATTCGGAACCTGTTCAAGCTCCTGTCTTTTCCGACAGCGACGCCGAAAAAGCTTCGGCTGCCAAGGCGTCGGGATCAGGCCAATGACCGTGGGTGTATCGTCGAAGTAGTTGGGAACCCAGCCAGTCCGGGATGAGTCAGCCGCGTTGCCGCTGACCGCAAGGAGCAATCGCTCACGCCGGATATGCCGGTGACAACCACCAGTTGGGATCACCTTGACCACCCTTTTTACTCCTTCTTTGTCGACGTTTTCCGTTGGTTATCAAGGCTTTCCGGGCACGCCGAGTTTCGGAATCTTGAGTACATACCCGCCGACACCGTGCGGGCTCGCGACATTCTCCGCCGCGCTGGCAAGGGGATTGAGTGCCAACGGCGCCGAGGTCAGCGTCGTGCGACTCTCCGACGGACCGCGCTCGGAGAGCGCCCGCGTCATCGGAGAAATGGTCAACGGGTCACCAAGATCGGTGGCGGCATGCTCCGAGTTGCTGAACCAGACCGACGTTGCGGTCATCCAGCATGAGTACGGCATCTATGGAGGTGCCGACGGAGACGAAGTGGTGGACGTCATCGACGGGCTACGCGTCCCATCCATCGTGATCGCCCACACTGTCCTGAAAGACCCTACGCGACACCAGCGTTCGGTCCTCGAAGCAGTTGCCGCCCGGGCGGATCAGATCGTCGTGATGTCCGACGCGGCCAACGAGCGGTTACGTAGTGGCTTTGACATCGACCACCGCAAAGTCACCACCATCCCGCATGGTGCGACCGTCCCGGCGAATGCCTCAGGCATCAGGGGCGGTCGACCAATGCTGTTGACGTGGGGTCTGATGGGTCCCGGCAAGGGCGTCGAGCGGGTGATCGAGGCGATGGGGTCGCTCAGTGATCTGCCGGGCCGGCCACGGTACTTGGTCGCGGGCCGAACGCATCCGAAGGTGCTGGCCGCCGATGGCGAGGCATACCGCGACGCGCGGATGGAACAGGCGCGCAGAAGCGGCGTCGCGGATTCGGTGCACTTCGATACCGGATACCGGAACGTAGCGACGCTGAGCGCACTCATCCAGACTGCGGCAGTCGTCGTCCTGCCCTACGACTCGACCGATCAGGTCACCTCCGGTGTTCTGGTCGACGCCATTGCCAGCGGCAGGCCCGTCGTGGCCACCGCGTTCCCGCACGCCGTGGAACTGCTTGCCAGTGGGGCAGGCATCGTCGTCCCGCACGACGATCCGGATGCGCTGGCCTCCGCCCTGCGCCGGGTGCTGACCCAGCCGCGGCTGGCCGGCGACATGGCGGCCGAGGCTCGCCGACTGGCACCCGAGATGGCCTGGCCGGTCGTCGCGAATGCCTATGTGACGGTGGCGCAACAGCTCCTCGCGCAACGGCGGGCAAGAGTATGACTGCGACGACATACCCTGAGCCGGTATTCAGCCACCTGCTGCGGCTGACGGACGAGCGAGGCACATTTGAGCACGCCCGGCTCGCCGAGCCGCTGCGTGAGCACGGCTACTGCACCGACGACGTGGCGCGCGTCCTTGTCGTTGCGACCCGAGACCACGGGACCGACCGCGCACTGAACGGTCTGGCCGGAGTAGCGCTGCGATTCCTGAACGACGCACAGGCGCTCACTGGTGCCTGCCGCAACCGATTGGACAGCGCGGGCAAGTGGCTCGACGAGCCCGCACTGGAAGATGCCTGGGGGCGCTGTGTCTGGGGTCTGGGCACCGCGGCCGCGCACAGCAATGTCGCCTGGGCCCGCCAGACGGCCATCATGCAGTTCGAGCGCGCCGCGCAGGCGAGGTCGGTATGGCCACGGGCGATGGCGTTCGCAGTGTTGGGCGCAGCCGAAGTCCTCGCCTTCGATCCCGAGCACCAAGCTGCTCGCTCGCTGATCGCCGACTATGCCGCCACGGTGCCCGATGCGAACGACGACGCGGCGTGGCCCTGGCCCGAGCCACGGCTCACATACGCGAACGGTGTCATCCCCGAGGCGATGATCGCCGCGGGTGCCGCGCTCGATGACTCGGCGCTGTGCCAGCGGGGCCTGGATCTGCTGGCCTGGCTGCTCAGCATCGAAACGTCAGACGGCCATCTGTCGCCGACGCCCGTCGCGGGCAGAGGCCCAGGGGACGCCAAGCCCGGCTTCGACCAACAGCCCATCGAGGTGTCCACGCTTGCCGATGCATGCACGCGTGCCGCTGCCGTTGACACCAGCCAGATCTGGGGCGACGGGGTCATTGCCGCGGCGGCCTGGTTCATGGGCGACAACGACATCGCCGAGCCGATGTGGGACCCGCACACCGGTGGTGGATACGACGGACTGCACGCCGACCGGGTGAACACCAATCAGGGCGCGGAGTCGACCCTGGCGGTGATCTCGACTTTACAGCAGGCGCAACGTTTATCGACTGTGCTGCAATGACTTCCGTAGATGCCGGCTTGGTCACGCGTAGCCCGCATCGGCTTTCCGCTGACCGGTCCAGAGTGATCACCCGACTGTTCGTACCAGGACAGGAGGGTTTCGAGCACCAGGACTCGCGAACGGGCGCAGTACTGGCACGCATCTTGGCTCTCGACGAGGACGAGGTGCGTGCGTCGCTGAACGAAGTGGTCATCCGCTTTGACGGGCGTCATCGCGATCTGGCAGGCACCTGCCGCAGGCACGCCCGTGAAGTGGCCGATCGACTGGACCCTTCCGTTGACCTTTCCGACGCACGAATGTTGTTGCTGGGTGCGGTATTCACGAGTGAGTATGCGATCGAGGGTGCGGCTTTGTGCAACCCCAGCATGGTCGCTCACCCCGACCAGACCGGGGTCGCCTCGGGCAGTCTGCGATTCGTGATGAGCGTGCGGGGCATTGGCGAGGGTCATCGTTCGTCAATCGGATTCCGCACAGGCGTTGTCGACGAGACAGGTGACGTGACAATCGACGACCCGGGTCCGCTCGCCAGCGCCGGAGTCGTGGTGCCAACGTTGTTGGACGGTGCGGTGATGCGAAGTGAGCTGCGTCGGTTGCGTGGGGCCGGTGAGGCCGCCGATTACGTGCTCGATGCGCTCGGCGATCGGTTCACAAGATCCGACCTCGACGAGCAACTCGACAATCTTCAAACCCACCGGCGCACGCGTCGCCATGCTGCCGAGACGATTTCGCTGATACGGGCCATCGCAGAACGGACCTACGGCGTCGAATTCGCCGCTGACATCCCGCTGCCAGAGCGCATCCTGTGGCCTGCGATGAACGCAGAAGCCACCGGCATGGAGGACGCCCGATTCGTCCGGTTTGTCGACGACGACGGCTCTGTCACGTTCTATGCCAGCTACACCGCCTACAGCGGAACCCACATCAGCCAGCAACTGCTGGAGACCTCGGACTTCCGCACCTTCACGTCCACGCCGATGGTCGGCCATGCCGCGGCCAACAAGGGTCTGGCTCTGTTTCCACGCCGCATCAACGGTCGATTCGCCGCGATGTCCCGATCAGACCGCGAGTCGAATTCGATTGCGTTCTCGGATCATCCGTTCGAGTGGGCCGAGTCCGTTCCATGCCAGCAGCCCACGCGAGCGTGGGAGGCGCTGCAACTGGGAAACTGCGGCCCGCCCGTCGAAACCGAGGCCGGGTGGCTGGTGCTCACGCACGGCGTCGGCCCGATGCGCACCTATCGAATCGGGGCGATGCTGCTCGATCTCGAGGATCCGACGCGGATCGTCGGTCAGCTCCGCGACCCGCTGTTGAGTCCAGCTGCCGACGAGCAGGACGGCTACGTCCCCAATGTCGTCTACTCGTGCGGTGCGCTCGTGCATGCCGGAACACTGGTGCTGCCATACGGCATCGGCGACGCCGCAATCGGAGTCGCGACCGTGCCGCTGAGCGACTTGCTGGCGGCGCTTGACGCGGACTCGTCGAAGGAGTACACCGCTACGGAAAAGGGCGTAAGGTCGTAGTTATCGGGCAGCTCAATCGTGAGCGAACATGCCTGCTTGTAAAGGAAATTCGATGACTTCGCCAATTTCGTTCCGGACGCCTTACGACCTACGTGTCGAACTGGTAAGGGACACCATCACCGCTCATTCGAAACTTGGGGACAAGGCGGCAGGCGAACTCGCTGTGCACGTCCTGCACGCGCTGAACTCAATCCCCGAGAAGATGCGCTGAACGCCAAACAACGAATCACCCCTCGCGAAAACGTGATTCACGTCGGGGCCGGGTTCGTGGCAAAGGAACGTCCGCACGTGGTGGAGGCGTTGTCCACACTCACGTCCCATCTGGGAAGGTGGGATTCGCGCGATGTGGACGTAGAAGTCACCCTGCAGGACCGCGGCGGCAAGGAGCAGCGCGTCACACTGCGCACCACGCTGCCGGGCCTTCCGCAGCTGATAGCCGTTGCCGAGAACCCAGACATCACCCGCGCCCTCAATGACGCCAAGCGCGAGCTGATTCGACAACTCGAACACCAGAAGTCGGCGCGCGAACCGATGAACAACCGCCGGCTGCGGCGTGCGACGGAATCGGCGTTCGGCCAGCCGCCCGCCACTGCGGGCACATAGCGGTGCTGGCGGGAAATGCTTGCAGCACAGTCGATCTGGGATTCTGAAGGCGGCGCACAATAACGGAGTCGTCGCGTTATTGCGCGTACTCGGTTCCCTGCGCAACGACAGCGTGCGGGTAGGCATCGCCTCGGTGCTGAAACTTCAGGATGGTGGGATTGAGAACGACACCGTCGCGGATCTCGATGGCCCGGGAAATCGTCGAGCTGGACTTCCACATCGCCGGACCGGCAAGGATCGTCTCGAGGTGCGGCAACAACGCCTCGCTGATCTCCCAGGTGGCCGAGTTCCACAGGTATGACGGGCTGTGGTCGACGGCGTAGTAATGCACACCATTGGCCACCTCGACGACCGGGTGGGTGAACGAGGTCGGGTGCGCCCAGCTGAAGCCCATACCCACGTCGCAGGAGACGTCGACGATCAGACTCCCCGGAGCGAAAGGGTCCAACTCATCCTCGGTGACGAAGATCAGGGGCGCCGCGGGATCCTGCAATACGCAATTGACGACGATGTCGTTGTCGGCGAGAAATCGGGCCACCGGCATCACGCCGTCATCCGGGGTATCCGCCCAGGTCCGGCCGGGCGCGTCCTCGTCCTGCCCCATCTGGACAATCTGGGTGGACGGGATTGGCGAACCGACGGCGGCCACCTCGCGGTTGGTCAGCACGCGCACATCGTCCACGCCGTGGGCGTTCAACGCGGTGACCGCGCCTCTGGCCGTAGCCCCGAACCCGATGACCGATGCCCGCAGACGCCGGCCGTAGCTGCCGGTGATCCCGGCTAGTTGCATGGCGTGCAGTACGGAGCAGTACCCGGCGAGCTCGTTGTTCTTGTGAAAGACGTGCAGCCCGAATCCGCCGTCGGCCTGCCAGTGATTCATAGCCTCGAAGGCGATGAGCGTCAGCCGTCGGTCGATCGCAATCTGGGTCAGGGCGGTGTCCTGCACGCAGTGCGGCCAGCCCCAGACGATTTGTCCCACATTGAGTTCTGCCAAGTCCTCGGCCTGGACCTTGGGCAACAGAATGACGTCGCAGTCGGCGATGAGTTGTTCCCGCGTCCTGATGCCGCCGACCAGTCCGGCCAGCGCGTCATCCGTGGCGCCGAACTCCGCGCCATAGCCGTGCTCGAGGAAGATCTGCTGCCGAACCTGCTCGTCGATCCTGACGAAATGAGCCGGGTGAATCGGCAGTCTCCGCTCGTCCGGCTTACGCGAACGAGCTAACACGCCTACCGAAAGCGATTGCGCCTCAGCGCTTCTTGGCATGAAGCAATGCCTCGGTCGCCGAGGTCCGAGCCAGCAGCTTGGCGTGCTTGGCGGCTCTCTTCTCTTTCAACGATTTTCCGGACTTCTTGCTCTCGGCATGTCGGGGAGATTTATCAGACATCGCTGACCCCTTGATCATGGGGCCTGGTTGGTCCCGATAACCCTGACGTTACTCGGTTGCCATTTGATGTTGGCGCACAACGTTGGTTTACCGCGTCGACAGCACGTACACTAAAGACACGCCGACGCGCTGCCGTCGTCTCGATCTCGGCCGGTGGTCCGCAATCCGCGGGTTCTCACACGAGCCCACCCATCACCATCGGACGGACACTCTTGGCAATTGCGGACATCGCTGCGTACACGCATCTAAGTGAGGCGGATGTTACGGCCCTCGGGTACGAACTGGATACCATCCGCCGCGACATCGAGGAGTCACTCGGTGAAAGGGATGCGGCCTATATCCGGCGAACCATCAGGTTCCAAAGGACCCTCGACGTCGCGGCGCGCCTGCTGATCGGCTGCAGCAAGACACGCGCTGGCTGGCTGCTGGGGACCGCGTCGCTGGCATTCGCCAAAAGCGTCGAGAACATGGAAATCGGCCACAATGTCAGCCACGGCCAATGGGATTGGATGAACGACCCGGAGATTCACTCGAGTACGTGGGAGTGGGACATGGTCGCGGTCTCGTCGCAGTGGAGGTATTCGCACAACTATCGCCACCACGTGTTCAGCAATGTGGTCGGTGTGGACGATGACCTCGGCTTCGGCGTGATACGCGTGACCCGTGACGAGCCGTGGCAAGCTTCTCACTTGATACAGCCGCTTCGAAATCTTTTGTTGGCAATTGTTTTCGAGTGGGGCATCGCGCTTCACGGTGTCCATTCGGAGCGCGATCGGGCGGCCGAAGATGCCCAGAAGGTGGCCAGTGCGAGGGCGGCGCTGATGGGAAAGATCACCCGCCAAGCGGTCAAGGACTACGTGCTGATCCCGGCGCTGAGCCGTTCTCGCTGGCGCAGAACCCTCGCCGCGAACGCGTCAGCCAACCTTCTGCGGAACCTCTGGGCGTACGTGGTGATCTTCTGCGGGCATTTCCCGGATGGCGCAGAGAAATTCACTCCCGATGTACTCGAAAATGAAAGCCGAGCCGAGTGGTACCTGCGGCAGATGCTCGGTGCCGCGAACTTCAAAGCCGGCCCGCTGCTGGCGTTCTCGAGCGGCAACTTGTGCTACCAGATCGAGCACCACCTGTACCCAGACCTTCCGAGCAACCGCTACGCCGAGATCGCTGCGCGGGTGCGGGCGCTTTGCGACAAGTACGATCTGCCTTACACCACCGGTTCGCTTGCGCGCCAATACCTTTTGACGCTGCGAACCATCCACAAACTCGCGCTGCCCGACGAGTTTCTGCGGGCTACATCTGACGACGCACCGGAAACTGCGTCGGAACGCAAGTTCGCCACCGGCGCCAGGCCGGCTAGTCGGTCGGTTTTACCGATAAGAGGTCTACGGTCGGCGTTACAGGCGGGCGCGTCTTATAAGTGACCCAGACGAGCACGCCCGCGAGTGCCAACACCGCCAATGCGGTGACAAGTATCAAAACGATTGTGTTGCTGAGCATGCTCGTCCTTAAGATTGATCCGACGAGTCGGCTCGCGCCTGATGTTCGAGCCTGGTGTCGTGATCTCGATCGATGAACGCCAGCTTGCGGAGATGACGGGCGACAGCCCGGCGGGCATCGGCCGCGCGACTCGCGGCGGGCCACAGATCCGTTCGCAGTAGCCGCGATACGAGGGACTTCACCGCGTCGCCCGGTCGGCAATGTGGATGACAAGCATTCAAGGTCTCATATCTGCTGGTAGGCCCCCAGTACACGCTCGATTGAGGTCTTTGTCGTCAACAGCGCCGACGGACCGGGCGGTCGATGAAATCGGCTGTGTCCCAACGATCTAGATTGTTACGGCGCAGAGCTGGACAGCCAAGGTAGACTGAAGACAGATCGCCGGTACTTCGTCATGCGACCGTTCAAGGTTGTGTCGTCGTCGATTTGAAGGATCTGGCCGGTTCGCGGTCAAGACAGGAGCGTCACAATGACGCTGAGACAAGTTCGCACCGAGACCGAACAACGATCCGCACCGCCCGATCACACGCCACGACTGCGCCTGAAGCCCAAGGCGCCCCACAGTGGGCATGTCGACGGGGCATGGTGGCCCCGCAGCGGCGATCTCGCCGCGGAGCTCCCAGATCTGCTGGCGGTGCTGTCGGTTCGGCTCGGGCGCATTGACCGCGTGCTCTACAACCTCAATGAGTGGTCGGATTCCGCCCCGAAGTTGGACACGGGCGGGCGACTGGTACGGCTCGATGGATACCTTCGGCAGCCGACAAACACGATCGAAGTACTCGGCCTCACCGGTGGCAGGATTGTTCTGCTGGTGGTACCGCCGTATACCGACTCCGATCTTGCCCACGAGGCGATGATGACCGCGGCCGCACCCAATGACACGTCGATGGTCGGCAACCTGCTCGGGATCGGCGCGCAGGAACAACAAGGCCCGAACACCTGTTACCACCCGACATTTCGCAGGCGTGTCCGTAGGTTTGCAAGCTGACCGGAAATGTCGCGAGCACAACGGGGTTTACCGCTCCGGTCTACGCTTGACGCCATGGCCGACCACGACCGCGCCGCCTCGCGCCGCGAGATCACCGATGCCCTGATCGCCGCGCTTGACCGTCGCCATGAGGTGCTCGACGCGATCGTGGACGCCGAGAACCGGGCCGCGGCCGTGGAAGCGGTTGCCACGTTGCTCGGCATCACGCCGTTGGGCGCCGAGGCGGTGGTGGGTATGCCGCTGCATCGACTGACCAAGGACTCGCGTCAACGGATCGCCGCCGAACTCGACGACCTCAACAGCCAGCTCACCTTCACGCTGATCGAGCGGCCGGAGAGCTCCGGCCAGCACCTTATACTGCGGCCGTTCTCCAGCAAGACGGACCGCGACCTCTTCGGGGCGCGGACGACCGATATCGGTGCCGCGGGCGACGGCTCCGGCAGCCCTGCCGGAAGTCTCGATGACGAGATCCGCTCGGCGCTGGGGCGGATCGACGCCGAGGACGCGGTGTGGCTGGTCGCCGAAAACGGAACGCAGACAGTCGGAATGGTGTTCGGCGAGCTGGTCGACGGCGAGGTGAACGTTCGGGTGTGGATTCATCCGGAGCACCGACAGCACGGTTACGGTACTGCGGCGCTGCGCAAGGCGCGGTCGGAGATGGCGGGCTATTTCCCCGGTGTGCACATGGTTGTTCGCGCACCCGGCGCTACCGGATAGGGGTTGAACTGCGCACCAAGAATTCGCCAAGGCGTCAGTCGCAGGCTCCGCGTGACCGGCGACGGCCGGCATCGTGAAAGGGAGAACGATGAAGCGACTAACTGTGGGGCTTGCAACCGCTTTGTTGGTGTCGGGTGGGCTGGTCGGTCTTGGAGCGGGAATCGCCAACGCAGACGACGATTGTTCGCCGCCCACGCGGGTCAATGGCATGTGCTACGGCCCAAATCACTGGTGCCCAGGGGATTCCCTTTTCCACTTGACCCAGAATCACATTTACAACCCGGTGACCTGGGACATGAACGTGTGCCACACCTACTGGCATGTCGCCCCCGAGGACGCCAACCAAGGCCAAGGCATCTATGAGGGTCCCAATCCTCCGCCCCCTCAAGCTCCTCCGGCCCCCGCGCCTCCCGGGCTGCCTCCGCCTCCGGGCATGTGCTGGGCGATGTGGATTCCCGCGCCCTGCCCCAACGGCTAGGCGGAAGAGAACAACCATGACCGAGACGCCCCAGGATCTGCCGTCACCGGACGACTTCCGCAGGAAAGCGGCCCACGTCGACCGTGAATTTGCCGACGCTCGCCGATACCTCAGGGCACTATCGGCCGATGACAATCAGGCACTCAGTGCGGTGATGTCCGAGATCCACCGCAGCGGAAGGGCTTTGAAAGTCTTGGCTGCGATGGCGGTACTGGCCGTCGACTTCGCCCAACTGTCAGCCGACCGCCTCGGCGTCGACGTCCGAGACTGGCTTGATGACGCCCCGGTGGCTCAGGACACCGCCGAGAACGAGCGGGACGAATCCGAACTCGGCGGCGAAGGATAGCCCGAACGCCGCGGACTGCGAAGGCGACTTTTTGGCTGATTCGATGAGGGCAGCGCGTGTTAGCTAGTTCGATTGATCACGCTGTAGCCTCGCTCGGCGTATGGGAAGCCGTCGAGCCCGGTGTCTTCGGGCGAACGGTGCCGGTAGTAAGCGCGAATCTCGGAGATCAACCCACCTTTGAACACGTACCACTCCGCGCCGTGCACGATGTAGCGTTGGCCGTCCTGGGTCGAGGTCCAGCGCATGCTCCACTCGATGACGGCCTCGTCGTCGCAGGCAATTGCGTGTTCGACATTCCATTCGGCACTGATGATGCGCACGGTCTTTCGCCAGAACCGCCCAAGGTGCTCGGCACCATGCACCGGGGCTGCTCCCGGCTCGAGCATGTACTGGGTGACATCAGCAGTGCAGCACGCGACCACACCGTCTACGTCGCCCGCGGTGCAGGCACGGTAGTACCGCTTGATCGTCTCGATGTGGGGGTCGTTCCGAAGTTGTTCAGCAGCTGTGGGCACGGTTGAGTCCTGACTTTGCAGATCGAGCGCTTCTCGCAAATGTAGTAAGTCGCCAACGCGCTGCGTCGCAGAAGGCGTCTTCCCGGTTCACGCTGAGGTCGCGGCCAGCGACCTTCGTCGAGCGCCTGTGCGACTGCGAATGCAGTGACTAGTTCTCCGGTTCGCGGCGCTTGATCCGCAGCGTGGCGGTCGCAGGAGAGATCTGCTCCGTCGCGGGCGCCTCGAGCACGGTCGTCGAATCTTCTTTGATCCGAGCGATTCTCGGCATGCTCGACGCTTGTGGGTGCCGCGCGATCGTGGGCGGCGCGGTCGGCTCAGCGGTGGGCGGCTCAGGTGTAGGCAGCGGTGCGGGTGCGACCGGTGTCTCGCGTCGACGCCCCAGATACGCGGCCAGCGGACCGGTGAACAGCATGGCGATCAGCACGGTCAGGCTCAGCGCACAGATCACCACGTCGAACGTGCTGGTGATCTGCTGGGCCAGGTTGTTGCCGTAGATCGCGTCGGGCGCCGACGCGGCGTAACGCGGGGCGAGCGCGAGACCGATGGCCAGATTCGCGACCGTGAAAACGAACAAGACCCCGCTGAAGGCCGCGATCACGGTCGGCGCCGGGTCGCCCTTGCCGAGTTGGCGATGCAGCCACGTCGCAATCACGCCGGCGACAAGGTTGAACGCGGTCATCGCAGCGCTGTCGAACAGGGCGCGCGGCAGATCCAGCGATAACGCGATCAGGTAGTCGACGACCCGCAATGCGGCCGCGGCGAATGCCCAGAACGCGATGAGGGTCAGACATTTTTGCGCAGCAGAGCGGTATGCGCCCAGGGTCGGCGGCTTGATCAGGAAGACGGCGTACAGCGTCGTCGGGGCGACGATCGCCGCGGCCGCGGCCCAGAACAGGCAGCCCTCGTAGCCGACGGCGGCCGTCGACGTGTTCTGCGCGATGCCGTGGAAGGCGTCGATATCGCGGCCAACGGGCAGGATCCACACCAGAGTTGCGGCGAACGCAGCCGAAGCGCCAAGCGCGGTTGTGGACAGTCGTGCGGCGGCGGATTTCTCGATGAGCCAGCGTGACGCGATGACCAACGCGATCATCGCCTCCGCGCCGTAGAGCAGCGTCGTGATGATGACGGCGGCATCCTGACCGCCCAAGTCGACATCCGTCACGAACAGGTAGCGCAGTCGCCAATAGACGTTGAAGGCAACCGCGAGAGTCGCGAGCGCGATCGACACCGCACCCAGCAGCCGGGCGACCGCGTACCAACGCCGAAAACGGTTGTCCTCGATAGTGATACTGGTGACCGGCGGCTGCGCGGCCAGCATCGCGCCGCCGATACCGACCATCAAACCAGGCCCCACACCCGGCGGCACCAAGCCGGTTCCGCCGTCGCGAACCGTCTGCACAAGGTGGTAGCCCACAAAGCAGATGGCGACTATCGCGTAGGGCAGGCTCAGCAGCAACCGGATGAGGCTGGTGCGTCGAACGTCGGGCTGCGGGCCGTTCAGCCGCAGCGGCCCGAAGTGTGGCGCCAGCGCAGCGGCCAGTGCCAGCAGCGTGACCACGACGACGAGGCCGAAGAGCAGGCCATCGCTGCCGGGGACGCCGAGGCCGAACACGAGGCTCCACGGCAGGAGCAGCGCCAGGACGAGCAGGCCGACCGCGATGCCGTCGCGCATGATGTTGGTGCGGGCGGGCACATAGCCGACGCGGGGCGACCGGGCGACGGCGGGCGCGGCGGTGGTTGGCACCGCGACGGTGGCCGGCGCGTCGTAACGCGAGTCGCTCACGTGGCGATTTCCTCTCTGAGTGGCGCGAGGGGTCGCCACTTAGGGTGCTCATTTTTGCTCTCGGGCACAAGCAACGTTGTGAAAGGGTGGAGTCGTGGATGTAGTCGTCGGGGTAGCGGTCACCGGACGGGTGGCGCGCCTGGCGATGGTCGGCGCAGGTGGTCAGGTGTTCGACCAGTACGCGCTGGACCTGCCCGACGATGCGATGACCGACCTGGCCGAGACCATCGTCGGCACCTATCGCGAGGTGGCCGACTCGGGGAACCGGGTGGCTGCGACGCGACTGTGCCTGCCCGACCCGGCGGCGGCCGAGACGCTGCGACAGACCGTCGTGAGCGCGGGAGTGCCGAACGTCGAAGCTGTCGGCGAGGCCGAGGCGGCCGCGGCGCTGGCCCGGCAGATGGGCGCGGACGCCGCGTTGTTGCTGGCTGACGACGACACCGTGTCGCTGACCGCGGTCGGCGAGGACGAGGAGTCGACGTCGGTGTTGGCGTCGGTGCCGATCGGCGCGGCGGGGGCCGCGGTCGCATGTGCGGCGGTGTTGCAGAGCGTGCCTGGCCCCGAGGTCACCCGGATCATGCTGGTCGGTCAGCGGCTGGACTTGAATTCCATTGCAGCAGAACTGAGTTCGACGGCGCCGGTGGAGGTGCCGCCGGATGCGAGCTATGCGATCGCGCGGGGTGCGGCGGACACGGCGCAGGAGTCCGGCTATCCGGCGGGGGCCGCGACGATGATGGCGCCGGCAGCCGCGGAGGCGACGTTGATGGCGTCGGCGGTCAGCGATGCGACGTTGATGGCGCCCGCGGCCGCGGAGGCTACGCAGATGGCGCCGTCGGCGGATTCCGCGGCGGTTGGGCCGCAGCTGGCGTACTCACAGGAGGAGCCCGGCGAGTACGAGCTGCCCTTTGAACAGCTCGAGGAGTTCGTCCCGGAGCTGGAGGACGAAGAGGCGTATACGGCGATGATCGCGCCTCCGCCGCCGAGAACAGTGCTGATGGGCAGTGCCCTGGCGTTCGTGGTGGTGGCGTTCGCGACGCTGGCGGTTTCGGTCGCGGTGACGATCCGGCCTGCGGCAGACGTGCAGGCACAGCCGGTGCAGGCCATTCAGCCGGAGACCGTGCCGGGGCGCTTCCTGCCGCAGGTGCCGCACGAACCGGATCCGGTGGCGCTGCCGGTCGCGGTGGTGTCGCCTGCGCCTGCGCCTGCGGCCCCTGCGCCGAGCGTGGGGATTAACCGCGGCCCCAACAGCGTCGCGCCGGAGGCTCCGGCCCCGCAGCCACCGCTGCCTCCCGCGGAGGGTCCTGCGCCGGAGGTGCCGGTGGTCCCGATTCCGCCGGTGATCCCGTTCCCGCCGTTCAACCCGTTCCCGCCGCCGACGTTCACGACGACGGTGACGTCGACGCCGACGACCACCACGACGACGCCGACGACAACGACGACCACACCGACGACGACCACCACGACCCCGACGACCACGACCACACAGACGACGACAACCACCACGTCGTCGGAGGCGCCGCCTCCGGTCATCGAGAAGACCGCGCCACCGGTGACGGTTGCGCCGCAGCCCGAGTCGCCGGTGTCGCAGGCGCCCGCATACGTCCCGCCGGCAGCGCCCGCGTACGTTCCGCCGGCCGTGGCACCGGAACCCGCGCCGGCACCGGCACCGGCTCCGGTCATTGAGAAGCCGGCGCCTGCTCCGGTGATCGAGGCGCCGTCGAGCGGTGGCGGATCATCAAGCGGCAGTGGAGGTTCCGGCTCGGCGCCGGTGACGACGATCCCGCTCTCGCCGTAATTCGTTCCTGTGAATCTGCTGGACGGGGAATAGAAACTCGCGCATCTGGGTTTCCGGAGCACGTGCCCAGACCAGTAGCGAACCCCGCGTCCTTGTCGTCAGCCGTCCTCGGGCAGCGCTGATGCGGCAGGGACCGCTAGCGGGGCGATATCCCGCCGTGGCCGCCATGGTCACGCTCGCCTTGATTCCTTACCTGGCGCTGTCGGCGGCGATCGACCCGCTTGTCCAGATCATCTGCAGGGACCTGCACATGACGGCGCAGACCATGAGCCTGAGCTCGGGGTTGGGGAACGCGACGTATGCAGTGGGCACGGTGCTCGCGGTCCAGTTCGCCCAGCACCTGCCGCAGCGACGGATGCTGCTCGGCTACGCGGTGGTGCTCGTAATCGGATCGGTGTTGACCGCGTCTGCGCAGAGCGCCGGCATGTTCATCGGCGGTCACGTGCTGCAGGGACTGGCGACGAGCATGCTGCTGATCGCCGCTGCGCCGCCCCTGACCATCGGCTTTCCGAGGGACAAGCTGCGCAACACCGCGGTGATCATGAACATGTGCGTGTTCGGGGCCGTCGCGATCGGTCCGTTCATCGGGGGTGCGCAGGCCGAAGCGCATGCGTGGCGGCCGCTGTTCTGGATCGTCGCCGCGATCGCGTTGTTGGCGTTGGTCATGGCGGCGTTGACGTTCGAGGACGCGCCGCCCGCCGATCGCGATGCGCCGACGGACTTGACGGCCATCGCGTTGGCGACGGTCGGATGTACGGCGGCGTTCGTCGGCGCCGCACAGCTCACCACACACGGTCTACACGACATCGCCGCGACGGCGCCCATGCTCGGTGGTCTGGCGCTGATCGTGGTGTTGATCGTCTACCAGTTCAAGGCACAGCGGCCGCTGCTGACGATCCGCACGATGGTGACGAGTGCCATCCCTGTCGCCGGTGTCGGGGTGGCGTTGTTCGCGGCCGCGGCGTCGATTGCCGCGACTGCGCTGACGGCCAACGTGTTGTTGCAGAGCTTCAGCCCGGTCGAGGTCGGTCTGCTGTATCTGCCCGAACTCGGCGGTGCCGTCGTGATGGCCGTGGTGTTCGGCTTCGTCATCACCCGCCGCGCGATGCACTATCTGCCGCTGGTGGGCATGGTGCTGCTGGCGGCGGGCATCGTGGTGTTCTGGTTCGCGCTTCCCGCGAATGTGCCGCTCGCACTGCTGGGTTCGGGCTTGACCGGTCTGGCGTTGGGGGCGACGGTGGCGCCTGCGCTGTTCGTTGCGGGCTTCTCGCTGCAGTCGGCGAGCCTGCAGAGGGTGTTCGCGATCATCGAATTGCTCAGGGCGGTGGCCGCATTCATGGTGGCACCGATCCTGGCCCACATCGCCGACGCGCTGCCGGGAGACTTGAATGCGGGCACGCGCGTCACGCTATGGATCGGTTTCGGGTTGGCGATCGGTGGAGCGGTGTTCGGCGTGATGATCTATCTGCTCAGTGGTGCACGGCCTCAGACACCGGACCTCGACGAGTTCCTCGACGGCGATTCGCCTGCCTGGTATTCGCCGCCGCTGCTGGCGCGAATCAGGGGTCTGCCGTCGGCAGCCGTACCGGTTGGTCGCGTTGCACCGCCGCCCGCGCTGCAGCCGACGTCTACCGGTCCGGTGGTATTCGCCTACGACGGAACCGATCTCGCGCAGCGGGCCATCGAGCACGCGGCGGATCAATTCGCACCGGGCCGATGCGCGGTCGTCGTCTGTGTCTGGCAGACCGCCGACGTCGGCTTCACCCCGACCGACTCGACGCGTTTCGACGCCGACAAGGCCACGCAGGTGCGGCAGGCCGCCGAGAGGACGGCCGCCCACGGGGCGTCGTTGGCAGAGCGCGCCGGCTTCGAGGCACAGAGCATGGCGGTGGAAGCGGCGCCGACATGGAAGGGCATCGTGGCTGCCGCCGACGACCTCGACGCGAGCGTGATCGTGCTCGGGCCGCACCGGCGCAGCGGGGTGCTGGGGCACCTGCAGGGTAGCGTGGCGTCTGCGGTGATCGCACACACCGACAAGCCGGTGTTCGTCGTGCCCGAAGGCAGCAACGGCCGCTTGGTGACGCCCGAAACTAGTTCAGCGCGAAATGGTTTCGAACCAGCTCGACGCTGAGCGGAAAGTCGATCAGCGCGGTGAGAAGCACGCGGCTCAGGTCCTCGACGGCAACAGGTGATTCGACGCCGCGGTTGGCCAGCAGGGCGCCCAGCCATGCCGCCGTCTCCGAGATGGTGCGCGGATCGTTGGTGAGCAGGGCCGCCGACACGGCGTGCAGCGTGTGTGGCACCGCATCGCGCGCGACGGCACGCAGCGCTGGTTCCGCTCCCACAATCCATTGGCGGGCAACCTGATCGGTCAGGCGCAGATGGTCTAGTTCCAGTGCCGCCTGTTCGCCGGCCACATCCGCGGGCAGGGGAGCCACCGCAGATACCACGACGGGCAGAGTGGCGGCGGCTTCGACGGCGCTGCGAGCGTCGGGCGCCCATGCTGTGGCACCCAGGGCTTGCGCGCGCAGGGCGTCGACTCCGAATGCCGCTCCGCCGACGACGGTTGGGACACCGGCCGAGGCGCTGGCTTCGATGAACCGTCGCGTCGTCGGCAATGCGCCGAGCACCGAACAGCTCACGGCTACCGCATCGGGACCGATGTCGTGGATGTACTGGCTGAGGCGCAGCGGCGAGGTCGCGGGTCCGAGCGCCGTCGTCTGCCAGCCGTCGGCGCGCAGCGCACAGTCGATGATCGCGGCTGGCAGCCAATGCCATTCGCGCTCGGCGCAGGTGACGATGATCTGCCCGCGGGTGACAGGCGTCTCGGCGATCCGGGCCGCGACGATTTCCGTTGCGGCCGTTGCCATTGCGGTGGCGGCATGCTCCTGCGCCACTGTCCATTCGCCCCGCTGCCATCGCTCGCCGATAGCGCGTTGGGCCGCGGCGACGACTCCGATCAGGATGTCGAGCGGTTCGCACTGGCTGTCGAGCAGTTCCTCGGTCAGCGCGACGACGGCCTGCCGATCACCGTCAGCGACCGCCTGCTCATAGCGTTGCAGCACACCGGCTAGCTCGAGCATGTGACCGCGAGAAGCGCCATGTCGTCGTGAGCGCGGCCGTCGAGGTATTCCATCACGTCGCGTTCCACCGCCTCGCATACCGCCTCGGGTGCGGCACCCGCGTACGCGGGCAACAGTGAATGCAGTCTGTCCATGCCGTACTGGCCGGTGGCGCCGCGTGCTTCGTCGATCCCGTCGGTGAACATCAGCATGGTGTCGCCGCGGTCAAGGCGCAGAGTCGCGGTGCCGTAACGCATTTCGGCCACCAAGCCGACAGCCATCCCGTAGACGTCGACCTGCTCCACGCGGCCGTTCGCGCGCAGCACCAGCGGCGCGGGATGCCCGGCGGTGGCGAGGTCGACGTCGACGTGGGTGCCGTCGGGGTGCGGACGCAGCCGGGCGCACAGCACCGTCACGAACTGTGGCGAACTCGACCGATACAGCACGGTGTTCAAAGCGCTCAGCACGGCGGCTGGATTGTGGTCGAAATATGCTGCAGTGCAGATACTTTGGCGGGCTTGGCCGGTTACTGCCGCTGCCTCGATACCCTTACCGCAGACGTCACCGAGCGCGACGAGCCAGTCGTCGTCACGGCCGGTGACGTCATAGAAGTCGCCACCGATGTCGAAATGTTCGGCGGCCGGACGGTATCGGGCCGCCAGCCGGACACCTGCGATGTCGGGCAGTGCCGGCGGTCGCAGATGGCGCTGCAGGGTCGACGCGACACCGGCTCGTTCTTCGTAGAGGCGTGCGGAATCCAGCGCGAACGACGCCCGAGCGGCGATGCGTTGGGCGAAGGCGATGTCGTCTGCGTTGAAGCCGAAGTTCGCCCGGCGCAGCAGCACCAGCACACCGAACGTGGCGCCACGCGCGGTCAGCCCGAAACCCAGGGCCTCAGCGGGCGCCAGCGCCATGGCTGATCGAAGGAACGGATCGACGGGGACCAGTCCCGAGAGTTCACTTCCCTCGATCTGTTCGGTCTGGCCGGTGGCAAGGATGCGACTCAGTGGCAGCCCATCCAGGCGGGCGCGGGTGACGACGACCCCACCGGGCTCGGCGTCGCCCACCATGACGAGTTCACCGGAGGTGCTGTCGGGCACGACCACCATCGCCCAGTCGGCGAACCCGGGTTGGATCAAGTCGATCAGCTTCAGTGCGGTGCGGCGGACGTTGAGCGAGCCGCTCAAGTCGACGGTGACCGCTTCGGCCAGTTGTTCACGGGTGCGAACGGCGCTGACCTGCAGAGGAGCGTGGCTGCCAGTGGGCGTTAACGACACAAAAACCGACCTTCTCCCGTGCGGGAATCGGATGAGGAGCGAAAATCGTCAGCTCCGCGGAGATCCGTAAGAGAAGGCTGGCAACTCAACCTCGCCACCTAGCGTACCGAGCAGGTCCTCATTTTCACGAAAGTGAAAATTTCTGACCCATCCTGCATCGATTCTGCATCGAATCACTCTCAGCTGGGTACACCCCGGTCACCACCACACACCAGGAGGAATCCGCAGATGAACACGCCTAAAGCCCACGCCTTGCCCGCCCGCGTCAGTGTGCGCACCTATCTACTGGCCGGCTTATCGGTCGCGGGAGCAGCCGTCATTGCAGCCGGGCCGGCAGCACCGCACGCGCCCCAGCACGTGCAAGCCGCCGTCGCCCCGGCCGCCGCTACGGCACCGGCAGTGGTGTCGGCAGTCCCCGTGTCTGCGCCGGTGACGGATTACAAGGTCGCCGCCCCGCAGCCGGTCGCCGCAGCGCCCGCGGATACGGGCATTCAACTGAGTCTGCTGACGGGCTCGCCCAACCTCGGTGCGAACAACACCGGCGTCTTCAACACCGGGTTGTCGAATCAGGGCGTCGCCAACACGGGGGCATCCAATGTGGGCAACTTCAACATCGGCGTCCGCAACACCGGCGACTTCAACATCGGCTTGGCCAACGAGGGCGACTTCAACATCGGCATCCGCAACCGCGGCGACTTCAACGTCGGCGCGCTGAACGACGGAGTGCGCAACTTCGGCATCGCCAACTCCGGCAAGCTCAACGTCGGCATCGGAAACACTGGCACCGGGAACATCGGCTTCTTCAACACCGGTGACTACACCATCGGAGCATTCAACATCGGGCTGCACTACGCCAAGTCGCCGACCACGACGACGACTGGCAACAAGGTGGCTCCCCAATCGACCGCCAAGGAGACGGCGGACACCGACAGCTCCACGACTGACAGCAAGCCGACCACACCCAAGCGCACACCGAAACACGCTGCCGCCGACAAGAAATGAGACGCGAGTCCGCGGCCACGCTGCTGGCCGGTTGCGCCGGCGTGGCCCTTGTGGTCGGCTCGATGGTGGCGTTCAACACCGCACTCGGTGACATCGCCCGCGCCACCTCGGCCACCCAGACACAGCTGACGTGGATCGTGGACGGCTACACGGTAGCGCTGGCGTGCCTGCTGTTGCCTGCCGGTGCGATCGGCGACCGCTACGGCCGGCGCGCCGCGCTGCTTGGCGGCCTCACCGTTTTCGCTCTCGCATCCGTGGCTCCGGCGTATGTCGACAGTCCGGCGGCGATCGTGGCGTGGCGCGTAGTGGCCGGCGCGGGCGCGGCGTTCGTGATGCCTGCGACGCTGGCGCTGATGGGGCAGGCATTGCCGCGCCAGCGCGCCAAGGTCGTCGGCCTGTGGGCCGGCGTCGCGGGGTGTGCAGGAGTGGTCGGCATGGTGGGTTCGGCTGTGCTGCTGCAGTTTTCGGACTGGCGTGTCATCTGCTGGGCGCTCGGGGTGGCGGCGGCCGTGGTCGCGGTGATGGCGCGCTCGGTGCCGCGGTCGCGTGACCCCGACGCGCCGCCGGTCGACTGGCCGGGTTCTGCGCTGATCGCCGCTGCGATCGCGGTGGTGGTGATGGCGCTTCTCGACGCCCCGCACCGCGGCTGGGATCATCCGCTGACAATCGCAGGGTTGGCGGCCGGCCTCGGATTGGGCTGGCTGTTCGTCATCGTCGAGCGAAGGCGCGCTATGCCGTTGCTGGACATTGCATTATTCGCTGATGCACGGTTCTCCGCCGCGGTGGCCACGGTGATGGCGCTGTTCGCGTCGACGTTCGCGTTCTTCTACCTGGCGATGCAGTACGCCCAATTGTCGTTGGGATATTCGGCGCTGACGGCGGCGCTGGCGTTTGCCCCGTTCGCGCTGCCGGTAGTGGCACTATCGGCGCTGTCATTCCGCTTTGCGCCACGCCTGGGCCTGCGGTCGGTACTGGCCGCAGGCCTCGGTCTGATTGCGGCTGGCTTCGCGAGTATGACGCTGCTCCAAACAAATTCACCGTACCTGCGGCTGGCGTTGACGGTGTTGGTCATCGGGTCGGGCATCGGGTTGTGCACGGCGTCGGCCACCGCGGCGATCATGGGCGCGGTGCGGGACGAGCGGCAGGGGCTGGGATCCGCGGTCAACGACGCGGCCCGCGAGATCGGTGCCGCGATCGGTATCGCCGTCGCCGGTTCGGTGCTTGCGGAGCGCTACACGCACGTCGTCACATCGCGGCTGCCGTTGCTTCCGGAGCCGCTGCGGGCGACGGTTACCGAATCACCAGGCGGGGCGCTGCAGATTGCGGACGCCTTGGGAGCCAACGGTGTACGGATTCAGGAGGCGGCGCTCGAGGCGTTTCTGACCGCAACGCACAGCGCCGCCGTCGTGCTTGCGATAGCCGCCGGTGGCGCTGCGGTGTGGGTCGCGTGGCGCACGCCTGCCAGATCGGAAAGGATCAATGATGATAGACAGATTGACGAAACCGCTTGTTCAGGCGGCTGAGTCGGCGGTGTCAGTAGTGGGCATCCGTACCGTCGAGGAGCCGGCGCACAGCTCAGAGCAGTTGACCAAGCAGGTGCAGATCCGCCGGTACGGTCCGCGGATCGCCGCAGAAACGGTCGTGGGCGGTGACGAGGTATCGGCGCGCAGCGAAGGCTTCCGCCGGCTGGCCGGTTACATCTTCGGACGCAACCGGGACCGTATTCACATCGACATGACGGCTCCGGTCGGTCAACAGATCGCGATGACGGCACCGGTGAGCAGTACGTCGTCGTCATCGGGCTGGGTCATCCGGTTCTATATGCCTGCGGACTTCACGATGGAGTCGCTGCCGGTGCCCGACGACGATCGGGTCCGGCTGGTTCCTGTGCCCGCGGAATCGGTTGCGGCGCTGCGGTTCAACGGCGTTGCGAGCGCGGCCGCGGTCGCTGAGCGCACCGCCGAATTGCGGGAGGAACTGCAGGCCTACGGCTTCGAGGCGGCGGGGCAGCCGGCGACGTGGTTATACGACCCGCCGTGGACCCTGCCGTTTCGCCGTCGGAACGAGATCGTGGTGCCGATCCTGGAGTCCGCTGAATAAGCCGGTCACCCGATTTGTCCGGAGCCACCGGTACCGCCGCCGGTCGGCGACTTGGCAGGCGGCTGAACCTTCGGCACCGAAGGCTTCACCTTCGTCGCAGTGTTCGTCGGCGCAGTGTTGGATGGCTGGGTCACCACGCGTGAGGGTTTCGGCGGCGTGGTGTGAGTGACGCTGGGTTTGGTGACTTTGGTTGAGGTTTCGGGCGGACTCTCGGGCGGCTGCGGGCGAGTGGTGGGCGGGTCGCTTTGAATGCGCGGAGCCCCGGCGGGCGTCGACGTCGGATCGATCGTCCTCGACGTGACGGCCGGCGGTAGCGGCGTGGGGGTGCTCGGCGCGGTTCGACTGGCAATGCCCGTCGTCGGCGATCCCGTGGTGAGCGTCGAACTGTCCGACACATCACTGGTGGGCATATCGACAGGGGCGACGTCGCGCGGCGGTGCGGCGAGCAGAATCGCGCCGCCCCCGGCGAGCAGCAGCAGGACCGCACCAAGACTGGCCCGCCCGCGGCGACCGTCGGCTCGTGGTTTGTCAGCCGGCGGCTCGGCGACGTCTTTGAAATCGAAATCACTTGGCGGCCACCATGACTGGCCGATAGTGGGAGTGGTCGGAGGAAGTGCCTGAATGGCTTGGTCGAGCGTGCGCTCACGCAGCCATGCGGGTGCTGGGGCAACGACCGGTGTCGTGGCCAGCAGCGCGGCCGGGTTGACCATCTGGCCGCGCTGGCCCTCGCACGTGACGCAGTCGTCGATGTGGCGGGCGACGCGTTTGCGGGTCAGCACCGTGAACTCGCCATCCCAGTCGGCGAGCATGTCGGCCAATTCGGGGCACGCTGCGGGGTTGCCCTTCGCGCGTCGGCACATGAGCAGCGCGCCAAGGGAACGTCCTACGGTGTCGCGGAGCCTCTCGACAAGGTTGTAGGCGTTTCTGCCGGTGACGCCCAGGGCGTCGGCGAGCTCTGGCCCGGTCAATCCTTGTCGGTAAGAGAGTTCCAGTACGACGCGGTCGCGGTCGCTGAGTCCGCAGCTGACGTCGCGGATGAGCTCGACGAGGTCCGCGCGGGCGACGATGGTGTCGGGGCTTTCATCGAGGCTGTGCATTTCGGGTATGTCCTCGGTCGGTTGTTCGCGTTTGCGGTCCCGGATTTTTGCGAGGCACTCCGAGCGGGCGATCGCATACAACCAAGGTCGAAGCCGGTCGGCCTCCCGAAGTTGAGCGAGTTTCGTTGCGGCGGTGACGAACACGTCTTGGACGCAGTCCGCCGCTGCTTCACGATCACGCAGCATGCCCACACAGAAGTCATGTAGTCGGTCGGCGTAGCGGTCGTATATCGCGCCCAGGGCGGTGCGGTCGCCTGTTGCCGCTGCGCGAGCGAGGTCGGCGTCGTCGTACTCCGACGGCGGGACGGACGTGGAAGCCGTCATGATGTCTCCCCCTGCGATCCGGAAGCCGGACCCGTGCAGGTCATCTTTGCTGGTTGTACAAGATCATGCAACGACTTGAGGCCGACCGGACGATGTCCGGCCGGCTCAGTCGGCGTATCAGCGGGCAGACAGGACTGGCGGCGGGGTGACCGGGGTGGCCATCTTGTAGTAGCCGTAGTCCGTGGTGGTGTACACACCGAGCAGCTTGGAGCTGGGGTCGTAGAGCTTGCAGATCTGGTCACGGTCGAAGCCGTGCTTCTGCGTGCTGTACACACCGAGGGTGGCGCCGTCGGCGTAGAGGTTGGGGTGCTCCACGCAGGTCGGCTGGATGCTGGTGACCGCGGAGGCCGGAGCGCTGAGGGCCAGCGCGCCGATCGCGACGGCGCCGGCGCCGACGGCGACGGTGGCTGCGGCGGTGATGCGGTTGCGGACGGTGGTGATGGTGTTCATTGGTTTCTCCTGTTGGTTGGTCGCGGCTCGTGTGCCGCGTTCACAGGTAGGAGCAGCCACGCCCAGCCGTCTCCTCATTTTTTTCCAGAAGTTTTTTCGAAATTTTTCGGCAGGCCGGAAAGCGCTGGTCAAAGCGGGCCATGGGTGCTGGGTTTCGAACAGGCGTGCGATGGATACTCCTCGCGCATGAGTAACGATGCGCAGTTGCAGAACCCCGAAAAAGACACCTCGGACTGGGTGACTGGCGATGAGCCGATGACCGGCCCACAGCGCAGCTATCTTCAGACGCTCGCGCAGGAGGCCAAGCAAGAGGTGCCCGACGGCCTGACCAAAGCGGAGGCCTCCGAAGCGATCGATCGCCTGCAGAAGGAAACGGGCCGCGGGCAGTAGCCGTCGCGCCGAGAGTCAGCTAGAGGGCTTGGTTCTGGAGCCAACCGTCGATTCTCTCCGCGACCGCTCGCCACCCGGGTTCGAGCATCATGACGTGGCCCATGTCGGGAAAGATCTCGACGTCTGCTTGGTACGTCTGCGCCACGGCGAGCGCGTCACCGTCGATCCGCGACCCGTCTTCTTTTGCTCCGAGTACAAGCATCGGCGCTGTCACCAGGTCGGGATCGGGAAGTGGGTTCATCAGCTCGCGGGTGGCGCCTGAGCTCTCCAGTTCCAGGCGCGCGGCACAGGATGTGACAACGGAGTCGGGGGTGTGTGGGGAGAAACAGAATTCGCGCGCCAAGGCCGGCGTGTTGAATAGGTCGACCGCGCTGCCAAAAGTATTGGCGCGCAGAAACTTCCACGGGTGACGGCGAATCGAGCGGAATGCCCATCGTCGTAGTCCCTGCGGTGTGCCGGGTGCCATGAGGACTCCTGCGGCGGCGCCATGCGTTGTGAGGTATTTCAGTACGACCCAACAGCCCAGGGAATGGCCGATGAGCACTGGCGGGGCGTCCAATGTGGCAGCAACGGCGCGTACATCGTCCACGTAGTCGGCGACAGAGCAAGAATTGAGTGGCTTGGACAAAGTGCTAGCACCGTGGCCGCGAAGACTCAGTGCCGCGGCCCGGTAACCCCTGGCGGCGAAGAAGTCCAGAAAATGCTCATCCCAGCACCAAGCCGCGATGCACGCACCATGAACGAAAAGCAGTGGTACCGGGTGTGAATCGGTGGCGGATCCCTTGTCAATCACTTCGAGCATCGCCAGCCCCCCGGGTCAAGTTCGCCGCCGACAATCGTAGGTCACGGGCGGAACGCGCCACCGCCTTACGCGAGTCCATCGCGTGGCGTCACGGAGTGAGCAGGCGCACGAGTTCCGCGGCTGGGCGGACATCGGTGATGCGGCCGACGTTCGTCCCGGCATACAGCGGACGGTTCT
This sequence comes from Mycobacterium sp. OAE908, assembly GCF_017872775.1. Lineage (NCBI taxonomy): Bacteria > Bacillati > Actinomycetota > Actinomycetes > Mycobacteriales > Mycobacteriaceae > Mycobacterium > Mycobacterium sp. OAE908. The sequence continues at coordinate 2,851,878 of NZ_JAGGJL010000001.1, forward strand.
CGACAAGAGCGGCGGGACCGTCATCGGTTGGCGGCTGCGCCATTAGAAAAGGAAGCCCGGGCAATTGCGCTCTGACAACACGGTTTTGGGCTGATTCCGGCACTAGGTTGGCCAGCCGCGTGGTGACTCGATTCGCGGTTCGAATCCAACGCGGACCTCGTGTGTCGGTCCCCAACCAGCGGCGGGTCGCAGCGTTGGGGATCACTCGGTGCGGCGCGTCGGGCCAGCCCAGTCCGAAGAGTTCGGTCAGCACCGTTTCGTTGGCTTCGATGCACCGCTTCTTGTACTCAGGATGCGCGTGACACTCTTCGCTCAACAGGAAACGAGTACCGACTACCGCGGCAACGGCACCGGCGTCGAGCGCTTCTCCGACACCGTCGGCATCTACGATTCCGCCCGCCATCAGAACAGGTATCGTCACCGCGGCCCGTATCTGTTCGAGTAGCGCAAGCGCCGGAACGGTCCCGCGGACATGGCCACCGGCTTCGACGCCTTGTGCGATCACGGCGTCCGCGCCCGCGGCGGCGGCCGCCTTGGCCTCTTCGACGGACCCGCACTGATGGATCCACGTCGTGGCGTCCAGCCTGCGAGGAACGCCCCAGAAAGTCACGATGACGTCGGCGCCAGCGGCGACCTCAATATCACCGGGCCGCACGAAGGGCAGCAGTAGGTTCACTGCGATCGGCCGTCCGGTGAGCCTGCGCGCGGCCGCAATTTCCTTTGCAATGTCCGCGCGGGCGCCAGCGATCGTTCCGAGACCGCCCGCCTCCGAAACTGCTGCCGCGAGCTCGTGGCCCGCGACGGTACCCATGCCGGCCTGAACGACCGGCACATTCAAACGACGCAGATCAAAAGCTGCGGCCATTGACAACAGCCTAGGCCTCTGAGGTGTGCTTTTGGGGAGAGCGGGATGCCCGCCGAACCGATGTCGTCGCTCTCCGGCTAGGCATCCGCCGGTGGTCTCATGCCTCAGCCGCCGAAAGTCGGCCGTCGGGCTCAACGCGCAGCGTGCCCGTCTCGTGATCCCCCGGTGTCTGCGGCAGCACGTGCCGTCCATCAGGCGACCGGCGCCGCCACAGCAGGTAGAGCAGAGCCCCGGCCGCGGAAACAGCGGCAATGACTGTGGGCCAGATCAGCGCCTGCGCAAGCCACACGCGCCGCTGAACTTTGACGATCCGCCGTTGTGCACGCCGAAGTCGGTCGAGCTTGTCCATGCGCCTCATATGCCCGGCGGCCATCATGCCGAAACTTCGCGGCCGCTAGAGTCCTTGGCCGCCAAGCCAACTGTCGATTCTTTCGGCGACTGACTGCCATCCGGGCTCGAGCATCATGTCGTGCCCCATGTCGGGGAAGACTTCTGCCCGTGTGCCGTAGGCGCGCGCGGTGGCGTGCAGTTCACGTTCGGTAACGCTGCCATCGCGTTGTGCACCGAGCACAAGGATGGGCGTCGTTACCCGTTGTGGCTTCGGCAGATTCAGAAACATCATGTCGAGAAGTGCTCGTGCGCTTATCTCCGCTTGGAGGCGCTCCATATATTGGGTGACGAGAGCGCCGGGCGTTCCCGGCGAAAAGAACACATCGCGAACCCGCGCATCGGTGACTTCCACGGCAGGCGGCGTTCTACCGGTCATTACGGCTTTTGCACTGGGCCACGGCTGCTGTGCCATCATGCGCAACTGGCTTCCAACAGATCGGGCGAGCCCTGCAGCTGCACCCTGAGGTGGGGTGGACGCGAGCAATACGGCGGCAGGCGCACGGTGTGACTCCAAATACTTCTGCACCACGAAGCCACCCTGCGAATGACCGACCACCACGGGTGTCGCTGGAAGGCTGTCGGCCACACAAACCAGATCGTTGAGAAAGTCGGCAATTGAACAGTTGCGCAGCGGTTTCGAGTTAGAGCTTCCGCCGTGGCCACGCAGGCTCAGGGCGACCGAACGATAGCCCTTGTCGGCGAAAAAGCCGAGGAAGTGCTCGTCCCAGCACCAGGCTGCATGACATGCACCGTGGACAAACAGCAGCGGCGTCGGATGAGCGTCAGTGCAAGACCCTCTGTCGACGATTTCGAGCATCGGCCCCCCGATCAAGATTGCCCCCGAAATGTTAAGCGGTGCGCTGAAGGCGATAGTCCCGTTTAAACGAGTTTCGAGCAACTTGCAACTCAATCGATTGCCTGCCACACCGGACACGGCCTGCGATCAGATAGATCAGGCCATAGCCGCACTGACGGCTGTTTCGAAACAGGCGAGCCTCTAGGCGATACCAAAGCCCCGGTTCGCAAGTTGTTGCAGGAATGATTCGGGCTCAACAATCAGGCCCATTGGATGCAGGCCTGGTGTACGCGCCGAAGGACACTGTGGGTCCGCCCACTGCGAAATGTAGGCGGCGACTACGAGCCCCGTAGCCGTGTACTCGTCTCCGTGGCTGACGCTCACACGAATTCGGCCGGGTGCGCCGTCGACCTCACCGGTGGCCTCGACAACCAAGATCGCGCCGAACGGTGGGCGGGCGAAACGCCGCATGCCCCATCTGAGCAGCCGGCTCGCGGGGTCACGCACCCTATTAGGCGCGACCTTCATGGTCATCAACGCCGTTGGCAACGCAACGAAATCAACGAAGCCGTTCACTGAGCCGAAGTTGGCGGCTTCACGCAGTGACGGGAAACGCGGCGGGACGCCGCGCAGCTCTTCGGCGAAAAGTAGGGAACAGCGGCGGCGGCCCCAAGCCGGCCCGAGGTCAAAGGATCGTCCGTCGAGGGCGCCGCCGACGGGCCGTCGTTGCCACGAACCGTCGCGCCACAGGAGCGGTTCGAGGTGGGGGAGTTCTTCGACGATCTCTGTTGTCGTGTCAGGGGGCCAGCCGTTTGGATTGCTCACAGCGCCACCGACGAAGACGGTCTCCATTCGATCGAGTCGACCACCGGCGAGGCGCATCAAGAATGCCGGCAGGCCTGGTGACATGCCGGCGTCGGTGACGAGGCAGCGTCCTGACCTCTCGGCGTCAGCCCGAAGCGGTTCCATGGGATGAGGCGTCCGCGAAGCGTTGATGGATACCACGTCGGCTCCGGCGGTGATGGCTGCCCGTGCGACGATGGCACCGAATTCCTTGACGTGGGCGGCTATTACGACGATTTGTGAACCGTCGATGGCACGCGCCAAGCTAGCCGGGTCCGTGGCATCGACGACGGTCGTGGAGACGCGGTCAGCGTTGTGTTTGGATGCCAGTTCCGCAGCGGCTCGCTGGAGCGGGGCTGCACTGCGGGCGCCCAACACGACGGAGACGCCTGGGCTGTCCAGCAGCGCGGAGGCGACCCGCCCGCCGGCCAGGCCCGATCCACCGACGATCAGGACGCTGAGTTCAGATGCCGAGGGTTGCGCCATCTCCGGTCCCCCCACTTCGTCGCTACGTTTACTATCCGGCTTGTCGCAGTGCTGGGTAGAGCAATGAGTCAACAGAGGACAAGCTCGATTCCCATTGCAAAAACTTCGATCGCCGTAGCCCGAGTGGCAGCATCTACTCCATGGAGAGCACACTCGACCGTCCGGACCAAGTGGGCCTGAGCCATCTTGGACTGTCAGTGGCGAATCTCGAGCGCAGCATCAGTTTCTACTGTGATGTCCTCGGAGCAATACTGGCGCGCACCCCGTACGACGGAGACAGTCCCGCGTTTTCCGGCCGCATGGCTGTCGTGGTAATCGGTTCGCTGATAATCGATCTCTATGAGCACAGCGGCAACGGGGGTGCCCAATTCGACCCAACCTCCACCGGCTTAGACCATCTCGCGCTAGTTGCTCAGTCGTCGGAGGATCTTCAACGGTGGACGCGTTGGCTCGACCTTCAGAAGGTCAAACGGTCGGAAATCCGGACCGCTCAGGGTATGGGCTCCATGTTCGACTTCGCCGATCCCGACGGCATCCAATGGGAGTTTCTCTATCTCGACCCGGAGAAGCTCAAGCAATTGGAAGCCTATGTGCAAGACTCGAACTAGAACCCACGATCAGAGCGTCACACCCCGGCAGGCACCCGATCCTTCGCCCGCATCTCTTGTCGTAGCGAGGTGAACTCCGAGATCGTCCTCGTCGCCACCGACGCCACCGGCCTAGCGTTACGGCCCGTCGGTTCGGTCTTCGACACCATCACCACACTGTCGATGTAGGGCTGAATCGTCGTGGCGTTCTGCACCGTCGCGACGATCACCAGCTGGAAGCCGAACTTGCGGAACGCCTGCAGCGCCTGCTGCGCGAACTGCGGATCCGACTTGCTGAACGCCTCATCGAGCATCAACTGCGCGAAAACTGGTTTGTTGTCGGTACTTTCGGGACTCGCCAGGTTGAAGCTCAGCGCGCCCGCGAGGCAGAACGCCATCAACTTCTCCTGTTCGCCACCGGAGTTGTCGCCCGCATTGCTGTGCGTGCGGATCAACTCGTCGTTGGCCACGTCCCACTCCGCGCAGTCGAACGTGAACCGATTGCGCACATCCAGCGCGTCCCGCGTCCACGCCTTGTCCTCCGGCGCCGTCGACGCCAGCCTGTTGCGCAGCCGCAGAATGTCGGCGTACTGGTCGAGGATCGCCTGCTTGTCGCCCAACCCGACCTCCGCGATGCGGCGCGAGATCGACCGCACAATCTCGGTCAACTCGGCCACGGCCGGGAGATGCCGCGGCGTCGCCCGCAACGTCAACCGAGTGCCCCGGTTGAACTCCACCGCACCCAAACCCGTGTTCACGCGGTCGATCTGGTCGCTGATCCGCCGCGCCTCCTGCTCGGCGACGCGATGCAGCGTCAGGATCGCGTCGGGCGCCTGCTCGGTGACCAATCGCATCATCCGCTCGTAGGCCTCGGGCAGTTCGCGCTCATCGATGTGCTTGCACAGCGCGACGTAGTCGTGCACGCGCTCATCGAAATCATCGCTGTCGTTCGGGATCGCGTCGGGGAATGACGTGTCAAACGTGTTGAGAATGCGCGCCAGTTCGTCGTAAGAGCGCCGCCGGCTCTCACGCAGTTGCTCGCGTTCCTTCTTGATCGCGGTGAACAACGCGTCGCGGTGCGGTTCGGGATCGAGCAACTCCAGCGAGACGGGAAGCGCAGCGGCGTAGCGGTTCAGCAGCTCGGTCAGCGGCTCGGACACGAACGCCGGTGACAGCCGCTCGGCCAGTTCCATCAGCCGGGTGCGGCGCTCATCGAGTGCGTCACGTCGGGTCTGGATCGCACCGCGACGCGTCATGAATTTCTGTATCTGCGACCAACATTCGTCGGCGCGGGCGTTGAGCGCGTCGAGGTCGGGGTTCTCGGCCATCAGCAGCTCGTACTGCTCGCGCAGCCGCTCGGCGTGCCCGTCGGCGGTCTCGGTGTCGATCTGGCTCCACTGCGGGTACTGCTCGCAGATCGCCTTGCACGCCGCCGCGCGGTCGCGCCACTGCTGGCGCTGCGCGGCGATGTCGTCGGCGACCCGTCGGGCCTTTTGGTAGGCCTCCTCGGCGGCAGCCAGCTCGACGGTCAGCGCGTTGATCTTCGCGGTGACATCGCCCTGGTACAGATATTCGGACTGCTTGACCGGGCGCCGGTCGTCCTTGATGGCCAGCCGGTCGGAGTCCTTGTACAGCCCGGTGTCGGTCACGGCGCGACGGAACCGGTCGAACACATCGGGCGTGTCGACGCAGACGTGGTCACCGGCGTTGGTGATGACGTCGACGGCCTCGGCCGCGCAGGGATGCGAAGGATCGACGGCAAACAGCTTGCCCGCCAACGTATTCGGCTCGGGCTCGACGGGCTCGGCGCCAAGGAGCTTCGCCCGCACGTGGTGCAGCTGCAGTCGCCCGCGCATGTCGGTCTCGTTGACGAACCGCAGCACCTTCTCCCAGTGCTGGTCGGGCACGAGCAGGCGCAGGCCCGCGCCGCGCAACACCTTCTCGACGGCTGTGCGCCAGCGGGTCTGGTCGGACTTGAGGTCCAGCAGTTCCGCGATGTAGGGCAACTCGCTGGCGTCGGCACCGACCTCAGCGCAGATGTGGTCGCGCATCGCGAGCGCGAACTCCGGCAGCGCGGAGCCGACGTGCTCGACACGCTTGAGTTCCTTGGCAGCGTCGTCGCGGGCGATGCGGGCGGACTTCTGCGCATACTCCGCGTCGGTGGACGCCTCGCGGTTGCGTTCGACCTTGGCCAGCATCTCGGTGGCCTGGGCGAGCAGGTCCTCACGCAGGTTCCAGAACTCGTCGGCGGTGTCCGGGACCTCGATGTCATGCGCGTTGAGCAGGTCTTCGTAGGCGGCGCGACGGCGCTCGACCTGCTCGGCCTCGGTCTCGGCGGCCGTCACCTGGGACTGCAGCGGAGCAATGTTCGCGCTGGAGCCGCTGATCTGCGCGTTGAGCGAATCCGCTTCTGCCTTAGCGAGATTCAGTGACCGCGTGACGTCCTCGTACTCGTTCTCGAGCTGGTCGATGGTGCCGTCGAGCGTCGCGATCTGGGCGGGGCACTGCGCCAGCCGGACGTGATCGGTATACGCGCGCACCATCGGCGCGTCGACGAGGTCGATGATGCCGAGGTCCGACGACTCGGAGGCGTAGCGCTGCTGGATGGTCTCGATGTCGCCGAGGATCTTGCGCTTCTTCTGCGCGACGGCCAGCAGTTCGCGGGCCTCGACCAGCGGGTCGATCTGCTTGAGTGCCTCGGGCAGCCGGGCCAGGCTGTCGGGTTCGTCGAGCATGAACTCGCGGACGAATTGCTCAAGTCCGCCAACGCTTTTCAGTGACTTGGCTTTGCCGAGCAGCTGCTGGGCGGCGTCGGAGGCGCGGATGCCGATGGTGGCGTACAGCTGCGCGAGGTACTGCGACTCGACCTTCGTGGAAAACCGCCAGTCCTCTTTGAAGACGGCCGCGTCGAAGCGGCCCGCGGCCCAGCGGTTGCAGACGTCCTCGATGTCGAGGTCGCCGTCGCCGAGCACGAATCGGCTCGAGGAGTCGTTGCGAGACTCACCGGTCAGCCACTTGAGCACCAGGCCGGTGACGGTGCGTCCGGAGTCGCTGGCGTAGGTGACCGCGACCGCCGACCAGGCGGTGCCGTCGCCGCGCAGATACATCACCCGGCTGGTGCCGCCATCTGACCGCTGGCCCCAGGCGCCGCGAACGTACTTGTCGACGGTGCGGCGGCCCGCGCTCGACCCGGCGGCGGTGTTGTCGCCGGAGGCGTTGAAGTTGCGGCGGTTGAACGGCAGGAAGCCGAGCGAAATGGCATCCAGCAGTGAAGATTTGCCGCTGCCGGAGGCGCCGGCGATCAGGGCGCCGCCGCTGCTGAACGGGATGGAGTGGTAGCCGTCGAAGACGCCCCAGTTGATGACCTGCAGTCGGGACAGGTGAAACTGCTCAGTCGTCATCAAAGGCTTCCTCGGTTCTCATCGACGCTCCAACATAGGGCACGGGGACGACAGATCTTGGGTGCGACGGGGGAGTGTCGGGGCCTTGTTGGCGCGACGCTGTAAGCTGATTGAACTAGTGCGAAACACGAGGCTGATGAGGCTCAGGAGGATCGTCGGAACCGACTCAACGGGCCATGGCGAGCACGTCGCGGACCAGTTGCCGCGGGTATCCGGGTTCGACTTCAAGCGCGAACGCGACGCGGTGGTAGAGCGGGGCAATGACGTGGTCGAGGATCTGGGGGACGGTCGGGGTGCTCTCGCCTCGTTCGCGGGCGCGCTGCACCATCTCCAACGCCTGCTCACGACGCGTCTCCATGACGGGGCAACGCGACACGACCTCGACGCGCGCCGACACCGTCGCTCGCAGATAGCGGGTGCGCTCCGGGCGGGTGATGTCGCGAGCGATGATCTCTGCCCACTCCGTCAAGTCTCTTTTCAAAGAGCCGGTGTCGGGCGGTGACTCGGAGCTTCGCGTCAGGGCAGCGACCGCAACCTCCTCGAGCAGTGCGTTGACGTCGTCCCAACGCCGGTACAACGTCGTCGGATTGACACCGGCCCGTTCCGCAATGAGGGGAAAGCTGATCTTGTCGGCACCTTCGCCGACGAGCTCGCCGACCGCCGTGTAGATCGCGGTCAGCACCCGACTGCTGCGCCCTCCTGGACGACTCGCGGCTGACCTCTGCGACACGACAGATCATAAGCAAAAATATTTGCTTTAAGCAAGGCCGACGCCCTACTGTGCTAAAAGCAAAGAAGTTCTCTTTAGGGGAGTGTTGTGCTCAGCCGTCGAATGTCGTTTCTGGTTGCCGGCACCGCCGGTGCCGCCACACTCACCGCCGCCGCAGCGCCGTCCCCGCTCTACCCCGTCTATCAGCAGATGTGGGGCTTCTCCGCGTTCACGCTGACGCTGATCTTCGCCGTCTATGTCTTCGCATTGCTCGCTGCGCTGCTTACCGTCGGCTCGCTGTCCGACCGGGTTGGGCGTCGTCCTGTCGCCTCGGGCAGCCTGGTGCTTCTCACGCTGGGAATGCTGCTGTTCGCGAACGCAGGCGGTCCCGTCGACCTGATCGTTGCGCGCATCGTGCAGGGCTTCGCCGTCGGCGCTGCGACCGCGACCACCACGGCCATGATCATCGATTCGGCAGTAAACCCGCGGGCGGGCTCGATCGTCAGCAGTGCGGTCCCTTCGCTAGGAATCGTGATCGGGGCGGTCCTCTCCGGCGCTCTGGTTGAATTCGCCCCGTTGCCAACCGAACTCGTGTTCTGGGTGCTCGCCATTGCCTATCTGTTACTCGCCGCGCTCGTGTGGTTGATGCCCGAACGGTCTCGCCCTGAGTCGACATCGCGGGAGTCGATCTGGCGATCACTTCGGCCGAGCATCGCCCTTCCGCGCAGCACGCGACCGCTCTTCTTAGCCCTTGTGCCGTCAATCGCCGCGACGTGGGCGCTCGCGGGACTGTATCTGTCGCTCGGTTCGTCCGTACTTGGCACTGTCTTTCACCTGCGCAGCCATTTCGTCGTCGGCATCGTGATAGGAGCTCTCTTCGCCGCGGGAACAGTGGGCGCCGCAGTCTCGACAGTCCTTGCCACGCAACGGCGCCAGTGGTTCGGCTACGTAAGTCTCATGCTGGGTGTCCTGCTCACTGTCGCAGCGATGTTGATGAGCTCACTGCCGCTCTACGTGGTCGGATCGGTCATCGCGGGGCTGGGCTTCGGCGCGGCATTCCAATACGCCATCAACGCGCTCGGCGAGGCAGCGCCGATCGCCCAGCGCGGGCAGGTTTTTGCGACGACATACATCGTCAGCTACCTCGCATTCAGTGTGCCGGCGCTCGCTGCCGGGTTCGCGGTAGGGCGATTCGGGCTGAAGTCAACAGCGGTCACATACGGGGCGTTGGAAGTCACTCTCGTTGTCGTTGCGATGGTTGCAGGCGCCGTGCAAGCGCGGCGCGGAACTGACAGTGGGCCGGACGCTGTCTCGACATTGGTTTCGCGCCATTTCGGAACGCCTCGGCACACGACCCACTACCTCGAGTCCGGGCCGGCAGACGGACCGCTGATGATCTTCCTCCACGGCTGGCCGGGAATCGGCTTGACGTGGCGCGCACAGATGAATGCGTTCGCGGCCGATGGATGGCGCTGCATCGCTCCCGATCTCCGCGGCTACGGCGACTCGTCTGTCCCAACACTCAACTCTGCCTACACCATCGAGTCAGCGGTAACCGACATGGCAGAGCTCCATGACCACCTTGGCGGCGAGGCTGCGATCTGGGTTGGCCACGACTGGGGCAGCATCGTCGTAGGCGCGATGGCCGCCCACGAACCCGAGCGTTGCCGCGGCATCGTCTTGACTTCGTGGGCATACTTCCCAAGGGCGAACAGTCTGGCCACGCTCGTGTCACTAGTCGACCGAACGATATACCCGACAGACCAGTATCCAGATGGCCAGTGGGACTACTACCGTTACTACACAACGAATTTCGGCGCGGCTGTCGCTGACCTCGACGCCGATCGCGCAGCAACTCTTGCCTCGATCTATCGGCCGGGCGACCCGGATGCCATCGGAACTCCGTCGCCCACCGCGGTGGTCACGCGCAACGGAGGCCGTTTCGGTTCCGCGCACCGCGCTCCGCCGACTGAACCCCACCCAGCGCTGTGGCCTCCAGCGGACTTCGACGCGCTGGTGCAGGCTTATGAGACTCATGGCTTTGGCCCACCCTGCGCGTGGTACACGAACGACGAAGCCAACGTCGCCTACGCGGCCACCGCTCCCAACGGCGGACTCCTGTCGCACCCGGTCCTGTTCGTCAACGGTGAATGGGATGTCATCTGCAGCATCACCGGCAATCGCCAAGGTGATCCGATGCGCGCGTCCTGCACAGACCTCACCATGGTGAGTCTTCCCGCGGGACACTGGCTGCCACTGGAACGGAAGGCGGAGCTTGTTCAGGCAATCCGCGCCTGGCTTCAAAGCAGGAATCTTTGAGACGGTCAGTTGTCGTCTTCGTCAGTCTCAGTTGGGCTTTCGCCGTTTGCCCGAGGGGGAAAGGCTGCACCGTCACTGATCGCCTTGCGATAGGCCAGCACGCGTCCTGGAATCGTGGACAGCACCGCGATGGTGCGGCCATCGCGGCCGTAGGCGGCAGTGAACCTCCACTCGTCTGGCTGTCCGTCGACTACGGTGAACGAATCGTAATCCGTTGGCACACCGAGCATCTGGAGCTTGACGTCATATTGGTCGGACCAGAAATACGGAAGCTCGTCGTAGGTGTCGGCGCTGTCGGGACCGGCAAGCAGGGTTCTTGCCGCGGCCTCGCCTTGGCGCCCGGCGTGGTCCCAGTGCTCGACCCGCAGGTGGCGCTCGTAGCGCGGGTGCCACCAGCGCGCGACGTCACCTGCGGCGACGACGCCGCTGCCACCCTCGACGATTCCAGTCGCGTCGCAGACGAGGCCGTCGTCGATAGGCAGTCCGGACCCGTCGAGCCACTCGGTCGCCGGGGTGACGCCCAAGCCGACGATGACGAGATCGGCCGCGATTTGTGAACCGTCCTTGAGTCGCACGCCTTCGACGCGTCCGTTACCCGCGAACGTGTCGACGTGTGCGCCGATCCTCACGTCGACGCCGTGCATCTTGTGCAATTGCGCCCAGCACGAAGCCATTTCGGGGCCAAGCGCCGAGAACAGAAGACCGTCGCTGCGTTCGATCAGTGCGACGTCGAGCCCGAGCATCCGGCACGTCGCGGCGACCTCGGCGCCGATGAACCCGCCGCCGACCACCGCCACGCGGGCACGGCCGGCGAGCCGCTCGCGGATGGCGAGGCAGTCGTCGACGGTGCGTAACAACATCACCCCGTCGGGCACCTCGCCACCAGGCCAGGCGCGCGGGGTGGCGCCCGTGGCGATGACGAGGCCGTCGTACTGCAGCGACAGTGGCGTGCCGGCGTCGTCGAGTTCTAGGGTGCGCGACGACGGATCCAGTCTGCGTGCCGACGCACCGCGCAGGACGCGAGCGTCGAGATCGAACTGGGGAGCCAGGTCAATGCCTGCCCGTTGGATCTGCCCGCTGAGCAGTTTCTTGGACAGTGGCGGACGGTGATAGGGGGCGTGCCATTCGTCGCCGACGATGGTCAGCGCATCGTCGTAGCCTTCCTTCCGCAGCGTTTCCGCGGCGCGCATCCCCGCGATCCCCGCCCCGACAACGACGATGTCGCGAAGGTCGGTAGGCATACGGCTAGTCCTCCACCGTGATGGCCTGGGTGGGACACGACACTTGCGCACCGATGATCTGTTGGCGCAGGTCATCGCTCGGATGGTCGTCGAGCACATGCAGGCCGTCTTCGCGGACATCGAACACTTCGTGGCAGATGCTCATGCAGACGCCGTTGCCGTCACAGGTATCAAGGTCGACTGCTACTTTCATTGAGCTGCAACCTCTTTCGTATCGGCGATCTGCTGGCCGCTGGTCATCTCCGCGCCCTGAGGTCGTTGCCGAGCGCTGGCGCGTTCGCGTGCCGCTTTGGCGGCCGGCGAGTACTCGAGGTAGTCGATGGCCATCTGGGTGTCGCCTTCCTGGTTGGGATGGTGGCCGGGCCGCAGGTAGCGCAGCGGCGCGGACAGCAGCAGCGTCCACCATCCGGGCAGCAGACCCTTGCGCGCGGCCCGCGTCCAGTCACGCCAGCGCCACTTCTGGTCGATGCTTGTATCGGCGGCCATCAAGTAGCGCGCCCCGGCAATCCACCAGCCGACGAACAGTGGCGTGGTCATCAGCATCGAGAAGGCGCGGATGAAGTAGTTGCCGCTGACGTGTTGATAGACGTCGTAGACCAGCGAGCGGTGTTCGACTTCCTCGGCGCCGTGCCAGCGCAACAGGTCGAGCATCATCGGGTCGGCACCGGCCTCCTCAAGGGCGCGGTTTTTCAGCACCCACTGCCCCAGCATCGCGGTGAAGTGCTCGAGGGCGGCCACGTCGGCCAGCCGGCGATAGAGCCACCACCGGCGTAGCGGTGGCGGGAAGAACTTCGGCGGGTCGCCGAGCATGGCCGACAGGTGGCGTCCGAGGCGGTCGGTGTAGGCCTTGGTGTCGATGCCCTGCTCGGCGAGATGGTCCAGCACGACCTGGTGCGCCCAGGCGTGCCAGGACTCCTGCTGGACGAACGGTTTGATGGCCGCTTCCAGCTCTGGGTCCTCGACCAGTGACGACGCCTCCAGAACGGCTTTGATGAAGTGGCGTTCGCCCTCGGGAAGCAGGAGGTGCAGGACGTTGATCATGTGCGTGGTGAACGGGTCGTCGGGCACCCAGTGCAGCGGTGTCTGCGACCAGTCGAAGCGGACCATGCGGCGATACATTGGATGCCCGTCGTGGTGCAACTGGACTTCTGGCATGAACTCTCCCCGGATGTGACGGCGGTGTCGGTGTCCGTCGGCTACCCGGGTTTGATGCCAGTTATGCGTACCGGCGGTACCGGATTTTGAACAGCGGAAACATGCCCTCTCTCACAGCTTTTCGTCAGTCAGCTGCCAGGCTGTCACAGGGGCTCAGTCGTCCGGGTCCTCGACCTCTTCTTCTGCCGGCGCGCCGCCGTTGAGGAGTTGTTCGAACTGCTGCTGGAGTTCGGTGATGACCGAGGCCGTCATGACGGCGGTGATGACGGGGGAGATGGTGTAGCTGTCCTCGTCGTCGCGGGTCTTGCGGAGGATCTCCAGGCCGGTGAGGCGGGCGATGGCGCCGTCGATGCGGGCGGCGAAAGTGACGGCATCGCGATCGGTGTCGTTGAGCACGCCGGAGAACAGGCCGTGCATCTCGTCGCGGCTGATGACGACGGCCTGCCCGGCGTTGGCGCGCATCATCTGGGCCAGGTGCAGGGCGAGGATCGAGTCGTAGGTGCCGAGCGGCTCGCGGCGCAAAAGCTTGATGCCCCTTGCGGATTCGTAGCGGGCCTGTTCGACGAACGCGACGTCGGTGCCGTCGACGATGCGCAGCAGCAGGTCGAGCTCGGACAGCCGGACGGACAGCTCTTTGCGGTACTCGAGGACCCAGCTGTAGACGTCGGCGTCGGCCTCGGCGCTGATGTAGCGGCGGGTGAGCAGATGCTGCAGGGCCCAGCACGCGCGGTCGGGTAGTTCGGAGACGTCGCCGTCGAAGCGCGGGCGGCGCTGGACCGGCGGGCGCGCGTGCTGGTCGACCTGGGGAAGATCGGAGAAAGCAGCGAAGTCGGCGTCCTGCTCGGTCGTGGTCACCTGCGTTCCTCGCTTTGTAATTGGTCGGACGCCCCAACATAGGCCACGGCGCCGACATCTCCGGCGCGGGACGGGGTCGTGTCGGCGCAGAAATTCGAGGTCTCAGCGTTTGCCGACGTCAGCGGAATGTCCGCGCTCCCAAGGCATTGCGATCATTCGGCGGCTGGTGGTGCCGCTGTGAAATCTGATGCCTATGTTGCCAGCAGCTCAGTGTTTGGGTTGGCGGTTGGCCACTATTTCGTAGCGGTGGGACAGCAGCCGCCATTGGACCTGTAGCACCGCGAACAGGAACGCCGTGCTGATGCCGAACAGCAGCACACCGTTCACCGCTTGGAGCGCACTCAGCATCTGGAATCGGGTGGGCACCGCCAATCCCGGTACATCGAACGTCGTCATGGTGGCCAGCGCGTAGACGGACGCATCCGTCACCGAGTCCAGGGCGCCGAGGCCCCAATACGCCAGGGCCCACAGGAAACCCTCGACCCCGTGCAGTGCGGCCAAGATCAGCGCGACAGCGCCTATGTGGCCGATCATCGTCGGGACCGCGCGCAGCCGCTCGGCCGTGGGCTTGTCGGCACGGACCCGAATTCTGGCTTCCAGACCGAAGGCCATCACCACCACCGCGGTGGTATGGATCGCGATGGTGAGCACGATGAGCGCAAGGCCCACGCTCCAACTCGCAAGATCCATCCATCTTCCCTACCACCGGCTACGTGGGCAGACGGCCGATTCGCCAGCCTCGGAGCGACTAACGAGCGTGTACTGGGGGTATCCAGATGCTTCTGACATGTGGGGGTAAGCCGTGGGCGACTTCGGGATCGCGGGTCTGTGGGTGCTGCTGGCCTTGTCGCTTATCGCGGCGGTGGCGGTCGCGGCCGCGGCCGTATGGCTGGCGAACCGCACGCTCCCAGACCCGGTGAGCGAGGGACACAACGGAGCGTTGTCACCGTTCCTGACGTGTGTCGGCCTGGTGTATGGCGCACTGTTGGGATTCGTCATCGTGGTGGCGTGGGAGCAGTTCTCGTCCGCGGAGACCAATGTGTCCAACGAGGCGTCGACGTTGATCACGATGTACCGCCAGACCGTCGGCATGCCGGTCCCGGAGCAGACCCAGATGCGGGTGCTGCTGCGCAAGTACGCAGACGCGGTCTCTGGGCCCGAATGGGCCAGCGCAATACGCGCCCGCACCGGAACCGAAAGCGCGCGAGACGCACTCAACGACATGTACCGACTGCTCGGCAGCGAGAAGTCCAGTGTCGCGAGCAGCCCGATCAGCCAGAAGTTTCTAGACCAGCTGGGCACCTTGGCGTCGCAGCGCAATCAGCGAATCCTGGACGCCAAACCTCGAATACCTGGGCTGCTGTGGACGGGGCTGCTCTTCGGCGGTGTCGTGCTGCTGGGGCTCGGCGGTTTCATGCGGCTGGGCAGCACGCGGGCGCATCTGGGGCTGCTGAGCGCGGTCGCGGTACTGCTCGGATTGCTGCTTTTCGTCGTGTTCTGGCTCGACCATCCGTTCGGCAACCAGTTGGGTGTGACGTCCGAACCGTTCGAGCAGTCGCTGACGGTTTTCGACTCGATCGATCGCGGGACCTGACCGGGTTACGTCGCTGCTCCGGCGAGGGTGGTGATGGGTTCGGTGAATGTCAAACGGGGAACGGCGATTTCGCGGTCGCGGCCGTCGAGGGAGCGGAAGCGGACAGTGGTTTCCTCGGCGGCGTCGGCGTTTGGCTGCTTCAGGGCCCAGGACCACAGCACGATGACGTGGCCGAGATAGGCGGTATCGAGCATCGCGACGGCGTCGGGCAGACTCACGGGCCCGGAGGTGATGGCGTGGTTGAGCATGTCGGACATGGCGGGGGCGTCGACCTGGGTGGTCAGCGCGGCGAAGCTGGTGAGGTCGACTTCGGTGTCGCCGGGCTTGGCGGGCTTGGGGTTGGACAGGTCGCCGATCCTAAAGCCAAGGGCGCCAATGGAACTGATGGCGTGGCGGGCGAGCGGGACGTCGATGTCGAGGCGGGAGTCGGTGAAGCTCGATTTGAGGAGGGCGCGGGCGGCGCCGATGGCGTCGTTGAGTTGGCGGGCGACGCCGCGGCTCTGTTCCATGGTGCCGAAGGCGGTGAAGCGTTTGACGCGCTGGGCGCAGCGCTGCTGGATGCGTTCGACTTCGTCGATCTGGTGGCCGACGAGTTCGAAGAAGCCGGCCATGACCTTGCGTAGGGCAGGGTCGAGGGCGGGCAGCGCTTCGGCGACGGCGGCGACGTCGGCTTCGAACTCGGCGCGTTGGTCGGGGTCGTTGATCATGCGCAGGAAGGCGCGGTGGGAGTCGCGGCCCTGGGAGTCCCAGGCGGCCTGGTAGTCGGTGTACATCTGGCGCTGGCGGTCGCGGTACTCGGTGTTGGTGTCGATGGGCTCGTCGAGCGCGGCGGTGGCCTGCTCGATCATGGTGCCGTATTGGCCGATGTCGGTGATGAGGCGTTCCATCTGCAGGGCGATGGCGCGGGCCTCGTCGTAGCAGTCGGTGACGTCGGGTTGGGGGCGTTGGCCGGTGTCGAGTTGGTCGAGTTCCTCATGGAGAGAAGCGATTTCGGCTTCGATGTGCTTGCGGATGCGGGCGGGGTCGTTGTCGACTTTGACGGCGACTTGCTTGAGGCGCGAGGCGATGCCGGTGATGGAGCCGCCGGTGGCGATGGTGTCCTGGCGACGCATGGTTCTTAGGAAATCGAGCGCGCGGCGGGCGTCCTGGGTCAAGTAACAGACGTTGGTGTCGTGGCGTTCGTCGACGATGCGGTGCAGCCAGCCCTGGGCGGCCCAGGACTTGATGAGCGCGAGGCCGGACTGGGGGTCGTCGAGGTCTTGCAGGTCGCGTTCAAGGCGGACGACGAGCTCGGTCTCGGGGACGGCGCCGTCAGCGAGGTGGCGCTCCATGAGTGTGGCGTAGAGGCTGAGGTTGGTCGTGGCGAGGAGGCGTATTGCGCGGGAGCCCTGCAGGTCGCGGTTGAGCTCGAGCAGGTCGGTAGCCGAAAGCCCCGCGTTGTCATCGTGCACCTGCGTTCCTCTATTCAATGCGTCCGTGCCGGGGCTTCAACATAAGGCACGACGCCGACAACTTGGGCGCGAGAACGGTCGTGTCGGCGCGGATCTTCATCAGGTAGGCACTTGCCAGCCGAAAGCGAATAGTGTTGTGGGCAGGGGGCTTCGCGATTTGCCCGGCGGTTGTTATCGCTGTGAAAGGTGTGCTTGTGATGCCTAGCTCTGCATCTTTCGTCGCTACCGGCATTGCTCTGAGTGATCGGTTATCCGCCGCGAAAGCCTAGTTGGTTCCTTGGTAGCGGCGACGCCGGGTGTCAACGCGTTCGACCAGCCGGTCGGTACGAATAGCGCACACTCAGCCCATACGGTTGCAGTAATTAGTGATGAGGTGAATTTGCTGACTAACAAACACCAGCTTGGCGTCAGAGGTGCGGGACTTGAGCATGCCTTTCTGCCACGCGTAGTCGTAAAAGCCGCCACCAAGGTCGCCCCCACCCTTCAGCCAGACGAGCGCACTCAGCAGCGCTTTGCGTCCCAACAACCCTTCGATCTCGGGGAGGGTCCGCTCGTTGACCTCCGCGAGCAACGCTCCAATTGCCCACCGTCCTTGTTCAGTATCGAGTCGGAACGGAGTCAAGCCCGTCCGCTCACCTAGAGACTGATTGAGGTCCGAGTACGTAATCCTGGGATCAGGACGTCGCCCCTGTTCTAGCAATATCTCGGCCGCCGCGGTAGCCAATTCATCCCACTCGTCGTCGGTGCGACCCGCACGGTCGGCGGCTGTATTCTTCATTTACTCTTCGTCTCCCAATACGTTCGACGTGCAATGGCCTTCTAGTCGCAGTAGCCGCACTTACCAGTCAGCGGCAGCTGCATGCCGCAAACGCAGCAGTAATCTGCTCCGCGCCGGACACTGCGAGAGCGCTCACCACCGGGGCGGACGCGATTGATCGGGTGCTCTACATACCAAGTTCCCTTGCGCGAACTGGGCGCCCGTCCGGCTCCGACCCCGGCGACACGGACAATCTCTTCCTCGGAGGTGAATCCGGTCGTGTACCCAAAGTAGATGTGGAGATCCGGCCGCCCATCCCGCCTCACGGCCTTTACATACGGCTTGCCGGATCTGACTACGGCGGTGTACTTCACGATGCCTACCGCGGTGGTGAATCGCCTTATGAACTCATGATTCTCGGCTGGAATACGGGTCCTCGCCAACGCGGCGAGGAGAGAATCGGACGCACGATCGTCGGTCATGTTAGGCGACCGCATTCGCCGCAGTATCCGCAGCGACGCCGCCCCTTGCGTGGGTCAACGCTGCCAGTGCGTCCGCAAGAAGCCGCTCGATGCCAGAATGGATTGCCGTACAGGCGCTTTCCACCTTGTCAGCATTCTTGTGAATCGACCCGGCGGCCTTCTTAATGTCGTCGATCTTATCGAGCTGCGCGACAGCCTCTGAAATCTTCTCCTCGGCTGTGACGATCTGCTCGCCGCCGCGGCGTGAGTTGGACGACAGGGCGGCAGCGCGTAGCAGCATCACCACCGTCCGAACCAGGTCGGGATCATCGGACGTCGGATCGTAGGCCAGGACGATTCGACGCGCTCCGAGCGTCCGGATCGAAAACCCTCCGTTTTGCTCTACGGTGCGGACGAGGCCGAGTGCCGCGCCGGCGTGGCGATTGCGCTCCGCTTCCTCGAGATACTCGGCCCACCCCACGCGAGCCGAGTCCGTCATTTCGACGACGACGCGCGCGGATCCGCCGTCGATGGTGAGGAGACCGTCGCCCTTCTTCGACCGCGGTACCGCACCGACGATCGCGCGCGTGTCGATATATTCGTCGCCGAGCCCCGCGGCGATCGACGACAGTACGTTGTTCACCTCGTTCTCGTAGGTGTCCCCTTTGATCGGCGTCACCTTGCTGAGCGTGGTTCGCGCTTCTTGCACTTTCAGGGCCGTTGAGAGGTCATCGATCTTCTGCAATACGACATCGTGGTTCTTGTCGATCTGCTGAACCAGCTGCTGTTGACGAGCCTCGAATCCGGCAGTGTGCTTAGCCATCGGCGACGTCGGGTCGCTCGGATCGAACTGTTTGACTGCTTTCTCCATTACCTCGGCGATGCTGGACTTGCTCCGGGCGTCCAGCGTGGTGCTAAACCCGTCGAGAAGCGGTTGTAAGCGGTCGAGCAGTTCAGGGTGCTCACCGCCGAACGTCGACCGGATCGCCTCGTTCAGATCGGCCTTCGCCGCGGCTACCGATTTGGTGAACTCTTTGCGACTCGCCTCGTCGGCCTCCACGATCGCTCTTTTCGCGTCGGCTGCGGCCTTGACGACGGTCTCCGTAGCATCCCTGACTGCTCGTTCAGTGTGTTCGGCCGCCTTATTGGTCGAGTGGGAGGCCTTCTCTCCCACCTCTTTTAACATCCTCTCGAGGGCATGCGCGTCTTGCGACTGCCCAGTGGCGGACAACGCATGTGCGCCTATCTTTATGGCCTCGGTGACGAACTCCGAAAGATCGGCGCCGACTAGCATCTCGTGTTCGACGACGGGGCCTCGTTCGCCGGTGGTCCAGCGGCTCGCTTCGCGAGTTACGTCCTTGTCGCACACCGTCAGATGCTCGACGACAACTGCATTGGCGGCGCCATCCCAATATGCGTGGTTGTCTGTTCTCATCGCGTGATCCTTGTGCTCCGCCCGAATGGACTCTGCGGGATGGCGGAACTCAATGGCCAAGTGCACTCGAGCCTCGGAGGCTCCGTGAAGGCTGACTCCAAGTGCTTCGTAGCGTGGTCTGCCAACTCCGTCCTGCGGCTCGCGAGGAAGACTCGACGTGGCCCGGACGCCTTATCGATCCGAGTACGCGGAGCGGGTTGCGTGATGTGTGACTGGGTAGGCGACACGCCTCCTCCAGACTCCTGACTCGTGAGGTGCCAACCACGGCAACTTGGGCATAAGTATGTGCGGCGCTCCTGTCGGGACGTGCTCAATCCGTCGGCTTCGGCGAATCGGCGATTAGTGCCGGCTGCGTGCACAGCCTCGAGCGCTTCGCGCTTGTCTCGGAATCGGACCTTCTTGGAGACGGGGCAACGACTGAGGTGACGTCGTCCATGGGGACGCGAGCCCACGGGGCGGCGTTCAACATGACTACGCATCGCGGTGCTGTTCTGCCTGCTCATAGGGTACTATTCCTTCTAGGAGAAGCGATCTGCTGCTGTGGGCCGTGGTTCTCCGCGGGTAGCAGAAATATTATGCATAATTCTGCTACCCGTCAAGAGGTTCGCGAAAGGTTTTTGTGGCCGGAGATGCAGCTGCCGAGTTCTTTGGTAGAGCGCTTGCCGCGGCAAGGTCGGAGCGCGGCCTCAAGCGAATGCAGCTCAAGGACCGATCTGGGCTGAGTTATCCCTATATCTCGGAGATCGAGAACGGTGGCAAATATCCGTCGCAACGAGCGATCCAGTCGCTTGCTGACGCTCTCGACATGACGCCGTCCGAGCTGCTCGCGCGTGCGGAGCAGATCGAGCTTGATGACGGTGGAGGGCGCGATACAGGCGGTCGAGCTACGGCCAACACGGACGCGTTGAGGCTCGGGCCCCAGTCGTCCTCATCGGATGCGAGGCGACAGGGCGATGACGATCTCGTCGGCCGTTTGACAGATCAGGTCATGCGTGCGATTGAACAGCCCCTGCGTGACTGGCTTGCGCGTGAAATTCAAATGACCGTCCGGGAAGAACTCTTGCGCCAGCGAGATGATGGATGACTATCAGGACGAGAGACTTTGAGCTTCATCCCTGGCAACAGGATGCCGTCGACGCGTGGGTGCAGGGTTACGAGTCGCATCCGTTCACTGGCACGCTGGAGATCGTCACTGGTGGAGGAAAGACACTCATTGCGCTCGCTTGCGCCGCGCGGGTTGCAGAGCAGGCTGAGGACCTTCATCTCGCAATAGTTGTTCCGACGGAAGCCCTTGCGCGGCAATGGCGGCAGAACCTTCTTCTGCATACGACTTTGAAGCCGGAGGAAGTGGGTCTGCTTGGTGCAGGCGGCAAGGCGACTTTCACGGATCGCCGAGCGATAGTTGCAGTGATAAACACGGCCTCGACCAAGCTGCCTCCCTTAGCTGCTAGTGGTCAGCCTCTTATGTTGATCGTCGACGAATGCCACCGAGCTGGCGCTCCCAAGTACCGAGAAGTGCTGCGCACACGCGCGCCCTTCCGGCTCGGACTGTCGGCTACCCCGGATCGCGAGGAGCTCGACGAGAGCGGTGAACCACTCTCGTATGACGAGCAGGCGGTCGGGCAATCGCTCGGTGGAGTCGTCTACCGGTTCACGCTGAAGGACGCACGGCGAGCGGGTTGGCTTCCCGAGTTCAGTTTGCATCACCACGGTATTGCGCTGGCTCCGGATGAGCGACGCGAGTACGACACCATCAGCCGTCGCGTCGATGACGCGGCCGACAGCCTTCGGGCGCATGGCGTAGAGCCGGTCCGAGCACGGTCTATTGCAGGGCGTAAAGACGAAGCAGGCGATGCCGCTAGGTTGTGGGTGCAACTCACCGCTCAGCGCAAAGATCTTCTGTACCGGGCTCAAGAGCGTCAGCGTGTGGCCCAGCTCCTAACGGCCCAGTTGTTTCGCGACGGTTCTCGACCACGCGTACTACTTTTCCACGAACGAGTACACGAGGCCGAAGCTCTCTTCGACCTGTTGAGTCAGACACTTCCCAATATTCGCGTCGAACTCGAGCACTCGAAGCTTCCGGATCGTCGCCGTACGGCAGCTCTCGCCGCATTTGCCAGCGGGGCAGCGCCGATTCTCGTGTCGGTCAAGTCCTTGATTGAGGGCATTGACGTGCCTCAGGCTGACACTGGGATGTCAGTCGCGTCGACCTCCGCCGTTCGTCAACGCGTCCAGGCCCTTGGACGTGTCTTACGACGAGCTATCACCGAAGCTGGAGAGTCGAAGGTGTCGACGATGCACCTTTTGTACGTGGCCGACACTGTCGACGACCTCATTTACTCAAAGGCTGACTGGACCGATCTCACAGGAGCCGCTGCTAACCGGTACTGGAGGTGGAAGTACGAGGCAAACGAGCCTGACTCCGTCGATACGCCTCCGAGGACACCGCGGCCAACGGAGGAACAAGCGTGGGATCTACTTGGTCGCCGCATAGCGGACGACCCAGTTCCGTGGCCGGGCATGCCGGTCGGGCAGGAGTACACAGTCAAGACGAACGGATCAGTGCATAACGCGTTTGGAGCTCAGATCGCGAACCCCCAACAGGTCGCGCAAATGGTTGCGCGGGTACGAGGACGTCGGGGTGGGCGTTTTCGCGTGACGCCTGAGTTTGGGCTCGTCCTCGTGTGGCAACCCACATCCGACCAACCGACCTTTTTTGTCGTTGGTCAATTGAAAGAGCCGTTTTGCGTCGTCCCCGAAGTCGACGCGACGACCGCAGCTGCCGAGCGGTTTGAGGTCGGAGCGAGGTACAACGGTCCGGGCGACAAGGCCGGGGGAACATTCAAGGTGAGTCAACGCGGCGGCGGGTTAATCGAACGCAGGGTGCGTGGAGGAGCAGAGATCGCTCAAGTCGCGGGCACCGGTCAAAGTGAGCAAGAGGCAAACGCCCGCGAAATCCTTGCTGCGTGGGAGAACCTGCAGCGGTCGTTCTCACGGTTTTTCGTGAACTCGCTCGGCCATGCCTGGTATGAGAGTTCAACAGGCCGCCAGTTTCTCGGGTTGGTTGAAGAGGGGTTCGCGTGGCCCGATCGAAAGGGGGATGACTCATGAGGTTAGAGCTGTACACGGGTCATACTCCATCGAATGTGGCGAAAGACGCGAAGTACACCGTGACTGCCCACGGCGAAGTCCGGCTTACCTATCGCGTCAATGCGCGTGAGAAGGAATTGCTGACGACGGCGAAGCATCCAGAACTCGTAGAGATGGTCAATGCCATCAAGCTGCAGCTGAACGGCGTACCCGGTGGGGTGTTCTACATCAATGAGTTTGGCGACGTGCTCGTACCCGGCCTAGAGGCAGGCACTTGTCACTGGGCAGGTTGCTACGAAAGGACACTCAAGTTCACGTTCGGTGACGGGTATTTGACCCCAGAGGCGCCGGCTGGTCTGCGGCCAGGCGAGAAGTGGCCGGGGCCGCACCCAGGCGTGCGGTATGTCTTGAAAGCGGGTGGTGGCGACATTCGCTACCAACGGAAGAGTGGCAATCGGGTCACCGATATCTACCTGTCGGACGAAGTCGGTGCGAGCGCAGCAAGCGCCACGGCAGCCCGAGTTAGAGCCATCAAGGGATCTGACGGTGGCCGCTTCTACATCAACGAACGATGCGAGCTCTTCGCACCTGTGGCATCGAATGACTATGAGCATTTCGTGTACATAGGGCACCTCGAGGACAGTGCGTGGTTCGATCCGCCGGAGGAATACGAGAGGCCCTGACCACGCGGTGTGTCGCTGCGCCCGGGTGTGCTTTGGCCCGCCCCGTGAATCGAGTTATGTGGCTGCGTCTAAGTTCGTGACCGTGCGGCAGCGAATTCGGATCGACTAGGTTCAGTCCATATCTTTCTCGAGGCCAATCCACGGGCTAATACGAGTCCACGCGAGTTGCAGCAGTCGGCGACCACGCTGTTCGATGAAGGCGATGTCCCAGTCGCCATCTCGTTGCCCGAGAGCAGTCAGCTGCGGTGTGTGGGTCGATAAAGCGACAAGGTCGCTAGTAGAATCAGCAAATGTGATGCCTGCTTCAGCCGCGGCTTCTAACCGTTGTCTAGCGGCGTCGGTCGTCGCAGCGCCCAAAGCGCCGTAGAGAACTCGCTTGTGCGCCCATTCGCGATTGCTCAGTGAACTATTTGCCTTGGCAGGAACAAGAACAAGATTTCCTATACGATCCACCGTCTCCGCGTCCTCGTAAAGCGATGAAGGCCAATTTTGTCCGCCGCCCTGCGGTGCAACATGCTCCAGGCTAAGAAAGTCCTCATCGCGCCACTTGGCGAACGTTAGTGCTTGAGCTACCTTCGTCTTACCCAGCTCGACGAGCCCTGTCGTACCCTCGGCTACTGCGTCGTCATGAGCGCTCATCAGCAAGAAACGGGCAATTACGGGATATTTGTACAGCGGTATTCTCGACGCTGCATCCACGAAAGCATTTACGTCACCAATTCCGCGCCTCTGAAGGCGATTCGCGAGCTCCCCGCGGAGGATGTCGATATCAACTGTCGGCGTGGGCACATCGCCTGCTCCGCGGCGCACGATTCGCGCAAGCTGAGGCGTTGTACTGGAGCCGACCATGATTTCGCGGTACTCCCGGTCGATGTTCGCCGTGCCACGATGAGCCGCACGCCAAATGACGGAAAAGGCTGTGATTGCACGAATTGCGCGGCCGAAAGTCTCAGTGGGATCGTTTTCGCCGAGCTGACGCCTGCGTAGGCCGTCAGCGTAGAAGCGAGTTAGGGGTGCCAGGGTAACCGAATGTTTGAGTTGGCGTAAGAAATCGAAACATAGCTTGATCGAGTCGGTGGTTTCATCAGGATCGAAGCCGATTAATTGCGGGGACTGTTCTCTGATGGACCAGGCTCCTCGCATCAAATTGGCCGATTCGCTGAAGTGGCGCACAAATTCGACGCGGGTAGATGGGTCGGAGCTGTGGCGGTCGAACTCATCTCGGAGATATGCGCGCTGTTCCGGTAATCTCTTCGAAAGTTTCGCGCCGGTTTCTGCAGAAGCGAAAGATACGATCAATTCTTTGGTCGCTTCCTGTACTGGGTTACCCAATCGGAAAGTATCGAGGTATTCTGAGATCTGGTCCACAAAAGTACGGGTTAGCGAATCACCGTACTCGTTCAGGCCCTCTGCCAACACAGCTCGGGGTTTGAAAGTCTCAAATGCAGTCAGCGGCTCGCCGGTCGTATTCAACGACTCGAATATCGCAAATGCGTAATTTTCATCCTTTCCCTTTACGCGCGTAACCGCCACACGGTCTTTGAAATAGGACGTTAGCATTAGGAGTCGTGTAAGGCTCTGAAGTGAGGCGCTCTGCGTCTCGAGGAGTGCTATTGCTCCCTCCGGAATTTGGTGCGCGAAAAGTGATTCTTGCAGGTCTCTATTGTCGATCAATTCGCCAATCTCCGGAAATAAATCGAATCGTTCGTCGCTCGAACCCTTGCTAATGGCGAGCACCGTCCTCCGAATAGACGCATATCGATCCGTAACTGCTGCCTCCCCCTCAAGAACGCCTTGACGTGGTTTCGGCCGGAAATCGATAACCTTTCCCGCAGTCGGCTGCTGCAGGTCGGGAATCGAATCGACGTACGATCTAATGATATGTGATATAGGTGAATCGTACTTGGCTGTTGACGGATTAGTCGACCATTGATCCGAGTACGCGCGTATCAAGCGCGGGTACACCGGCGACTCGCCATAATTTTGGTTCTCGTAGATCATATTAGCCAGTTGGCTAATTGCTTTTTTCGCCTCATTCTCGAACCAAGTGATCTCGTCTTGGCCCTGAAGCTCTTTATCGGTGAGGACCTGCGTCAAAGCAAGGCGGAGATGATTATGGAGCGCGATCGAGACTAGCATCATGGTGGACAGTCGCTGTTGTCCATCGATCACGATAAGGACCTTGCTCGGCACCTCGGCCTTAACTATCGGCTGGACAGTCGCATACTGCGTGTCGTGGACGACAATTATTGTCCCGAGAAAGGTGAATGATTCAGGGTTTTTAACAAGCGAACCCAGCCCCGCGACAGTGTCGTCTAAGAGTTTGTCAACATTGTCGCTACTCCATGAATACGGTCGTTGATACGGCGGGATGTAAAATCCCAACCCGTTCTCGCTTAGGAGTTGACGCAGACTCTTGGAACTTGCTTCAAAGATGTCTTCTGCTTCGATTGACGATGCCACGCTGTGCCTTTTCATTGGTCTAATCGCACCGTGATTGTGTCCCGTTACGCGATCGAGGTCGATCGAGATGATGTGGACTCGCGATGCACGCTACCCGGCGCTCGCGGCGCCCCGCCACCCATACTGCCGCCGGGACGTTGCGCTGCCCGAACGACATGCTGGGATTGCGGGGCCGAACATGTCGTACCTAAGTGCGAACCTGAAGTTACAGCGTGGCGCCCATCAATTCGCCACAGTACGAATAGGATCGGAGCAATGGTCTACCTCGACTACAACGCGTCTACTCCGGTTGACCAGCGGATTTTCCCAGCCATTGCCGAGGCTCAAGAGGCTTTCGGCAATCCATCCAGCCTGCATCATGCTGCCGGTCAACAGGCGGCCGAGCTAGTCGAGGAGGCGCGGAGTCGAGTTGCTACGTTCGTAGACCGACCCGCGCAGGACGTTGTATTCACCAGTGGGGCGACCGAGGCTTCGGTGCTTGCCGTCGTCGGTGTGATGCTGGCTGCACAAGGTCGCCCGAACATCGTAGTGTCGAGTACCGAGCACAAAGCAGTGATCGCCGCGGCAGAAATTGGCGCGCGCATTAGCGGCGGCGAAGTTCGCACCGCGCGTGTCGGTGCGGACGGCGTTGTGGATCTTAATCACTTGGCTAGCTTGATCGACGACTCCGTCGCAGTGATCGCCGTGATGGCCGCCAACAACGAGACGGGCGTACTCGGCCCCGTCGAGGCGGTAGGCTCTCTCGCTCGAGATCGCGGAGCACTAAGTTTTATCGATGCCACTCAACTTCTCGGAAAGGCGGCCTTCGGCGGCGTGACTGCTGCAGGCGACATCCTCGTCTGCAGCAGTCACAAGATGTACGGGCCTAAGGGGGCCGGCGCACTCATCGCGGATCGACGTGTTCAGAAGGCCATCGTCCCGATCGCATCAGGAGGTGGCCAGGAAAGAGGGATTCGCGGCGGTACACAGAACACTCCATCGCTCGTAGGTTTCGGTCTAGCCGCTGAACTGGCGATGAAGGAGCAGGTATCCGACATTGCGCGAATTGAGGGGCTAGCAATAACTCTGCTTCGCCGACTGACCGACGGCCTGGCTGAAGTTGAGCTGAACGGTGCCAACACGGATCGCCTGTCCAACACTCTCAACTTGAGGTTCGTCGGTGCGGATGCCGAAGCCGTGATGGCCTCCATGCCCAACGTCCTTGTCTCTGCTGGAAGTGCTTGTCAATCCGCCGTTCCCAGTCCCTCACATGTGCTTCTCGCCATGGGCCTGGGAGGCACGGCCGCTTCGGAGTGTTTGCGGATATCGCTCGGTAGGCCTACTACGGAGCTTGAAATTCAAGAAGCCGCCGACTCGATTGTTGACGCTGTATCCCGCGTGCGAGCGCTGACATCCGACTAGGGAGCACGATGACATTTGAGCAGTCCACGACGCCAACGTTCGCCAACCATCAGACCTTTCATCCCCGGTTCGGATGGATTAAGAAGGGCTATGAGGCGGCCTCGCGGGATCCGAACATCTTCAATGAGAAGTCGGCGCCAGTCGACCTAGGCGTTGGCAAGAACATGGTCGAGGCGATTCGGTTCTGGGCGCTTGCAACGAAGGTCATCGCTCGCAGCCCACATCCGGACCGTCCTCGTACTTCGGTTTACAGCCCGACGCGTCTTGGTCGAGCACTTCTCGATGACCGGTTTGGTTTTGATCCGTACATCGAGGACCTTGCGACGTTATGGATCCTTCATTGGCACGCGATATCAGACAGGTCTCTCCTTCCCGTATGGCGGCTGACGTTCAATGACTTTGGGGCTCTTGAGTTTACGGACGAGGAGTTGTTGCAGTTCTGCCTCGACGAGATCGCCGCGACCACTTGGAATCAACCGATGAAAAGTAGTGTGCAGAAGGACGTGGACTGCATGTTGCGCATGTACTCACGTCGTGATGTGCCTGGACGTCAGGGCCTCGACGATATGCTCGACTCGCCGTTTCGGGAACTCGGCCTCATTCGTCCCTCGCCGGTGGCTGGGAAGAAAAATACCTACCGCATAGTTCGCGGCACCAAGCCCAGTCTCCCTGCGGCTGCTGTTGCGTATGCGTGCCTCGACTACATGAGTCGGAGTTCCGACGGAAGTACCACCGTGACTTTGACAAGGCTTGCGACGGATCCAGGAGCGCCCGGCCGGATTTTGAAGCTGACAGAACAAGATATTGCAGAAGCGATCGAAGAGTCGGCGCGCATTGCGGATCACCTAACACTCACCCGCCCCGCGGGTTCCACGCAGCTCGCTATTAGCGCCCCTCCGGGGCAGGTTGCCTACGAAGTCCTCGCCGCGCGGGGCGAGGCTCGGCGAACCCGCTCGCCAAACGGTCCGGCTGATCTTGAACTCACCGGAGTTGCAGCCACGGCGTCATATCTCGGCGAGTCCGACATAGGCCAACTGGTCCGACGAGCCGAAGGTCGGCGGAAGCGGCGGAAGGGGGATGCAGCATGAATTCGCTCGACCATTACGTGGCGACGAGTAGCCGGTTCAGCAGATCGGCAAATGTTGAGCGCGACCACGGCGATAGCGCAATCGACGGATACATACCGACGGGGCGGGCAGTCGATGTCATCTCGCGCGTGGCGAGTGGTCTTGCGGATTCGTCTGCTGGACGCACCTTTTCGATTACTGGACCACACGGTGGCGGCAAGTCGTCGCTTATGGTGTTTCTGGACAGCCTCCTCGCCGCATCGTCGGCGCCGGAATTCAAGGCTGCGCATTCAGTTCTTAAGGCTGTCGATTCATCTGTCGATGACCGGTTGCGCTCCGGAATGAAGGCGGTCAAGGCCGGTGCATCGGGTTTCATTCGTGCGTTCGCGACGGCGGCGAATGAGCCTGTCGCGACAAGCATCGCGCGCGCCCTTTACTCGGGCGCCACGCGACAACTCGGAGCAAGTCAAGAGTTGGTGCCGGCGGAATTCGGTACGCCCGCAAGCGCACCAGACGCGGGCGCTGTCAAGACGGTCGTTCAGCGTTTGACGAAGGCGCACCCGGTGCTGCTGGTTATCGATGAATTCGGCAAGAATCTTGAGTACTTCGCTACGTCTGGATCTCATGGCGACCCATTCTTGTTGCAAGAGCTCGCCGAGCTAACACAAGGTGAAGATGCGCTACCTCTGGTGGTGATCACCTTGCAGCACTTGTCATTCGACGAGTATGTGCAAGGTAATTCGACCACGCGTCGACGCGAGTGGGCGAAAGTTCAGGGCCGATTCCAAGATATTCCGTATGTAGAAACTGCAGCACAATCTCGACGGCTCATCGCCTCCGCCATTCGCCAGGCGCCAAAGTTTCGAGCAGCTGCAGACGCCTGGATCTCCGATGTCCGTCCGATTCTCGAAGAGCATGGTCTACGTGATATCGCGGAAGACGCGTCAACTGCAATGCCTCTTCATCCGCTGGCGCTGGCGGTGTTACCCGATCTGTGCAGCCGCTATGGCCAGAATGAGCGGACACTCTTTTCATTCCTAACCGGGTCCGAACCTGGTGCACTGCCGCGGTTCCTTCGTGCCAACAGTTGGCGACCAGGGGCACCGATTCCGATGGCGGGCCTCGATGTGCTCTACGACTACTTTCTCGAATCGTCTAGCAGCATGATCGGTGTCTCGGATGGTGCAAGTCGATGGATGGAAGTCGAAACCCGCATCCGCGATTCCTTCGGTCTCACTAACCCACAGCTAAAGGCCCTCAAAACAATTGGCGTGATCAATCTAGTCTCCAGTGGTGGGCGCATCAGGGCTTCCAAGGGCTTGCTGAACCTGGCGCTTGCCGGCGCTGCATGTGTCGAAGACATCGACACGGTGC
The DNA here is from genome assembly GCF_017872775.1 of Mycobacterium sp. OAE908. NCBI lineage: Bacteria > Bacillati > Actinomycetota > Actinomycetes > Mycobacteriales > Mycobacteriaceae > Mycobacterium > Mycobacterium sp. OAE908. The sequence goes on from NZ_JAGGJL010000001.1 coordinate 2,881,301, forward strand.
TTGAGTCGCTGATTGAGAAGGGGCTAATCACCTTTCGCGAGTTTGCGGATGAGTATCGCATCTGGCAGGGATCGGATTACGACTTACGGCGTGTAATAGAGAATGCCCGCCATGGCCTCGCTGATGCCAATTTGCTTGGGCTACTTAGCGACTCGTTCGCGCTTGATCCACTCGTCGCGGGCAGGCACAGCCAGACTAACGGCGTACTGCGCGTGTTCGGAAGACAGTTCTTCGCGGCGGGCACTTCGGACACGGACGATCTTGATCCGTCCTGGGATGGGGTAGTCAGATACCTCACTGAACGAGTCAGTGACCCAGCCTCACTTGTTGGCTCTAACGACGGACGACCAGTTGTCTATGTTGTCCCGGAAGATGTTTCAGTGGTACGTGACGCCGCGATTGAAGCCGCTGCGCTAAATTCTGCGCTGCAGAGCGCCCAGTCTGAGGGCGCGGATTGGGTAGCCCAGCGTGAGCTGTCAGAACGGCTTGTCAGTGCGCAGCAGGACCTTCATACTGTTGTGAGCGCAGCGTGGGACGTCAATGCGGAGTGGGTCCTTGCGGGTGGCGAGGGTACCGCTCTAAACCCCACTCAAGGACTGTCAGCACTCCTATCCGAAGTCGCGGACCTGGCATATTCCGACACGCCCCACATCGCCAACGAGATGATCGCCCGTCGTGAACTAACGAGCCAGGGCGCCAAAGCCCGTCGGTTCCTAACAGATGCGCTGCTAGAGAAATCAGACCTCGACGCATTTGGGATCGATGGTTACGGCCCCGATCGCGCGATCTACGAGGCGGTCTTCCGCAAGACCGGGATTCATCGACGTACGAGTTCCGGGGAGTGGGCACTACACAATCCCACCGATGCGAGCTGGAAGCCTCTATGGGCGCTTATGAATTCAGAATTCGACGAGGCATCCGAAACGCGAGTAAACCTCGCCGAAATCGCTACGAAGTTGGCGCTACCGCCGGTAGGAGTGAAGAACGGGATCATTCCGCTTGTCCTCGTCGCGGGCCTGGTTCGCCGAAGCGACGAGATCGCCCTCTACGAACACGGCAGTCTAGTGCTGGAAATCGACGATGCAGTCGCTGAACGCCTGACGAAGAATCTTGGTCACTTCGCCATCAAGAACACAATGACTAAGAGCGGAAGGCGAGCGGCTGTCATTGCCAGCCTCGTTGAGAGGCTAGATATCCGGAACCCGAAGGGTCGTGGGACGCCGACGTTCCTCAACGTCGCAACCGCACTCTTCCGTGAGTTGCGGCTTCTCCCGCCCTACTCGCAGCGGACTAGACGGAACTTGACTCCACAGGCAATCGCTGTAAGGGATGCTTTCCACCAAGCCGCAGAGCCGGACGTCCTCATCTTTGAATCTCTGCCGCAGATTCTCGGCTTCGCGCCGTTCACTGGCAACGGCAAGATAAGGGCGGACGCATCAGACCGCTACGCGGAAGCACTGGCGGACACTCTGCGCGAGCTTCGCGAGCAATATCCGAATCTTCTGAGGACAGTCCAGGACCACCTCGCGATGGCAACGGCAGCCAGCGGAAGCCTTGGCGATTTGAAGCAGGTGCTGGAAGCCGACGCGACCCGCTTGGCAGGCCACGTGCTTGAACCGAGGCTGAAAGCGTTCGTCGGAGCACTGGTCAGGCCCCTGGATGACCAGGTTTGGCTTGAAAATGTCGCCATGGTTGTGTCCGATGGGCAGGCGCCTCGGGTATGGACTGACGACATCGCAAGCGGGTTTCCGCTCAAGGTCGCTGAGCTCGGTGGCGCTCTGCGTCGAACGTCAGCGCTGCTTCATGAGCGGTTAGCTGACAGAGTCAAGCAAGGCTATTCGACCAGCAGGATGACATTGACGCGTCCGGATGGAACCGAATCGATAGAACTTCTGTCGCTTACGACCAGCGAGAAAGAATCGGTTGACGGACCGTTCGAGCGGATGATCCGCGAGTTGACCGATGGGGGCGTCTCAAGGTCGACAGCATGTCGGATGCTCATGGCAAGGTTGGCTTTGGAGCACCAAGTCGTAGATCCAAGCGTCGAGACGCAAATATGGGGGGAGGAGGACCATCGATATGCCTGAAACTATTCGGCACATTTGTGGAATTAGCGGTGGCAAAGATTCCAGTGCTTTGGCGGTATACATGCGAGACCGGGTCTCAGAGATGGAGTACTTCTTTTGCGACACGGGGGCCGAGTTGCCCGAGACGTACGAGTATCTTGACCGCCTCGAGACATCTCTCGGCAAGCCGATCGCGCGACTTAACGCCAGGAAGGGCTTTGATCACTGGTTCGAGGTGTATCGCGGTACCCTGCCCTCTCCGCAGATGCGGTGGTGCACAAAGAAGATGAAGATCGAGCCACTGGAGGAATGGATTGGCCAAGATCATGCAGTCTCTTACGTCGCGATCCGCGCCGACGAGGCTGGCAGGAAGGGTTATGTCAGTACGAAGCCAAACATCCGCACGGTGCTGCCCTTCGTCGAAGACGGTATAGATCACGATGGCGTGCTCCGCATCTTGGATGAAGCAGGCATTGGCTTACCCAAGTACTACGAGTGGCGTACGCGCTCGGGGTGCTACTTCTGCTTCTACCAACGCAAAGCCGAGTGGGTCGGGCTAGCGGACAAGCACCCGGATCTTCTTCAGCGAGCGATCGCGATCGAAGCCAAAGTGCGTCAGGACGCTGGTGCCGACGGAGATGCATCATTTGGTGAGTACGCAATGAAGGGCCGTCAGTACACGTGGTCGGGCGGAGAGTCACTCCCAGATCTGATTGCTCGACGAGAAGAGATTCTTCAGCGACATGAAGAAGCGCAGCAGCAGGCGAAGAAGCGCAAGAAGAACCGTCCAGTTTGGGACGTTCTAAGTGACGCGCTCGATGATGAGGACGACTCAATGCAGTGTTCTGTGTGCGCGCTGTGAGTAGGCTTGTCGGTGATTTGCTGCACGCGGCGTCGGGGCGCCCGTCGCATCAGCTCGGGGCGTCCTCGAAAAATTAGCCGATCCGCATGAACTGGCTGGTGTGGAAGGCTTATCGTGGGGCCTAATGGGTAGTGGTGGACTGTGCGTGACAGCGTCACGCGAAGTGTATCGATCGAGTTGCCGCGCTCGGTCAACGATGGGTCGAAAGTAGCATGATCACCTTTGACGACCTGCTCAACCGTGCGTCGGACCAGCTGCTCCAAGGTTTGGTTGGTCAAGAAGTCGTTAAAATTCTAGCTGGCCTCGATCCGTCGTTGGCGCGGCCCGAACGGCTGAGTGAAATCGCGCTAGGCTTGCTCTCTCCTGCGGATATGCTTCTCGACAAAACCGTTCGCAGTGAACTCCTCCTCTTACTACCTCGATCAAGCGCCGAACTGCTCGCTCACCGCTTAGGTATTGAAGGAGATCCCTACGAGGGCCTGACAGCGATGAGCGTGCGTCGAGGCTCTTCGAGGGCTACTGATTTACTGGATTTCTTCGATGTCAGGGATGACCACGAAGAGGACGCCGTCCTTTCTGCGCACGAAATGGTTGCTCCCAAGCACCCCCTGTTTGCGCACCAGCGCTTGGCGGCCAGGAAGGTACTAGGTCGCCTTCTAGGTGATCCACCGCGAGTCATGCTGCATATGCCCACCGGGTCGGGCAAGACCCGCACCGCGATGTCCGTGGTATGCGACCTCCTCAACGAGAGGGAGCCGAGATTAATTGTCTGGCTTGCGCACTCCGAAGAACTGTGCGAGCAAGCGGTTGAGGAGTTTAAGAACGCGTGGACTTCATTGGGCAACCGTGCCGTAAGCGTGCAGCGCTGGTGGGGTCCCCACACCTTGAACCAACCGATCGTTAGAGACGGCATAATCGTTGCGGGACTTAGCAAGGCGTACGCATCCGCTCAAAGATCGCTTGCCGACATTGGCGCGATGGCTGGTCACGTCGGGCTTGTTGTGATGGACGAAGCGCATCAGGCCGTAGCGCCGACCTACAGCCTTATTCTCGACGTGCTCACGCAGTCCGGTCGACCGACACCCCTTCTCGGTTTGACCGCTACCCCAGGTCGGACGTGGAACGACATTGACGAAGACCAACGACTTGCCGACTTCTTTCACGGTCACAAGGTTTCTCTGGAGATCGAGGGGTACGACAACCCGGTTCAGTTCCTGATCGACGAGGGCTACCTCGCCGACACTGAATTCGTACGACTCGAGTACACAGCTGAAGGTGAGCTTTCTCCGAGTGAAATGCAACAGCTCACAGAAGCTCTGGACATCCCACAGAGCATCGTCAGAGGTCTCGCTGCCGACGAACAGCGAAATATGCTGATCCTCAGCCGTACTGAAGCAATGTGCCGGACGCACAACCGCATCATTGTCTTCGCCGCAACGAAGGATCACGCTCTGGTTCTCGCTACCGTGCTAAGGGCGCGCGGCTGCTGGGCTTACGCGGTCACGGGTGGAACACCCACGAAAGACCGTGCCGGCATTATCGCGGCGTTCAAGACTGCCAGCGATGAACCCCGGGTAATCGTCAACTACGGCGTGCTGACGACCGGCTTTGATGCGCCGCAGACTAGTGCCGCGGTGATCGCGAGGCCGACAAAGAGTCTTGTGTTGTTTAGTCAGATGGTTGGGCGAGCGACACGGGGTGTTAGGGCCGGCGGCAATAAGCGCGCAGAGGTTGCGACCGTCGTAGACACGCGATTACCGGGGTTCTGCAACATGGCTGATGCTTTCGACAACTGGGAGGACGTCTGGTGACCGACGTAGTCAGAGAGTTCGATATCGTTCCAACTTCGTTGGCCGTAAAGGCCATGCGAGACAACGGGTATAAGAACGCGGCATACGCGATTGCCGAGTTGATGGACAACTCCATCCAAGCGGGTGCAACGACAGTGCAGCTGCTGTGCGCGGACCGTGAATCGCATGTTGAGCAGCGGGTTCGGAAGCGTTTGCACGAGGTGGCAGTTCTCGACAACGGCTGCGGTATGGACGCGGACACTTTACAGATTGCGTTACAGTTTGGCAACGGCACACATCTCGCTGCCGAGCAACAAGATGGCATGGGCCGGTTCGGTATGGGCCTGCCGAGCGCGTCGATCTCTCAGTGCCAGAGTGTTGACGTATGGAGCTGGACAGACGGCATCGAAAATGCACTACACAGCTACATCGATCTACCCGCGATCAATACAGGGAAGATGCGTTATCTTCCGGAGCCGCAGCGTAAGTCAATACCGCAGGTTTGGCTCACGGCGGCTGGCAAACATTCGTTCGGGACGTCCGGCACGTTGGTGGTGTGGAGTGACGTGGACCGTGTGCTGTGGCGAACGTCGAAAGCGCTAATAGATAACTCCGAGGAATTGATCGGGCGGATGTACCGCTATTGGATTGACGACGGCCGAGTTTCGATCATCCTCAAGAACTTCTTGTATGACACGCCTGAGCAGATTCTGCAAGAGCGCCGCGCGAAGCCGAACGATCCGCTCTATCTCATGGCCAAGACGAGCTGTCCCGCGCCGTTCAATAACACACCTATGTTCAAACCGTTCCCAGCCGAGGGCGAGAACGTGGTTCCGATCACTGTCCGCTTCCGAGGCGAAGACCACGTAGTCACCGTGAAATTCTCTATCGCCTCCGAAGAGGCGCGCGACAGCGCGGGGGGCCAATCGACCGGCAGTTTGCCCTTTGGCCAGCACGCAGGTCGGAACCTGGGGGTCTCAGTTGTGCGAGCGGGACGGGAGCTCGAACTCGATCCTGGCTGGGCAACTACCTATGAGCCGCGCGAGCGCTGGTGGGGCGTTGAAGTGTCGTTCGAGCCCGGACTTGATGAGCTCTTCGGAGTCTCGAATAACAAACAATCGGCGCGAAACCTAGCTGAAGCCGCCAAGATTGATGCCAGTGCAATCATAAAGGAGCACGGTGGCTCCCTTCAGAGGGCGCGGACAGCGCTGCGCGAAGAAGAGGACCCTTTAGAGCCGCTACTTGAGATTGTTAACAGAGTGCAGACCAATATCCGGCAGATGCGCAACATCATCAAGGCGCAGGCCGAGGGCCGGCAACGGCGTGCCCGGCATGCGGAATCAAGCGTCGAGGCCCAGGCAACAGAAGCGGTCCGCAAGCGCCAAGAAGAGGGGCATCGCGGTAGAAGTGATGAGGACGAAGCGAAGCCCCCCGAGGAGCGCAAGGCGGATGTAGCGGAACAGCTTGAGCATCAAGGTTATTCACGTGAGTCTGCCGAATCGATGGCGGCCGAAACGATAGATAAAGGATTGAAGTATCGCATCGACGTTGCGTCCCTCGAGGGTGGAGCCTTCTTTTCCGTGCAACCGAGGGGCGGAGTCCTACTCGTGACCCTTAACACGGAGCATCCTGCATACAACCTGCTTCTCGGAGCGCGTGATCCAAAGGACTTGCCGGATGATCCGGACAAGCTAAAGGAAAGGCTCCAGAGCGCGCAGTCCGGGCTGGAAATGATGCTATTCGCCTGGGCGCGCTATGAGGATGAGCAGCCTAACGACCAGCGGCGGGTGACTCAGAACATTCGGCACGACTGGGGACGCATGGCCGAGGGCTTTCTCGGAAGCCGTACCTAGGTGCGTTTATGGTCACCCCGGACGATATAAGCCACGCTCTGAGAGAGGCTGCTGAGCCACTTGCCGTCGACGAAATCGTCGCACGTGTAGGCGGTGATGTTCGCGAGTGCGACGCGATCCTCTGGCAGAACCCGGAACAGTTCGTTTGGCAGCCTGGCCAAAAGTGGACCGTAGCGAACGCGAAGCATCGTGGGGCGCAGGACAATCCCGCAGATGCTCCTGATTCGAGATCGAACATGATGACAGCGGCAACGCCGAAGGAGCTGCGTGCGTTCACCATGTCGAGTGGACTCACAGTCGCGATCAACCGTCGGCCACTAGATTCTGACGCTTTCTTCTCTGTCCGGTCTGCAGGCAACACGATTACGCTCACGCTCAATTCAACGCACGAGCTGTTCGCTGAGTTGCCGTTTCCGTTCGAGAGTGCGGGCGACGGAGGAGATTTCAAGAGACTGTGTGAAGTACTGATCAGTGCTTGGGCTTTGTATGAGGACGGGTTACCTGGAGGGTCGGCGAAGCGCGCCACGGAAGACGCACGTCTTCTTTGGGGACGGCGAGCGATCGAGGTGCTAAGAGATCGCAACTCATGAAGGCTCCTGGGGTGAGCCTATTGGAACTGGCGGCAGCTTCGAGATGCGAGCTCGTCTTATGCGCGCCGTTCGCGAAAGCCGCTGTGGTATCAGACGTCCTCTCCGCAGTTCCGGCTGGAGTTCGAATTGTCTTGTTTACCCGCTGGCGACCGGATGAGGTGGCTGCTGGCGTTTCGGATACGCAGGTACTCGCTGTTGTCCGCAAAAGCGGAGGTATCGTGTACCTCCACGACCGGCTTCACGCCAAGTTCTACCGAAACGAGAGCACCGCGCTGATCGGGTCAGCGAACCTGACTGCGACGGCGCTCGGTTGGACGCATAGCCCGAACCTAGAGTTACTTGTTGCGTCATCGGACAACGACATTGATCTGATGGAGCGGGAACTAACCGAGAACGGAACTGTCGCGACCGACGAGATCGCTGAGGAGGTCGACGCAATCGCAGAACTATTGCCAGCCGGAGTCAAGATTGCCGAGCTCTCAATCCCACTGACAGATTCCGTGTGCTGGATTCCTCAGCTTCGGATGCCGTCGGATCTGTTCGCAGCCTACGAGTACGGCACTTTATCGCTTGCATCCCGGTCAGCCGATGCAGCTGCTGCCGACTTATCAGTACTTCAGCTGCCCCCTGGGCTGAATCGACAGCAGTTTGACGCGCTAGTCGGACATCGTCTCCGAAGTCAGCCCCTAATTGCTCAAATTGATGATTTCTTAAGCATGCCTAGGCGGTTCGGCGAGATGCGCGAGTTGTTGAGTCGGGTGACGGGGCGCGACCGGGATCAGGCTGAGCAGTCGTGGCAGACGATCTTGCGCTGGTTGCTGGAGTTTCTGCCGGAACGGTACTCGCACAACATGTTCCGGCATTCGGAGGTTGTTTCGCTCGCGACAACTGAGATGGGTGTGGTCGAATGAGCCAACAGCGGGTGCGCAAGCAGATTTGTGCAATCCTGGAGGCGAACTCACTCACGTGGACTGATACGCCAACCGGGGGAATGTACCTTCGCTTCGCGAGTGCTGGGGTCTCCATCGAGATCGGCAGTTGGGGAACGCAAACGCTTATCCAAATTAGCAGCAATGTCCTGTCTGACGTCAAGGCGCCGAAGAAGCTTGCAGTCAAGGAGATTAACCGGCTAAACGAGGCCTCACAGTACGGTCGTTGGGTCTTCTACAACAAACTACGATCGGTTGTCGTCGAATACGACCTGCTGGGTGACCACCTTCAGGAGAATGAACTCATGACTGGCCTCGCTGCATTGGCGCGAGCCGCAGATTATCATGACGACCACCTTCAGCGGCTGCTAGGCGGCCGGCGCGCGTTCGAGGAATAGCGATTTGAGATGTGGTCGAGTGCGTCCGTAAAAGTGAACCGTCGTCTGATCTTTGGAGCAGGTTGACTATGACGGAATGGACTATCGCAAGGCAGCGGACCGCGATAGGACGAGGCGACCTCTCCATGCCGGTGCGACTAAGTCTTCGGGACGAGATCGTCAAGCCCACAACGTCTGTCTTCGACTACGGCTGTGGGCGCGGGCAAGACGTGGCGAGGCTTAAGTCAATGGGTTTCAACGCTCGGGGTTGGGATCCGTTCTTTGCGCCAGACGTTCCCCGCGTCGCCCACGATGTAGTCTTGTTGAACTACGTGCTGAATGTCATCGAAGACAGCGCTGAGAGACGGGAAACGCTAAACAGTGCGTGGGAGCTCGCATCCCACGCGTTGGTAGTGTCATGTCGCCTGAAGTGGGAACTTGGCTCAGTTAATGCCATTGAATCCGGTGACGGAATTGTTACTCGCCGCAACACATTTCAGCATTTCTATAGCCCGAGCGAGATTCGGAAGCTTGTAGAGGACGTTACGGGTCAGCGCTGCGTGTCGCCTTCGCCCGGGGTGGTATACGTATTCCGAAGCGATGAAGATCGATTCGCCTACCTTGCTCGCGGCGCGATTGCCGACTTCGAGTGGACAGCGAGCCAAGACTACGCGTCGGCCGTCGCCGAGCTAGTGTCGTTCGCTGAAGAACGTGGACGGCCTCCGCTGTTCGAAGAGATTCCCCCGAACCTTCTTCCGTTACTCGGAAGACTTTCTCGGCGAACAATACTCGACATCGTCAATCAAGGCGCATCACCGGAACGTGTCGCGGCCGGATTCAAGCGCACAACACTGGACGTCCTGCTCTATCTCGGCACGTCGATCTTTAACGGCCGTGTGGCACTTAACGACCTTCCCCTTAACGTCCAGGCGGACATCAGACATTGCTTCAAGAGCTACCGCGAAGCGTGCGCACGCGCCGATCGGCTGCTAGCCAAGATTCGTGATGACACCTATATCCGAGGGGCTATGCGCAATTCTCCTGGAAAGATGACGGCGAGCGCGCTGTACGTTCACCGTCGGGCTGTATCGAAGGTGGCTGTCGTGCTCCGCCTCTACGAGTACTGCGGTTTCGTCGCCGCAGGGCGCCCAGAAGGATGGAACATCCTCAAGCTCGAGCACCGCGGTAGGCGAGTGTCATGGTCGTCCTATCCCGAGTTCGACACGAACCCCCATCCGACCTTGGATTGGACGTATGCGGTTGATATGTCGACTCTCGAGGGAACCTTTCAACGATTCGGCGATCGGTCAAACCGCCCGCTTCTGCACCGGAAGGAAGAATTCCTAGACCCTGAAGACCCTTCGGCCGCGAAGTACCGTCGCCTTACGTCGGCAGAGGTGAAAGCGGGTTTGTATCAGAACCCCACGGTAATCGGCTTGGAGGACGGTTGGGCCTCGGAACTCGAACGCTGCGGATTGGAGCTTCGCGGGCACCGATTGATCAAGCGGAAATAGCTTACTGTCAACTAGCCATCAACGTGGGGGCGAAGCTCTAATCTCCAATCGTGGCCTCTTTCGAGTGGGATCTCAACCCCGGCAACACGTTGAGTCGCGAAGAACGTACCCGGCGCTTCGGCGGCAGCAAGTTCAGCGGCATTGCGCCGTCAGCGCAAACACCGAACGTGTTCCTCTACTCCGACCTTAAAGCCGGTCGACAATTCGGATACGAAGACCATTGGGACCGTGATCGCCAGACCTTCTACTACTGCGGAGAAGGTGTGAGAGGTAATCAGACGTTCGACAGTGCAGGCAACGCCGCCGTTCGAGACCACAAGAAGACTGGCAAGGCGATCCGGCTGTTCGAGGCCGCAGGTAACGTGCCTGGCAGCAACGAAGTAGTCCAACGTTACGTCGGACGCCTCGAGATCGACGACATCGAGCCTTTCACGATCCGTCGAGGAGTCGATAGCACCGGAACTGAGCGCGACATCATCGTGTTCAAACTCCACCTCGTACCTGAGCGTGCAAAAGTCCGCGTCGCTCGCGCAGTAATGAACGGGCATTCAAGTGACGATCTCAATGACGATGCGGCTAGTCCCGCGACGATACTCGCCGCCCTGCGCGACATTAGGGTCGATGTTCACGAGGGCCGCAACGTCCCTTATAAGTACGTGGTATTGCTCTGGGCGATTGGGCAAGCGTTAACGACGGGTCGACGGCGGTTCAGCTTCCAAGACGTGAGTAGCGAGCTCACCGCAGTCCTAAAGCCGTTTCAGATGTCCGCGAGTCGACCTGACCCACGCAATCCATGGTTTGCGCTCAAAGAGACGCCGCTGTGGTGGGACCTAACGTTGCCAAACACTGCTGGCCTGACCTACAAGCACACTCGTGAACTCAATCTTGAAGGAGGTCTTACACAAAACGTATTCGGACTCATCATTGGTGAGACCGACTTCGCCATACGCGCAATTCAGACGATTGTTAGTATCATCGGCGATTCGCCAGAGACGCGTACACTTCTCACAAACCTCCAGCTTGACAGCGGCACCGAAAGCGACGGAGCTGGCCCGGTAGTTCGGAGGATCCCGGTCGAAGAACAACTCACGGAAGATTTCGCTGCTGAGTACAAGGCGCTTAGCCGCAAAGACCGCACACGCAAAGAAGCGAAACTCCAAAAGCGATACGAGCGTTACCTCAATAACGCGCTGCGTCACAAGACATGTCGCCACGAAATTTGCGTCGACGATCAAACGTTGTACACAGACCTTTACGACGAGACAATCGACGACCTTATCGAAGTGAAGTCGTCGGTCGAGCGCAGCACCATGCGCCTTGCGTTGGGTCAGATACTCGATTACGCGAAAATAATCAACCCGACCAATCGCACTATCCTCGTGCCTCGGCGCCCGGTCCGCGGCATCATCGAGCTCTTCCACCACCACGGTGTACGCGTGGTGTGGCGAGATGGCCAGACCTTCATCGCATCGAGGCCGGCGGAGGAGGGGCCCGCGTAGGTACAGCGTCTGGGCACGGCCCGTCCAACTAGGACCCCAGAATGTCGAGCTGTCGAGGGTTAGTCTGTGGCCGACCCGGCCAGTACGAAGCATTAAGTGTTGTTACTAGAAGGTTTTTCAGGAAGCCGATCGGTCGGTGCGACGCGCTTTCGCAGCTCTCGTTCAGCCTCATCGAGCGCACCGCGCGCCGCCTGTAGCCGCGCCGACAGATCGTCAGCGTTGCGCGTCGCGCGGTCGGCGGATCTCGCCTCACCCATCGCATTAAGCACGATCCCGACGAACAAGTTGAAGAGAAGAAAGCCGACAATCACTACGTAGCTGATGAAAAACAAGATTGTCCAGTTGGACACATGCAACCCCATCGACATTGTGTCCTCGAGGTTTGCGAACGTCAGCATGACGAACATCGTCAACATTGCTTGACCGACGTCGCCGAAGTGTTGTGGGTCTTGCGTGTTGAACAGAGCCCAGCCGACCATGCCGTAAATGTAAATGAGCAAAATTGTTGCCGCGGCCAAAGAGGCGACACCGGGTATGCTCCGGCCGATCGCATGAAGGACAACGCGTAATTCAGGCAGGAATCGGACGATTCGTACGATCCGCAGCACCCGTACTAGCCGTAGCGCCATCGCGTACTGGTGTAATCCTGGTGCGAACGAAGCCGTGACGACGAGAAAGTCGAAGATGTTCCACTTATCTTGCACGAACGAGCTCGGGCGCCACTGGCACGCGGTGAGCCGGATCAACAATTCGACGACGTAGATTCCTAGAATTAGGTTATTCAGGAAGTCGAACTGGATCTCAAGGTTATCCCGCAGGTCGCCGTAGGTCTCTGAGCCCAAAATAAGTGCGTTGAACAGGATTACGCCAAGTATCACACTGTCGAATGCAGGCGTAGCCACCAGCCACTTGCAACGCTCGACGATCCAGGCACCTGCGTAACTAAGATCCCTCGCTGGCCCGAATCGCACGGTAAGTGCATAGCAAACCAAGCTGTGAGCTCGGCTCCCAACGAATCTCGGGCGAGTCGTCAGGCGGGGTCGCCCAGAGTTGGGGCGAAGGCACGGGGCCGATGGCTATGGACGGCTCCGGCATGACACCTTCGCGATGCGTGGCATCGACGTGGCTCAGGACGATGCAGCGAGTTCGACGCGAGACTGCGCTGCCCGGATGCCGGCACACCAGACGACAGTGAGAGTCCATCACGCCACGCGCCGCTCGATCAATCCCTTCGGCGTTAGCTCGGCCGAAGCGGTCCGGCAATGCTCATCCGGCACGCCGCGGTAGCTCTGCAGATACCGGCTCAAGGACGATGAAACTGGCGGCCGCTAGGTGTTCACCGACGAAGGGCAGCGGGTGTTTGGTCGGCACAGGTCACCGCCGGTGCCGCTCGTCCCGCTGGTCCTCGACCACAATCTGCGCAACACCCGCCAGATCGCCAATGCGTTCCAGCCGCTCGTGGATCACCCGATGCGCTTCCTCGGCGGGGAGGGCCGGCGGTGAAGTTCGTTCCTTGCGCCCGTGAAGATGCGATGGACGTCGGCGACGACGAAGTCGAGCTTCTCCTCGAAGAAGGCTGGCGCCCAGAGGATGTCGCGTTGTTGACCACCGGCACGCGGCATCCGGAGCAGAAGGAACGCCAAGCCGCCCGGCAACGCCGCCTACTGGGACAACTTCTGGGATGCCGAGCAAGTGTTCTACAGCCACGTCCTCGGCTTCAAGGAGCTCGAACGCCGCGCGGTCGTGCTCGTCGTCAACGAGGAGTCGGCTTTCGACCGCTCCCGCGAACGGCTCTACGTGGGCCTGTCGCGGGCCCGCGACCAACTCGTCGTGTGCGGCGATCCGAACTTCATCAGGGATGTCGATCTGGCGCGCCGACTGAACGTCGGCTGAACTCGTCAGCAAACGCTGTGCAGCCTGAATTGTCATACCCCTCGGGAATAATTAGTAGGTGACGCAAACAAAGATCGAACGCCTGCACATCGTCGAAGGCAGCCCGTGGAAAGACGCGGTGATCGCGCTGTTGGATTCTCGCAGCCCGTACCGCCCATGGCGACATGGCTTCGGCGCTCAGGTGGGCGACGCGGTGGCCATTGTCCTGGACACCGACCCAGCCTCCATCTTGACGACCCTCGGAAGAGTCGGCATCGACGGTCGCATGGACCGCGCGGTAGTCGAATGGTCCGATCACGCGCCCACCTTGGTCGACTTGACGACGCTGACCGCGGTCATGGACTTCAGCCACGATCAGGACCCTCGCGACGTGTGGCAATTACACGGAGACGCCGCGGTACAGATGGAGCTGGCGTTGGACGAATGCAGGTACCGCGGTGATCCCTCGATGCGGTACGGGCATTCGACGGTGGCCGCAGCCCGGATCTTGCTGCATTCGCAGGGGACATGTACCGGATGCGATGACCCCATCGATATGACGGGCGAAGACGCCCGTGATGTTGTGCACATTCGCACTGTCGACGCGCCACGACGCGAGGGGCCGGAGGTGCTCATCCAAGCGGCCAACGGCCGTGCCAGCTACATCGACGGGCCATACTCGCCTAAGAGTTGGCTGCTACCAACGCTTCCCGCCGATTGGCCCGGGGTGCTGTGCGAGCGGTGCGTTGTCCGCATGCAGAACGATGGACACAACGGCCTGCTCGACTTCCGCTTTTCGCAGCATCCCAGATGCCCCCGCTGTGGTGCGCAGCGCACACAACGAGGATTGTTCGGTGAGCCCTCGACCCAGTATCTCCCGCCATGGCGCAATATTCGTGGATGCTGCGTCAACCCAGAGCCTTGGACCTGTGCGGCGTGTGCATACCAGTGGTGACGCCGCCAGCCGACTAGTTTCGTTCGAAACCCGGGCCGTGCAAGGGTTCTCCGAACTTAGCCCTCAGATTCAACAGGGGATCCACCGTGCGGATGGCCAGATCCATACGCTGACTGAGATCACCGGTCAGCAGCACCCAGGAATGTCCCGCCAGGGTCAAAGCGTCGATGAACCACTGGGTCATCGCCGCCCGCAACTCAAGGTCACCCTCGCGCCAGCCATCGTCCTCCCACGGCACGCCTTGGTGATCAGTGACCAGGTACACCGCTCGCGGCGGAACTCGCGTCCACATCTGACCCGTACGGGCGGCCGCTCCGAGATAGCGCCGCTCCCACACCGCGGTTGCGAATGCATCAGTGTCGCAGACCAAGAGCGGGGAGCCGACGCGTGCCGCTTCCTCCTCTTGGCGTGTCTGCTCCGCGGCGATGACATCGAAATCGTCGCATTCCCAGACCAAGTCGCGTAGTTGGCCGCCTTGGTGGCGATGTTTGATCTCGGTGTACTCGCGGCCGTACTCCCGCACACAGCGCGTGTCTGTCCACACTCCACCCCGCGCCTGGTAGTGCACAGCCAGCTCGCGCGTAACGGTGGTCGTCCCCGTTGATTCGGCGCCCAACACAACGACTCGCGCGGTCAAGCCTGCCCGGGTGGCCGGTGCCAGCTCACCCCAATGCGACGCCAAGTCGCGTCGCACTGCGGTGCTACTTCCGTAGCGGTCCAGGCGGACCGCGGTGGCGCCGAACCTGCTGGCCAGCTCGTCGCCATAGTCGTCACCGCAAAACACTGCATCCACGGCAGGCGCACATCCGCACCGGAGCGCTGCCTGCATCACGGCGACCTGCGCGGTCCACACGTGCTCGTCCGTGACATCTAAAGGCGCGTCGCAGCGGACCCCCAAGACTCGGATATTCGCGTCGTCGCGGTGCTCCTCACGCAGCCACGACACCCTCTGCTCCAGCGGGATTGACTCGACTGCAGCGGACATCACCAGGACGGTGAATCGGCGGCATCGTGCGGCAGCGGCGCGAATGCCTGTGTGGTGTCCAAGGCGCGGCGGGTAGAACTTGCCGATCAGCAGCCCGTGGTCAAACGCGCTCATCTGCTCGAGGTGCTCTTCTGCTCCGCGACGTCGACCGCTGTGACGTCGCACTGCCTGCGCCATGCACGTAGACCGGCGATACACAGCGCAAGGAACAGAACATAGACCACTGCGGTCAACATCAACCCCTTGCCGGCGTACAGCGGTACGTAGATGATGTCGGCGGCAATCCAGAAGTACCAATTCTGAATTCGCTTGCCGTTCAACAACCATTGCGCCGCCAGCGACAGGGCGGTGGTCAATGCATCCAAGAACGGCGCGCTGTCATTGATGCTGTGCAGCAGCGGATACAGAACCATCGTCGCCGCTCCGACGAACACGGCGCATCCGATGACCGTCCCTACGCCGGCGCTGCGTACCTCCAATCGGCGATGCTGGGCGCCGCCGTAAAGCCACTGCCACCAACCCGCGAACCCCAGTGCGATGTACAGGACCTGCAGTCCGGCGTCGGCCCACAGCCGTGTCGACAGAAAGAGAAGCAGGAAGAAGGTGGAGTTTGCGATCCCGACCGGAAAGTTCGCGACCGATGCCCGCACGGTTAGGAAGACGCACGCGCCGCCCGTGACGAAGCCCAGTAGTTCAGCCCAGCTGACTTCGTCGTTGCCGAGCACGAAGATCACCTGGGTGAACGGCGCAACCAGCGTGGTCAGTATGTCCACGACAACCCTTTCCGATCCGCTCGTCGTGACATTAGCCGGTGTGGCCCGTTTGCAAGCGCCGCAACGCTTCTCGGAACGCTCGATTGGGATGCGCGCCTGGGAGGACGGCCGTGACGTCGCGCAGCGCCTTCTCGGTGTCGACGTTGCGAAGGCGCGCACCGTACAGCGCCGCAACGGTTGGTGTGCGGCTGTACGCCCCGACGCAATGCACCAGCACGGTCCGACCTTCGCGCCGGAATTCCTCGATGGCGCGCACGGTGTCGACGAGCACGAAGTCGAGATTCGGGTTCTCGTCGTGTTCGGGACGATCGATCAACCGCACCTCCACATGAGGCACGTCGGTGCGCGCATCGTCGTCTGCAACCCGGCACAGCGAAACCACCGCGTCGAAGTTCGCCGGACGGTTTCGTAGGACACCGATGCCGCCGAGGAGCACACCGTCGTCGTACGGGTGGCGCGCGAAGACGTCGATTGGGGACCCTGGATAGGAGAAATCGAACTCATCTGGTTTTCCCTTGCGCTCGATCGCCGTCGCGAGCGCCACCAGGCCGTGGGCGGTTATCCCTGGCCAGCCGTGCAGCAGCCTTCGCCAGTCAAGGGGTACGGCCGATGCGCCATATGCGGCTCCCAGTAGCCCACCCGCGATCGCCGCGACCGTATCGGTGTCGTTTCCGGCCCGGACGGCGGCGTCGAGCGCGAGGCGAAGATGATCTGCACGGAACACTTCAGCGTCGGGGTCGTCCGCCGGCACAGGGGTGGTGGCAATCGCCGACCATGCCGCCTGCAACGCGGCGACCACCCAGCCGTTGTTCGCGAAGGACGATGGCCGTCCCGATTCAGCCGCGTCGAGCCGCTGCGACCACAGCTCGCGACGGTTAGTGTCGATGTGGCGCAGGCCGATTCGCACATCCAGCTGCCCGGTGAGCACCGCGTGCCGGATGGCGCTGCACCACAACACGCAGGCGTCGCCGGCGTCGGGGTCAAAGTGGGTGAGCTCGCTGACCGTGCGGGCAGCTTGCACCATGGCCTCCTCGTCGTCGTCGAGATAGGCAAGTGCCACCGGTGCCGTGCGCATCAGCGATCCGTTTCCGGCTGTGCGGCCAGTATGCTCATGCAGCCTTCTCGACTCGGCGCGCGCACTGGTCGCGGTGATGGTGCCCTCGCGGGATGCCGAGTTGAGCACCGACCGCGTCTGTATGCCAACGTCTTTCGCTTGGCGCGACCACCCGTGCCATCGCTTGACGACGGTGTCCAGAGCGGAGATCTCGCGAAGGTCGGCGCCCGTGGCGGCGACCTCCGCCACAGCGATCGTCATCGCGGTGTCATCCGTCCACTCGCCACGCTCCCACGGGCCGCCACCGACCATCGCCACCTCGAGTTCTGGACCACGCGGCGGTCCGAATTCGTAGGGCGCGCCGAGCGCATCGCCGGCCGCGGTTGCTAGAAGGACACCCTCGACGCGATCCTGGTATGAAGTCATCACCGCTCCTCTCGAGAGCATTTTGCGCAATTCTGCGCTAATTGTGCTTCACTGTACGCTGAGGCTCCGACATGAGCGAGCGCGATCATCGAGACAGCAGCGGGCGCACCCTGGCTGACTATCCGCGGCCGTCGGTGGCCGTGGACACGGCGCTGCTCACTCTCGACACACAACTCGGACTTGTGGTGCTGGAAGTGCGACGTCCCAGCGGCCCAGGGTGGGCGCTGCCCGGGACGTTTCTGCACGAAGGCGAGACTCTGGCTGATGCCGTGGATCGGTCACTGCGGGAAAAGGCGAACGTGCGCGGACTGCGTCCGCGGCAGTTGCATGTGTTCGACGACCCGCGTCGCGACAATCGCGGATGGGTGCTGTCGGTCGCGCATATCGACGTCGTGCGGCCAGATCAGCTGTCCTCGCGGTTGCCCGAGACCACCAGGCTGGTTCCGGTTCACTCTCCTGGCCGCCTGCCGTATGACCATGCCGACATCATCAGACTCGCTGTCGAGCACATCCGCGCGAACTACGCCGACAAACCTGATCCCGATCGGCTCCTGGGCGAGGAGTTCACGCTGCGAGAACTGCGACTCGCGCATGAGGCGGTCGCCGGACGCGAACTGCAGCGCGACACGTTCCGGCGCACGATGGAACCGCACCTCGTCGCAACAGGGGCCGCGACTTCGGGAACTCGCGGGCGGCCGGCGGAGGTGTTTCGCCGCCGCTAGCGACGCGAACGGATTTGTCGGACCCGACGCGCACAATCTGCACACCGGGGACGAATGCAGGGGGAGGTCGATGCGGCGATGAGTAGACGCCGAAACACGTCAGGGGGTGGCGGCGGATTCGCCAGCGCGATTGGTCTGTTGTTCATCGTCGGCCTGATCATCAAGTTCATCTGGTGGATCATCGGCGCCGCGGTTCTCGTCGGGCTGTTCTACGTGATCCGCGCGGTCGTGAGGGCTGACGCCCGTCGTCGCGCGATCATGGCACGCCAGATGAATGAGTTGGCCGCACGTGCCGACCAGCAACACAACTGGGTGCTTCAAGGTGACGATCGCGGTGTCTACGGTCCGCAGGGCGCTGATCTGATGCACTACATCCGGTGGCCGGCCGGGTGATGTTCGATCGCGGTTCGTAATTGACTATTGCGGCACCGCAAAAGTCACGCTGGCATCATCTTTCGCTACTCTCGCTGGCAAGTTGCCTGCCAGTGCCGCAGAGATGTCGCCATGGAGGATGAAAGCTACTGAATCGTAAGGGAAGTACCATGCGGATGCAGTTTCGACGACTGCATCATCGATGATCATGACGTCGCCCAGGTGCTCTTCCTGCGCAAGTCTTTCTATCGCTTCTGCTGCGAGGGCGCGGGCCTCGGAAAGGCAGATGTCGTTCATCGGTACCTCATGAAACAGTGTGCCGGATAACCACCAAATGATGCTGTGTGCCTGGCTGTCCTTATTCGTTGGTCGGTGCGAGCTGATTCTCCACGCCCTGTACGTTTGTCAGGCGGCCCGCATCGACAATGACTTCATAGATGCCAGGCTCGACAAGACCCGCGCCCACCCGTTCAGCGCCCGAGGGCTCGTCGGAGCGTAAGAGGACTTCCGCGGTTCGTCCCATGCTGCGCAACAGACGCACCGGCACACCGTCCAACTCGGCTGTGAAAACCCTTTCGAACACCTCACACTCAGATATCGGTGCTGTCGCAGACCAAGCGCGCGGGTGAACCTGCTCAAAACCCGTTGGGCCGTCGTCGCTTATCGCGGTCAGCAGAACGCTTTCCGGTAAAACGTCGGCGAAGAACTCGCGACCCTGCCATCGTGCCAGCGTGCCGACCATCGGACTTGGCGCACGCCAACGCTTCGCGCCAACCCACCCGCGGGCCGCACCTTCATAGCGCGACAGGCACTTCTGCTCACCGTCGGCACGGATTCGCCAGTACTCAGCGCCATACGAGTATCGAGTACGGCCCAACGTCCACACCTGTGCCAGTGAGTCGCCGAGCAAGAATCCATTGGGGAAAGTCGGCCACGGCCGTTGTCGATCACCCGGCATGCTCAGTGTTGCCAACCAGGGTTGCGAGAAGCGCGCTACATCTATGAACTGTGGAGAACCGTCGACTCCGTATGCCGCTAACAGGTCCGCCGGAGTCCTCAGGCTGGCTGCTGCCGAGGCTTCTGCGACGTAACCACCGACCTGGTCATAGCCGGATTCCACGATGGCCGCGGCGATGGGCGCGGTAAGCAGCTTCTGGAACACGAGTCGCTTAGGCACGTCGACTCTCCACTACTCGTATGTCTGTCAACTCGTCAGGTTTGACCAAGCCGGTCCAACCCATGTGTCGGTCGCCGATCAATCCGATTGCACGGGCTACAGCGGGTGGATGGACGAACTCCACCCCGATAGGGCCATCCGGCAGCCGATGCCGCGGCGAAACGGTATGCCCGGCAAGCGTTCCGCAGCTCAGAACGACCGCCATAAGGGTGCAAGAGTGTAGGGCAAGTGCTCGAACTTGGCGCTCATCGAGCGACGCTGACTTTTCGGTGGGATCCCTGCCCTCGCGAAGCACCGCGCATCCACCGATCGGGCGGCGTGCGATCTCGGAGCGAGAGCCTACTACGCAGGCAAGCTCTTTGGTCGTTTCGCGATTCGCGCAAAAGCGGGTCTTTGTAAATGGTGATCGGAGCTTCGTCGACTTCTCACCCGCCGATTCATATAACGGCAACACGATCACGTCTCACTACAGGTCATCGGGATCTCTTGTCACAGGTGGTGCGCCGACACCTAATTTATGATTGCTATATCACCTTTCGTTATCTCGGTGAATCCTGGCTCGGGATATGTGTTGCGAATTCTATCCGCTAATAGTTTTAGCTGATCAATGGAACTGTCGGTAGCATCTTCGTCTTCGGTGATCAGAAAATATCGTCCGATATCGACCTTGTATTCACCCTCGCTGAACATAACTTTCATAACCCGAGACCCGTCTTCCGCTGAATAGAGCGTAAAGTCGTAGGGGTTCATCGCTACTTTTCTCAGCTGTATCACAACACCTCTCCCGTAATTATGTCGATCACCGTATAGTCAATACCCTTGACTAGGCCTTCGGTGTTGACTACCGCCTCCAGATCCCCGTGGGGCAATCTGCCGCCGGGTAGCCATTGTGTGTTGGTGCCCCATTCATTTCCCGAGGGCATTATAGGTTGATAAGCATCTGTTGGATGGAACTCGATCATTACGAGGCTGGTGCCTGAAAGCTGATCCTCTGGGATCCCCAGTCTCTCGGCGAGGCGAACTGGATCGCCGGCCGCGTCCACTATCATTTCTCTGGCACTGTCCGATGTAAGGACGTATTCAGTGCGCCCGGGGTCAGGCTTCCCGATGCCGTAGTCCTCATATGCGTCACGAAGGACGATGCGCGAAGCGCCGTCGTCAAAGGATTTCAGATGTTCGGCGATGTATTCTGGCGGAAGGTATGTGCCGGGCTCAGGTCGTTCGCCCTTTTCAGTTGCGATAATTTCGTCGAACTGCTCCTTGCTAATGGGCACACCATTGGTGTCTGAATGGCTATCGTCGATGTTCCCCGGGTGATCAGATTCGCCGTGATGGTCTTGGGGCGATGCGTCGCCATTCGTATCAGCGTGATGTTCGTGATCGCTTGTTTGAGTTGGATCGTCGTCAGGTTGGTGCGGCTGGTCATTGTGCGGCTCCTTATCGAACCCGCCGCCGTCGCGATGGCCCTCGCCAGAACCGCCGTGCCCGGATCCCGATTCTCCAGCGCCAGAGCCATGCTCAACGCTTCCGGGCGCGTGATCGCCTGCCGCGACAGATGATTCCGCGCCACGGGTTTCCGCGCCGACAGAGGCAAGTTCTTGTGACGGTACGGTCGCAGGCTGGGCTGAACCGAATCCCTCGCTTGCGGAAGGAATTTCGGGAGCGCTTGGCGGAGCGGGCGCCTCCATGTGCGGAACACTGGGTGCTGTGGCGGCTGGCGCAGCCGGCTCTGTCGCGTGCGCGCTGGGTGCCTCTGCAGAGTGAGGCACCGGTTCAGGCGCTCGCGGCGCTTCGGGCACGACTGGCGCGCCATTGTGCGGCGGTGCCAGTTGCGGCTCAGCAGGAGTGTGCGGTTCGGCAGTCACGGACGGCTCGCTGTGCGGAACATCCGGCGCCCGCGGCGCCGGCTCGACCCGCGGAGTCTCTTGCGGCACAGGGGCTTCGACGGGCGCGCGTCCGCCGGGCACCGAGCCGGGCGTGGCACCCTCGGGGACACTGACGCTGTCCAGCTTGCTGCTGATTTCCCCAGCCTTGGTCGTGATGCCTTCGGTCGCCCCGGCCGCGCGGGTAGCGGCCGTCGCCCCGGCATCTCGCGTCGCCGCCCCGGCCGCGCGCGTCTCCACTCCCGCAGAGTCGGCTGCTACCCGGGTGGCCGCGCTGGCTCCATCGATCGCGGGCGCGGCCTCCCCGGCGCCCGGGATAAAGAAGCTGCCGACCTGGGCGGCGTCGTAGCCGAGAGCACGGAACGGGTGACCCTTTTCGACGTCTTCCCAATCCACCAGGCCCTTGACGGTGTTCAGGCTGCCTTGGGGATCGGAAATGATCTCACTCGCGAGATGCACCGGATTGGTCAGCGTTTCAGCGGTATTCGCCAACCCTTTCCAAGTATCCAACGCCCCTTGCGGGTCGTAGGCGAAACGGGTCGGGTCCAGTTGATCGAGGCCGTGCGCAGTCTGGGCAACGAACTTCAGCCCGCCCTCGGGAAGATCCACCAACGCGTTGAAGTCGGACGACAGCACATTGCCGACGTCCTGCCCGAACGCCGAGATGAACTCCTTCTTCGCCCAGCTTTCAAGCGAATCCGTCGCCGAGTCAAGAGCGTTGATGCCTTGACTGAAGAGCTGACTCGACGCGTCAGCCTGGCGCTTCATGTTGTTGAGCACGGTCTTGATCTCGCCGGCGACCTGCTTGATCTTGTCCATCGGATTGTGGCCAGTGAAGATGCCGCCGATGGTTTCCAGCACCCCGCCTGGACTGAGTTGGTGCAACAGATCGCGCACCGCGTCCTGCGTCGCCTGCACGTTGTCTGCGAACGCGTCGACATTTGAAGCCAATGCCTGCGCCTGCGCGGCGATATCGCTCAAGCCGGACGCGACCTTGCCGGCCGCCTCCACCATCTTCCCCGACTCGGGAATCTGCATGCCGCCCAACGCCGTTCCTGATGCCGACATCGGGCCCGCCGCCGCGCCGATGGCCGCCGCGAACCCGCGCCACGCTGCCGCGGCGGCGTGCATCTGCGCGGGATTGCCGTCGGGCCAGACCTCGCCGACGAACTGCTCCACCAACGACCAGCCGAGGGGAGCCGCGACCCCGCCACCCATGGGAGGCGGCATCGTCAGTCCACCAAAGCACGGCGGTTCCGTCGGGACCGGCACCGGCGACTCGCCACCGCCCACTGTGGATGCGGCGTTGGCCTTGCCGTAGTTCGAGGCCGACATCTGCACACCGAAACCCACTCGGCGGCAGGCATTTACGGCGGACTCTGCCGCATCGAGCAATGCCTGCCCGGAGTGGGTGTAGCCCTGCCCGAATACGATCCCGGCCGAGTCGTGCCCGAACAACGCGCCGGCGCCTGACAACGCCGACGACAACGTCTGGGTCGCGGTGGCCACCGCGTCACCCTCATTGCTGACGCTCGTCCCGGCAGCCGCGAGAGCCGACGGATCAACCGCAATCGGTGAGGTCACACATCAACCCCACATGCGCATGTTCGCCTGCACCGCCGAGGAATAGTTTTCGTGCGCGCCCTCCGCGATCTGGCGTAATCGAACGAGTGCCTCCCGCATCTCGCGGGCGCCTTCGTCCCACCGGGCTTGTGCCGCTCGCTCGGCTTCGCCGCCGTCCCCGTACCAGGCGGTCCCCAGCCGGGCGACCGAGTTGGCGGCCTGGGCCAGCTGCGCTTCGAGTTCGGAGTCGAACGCCGTCATGCGGTCGATCACTGCCAGCAGGGCGGCCGGGTCGACGCTGAACGCGGCCATCAGAGCCCTGCTCCGGAGATGCCGTCGGCCGTCGCAGCATCCGTCGATGAGTACTGGGCGGCGGCCTCCTGCAGCAGCCCGGACATCCGCGACAGACCCTCGACGACCTGCGCCGCTCCCTGATGCCACTCCTGCCAGACGCCGGAGTACGACGACGCCGCCGAACCGGTCCAGCCCGAACCCAACAACCCGGACACGTCGCTGTCGAGCGAGCCCAGGCCTGAGCGAAGACTTTCGGTGAGCGAGTTGAGCTCGGCTGACACCGCAACCAACTCTGACGCCGTGACCTGCAGATCTGACACCGTTCAACCCCCGCGAGTGACTTTCATTTGCGTTGTAAACAGAATAACGAAGCTCTCAGGGGGCTATGTGCACTAGAAAGTGCCGCATCCACAGCAAATGCACAGAAATGCCTTTGTGCTGCGCTGTCCGCGTCAGATGACCGCGCCCCGAGATCGGGACTACGTAGTGGCGGATTGAAACCGGGCGAGATTGCAGTGGGGTGCTACTGCACTCGTCGCATCGAACGCGACTGATGATTCATGGCGGACGTCGACGCAGGAGAAGGCAATCATGCTAGACCGGCTTGCACGACTAGCAGTGGCCCGGCCGAAGACGGTTCTCGCCGCGACCTTGGTAGTCATGGTGGCCGCACTTGCATATGGGTCCGGGATCAATGAGCGCCTGTCAGGTGGCGGCTTCTATAACGGTTCTTCCGAATCGCAGCGCGCCGCTGACGCGCTCGAGCAGCGCTTCCACGTCGGCAAACCAAACGTGGTGATTCTCGCGACCGATACCGGCGGCGGGTCCGTCGACGATCCCGCTGCGGTTGCCGCCGGCGAGGCGCTGACTCAACAACTTGCCGCCACGCCTGGTATCACGACGGTGAGCTCGTACTGGGGACCAGGCCAGTCTGAATTGTTCCGCAGCAAGGACGGGACGAAGGCCCTGATCGTGGCTCACGTCGAAGGCGATGAGCGCGAGTTCGCGGCGGCGGCCAGACGTCTCATCGCGACCTACCGCGGCACTGAGCACGGTCCGCTGAAACTCCAAATCGGCGGTGAGGCAGTCAGTTACGACGATGTGACCGATCAGCTCAACCACGACCTCGGGATCAGTGAAGCAATCGCGATGCCGGTAATCCTGCTGCTGATAACAGTGGTGTTCGGCAGTCTCGTCGCAGCCGGCTTGCCAGTCGTGATCGGTGTGCTTTCGATCGTTGGTTCACTAGGCCTTCTCGCGTTGTTGGCGGCCCTCACCCCGGTGTCCAACTATGCGCTCAACGTGACGACGATCCTCGGTCTGGCTCTGGCGATCGACTACAGCCTGCTGGTGCTGACCAGGTACCGCGAGGAGCGAATGCGCGCCCAGTCCCTCGATGATGCGATCCTCGAGTCTGTTCGAACCGCGGGGCGCACGGTCGTATTCTCTGCGACTGCGGTGGGGCTGTCGGTGCTAGCGCTACTTGTCTTCCCGATGATGTTCCTGCGTTCGATCGCCTACGCGTGTGTCGGTGTGATACTGCTCGCGACGGTGTGCGCGCTCGTTGTCATGCCCGCCATGTTGCGCTTGCTGGGCTCCCGAATCGACTCGCTGAACGTGCGCAGGCTGGTTCCACAGGTATTTGGACGTCACGAACCGGCCGAATCGCGTGCCGAGGAAGACGGGTTCTGGTTCCGCAGTTCACGATTGGTCATGCGTAGGCCGGTCCTGATGGGGGGCGCGGTTCTGCTCCTGGCTGTTGTGCTTGCGGCACCTTTCGGTGCCATCCGTTTGACCTCTTCGGATGACCGGTCGCTGCCCGCGACAATTGAAAGCCGAAGTGTCGGAGACGTTATCCGCTCCGAATTCCCGGCGACAGCGACCGCCGCGATGGATGTGATCGTCGAAGGCTCCGCGAGCGCGGATCAGCTGGACGGGTATGCCAGGGCGCTGTCACAGTTGCCCCATGTCGTGGCAGTCAAGCTGGGAACGACAAGCTATGCTGGCGGGCAACGGATTGGCGAAATGCCGCTGCCCGACGCGAATGGCGCCTATCTACGGGTGCTCCCAGACGTCGATCCCTACAGCGACGCAGCCCACGTGCTGCTGGATCAGGTGCGCCAAACCCCAGCTCCCGATACCGTGCATGTCGGTGGACTCACCGCAGAGAACATCGATACCAAAGATGCTTTGTTTGACCGAGTTCCGTTGGCCGCGGCACTGCTCGCCCTGGCGATGTTCAGCGTGCTGTTCGTGTTCACCCGAAGCGTAGTACTGCCGATAAAGGCGTTGCTGCTCAACGTAGTCAGCTTGTCAGCGACTCTCGGTGCGATGGTGTTCATCTTTCAGGAGGGCCACCTCAAGTGGCTGGTGGGAGATTTCTCGGTCACCGGGACACTGGCTACACCGACCCCGATCCTCATCATTTGTCTCGCGTTCGGGCTGTCCATGGACTACGAAGTGTTCCTGTTGTCGCGCATCACTGAGGAGTATCGCGCGCACGGCGACACCAACCGCGCGGTGATGTGCGGGCTGCAACGCGTTGGCCCCGTCGTCACTGCGGCGGCAGTGATCATGTCGGTCGTGTTCATCGCGATGGCCACTTCTCAGGTGTCGTTCGTCAAGTTACTAGGCGTCGGCTTGACGCTGGCAATCCTGTTCGACGTCACACTCATTCGTGCGATACTCATGCCCGCCGCGATGAGGTTGATGGGTCGCGCGAATTGGTGGGCGCCTCATTGGCGACGGCCTCCCGCACATTTGCTCGTGAGTGGGGCCCGTCGTCGGCATCAACTGACCGTGCGCCAATTGACGGCGCAATTAGCAGCGAATTGACATGCCCGCGCTACGACGCGATGCGTTCGAGATGACTACACAGCAGCGCGCGCTGGCAGAGGTCGCAGCACACGCTTCAGCGATGACCGAACGGCTGTCGACCAGCAATTCAGCCGGCGATCACGCGATGGGGACGTTCGTCGACACGTTTTTCGCCATGATTCCTCTGGACGGCTCCGCGCCCAGTATCAACGGCATCGTCATGCTGCCCGTGCTCGTATTCGGTGCCGAAACCGGGGCGCCGATGCGTGCGACACCCGTGGCGCTCATGCACACACTGTGGTGGGCGGCGGCGCGGTATCTGGACGACATGATCGACAATCCGCAACTCGCCCGGTCGGATCCCGCGGAATTCAACCGCGGTGTGATGACCGCAATTGCGGTGGGTAATTATCTGCCGCTCAACATAGTTGGCGAGCTGGCTGTCTCGGACGCCGTTCGGTTTCGCTTGCTCACCGAGTACAGCAACGGATGTATCAACGCACTGAGTGGGCAGCTGACCGACCTGGTTCTCGACGCGGAGAACGCAACTCTCGACGATGTGCTGCGCAACTACGAGTGCAAGACGGGCGCGCCCTACGGGATGTCCGCCGCGCTCGCCGCGCAGCTCGCGGAGCGCGATGCCGACCGGGTCGATGCCTGGCGATCGTTCGGCAGGGTGCTCGGAGTGCTTCGTCAACTGGTCAACGACCAGCGCGACTTGGTCACCGAGCGCGACGAGGATCTGCGAAACGGCACTGCGACCTATCTGCTCGTCCATCTCCTGGGCACTGCGTCAAGTGCCCGCCGTGCGGAATTGATTGGCCTTCACCGGCAAGCACGCACTTCGGCGGAGGCGCGGGCCGAACTGAAGCGCGCGATGTTGGCGCCAGACATCGTTTCCAGCTACGCGGAAACCATCCAGCACATCGTCCGTGCCGCTCGCCACACGCTTGCGTCGCTCGGAGGTGATCCGCAGTGTGTCCGCGAGCTAGCGCGGCTCATCGACGAGACGGTCTCCTACTTTCCGCAGTTTCAACTCCGGTGAGGAAAGGACCCGTGAGCGCCGACGAGTGGATCGGCGCACTCGAGTCGTGTTGGCGACAAAGGGATCCGAGTTCGATTGCCGACCTCTTCACTGACGATGCGTACTACATTCGCGGCCCGTTTGGTGAACCGCATCGTGGACGCGACGCGATCCGCGCGCATTGGGTCGAGACCTTGTCCAGACAGGTCGACCCGCGAATCTGGTTTGGCAGTGCGATCGAGTGCGGGGACCGCGCCGCGGTGGAATTCTGGTGCATTCTTCATGATCCCGCGACGCACGAACCACGGACCGTATCCGGCTGCCTCACAATGCGATTCGGATCGGACGGACGCTGCTCGGTTTTCCACGAGTATTGGCACGCGGAGTCGAACGCGGCAATCGAACCGGCAGGGGATTGGTTCTGCGTCTAACCGACCATTCCGACGATGGCGAAGGCGACCAGCGTGCCCAGTAGACCGAGGGTTGATACCGCTGCAGGCCATCGGTTGTCTTTGTGGCTGAGGTACTTGATGCCGAATGCGGCAACACCGATCGAAGGCAACGCGACGAATGCCTTGGAGAGCGGCGAGACAGGCGCAGCGATGGCGAACAGCGCGACGGCCAGCGGCCCAGTGCCGATTGTGAGCAGCGAAGTCCCGTAATAGCCAATCGAATTGACGTAGCTCCGTTCGCCTGGCGCAGGCTGGCGGACAAGCTTCTTTCCGAACTCGACTTGGCCGGCGCACAGTGTCAGGATCAGAATTCCCAGCCCACCACCGACTGCGGTCGGCGCGTCGGCGTGGATCTTGGCCGAGGCCGCGAGCAGGTACACATACAGCAGTAGTTGAACAGGGAAGCTCACGAGCACGTTCAGGACGAGGTTGTCACCGCGGGTGGCCGGGAATCGCTGCCCGACAGCCATCAGCGCACCGGTGTAGAGAAGCTGGACAGCGAGGACCAACAGTCCACTGGGGAAGAACAGATTCGCGACGACGATGACCATCAGGCACAGGGCACACAGAGCCGAAAGGTCCCGCCGCGCAACTGCGCCGGACGCCACGGGGCGCTGTGGGTTCGCAATGCGGTCGTAGTCGCTGTCACGGACATCATCGAGGACACGCATGATCAGCAGGTCGGCGAACAGGGTTACGGTGACTACCCCCAACATCGGTATCGCGCTGGCTGGAATCCGTTCGCCGGCGAGCGCGGCGAATAGACCGATTCCTCCCACGCCGAACGCCAAGACGTACACGGTCGCAAGAACCGGCGGATACCTGGTGAGAATGAAATTCGAGATACCGACCGCAGCAGTCATTTTCCCCCTCCTTGCCACGTCACCGGCAGGCTCCATACCCCGCGGGTGAACATCTGGGTGCGCCACTCGATCTCGGACGCAGTCACAAGAGCTAGTCCGCTCAGTCGGGACAGCACGGTGTGCAGGCCGACTTGCAGTTCGAGACGTGCGAAAGCCATTCCGATGCACTGGTGCCGACCGTGGCCGAATCCGAGGTGCGGATTCGGACTCCGCTGAGGGCAGAACTCGTCAGCGGCGGGGAACACATCGCGATCGCGGTTGGCGACATCGAGTACGGGAACGACGATTTGACCTTTTGAAATCACACGGTCGTGAAGCTTCACGTCAGCCGTTGCGAGGTGCGGGCGCCCCGCGGTACCACCCATCGTGCCGCCGAACCAGACCCAGCGCAGCAGCTCTTCGACAGCGGAAGGAATCTGCCCGGGATATCGGCGAAGCGAATCCACCAGTCCGGGATGCTGAAGTACCTCGATGAGACTCAGTGCGAGGTGACTGGCGGTCGTCTCTGCGCCGGACATGAGCAGCCCCATGGCGAGCATGACGATCTCTTCGTGGGTCAGTCTGTTTGAGGATTCTTCGTGTACCAGGGCATCGATCAGCCCGCCCGCTGTCGTCTGGCTACCCGATCGACTGACTCGACTATCGAAGTAGTCGTGCAACTCGCGGTTTGCTTTCGTGACCTCGTCAGGGTGGTAGTGACCAGCTGACCATGCGACCGTCATTCGCGGCACGAGAAAGGGCAGATCGGCGGTGTCCAGCCCGAGCAGGGTCATGTGCACGAGGTTCGGAAAAGGCTGGCAGAACTGGGCGAAGATGTCCGCTGGTGGCCCCGCCGCGAGCAGGTCGTCGAGAAGTTGATCGGCGATGCGGCCGATGAGCGGCCGGGCCTTCTCGGCCCGCCGCTTCGTAAACCATCCTTGGACGGCCCGGCGCCGACGTGTGTGGGTTGGCGGATCCGAGGTGACCAGTGCCAGAGGCAGGTCGGCGCCCGCACCAACGGTAGGCACGTGAAAATGTGCCCGACTGAAGTGGTTGTCACTCAATACGGTTCGTACGTCGCACTGACGAGTCACGGCAATCGCCGCCGTGCCGTCAGCCAACGTGATGTCGAGTGTCGGTTCGTCGCGAAAAAGATCGACATGATGCTGCGGGAGCGAAGCGCGCGGACAGCTCTCCAGCGGTAATTGCATGATGTCACCGCGGTCTCTGCGAGTGGGGGCGGAGTACGCGGACGATGCCGGACCTACCGTCGATCTCGATCTCGTCGCCGTCAGATATCTTCGAGGTCGCGCCAGAAACCGCTACTACAGTCGGGATTCCGAGCATCCGTCCTGTTATCGCGGTGTGCGAGACCATGCTGCCGCGCTCGACAACGAGTCCAATTGCGTTGAGCATCAGTGGTAGCCATCCCGGATCGGTTTCGCGGGCGACCAGGATCATCCCAGCGCATTCACTCGGCGGAAGATCCGGCCGCAGTACCAATTTGGCGCGACCACGAGCGATCCCGGCGCTGGAGGGGAGACCGGTGAGTTCGGTGTTGGAACTTGCGGTCGCCGATGTGGCAGCCCTGCGACGAAGGTCGGCGGCGGCGATCGGCGGCGGGGCGGTTGTGAGAATGGCTGCGAGGGCGGGCCGATCGCACGATTGTAGATAGGCGTCTTTTCGGCTCCGTGCCAGGACGCGAAGGTCGGGGTGTGTGGAGGTGCCGTCGAAGGCTCCCAGTAATTCCTCGACCTCCAGATGGACATAGTCCTCGGGCGAGTCCAGACAGCCTGCGGCGGCCAGGTCAGACCCGAGTCGCCGCATGACCTCCCGCGAGAATCCGTATAACTGGGTGCGGCAGAACCGAGTGTCCTCGCGGGCTTTCACCAGGAACCGACCCACCCGCACCGCGACGCGAAGAATAACGCGTTTCCATCGTGACGGGCAGATGCGGTGTAGTTCATCGAGTGCGACTGTCGCCGCGGTCGATTCCTGAAGACGCGTCTGCTGCATCGTCACTCCCGCCGCAACGAACGGCCGCAGGGCGTCGACGATCATCTCAGGTCTCTGGCGTGGCGTCGGCTCCTCGATCTTGAGGTCGTGCATGGCGCGATCGCCGAATTCCCTGAGGTGCGTGAGGGCATCGGACTGAAGTTTGCCGCCGTAGGCGCCTCGTGCGATGCGGTCCCAGGTATCGCGTGCGTCGGCAGTCAGCACTCTGGCGGCCAACGCGGGGTTGGCGTTTGTCTGCTCGGCGAGCGCCACCGTGGAGTGCACCGACTGCAAGGTTCGGTTCGGCGGTCCTCCGGGCAACAGGACAGTGAGGTCCACCTCGAGGGAGTCGGTCCACCGCTGTACCAGCACGCTCCCTGCGACATAGGCGGCCAGAGCGAGGTAACCAGCGAGAATGGGTATGCCCCAGCGTGATTCGGCTTCTGACCAGACTCGGCGATACGTGGCGATTACTTCTTCGACCGGCTTTTCCGACAGTCCTGCCCCCACCATGTGCTGGGAATCCCACCAGGACAAGAATCTCCGCAATTTGCGGGGAAAACTCACGGCCGCCCATATCAGTCGCGGTGAACGCCCGATGATGCCTGTGATGGAATGCTGTTCGAGCACTTGGCCCGGGTCGGGTTTCCGTTCTGCGAGCCCCAAGGACCGCTCCCACATCGGACGAAGAGCGTCCCACCCGGGGAGCTGGCTGTGCAGCGCGTACCACGCGTCCAGGCGGTAATACGCCCGGCCGTCGAGGTATCCGATCATGCGACGAAGTTGGTGTTCCCGACTCCGCAGTTGCCTCTCAGAAACTCCGACGATGCGATAGAAGTCGCGGAAACTCATGCGGTAGAAGACTCGTGCGTGTGAGTACGTCATCGCGGTGGTGACGCCCGGAAAGCTCTCAGTCAGATTGTGATTGGTCCATTCGATCGTCGTCGCCGGCGTTTGGGGCGACGTGGCGGGCCGCGCCTGCACCAGGTGAATCGCTGAGTCCGCCGTGACGACGCCCTCGATGTCCTGGGGTCCGGACAACAGCTGCTCGGTGGTCTCCGCCAGTGCTGCGATCTGACTGATCTGCGCGTCGGAGAATACCGGTAGGTCGGCGAGCCGATCCGGCACCCGATATTCGACAACACCACCGCTCGGAGCCCGGCGGAGCATTCTTGTCTTGTGAGAGATCAGCCGCCCGATCCCGTCCGCGCGTACGAAAAAGTGGTCGATGTCGGCACGTTCGGCTACCGCACCTTCTCCGATGCCGTAGACCGCAGCGACCACAGTTTCTTCGGCACCGCTAGCAGGATCGTGGGTGAACGCGACAAACGACCGCTCGCCGTCCAACATCTGCTGAACTCCGACGCAGATGCTGAGGACTCGGGGGTCGATTCCTCGCCGGGCGCGGTAGAGTACCGATCTGACACTGAAAAGCGATGCGGTACAGGCTGAAACGGCATCGATGAGCGCGTCGGCACCGACGTACAGGTAGCTATCTGTGAGACCCGCGAACGGGTCGGCAGCGTCATCTTCGCCCGGCTGTGCGTGGCGGCCGACAACGCACGCTCGGACTGCGACGTCGGGTGAGCAGAGGGCCGCATACTTGTCGCGGATCTCGGTTTCTGTCTCCGGCATGAGTCGCAAGTGTGCGGTGGCGCTGCGACTCTCCTCGGCCCAGGCAGTCAATTTCGCGACACTGGCGCTGACACCGGGAAAGGGGCCAACCACATCGGCGATGGCTGTCCACGGAGTTTCTCTGACGACGCAGAAGAACGGCGGGACGGGAACTCCGGCATCGCGTAAGCGTTGCTGGCGCGCGAACTTGTGCCCAACCACGGTAGCGTCGGCCAGTTCCGCAGGTGCGTCAATGATCTTGATCATCACCACACCCCCGGCACAATCCGGGATCGTGTGTTGGCGAAAGCCCGATATTGCGGTAATTCAGTGAGGACGTCTTCTTCGATCCTGATGCGCCAGAGAACGGCGGCGACAAGGAGAGTCAATGCCGTGATACTCGCAGGGCTCGAAAAGTAAACGGCGAAACCGACGTTGGCGAGCAGCATCCCGGCATAAGCAGGATGGCGCAGCACCCTGTACGGCCCGGATGAAACGAGGCCACCGTCGGAGATCCGTACCACTCGGTGCGAATATTGGACGCCGAGTTCGTGAATCGCCCACGCGCGTAACGTCACACCAGCAACGAAGACCCCGGCGAGCACAACGCCGAACTTGTCGGGCACCGCGGGCGCTGAGTACGCAGCCGTAAGTGCCGTCGCGATTCGCGCTACCGCGTATGGAACGAGGGTGCGATTCTCAGCGGCCGATTGTGTGGGTGCCCGGACGGTGATTCGTGCTTCGGAGAGCAACCACACCAGATAAGCGGCGACGAAAGCCGCTGCAGCGGGGCGCCCGCCGAGAAGGTGCGCCGCGACCGCAATGGTGAGCCCGATGGCGGTCAGTGCCAACAGAGTACGAAGGATGTACATGGCGACCCGATCAGTCATTACCAGCCTCCATCGAGTCAGCCTCTAGCCTGCGCGCAATTGCGCATACTCGACTTCGTCGACGCACCGGGTCGCGATGACGATCGAGCCGACTTTGATCGCTCGATCGCCTATTGCGTGCACGTCGATGTGGACTTTGCGCGTCTGTTCTGGCGGAGTGGGCTGCCACGACAACGCCAGCGTCATGTGACTGTGCGGCATCGCAGTGGGCACGTCTGCGGTGAGCCCGACGAATATCATCTTCGTCCCCATTGGTTGCTGACCCCACAAGTGAAGAATCGCGATGACGAACTGACGCGCGGCCTCGATGATGGAGGCGACCGCGCTGGCTCGCGGCGGTATTCCGCCGATGGCAGCCTGCTCGTGTACGCGGACCCAGACGCGTCCGGTATCGACTGTGAGCGGGCCGATTGCAATATTTCCGGGGTCGGCGCGGTGCACCAGTTCACACGGAATCGAGCCGTTCCCAAATGCCGGCACCGGGGCAAGTTCCGCAGGCAGCGCGGCCTCGCGTCGACTCAGCAGTCCCGTCGCTATGCAGCGGCCTGATTGGATGAATTCGAACGGGTTTCCACCGGTTTCGCGTGTCGCACTCACCTCGATTGCGGCGTCGAGCTCGCAGAATTTGGCGAAGGTGAGGCGGAAGCTCACATTGGCCGGCCGCAGCATCGCTGCGTGCTCAGCCAGTTCAAGACCGGCCACCACCAGCAGCATTCCCGGCACGTGATCGAGCGGATGGTCGAAGAACACCGGGTCGTGCAGATCCACGCGGATGAACCCGCGAGAAACGCCACCGCTTGGCGCCAAGTCCAGGGTGTCAATCGTGCGTCCGGGCATCACCCGAGGCGTACTCGGTGCAAGTGCATGCATCGCTGCCTCCTCCGCTCGTTTGCGCCGTCTGAAGATCCGACGCAAGGGACCACTGCAATAGAGATCGTCGCTCGGATTCGAGGGGTGGCTCTCAGTAGCGCCCTACTGCAATCGAATGCGCGTCTCGGCGCAGTACTACTGAGTCGCATGGTTGAGCGGTCTAGCGCGGGCTTAAGTAGTACCGCGCCAAAATCTGGCGAGATAGAAGTGGCGCACTACTGCGCTCCCTGCACCACACGGCAGCGACGATTTATCTGGTGAAACATCGCTAGGGGAATGATGATGATCGAGGCAAGCACATTGGTCGCATCCGACGGCCTCAGCGTCGACAACCGTCCGCTGACCGGCCCATCCGATCAGTTGCCACTGGTCGCCGATCGATTGCGCGAAATCCTGCTCAACGGTGGCGGTTTCGATGCAATCTACCGTCACATCCTTGCCGTCCCCGGTAAACGGGTCCGAGCTGCGATGGTGCTGGCCTGTGCCCGTCTGTTGCCCTCGACTGCCGCGGTGCCGTTGCGCGACGCCGTCGATGTGGCGTGCGCGATCGAGATGATCCACGAGGCATCGCTCGTTCACGACGACATCTGTGACGGATCGCTCTTGCGACGCGATGCGCCGTCAGTAGCGGCAGCGTTCGGTATCCGCAACGCCGCTCGGGCGGGATTTCATCTGGTAGGCAACGCTTTACAGGTACTCGCACGAGTGCTGGACGACAATCCGGCGACCTTCGCGCGGCTCGGTCAGGCCCCCGGCGTCACCTGCCTCGACAGCATTTCAGACCTGTCTTTCGGACAGCTCATCGAGACCGTGCCACCTGCCGTAGACGACGCCGCCATGCATAGACATTACGAACTCGTGGCCCGGGCGAAGACCGGCACGCTGTTCCGGCTGGCCTGCTCGTACGGCGGCACGGCCGGCGGCCTCGACCACAATCAGCTGTGCGCCCTGATGCGATACGCAGACCAACTCGCGCTGGCCTTTCAGATCATGGATGACGTCCGCGACGTCGAGGGCGGCCCCTCGCTGGGCAAGGCGGCCGCCGGCGACCTCGACCGACGAGTGCCGACCTGGCCCGTGATCGAATGGCTGGCCAGCCGGCCCGGGTCTCGTCAAATGTGGCTCTCCAGGCTGACTTCCAGTGCCGACCTGCAGGCCGACCTGATGCGCAGCGGGGCCACCCGGGCTGCCCGTGCCGTCGCTATGCGCGCCGCCCAGAGCGCCTGCCGGGCGATCGATGCATTTCCGCCCTCCCCAGCGCGTGAGCAGTTACGCGAACTCTCGGTGCGGGTGGTGTCCCGATGAGCGGGGGACGACTCGGCGCCCTGGCCGACGGGCTGTGGCACCTGCACAGCACGCCAGACTTGGCTGCGATGCGGGCGGCCCGGTCACCGGGCGAGTTGGCCCGGCTGGCGCTTGTCCCAGCGGCTCGAAACCTCGGCATCGCAGCCGGTTTCCTTCCCGCGGACCGACAATCCGAGGCCACCACCGCCCTGCTGGCCTGTCGGGTGCTCCACGCCTACGAAGACCTGAGCGCCCGCCCGCTGGCGGCCGGCGCCGTCGTCACCACCGTGGACTACCTGAACGGCGACACCGACACGCCGCCGCCACTGCCGGCGATCGCCGTCGGAGACGCCGAAGCGGTCGACCTGGTGCTGGCCGAGCGCATCCGCGACGTGCGGGAGCTGCTGTCGGAACTGCCCTACGAAGGCCGCAAACGGATCGGCCGATTGTTGACCGATGTCGGGCAGGTGATGGCCCGAAACCTGGAATGCCCGCTGCCGCGGACCGTCTACGGCGAGGGCGTGCTCGGACGGGTGATGCTATACGTATGCTCACTGGTCGCCGAAAATGCCTGCGCCGAGGCCGATTTGAGCGAGCTGGCCGGATGCCTCGGTGTCACTGCACAGTTGGCCAACGACTTGCGAGACGGCGAACTGGCGCTGTACGGCGCCCGTGACCGCGAGGAACTGACCCGGGCGGTAGTGCAACGCCTGCTGGTCCCCGCGCTAGGCAGCATCGCACTGCTGGCCCGGCTCGGCCCGTGCATCGACAGTCGCGGCGCCCGGGTGGCGATGGCCTATATGACCATTTCGACGACCGCGTTCTTGTGCGCGGCCGTCGATGCGCCCGCTCCCTACCGGCGAGCGGTACGGCCGGCCGCGGCAGTGCTGGCCGCCGTCTCAACTGTTCACTGGACCACGATGCTGAAGCGAGTGCAGTGGTCCGTCGAGAGGGCGATCCAGCGTCTGTTGGATGCGGCGCCCCACCCTTCCTTGAAGGCCGGCCCTGCTGTTCGATCGGGTGTGGCCGACATCCTTGCCGTTGGGGATCCGCGCTCGATGCCGTCCTCGGTGGGCCCGCTCATCGTCGGCGCTACCTTTGCGATCGTCGAAGGACTGCCGGAAGAACCGCTGACCGGCGAACTGCCCGAGTTGCAAGTACGTCGCATGATGATCGCCGATCATCTAGCCTTCTGCGCCCTGGAACGGCTGCGACCCCGCGACGCCGACGCCATGCGGGCCCTCGCAACGCAATTCCAGCTCGCCGCCCTCGCCCCGCTCCGCGTGGTCAGCCACCCGCTCAACCCACAAACTGATGTTGGTGACCAAGTCCACGGCTGTGAGGCCGAGGTCGGCGTGAATCGCGCTGCGCGTCGCATGAGCGAGAAATCGTTGCGGCACACCGACACTGCGCACCGGTGTGTCGATCCGGGCCTCGCGCATCCGGGCCGCCACAGCCGACCCGATCCCGCCGTGTAGCCCCGAGTCTTCCAGAGTCACCACGAGCTGTGCCTTGCCGGCAAACTTCACCACTTGCTCGGGCACCGGCAGCACCCACCGCGGATCCACTACCGCGACCACCACGCCACGCTCCCCGAGTGTCGCAGCCGCCGACAACGCGATGGTCGCGAGCGGCCCGACCGCGACCAGCAGAACATCCGGATCATGCGGGCCGCAGAGCATATCCACGCCCTCGATTCGTTCTACGGCGCATATGTCAGTGCCAACTGATCCCTTCGGGAACCGGATCGCGGTAGGGCCGTCATCGACTTCGAGCGCCTCGCCGAGTTGTTCACGGAGCGACGCAGCATCGCGTGGGGCGGCGACTCGCATGCCAGGCACCAGGCCTAGCAGTGACAAGTCCCACACGCCGTTGTGGCTGGCCCCATCAGGCCCGGTAATGCCTGCCCTGTCCAGAACGAATGTCACCGGTAGTCTCAGCAGTGCGACATCCATCATTATCTGGTCGAAGGCCCGATTGAGGAACGTGGAATAGATGGCGACCACGGGATGCATGCCGCCGAGGGCGAGCCCCGCAGCGGATGTAACAGCGTGTTGTTCGGCGATTCCTACATCGAACATCCTGTGGGGAAACCGCTTTCCGAACGCCGCCAGACCGGTCGGCCCCGGCATCGCGGCGGTGATCGCGACGACGTCGTCGCGGCGGCTGCCCCATCGGAGCAGCTCACTGGCAAAGACATCCGTCCACTGGGTGACATCGGCGCCGGCCTTCGGTTTGCCGGTTCGAGGATTGAACGGTCCGCAAGCATGCATGCGATCAACCGGATCTTCCTCCGCTGGGCGGTATCCCATTCCCTTGCGGGTGACCGTGTGGACGATGACCGGACCGCCCGCGTCCTTTGCCGCCCGTAGGGCCATCTCGAGTGCGAAGATATCGTGTCCGTCGACCGGGCCGAGATACTCGATGTCGAGATCTCCGAATAGGGTCGCCGGACTCGCCGCCAGGGGCCGCTCATACTTCCGACGCGTCCGCAGGCTGGTCAGACGCTCGGCAAGCCCACCGATCGTCGGTGCATAAGACCTGCCGTTGTCGTTGACCACGACAATGACACGACGGCTCTTGCCGGCAGCGATGTTGTTCATCGCCTCCCAACACATTCCGCCGGTGAGGGCGCCGTCACCAACGATCGCGACCACGTGGCGATCTGTACTGCCGGCCAATTCGAATGCCTTCGCCAACCCGTCCGCGTAGGAAAGCGCCGCCGACGCATGCGAAGACTCGACCCAGTCGTGCTCGCTTTCTGCGCGCGAGGGATACCCTGACAGGCCGCCGGATGCGCGCAACTGGTCGAATCCATCTTGGCGACCCGTCAGAATTTTATGCGGGTAGGCCTGATGACCGGTGTCGAAAATCAGTGCATCGCAAGGTGATTCGAATACACGATGAAGTGCAATGGTCAACTCGACCACACCAAGGTTAGGGCCGAGGTGCCCTCCTGACGCCGACACCTTTTCGATGAGGAATGCTCTGATCGCATCTGCGAGTCCTGTCAACTCATCGCGCGACAATCCCTGCAAGTCACGCGGACCCCGGATCCGGCGCAGGGCCGCCAAGTCGCTTGCGACCGATGTGCTTGCCCCACCCATCATCGTCCCTTCCGCGATGTCCTGGCGAAACGACGGCCACAGGGTCAGATGTTTCGCTCCACAGTGCAAATCGTGGCTGCCTTGGCGTGCGACGAGCGCAGTATCCTGCCACTGCAATCTCGCCCGATCGGGGCTTGGTTCTACTTAGGCGCCGCGGCGGCATTCACGATGTACTCGGGCGAGTTGAACGCCACACAGATACCCTTGGCCAACTGTCGCATCTGAAAGCGTCATCAATTGATGACACTTCTTCAACCACAACCACTCGAGAGCGCGGCTCTTGCTCAAGAGAACAGCAGCAATCTACGTATAGCTTCGGTCAGGCCGCGCGCCGATCGATCAGTCTCGTCGGCTCGGCGGCCGCGTGCACCATCTGATCGTGGTCGTCTTGCGCACCGCGGTAGCTCCGCAGATACCGGTCGATCTGCTCGCGGCGCAGCGGGCGAGCCCAGATGTTCTCACCTGGGATCTCGATGCCGCTGTTGTTGGACTCCGCTCGCTTGCGGGCACCGATGCGGAACCCCACGACAGACGCGACCATCAACGCGACCAGCCCGATCCCGATAATTCCGACCAGCGGGCCTCCGGTCGCCAGCGCGTAGACGAACATGCCCAACGCGACGAACACCAGCAAGAACAGCACATACGCGACATTCGTCATCGAAACCCTCCGCATTGCCCTCAACACCTCTATCACCTCTCTACGATCTTTAGTCGGTCTCGATACGCTACGTGTAGCGTATCGCTACGCTTAGTGTAGCGTTTTTCGGGCGACTGGTATTCCCGGACGGAGGAGGCGCGAATGGTGCAGCGACAAGACGTCGACGACGCCATCGCCGATGCGACCCTCGCGCTGCTGCGCACCAAGGGACCGCGATCGGTGACGGTCGAGGCGGTCGCGGCACGCTCCGGCATCGCCAAGACCACGATCTACCGCCGCTACAGCGACCGACGCGACATGCTGTCCGCCGCTTTGTTGCGGGTAACGGCACCCGAACCGCTTGCCGCGCAGGCCGA
Organism: Mycobacterium sp. OAE908; assembly: GCF_017872775.1. Taxonomy (NCBI): domain Bacteria; kingdom Bacillati; phylum Actinomycetota; class Actinomycetes; order Mycobacteriales; family Mycobacteriaceae; genus Mycobacterium; species Mycobacterium sp. OAE908. The sequence goes on from NZ_JAGGJL010000001.1 coordinate 2,920,769, forward strand.
TGCGTCGGACCGGCTCCGGTGGCTCATCACAGAAGCGGTCAACATCGTCGAAGTCGGCATCGGCTACGGCGGCGTCGCGGCCATGCTCACCGACGAAGATCCCGACTTCACCAAACTCTTCCGCCGCATCCTCGCCAAGCAGCGCGCCGAATTGGAGTCAATGATCAACGCCGGCAAGGCCGACGGCTCGTTCCGGGCCGACGTCGATGCCGCCACGCTCATTGACGCTGTCGTGGGTGCGCATATCGCAGAGCACGCCCGCACCGGGCGGGTCGCCCGCGGATGGGAAGCGCGGTTGTCCGATCTCTTCCGGGCGACCGTGCTGGCTTGAGGTGACTCACTCGGGAGAAGCGCGACAGTCGTAACGCGCACCGGTGGTGACTCCTCCGGCCGATCGACGCGGTGGATCTCAATATTGATGTCTATCAACGCCTCGGAGGTCGATCTTCGGTGCGCGCATTGGGGTGGCGATTGAGGGCTTCAGTGATTGACCTAATCTCTGGATACTCCTCTTGCAGAGGCTCGTAGGCACCACCGTGTCGGTGTGCCCGTACGAGATAGAAAGCCCAGCCACGTAGCAAGTCGACGCCGGCCCAGTCGGGAATCTCACCCGTCCGCTCGAAGACTTCGCGCGCCGGCCGAATTACTTCCCACAGGTTTTCTGGAGTGCGGGCCAGCCGCGCGTAGCCGTCGTACTCGTGCGCCCACTCGACAAGTTTGAACTCGTAATTGTCGCCTTCCATGGTCGAGACAGTAACTGCGAGCGCATCGATGAGACCGCTGCGACGTCAGAAACCATCGGCATCCCGCCGCTCATGCCTCGGGAAAACTACTTGCACGCGAACGCCTGGTGACGCGTTCGACAGCGCTCCGCATCAGTCAGGCGTCAGGCAAAATCTCAACTGGGTGTTCGCTCAAAGGCTCAATGACAACCCCCACCCGTTTCATCTGATCAATTGAGCGGTTGGTGTCCATCACGCCCGCTACGTCCCCTTCGAGGATCATGTAGGCGGCTCGATTCATTCGTTCGTAGAACTCTTTCATCGACTCCACGCTACGAAACACCGGCATGTACAAGATGCCCGCGCGCTCGAGCAAGAACAGCTTTTGTTTTCCGTCTGTCGTGTCGCCAAAAGGGGTGGAGTAGTAGACCTTGGCATTAGTGGCAACGTCCGATTCGGGCTGCTTCTGCTTTTTAAATAGGCCCACATAGCCTCCTTTATGGCTTGACCAACTCCTGGATTTCTTTCACGGATTTCAGCATTAGATGACTGAAAATTGTCGCTGACGGTTCCATCAATACCGCGCGCCCTTCTGGGATGCGGAGTTCGTAGATCCCTTCTTTGATAGGTATGAACTGAACATCGGAATTGTGGCCCAGTGAGTACAAGTTGGCACCAATTCTGGGAAGTCGTAGCACGTTCCGAGAGGTTGACGACCATTGCCAGATTAGGTATTTCTCGACAAGGTCGTACGTAGTGAACTTGGCGGCACCGCTGTGGAGCTGACCCCGATCATCGATCGTGTCAATCACCCACCAGCCGTCGTTGTATGTCAGATGAAACGAGTAGTCATCAGATTTGAAGCGAATTTCGTGCCCAGGATGAGCATCCGAGGTCTGCGCATTCGTCAAACCCGCTAGCGGCGCCCAATACTGCCACGCCTCTGATAGTCGCGAGAAGTCAATTGAGTCACTCATGCAGATCCTTCAGATATCCTGAGTCAAGTAAGTCATTCACCGACGCATCATTTCCGTCCGGCCCAATGATACGGTATTGAATACCTCCGCCCGGCTGGTGGAACCAGGGTGCCACTTGAGATTGCTCGATTCGAAATCCCGCTGGAAGTTTGGTGGGGTCGTCAACCGCGTACTGATAGTAAGACTTAGTGGCGCTATCCGGAGGGAGCGCACGTTCCGGAAATGGCGTTCCGTCCGGCGACAACCATGACCCGAATGGGCTGCCAAAGCGGTCGATGACGGTGCCTTGCGGTATTTGGGCGTTGTCGATGACGGTGCCGGGTATCGCGTACGGCTTAGTGGGCAAGCTTGCGTCGGGGTAGATCAGCCCGCCGTCGGGGTGCGTGAATTCCGGACCTGGGGGTATTGGATCGTAGCCGTCGAACATCGGGTGATCTGGCGGCAACGGCGGCGCATCGGGTACGAGTGTCGGTGCACCATGGTGGCTCGGTAGGTCGCCGAGCGGCGTCGGCGTGTGATGCTCGAATGTGCCTGCTGCAGTTGGGTTATCGATGAGCCCATGAGGGATGGCCCCGACGCGCGTGAGGTCATCGAGTGCTCCGGCACGTGCGGCCAGCGCTCCCTCGCCGCCGAACATGGCGCCCGGCGCCGTGAGGGCTGTTTCCCCGGCTTTCTCACCGAAATAGTGCGCCGGGTATTTCGTCGCGTGCTCGACTTCCTCGGTCCAGGACTCGACGGGGTTGGTGATCCGGTCCCAGGCGCCCTTGGCCATATCGGTCCAGGACTTTTTCAAGTCGTCCCAGCCGTTCGCCCCGACCAGGTCACGGATGCCTTCTTCGGTGCCGAACCAGCCGTCGGCGAAACCATCCTTGAAACTCGGCGGTGGCATCTTGTCTGGTTTTGGCGGCGTGTAGGCGGGTTGTGGTTTTTGCGCTGCCGCGACCATCGCATTGAGTCGCTGCTCAATCTGATCCGGCGGCACTCCGTCGTTCAGCATCGTCTGTCGTGCAAGCGCTTTGAACTGCTCTACCTTCTTAGGGTCCAGCGGGACCGACCCCGTCGCAGGGTCGGCCCCTGCCTGGCCACCCGGGGTGGGTGGTCGATCACCGGGCTTTCCGGCCAGCTGATCCAGTGCACTGTCCAGACTGTCCGGCTGCTTCGTGCCGTCATCGGGCCGCGGCGGTGGTTTCCGTTCCCCGCTACCAGGCATCAGCAGGTCTTCCAGCGAGGACGCCGTCTTCTTCACGGGAGGTGTTGTCCCCGTGGCGGTTCCGATCGCGCCCGCCAATTCGCCATCCACGCGTTCGCCGTCTGCGAGAACGGCGGCGATCTGCGCCTGTAGGTCGGTGACCTTGGCTGCGACTTTCGCCGCTGCCTCGTCATCCAGATAGCTGGTGTCCGGCGGGATGACTTGGTTGGTGGCTTCGTTGACCTGCACCGCGGGCTGCTGCGCTGCGTAATCGAGGATGCTCTTGATCTTCTGAGCAACACCCTCGGCGTCGTGCTGGGCGTGCTCCATGCCGGTGGCGGCCTTGCCCAGGTTCTCGGCCACCGCTTCGTGTTGACCGGCGCTCGACACCATCGCCACCCGGGCCGCGTCGCCACCGTCCCCCTCCCAGGTGGAAGCTTTCGCCAACGACCGGTAGAAGTCAGCGGAGTTCGTGTGGTTCGCGGCAGCCTGACGGGTGGACCCGGCCAGATCCGCGATCTCGGGCGGCCACTCGCGCAGCTCCCTCAAGTTCAGCGGCACGGGCTCAGCTCACAGGGCGGCACTCGCGTCGTCGATGCCGTCAGCGCTCGAGGTATCCGTCTTCACATACTGGGCCGCGGCTTCGCGGTGCCCTTGGGCATTCGTTGCAAAATGCTCGCCGAAACGGGCGCTGTCGGCCTCCCAGGCCGTGAGCATCTGCGGCAACGCGGCGGCCGACAAGCCCGACCCGAGTTTCGCCTGGCTCGCCCGCGAATGCGCAGTCTGATGAGCTGCCAGGAAATCGCTTGCGTGCCCGTCGAGCTGGTCGGCTGTCAAGTGCAGCTCTGTCGGATCGACCTTCAACGGGTCTCTCGGACTCGACAACGCAGATCCCCTCGCCAGCAAACTCCTTGACCTTGCAAGCGTACCGCGACGTTAGACCCCCGAATGACACCAAAAAGCTCAGCGCAGGACGCGGTAGCGGAGGTGTGCGACGCCGGGAGCCTCGAGCACGCGAACCAGCTCCATCTTCGGCACGCCGGGCTCGAAGCCGTCGAACAAGCGCTCACCGGAGCCGAGGATCACCGACGACACTTGCAGGTCGATCTCGTCGACTAGGCCGGCCTTGATCGCTTGGCGACCGCACGATGCCCCACCGGCGATCGAGATGTCCTTTCCGCCGGCGGCCGCCTCGGCCTGGGCGTAGGCGGATTCGATGCCGTCGGTGACGAAATGGAACGTGGTCCCGCCCTCCATCTCGATCGGGTCGTGCGCGTAGTGGGTGAGCACGAAGACAGGGCAGTGATACGGCGGGGTGTCGCCCCACCAGCCCCGCCAATCCGAGTCACCCCATTCGCCGCGGATAGGTCCGAACATGTTGCGCCCCATGATCGTTGCGCCCATACCGTCGAGCATGTCGGACATCACCTGCTGGTTGACCGGGTGATCCCTGTTGGGGCCGATATGCCAGTCGTGCACAGCAAGTCCGCCCACCCCTAGCGGATGGTCTTCGCTCTGGTCCGGCCCGGCGACGTAGCCGTCGGCCGAGATCGACATCGAGAGGTTGGTGCGCGCCATGTGAAGTTCCGTTCCGTCGGGTTGCCGTTGCTTCAATACGACCACCGCGCCGGCCGAAACTCATCGGCGTCAGGCGTCCGGCTGCGAGACGTCCCCGCGCCACGCCCCAGTTTCCGTCGGCCGGTCTTCGATGAACTTTTTGAACCGCTGCAGATCGCCATTGACGCGAGTCTTGAGGATGCCCAGCTTGTCTGCGACGTTCTCGACGAAACCGTCGGGATCAACATCCATCTGCGTGGTGACACGGGTCTTGTTGGCGTCGAGTCGGTGGAAGGTCACCACTCCTGCGTGGTCAGGGCCGCTATCGGATCTCCAGGCCACCCGCTCGTCGGGATGTTGCTCGGTGACTGTGGCGTCGAATTCGCGGGTCACGGGACCCACCTTGACGACCCAATGCAAATGGGTGTCATCGCGCTGCTCGATGCGCTCGACACCTTCCATGAAATCCGGAAACGACTCGAACTGGGTCCACTGGTTGTAGACCATTTCGATGGGGCGATCCACGTCCACTGACGCGATGGTTGTGCTCATAGGGGACTCCTCTCAGATACGGGGCTTGTGGTCGAAAACTTGTCGACTCACCCCAGTGCGTCGCGCATTTCGGCCAGTGTGCGCGCGAGAATGCGCGACACATGCATCTGCGACACCCCTAGCTGCTCGGCGATCTGGCTCTGTGTCATCGACTCAAAGAATCGCATTCTCAGCACAGCGCGCTGGCGGTCATCAAGGCGAGCAATCAACGCGCGCACCACTTCTCGGTTCAGTACGAGCTCGTAATCAGGCTCCGCTTCGCCGATCGAGGCGCCGAGCGTTTCAGTTCTACCCTCACGGGTGGTCAGCGGGGCGTCCAAAGACGTGGGGCGGTAGCAGTCCCGTGCGATCAGCGCCTGCACTACCTCCTCCCGGTCGACACCGAGTTCGGCGGCTAATTCAGTTGCGACGGGCGCCCGCCCGAGTTGGTGAGTAAGCGTTGAGATGGTCGACGACATAGCGACGTTCATGTCCTTGAGGCGGCGTGGCACCCGCACCGCCCAGCCCCGGTCGCGGAAATGTCGACGCAGCTCGCCCGTGATGGTGGGTATCGCAAAAGACGCGAAGTGCGCGCCATTCTCGACGTCGAAGCGATCCACGGCCGCCACTAGGCCGATACGGGCCACCTGCACCAGGTCATCGGACTCCATGCCGCGGTTGTTGAACCGTCGCGCGATGTGTTCGGCCAACGGGAGGCATCGAACCACGATGGCCTCGCGCTGGTGCTTCCAGGCAGTTGAGCCCGGCGGCAGAGTCGCCAACCGTCGAAACTTTTCGACTACGTCGTCGTATTCGCCGACGTCGTGCCGTCGGGATACAGGTGCAGGCCGTGGCGTGGTGGTTCGTGTGCTGGGCGCGACGTCGGCCGTATCGAGGAGCGTCATGACAATCCTTAATCCGACAGCGCAGGCCGGGACAGTGACGCCTCGTCATCCGCGGCTTGATCAACAAAGCTGAAGCGGAAATTTTGCGACGCCACAACGGGCTCAGGCTGTTGGATCAACCGAGATGGTTTTGCAAGGGTACCCGTGAAAGGCCGTCGCCTAAACCACACGTTTGTCAGCGTGTGCATCGGTCATGCATCGATGGCTACGCTTGGCATCAGCGCAGCTGATAGCCATTCGACGAAAGGCGCCATGGCCCGATATCTCCTAGCCGCAAGCCCCTTGGCCGGTCATGTAATGCCGATGCTGCGCATCGCCGCGGATCTGCACGACCGCGGCCACCACGTAACCATGCTCACCGGTGCGCGCTACCACGATTCGATCAGCACCTCTGGCGTTCACGCGATCGGTCTGCCACTCGCCGGGCAGCCGTCTGCGCAGCGCGGTAGGAGTGTTGGCAGGGCGTGGCTGCCCTCGCTGATGAACCGGTTGTTGGCCGGACGCGCCGAAATGCGCTCGGTTTTCATCGAACCCATGGCAGCGCAATACCACGCGCTACTCGGCGCAGTGCACGCAGCAGACGTCGATGCGGTGTTGTGCGACGTCGCGTTCACCGGTGCCGTGCCGTTGATCTTGAGCGAGCTGCGGCGTCCGCCTGTCCTCGTGTGCGGCGTGGGGCCGCTGACCTTGTCCAGTGCCGATACCCCGCCGTTCGGCATGGCTTGGCAGCCACGCCCAAACACGGATTACGGCGGGATGCACTGGTTCGTGCAACGCGTACTGTTCGCCGACATTCAAGCCGAGTTCAACCGCTGCGTAAGCGAACTCGGGCCGTCACCCTCGCCGGTGTTTCTCACAGACTGGCCGATGCTCGCCGATCGGCTGCTGCAGCTGACCATTCCCGCGCTTGAATTCCCGCGCAGCGATTTGCCACGCTCCGTGGTCTTCACCGGGCCTGTCCTTCCTCGTGCACAGACGACCGAGTCCACGCGCGCTTGGCTCACCGATGCCCGCGCCGCCGCAACGGTGGTGCACGTGACACAAGGCACCTGGAACAACGACGATCCCGCTGACCTGATTCGGCCGACGCTTGACGCACTCGGGCATCGCAGCGACTTGCTGCTCGTAGTGACGACCGGCCGGCCGGGGCGCACGACAGTGCCCGGCCGGATCCCGCCGAATGCCTACATCACCGACTATCTGCCCTACAACGAACTGCTGCCCCACGTCGACATGATGATCACCAACGGCGGCTACGGCGGGGTGCATGAGGCGCTTTCTCACGGCATCCCGCTGATCATCGCGGGGGAGGGCGCCGACAAGCCCGAGGTGGCTGCGCGCGTGCACGCTGCCGGAGCCGCCATAACCCTTGACGCCAAACGACTTTCGCCGTCGCACATCACCGCGGCCGTCGACGACATCCTCTCGAACGAGCGCTATCGCGCCGCCGCTCGCACGCTGGCCGCCGACATCGCCGAAACGAATGCCTTCGACACGATTGCCGACACGCTCGCGAACCTCACGCCAGAACCCGAGCCAGCGCAGCTGCGGCCGGAGCGATGAATTCATCGGCGGCGAAGCACAACCGCCGAGCCCAGCACGACGACCGCCGCCACGGCTGCCGTCACCGACAACACGACGCTGTCCCGCCCCGCAGCGCCGATTGCGATCGCCACCAGCGCCCATAACGCGCCAGCCACGTATCCGGGAGACCCGCGCAACATCGTCGTCATCCCCAACGCGAACACCGCGGCAGTCACCAACACCGCGAACTGCCACCACGGCGCCGACGCCGATACGCCCGAATTGATCAGTGCCGCCGCAACATTCGCGAACACCGCGATGCTGCTCCACCCCAGATACACGCCGAACGTCACCGTCGCCAACACAGCCAGCCACCGCGGACACGTCATATCGTGTGGCCGTCGCACCAGTAGCCGCATGATGTGGATCAACGCCGACACCATCACCGCGAAGACCACCACGCTGACCCACAGCCAGTCCTGCGCGGCCACCACCAGCCACACGCTGAATCCGACGAACACCACGCAGGTGTCGATGAGCAGGCTCGTCTCCCACCACGCGCCCAGGCCGTAGCGCAGAATCGCCACCGCCGTCGCCGCACTCAGCGCAGTGATCAAACCCCACAGGCCGAACGCGTACCCGGCTGGCGTGATCAGCGCCTCGTTCGTGGCGCCCGACTCGAGGAAATTACCGGCGATCGCTTCGGCGACGAACGGCGCGGCCAACTGGCTCAGCGCCAGCACCGCAGCGATCCATCGCCACCTCACCATTGCTCTCGGCTCGATGTTCGTTGCGTTGGCCAACTCGTCTCCCTTCGGACCCATGATCTAGAGGGATTCGAAGCAGCGACGCCGTTGGATGGGCATGAAAATGCCCGCCTGCAAGCGACAGTCGCTCACAGGCGGGCATCGGGCGGTTAGGTGCTGATACCGACCACTTCTTGAGCGATATCAGCAAGCCTTGTTTGGGCAGCCGACACGACGCGCGCACGATTCTTGTGCGCCTCCTCGTAGGCCACGATCGCGCGGATGTCGCTCGGATCGGTGAGCTCCTTGACCTCCGCGACCGCGTCGGCGACCGTCAGTTCGTCGTAGTCCGCAATCGGCAACTCCGAGGCGTCGAGCACGCCGCCGGCCGCACGTGCGGAGTGCAGCGCGTCGGCGGCCTTGCCTGCGCCTTCGCCGCGGACGACCTCTTCGGCACGTTGGAGCGCCGCATCACGCGAAGCACCCAGTGCCTTGAGCGTCACTTCACTGGCCCGCTGGGCGCGGCGCCGCAGCTCCTCGACCGCAGGCCCGGTCGAACGCAGTACTTCGACCGCCCGGTCGACCGACTGCGCCGACCACGTCGCCGGCAGGTTGAACAGCTTGATCGCGGTGCCTGCGGTGGCCTGCAGCGGCGTGCGCCGCAACGCGGCGGGGCCACCGAGCGCGTCCTCGGCCAGCACCGTCGTCAGCCAATTGACCGTGGCCGAATGCGCGGTGATCAGCCGGTCCGCGAGCTCTTGCACGTCGGTGTGCTTACCGGCTACCGCCAGCGCCTTGATGTAACGGGCACGATCGAGCAGCTGGTCCTCCAGTGCGAGGTCGCCGAGCAGCGCCTCGTCGAACGGCTGAGCCTGCTCGGTCAGCGCCTTGACCGCAGCCGCGGCGCGGCCGAGGAACGGGCCGATCGTGTCGGGAAAACCGCCCAGGTCCCTGATCGCCTTCTGAATGGCCTCGGCGCGGATGCGGCCATTGTTCGCATTCTGTGACAGCTCATTGCGCACCGCCTCGGTGCGGGCCTGCGCGACGCGTGTTTCCGCGACCTGGATCTCGGTGTGGGTGAGATCAAGCATGGAGCGCAGCTGCGCGAGCAGCCTGGTGTCGGTGTCTGTTGCAGACATGGTGGATAAGCCCCCTCAAGTGGTGTGTTTGCTTGTGCTTTCCGCACTCACCCATGCGGCTACCCATTACGCGGGTAGGAGCTAACGCCAAACGCGCTGTGACATGGACCACGCTCGCGCAAGCCCGCCGGCGAAGAACGAGTACCGCACTACTCACGCCCACCGCTCAGCTTGGCGGCATTCTCGAGTTGCCGGAGGGGCCGTAAGCGGCGGCCCGAGTGATGGAAGGAAGACCATCGTGGCTGACCCGGATTATCTCCCGCTGCTGGTCCCTGTTGTCGGCGCGGCTGTAGGCGCTATTGGAATTGTGACACGCGATCTCTACGACCGGCGTTCGGAGATCGGTCGCCAGAAGTATGCGATGGATATCGCGACGCGCCAGGTGAATTTCGCAGCAGAATGGTGGAAAGCCAAGCAGGCTCTCGGTTGCTCCCCGGACGACCAAGACGCACGCGCGACGGCCGAAGCGTGGCTGCAACAGGCCACTTCTCTGATCGCGCCGGCCACCCCGGTGCCGGACGTGCCGGATACCTACGCGTCGGTGACGAGAAGACTGCTATTGGCGTACCCGCTGCGGCGTCGAACGGCCAAAGCTCTGCGGGTGCTGTACTACGCACTGCTGGTGTTCATGGTTCTCGTCGTGCTGGGTTCCTTGTTCGAAGCGTCGTTGCCGGACTTCGGTGTTGCCGAAGCATTGGCTCTTGGCGTTAACAGCATCATCATCTACGGGTTGGCCGCCCTAGGCGTTCGCGCGCTGGCGGCGTCGGTCGAGAACCGCGACGCTAGAGGGGGACTCATTGCACCTCAACGACTCTCACCACGAACGGGTACGCCGGCCACGCCGCAGGCTGGTTGGTATCCGGATCCGAGCGGCGTTTCTGGACAACGCTATTGGGATGGTCAGCAGTGGATGCCTAGCCCTGCCTCAGCAGCGTCGCCTGGAGGGTATGCCGCAGCCAGTCCTGATACTGGTCGCTGCTCCACTGCCACTGCTGGGTGAACATGGCGTACACCTCGCTGCTCGTGAGCGTCCACAGGACGGCCGCCGCGTCCTCGACGCTCATCGAGTCCCGCAACGGACCGTTGGCCGCGACCCATTCTGCGACGGTCGTCATCGCCTCCCGCCGCTGCCGCAAGTTCAGATCGTCACGTAGCGAGGCGATTTCGGGTTCGACAGCGGCCGCGTCACGCAGCAGCGCGTTGTAGGGGCCGACGCGGCGTAACTGTGCGGTGATACCAACGGCGAAGCGGTGCAACTGCTCTCGTTGGTCTCTGCTTTGCCGGACGGTCTGAGGTCCCTCGCGCTCGAGAAAGGGGATGTCCTCGTCGTCCCCGCCGACGACGTAGTCCATCACCTCTTTGAGCACACCGCGCTTGTTGCCGAACAGCCGGAAAATGAGGTCGTTCGAAACGCCTGACGCCGTGGCGATTTCGGCCATTCTCGTCTGGAGATAACCGCCGGACAGGAACAACTCGGCCGCGGTCTTCACGATGCGAACGCGTCGCTCCGTGGCGGCGGCGCGGCGACGCGTCGCGTCATACCGTCGCGTGTTGACATCTCCGGCCACAGTGGGGCATCCTACTCACAATTAATTCTAGTATGACTCGAATGAATTGAGGAAACGATGAGCCTGTTCTACTCAGTCGCCTACGCGGTCGGTTTCACGCCGTGGGAGGCCGCCGGTGAAGCCGACCGAGCCACGTTGAAGCGCTTGTTCGCCCGCGAAGAGGCCGAACGCGCGGCGCCTGGCAAGGCGCTCGACCTCGGCTGCGGCACCGGCATGCACACCCTCGAGTTGGCCGCCCGCGGATGGACGGTCACCGGGGTCGATTCGAATGCCCGGGCCGTCACCCGAGCCAAACGCCGCCTCGCCGAACAGCGGCTGCCCGCTTCGGCGATGCAGGCCGATGTCACTGACCTCGGCGCGGACGATGTCGGTGCCGGATACGACTTCTTCCTCGACATCGGCTGCTACCACGGGCTCAGCCCGCACCAGCGGACCGCAATGGGGCGTAGTGTCACCGCGCTCGCCGCTCCGGGTGCCACATTGCTGTTGCTGGCGTTCCAGCCGGACAGGTTGCCCAGGCCGCTGCCTCGCGGCGCGAACCGGTCGACCATCGAAAAGTCCTTCCCCGGTTGGGATGTCACCGAGACGGACGTCGCATCGACCGAGGGCATGCCGCGACCACTGCGGAAGGCCGCTCCCACGTGGTATCGGCTGCGGTACAAAGGCGCCGCGTGACGGCAACGAAACTGAGTATTCCGGGGTTATGTCTGCGGCACACCTGGGGTGGGTGGCGACTACGGGTTGCCGAGGCGGATATGGATCCCGTGACTGGCGAGCTGGTCGAAGGTGTAGATGAAGTCCCCGCGGTGGCTCACGGAAACGACGTATCGGTCCTGGCCCTCCGTGATGGGGAAGGTGAACAGGAACGTGCAGGTCGTTTCGTCGCCCTTGCCCTCACCTAGTGATGTTGAGGTCAGGATCTCGCCTTTGCCGTTACGGACGACGACCTGCGTGGCGGGGGTGATATCGGAGTAGCCGTTGACTCCGTGGCATGCCCCATTGTCTGCTGCGATCGAACTGACAACCGCCTCTGGTCCACCACCGGTCAGCACGAATGTCCCTGTCACAGTGGCATTTTCGAGAACACGGAAGCCGGTGGCGAACCGCGGACAGAAAATATCGACGGCGATCTTGTCGGCGGTCTGACCCTGCTGCGGCCCGCCGTCGTCGAGTTGCCGGCAGACCTGCTTGCCGTGCGCAACCGCGTTGGCATCGGAGTTGAACTGGCCGGCCAGCCCGGCATCGTGCAACGTGGACAGGTAGACGTCCTCCGGCGGCGGCGAATGACGGCGTTCGGGAACGTGCAGCGCCCAAAACACCAGGGCCGCCGTGACGATGACGACGGCCGCCGCGCCGGTGCCCAGCCAGGTTGACCGGATACTGGTCCTGCCGCGCGCGGGCACATCGACGTAGTCGGGCAGCATGGCGCCACCATCGGGGTCGTCGGACTGGGCCCTGCCGTTGCGTACCCGCCTGGTGGGGCGTCCGGCGATGTAGTACCGGCCTTCATGCCGTGCCGTCGGGTCGGGACGCCAACCGGTCAGGGCGACGTCTTTGCCTGGGGCGCCGCACTTTTCACAGACTCCGCTGCTGTCAACAGCTGTACCGCAATATGGACACGCCGTCACGGCAGTACCCCAGCCTCTGCCCGGTAGTCGGGCAACTGGAGCGAATCTGTCTTGGTGTCGCGGCGGAGCATCACCGCCATTGTCGCCCGTTCGCGACCTAGATTTCGAGACTCAACGTGAGCCGACGGGCGCGGTCGACCGCACACCTGTCGTCCGGAAGCGACTCCGATACATGCTGGGGGAGACGCCGAGCGCGCGGCGGAAGGTGCGTCGCATCGTGTCCGCCGAACCGAAGCCAGCCCGCCGCGCAACCGCTTCCTGGCTGTTGTCTCCGGTGGCGAGCAGCACCTTGGCCGCCTCCAGTCGCGCCCGCTCGACAAACCGGGCCGGCGTCATCCCGACCTGGACCCGGAACATGCGCACGAGATGCCGCTCGCTCACGGCCGCGCGATCGGCCATGGTCGCGATGGAATGGTCAGCGCTGGGATCGGCGACAACGGAGTCCAGGATCTCGCGCAGTCCCCTCGAAACCGGCAACGCCGCCTCGGTCCACACACTGAACTGCGCCTGACCGCCCGGGCGCTGCAGAAACACCACCATCCACCGCGCCACCCGCCTGGCCACGTCCGGGCCGTAGTCGCTTTCCACCAGCGCCAGGCCGAGGTCGATGCCGGCGCTGATGCCCGCACCGGTGATGAACGCGCCGTCCTGAACGAACAGCGAATCAGGGTCCACCGAGACGTGCGGATAGGCGCGCGCCAACTCCTGACAATGCGCCCAATGCGTGGTCGCGCGGCGCCCGTCGAGCAAACCGAGCGCGGCAAGCACAAACGCGCCTGTGCACACCGACGCCACCCTGCGCGCCCGCGGCGCCAGTTCGCGCACCATCTGCAACGCCGACTCGACGACGTCGGGCGTCTGCTCCTCTGGGATGTCGTGCTCACCCGGCGTGAATTTGAAGTCGGCGGGCACACCGCCCGGCACGATCAGCGTGTCGATCCGGTCGGGCACCTCTGCGAGAGACGTGTCGACATTCAGCGTGACGTATGACGTCGTCTGGACGGCTTCACCGGTCAGCGAGGCCAAGATCACGTCGTATCGCGCGCCAAAGTCGTTGGCACGGGCGAAGATTTCCAACGGCGCGGCCACGTCCTGCAGCGTCACCTTGTCGTACAACGCGAAGACGACAGTCTTGTGTGCCTTCCCCGGCCGCTGCGGCCTGTTCTCGTCGGGCACCGTCACACCCCCATCTAAAGGTGCACACAAGCTAACGGCCATGTGTTACGACGACGTTGCCGACCGCACGTCCGGATTTGCGCGAATCGTGTCCGGTCCTGACGGTCTGAGAATTCCAAGCGTAACACCGGCGAAACCTGCTGAGCTGAAGCTCCTTTCATGGATTCTCGGACAGCCTCGACGCTGAGCATCGGCGTCCTAGGCGGACTGGCGGTCGCACTGACCGCAGAAGTCATCACTGTGCCCATCTGGGTGGTGTTCTTGGCGTGGGCGTCGTTCTTCTTCGTCGGCGGCGGGACCGTCGGCTGGATTCGCTCCGTGTCGTCGAACCTCGTCGGCGTGGTCATCGCGTCGGCGAGCCTCTACGCCGCCTACCTGATGGGCGGCAGCCTGCTGGTCACCGCGATCGCGGTGGGCGTTGGCAGTGCGGTGATGGTGCAGGCGTCGTGGGTACCGCTGTTGTCGACCACGCCTGCCGTCGTCGTCGGATTCGCCTCCACCGTGTCGACGGTGGCAGGCACCCGCAACGACATCACCGTCACCACCATCTCCCACCCCGGACTCGTCGCCGCCGTCGCGTGCGTGCTCGGGGCGTCCTTCGGACTGCTTCAGGAGTATTTGGCCACCGCGATGACGAAGAAAACGGCCGATGACCGCGTTAGGCCAACCGGGACCGCGCCAACGGAAGGAAGTCCTGCCTGATGAAACTGCAGCACTATCTCGGCGGCCTGGAAGGCCTGCCCGAACCGCTGACGATGGAAAAGCGTGTCTTCGTTGAAGAGTGGGAGAAACGCATCTTCGGCATCCACGTCGCGATGATGGGGTTGTCGAACCATCTCGGCTCCGCACTGCCTGCCTATCCGATCGACGAGGTGCCGACGGCCTTCAAGGACGAATGGACATGGGCCGACCTGCGTACCGGCGCCGAGGCGATGAACCCGTTCGACTACTTCAAGTACCGCTACTACGAGAAGTGGCTGGGCGGCATCACCCAGTTCTTCATCGACAAGGGCTACGTGACCGAAGAGGAGCTCACCGCGCGCGCCGCCGAACTCCCTTCAGCACCAGACGTTTCGGGGGAGGCCGCGGTCGACGACCAGGTGATCGCCTATCTGCGTGAGGGTGACAGCCCACGCCGCGACGTCGCTCATCCGAAGTTTGCCGTCGGGTCAACCGTGCGCATCACCAATGTGCCTGCCGACGCGCACAGCCGGTTGCCGGGCTATCTGCGCGGACGCACCGGCACCGTGGAACGCGTCTTCGAAGGTGACTACGCCTACTTCTGCCACACCGGCGACGGCATCGGCGACCCGATGCCGATCTACATCGTCGAATTCGAGCCGTCAGAAATCTGGGGTCCGCGCGCGGAGGACGGCCCACTGATGCTCTACGCCGAGCTTTTCGAGGCCTATTTGGAACCGATCGAGGAGGAGTCATGACCGGCCAGTTCGCTTACCCGCCAGACCGCGAGGAAGCCAGCGCGGCGAAGGCAGCCGCGTTGGAGTCATTGCTGATCGAGAAGGGTGTCATCACACCACAGACCGTCGACAAGGTGCTCGCATATTTCGAGACCGAGATGACACCGCTCAACGGCAAGAAGATCGTCGTAAAGGCCTGGACCGACCCGGAATTCGCGGAGAAGATCGTCACCGACACGCCCGCAGCGATCGCCGAAATGGATTTCCCCGACGGCATGGCCGGCGCTGAAGGCGAGCACCTGCAGGCGGTGGCCAACACCGCCGGTGTGCACAACCTGGTGATCTGCACATTGTGCTCGTGTTTCCCCTGGCCGGTACTCGGGCTGCCGCCGTACTGGTACAAGGACCCGACGTTCCGGTCGCGCGCGGCCCGCGAGCCGCGCAAGGTGCTCGCCGAAGTCGGTGTGGACCTGCCCGCCGACACCGAGATCAAGGTGTGGGACTCCAGTGGACACTCGCGGTGGTTCGTGATTCCCGAAAGACCCTCGGGCACCGAAGATTTCACAGACGAGATGTTGATGGATCTGGTGACAACAGAGTCGATGATCGGCGTGGCGCTGGCGGGGCAGACGTCATGAAGCTGGCACGAGACCTGCACCACCGACCAGGCCGCCCCGCAGTTCGATCACGAATGGCAGCGCAGGGCGTTCGGCTTGGCGCTCGCACTGTCCGAGTTCCGCCACTACCCGTGGAGTGAATTCCAGGAGACGCTGATCGCGACGATCGGCGAGTGGGAGAGCACCCCGGAATCCGAACGCGGGCAATGGGAGTACTACGACCACTGGGTCGCGACGCTCGAGAAGCTCGTCGACCGCCACGAACTGCTGACCGCGCCGGTGCTGACCGACGCCAGCGACCACGCGCTGCCCGTCGCACACGACCACGACCACTGAGGATTTCCGATGAACAACGCAAACCCCGCTTTTGCCGTCCCCCGGGTCAACCTGCGGGCGGCCGCTGCAGTGCTCGCCGCCCCGGCTCGATTGACAGTCATCACTATGCTCGCGCTGATCGCGTACTACTTCGTGGGATACGACCAAGGTGCGGTGTCGGTGTTCGGCTCGGACACCCACATCCACGAGTTCCTGCATGATGCGCGGCACCTGCTCGGATTCCCGTGTCACTAACCGCTGTTCGTTTTCTGGTGCCCGGCGCGGTGGCCGGCATCGTGTCATACGCGTTCAGCCGCGTGATGATCGAACCGCTGATCGGCGCCGCGGTGGACTACGAGGGTGCTCGCGAGCACGCCGAGTCACAACTTGCCGGGGGCGAGCATGACCACGGTCATGAGGTGTTCACCCGTGCGGTGCAAGAGAACGTCGGCGCTGCGGTCGGTGTCGTCGTGTTCGGCATCGTCATGGGTGTGCTGTTCGCGGTGGCCTACAACGCGATTCGAACCGTGTTGGGACGACGGGGCATCACGCCGGATTCGACCGGTCTGGCGTTGGCGCTATCCGCGGGCATGTTTGTGGTGATTGTGTTGGTGCCGAGCCTGAAGTATCCGGCGAATCCGCCGACGGTGGGGCTGGAAGACACGATCGGAGCGCGTAGTTCGTCGTTCCTGGCGATCACGGTGGTCTCCGTCGTGGGTGCATGCGTCGCGGTGGCTGCTGGGCTGGCTTGGTCGCGTCGGTGGGGTGCCTGGCGGGCCACTGGTGTTGCGGCCGGCGGCTACGTGGCGGTGATGCTGTGCGCGATGGCGCTGCTGCCCAGCTTCCACGAAGTCCCCGGCCCGCTGAGCGGACCTGACGGCCTGGTGTTGGGCGGCTTTCCGGCCGAGGTGCTGGCCGAGTTCCGGCTGTATTCGTTGGTGAACCAGGCCTTGCTGTGGATGGTGATCGGCGTGACGTGGGCTTGCCTCGCAGCTGTGCCGCGGATGTCGGCCAAGGACCTTGTCGGTATGCGCAAGCAGTAGAGGTAACCAGGACGGCACCGCAGCGTGTCAACATTTGATGACGCCGCCAGTACGGCAGTGGTTCTGCGGACAGCTCGAATCGGGGCTGCTGCGACCCCGGAGCGATATTGGCCGCGAGTCCTCGTCGGTCGGGGCGTCCACCTCATCAATATCCGCGACTCCGCAGGCGAGAGCATCAGAGGCGAGCGAACGTGGCGCCTGCGGCGCTTATCCTCGCTACCAACGCGTCAACAGCGTCAGGGTCGCACGCCAGTATTGATTGAAACGCGATTGGCCGGCGGCCACGGGCGCCGAAGTCTGCGGTCTCTTGATGCCATCTCTCATGCGCATCTGTAAGGACTGTAAGTAAGGATTGAAACCCACGGTCGGACTCCGAGAGGAGATGCTCCGCCGAATCAAAGATGATCAAGTAACTCAGCCCTGGTAGCCAGTTGAGGTCGGTTATGCAGTCCCACAATGCATTCCAGTTCTCGCCGAAGTAATAGGGAAACTGCAACGCAGCAGCCACTTCGTCGAAAAAGCGTGCTTCGTCAAAGGATTTGGGGCCTCGAACGCGAAGAATGTCCCACTCTGGGTGCGCAGGCGTCCATGCTATGAGGTGGTCTGCCACCGTCGATGGGGTGGCGCCCATGACCGAGAGAGCTGGGCCGTCAGGATCAAACAACTCCTCAGCCATCCGACGCCTCCTCGCCTCTGATCACTGCTGTTCCTGGTATGGACAACAAGACGTCGCTAAGGGCATTCGCGGCCTTCGTAGAGGCGAGCATAGGCGTCGCGCGCCCGAGCCCTTAGCTCTTCGCCGCTGATGCCACCCGTGCGCTCTCTGAGGGCGGGATCGCTGACGTAGTCGTCGACGTCGGCGAAGAGTTCGTCCAGGATGTCGAACTGCTCGCCGATCACTTGGTTCGGGTCATCTTTGAACCGAGCTAGGTAGTCCGTCTCAAACCTGTCGGCCGAGATATCCCCAATTACAAAGCGGTGGATCAATTCCCGATAATTCTCGAGCATTCGGGACACGCTGGCTTCATCTGCGGGCATCATCCACCTCCGAGCTTCCCTTGGTTCAAGATATTGGTCGCTTGCGCCTGCGAAACACGCCACCCCGAAATGAATTCACCAGTCGGGCTCTGTACAACCACCGTACCGGTTGACGGATTGTAGTTGAGGATGGCCGGATCACCCCTGTACGTGCCTGCGATGTGCATGGTGGCAGGGTCGCTCACTTGCTCTTGCACAGCGTTCTCAAATGCGTCGAAGCCTGCTTTCCCGCGCGGCTCGGTAACGCCAAAGTCCTGGGCATGTTTGAACTTCGCCTCAATCTGTGAGCGTGCGATGATGAGCGGCGTCTCTGGAGCGAGTTTCACACCGGGCCCGAGTTGGGGCTCCATTGGCGGTGACGGGATGTCCGACTGGGTGGCGATCGGTGGACACGGCGCTATCGGGTGGCCGACTCCCGTTAGGGCGTCGCTGACTGCGGCGTGATACTGCTTCTCGGCGTCCTCCGCCTTCGTGACCAACTCGGCATAACGAGATGTCGCTTGTTGGTACTCGATCATGCCGATCGCCGGCGAAACAGCCATCAACGCCGCCGCTTTCATCACGTCTGATTCGGCATCGGCGAACTCATCCGGGGTCGGTGTGTTCTCCTTCGCAATGTCGAATGCATGCGCCACCCCTTCCGCCTCAACGGAAAGTCGTTCTGCCCACGCGGCTGCAGAGTCCAACCACTTGGCATGGTCCATGATGTTGTTGGCTGCCACGTCGCCGGTAGACCAATGGTCGGTGACCTTCATAGCGACCGAGCGGGTGTCGTCAGCAGCGTGGGTTATGTCTTGGCTGTAGTTGTGCCACGCGCGCGAAAAGTCCCGCAGATCACCCGAACCCGGACCTGAATGCAAATCCTTGGAGAACTGCTCGCCCCCGATCGACGGCGGTGCCGGCGGCTCGGGAATGATCGCAATCGGCGGCTGATGCGGCATCGGCGGCAGCACCGGCATCTGCAGTGGACCCGACGACGATGTGACCGGCGGCGCGTCAGAGTTATCGACACGGTGGATGGCGGCGGCTCCCGCTCGATCTGCCAGTTCGAACACCACAGCTGCTGACTTGATAACAGCGCCGCCATACTCTCGGACCCGAGCCGCGTATTCCAGTAGTTCAATCAGCGCGGTCTCATGCGCGTTCAGCGTCCTCGCTGCGCCAAGTGATGTGGAGTCAGAACCTGGTGGCGCGCAGTTCGACGGCTTGAACGGATGCCCCAGCGACTGTAGCCGCCCACCGTCGGCATTCAGCGCATCGATGTCGACCTCGAGAACTGGCCCCGTCATATCGTCGGACTCCTCCGAAATCGACTCAGCACCGAGGAATCACGATATCGCTCTCGGTGGGTGTCTCAGCGCACCAATGCTCGCGTCCCAGGCATCCGATGTGAGATCGAGCTGATCACCGGGCGTGGCCGCGCGCGGTGACGGCTTCGTGCAGTCGCCCCATTCGCCCTGGCGGCGGATACGATGGGTGAAGCGACTGATCTCGACGTTGCAAAGCGCGGCGTCCATCGACGGTACGTCAATGACTTGGTGCCGAGTCACGGTGCGATGGACGAGAGGGACTGAAGTGAGACGAGAGGTCGCGGCCGAACTAGAGATCGAAATCACATCGCCGACGACATTGGAGTTCCAGATTGCGGTCGCGCCGCATCCCAACGCCTCGGTTTCGGAGACCCTGTCGTTCAACTTGAACGGCTCGAACGTGGAGCCGCTGGAGGTAAGCGGTGTACACGGCAACCGCATCCACAAACTCGAAGTGCCAGCCGGCAGCCTGAGCGTCCACTACGCCGCAGCGATCGTCGGCCGAGCCGAACCCGCGCCCGTCACCGAGTACGACCTGTCGATGTATCTGCGCCCCAGCCGCTACGCCGAGGCCGACAAATTCTTCGGTTTCGCCGCAACAGAATTCGGCAACTACGCCGACTCGACGACGTTGCTGGAAAAGGTGTCCTCGTGGGTCGGCACCCGACTCAACTACGTACCCGGATCCAGCGACCCGATCGACGGCGCGGTCGACACCCTGCTTGCCGGCGCCGGAGTCTGCCGCGACTACGCACATTTGGTTGTCGCGTTGTTGCGGGCCGTGAAAATGCCCGCCCGAGTCGTCTCGGTGTACGCGCCGGGACTATCACCGATGGACTTCCATGCGGTGGCCGAGGCATTCGTGGACGGGCAATGGCGGGTGGTCGACGGGACCTTGCTGGCACCTCGTCAGTCGTTGGTGCGCATCGCCACCGGGCGTGACGCTGCCGACATCGCGTTCCTCGACAACCACAAGGGCGCAATCGAACTCACCAAAATGGAGGTGATGGCGATCGTCGACGGGGACCTTCCGAACGACTCGATCGACCAATTGGTGTCGATCGGCTAACAGCCGGCCAGGCCGCAGTGATTTCCTACGAAACCATCGACCCTGTACGCTGGGCGTAACGCAGGCGTCGGGAAATTCGACGCCGGTACGTCGTGGATCACTTCTCACCCGTGCACACGCACTTGGTTTTCTCGCGGCGATCGATATTGCCCACCGGCAATCTCGCCACCTTGCACTCGTGCGCGTCGAGCCTCGCCGCGCACAGCGCAACCACCGAAAGACATCTCTCAACGTGACAACCCAACCGACCTTCGCCGACCTCGGCGTTGGCCAGCCGCTCATCGATGCACTCACCGCGCGCGGCATCCTCAATCCCTTCCCGATCCAGGAGAAGACTCTTCCCGACACCCTCGCAGGCCGAGATGTGTTGGGACGCGGCAAAACCGGAAGCGGTAAGACACTTGCCTTCTCGCTGCCGTTGATCACCCGGATCGCGGCGTTGCCGCAACGGAAGCGGCCCACCGGACTTGTCCTCGCGCCGACGCGGGAGCTCGCGACTCAAATTGCTGCTGCTCTCACACCCCTCGCGGCCGCGCACGGCCTGAAGGTCACCACGATCTTCGGTGGCGTGCCGCAGAGCCGCCAGGTCAGTGCGCTGCGCGCCGGCGTCGACATCGTCGTGGCCTGCCCGGGCCGGCTGGAAGACTTGATGAAGCAGCGCGTCATCTCCCTCGACGCGGTGGAGGTCACCGTCGTCGACGAGGCCGATCACATGGCTGACCTCGGCTTTCTTCCCGGCGTCACCCGTATCCTGGCCGCCACCCCCGCAAGCGGACAGCGGCTGCTGTTCTCCGCCACCTTGGACAACGGCGTGGACAAGCTGGTGAAGCGCTTCTTGCGCAACCCGGTCACCCACTCCGTCGACGAGGCGCACTCGCCGGTCCAGGAGATGGCTCACCACGTCTTCCACGTCGCCGACACCAAGGCCAAGACGGAACTGGTTCGCCACCTTGCCTCTGGCACCGGGCGCCGGATTCTGTTCATGCGCACCAAACATCAGGCACGCAAGCTCGCCCGTCAGCTCACCGAATCCGGTGTGCCCTCAGTTGACTTGCACGGCAACCTCTCTCAACCCGCACGGGACCGTAACCTCGCGGCGTTCAGCGCAGGCACCGCCCGCGTACTGGTCGCCACCGACATCGCCGCGCGTGGTGTGCACGTCGACGCCGTCGAACTGGTTGTGCACGTTGACCCTCCGGTGGAGCACAAGGCTTATCTGCACCGCTCCGGCCGCACCGCCCGCGCAGGCAACGCCGGTGACGTCGTCACCGTGGTGCTGCCCGAGCAACGCCGCGAGCTGCAGCACGTCATGCGCAAAGCGGGCATCAGCGTTCGCCCGCAAGAGGTTTCAGCGCACTCGGAACCCGTCAAGGCGCTCGTCGGGGAAATCGCCCCATATCAGGCTCCGAAGGCCCTGCAGCCCGCCAACGCCGCGCCGCACGCGCAAGGATCGCAGCGACGTGCGCCTGCCGGCGGCCGCCCCAGGCGTCGCCGGAGCACCAGGCGAGCGGCCTGATCGCACGCGGCTTAGAGGCTGCTCACCGGCTGAATCGGCGTCGCCGGGCCGGCGCCGGATTTCGACCGCCCGCATTCCGCCTGCGCCGCACGAACGATCTCGTCGGCCGCGCGGTAAGCGGCGGACTCCATGTGGCTGGCAAACACCGGTAGGCAGGCGGCCCGGCGCAGCACCATCACGGCCAGCGCCGTGCTCGTCGCACAGGGCACCACCAGCAGGTTCGCTCGGGCCAGGCTGCCAGTAACCGTCATGACGCGTTGGCGGCGAGTCTTCCAGCCGGGTAGCACGTCAGCCCCCCGACGAGTCAAGGAATCGAGGTCGAGCACCCCGTCGATCGCCGACCAATTGACACCGATGTCGACGACATCGCCCAGTCGATCGCGAACCGCGTCCATCAGTCCGGGTAGCTCGCGTGCCACCGATGGACTGTGCGGCCACCATGCCCCGTTGACCTCATTGTCGATCAGCACGGTCGCCAACGTGACCCGGGTCGGTTTGGCCAACCGTCTGGGATCTGGGCGGCTCATGGACGAATAGCCGAAATCAGTTGGTTCGCAGAGGTTTTGATATTCAACGCGTGATCCACGGACTTGTCCTTCGCTTCGAAACCGATCGAGACGAATACAGTGACGCGACCGGCATGCAAATCGGATCGCACGTCGATCTGGTTCGGCCCCACGGGGGCAGGATCACGTTGACAAACGAAACGGTTCACCATTGACGATACACCCGGCGACATGCGACGCGACTCGGCGAGCAAACGCTGCAAAGTGCCATCTGCCAGGCGCGAAAACCGTTGCGTCCAAACGTCGAAAACCGGCCATAAACAACGCCTGAAGTGGGCGAAAGGGGCCGTCCGTGTTAGCGTTGTCGAGGATGCTCAGGTGCATCCGTTCAAGAATGAAAGTAGTTGAAAAGTATGGCACAGGGAACTGTGAAGTGGTTCAACGGTGACAAGGGCTTCGGCTTCATCACCCCAGACGGCGGCACCGAAGACGTGTTCGTTCATTACTCGGCAATCCAGGGCGGCGGATTCAGGTCGCTCGAGGAGAACCAGCGCGTGCAGTTCGACATCGAACAGGGCAACAAGGGCCCTCAGGCGGTCGGAGTGACGGCGCTCTAACGAGTCCGGTCTAACTGTGGGCTGGTGGGATCATTCCCGCCAGCCCACATCTCATTTCAATGGCCAGACTCAGCGCCGCTTGTTCAGATCCGTGATCGACTCCGTGGCCGCGAGTTTGGCTGCGGACTTCGCGTTCTTGTCCGCCCGTTTCTCCTTCAAAGACTTTCCGGACTTCTTGGACATCGCTTGCCGCGGAGACTTGTCAGACACTGCTGGCCCCTTGCTTTATGGGGGCCTGATTGGTCCCGATTCTTTCGACCATACGCCACAAAACATGCGATTCCTGCCTCACCGCGGCGGGCCTCGGGTGTACCGTAAAACCCGTTGGAAACCCAGCCACTCCGGGCTGTGTCAGCCGTCCTGACCGCTGATCGCGCCGAGCAACCGCTCATGCCGGACACGCAGGTACCGGAATGTCGGGATCACGTTGAACGCTCCAACCATCGTCGAATCGGCGAGTCCTGCTGCACCGCAACGACTTTCCCGCACCGCACGGTTCGCGATTCTCAGCACCCAAACGTCACCCCCCTGCGGGGCTGCGAAATTCAGCGCCGGTTTGTCCGCTGCATTGCGTGCTCACGGATCGGACACAGACGTCATTTGGGTGCCCGACGGTGAATTTTCTTCAGGGCAGCAAGAGATCGGTTCGTGCCGCAGCCGGCTCGACCAGGCTGACGTCGCGGTCATCCAATACGGTAATGCCGTCGACTGCATCGACGGCGAAAGCGTGATAGATGTTCTTCGTGGGCTGCGTGTTCCTTCGATCGTCATCGCCCACGCTGTTCCCAAAAAGCCAACTGCACAACAGCGTTCGGTTCTCGAAGCGATCGCGGCCACCGCGAGCCACCTGGTCGTCACGTCCGAGGCGGCACGCCGGCAGCTATGCCTGACCTATCAGGTCGACCGTCGCAGAGTCGCGATGATTCCGCTGGGTGCGACGGTCCCCGAGGCCCCTCGGGTGAAAGTTCCCAGCAGGCCGATCATCTTGACGTGCGCGCTGATGGGCCCGGGGAAAGGCATCGAAAAAGTCATCGACGCGATGCCCCATTTGAAGGATTTGCCGGGGCGGCCCCGATACGTGGTCGCCGGTCCCACCCATCCGCGAGTCATGGCCGCCGAGGGCGAGGCGTATCGGAGCGCACGAATCGAACAAGCCCGGCGCCTCGACGTGGCGGATTCGGTGAAATTCGACCCCGGTTACTACTCGGGGCCGATGCTGACGGCGTTGATTCAGCAGGCAGCTGTCATCGCGCTGCCCTTCGACTCCGACGAGCATGTGAGTTGCGGCGTGCTCGTCGATGCGATCGCGAACGGCAGACCTGTTGTCGCATCCGAATTTCCGCATGCCGTCGAGCTTCTCAACAGTGGGGCCGGCATCATCGTTGACCCCGACGACTCCGAGGCGCTGGCGGCGGCGCTGCGTACGGTCATCCGGCAGCCCCGCCTTGCCGGCACCATGGCCGCCGAGGCGCGCAACCGCGCAGCGGAGTTGACATGGCCGGTGGTGGCCGCCGCCTACGTCCGACTGGCCCACAGCCTTCTGGCCGAATGGCGCTCGCGAGCATGAATTAGATGGCCATCCACGACGAGCTCCTCGCCGCGGTCGACGGCACGCGTGGGGTAGACGCCGCTGATCGGCTCTGTGAGGCGTGTGTGACCCTCTTCGATGTTGACGCCGCGGCGATCTCGCTGGTGTTCGACGGGGCCAACAGCGGCACGCTGGGCTCCAGCGGCGAACCCGCGCGAATGTACGACGAGCTCCAGTTCATCCTCGGCGAGGGCCCCTGCCTGGACTCCGTCGCCCGC
The DNA here is from genome assembly GCF_017872775.1 of Mycobacterium sp. OAE908. NCBI lineage: Bacteria > Bacillati > Actinomycetota > Actinomycetes > Mycobacteriales > Mycobacteriaceae > Mycobacterium > Mycobacterium sp. OAE908. The sequence goes on from NZ_JAGGJL010000001.1 coordinate 2,945,686, forward strand.
CGCTCACCGGTCGCCGTCGTCGACCTCGCCGACCCCGACGAAGAGCGCTGGCCGGTGTACGGCCCTGCCATGCTGGACCTCAAGGTGCACGGCGTCTATGCGATGCCCGTCCTGGTCGCAGGCGAATACATCGGCGCACTCGACCTGTTTCGCACCGAGCCCAAGCGTCTGGAGGACCACCACTTCGCCGGAGCCATCGCCGCCGCCGAGCTGGCCAGCATCCCACTGCTCGATCTTCTCGACACCGACATGCAGGCCGCGTTCGACGACCCCGACAGCAATGCCTGGGCCGACCTCCACACCCTTTCGCGCGCCGAGGTCAGCCAGGCCACCGGCATGCTGGTCGCTCAGCTCGGGGTCGAACCCGCCGAGGCCCTGGTGCGGCTGCGTGCCCACGCCTATGCGACCGGCCGCAGCGCCACTGATGTGGCCCGCGACATCCTCGACCGTCGGTTGAGGCTCGGGGAGGAGGATTGAATGCAGGTCCGCAAACCGCCACCGCTGCACGACGACATTGGAGGGCATCGTGACTGAACCCGCCCGCGAAACCAGCGCACTCGACGCGGTGGTCTCCCTCGTCGAAACCGTGCTCGAGGACTTCGACACCGTAGAACTTCTCACCGAATTCAGCGAGCGCTGCGTGGAGCTGCTTGACGTCGCCGCCGCAGGCTTCCTGCTCGCCGACCCGCTCGACCAGCTGCATCTGCTGGCCGCTACCACCGAACGGGCTCGTGAATTGGAACTGTTCCAGTTGCAGGCCGACGAGGGCCCGTGCATCGATTGCTATTCCACCGGAAAGCCGGTCTCGGTCGCGGACCTGACGGCGGCCGAGGAGCGATGGCCCCGGTTCGTCCCGGCAGCGCTGCAGGCAGGGTTCGCGTCCGTACACGCTGTGCCGATGCGCGCGGCGGGCCTCGTCCTCGGTGCGCTCGGACTGTTCGGCAGCGGCCCCGGCGAACTCGACGACGCCGACCGCCTCGTAGCGCAGACCCTCGCCCACGTAGCGAGTGTCGCGCTGCTGCGCGAGCACGCACCGACCCCGTCGACCGTCATCCCGCAGTTGCGCGCCGCGCTGGCCGGCCGGGTGCTGATCGAGCAGGCCAAGGGATTCCTGCGCGAAGCCCTCGATGTGTCGGTGGAGGACGCGTTCGCGGTGCTGCGGGCCTACGCCAGGGCCAACAATGAACACCTCACGGTTGTGGCCCGCCGATTGATGACCGACCGTCATGCGCGGCCGGTGCTGGTCGCGGCGATCGCTGAATTCGCAACGTCCCCAAGGGCTTAAGGGCGTCGGCGGGCTTGCGCGCGCCGCACCGCCTCGTCAACCAGCCGCTGGGCCACGAGGTGCAGCTTGATGTTCTGCGCCTGGCTCAGCCGCATCAATCGGCTGAACGCCTCTTCCGCGCCGGCGCCCGACCGGCTCCGAATTATCCCGATCGCCTGATCGATCACGGCGCGGTTGTCCAGCGCACGCTGCAGCTGGTTGGTGCGCTCCCGGGCACTGTCGAGCAGCTGTGCGTTGTACACCGATACTGCAGCCGGTCCGGCGAACTGAGTGCCCAACTGCACCGCGTGCTCTCCGAACGCGTCGCGCCGGTAGGCGTAGGCATTGATGGCGCCGATCACCTTGTAGTCCACGATGAGTGGCAGTGCCAGTGCGGAATGCACGCCCATCCTGGCCACTCGGCCACCAAGGTGCGGCCACCGGCTGTCACTTCCCAGCGACCCGCTCACGGTGGCCCGCCGCGAAGACATGCATGTCAGACAAGGACCCTCCTGGACGTCGAGATATTGCGCCTTGTCGATGTCTTCGACGAACTCCCCAGTGACTGCCCATGTTTCGATCGAATCTGCCCCGGTGTCGACGAGTGTGACGCCGGCACCGTTGACGCCGGGAATCGCCTGCTGCGCGAACTCCGCCACATCACCGAGCACCGCGAGCAGGCTGCGGGCGCCTGCGACGATGCCGGCCACACCGGTGAGCGCGGCATGCAGGTCGTCCTCGTCGGCTTCGCGTTGGGCGGCAGACAGATCCGGCTCCGGTGCCGATACCCGACCGGGCTGCGCGTCGTAATCAGCCATCCTGCGTTGGAACTTACTCGCCGGGCAGGGCCATGTCAGTTGACGAGTGACAATGCGTGCGCGCGTCGCAGCTTGCCCGACGGAGTCTTCGGGATCATGCCGGGCGCGAGCACGACGACGTTTCGCGGCCGCACGTCGACCTCGGCGAAAACTTCGTGCGCTACCTGGCGTTCCACCCGGCGAATCTCTTCATGATCATCGAATTCCTTGCACTCCACCGCGACCGCGAAGGTCTCCCTCGACAGCCCGGCATCCAGCCGCACCGCGACCGCACATCCCGGGCGCACCCCGGATACGCGGCCCGCCGCACGTTCGATGTCGGTGGGGTAGATGTTGCGGCCGGCCATGATGATGACGTCCTTGAGGCGTCCGCACACCACCACATCGCCGGTTTCGGTCAGGTAGCCGAGGTCGCCGGTGTCGTACCAGCCCCGCGCGTCCTGCGCCTCGATGAACCCGGCCACCGTGGTGTATCCGCGGGTCACAGGCTCGCCGCGCACCTCGATGACGCCGACTGCGCGCGATCCCAGCACCGCGCCGTCCTCATCGATGACGCGTAGCTCCATGCCTTTCAGCGGCTGGCCCAGGGTGACCAGTCGCCGGGTGTTTCCGCGTGTCGCGGGGACCGCGCGATGCAGGACGGACAGCAGATCGGCGTCCACCTCGTCGACCTTCATGCCGCCGCCACATTCGGAGAACGACACGGCCACCGTCGTCTCGGCCATGCCGTAGGCGGGGATGATCGCCTCAGGGCGCAGCCCGAATGGGGCGCCCGCCTCGCAGAGATCCTCGACGTCGACGGGGTCCACCTGCTCCGCCCCCGACAGCGCCCACCGCAGCGACGACAAGTCGTACTCCCCGGGCTTGGCCTGCTTGCGCAACCGGTTCGCGAACAGGTTGTAGGCGAAGTTCGGAGCAGCGGTCATGGTGCCGCGGTACTTGTCAATCAGCTTGGCCCACAACAACGTATCCCGCAGAAAGTCCATCGGCGTGATCTTGACGAGCTCGGCGCCGATGTACATCGGCACGGTGAGGTAGCCCGTCATGCCCATGTCGTGGAAGCACGGCAGCCAACTCACGATCACGTCGCTGTCGAGATCGAAGTCGCAGCCTTCCATCATCGCCTCGGCGTTGGCGACGATGTTGGCGTGCGTGATCTGGACGGCCTTCGGCGAACCCGTTGAGCCCGATGTCAGCTGCATCAACGCGATGTCGTCGTCGTAGCTCTTGACGGGTCCAACAGGGGCGTTCGCGAGCAGTGCCTCGATGGTCAGCACCGTCATGCCGAGTTCGGCCAGCACCGGCGCCGCGGCCATGAACGGATCGGAAACGATGACGGCTTTCGCCGAAATCATGTTGATGACGGCCGTCGTCTCGTCTGCCCACCGCACCAGATCGGTGCGGGGCGTCGGCTGATGCAGCATCGTCGCGCTGGCGCCGCGCATCCAAATCCCTTGGGCGGTAGGCGCTATCTCGACGGGCGCGCCCGCCAGCACCGCGATGGCGTCACCGTGCCCGATGCCGGCGGCGGCCAGTCCGCCCGCGATTCGCGCGGCGCGCTGGTGAACTTCGGCCCAGCTCTGCCGAAGCGGTGCATGCGGCTCTCCGGTAATGAAGCTCCGCATGCTCCATTTCGCATTGGTGAACATTGTCTCGGTGAATTGGCTCACGAAAGTCCTTTAGACATAGACGTTTTGACGCCTGTGGAGGTTGTTCGAGTCATCCAGCGAGCTGGGGACGCTGCGCGTGGCGATGATGCGCGAGCCGCTGGGGTTCGACCGTCGTCCAGCCCTGCCAAGGGGCCGACGATGAGTGCGGAGGTGCGGGTCTCCTCTGTGTACACCCCAGATGGTCACCTCGCCCCGGATGAAGCGTGGTGCCTTGCGTTGCAGACAGACAGACTGTACAGACCCGGTAGCGGGGCAACGCACACGCGCGCCGAGATCCGCCCAAGTCGTTATAAACGACCAACAAGCAGACACGGGACCCCCCTGCGTCATGCGCAACCGTGAAGATCGGCTGACGTCGGGGCTCAGGCGCCCTTTTCGGCGGGGAGGTCAGATCGCCGCCGTGACGTTTCCGCGAGGCTGGAGAGTCAACCCGCTTGGACCGTACCGCCTAGACCGCCCTCAGGTCGACATTTCTGGCCGGTCGAGATCTGCCGTACCCCTTTGTGATGACGTCGTTATGTCCTTGCTTGCGACCGCGGCGAGCCCGAAAGAGCCTTGAGGTGCTGTTTGCCGGGTTTACCCCTCCGCCGCCACCAACGATCCCAGCTTCACGTCGGGGTTGTCGCGTTGGAAACCTTCCAGCCGCCAACGGGTGGAGAACAGCACAAGCATCACCCCGTCAGTGCGTGTCAGGACCTCGGAGGACACCTGCTTGGCCATGAATTCGGCGTCGGCGGGGTCGAGGATCCGCGCGACTTGGTAGGGCAGTGACTCCAGCGATATCGGGGCGCTGAGCTCGGTGGCCATCCGGTGAGTAGCCACTTCGAACTGCATCGGACCGACGGCGGCAAGTACCGGAGCCTGGTCACCGCGACGGTCTGAGCGGAGCACCTGAACGACGCCCTCCTGCTCGAGCTGTTCGATCCCGCGGCGAAACTGCTTGTGCTTACTGGGATCGGTGCCGCGGGCCACCGCGAAATGCTCGGGAGAGAAGCTCGGTATCGGCGGATATTGCACCGGGACGTCGCGATACAGCGTGTCGCCCGGGCGCAGGGTGGCAGCGTTGGCCAGTCCGATGACATCTCCTGGCCATGCCGTATCCAGCGTGGCGCGTTGCTGCCCGAACACCGATTGTGCGTACTTGGTGACGAACGGCTTGCCGGTGGCGGCGTGGGTGAGCACGTCGCCGCGTTCGAAGGTGCCCGAGACGACGCGCGCGTAGGCGATGCGATCGCGGTGCGCGGAGTCCATTCCGGCCTGCACCTTGAAAACGAAAGCGCTGAAAGGTGATTCGGTGCCGCGCCGTGTCCCGTCGACGTCGAGCGCACCGCTGGGTGGCGGCGCGATGTCGACGAGCACGTCGAGCAGCTGATTGACCCCGAAGTTCAACGCCGCGGAGGTGAACAGCACCGGGGTGGTCGCGCCGCTCAGGAACTGCTCGCGGTCGTAGTCGGAACCGTCGGCGGACAGCAGTTCAGACTCCTCGACGGCGTTCTCCCAGTCGACTCCGGCGGCGCTATGGGCGTCGGCCACGGCGATGTGCTCTTCGGGAGCAGCGGTGGCGCCACCTGCGGTCCGGGTGAACCGGACGTAGTTGCCACTTCGGCGGTCGAGCACGCCTTTGAAGTCGCCGGCGATGCCGACAGGCCAGGTCAGGGGAGTGGGGCGCAGCCCGATGCGGGCCTGGATCTCGTCCATCAGCTCCAGGGCGTGGCGGCCGGGCCGGTCCCACTTGTTGATCACCGTGATGATCGGGATCCGTCGGTGCTTGCACACCTGAAACAGCTTCAGCGTCTGCGGCTCAAGGCCTTTCGCGGCGTCGATCAGCATCACCGCGGAGTCGACGGCCGTGAGCACCCGGTAGGTGTCCTCGGAGAAGTCGGCGTGGCCCGGGGTGTCGAGCAGGTTGATCACGCAGCTGCGGTACGGGAACTGCAACGCCGTCGAGGTGATCGAGATGCCCCTGGCCTTCTCCATCTCCATCCAGTCCGACACCGTCGAGCGGCGGCCCGCTTTACCGTGCACCGCGCCGGCCTCGGTGATGGCCCGGGCGTGCAGCGCCAGCGCCTCGGTCAACGTGGATTTGCCGGCGTCGGGATGGCTGATCACGGCGAAGGTACGGCGGCGGGCCGCCTCAGCCCCGATACGGCCAGCTGAAACGGTGTCGGGGGTCGCGGGAGCGACCAGGGCATTGTCGGTCATAGCACCAGCGATGGTATTGGCCCGCGAGGTCAAACCAGTAATCGACAATGGAGTGCGATGATCCTTTCGAAAGTCCGGGACCCTCGCCTGGTGACGATCCGCCGCGGCGGGACGCTCACAGATTCAGACCATCATCTCCTTGCGCTGTGGGCAGCACAGTGCGCTGAGCATGTCCTTCACTGTTTCGAGTCGGTTCGACCGCAGGACCCGAGGCCGCGTCAAGCGATCGAGCATGCCCGCGCCTGGGTGCGCGGCGAGGTCAAGATGATGCAAGCGCGCGCCGCCGGCGGCCACGCCATGGGCGCGGCCAGGGACTTGCGTGGGGCGCCCCGGTATGCCGCCTACGCTGCCGGCCAGGCCGCAGTCGTCGCACATGTCGCAGCACACGAGCTTGGTGCAGCCGCCTACGCGATAAAGGCGGTACGTGCTGCCGCGCCGCACGGCGAAGGTGAGGCCGCTGGAAGGCGTGAATGCCAATGGCAGCGTGAGCAACTCCCGGCGGCGATCCGCGATCTCGTCGTCGACGACCAACGCTTGCGAAATGACCTCTGCTGGTCGGTGTTTGACTGCTAGGCGCAGCGCGCCAACAGTTCTGACGGTTTACCTGGCAGGCCCGTTGGTCGGTATGCACGTCGGCGGGACGCAGTTGTTGGGGCCGCCACCGATGCCGGTTTCACCAGACGGTAGGTGTCCAGGCGCGGCTGTCTTGCCTGCTTGGGAGGTCGGGGCGGTTGGTCCGCCACCGGAACCTCCCGACGAACCACCGGAGGATCCGCTGGACGACCCGCCCGAGCCCGAGCCACCGGTCGACCCGCCCGAGCCCGAGCCACCCGACCCGCCCGGCGGTTGGCCCGATCCACCGGATCCGGCTGGCGGTTTGGTCGGTCCGCCCGAATTACCTTGTGGCGCAGATGGTTTAGTCGGGGTACTGGGCGGCGGCTCGCTCTGGCGGCCCCTGCCGGGCGTCGGTGTTGGCAGGGCCTCGCTTGGTTCCGGCGTCTGCACAGGGACACGCGAGCCACCTGGAGTCACGGTAGAGGCAGGCGTTGGAGGCAATGTAGTCGGGGAATCCGGTGATCCGGTCTTCGCGACGTTGCCCGACGGCCTCGGCACGGTCGCCGTTGCCGACGCCGATGGTGACGGTGCTGTCGTGGGATGGTCAGTCGAGACGGCCGGGTGCACGGAATAGATCTGCGGCACCTCGACGAGGGCGACGCCGCCTGCGACGACTACCCCCGCCACTCCGACCGCCGCCCAGACATGGCGCTTGAGGAATTTCGTCGTTCCGCCGGATGCCGATGCCGCTTCAGAGGGCGGCTTGGCAGCGTCGAGCGGACCGTCGGGAAGATCGGTAGTATCCAAATCATTTGCGGGCCACCATGATTCGTTGCTCGACGCACCGCCGCCGGTCGACGCCGACGGTCCGGATGGCAACGCTTTCATGCCTTGTGACAGGGTGTGCTCGCGCAACCAGGCGGGGGCCGGGACGATCACTGGTGCGGCACCGAGAAGTGCTGCCGGAGTGACCATGCTCGCCCGCTGCTGCTCGCATCGAGGGCAGCCGTCGATATGGCGAGCCGCGCGCTTACGCATCAACACCGTGAACTGGCCATCCCAATGTTCAATCAGCGCAGCCAATTCTGGGCACTTGGCAGGGTTGGCGCGCACCTGGCGGCAGACGAGCAGCGCGCCCAGCGACCGCGCGATGGTGTCGCGCAACCGCTCGACCAGGACATTGGCGTTTCTTGGCGTAACACCAAGGGCCTCAGCAAGTTCCGGCCCCGCCAAGCCTTTTCGGTACGACAGCTCGAGCACCACCTGATCACGCTCTGCGAGCCCACCGCATGCGTCGCTGATGAGATCGGCCAGCTCGCTCCGCGCGGCCAGGGTCGCGAGGTCGGGCTGGCGGTTCGTGATCTCCGGCAGTTCTTCGCTGGGGAGTTCGCGCCGCCGGGCCCGGATCACGGCCAGCGCCTCGTTGCGGGCGATGGCGTACAGCCACGAACGCAGGCGTTCCGGTTCTCGCAACTGGGCCAGTCGGCTGGCGGCCGTCACGAACACGTCCTGCACACAGTCCGCGGCGGCGTGCCGATCACGCAGCATTCCGACGCAGAAGTCATGAAGCCGGTCGGCGTAGCGGTCATAGATCGCCGCGAACGCCTTCTGGTTTCCGGCCGCGGCGGCGCGGGCAAGCGTGGCGTCGTCATCGGCCAGCGCGGGTGCCACATGGGTACTCGTCATAGCTTGCCCCCAGCCGGCTCCCGGCAAATGGTAAGTACCTCATCATGGCCTCCTTGCCAGCGCTGTGCAATGAAAATCACCACGACCTACCCCGCCGTCATCGGGGTTGCCAGCGAAGCCGCTGAACCGACAGCTGTCGGAGGCGGTGGAGTGTCAACGGGTCGGGCGCCCTGTGGCTGGGGGCAGTTCCGCATTGTGTAGTCACGCAGCCATTTGCCCTCGGGAAATGAAGGCTCCGGCGGACCGTACAGCGAGCAAATCTGGTCAATCGCACCGCTAGCGGCCGGCCGCTCGCGGTAGACGCCGCGAACCGCCCGTGGTGCATAGGACCACGGGTCGGCAGTACAGGTTTGCTTGAACGCATCGAACTGCGGGTCTGCGTGTGGGGCGGATGACGTGGGCGCCGTGATGGCGGCAACGACACCCAAACGGCCGAAAACGAGGAGGACCAAAAGGATTAAAGCCCTCAGTCGCCGTCGTGTGGAACTGGTGCTGGCCATGATGTTCTCGAGGTCGTGGTGTCGTCGGTTAACCGGGGTTCACCTGGCCAGGACCAGGCGGAGGGGTGTAGGCCCGCCGCGTGTAGTCGCCAAGGTGCTTATTGCTGTTGGGAGCCGGGACGGGATGGCCCAGCACCCACACATACTTGGCCGGGCCGTATAGCGAGCAGATCTGGTCGGTATAGAGGCCGGGAACGATGTCCCCCTCGCTGTATTCGCCGCGCACGGCGCCGGCCACATACGCGCCGGGGTTGCTGACGCAGGACTGCTTGAACGCGTCGAACTGGGCGTCCGCCTGAGCGGCGGGGGACAGAGCCATGGCGCCGGCGGCGATGGCGCCGGATGCGATGACGATCTTGGCGGTCGCAGCGATCCACCGCTTCCGTGTGGTGTTGGTGCTGGTCATGATTTGTTCCTTCAGGGTCGTCGCAGCCCCTGGTGGGCTGCGTTCACCCGTTAGGAGCGGCCGGCGGTCCCGTCTCCCACACTTTTTTGAAAAGAAATCTGAAGAGGTTCGTTTTGCCAGCTAGAACAGCGCCAGCTGCCGATCCTCTCCGAACCTCTGTGGGATCGGCCGCTGGCGCACCCGCACCGGCCACCAGAACCACCGGCCGAGCAGCGCCGCGATCGACGGCGTCATGAACGACCGCACAATCAACGTGTCGAACAACAGCCCCAGCGCGATCGTCGTCCCGATCTGACCGAGCACTCGCAAGTCGCTGAAGATGAACGACGCCATGGTGAAGGCGAACACCAGCCCCGCCGCGGTCACCACCGAACCACTGCCCGCCATCGACCGGATGATGCCGGTGTTGATGCCGGCATGGATCTCCTCCTTGAATCGGGAGACCAGCAGCAGGTTGTAGTCCGATCCGACGGCCAGCAACAGGATCACCGCCAACGGCAATATCACCCAGTACAAGTCCACGCCGAGTAGGTGCTGCCACACCAACACCGAAAGGCCGAACGACGCGCCCAACGACAACGCCACCGTGCCCACGATCACCAGCGCCGCGACCAGGCTGCGCGTGATGAACAACATGATCAGGAAGATGAGGCACAGCGACGCGATGCCGGCGATGATCAGGTCGTAGCGCGCCATGTCTTGAATGTCCTTGTACGTGGAGGCTTCTCCACCGAGATAGATCTTGGACCCGGCCAACGGCGTGCCCTTGACCGCTTCCATCGCGGAGTGCCGCATCGCCTCGATGTGCGAAAGACCCTCGGGCGTCGCCGGATCCACGTCGTGGGTGACGATCATCCGCGCGGCCTTGCCGTCCGGCGAGAGGAACAACTTCAGCCCGCGCAGGAACTCGGGGTTGCTGAACGCCTCGGGCGGTAGGTAGAACGAGTCGTCGGTTTTCGATGCGTCGTACGCCTGGCCAAGCGCGGTCGAATTCTGCAGCGCCGCCCCACTCTGGTCGTAGAGACCGGACTGCGTCGCGTAGTTCGTCATCGTCAAGTCGCGGTTGGTCTGCTGATTGGTGATCTGCGGCGGGATCAGCGCGAGCAGTTTGGGCTGCAGCTCATCCAGTTTCGCGATGCTGCCCGACACATTGGCCAGCTGGTCGGTCAAGTCGTTGATGCCGTCCAACGCGTCGAACAGGGAGCGCAACGCCCAGCAGATCGGGATGTCGTAACAGTGTGGCTCCCAATAGAAGTAGTTGCGGATCGGCCGGAAGAAGTCGTCGAAGTTCGCGATCTTGTCACGCAACTCCTGCGCCACGACCACCGTCTGCTGAAAAGCCACCGTCTGTTCGTGCGTCACCGCACTCGACTGCTGCTGCAGCGCGTACTGCTGCCGCAGGATGTTGATCGAGTCGTTGATGACGCTCACCTGCTTCTGCAGGTCGTTGGCGCGGTCCTGTTGGAAAGGCAGGTTGTTGAGCTGCGCCGCACTGTTCGCGCTGATCTGAAACGGAATCGACGTGTGGTCCAGCGGCGTGCCCAACGGCCGGGTGATCGACTGCACCTGCGCAACGCCGTCGGTGTGGAAGACGGCCTTGGCGACCCGCTCCAACAGGATCATGTCGGTGGGATTGCGTAGATCGTGGTCGGTTTCGACCATCAGCAGTTCCGGATTCAGACGTGCCTTCGAGAAGTGACGTTCCGCGGCGGCGTTTCCTACATTGGACGGCGCGCTCGCCGGCATGTACTGACTGACGTCGTAACTCACCGTGTAACCCGCCAGCGACGCCAGTCCGATGAAGGCCAGCGCCAGCGTGGCGACCAGGATGGGCCCTGGCCAACGAACTATCGCCGTGCCGATCCGCCGCCAACCCCGCTTGGCGGTCTTGCGTTTGGGATCCAGCAGGCCGAAGCGACCGCCGATCACCAGCACCGCGGGCGCCAGCGTCAACGAGGCGAGCAGCGCGACGACCACCCCGATCGCGGCCGGAATCCCGAGGCTCTGAAAGTAGGGCAGTCGGGTGAAGTAGAGGCAGGCCACTGCACCCGCGATCGTCAGCCCTGACCCGAGTATCACGTGCGACGTGCCGCGATACATGTCGTAGAACGCGACCTCACGCTCGTCGCCCTCGTTGCGTCTCTCGTGATAGCGGCCGAGCAAGAAGATGACGTAATCGGTGCCCGCGGCGATGACCAACAGGGTGAGGATGTTGGTCGAATACGTCGACAGCCCGATGAGTCCGACATTCGCCAGGAACGACACGATCCCGCGGGCCGCGGCCATCTCGATGAGCACCGTGACGAGCGCGAGGAGCATGGTGACCGGCGACCGGTAGACGATGAGCAACATGATGGCGATGACGCCGACGGTCAGCGCCGTGACGAAATTGGTGCTTTCGTTGCCCACCGCGAACTGATCGGCGATCTGGGCTGCCGAGCCGGCGACGTAGGCGTGGATACCCGGCGGCGCTGGCGTCTTGGCGATGATGTCGCGCAGCGCGTCGACCGACTTCAGCGACAATTGCTCGCCCTGGTTGCCGGAGAGGAACACCTGGACGTATGCGGCCTTCCCGTCGGCGCTCTGCGAGCCCGCCGCGGTCAGCGGGTCACCCCAGAAGTCCTGCACATGCTGGACGTGCTTGGTGTCCTCGTTGAACCGCTTGACCAGCTCGTCGTAGTAGCGGTGTGCGTCGGCGCCAAGCGGCTGGTCACCCTCGAGCACCACCATCGCGGCACTGTCGGAGTTGAACTCGTGGAACACCTTGCCGATGCGCTGAAATGCTTGCAGCGAAGGCGAACTCGGGGAGCTCAACGCGACGTTGTGCTCTTCACCGACTTTTTCGAGCTGCGGGACGAACACGTTGGTCAGTGCTGCGACGGCCACCCAGAACAACACGATCGGCACGCAGAACCAACGAATCCACTTGGCGACGCGATTCGTCAGAGTCGGGCGGTCGGCGACGTAATGGCTCATCCGGACTTGTCCAAGCAGTAGGTGAAGGCGTTCAACGTGTTGACCGTTCTTTCGTCCTTGACGACGTCGTCGATCTTGATCCGGCAGCCGATGGAGTCGCTGTCGCCCTGGGCGGAGACGTTGACGAAGACGGCCGGTTGGGTGGTGGTCGTGTCATAGGCCCACGGCAGCTGCGCGGCGTCGACCCGCTGCGGTTGGGCGTTGATGTCCAGGTAGGTGATGGTCGCGACCGTGCCAGGGGGGCCGAACACCTCCATGACTACGTGCTTGGGGTTGAACGGATGAATCTCATTGGCCGCGGCGTCGGGAGTTGAGGTGACGTCCTTGGAACCGAAGATGCCGTTCAGCCGATACACAGCGAACCCAGCAATCGCCACAACGACTACTGCCACCAGCACCGTCCACCGTCGCAACAATCGGCTTCCGATGGAAACCCGCTGCATCCGTGACCCTTTCGACGACTGGTGACACGTTGACGGACGGCATGACATCCCTCCGTGGGATATCAACTTGGTTGACACTACGGTACGGGGGCGGACCGGACAAGCGGAGGGCTATCCGTCGAGCATCGTGACCCCGTGGCGCCACGCATCGATGACGTCCTCGACCCGCTGCTGCACCCGCACGCGAGCAGTTTCGCGGTCGAGACCCGACATGAGCAGGTCGTCGTAGTCGGTGTCGACGTGGCGAACCGACGCGACCACGGCGAGTCGTACGGCGTCGGCGTCGAGGACCGGCCGGGCTGCGCTGCGTCCCCAACGGCCGCTGCAGCGCGCCGCCTGATGAAGTGCGATCGCCTCGGCGCGGTCAGGTGGACACCCCGGAAACTGCTCGCGGATCGCGGCGGCGAACTCGGCGCGAAACTGCACCCGCTGACCGGTTCGGCGAGTGCGCACACCGGTGTGGGAGAGACATTCGCGTGCGGCGCGTTCGACTGCAGCCGGTTCCGCCAGAATGCCTTGCCGCTCATAGCGACTGCGTCGCACGCTCCAACGCACCACGACGGCGGACAGTCCGCTGGCCTTGCGGGCGCGCCGGGTGAGCGTCGCGTCGCCGGACGGCAGAAACTCGAGGTGACCGAGGTCGGCGCAGTCAAGACACATCGGACCGGACCTGTGCATGCGTAGGAAATCGCCGGTGGCGCCACAGGATGCGCATGTCCATCCGCGATCCGCAGACACCACGACGATGCGTCCCACAAATCGAGCCTAGGGGGTGTCCGCCGACGGCGGTTTCACGAATTTTGCGTGCTGCAAAGGCTGGCTCTCCACCACAGTGGTTGTCGAAATGCCCAGCTCTTGGCGACAGTGTCGGTGCCAGCGACATTGTCGCTTCGAGCCGGGCATTTCTGCATTGGTCTGTGGACTCGCCGCTCGCCGGCAGTTATGGCGACAGGTTTGCGATCACACCGCCGCGGGAAAGCGGTGTCCATTATTTGTCCTGTTCGCAAGGAGGCGATCATGGCAGCGCCCGCCGAGACGCAAGGCATAATCCGCAGCACCATTCCCGCACGCATCGATCGATTGCCGTGGTCGCCGTTCCACACCCGCATCGTCGTCGCGCTCGGTGTGGCCTGGATCCTGGACGGTTTAGAGATCACCGTGGCCAGTTCCGTGGCCGACACCCTCACCCAGCCCGAGACGCTTGGGCTGTCGTCGGCCGCGGTCGGCTTCATCGCCAGCGTGTACCTGGCCGGCGAGGTCGTCGGCGCGCTGTTCTTCGGCCGGCTCTCGGACAAGCTCGGCCGACGCAACCTCTTCATGATCACGTTGGGCGTCTACCTCTTCGGTAGCGGCCTCACTGCGCTGACACTCGGTAACGGGCCGGGTTGGGTCGTGTGGTTGTACATCACGCGGTTCATCGCTGGCATGGGTATCGGTGGCGAATACGCCGCGATCAACTCCGCGATCGACGAGCTGATTCCGGCCCGCTTCCGCGGCCGCGTCGACATCGCCGTGAACGGAACCTACTGGGGCGGTGCGATTCTCGGCACGCTGGGCACGTTCGTCTTCCTCAAAGCCATTGACCTCAGCCTGGGTTGGCGGCTGGCATTCCTCATCGGCCCCGTGTTGGGCCTGGTGATTCTGGTGGTGCGACGCAACCTGCCGGAGAGCCCGCGTTGGCAGGTGATGAACGGCCGCGTGGATGCCGCCGAGCAGTCGATCTCCTACATCGAGCAAGAGGTGGAGGCCACCGGCAAGACACTGCCTCCGGTGGACGAGAGCAAGGCCATCGAGCTGCGGCCGACCGAAAAGATCGGCTATATCGCGCTGACCCGAGTCCTGTTCCGCGACTACCCAAGTCGGTCCATCCTCGGCGCGGTGCTGATGATCAGTCAGTCATTTCTTTACAACGCGATTTTCTTCACCTACACCTTGGTGCTCGGCAAGTTCTACGGCGTCGCCTCCGGTTCGACCCCGCTCTATCTGATCGCGTTCGCCGTCGGGAATCTCACCGGCCCGTTGACCATTGGGCATTACTTCGACACGATCGGCCGCAAGAAGATGATCGCAGGCACATATGTGCTGTCCGGTCTGCTGCTCGCCGTCAGCGCGGTGCTGTTCAACGCCGGGATGCTCAATGCCATCACCCAGACCATCGCCTGGTGCATCATCTTCTACTTCGCGTCGGCAGGCGCCAGCGCCGCGTATCTGACTGTGAGCGAGATATTTCCGCTCGAGGTCCGGGCCAAGGCAATTGCGGTGTTCTTCTCCATCGCGCAATGCTTCGGTGCCCTGGGCCCGGTCGTCTACGGCGCGCTGATCGGCGACGGCTCTCAACCGTTCCTGCTGTTCCTCGGCTATCTGCTTGGTGCCGCCGTGATGATCGCCGGTGGCCTCACCGCCTGGTTCCTTGCGGTCGACGCCGAAGGCAAGTCGTTGGAGGAGATCGCGACGCCGCTGGCCGCCGAGGGCGTCGGGCGACGCAGGGGCTCGGTCCGCGCGGAGGGTGCCGCTCGGCCCTACACGCCCTGAGCGCCGACAGCGCGACGACTCCGGACGCGCCTCCAAATCAGCGCTACGAGGGCAGAAATCGCGACCACGGCGGAACCGCCGCCGATCGCGAAACCGACGGGAACTGATCCCGCCGTATAGGCCTCGCCGTTGTTCACCCGAACATCGAGCGTTGATCCGACGCGATCGGCGCCATCCCAAAAGCCTCCGTTGATCACCCCGGTCTGCGAGACTCCGCCGATGCTCCATGTCGCCTCGCAATTACTACGCGAGCCGACCCCGCAATAGGTGACCGTCGCCCTCGTCGGCGTGCCTTCCGAATATCTCTGGAGGTCAGTGACGCCGAGCCAGAAGCCGACCACCGCGAGTGCAACCGCCACGGGAAGTGTCATCGCCAACAGATAGTTCGCCATCGATCCCGGAACCCGTGGATTGGGTAGGTAGCGAGGCGGTTTGGTCTGTCTGGCCGGATATTCGTAATCCTGACTTTCCCTACTCCAACGGCTCATTCGACGACGATTGATATACACCGCCAGACCGAAGAACAGAATCAAGACGACAGGGCCGATCCAGATCGTGTCCATCGTCCAAGGCTAGGACCGACCTCGCGCTACCGATCCCAAACTGGCCCCGCGGATCGGGCGGTCGCCTACGCTCCCTGCCCTATCCGACGGCGGACTGCGACGGTTGTGCCGAACCGCCTTGCGGCTCAGTGGCCGTCATCAACCGGACGATCTCTTCGCGATCGGCCGCCGACGGTAGGCCCATGCCGGGCTTGTACCCGTAGACCTCGTGCAGCGGTGTCGCGGCGGTCCGGCCGTCGAGGATGTCGACCGACTCGGTGGTGATCAGGCCGGGGTGCTCCACCCCGCAGGCCTCGGCCACCTTGACCAGATCGCGTCGCAACGTCTTGATGTAGTTCGCCATGCGCACGGCCTTAACCTCGGGCACCAAGCCGCGGGCCAGCCAGGCGTTCTGGGTGGCGACACCGGTGGGACACGTGTCGGTGTGGCACTTCTGGGCCTGAATGCAGCCGATCGAGAGCATGGCCTCGCGAGCGACGTTGACCATGTCGCAGCCGAGCGCGAAGGCCACCACCGCATTGTCGGGCAAGCCGAGCTTGCCGGAGCCGATGAACGTGATGTCCTCATGCAGATTGCGCTCGGCGAAGATCCGATACACCTGAGCAAAGCCTAGCTGGAACGGCAGCGAGACGGCGTCGGTGAAGATCATCGGCGCCGCGCCTGTGCCGCCTTCGCCGCCGTCGATGGTGACGAAGTCGACGCCGCGTCCCGTCTCGCGCATGAGATCGGTTAGCTCATACCAGAATTCGAGATCGCCGACCGCAGACTTGATACCGACGGGTAGGCCAGTCTCGGCGGCGAGCATTTCCACCCAATCGAGTAGGCCGTCGGTGTCGGTGAATTCCGCGTGCCGCGACGGGCTGATGCAGTCGCGACCCTCGGGCACCCCGCGCGCTTCCGCGATCTCGGCCGACACCTTCGGCGCGGGCAACAGCCCGCCGAGGCTTGGCTTGGCGCCTTGACTCAACTTGATCTCCAGGGCCCGCACCGGTGCGCCCGCGACAACGTCCTTGAGCCTGTCGAGATCGAAGCGGCCCTCGGCGTCGCGGCAGCCGAAGTAGGCCGTGCCGATCTGGAAGATGAGCTCGCCGCCGTGGCGGTGATAGCGCGAGATTCCGCCTTCACCGGTGTTGTGCAGACAGTCGGCCAGCGCGGCACCGCGGTTGAGCGCCTCGACGGCGTTGCCCGACAGCGACCCGAAGCTCATCGCGGAGACGTTGACGACGGATTTCGGCCGGAACGCCTTGGCCCGGTTGCGGGCGGCGCCGATCACCTTGGCGCACGGCAGGTCGACCTCGTGCGAGGCGTTGGGTGCCGACCGCGGCACGGCCCGACCGAACGTGCGGTGTTTGATCACTGGATAGCCTGCGGTGTACTCGAGGTCGTTGTCGGTGCCGAAGCCGAAGTAGTTGTTCTCCTTCTTCGCCGAGGCGTACACCCAGCGACGCTGGTCGCGCGTGAACGGGCGCTCCTCGTCGTTGGCCGCGACGATGTATTGCCGCAGCTCGGGGCCGATGGCTTCGATAAGGTAGCGGGCGTGGCCGAGTAGCGGGAAGTTGCGCAGGAGTGCGTGATTGCGTTGGAAGAGGTCGCGCGCGACGACAGCGCCCACGGCGGAAGCGGCTGCGGCCGCGACAGTACGAACGGCCCGGCTCATGCGCTCAGTGTTTCCCCGTGGCGGTGGCCCGAAACTCCAAGAATCCGCCAAGTGGATGGCACCATCCTGTTGGACATGAAGCAAATCGCGCTGCCTCTACTCGCGGTCGCCCTGCTGGCCGGTTGTTCGGCCGAGCGGACGACGACGCCTGCCGCACCGGCTTCGACCGTCACAGTCACCGCCACGCCGTCGGCTTCGGTGACCGCAGCGCCGCCTGCTGCGCCGGCCACGGTCACCGTGACCACCACGCCCGCGGCCCCGGCGCCTGAGGCACCTGCGCCTGAGGCGGCCGGCCCCTGCACTGACGACGATCTCGCGGTTAGCAATGGGCCGCTGGAGTCCGCGAACACGCAACGGCATGTGAACCTGTCGTTCAAGAACACCTCGTCGCATTCGTGCACGCTCTTCGGCTATCCGGGCGCGGACCTGGTCACGCCGGTCGGTGGTCTGCTGATCAACGTGCCTCGGCGCCCCGCCAATGCCGCGCACCACCTGACGCTGAATCCCGGCGACGTCGCCACCGCTGACGTCACGGCCTATGCGATCGACACCGCGACCGGAAACGCGTGCCCGCGTTGGGGCAATCTGGTGGTCACGCCGCCCAACGGATTCGTTTCGCACCCGATGAATGTCGACGTGCCGATCTGCGATGCCAGTATCGGCTCGGTGGACTAGTTCGATATGCGTTGCGCCACAGCGCCATAGCGCTCGAAGCGGTCCTGATCACCGAGCGCGTTGTACAGCACGATGCGAGTCGCGACCCCGTCATACTTGGCCGTGAGCGCGTCGGCCAGGCCATCCCATGTCGACTCGGTTGCGAAGGTGGCGATGTGGTCGTCGGTGATCTGGTCGGCCATGCCTTTGAAGTCGCCGGCCTTCTGCTTCTCGCGAATGCGTGCGGTCGTCCCCTCGAACCCCGCCTCGTCCCAGATGAACGCGTAGTTCGGCGTGCTGCCGTAAAAGCTCATGCTGGCGCGTACCAGTTCGCGTTCGTTGTGGCGTTCCTCGTCGCTGTCGCCGACGATCGTCATCACCGGCACGATCACTGCGATGTCGGAGGTCGACCGGCCCGACTTCGCCGCTCCCTCAGCCACATTGGGTACGACGTGTCGCAATAGATAACCCGGCTCGCCGAGCGGATGTACATGCACACCGTCGGCGACTTCGCCCGCCATCCGCAGCATCCACGGATTCACGGCCGCCACATCCACTTTCGGATCGGGCGCTTCGATCGGTCCCGCACTCCACTGCGGTGTGATGAAGTCCAGGTTGTAGTACTCGCCGTGGTGGTCCAGCTTGTTAGTGCGAAACGCGGAGAAGCAGGCTTTGACCGCGCGCACATAGTCACGCAGCCGTGGGCCGGGTTTTTCGAAGTCCACGCCGTAGCGCCGCACCACATGCGTGCGCACCTGCGTGCCGAGGCCGAGGCGGAACTTGCCGCCGGTGGCCTCCTGCAGTTCCCACGCCGTCGCGGCCGTCACGAAGGGACTGCGCGGAAACGCGACCGCCACACCGGTCGACAGTTCCAGACCGGGTGCGGCTTGCGACGCAACGGCCGCGGTGAGATATGCGGTGCGGCCGGTCTCGGTGAACAGCATCCCGTCGAACCCGGCCGCCTGCGTTCGCCGGGCCAGATCGCTCACCTTGCCGAGTGGCTGCGGAACCGTCATCACATCGACGCGCACCATCGGCACACTACGCCTGGCAGGCGCGCCTGTTTGCTGCTTTTGCTGCGCGCGGTGTCGGATGCAACGCACAATCGTGGTGACCGAGGGGGAATCATGGGTGCAAGAACGGGTGCAGTCATCGGTTTGACTTCGCTTGTACTAGTGGGAGTGTTGGCCCCGTCGGCCTTCGCTGATCCCAACGACTATCAATATGTCCGTACCGAATCCGGCAAGGTGCGATGCGTCATCAGCGCGGCCCACGCAACGTGCGAGCGCACCAGCCCCGACGGGTTTCCCGATGCCCCGGCCGGCCAGTACGGTCACTGGCACGACGCAGGATTAGACGCAGACGGCAACTTCAACTGGTCCGACGGCAACATCGGCGGCGGCGCCGAGAACCAAGACCTGGTACTGACGTACGGCGACACCTACCGGATCAAGGGATGGACGGTCATGCCGAGCTTCGACGGCACCCGGCTGACCAACGACGTCAGCGGCCACGGCATGTTCGTTTCCATAGACGGCGTCTCGTCCTATTGACGACTGCGCACCCACGCAAAGAACTCGTCGGCCGAAAACACCGGTTTCCCATACTCCTGCGCCTTGCGCGCCTTTCCCGACTGCGTGCCCGCCTCGGCTGTCACCAGCACCTCGCATCGCGTCTTCGTCACCGACTTGACCGGCGCAAGGCCTGCCCGCGACGCCAGCCTTTCCATCTCCTCGCGCTCGACGACCCGCCCGCTGGCGTCCTGCGCCGTCCCCGTGAAACAGATCCGTGCGCCCGGCACCAGGGTCGCGCCGATATCGTGATGTTCGGAAATGCAAGCGCCAGAAAGAATCTCGGCGCCCAGAAATGTCTCCGCCTCCCTGAGCCGCTCGACCACCTCATCGGTCAGCGTCGCCCGGGAGGCTGCCGCGCACAGCTGGTCGGCCACCGACTGCCGCGCCGCTGCAATCCACGGCGTCTCCTCAGCGCCCTGCACGTCTGCCGCCGATGCGCCCCGCAACACGATCGCGCCGACATCGCGGCTCACCCGCAGCAAAGCCGACAAACCAGGCAGATGGCCAGCTTCGGGTGTCGGTGCGTCGCCGTCGCGGCTGACGAGCAGGCCGGACACGGATTCAACGGGCTCCGGCTCGTCGAACGCCGACACGCCACCGTCGTCAATCTGCGAGCCGGCATGCGCTTGCAGCGCAGCCTGTGCCAGCTCCAGTGCCGTCGACGCACGGGCGCTTCCGGATATGTTCAGTCCCAACGGCATCGGCGCGACATGCCCCAGCCGCTTCAGCTCGAAGTCGATCAGCCCGAGCGTCTCGTCGATCCCGAAACCGACCGGCGTGTAGCCGGCCAGCATCGGCGCGATCACCGCCCACGCCTCTCGCAGTGTCGGTGCCAACAACACGTCGGACACCGTGATCCCATATGCCTGCCGCGCGTCGGCCATATCGCGCTGCGGATTGACCACGGTCGACAGCGCCGTCCCGTCGTCGAAGGCCACCGCCAGCTCGACCGGCCGCGGCCGCGACATCCGGCCTTCGTCGCCGACCGTCAGGATGTCGATCGCGCAATACCGCCGCACCCGGTCATCGCGCACCGCGCCGCGCAGAAAACGCGCGATGCGGCGGTCGACCTTCAAATCCTTCGGCAGCACAGGGCGTTTCAGAACCAGCCCGTTCATCGACGTGCACCGGCTCAGCGCAACATAGAGCTGGCCGGTCGAGAACATCCCGCCCGTCAGGTCCACCATCAACCGGTCCAGCGTCTGGCCTTGGCTCTTGTGGATCGTGATGGCCCACGCCAGCTTGAACGGCAGTTGTGTGTACGACCCGATCACCTCTCGGGTCAACGAGCCACCCGCCACCACGGGCCGTGTCGCCTCCCAGGTGTAGGGGCTGACGTCCGCACATGAGCCGTCGGGGAACTCCACCTCGACGACGGCTCCGAAGCGGTCGTAGTCCACGCCGACGATTCGGCCGATGGTGCCGTTGACCCAGCGATTGCCCTGATCGTTGTTGAGCATCATCACCTGCGCCCCGACCTTGAACCGCAGCGTCTGCTCGACCGGCGGGTCGAACAACGACAGGTCGCCCGATTCCCGAGCGTGGTGGACCAACTCGTCGCCGGGCAGGCGTTCGAGCTGTTGACGGTTGCGCGCCGTCACAAGGCGGTTCGTCGGCGCAAGCGTCAGCCAGAACTCGCCATCGGGCGGTACGAAGTCGGGATTCGTCCGGGCGTTGAGCTGTTCTCGGGCATGACCCAACAGCACACCTTCACGGATCTCGTTGAGAATGGCGGTCATTCGGTCGTCGCCGAGTTGGCGGAACACCGTCGTCAGTGCCACGGTGGGGAAATCGTCACGCCGAAAAGTGTTGGCGGAGAAGAAGTACGGGGTCTCGTACGTAGTAGAGAAGAAGCCGGCTTCGCTTTCGGTGACCACCGGCGGCAGCTGGTAGAGATCCCCGACAAGCACGATCTGCACGCCGCCGAACGGCTGACCCGGTGACGGGCCGAACCGCTCGAGCGCCGCGGCCAACATGTCGAAGACGTCGGCCCGCACCATCGATGCCTCGTCGATGATCAATGTGTCCAGCGACGCCAGCGTTTTGGTGAACCGGCCAGGGCGATAGCCGCCATCGCGGACATCATGCAGCGTCGTGGTCGTGCGGAACCCGAACAGCCGGTGAATCGTGTAGCCGTCGACGTTGAGCGCCGCGATGCCGGTGGGCGCGACCACCACGACGTTGCGGTCGGTCTCGGCCATGAAGCGGCGGATCAGCGTCGACTTACCGGTGCCGGCCTTACCAGTCAGGAAGAGGTGCTCGCCCTCGGCGAGTAACGCCAGCGCGTGTCTGAACTCGTCGGTGAGGACGATCTCCACGGGACCAAGGTAGCGGCGGCGGAAAGCCCAGCATGTGGGGTCAATGGTGCCAAAGAGGTAATTGTGGCGGCGGTGTCATGTGTTAACACGACACGGGCGGAACAAGATCAGAAATTTGCGTTTCGATTTTCCTGCGGAGGGGTAACGTTCGCGCAGGTTAAAGCGTCGTCACACGAGGGGAGTCAAGGTGAAGGTCAACAAACTGGCGGGAGTAGTAGCCGCCACAGCAATCGCATTCAGCTTTGGTGCAGTCACCGCCGCGCCTGCCGGGGCGGCCAACAACATCAAGACGTTCGGCACGCCGGAGTCACTCAACGATGTCTACGGCAACCCGATGATCACGTACACGGTTCAGGGACTGAGGAAGAGCTCTGACGCGGTGCCCCACAACGGCCGGTTGTATGAAGCGATGGTGACGAACGACGGCGGCATTCCCATCGCCGCGCTGTTCAACGCCCGCGCTGAGAGCGGGGAGAACTACCGATTCATCGGCGGCGGAATCCCCGGCAAGATCTATTTCGACGTCGTCGGCGACACCCCGAACAGCGTTGTCTACAACGACGGTGTCCAGGATCTGCTGGTGTGGGTCTCCCCGAAGCCGATCTCCAGCGGTGCCCCGGACGTCGCGGGCGAGACCACCGACGAGATCGGGGGCGCCCCGACCGGCGGCGGCGATGAGACGGGCGGCAACGACTTCGCTCCTGCAGTCGAGGCGCCGGCCCCCTTTGAGCTCACCCCGGGTGAGGTGGCCGAGCCAGGCTTCAACGGCGGCGGCGGGCGCCGCTGATCAATTCGCGCGGTCGGCCCAGCCAGCCGGTAGCTGGCTGGGCGCCGTGTCGATCACTGAGTCGTCGTCGGCGCCGACGTACTCGAACAAGGTGATGTAGGCGAATTCCGGGACGACGTAGATCGGATACGTCGGCCCCTGGTCGCGGTACGCGTGCATCTGCTCGAGGTGCTCATTCTGAAAGCAGACCGTCCGCTCGCCGTGTTCACGGATCCACTGCGGGAAGAAGATCACGCCGTGCAGGCGGCGCTTACTCGGCATGATGTTGACCGCCACGGAGGTACCGGTCGGCTCGGTCCAGGACACCTTGAAGCTGTCGTCGTCGAGCTGGACGAGGTCGACGACCTGGTTCTTCACCCAACGGCCGCCGACGTGGCCGGAATGTATTCGATAGTCGATGGTGTGGTCATTCTTGACGTACATCTCGTACCGCCAGCCGTTGGCATAGGTGTAGATGAACCGATGCCCGACGATGCCGCTCAGATCCTGCGGTGGAACCGGGTTTTCGACGCTGGTCACCATTTACCTCCTCGACAGGCCGGGGTGCCCGACCAACACTGTCCTAAACGGGGTAGTAGGAGACATGATGCGCGACGACCGTGACCAGTTGCCCGACGCCGAGGCCGCCCTGCCGCCGGACTACTGGTTGCTGGCCCGCGAGTGGCGCACCGTCGGTGAATATGTCGCCGCGCGCCGGGCGGTGAGCCAGACGGCGCACTGGCCGCGCGGGGACGGTCATCCGGTACTGGTGTTGCCGGGCTTCCTCGCGGGCGCGGCGTCCACTCAGTTCCTGAGGCAGTTACTGCGCAGGCTCGGATACCGCGCGTATGACTGGCGCCTCGGTACCAACCTCGGAGTCCGGCCGGGGATGATCAAGCATTTGCCTGCCCGGCTCGACGACATCCGAGCGCGCAATGACGGACGCAAAGTCAGTGTGGTCGGCTGGAGCGCGGGCGGCATCTTCGCGCGCGAGCTGGCAAGGGCTCAGCCGGACGACGTGCGGATGGTGATCACGCTCGGCTCGCCGATCCGCGGCAACCACCAAGCCACTCACGCGTGGCGCATGTGGCGGCTGCTGAATCGGAAATCACAAGCCCGCCAAGTCGTTTCGGAGGCCGCCCGGATTGCGCGGGAGGCGCCGCTTCAGGTTCCCACCACCTGCATCTACAGCAAGTCCGACGGCATCGTCGCGTGGCAGTGCTGCCTGAGCCTGCCTGCGCCCGAGACCGAGAACGTCGAAGTGCACAGCACCCACCTCGGCTACGGGCACAACGTGGAAACCTTGCGTGTGATCAGCGACCGTCTGGCTCAGCCGGAAGGGCAGTGGCGGCCGTACCGTAAACCCGACTGACCTGCGTTGTTGCGGCCCTAACGGAAGCTCGACGGTGAAGGCCTGAATTCGCCCACGCAACAAGACGATTACGAATCAGTGCTGGTCGGCGGTGCTGCGGCGAGCCCGCTGGCGTGTGGCTAGGATATGAGCCGTCCCGGCCCTCGCCGAACCCCAACGGAGAACACTTGACGTCTACTCGCCGTGTCCAGGGAGCCTGCCTGGCTGTCGTGCTCGCCATCCTCGCAGTACTTGGCGGGGTCGTGGTGTCAACCACCCCTGAATGCGGAGACCACTGCCCGACGGTGACGGCGACTCCCGTTCCGCAGGCGGTATCGAAGCCGACAGCTCCGCAGCCCGCCGCGGTGTGGACGGCGCCGGCTCCTGGCGCGGACGAGGTCAGCCCTTCGGGTCCCGTACTGGTCACCGCCACCTCGGGGACGATCA
Organism: Mycobacterium sp. OAE908; assembly: GCF_017872775.1. Taxonomy (NCBI): domain Bacteria; kingdom Bacillati; phylum Actinomycetota; class Actinomycetes; order Mycobacteriales; family Mycobacteriaceae; genus Mycobacterium; species Mycobacterium sp. OAE908. The sequence goes on from NZ_JAGGJL010000001.1 coordinate 2,970,068, forward strand.
CCGGCGTCGAGATGCGCAGTGATTCGGGGAAGGTGATCCCCGGCGTGCTCACCCCGGACGGCACGGTGTGGAAGCCGACCGCTCAGCTGGGCTATGGCCGCACCTACACGCTCAGCATTTCTGCTCGCGGGCCCAACGGCATGCCGACGCGCCAGACGTCGAGCTTCAGCACGCTGTCGCCGGGCAACCAGACGCAGGTGTACCTCGAGACCACTGCGGGCGGTCTGCTGCAGGACGGCGCAACGTACGGCGTCGGCATGGTCGTCGTCGCGAAGTTCGACGAGCCCATCGAGAACAAGGCCAACGCCGAACGCCGCCTCGTTGTCAAGACCAACCCGCCCGTGTCCGGGTCGTGGAATTGGCTCGACGATCAGACCGCGCACTGGCGACCCGAAAAGTATTACGCCCCAGGTACAACGGTTGACGTGTCGGCCAATCTGTACGGCACCCTTGTCGGTGACGGGCTGTACGGCCAAGAGGACGAGCATGTGTCGTTCAAAATCGGCGACTCGCACGTCTCGATCGCCGATGACAACACCAAGCAGGTCAGCGTCTACGACAACGGCAAGCTGGTCCGCACGATGCCGACCTCGATGGGTATGGGCGGCACCGAGACGATTGGCGGTACGACGCTGAGCTTTTGGACGCCGCCTGGTGTCTACACCGTGATGGACAAGGCCAATCCGGTGATCATGGATTCGTCGACGTTCGGGCTGCCGATCAATTCGCGGCTCGGGTATCGCGAGACGATTCCGTATGCCACGCGCATCAGCAAGGACGGCATTTATCTGCACCAGCTCAACGCGACGGTGTGGGCGCAGGGCAACACCGATACCAGCCACGGGTGCCTGAATCTCAACAGCGACAACGCGGCATGGTTCTACGACTTTTCGGTTCCCGGCGATGTCGTCGAGGTACGGAACACCGGTGGTCCGCCATTGAAGCTGTGGGACAACGGCGACTGGACGATGCCGTGGAGCGAGTGGCGCAAAGGCAGCGCCCTGTCCTAGGGGCCACTTTCCAAAGTGCCCGGCTCTCGGCGACTTTGTCGCTCGTGCCGACTTTGTCGCTTAGAGCCGGGCAATTCACATAGTGTCCCTGGCGGCGCTCGCCGATGATGTCGGTCGCCCCTGACACCGTCGAGCCATGACACACAGACGACAGCTCCGCGGCGTCGAGCTTCGCTACGCGCTCACCATGTTTCTGTTCCAGCACGGCGCAAAGACCGTCGCCGACCTCATCGAGGCACTGGAATACCAATGCTTCGAGATTCCCGGCCGAGCCTCGAAGGTGGTGTCCGACGCATTGCGCGCCGAGATCGCGCACGGCCGAGTGATCCGCCTCAAACGCGGCCGCTATGGCCCCGGCGAGATGCCCCGCTCCACCGAGTATCGGATACATCAGCGGGTGCTCGACCTTCGCGAGGAAGCCGCGACCATCGCCAGCCACGCCGACAACGACGCCGCGTTCTGGGACGCGCTACTCGCGTAGCCGCTGCGCCAGGCCCGACGCGCGCACCGCCCGCCGTTCGATCGCCGTCCGCAGCGCCGCCTCCGAGCCCACCACCCGGACCCGTTCCTTTGCGCGCGTCACCGCGGTGTAGAACAGCTCTCGCGTCAGCAGCCGCGAATCCTCCTGCGGCAGTAACACCGTCACCTCTTCGGACTGGCTGCCCTGGCTCTTGTGGATCGTCATCGCGTGCATCGTCTCGACATCCGCCAGGCGACTCGTCGCAAAAGACGTCTCCCCGATGACCGCTCGCAGCGCATCGTCGCGGACCACCGTCACACCCGTGTCCCCGTTGTAGAGGCCCAGTCCGTAATCATTGGCTGTCACCAACACCGGCCTGCCCGCGTACCACGACGACCAGATCGGGTCGCCCGTCTCTTCCGTCAGCCAGCGTTCGACTTGCCGGTTCCAGTGGGTGACGCCGAACGGCCCCCGCCGGTGTGCGCACAACAGCCGATGTTCGTCGAGCACCTTCAACGCCGCCCGGTCGTCGCCAAGGATCGCCGCAGTCCGCAGTGCAACGGCATGTCGGACAAGCACATTGCGCAACTTGTCCCGCGGATCCGAGGCGTCGATCCACTCGATGTGCTCGTCACCGGCCCGCAATACCTCGATCGCCCGGTCCGCATCGCCCACGCGGATCGCGGTCGCCAGCGCGCCGATCGATTTACCGAAACGGTGCGACGTCTTCAGCGCCGCGATCTTGGTTTCGCCCAATCCGTCGACCAGATCCGCCAGTACCGCGCCCGCTTCCACCGACGCCAACTGATCCGGGTCGCCGACGAGTATGAGCCTTGCGTCCGGCCGCACCGCCTCCAACAGCCGGGCCATCATGGTCAGCGACACCATCGACGTCTCGTCGACGACGATCACGTCGTGCGGCAACCGATTTCCGCGGTTGTGCCGGAACCGCGCCGACGTGTCCGGTCTGCTGCCCAGCAGCCTGTGCAGCGTGGTGGCATGCAAGCCCGCCAACGCCTCTCCATCCGCCTGCGACAGCGCGCCGACCTCCAACTGCACCGCCTCCTGCAGGCGCGCCGCCGCCTTGCCTGTCGGCGCGGCCAACGCGATTCGCAACCGCCCACCGCTTGCGAGCATCGCCAACAGTCTCGCCACCGTCGTCGTCTTGCCGGTGCCGGGGCCGCCCGTCAACACCGTCAGCCCTTGCGACAGAGCGATTTCCGCAGCCACCCGCTGTTCCTCGAACCCCGCCGGGAACAGCCGGTCGATGTCGGAGGACACCTCGGTGGGCCGGGCCGAGACCATCGCGCGGATGTCCTCGCACACCTGCTGCTCTTCCAGCCAGTACCTATCGAGGTACAGCAGATCGCCCTCGACACGTAGCACCGGCGGGTCGGTCAGCAGCGGGCTGGCCTTCACTGCCGCCGCCAGATCCACCATCTCCGGCGAGGTCAGGTCGACGCATACCGAGCCGCCGCGCAACGCTCGCACCACGAGCGCGACCGCCAACGCCACCCGCTCGTCGGTTTCCTTGCCCAGCGCGGTGAGTCGCTGCGCGACATGGACATCCGCGGGTGCGAAGAAGCCAGTGTCGTCGACCACCAGTTCCAGCGTCATGCGACGAGCTCCGATACCGCCGTGATCAACGACACCGGTGGCTGCCAACTGAATACCCCGGCCGGGGCGGCCGGTCCGCACATGCCGCGCAGGAACAGGTACAGCACGCCGCCGAGATGCGTGGCCGGTTCGTATCCGGGCAGCCGCCACCGTAGAAACCGGTGCAGCACAACGCTGTACAGCAGCGCCTGCAGTGGATAGTCCGAATGCAGCATCGCCTCGACGAGCCGCGGCTGCGTGTAGTCCGCGGCGGTCAACGGCCGCGCCGGATCGCCGAGCCAGTTCGTCTTGTAGTCGACGACCACATACCGGTCGCCGATTCGCAGCACCGCGTCCACCGAGCCGGACAGATACCCGTTCAGTGGCTGGCCGCCCAGCGCCGCTCCCGTCAGTCGATCGGCATACGACGCCAACGGGTCATCCTTCGGCAGATGCGTCCGCAGCAGCTCGCCGACCTCGCGCAGATGCCCCCCACCCAACGGGAATTCGAAGTCCATCTCGCACATGCGGTCTCGCAGACCAATCTGCCGCAGCGTCAGACCGTCGGCAAGCGGGCCCAAGGGAGTGTCGTGCATCGGAATCATCGCCGCCGCCAACACCTCAGGTTCGACGTCGACCGGCCACCACACCGAGTGCTCGCGGATCTGCGTCTCCAGCTCCGCGGCCAGATCGACCGCGAACGGGTCCGCCGTCTCCAGCACCGCGTGCACCAGCGTGCCGAACTTCGCTCCTGCGGGCAGGTCAGCCATCGGTGAGGGCACATCGTCGCCGGCCGCCGACGCCACGACCGGAATCTCGGCGACCTCGTCGTCCAACTCGACGACCTCCGGCTCGCTGCTGACCGGCGTCGCCTCGGCGTCGCGAATCAGGCCGGAGTACGACGTGCGTCGCCACGACGTGTCGATGCCGCGGTGGAAGTGGCGGACGTCAAGATCCGTCGGCGGCACAGCGCTTGGCAGCTCGGGCATCGGCGCGATCACGGAGTCCTCGATCACCGGACCGCCCGCGGCTTCCCATTCGCGCAGCCGCGCCATCGCGTCGGCATCCGAGACCTTCGCCGGCTGAGCAGAATTCGGCACCTCGGCCTCGCCCGGCTTGCGGCCCCGCAGCAGCCGCGACAGCCCACCGTTGGGCTCGTCGTTCGACGGCGCCCACCACGCCACCACCTGAGCCTGCGCGCGGGTCAGCGCGACGTAGGTCAGTCGGCTGTCGTCGCTGGCGTCCTCGGCCCGCCCCAGCTTCACGACCGCGTTGTAATCCGGGCTGTCGGGGCCGCCGATGTGCAGGCACCGGGTGTCGCCCTCGTGGTACAGCACCAACTCGGGATCGCGGACGTACCGGTTGAACGCGAACGGCAGATACACGACCGGGAACTCCAGGCCCTTGGCGGCGAACACCGTCATCACCTGCACGGCGGCCGCGTCGTTGTCCAGCCGGCGCGCGCGTTCCGTTGCACCGCTCCGCTCGTCGCGCTGGGCACGCAGCCAATCACGCAGGGCCGGCAGGCTGAAGTGCTCGCGATGCGCTGCCTCCTGCAGCAGCTGCGTCACGTGCGACAGATCCGTCATCAAGCGTTCGCCGCCTTGCCACGACAGCACGCGGTCGCCCATTCCGCTCAGCTGCGCGGCCTCGAAGATCGCGGCGACGCCCCGCTCGCGGGCGTGGCCTGCCCACTCCCGCAGGGTTTCCGCGACGCGGTCGGTCAGCGCGTCGCCGCCTGCCACAAGCGATTCGGCCGTCTCGCCGAAGAACATCGTCGCCGCGGCGGCCCGCACCATCCCGGGTCGGTGCGGCTGGTCGAACGCTTCCAGCAGGCACAGCCAGTCCTCGGCTGCGTCGGACCCGAAGATGTCGGAGTCGCCGGTGTACACGGCAGGGATGCCGGCTTCACACAGCGCCTCGTAACAGGCTCGGGCGTCGACGTGCTTCTCGACGATCACCGCGACGTCGCCCGCGCAGACGGGATGGTCGTCGAACGTGACGCCGCCGGTCAGGAGGCGACCGATGTCGGCGGCCATATCGCGGGGGATATGCGAACGCAAGTCGCCGATCAGCAGTGTGCGAGTTCCGCTGCGGCCCAGTGTTTCCCGTCGTACCACCCGAAGCCGGAACGGATCTCCGGCGCCCTTCAGTCGCGACCCGACATGGTGGGCGTCGACGTCATGCACGATGATGCGCGGGTCGCCGAGTTCGGCTCCCTTCAGCACGACCTGTAACCGCCGCACCAGATCGCCGTCGCTGCGCCAGTTCGTGCTGAGCGTCTTCTGCACCCCTGCGGTTGCGGCCGCGTCGAGGTAGGTGACGATGTCGCCGCCGCGGAACGAATAGATCGCCTGCTTCGGGTCGCCGATCAGAATCAGTGTCGAGCGGCCGCTGAACGCGCGGTCGATCACCTTCCACTGCACCGGGTCGGTGTCCTGGAACTCGTCGACCAACACGATCGGCCACCGCTGGTGCATGCGCACTTGCGCCGGTGAGTCGTCGGCGTCCAGCGCGTCAGCCAAGCGGCTCAGCAGGTCGTCGTAGCCGAGGATGCCCCGCTGCCGCTTACGCTTGTCCAGTTCGGCCACAACGTCTTTCGCGAAGTTCACGCAGACTGCGGCGCGCGAATCGGGATCGGGATCTTTGGGCCGCAGTTCGGTCGCCGGCTTGTTGACCACCTCGCGGGCCAACCGCAGCGCATCGGCGTACGCCAACAGCGGGTCCTCACGCTCGCGGCCGAAGTGCCGCAGATACAGGTCGTCGACGATCTCGGTGACCAGCTCGTCGAGGCTCTCCACCAACGTCACCCCTGCGTCGGTGTCGCCCGCGACACCCAACGAACGCAACACCAGCTGACAGAACTGGTGCGTGGTGGCGATCGTCGCTGCGTCGAAGGCCGCCAATGCATCTCGGAGCCGTCGACGGCGGTCGGGCTGTTCTTCCGCGGCCGCGGCTTCGACGAGTTGGCGGCGGACCCGGTCGCGCAGCTCCTGGGTTGCCGCGCGGCTGAACGTGATGAGCAGCATCTGGTCCAGCGTCGCGACACCCTCGGCGACATACCGCGTGACGAGGCTGGCCAGTGCGAACGTCTTGCCCGTGCCCGCACTTGCTTCCAGCACCGTGGTCGAACACGGGCCGGGCAGCGGACCGGACAGATCGAAGCGGTCCATCATCCCAGTGCCCTCAGCATCGGCAGCCACAACCGGCAGGCATACTCGTCAAGCCCTCTTTCGACGAGTTCGGATAGCCACGCGCCCTTGCCGAATGCCCGTTCGTGCGCCTTCTCGGCGTCCTCGCCGGGATAGCGATCGGAGCGCCAGCGATACATTGCCGCCCGTTCCGGGTCGCCGTGTGAGTGTTTGGCTTCCGCCCACGCGTAGGAGGTCTTGACGGGCAGCGGCAGCGGCTCCCGTCGACCCGCGTCGTAGATCGCCACTAAGTCAGCGAGCAGTTCGACAGCGGATTCCGCGGGGCGTCCCAGCACCTCCTCGCGCGGCGTGGTGCCGCGTTTCGGTCGGCCGATGACGACAGCCGACCAGTCTGTGCGCGACGCGTGAGCGAGCAACGCCAGCAACGGAATCCACGACTGCAGCAGATGCCGGCCGTCGAGCTTCGAATACGTCACCGCGACCAGCCGCTCGCTGAACACCGGCGAGACGGTGCCGGTCAACCGCCGCCCGCCGAGATCGATGTCGACGTCAAGGGCCCGCGACTGCGCGCCGCGGTAGTGCCGCCCGACCTCCGCCAGTTGCGTGGCCTGGTCGCGGATCTCGGTGGCCTTGCGCCATCCCAGTCGACCGGGTGGCAGTGTGCCGCGCCGCCATTCGGCCTCGCGCGCCTGGTCGGGCTGCATGCCGTCGAGCATGTCGTGCAGCATGCGGTCGCCGACCGTCCACTCCTCGAGCGCGTTGATGTCCACCGGCATCGCATCCTGGACCCCGTCGATCTCCCAGGGCAGCGTGTAGTCCAGTGCGCGGAAGAACCCCTTCACCGGATCCCGGAAGAACGCCGCGAGGTCGGCGAGCACCACGTCCTCGGTCGGCGGGGCCGGCAGCGGACCGGAGATGAACGGTGGCCGCTCGGCACGGCCGGCGGAGCGGACGCGGGCCGCCCGCAGCACCGTCGGGTCGAAGGTGAACGGTTTGTCGGGGACAAGGCCGCCCGGCACGACGTTTCGAGTGTCGAAGGGCTGCAACGGGTGTCGAACGACGACGGCGTCGCGGACCTTGTCCGGCGTGGTCAGGTCCAGCGTGTCGAGCAATTCGGCCAGCGGCACCGCGGGCGGGCGTTCGTGTCCGGAGTATTCGTTGGCGCCGGTGTAGGTGATCACGAGGTGCTCGGTGGTGGCCTGGATGGCGTCGAGCAGCAGTTGCCGGTCCTCAGAGCGGATGTCGCGCTCGCCGGTCATCGGAGTGCGCGCCAACACGTCGTCGCCGTCGACCACCCCGAGCCGCGGGAATACCCCGTCGTCGAGGCCGACCAGGCACACCACCCGGTGCGGCACCGAGCGCATGGGCACCATCGTGCAGACCGTCAGCGTCCCGGTGCGGAAGTTGGCGCGGGTGGGGCGCCCGGCGAGATGGCGCTCGAGCAGTGCCTTGATGTCGGGCAGCCGCATGAGAGTGCCGGCGCGTGAGCCCGCTTGGCGCAGCACGTCGTTGAATTCGCGTTGCAGCTGGCTGATCTGCCATGCGTCGTCATCACTGACCTTGGCCAGCAGGTCGATTCCGTGTTCCAGCGACGTCAGCCACTCTTCCAGTGACCTTGTGCCGGTGAGTGATTCGGTGACACGGTGCAGCCGGTCGACATACTCGGCGAGCCGCCCAGCCAGCTCGACGCGGTTGCTGCTGACGTCGTCGAGCGGCAGCGTGGTGTCAAGCCAGGCATGCGAATCGTCGGACATCGCGACACCGGCCAGGACGCGGTCGATGCCGAATCGCCAAGTGTTCTGGATGAAGTCGACGCCGAACGGCTGGCGGTCTTCCTTGTCGAAACCCCAGCGGATGTTGGCTTCGCGCACCCAACGGGTGATGTCCTCGAGGTCGTCGTCGCTGAACTCGAATCGGGCCCGGACCGGCGCGGCGGCCGCGAGATTGAGCACCTCGCTGGAGGTGGCCCTGCTGCCCGCGAGGCTGAGCAGCTGACTCGCGACGCCCAGCAGCGGATTGGTCTGCACGAGGGAGCGGTCGGCCAGGCGTACGCGCAGCCGGTGCGCGGGATGCACGCCGCGGATCATGTCGCCGAGGCCGAAGCCGGCGACGATCAGTGGCGCGTAGGTCTCGATATCCGGGCACATGACCAGGATGTCGCGAGGCTCGAGGGTGGGGTCGTCGGCGAGCAGGCCGAGCAGGACCTCGCGAAGCACGTCGATCTGGCGGGCCGGGCCGTGGCAGCTGTGCACCTGGATGGAGCGGTCTGTCGGCGTGTGTGTGCGGCCGTCCGGACTGACGGCGTTGGCGGCGATATCGGACTGCAGCCAACCGAGCAGGGTGTCGGGATGCGTTGAGCCACTGAGATATTCGTCTGTGGCGGGATCGTCGGGCAGACTGCGCTGCAGCTCGCGCAGGTCGCGGCCGAGGGTGGCCAGCAGGGGGTGGGCGACGTTGCGGTGGCTGGTGTCGTCGCGGCGGGGGATCGGGCCGCTGTCGGTGGCGAGCTTGCGCCATAGGTCGTCGCTGGGATGCGGCAGCCACAGGTGCAGATCGTGGTGGGTGGCCAGCGCGGTCAGGAGTTCGACCTCGGTGGACGGCAGCCGGGTGTGACCGAACAGCGACATCCGCTCCGGCAGGTCCAGGGGCGATTCTTGTAGCCGCACAAGGGTTTTAGCGTGCCGGACATGCGGCGGGTCGGCGTCGACCTTGTCGAGCAGCGCGCGCCACAGCGGCGGCTGCCAGTCGAGGTCGGAGGGGATGTCGCCTGCGACATCGCGTTCCCAATCGATCAGCAGCTGCGGCCGTTGCCGGGCGTAGGAGGCGAACAGGCCGGCGAGCCGGCGGGCGACGGCGTAGCGGCGGCCCTGGCGCAACTCCTTCTCCTCGCCCACTTCGAAGTGGCCGAGATGAGTGGCCAGGGTCTTGCACCAGTCCGCAGTGCAGCTGGCGTCGATGACCTCGAGCAGCGGCCAGACCATGGCGTCGGGAGACCATGGGTCGTCGTCCGCGGTACCGGTGATCTCCGCAATCAGGGAATGCGGGTTGCGGAACGAGATGCCTGCACAGATGCCGTCCTGGCCGGCACCGCGGCCGAGGATGTGGGAGAGCCGCTGGCTCAGCCACCGTTCGACGCCCTTGGCGGGGACGATGATCAGCTCTTGCGCGAACGGGTCGGGTAGCGGAGTGGACAGCAGATGGCCGAGGGCGTCGGCGAGGAGATCGGTGCGCTCAGCGCGATGGAGGTGAAGCGCCATCAGTGCTCACCTTAGGAGCCTCCGTCGACCTGGCGGGCCAGTTCGTCGACGACACGGTCGAGTTCGTCGACCATCCAGCTGTCCAGGCCGCGAGCACGGTAGGCCTTCAGCAGTTCGCCGTAGTACCAGAGGTGATCGTGCGGGTCCTTGCGGTTGAAGCGCTCCCACAGTTTCGGGCCGTGCTCGTGGTAGTCGCGCAGCATCGAGCGTGCGTTGTCGAGCTTGTCGGCGACGGAAACCAAAAGCGTGTCGACGCCGACCTCGGCAAGGTGGTCGACGTAGCGGCGCTTGCGGTCCAGCCATGGCGGCTTGGGTTCCTCGTCGGTGTCGCTGCACTCGGCGACGATGCGCGCGACGTCGTCGCCGAACTTGGTTCGGATCTCGGCCAGCGTTGGGGGACCGCCCTGGTCCTCGACGGCGTCGTGCAACAGCGCCGCGATGGCCTGGGCTTCGGAGCCGCCGTCGTTGATGACGAGCCCGGCCACGCTCAGGAGATGGCCCATGTAAGGGATGTCGCCACCTTTACGCACCTGGTTGTGGTGCTTGTGCTCGGCGTAGACGAGCGCCTTGGAGAACTGGTCGGTCAGTATCGGTGTGGAGGTCTGCTCACTCAATGCGATTTCTCCCCTTTCAGTCTGACCATAGCCGCAGGGGGTGACATGAACGTTTTGCCCGGCTCTACGCGACAAAGTCGACGGCAGCGACAAAGTCGCCAAGAGGTGGGCACAAGGAAGGGTGCTGTCGGGATTCCGCGCCGGGGCGCCTCGGTCTCGCGGGCCCAGTGCACCCACCCGCACCACCACCCCAGCCCGGACCGGTCGATCGCAGCGACGCCGGGATTGCATCCGTACACCGGAATCATGTCGTCTGCCCTTGCGTCCCAATCGATTCCGTTCGGCAGAATGAACCCAACGGCACGGCGTGGGATGGAGCATGCCGACTCAGCGTGATCGGGGTTTGCCGCTCTATCGCGAATTTCGCAGTCGTCTGACTTCGGCGACCAGCCGAGGGACGTCTTGACGAGCGGCGGCGATGAAGTCGAGATCGGCGTCGCTGATCGGCCGGTCGTCGCGGGACACGTACATGTCTTCGTCGCGGTCATCGTCGTCACCGATCTGAATGAAAGTCGATCCGCACGTCATGTCGCGGCCTTCGATCCACGACTTCCATGGCCCCTTGCTTGTCGCGTCCGCGCGCTGCTGCATCGCGTCGAGTTCCGCGTCACTAATTGGCGCCTCGTTCGTCATGCCGCCAATTGTGACGGCTCGAGGGCGAGTGTTCCCTACGCTCGGCCTATGAAGGCAGTCACCTGCACCAACGCCAAGCTCGACGTCGTCGACCAACCCACACCCACGCCGGCCAAGGGCCAACTGCTCCTCGACGTCATTCGCTGCGGCATCTGCGGCTCGGACCTGCATGCGCGCAACCACTGCGACGAGGTCGCCGAAGTGATGGCCGAGACCGGCTACCCCGACTTCATGCGCTCGCACCAGTCCGTGGTCTTCGGCCACGAGTTCTGCGGCGAAGTCCTCGACCACGGTCCGAAAACCCGCAAGACACTCAAGTCCGGCACACCCGTCGTCGCGCTACCCCTGCTGCGACGCGGCAAGGAGGTGCACGCGCTCGGGCTGAGCACGCGGGCCCCCGGCGCCTACGCCGAACGCGTCGTCGTCGAGCAGTCCCTCGCGCTGCCGGTCCCCAACGGCCTACCCGTCGAACAGGCCGCGCTCACCGAACCCATGGCCGTCGGCTGGCACGCCGTCCGCCGATCCGACATCGGCAGAGGCCAAGTCGCCATCGTCATCGGCTGCGGACCGATCGGCCTCGCCGTGATCCTGATGCTCAAGGCCAAGGGTGTGCGAACGGTGATCGCCAGCGACTACTCCGCCGGCCGTCGCGCGCTGGCCATCAAGTGCGGCGCCGACATTGTCGTCGACCCGGCGCTCGACTCGCCGTACGAGGCCGCGAAAGGCCATGGCCATCTCGAAACACCGCTCGACGCTTTCGATCTCGCGATCGGCACCATCGAGAAGCTGCAGCGGGTGCGCCTGCCGTGGTGGCACGTCTGGCGCGCCGCCGACGCGGTCGGTGCCGCCACTCCCAAACACCCCGTCGTCTTCGAATGCGTCGGCGTCCCCGGCATCATCGAGAGCATCATCACCGGCGCGCCGCTGTTCTCCCGCGTCGTCGTGGTCGGCGTCTGCATGGGCGCCGACCAGGTCCGGCCGTCGATGGCGATCAACAAAGAGATCGATCTGCGCTTCGTACTCGGTTACACCCCAATGGAATTCCGCGACACACTGCACATGCTCGCCGACGGCAAGGTCGACGCAACGCCACTCATCACCGGCACCGTCGGACTCGCCGGCGTCGACAACGCGTTCCAAGCGCTGGCCGATCCCGACGCACACGCCAAAATACTCATCGATCCGAAGAGCGACGCCACAAGCCCTCTAGGGAGCTGACGATGAATGTCCTGAGAACCCCTGACTCCCGCTTCGCGAACCTGCACGGCTACCCGTTCGCGCCGCACTACGTCGACGTTGCCGCCAGCGACACCGATGGCCTTCGTATGCACTACGTCGACGAGGGCCCCGCCGACGGCGCACCAGTCGTCCTCCTACACGGCGAGCCCACCTGGAGTTATCTGTACCGCACCATGATTCCGCCGCTCGTTGACGCAGGCCGTCGCGTGCTCGCCCCAGACCTGATCGGCTTTGGTCGCTCCGACAAGCCCAGCGCCATCGCCGATTACACGTACCTGCGGCACGTCGAATGGGTCACGGCATGGTTCGACGCCCTCGACCTGAGGGACGTCACAATGTTCGTGCAGGATTGGGGATCGCTGATCGGACTGCGCATGGCCGCAGAGCAACCCCACCTCGTCGGCCGCATTGTCGTCGGCAACGGGTACTTGCCTGCCGGTCAGCAGCCCGCGAACATCGCCTTCCGCACGTGGCGGGCCTTCGCGCGCTACACGCCGGTGCTGCCGTGCGGACGCATCGTATCCGCGGGCACCGTCACGAAGATTTCAGCCGAAATCCGAGCCGGATACGATGCGCCCTTTCCCGACAAGACTTTTCAGGCAGGCGCGCGGGCATTCCCAACCCTGGTGCCGACGACGCCGGATGACCCCGCGCTCCCGGCGAACCGCGCCGCGTGGGAGGCCCTCGGCCGGTGGGAGAAGCCTTTCCTGTGTGTCTTCGGCGCCAAAGATCCCATCCTCGGTCGCGCCGATCGCCCCCTGATCGCGCATGTGCCCGGCGCCGCGGGTCAGCCCCACGCCCGTATCAACGGCAGCCACTTCGTTCAGGAGGACTGCGGCCCGGAATTGGCCGCCCGGATGCTGGCCTGGGACCCTGCCCGAGCCTGACGCTCTAGACTGAAAACAGCTTCACGAGTTGCCGTCGCCAAGCTCCGACTGGACGGCACGCCAACCCCACGCTCGTGGGTGGCTCGGATGACGAAGCGGTCCGCACCGACCGGTGCCGACAAGAGCGCCTCCACCGGAGGCCCCGACGAGGGAGCAACATGCGCAAGCATTTCTTCCGCGCCTTCATCGCCGATCCCGTCTGCGCGTCCGCGGACCCCGGTCACCACGTCGACATCGGCCGCTACTTCATGGCCGTCGCGAAATCAGCGGTGGCCTTTCCGGTCAGCGCCCACGTCCGCGATGGGCTCGTCCACCTCGACACCGGCGAAATCCTCTGGCATCACCGGCCCGACGACGTCGCGCATGCGCTGAGAAGCAGCGACGGCCACGCCGAGTGGGCGCCCGAATGGCAGGTCCTGCTGGTGCCCGGCGCCGTACTCGCCGACGAGCGAAACGTGTTCACGCTCGCTTCCGAGCGCACCGAATGCGAGGCTCTCAGCCCTGCTGCACCACGTTGTTTCCCGAGTTATTGATGTCCGGGGAGCCGGAGTGATAGGTCACCACGTTTTCGACCCCCGACGCGCTGATCTGGTCCGACGTCTCGAGCGTGACCTTGTTCTGCATGCCCGACACCGACACCGTCGTGCAGTGGCCCGTGATCGTGACCGTGTTCGAGACGCCACTGATGCTCACCGGATTGTCGTTGCATTCGAGCGTCTTGTTCGCGCCCATCCCAGCGACGCTGAGCTGACTACCTGGCGGCGCCGCGGTGGGCTGCGAGGGAGCGTTTGGCATCGAGGGCATCGACGGAATGCTCGGGATGGAGATGCCGGGGAAGCTCGAGATGTCGCGCGTCGCCTTCTGCATCACCACGAACCCGACACCTGCGGCAACGATCAGGAACACCACAGCGATGCCCGCGAACAGCGCCCACGGAATGCCCGCCGACGACTTGCGCTGCGGCGCCGGCGCCCACGGCGCGCCGTACCCCGGCGGCGTGTACGGACCCTGGGCCGGCGGCGGCATTGGCGGCAACGGCGGCGGTGCGTACGCCTGATCGGGTGCCGTGTACGGCGTCGTCCCCGTCCCCAACTCGGTCGCCCGCGCCGTATCGGCCAGCGGTTGCTCGAGCGCCCTGATCCGAGCCTCGGGGTCGTCCTGTGGATTCATGCGCAGATGGTCCCACAGACAGTAGGTGCCCTCAACGAATGTGACAATTTGCTGACGAGGGGCGTGCAACGTCGGCTGAAGTGGTACCCAGGAAGTGTGGTGGCAGCTGGTTTCATCGCCATCGGCAGCGGTCCGGCAGGGTTAAGCGCAGCGGAGACGTTCCGCAGCAAGCACCCGCACATCCCCGTGCGGATTTTGACCAACGACGCCGCCCTGCCCTACGCCAAGCCGCCGCTGAGCAAGGACTATCTTTGCGGCCGCGAAGCCAAGCGCGATCTGCACAGCCCCGGCTGGTTCGCCCGCCACGACGTCGAACTGGTCCGTGGGATCACCGTCGACCACATCGACGTGGTCGGCCAGGAGGTCGTCACCGAGGGCGGCCGCCGCTACCCGTACTGGCATCTCGTGCTGGGCTGCGGCGCCAGTCCTGTCCCTCTCGCGATCCCCGGGGCCGAGGCCGCGCTTCCGCTGCGGTCGTTCGCCGACGCGCTGATCCTGCGGATGGCCGCCCGCACCGCCGACTCCGCGGTCGTGATCGGTGGCGGGCTGATCGGCTGCGAAGCCGCGGCCACACTCGCCGCCCGCGGCGTCCCCACCACGATGGTTGCTGCCGAACCCGTGCCACTGCAGCGCAGATTCGGCGACGAGGTCGGCGAACGAGTCGCAAAGATACTGTTGGACAACGGGGTTCGCTTCATCGGGTCGACGGCTGTGACCGCGATCGACGACACCCACGTTCACCTCGACACCGGTGCGAGCATCGACGGTGACGTCGTCGTCTCCGCGACAGGCGTGCGCCCCGATGCGCACCTTGCCGTCGACGCCGGGCTTGACACCTGCGACGGCCGCATCGTCGTCAACGAGCACATGCACACCTCGGCACGCAACGTCTACGCCGCAGGCGATGTCGCATTGGCCTACAACGTCACCGCAGGCAGGCGTATCCGCGCCGAGCACTGGCGAGACGCCGCGCAGCAGGGCCGCATCGCTGGGCTGACCGCGGCCGGCCAGCCTGCATCCTGGCGCAAAATTCCCGAATTCTCTTGCGTCATCGGCGAATCCACGTTGAAGTACCGCGGCTGGGGTACCGACTACGACAACACCCGACTAGACGACCACCGCGACGGATTCACCGTCTACTACGAGTCGGAGGGCGATGTCGTCGGCGTCCTCACAGCCAATCTCGCCGGCGGAACATCCAGTACAGCACGATGACCATCAGCACGATGACCGACGTGCTGACCAGAAATCCCGAGAAGGTGTTGATGCCCGGGTACTCGACGTTCTGGCCGTAGAACCCGGTGATCGCGGTCGGCACCGCGATGATCGCCGCCCACCCGGTCAGCTTCTTCATCACCGTGTTCAGCCGGGCGTCCTGCAGCGACAGGTTCGTTTCGAACACGGTTGTCACCATGTCGCGCAACGACTCTGTCCACTCCGAGACGCGCAGCACGTGGTCGTAGAGGTCCGAGTACAGCGGATCGAGTTCGGGTGCCGTCTTCGCGTCGAGACGCCGATGCTGGATGGAGTTGACGACCTCGCGCATCGGCAGCACGACGCGGCGCAGCTCGACGAGGTCCTTACGCATTCGGAATGTCTTGCGCTGGAAGTCTTTCCGCGGGCTGTTCTCGAACAGGTCGTCTTCGACGCTCTCGATGCCTTCGTCGAGCTTCTGCACCGCGTCGAAGTGCCCGTCGACGACCACGTCGAGCAGCCCATGCACCAGCGAGCCGACCCCGTATTCCTGGCCGCCGAGTTCGTCGAACCGCTGCGACACCGCATCGATGTCGAAATGCGGTGACAGCCGCACCGTGATCAACCCCCGCGGCAACACGAACCCGGAGATGCGGTGCACGTCGAGCATCGACTCCGTGTCATCGGCGGGCTCGCGGGTGGAGACGCCGTACACCGTGACGAAGGTGTGGGTGCGGTAGACGACGGCCTTGGTGCGTTCGGACTCGGCGATCGCGTCCTCGACGGCCCAGCTGTTCAGGCTCAGCTCTTCGGCCAGGTCCTTGAGGATCGCGTGGTCGGGGTCGTAGATGTCGCACCACACCAGGGTGTCCTCTTCGGCCAGGTAGTCCGAGATCGACGGGAAGTCGAAATCGTCCTGCGGCTTGCCGGCCCGCCAGACCCGGCCTCGGACGTGCGTCACCCCTTCATCATGTCAGGGCGGCGCATCCGCGCGCGTGGCCGCGGCACCAGCATCGGGACGGTCTGGCGGTACGCGTCGTAGCGCGCACCAAGCGTGGCGGTCAGGTCGCGTTCCTCCAGTTGCATCGCCACCAGGATCCACGCTGTCGTCACGCAGGCGAACAGCAGGTGCCCGGCGGTCATCGTCGGCGCCGCCCAGAACGCGACGATGAAGCCGAGGTTCAGTGGATGACGCACCACGCGATAGAACAGCGTCGTGCGGAAGCCCGTCTGCGCCTGCGGCCGCGACCGCCAGACCGCGAACACCTGCCGCAGCCCGAACAGCTCGAAGTGGTTGATCATGAACGTCGACGCCAGCACGATCGCCCAGCCGAGCCAGAACAGCGCCCAGATCACCAGCCGCACCGGCTGCGAGTTCACAGCCCACGCGACGGCGGGCAGCTCCCGCCACTGCCAAAGCAGCAGGGCCAGAACAAGACTCGCGAGCAGCACGTAGGTACTGCGCTCGACGGGCTGAGGAACGTAGCGCGTCCACCATCGCTTGAACGCCGGGCGCGCCATCACGCTGTGCTGCACCGCGAACAGGGTGAGGAGCGCGACGTCGATGGTTATCGCCTGGCCGACGGGAGCGGAGATCGCGTTGTCGACGCTGCGCGGGGTCAACCCACCGATAAAGCCGATCGCGTAGACGAACACGACGAGAAACAGCGCATAGCTGATCGCGCCGTAAGTGATTGCGAGATAACGGTTCATGGCTCTCAGCGTCGCGCCGAACTGGTGCTCCGCGCATGGGGCATTTGCCTCAACTCTCGACGCGCCCGACCAGTCCTCGTTCGAGCGCGTACATGCTGGCGCCGATCCGGTTCGAAACGCCGATCTTGGCGTAGGTGCGTTCGACGTGGTTGCGGGCGGTTTTCTCGCTGATCACCAGCTTCGCGGCGATCTCCTTGTTGGTCGCGCCCTGCGCCACGAGGCGAAGCACATCGACTTCGCGTGCCGTCAGCCCATCGGGCCGCGGCTTGGATTTGAGCGACGCGTGGCCTGCGGCGTGCAGCACCGCGTCGACGGCGATCTCGTCGAGCTCACCGTCGCGCACCCGGTTTCGCAGCCGTCGCGCCGCGCTCTCCGGCGACATCGCCTCGCGATATGGCCGTGGCTCGAGTGCGGACTGATAGCTGACCGCGGCCGCCACCAGCCGATCCGGCATCGTCAGCTGCCGCGCCGACAAACCCCGCGGATATCCCGAGCCATTCAGGCACTCATGATGATTCGCGGCGATCTCGGCCACGTCCTTCAGCCCGGGCACCCGATGCAGGATGCGCTCGGTCAGATACGGATGCAGCCGCATCCGCTCGAATTCGGCCATCGTCAATTCGCCTGGCTTGGACCAGATTTGGTTGGATACGCCGATCCGGCCGATGTCGTGAATATGGGCGGCCCTGCGGGTCGACGTGACGGCATCGGAGTCGAGGCCCGCGGCCGCCGCGGCGTCGGCAGCAAGCTGCGCGGTCGCCCGCGAATGTCCCAGCGTGAATGGACATTTCAGGTCGACGAAGTCTCCGATGGCGACGATGAGGTGGTCGAGAGCCTGTTCGTCGAGCGTGATGTGCCGATCGGGCGCCTGCTGTAGCGCCATCGTCCAGACGTCTCCGGTCGACGGGATGGCGAGCAGCGATTCCGCGTCCGCGGTGAACGCGTCGACGACCGCGGGATCGAACTGCCCGCCGCGCCTGTTGCGCGCCATCGCAACCGCGCCGACCGTGCCGTACTCGCGCTGATGCACCTCGACCATGTCGGCCACCTGCGCGACGCGCATCTCGATCGGGATCGCCTCGCCCGCAGCGCCGTTCGGCAGACCGCCGCCGTCGAACCGCTCGAAGGTGTACCGCAGCGCGGTCTGTACGTCGGTGGCCAGGCCGATGCGCTCGGCCAGCAGGGCCGCCGACGTGCAGTGCGAATGGATGAGATTCGAGATCTGACCGCGGGCGTTGAGATACAGCGTCGAGATGGTCTTCAGTCGCTGCAGCAGCGATTCGCCGTGCCGGATGTTGGTGAGCAGGAAGCGTTGATACGGCAGCCCAGACCAGTCGACCAGATACGAGCTGCGGCGCACCGAGATGTCGTCGCCGAACCACCGCGCGTATTCGTGCGAATCGGCGTGACAGCCGATCCACATGATCAGCGTCGTGTAGTAGATGTGATCCCGTTGCGCCTGCGGCAGTCCCATGCGTTCGGCGAGCCGCGTGGCGATCAGCGCCGACCGCAGCATGTGCTCCGCGGGTTGGCCGAGGCCGAGGTCGACGGCCACCGACAGCGCGGCCAGCACCTCAGCGCGGGTAGTCATATGCCGATTCTGTCCCCGTCGAGATGCCGCGCGATGTCGAACGGCTCGAAGCGGCCTTGTGCGACGGCGCAGATGCCGCGTTGGGGGAGCTGGAAGTCGGCGAGGTTGCCCTGCACGGCGTGCGGGCCGACGCGGCCCAGGTTCTCGCCCTTGACCACGGCCGTCGAATCGGCCACGGCCCAGACTTGTTTGGGCGCGATCCGGAACTCCTGGCCGTTGGGCAGGTGCCCGGTCAGCCGCATCCTTCCGACGCCGAGCAGCGGACCGACGACGGCGCCCATCGTTTTGAGCGTGCCGCGGCTGGTCCAGGCCGCGGTGGGCAGGTGGCTGCCGACGACGCTCATCAGGCGGGTCGGCCACGTCTGTTCGACGTCGACCCGCCACTGCAGCACATCCTCGATCGAGATCAGCAGCGACCACGGCGTGAGCCAGGTGGAGCGGATATCGCACACCACGGGCTCGACCGGGGTCGCCGAGCTGAAGTAGCGCGAGCAGCTCTGCGGGCCCGGCGTGGTGGCGTAGAAAGTCCAGACGCCGTCCGGAGTGCGATGCCACACCGAAAGGTAGCCGGGCGCGAACGAGGTCGCGGGGAAGTCGCGGAACGCCAGGTAGTGGCCGTTGGCGAACGGTAGGCCCATGACACCGAAGCCGACAACGCGCTCGTCGTCCCCGGGCGGCAACTCTAGATCCTTGGTGGCGGCCGCGGCGGCTTGTGGGGTGCTTGTCATGGGCCAATGGTGTGCCGGCCGAGCCGGCCAGGGCATGGGGCAATTGCCTCAACTTGGGATCGGTAGCGGGTCGACGGCGCTGTACTGGATTTCCCCGACATGCAGGGCTCCAAGAATCCTCCAAGGCGCCCGCCGCAGGTTGGGGTGGTAGTGACCGCATCGCCAGCGGGGTGGCGCCTTACGAAAGGAAGCAACCATGGGCCGAATGTCACGGTTCGCAACCGCTGTCGTCGTGTCCGGCGGAGTCGGCCTGGCCGCGATGGCCACGGCTCACGCCGATCCCGGTTGGGGCCCGAGCTATCAGGGCGGCAACTGTCCGGGCAGCATGACGTGCACGCACTGGTGTCCGGGCGACGCGCTGTATTCCTGGAGCAACATGATTCCCTGGGACTGGAACGTCTGCCACGACTGGTATTGGAACTCGGAGGGCGTCGTCGACGTCAACTCCAACATGATCTACCCGTGGCACGGCGTTCCGCACGACGCGGGTCCGCCGCCGCCGGAACTGCCGCCCTACACGCCGCCCCCTCCGCAGCCGTTGCCCCCGGATTGCCCACCGTGGTCGCCGTTCCTCGCGCCCTCGCGGTGCGGCGGGCTGTAGGTCTGACGAAAGGTGTTGACATGAAACGAGTTTCGCGGCTCGCAATGACATTGCTGGTGTCCGCGGGTCTGAGCCTGGGCGGTTTCGGGTTGGCTGCCGGCACCGCACATGCCGATGCGTGGCCCGGCTGCCCGAACGACCACCCGGAGGGGCCGTGTCGCTGGTGCCCCGGGGACCCTCCGGTTCAGACCGGCAATCACATCACCAATCCAGTGGTTTGGGACGAAAGTGTCTGCCACACCTACTGGTACGTGTACTTCGGTCAAGGCAACGTCGCGCAGAACATCTTCGAGGGCGATACGCCTCCGCCCCCGCCGCCGCCACCACCGCCTGCGCTGATCAACCGCGACAACTGCGCGCAGATTCTCGGGATCTTCTGCCCCAGGGCATGACCTCCCAATTGCCCGGCTCTGAGCGACAAAGTCGCCGGGAGCGACAAAGTCGCTCAGAGCCGGGCAATTTCACATACGAGTTTCCCGAGGCGTCCGACCGTCTGCCGTCCGGCAACTCGTACGGCCCGAACATCGAGCCGACGCGACCGGCCATAGGAGGATTATCGCAGCCCGGCTAGCAGTGACGTCACCCCCAGCTTCCAGCGTCGCTCGATCAGCGTCCCGGATCCAAGCCAGCGCCCCGCCTCCTGCACCGCCAAACCCTGTGCCAGAGCGAGCAATACGTGTGCGATGTCGTTCGCGTCGCCACTCAGCAGACCCGCGTCGATGCAGCGCTGGATCCGCCCGATGAACACCTCGCGAACCGACGCCCCTGCCGCCAGTTCCTCCGGTCCCGGCTCGAAATCCGCGAACGGCCGCGAGAACATCACCTGCGCCAGTCGCGGATACGCCCGGCAGAACAACCGGAACACCGGAACCAGCCGCTCGACGTCCCCAAGCGGATCTGACGTGACGGGAACCTTCGCCAACTCGGCGCCAAGCAGCCGGAAACCCTCGAAGAACATCGCCCGCACCAAGCCGGCCTTGTCGTCGAAAAGCTCGTACACCGCGGGCACCGATGTGCCCGCCCGCTCCGCCACCCGACGGGTGGTGAACCGGGCGATGCCCTCGTCGGACAGCGTGCTGATCGCGACCTCGAGCAGCCGGTCCCGAAGCTCGGGCGTGCGCTGCTTGGCCCTTGGCATCGAAGGCCTAGCCGAGCGTGAATTCGGTTGCGAGCCCGTCGATTCCGGCCTTGATCGCCTTGAGAGCGGAGTCGCGCGCCTTCAGCTTGGTTGCCAGGTGCGCACCGGCGTGCAACGTCGAAGCCGCCTCGCGCGCCACCTCCTGCGCCCGGGTCAACACCCGGTCGGCCTCGACGAGCTCGTCGAGCCAGCCGCCAGCGACCGCCTCGTCGCCTGCGAAGGTCGCGGCCATCGACGCGCCGCGCTCGAACGCGGCAGGCGTCAGTCGCGCCCGCATGATCTCGATCGCCGAGATCGGAATCGTCATGCCGATCGCCACCTCGATGGCCTGACACCTCGACTTGGGCTGGCCGATCCGATGGTCGCCCGAAAGCAGCAGGAACGATCCCATCGCGATCGCGGGGCCCGTCGCCGCCATGATCACCGGCGCCGGGAACGTCAGGCAACGCATCGACAATTCGAAGCCGCCCGCGAGCATGCCCAACGCTGCCTTGGCGTCACCCGACTGAAACACCGCCAAGTCGAAGCCGCCGGAGAACACCCGCTGGTTGCCGGCGATCACGACCGCTTTGGCCGAGTCCTTCTCGGCCTTGTCGAGCGCTTCGTTGATCGCCGACTGCATTGCCGGTCCCAGCACGTTGACTTTGCCGTCGTCGAGGGTGATCGTCGCGACGGTTTCGTTGAGCTCGTATGTGACGGTGTCAGCCATGGCTAACGATGTTACGTAACAAGGTTACGAAAGCCAACACCTGCTAGATGGCGCGATGCCTGCCGTTGATGATCGTGGTGTGCGCGTCCTCGAAAGCCGTGTCGACATGGTTGTTGTTCGCCGCGGCGTCGTTCAGTTGGTACTGGTCGCGGTAGCGCTCACGCAGGTCGTCGGCGGCCGCCCGCACGCGGTTGATCTCGACGCGCAGCACGTCCTCGCGGCTCTCACTGGCCGCGTAGTGGTAATAGGTCAGCAGGTGGCGCAGCAGTTCGAGCTTCTGCTTCTCCTGGCGGGCCAGGTCGTGGGTGGTGAGCAGCTCGAGGCGCTCGACGGGGTGCAGGGTCGCCCAGTCCAACACCGCGGTGGACCGGAACTGTGTGCGCTTCTGCTTGGTGCGCCCGCTGGCTTTGGGTTGGTCGTAGTAGGTCACCGCGCCGTGGAAGCGCGACGCGATGGCCTCGCCCAACTCGCGGCGGTCCAGCGCGGAATCCCACACGATGCGCCATTCCTGCGTCGGCGCCAGATAAGGGATCTCCGCGGGCAGGTTCAACTCCGTGATGTCGACATAGCGGTCCTCGTAAGCGGTTTCGTACTTCCCGACGGTCGGCGGGTTCGCGAACTCGAATCGGATGCCGTACGCCGGGGTCTTTCCGAAGTTCTTGACGACGAGCTCCACAAGATGCCAGTCGTTGGCGGCGGGCTCCATGAACATCGCCACGTTGGGCTGCGTCAGCTCCGCGCTCTGTGCCTTGGCCTGTTGGTACTGACGCCAGGCGTACACCAACGCCGCGATGCCGACCATGACCGCCAGCCATGCCGCCAGCGCCGTCCAGCCGCCCGCCGACATGCCGAGTACATGGTCTGAAAACCAATCCACGCACCGCAGTAAACCACGGTCGGCGCGTCGTTACATCATTCGCCGGGGTGCGACTTTGCCGGTTGCTGGGACGGTGTGGATTTATGGGTAAATAGAGACTGGAGTGCCTAAGGGGGTTTCGGGAGCATTGCCGGTGCCGGCATCGGGTGGTCGCTCAGCGTGAACGCCTATGGGTTCGGACGAATCGGCGTGTTCTTGGCTCTCGTTCCGCTACGGCATCAAAGCGATCTCACTGCGGTCGGCGCATTTTTGGTCGACAACAGATGCTCGAGCAGTTCCGATGCGGTGAGGGGCGGGCTGTAGTAATACCCCTGGGCCACTTCGCAACCGGACTCACGCAGCTTGGCCGCCGTGGCGCTGTTCTCAACGCCCTCCGCGACGGTCGTTACGCCAAGGACGTGCGCGAGATCAATGACCGCCTCTACGATCGCCGCGGCCCGTTCGTTAACGAGAATCGGTCCGATGAACTGTCGATCGAGTTTGACTTCGTCGATGGGCAGATCGCGTAGATACCGCAGCGCCGAGTAGCCGCTGCCGAAATCGTCAATCGCAACCCGCATGCCGTGCCCTCGCAGGTTGTCGAGAACGACGCGGGTCCGGTCGATGTTGTCGAGCAAGAGGTCTTCGGTGATCTCGATGGTCAGTGCGTCTGCGCTCAGGCCACGGTCGTTGAGTAAACGCACTATCCGGCTCGGCAGGCCCAGGTCACCCAGTGAAGGGGCAAAGACGTTGATTGCAAGGGGAACTCGCAGTCCTCTCGACTGCCAGTGCGCCGCGTCGTCGAGAGCTTGAGCGAAGACGAGGTCCGTCACCGATCCCATCAGTCCGTGCTCACGCACCATCGGCAGGAAGTGGTCCGGGCCTAGCAAGCCGCGTTCGGGATGCGGCCATCGAACCAACGCCTCGACGCCGACGATCTTGTCGTCGCGCAAGTCGAACTTGGGCTGATAGACAAGGCTCAAGTTGAGATTGTCGATCGCGTGCCGCAATTGGCCGAGCAGCCTCAATGCGATCGCTCCGTCGCGCGCTCTGCTTCTACTGATGTCTCTCATCGCTCCGAGTTCACTCGGATCAAACAAGTGCATGTCCGGCGTGAAGGTATGCACACCGCCAGTCCGCGAGCGTTTTGCCGAATACATTGCTACGTCAGCCTGTTTCAGCAGCTGATCGGCGGTGATGTCGGGCTGGTCGCCGGTGGCGACGGCAAGTCCGATGCTGGGCCGCAACAGTAGATCGTGCCCGTCAATGGGTATCGGTTCATCGAAGACGTTCGCCACCCGGTGCGCGACAAGGCGCGAGTGCTCGGGCCTGCCCTCCATCACTATGGCGAACTCGTCACCACCCAGCCGGGCGACTGTGTCGCCTGTCCGCACGCAGCCAAGTATCCGTTCTGCGGTCCTGACCAACAACGCGTCTCCCGCCGGATGCCCCAAGCTGTCGTTGACCAGTTTGAAATCGTCGAGATCCAGCGACAACACGGACACCGATTGGTTGTCGCGCTGGTGAAGTTGCATGGCGTGTGTCAGTCGGTCGTTGAACAGCGCCCGGTTCGCCAGCCCCGTCAACGGGTCGCGCAACGCCTGATCGGCCACCGTTGCCATTAGCCGCCGGTTTTGGCCGACGACAATGAATTGCCTTGCCAGGACTACGAGAACCAGCAGGGCGGACGTGACGAGTATTGGACCCAGACCAGATATGGGCGTGAATTTCGGGAGGCATACCAGGACGGCCAGCGCGAGAGGCGGATAGGGGATCCACATCGATGCCCGCGATGGCGCTTCCGCCTCGAGCTCGTCGCTGTGTGGGGTCCGCAGGCTGACGAGCGCGGCCGAGCTCAGCGCCAGCAATGCCGCGAACCAGCCGATGTCCATCAGACTGCCGCCGTTGGAGTCCTCGTTGCCTGCCACGAAGAGGTAGGCGCTGTCCGAAAAAGCATTCAACACATTCCCGGCCAGCAGCAACACCAGCGTCGTGCGCTGCCTGGTCCGTGCCCGCCCCAGGATCAAGAGCGCAACGGTGACGACAACGATGTCACTCACGGGATACAGCAGCGAAACAGCCAGCGCGAAAGCGCTCTCAGCCCCGGCCCGGTAAACGTTCTCCAGGACGAGTACCCAGGACACCTCGAACAGGGCGCCCGCGATGATCAGCGCGTCTAGCACGAGACGGGCGCGGGACTGCTTCGAGTATCCGGTCGGAAACAACACCAACGCCAGACACGCTCCGACCGGAAACAACAGGTAACCGGCGTCGGCAAGCGACGGAAATGGGGTTGGCTGCTTGAGAATCAACTCGTAGTAGTCGGAGAATACGTCGCCCGCTACCCAGCCGACCATACCGACGGTCAGACACATCCACGCCGTCCGTTGCCGGCCCCGTGCCGACTTCGCTGCCAACGCCGCGCATATGGCCGCGAATACCGCAAAGCTCAGCAATCCAAGGGTGGAGCCCACGTGGGTGGCCCACTTGCCGCCCCACCCGCCGACCAGCCACGCGGAAAAGCCAACGGCTGTCGCCGCGGCCAAACCCGTCACGTATCCGATTGCCGGCACCCGTCATAGGCTAGCAACTTTTCGTTAGCTGGGGAAATGGAGCAACGACGTCGATGTACTAACGCAGGTGGTAGGAATTAGCAAAGTACGTGAATGCGGGATCTCGCCTGAGCTAGGACGCCGCCGCGGCGAATACCTTGGGCTCGGCAGGCACGGCCGTCGACTCGGTTTGCACCAGTCGTTCGCCGCGGGCGAGCCAGTCGGTGTCGACCCACACCACATGGCCGGGCAATCGCCGCCAGTACTCCGGATGCGCGCGCAGATAGATGTCGACGCTCGCGTGTAGCAGCGAGTCGGCGGGCAGCCGTCGCAGCGACACCGTGCGGGCGCTGCCTGCCAGTGCGTCGAATTCGGTTGGCGCAGGCGCGTCCCTGTGGCCGGTGGCGCGTACTGCCACACCGGCGTGCACCGCACCGTCGAGCACCCAATCGAGTGCGATGTCCGCCAGCGGCCAGCATGCTCCTGGTCCGCCCGCGACGTCGCAGTGCGCCCCGCGGAACCAGACCTCCTCGACGCTCTCGGGTGACGACACCAGATGGTGTGAGCCCAACCGGCCGTCGATTGCGACCGCGTGCCGTCCCGCGACGACTTTCTTCAGCGGTTCCTCTGCCGCGTGACCCGGCACGCCGACCATGTCCCAGAGCCCCAAAAACTGTACGGGAACGCCGATTTCGCGATGGCCGGCCAACCGCGCGGCCAGTACCCGAAGCCGCCGCCAATCCTGCGGGCTGCGCCGGGTTCGTGGCACGGCATAGGCGGCGAGCACGTAGTCCATCAGGTCGGGGAGTACACCCACGGTGCCGAGCAGTCGGGCCAGCGCGTGCGCACAATATGCGCCGCGGCCGACGCCGAACAGGTAGATCCGATCGCCGCGGTCCCAGTTGTCGACCAAGAATTCGTAGGCCTCGGCGATCGTGGTCCGTGCCTCGTCGGTCGCGGCCTGGCGCCACCGCAACCTGGCCAACGGATCGCGGTCGGCGGCGGGCACCTGCGCGCCCGGGTGGTACCAGGTGATCTGTTCGTCGCTCTCGTCGAGCAGACGCAGCAACGCCTCGACGTTGGTGGCATCACGGGGTCCAGGATGGTCTGGCGCCCGGTCAAAGCACAGCACGATGTTCTTCACGGTGACCCCCGACGGAACTATTGACGCTGTTGGGGATAAGTTTGCTCCGCAAAATTCGCCGTGTCCTGCGTATCGCACTACTCGAATTGCGAATCACTGCGGATTCGCTATAGCGCGACCTCACTGGGCGCGGAATCCGCGATCGTGATGCCGCAGGCGCGGCCGAATTCCTCCGCCGTCAGCCCGTCGGCCGAGTTCATGTCGCAGCGGCCGAACGGTGGTGCGCCCTCAGGAAGGCCGCCGCCGTACCCGGAGCCGTCGGTGTATTGATGGGCGACCTTCCCGGGGTAGGGCGGGTTGTGTCCGTAGGCGGCCACCACCAGTCGGATGCCCGCTGGTTTGTTCGGCCACAGGTTGTTCAGGTCACCGACATTGCCGTACCCGATCACCTTGGCAGTCGAGCCGACGAACGCACCGACGGCCTCATATGCCGCGTTGATGCCCGCCGACTGATTGCCGCGGATCTGTCCGCTCCACGACTCGACATCGAGCATCACCGCCATCTTCGGATGCGGCCTGCCGACCATCTCCTTGAACACCTCGACCGTTTGCTGCCAATTGGGCCGCCAGACAAAGTAAACGATGAAGAAGGTCAGCCTGCCGACCTCGGCGTTGCGCAGACACCAGCCATAGTTGTTGGCCCAGCGACGATCTCGATGCGTGCCGTCGTTGGACCGGATGCACAGCACCGGATACGGATAACTGTCGTTGACACCGACCTGCCACTCGGACACATCGGCGTAGAGCGTGTCAGCCACACTTCCAGTCTGCGGGCAACTACGACAAGGGGACGTCGACGCCGGTACTCGTCGGCTCCCCGTGCACTTCGAGCGATTCGGCGGAGGTCCCCGGTGGCACATCGAAAGCGATTGCTACATCTGCAGAACCGTTCGGATCCAGGTCCGCCCAGGTGCCGTTGAGATAGGCGGTGGCCTGGTCGTCGACGTCGTACGTGGTGCCGCCTGCCTTGAGCTTCTGCCACGTCGCGAGGAACGTGCCTTTCGCGTCACCGGAATTCAGCACGGTCATGTGGACGATCAGGAACTCGCCCTGCGCCTGCTTCTCCACCGGCGCGTCCTGGAACTTGACCGTCGGCGCGTTCTCTACCCCGGTGATCGCGAAGGTCAGTCCGCCGTCGGATGCCTGCGGCCCGGAACCTGAAGGGGCGCTTGGTGATTGGCTCGGGCTTTCGGTGCTGTTGCCCCAGCCGTTGTCCGACGAAGTGGTCGCAGGTGCGGGCTTCGATGTGCTGGTCTTTCCTGAGGACGCCTGGGTGGTGTCGTCGGACTTGGTGAAGAACAGCCCGTAGATGACGACAGCGACCAGCACCGCCAGCAGCGCAGCGCATGCGGCGACGAACTTGACGATCAGGCTGCGGCGGGGATCCGACACCTGTGGCGTGCCGACGGCACCGAACGACGGCGGCTCGGTGGCCGACGTGAGTTCAGACGCGGTCGACGTGGGCTCGAAGGCCTGCTGGGGCCTGCGGATCACCGACGTGGCCTGCTCGCTCGGCGCGCTCGGCACCGCGTCCAGGTTGATGACAGCGGTCGGCCCGGGCTCGGACTCCGTCTTCGAATCGGGTTCGGGCGCCCGATGGGAGCCGATGTGCTCGTCCGCCGGCTCCTGCGCGGCGGGGGCGCGGTGCTCGGTCCAGGTGGACCCGTCCCAATATCGTTGGCCGCCTGAGCCGTCGGGATCCGGATACCAACCTGCGGGTGTGGTCACCGCGGGAGGATATCCCGATTCATATGAAGCGGCGCGCGTTTTGCTCACGCACACAGTAGGGGGCGGGGTTACGCGCCCATCAACATGCGCCACTGATCCAGATTGCTCGCCCGATACACGTAGTTGGTCCGCTTGACCTCTGACAGCGACGCACTGGGCTCCGCCGAATACCAATGGCCGGGAAACACCATCGGATCGCCGGGCAACTGCGCCAGCGCCTGCAGGCTGTGGAAGATCGCGTCGACGTCACCGCCGGGGAAGTCGGTGCGCCCGCAGCCCTCGAGGAACAGTGTGTCGCCCGCGACCAGCCGTCCGTCGACGAGAAAGCATTGGCTGCCAGGGGTGTGGCCGGGAGTGTGCAGCAACTCGATGTCGATATCGCCGACCTTGACGACATCGCCGTGCTCATGTCCGGTCAGCTCCGACCGGGCGATCCCGGTGACGCGCGAAACCCAGTCCGCCTCAAGGGAATTCACGTGCACAGGCACGCTGGTCCGCTCCAGCAGCTCGGCGAGGCCCTTCAGCT
The DNA here is from genome assembly GCF_017872775.1 of Mycobacterium sp. OAE908. Lineage (NCBI taxonomy): Bacteria > Bacillati > Actinomycetota > Actinomycetes > Mycobacteriales > Mycobacteriaceae > Mycobacterium > Mycobacterium sp. OAE908. The sequence goes on from NZ_JAGGJL010000001.1 coordinate 2,998,566, forward strand.
CGAAGCCCATCATCGACCCGCCGACATGGTCTGGGTGGTGGTGGGTGACCAGCACACCGGACAGCCGCATGCCGTCGGCCTCGATAGCGTCGGCCAGATCACCCGCGGCGTAGGCAGGGTCGACGACGACAGCGTCGCCGGTTTCGCGGTCGCCGATCAGGTAGGCGAAGTTGCGCATCTGCGCGGCGATCATGTCGCCTGCCGCGAAGTCGCGCCCCGAGAGCAGCTGCCGAAAATACAGGCGGTCGGTCATGTGCTCAGACTAGGTGGCGGTGGTCTTGAGCCGCACCAGGCGGGTGGTGCTGCTCTCGTCGAGGTCGACCACGTCGGTGCGCGCGCGCAGGAAGTCGCTGAACGACTTGTAACCCAACGACTTTTCGGAGAACGACGGGTCCATTCGCTTCATCTGCGCCTTGACCGCCGAGTTGTGCAACCAGTCGGCGTCGTCCTTCTCGTGGCCGATCCGCAGGGCGCGCTCCAGCAGTCCCGTCGCGGCGGCCTGCGGATCGGGCTGCTCGGGCTCGTCGTCGGGTTCGGCCGCCTTGGCGCGCCTTGCCCGTTTCTTCGGCTCGGCGACGGGGACGCCGGGCAGCGCGTCGTAGCTGACGAACTCGTCACAGGCGGCCGTCAGCGACTTACTGATCGAGCCGGTGATGCCGATGCCCACGACGTAGCGGCCAAGGCGCTTACACCGCTGGGCGAGTGCGATGTAGTCGGAATCGCCTGCGACGATCACGACGTGGGTCAGGTCGGGCAGCCGGAACATGTCCTCGACCGCGTCGACGGCCAGCCGGATGTCGGCCCCGTTCTTGGCGTATGCGGCGGCAGGAAACAACTGGACGAGGTCGACCGCCCTGCCGACCAACTGGCCGCGGTAGTCGGCGTTGACGTCGGCCGACCAGTCGGCGTAGGCCTTCGTCAGCACCAGCGTCCCGAACGACGACGCGAAGTCGATGATGGCGCCCACGTCGACGGTCGCCTGGGTAAGCCGCCCCGGCTGCTTGTGAAAGCCCGCCGTCCTGTCCTTCTGGAACGAGTTGCGGCCGTGCACCTGGTCGTAGCGGGAGATGACGATGTTGTCGAAGTCGAGGTAGACGGCCACGCGGGGTGCGCCGGGATCAGTCACGCTTACGGTCTATCACCTCCTCGGCCCCGGCGCGCCGCCATCGAAGTCATGGCTAACGGGGTTCCAATTGCTGCGTGCCCAGACATGCCGCCACCCCCAAGCGGTCGGGTCGTGAGCGGGCCCTGCTCGTTGGCATGGGTGTGGCGGTCGTCGCCGTCATCGGTGCCATCGTTGCGGGAGTGATCCTGGCGCTGAGGATGAATGTCGCCGCACCGACTGTCACGGCGCAAACCAGCAGCGCAGCACCGTCGGCTACGGCCGCGGTGCCCGGACCGACTGCGACCGAACCCACGGCGGCCGACGTCGCCAGGCCCGACGTGCCGCCTGCCGCGATGGGCCAGGAGGTGCGCGACGGCGACTTCTCGTTCGTCGTCACCGGCGTGCAGCGCATGGATGCCGTGGTCAATCCCGAGCACCCCGACATCGAGAAGACGGCGCAGGGCGAATACGTCGTTGTCCAGATGACCGTGACGAACACCAGCGCCGAACCGCAGACCTATTCCGGGTCGTTCAACACGCTGTCCGACGGCGGCACGGTCTACAAATCCGACGACGAGGCCTGGCTCTACTTCGGCCACTTACCGCCACGGCTCAACTCCGGCGACTCTTTCGACACCGCCGTCGTGTTCGACGTGCCGAGGGGCACGGAGGTCCAGTCCGTCGACCTGCACGACGGGCCAACCTCGACAGGCGTCACGGTCGCGCTGTAGCGCGGCGAAGACCAGCGGTTTGGCGCGTTAAACCGCGAGAATGTACCCTCTTTAAGGCCCACGCCACGGCTGCGCGGGTCAGGCCCCCTTAGCTCAGTCGGTAGAGCGTTTCCATGGTAAGGAAAAGGTCAACGGTTCGATTCCGTTAGGGGGCTCGGTGGTCGCCAAGCTTTTCCAAGGCGAAGTGGCACCCGGATGGCGGTGTAGCTCAGCTGGTTAGAGCGCACGACTCATAATCGTGAGGTCGGGGGATCGAGTCCCCCCACCGCTACAAGACAACCGCAGTATTTGAGAAAGAGGCACTTGACGTGGCGTCCAGTACAGACGTACGGCCGAAGATCACTTTGGCCTGCGAGGTGTGCAAGCACCGCAACTACATCACCAAGAAGAACCGTCGCAACGATCCCGACCGGCTCGAGATCAAGAAGTTCTGCCCGAACTGCGGCAAGCACCAAGCTCACAAGGAATCGCGCTAACGCGCCAACCCGAGGGCGCCTGCCCGGGGTTGACCAGAGGTTCATCGAACGTGGGCTTGTCACAGAGCATCGTCGGCATGCACTACCGGCACCCTGACCACTACGTCGTCGGCCGGGAGAAGCTTCGTGAGTACGCCGTCGCCGTCAAGAACGACGACGCGGCGTTCTTCGACGAGAAGGTCGCTGCCGAACTCGGGCACGATGCGTTGCCCGCCCCGCTGACGTTCATCTCGATCTTCGGCTACCAGGCGCAGTCGGCGTTCTTCGCCGCCGCCAACATCGGGATCACCGAGATGCAGATCGTCCAGGTCGACCAGGCGCTGAAGTTCGTCAAGCCGATTCATGCCGGCGACACGCTGCACTGCGACGTTTACGTGGACTCCGTCCGTCAGGCGCACGGCACAGACATCATCGTGACCAAGAACATCGTCACCAACGACAAAGGTGACATCGTGCAGGAGTCCTACACGACCCTGGCGGGTCGTACGGGTGAAGAAGGAGAAGAGGGTTTTTCCGATGCCACTGCGTGAGTTCGATTCGGTGAAGGTGGGTGACACGCTTCCCGAGAAGGTGATCCCGCTGACGCGGCAGGACCTGGTCAACTACGCCGGCGTTTCCGGCGACCTCAACCCGATCCACTGGGATGACGACATCGCCAAGCAGGTCGGTCTGGACACCGCGATCGCCCACGGCATGCTGACGATGGGCCTTGGCGGCGGTTACGTGACGTCGTGGGTGGGCGATCCCGCCGCGGTGACCGAATACAACGTGCGCTTCACCGCTGTGGTGCCCGTCCCAAATGACGGCGTCGGCGCGGAAATCGTGTTCAATGGACGCGTGAAATCCGTTGAACCCGAGACGAAGTCAGTGACCATCGCGTTGTCGGCCACCACCGGGGGGAAAAAGATCTTCGGCCGCGCTGTCGCGACCGCAAAGCTGGCATAACTGATGGCACTCAAAACCGATATTCGGGGAATGGTCTGGCATTACCCGGACACCTTCGTTGTGGGACGCGAGCAGGTTCGGCAGTACGCGCGGGCGGTCAAGTCGCTCGATCCGGCCACACATGACGACAAGGCCGCCGCCGAACTGGGGCATGACGCGCTCATCGCGCCGCTCACCTTCGCCTCGATCTTCGCGGTGATGATCCAGAACCATTTCTTTCAGCACGTCGACGTCGGCCTGGAGACCATGCAGATCGTCCAGGTGGATCAGAAGTTCAAGTTTCACCGGCCGATCAAGGTTGGTGACGCGTTGACAGGAACCATGCACATCGAGTCTGTCGACGAGCGGTTCGGCGCCGATATCGTCACCACCCGCAACGTCTGCACCGATGTCGACGGTGAGGTCGTGATGGAGGCGTTCACGACGCTCATGGGCCACGAGGGCGACAACTCGATTTCGGCGAAGTGGGATCCCGAGACTGGCCAGGTTGTGCGCACTGCCGTCGCCAAGAATGGGCAGACCGCGGATTAGTAACTAGTACGGGTGGCGCGCTACACTCGGACCTCGGGGTTTTCCCAGTCCAGCGCGCTGTCCATCGGTTACCAAGCGACCGAACGGGGAGCGCGCAAATTGTGTGAGCCCCGGGTTTGAAGGGGCGTAGCTCAACTGGCAGAGCAGCGGTCTCCAAAACCGCAGGTTGCAGGTTCAAGTCCTGTCGCCCCTGCTCAACTGAATACTCGACAAGTGTGGACACTGGTAGGTGACCACACAAACCCAGACGAAAGGCATGCGGTGAGCGATTCCGACCCGGCACGCCGCGACTCGATAGACGACGGCACGGTAACCGACAGCGTCACTGACAGCACCGGTCAGACCGCGGTGGTGACCCGTCCGGCGCGTCCGACAGGCAAGCGGTCGCGGCGCGGCGCGGTGGATGCCGACAGCGAGGCCGTCGACCTGGAGACGGGCACGAAGGCCAGCCCCACCAAGAACGGCGGGGGCACCGCGACGAAGACGGCCAAGAAGGCCGCCGATCGGCCGTCACGCAACCCGTTCACGTTCGTCTGGAACTTCCTGCTGCAGGTCGTCGCCGAGCTGCGCAAGGTGATCTGGCCGAACCGCAAGCAGATGGTCAACTACACCGCGGTGGTGCTGGTATTCCTGGCGTTCATGGTGGCGTTGATCGGCCTGGTCGACCTGGGCCTGGCCAAGCTCGTCATGCTGGTGTTCGGCTGACGAGAACTAGAGAGGACTGACAAGTGACTTCCTTCGAGGGCGAATCGCCTTCGGCCGTGTCGGATGCGCTCGCCGAGGCAGCGGACCCGGCGACCGTGATCGTGGACGAGGCCGCTGAGCGTCTGGAAGACAGCACAGCCGCCGAGGCCGTGGAAGACGCTGCGCCGGTCGAGGAGGCTGCGGCTGACGAGGCTGCGGCTGACGAGGCGCCGGCCGAGGAAGTCGACGAGGACGAAGATCCCGCCGTCGCGCTGAAGAAGGACCTGCGCACCCGGCCGGGTGACTGGTACGTCATCCACTCCTACGCGGGCTACGAGAACAAGGTGAAGGCCAACCTCGAGACCCGCGTGCAGAACCTCGACGTCGGCGACTACATCTTCCAGGTCGAGGTACCGACCGAAGAGGTCACCGAGATCAAGAACGGCCAGCGCAAGCAGGTCAACCGCAAGGTGCTGCCGGGCTACATCTTGGTGCGCATGGAGCTCAACGACGAGTCCTGGGGCGCGGTGCGCAACACGCCGGGCGTCACCGGCTTCGTCGGGGCGACGTCGCGACCCTCGCCGCTGTCGCTCGACGACGTGGTGAAGTTCCTGCTGCCGCCCGCGGCCGCCAAGAAGCCGGCCAAGAGCACCGCAGGCGCGGCCGCGTCCTCCGAGGCATCGATGGAGCGTCCGGAGATCCTCGTCGACTTCGAGGTCGGCGAGTCGGTCACCGTCATGGACGGGCCGTTTGCGACGCTGCCCGCCTCGATCAGCGAGGTCAACGCCGAACAACAGAAGCTCAAGGTGCTGGTGTCCATCTTCGGTCGCGAAACACCTGTCGAACTGACCTTCAACCAGGTCGCCAAGATCTGATCGCGGACGCGATCCCTAGAAAGGAACACCAACACTCATGGCCCCGAAGAAGAAAGTCGCCGGGCTGATCAAGCTGCAGATCCAGGCCGGGCAGGCCAACCCCGCCCCGCCGGTGGGTCCGGCACTCGGCCAGCACGGCGTCAACATCATGGAGTTCTGCAAGGCGTACAACGCCGCGACGGAGAACCAGCGCGGCAACGTCATCCCCGTGGAGATCACCGTCTACGAGGACCGCAGCTTCACCTTCAACCTGAAGACGCCACCCGCGGCCAAGCTGCTGCTCAAGGCCGCCGGTGTGCAGAAGGGCTCGGGCGAGCCGCACAAGACCAAGGTCGCCAAGGTGACCTGGGATCAGGTGCGCGAGATCGCCGAGACCAAGAAGGAAGACTTGAACGCCAACGACATCGATCAGGCGGCCAAGATCATCGCCGGCACTGCCCGGTCGATGGGGATCACCGTCGAATAAGACGGCTCCCGTGGGAGGGCCAGCTGCGGCCCGCCAACCACAACTCATCAATTAGGAGATTTCAATGAGCAAGACCAGCAAGGCATATCGCGAAGCCGCCGAGAAGATCGACCGCGAGCGGCTGTACACCCCGCTCGAGGCCGCGAAGTTGGCCAAGGAGACGTCGTCGAAGAAGCAGGACGCCACCGTCGAGGTCGCGATCCGGCTCGGCGTTGATCCGCGTAAGGCCGACCAGATGGTGCGCGGCACCGTCAACCTGCCGCACGGCACCGGCAAGACCGCCCGGGTCGCCGTGTTCGCCGTCGGCGACAAGGCCGAGGAGGCCACGGCGGCCGGCGCCGACATCGTCGGCAGTGACGACCTGATCGAGAAGATCCAGGGCGGGTTCCTGGATTTCGACGCCGCGATCGCAACGCCCGACCAGATGGCAAAAGTGGGCCGCATTGCGCGCATCCTCGGTCCGCGTGGTTTGATGCCGAATCCGAAGACCGGCACCGTGACGCCCGATATCACCAAGGCGGTCAACGACATCAAGGGTGGCAAGATCAACTTCCGCGTCGACAAGCAGGCCAACCTGCACTTCGTGATCGGCAAGGCGTCGTTCGACGAGAAGTCGCTCGCCGAGAACTACGGTGCTGCGCTTGACGAGATCCTGCGTGCCAAGCCGTCGTCGTCGAAGGGCCGCTACCTGAAGAAGGTCACCGTCTCGACGACCACCGGTCCGGGTATCCCGGTCGACCCGCAGATCACTCGCAACTTCGCCGAGGCGTAGGAGTCAACGCCTACCCGACGGCGTGAGCCGCTGGGGTACCCCCGGCTGGTGGCCACGTTGATCCGAGCAACACATCCGAACTGAGTCGCTCGACGGGAATCCCGGCTTGTTTGCATGTCTGGACGACGCTGTCGGGGGAGTACGCGCTGAAGGTTGCGTAGAGCACTTCGTCGGCGGGGACGGCGAGTGTCATCAGCAATTGCACCTGAATGCCTTTGGCACGCATTGCACTGGCGGCGGTTTGGAGCGCGGCGACGATGTCGTCGATGGTTCGTGAGGTGACGTCGGGTCGATACCACTCCGCGAGGAAGCACGACGACGGCGAAACGTTGCTCACCGTCGTTAGGTTAATGACCCCCGGCGCTGTGCGAATCGGTTGATTCCCCCAGATTGAGCTGGCTGATCTGCTGCCCTAATTCGGCGCGGGAGTGGATTCCGAGCTTGCGGTAGGCGCGTGCCAGGTTGTGTTCAACGGTTTTCGGACTGATGAACAGGGTGGCGGCGACGTCGCGGTTGGTCATCCCCGAAGCGGCGAGTTCGGCTACACGCAGCTCTGACGGGGTCAGCCCCAAATCGTGGGTCGCGCTGACACGGGTGCGCGCGATCTCCGCTTGGACCCGCTCCGCCCACAGGGGTGTGCCCATCTCCTCGAATGCGTCGAGCGCCTCGTGCAGAGCGGCTGCCGCGAGATCCTTTCGGCGTTGCCGACGTAACAACTGGCCGCGCAGTAGCTGAGTGCGCGCGCGCTCGAAAGGCATGGCCAATCGCTCATGCTCGTGTAGCGCTTGTTGGGCCATCTGATCGGCAGCTGCGACATCACCGTGCGCGGCCAGCCACATGCTTCGACAGCGGGCCCCCACGGCCAACATCCAAGGACGGTCGAGCCATTGGCCGTTGTGCTCCAGCGCGTCGATGAGCAGTTCGGCATCGTCGAGCCTGCCAACGGCAATCATCGCCTCGATCGCGTCGGGCAGAAACGAGGCGGTGATGATCTCAGTGCCTGGTATCGCGTCGAAGTCGGAGAGTAAAGGCTCCAACGCAGCGAGCGCCTCGGCGTAGTTGCCGAGCGAGACTTCCAGGAATCCCAAAGTCACGGCGGGCCATTGGGTCAGGCTGCGCGCCCCACAGCGCTCGGCGGCCTCCAATGCGGTGCGCGCATGGGCGCGGGCCTCCTCGTCGTGGCCGGCGTATGCGTCGACCGCGGATTGGATTGCCATTGCGACAGCAAGCATTTGGTCGCCGCCGAGTTGCTCTGCGCGTTCCATCGCGTCGGTGGCAATCTGTGCGGCGTCAACGAAGCTCCCGCGCCAGATTTCGATCAAGGCGCAGTGCAGGGACAGGTCCATGAGGAGGCCCTCTGCACCACGTTCGATGCAGTGGCGGCGCACCTCGTACATCTGTCTGCGCGCCTCGGCCAGTCGTCCTGTCCAGGCCAGTGTCAGGGCGTAGGCGGTACTGGCGCGCATCGGATACGGCACGTCGAGCTCGGGGTCTTCGAGTTCCAGTGCACGCGAGAGGCTGAGCTCGTCGACTCCCTGGCCGCACATGCAACTCACCTTCACCCACATCGCCAGCGCCTGACTGCTCAGCATCGGATTGCCGAGTTCTTCTGCCAGCACCACGGCTTGCCGGGTGTGGTGCAGGCTTTCGTCGTATTCACACGTGGCGATCAGTGAGTTCGACAACAACAGCAGTATTTGCACCAACAATGGGTGATCGTCTGCGGCGTCGCTCAGCGCTGTCCACAGCAGATCGACGGCCTGCTCGAAACTACCGTCAGCGATCAGCATTTCGGCGGACAGGGTGAGTGCGGTCGCGCGCTGCGGTCCGGGTTCGAGCTGGCTGATCGTCGGCTCGAGCAGGGCACGGGCCCGCTTGTTATCGCCGGCCTGGAAGTAGTGGTCGGCCGCCCGCAACCGGCGCGATGGGGTGTCACCGCCGAGTCGAATCGCCGATTCGACCAACTCGGCTGCCGCCGCTGGGGCTCCGCGGGCCCGCGCGGCGTCCGCGCCTTCGTCGAGTGCGCGAAGAGTGACCGGGTCGGTATTGGTGGTGGCAAGCGCGAGGTGCTTGGCCTTCAGTTCGGGCAGGGCCTCGACGTCAGCGAGTGCCCGGTGCATTGCTCGGCGGCGCGACGGTGTGGCGTCGGTATAGACGCCGCGGGCCAATAGCGGGTGGGAGAACTGCACATGGTTGCCGTCGATGCCGATGATGTCCTCACTCTCGGCCTCTTCGAGTAACTCGACGGTTCGTTCAATGGAATTCCCTGTGGCCCTTGCCAATAGGTCGACCGTCGGCTCGGCGGAGCAGGCGGTCGCCAACAACATCTCCTGCGCTTGGGTGTCCAGGCGTCCGATTCGTGCGCGTACCAGGTCGGCGAGCGTGGCGGGTAAGTCTGATTCTTCAGATGGTGAGCCCGTGAGCATTGTGCGTGCCAACTCGAGCGCGAAATACGGGTTGCCGCCGGATATCTCGGCTATTCGTACGATTGTCGGGCGGGGAAATGATCGACCAAGTTTCTCATCGAACAAGTCGCGTAGACGGCCTAGGCTCAACGGGCGCACGCGAATTCGCTCGACGCCGTCGGGTCTGCGCAGCCGCAGCCACGACGTCGCGGTCTCGACGCCGCGTTGCGACCGTTCGGTGACGAGCACTCCGACGCGGCCCGTCAAACGACGTGCGACGAACGCGAGTATGGCCTTGCTCGACGGGTCCAGCCATTGGACGTCGTCGATCGCCACCAGCACCGGTGTCGTGTGTGCGAGTCCTTCCACCACAGAGAGGAAAGCGGTTGCGACGACCCGTTGGTCGCAAGGCATGCCGCCGCTGAGGTCGGATCGCAACAGAACACGGTCCAGCGCGACACGTTGCACCTCTGGAAGTTGGTCCAAGACAGACGCTTCGATCTCGCCGACCAGGTCGGCTGCGGCCGCGTAGGCCAGCCAGGATTCGGCCTGGCCCGCCTGGGCGGAAAGCACTCGAAAGCCACGCTCGCGCGCCTGTGCGATCGCAGCCAGCCAGAGTGTGGTCTTGCCGATGCCGGCTTCGCCGTCGACGACAAGGCACGACGGCTGCGCACTGGCCTCCGTCAAGAAGTCCCCTACCGCCGCCAGCTTCCCAAAGCGGTTCACGCCGACCCCCGACACAGGGTGGAGTATTCACCTAGCAAATCCCGATTTTGCCAGAATCCTTCAAGTTTCTCGTTATGATTTACCTAGGCGTTAATAAGTTTCCCGCGGGGTGCAGAGATGGCAAAGCTGACTGTTCGGCGCAGACCGAAAATCAACTTTTTGCGTCCGCAACCGTCCGCTGCGCTGAACCAGAGCCCGCCGCTGCCTATGATATCGGCCTTGAACAGTGTGTTTCCTGGCGGCAGTATGTCGCAGCGGCGGGATGGCAGCTTCGCAAATTGGACATTGGCTACTGCGCCGAACACGCACAGCGGTGCAGATATAGCAAGCAATGGCCGCTTCGACGGCCGAGTCGATGTCCCAATCACTCAAAATCACCGTCGCCGGGAGCGGTGGTTCGGGCTGGGCCGGGGGGCCCGGAAAGCGAGGGCAGCAAATGATTAGTTGCTTTCCCAAAGAGAACACAATCCATACGGCGCTGTCGCTCGCAACGCGTGCGCCGTCGGTCGGCGACTGCCAACCGTGGCTATGGCGGGTGGGCACGCAGAGTCTGCATCTCTACGCGGACGCGAACCGGCGCGGCGCTCACACGGACGCGGAAGATCGAGACGTATTGCTGAGCTGTGGCGCGTCGCTGCACCACTGCCTCGTCGCGCTGGCGGCGATGGGCTGGCGTGCGAGGGTGCAGCGATTGCCCGATGCCGCCGAACCCGAACATCTCGCGGACTTGGAGTTGTATCCGCACTCGGCCAGTGCACTCGACGTCGCGCTTGCCTCCGCAATACCGAGGCAGCGGAATGACTGGCGGCCATACAGCTCGTGGCCGGTGTCCGCCGCTGACCTGGCGCTGATCGGCGCACGCACCGCAGTTACAGGGGTGACGACGCGGCGAGTCGAAGGGGTGCAGAATGTGCAACACGTTGTGGCCCAAGAAGTCTGGCGACACCGGACAGGCCACGAACACCACGGCGACGCGGCCGGCCAAAGCGAACGCCATGTGACGTTTGCCGACGGTCCGCACTGGAACGCGGCAAAATCCGACGCTGATGCCGCGGTTGACAGCGCGGTCGTATTGGCGCTTGGAACCAAAGATGACAGTAGGCTCGCACGCCTGCGCGCTGGTGAAGCGATGAGCGTGGTGCTGCTGTCGGCTACCGCGTTGGGACTTGCGAGTTGTCCTGTCACGGAGGCGCTTCAGTGCGGCGACGTACGAGACACCATGCACACAAACTTGTTCAGTGTGGTTGGAGTTCCGCAGATTTTGATGCGTGTCGGCTGGCCTCAGGTGGACGCCGATCCGCTTCCTTCGACTCCGCGCCGGCCGTTGGCGGAGGTCTGTCAGTGGCCGAACGATCAGTCGCTGACCAGCGCCTGACGTCGCTGACACGTTGTTGTAACGATCTGCTGATTGCTCTGCGCACAGTCGTTAGCTGGCGGGTACCTGCGGTCCTGGGCGGCAAACGGCTGGGGGTAGGCGAGGCAAAGCAGGGGAAAACAACCGATTCATCACCATTCCCCCTCGCAATAGTGTCGGTTCAATAGCGACAGTGGCCGCATCGAGCGGCTTCGGACGCGCCGGCAATATGCGGTGGAACCGGTGCGACGTGATGCGTGTTGCCACGAGGAGGGGTTCGTGATCAACGGTTTGGTTGGACGGATACTCGGTGTCGCTGGTGCGGCGGTCCTCTCGGCGGTGCTCAGTTGCGGCATCGCGTCCGCAGCTGACCCATTGGCCGGGCAGAAATACGGCGACGCTGCATCGGCGATCGCCAAGTGGAACGGCAAGCCCGTGATTGGGACGATCACCGGAAGCGAACTGACGACGGACGACTGCATCGTGACGAGTTGGCACATGTCGAAGTTCCTCGATGCCAGCGGTCACAATATGCGGAAAAACGAGTACATACTCAACTTAAACTGCACCAACCGCGTCGCCTCGCCGGGTCATCCCGGCAACTCGGTGATGACCCCGCAAGGCGCCATGGGGAAGAGAGATCAGAAAGCAGCGGCAATCATCAACAAGGACCCCACATGGTGCAATTCGAGCGACGAGCGCCTGCATCAATGCCAGGTCATCTGCAAACGTTCAGGGCTATGTGAAATCTGAGCGGGCGGAAGGCGCGGCTGGTGACCCAGTGCACACGTGGCGAAAAACGGCTCTGCCGTTTAGTTCTCGAACGCGCAACCCAGATTGCCCAATCATTTCAACGTAATTCGTTGCGCGACCTTGCGGATTGAATGGGACCCGCCGATCACGGTGTTGCGCTAACGCATGGGCTCGCGGCGTGAGGGTGCCCACGCAATTCCCTGTCGCGCAGACAGAGCGCCGACGGGTCTATCCCTAAAGAATGCGCCTATAGCTGTGAATTCCGGGGGTACTCACGCCAAAAACGTTAGGGAAACACCTCATTTCGTAAAGCGCCCGGGGTGAATAGGCTAAAGATCAGGTGAGGCAGTGTCACTCGGCACCGACAAGTCGGCTCTGAGACTGTCACTCTCACGGGCCAAGTCGTTATCGGCGGCAACAGGGGGCTACGGATGTTTTCTTGGCAGGACGCGCGCGAACATGCACTTGCGGCCAACGCAGCTCCGACATGGGGACGGCCGACAGTCCACGTCCGCACGCGGGGTGTGAAACAGTGACCGGTGTCCTCGATCCCATGACGGTGACTGCTCCTCGGCAGTCCCCGGTCGCCGATGTCAATGCTCGCGGTGATCTACCGACCAGCGTCCTCACCCTCGACAATCCACTAGCGGGCCCTGATCTACCTGCGGCTGCCGGGAGCAATGATCGCACAACGGTTCTCGATAGTGCAGAAGATGGGCGTCGTACCAATTCGTATAACTGCAACAGTGGTCTCAGCGTGCGATCCGACAGTCATTTCTCCGCGCGCATGGTCGTCCCGATTGTCGACTTTGTCCTGATTCTTGCTCCCCTTCTCTGGCGTCCCGCCCAGTTCTCTTCGATGGCGATGATGGCAGTGCTGGGCGCCTACCTCCTGTCTGATGGCGGTCGGTACGTTGTACCCCTGCACATCAGCGCGCTAGATGAGCTGCCCTCTATCGTCGGTCGGTTGCTGACCGCCATGGCGATTGCGTCCATAGCCGTCCTCTACCTTCGCCCACGGCCGGAGGTAGTGCCTTTCCTCCAAACTGCGTGCGAGGCAGCCCTTCTGGTTGTTTTCGGCCGGGTCCTAATCATGTGGATACTTGTCATAAGTCGGCGAAGAGGGATAATGCGGCGTCGCGCTATCCTCATCGGCGGCGGGCCGGTAGCAGCAGAACTCGCACGAACTCTATTGCAGCACAGGGAGTATGGACTCGATCTGACGGGCTTCCTCGATGATGGCGACCACTGTCCAGTCGAGAACTATCTACCATGCCTCGGCCATCTTGCTGATCTAGACAGGGTGGTGTTGTCAACTGGTGCAGACAGTCTGATGTTGGCGGACAGCGGTATTGATGAACGTGCCTTGATTGAATCGGTTCGTACCGAGACGTGTCGAGACGCGGAGCTGCTCGTTGTCCCACGTTTGCATCACTTCTACACCGCGACGGGGAGAGCTGACCGTATTGGCTCCATCCCGATCATGCGTATCCGCAGTCCCCGTCTCTACGGTCCCGCCCAGGCCGTAAAGCGAGGGCTGGACGTCGTAGTTGCGACCGTCGCGCTGATTGTCTTGCTGCCGGTCATCATTGGTGCTGCGGTGGCCACCAGGATCGAGGGTGGTCGCGGGGTCATCTTCAGGCAAGTCAGAGTTGGGCGCGATGGAAGGCACTTCCAGCTTCTTAAGTTTCGTTCTATGCGGCCTGCCAATGATGCCGAGTCAGAAACGATGTGGTGTGTGGCCAATGACAGCCGCGTTGGCCCGGTCGGACGGTTTCTGCGATGCACTTCGATCGACGAGTTGCCTCAGCTGTGGAACATTCTTCGAGGCGACATGGCTGTGGTAGGTCCGCGGCCGGAACGGCCGCACTTTGTGGCGCAGTTCTCCATGCAGTTCGATCGGTATAACGCGCGTCATCGCGTGCAAGTCGGGCTTACCGGCTTGGCTCAGGTCTGTGGCCTCAGAGGTGATACGTCTATCGCCGACCGCACTCGGTACGACAACTTTTACATTGAAAACTGGTCGCTTTGGCTCGATATCAAGATCATCTTGCGGACATTCCGCCAGGTCTTTTGCTACCGGGGTCGGTGATCTCCATGTCGAACGCACAATGCCTCAGTGGGGCCGCCCGCCCCGTAACCATGCCTGCAAGGGCGGACATTACATAATGGCGGGGGTCATCATTCACGAGTGGATATCGGCACACGGCGGGTCTGAAAAGGTTTTCGCGGCGATGAGCCGAGCATTTCCTGATGCGGACTTGCGCACGCTTTGGCGCGATTCCGGATCCGTTATGGCCGGACGCGATATCTCCGAATCGTGGCTTTCGAGTACACCACTCCGTCGTTCCAAGGCTCTTGCGTTGCCCTTTATGCCCACGACGTGGCGTGCGCTTCGGAGTGATCATCAGTACGACTGGGTCTTGGCGAGCTCTCACCTGTTCGCTCATCATGCTCGGTTCTCGGGTGTGAATCTGTCTGCGCCGAAGTTTGTGTACGCCTATACGCCGGCGCGCTATATCTGGACACCGGAAGTTGACATTCGTGGTAACAATCCACTCGTACGCGTCGCTTCGTCCCATTACCGGCAGCTCGACCGTCGTCGGGCCGCTGAGGCCGTTGCAATCGCCGGAATCAGCGGATACGTGCGAGATCGCATCCGCAGGTACTGGAATCGGGACGCTAAAGTGATCTTTCCGCCCGTCGCGGTGGAGGCGATCGCAGAGTCTGCGCGAACCGGTGCAGGCCTAAGCGATTCTGATCGCCGCGTCATTGACCAACTGCCAGCCCAATTCATCCTTGGTGCATCACGTTTCGTCCCCTACAAAGGGCTGGACAAGGTAATCAAAGTCGGTGAACTCATCGGACTCCCAGTCGTGATCGCAGGTAGCGGCCCAGAGGAGTCGCGCCTGAAAGCTCTGGCGGCAAGTGCCGCAGTGCCCGTCGAGTTGGTGTTGTCACCTTCGGATGCCCTTCTTCATGCGCTCTACGCGAGAACGGCCGCCTACGTGTTTCCGTCCGTCGAAGACTTCGGCATGATGCCCGTCGAGGCGATGGCGGCGGGAGCACCCACAATTGTGAACTTCGCCGGCGGCGCCCGGGAGGCGGTTGCGAGTTCGTTGGCAAGCGCAGCAGTAGATTTCGCGGATCTCCATGAAGTCGCAGAGCAGACACGACAGCTGATAAACGAGGGATGTCGCCCGACCCTCTGCGAACTGCTGGAGCTCTCTGAATCCAGATTCGCTGAACGCCTCGTCGCCTGGGTCACCGGCGGTCCCAGCCCCGACGAGATGCGCAATGCGCGAAATGCCCGCTCAACACGTCAACCACTCACATTCACTCACAGGTATCACCCGCAGGAGGTCAAGTGAACACACACGGCAAAAACGCTCTTGTCACGGGCATCACCGGACAAGATGGTGGGCATCTTGCGGCCCTGTTGCACGAGAAGGGCTATCACGTTTACGCGATAGTGCGCGGTCAGAGCAACCTCAAGAAGGAGCAGATCCTCGAGGAGTTTCCCTTTGCCGTCCTCCTCGAGGCGGACTTGTTGGATCCAGCGTCAATTCTCCGCGCCGTCGACCAGTCTGATCCGGATGAGTTCTATAACCTGGCGGCGATCAGCCACGTCGGGTACTCGTTCAAAAATCCGGCACTGACGATGGACACTACGGGTCGAGGGGTCTTGGCCTGCCTCGAGGCAATTCGGATGACGGGCAGGTCCGGCAAGACGCGGTTCTATCAGGCGTCGACATCTGAGATGTTCGGCGGCCTCGAATATAACCGCCCTGTGTTGGGCTACGACGAGAACTCAACCTTCCATCCCCGTAGCCCGTATGGGGCGGCCAAGCTATACGGTCACTGGATCGCGAGAAACTATCGCGAGAGCCACGGAATCTTCACGTCGTGCGGCATCTTGTTCAACCACGAAGGAGAGCGACGTGGCGTCGAATTCGTAACTCGCAAGATCACCCATGCGGTCGCCCGGATTTACCTCGGCCTACAACAGTACGTGGAGCTAGGTGACCTTTGGCCAGAGCGGGATTGGGGTTACGCCGGCGACTACGTTCGCGGAATGTGGCAAATGTTGCAACACGATGAACCGGACGATTTCGTCCTCGCTACCGGTGAGACACACTCGATTGGTGACTTTTTGACCTTGGCGTTCAAGGAGATTGGTATTGACGATTGGTCGCCATATGTCAAACGTAATCCGGCGTTCGTGCGCCCCGCCGAAGTCGACATCTTGCTGGGCAATCCGGCGAAGGCGGAGACGGTACTCGGCTGGAAGCGTGAAGTAGATTTCCCGGAGCTGGTTAGCCGAATGGTCCACCACGACATCGCATTACAGCGCGGCCGCTATGGTGCCCTTGCAATTCCGGTTAGCGCATGAGGCCCGTCCGCCCAGGGGATCGGATCGCAGTGACGGGCGCAACGGGTTTCGTCGGCCAAGTGTTGGTAGAAAACCTCGCGACCGCCGGCTATCGCGTCATCGGGATATCCGATCCGGACGAGCCGCCTGCGCGTATCACACAGTGGCTAGAGGAGTATTACCCCGTCGACCTGACGCGAGGCTGGCCGAAGGTAGGCCCGATCAATGGGCTGGTTCATCTGGCCGGCTTGGCGGCTGTCGGACCGTCGTTCGACAACCCCCAGGAATACATCAACACCAATAGCTCGATGGTGACCCACATTTTCGAAAGCGCTCTCAAAGCCGAATGGCGGGGGCGAGCGATCGTTGTCAGCTCCGGCGCCGTCTATGACAACACCCGAGAGAGCCTCGGGCTGACAGAAGGATCTCCGCTGCTGGCTACGTCACCGTACGTCGTTTCAAAGTTGTTGGTGGAACGGCAGACTGAGTACTACATGCAGCGAGGAGTTGACGCGGTCGTTGTTCGCCCGTTCAACCACGTCGGGCCGGGACAATCCCCAAACTTCATCGTGCCCGATCTGGTTGCGAAGGTGAAAGAATGGGGACCAGGAACAGTAATGTCTGTTGGAAACCTCGATTCGGCAAGAGATTACACCGATGTTCGCGACATTGCCTGGGCGTACCGGCTTCTGCTAGAGCAGCCTGAGCCGCGCCACACGACCTACAACGTATGCACCGGCATCGCCCGATCAGGCTGGCAGATGCTGGAGGCGGTGTGCGCCGCGTTAAGTAAGCCGATCCCGCCCACGGACGTCACAGTTGATCGCGTAATCGATCCTTCGGCCAATATCGGGAATGCTCAACGCCTTTGCGCCGAGACGGGATGGCGGCCAGGAATCCAACTGCAGTCATCAGTCGAGGACTATGTGAGCATCGCGGTTGACTCAAGCAGCTCACTCGGCTCGGCCGACGGCGGCGCAATGGTCGGAGCCTGCCGATGACGACTTTTGTTGTGCCTCTGCTGGGCGGACACATAGTTTCGCGCTCGGGCCGTGGCCGGTGTCGATTGCACGAGATACTCGGATGTAAGGAGTAGGACGAGTGGAGCTACGCGACTACATCCGAGTGATCCGGAAACGATGGCTACTTATCGCTTTGTCAGCAATGGCTGGGCTCGCCATCGGTGCTACTGCGAGCATCCTGATTACCCCGCAGTATGAAGCAAGGACGCTGTCTTTTGTCTCCGTGCAGAACGCGGGGACGATGCAGGAGTTCAATCAGGGAGCTCTTTACACCCAAAGCATGATCAAGTCGTTCACTGAGGCGATTTCCTCGCCAGCAGTACTGAGCAAGGTTGTAGATGACCCGCAACTCGGGCTCACCGAGACGGTCGCGGATCTCGCATCTGACATCACAGCGAAGGTAGCGCCAAACACGGTGAACATTGAAATCGCCGTTACACGTGAGAACCCAGTAGAGGCCGCGAACATCGCGAACGCCGTCACCGCCAGTTTTCGCGATGAAGCGTCGATGCTGACCCGCCCCCGGGCAGATGAGCAGTCCCCCGTGGCGGTGACGATTCTGACGCCAGCCCAAGTCCCAACTGCCCCAGTGGTGCCCAGAACCAAGTTGTACCTTGCCGCGAGCCTGCTTGTGGGCCTTGCGGTTGGCGTCGTCACGGCAGTGCTGATCGACGCGCTCGACACGCGCATCCGCGGTCGTCAGCATGTCCGCGGCATCACCGATGCACCAATCCTAGGTGGCGTCGCGTTCGACGAATCCGCGCAGACGCGCCCCCTGATCGTCCAGTCTGCGCCGACAGATCCACGGGCGGAAGCATTCCGAAGCCTACGCACCAACCTGCAGTTCCTTGATGTCGAAGGCGGCCCGCGAAGCTTCGTCATTACGTCAGCATCGGTCGCCGAAGGTAAGTCAACAACGACCGCGAATCTTGCCATCGTCATCGCGCAGTCCGATGTCCGCGTGCTCGTGATCGACGCGGACTTGCGGCATCCCAACGTCGCTCCTATTTTCGGCCTGGAGGGCGCAGTCGGGCTTACAGATGTACTCATCGGAAAAGTGGAGCTGCCTGACGCAGTGCAGAACTGGGGCCTGCGAAATCTCGACATCTTGCCCGCCGGCAGGATCCCCCCGAACCCCAGCGAATTACTTGGGTCAGAAGCGATGATGAAACTGCTTCAGTTGGTGGAGAAGGAATATGACGTCGTGTTGGTTGACACCCCGCCACTGCTGCCCGTTACTGACGCCGCCGTGCTGTCAAAGCATGTACGTGGTGCATTACTGGTAGTCGCATCCGGGCGTACGCATAAGGCGCAGCTCCAGTCGGCAATCGATGCCCTGAACAACGTCGATGCCCGGATTGCCGGAATCGTGTTAACGATGATGCCGACTAAGGGGGCCGAGGCGTACGGGTACGCCCGATATGGATACCGGGCGTACGGGATCGCCGCTCGAGAGACGAACGGGTCACCTTTGGACCCGGGCCAATTTCTGAACATGAGCAAGACAGTGACCAATACGAGGGGAACCTGAAACTTGTCCGGCGCACCTCAGTCTGCACGCTTCTGCATCCTCTCGGTATGCACCGGGAACGTCTGCCGATCCCCCTATGCCGCGCTGCTGCTACGCGCGGCGATCGCTCGTCTCGGGTGGGCTGACGGAGTTGAGATTATTAGTGCCGGAACTGAGGCACTACGTGGCGCCGTGATTGCACCCCAAATGGCCGTTCTTGCAGGAGATGTTGTTGTGGACGTCACGAGCCGCACTGCGCGTCAGTTGGACCGACTACAAGCCGAACAGGCTGACTTAGTCCTCGCGATGACCCGCAATCACCGGCGCGAGACCGCACTGCTCGTGCCCTCGAAGAGCCGGGTTTCCTTCACACTCAACGAGTTTGCCCGGTTGACAGAAGACGCCCGCGCTGCGGGACTCTTGCGTTTCAAGGAAAGGGTTCCGGTGCCGGAGATGATGTCTACATTTGTTCGCATCGTCGCTTCTCGACGCGGATTCGCAGTTCCGCCAGCGGATCTCGCCGATGACGACATACCCGATCCATACGGCCGCGATGATGGCGCGTACGCGGCGTCGGCCGCCCTCATCGCCAATGCCGTCGCGCGAATCGAGCGCGCAGCCTCAGCGGCGATATCAGAGGTGGCCGCATGAAGAACCAGAAGACCCTGGCCAACAGTCGGGGGATGTTGCTATGGAGGTGGCAGATAATCGCCCTCATCGTGATGGTGATTGCAAACATCATGCTGGTGTCGGCGTCGCTGCGTCCGCCTCATGTAGACCTGGGCGGGCAAATGCTGCTGCCGATGTCCTCCTTCGAGACGACACCTAGCCCCGGATGATCAACACGATAGCCCTTTCTGCGCTGGGAGGCTTGAATTGAAGACAGCTTGGGTACACTCGAAACTTCGTGTGTTGGCGACTGTTTCGGATATAAGGGCGAAAATCGCTGGGCCACACTGCCTCGGCTTCCTCAACGAGGTAGACGGCATGTTCCTGATCGCCGCGGCTAGGGATTTCGGTGTCGGACGCAGATTGGCGTTCGATGGCTGCTACGACGCGCGAAACCTCGAGGAGTACCGGTCCCTGGTGACGCCCGAGACGCGGCTGTTGGTGGTCGGTACCCACGTCGGCGCCATCATGTTGCCGCTTGCCGCAGTCGTACGGGAGGCGGTCGGGGTCGAACCGAATCCCGAGAGCTACCGACTGTTAGAGATGAATGTGGCGATCAATGGACTGACAAACTGCCGGCTTTACAACCTGGCGGCGTCCGAAGCGCCCGGTGTGCTCGAGTTCGTGGCGTCGAAGGCGAACAGCGGTGGCGCGAAGATCATGCCGCCCGATCGACAGTTTGAGTTCTTCTACGACCAACCGGAAATCATCAGCGTGCGCGGCGCTAGCCTGGACGACGAACTAAGTGGACAGTTCGACGTCGTCATCATGGACATCGAAGGTGCGGAATACCGCGCGATGGCAGGCATGCAGCGCATTCTCTCGAGTGCAAGGCATTTCGTCTGCGAGATCGTGCCCAACCACGTCGAACACGCCTACGGGTGCTCATTCGAGCAGTTCGTTGAGCGGATTCCTCCTCAGTTCCAATGCTTTTCACTGACCACCGACAAGCGCGTCGTGGAACGAAGTCGACTTCCAGAGCTCTACCAGACTGTCCGCCGCGACTACTACTACGGCGGCTCCGACTTGATCTGTTCCGTGCGACCCAGGTAACGATGAACCGCATGCCTAACGTTCGGGACACGGTGCGCATGAGCGAAGCATCGGGCGCGATAGAGGCTGCCGGGCATGTTGGAGCAGTTGTATTGACGTGGCGCGATACCGAGAAGACTGCACGCTGTGTCTCCGAGCTCATCAGATCTCCGCTGCTGACGAACATCGTCGCTGTGGACAACGAATCTGACGGTAGCCTCGAAAGTGCGCTCCCCTCGGATGCGAGGATACGCATCATTCAGCACCGTCTGAATATTGGTTTTGCTGCCGGAGTCAATTCGGGTATCCGCGACTTACTGAGCCATCCGAATGTTGAATCAGTCTTGGTGATAAATAATGATGCCGTTCTTTCGGCTGAATCCCTAGCAAGATTGGTCGCCGCTCTGAATGACGACACATCGTTGTCAATGGTCGGCCCGAAAAACTTGACGCCACAAGGCGAACTCATCTCCTCAGGCGGTGTCATTAATCGTTGGACCTGGAACATGGACGAGCGCAGTCGCCGGGGCGACATAGATTTTCTGACCTGGGCTTGTGTGCTGGTGCGCGCCTCAGCATTTCGACAAATCGGACTGCTCGACGAACGATTCTTTATGTACTGGGAGGACGTAGATTTCGGATTGCGAATGAAGCAAGCCTCCTTGCGATTCGCTGTGGTGCCCTCTGCTCATTTGATCCATGAAGTGGCGTCATCCCACGCTCGTGCAGGTACACGTGTGACAGCGTATGAGACAGCCTCATTTCGTTACTTCTTACACCTGCATGCCGGCGGTCGAATATGGATCGGCGTCCTTCGCCTATGGGCGAGGCTGGCTCGTTCGTTGCTGTCGGGAGATGGATGCCGAGCCCGGTACATAACTGAAGGTTGGCGATTAGGTCGAACAGTAACGGGTCCGGCATACATCGCGTTTGAGGGCCTGCGTTAGCGCTCCCTCGGCCGTGTTTGCGCGAGCAAGGGCTACCATTGCGCCAAAAACAATCCATCCGATCAGGTTCGCAACCTTGCCATAGAAACCAGTGTTGATGAACCCGGCAATCGCAACCTGAGAAAAGAAATATATCGCAATTGCGAATGGAATGTGCTTGAAGCTGAGGGGGAAGCTGTGGTACGCCCGCACCGCTCGAAAAATGACTGCCAACAAAAACAGAAGCGTCGGAAGGAAGAGGAATAGCCCACCTTCGACTAAGGTAGAGTAGTGGAATCCATCTGTGATCACCACTGACGACATCGCGTTCTCTGAGTATTGGCTCTGGGTACCAAGACCAATCCCGAACACAGGATGTCGTGAAAACGATTCAATCGCAAATGTCGCGTATTGGTAATGTCGTTTATTTGATCCTGCCGCCGTGGCATTCTCCCCGAGGAAAAGTCCTTTCCAGATAAAGGATCCCGTCAGCGTATCCCGCCAGCTCTCGTTGCCGATGAAGCCGATCGCCAAGAGTGCACCAGCCAGCGACAATGACGCCAGCAGCGGGATGCGGCGGCTCGGACGGATGCGCCACAGCACAGCGGCCAGCATGCAGAAACTAATCAATGCCGCGCAGAGTATGGATGCACGGGAAAAGGTGGTGACGATGCCGGCCGCCATTAGCGCTGCGTTCGCGAAGGTCATGACGCGAGGACGCCACAGCGCCTGGGCCAGCCAGAGCGAGTAAATGAGCACCAACAGCGTCGCAAAAATTATCGAGTTACCTACCAATCCAGTTGAACGGGATATGTCCGTGCCATAATAGGAAAACAGAATAGTGTCACGCGAGAAAAGGAGCCATTCGGGCAAGACATCGCGGAAGAAAAACTGCACACAGCCGAACGCCGCGAGCACCAGACCCAATCGCATAACGAGGGTCATGATCGACATTGCACCATCTCTGTCTCGAACTGCGACAGCGGTATATAAGCCCGCAAATGCGTAGAAGACCTGATTGCGGACCGCCCGGAACTGTGGTCCTACGGCCTCGGGTCCCTGAAGCATTAGTACCACGCTGGCCACGAGCAATAGAATCAAAGCAATCATCCAGAATTCCAACGAAGCACCACGGCACAAGGCGATGAACGCTAAAAGGGCCATAGCGGCGATGATCGAGTCAATGAGGAATGTGGCGGGCATGAATTCGCCAGCTGGGATCAGATTGATAAACCCGCTGAACATTGCAACAACTACCAGCGCCTTGACGAGTAGGAGTCCGCCGGCGGGCGCGGTTACTGCGATAGTTCTTGCGGCAGCCGGTTCGCGAACGATGGTCACCTAGTAACTGTAGGCGTAGCCTAGCTGTCTTGTGTGGCTTTCGCCGCGTCAACATTCGCGGTGTGCAGGGATCGGCGGCGGCGCCCAAAAGGCGTTTCTTGTTGATCGCAAGTGAATGCTGTGTCAGTAGTTATTTGTGTTATCGATCGAGCTCAGAAAGAGCTGCTGCTGCTGCAAAATCGGCGTCCTCATTAGAATTTTGTCGAGATCGAACGGGAGAGGTGGTACGTGGCTAAGCTGGCGTTGTACAAACGTGGAATCTGCGGGCGTAGGGAAAATGGCGATGCGGGTTTTGGTCCTTTGGGCTGACGGAACCAAGAATTACAACCTTGGTGTACGAGCGCTAGCAGAGGGCATGTCGATGCTGGCTCGGCGGACGTGGGGTGACGACACCCAGGTCGAACTACAGGACTTCGCGTGGGGCGAATCCGGCGTTAGTTTTGGCAAACGATCGGCCGCTCAAGAGCTTCTTTCGTTTAGAGGGCCAATCACGAAGCGCTTGAGCGACTTCGATATGGTCCTTGACTCAGGCGCGGGTGATAGCTTCACCGACGCCTACGGCTTCAAGCGCCTCCTGCTCATGGTTTACGTCCAGAGCGTTGCGCATCGGCTTGGTATCCCAGTCGTCTTTGGTCCACAGACGATCGGGCCATTTAGCACCCGTATCGGTCAGATGTTGGCGCGCCGCGCGATCTCCCGCGTCGCGTGCATCGTTACTCGGGACAGCGTTAGTGCGGAAGCTGTTGCACGGCTGGCTCGACCGGCAGACGCGATCTCAACTGACGTGGTGTTCGCGCTACCGCAAGTTCCGGTAGAGAAGACCCGGGACGTCATCTTCAACGTGTCTGGCTTGCTGTGGCCGCCGAACCATCATGTGGATAATCTCGCTTACCAGCGGGCAGTGCGCAGCTCGATCAAAGATCTCCTCAATCGGGGCCGCCGGGTGACGCTGTTGGCCCATGTTGTGGGTCCAGACGTTCCCATTAATGAACCTGGTGCCGGAGACAATGACGTACCCCCCTTGAAGCTCTTGGAGCGAGAGTATGGCGGGGACAGCAGCCTCGAGTTTCTGGCCCCGCCGAATCTCACTGTGGCCCGGGCGATTCTAGGTAGCGGCAGGCTCGTCATTGGCTCGCGGATGCACGCTTGCCTTAATGCGCTGTCCATGGGTACTCCAGCCATACCCCTTGCCTACTCCCGCAAGTTCGAGCCACTCCTGAGGGACATCGGGTGGAATCACATCATCGACCTTCGAGAAACTCCGGACTTCTCTTGCCGATTGTCTGAATTGCTCGACGACATGACACTCGAGGGACGTCTTCTAGAGCAGCTGCCGATCAGTCTCGCCATCGCTCAAAGCCGTTTGGAAGAAGCGGTCTCGACGCTAAGGCGCCTAAGGCCATGACTGGTCGAGACGAACTTGAAGAACGCATCGCACATGTCGTCCGCCGAGCAGATACCTGCTCGGGCTGCGGCGCCTGTTCGCATGTGTCGTCTAGGGTGACCCTTGCGTTGGACGAGCGTGGTCACTTACGGCCGCGGGTCAGTTGTCCGCCAGCTACGGCGGCGGAAGCCCGCGAGGAACGACACCAATTCGACGCGATATGTCCCGGCCTCCGGTTAGAGGCTCCTGACCTCGCAAAGCTCAAGCATCACAAGGTTTTTGGCGGCTACGTTTCGGCGTGGGAGGGTCAGGCAAGCGATGCGCAGATCCGTTTCGCCGGAGGCAGCGCAGGCGTACTCACCGCGTTGACGTTATGGATGATCGACTCTGGAATCGCGAAAGGCGCGGTCGGCGTCGCTCCAGATGCCGACGAGTCGCGCCGGACCGTCTCCGTATCCGTCATGAAGCGCGAAGAGGCGCTGCGCTCCGCCGGTTCGCGTTACGCGCCCGTCTCCACGCTAGCCGCCTACGATGTCACAGGGCGAGATGTCTATGTGGGCAGGCCGTGTGAGGCAGGCGCGCTTCGTCAGCTGCAAGACTATCGACTTGTTCCCGCCGGCGATCGGCCTCCATCGCTGAGCTTCTTCTGCGCCGGCGTGCCGAGCCAAGCTGCTACCGATGATCTGATCCGTTCATTCGGGACGGAACCGGCGAAGGCTCGCATCCTGAGGTATCGCGGCAACGGGTGGCCGGGCGACTTCACATTTGAGGACGAATACGGCAACGCGAAACGGCTGTCGTACGAGAAATCCTGGGGTGAGCACCTTGGGCGTGACCTGCCCTGGCGATGCAAATTGTGCCCCGACGGGACCGGAGCATCTGCCGACATCGCGGTAGGCGACTTCTGGGAAGCAGATGAGCGTGGGTTTCCAACATTTTCCGACAGGGACGGAACGTCGGTTGTTATCGCCAGGACCGAGCGTGGGCATAACTGGCTCCTGCGGGCAGCCAGCGAGGGTGTACTCCACCTCTCCAGCATCGACCTGGATGGCGTGGCCCGAGTCCAGCCATTACAGACTGAACGCAAGCGCACCCTGGTCGTCCGGCTTATCGGGCGCGTACTCGCGGGCCGACCGGTTCCGAGCTACCACGGCTATCACCTTGTTGCTTCTACGACTTTGAATCCGAAGAAGTTGGCCAAAGCGTTCTTAGGGACACTCGAACGGAGTCTCTTCAAGGCTAGGTACCGAACTCCAGAATTATGACGATGCAAGCGGGTCTGATGAGGCAGCGATCCGTTCCGTCGTCAATCGCGTCTCAGCCGTTGGATCACGCCGGTGAAGTCACGCGCGTGAGGAACAAACGTTCGTGACGAAACACGATGGGAGCCAAGCAGTATCGCTAAGAGCGTGAAGTAGCCGAGAGTCGAGGCAATTGCTGCTCCGACTGCGCCAAGCGCGGGGCCCATGACCACCAAGCCGAGGAGCCCAGTAATGAGCGAGACCACTTGGGCGATTGTCATCTTGATTCCTCTACCGGCGGCGGCGAGTGACATCGATGCAACATAGGCGGCCAACATCGCGGCGCTTCCCAGCAGCGAGATCATGGTCACCGGGACGGAGGCCGAAAACGCTTCGCCGAACAGCACAGGTATTGCAACCCAGGCCATCACTGCAATGAGCGGTGTAGTCATCAACGCGACCGCGATAGCCGCGCGGATTGCCTCGCTCTGTATCTGTAACCGGCGTTTACCCTCTGCCTGCGCGACCGGAGCGAAATAGCTGGCACCCAGCGCATGCCCAATTGCCAACGGAACTGCACCGATCGTGGCGGCAACTGAGTAAAGCCCCGCTTGGTAAGCACCTATGAGGGGCAACGCCAGTACCTGATCCGCTCTACTGGTCGCCGCCTCCGCGACAGCGCTTCCAGAGAACGAAAGACCCTTCCGCAAGAGTGATTTCGCGTCGACACGCTGACCTCGAACCGAAACACGCACCAGCAGTTGCCCGGCGAAGAACGTGGCTGCTGTGCCGCCAATACTTGCCGAGAGAATGGTTGCCACCGTCGCAATGTCGAGGACCCAGAACAGAAGAATGAGTGCGACGTATACGGCCGGCTGTAACAATTGCATCAGTAAGACAGCGCCGTACCGCCGATGCGCGACGAGGACGCTGACGTCAATCGCCCAGCTCGTCGACAACGGCGCTAACGCGATGCCCAACGTTGCGATTGCACGTCCGCCAGAGCTGAAGCCGGAAAAGATTGTGAAGTAGGTGAGCGCCGCGATCGCTGCGGCGCCGGTCGTTGAAAGAACGACAAGTGTTCTGGCTGTGCGCATGACAGCGTGCCCGTCGGACGTCGCGGCCTGTCGCCGTACTTCTAACGGGATTCCCAACCCGAGGACGACCGGCACGATGAGGAACAGGGCAAGGGCGGCGGCCGTTTCGCCGCGGCCCTGCGGGCCAAGGGTCCGCGCGACTATGGGCGCACTTACAAGTGCCAGGGATACGGCACCAAGGCGACCAATGATGAGAAGTGACGGTGATCGGCGGCGAGGCGCTGCTGCTGTCGCAGATCGATTGGCTGCGAACACTAGCCGCGCGGCTTGTCACGGATTGAGATGAGCGCTCGTGCTGCTTCTGCGGGGGGCAGGAGCCACGGTTTCGCGTCAAAGAGCGCGTCGCGCTCGGACTCAGTGAGCCGCGTGCCAATGGTTCGTGCGGGGTTGCCCGCTACCATGGTGAAGTCGGGGACATCCTTGGTCACAACTGATCCCGCGCCAATCACCGCGCCCACACCGATCTTTCTGCAGCCTGGAAGGATCGTGACGTTGGCTCCAATCCACGAATCGTGACCGATCGATATCGCCGTGCGCGGAACGTCGCTACCGCTGGGTACTACGCCGAGCGCCGGGTTGTACCAAAAGGGATGCAGGCTGAGACTCGACATGGGGTGAGCAGCACCGAATCTGCGCACATTCGGCCCGATAGAGACGTACGCTCCAATGACCGTATGGCGATCAGCATTTCCCGGAATTAGCAAAGATCCGTACGAATACGGCCCGACCTCGACGTCGTACCACCGCCGCAAGGCTGCTCTGAGAGTGGTCGAATAGAGCTGGCCCCCTTCGACCTTGACAATCAGCGCCAGCATTCGATCCCGCCAAGGGATGCGGCGGCAGTGCTGGGAAAACCATCGGCCGAACGCGCTGCTACGCATGACTGTTTCAGCGTGACTGATTTCGAGGTTTGTTCTCTGGAGGACAGGAGTAACGCGTTCGTTCGTCTCGGCGGTCGTGTCAGATCGTCGAGATACACGGGAGGCAGTGGGTCCGCTCTTCATTCGTTCAAATTTCAGTTTTTGACTGGTCCGATGGCACTGTCGAGGGCTTCTTCTTCGCGATGAACATGAAATAGGAAGCCAGGCGGGGGTTGCCGAGCGCGTTGCGCAGGTAGTCGAACCCGAGGTGTGCGAGGAACAGGGGCACGAAGAACCGAAAATATCCCGCGGAGAAGAAGCTTGCGTACGCGCGCTCGACCTCGAAGCCAGAGTTGACCAGAAGTCGTTTGAATTCGCGGTAACTCGCGCGATCATAGAATGCCTTGAAGCCGAGGAGCCCAGACGTGCCTGGCACGAGGCGTGATAGGAGCCATTCCGAAACACGTTGGGGGAGAGCCTGGTTCAACAGCGCGAATGGAGCATGCTTGCTTGCAAAGGTGACAATGAGACGGCCGTCTTCGCGAAGGGCCCGATTTGCGTTCACCAGGAACGCCCCGTTGTCATGGAGATGCTCGATCACGGCCCGCGCCATGATCAGATCCACGGATTGGTCGGGCACCCCCAGGCTTGCGCACGCGTCTCCGGAGACTCTCTGATCGAGCAATAGATTCTGCGCCATCTCGGAGCTGTCGATGTCAAAGCCGATCAGAACCATGTCCCGCGTCTTGAGCGAAGGTTCGAAATGCCATTGTCTTCCGGCGCCCACGTCGAGGACACACCGCGGCTCGCGCTGGAGTAGGGCTACGCCTGCCTCTCGATACTTTTCGTACGCATGTGTCCGCTGGACGATGGAAGGCGTGATGCGGTCGCAGAGTTCGACGTTCGCTTGGACGAACTGACGCAGAGCGTCGCAGAACATCAGCCAGCCCCGATTAAGGAATCTTGGGCCGGTCTTCCCGGCTCGGATCTCATGCCCGCCGTCGCTGGGGATGACGTCTTCGTTGATGTGCATCATCGAATCAGGCGCGTACATTATCGGCCCTCATTCCAGCCCGGAACATATGGCCTCCGCGGCCGCGGAGAATGAAATCGTCGATTGTCGTCGAGTGACGTGAGACCAGCCGCGTTCAGTCAGTTGCGCACGGGCCTCCTGATCGGAGCAATACCTTCGCATGAGGTATGCCAGTTCTTCAGGATCGTGGGGATCGAAGTAGTCGGCGCCATCCCCGCAGGTTTCTCTCAGCGCTGGGATGTCTGACGCGAGTACAGCAGTGCGGCATGCCATTGCTTCGAGCGGAGGGAGTCCAGCACCTTCGTGCAGCGACGGTAAAACCAGAAGATCTGCACCTGCGACAAGCGAACGGAGAGCGTCGAAGTCGAGTCTCCCCACCAGCTCAATGTTGTGCGCGTTATTGCCGACGAGAAGTTCGACTCTTTCGTCGACTCTGCTGGCAACATTACCGCCCCCGGCTATCACGAGTTTGTGGGGTACCTCCGACGCAATTGCGGCGTGAGCATTGATTAGAAGGGGTAGGTTCTTATGGCGCTTGGGCAACCCGACATACAAAATGTACTTCCCTTGGATGGGTGACAGGGTGGTGTCGACGGGCTCAAACCAGGAACTGTCAATTGGGATCGGTGCCATTGTCACCGGTGCGGTTGGCGCCAGGCGAAGGAGATTCCTCGCCGTTGCGTACGAAGGTGTAATTATTTGACGGCATCTTCGCACGTCGAGGCTTAGCATTGTGCGCGCGTACATTCGGCGCCCGAATCCCAAGCCGCTGATATTTCTTTCCAAGAGGTGGATCGTATCCAGCACCGTGACAAAGAGCTTGATTTCACTATTGCGCGGTCGAAATAGAGCAAGCGGGCATGGATAATGTGGCAGCCAAACCGCGCGTGGCCGAACCGAGTCCAAAGCATCACTCCAAGCTTTCTGCTCGCGAATTGAATACATTGGAGCGGCGGATTGAGGAGATGATATAACTTTCGTGCTTCTACGGACAGGTGGTACTGCGTCTTCATCCGCCAAGACGGCGAGCGACTTCTGACGTTGAAACAGCGCCTCTTCCAGATATGGTAATTGGGCGCTTATGTAGCTGCCGATGCCGGTCTGCCGAATGTGTCGCGCATCGAATAACAGATCAACCTGGTCCAATGTGGTTTTCTTCGCCGTGAAGGTCGACGTAGCCGTCGAGTCAATGCCGCTGGTGCGGCTTATCCCCTGCACTCGGGCACCTTGACGACGGGACTGATGTTGTCGACGAGTGGCTGGGTGGGCACCTGCGGTGTGCCGGGGGAGGTAGGTTCGGACAGCTGGAAGCGCAGCTCGCCCCACTTGCCGGGGGGTATGGCGACCTGTACCTCGAAGCTCGGATGGCCCCGTTCTGTGTTCGTGAAGGCGGGCACCTTCTGGCCATTTGCAAGTACGCTCAGCAGTTTGGCATTTTTCGTTGCGAGTAGGCGGACGGAGGTGAGCATTGTGCCGGCCGGCGCCTCGATCGGTATTTGGGGTGATATGCCAGCTAAACCAGATACGTAGTCGGGAAGAGATTTGTCCGGCGCAATACTCATTATCTGGACGACTACTATAGATTTCCTCGTATCTCCTGCGCATCCGTCCGCCGTGTATTCGATGTGCCGTCGCAGATAATAGTCAAGCTTATTGCCGCCGAGATTGTTGATCACAACCTCGGCGTACGGGGCGGAGTCGTCGGGAATTACATGTGCCAGCGGCGTTTCCTCAAGTAGCTTCTGATCGGCAGGCGATGAACTCCATACCGCGATGCGACGCTCGCTGATAGCTCTGCCCAGGGCATCGAGCAGCTGGCGTGGTGAGTCTACCCGTCCAGTCATTCGTTTCACCACTTGATTTGCGATGTCCTGTAGATATTGCTTGCGCGCAGTTTGGTCTGTCGGGAACCGGCGATAGGCAGTCGACTCCGTTAATTCAACGACATTATCTTTCGTTACCACCTCACCATTCGGAATCGTAACCGGGCCGACCGCGCCGAGGATATAACTCAACGCGACGGGGTCGATAGCGATGACCCCGTCTACGTTCATCCCGGACCGCTGCGCCCACATGGATTGCCAAATTTGGGCAGCGTATGGGAAGTGGGAGCTCAAATTGCTATTGCGAAAGTCCGTAAAAGGATTGGTGAACCCGTACACGCCCGAAAATTCCGAGCCGAGATCAAGGGAAGCGGACGCGCCTTTGAGTTCAGTGTCGGCTGCCAATGTATCCACGGTCGCGGTTCCGTTGTCGAACCGAAGTATCCCGAATCCGCCGAGGAGCCCGCCAGTCCCTCGGGCTTCTGCGTTCGTTTGAAAGCCCATGAAATATGTGCGCGGCCCATCGGCGCCCATCATCGATGGCGCAAGACGCGCGGTTAGGGCAGTGTTTTCAAGTACCTTTGCGATTTCCGACGTTTGCCCCTGAATCGCGGACCGAGCTTCGCGGAGACGCGAGACATATGTGGGGTCTGAGATTGCCTTGGCCTCAACATTCAATCGCGCGGCATCCGCCGATATCTTGCTGAGTCGGGGTTCTTCGTTTCGGAGTAGTTCTAAGTCCACCCGGCCGTTGTTGAGCAACCGGTCCGGCGAGATCGCTACGCCGATACGCGTAGTGGGCTGCAGCACCTCTGTCGTCAGGTCCACAACAACGTCGGTCATCTGCTGACCACTCTTGAACGGGCTGCCTAACCACGGTACAGCCGCGACAATGTTCCACGGCAATGAGTGAGCGGCCGCTCGTGCGGATAGAGCCTGCGAATTTGCGTCGTCCGCGAAGCGCGCGGCGTCAGCGGTTTGTCCTTTGACCAGAGCATCTTTCGCGTGCTGGGCGCTATAACGCGCCTGTTCGAGATTCGACTTTGCTTCGAGGGCTCGAACGCCCAGCCAGCAACCGAACGCTATGCCGCCTATCAGCAGTGCCAGCCCAGCCCACATCATGCGGCGGTGACGCCGAGACGTCTTTTTCGGGGACTGGTGATCTCCGCCGTTCGGTTCATCGCTAAACGGCTGTCGCGAAAGGATATGCACTTGAGAGTTCCCGTGCTCTAAGGCGAGGTCCGTGCTACGAGGGGTGCAGCACCGACCGGACTAGCTCGGGCGCCGCACTAGCTGGGTGACTCGCGTCGGACTAAAACTAGGCACAGCCTCGACTGTATGAGCCACTGACGGCGCCGTAAGGCCCGATGTGCAACGTGAAGCCCAAGATGCACGCTTCGTAGTTGATGTCTGCGAACCAACTGAAGAGCGGCCGGATGAAACCCGGAAGCAAGTTCAGCGGGTAAAAGGTGAAGACAGGCGTTTGTGTCGGGGGATTCGTATTGGGCGGCCCGAACCACCACAACGGATTTTGCAAGATTGTGTTACCGCCAGGAAGAAGGCTCGGGAGTGCGGCCGCGCTCGGCGCGAGCGTGGTGGCGCAATCTGACGGCGTCGTGGGGACGCAGTCCGTCGGGATGGCGATGAGCTCAGCTCCGCCACCTGCCGACCCGCCCAGTGAACCCGGCGAGGCCGCCTGGGCCGCCGGCAGCGGCATCAACACTGCAGCAGCGGCGACCGCGCATGTAGCAGTGCCAATCTGAAGCTTCGTACCGAGCTTGTTCATCGCGGCCCCCTTGACCTATTCGACATTGCTGTCAATAAGTCGAGGTTAGCCATGCGCACCCCCACGCGAATCGGTTGTTTCCCTAACGCTGTGTCCCGTCCGAACCCCCCTAGTGGTCGTTCCGGCTCAGGGTTGTCGGAGTGCGTCGACTGCCTCGGCCGCGAACCTTGTCCGCCGAACAGTCGACGCCAGATGTAGCTAACCGGATACGCGCCTGCGCCCCGCTGATTGCCGCTGGCCGATCGCGACTGCGCAAGGCTGCTCCAATGTTTGCCTGATGCAAACCTGCGTGCTCGGTAACTCAGGCGTTTTAAACGGCAGCGTTAATTATAGCAAAGTTTTACCACGTTCCTGTAATCGCGAGCGTGCGATCGCTCAACGGCCATTAATACGAGGTAGAACGGGTTACTGGAACATAAATATAGGGAAACGCCTGATTCGCTGGCCACTACCTGGTTAATACGCTATGTTTCACTTTGAGAAGTTTGGAGGCCGTGCTGTTGGTTCGCACGAGGGGTTGCAGCAGGCGAGAAGACGTCGAAAAGACAGCGCACAGTTTCCCGGCTCTCATCAGCAAAGGTGCCGACGTACAACAACCGGGGGGTTGAGAATGCTGACGCCGAGCGTCGCGCGGGGGCGCGGGAGTGACGTGTGCCGAGGTCGCTATGCGGGGGTCTTGCCGTGACCGTCGTCGATCCGGGCCGGCCGGCTGGTCCATGGACTTCGGAGCACCCGAGCGGGCCGATCCCGCTCGTTTCGAAACTTGACGCCTCTGCGCTGAGAGAAGATTCGACCCTCACGACGGCCCCACCCGAGGGCGTCGGTGTGCTGGTCCTGCGCCGTATCCGGGCCTGGATGCTCGTACCGCTGGTCGACTTCGTGCTGATCATGCTGCCACTGGTATGGCGGCCGCATCAGCTTCACGCGATGGTGGCTATGGCGGTGCTGGGCACGCTGTTCTTGACCGGTGGAGGTCGCTATCGCGCACGGTTGCACCTGAGCGTGCTGGATGAGCTGCCGACCATCCTGACCCGAATGCTGACCGCGACCGCAATCGTGACCGCGGTGATCCTCTATCTGCATCAGCGGGATGCCGTCATCACGTTCCTCGAGACTGCATGGCAGGCCATAGCGCTCCTTGTCGTGGGTCGTGTCATCACCACCCGGTTGATCGGATTCGCGCGACGCCGGGGGATCGCGCAATATCACACCATCCTGATCGGCGGCGGCCCCATGGCCGCTGAGTTGGCCAAAATCCTTGAGCAGCACCCGGTTTACGGTCTCACGGTGGACGGGTTCGTCGACGACGGCGAGCAGTTCCCCGCCGAAGACCACCTGCCTCGGTTGGGCCGCCTGTCTGATCTGGACATCGCTGTCCAAACATCAAACGCGACAACCCTGCTGGTCGCCGATGGCAACTTCGACGAACGCGAGTTGACCCACGCGGTGCGCACCGAGGAGTGCCAGTCGGCAGACCTGCTCGTGGTCCCGCGGATGCATCACTTCCATACTCAGACCGGAGTGGCTGATCACATCGGCTCGATTCCGATCATGCGTATCCGCAACCCCAATCTCCGAGGGCCGGCGCGACTGGTCAAGCGGGTGTTCGACATCGGTTTCGCGATGTCGGCGCTGATCGTGCTGTCGCCAATGCTGATCACTGTCGCACTTGCGGTGCGTCTCGAGGGTGGCCCCGGCGTGATCTTCCGCCAAGTCCGAGTGGGACGCGACGGAAAACGGTTCGAGCTCTTGAAGTTTCGCTCCATGCGACCTGCTGATGAGCGTGAGTCCCAAACGAAGTGGTGTGTAGCAACCGACGATCGCATCGGTCCGGTGGGACGGTTCTTGCGATGCACCTCGATCGACGAACTACCGCAGCTGTGGAACATCGTTCGCGGCGATATGACGTTGGTTGGGCCCCGACCCGAACGGCCGCACTTCGTGGAGCTGTTTTCTGCTCAGTACGACCGCTATGCCCAACGTCATCGCGTCCAAGCGGGACTCACCGGCCTCGCTCAAGTCAGCGGGTTACGCGGGGATACCTCGATCGCCGAGCGGGCCCGCCACGACAACTTCTACATCGAAAACTGGTCGCTGTGGCTCGACATCAAAATCATTCTCAGAACATTCCGAGAGGTGCTTCTTCGCCGCGGATGCTGAGCGGCAAGGCCATTCACTGCGTGCGCTTGAACAACGCGTCGACTTGAGTTGGTCCGTACTCACGTGTGGCGATCTGATCGAAGACGCCTGCGATGGTGAATCCGCGGCCGGCGAGATACTCTGCGACCTCCCGGAATAGCGGTTGGGCCTCGTAGACTTCCACGAACCCGAGCTCTGCGTAGACGAAGTCGAACTCCGCAAGCGCGTCACAGCCCGCAAAGACGCTGAGCTCGCCGCCTTGCACATCGACCTTCAGCAGGCTTGGGCGATTGAGCGATGCGACGTCGACGCACTCATCGAGTCGCCGGACCGGCACCTCGATTGTCCTTGCTCGGTGTAAGCGGTCCTGGCCCTTGGCCGGTCTGAGAAGCGAAGAGCTGTCGGTCCTGTCGGTGACGTAGAACTGCGCCTTGCCACTGCTGGTCGAGAGCGCTACACGCTGGATGCTGACCAAGCCGTCTTGAGCGAAGACCTTCTCGTAGACGTCAGCCGCTTCGGGCAACGGCTCGAAGGCGATGATTTGCGCGTCGGGACGCACAGCCCGGAACGCAAGACTGAATTGGCCTTTGTTCGCGCCGACATCGACCAAGGTGTTGGCCGCGCACAGACGAATCGCCTCCAGGTGTTCAGTGGCGGCGGCGACGCGATGGCCGACCATTGCCCGGACAAAGGCCGGGTGACTCAGGACGACCGCTCCTTTTCGCAACCATCGACGGTTCTGGTCCCTGGCACGCGCGCTGATCGCCAACTTCACCCTCACTCCCTCGGCACAGCCAGGATATCGGCACACAGCTTCAACTTGTGGCAAACTCCAGCAAACACTTTACGGACCCCCCAGCCGCCAATAAATGGTATTGTGCACTGCGAGGGGAGCAGGGGGATCGGGATGCAGCGAACGATTCAGGTTGAGTTCAACGAGCTGAGTCCGGTCTTGATCGACGAGTTCATCGAAGCCGGCGAGCTACCGAACTTCCGACTGCTGCGCGATAGTTCGGAAGTCTTTGTCACGGATGCCTCGAACGAAGTCAGTCTCAACCCCTGGGTCCAGTGGCCGACGCTTCACACCGGCATCGACGACAGTGAACACGGCATCCGGGATCTCGGCGAGGCGAACCGTGTCAAGGGCCGGGGCGTGGCCCGCGAATTGGCGGCCGCCGGGTTCAAGGTCGGAGTGTTCGGCTCGATGAATCTCGAATACGGACCTCTCGACTCGTTTGTCGTGCCGGATCCGTGGAACCCCGAGGCGACTCCGCATCCTGCTTCGCTGCGGGCCTTTACCGATTTCGTCAACTCGGCTGTGCAGGAGAACTCCGCGGATCGGCTGGACAAGCGAGCGGCCATCCCGTTTCTCGCTTACCTTGCAAGCCACGGCCTTTCGGCGGCGACTGTAGTCGCCGCAGTTCGACAACTCCTCGACGAACGACGCGATCCCGGACTGAAGTGGCGACGTTCCCTCGTCCTGGATTCCATGTCGTATGACTTGTTTCGGAGCCTGATGCGCCGTCACGAAGTCGCGTATGCCACGTTCTTCTCTAACTCCACCGCCCACTTCCAGCATTACTTTTGGAGAAACTTTCGGCCCCAGGGCTTTTCGACACCACCGCCGCCGGAGGACCATCCCTCGCTGTCCGATGCCGTACTCACCGGATACAAGAACTACGACCGTCTGATCGGCCGATTCCGATCGGACTTCCCCAACGAGCGGTTGATCTTCGCCACCGCCTTGAGTCAAGAACCGTGGGACACCTCCTGGTGTACGTATCGGCCTCACGACTTTGACCGGTTACTCGAGGCGCTGGGCATCGATAAGCTCAGCGCCACAGTAGAACCCGTCATGGCCGACGAGTTCTTCTTGTCCTTTGCCGACGGGCCGGCCGTCGACGACGCGATGGTGCGACTCAAGGCCTCTCGTATTGGCGACGAACCGCTGTTCCGGATCCTGCAGAACGAGCCGTTGCGGGTCAAGCTATGTTGCGCGGTAAATGACTGGAATGTCGAGGGCCAGAAACTCGTCGAACTGCCCGACGGGCGACAGGATCGCTTCGACAACCTGTTCTACAGGATTCACAGCCTGCGCAGCGGCGTGCATCACCCCGACGGCTGCTTCTGGGTGCAATCGTCGGTGCCGCGTCGGATCGACGAGAAGATGCCGTTGACGGCAGTGGCACCCACTATCCTGCGGCTGTTTGGCGTCGATCCGCCGTCGTACATGAAGCAGCCAGCAGTCGAATTGGCCGGATTGTCATAAGTTTTCGCCGCTACTTGCAGGACGATGTCAAACCGATCGTTTTCAAGTCGTCCATCAGCCGTCGAGTGAACTCCCGGTAGCCGTCCCGATTCGGGTGAATCTCGTCTGAGCTGAACATGTTTGGATCGGTGGCCAGCCATTGCTCGTCGATAGGGCTGATGTAGGGAATTCCAGCTTCGCCCGCGGCCGCGGCCAGTGCAGCCGATACGCGCTTTAGTTCTTCCGGCACGGTGTACTGTCCGGTCGTCATCAGGGGGCCGATTGCGACCACAGTGCCGGTGGGGATCCTTTCCTTGATCGCGGTAAACGTTCTCGCGGCGATCGCGGTGATCTCCTCAGACGTGGGTGCGCCCTGATCGTTCAGACCGCCCTCGACAAGGACAACGTCGGGCTTTCCTGCGGTCACCGCCGGTACCCGATCGAGATAACGCGCCGTCCCCGGATCGCGACCCGCGGTGGTGAAACCGGTCCCGTGCTGAATGCCGGCCCCGTGTTCGCCCGAGGCCGGCGTCAACGTCCAGCACATCCTGTCGCTGAGGAGGCGGACCCAGCCGCTGGCCCAACCAGGTCCATAACCCTCCGCATAGCTGTCGCCGAGCACCGCGAACGTCGGGTATGCCTGACCGGCCGGTACCTCGAGCGAGACGGGCGCCGACGGCGGGGGCGTGATCCGATCACGCTGGTTTGCCCACAGCACGCCGCCGATCAGTGTGATGAGGCTCAACACGACGATCGACCCCGGCCACCTCCGTTTGGTGACAGAACCAGTAGCCATCGGTCGGCCTCTCGAGCCCGGATTAGCATAGCGAATTATCGCTCATGCGCCTGTCATCATACATCTCCGTATATCTGGCTGGTCGAGTAAGGTTTTCTTAGAGCAGCAACCCGAGAACGATCCACGTCAGCAACAACCGAAGGACTGGGTATGGCGACCATCTCTTGGCGCGGGCGCAAGGACAGCATCCCTGCGCTGCTTCAGAAGAGGTGGGCGGTCATCGTCGGCACGGCGATTGTTTTCGGGTACGCCGCACTTACGTTTTCATTGCTACAGAAGCCGGTGTACGAAGCCGTCACCACCCTCTACATCACCGCGGGGACCACCGGTGCCTCCTCGGAGAACGACATCGTGGAGGCGTCGAAGCAGCGGGTCGACACCTACGGTCAGCTCGCCTATTCCGGAGCAGTGCTCACCCCCGCCCTCTCGGCTGCGGGTCTTGACTGGTCGCTCGAAGAGGCGCGTCAAAAGATTACGGTGCAGAGTAGGCCTGAAGTTGTCACGCTGACGGTCTCGGTGCGCGATTCGAACCCGCACGCCGCTCAGAAGCTTGCCGCCGCCATCGCGGACTCGATGACGCGGGCGGTCGCGACGTTAGAAGTCCCAGCGAGCGGGTTCGAGCCGGCCGCCAGACTGTCGATAGTGACACCCGCAACTGTCGCCAGTGAACCCGTTGCTCCAACGACAAATATGAATGTCGTGCTAGCGGCGACGATCGGTCTGTTCGTTGCTGCCCTTGCAGTGTTGCTGCGAGACGGACGAATTACGCAGGTCGGTGACGCGAGCGGTGCCGACTCGACCTTGCTCACAGCGGATTCGACCGGCGATGGACCGCCGAGTAACGGTCGAGCGGTGGGCTTGGACGGCGAACCGGCCAAGGTGGTCGGGCCGTGAAGTTCTCCATAGTCACTGTTGTGCTGAACAACAAGGAGGGCTTTGCGCGAACGGCCAAATCGGTTGTAGCACAGAGGGATGCTGAATACGAGTGGATCGTGATCGACGGGGGTTCGACCGACGGCACACTCGACGTGATCGCTGAATACCGGGGGTCGATTGATTACTGGCAATCCCAGAAGGATGACGGGATCTACGATGCCATGAATGCGGGTCTGGCGCGGGCGAGCGCCGACTATGTCGGGTTTCTCAACTCCGGAGATTGCTTCGCCGCCGACAACACCCTGAACAGCGTCGCGCGATCAGTTGCCCATCTGCCGCGGACGCCCGCAATGATCTTGGGCGGAGCCCTTTTTCAGTATCCTCACGGGCACTGCGTGATCCAGAAGCCGCGAAGAGTCGAAACCTACATCCGCCATAGCAACCCGACTTCGCATCAGGCGATCTTTTTCGATCGCCGTCTTCACCAGCAGGTTCCCTATGACACGACATACCGCATCGTCGGCGACTACGACTCGATCTGCCGAGTCTTCCTGCGCGATCAGAGCTGCAGTTACATCGACGATCCCCTCGTCGTCGCCCAGCGCGGCGGGGAATCCTTCTCGCACAGCCACCCTGTGCGCCATGCACGAGAATGCGTGCGTGTGCAGCGCGACGTCTTACACATGGGGTACGGGAGCATTCTGCAGAGCCTGCTGCGCCGAGGACGCTCTTACGTCGCGGAGTATCTGATGTCCAGAAGGCGTCTGGCGCAGGTGACTTGGCCGATTATTCGCGCTGTTCGATCGACAGCGGATTAAGACTCGCTCGGTCGAACGCTGCGGGCGTACTGAACGAATTCGAGAGCACCGCAGACGACAAGGCCGAGCAGGACACCGCCCAGCGCACCGGAAGTTCCTGCGAACACCGCGCCGAGCCCAACCGCAGGCAGGCCGACCACAGCGCTCGCGACGATTGCTTTGGCCGCGACGTCGAGCCTGGCGGACGGTGCTAGCGCGACAAGTTCAAAGGCGCGCACGGCAAAGTTCAGGGCGATGCAGGCGGCAATCAGCACGACCACCCCCGTTGACACCGAGATCTCGCCATTACCAAGCCAACTCATGAGTGCGCGGCCGACTGCCACCAGCCCGAGACCCATGGCGATGGAGAATCCGACAGACGCCAGAAGTGCGGTCCGCACGCGTCTGGCGCGCGCTGCGCCGGTGGCTCTCGGGACCCATCCCTGCAGCACGGTACGCGCCGGCGCGAGGGCGACATCCGCCTGTCTACCGAACCGGTCCGCGAGCGCGAACGTGGGCTGTATCGCTGGAGCGACGGTTGACACGATCATCAGCGGTGCGGCGGCAAAGGTCGTCATCGCAAAGTCGGTCGCGACGCCGTGCCTGCGTGCAGAAAGTACCTCGCGCAGTGCACGAGCGCCAACGCGGTGAGCACCTTCACGTGCTGTCGAGCGCAAGATCCACGTTGTCGAGATGGCGAACCCCGCGACCATCCCGACCAACGCGCAAGCAGGCAGTGTCACCGCGCTGAAGCCGTTGTCCATCAAGGCTATTCCTGCCGCGAGACCGCATGCCCGAGGAAGTGTCTCGAGTAGCAGCATGGCGTAGGGCCGCGCTAAGCCTACGAAGTACCAATTTGCGCTGAGTCCCATGCTGGTGGCTGAAACCGCTCCGACCGCTGCGAATAGCGGCCAGCCAGGCGCCAACGCAGATGCCAGAGCGGCCGCGACCAGGGCGACCGGCAAGACCAACGTCATCCGGGTCGTCACCGACTCGAGGTATCCGGATCGCCGCTCTGACGCGTTGGCAGTGGCGACTTCGGCGGGGCCGAACAGTCCCCAGCCGTAAGCGGCGATCACACCGCCGCTCGTGCCGATGGCTTGTCCCAGCGCGATGGCGCCCCAGGCCACCTTGCCGTCGGTGGCGATCATTGCGGGAATGGCTGCAAGGGACAGAACTCCGAGAGTGAGCACGGACAGCCCGAAGCCAAACAGTCGGGACAGCCCGGCGCCGATACGCCCGCCGCCACGATTCGTCACATTTGCTGCCTTGGCCGCCTGGCTCACCGGCACCCCTTCTGCCGCGCCGTGGTCAACTGACTGCCCACGCGGACGTCGACCACTGTCATGCGCATTTGCAGGGCTGAGTGTAGTCTCTGATTCGAGCGGTCAGAGCGATTTGCTACGAGAATCCGAACAGGTCGCAAAACCTATGCCAACACTGTGAAGCATGGTCACAACTGAGTCTTACCGGGCGCAGGACGAGCTGTTAGCTGGTCCGCGTAATACCGTTGCGGTTCGGCTCGCCCTCGTCCCGTTGCTACTCGCTTCCTTCACGTGCACGTGGTCGATCGTGAAGCCGCTGGGCGGTCAGCTCGCGATATCTGACTACCTACTCGCGCTCTCGCTTCTTGTCACCGTTCCGATCGTGCTTCTCGGTGGTAGGCCAATCAGCATTCCCGGGTGGATCTTCATCCCT
This sequence comes from Mycobacterium sp. OAE908, assembly GCF_017872775.1. Lineage (NCBI taxonomy): Bacteria > Bacillati > Actinomycetota > Actinomycetes > Mycobacteriales > Mycobacteriaceae > Mycobacterium > Mycobacterium sp. OAE908. The sequence goes on from NZ_JAGGJL010000001.1 coordinate 3,039,039, forward strand.
GCCGTCGTCATCCCGGTGTGCCTACTCGTCCGGCAACTCGACCCACCCCGAGATCCGTGGCGCGTGCTGAGGTTGCAGGTGCAGGAGCAGAACCCTGACAACGTTCATAAAGCGCTGATCTGGCTGGCTGCCCTGTACGTTGTTCCGCTGGCCATCACCGCGAGCGCTGCCATTGAGCGCCGAGTTGTGGAATGGGTGATCGGCGCGTACGTGTCAGGGGTTGCGGTCTCCTGCGTCGTGGCCATGACCGACAGCCTGAGGCTGACCCATATCGCGTCGAACCTGACCTACCACCGCGAAATTGCAAACCCGTTGGACTACCGGTGGGGTGAGCGTCAGGCCGGGCTGGCGGATCATCCGAATATGCTCGGACTGATATGCGCGATCTCGCTACCGTTCGTGATCTATTTCATGGGGCGCAGAGGGCGAACCTGGATCTCCGCCATCGCACTCATCGCCTTGTTTGCGGGTCTGCTTGCCTCGGGATCCCGTGGCGCTCAAGCAATTTCACCTATGATAGCCACCGTCTCGGTGCTATGTCTGCCAAACAAGCGCGCCATCGCCCGAGCCATCGCGGTCAGCGCAACCGTCTTGGTTGCAGCCGGGACTGTGCTGCTGTCTACGGTGCTTGCTGATGACCGGCGTTGGTTTCTCCGGTTCACCGGCGGTGGTGACCCGTACGAAGCGCAACGCAGCGACAAAATGCGCCTTGGACTAATGGATCAGGCGTGGACCGACTTTCAGAAGTATCCACTGTTCGGTGCTGGCATACGGCACATCAGTGAAGCGCACAACATCTACCTGCAACTCCTGGCCGCCGGTGGAGTCGTGCTCGTGGCGGGCATGCTCGCCTACTTTCTCTGCATCTTGCGGGACTGCTGCCGGCTATCGCGCTACGGAATTCTCCTGGCGCGCTTCCTGACGATATCCATCGCTGTGTGGTTGGTTCTCGGCGTGGTGGAGAACCAGATAGTCGACCGCGAACTGTACTTCACGGTGGGATGTGTTGCGGCGTTGGTTGCAACCGCTAATGCGAGCGTTCCTAAGGACCTAAACGGCCATCGTCGCGCGCACGTCAGAATCGCCCCACAGCGCCCCGAGTCGGGAGGCGTTCAACGCATCTTGACTGCTTCGGCCCGTGGCCATGTAGCGAAGGCCACTTGACGTCACCAGATCTGGGTCCAGTAAGCGCCACACATCGAGGAAGACGGCGCCTCGAGCAGCGCGCCCGAGTTCTTCTCTGGTCAAAGCGCGAAAGACTTGATCTGGCGTTGTCAGCAGAATGATTTCAGCGTCCTCGACACAATCAGTGATGGTTTCGGCGATCCGCACCGACTCACCGAATTCCGCACGTGCTGCCTCGCCCGCGAGGGGATCGTAGGCGGTTACTCGCACACCGAGGTTGAGCAATCTGCGGACGATTTTCGTCGAGTGCGACTGCTCGATCACATGCGAAAGAGGCTTGTAGGACAGTCCAAGTACCGACGCTTTGACGCCAGGGCGGAGGTGCGGTTGCAAACGCTCAATCAGGACGTCTGGGCGGGCCTCGTTCAAGCCGTGGACGATGTCGGGCAATGTATTTGTTGCGTCCAGGGCCCTCGCGACAAAGCCCAGTGCGACGTTATCGCGGGGGAAGCACGGCCCACCAAAGCCCATGCCGCCCGTGAGATAACTCCGCCCGATTCGATGGTCGAGGCCGAGAGCGTCGCTGACGGTTTCGACGTCCCCGCCGGGTATGCGTTCGCACATTGTCGCCAGCATGTTCGCGAATGTGATCTTCGTGGTGACGAACGAGTTCAATGCGATCTTCGTCAGCTCGGCGTTCTCCAGGCTCATACGCCGCACCGGAGGGCTGTTCTTCATGATTTCCGAATAGCACTGCTGCAGTAGCTCGCCCGCTCGATCGTCGAACTGGCCGATCAGCGTGAAGTCCGGATGGAGGAAGTCTCGAATCACCGAGCCCAACGCAATGAATTCGGGGCTGTAGCACACGCCGAAATCTCGTCCGCACACCTTGCCCGACGCCCGTTCGATGACCGGGATCAGTCCGTAACGCGTGGCGCCGGGCAGCACGGTGCTGGTCAGCACCACGAGGTGATAGTCGGTCTTGCGGGCCAGCGATCGACCGATCTCGTGAAACGCCTCCTCGGCGTATGCGATTGAGAACGCTCCGTCGTCGTCGCTCGGGGTCGGGACGACGACGAAGGTGACGTCCGAATTCAGGACGGCGTCTGCGAAGTCACTCGTGCCCCTCAGGCGCGACAGATTCTCCTGTATCAACTGTTCGAGGTCGGTCTCCTGGACTGGCGCCCTTCCTTCGTTCAAGAGGTCGACGGCCCGGCGATTTACGTCGATTCCAACAACATCCAGTCCGCGGGACGCGATCGCCGCGGCCATGCTGGCCCCGAGCTTGCCGAGCCCAACCACCGAATACCTGGTCATTTCTTTTCCCCCGTAAGAAGTTCCGGATGTCCATCTGAAAGTGCCTGCTGAAGAACCGAGTTGATCCGCTGAATGGCTGCGTCCGGACTCAGCTTTTGATCCGCATAGGTTTGTCCGGCCGCCCCGAGACACGCAGCCTTCTCCGGGTTCCGGCGCAGGGCGTCGATGGCTGACAGCAGAGCCTGCGGATCATCGGGCGCTACGACGATGCCGGCGTTCGCGCCACGAATTTCGGTAGCCGTCTCGTCTTCCTCATCTACTGCCGCGATAACCGGAACGCCGGCGGCGAAGTAGCTACCCAATTTGGCTGGGAAAGACATGTTACGGACTGTCGGGCGCTGATAGAGCAGGAGAGCATCCGCGGCTGCCAGGATGCTGGAGTACTCCTCCTCCGGTGCTAGTGGCGCGAATGTGACGTTTGGCAGCTGCAGCTGCTGCGCCATCGTTTCGAGCTCGGCCCGCATGCTGCCTTCGCCCTGAAGGATGAAGCGAAGGTTCGTTTGATCGCGCGCGTGGTCGGCCGTGCGAAGCAAGCCCTCGAGACCTTGTTTGTAACTGATCGCCCCGGAGTGAAGGACGATGAAATCATCCGCAGCCCAGTTCATTCGACGCCGCACACTTGCGCGATCCTCTGTGGGCGGCTGGAGTCGAGCGGGGTTACGCACGCGGTGAATGCGCGCAGGATCGACGCCCCCTTGAACGAAGTAGTCGCGGAAACCGTCGGCGACCACAGCTACTGCGCTGGCGCGCCGCGCAAGCCACGTCTCGACTTTCGCAACCGAGCCGGCCACTCGGCCCGCGCCGCTGATGCCGCTACGCTCTGCGGCCCGCCCCACGATGTCTTGAATCAGGAGCACGTAGGGGACGCGATACCGGGCAGCTGCCGCGGCGGCGAGCGCGGCGCCCCCCAGGTTGGGCACGATTCCCATCACCAAATCAACTTCGCGCCGAGCGGTCAGCACTGGCAAAGATGAAGCGACCCAACTGCTTTCGTACAGCAGGCGTTGGCCCACGCTCTGACGCGGGGGAACGTGGTGCCGACGCCTGATTACCTGGACGGGGTAGTCAGGCGGCATCGGTGGCGCCGGACGGGCCTCCCACCACGGGTAGTGCGGGATTCCTGTTACCACCGTGACGTCCCAGCCGAGCTCCGTCAGCGCCTCTGCTTGCCACGTGGTGTTTACCCCGGTGCTGATCGGCTCCGGTGCATATGAGATGCCGAAAGTCAGTAGTTTGGGCTTCATTTGGCGGCCTACAGCGCCACCTTCTGCATCGCGATCGAGTCGCTTTCGGTGGCCATTTGGTCGTATATCCAGCGGTACGTGCGCTCGAGGCCGTCGGCCAGCGAGATGGAAGGTTCCCAGCCGTGGATGTCGCGGATCATCGTGTTGTCGCTGTTGCGTCCGCGTACGCCGAGCGGTGCGTCGAGCTTGTAGGTGCGCTTGACGGTGATGCCGGCGATCTCTTCGATGATGTCGACCATCTGGTTGATGCTGACGAGCTCGCTGCTGCCGAGATTGACGGGTTCGGAGCTATCGCTGGCGGCGATTCGCAGCGTGCCTTCTATGCAGTCGTCGATGTACATGAAGCTGCGGGTTTGTTCGCCGTCGCCCCAGATCTCGATCTCGTGGTGGCCGCTGAGTTCGGCTTCGGCGATCTTTCTGCACAGGGCTGCGGGGGCTTTCTCACGGCCGCCGTCGTAGGTGCCGTTCGGGCCGTAGACGTTGTGGTAGCGCGCCACCCTGGTCACCAGGCCAAAGTCTTCGAGAAAGTGCCGGCACATCCGCTCGGTGAACAGTTTTTCCCAGCCATAGCCGTCTTCGGACATGGCGGGGTAGGCGTCAGCCTCCTTGAGCGCCGGGACGTCGGCAGCGGTCTGCATGTGGAGCGGGTAAATGCAGGCCGAGCTGGAGTAGAAGTAACGGCCAACGTTCGCGTCCCGCGCCGCCAGCAGCATATGGGTGCTGGTCAGCACGGAGAGCATGCAATCGGCCTTGTGGCTCTCGATGAAACCCATGCCTCCCATGTCAGCGGCGAGCATGTACACCGTGTCGACCCCGCGCACCGCCTCGTGGCACGCCTCGATCTTGGATAGGTCGAGCTGCTCGGCTTCCACCCCGTAGGGCAGCTGGTACCACTCGTGAAGCGGTTTGATGTCCACGCCCCGCACCGCGGCGCCCTGGTCCAGCAGCCTGGCTACGAGGTGACCCCCGATGAAACCTCCCGCACCGGCGACTAAGACCGTCTGTTGCTTGCTCACTTCAACCCCCTGTTTCGTGTGCCGGGGCACGACGTTGTCCCCCCTTCGCTCAAGATAGCTCAGCGATCTATATTGCGTTTGCCAAAATGAACGATTCGTCTCATCATGGCGCACGGGTCCTGAGTTGCCAAGCTCGTCGGCGTATTGCAGACCGACGCGGCACTTCAAGCGCAGTTGACTTGCATGAATGGCGGTAGACAGCAATGACCAAGTTAATGTCGTCAGCGTCAATTATGGTTCGCTAACCCGTGGGATCCCGGAGCGTTCGTCCTCTGTGGGCCAAGCGGTTAAGTTTGCGGATATATCATGTCGCTACCGGCTCTAAGATGTCTGGGTGACGCGGCCCGGGCGGGCGCAGTGTCGGGCTCCTATTTCGCGGGAGTCGAGCTGGTTGATGGTTGCCCGGGAACCGCGACGATGGCCGCCAACGCGCGGCTCCTTCGATCATGATCCGTTGCTGTGCCACTGACATCTCGGCGAATCAGTGCACTCCAGAATCTGGTTTTTCTCTCCGGTATGAGTTCGCTGCGGCTACGCTTGCGGATGCCATCAACGCGCACACTCTAGGGTGCCCGCTGGCCGTGGGCACCGATGGAAGGGGCAGATTGCGACAACGCCGCAGTTGTCCCTGCTGTTCGTGTTCACAGCTCTTGTCACGGTGCGGTAACCGTGAAGCGCGGCGAGCCGGGAAGCGTCCGCGTCAAAGGCCGGTACATGTCGTTCCCAGAGGGCGATGACCGATGGTGAGCGCGATCACGTCTGCGATTGTGGTTGCTCTGTCAGTGATAGCTCTCGCCGTATTGCTCAGTGCGCTTCGAAAGTCGACCAAGAGCTCGGCGTGGAACGGCGCCGCGCTCCTCGGAGTCTTGTCGGTTGTGCTGTTCAGCTCTGTGTACCTGGTTCTGACCTATTCCAGTTCTTGGGACCTGGTGACCGAACAGAATCAAGACCTACGCCTCAAACCACAGTGGGGCAACTACTTGATAATGCTCGTGGGGGGCACCCTCGCTGCTGCTTGTACGGTCATCATTTTCCGGGCAGTGCGCCGTAACAAGTTTTCTAACATCTACAATCCTGCAGCAGTGCTGGCCTTGGCGCTATTAGTCGTCTCGGTAACAGCGACATTCCTCAACGGCGACAACCCAATTCGACCCGCAACCGCGCTGATGCTGGCTGTGCTGGCCGCATGCACCGTCGCCCCGCGCGGGCTAGGTGTCCATGTTGGAATCGGCTCCATCTGCGTGATCGCGGCTGTCGCAAGCGGTTTCGCGATTGCCGTGCACAAGGATTTCAGCGTCATGCCGTGCCCCTGGGACAAATGCGGAATTCTGGGCTTCCAATTCCGCGGCATCTTCCAGCACCCCAATACTTTTGCCATATTCCTCACGCTTGCAATGCCCTTCGTGTACATCGGGTTTGCCTCGTGGGAGGGCCCTGTGTTGTCCGCCTACCTGCTCGGCATGGTCCTGCTATCTGGAAGTCGGTCAGCTGCTGTGGCGGCGGTGCTGACGTTTGTCCTACTGATAGCGGTGCGGCCCAGCATCAGGAGGCCTGAATGGGCGCCGAAACGGACGACGCTGCTCTATCTCGTGCTCGGTCTGGTGTTCGTGTCGGGTGTAGCGACGCCGTTCGTGGTCAACGAACCGGACTTCCTCGACGGCCGCGGGCACATCTGGATGTTGGCGAGGGGCGAGGTCATCCACCCGGCCACGTTCTTCCAAGGAATTGGGATGCTCGCCTGGAAGCACGTCGTAGACGCCGGCATGGTGCACATCTCAGCCAGTTACTCGGTACACAACCAATGGCTGCAAGTCCTCTACTCCGCCGGGCTCATCGGGTTCATCCTGTTCGTTGGCGTTCTTGCCCTACTCATCTGGCAGGCCGGACGGACATACTGCCTCGTCATCGGATGCGTACTTCTCCCGGTTTTTCTGCTGGGCGTGAGCGAGAGACCTTGGCCCATCGACACCGCGGACTGGGTGATGTGGGTGGTTCCCGGCGCGCTGCTCTGCTATCCCCGTGGCGAGTCAATCGTCGGGCGGCCAGGTTTGGATACTTCGGACGCCTCGAAAGAGCCGGGGCGCGCCCCGACCCGGGGTCGGCACCGGGCCGGCTAGAAATTGACTAATCAGCCGGAGGTGTGATCGTGAATCTGTCACTGACCCCGGGCTGGAGCCCGGCGACTACGTGCGCGCTGCGTTAATGGGTGACCGTCTCGTCACGCACATTGGTGCATCCCTCGGACCGACCTGAACCCGCCGGTATCCGGCCGCCGCCGGTTTCGGGTGCGATAGATCACTCGGACCCGATAGAGGAGGAGCGCCGCCGGCATAGCTCAAGGATCGGCGGAAGGAAGTCGGCGATCTGATGACCAACCATGGAAAAAAACTCTGAGTTCTGACCAATCGGGTCGAGGACGTCCGGCGCGTCCTGCACGGCCAACTGCGGGCGGAGCGCTGCAAGGTCTGTCACATTTCGTGCGTTGCACTCTGATGCGAGTCGGGAGGCTTCGCTCAGAGTGAAGGTCCTGTGTAGTTGGCGGGGCGCGAGTTCCAATACTGCGTCTCGATGTGCCCTCGTCATGGTGAGAACGAGATCGGCGCCTGACGCTATTCTCGACGTGAGTTGTCGCGCGGCAAAGTTGGATACTTCACCGCCGAGCCTCTCAAGTACGAGCGCCGCGTCGGGGTGAACGGGATGCCCGATCAGCGCGCGGGTCCCAGCGCTGGCTGCTATGAAGTCAGGGATTTGCAGCCGAGCGCCGTACGCGGTCGCAAGTCGTTCCGCCGTAGGCGACCGGCAGATGTTTCCAGTGCAAACAAACAGTACGCGCAGACCACACTCCGGTTTCAACCTCGTGTCGGACGATCCGTGAACTGCAACCAGTATCGGTGTGTTTCTCGGAGATCCGTGGAAACGGGCCGAGAGTTGACGCGCGAATTTGGGGTCTAGCCCGGGGCCTAGGGCGTCGGGCCGCTCGGGTTCGCGCGATTTGCCGTCGAGTCTCAACACTTTCACCGACTCCGTTAATTTGGCAAAGTAGTAGCAATTGGCTGAACTCATCAACCGAGCGGTGCATCCTCGACGCAATCTGCTGGTAGGCGGGGTTATAAGACTCAGGGATAGGGAAACACCCGATTCCCTAGACCCCCCATGGTTAATAAGCTAACGTCTGAACGAGGGGTTGGGGAAGACGCACAGACGCATTGTCGGGAGGTTGCGGAAGGCGCCTGACGGGAACGCCGGCAGGGACTTCCGACGTCTCGGCAGCAATGTCGTTTCGGTACGACACCGGGGGTGGAGGATGCTAGTGGCCCGCTTCGCGCGTGCGCGCGAAGTCGACAGTACGCCGTGTTCAGGCTGGTCGGGCTCCTACATGCCCCCCGCGACCGTCGAGACTTCAACACCACGCAGCGCCGCGGCCGTGGATTCGGACCACGCCGATCCCTGGAGTTGTCGCGCCGGATTCGGCTTGGGGCGCGGATTTAAGGAGAGGTCATGCGGCGACGAGCGGTGTTGACGGGCGGCGCAGGGTTTCTCGGCTCGCATCTAGCGGAAAGCCTGTTAGCACACGACGTCGACGTGATATGCCTCGACAACTTCGTGACTGGTTCGGCCGAGAACGTCGCTCACCTAGAGGGCCGCGAGGGTTTTCGACTGCTCAAATGCGATGTCAGTGACTATATTTCGATCCCTGGACCCGTTGACTACGTGCTGCATTTCGCCTCGCCGGCGTCACCGGTCGACTATGCCGAGCTTCCTATTGAAACGATGAAGGCGGGTTCGCTCGGAACCTTGCACACTCTCGGCTTGGCGAAGGAGAAAGGCGCCCGCTATTTGCTGGCGTCGACGTCGGAGACGTACGGTGACCCACTCGTTCACCCTCAGCCCGAGGGCTACTGGGGCAATGTCAATCCGGTCGGGCCCCGCGCGTGCTACGACGAGGCCAAGCGCTTCGCCGAGGCACTGACCACCTCGTACCGGACGAAGCACGACGTCAACACCGCCATCATGCGGATCTTCAACACGTACGGCCCGCGGATGCGCCCGAACGACGGCCGTGCGATTCCGAACTTCATCAACCAGGCCCTTTCCGGCGCCCCCATCACAGTTCAGGGAGACGGCAGCCAGACGCGGTCGGTGTGCCATGTCAACGATCTGGTCGAAGGGGCGTTAAGCCTGTTGTTCTCCGACCTCGCGGGCCCGGTCAACATCGGTTCTCCACACGAATTGACCATCCTGGAGTTGGCGAATGTCGTCCGCGACCTCACCGGATCCGACTCAGAGCTCGAGTTCATCGAACGCGCCCAAGACGATCCATCGCAGCGCCGGCCCGACATCACCCTCGCACGCACCGAATTGCACTGGGAACCAAAGGTCGAGCTGCGCGACGGTGTGTCGCAGACGATCGCCTGGTTCCGCCATCAGGACGGGTCCATGCCGCAGGCCGGCTCGTCCACACGGCGTCAGGTCCACGTCAAGCCCGAGAGCCCCCGCCAGAAGGTCGCAGTGATCGGCACCGGTTACGTCGGAGCGGTGACCTCGATCTGCTTGGCGTTCCTGGGACACTCCGTATGCGGCCTGGATAGCGACTCGATGCGTGCCGGCCAACTCAACAACGGTCAGGCGACTTTCCACGAGCCGGGGTTGCCGGAGTTGCTGAAGGCTACGTTGTCGACCGGCCGGCTGCGGTTCACCGACGACCCCGCGGAGGCACTGTCCGAAGCGGACTACATCTTCCTCTGCGTCGGAACGCCACCGGGCCCGGACGGAGCGCCGGACCTTTCTCAGCTCGAGTACGCGATCGAATCCCTAGCCCCGTATCTGCGGCCCGACGCGGTGATCGTAAACAAGTCGACAGTGCCGGTCGGTTCGGGAAACTGGACCCGCACGATTCTCGAGGATGTCCTTGAGGGCAACCGAGAGCTCTCGTTCCACGTCGTTTCCAATCCGGAGTTCTTGCGCGAAGGTTGCGCCATCGACGACTTCCTCTACCCGGATAGGATCGTGCTGGGAGGCGCACCTTCGGACATCAGCCGCGTCGCGGAGCTCTACCTGCCGGTACTCGAGCAGTCCTTTGATGGTGGACGGCGAAACCTTCGGCCATCTTTGATCACGACCGAACTCGCGTCTGCGGAAATGATCAAATACGCGGCGAACGCATTTCTGGCGACGAAGATCAGTTTCGCCAACGAGATCGCGCAGATGTGCGAGCTGTTCGGCGCCGACGTCCGCCAGGTGCTTCCCGCCATCGGCGCGGACCACCGTGTTGGGACCGCTTTCCTGAATCCCGGTGTCGGGTGGGGTGGTTCGTGCTTCGGAAAGGATGTCGCGGCGCTGATCGCGACAGGCCAGGAGTATGGTTACACGCCCTCGATGCTGCAGGCGACAGTTGAGATCAACAAGACGCAGCGGGCGCGTGTGGTGCGCAAGCTTCAACGGGAGCTTCGCATGCTGAAAGGCCGCCGGATCGCGCTCCTCGGGCTGACATTCAAGCCTGGGACGGACGATCTGCGCGACGCCCCGGCTCTGGATATAGCTCGGCGGCTACTGGCCGCCGGCGCTGCAGTCTCGGCCTTCGATCCAGTCGTCAAGGGACTGCCCGAAGAGCTTGGGGCGGTACGGATGACGCGCGATGCCTACGACGCCGCCGACCGAGCAGACGCGGTTGTCGTAGTTACAGAATGGCCGGAGTTCCGCGATATCGACCCTGCCAACCTACGCCGAGTGATGCGCGGTGATCTTGTCGTCGACGGCCGAAACTGTCTGCCTCTAGCGAGTTTTGAAGAATCCGGCTTACGGCTTATCGGTTTCGGCTGGTAACGGCGGGACTGGGGATGTGACGATCGAAGCAACACCACCCACTTCGGTTCCTCGTGCTTGGGCCGTCGGACACAGTGGCCAAACGCCGGCGCGAGCAGAGATTGACACCGGGGCTCACCCAATCGCTCCTGAGCTCGGGCGACGATATCGCTATCTCCTTCAGATCTCGGACGCGGCGACGATAACCGCCTCCGCCGTCCTAGGTGCGGTAACGCTCAGTCATATCAGTCCCGTGCGCGCTGGCAACCTCGGCATCCGAGACTCTGTCCTCGTCGCGGTTGCGATGATCGTCGCGTTGCACCTGCGCGGGCTATACCGCCGGCCCGCATCGAGGCTCCGGCCCAGCGAGTGGTGGGGGCCCGGGGTGATCGCGCGTTGCCTGCCAACTGCTGCCCTGCTCGCACTCGCGGTAGACGCGTTCATACTTCGCGGTGGGCGAATGACGCTGACAGCCTCCGTCGCGATGACATTGCCCGCCATTGCGTTGGTTCCTTTTGGACGTCGATTGATCGTCCGGACGTTCGACCCTACCGTCACCCGCATTCTGGTGATCGGAACGGGACCGATCTCGGATCGATTGACTTCGAGATTGCATAGGTGCCCCGATACCCTCGTGGTCGGCCACGTCGACGACAACCCGGCGTCGACCTCCCGCGTCCTCGGCGGGCTCAGCGATCTTCCCGCGATCTGCGCCAGCCATGCGATTGATCGTGTGATTGTTGCCTTTACGAATGCGAGCGACGCCGTTGTCTTCGAAGCTTTACGCAGACTCGAGGGTCAGGTACCGATATCGGAGGTACCACGTTACTTCGAGCTGCACAACTGGCGCACCGAGACTGAGGAGCTGCGCGGTCTCACGCTGATGCACTTGCCCACACCGTCGTTGGCGGCAAGCGAACGAATCATGAAGCGGTTCATGGACGTAGCGCTGGCGACTTGCGCGCTCCTGCTTGCCGCGCCGGTCCTGCTTCTAATTGCGTTGGCGATCAAGCTGGATACACCGGGGCCGGTGTTCTTCCGTCAGGAGCGCATCGGCCGGTCCGGCAAGCCATTCCAGATATTCAAGTTCCGGTCGATGACAGCCGATGCGTGGCAGCAGCGCGCCTTGGTCGCGGGGCTTAACGAAACGGACGGCCCGTTGTTCAAGATGGAAAAGGATCCGAGGGTTACCCGTGTCGGAGCCGTTATCCGCAAGACAAGCATCGACGAACTACCTCAGCTCATCAACGTGGTTCGAGGTGAAATGTCGTTGGTTGGGCCGCGTCCTCTGCCGACAGAGGAGTCGCACCGCATCGATGGCGCGGCGCTGGCTCGCCTTGACGTCAAGCCGGGAATCACCGGACTTTGGCAGGTGTGCGGTCGCAGTGACCTCACATACGCCGATCTTCAGCACCTCGACTCTGCGTACGTCCGGGCATGGTCGCTGATGTGGGATCTGCGGATCATGGCGCAAACACCAAGCGCTGTGTTTGGACAAGGCGGGGCCTATTAATGCTGAGGGGGAATTTGTGAAAAGTTTTGTGGTCGCAGGTTTGAGCAGTCTCGTGAGTGCGTCCATACTGATGCCGATATTCGGCACGGGCGTGGCTTCTGGGGATTCCCAGTATTCTGGCCAGACTTTCGCGAAAGCCTCCGAAGCGGTCAAGAGTAACGGCGGGACGCCGGTCGTTTCGACGACCGTCGGTAGTCAGCTGGCGACCGATGACTGCATGGTGACAAACGCCCACAAGTCCATCACTCTTGATTCGTCAGGAAAGTCCGCGCATAACGGGACGTGGCTATTTGATCTGAACTGCAATCAGATTGTCGCCGGGCCGGGTAAGCCCGGCGCCTCGGCGGCTACTGCTGAGGGTGCGCGCGCAAAGGCAATTCAAAGTCAGATTATGGGCTGGAACCGTAATCCGGAGTATTGTACGGATCCTAAATGGTGTCTAGCAATGTGCGATCAATACGGTGGTTGCGCCGCCGAAACCAAACAATACCTGGCTGGCCAATCCTAAGTGGCGACTGTATCGAGCCTGAGGAAGGCCATTTCAGGCTGTGCTGACTGAGTTGAACTCCACTTGGGCAACTGTGATGTGCAGAAGAGGAATGCCGTTGAAGGCGATTGTGACGCCATGGTTCCTAGATGGATCGGAGCGTGCTCTTGGGCCGGTCTGAGGCGTCCCCAGCGATGCCACTTCACGTATTGGTCGCTTGTCACAATCGTCGAGAACTAACTGTGCACGCAATAACAACCTTCGCAAAAGCCGCAACGGCAGCTGGTGCCGATGCCGACTTCACCGTCTTCGACGACGGTTCGACCGACGGCACCGCGGAGGCGCTTGCCGCGCTCGACCTGCCGCTCACCCGCATCACCGGTGACGGCTCGGCCTTTTGGTCGCGCAGCATGGCGGTGGCAGAGGGGCATGTCCTTCACGCCTACAACGATGATGGCTATGTCGTATGGCTGAACGATGATGTTGAACTCGACGGGGATTTCCTCGACGCTGCGCTTGCGGCGGCCAAGAGCAGTCCCTCAGCGGTTCTTGTGGGCGCGATGCGGGATCCCGACACAGGACACCTAACGTACTCCGGGTTTCGAAGAGGCGGGTTGCACCCGCTCAACTTTGCTTCAGTAGAGCCGAACGGCACACTCCAGTCGATCGAGACCTTCAACGGCAATCTCGTGTTTGTGCCCACGAATGTCGCCCGCGCGTTGGGTGGCATCGACGGCTCGCTGTCGCACTCCGGTGCCGACACCGACTATGGAATGCGGGTCCGCGAACGGGGTTTCGAACTCCTCCTGTTGCCCCGCATTGTCGGCTCCTGCGCGTTCAACCCGGTCCCCCCTGTTGGCCATGTGATGGACGATTGGCGCATGTTTGTCGGTGTGAAGGGCGGTGGCAACTTCAACACAATGAAGCGGATTCTGCAGAAACGGCACCGGCATACTTGGCTGGGGTACATCGTTGTGACGTATTCGCTCTGGTGGGCTCGGCGCCTGGCGCACATGACGTCCCACGCAACAGACGTCCCCGCTCAGAGACGTCGGCGACAGGGGTGACGTCCAGTATGCTCGGCGACTGCTCGCGGATGCCGATGAGCGCATGAAGACTCAGAGGCGGAGTTGCCGCGTGTCAGCTCTTTCGATACAAAACGTCGTCATCGTCGGACAAGGTTATGTGGGCCTTCCGTTGGCCATCGAGACCGCTAGGGCTGGCCACACCGCGACAGGCTTGGATCTCGATCCCCAGGTGGTCGCTCGCCTCTCAAAAGGGATAAGCCATATCGATGACATCAGCGATGACGAAATTCGTGCCGCACTGGACGGGGGTTACCGTGCGTCCACGGAATCTGCAGTGCTGGCTGAAGCGGACGTCATCGTCATCTGCGTTCCGACACCGCTGAGCGCGGACGGCAGCCCTGATATGTCGGCGGTGCAGCACGCCTTGGCGGACGTCGCTCGATTCGCAAAGCCCGGCGTGCTCGTGATTCTCGAATCGACGACATATCCCGGAACCACCGATAATCTCGTACGGCCCGCTCTGGAGGCGTCAGGCCGTCAGATCGATCGAGACTTCTTCCTCGCGTTCTCGCCTGAGCGGATCGATCCCGGCAATCAGCAGTTCACCATTCGTAACACTCCGAAGATCGTCGGCGGAGTCACGCCAGAGTCGACGCGACGTGCCAGCCAGTTCTACCAAGGCTTTGTGGACACCGTGGTGTCGGTCAAGGGCGCTAAAGAGGCTGAGTCAGCGAAGCTCCTCGAGAACACTTATCGGCACGTCAACATCGCACTGGTCAACGAGATGGTGCGCTTCTGCCAGGAACTCGATATCGATCTCTGGGAGGTCATCAGTGCAGCCTCCACGAAGCCGTTCGGCTTCGAGCCGTTTTACCCGGGTCCGGGCGTTGGTGGACACTGCATCCCGATCGATCCCAACTATCTGAGCTACGAGGTCAAACGCCAACTCGACCGGCCGTTCCGTTTCGTCGAACTGGCTCAGGAAATCAACGCGGACATGCCCCATTACGTCGTCGAACGGCTACAAGATGCGCTCAACGACGCAGGCAAGCCAGTGCGGGGTTCTCGCGTCCTCGTTCTGGGGGTCACGTATAAACCGAATATTGCCGATCAGCGAGAGTCACCCGCGAAGCCCATCGCCACTCTGCTCGCGCGCAAGGGAGCAATCCTGATGTTTCATGATCCTCGAGTCAACCATTGGAGTACCGGCGGGCCGCCCATTCCACGTGCCGACGACCTGCTAGCCGCTGTTTCGCAGTCAGACGCGGTTCTTCTCCTCCAGGCGCACCGCGAATACGACGCCGATGAACTCGTGGCACGATCCCAGTTGTTCTTCGACACCCGCGGAGCCACAACCCACCCAGCCGCCATCCGCCTTTAAGGCAGAGCATGAGTTTCCAACACAGGCTACGGCTAGGTCTTCGTCGTGTGGGCATTGACCTGGCACGCTATCCGTCGAGTGATCCGATGTTCACCGTCGTTCTACTTCTGGCGCACTTCGGGATCGATTGCGTCGTCGATGTCGGGGCGAACAGCGGGGGCTTCGCGTCGACAATCCGCAGCCTCGGTTATTCAGGTCGGATCGTATCGCTCGAGCCGTTGTCCGGTCCCTTCGAGCTGCTGGCAGCACGGGCCGCGAAGGACCCCGACTGGGAGGTCTTACGCGTTGCTGCCGGGGATGCGGATTGCGAGATCGAGATCAACGTAGCCGGCAACGCGGGCCATAGCAGTTCGGTCCTTGCGATGCTCGACACCCATGCGGACGCCGCCCCGGAGTCTCGTTACGTCGGAACCGAGATCGTGCCGCAGCGGCGACTGGACGGGCTGCTTCCCAAGTTTGGGATCGGGTCCGCGCAGCCGGCCTTTCTGAAGCTCGATGTCCAGGGTTATGAGGCAGCGGTTCTCGACGGCGCGGTCGAACTCTTCGGCGCAGCGGCGATCAAAGGGCTCCAGATGGAACTTTCACTCGTCCCGCTTTACGCCGGCGCGATCACGTACGCGGAGGGGCTCGATCGGGCCGAACGGCTTGGCATGTCCCTGATGGGTCTTGTGCCTGGATTCTCGGATCCGCATTCGGGGCGGCTCCTGCAAGCGGATGCAGTATTCTTTGCTGAGCCGTCAACGTACGTAGCGTCGTGAGGTCGGTACCAAGGTGGAGCGCAATTCTGACCGGATAACTTCCGTTAGCCGCGGGCCGATGTCGCCGATGAAAACGCACACCATCGCCACGTCTGACAGGCGGCCTGGCCCTTCAACCCATGGCGTGGGCGACTCGACATTTGTATTGCTGCTGTGGCTAATCGCCGCCGCCGCGGTGCTGCCAGGGGCACTTGACCTGCCGTTCCTCCGAGGGGAGGTTGCCACCGCGTCGCGACTTGACTCCCTGGTCGGGCGCGCGACGTTTGCAGCTCTCGGCCTCGTTGCGGCGTTCACCATCCTGTCGAGGATCGCAGGGCCACGGCTTTCGCCGGTCTTCGGTGCGCTTGCCTCGATGTGGGGCGTTCTCTTGCTGGTCTCTTTTTTCGTGGGTGATAGTGACGTCGATCTGGTGCGCTCTTTTGTGCTATTGCTGGTAGCAATTGCGTTGAGCCTGTGCAGAATCGAATTTCCCAGCCTGCTCTGGCACGCGAAGATAATTCTTCGGATCTACCTCGTGCTGTGTCTCGCCACTCTTCTGGTGGCCCCTGCATATGCCTGGTTTCCCTCCACGGGGAGACAATGGCTCGGACTTCCTCAATTCGTGGGCATCGCGTCGCATCCGAATGCGCTGGGGCCGATGGCTGCGCTTGCGTTTCTGCTCGAATTGGCATCCCGAGGGCGGCGATATGTGCGCTGGACGTTCGGGGCGCTATCCTTAGCTGCACTGGTGTCGACCCAATCACGTGCGGGCTGGGCGGCGGGAGTTCTTGTTCTTCTTATTTTCGTGCTGATCCCGGGGGGGCGTATCGGTGCGCATCGCACTTTGCTAATGCTCCAATGCGTGATCGGTGTGGCGCTGGTCTTCTTTTGGGTTGTCTCAGAGCCCGACTCGGGCGACATCACGAATGGGCGGATTCGGCTCTGGAGCGCGATAATTGACGGAGCAGGGCAATGGTGGTTGTTCGGCAATGGCAATGGCGCGTTTAGCGCCACAAACACATCTGCCGACGGGTTAGCTGGTTGGGCCCACGGGCACAATCAGTTCCTGGACTCCTTTTTCACCGGAGGCATTCTCGCATTAGCGCCCTTGGTGGTGTTGGTTGTCGTCTGTGCTGCATGGGCGTCACGGCCTGGGCCGCAGCGACGAATCGCCATCGCGGCGTTCGCTGTTCTGTTCATAGACATGATGATCGAGTCGCCACTACGTCCGGCAATTTTTAGCGGCATGCTCCTCTTGTCGGTGATCGTTCTCGCCATCGTCAGCGCCCATGGCGGACGGCAGAGTGAAACTGTTGTGACCGATAAATCGACTCGTATCGCCGGATCTGTCACGTGAGCGGTGAGTAGTCAAATCGGCTCTTCGACGTAGACCGGGCAATCAGCATGGGTGGGTTGCGGCCCGCTGTTTGCGGATACAGTGGAATCGTATCCGGCGAGCCGAGTTGTCTCTATTTCGGAAGCCGCGGCCGACGCCTTTGATTTTCTCGATGAGCCGGTTATACCCCGAGCTGGGACAGTTTGCTCAGTCCGGGTTCGAAGCCGAGAGTGGTAAGGAGCTTGCGCCAGAGTTCATCGAAGGTGCGCTGCCCTAATCCCGGATCGGTACAGTCATTGATCTCGGAGCTGGGGTGGATGACGAAGAATTTTCGCCACGAATTCGGGATTATTCCGCAGATAGCGTTTCCACAGTCGACGTGGCTCCTTGGCGAACCGGAAGAGCCACTCCAACCCGCGTTGTTGTATCCAGGGCGGAGCCTGGGAGACCAGTCCGGCGTGGAAGTCGAACGCCGCGCCCACCCCGACCATTGCCGGCGCCGCCAAGCGTCCGACGTGTGCTGCCATCCATCGTTCCTGCTTGGGTGTCGACAACCCGACCCATACGATGTCGGCGCCGGAATCATCGATCCGGTGGACAACGTCATCGTCCTCCGCAGGGTTCAGGGGGCGGAATGGCGGGGAAAACGTACCCGCAATCTTGAGACCCGGAAATCTCGCGCGCAATCGGGTCGCCAACAAGTCGCCAACACCCTCATTTCCCCCGTATAGGAAGGAGGACCAGCCTCTGTCGGCGGCACGCTCCAGCACTGTGAGCATAAGATCCGGACCATAAACCCGACTCATCCAGTCGGCACCTGCCCGGCGGCCCGCCCAAACCATCGGCATTCCGTCGGGAACGGTTAGCCCCGAGGCATTGTGGATGGCAAGCAGTTCGGGATCCCGTTGTGATTCCATCACTCCGTGAACACCGGTAACACATACATAGTGCTGCTCACGGCAGTCGATCCAGCGGGTAATCTCGTCGCATGCCATCGCCATGTTAATGGCGCTGATACCAACGCCGAGCACATCCACTCGACGGATACTCGGATTCATTACTTATTGAACTCGGTGGCGACTTGATCGCAGATCCACCGATAGGTCAGCTCAAGTCCATCTCGCAGGCGAGTCGAGGGCTCCCAGCCGAATTCCTTTTGGATCAGGTTATTGTCGCTATTTCGGCCCCGGACACCTTTTGGCGCGTCGAGGTTGTACTCGCGTTTTACAGTGATGCCGGCGATTTGCTCAGCAATATCGACAAGCTCGTTGATGGTGACCATCTCTGAACTGCCGATGTTAATTGGCTCCACAAATTCGCCTCGGGTGAGCAGTATGCTGCCCTTCACGCAATCGTCGGCATGCACTGAATTCTCCGCCGTATCGTGGACTTGGTACCAGTCGTCCACGGAATTCATATCCACCGCACGAACGCTGCGTTCCTCTCCCAAGAGGATGGAACGAGATGTTCCCCGATGAAACCACCGGCTCCGGTTATTACAGCATCGACTGTCGCCATTGTGTATGCACACTCCCCTGATCCCCCGCAGCCCCACAGGGCCTGTGCGTTATTTGTTAATAAAAGACGACCATTTCTGCAGCTCCGGCCCAAAACACGAGCATCTGAAGGTCCCTTGCCCAGCTTAGTTCATGATGCCCAGGGGGAAACCACAAGTCACTGCGCGATAACCCGAACGTCATACGACATACTGGCCGCCGGAATCGGCGGCACACGGGCGGGCCGCAGCTCACGGACCCTCGGTTCGAGGGTCAAGAGCCTCCGGGATTTCCAGGGCGATTTGCTTCCGACTGCACTAGGTACTCCCGGCGCAGCCAGGACTCGTACTCGCTGCCTGCGCAGGCTGCTGTGGATCCGCACACGGCACTGTCGTGCTGCGCGTAGGCATAGAATGCGTACCGCTTCGCCACGAGATCGGCACCAGAGACATTCGCCGGCAAGTCTTGGGTGGGGTAGTCCTGATACCCCAAGAACTCATGTTGTCTTGTGTACTTCTGATGCGCAGCACGAGCGTAGTACGCGCTCGCATGGTGATCGCTGTGGTCGCGGTCTCCGAAGGTCCCGATGTAGTCCTGGACTCTAACGATGTCCGGCTGGATCGCAGCCATGAGCGCCGTCAAGGTGGCGGTTAGGTCCTGGGAAGTGTACGGCTGCGACCCGTCAACCGGATGCATGGTGCTGATCTGGGTTGTCCAGAGTTTCTGCAGGCTTTCCTCCCCGTAGCGGTGGAAGCCCGATCCGTCGAGATTGCCGTCCGGCAACCGGATAAACAGCTGCCGGACGTCGGGCGCACCTGACAGCGTGTAGGTCACGATGTCGTGGCCAGCAGCGTTCGTGACGCCCTCGATCCACTTGTCCGGGACGCCAGCCATATACGCGTACGCAGAGTTGACCGCGGCCTCACGCCCCGTCCAGTAAGCCTGTTCCTGACCGTCGTCGCCCGCCGTGACGTAGACCGTGGTAACCACGCTGTCACGCGATTGCATGTCGTGCAGGAGGCTGGGGCTCTGGAACAGCAGAGTGTCGTCTTCGTGCGCGACAATATACAGCTGCACACTTGGGCGAGACGGGCTGAGCTGGGAAACACACGCCGCGCAGAAGACGATCAGGGTAACGACCGTGGCGCACCCCCGGCGCGGCCGGAAACTTCGCGCATCCTTGAGCATTGCCGCCTGCCTTCGGCCGACTTCGACTCGCCGTGGAAGCCATCTCTGGACCGGGTGGATGATCCATCCAAAACGTGATCGGGATGGCCTTAGCCTTCTAGGAAACCAAGTGGACGTTCTTGCTGGTGGTGCAGAAAGTATACGGTTTCGCATATCGGTCGATTGATATCTGGCTCCACGGCGGGGGGGTAGCGATGAGCGTCACTCGGGGGTCTGATGCAGAGTGATTGCATCGGTTGGGATCAAGACAAGAGATTCGAGGTTCGGCCCGACGGGAGTAAACCGGTGGGCGCGGCTATCACGGGAGCTGATTCGCGTGGTGTATGGGAGTGCGTCAACGGAGATTGGCGAGGTCTCCTATGAACGGCGACCGGATTCATGTCGCGCTTGTAGGGCCTATGGACCCGCGAGCACTCGCGCACCATCTCAGTGGTAGTACGGCGAACATCCCCGACGGGGGGCCGACGCCAGTCAACGAACTGGCTGACGGACTCCTTGCACTCGGGCATCGGGTGTCCGTGTACACGCCCCTACTGGGATCTCGCACCCCAGTTCGGTTAAGTGGCGAGAACCTCGATATCATTTTCGTTCCTCACCGGAACAGGCACCGCGCTCGCAACTTCTTCAGGGACGAGCGTCGTGCTCTGGAAAGGGAGTTGAAGAATTCGGAGGCCGATGTCGTCCATGTGCATTGGACTTACGAGTTGGCGTTCGCGGCAATCAAATCGGGAAAACGGCCATTGCTGGTCACTGCCCACGATGCGCCCCTCACAATACTTCGTTACAGGCTAGACGCATATCGGCTTATCCGGGCAGCCATGGCGATTCGCACTAGGTTCGCGATTCGTGAATTGACAGCAGTATCACCCTATCTCGCGGATAGCTGGCGAAAACAAATGCTTTATCGCCGCCCGATTTCGGTCATTCCGAATATCCTCCCAGACTTGCCCCCCGCTGCTCCGTCGAATGTGCGTAGTCGGTGGGTGATTCTCGATGTTGCGGACAACTCGCGTCTTAAGAATGTGCGTACACTGATCCGGGCTTTCGCAACGGTCGTGGAGAAATACCCACATGCGCAACTCCGACTGGTTGGACCCGGTCTAGCGGCAGAGGATCCGATTGTCGAATGGGCGCGATCGCGCCGGCTTGACGCGAACATCACATTCGTTGGTCCGGTGAATCGCGCAGACATCGCCAACGAATATGCGCGGGCTTCCATCTTCTGCCACCCGTCCTTGGAAGAATCTCACGGCGTGTCGATCATCGAGGCGCTCCACGCCGGACTCTCGGTGATCGCGGGCAAGAGTTCGGGCGGGGTCCCGTGGACCCTGTTCGAGGGACAGGCAGGGAGAGTTGTCGACGTGCGTGACCCTGCTGCTATCGCCGCCGCCGTCTCCGATGCGCTCGAAGACCCATCATCGACGGTGGCCCCCGGCTTCGACGTCGCGCAAGCCATCAACGACAGGCACCGCCCGGACGTAGTTGCCGCGGCGTATCTCACCGAATACCGTCGGCTCATCGAAGCGGATCAACTCCGATGACGGGTCGCCGTGCCCGGCTCCTCTACCTCCCACTGAGACTGGCGACCTCGTGCAGCATGAACCCCGGTCCGCACACCGTGCTGAACCCGGGAGGTGCCGAGATTGACCCAGTTGCCGCGCAGGGAGCGTTCTGCATGGACTCGCGGATGCTAGCCAAGGAATGACCGCACCCTCCAGGTCAAAACTCCGGACCCTGGCTTCGTACACAGGCTGGATGCTCGGCGCGCAGATCGCTACGGCGTTATTCCAGTTCGGCTACGCCGGCGTTACGAGTCGGCTAGTGCCCGACACTGGCTTCGGTGCAGTCGCCGCCGCGATGAGCCTGTTGGCAGTGGTGACACTCATCGCTCAGGGCGGACTCGGCGAGGCCACGGCGCGAACCCCCGAACTCCACCGGGGCAAATTGAGCTTCCTCGTGCTCGTTGCGATCGGCCTTGGGGTCGCGGCCGGGTTGTTACTCGTCCTGCTCGCTAAGCCGTGGGCGTTGCTGTGGGACGCGCCAGATGCCGTCGGTCCGGCCCGGCTGATCGGTGTGGCTGCATTCCTGGCGCCGCTCTCCGGACTGCTGCTCGGCGTCCAGTGGCGGCTTGGCCGATTCCGGGCGCTCGCGGTCTCGATGGTGGCAACTTCGGCTGCTGGCATGGCGATTGGTGTGGTTGCCGTCATTCTCGCCCCCGGCCCGATGACGTTGCTGGTTTCGCCGGTGGCGGCGTCGGTATTCCTAGCTATCGTGTTGCTCTTTCTGACCCGTCGACACTGGTGGGCGAGACCAGACGCCGTTGCGGCGCGGGCTGATCTCGGGTTTGCCTGGCGGATCCTCGGCATAACGATTCTCGCCTATCTCAGCCTGAACGCAGGCAAGTGGTCGGTATCTCGATGGGTCGGGACCGATGCGCTCGGACAGTGGAACCGAGCCGACGTGCTCACGGCGGTACCCATCGACCAGGCCACGCGCGCAATCACCCGGGCGGTTTATCCCGAGTTGAGGCACGACATCGGGGTCCAGTCGAGGACAAGGCAAGCATGGACCGACTATCTACTTCTCGTAGCATGGGCGGCATTTCCGCTCGCCGCGATTCTCGCCGGCGTGGCACCCAGCGCGACTGCGATACTGTTCGGCCCCGGATGGGGGCTAGCGGCAGCGATCGCCCCGTTAGTCGCAATTCAGTACGGACTTTTCGCTGTCGAATCTGTGCTCGCGAACGCGCTCGAGTCGGTCGGCCAATTTCGCCTGCGGGTCTGGACGGCACTGGCGTCCGTCGCGGTGATTGCCGCGGGTGCAGCCGTGACCAAAGTGACCGGATCCTGGGCAGTGGCACTGGCCGCGCTCATCGCCGCGTCGCTTCTGCAGCATTTGCTCCAGGTGGTGTTCACTGCCCGGCTCGGGGCGCTAGACGGGTGGTCCCTCGCCAAGGGGTACTCGTGTTCGTTGGCGGCTTCGGCCGTTCTGGGCGGAGCGGCGGCGTTGCTGTCCGCGGGGATGCTCGGCAGAATGGGCCCGCTCGCAGCGATTGCCGGAGCGGTAATCCTCATTGCTGTTGCCGTGCTGGGCGTTGCGCTAAGGCGTCACCTGCCTCCGGTGAAAATCCTCGCGCGATACAGAGAGGGTGAAGTCACCCCTGAACCGTAGAGGCATCGATGACGAGAGCTCGACGCGGGACAAGCGCAAGAAGTGCGACTGGAACTTCCGTGATGAACACTTCACCGAATTGACCGAAAAATGAGGTAGGGCCGATGTTAGGGTCGAAAATAATAGTCGGGGGAAGTGTTGCGCATAACTAGCCGCGGAGAGGCGGCCGATTGCGGTCATCGGGGTAATCGGCGTGCCTGACGAAATTCAACCGCCAGGCGATGCTGTCGCGATCGGTCGGCACTCTCATCGCGTGGCGTTCGTCCACAATTCGGTTCCGCAGTACAGCGTTCCCTTCTTGACGCGCCTGATCGCCGCCGCCGAGGAGGAAGGCATCCACATCGATGTGTTCCGGGGCGAGACTCCATCGGCGATGCGAGCCCGCGAGGACTCCGGCGATGCAACATTTATTCGCGCGCTCCGCACTCGTGAATGGCTCGTTCACGGCAAAGCGCTTTTCTACAAATCTCCGACCCCTGTACGGCGCGGCGGATACGACCTCGTGATCCTCGATCAAGCGGTCCAGAACATCGAGAGCTACGAGCTGCTCGCGCGCATCGGGCACCGACGCATAGCGTTCTGGGGTCACGGTCGCACCTACACAAAAGTCGTCTCCTCGCGCCAGGAGGCGCTCAAGCACTGGCTAACACGACGAGGCACGTGGTTCTTCGGTTACACGCAGCGCGGCGTCGACACAGTCGTCGAACACGGTTTCCCTCGGGACCGGACGACGGTGTTCAACAACACGATTGACATCGTCGCACTACGAGCTGATCTTTCCGCTGTCTCTGACACCGAGGTCGCCGATTTCTCGCGCCACCATGATCTGCGCGGGAGTGCCGCTCTTTACCTTGGCGGTCTTGACACGTACAAACGGATCTCATTTCTGCTCAACTCGGCAGCGATCGCTCATCAGAAGTGCTCCGACTTCCGTCTACTGATTGCGGGGAACGGCTCCGACCGGCCTCTGGTGGAAGAGTTCGTCGCGCGGAATTCGTGGGCCATCTATCTCGGTCGATTGTACGGGCGGGAAAAAGCCCGCGCGCTGAAGGCCGCGCAGGCGGTGTCAATCCCGGGGGCGATCGGTCTGGTGGCCCTGGACAGTTTGGCTGCCGGAACGCCGATCGTCACCACGGATTATCCGCATCACGGCCCGGAATTCGATTATCTGGAAGATGGCATTACTGTTGTCGTTACCAGGGACGACGTAGAATCCTACGCCGCCGGACTTATCGCGTTCCTGAACGATCGACCGCGACAGAAAGAAATGAGCGACCGCTGCGAGATTGAAGCCGAGAAATACACGCTTGATCGCATGGTTTGCAGTGTCCTCAGCGGAATCAAATCAGCAATCGAGTGAGCAACGCCGACGTCCTGCCAATAGTCACCAGCGGGAGATCATCGGCGGCATCTGTGCCGCCAGCCTGCGGGTTCTGATCAATACATGGAACAGGCCGCGCGCGATGATGTTCGATAGGCGAGCTTGCGGTTGCAGTGGCAATCCAGTGTCGGCGAGGATACGTCGCGCGGTCCGGAGTTCGCGCAGATACGGCCTATAGATATTTTGCATTACCGGCACTGGCACCACATACCTGCCCAGCCCGAGTCCAACATGGCGAGCGGAAATGATTCGCAGGCCATGAAAGTGATAAAAGACAGAATTGCCACAGGGGAACCGTGTGGCATTCCACGGCGCTAGTGCCAATTCCTTGTCGGCAAGAACGTGTACCCACTCTCCAAAACGTTCTGGCCAGTCATCCAGGTACTTCTGGTCGCCATATTTCCCATCCTCGGCACGCGCATAGCACCATTCGATGCAGCGCTCCTCCCACCACTTCCTGACGATTTCGCCACCATCGCGGGTGACAGTCAGAAATTGAACGCAAAATCGTCCGGATTCCGCTGCTCGGTCATGCTCGGGCGCGTAGGCGTGCTCGGTTATCAGTATTTTTTTACCCGATGCCTCCAATTCGCGGAATATTGGCGCTGGATCGCGCAGGAACCACAGATCCGCGTCGAGATAGGTCACGCGTTGGACATCGTCGTCCGCCTCGAATACGAAGCGCGGCGCGAACGGGGTGAGGGTCCAGCAGTATTCCCCGCGTGTCCGCGTGGGCTTAACCGCGAGCAGTTCCGGTGTCTCGACGTCCTTGGCGCGGAACAGTCGTACGTTTGGCAGACGCAACCTAGTCAGGACCGAGTAGGCCTGTTCGTCAACGCACAAGATCCACAGTGTGTAACTGCCGGCATGCCGCTGCAGCGAGGCATGAAGCGCCAGGCCTTGCGGCAAGAAAAAGCCGTCGAAAAGCGTGACGTAGTGCTCCATTAAACGGGCTCGAACGAGTTGATGGCCATTACGACTTGCTCCACATCTGTGTCAGTCATCTGTGGATGGCATGGAATCGACAGCACTGTTTCAGCGTGGGATTCGCTGACCGACAAGCCTTCTGGGTCGCGGCGCAGGTCTCGGCAGGGCTCCTGCTGGTGGACCGGAATTGGATAGTGAATCAGCGATTGAACGTTGCACGCTGCCAGGTGCTTGGTAAGCCGATCGCGCTCGACGCAAGTGATGACATACAGGTGATGGACATGCGCCGATTCTTCTTGCGGGCGTTCTGCTTGTCTGATGAGGGGATTGGTGATCCCCGATTGATAGAGCTCCGCAATTTGACGTCGGCGCTCAGTGAACTCAGGCAGCCATCTGAGTCGTTCGGCGAGTATCGCGGCGTGGATCTCGTCGAGTCGGCTATTCAGCCCGACGTTCGGATGGTGATAGCGGACGCTTTGCCCGTAGTTACGCAGCTGCTGCGCACGTTGAGCCACACTTTCGTCGCTGGTGACCAGCATGCCGGCGTCGCCGGTGGCGCCCAGGTTCTTGGTGGGGTAGAAGCTGAACGCACCGGCGGCGCCGAAACCGCCGGCCGCGACACCATGCCAGGTCGCCAGGTGTGCCTGCGCACAGTCCTCGATGAGATGTACTCGCTCGGCAGCACACAGCTGTAGCCAGGTGTCCATGTCGCGAACCTGCCCGTATAGGTGCACCAGCAAGACAGCCCGGGTCCGTTCCGACAAGCAGCGCTGGACGCTTGCCGGAGACATCAGCCCTGTGCCGGGTTCGATATCGGCCAGGACTGGCGTGGCACCCGCGCGCAGAACTGCCAGCACCGTCGCGAAAGCTGTCATTGGTGTAGTGATGACCTCATCACCCGGGCCGATATCCAACGCACGCAAGGCAATCTCGATGGCGTCCATGCCGTTGCCGACCCCGACTCCATGCCCAACCCCGCAGGCGGTGGCCCACTGCCGTTCAAACGCACTCACCTCGCCGCCGAGCACGTACCAGCCGCTTTCGAGGACGCGGCGCGCGGCAGCGACCATGTTTTCGCGGAGCTCGACAGGCTCGGCTTTGAAGTCATTCATCAGGATCATGAAGCTGAATCCTGCGTATCCCAGTAGTGGCGGTAGGTGGCGCCGTAATACTTGAGCGTCCTGGCAAGGCCGGTGCGTAGGTCGACTTTCGGCGCCCAACCGAGTTCGCGACCGATCAGGTCGAAGTTGCTGTAGTAATCGCCGATATCGATCGCCTTGCGCTCCGGCGGGAACTCAATCAATTCGTAGCTGCCGCCGTCCCACAACTCGACCATCATCTCGGCTAGCGCCTTGAGGCCCACGACCTCGGAGCTTCCGAGGTTGTAGACCTGGCCGTTGGCGATATCGCTGGCTCCGGCCAGCAGGATCGCGGCTACGCAATCGTCGACGTAGTTGAAGTCACGCAGCTGCAGACCGTCACCAAAGACCTTGATCGGCTTGCCCTCAATGAGCAGGCGCACCCAAATACCGAGGAAGGTCTGCCGGGCATCCTTTACCCGCATCCGCGGGCCGTAGGTATTTGTGAGCCGGAGTGCACAAGCGCGTATGCCGTAGACGTTGTTGTATAGCAGGTGATACCACTCGCCGGCCAGCTTGTTGATGCCGTTGACATCAACCGGTCGAATCGGATGGTCCTCATCGACCGGCAGATACTGCGGCTTCCCGTAGAGCTGCCGGGTACTCGCAAACACGACCTTGATACCTGGATTCGCGTTGCGGCAGGCTTCGAGAATCGACAATTGCGCCGAAGTGTTGATGTCGAGGTCCGTCTGTGGATTGTTCATCGAATCGAGATGACTGGTCTGACCGGCCAGGTTGAACAGGTAATCTTTGCCCTGCACCAAATACGCCATCGCAAACGGATCCCGCACGTCGCAGACATTCACGTTAGCTCGACACTCGATGCCCGAGATGTTGAATGAGTTGCCGCCATACTCCGGGATGAGGCTGTCGACAAGCGTGACGTGCGCACCCTGCGCGATCAATTCGCGGGCCAGGTTCGAGCCGATGAAGCCAAGGCCCCCGGTGATCAGTACTTGGCTACCGTCGTATGGACCCATTCGAAACCCCCAGATTCGCCTCGCTATTGATGAAAAGAAAACCTTTGAAATGTGAGCCGATCTGGACGAGTGGCGGAGCGTCGGCGCTGTCGAAGGCACACTCGAGCCGATACGTGGGGCTGAAGTTCTCGATCAACGCCGATTCGGATAACGACTGGCAGCGATAGCTCGCGGGATAAATGCGGGCGGGCACGTGCTGCACGTAGACGCGGTGGCGCGTTGAGGTGTTGACAAACGTTTTGTCCACGATCACCACTGGCGCACCCACTGCACGGAGCTCCGCGATCACCGGTGCGGAATCGGCGAGATACTGCAGTACGGCAGAGATCAGCACGACGTTCGGGCTGGCTTCTTTCAGGCACTCGCCGATGGAGTCGTAAAACCGTAGCCGCTCGTCTTGTAGTTCAGCCCGACCCGCTCGCGCGAAGTGCGGCTGCTCGACGATGTTCCAGCGCACGTCGGCTAGCGCGGACAGCAGCCTGGCGTGCTGAAAGTAGGTGCTGCCGAGCGAACCGCCAAAGTCGAGGACATCGAGCTTGCCGTTGGAGCGCGCGGCCGCCCACATTAGGCCGGCAGTGACAGGCCATCGGTAGTCGATGTCATCGAAGACCACCGAGTCGCGCTCGAACGCCGCCTCTCCGCGCTTGACTGTCAGCGTCGCCTTGAGCACCCGCGAGAGAATGTCGTCGGCGTCGTAGCCCGTGGATTTCGCTGCGGCGGCTTCCCACGATTCGAATGGCCCTTCGAAATGGATGCTACTGCTGCGCAGCGCGTACACCGACCGCGCCAGCGGGGGCGGCATCAAGTCGACCAAAGGGCGGATGAAGCTGATGTACCGGTTGGTAGTTCGTTCCAAAACTTACCCCTTCTGAGTAGTTCGAGCCGATGAACCCAAGGCCCCGGTGAGCAGGACTTGGCTACCGCCGTATGGACCCATTCGAAACCCCCAGATTCGCCTCGCTATTGATGAAAAGAAAACCTTTGAAATGTGAGCCGATCTGGACGAGTGGCGGAGCGTCGGCGCTGTCGAAGGCACACTCGAGCCGATACGTGGGGCTGAAGTTCTCGATCAACGCCGATTCGGATAGGGATTGGACGGGATAGCTCGCGGGATAAATGCGGGCGGGCACGTGCTGCACGTAGACGCGGTGGCGCGTTGAGGTGTTGACAAACGTTTTGTCCACGATCACCACTGGCGCACCCACTGCACGGAGCTCCGCGATCACCGGTGCGGAATCGGCGAGAACGTGCAGCACGCCAGAGATCAGCACGACGTTCGGGCTGGCTTCTTTCAGGCACTCGCCGATGGAGTCGTAAAACCGTAGCCGCTCGTCTTGTAGTTCAGCCCGACCCGCTCGCGCGAAGTGCGGCTGCTCGACGATGTTCCAGCGCACGTCGGCTAGCGCGGACAGCAGCCTGGCGTGCTGAAAGTAGACGGTGCCGAGCGAACCGCCAAAGTCGAGGACATCGAGCTTGCCGTTGGAGCGCGCGGCCGCCCACATTAGGCCGGCAGTGACAGGCCATCGGTAGTCGATGTCATCGAAGACCACCGAGTCGCGCTCGAACGCCGCCTCTCCGCGCTTGACTGTCAGCGTCGCCTTGAGCACCCGCGAGAGAATGTCGTCGGCGTCGTAGCCCGTGGATTTCGCTGCGGCGGCTTCCCACGATTCGAATGGCCCTTCGAAATGGATGCTACTGCTGCGCAGCGCGAACACGGACCGCGCCAGCGGGGGCGGCATCAAGTCGACCAAAGGGCGGATAAAGCTGAAGTACCGGCTGGCAGTTTGAGGCATGTGCGCATTCCGCCAATCAGCTCGCTCGACGTTCGTGCTTAGACGTTGGGGCGTCAGGGCGACCCGACGCTGCACTGCGATCGCCGTAGTAGCCGTAGTTGTAGCTGTATGCTGCATTTCCGCGCGTGGGCGCCAGTGTCAATACGGTGGCGAGTAGCGAAGCGCCGACGTCTTCAAGATGTCGAACCGCATGCGCGAGTTGCTGACGTTTGACCTCCCCGTATCGCGCCATCATCAGGATGCCGTCGGCATCGGCCGCCAATACAGCAGCGTCTGTGACAGCGAGGAGCGGGGAAGAGTCGATGATGACGTAATCGAAATTTGCACGCAGCTGGCCCAAGATCTTCTTGGCTGCTAACGAGCCGAGCAGCTCGCTGGGGTTCGGTGGGATGGCACCCGAAGCGAGAACGGTAAGTCTGGGAAACCGGCTTTTCTGTAGCACCTCATCAAGGGATGCGCGGTTAGCCAGTACAGTGCTGAAGCCGACTTGCTGAATCAGTCCGAGGTGCTTGGCTAGCGTCGGGCGGCGTAGATCGCCGTCGACGAGCACGACGTTGTGTTCGGCTTCAGCCAAGGCCAACGCAATGTTGATCGCCGCGTTCGATTTTCCCTCGTCCGGCACCGAACTGGTGATCAGGATCACGCGAGGCGGATTGTCGACGGCAAGGAACTGCAGGTTGGTCCGAAGCTTGCGAAATGCTTCCGCAATTGCCGACCTGTCACTATCGAACAGGATGATCGGATCTTTCCTGCGGTTCTTATCTAGCGGAATCGCACCGGCAACTCCCACACCGGTGATGTCTTCGAGGGTCTTTTCGTCTTTGACGGTATTGTCAAGCCGGTCGCGCAGGAGCGCGAGGCCAATTCCCAACAGCAAACCCATCGCCAAGCCGATTGCAATGTTGCGCGTCGTTTTCGGAATGACCGGTTCGGCGGCAAGTGATGCGTGCTGCTCGACGACAACGCGAGCAACGGGTGCCTCACCATCCGGCGGAGTCTCCAATTCCCGCACCAAGACGACGAATTCATCGGACAGGGTGTTCGCGATGTCGCGAGCCCGGCTCGGGGAGGCGTCGCGAACCGATACGTCTAGCAGGACCGTATCCTTGGCGGCAGTGGCCGTGACCTCATTTCGTAGCGCGCCCGCGGTCATATCGAGGTGAAGTTTGTCGACAACACGTTGAGCTAGGGCCTCGCCCGTCAGGAGTTTCGTATAGGAGACGACTCGCTGTTGCGAAGAAAGGGTGCCCGAATAGATCTGGCTGGCGTCCCCGGGGGCGGCCGACGTGGAGACGAAGAGCCTGGTCGACGACTCGTACAGCGGAGTGGTGTGCAAGTTGTATGCCACCGCCGCACCAACGACAACAGCTGTCGTCGCGACAATGATCAGCCAACGAGCCCGCATTGCCCGCAACAAGTCCAGAATGGTCATGTGGCCCCCCTCGTAGCCTGCCCCACCTCAAACGATCTCGCGTTTGCTGCTGCAGCATACAGTCCGTGCAGGAGGGAATGTCGACGATTAGCTATAGCCGCCGGTAGCAAACCTAGTGCCGCCGCGCTCATAGGTCGCTGACACTGCGGCCAAGCTCCGCGCGCGTCTTGATCCTGCGTTTGCGGTAGATCCGCACGAGGTTCGCTTCGACGGTCTTCGGGCCGATGAACAGGCGCGGTCGCGACGTCCTTATTGGTCATACCTGACGCCGCGAGTGCGGTCACCCATCGCTCGGAGGGGCGTAAGCGACAAGTCGTGGGTCGGCAC
This sequence comes from Mycobacterium sp. OAE908, assembly GCF_017872775.1. Lineage (NCBI taxonomy): Bacteria > Bacillati > Actinomycetota > Actinomycetes > Mycobacteriales > Mycobacteriaceae > Mycobacterium > Mycobacterium sp. OAE908. The sequence goes on from NZ_JAGGJL010000001.1 coordinate 3,069,862, forward strand.
CCGTTCCGCGCGGGCAAGTTCGGCCTTGCACGCGGTAGGCCCACAGCGACGTGGCGGTCGTTTCGAACGACTGCAGCGCCTCCCGCAGCGTCGCCCGTGCGCTCGTTGTGCAGAAGACGGCGCTGCAACTGACCGAGCAACAGCAGCCTGCGTGCACGTTCCAACGGCATCGGCAGCAAGTCAAGTTCGGTCATCGCGCACTGCGCCATGCGCTCCACCAACCCCATATCACGCTGGGCGGCATACCAATTGGCGCGGCGACGCGCTTCGATCGCGAGGATCTACGGGCAACCGAGGCGCTTGCCGTTTGGCGATCGAGGCGTTGCCCCAACAGCCCTTCACCGGCGCCTCGTCGCACCAGTTAAGTGGCGTAGGTGCGAGGAAGATGGGTCCGAACTCGATTCCGGTCCGCATTCGCAGTTGTCTGAAGCAGGTCGTAGACCGTCGAATTCGACCGCGGCCTGGCCAGTGACGCTGACCACAGGTCGACGGAGACGTAGTCCGAATCCAGTGTCCCGTACTCATGGTCGAGGTAGTCGGCATACAGACGCATTTACTCCGGGCCGGCCGGGATCGTCCGCGACCCCGTGTTCGCGCGGCGCGGCTGTCGTTGTCGTGCGGTGCTATTTGATCGTTTTCTCTGCTGTGGCGACGTCTTCGTGGCGCATTCCGAGGGCCTCCCCCGCCCGGAGGTCTGTGTCAAGCATCAGGGCAAAGTAGCCGGTCTCGCCGGTGCTCGGAGGCATCGAGTGTCGCCCGAACATGTTGGACAGTTAGGACTTTCGGCAGAGTTTGCGGTGCCTGCACTTGATTGTCCGTCCCACCTCAACCTAGCGTCTGAACACATGGTGCTGAAGCGGCCGATACGAAGGCGGTGGGCCTGTGCCCAGCCGTCGGCTGCATCGTGATCAGCAAGCCCTCGATCCCGCGCCTGGCGTGGAACCCGCAGAACGACGTCAACGCCGACAGCTTCCGACTCATGCTGCCCGCCGAGCAGGACGGTTCCACCATCGGCAGCGCCGATACCCGTGCATCAACGAGCACAGCCCACGACTCGAACTCCGTGCCTGGCATCAGCACGCGCTGCACACGCCTCCCTACCTCCGTTCCGTGTAGCACAACGGAAGGTAACCCGTCCACCGCGCGATCTCAGGGAATTCGGGTGCAGGTCGCACATGTTGCAGACGATCCCGATTCAGCTGCAGACCACGCCACCGTTCTGCACAAATCGGCGGCACGGGTCGGTTCTGCCTTGCCAGCTGCAGGGCCTAGGTAGCACCGTGAAGGGAGGTGCCGACAAATCACCGAGACGCTACTGATGGACGCCGGTGGCGGTACGATCCGCGCGACGTCAACGATCGGATATTGGTCGGCTTGAGGGGGATGGGCGTTGCATGTGATGGCGTGCGCAGCAGCCAGCTCCATTTCTTGCACCGAGCTGGGTCCCTCCAAGGCAATCTTTGTTCCGCGCGGCTTGGCAAACGGTTACCCAACGTAAAAGACGATATTGTCTACACATAACCTGCAATGTCAGGAACACTCGATGAATCGCTTAAGAAATTACCTCAATCTCCAAAGTTCCGAAAGGATAAACCTATCCAAAACTTAGCTGACGTCACGCCATTGCCGCCGAAGAGGGTCCTAATTATCGGTTCATACGGCCAGCTTGGACGGGCCCTGATGGCGACCTTCCCGGAAGCTGAAGGTGTCGACCGTGATACTTTTGATATGAGCGACCCGGATATTGACACTGTCCGTCGCTGGAGCGATTACGAGGTTATTCTGAATGCCGGAGCCTACACGGCCGTCGATCTAGCTGAAACAGAACAAGGCCGTCGTGACGCCTGGCTCAGCAATGCCAGCGCTCTAGCTAATTTGGTAAAAATCGCCAATGGAAACAATCTTACGATTGTCCACGTTTCCAGCGATTACGTGTTCGACGGTACTATCGATATCCATACCGAAACTGAAGGTTTGGCTCCGCTCGGTGTCTACGGCCAATCCAAAGCCGCTGGCGATTTAATCGTGAGTACCACGCCAAAACACTACATCGTCCGCACCAGCTGGCTAATTGGCGAGGGCAAAAACTTTGTCCGGACGATGAAAGAGCTAGCGGATAAAGGCGTTAAGCCGAGCGTTGTCTGCGACCAAGTCGGCCGCTTGACATTTGCTGCCGATCTTGCAGCGGGCATAAAACATCTACTTGACACTAAAGCCGCCTACGGCACCTACAATTTGTCGAATGACGGTGATCCGGCTAGCTGGGCCGATATTGCCAAGCAAGTGTACGAACTTAGTGGCAAGTTAGCGGACGATGTCGCGCCGGTCACTACCGAAAGGTACTACGAAGGCAAACATGGCATCGCCCCTCGCCCGCGGCAAAGTACGCTCGATCTTACGAAAATAAAGAGCGTAGGTTTTGCGCCGCGGGAGTGGAAACAGGCGCTCCACGAATATCTAGAAATATAATTGTCAAGGTTACAGTGAAATTGACTCATTCTTGATGCTGCTAGTTGCACCAGGGTCACGGTCGGCCATTCTGTCCTGCATCCGTTCGAATGGGCGAAGGCGGAACTAGAGTCCGGAATCCACAGGCTCATTCCACACCGACACAGCAGCGTCCTGCCGAGCTGGACGTTAAAGTCGCCGCATTCTATGAGGCCTTAGAAGTGCGTGTATGGCGCAACGCGGATCCTGGCCGACCCACGAGGCCCGGTGAAACGGTGTCATGCAAGACGGTGGCGCCTCAATGCGACGCCAGAGTTGGCCCAGATCAGTCCGCGCACCTCGCGCCGGCCACCACGACCGTCGACCAGGACGCTGCGGTGCCCAAAGGCCTTAGGGAGCGCCGACTCGACACCGGTGTCCGCATCGGATGGCTGTGCGCCGTGCGCGCCGGCTGCTCACGAGGAGTGCTCGGCTCGGCGATCGAGGATCACCTGCATACCGACCTGGTCGAATCGGCGATGTCGATGTCCGTCGCGATACGCGACCAGCCGGCCGAGCGGGTGAATCTGCACGCTGACCGCGGCTGCCCGTACACCTCCACACAGCTGGCGCGGTTCGCCCGAAAGCACAATCTAGCGTGCCGGGCGGCCGCCCCGGGGTCTTCTGGGTAACACTGCGGCTGAACCATTCCGGGCGACACTGAATGTCGAGTTTTACGACCAAGACTTGTGGCCCAACAAGGCGGTCTCTAGCGCATGCCCTCCGTGGGCGCTCCCGGCAGCCAACGTCGCGGTTTGCTGGAGTGTACCGTCCGCGATTTCGCCTCCCCTGAGTCAACCAGGCCGCGGCCGATTCTGTGGAGTTTGCCGCGGAGCTCAAGCGTCACCGATCACCCGCCCCAGCTCCGCGCGCGTCTTGATGCCCAGCTTGCGGTAGATCCGCACCAGGTTCGCCTCGACTGTCTTCGGGCTGATGAACAACGCGGTCGCGACGTCCTTGTTGGTCATGCCCGACGCCGCCAGCTCGGCCACCCGCCGCTCAGACGGCGTGAGCGATCGGTCGTGGGACGGGACCACCTCTGCGCGGGCGAGTTCGGACTGCACGCGCCCGGCCCACAGCGGTGCGCCGATCGCTTCGAAGGTTTTCAGAGCCTCCCGTAGCGTCGCCCTGGCGCGCTCCTTCTGTCGTTGTCGACGCTGGAGCTGGCCCAGCAACAGCTGAGTTCGCGCCCGCTCGAACGGCATCGGCAGTCGGTCGTGCTGGGCCATCGCCTCCTGCGCCTCGGCCGAGGCGGCCTCGACGTCGCCCCGCGCCGCCGACAACATGGCCCGGCAACGACCACCGGCAGCGAGCATCCACGACCGATCGAGCCTGCGGCCATTGCTTTCCAGCGCCTCGATCAACGGCTCAGCCTCGTCGCTGCGGCCAAGTGCGATCATGGCTTCGACCGCGTCGGGCATGAACGACGCGGTCATGATCTCCGTGCCGGGGATCGCCTCGAGCGTTCGCTGCATCGGGGCAAGCATTTCGAGCGCCTCGGCGTAGTGACCGAGCGATACCTCCAGAAATCCCAGGGTCATCGTGGGCCATTCCGCGAGGCGTGATGAAGAAGTGCGGCTCGCTATCTCCAGCGCGTGCCGGGCTGCGTCTCGCGAAACCTGCACGCGCCCAAGGTAAGCCATCACCATCGCTTGCATGGAAAGCGCGATGCCAAGCGACCCGCTGCCCTGTTCGGCGCGCAACACGGCCTCTTCGGCAAGTCGATCGGCGGCGTCAAGGTTTCCTCGCCAAATCTCGATCATCGCCTCACAGCTCTCGACGGCGGTGAGGTCGTTTTCCGCGCCGCGTTCCGTGCATCGGCGTTGCAGCGCCTCCATTCTGGCGTGGGCAGCGTCCAGGCGTCCCGTCCAGGCCATGATCAAACCTTCAATCATGCTGGCGCTGAACGGAATAAGCAGATCGGCGTCGGGGTCCTCCAGTTCTACGGCGCGCCGAAGGCTGATTTCATCGACGCCGTTGCCGAACATGAAGTTCAGCTGGACAGACATCGCCAGCGCACTGCTGATTAGCGCCGCATCGCCATAGCGTTCGGCCTCGGTCAGCGCGGTACGCGCGGTGGCCAACGACTCTTCGTACCTCGAGATCATTCGTTGACCGAATGCCAGCAGGATCAGCGTCTGGACAAGCAATGTCGGATTGTCTTCTGCGTCGCCCAGCGCGCGCTCGAGAACTGCGACGGCCTCGCTCCAGTTGTCGTCGTACAGGTGTATCCCGGCCAGCAAGTTGAGTGCGGCCCCGCGCCGCTCGCCAGACGTCAGCACACCCAACGTCGGCTCGAGAGACGCCCGCGCTCTTTCGGGATCCCCGGCGTTGAAATGGTGTACCGCACCGTTGATTCGGCGATCGGGACTGTCGCCGCCGAGGCCGATGGCGAGCTCCACGAGCTCGGCGGCGGCGGCAGGCGCGCCACGGGCCGCGGCTTCTTCCGCCGCGGTGTCCAGGGCATGCAATGTGTCCGGGTCCGCGCTGGACGCTGCCAGCGCCATGTGCCTTGCCCTCAGTTCGGGCAACGTCACTGTTCGCGCCAATGACCTGTGCATGGCACGCCGCTCGGCCGCACTCGCATCCGCATAGACACTCTGGGCCAGCAGCGGGTGGGTGAAACGCACCATATTGCCGTCGATTCCGACGATTCCCTTGGCTTCCGCTTCATCGAGCGAGTCGATGGGAGCGCCGGTGACTTTCGTGAGTAGTTCGACCGTCGGGTCGGCGACGGATGCCGCCGCCAGCAACAGTTTTCGGGCGTCGCGGTCCAGCCGCCCGATCCGCAGTCGCATCAATTCGGCAAGCGAACCGGGTAGCGCTGTCTGCGGGCCCGTGGAGCCGAGATCGATGGCGCGCGCCAACTCGAGCGCGAAAAACGGGTTGCCTCCAGAGATTTCGGCGATGCGCACCATCGTCGGTCGTGAGAACGCATGGCCGAGGCGCCCGGAAATCAACACGTGCAGCGCGCCAAGGCTCAGCGGCCCAACATGCAACCTTTCGATGCCGTCGGGCCTGGACAACTGCAGCCACGACGCCGTGTTCGCACCATCTGCATCGGACCGTTCGGTGAGCAACAACCCGACCGGGCTTCGCAATCGCCGGGCGGCGAAGGAGATCACGTCCTGGCTGGACCGGTCCAGCCACTGCGCATCGTCGATCGCAATCAACACTCGCGCGTCCGCTGCGAGGCATTCGAAGACCGCCGCGAAGGCGGCCGCAACGATGCGTTGGTCGGTGGCGTGATCCTCGCCGCTGGCACGCAGCAACACCCGGTCGACGGCGAGGCGCTGGACGTCCGGCAAGCCGGCAAGGACTCCCGGGTCGACGTCACGGAGCAGGTCCGCCACCGCCGCATAGGCGAGCATGGACTCCGCCTGGCCAACGCGGGCGCTGAACACGAGACAACCGTTGTCGCGCGCCCGTTCGACGGCCGACAACCACAGCGTGGTCTTGCCTATCCCCGGCTCACCCTCGATGACGAGTGCAGACGGCTGATGGGCTGCCGACTCCAGGAACTCCGAAACCGCGCGGATCTCCAGCGGACGGCTCACCACGCCCGGCATCAACGATCACCCCCAAATTGCCCCCAGCAAACAGAGGGTACATCGAACGAGGGTGCCTTCGTGGCGCATTGCGATGCCGCACGTGGCAGCTAGATCACAGTTTCGCTGATCAGTTAGCGATCAGACGGGTGCGCTATCGGCAACTTCAGCCACGGGGTGGGGTTGAATCCGGGCACCCACGTCACCGGATATCCGCTGGAACGGGACGCCGGCACGAACACATGTCTGCGAGACGATGTCGGGTGACGGCGCCCCAAAGACTCCGTACAGCACTTCGTCGGTCGGCACGGAAAGCGTGACGATCAACCGAACCGGCGTGCCCTCGGTACTGACGGCCACGGCGGCGGCATCGAGCTTGGCCACCATCTCATCGACCGATGTCGCGGTCATCTCGGGCAGATACCACTCGGCGAGGTAGTACGCCACATCAGCGAGGGCATCCATGAATCGGACGGTAGTGCGCAACGGTGCTGCTGGAATCGGGTGTTTCCCTATCCGTTCGCCTATCGGCTTGGACCACTCGGGCGTTGACGTCGCGCTGCTCGACCGTCGAATTCGCCACTAGCTCTATGCGCCATGATCATTTTGGCCCGGGCACCGCAATTTCCCGCAGCGATAATATTTGCCATCGTGAAGGATCCGTGCGATTACGAGAGGTTCTCGGTCTTGCCGTCGGCTCCGTGCGGCCGTCGCGTCCGCCGAATCGGAGGGTCGCCGAGTTCAGTGCGACGTTGCAGCCCGCGCCCGGATTCGAGCGGCGCACGGTCTGCCAAGGCCGGGGTGGACGGCGCGGCCATTTATGCAGCTAAAGGGCCGAATATGGGTCGTGTCGGGCAACGTTGAACGGCCGGTTGGCCTGCCGCTTCACTCGGGCTCGGGCTGCCGTGCACGGGAAGCCGTCGGGCGTGGTTGGCGTAGGGATGTCCGTTAAGCGAAACAGCCGGGACCAAATGGTTGCATTGGTAACTAAGAGGAAATCTCCTCAATTTGCTGCAATCCCGCTGCGGTTATGAAAGGCTGATCCCGTTCGCAATCTTCGCAGAAGTTGCCATGACCGACTCGTCGGCGCGGAGGCGAACGAAGGGGGTTAGAGGGCAGTGGTTCCGCACGCACCGTGATCGTCGGACGTCGAAGCGCACCGTTTGTGAATTGATAGCGCATGGTCAGTCGGGGGATTGGCCAAACAGCGTTCCGAGTAGATCCGATTGACGTACCACCTGGGGGAGTGCCATCGAAATGGCCGCACTAGCCAGCATCTGGGACGGAATACCGCACGAGACCCATCGTCCGAGGGTGTCCGTTGTCATCCCGGCGGTGAACGAAGAACGAAACCTGCCGTACCTGGCATCCCGGATGCCGCGCGACATCGACGAGATCGTGTTCGTGAACGGGCCGTCGGTCGACCAAACTGCCGAAGTCGCCAGGCAGCTTTGGCCCGACGGTATCCACCTGTCGCAGACCCGCCGCGGCAAAGGCAATGCATTGGCATGTGGGTTCGCTGAAGCGTCCGGCGACATCATCGTGATGATGGACGCCGACGGCAGCACGTGCCCGACAGAGCTACCGCGATTCCTGGGCGCGCTGATCTCTGGTGCAGATTTCGCGAAGGGGTCTCGATTCGTCCAAGGCGGCGGCAGTGCAGACATCACGCGGTTCCGCAGTTTCGGGAATCACGGTCTCGTCGGCATCGTCAACAGACTGTTCTCCACTAAGTACACCGATCTGTGCTACGGCTTCAATGCGTTCTGGCGGCACTGCCTGGTTCACATGTGGCTGCCCGACATCGACGCGCCGCTGCCGCAGTGGGGGGACGGCTTCGAGATCGAAACCCTGATCAATCTGCGCGTGGCCGCTGCCGGGCTGAGCGTCGCAGAAGTGTGCAGCTATGAGAAGGCAAGGATGTACGGCCTGAGCAACCTCAACGCGGTCGGCGACGGGATGAGGGTGCTTCGGACCATCCAAAAGGAATACGCGCGTCTCAGGGCGTGTGGCGAATCGCCACGCGGAGACGGCAACATAGTGTCGACGCTCGACGCCGATGTCATCATTCCGGAAATCCTGAGCGGGCTACCGGAAGTTGTTGAATCACAACGCAGTTTCGAGCCTCACGTGATCAATGGCGCGAAGGTCCAAGCGTTCGTCGACAAGCCCGCCGATGACCGCGGAGCCTGAGGCGGTCGTCGACGGGCCGGCCTCACGGTTCGGGGCGCAGCGTCTGTATCGAGATGCTGCGTCACTGGCGTCGTCGTCTGTCACGAATGCTGTACTGGGCGTAGCCTTCTGGGCGCTTGCCGCGAAGATGTTCCCGCCCGCGCAACTTGGCGTGATGACCGCCGTGCTGGCGGTCATCGTGTCGGTCGCCATAGTGGTGGCGACGGGTGTCGGCGACGCGTACACCGCACTCCTTCCGGCCGCCGGGGTGGCTCGACTCCAGCTGTACCGCCGTGGCCAGCGGGTGTTCGTCGTGTTGGCGCTCGTGAGCGGCTTCGCTGCTGCCGGTGCGACGGTCGCCTGGCTCGATGAGGTCCGCGGCTCCGTCGTGGTCGCGATGTTGGTCATCATCGGCGTATTCGCCTGGGCCACCCTGACATTGCAGACCTCGGCGCTCGTTGCGCTCGGCCGGGCCCGTTGGTTGCCTGCGACCACCGTCGCGGTCAATCTCACGAAGATCGCGCTGCTCGTCCTGTTGGCCTACACCGAGAGCTGGCACCCGGTCGAACTGTCTTTCATCGTGGCCGCGGCGGTGGTGATCGCCGTTCTGCAACCGATGATCGCCAGGGTCGTGCGATCAGGTAGAGACCTGCCCCCGGCCGCCGCCCCCGAGGGTGTGCTCAACCGCACGTTCCGCTTGTTCGTCGGACAGACCGTGACGTCCTCGGCGCTCACCATGGGGTTGCTGATGGTCACCCCGTTTCTGGTGACGGTCTATTCCGATCCGAAGCAGGGCGCGTTGTTCGCCCTATCCCTTTCGATAGCGCAGGCGCTCGATTTCGTCGGCGGGTCCCTTGCCATGTCACTTGTGGTTCACGCATCGAGTGCGCCCGAAGAAGCGGGGGTGATGACGCGCAAGATCATGATCCGCGCCGTCGCGCTGTCGAGCGTCGGGGCGGTCGTTCTGATCGCCGTCGTCCCAACGGCTTTGCGCCTACTCAATCCGGAGTACGGCGCACTGGGAGCCACCGGCGTGATCGCGGCCCTGGCCGCAGGCTCGGTTGTTCGCTGCATCTACATGGTGTGGGCCGCGCTGCAGAAGGCGCGCCGCAACATGACGACCCCGCTCGTCCTGAACGCCATCACCGGAGTCGTGTTGATCACCGCCATACCCGTCCTGGTGCCCGCGCGCGGGGCATGGGGTGGAGCGATCGCGCTATTGTTTGCCCAAGTCGTCCTCGTTGCTGGAATCATCATCCATTACGGGGCCACGCGGAGGCGGGCCAGGTGAGCGCTACCGTCCGGTGGGGGGACGAGGAAATGACCGAGACGCTTCGGCCGATCGTCAGTGCCGCTCCCGCGCAAACATGGGCAGGCGCGACGTGGGTGGGCCAGATCGACGAGGAGCACGTCGATGGCCAGCGGATGCAGCTCTTCGGCGCCGAGGATTTCGCCAGGGCGCGGCTGCTGGTGTGGAGCAATGGCCAACCGCGCGGTTTCGTTGAGGCTTCCATTGTCGACGGAGGAGTCGACGGCTCGGTGCTGCGAGCCGGCATCGACGAGTTGCCTGCAATCGTTGAGAAGCCGGAGCGTAAAGATTTGCCACCGATCTCGGTGGTGGTGTGCACGCGTGACCGCCCCGAGCAATTGCGAGACGTCATAAAGAACCTGACGGAGCTGCCTTATCCGGAGTACGAGGTGCTGGTCGTCGACAACAACCCCGCCAGCGGACTGACACCGCCGGTGGTGGAGGCATTCGCAGGCGCCAACGTCCGTCTCGTCAGCGCCGCGGGCAGCGGGCTCTCGATCGCTCGCAACACAGCGTTGAAGCACGCCCATTTCGAAATCGTCGCCTTCACCGACGACGACGTCATCGTCGACCCGAACTGGTTGGACAATCTTGCATTCGGCTTCGGGCGCGACGAGCGCGTGGCGTGTGTGTGCGGCATGGTGCCGAGCGCCGAGCTGGCTACTCCCGCGCAGTCGTATTTCGACCGACGCGTTGGATGGGCTCGTCGGTGTGATGCCGCGGTGTTCAGCCTCGCCGATCCGCCGCCCGACGACGCGCTTTTTCCGTTCCGGGTGGCTCAATACGGGACAGGCGCGAACTTCGCGGTGCGCACGGATGCCGCCGTCGAGGTCGGCGGGTTTGACGAAGGAATGGGAATCGGATCACCGACCGGAGGAGGCGAGGACATCGACATGTTCGTTCGCCTGTTGTTGGCCGGTTGGTTGTTGGTGCGCGAGCCGTCGGCGGTGGTCTGGCATCAACATCGCCGTACGCCAGAGGAACTCGAGGACCAGATTCACAATTACGGCCTCGGGCTTGGGGCGTGGATCTCGAAGCTTCTGGTCAAGCCGCGGACGCTGCGGATGGTGTTGGTGCGTGGCCGCAAGGCCATCGACCATCTCAGAGGTGTGACCGTTGTCGACCCGCCGGACACGATCGCAGATGATCCCCGCCTGGTGCGGCTCGATCGTCGTGAACTTCATGGTGTGCTCACAGGACCGTTCGCATTGGCGCGAGCGCGAATCGCGGGTCGAAAGGCGAAACCATTGACGACGCCCTCATTTTCGCTGTTTCGGGCACTCGACTACCGCCAGGGTCAGATGTTCGGTGATCCGGACAATGCCATTGCCGCCGGACGATTGGCAGTACTTGCTGTCGTGCTGGGCTTGGTCGGCGCTCTGGGCGCGGTTTCGGCTCTACCCACGTTTCTGCTGGCGATTGCGGTGGGGCTCTTTATGTTTGGTGGGCCCGGCAGCCTCGTGATGTCCTGGTACACGCGCCTGCCCACCGGCGTGATGGTTTCCCTTGTGCCCGCGATCAGCGTGTCGATCTGCCTGCTGGTGGTGACGGCCCTCATCATGCTCGGCTTCTATGACCCAACCGTCGTCCTGTTCGGGCTGACCGGAGCGACCGTTGCCTTCGGGCTGCTTCGACTCGGATTCCTCGCCGCCCGAGCCCGTCGGAAGGCGGTGACGTCCGCATGACCGCGACGGTCGTCGCCGGCCAGGAAGTCGAGACGGTTGCCGCCGACATTGCCGAGCCCGCCCGGCCGCCCCGCCGGTGGTTGCCATGGGCGCTGCTGGCTGTCAGCGCCGTCTGCTACGTCATCGGCGAACGCTCGATTCCCGACGCCGGACCATCGCAGTGGGGACTGATCGGCGCCACGTCACCGGCCTATCCGATCGCCATCGCGCTCGTCGTCGTTGCGTTCACGATCGCGATCCGGCAGGCCAACGTGGTGTCGTCGGCGATCGCCACGATCTGCCTCGTCTTGGTGTTGCAACTGCCGCGGGCAACGGCAACCGATATGCCGATGTATTCCTGGACGTACAAGCACCTCGGTGTCGTGGACTACATCCAGCACTCCGGCGGGTTGGCGTGGGGCCTCGACATTTACAACGGTTGGCCCGGCTTGTTCGCGCTGACCGCCTGGTTCTCGGATTTGACCGGCGTCCCGCCCATCGTGATCGCGCACTGGTGGACACCCTGCTTCCATTTGGCGCTGGTGGCCATGGTGTTCGGGGTGGCGCGAGCATGGGGTCTTGCTCCGTTGCACGCTGTGACGGCGATGTTCATGGTCGCAGCGCTCAACTGGGTTGCCCAGGACTATTTTTCGCCCCAGTCGGTTGGTCTCTTTCTGTCCGCAGCGATCATCGCGCTCCTCGGGCTGTCGCGGGAACGCCGAACGGGCGTATGCCTGATCATCGTTCTGTTCGCAGCGGTGAACCTGACCCACCCGCTCACTCCCTACTGGGTCGCGCTGCTCATCGGGCTGCTGGTCATTTCGCGCAACATGCGGCCGTGGTGGATCCTGTTTCCGCTGGCCGCTCTGCTGGCCGGCCAGCTGTGGCTGAACTGGGACCAGGTCAGCGACTTCAAAGACCACCTGTCGCTGGACTTCTTCAGAAACCTGCAGACAAATCTCGGCCGCTTCCATTTCGATCCGGTATTCGGCCAGCGTGTTGTCGGCTGGGGCAACCGCGCGATGGCCGTTGCCCTCTGGGGCGCAACGGCTTTGACGCTGCTGTACCGCTGGCGCAGGAAGCAGCCGTTCTTCGCGCTTGCGGTGCTGTCCTTCACTGGCATGTGTCTGGTCGGCGGCCTCGACTACGGCGGCGAGTCGATTTTCCGCGTTTACCTGTACTGCTTGATGGGGTGTTCTCTGGTGCTCGCGCCGGTAGTGGTGGCAATACTGCAGGGCGGACTGCGCGGCTACACCGCGGCGGTGTGCGTGTTGCTGATCGCGATCTCGGCGTCGGTCATGGGAAACACCGGTTCGTGGTTCGCCAACGTCATGCCCAAGAACCAGGTCGAGACGTCAGAACAGGTGCTGGCTCAGGCGGAGCTACCCGCATACATCACCGAAGCCGCACCGAACTGGCCGGAACGCAGCACCTGGCGGTATGCGAACTACATGCGCTTCAAGAGCAGTTTTGACCAGCCGATGATTTTCAAGAACGAGTTGATCAAGCGGCATTTCAATACCGACGAAGACTACGAGTGGGTCATAAAGGCACTCGACGGGCGTCAGGACGCGTCGACGTACTTGATCATCACCGACCAGATGCAGGTGTACTGCTGGTATTTCGGAATCCTGCCGTGGGATGCGCTGCCCAATCTGAAGGCACGGCTCTACGCAGACCGCGAACGGTGGGAGCCCTTCTTCGAGGGCGAAGGTGTCACGGTCTTCGTTCACAAGATTCGGCCAAGTGGCTCGCCGGACCCGGTCATGGTGGGCAACGCCGCCCAGCGAGGCCGCGGGTAGGCCGCCGATGAACAGGGTCCGCGGCCGAAGTGACGGCACCGTTGCGTTGCAGCGGCGCGACCGGCCCTGGCTCGACACCTACGTCACGGTCCTGGTCGGCTCCTTCGAGATGCCTTCGACGGATGACTTGAGGGCAGCGGTCGCCGAACTGGCGAAGCGATATCCGGCCAGCCGCCTGACGTGGCGACCCGACGACACCAGGCGGTACTGGATCACCGACCGGCCCGCCGAATCCATTGTCGTCGAACGGGATTGGGACGACGCGACCGATGTCGGCGACCGCGCCGCCGACCTGGCAGGCGACCCGACGCTGGAACCACCGCTCAGCCTGATCCGCTATCCGCGGCACATTGGACTGAGGATGTCGCACGGTGTCGGCGACGGTCGGCTGTTTCTCACTGTGATCGCCGCGGCCTTGCAAACCGCCATCACCGGAGAAGTGGTGCAATGGCCAGTCCAGAGCGCCGGTCGTTTCCCACTGGCCTCGGCGGCATTCAACACGTTCGGCCGTCGGCCCGCGTTGGCCTTGGCTGCCATTGCTGATCGACCGGATCACGACGGTGCGACGAATCCGCCTGGCGAGCAGCGCCCTTGGTCACCGTCTCGCAGCGTGCAGCACACCAACATGCCGCGAGAGCAGGCGGACGAAATGTATGCCTGGGGTAAGCGAAATACTCCGCGCGCCAGTCGGTTCGCACTTCAGGTCTCTCTGTATCTGAAGGCATTGCACAAGGCGGGCCTCGAGATTGCCCCGGATGTGCGGGTCATCGTCGACCTTCGGCGGTATCTCGGGTGGAAGTACATCGACGGGAATTTCGTCGCAGGCGTTCCGATGCTGCTCGACTGGACCATGGGACCCGAGGAGATTTCGGTGCGGATCAAGTCGACGAGCGCCTCTGGGCGTCCGCTCGCCGGCCAGATGCTCGCTGCGCTGCTGGGCGGCGTTTCGATGCCGGAGGCGACGTCCGTCGACACCGCCGCGCGACCGAGGATGACATTCAGCAATCTCGGGTGGTCGCCCGAGATCGACAGCCTGCCCTTCCTGCCCGACGAACCGCCCGTCTATGCGGGAAGCGTCCCGCCGGAGGGTCCACTCGGGATGACGGTTCTCTGCGGCGACAACCGCCGAGTGATGGCCATGGATACGACGTTTCATGACAACGCGGTCGATCCGGTCATGTTGAGGGAGGCGATGGGCTTGGCATTGGCCGACCCGATCGGCCTCCTTTCCGACTCACGAGGAGCACGACTAGGTTGACCGCTTCTACGCAGTCCTCGATCCGGCGGCCCTCGGCCATCCGTTCACTACTCGTCCTGGTGCTGTGCGTGGTCATGGTCAGCGCAACCGCATGTGCCGACCGGCAAAAGGGCGTCGAATACGAGTATTTGAGGCTCACGGTCGACGGTCAGGAAACGCTGGGCATCGCGGGCAAGGACAAGCTCATCCGAGCGGTGGTCGTCTACTTTCACGACGCCGGTGACGATGAGTTCGCAATGACTGCTGACGAGCCACACGCAAAGCTGACAAGCGCGCTCGTCAACGCGGGATTCGCCGTGGTTGCGAGCAGGGCCAGTGGGGACGCGTGGGGCAACGCGGCATCGCAACGCAACTACATCTATGTGGGCGGTACGGCCGCACAGCACTACAGGACCGAAAACGTGTTCTTTCTCGCCGACGGGATGGGCGCCATCGCCGCTGCGAATCTGCTCGCAGCGGGGCCCACGGTAAGAGTACGTGGCTTCGCGGCGATCAACCCGGTGTTTGATTTGAAAGCCGTTGCACCACAATATGAATCCGCGGTCACGAAGATGTACCCCGACGCTTCGATTCATGAGGTGAATCCGATGGGGCTGCCCTTCAACGCGTTCAAGGGCAAGGCCATGCGGTTCTATGTGAGTCCTGACGATCAGGTCGTGCGTAGCGATGCGAATGCACGCGCGTTCGCGGCCCGATTCGGATCAGTCTCAGACATCTCCGTCGTCGATTGCGCGGGCAATGACGGCAGCGCCGCCTGCTATCAAGGTGACGACCTGGTGAAATGGTTCGCCGAGCAGGAGAAGCGTTCGTAGCCTGCGCATCTCACAGAAATCCGAGTTCCCTGCGGCCTGCTCCCACGATCTGCTCTGGATCTGTGCCGAGGCCGTGCATGAGCACCTCGGAGTAGACGTCACGAAAATCCGTGGTCACCTTGAGGTCACCGTCGTCGAGATCGGTCAGGCTGGGCTCGTCACCATAGAACCCGCCCTTGACTTGGGCGCCTGCGATGAACACGGGGCCTGCGGTGCCGTGATCAGTGCCAAGCGATGCGTTGGCCGCCAGTCGCCTGCCGAACTCCGAGTACGCCATCACCACCACGTTGCGACCGTAGCGGTCCTGCGCCATCCGTTGCAGGAACCCGCTGACGGCGGTATCGAACGTCGAAAGTAGTTGCTGTTGGGTGTCTCGTTCGTCGGCGTGGGTGTCGAACCCACCCAGCGAAACGGTATACACCTGGGTGGGGACGCCGGCGGAGATCGCGCGGGCCACCATTTCGAGTTGGTCGCCGAGCGGGTTGTCGTAGCCGTCGTAGGCAGCGGTGGCGCCGGCATCGGCCGGTTGCGGTTGCAGAGCGCTGTCGGCACGCTGCGCTGCCCGGTAGGCGGCGCGCACAGTCGACATCGCCGGGGTGTCTTCGCGATCGTCGGCACCCAGTGCGGCGATGGTGTCCTGGTACGGGTGTCCCGCCTCGTCGCCGACGATGAGTGCTGCGGCCGTGTACTTTTCGCCGATGGTCAGCGGAGGCAACACGGCTCCGATGTTGACCGCGCGTAGCGGGTCGTCGCCGTTCGCGTCGAGCCAACGTCCGATCCAGCCGGTGTTCACCGGCTCCGACGGGGAGGCGGTCTGCCAGATGTCCATCGACCGGAAGTGGCTGCGGTCGGGTTTCGGATACCCGACGCCGCGGACGACCGCAAGGTGGCGGCTCTGCCATAGCTCGTACATGCCCTTGAGGCCCGGGTTCAGCCCGAGCTGGTCATCGAGGTGCAGCACTTCGGTTGCGTCGTAGGCCAATTCGGGCCTGGCGCTGTAGTACGCGCTGTCGCTGTATGGCACCACGGTGTTGACGCCGTCGTTACCGCCGTACAGCGTGACGAGCACCAGGATTCCGCTGCCGTGGGCAAGGGGTCGAGTACGCGCCGCGTCCAGCAGGTCGGGCCACGTCACCGCGGCGGTACCGACCAGCAGCCCTGCCGCACCGGCACCGGCGCTGGCCAACAGGAATCGTCGGCGGGTGAGTTCGACCATGTCTGTGCCTTATGCCCCTTACGAAGTCAGATTCTCCGGTGTGTTCGCCGCCGCCGCGACGAGCGCAGGCGGGTTGTCGACGAACTTGCGCAATGCGTGCGCGCTGTGGTCGGTCCAGGCGCCGATGCCGAGGAGATAGCCGGCGGCATCCAAACGGTCAGCGGCAGCGGCCTGCTCGACGGTCGACAGGTCAGCCGAACCGGCCAGCGACACCGCCGCGGCGAATCGGATGTCGGTGCTGGCGTTCGACAACCACGCACGACCGCTCGGCCAGCCGCCGACGTCGGGGGGATAAAAGGGTTTGTGCCCGAGGTTTGTGAGGGTGTCTGCGAGCCCCTTGGCGAGCGGGAGATCGAATAGCCGGGCGTCGAACGGAACGCGCAGCGACCGCACCAGCCCGACCGCCCATTCGGTTGGGGTGTTGATCATCCCGCCCGGGTGCTCGGTGAACTCCCGGTCGGTCAGGATCGCCTTGGTCAGCGCCATCAGATCGCGGTTGGGGCCGTATGCGGTGACGAGCCGGTCAAGCGTGCTCGGCGGCGGAGCCGAATCGATGGCGAGTTGGCGCCACAGCCGACCGGCTACGAAATGAGCGGATTCGGGCGCCGCGAGGACGATATCGCAGAACGCCGCGGCGTCGAGGTCGCCGGAGACGCCGAGCACTGTCTTCGACTGGGGGTCGCGGTCCTTGGCGACAACATGGGGCTGGCCGCCGCGGCCGACCGTCCATCCGGTCAGCGCCCGCGCACCCTCGCGGACGTCGACCTCGCTGTATCCGTTGCCGTGTCCAAGGGCGAACAACTCCATGAACTCACGCGAGAGGTTCTCGTTCGGTGAAGCCGCGGTGTTGCGTATGCCGTCGAGCCACCGCAACATCGCCGCGTCGGTGAGCATCGCGTACGCCAAGGTCCGAAAGTCGCCGAGCTTCAAGGTGCGCAGCGCCTGGTTCTGGGCCGCCATCCACGCCGCGTACCGAACCTTCTTTGCCGAGGTGGCAAAGTGGTTGTGCCACAACAATGTCAACTTCTCGTGGACGGGCTCCTCGACGGACGCCATCCGGGTGAGCCACCATGAAGTCAGCGTCCGCAGCTGTGCGTCGCGTTGTTCCTCGTAGGCCGCCATGGCGTCATCGGTTTGGTCGCCGGCCGGTTTCGCAGGCGGCGTCAGCTCGGGCAGTGGCGTCGCGATCGCCCCGGGATCGGCATCCGGATCGGAGGCAAGAATGCGATCGAGATACGCGGACGGTTCCTCGCCCGCGATGGCGTCCACCGCGGCACCGGCGGCGCCGAACCCGATGCGCCGCATCAACCGTGCGGCGGCGATCCACTCGGCGGACTGCGTAGCCACCCATCCGATTCTAGCCACGCCGCCGCTGCCGAAGCGCGTTTGCTGACAATCAGCAGTACCGGTCCGGTTTAGCGACTCTGCGCCCAGTCGGATATGTCGAAATCGAGGGTGGCTGCGAGATCTTGATTGTGCGGACGGAAGAATTCCTGCAGCATCTCGCGGGTCTTTGGACTCATTGCGCTGCCGTAGGTGCCTTGATGCAGGCGTGGGTAATTGAGGTCGGCGACTTCGCTGGAGGAAAGCCGGAGGAACTCCACCGTTCGCTGTACGACCGCGGCAGGGTGGTTCGACAGATCTTCGCTCTTCAATACGAGAATCTGCTCGGGTCGGTAGAGCGAATACCACCGGTCAAGCTGTTGGGCGTACAAACCGCGACTCATGTACGTGTGATGCTGGTGTGAGTAGTCGTCGCCGACGTCCTCGGCAAGCCTGGCGCCGTCACCGATCAGCTTCAATTCACGTGCCAGCGCATCTTCGAAGGATGACGTTTCAAGTCCGTGTTTGACGGAGTGCGCATAGTGCGAATAGGCGCGGTCAACTGGATTGCGCAGGACCGCGACGAGCCTGGCGTCTGGCAGCATGTCGGCGACTCGCCGGGGTACAGCAGGGTGAAACAGATAGTAGGGCGTCGCCTCGCCGGTGATCGACCCGGGCGGCACGCGGGATGGGAAATGAGTCAGGTACCAATTCCGGCCTCTCTCGAAGTTGAGATCGAAGTAGTGAATCTCCTTCCGTAGGGCGGGTTTCACCGAAGGGTGCGCTGTCAAATATCGGTAAAGCGATGTCGTTCCGCTTTTTTGGGCGCCCAAGATGAGGAATGCCGGCTCGGTGTAGCGGCCGACAGACACCGCGATCGTGCGATCGATTCGAAGCCGCCGCGCCAAACCGTATTTGCGATCGTCGCTGAGCGGGATGGCTTTCAGCGCTGCCTTCAGTGAATCCCTCACCACACCCCCTGCGGCGGTTACCGAGTTAGCCCGGCAACTCGCAGCATACAATCGAGACGTCGATCCGGGGGAGCTCGTGTACGAAGAAGTGGTAATCACCGAAAGAGCCGTCAACGGCATCGAGTTCGACCAGCCACCTTCGGCGCCGACCCGGCGGCTGATAATCTGTACCACCCCTCGGTCTGGCTCGTATCTCCTTGCGCGACAGTTGATTCGCGCTGGTATCGGGATTCCTCACGAGTATCTGAATCCCGTCAACATCTCGGTCATCGCGGCCCGCAGTTCGGGCTCCTATCTTGACTGGGTCGAGCACAACCGAACGACGCCGAACGGCGTGTTCGCCGCCAAGTTGCACTGGCCACAGATGGAGAAGCATCCAGAAGTGATCAACGCGTGGCTACGCCAACCCGGCACCGTATGCCTGTTCTTGCACCGCCGCCGCCTGCTTTCTCAGGCCGTGTCTTTCAGGGCGTCCCTGCACACCGGCATCTGGGACGTCGCAGACGAGATCAGCGCTGCCCCGCGGGCGCTGCCAGGGCTGACCGAGAACCGGGAGACTGACCACCTGGCATACCGCCTCATCGCGTGGAACGGCATGTGGCGGTTCTTCTTTGAGTCCAACGACATCGACGTAGTCGACCTGGCGTACGAGGACTTCGTGGCCGATCAGTCCAAGACGATCGCGGATATCGGCGCGAAGCTGGGGGTCGCGTGTGACGTGCCGTCCCCGGAGCCGTATTCGGGTTCGGGATCGAAAAGCGACGAGCAGGCGCAGCGTCGCTACCTTCAAACGTGGGCGTACCCGGATGATGGAGCGCCGCCACTGCGATATTCGCGCAGACTTGCTGTCGGCGCCTTGCTCGACTCGACTCGTCGCGGCGTCACCCGTCGATTGCGTTCGGTGCCAAGAATTTTCGTCAAGCGAAGCTGACACGGTTCGAGCGCAGTATCCCGATGACCGGGGGCAGCATGATCAGCCCTTCGATGAACAGCACTCCGCACAGCAGGGTGGCCGCCCTGTCGATCCCGCCGCCGAGCTTCATGGCCGTCGCCACGGCGACAAGTTCGACAATGGCGCCGATCATGCAGACCATGCCTGCCGTCCGAACGCGGTCACGCACCCGCGATATCGCCGCGTAGTGCTGTTTGATCACGATGGGGACATAGGCGAGGGTCAGGATCGCAAGGGTGGTTGCCCCGAAATCCGCGTATTCCGGACGGAAGATCGACAGCACCGGATGCGCAAGCAATGCCAGCAGCGGCATGCCGACGCATCCCGCGACGACAGAGACCGAGAGCGTGAAGCGGACCTTCCTGCGAAGGGTTTCTGGATCGCGCGTCGAGACCGCGAACAGGGTCGTGGAGAGGTGCGTCGGCACCAGGTAGAGGAAGCCGACGAGCATCCACGAGACATAAAAGACCGCGGTGGACTTGCCTGGGGCGAATGCCGCCACAACAACCGGCATCGCGAGCCGAGGGATGCTGATGGCCATGTTGAGCGTGTTGTAATGCGCTATCTGCGTTACCAATCCACGAAGGTGACGGGGAGAGCGCAGTCGCATGCTTGGCACGCCCCGTCGTCGTAACGGCCGAGCGGTTATCGCGACCGAGAGCACGACGGTGCTGGCCCACACGATCAGGACGGTGTCGGACGTCCTGCCGACCAGTAAGGCCAGCAGAAATACGCCGGGGATGCGTAGCGCGACCAGCACGGTGTTTCGCACCATCCGGGTCATCTGGACATATCCGCCGGTGACGCCGAGCGAAGCCTGATCCAAGACCAGCGCCCAGCTCGAAACGGCAACGCCGACGATGAACAACACATACGTCGGCCAGTGAGTTCCGAAAACGTGATGCAGGCCCATGTTCGGTAGCGAGGCGACGACGAGCGCAAAGCACGTGGCAAGGGCCGCCGACAGCACCGCCGAAACGCCAAGCGCGGCCGGTAGTAGCGGATCGATCCGCGTGCGGTCCTGCGCCAACTGCCCGACCAGCATGGTGCCGAGTCCGAACACGCCAAGCACGCTCAGCACTGTCACCGAGGAGACGATGGCTGTCGCGTGGCCCATCTCGGTCGGTGAGAACGTGCGCGCGACGACGAGCCAGAAGAAGAATCCGCCGACGGACGTGACGAGCGTCGAGCCCATCAACGAAACCGAGCCAACCACGATGTCGCGGTGACCGACTAATTTGCCGCCGACGCGTCGAAACAGGGTCTGCGAGGGCGCTTCTTGCCGCGGCGGCGGCGGGTCTGATCGAGACTTGACGGGCGCTCCGCACCCCTTCTTGCCGGCTGGTTCGTCAAACGAGTCGGTCACAGATCCCCCACAGAAACACTTCGAGCGCCCCACTCCCGGCCCGCTGCCCCGTCAGCCGCCGTTAATTTCGCATGGTACGGGGGTCTGGTTGCTGCGCGCAGCACAATGGCATTTGCGAATGGTCTGCAGGGTTAGCCAGATTTGCGGCGTAAGCGCAGTTAGGATGACCGGACATTCGTCGTGCGGGCGGGGAGCGATGGAAGTTGTGATCGTCGGGTCGGGTCCATCCGCGGCCGCCGCGGCGCTGGCGCTCGACGAGACACCGGATGTCGCGGTCACCGTTCTTGACCTCGGCGGCGAACTCGAAAGTGAGCGAGTGACCGCGCGCTCGGCGATGGCGCGAACGGCACCGGACTCATGGCGGCCCAACGATCTGCAACTCGTGTCGGCGCGGCCGGAGTCCGGCAGTCCTGGCGAATTACCGACGAAACAGATCTACGGATCGAACTTTCCGTTTCAGGACTTCGGCCAACTCGACCGGATCGATGCCGACGCCGATGCGAACCGGTTGGTGGTGTCCGGTGCCTACGGTGGCTTCTCCAACACCTGGGGCGCGCAGGTGATGCCGTACTCGACGGGCACCTTCCGGACCTGGCCTATCGCGCGCAGCGATCTCGAACCGCACTACCGCGACGTCCTCGAGCGCATCCCGTACGCCGCAGAGTCGGACGATCTCGAGGAGACGTTTCCCCTGATGGGCGCCCCCGACCGGCTGCCGAAGGTGACGGCCCGTACCGCCGGGGTCCTGCGCCGCTACGAGAAGCACCGCATCAAGGTCAGGGCTCAGGGGGTGATCGTCGGACACGCACGTCTGGCGCTGCGGGCTTCGGCGTGCCGACTCTGCGGGCTGTGCATGACGGGCTGCCCCTATGAGCTGATCTATTCCGCCTCTCAAACGTTTGACGAGCTCAGAATGAGGCGGCGCGTCGCTTACCGGTCGGGGGTGCGGGTTCATCGCATCGAGGAGCGCGACGACGGTGTCTCGGTTCACGCGATCGAAATTGCGACGCGACAGCCGGTGACCTTGCGGGCAGACAAAGTCTTCATCGGTGCCGGCGCCATCGGGACGACCAGGATAGTCGCCAACTCTCTCGGGCTCACCGACCGCACGGTGAGGATGGCCGAGTCGGTGCAGTACATGGTGCCGTTTCTGTCGCGCAAGCCCGAGACGCGGCTGTCGCAGCAGGGCGAGTTCACGCTGAACCAGTTCAACCTGTTCGTCAGCTTCGACAGCGACGGCAAGGACGCCGCGCTCGTGCATTGCTACCCGTACAACGACATCATGGTGGACGCGCTACCCGCCGTGGTCGCGACTGGCCCGCTAAGTGCCCTTGGCAGAAGAGGTTTGCGTCATCTCACGGTCGGCCTCGGTTACCTGCCATCGTGGGCATCGCCGTCGGTTGACCTACGAATCGGGGTTGCGGAAGAGGACGGTACATTGCCGCCGGTCCGTGTGACGTCAGGTGAGAACGAAATGACGACTCCAATGCTGAAGCGTGTGATTCGTCAGCTCCGGCGCTGCGGACCGGCACTCGATCTGTTTCCGATACCGGGCCAGACGCGTATCTCGGCGCCTGCGAAGAGCTATCACTTCGGCGGGTCGTTCCCGATGACCAGCGGCGGCGAAGGCGAGTTCCGCAGTGACCTCCTCGGCCGGGTAGGCCCGTGGCGCAACGTCCATCTCATCGACGGGTCCGTCTTCCCGACAGTGCCTGCCACCACCTTCACGTTGACGGTGATGGCCAATGCGCACCGCATCGCTGCCGACGCCGTCGGTGCCACCTGATGCCAACGTTGGCGCTCACCGGGGCCACCGGATACTTGGGCTCCGTGTTGTCCAGCGAGCTGACAGCCAAGGGCCACGAGGTGATCGCGCTGACGCGCTGCCGCCCTGAGGTCGATGTCGCAGAGTGGCGGCGCTTCGATCTTGGTAAACCCTTGGACGCCAACGCATTCGACGGGGTTGATGCGTTGATTCACGCCGCCTGGGTGTTGAGCGGCAAAGACACCTCTGCGTTATGGCGCCAGAACGTCGTCGGCTCACGGCGGCTGATAGAGACAGCGGTGGCCTCGGGCGTGGGCACGGTCGTGTTCGTCTCATCGATGTCCGCCTACTTCGGGACCAGGCAGGCCTACGGGCTCATGAAGCTCGCCGTCGAACGCACAGCCCTGGATCTCGGCGGCATTGTGGTCCGTCCCGGGCTGGTATATGGGCTGTCGCCCGGCGGAATGGCGGGCACCTTGAAGCGGATTTCGCGGTTACCGCTGTGGCCCAGATTCCCGTCGGCACAGCTGTTTTTGGCTCACGAGGCCGACGTCGCAGCGGCGATGGCACGGACGGTCGAGTTCGCCGACGAGTTATCGGGCCACGTCCTCGGTTTCGCCAACCCGACGCCTCTCGACCTGTCGTCGATTCTGGTCGGACTTTCAGATCACGGCCGCCGTCGCCCGGCCCTTCCTGTTCCGGCCCGGCTGGTGATGGCCGTGCTGCGCGGGCTCGAAAGTATGGGCGTTCAATTGCCGTTTCGATCCGACTCACTACTCGGGCTCGTCGAATCTGCGAAGGTCCTGCCCGGGCAGGAGTTGCTCGCCGAGCGCGGCATCGAATTCAGACCGCTGGTCGCGCCATAAAGGTGCTCGATGAGTCGAATCGCGAACACGACGACCATCAGCGTCGAATTGGCTTGTCCCGATGTCGGAAACACCGAGCTGGCGACCACATGCAGGTTGGGAATACCGTGCACCGCAAGGTTTTCATCGACCACACCGTCGTCGGGGTCCTTCGACATCCGGGTGGTGCCGACCTGATGGAACCCTCCGCCGGTGCGCTCGCGCACCGCGGCGTGCAGGTCGTCGGCCAGGTACTCCAGCCGCCCAACACCGTTGGCACGCAGGTACTTGTCCCAGTGCCGGTGAGCCGCTATGACGCCGTCGATGTCCTTGTCGGTCCATCGGATATCGATCTCGAGGCGAGGCATTCCGAGTTCGTCCACATTGTCGGAAAGCCTGACACAGCTGTCGTACTGCGGCAGGTGCTCAGCGTGGTATTGGAACGGGTATCGATTGTTCCGGTTGAGGACGAAGAAACCAGGCGGCCTGCGCCCAGATGAGAACAACCGTTTGAGGCCGAAGCCGAGTCCGAACCAGATCGTGGCGACGGGTTCGCGCGCGAGGTTGCGGATATGCGCCCACACCGACGATCTGCTCGCCATCCCGTAGGGAGTGCCAGGGACCCTGCGACCAGTGAGGGGGAGGCGCTGCGCCGGCGGGGCAACGAGCGAGCCGAGCGGTGAGTGCAATACGAGATACGTCAAAGAGAGCCAGGCATTTCGATGCGACGCGTCGGCTAGCTCGGGGTTGGCGATCCAGCCGGAGATGTTGGGCAGCTCGTGTTGGATCAGATAGTCGTGGTCGAATGTGAAGCGGCGCCTGACATATGACCCGTCGACGTCGTGCTCGTAGTAGTAAATCGTCTGATCCGCCGGTGTGGTGAGGACGAGGTCGGCAACCACGCCCTCGAGATGCGCCATGTACCAATGGCCGAGATGGCCGGAGTGATCGCCGATGCTCTTTCCCGCCGGTCCCGGTGAGCACATGAGCAATCGGGTGCTCTCCAACCCGCCCGTTGCCACGATGATGTCGTCGCCGCCGATGGTGAACGAGCCGCCCGACAAGGTCCTGCACTCGACACCAGTCGCTCTGCTCTGATCGTCGTTGAGATTGATACGCACACAGGTGGTATCCGTGACAACCCTCAGGCCGGGGGTATCACGCAGGTCGCTGAAGTACACTTTCCCGAAATTCGTTGGCAGCGACCATCGTTCGAGCGTTGACGTCAGAACATCGCCGTCTTCGAGACCGGGAACCAGGTGGCGGGGCAGATGCTCGATATC
This sequence comes from Mycobacterium sp. OAE908, assembly GCF_017872775.1. NCBI lineage: Bacteria > Bacillati > Actinomycetota > Actinomycetes > Mycobacteriales > Mycobacteriaceae > Mycobacterium > Mycobacterium sp. OAE908. The sequence continues at coordinate 3,094,635 of NZ_JAGGJL010000001.1, forward strand.
TCTGACGTCGAAGACCGGGCGCCCGCATTGCATCCATTCGCAGGCGCGGTCCAGAAACGCCACGGCGTCCCGGTACGAAACCGGCCACCGGGCATCGCGCGTGAGGTCGCGCTGGACGAAGTCGACCGCGTCGTAGGGTACGCAGCGACCGCCCCAGATCGACGTTGTTCCGCCGATTCCGCGGCTCACGGTGAACTCGACCGGCGCGTGCAGATCTGGCTGTGGCCTGCGTGCCTTCGAGAGTCGTTGGTAAACGCGCCGCCTGCGGCGGTTGCCGGTTTCGACGACGATGACCTCGATGCCTTTGCGGCTGGCCTCCAGGGCAGACACGATGCCCGCCGGGCCGGCGCCGATGACGACGAGTTGCGCGTGCAGGTGCGCTCCCTGCTCAATGTCGTTGCCGGAGATGATCATTGCTGCGTGGCGTCGTGACCTAGGAGTTGCGCTGTCTGAAGGCTTCGCGGACGTACAACCACGGACCCCGCCACAACCCCTTGTGGCTGGCGCGGAACAATCGTTCTGGAAGGGGGTTCTGCCCGCGTCGCCGCCCGTTTTTCAGCATCGCGCGCACCTCGCGAGGCACGAACCCGAGGATTCGCCACGCATTTCGGGGCGAGGCGAGAAGCGAGCTCATGTAGAAAGCGGTGAGTCCGGCCGAGTTGCCGAACAGCTGACTCTCCAGAGCCGCGTCGGTGCGGCGGTGATAGTGCCATGTGATCGCGGGCGGCCAATGCAGGATTGCCGAGCCTGCCTGCAGGAGCCGGGAGAACGCCTGGGTGTCCTCGCCGCCCTTCGTCAATGTCCCTGCGCCCAAACGGTTCTCGAAACCTCCGATGGCGCGCAACGCTGCCGTTCGCATTGCCATGTTGCCGCCCGATCCGAAGATGGGTCGTGGATACAACGGGTCGACGACAGGCGGCGCGCCCGCCCGCAGGATGGTCGGCTCCATGCCGCGCCCCTTGTTGAAACCGCCGTAGCGTTCCCAATCCACTTGCGCGCTCGTTTCCAACTCGGCAGGCAGCATCACGCCGACGACAGCGTCCGGGCGGTGCGGCGAGGCGAATCCTCGTTTCAGCCAGGTGATCCATTCTGGGTCAGCCACCTCGTCATCGTCGATCCATGCGACAAGATCACCGAGCTCCTCACCAAGTGCTCGGTTCCTGGCACGCGACAGCCCCGGAAGCGGTTCGTGATAACAGCGAAGGCTCAAGCCGGGAAAATCGGTAAGCGAGTCGGCGATGTCCCGCTCCCGCGAATTGTCGATGACGACCACATCGAAGCTCTTGTCTGCCTGTTTCCGAAGACTGGTGAGCGTCCTGTGCAGCCCCTCGGCGCGATCTCGCGTGCAGATCACCACGGTCAAGCTGCTGTTGACGGAGTCGGTCGCCGCGACGGGCGCGGGCAGGTCCTTGCCTGCGAAATGGTCCCTCAATTCCGCAAGGGTGAGCGCTGACCGGTCCGCGATGTCCAGAAACCGAACCGCGACGCCGACGGTGTTCCGCCGGATGAGACACCATGCTGTCTGGTAGTGCGTCACATCCATCCTCTCGACGCCATACGTCGTCGACAGGTCGACGTCGAACACGGCGGCCGGTGGCCGCAACTCGTCGCGTCCGATGTCACGCACGGAGCACTCCGGAGGCCGGCCAGCCAGCCACCATATGCCCGCCCCGCCTCGAGGTGAAACGGACGCGACGCGCAGTGATCCCCGCCCTGTTTCTGGTCACCAACCCCCCAAAATCGACTTCACGACCAGAGTCTGTTCCCCGCGACAGAGCCAGGTCGTTGCTTATGCGGCGCCCTAGCGCGGAACTCGCGCAGCTACACAGGAGCCCATAGGCCTGACGATAGCCTGCTGTTTTTGTCTTCAAACGTGTTTTCACCGGTGACGAGGCAATTCTGCCCGTTATCCGGGTAATGCCAAGCTCGCTGAGTTTCGTCAGGAGTGCACGTCAGCGAAATGCATATCGGCTATCGGAGTTCAGCGTGACAACACGAAGGCGACGATTAGGCTCGTAGCGCGGAGCCCCGTGGGCGACTCCGCGATCACGATGGTGGGGGACACGGCTCGTGAGGCAGAACAACCGCGTGACGGCGTCGGTGGTGATCCCGGCGTTCACGTTCGATCGCTGGGACAACATCGCCAAGGCGGTCGACGCCGTTGCCGCGCAGACCCGGTTGCCGGTCGAGCTGATCCTGTGCATCGACCGCAACCCTGAGCTGCTCGCCGCTTGCCAGCGGCGCTGGGGATCGGCGGCGTTGCCCGTACCGGTCAAGGTGATGGCCAATGCCAACGAGTGGGTGCCGCGGGTGGCCACCGAGGCCAGCTCCGACGGGGTCGCGCGGGGATACGGCGGCGGCAGTGCACGCAACGCAGGCGCCGCAGCCGCGACGGGCGACGTCATCGTCACCTTTGACGACGATGCGTGGCCCGAGCCGGATTGCCTCTCCTACCTCCTTGCGCCCTACGACGATCCGGCGGTGGTCGCCGTCGGCGGAAAGACCGTGCCCGATTTCGAAACGGCAAGACCCCGTTGGTTTCCCCGCACGTTCGACTGGATCTTCGGTTGCGCATACGAGGGGCTGCCGACGGTTCTCGCACCGACCCCGCGCCTCATCGGCGCCAACATGTCGGTCAGGGCGAGTGCGTTTCGCGAACTCGGCGGGTTCCGCGCCGTGGACTTCGACGACTTGGACATGTGCACACGGCTGGCGTACCAGTTTCGCGATTCGGCGCTCCTCTACGAGCCGAGGGCCGTGGCCCACCACTTCGTGCCGGCGAAACGTGTTACGTGGCGGTACTTCTGGACGCGAAACTTCCTCGTCAATCGGGACAAGGTGCCGGCCTTCGCGCAGATGGGCGAGGCCGCCAGCCTGGCCGCCGAGTTCAGCTTCGTCCTTCGCGCCATCCGGGGCCACGCCGCCGCGGCAGCTCGAGGCGTGTTCACCGGCAAGCCAGAGGAGGTGCTGCAATTGGGTGCCGCGCTCATCGGCATCGCCCTCGCGGGCATCGGCAATGCGGTGGGCAGGCTGCAGATGTGCTGGGAACGCCGCAAACCGGCCTGAACACCGTCAGCAAACACGGCAGGCTGCCCTGGACCGTTTGCGGGACACCGCCTGGATCGGGACTTATCATCGTGAACATCAACAGGGGGCGGTGGGGCGCCCCTTTTGAATCAACGGGGGAATATGACCACTGACGCGGTCGATTCCGTAGCCGAAGCCGGTTCGTCGCCGCGCGTTCGTCCGCAATTTCGCCCCGACATAGAAGGCCTGCGTGCGGTCGCTGTCGGTCTCGTGCTGGCCTTCCACGGCTACTCCGAACCCTTCACCGGCGGGTTCATCGGCGTGGACGTCTTCTTTGTGATCTCCGGCTTCCTGATCACCAGCCTGTTGTTGCGTGAGCGGCTGAAGAAAGGCCGCATCTCGATACTCGGTTTCTATGCGCGGCGGGTGCGCCGAATCCTGCCTGCGTCGGCGCTTGTCGTTGTTTGCACAGTTGTCGCGACTTATTACCTGCTGGGATTCATCGCGGGCAATGACGTTGCCGACGATGCGAAGTGGACCGCGGCGTTCGCGGCGAATATTCACTTCGGCCTTCTCGGAACGAACTACCTCGGCTCGCAATTGCCGCCATCACCGCTACAGCACATGTGGTCGCTCGGCGTGGAGGAGCAGTTCTACGTAGCGTGGCCCGGCCTGTTTCTCTTGCTGGTGTTGCTCGTGCGCGGCGCTCGCCACCGGTGGGCGATGGGCGCGGTGCTGCTCGCCGTCATAGCGTCCTCGCTGTCATGGTCGATTCTGCAAACCGAAACCAACGCGACATGGGCGTATTTCTCGCCGCTGACCCGCGCGTGGGAACTCGGCCTCGGTGCGCTCATCGCCGTCGGGGCAACAGGACTGGGCGGTCTCACCTCGCGATGGGTGGCCGAGACTGTCGCCGCCTTGGGGATGGTCTTCATCGGCGGGAGCGCCCTGCTGTTCGACGACACCACACCGTTCCCCGGTTCTGCGGTTGCACTGCCCGTCGTCGGCACCGGGTTGATGATCGCCGCCGGATGCGCCAACGAATGCACGCTCGTTGGCCGGATGTTGTCTCTGCGGCCAATGCAATGGGTGGGCGCGCGATCGTATTCGCTGTACCTGTGGCATTGGCCGCCGCTGATCATCGCCGCGCAGTATCTCGGTGATGAGCTGACCTCGCTTCAGGTAACGGCGTTGCTCGCGGGCGCCGTGTTGGCGTCCGCGCTGACGTACCGCCTTCTGGAGAACCCGGTGCGGCGATCGCGCTACCTCGCGTCGCGCACGGGTCTGACCCTTGGGATCGGAGCTGCGCTGATCGTCGGCCAGATAGCTATCGCGCAGACCTTCATTGCTACGCATCACGGCACGTGGAACCCGTTGCAGGCCACCACAATCACGGAGGACTCATGAGGGTACTGAAACATTGCTTGCTTGCGGCGGAACGGAAGTTTCGACGACCAGTCGTAGCTGTCGTGGCAATCACATTGATGCTCACCGCGTGTGGAGGGCAACCGAACCCCGTTACTGAATCGCCCGGCGCCAGCGGATCAAAGGAATCGGCACCGACCGTGAACCTGATCGAGCCGAATGGCGCGGCCGGTTGCCCATCGCAGCCGTGTACCGACATCTTGGCCGAAGTGGCCGCCGGAGCGAAGACCGATGATGTACCGGGCAACCTGACTCCTTCTATCGCCGAGGCCGTAAAGGATCTGCGACTGCCCGACGGCGGTGACTGCGGTGAGCTTGCTGACGGTGGCCTCGAATCGTCGATGACTTGCACGTACGGGACGGGCCCGAAAATGCTTGTGCTGATCGGTGATTCGCAAGCCTGGATGTGGTCGCGGTCCGTCGCCGAGATCGCGCAGAGCTTGGGTTACAGCTTCGGCCTTGTCTACCAGGCAGGGTGTCACCTCCCGCTGCTGAAGTGGGGGCGCTCCGAGAAGAACGTCACGGACGAACAATGTGACGCGTGGAGGAACGGCGCCATCAATTGGGTAGCCCAGCACCATCCCGCAGTGGTAATCGCTGCCAGCGGTGGGCACCGAATCAAAAACGTCACCGACGAGGAATATGCCGACGCTTACGCCGCAGCGATCAGACGGCTGCAGGCACCTGACCGCCGGGTCGCCGTCGTCGGCTCGGTGCCGCTGATGGATCAAGACCCACCCCGCTGCCTGGCCGGTAACAGCTCGAGCGCGCTGAAGTGCTCCACCGAGGCGATCAAAGCGACGCACGTGCAGCACGCGGACTTCGATGCGTCGAGTAAGGCCGGAGCCAGTTACGTGAACATCGCGCCGTGGCTATGCACCGCCGATGTGTGCCCTGCGATCATCGGCAATTACCTGGCATACCAGAACCAATTTCATCTGACGTCGACGTTCGCCGAGTCCTTGGCGCCGGTGATGCGGGAAGCACTGAAGGTGGGCCATGTCTGAGTGCCGCCATGACCATGCTCACGCGTACCCGAAGCGTTCGTAGTCGACGGAAAAGAGCCGGTGTAGGTAATCGCGATCATCCCTGGTGATCTCGTCGCCGGGGAGCGTTCGCGTGGACTTGTTCGCCCGGCCCAGTCGGATGTCGCCAATGCCGATGCGCCTGCAGATTTCGCCGAAGTCCTCGTCGATACGCTCGACGCGCCCGACGAAGTCGACCAACGAAGCACCGGACGTATCGCACAAGAAGCTGGATTGTGGATGCATGGCCTGGTCGTCAAGCGCGCAGGGATGGCGGATGAACTCCGAGAAGCCGCTTGTCTCGCGGTAAGCGATCATTGCCGGCCAGTTCAACGGATCGTCAGCCTCTTTGGACATGACCGCGTACCACAGGTTGCGCGGTAGCAGCCTCGCCCGCTCCTCGGCCTTGCGCTCGATGAACGTGTAGAGCGAGACCGCCCTGGCGATGGGGTCGCGTACGAAAGCGAACTTGTAGAAACCGTGCCAGGTATCGGTAGTCAACGCCGCGCGAATCTCGTCGGCCGTGCTGTGCTTGGCCAGCCGGTAGAGCGACCGATAACGCGGTCGGAGCATGCGGTCCCGCCATGCTTGAAAATCGTTGGAGACCACCACTGAGTCCGTGCCGAGGTGGGGGACAAGGACTTTCGTCACTGAGTCCCCCGCCGTCTTCGCGATGTGCACGAACACGAACTTGCGGTCGAAGGAGATGATCACGCCGTCAGGACTCTGGTGCCTCGACTCTGACCAGCAGCGCCCGGTGGTCGGAGCCGGTGATCTTGGCCGTCTTGGCCGACGATGCAGAGCATCGGTTGGTCAACACGTGGTCGATGGCGACCAGGGGAGGCAGCCGGACGTTGGCCGGGTAAGTGGCCGTGATCCCGGCTCCTGACTGTTCGGCGGCATCCCGGTAACCGCCGCTGAGCAACCGGCGGAAATTCCGAGTGTCGAGCGTGTCGTTGAAATCGCCTGCGGCAATGACGCAAGCCGTTCCCGCATCATTGGCGAGGCGTTGCAATAACGGTTGTACATCATCGATTTCGCGTTTCCACGCATCGACGGATTCTGGCCACGGACCTTGAATGTGCGCGACGAACACCGTCGGGTCCCTTGCCAGGCCGTCGACATGGATCCGGGCGCTCAACGTCGCGTGCGTGTAGTCCTTGTACGACTGGACATCGCTGATCGGGTACCGGCTCCACAGCCCGGTGCCGGAGGCTTCCGGTCGTGCGTCGAGGGTCTGAAATGGAAAAGCGCGGTCCAACCCCGCCGCCGAGAGCAGTCTCGCCGCTCTGCGGGTGAGCTCTTGGACCGCGACGATGTCGGCGCCTGCCTTGGCCCTGTCCACGACCGCCTGCGGATCCGCCTGTCCCAGAAACAGATTCACCGTCATCACCCGGATCCGGATGCTTCTGGGGTCGTATTGGTCGCTCATGTACAGCGGCAGTTGGACGGCGACGGTCGCGATCGCAGTCGCGACCGCAATGGCCGAGATGACCTTGCGACGTGCCAATAGCAGGAACACGACTGCGGCGAAGGAAGCCAGCCCGAGATAGGGCGAGATCACCGCGGCGCCCAGCAGCGCATGGTTGCTGATGGGTAGATAGCGTGCGAGCAGCCCGACGGCACCGACGGCTAACGCCGTCACCCCCAGGACGGTCAGCGTGCGACGCATCCGAATGGGTCGGGAGCTGCGCTTCTCCTTGGTTTCTTCATGCGTTGCGATACCGGGACTGTACCGGTAGCAAAGGTGTCTTGTACCGATATTCCGTCCAGCACCGATAGGGTGGTGAGGTCCCGCGAACGCGAGGAGGTCGTGTTCATGCCGCCGCGAACACTCAGGGTGCTGGTCCTCGACCAGGCGCGGGGGGTGTGGGGCGCGCAGCGCTACATCCTGCGACTGGCGCCGCTGCTCCGGCAGGCCGGTGTCGAGCTGGTGCTGGGCGGTCCGCGTTCGGTGGAACTGCACGGCGTGTGGCGCGCGGCCGGATTCGTCGCCGTCGACCTCGACCTGACGGTGGACCGCAATATCCGCACCGAAGGACGTCCGACTCCGTCCGGGCTTGCCAACGAGGGCCGGGACGGCGTCAGGATGGCGAGGCTGATCGCCGACGTGGCGCGCGCGGGAGATTACGACGCGATATGGGCCAACGCCCATTGGACACACGCCGAGGCAAGTGTCGCGGGCCGGATATGCCGAAAGCCTGTCGTCCTGCATCTGCACGAGGAAGCCGTGCCGGGGATGGGGCAGTGGCTGCGCGCCGGGGCGATGCTGCTCGCGACGCGCACGGTGGCGGTGAGTCGCGGTGTCGCCCGGTCGCTTCCCGCGGTCGCGCGCAACCGGGTGACGGTCATCCAGAACGGTGTCGACACCGAGGTGTTTTCGCCGGACTCAGGCGCAGACCGCAATGCATTTCGCGCAACTCTCGGCATCGGTGCAGAAGACCTGATGGTGCTTGCCGCGACCCGACTCGACCCCGTCAAGCGGATCGAGGACCTGATCAATGCCGTCCGATCGGTCGACGACCCGCGGTTGATGCTGGTGGTGGCGGGCGTGACAAGCGCGTTTGCCGGGTACGAACGCGAGGTGCGCGCCATCGGAGAAGAGCTGCTTGGGTCACGCGTCATCTTCTGCGGCGAACGCGACGATATGCCGGACCTGTTTCGTGCTAGTGATGTGGTGTTGCATGCCGGGGTGGTGGAAGGGATGCCGTTGGGACTGCTCGAAGCGCAAGCGTGTGGCACACCTGTCGTCGCATACGCCGTGGCCGGTGTTCCCGAGGCCGTGCGCGACGGGGTCACCGGCCTGCTGGCGCCGCCCGGCGACGTCGCAGCCCTCGGTGGCGCGCTCCGCCGGGTCACCACGGATTCAGCGGTGCGCATCGAGATGGGGCGCAACGCCCGCGCACATGTGCTGGCACATCATCGACTCCAAACCCAGGCCGCGCGAAACGTCGAGGTGCTGACCGAAATGTGTGGTGTCTCAAGAGCGATGGCCGGATGATCAAACCTCTAACCGTTGTCGCATTGATCGCAGCGATCGTCGTGGGGTTGACGGGCTGCGCGAAGGAAAAGGAAGCCGTCGGCTACGGCATGCCCGTCGACGGGGTGCTCGTCAACGGCGAGGGAACGTGGGGTTTGACAGCCACCGGCGTGCCGATCAAGGGCCTCGTCGTGTACTTCCACGGCAGCGATCAGGATGCCCACGTGATCCAGACCGAGCGCAAGCACACCGACTTGTTCGACCCGTTGTTGCGTGCCGGTTATGCCGTGGTCGCCGCGGACGCCGGCGGAAATGCGTTCGGAAACCCGGCGTCGCAAGAGGCATACCGTGGGCTGATCGCGGCCGCGCAGAAGAAGTACATCGCCGGACCGGTGTTCTTCGTCGCCGAGTCGATGGGTGCGCTTGCGGCGCTCGCCTTGATCCGCGACGACACCGCCCATCAGGTCAAGGGCATGGTCGGCGTCAGTCCGCTGATGGGGATGCCCCTCGAGATTCGCAAGGTCAGCTACGTCGAAGGCCCATGGGGTGGCGTCGTGCCGGAGAGCGCCGACCCGCTGTCCTGGCCGCCAAACGTGTTCGCAGGACGTAGTTTTCGGCTGTACGCCTCGAGTACCGATGACACCATTCCCGGCTCCGCGTCGGCGGGGGCGTTCGCCGACCGGTTCCGGTCGGTAGCGGCTATCACGCTCGTCGACTGCAAGGGCGGCCATGTGGCGACGAAGTGCTACCAGGGCACCGAAGTACTCGACTGGATTGCGGGCCTCGGCTGAGCCCGGTCCACCATGTAACGTGAAACGGGGTTTGCTCTTACGAGCTACAACGGGGTAGTCGACATGGTCAGCAACAGCATGGGTGGGTGGCGCGCCGCGTTTGCGGTGTTCGCCGGGGCCGCCATGTTTTCGGGGGCTGTGGGCTGCTCGATCGAGGGGAAGGCGGAGCCCGCCGCGGAGTCGAAGTGTCCGACCACTGCCGCGGCCTCGTTGGGTTGGGGCGCCCCGGTGCATGGTTCTGAATTCGACAGTCCCGCCGACGTGAACAACTGGTGGCTGTACGACGGGCCCGGGCATGCCGGCAACGGACGCCGCACGCCACGGGCGATCAGCGCTGCAGACGGCTACCTCACCATCTTCGGCGATGCGGAAGGCAACTCGGGCGGAGTGGCGCTCAAGGGGCCTGGCCAGATGTTCGGCCGCTGGGAGGTCTGCATGAAGTCGCTTCCCGCCGCGCCCGGATATCACTCGGTGCTGCTGCTCTGGCCCGACGCGGAGAACTGGCCCGTGGGCGGGGAGATCGACTTCATGGAGATCCCGGACCCGACGCGGCAGACCGCGGAGGGCTGGTTGCACTTCGGGTTCGACGATCAACGGCAGGGCACCACGATTCCGATCGACGCCACCCAGTGGCACAGCTGGGCCGTCGAGTGGACGCCTGAGCGCATCGCCTTTTTCGTCGACGGAGCCCAATGGTGGGAAACCCGGGACACCGCGCACTTCCCGCCGGGGCCCATGCATCTGTGCATGCAGCTCGACAACTTCGGCGGCGACATTGCCGCGGGGGGCCGCCAACGCATCGACTGGGCACGCGAATACGCGCTCGGATGAACCGCCGCCCCGTTTGCTGACAGGCGCGCCGATCGCCCGACAGGCGGGTTTGTCGCGGAGTAAGGTGTTGGCACCGCAAAGGTCGTCGCGGTGGGGGAGGGTAAATGGGGGTGGCAGCGCGCGTGCCGCCTGGGCCGCGCTGGCCGAAGTTCATCCAGGCGATCGCATACCTGACCGTCGCAGGCCCGGTGATGAAGGCGATGACCAAGCGCTACGGTTCTGCCTTCACCATGCATCTGCCGGTTGTGGGGCCCACCGTGACCGTGACCGACCGTGAACTTGCCAAGGCGCTGTTCGCGCAGCCGCCGGACGCGGTCCGCGGTGTGGACGCGAACCTCGGGGTGATGCTGGGACCGGGATCGAGCTTCGGGCTCGAGGGCGACAAACACCGGCAACATCGCAAGCTGCTGCTGCCGCAGTTTCACGGCAAGCGGATGCGCGCCTATGAAGGCCTCATCGAACAGGAGACGCTGGCAGAGATCGCCAATTGGCCTGAAGATCAAGAGTTCTCGGTGCTGGATTCGACACTGACGATCACGCTGAACACCATCCTCCGTGCGCTTTTCGGCGCGGCGGGCGACGAACTCGAGGCGCTGCGCAAGCTGATGCCCCCGTTGGTGAAAGTCGGCCAGCGGATGCCTTTCGTCCCGTGGTTGCGGCATGACTTCGGTCCGTGGAGTCCATGGATGCGCTTCAAGTCCATGCGCAAGGAACTCGACGGCATCATCGAGACCCAGATCGCGAAAGCGCTGGCGGATCCGGCCATTGAGCAACGCACCGATGTGCTTTCGGCGTTGTTGCTGGCCCGCTATGACGACGGAACGCCGATGTCGCGCAGTGACATCACCGACGAGTTGTTCACCTTGGTGGTCGCCGGACACGAAACCACAGCGACATCACTGGCATGGTCGCTGGAACGGTTGCGCCGCCATCCCGATGTCGTCGCACGACTTGTCGACGAGATCGAGGCAGGCGAATCGCGGCTGTTGCAGGCGACCATCTACGAAGTGCTGCGCACACGCCCGGTGATCGCATCGACTGCGCGCCAGGTGATCGCGCCTTCGATTTCGTTGGGGCCGTGGGTGATACCGCGCGGTTACACCGTGTCGGTGAACATCTACCTCACCCACCTCAACGAGCAGCTGTACCAGCAGGCCGAGGCATTCGATCCCGATCGGTTCCTGGATGCGGCCGTCGATTTGTACTCGTGGATTCCATTCGGCGGCGGCAACCGACGATGCCCCGGCGCCGCTTTCGCGCACATGGAGATGGAGGTCGTGCTGCGCACAATTCTGCGGGAGTTCGAGTTGGTGCCGACATCCGCGCCCGGCGAGCGGTGGCAGAGCAAGGGCGTTGCCTTCGGCCCGGCCCACGGCGCCCGAGTGGTCGTCCGTCGCCGTCGGCGCACAGCTGCGGCAGGCGGCGAGGCGAGCAGCGCAGAGCGGAGTGCGCCGTGGTGAACCGCGAACCCGACAGGGGTGACCCGACCGCGACGCCGCTGAACGTCGAATACCGAATCGATCGCATCGCCAAACGGCTGGCCGGTCGCTGGCTCGACTTCGGTTGTGCGGATGGCGGTTACGTGGAAGCGATGCTGGCTCGCGGCGCCGACGCGGTCAGCGGAGTCGATGTCGAGGAGGACCGGATCGCCGAGGCGAAACGGCGAAACCTCGCGCGTGCCGATTTCCTGGTTTTCGACGGCCATACGATTCCGTTCGACGACGAGACGTTCGACGGCGTCTTCATGAACGAGGTGTACGAGCATGTGGCCGACGAGGCGCGTGCGTTGGCGGAGACCCGTCGGGTGCTCAAGCCCGGCGGAGTACTCGTGCTCATCAGCCCGAATCGGTGGTTTCCGATAGAAGGCCACAACGTGTCGATCGGCCCGGTCACGGTGTGCCCGGCCCCGCTGATCCCGTGGTTGCCAGAACGTCTCACCCACGATTGGACCGCGGCGCGCAACTACTGGCCCAGGCAATTGGTGCGAGACGTCAACAACGCCGGCTTCGCCATCGACGAGACCGGCTTCATCTGGCCGGTGCTCGAGACATATCCGTGGCTGCCATCTCGGGCCCTTGCGTATTACCAGCGCCATTTCCGCACCTGGGACCGCACGCCGGGGCTGCGACGGTTTGGCGTATCCACCCTTGTGGTCGGGGTCAAGCCGAGGTAACGATCAGGTACTTCTAAACGTGCTCTCAGGTTCGGACGCTGTCCACCGGGTACCGTACTTGTATTGTGAACGACCTTTGCCGCTGTGACCACCAGCGAGCCGCCCATCAGCATTACCGGGCAGGCTCCGAGTGCGCTTTGTGCGCACCCGGCAAGTGCACTCGGTACCGGTCCGCGACCCCCATCCGCAGTTTCTTCCGGCGGCTTGTCAGCAAGCCGGCCGTTGAACCCAGGCGTGACGCGGCCGGGCAGCCTGTCGACGACATGGGTGCTTCCGCTTAATTCTGCTCATACAGGAATCTCGATCACGCCGGCCAGGGCCCGGTGGTCGGAACCTGCGATGGCGAGTGTGCGAACAGCCGTCGCCGTGCAGCGCAGCGTCAGCACGTGATCCACGGCGAACAGCGGGGGAAGTGCTCGAACGTCGGCCGGGTGGGTGCGGGTCAGTCCCGCGCCCGCCTGCTCGGCCGCATCGCCAAAGCCATCGCGCAGCAGGTGGCGGAACTCGCGAAGGTCACGCGTCGCGTTGAAGTCGCCTGCGACGATGACTGCCCCCTCGCTGGCCGCCGCTAGCCGCGGCAGTTTCTCCGCCAGCCGAGCGAGGTCGGCGCGCCAGCCCGCGATCGGATCGGGCCAAGGTGCGGACAGGTGCAGCACCACAACGGTCGCTTCGGCGGACACGTCGGGGATGCGTACCTTCGCGGTGATCAGGCCGAGCCAGAAGTCGTCGTCGATCTCGGTGGTTGCGATGGGGTAGCGACTCCAGATGCCGACACCCGCGGGGCCCTCACGCGCACGTAGCGTCCGGTGAGGAAGGGCCTCATCGAGGCCGGCGGCCGACAAAAGCTCGGCCTTCTCGGGCGTAAGCTCTTGCACCGCAACGATATCGGCGTCGTCGCGAACCATCTTCACGACCCCGTCGGCGTCGGCCCGGCCATAGCGCAGATTCGCCGAGATCACGCGCACCCTGACTCCCCGAGTCCCGCCGCGGCGCACATGCCACGGCAGCTGGACGACGACCACCGCAGCCGTCACTCCGGCTGCCACCGACGCCAAGATCCAGTTACGTTGCAGCGCAAACACAATCAGCGACGCCGGCGCGCCGAACATCAGGTACGGCGCCAGCGCGGCCACCGCGAGCACGACGAGGTGGGTGATCGGAACGTAGCGCACGGCCAATGCGACCGCCGCGACGGCCAATAGGACGACTCCGATCACTGCGGTCACGGCACGAGCGTAGCGACCACTAGCCGGCGCACTCCGCGAGCCGGCGACGCAGGAACTCCTGAGCGGGACCAGAACCGTTGCCGTCGAGCGCGGCGCGATACCACCTGTGGGCCTCGGCACGCCGACCCGCACGCCGCAGCAGATCCGCGCGAATTGTGATGACGGTGTTCGACGCTGCCAGCCGCGGATCGTCGGCAACGGCATCGAGCGCGGCAAGGCCGGCGGCGAACCCGTCGCGAAAGCCGATGGCCATTGCCCGATTCGCGCGGGCGACCGGTGACCCGGTGATGTCGATCAACCGGTCATAGGCCGCGCAGATCGTGGTCCAGTCCGTCTCCTGCCAACTCGGTGCGGTCGCATGCAGCGCCGCGATCACCGCCTGTGGCAAGTAGGGGCCGGTCGCGCCCGCCGCGCGCGTGAGCCGGTCGAGGCCCCTGGCGATCCGGCCGCGATCCCAACGGCTCCGATCCTGCTCCTCGAGCGGCAGCAACGCGCCATCGGCGTCGACGCGGGTCTGTCGTCGCGAATCATGTAGCAGGACAAGGGCCGCCAACGCTTGCGCATCGCGATCGTCGGGCATCAACGAGCACAGTTCACCGGCCAGCCGCACGCCTTCGTCACACAGCTCGTCGCGAACTGCCGATGGTCCTGCAGTGGACCAATAGCCCTCGGTGAACACCGAGTAGATGCATGCCAGCACGTGCGGAGTGCGTTCCGGTAGCAACTCGGCCGGCGGCACACGCAACGGGATGTTGGCGTGCCGGATCTTGTTCTTGGCGCGGGTGATCCGCTGTCCGACGGCCGACTGCGACTGCAGCAGCGCACGCGATATCTCGGGCACGCTGAGCCCCGAGATCAGCCGTAGCGTGAGCGCCAACTGCGAGGTCGGGTCGAGCGCGGGATGCGCACAGGTGAACATCATCCTCAGCTCGTCGTCGCGAACGGGATGCACGTCGACGCGGTCGGTGCGGGCCCGGATGTCGTCCACCACGGCTGCGAGTTCCTTTCCGGGGCGCACGGATTCGCGTCGCAACCGGTCCAGTGCCCGGTTGCGGGCGACCCGAACGACCCATCCGCCCGCGTTGTCGGGCACACCGTCGCGGGGCCAGCTACGCAATGCTTCGGCGAAGGCCTCCTGGACGGCGTCCTCGGCGACGGTGAGGTCGCCTGACCAGCGCGCGAGCGCCGCGACAGCGGGCCCCCATTCACGCCGAAAGACGCCGTCCAGGTTGGTCATTGACGCGGTTACAGCCCGGAGACGCCCATCAGCTGCCGCAGCTCGACAGTCGTGGCGGGAATCATCGACGCCAGTTTGGTGGCCTCGTCACGGTCAGCCGCCGCCAGCAGGTAGAAGCCGGTAGCGACCTCCGCGCTCTCCGGGTACGGCCCGTCGGTCATCAGCACCTTGTTGTCGCGAACGCGCACCGTCGTGGCCGACGCCGGCTCATGCAGCGCCGCGCCGCTCACGATATGGTCACCTGCCGCAGCGGCGAACTCGCCGTGCCGGGCCGCTTCGGCCTCCCACTCCGGCGTGCCTGGGGTGTGGGCGGAAGTGGGTGGCTCGAGCAGCAGCGCCAACCATTGGGCGCCGCCCGCGCCCGACCAGTCGGGATCGAAAGCGTGAAAGGTCGGCCGAACCTCAACCGACCCGTGCTTGGCCGCAGGAACGTCGCGGGCCAATGCCAGTGCGTCGTCGAGGTTCTCGGCCTCGAAGACGTAGTAGCCGCAGGCCACCTCTGCGCTTTCCGCGAACGGGCCGTCGGTCATCGTCGGCGCATCGGGTCCGCCGGTGATCCGCACGCCGGCCTCCGTCGGGGCCAGCGCGTCGCCGGCCCGCAGCGCCGCTCGGGCCGTCGTGTGAAAGGACTGGTATGCGGACATCTCCGCTGCGAATGTTTCGGGGTCGGGGGTTCGGTTGGATTCGGCGGTACGCAGCAGCGCGAGGTATTGCATGGGAGTCACCTTCCGGTCGCGAGCGGAACCCTCTGCTCCACTCTCTACCTGTCCGACGAACGGCGCCGCGCGAATCCGACACGCTCAGTGAACTTTGCGGAAGGAAGTTTTCGGTTCCGCCAACCGCCGCTGCACCGCTGTGTGATGGTTGACACATGCGTAAGTTCTCCCGCGCGTTCGTCGTTGCTGTCCTCGCAATCCTGAGTTCGGTCGTTCTGGGCGTCACGTCGGCGTTCATGGCGGCGCTGGCTTTGGGGGCCACTACTGCGCTGGTGGTACCGGGCACGGGCACCCCGAACGCCAACATCGTCACGAACTACATGGAAAACGCCAGAAGTCGCTACATGGCTCCGTTCACTCCGTGCACGGACAACACGTGCGCCCTCGAAGGCGTCAACTACCCCGCGTCATTTTGGCCACTGGGGTTCATCGGCAATTGGTGTCCCGGGTTCAAGTGCGATACGTGGAACGACTCGGTTGGTACCGGGGTGCAGAATTTGGATGGGCAGCTCCGGGGGTTGCTGAACACCACGTCGGACAACGTCGTCATCTTCGGCTACTCGCAAGGCGGAGCGGTTGTCTCCGACGAGTTGCGCAATCTCGGCGACCTCACGCCCGAGCAGCGCGCCCGGCTTTCGGTGGTGACGATCGGCAACGCCTTCAATCCCGACGGCGGAATCTTCACCAGGCTCGGCTTCCTTCCGACGATCCCGATCCTCAACATCACCTTCGGTCCGCCCATGCCGACCGACACCGGGATACCGATCGACAGCATCGGTTTCCAGTACGACCCCGTGATGTACGCCCCGAAGTATTGGGGCAACCCGTTCACGATGCTGAACGCGTTGGCCGCATTCAACACAGTGCACGGGTATTACCTCGCGCCCAACGGAAACGATCCGACCGCCGGGTTGCCATACGGCTATACCGATACCGAGTTGGCGAGCATCTTGGCGGGCCCCTGCCCGGGTCCGAACTGCCGCGTCGACTCACACGGCAACGAGTACTGGATGATTCCGGCCAAGAGCCTGCCGATCGTGGACTCGGTCATGGGCGTGATCCCTGCCCCGCTGCAACCGGTGGCCAAACCGGTCGCAGACCTGGTGTCGCCGGTGCTGAAGGTGCTGATCGATCTCGGTTACGACTGGAGCGGTGATCCCGGCAAGGAGAAGTGGCTGTCGATACTGCCCTTCAACCCGATTCAGAACTGGCCCGCAGTGGGCGTGAATCTCGTCGCGGCGACGATCCAGGGCATCCAGGCCTTCATCGGTGACCTTGGTGGGCTGACGTCCACGCTCCCGCTCACCACGCAGTCGCCGGCGTCGACGACCACGGTGTCGACGTTGGCAGCGGCCGCGCGGACGACCGCGACGGAAGTGACCGAGACCGACAAGGCCATCGACAACACGAAGTCGACGCCGAAGCTGACGCTGGTGAAGGACACCAATACAGACACCACCGAGCAGCAGACGACGGTCAAGGACGAGACGTCAGCGTCGACCAAGGAGTCGACGGAGGAGTCGACGGAGGAATCGCCTGTCGCCAAGCCCGAGGCGACGACGGGCGACAAGAAGGCCGACGACAAGAAGGCTGACGACAAGAAGGCCGACGACAAGAAGGCTGACGACGAGAAGGCCGACGACAAGAAGGCCGACGACACCGCGGCCGACACGACCCCTGCTGCCACGACGAAGTCCGATAACGAAAAGAAGTCGGACACCGACAAGAAGGATGCGGATACGGCCAAGGCCGCGGCCTGACCCGAGAAGCAAATCCCCCGTCACATCAGGCAGTGGCGGGGGATTTCCTTTGGCGAGCGCCTCGCCGAGTGTGGACTTGTGTCACGCTTCCGCGCGAAAAGTGTGCGGGTAACCCACGTTCGGCGGACTAGGCGGTCGCGCCGGGCTTCAGGTACGTCACCAGGTGCACGTCGATGTATTCGTCGGCGAATTTCTGCGCACAGCCCCGCAGGTACTTCATGTAGTTGTCGTAGACCTCTTCGGATTGGATCTCGATCGCGCGGGACTTGTTGGCCTCCAACGCGTCGCCCCACATCGTCAACGTCCTGACGTAGTGCGACCGCAGCGATACGACGTCGTCGAGGACGAACCCCGCGTCCTCGCCGTGCGTCCGCATCATCTGCGACGACGGCAGGCGAGCGCCGGGGAAAATGTCGGTGACCATGAACTTGATGAACTTGAGCACGTCGATCGACAGCGGGATGCCCCGCTCCCGGAACTCGTCGGGGTGATAGCTGATGTTGCTCTGGATCGTCATCCGGCCGTCGTCCGGCAAAAGCGCAAAGCACTTTTTGAAGAACTCGTCGTAGCGCTCGAAGCCGAAGTGCTCGAAGGCCTCGATGGACAGAATGCGATCGACGGGCTCGTCGAACTCCTCCCAGCCGCGCAGCAGAATCCGCCGGCTCCGGTCGGTGTCGAGGCCGTCGAGCAATTTGGTGCTGGCGGCGTGCTGGTTCCTGCTCAACGTCAGGCCGATGACATTGACGTCATGGCGTTCGATCGCGCGCTTCAGCGCTCCGCCCCAGCCACATCCGATGTCGAGCACGGTCATCCCCGGCTCCAGTCCCAGCCGGTCGAGGTGCAGGTCGACCTTTGCGTACTGGGCTTGCTCGAGGGTCAGGTCATCGGGCTCGAAGTATGCGCACGAGTAGATGCGGCTGCGGTCCTGGAACAGCCCGAAAAAGTCATCGGACAGGTCGTAATGCGCACCGATGTTGTCGAAGTTCTTGCGCATCTTCTCCGAGATGACTGCCACTTCCGACACAGCACAGCTACCTTCCCTAGACCAATCCAAGGTATCCAACCGCAAATCCCCCGTGCGCGCCACACGCCGGGGGATTTGCTAACGGACGGAAACTACGCGGCTGCGCCCGGCTTCAGGTACGTGACCAGGCTGACGTCGATGCTCTCGTCGATGAAGTAGTACTGGCAGCCGGTCAGGTACCGCATGTAGCGGTGGTAGTTCTCCTCGTCGGTGGCCGCGATCGCCGCATCCTTGTTCTTCTCGAGGCGGTCGGCCCAGATGCCGAGCGTCTTGATGTAGTGGTTGCGCAGCGACTTCGCCTCGGGCACCACGAAGCCCGCCTTCTCGCCGTGCTCCACCATCATCTGAGTGGTCGGAAGCCGGCCGCCGGGGAAGATCTCGGTGATCATGAACTTGATGAACCGGGCCAGCTCGAAGGTCAGCTTCTTGCCGCGCTCGGCCAGGTCATATGGGTGGTAGCCGACGCTGCTCTGGATCGTCATCCGGCCGTCGTCGGGCAGGATGTCGAAGCAGGTCTTGAAGAAGTCGTCATAGCGCTCGAAGCCGAAGTGCTCGAAGGCCTCGATCGACACGATGCGGTCGACGGGGCTGTGGAACTGCTCCCAGCCCTCCAGCCGCACGTCGAATGTCCGATTGGTGTCGAGCTTGGACAGCAGCTGGTCGCAGTAGGCCTTCTGGTTCTTGGACAGCGTCAGGCCGATGACGTTGACGTCGTACTTCTCCATCGCCCGCTGCAGGGTCAGCCCCCAGCCGCAACCGACCTCGAGCAGGGTCATCCCCGGCTTCAGATCGAGCTTGTCCAGGTGCTGATCGACGTTGGCGATCTGCGCCTCGGACAGCGTGACATTGGGGCCGGTGAAGAACGCGCAGCTGTACTTGCGCGTCGGATCCTGGAACACCCCGAAGAAGTCGTCCGAAAGGTCGTAATGCGCCTGAATATCCTCGAAATGCGGCGTCATGTCCTTCGTGCCGGATGAATTGTCAGACATATTTCCCTGCTAAGCCTTCTCCTGGTGTGACCGCACTCTACGAGCCGCTACGGCAGCTACGTGCGCAACTAGGCGTACACCCTAGCCGTCCGCGAGGGCTGAACCCAATCTGGCGCTACTTGTGCAGCGTGAACTGGTTGACGTCGATATAGCCCTTGCGGAACATGTCCGCGCATCCAATCAGGTATTTCATGTAGCGGTCGTAGACCTCTTCGGACTGGACGGCGATCGCAGCTTCGCGCTGCGCGCCCAGCGTGTCGGCCCACGTTTGGAGGGTGCGCGCGTAGTGGGGTTGCAGGGACTGGACGCGGGTCACCGTGAAACCGGCCGCGGCAGCGTGCTCTTCGACCGCCCCTATCGTCGGCAGCTGACCGCCGGGAAAAATCTCCTTGGCGATGAACATCGCGAAGCGTGCGGCGTCCATCGACATCGGGATGCCACGGTCCTTGACCTCATCCAGCGTCAGCCGGGTGATGGTGTGCAGCAGCATGACGCCGTCGTCCGGCAGCACGCCGTAGGTCGTCGAGAAGAACTGCTTCCACCGGTCGTGGCCGAAGTGTTCGAATGCGCCGATCGACACGATCCGGTCGACGGGCTCGTCGAACTGCTCCCACCCCTGCAGCAGCACCCGCTTTGATCGCGGACCGTTCATCGCGGCGAACGCCTGCGCGGCGTGGTCGTATTGATTCTGTGACAGCGTCAGCCCGACGACGTTGACGTCGTAGCGCTCGACCGCTCGCCGCATCGTCGCGCCCCAGCCGCACCCGATGTCGAGCAGTGTCATCCCCGGCCGCAGACCCAGCTTGCCGAGTGAAAGGTCGATCTTGGCGAGCTGAGCCTGCTCGAGCGACATGTCGTCGCGCTCGAAGTAGGCGCAGCTATAGGTCTGCGTGGAATCCAGAAACAGCCGGTAGAAGTCGTCCGACAGGTCGTAGTGGGACTGCACGTCCTCGAAATGAGGCGTCAGGTCGGCCATGAGCGGCCATGCTACGCGTCAAACTTGGCGGTTCCTGCCAGCACTATTTAGCCAGGGTGAACTGGTTGACGTCGATGTAGCCCATGCGGAAACCCTTGGCGCAGCCCGTGAGGTAGTGCATGTAGCGGTCGTAGACCTCTTCGGACTGCACGGCGATGGCCTCGTCCTTGTGCGCCTCCAGCGCCTCGGACCAGCAGTCGAGGGTGCGGGCGTAGTGCAGCTGCAGCGACTGGCGGCGAGTCAGCTCGAACCCGGCCTTGGCCGAGTGCTCCTCGACCTTCTCGATCGAAGGCAGCCGGCCCCCGGGGAAGATCTCGGTGAGGATGAACTTCACGAACCGGGCGACCTCGAAGGTGAGCGGAATCTTGCGCTCGGCCATCTGCGGCAGCGTCAGCGCGGTGATCGTGTGCAGCAACATCACGCCGTCGTCTGGCAACAGTGAATGGGCTAACGCGAAGAAGTCGTCATAGCGGTCGAAACCGAAGTGTTCGAACGCGCCGATCGACACGATCCGATCCACCGGCTCGTCGAACTGCTCCCAGCCTTGAAGCAGCACCCGCTTGTCACGAGGACTGTCGGACTGCGCGAAAACCCTTTCCACATGCGCCTTTTGGTTCTCGCTCAAGGTCAGTCCGATGACGTTGACGTCATAGCGTTCGATCGCGCGCATCATCGTCGAGCCCCACCCGCAGCCCACGTCCAGCAGCGTCATCCCTGGTTGCAGTCCGAGCTTGCCCAGCGCCAGGTCGATCTTCGCGAGCTGCGCTTCCTGCAGCGTCATGTCGTCGCGTTCGAAATACGCACAGCTGTAGGTCTGGGTCGGGTCCAGCCACAGCCGGAAGAACTCGTCGGACAGGTCGTAATGCGCCTGGACGTCCTCGAAATGCGGCTTCAATTTGTTGGCTTGGGCCATGGATCTGGGTGCCTTCCTGGCTGGTCAGCGGCTATGCGCGGGTCGACGATGACGGCTTAGGTGCGCTGATGCACTCCTCCCGAGGTTACGCGCCATGCACCTCGGGAAACGAATCGAAAGGTGTGGCCGGGATCACGCCGCTTCTGCGAAGGTGGTCTTCAGCTCGCCGACAATGTCGTCCCACAGCTCGCGGGGCAGGTCATGGCCCATGCCGTCGAACAACACCAACCGCGCGCCCTTGATGGCACGCGCGATCGCGCGGCCGCCGAACGGGCGCATCAGCTTGTCGGCCTTGCCGTGAATGACGACCGTGGGGACGCTGATCTGCCGGTCGTAGCCGAGCAGGCTGCCGCTGCCGAGGATCGCGGCGAAATGGCGGCCGACGCCTGCGGGGTAGTACGACCGTTCGAGGCCCTCGAGCGCCTCCTCGCGGATGCGCTCGAGCGGCGCAGGATAGGCCGGGCTCCCGGTGATCCTCGTAACCCGGACGGCGTTCTCGACGAGCGCTTCGCGCGTCGCGTCCTTGGGCTTCTGCAGGATGGCGAGCAGTTGCTTGGTTCCGGGCGGGGGCAGCAGCGGCTGGTTGTTGCTGGAAAAGATGACCGCAAGGGTCTTGGTGCGCGGCTGGTGCCGGGCCGCGAAAACCTGCGCGATCATGCCGCCCATCGAGGCGCCGACGATGTGCGCCGTCTCGATCTTCAGGTGGTCCAGCAGCGCGGCAGCGTCGTCGGCCAGATCCTCGAGCGTGTAGACGGCAGGACTCTTCAGGCCGAGGAACGAGCGGACCATTCTTCTCGGCAGCGGCATGCCGGAGTGGCCGCCGGTCACCTTGGTCGACAGGCCGACGTCGCGGTTGTCGTAGCGGATGACGCGCAAGCCCTGGTCAACGAGCTTCTCGCAGAAGTCGGTGCGCCACAACAACAATTGCGCGCCAAGGCCCATGATCAGTAGGACAGCGGGGTTGTTGGGGTCCCCCATGTCCTCGTAGTAGATGTCGAGATCGCCGGATTTGGCTGTGCCCGAACGGATTTCCACTTACGCCTCGACCTCTTCAGTGTGTTCGCGGCTGACCTCCACCATGAAGTTCGCGAAGTATCCGGTCAACTGCGGATCGGACATCATCTGCCACTTCGGTGCGAGTAGCTTCATGTAGCGCTCGACGTAGAGGAACTGCTTGCCGATCAGCACCAGCTCGCGCGGCAGCTTCACGTCGTAAGCGTCGGCCAAAGTCGAGAGCTGCCTGCCGATTTCGGCGTAGCTCATGTCGCCAAGCGACTTCATGGTCAGTGGCGTCGCGAACTTCTCGAGGTCCTTGGCGGCTTCGGCCTCGGGTTTCATCGTGCCGACCGCACCCATCAGCACAACGATCTTGCCCGCCGCGGCGTGGTCCTTCTTGACCAGCAGCGCGTACACCAACTCCCTTAGCAGCCAGCGGGTCCGCGGGTCGATGCGGCCCATGATGCCGAAGTCGAAGAACACGATCTTGCCGTCTTTGTCGACGTACAGGTTGCCTGCGTGCAGGTCACCGTGGAACAGGCCGTGCCGCAGGCCGCCCTCGAACACGCTGAACAGCAACGCCTTTACCAGTTCGGTGCCGTCGAAGCCGGCCTTGCGGATGGCGGCGGCATCGTCGATGCGGATGCCCGCGACGCGTTCCATCGTCAGCACCCGCTCGCTGGTCAGGTCCCAATAGACCTGCGGCACCCGGATGTTGCGGCCCAGCGGCGAGGCGTGCATGTGCGAGACCCAAGCGTCCATCGACTGCGCTTCCAGCCGGAAATCGAGTTCCTCGGCCAGGTTGTCGGCGAAGTCGGCCACGACATCCTGTGCGGACAACCGGCGGCCCAGCTTGGCCAGTTCGACGAACTGCGCGCCGCGCTTGAGGATTTGCAGGTCTGCCGCAACGCGTCGGCGAATGCCAGGCCGCTGGATCTTGACGACCACCTCTTCGCCGCTGTGCAGGGTCGCGTAGTGCACCTGCGCGATCGAAGCCGACGCGAACGGCGTCGGCTCGAAGGACTTGAAGAGCTTCGAGGGATCGTCGCCCAGTTCCTCGCGCAGCAGCTTGTAGACCTGGTCCTCGTCGGCGGGCGGCACCGCGTCGAGCAGGCTGCGGAACTCGCGACTCATTTGTTCGCCGAACGCGCCCGGACTTGAGGCGATGATCTGGCCGAACTTGACGTAGGTAGGCCCAAGGTCGGCGAACGTCTGCGGGATCTGCCTGATGATCTTCTGCTGCAACGAACCCTTACCGGCGAGCTTGGCGACGACTCGCGCGCCGGTGCGGGTTATCTGCCAACCCGTCGCGCCGATGCGGGCGGCTTCGACCGGCAGCGGCACCCGGTCCAGCTTGGCCACCTCGCGGTGTTTAGTCGTACTCATGGTTGCAGTGTCTCAAACGGCGGGTTGACGAGTCTAAATCGTGTGCACCGGGTCACACCTGAGCAGAATGCGCAAAAGCCGAACATCGCTGATTAAACCGCTAGCGAGCACAAGCGCGCCACCTTCGTCGCCGATCCATAGCTTCAGACGCAATCAACGTCTGAGGAGCGGATATGGCAACACTGGTGGCACCGCGCCGCACGTCGATGAAGCGCGTCGCGGCGGCGAGCTTTGTCGGGTCGGCCATCGAGTACTACGACTTCTACATCTACGGCACCGCCGCCGCGCTGGTGTTCCCGAAGGTCTTCTTCCCTCATCTGGACGGCACGACGGCCACGGTCGCGTCGATGGCCACGTTCGCCGCGGCGTTTCTGTCACGGCCGGTCGGCGCGGCGTTCTTCGGACACTTCGGCGATCGCCTTGGCCGCAAGTCGACCCTGATCGCCACCATGCTGATCATGGGCCTGTCGACGGTGGCCGTTGGACTGGTTCCCGGCGAGGCGACCATCGGCATGGCCGCGCCACTGATCCTGCTGACGCTGCGCCTCGTCCAGGGGTTTGCGGTCGGCGGTGAATGGGCGGGCGCCGCGCTGCTGTCAGCCGAGTACGCGCCGGCGCGAGCCCGGGGTCGCTACGGCATGTACACCCAGATGGGTGTCGGCAGCGGGCTCGTCATGAGCAGCCTGCTGTTCCTGGTCGTGAACCAGACGATCGGGGAGTCCAGTCGCGCGTTCCTCGAATGGGGTTGGCGCATACCGTTTCTGTTCAGTGCGGTGTTGATCGCCATCGCGTTGTACGTCCGGCTCAACGTCGCCGAGACGCCGGTGTTCACCGAGCACAAGGCAAACGACACCGCACGGGTGACGCCACTGGCCGCCTTGTTCGGAAGTCAGCGACGCGAGGTGGTTCTTGCTGCCGGCGCCATGATCGGGTTCTTCACGTTGGGATACATGGCCAACGCCTACCTGATGAGTTATGCCCATGCCCACGTTGGGTTCTCGCCGACACTGATCTTGGCGGTTGGACTGCTCGGCGGCGTGGTCGTGGTGGTCTTCAATGTGCTGGGCTGCGTGTTGTCTGACACCGTTGGGCGCCGTCGCGTCATCATCGCGGCGTTCGCACTCGGCGTGCCCTGGTCATTCGCGGTGCTTCCACTGGTTGACACCGGGAATGCCGGCTTGTTCGCGTTGGCGCTCTGCGGAACCTATGCGGTCGCGGGAATGGCCTACGGCCCGATGGCGGCGTTCATTCCGGAGATCTTCGGCACTCGATACCGCTATAGCGGCGCGGCCGTGTCGCTGAATCTCGCGGGATTGGTGGGCGGTGCGGTGCCGACGATCATCGCGGCTCCCCTGGTTGCGACGTGCGGCGTGCCCGCGATCGGCGCCATGATGGCCGCGGTCGTCGTGGTCAGCGTGATCTGCACGGTCCTGCTGCCCGAAACCAAAGGCGTTGCCCTGCAATAGCAGTGAGCACAATGCGGTAAACGCAGAGATCGCCCATTGCGCGGGTTGTGCGCACAACAGCGACGCAGCGAACACGGATCCGTAGCTTTGGAGATGTGACACCGTCACGAACAACCAAACATCCACTTACACAGGAGAATTCACATGAACACCAACAAGTCACGGTTCTTCACCCGCTTCGTCGCAGGCCCGATCGCCGCCGCGGGCATCCTTGGCGGCGCCGCACTTGGAGTGGCCGCAGCAGCCAATGCCGACACCGGTTCGTCGGATCACATGAGTGGCGGTTACTCGGCGGACTTCCACCCCAGCCACGACTCGCGGGACTCGGACCGCGACTTCCGGCCCGACTTCTGGGACTTCTGGCTTTGGCACCACCGGGATCACTCGTTCGGTTGGCACCGCAGCTGACGCGCAGCCCCTCATTCTGAGCCTCTTCTCGACGTACCGGGAAGGGGCTCAGTCTGTTTCGGGATATCGGGGCGGCGCCGCTTTTTCCGCCGTGTCCACTAAAGTCTGTGTCGCACACCGCAGTAGGCGGTGAAGTCACGACTCCGGGAGCATGTTCTCCGTCAGCGCCTCGATGATCGGCCGCCACACGGGCTTGGGCAGATCGTGGCCCATGCCGTCGACGACGACGTAGCGCGCACCTTCGATGGCTCGAGCGACATTGCGTCCGTTGCGCGGTCGGACCATCGGGTCCTTCGACCCGTGAATAACTACGGTCGGCGCGGTGATGCGACGGGCGTAGCGCACCAGGCTGCCGGTGCCGAGGATCGCATCGAACTGGCGAAGCATGCCCTGCGGGTAGTCGCTGCGGGTAGTGAGCTCCTCGACGCGACGACGCAAATCCTCCACGGGCGGAAGGAAATTCGGTCCGTTGATGATCGAGACGTTGCGCACCTCGTTGGCCAACCTCTCCTCAGCGGGGGCATCCTTTTTCGGCGCATCGAACGCCAAGCGGATCACCCGCCACTTCGGAATCGACGACATCGGCCTGCCGGAGCTCGTCATGATCAGGCCCAATGAATGAACCCGCTCGGGATGGCGGCCCGCCAGCACCTGGGCGATCATCCCGCCCATCGAGGCGCCCACCACGTGTGCTCGTTCGATACCGAGGTGATCGAGGAGTCCTTCGACGTCGTCGGCCAAATCCACCAGCGTGTACGGCACAGGGCTGCCGCGGCCGACGAGATACCGCAGCACCCGCGGGTAGACCGACCCCTTGGCCCGCGCGCCGTGCATCTTCGTCGAAAGGCCGGTGTCGCGGTGGTCGAACCGGATCACCCGGTACCCGCTGTCGATCAGGCGCGCGCAGAAGCCGTCCGGCCACATCGGCAGCTGTGCGCCGACGCCCATGATGAGCAGGACCGGCGGGTCGCCGATATCGCCGAGGTCCTCGTAGTGAAGCTCGATCGGGGACACGGGGTCACCGCATTGAGCTTTGCCGATTCTGCGCTCTGTCACACAATTCCTATAACGATTTGCTGATCTACGCCCGATCAGTCTGTTTTCCGCTAGTCTATGTTCTTTGCTGTTCCGGGCTTCTTGGGGGAGAGAGGCTATCGCAGTGCGGACGCGTTCCGGTGCCCTTGCCTTCGTGATGACCGCTGTGCTTGTTCTGACACTGGCATGGGCGGCCGGATGCGCGGTGCGCCGAGGCGCCGGCGCTGAACACCATCGAATTCCGACCGTAGCCGCAGGCTCGGCTCGCTTCCAGATCCTGTCGCCGACGCTGATCCGCACCGAATACGCGAGCGACCGCAAGTTCGTCGATCAGCCGACGTTCAACGTGATCGGCCGGGGGAACTTCGCACCCGCCGATTACGCGGTGACCTCAATCGACGGCTGGCTGACGATCGCCACGAGCGCGATGACCCTTCGATACAAGACCGACTCGGGACCATTCACGCCACGGAACCTCATCCTGCAATTGAAGTCCGGCGAGCAGAACGTGACCGCGACGCCGTGGCAGCGACCAACCTGCGTCGTCGGCGTCATCTGCGAGGCCGAGGAACTCACGCCGACCGGAGCTGCAATCCAGCGTGATCACCGCGGCTACTCCGGAGGTGGGTTCCTCGCCGGGTTCAGGTTCGCAGGAGACGGCCTGACGACCGATGTCGACGCAGACTCGCCTGGCCGGTACCAATTCGTCGTCCGTTATGCCAACGCACAGCTTGGCGAAGAAGTGCAGCAGACGCGCACGTTCAGCCTGGCCGTCGACGGCTACCCGAGTCAGACGCTGATCCTGGAGCCGTCGGCGGACTGGGACACCTGGCGAACGGCCGCGATCCCCGTCGATCTCGCCAAAGGCCATCACACGTTGCGCCTTTCGCGGAACACGTCGGACTCCGGCGCGGTCAACATCGACACCGTCGCTGTCGTCGCGCCGGGCGCCCAAGCTCCGCAGTTGTCGCGCGAGCCGCTCGTCGACTGTGGTTTCAATGTCACCTGTGAGGCCGAAGGCTCAGGGCTGCGGGGCACGGCCACGGTCGTCAGCGATCGGCGAGGATACTCGGGCACGGGCTTCGTCAACGACCTGAACCCGGAGTCCGACTTGTTGATTCGCGCCGTCGGCGTTCCGGCAGACGGGCTCTACACGCTTCATATCCGGTACGCGAACGCGCGGCAGGCTACGCGCACGGCGACCCTTCGCATCGGTGACGTCGCGACGAGTGTCGCGCTGCCTGCGACCGCCGACTGGAACACGTGGGCCACCGCGGAAGCGCCCGTCGCCCTGAAGGCTGGTACCAACGACGTCGTTCTCGGGTGTTCGGGCGCGGACGCGTGCCGAGTCAACGTGGATGCCGTCGCCGTCACCGCGCAAGGCGCGAAATCGCCTGCGCCACATGTCCCTCTTGGCGGCTATCGCCGTAGCTTCGACACCGTCAACGGCGACCTCGGCATGCCCTCCAGCACCCCGGGCTTGTTGCAGCGCGACGGCTGGTACCTGCTCGACGATTCCGCGTCGGCGATGTTCGACCCCACGACGAACGAGCTTTCGTCGCGGCCCGAAAATCGAGGCGCTTACCTTGACGGCTACCTGTTCGGGTACGGCGACGACTACCAGCGCGGCCTCGGCGACCTCGCCACTCTGACCGGACCCCCGGCCCTGCTGCCGCAATGGGCTTACGGCGTTTGGTATTCGGAGGACCTCGACCGCACCGCCGACAGTCTCCAGACCGAGGTCGTTCCGCAGTTTCGAGCCCAGGGCGTCCCGCTCGACGTGCTGGTGCTCGACACCCCGAAATTTCCGGCGCCCGAAGGGTTCCTCGATTGGGCCAATACCCAAGGGCTGCATACCGTTTTCAACGTCCACCCGAGTCTCGTCGAGTCGAATCCGGGGTTCGCAGAGGTACAGGCCGTTGCGAACAACCGGCTCGCAGGCGGCGATCCCTGGTCACCGGGGTCGTGTTGCGACGGTCCGCAGACTCCTACGGGAGCGACGCCCGACGCGTGGATCAACCAGCAGTACGCGGAGGCCGCGGAGAAGGACGGCCGACGCGGATTCGTGCTCTCCCGCGCCTACGGCTCATTGCAGAGCAGCGGCTACGTCGGGCCTGCCGGTACGCCGACCGGCCCATGGGCCGACAAGCGCACCACCATTCATTTCACCGGAGATACCTACTCGACCTGGGGCACGCTGGCGGGCGAAGTCGGTTGGACACCAGCAGAATCCGTCGCGACCGGCATGGCAGCGATCAGCCACGACATCGGCGGCTTCCTCGACGCGACCGGGCTTGTCGGTTCCGAAACCGACGGCTCGGGCGGGCGCACCAAGAAGCTGCCCGACGACCTCTACGTCCGCTGGCTGCAGCTGGGAACGTTCCAGCCGATCGACCGGTTGCACGGTGACCACAGCGACCGGATGCCATG
Source organism: Mycobacterium sp. OAE908 (assembly GCF_017872775.1). Lineage (NCBI taxonomy): Bacteria > Bacillati > Actinomycetota > Actinomycetes > Mycobacteriales > Mycobacteriaceae > Mycobacterium > Mycobacterium sp. OAE908. The sequence continues at coordinate 3,123,449 of NZ_JAGGJL010000001.1, forward strand.
GCAGTACGGCGTCGCCGCGAAGGAGTCGGCGAAGAAATTCCTGAATCTGCGTGAGAACCTGCTGCCCTACATCTACACCCTCGCCGACACCGCGAACCGCACCGGACTGCCGATCGCGCGGCCGCTGTACCTGGAGTATCCCCACGAAGAGCAGGCCTACGCGGCGGCCGACAGCGAATACCTTTTCGGCTCAGATCTTTTGGTGGCTCCGATCACCGCGCCCGGCGACAGCGTCACCAGGTCGGTGTGGTTTCCGCCAGGAAGCTGGACGAACTACTTCACCGGCGAGGCGGTCCAGGGCGGCGCCACGCACCAGGTCACCAGCGGTCTCGACGCGATGCCGGTCTTCGTCAAAGCAGGCGCCATCATCCCGATGCGAACCTCCGACGTGGCCTACAGCGGCGCACCGATGCGCAACGTCACACTCGTCGTCGCCCAAGGAGCGCCAGGGACCTTCACCCTCTACGAGGACGACGGCGCAGGCGGCAGAAACCGACGCGGTGCAACCACCAAGATCGACTACGCCGAGAATGCAGGCACACACACCATTCGAATCGATTCGACCGACGGCACCTTCCGCGACCAGGAAGGCGAGCGCCAGTGGACGATCTCAGTGCTCAATGCCGCCGCTCCGGCCAGTGTCACGATAAACGGCCGCACGGTGGCGCCGTCGAACTATGGGTGGGACAGCGCCACCGGCAACCTACGAATCACCTTGCCGGCAGGCAGGATTCAGGACGCGGTGACGGTCACGTACCAGTGACGTCGACAGCAGGCTGCCATGGCTTGATCCACTCGGTGGGTTCCCAGCCTTCGACTCCGGCCACCAATTCGTAAAGCGTTGCACCGTCGATGGATTCGCGAATGATGTCGGCATGACCGGCATGCCTGGCCAGTTCGTTGATCAAGTGGTGGATCACCCAGCGCACCGTCCAGTTGTCGATGTCCTTGGGGAACCACGGCACATCCTTGGGCACCGGCACCGCGGTGTCGAGGTCGGTCGCCGCCAAGATGCGCAGCGTTTCGGCGTTCTGCGCCTTGAACTTGTCCAACAACTCGGCGAGCGTCTCGTCGTCGCACATGACGTACTCGTCTTGGTAGGCGGCGACGATCTCCTCGAAGGGACGGGTGTCCTTCGCCGGAAAGTCGGGGGCCGCGGCGACGCGTTCCATCCACGAGCGCTGGACGCCGGTCGCATGCTTGATCAGGCCGCCGATCGACAACGCGCTCACTGACGGCGTCGAGCGGGCTTGTTCGTCGGAAAGGCCGAAGGCAACCGCGAAATATGAGCCCTGGTGGTATTCGAGGAAGACGCGCAAGGCGTCGCGCTCGTCGCCGACGATGGGGGCTTGTCCTGGCATTGCTACTTTCCCTCTCGGTTGGTGGTGTGTAGATAAAGATCTCGGATGCAAGCGATTTCGGCGCCGTGGTGAATGGCCTCGCGGTTGATGTGCAGGACGAGTTCTGCCATCGAATGCTCAGCCCACGGACCTTCTTTAGGTCCGATCGGACGCGCCAGATCCTGGTCATCCAGACCGTGGACGCCGGCGATCCAATTCTTGTACGCATCGTCGAGCTGGCCAAGCGCTGTCTTCGCGTCCGTCGCGTAGCGCCAGGACTCGTAGTCGGCAGGCGGGCCGCCGAAATGGGAATGGTTGCGCATCGCGAAAACACCGACGATCACATGGGCCAGCCGCCACGCGATCGTCGTGAACGGCGCGGGCTCAGGCGGCGGGAACGCGAAGTCGATCGCGCCGTCGGGATGAACCGTCCAGCAGTCTGGAACCGGCTGCCAGAAGTACTCCTCATCGGTCAGGCCGTCGAGCCGAGGGCGCAGCTGGTTGGTCCAGTGGTAGTCGAGTTGGTCGGCCAGATGGGTGGTCAATTCGCTCATGAGCTCAGCCTGGCAGAGATATAGGACAGATCTTGTCCTATGACTGTGTCAAGGTGGGTGGGTGTCCGAAACGACGAGTCGCGTGCTGCAGCTACTGGGGTTGCTGCAGTCGCGCCGGGTGTGGACAGGCGAGGAGCTCTCCGAGCGACTCGGCGTGACGACACGCAGCGTGCGCCGTGATGTGGAGCGGCTGCGGGAGCTCGGCTATCCGGTGCAGGCCAGCAAGGGCCATGGCGGTGGTTATCAGCTGGGCGCAGGCGCAGCGCTGCCGCCGCTGCTGCTCGATCCCGACGAAGCCGTGGCGATGGCGGTGTGCCTGCGACTGGCCGCTGGCGGCAGCGTGGCCGGCGTCGGCGAATCGGCGTTGCGCGCGCTGAGCAAGCTCGACCAGGTGATGCCCGCGCGGCTGCGGTCGCAGGTGGCCGCGGTGCACGACGCGACGGTGACACTGCCGTCGAACTACTCGGACTCACCCGTCGAACCCGAGGTGCTGATGACGCTGGCGCGGGCATGCCGCGACCGCGAGCACGTCAGCGCGGGTTACGTCTCGCGGGCGGGCGACGCGACGCAGAGGCGACTGGAGCCATACCAACTCGTGACGACCGGCAGGCGCTGGTATCTGCTTGCTTACGACCGTGACCGGCAGGATTGGCGCAGCCTGCGGTTGGACCGGATGGCCGACGTGCGCGCGCTCGGCAGTACGTTCACGCCTCGGCAGGCACCCGACGCGGCGACCTATGTGCGGCACTCGATCAGTTCGTCGCCTTACCGATACGTTGCCCGGGTGCGCTATCAGGCTCCTGAACATGTTGTGGCTCAACATTTCTCGCCGACGTCGGTGACCATCGAGGCAGACGGGCCGGACGCATGCATCCTGACCGCAGGCGCGGATGATCCCGAGCGCATGGTCTTCTATCTGGCGCTGCCGGGCTGCGAGTTCGAGGTGCTGGAACCGCCAGAGGTCATCCAGGCGGTCGGCTCGCTGGCCGAGCGGTTGCGGCACGCGGCGGGTTAAGCGGTGATGCCGAGGCGGTCGGTGAGAAAGAGGAATGCCGCGGCGAAGTCGTTGTCGGCGGTGGCGCTGCGGACCTGATTCCAGTTCACCTGTTCACGCACGGCTCGCACGGCAGGTAGCAGAGCGGCGAAGTCGCAGTGATGTTCGCTGAACGACGACAGCTTCTCGGACAGCACCTTTGTGGGCGGCAGCACCGGCATCGCGATCGCGAGCACCTCGACGATGTCGGCGCCGCGGATGGTCGCCGTGTCGACCGGGACGCCGTTGAGTCGGTGCAGCACGTCAACGACGACGCCACCCGTGCATGCCTTGAACAACCAGTCCTCTGGCGGGCGATCGATCCGAAAGCCCGCCTCCTCGAGCGTCTTGGCCGCGGTGTCGGCATCCTCCTCGGCGACGACGAAGTCGACGTCGTGCACGGGCTCGGGACCGCCACGCACCCACAGGGCGTAGCTGCCCGCGAGCGCGAACTCGGGTCCCTGTGCTTTCAGCGCCGAAGCGGCTCGCTTGAGCGCGTCGCGCAGTTCGTCGTTTCGGGCGGGTACATCGGAAAGCGTCATCGTGGGTACTTGAGTACCCATGCGGATGGCAACCTTCAACATCCTGCACGGTCGCAGCGTTCACGACGGGGCGGTGCACCTGGACAGGCTGGTCGACTCGGTGAAGCAACTGGATCCCGACATCCTGGCGCTGCAGGAGGTCGATCTGGAGCAGGCGCGGTCGGGCAACGCGGATCTGACCGCGGTCGCGGCCGAAGCGATGGGGGCGGTGAGCCACCGGTTCGTCGCCGCGATCTCCGGCACGCCGGGAGCGACGTGGATGGCGGCGACGGGTCGCGAGCAGCCGGGCACCGCGGCCTACGGAATCGCCTTGCTGTCGCGCTATCTGGCCGAGAGCTGGCAGGTCGTGCGGTTGCCGCGCATTCCGGTGCGATTTCCGATGTACCTGCCAGGACCGCGACGCGTACAGGTCGTGCACGAGGAACCGCGGGCGGCGATGGTCGCTCGACTCGACACCCCGCTCGGTCCGCTGACCGTCGCCAACACCCATCTGTCGTTCGTGCCCGGCTGGAACAGAGTGCAGATGCGGCGGTTGGTTCGCGATCTGCGTGGCTTCCCCGGCCCCCGGGTGCTGATGGGCGATCTCAACGTGGATCCACCGACGCCCCGGCGCTGGACACGGATGTCGCCGTTGGGTGAGGCGACGACGTTCCCGGCCGACGAGCCCTGCCACCAGCTCGACCACATCCTCACCGATGACGCGACTCTGCGTGTCGATGAATGCTCGTCACCGCGGTTGCCGATCTCCGATCATCGAGCGTTGGTCGTCGACATTTCGCGGGCCTGAGGCCGCAACGGTCTGTAATCGCCGTAGGGTTTTGGCGTGCACGTCATCTCCGCGGAGTCGACGGAACTCTTCGTCGGGCCCGCCGACAACCCACTGCAACTGGTGCGGGTCAACTACACCGGCGGAGTCGGCGAAATCCACGTTGACGGCGACGGTCTGGCTGGTTCGGCCGAAGTCACGCCGGGTGACGGCGCCGTCGAGGTGCCGGTCCGCGTCGAACGGCCCACGCCGGGAGAGCAGCGAACCGCCCGCGCCGGCGACGCGTCGTTCGTGTTCACCGTCGCCGAGCCCGGCTGGACCATGTACATGATCAGCCACTTCCACTACGACCCGGTCTGGTGGAACACGCAGGCCGCCTATACCAGTGTGTGGAGCGAGGACCCGCCGGGCCGCTGCCGTCAGACCAACGGTTTCGACCTGGTGCGCGCGCACCTCGAGATGGCCCGCCGCGAGCCCGAGTACAAGTTCGTGCTGGCCGAGGTGGACTACCTCAAGCCGTACTGGGACACCCATCCTGAGGATCGCGACGACCTTCGCCGGTTCATCGCCGACGGTCGCGTTGAGGTGATGGGTGGGGCATACAACGAGCCGAACACCAACCTGACGAGCGCCGAGACGACGATCCGAAACTTTGTGGCCGGCATGGGTTTTCAGCGCGACATCATGGGCGCCGACCCGAGCACCGCGTGGCAGCTCGACGTGTTCGGCCATGACCCGCAATTTCCGGGGATGGCCGCCGACGCGGGGCTGACATCCAGCTCATGGGCGCGTGGTCCACACCATCAGTGGGGGCCCGTGGCCGGCGGCGGCGATCCGCGCCGCATGCAGTTCTCCAGTGAGTTCGAGTGGATCGCACCGTCGGGACGCGGATTGTTGACGCACTACATGCCTGCCCACTATTCGGCGGGCTGGTGGATGGACTCGTCGGCGACGCTGGCCGAGGCCGAGCAGGCGACGTACGAGTTGTTCGCGACGCTGAAGACGGTTGCGCTGACCCGAAACGTGCTGCTGCCGGTGGGCACCGATTACACGCCACCGAACAAGTGGGTCACCGATATCCACCGGGATTGGAATGCGCGCTACACCTGGCCCCGGTTCGTGTGCGCGCTGCCGCGGGAGTTCTTCGCCGCGGTGCGGGCCGAGCTTGCCGACCGCGGCATCGAGGCGTCACCACAGACCCGCGACATGAACCCGATCTACACGGGCTGCCACGTCTCCTACATCGACACCAAGCAGGCCAACAGGGCAACCGAGGACGCGGTGCTCGATGCCGAACGGTTCGCGGTGTTCGCGGGTCTGCTCGGCGGCGCGACGTATCCGCAGGCGGCGTTGGCCAAGGCATGGGTGCAACTGGCCTACGGCGCGCACCACGATGCGATCACCGGGTCGGAATCCGATCAGGTGTACCTCGACCTCCTCACCGGCTGGCGCGACGCATGGCAACTCGGCACCACCGCCCGCGACAACGCGCTGCGGCTGCTGTCCAGTGCGGTCGACAGCTCGGTAGTGGTGTGGAACCCGTTGGCACACAAGCGCTCCGACGTAGTGACAGCGCGGCTCTCACGGCCTGTGGGGGAGGGGGTGCGGGTCGTCGACTCTGACGGCGCCGAACTTGCCGCGCATGTCGAGCACGGCGGGCGGTCCGTGAGCTGGCTGGCCCGGGATGTGCCCTCGGTGGGGTGGCAGTCGTATGTGCTCACCGCCGGGGAAGCGAAGTCAGGCTGGGAACCGTTGGACGGCAACTTGATTCGCAACGAGCACTACCGGCTCGCCGTCGACCCTGTGCGCGGCGGCGGGGTCAGCTCGCTGGTGGAGGTGGCGTCCGAGCGCGAACTGATCGCTGGTGGCAGGGTCGGCAACGAGCTGGCCGTCTACGAGGAGTACCCGGCCCATCCGCAGGCCGGTGAGGGCCCGTGGCACCTGTTGCCGAAGGGCCCGGTCGTCGCGTCCTCCGCGGCGACGGCTTCGGTGCAGGCATACCGCGGTCCGCTCGGTGAGCGGCTGGTGATCGACGGTCGCATCGGTGATGTATTGCGCTACAAGCAGATCGTGACCCTTTGGCGTGGGGTTGCCCGGGTGGACTGCAGCACCACCGTCGACGAGTTCACCGGCGAGGACCGCCTGCTGCGGCTGCGCTGGCCGTGCCCGGTGCCCGGTGCGTTGCCGGTCAGCGAGGTCGGCGACGCGGTGATCGGACGCGGTTTCGGGCTGCTGCACGACCGCGCAGGGACGGCCGTCGACTCCGCGCAGCACCCGTGGACGCTGGACAACCCCGCGTTCGGCTGGTTCGGATTGTCATCGGCGGCACGCGTGCGAGTCGGTGACGGTGTGCGCGCGGTTTCGGTCGCCGAGGTCATCGCGCCGTCGGAATCGGTCTCGGCGGCGCTGGCGCGGCCGTTGATGGTCGCGCTGGTCCGCGCAGGCGTCACGGCCACATGCAGCAGTGGGGATCAGCCGCGGTACGGCGATCTGGCCGTCGACTCGAACTTGCCCGACGCCAGGATCGCGCTCGGTGGCCCTGACGAAAACGGTTTCACCGCAGCGGTTCTCGCCGAAGCAGAGCCCGTCTACGCGGAGGAACTGAAACGGCAGCTCTACACCCGCGGGTCGGCGCGAGTATGGGTCCCGCCGATTTCGTCGTTGGCCGACCAATGGGTGCCCGGTGCGGACCTGCGCGGTGTGCGCGCACTGCCGGTACTGATCGTCGCGGGAGCCGAGTTGGAGGATGCCGTCGGCTCCGTTGTCGAGGACCTCGCCGACTTCGAGATCGTCGTCGAGCAGGAAGCTTCGTCCGGGCTGGAGCCGTTCGAAGCGCATACCGTCGCGGTGCTCAACCGCGGAATGCCCGGCTTCGCCGTCGAATCCGATGGCACGCTACACATGTCGTTGATGCGGTCCTGCACCGGCTGGCCGTCCGGCACATGGATCGATCCGCCGCGGCGCACGGCGCCGGACGGCTCGAACTTCCAGTTGCAGCACTGGACGCACACCTTCGACTACGCGCTGGTCTCCGGTGAGGGAGATTGGCGGCAGGCAGATCTCCCGGCTCGCAGCGCCGAGTTCTCCCGCCCGCTCTTGACGGTCGCCGAAAACGACCGGACAGCAGGCGGTTTGCCCTCGTGGGGGTCGCTGCTGGAGATCGAGCCGGCCGGCAAGGTAGCGCTAGGCGCGCTCAAGGCAGCAGGCAATCCGCTGTCATCGGGCAGCGGCAGCCACGTCGAGGCTGCCGACGGCGTCGCGGTCCGACTCGTCGAAACATGCGGTTCCGCAACCGATGTCGTGGTTCGCTCTGGTCTGCGCCGGATCTCCGCGGCCTCGCGCGTCGACCTACTCGAGCAACCGCGGGTGCAAGGCGCCGCGGACAACCTGATGCTGCACGGCTTTGAGATCGCCACGGTGCTGACGCGGCTGAACATGCCGCAGGTGCTCGAGGCGGACCACGCTGTACTCGCACCCGACGAAGAGGCCGCGCAGCCGTTGTACGCGCGCTACTGGCTGCACAACCGCGGTCCAGCCGCCGTTGGCGGCTTGCCCGCCGTCGCGCACCTGCATCCGCAACAGCTCGCTGCAGAGCCGAATTCCCAAGTGTCGCTGCGGCTTACGGTGGCGACCGATACCAGCGACGCGGCACTGCACGGCAAGGTGCGGCTGCTGTGCCCCGACGGTTGGAGCGCCGAGAACGACGAGTTGTCCTTCGTACTGCCGCCAGGCGACTACCTGGAGACAGACGTCGCTGTAGCGGTGCCGCCGAACGTACCTCCGGGCCTGTACCCGCTGCGCGCCGAACTGGCCGTGACGGGAAGTGACGCCGCGTCGATTCCGCCGTCGTGGCGCCAGACGGTCGAGGACGTGTGCGTGATAGCGATCGGTCACCGCGACGACAGTCTGTTGCGGCTGGTCAGCGATCCTGAGCCCATCGAGCTTTCGGCAGGCCAGACCGGACGGCTGGCAGTGACCGTCGGCACCGACGCATATTCCGACCTTGCGGTCGAGGCACACCTGATCAGCCCGTGGGGAACATGGGAGTGGATGGGGCCCGCCGCCGTCGGCCGCGAATTGCCGGCCCGCGGAACGGTAGAGCTCGAGTTCGGCGTCGCACCGCCCGCGTGGACGGAACCTGGAGAGTGGTGGGCGCTGATCCGGATCGGCTGTGCCGGTCGGCTGGTGTACTCACCCGCGGTGAAGGTGACAGTCCGATGATTGTGGCGGCGACGGTGGGCGGCGTGCCGGTAGGGGTCGACGAGGTCGACGCCCGCGAAGACCGGCTGCGCGGCTCTCGGCTGGCCTCCTCCCTGCCGCGTCCTGGCACCAGTGAAGGCAGGCAACTGCGGCGGTGGCTGACCCAACTGCTGGTGACCGAGCGGGTGGCCGCCACAGAGGCGGCGGCACGCGGGCTTACCGGCGAAGGCGCGCCGAGCGAGGACGCGCTGCTGCCGGACGTCACGACCCGGCTGGAGATCGGCAGCGTTGCCGCATCGGTGCTGACCGAACCGCTGGCGCGCGCCTTGTTCGTGGACGTGACCGCGGACGTCGACGTCACCGACGCCCAGGTGCGCGACTACCGCGAGCGCAACCCGCGGCGATTCGGCGGCGATGCGGAGGTCGCTGACCATCTGCGCGGCGCGGCTCAGCGGCGCGCCTTCCGGCTGTGGCTGGATGCGCGCTGCGCTGAAATGGTCGAGCTGGCACCGGGTTACGAGCATCCAGGGGATCCGCGTCAGCCCGATAACACCCACAGGCACTGATGGACGTCACGCTCGCACTCGACATCGGCGGCACGAAGATCGCCGCAGGACTGGTTTCCGCAGAGGGCACGCTGGTGCATCACGCCAAGCTGCCAACGCCGGACGGTGACGCCGAGGCGATCTGGACGATCGTCGACAGGTTGGTCACCGAGGCACTGGCCGAAGCACACGGTCGGGTCCGCGGCGTCGGTATCTCCTCGGCAGGCCCGATCGACCTGCCGACGGGGACGGTCAGCCCGATCAATATCGTTGAATGGCAACGGTTTCCGATCGTCGATCGAGTGTCGGCACTGACGGATGCTCCGGTGCGGCTTGGCGGCGACGGGCTGTGCATGGCGATGGGGGAGCGTTGGCGCGGTGCGGGCAGGGGCGCGCAGTTTCTGCTCGGCATGGTGGTGTCGACCGGTGTCGGCGGCGGCCTCGTACTCGACGGCGCGCCCTACGACGGGCGCACCGGCAACGCGGGACACGTCGGCCACGTCGTCGTCGACCCCGACGGCGGGCCGTGCTCGTGCGGCGGTCGCGGGTGCGTCGAGACGATCGCGGCGGGACCGCGGATGGCGCAGTGGGCCAGGGAGAACGGCTGGGCCGCCCCGCCGGAGGCCGACGCCAAAGAACTGGCCGACGCGGCGACCGCCGGTGACAGCGTCGCGCTGCAGGCGTTCCGGCGCGGCGCGACGGCGGTGGCCGCGATGATCGCGTCGGTCGGGGCGGTGTGCGACCTCGACCTGGTCGTCATCGGCGGCGGCGTCGCGAAGTCCGGAGGGCTGCTTTTCGATCCGTTGCGCGAGGCGCTGGCGTCCTACGCCCGCCTCGACTTCATCCGCGACCTGCGAGTGCTGCCCGCCGAACTCGGCGGCGAAGCGGGCCTGGTGGGCGCGGCAGCCCTCCTCGACGCCTGAAAACCAGGCGCGAGCGACCGCGAAATGCCACTGATCGGCGGCGTGTCGCGTGCAGACACGGTCGCTCGCGGTAGGGAGCTCGCGGTAGGAAAGTGCAGCGTTTTGGCTGATCGGCGGGTAGCAGGCTATTCTTGACCAGTTCCACCGAAGACCGTCGGTCACCGAGTAATCGGTTGAAGGTCCGGGATTGTCCCGGCGGCCCACGCAGGAGGACGAGGCTTGTTCTTTCACGCCCCGACCTGTCTGCGTCGGGGCGTTCGTCATTTCCGGCCCTCGTGCGGCTCTGAAGCGGGACAACCCGATACCAACCACGAGGAGGCAATGCATGGCCAAAGCTGAAAAGGCCACCGCGGTCGCCGACATCGCCGAGCAGTTCAAGGACTCGACGGCCACTCTGGTCACCGAGTACCGCGGACTCACCGTGGCCAACCTCAAGGACCTGCGCCGTTCGCTCGGTGCCTCAGCCACCTACACGGTCGCCAAGAACACGCTGGTCAAGCGTGCCGCGGCGGAGGCGGGCATCGACGGGCTCGACGAACTGTTCGTCGGTCCGACCGCGATCGCGTTCGTCAAGGGTGAGGCCGTCGACGCCGCCAAGGCGCTGAAGACCTTCGCCAAGGACAACAAGGCGCTGGTCATCAAGGGCGGCTACATGGATGGCCGCGCGCTGAGCGTTTCCGAGGTCGAACAGATCGCCGACCTGGAGTCGCGTGAGGTGCTGCTGGCCAAGCTGGCCGGCGCGATGAAGGCAAACCTGTCCAAAGCCGCTGGCCTGTTCAACGCTCCCGCGTCGCAGGTCGCCCGGCTGGCAGCCGCGTTGCAAGAGAAGAGAGCTGCCGAGGCGCCCGCCGACGCTGCACCCGAGAGCCCGGCGCCGTCCGACGACGCCGCCGAATAGATCCATCAACTCCACACACGTAAGTAAGTAAGTAAGGAAGGACCACACATGGCCAAGCTGTCCACCGACGACCTGCTCGACGCGTTCAAGGAACTGACGCTGCTCGAGCTCTCTGAGTTCGTCAAGAAGTTCGAAGAGACCTTCGAGGTCACCGCCGCTGCTCCGGTCGCCGTCGCGGCTGCCGGCCCCGCCGCTGGTGGCGCCCCCGCCGAGGCCGCCGAGGAGCAGTCGGAGTTCGACGTCATCCTCGAGGGTGCAGGCGAGAAGAAGATCGGCGTCATCAAGGTCGTTCGCGAGATCGTCTCCGGCCTGGGCCTCAAGGAGGCCAAGGACCTGGTCGACAGCGCTCCCAAGCCGCTGCTCGAGAAGGTCGCCAAGGAAGCCGCCGAGGAGGCCAAGGCCAAGCTCGAGGCCGCAGGCGCGACGGTTACCGTCAAGTAGTTTCATCACCTGTGGGGCGGATCTGGCAAACAGGTCCGCCCCACAGCTGCGTCTAGGGTGTGTTTAGGGTCGATCACAATGTGACGCAAGACGTGTGTCGTGGTCAGACGGCGTAAGCTACAGTGACTCAAGCCACAGGCGGGAGGCATGTGGCTGGGGCTGAAATACTTGGCGGAAGGATCGCGCGTGGGCATCGGAATTCAAGTAGAAGGACTGACGAAGTCCTTCGGGGCCCAGCGAATTTGGGAAGACGTCACCATGGAGATCCCGGCCGGTGAGGTCAGCGTCCTGTTGGGCCCGTCGGGTACCGGTAAATCAGTGTTCCTGAAGTCTCTGATCGGCCTGCTGCGGCCCGAGCGCGGCAAGATCATCGTCGACGGCACCAACATCATCGAGTGCTCGGCGAAAGAGCTCTACGAGATCCGCACACTGTTCGGCGTCATGTTCCAGGACGGCGCGCTGTTCGGCTCGATGAGCCTGTACGACAACACCGCTTTCCCCTTGCGTGAGCACACCAAGAAGAAGGAAAGCGAAATCCGCAACATCGTCATGGAGAAGCTCGAGCTGGTCGGCTTGGGCGGGGACGAGAACAAGTTCCCCGGCGAGATCTCCGGCGGTATGCGCAAGCGCGCCGGCCTGGCCCGCTCGCTGGTGCTCGACCCGCAGATCATCCTCTGCGACGAGCCGGACTCCGGTCTTGACCCGGTCCGTACCGCGTACCTGTCCCAGCTGCTGATCGACATCAACGCCCAGATCGACTGCACGATCCTGATCGTCACGCACAACATCAACATCGCCCGCACGGTGCCCGACAACATGGGCATGCTGTTCCGCAAGCACCTGGTCATGTTCGGCCCCCGCGAGGTGTTGCTGACCAGCGACGAGCCCGTCGTCCGCCAGTTCCTCAACGGCCGCCGTATCGGTCCCATCGGTATGTCGGAGGAGAAGGACGAGTCGACGATGGCCGAAGAGCAGGCCATGGTCGACGCCGGTCACCACGACGGTGGTGTCGAGGAGATCCAGGGTGTGCCGCCGCAGATCCAGGCGACCCCCGGCATGCCCGAGCGCCAGGCCGTCGGCCGCAGGCAGGCGCGTGTCCGCGAGATCATGCACACCCTTCCGCCGCAGGCGCAGGAAGCGATCCGCGACGACCTCGAGGGCACCCACAAATATTCGGCGTCTGAGTTCGGTGAAGGCGCCACCGCGCGGCACCGCTCGCTGGACGACGACGCGCCGACGGGGGCAATTCCCCGCGTCGAGAGGTAACTTTTGACGAACGTCGAGCGCAAGGCTGGCGTTCAGAAAGCTCCAGTCCAAAAAGCGACGTTCTGCCGGATCTGTGAGCCGCTGTGCGGCATGATCGCGACCGTCGACGACGGCCGGTTGGTGTCGCTGCGTCCCGACAAGGACCACCCGCTGTCTGCGGGCTTCGCCTGCCAGAAGGGCATCGCGTTCACCGAGGTCGTCAACGACCCCGACCGCGTGACCCAGCCACTGCGGCGTGGAGCGGATGGCTTCGACCCGGTCAGCTGGGACGACGCGATGACCGATATCGCCGCCCGGCTGACGGCCATTCACCGCAAGCACGGTTCCGGCGCGATCGGCTGGTACTACGGCAACCCGGGTGCCTTCAGTTACTCACACACCCTGGGCCTTGCGACATTGATGAACGCCTTCGGCCCGCGTTTGCATGTCTTCACCGCCGGGTCCCAGGACGTCAACAACCGCTTCGTGGCCAGCCAGATGTTGTACGGCTCGCCGCTGGCCCTGCCGGTCCCCGACATTCTGCGCACCGATCTGCTCGTCGTGATCGGCGCGAATCCGGTTGTCTCACACGGCAGCGTGCTGACAGTGCCGCGGATCAAGGACCGGATGCACGACATCGTCAAGCGAGGCGGCCGGGTCATCGTCATCGATCCGCGCAAGACCGAGACCGCGGCCCAGTTCGAATGGTTGGGCATCGTCCCCGACGGGGACGCCTTCCTGCTGCTGTCTGTCCTCCACGTGTTGTTCGAAGAGAACCTCGCCGACCGCACCGCGCTGGCCCGTCAGGCCGACAGCCTCGCCTGGCTGGAACAGTTGGCCAGACCGTTCAGCCCCGAAGCCACCGAGCCGCGCACTGGAATCGATCCGGGCGTCGTGCGGGCACTGGCGCGCGACCTCGCGCGCACGGAGCGGGCCGCGGTGTACGGCCGGGTGGGTACCAGCACGGGTGAAAACGGCACTCTCACAACGTATTTGCTGGACGCAGTGAACCTGGTCGCAGGCAACCTCGATGTGCCGGGCGGCAGCATGTTCGGCACCCTCGGCATTCCGGGCGAGCGGTGGGGGATGAAGGTGCTCGGCGCGCTGCTGCGAACCAGCTACAGCAGCCGTCGGTCGCGCATCGGCGGCTTCCCATCGGTGCTGATGTCCGAGCCCGCAGGGGTGATGGCCAAGGAAATCACCACACCCGGCCGAGGACAGGTGCGCGCGTTGTTCGTCAGCGCGGGCAACCCGGCCCTATCGGTGCCCAACGGCAACGAATTAGAGAAGGCGCTGGAGTCCTTGGAGTTGATGGTCGGCATCGACCTCTACGTCAACGAGACACTCGCGCACTGTGACTACGTGTTGCCCGCGGCGACGATGTACGAGCGCGACGACTTCCCGCTGCCGTTCCAGACGCTGCAGCCAACGCCGTTCAGACAGGCCACCGAGGCCGTCGTCGCTCCCGCAGGGCAGGCCCGCGAGGAGTGGCAGGTGATCGACGACCTCACCCGCAGGATGTGGCGGCGCACGCCGGGACTGATCGCGCTGGCTGCGATGCGAAAGATATTGGGGCTCTTCGGTATTCGATTGACTCCGCGCCTGCTGGTGGACGCCGTGATCCGGCTGGGCGAAGGCGGAGATCGCTACGGGCTGCGCCGCGGCGGGTTGTCGTTCTCACGACTTGCGGCAGACCATCCGCACGGAAAGGTTCTCGCGCGCAATCTGCGCGACGGCGTGCTGCGCAAGGTAGTCGTCTACCGCGGGGGCCGGGTGCGGTTGCGCCATGACGAGATCGCCGCTGAAGTCGACGCGCTGTCGCGCAGGGACGTGCCCGGCGGATATCCGCTACGGCTCATCGGCATGCGCGAGACACGCTCGGAGAATTCGTGGATGCACAACTCGCCGCTGCTGATGCGCGGGGATCGAGTCCAGGCCGCGCGCATGCACGTCGACGACGCGGCCGCGGCCAACATCGTCGATGGGGACAGGGTGCGGATCGCCTCCCCGTACGGCGAGATCGAGCTACCCGTGGTGGTCACCAAGGACATCGTCGTCGGCGTCGTCGCGGTTCCGCATGGCTGGGGCCACAAGGGGACCGGCGGCTGGCGCGTGGCCAACGGAGCGGGTGGCGCCAACGTCAATCAGCTGATGTCCAGCGCGCCACAAGACTTGGAGAAGTTGGCCGGGATGGCTCGGCTGACGGGCGTACCGGTGCGCGTCGAGCGAGCCTCCGTCAAATCCGCTGCGCCACTGACGCAGTAACCGCTTCATCGAGGAAGTCGGGCGGGATCTCCGGCCATTCGGGACGCCACCATCCGGACCGCTGATCGGCCTGCAACTCCGAAAGTGTTGCGGCGACATACGGACCACCGTCGACGAGGTAACGCAACATCTTCAGCCGTGCGCATTGCGCGGCGACGGTCGCGATGATGGCCTTGGCCTCGTCGATGTGTCCGGCCGCCGACAGGCTGGCTCCCAGCAGCCGCCGCGCCCGCAACAACGCCTGCGGCCTTGCCGGTGACGAGGTTCGCTCGACCCACTCCTGCGCCCACCGACAGGCCAGCTCCTTGGACTCCTGATCGTCGGCGCCCATCAGCACGCGGATGGCCGACGCCTCCTCGAACTGGACGGTGATCTCGTCGATCGCGTCGACCGGTTGGCGGCGGCTGTCGTAGGTGGTCGTCGGCCACGGGTCGGCATCCGGATGCGGCGCAAGCCCCAGTCGCGTGCGTTCGTGTTCGGCCATCGCCCGCAACCGGCTCAGCGAAAGCGCCCTCGCGACCCGGATGGCCTCGTCGAGCCGTTGCGCCGCGGCGTGCCGGTCGCCCTGCAGCGCCTTGATCCTGGCAGCGATCACGTAACGGGCGATCTTGAAGTCGACCGAGCCGCCCTCGGGGCCGACCTTGTAGCCCTCCTCGAGCAGCCGGGCCGCTTCATCGAGATCGCCTCGCTCGTAGAGCAATTCGCCCAAAGCGGAACTGGCAAGCCGTGCCGTGTAGGAATGGCTGCCGCCCGAGCGCTTTGCGATCTTGAGAGCCTTGCGGAAGCAGGCCTCCGCCGTCGGGTTGTCGAGCATCAGCCGGTGGGCCAGTCCGGTGTAGCAGAGTCCATGAACCATGTTGAAGCTGTCACCGTTGCGCTCGGCGTAGGGCGCCGCCCAAGACTGAATCCGGTTCACCTCGTCGAGGTTGTAGTGATACGCGGCGGCGAAGGTGGACACGGTCGCCGCCACGCCTACGGCGAAGGGCCGCTGCGTTTCTCGTCGCTGAAGGCATGCCGAGATGTGTTCGTCGATACCCGCGAGGCGGTCCGAGCGCAGGTCGGCCACTGCCCGCACGACGCCGCCTTCTGCGCGCATGTCCGCGATCTCTTCGTCGGTGATGCCGTATTTGGTCATCCGGGCTTCCATCAGATCCAGGGCCTGTTCGGCGGCGGGGATCCGGTGCAGCACGATGTTGGCCCACGCGAGCGCAAGTTGCAGCCTCGGGTCGGAGCGAACGACGGCCGAAGGCAGCTTGCCGATCAACCCGATCAGCGTGGCCATTTGTGACTTGGCCACCAGGTCGATGCCGCCGTTCTCGACGAGCGTTACTGCGCGCTCGTCATCACCGGCCGCAAGCGCGTGATCGACTGCCTCGCTGACCATTTGCCGATCGGCGAACCAAGTGGATGCCGCGCGGTGCAGGCGCACGACCCGCTCGGGATCGCGGCCGAGTCGATGCTGCAGGAAGTCACTGAACAATTGGTGGTAGCGGAACCACGTGTCGTCGATGCGGTGCAGGAACAAATCTCGTTCCTCGACCTGTTCGAGCATCGCCTGGCCGTCCGGAACACCGGACAGTGCCGACGCCAGGTCTCCGCAGATCCGCTCCGTGATCGAGGTGGCCAGCAAGAAGTCGAGCATCGACGGTTCCAGGGTGTCGAGCACGTTCTCGGCAAGGAACTCACTGATCGCGTGGTGGCGGCCGGTCATCGTGTCGATCAGCTGCACGGGATCGTCGCGGCCGCGCAGCGACAACGACGCCAGCTGGAGTGCGGCGACCCAGCCGTCGGTCTTGGTGGTCAACTCCTCGACATCGGCGTGGTCCAAGTCCAGCCCACTGAGGTCGACCAAAAAGTTCTTCGACTCGGCGACGTCGAAACGCAGTGCGGTGGCGTCGATTTCGAGGAGCTGGTCCTGCATCCGCATCCGGCTCATCGGCAGGCCGCTCTGGCTGCGGCTGGTCACCACCACGTTCAGGTCATCAGAGGCGTAGACGAGCAGGTACAGCAGCGCCCCGATGGTCGCAGGGTCGGTCACGCGCTGCCAGTCGTCGATCACCAGCGTCATACGTGTGCCCGTCTCATGGATCTCGTTGATCAACGAGGTCAGCACGTAACGCTCCGCCTCATCGTCGTGCTCCTGTAGCACTTCGCCGAGTTCCGTTGCGAGCGCGGGTGTCACGGCTCGAATGGCCTCGATCAAATGGGACAGAAACCAGACGACGTTGTTGTCGTCGTGATCCACGGTCAGCCACGCCACCGCGACGCCCTCGGCGCTCAGCAGCTTCGCCCACTGCGCGGCCAGCGTGCTCTTCCCGAAGCCGGTCGGACCGTGAATCACGGTGAGCTTCTTTGGCGGTCCGGCCCGTAGCACGTCGATCAACCGGGCGCGATCGACCAACGGCTTCGTCGACACGGGTAGCTGAAACCGGGTGGCCGGTACGGGCGGCGTCATTGTCCGCGCCGGATACGAACCTGACGGCGTGCCGGGGGAGCGGGGTGGGTTGTACCGGATGGTCGGCGCCGGAATCGGCACTGGCATGTCGTCCACCGGCAATCCGTGCATTCGCTGCACCTCGCGCAACTGCTCCCCGAATGCCGCCGCGGTCGATGGGCGGTCCTCGACATTGCGCGACATCGCCTGTTCGATCACCGCGCACACGTCGGCGGGCAGACCGGAGTCGCGCAGGTTCGGGATGGGGTGCTTGGTGATCCGCAGGAACTGGGCGACCATCTGCTCGCCCTTGCGGCGTTCGTATACCGCGTGCCCCGTGCCTGCGCAGAACAGCGTCGACGCCAGGCTGTAGACATCGGAGGTGACGTCGGGCGCCTGCCCCAGCAGCACCTCCGGGGCGGTGTAGGCGGGCGAACCCATTACGGCGCCGTCGGCGGTCTCGAATCCGCCCATGACCCTGGCGATTCCGAAATCGGTCAGCTGCGGTTCGCCGTACTCGGTGAGAAGGATGTTCGCCGGTTTGACGTCGCGGTGAATGGTCCCGCGGCGGTGCGCGGTTTCCAGCGCCCCTGCCACCTTCACCCCGATGTGAACCGCGTCGGCCCAGCCCACCGGTCCGTTGTCGTGAATCTTGGCTTCCAACGAACCGTGCGGGTGGTACTGCATCACGATGTACGGCCGGCCGGTGGCGGTGGTGCCGACCTGGAAGATGCTCACGATGTGCGGGTGGCCGGAGAGCTTGCCCATCGCGAGTTGCTCGCGGACGAAACGCTCGACGTTGCCCGGTTCGAGGTCCGCCGTCAGTACTTTGACCGCGACGGTGCGATCGAGTTCGGGCTCGCTGCAGCGATAAACCACGCCGAAGCCGCCCCGGCCGATTTCCTGGGGATCTTCGAAACCGGCAGCCACCAACTCCGCCGGGACTCCGGCGTAAATGTCCCCCTGCGTGGGCAGCGGGTCGCTGCTTACCATCGGTCGTCTCGATATCCGCCATGGCCGTGCCATGGCCGCTGACCTGAGCATAAACCGATCTACAGGGCCGCGACCGCGGATGCGCCGCCGCCGACTGGCCGCCTGCATTTGAAATAAACGCCTCCGTCAACCCGCCCTGCGCGTTACCTTTGCGCCGTCAACGACAGGAGACGCGCGTGACGGACCGGTTCTCGGCGTGGTTGGGCGCGGTGATGGTGGCCGCTGGCGTGGCGGCGGCGATGATCGCCGGGGCGGGCGTGGCGATCGCCGACGAAGGTGACGGCTCGGCCGCCAACGGTGCTACCTCGTCGGAGTCGGCGAAACCGACTGAAAACAAAGAAGATTCGGGCGCCGCTAGCGAGAAGCCGGGCAGGGACGAGGCCGAGCCCAACGCGAAACCCGCCGACGAAGAGCCGGCGACTGTCAAGGAATCCAAGGGTTCGGATACCGCAGAGAAGGCCGAGACCAAGCCCGCCAAGCGCACAACCGTCGGGCACAAGCCCGCGGCGAAGCAGACGGCCAAGAAAGCGGCCGACGAACCAGAGTCAGAGAAAGCCACAGAACCCGCAGAGTCGGCTGTCGAATCCGTGGCCGACGTCGCGCCGGTATCCACGCCTGCCATCGAGGAACCCGCCCCGGCGCCGAAGACAGCCGCAGTCGCGTTCGCGGCACCGCGCCGTGCGGCGGTGACGTCCACGGCGACAACGCCACCGTTCTCGGGTCTGCTCAGCGCGATCGGCACGCTCGTCTTCAACCTGTACGGCCTTGCGACCAGGTTGGTCGGCGGACCGCCGACTCTTCCGCCAAACAGCACAGTGACCGTGCACAGCTCGACGCTGCGGCTCGACTGCGCGAAAGGCTACGACGTGCCCGCGGACTGGTACATCCCGAACAGCGCCGAACCGCCGACGCGGCTGATCTATCTGCAGCACGGCTTTTTGGCCAGCGGCCCGTGGTACAGCCACACGGCGGCCGCGCTCGCAGAGCAGACCAACAGCATCGTCGTCGCACCGACCATCACGTCGAACTTCTTGTCCTGCGACGCCTGCTGGCTGGGCGCGCCGCGGATGCAGCAGACGGTCGCGAACCTGTTCGCTGACGGCAACACGGCGCTGGCCGACAGCACGCTGGCCGCCGGTTACACCGGCGCCATTCCCGACCGGGTCGTATTGGTCGGCCACTCGCTCGGCGGCGGCCTCGTCGCGGGCACCGCCGGCTACATGGCCGACAACGGTTCCGTCGACAGGCTCGCCGGGGTCGTCATGCTCGACGGGGTCCCCTTGGACGGCACGGCGGCGGCGTCGCTGAAGAAGGTGCCCGCCGACATCCCGATCTACCAACTCGCCTCGCCGAAGTACTTCTGGAACCAGTTCGGCGTCGGCACGGAGGCGCTGCTCGCGGCGCGCCCGGATCAGTTCATCGGGGTCACGCTGGTCGGCGGCTCCCATGTCGACTCGATGCGGGGCGGCAACCCGCTGATCCAGTTCTCGCAACAATTGGCTTCGGGTTTCTCGAAGCCGCAGAATGTCGCGGCCGCGCAGGTCCTGATGGTCGGCTGGGTCAATGACATGTTCGCTGGCAACCACGACAAGGGCATCTACGTGGACGCCGGCGAGTCCGTCACGATCCAAACTTCCGCGGGTCCGGCAACGGCGGTGGCGCTGCCCAATTCGCTCACCAAGCCATTCATATTGAACCCGCTTCAGGCGTTCGTTGCCCTGGGTAACGGCTTTTTCACGTTCGAACCGACGTGCGGCCCGGTCGAACCGGCGTGTAAGGCCGAGCCCACTCAGGAGCCCGTCGCGGCCTGACGTCTTCAGCGGTTTGTGTAAACCGCCCCACCGGTGACGGCACTCGGGCTATCGTTTGCTGCGGTCGAGGTGGGAGCGGGCATGGCTAACCAGTTCTTGGCGTGGATGAGTGCGGGCGTCGTGACTGCCGGCGTTTCGGCTGCAGCCCTCGTGGGCGCAGGCGTGGCACTCGCCGACGGTGACGCCGCCGACGGCGGCGGTGCCGCCACGACATCGGACTCGACGAAAGCCGCTGAGGGCCAAGGCGATTCGAACACGAAGCCACCCGAAGACCCGAAGAAGCTCGACGAGGAAAAGCCCGCGACCTCCGGCAAGGCCGACGGCGACAACCACCACATCAGACGGCAACACACGCCGCCGCGGGTCCATGTCCGCCGGGCACCTGCCGCGTCGACGGCGGCCAACGCCACCGGCAAGAAGACGACGACGACGAAAGCGACCGACCCGGATCCCGCGGTCAGCGTCGACAACGTCGCGGTGACGCCCACCGCCACACCAACAGCGCCCAGCAAGCCCACCGTCGTCGAAAGCGTCGCGACGGCGGTGTCCTCGGTGGCCACCACGCTGCTGAAGCCGTTCGGCGCGAGCACGACACCAAGCGCGCCAGGTGCCCAGCCGCCGGTGTGGACGTTGGCGGCAGCGGCGCGGCGGGAATTCGAGCCGGGCGCTGTGTCGCCGTCGGTTGCGGAAGCGGTTGCACCCGTTGAGAATTCGCTGACTTACACGCCGCCACCTAACTTCTCCGACCGCATCAGCCTGATGTTCCAAGACGCGATGAGTTTCGTCAGCAAGGTCACCGGTGTGAGTGTGCAGGCCGTCCTTGGCAGGGTGATGGCCACCGGCACACCGCCGTTCTTCTTGACGTTCGGCTTGGACACCCAGCGCACGGTGTGGACTGCCGAGGACGGCGCGCAGTGGCGGGTGTGGGAGTTCCAGCCGGCCGACCCGACCGGCAAGACGGTGGTCGCCTTTCACGGCGGCGGGTGGATCTACCAACCGAATGTCTTGAACTGGCTCGACTATACGAACATGGCGCGCGAGACCGGCGCCACGGTGGTCGTGCCGCTGTACCCGCTGGCAACCACGGAAGCGGGACGGGCCACCGTTGTCATCCCTGAGGCGGCCGACTTCGTCTCGGGCCAGATCGAGTCGCATGGAGCCGAGAACGTCAGCCTCTACGCCGACTCGGCGGGCAGCACCATCGCAATCTCTGCCGTCCGACAACTGTTGCTCGCCGGAAAGCCGATCCCGTCGAGCATGGTGCTGATATCCGGGTCGATCGACTCCACGTTGTCGAACCCGGATATCCGCAATGTCGACGATCCGATCTTCGATGTCGACAACGCCAAGGACGTATGGAAGTCCCACTGGTTCGACGGCATCACCGATTTGCGGGATCCACTCGTCAGTCCGCTGTTCTTCGAGCCCGAGATTCTCGAGGCGCTGCCTCCGACCACGATTTACGTCGGGGAGCGGGAGATCCTGTATCCCGACACCTTGCTCCTGCACCAGCGCGCAGTCGACGAAGGCGCCCCGATATCGGTGGTGGTCGGAACGGGGCTGATCCACGACTGGCCTGCCCTCGGCTCGCCGCCGGTTGGCTTTTCGCAGTCAGCGGCGGTTCGTCCCGACATCTATCGTCAGCTCGGGCTCACCGAGGACGCCACCCTAAGTGTCACGGAACCACAAGTGGCTCAAGCGATTCCGGGCCGACCGACATTGATCAACGTCGTCGGCTCGTTTGCGTTCGGGCTTTTCCAGGCGTTCGAGAAAGCTGTCGCAGGCCCGCCGCAGGTTCCGCCGGGCAGCACCGTGCGGGTGCAACGGACGACGGTGGACCTCGATTGCGGTCCCGGCTACACCGTGGATGCCGACTGGTACTTCCCCGATACGGTAGAGGCGCCGTCGCGGCTCATCTACTTCCAGCACGGCTTCCCGGGATCGGCCGCCGAATATGACTACACGGCCGCAGAGTTGGCCGAGCGCAACCACGCGATCGTTGTCGCGACCTTTATTTCTGGGAACCTCCTCGACTGCTACGCGTGCCACCTCGGCGGCGATCCGATGCATGCGGCGGTGGCCAAGTTGTTCCTCGGCGACCGCGCCGACCTGCTCGCAAGCGCGAAGGCGGCCGGTTTCGAGGGTGATGCGCTGCCGGAGCGATTCGTGCTCGTTGGCCATTCGGGCGGTGGACAGCTGGTGGGCGGCGCCGCGGGATACTTCGAGGAGTTCGCGCCCGACGCCGAGGACCACAACCTGGCCGGCGTGATCCTGCTGGACACCTCTCCGATCGGCGGAGCAATCGAACGCGGGCTCACGAAGATTCCCGACGACATCCCGGTGTACACCATCTCTGCGGCGCCGAACTTTCTGAACTCGAAGGGCGCGATGAACCGGGCCCTGGTGGCCGCCCGGCCGGGCGAATTCGTCGGTGTCGAACTCGTCAACGGGATGCACTCGGACGCGCTGCAGACGCACAACCCGCTCGTGTTGATCGGAGGCCAGATAGCGGGCCTGGGCTTCTCACGTCCGGAGAACGTGCAGGCCGTCCAGGTGATCGCGCAGGGCTGGATCAACGACTTCTACGAGGGCACGCACACCGGCGTCTACGGCGCACTGGGGTCGACGGTCGACATCCCGGGCACCGATGGCGCCCAAGCCCATGTGCTGCCGACGCCCGCGCCCAAGTTGTCGATCGTCGATCTGATCGTGGACGCGGCACTGCGGTCGACTCTCTTGCTCAAGAACTTCGCGGTGTGCGCCGAAGATCCTTCGTCGACCTTCAGCGCCGCCGCAAACCCAGATTTAACCGAAAACTCCACAGCCGACACGGCGCTATCTCTTGACGGAAAGGGTTCGACGGGCCAATCTGTTGGGCAGCGATGTATGAAAAAGGTGTGAAAGATCGAGTCGCCAGCCAGCGCCCGGTTACTTTTGCATGCAGTGGTTGAGGAATACGCCGTCCTGCGGTACTGTTGGACGTTGCGCTGGCTGCATCCTGCCCACCTAAACCCGCACCTGACACCGATGTCCTAGCCTGAGCCCCGCTCAGTGATCTAGTCGCGTGCCGTGCGTTCGGGGAGTTTGTGGTCTTGAGAGGCCAGCCAAACCGACGCAGATAGCGACTAAAGGACAGGCATTCGCCGCTCCCGGTAAGTCGCATGAGGTGCTGGAAGGATGCATCTTGGCAGGGTCCCGCCAATCCAAGTCAGCAGTAGCTAATCCCAATAACTCCGTCCCCGGAGCACCCAACCGAGTTTCTTTCGCCAAGCTCCGTGAGCCTCTCGAGGTTCCGGGGCTACTTGACGTTCAGACCGAGTCGTTCGACTGGCTGGTCGGGTCCGACTCGTGGCGCGAAAAGGCCAAGGCCCGCGGTGACGTCAATCCGGTCGGCGGCCTCGAAGAGGTGCTCGCCGAACTCTCGCCGATCGAGGACTTCTCCGGCTCGATGTCGCTGAGCTTTTCCGACCCGCGTTTCGACGAGGTCAAGGCTCCGGTCGACGAGTGCAAAGACAAGGACATGACCTACGCGGCTCCGCTGTTCGTCACCGCGGAGTTCATCAACAACAACACCGGTGAGATCAAGAGCCAGACGGTCTTCATGGGCGACTTCCCGATGATGACCGAGAAGGGCACCTTCATCATCAACGGCACCGAGCGTGTCGTGGTGTCCCAGCTGGTCCGCTCGCCTGGCGTGTACTTCGACGAGACCATCGACAAGTCCACCGAGAAGACGCTGCACAGCGTCAAGGTGATCCCCGGTCGCGGTGCGTGGCTGGAGTTCGACGTCGACAAGCGCGACACCGTGGGTGTGCGCATCGACCGCAAGCGTCGTCAGCCGGTCACCGTGCTGCTGAAGGCGCTGGGCTGGACCAACGAGCAGATCGTCGAGCGCTTCGGCTTCTCCGAGATCATGATGGGAACGCTGGAGAAGGACAACACCGCAGGCACCGACGAGGCGCTGCTGGACATCTATCGCAAGCTGCGTCCGGGCGAACCGCCAACCAAGGAGTCCGCGCAGACCCTGCTGGAGAACCTGTTCTTCAAGGAGAAGCGCTACGACCTGGCCCGGGTGGGCCGCTACAAGGTCAACAAGAAGCTGGGCCTGAACGCCGGACAGCCGATCACCAGCTCGACGCTGACCGAAGAGGACGTCGTCGCGACCATCGAGTACCTGGTGCGCCTGCACGAGGGCCAGACCTCGATGACGGTTCCCGGCGGTGTGGAGGTCCCGGTGGAGACCGACGACATCGACCACTTCGGCAACCGTCGTCTGCGCACCGTCGGCGAGCTGATCCAGAACCAGATCCGGGTCGGCCTGTCCCGCATGGAGCGAGTCGTGCGCGAGCGCATGACCACTCAGGACGTCGAGGCGATCACGCCGCAGACCCTGATCAACATCCGTCCCGTCGTGGCGGCGATCAAGGAGTTCTTCGGCACCAGCCAGCTGTCGCAGTTCATGGACCAGAACAACCCGCTGTCCGGGTTGACCCACAAGCGCCGCCTTTCGGCGCTGGGCCCTGGCGGTCTGTCCCGTGAGCGCGCCGGCCTCGAGGTCCGCGACGTGCACTCCAGCCACTACGGCCGCATGTGCCCGATCGAGACGCCGGAAGGCCCGAACATCGGTCTGATCGGCTCGCTGTCGGTGTACGCGCGGGTGAACCCGTTCGGCTTCATCGAGACGCCGTACCGCAAGGTCAACGACGGTGTGGTCTCTGACGACATCGAGTACCTGACCGCCGACGAGGAGGACCGCCACGTTGTGGCGCAGGCCAACTCGCCGATCGACGCCAACGGCCGCTTCGTCGAGGAGCGCGTCCTGGTTCGTCGAAAGGGCGGCGAGGTCGAGTACGTCTCGTCGACCGAGGTCGACTACATGGACGTCTCGCCGCGCCAGATGGTTTCGGTCGCGACCGCGATGATCCCGTTCCTCGAGCACGACGACGCCAACCGTGCCCTGATGGGTGCCAACATGCAGCGCCAGGCGGTTCCGCTGGTCCGCAGCGAGGCCCCGCTGGTCGGCACCGGTATGGAGTTGCGCGCCGCGATCGACGCGGGTGACGTCGTCGTCGCCGACAAGGCCGGCGTCATCGAAGAGGTCTCGGCTGACTACATCACCGTGATGGCCGACGACGGCACCCGGCACACCTACCGGATGCGCAAGTTCGCCCGCTCCAACCACGGCACCTGCGCCAACCAGCGTCCGATCGTGGACGCCGGCCAGCGTGTCGAGGCGGGTCAGGTCATCGCCGACGGTCCGTGCACCGAGAACGGTGAGATGGCGCTTGGCAAGAACCTGCTCGTGGCGATCATGCCGTGGGAAGGCCACAACTACGAGGACGCGATCATCCTCTCCAACCGCCTGGTTGAGGAGGACGTGCTCACCTCGATTCACATCGAGGAGCACGAGATCGATGCCCGCGACACCAAGCTGGGCGCCGAGGAGATCACCCGGGACATCCCGAACGTCTCCGATGAGGTGCTGGCTGACCTCGACGAGCGCGGCATCGTCCGCATCGGCGCCGAGGTCCGCGACGGCGACATCCTGGTCGGCAAGGTCACCCCGAAGGGTGAGACCGAGCTGACGCCGGAGGAGCGGCTGCTCCGCGCGATCTTCGGTGAGAAGGCGCGCGAGGTCCGCGACACGTCGCTGAAGGTGCCGCACGGTGAGTCCGGCAAGGTCATCGGCATCCGGGTGTTCTCCCGCGAGGACGACGACGAGCTGCCCGCGGGCGTCAACGAGTTGGTCCGCGTCTACGTCGCTCAGAAGCGCAAGATCTCCGACGGTGACAAGCTCGCCGGACGCCACGGCAACAAGGGCGTCATCGGCAAGATCCTGCCCGTCGAGGACATGCCGTTCCTGCCCGATGGCACCCCGGTGGACATCATCCTGAACACCCACGGTGTGCCGCGTCGTATGAACATCGGTCAGATCCTGGAAACCCACCTCGGGTGGGCGGCCAAGGCGGGCTGGAAGATCGACGGTTCTCCGGAGTGGGCTGCCAACCTGCCCGAGGAGATGCTGGACGTCGAGCCGAACAGCATTGTCTCGACACCGGTGTTCGACGGTGCCCGTGAAGCCGAGCTTCAGGGTCTGTTGGCATCGACGCTGCCGAGCCGCGATGGTGAGACGCTGGTCGACGAGGACGGCAAGGCGAAGCTGTTCGACGGTCGCAGTGGTGAACCGTTCCCGTACCCGGTGACGGTTGGCTACATGTACATCCTGAAGCTGCACCACCTGGTGGACGACAAGATCCACGCCCGCTCCACTGGCCCGTACTCGATGATCACCCAGCAGCCGCTGGGCGGTAAGGCGCAGTTCGGTGGCCAGCGGTTCGGCGAGATGGAGTGCTGGGCCATGCAGGCCTACGGCGCGGCGTACACGCTGCAGGAGCTGTTGACCATCAAGTCCGACGACACCGTCGGCCGGGTCAAGGTGTACGAGGCGATCGTCAAGGGCGAGAACATCCCCGAGCCGGGCATTCCGGAGTCGTTCAAGGTGCTGCTCAAGGAATTGCAGTCGCTGTGCCTGAACGTCGAGGTGCTGTCCAGTGACGGTGCAGCGATCGAGATGCGCGACGGCGACGACGAGGACCTGGAGCGCGCTGCCGCGAACCTGGGAATCAACTTGTCGCGCAACGAATCTGCTTCTGTCGAGGATCTTGCGTAATTGCGGCGGAGCCGCAGCGCTATTGGTTACTAATCCCGAAAGGGGAAAGGGAGTTACGTGCTAGACGTCAACTTCTTCGATGAGCTCCGGATCGGTCTTGCCACCGCCGACGACATTCGCAACTGGTCGTTCGGTGAGGTCAAGAAGCCGGAAACCATCAACTACCGCACATTGAAGCCGGAGAAGGACGGCCTTTTCTGCGAGAAGATCTTCGGACCGACTCGCGACTGGGAGTGCTACTGCGGCAAGTACAAGCGCGTCCGCTTCAAGGGCATCATCTGCGAGCGCTGCGGCGTCGAGGTGACCCGCGCCAAGGTGCGTCGTGAGCGGATGGGTCACATCGAGCTGGCCGCGCCCGTCACGCACATCTGGTACTTCAAGGGTGTTCCGTCGCGCCTCGGCTACCTGCTGGACCTGGCACCGAAGGATCTCGAGAAGATCATCTACTTCGCTGCCTACGTGATCACCAGCGTGGACGACGAGATGCGCCACAACGAGCTGTCCACGCTCGAGGCCGAGATGGCCGTCGAGCGCAAGGCCGTTGAGGATCAGCGCGACGCCGACCTCGAGGCCCGGGCGCAGAAGCTCGAAGCCGACATGAAGGAGCTCGAGGACGAGGGCGCCAAGTCCGACGTCAAGCGCAAGGTCCGCGACGGCGGCGAGCGTGAGATGCGTCAGCTCCGCGACCGCGCCCAGCGTGAGCTGGACCGGCTCGAAGAGATCTGGAACACCTTCACCAAGCTGGCTCCCAAGCAGCTGATCGTCGACGAGGTGCTCTACCGCGAGCTCGTCGATCGCTACGGCGAGTACTTCACCGGCGCCATGGGCGCGGAGTCGATCAAGAAGCTCATCGAGACCTTCGACATCGACGCCGAGGCCGAGAGCCTGCGCGACACCATCCGTAATGGCAAGGGCCAGAAGAAGCTTCGTGCTCTCAAGCGCCTGAAGGTGGTTGCGGCGTTCCAGTCGAACACCAACTCGCCGCTGGGCATGGTGCTCGACGCCGTTCCGGTGATCCCGCCGGAGCTGCGACCGATGGTGCAGCTCGACGGTGGCCGGTTCGCCACGTCCGACCTCAACGACCTGTACCGCCGTGTCATCAACCGCAACAACCGGTTGAAGAGGCTGATCGACCTCGGGGCGCCCGAGATCATCGTCAACAACGAGAAGCGCATGCTTCAGGAGTCGGTGGACGCGCTGTTCGACAACGGCCGTCGCGGCAGGCCCGTCACCGGGCCGGGCAACCGTCCGCTGAAGTCGCTGTCGGATCTGTTGAAGGGCAAGCAGGGCCGGTTCCGTCAGAACCTGCTCGGCAAGCGCGTCGACTACTCCGGCCGTTCGGTCATCGTGGTCGGTCCGCAGCTCAAGCTGCACCAGTGCGGTCTGCCCAAGCTGATGGCACTGGAGCTGTTCAAGCCGTTCGTGATGAAGCGTCTTGTCGACCTGAACCACGCGCAGAACATCAAGAGCGCCAAGCGGATGGTCGAGCGTCAGCGCCCGCAGGTGTGGGACGTGCTCGAAGAGGTCATCGGTGAGCACCCGGTGCTGCTGAACCGCGCACCGACGCTGCACCGCCTCGGCATCCAGGCTTTCGAGCCGATGCTGGTGGAGGGCAAGGCAATTCAGCTGCACCCGCTGGTGTGTGAGGCCTTCAACGCCGACTTCGACGGCGACCAGATGGCCGTGCACCTTCCGCTGAGCGCGGAGGCGCAGGCCGAGGCCCGCATCCTGATGCTGTCGTCCAACAACATCCTGTCGCCTGCGTCGGGCCGCCCGCTGGCCATGCCGCGTCTGGACATGGTGACCGGTTTGTTCTTCCTGACCACCGAGGTCCCCGGTGACACCGGCGAATTCGTGGCCGCGGCCAAGGACAAGCCGGAGTCGGGCGTGTACAGCTCGCCGGCCGAGGCCATCATGGCGATGGATCGCGGCGCGCTGAGCGTGCGCGCCAAGATCCGGGTGCGGCTGACGCAGCTGCGTCCGCCTGCCGACATCGAAGCCGAGCTCTTCGGCGACGAGGGTTGGAAGCCGGGTGACGCATGGACAGCCGAGACCACGCTGGGCCGCGTGCTGTTCAACGAGCTGCTCCCGCTTGGGTATGCGTTCGTCAACGAGCAGATGCACAAGAAGGTGCAGGCGCGCATCGTCAACGATCTGGCCGAGCGTTACCCGATGATCGTGGTCGCGCAGACCGTGGACAAGCTCAAGGACGCCGGCTTCTACTGGGCCACGCGTTCGGGTGTCACGGTCTCGATGGCCGACGTCATCGTGCCGCCGGAGAAGCAGGAGATCCTCGAGCGCTACGAGGCCGAAGCCGACCGGATCGAAAAGCAGTATCAGCGTGGTGCTCTCAACCATGAGGAGCGCAACGGCGAGCTGGTGAAGATCTGGCAGAAGGCCACCGAAGAGGTCGGTGAGGCGCTGCGGTCGCACTACCCGGCCGACAACCCGATCATCACGATCGTGGATTCCGGTGCCACGGGTAACTTCACCCAGACGCGGACGCTGGCAGGCATGAAGGGCCTGGTGACCAACCCGAAGGGTGAGTTCATCCCGCGCCCGATCAAGTCCTCGTTCCGTGAGGGCCTGACGGTGCTGGAGTACTTCATCAACACCCACGGCGCCCGAAAGGGTCTGGCGGACACCGCTCTTCGTACCGCCGACTCGGGTTACCTGACCCGTCGTCTGGTGGACGTCAGCCAGGACGTCATCGTGCGCGAGACCGACTGCGAGACGGAGCGCGGCATCAACGTCACGCTTGCGGAGCTGCAGGACAAGGCGCTGGTGCGCGATCAGCACATCGAGACATCCGCCTATGCGCGCACTTTGGCGCAGGACGCGGTCGATTCGAAGGGCAACGTCGTCGTCGAGCGTGGTCACGATCTCGGTGATCCGGCGATCGACGCCCTGTTGGCCGCCGGCATCACCGAGGTGAAGGTCCGCTCCGTGCTGACCTGCACCACCGGAACCGGTGTCTGCGCAATGTGTTACGGCCGTTCGATGGCGACGGGCAAGCTCGTCGACATCGGCGAGGCTGTCGGCATCGTCGCCGCGCAGTCCATCGGCGAGCCCGGCACGCAGCTGACCATGCGTACCTTCCACCAGGGTGGCGTTACCGGCGGTGGAGACATCGTCGGTGGTCTGCCTCGCGTGCAGGAGCTGTTCGAGGCTCGTGTGCCGCGGGACAAGGCGCCGATCGCCGACGTCACCGGCCGCGTGCGTCTCGAAGAGGGTGAGCGCTTCTACAAGATCACCATCGTTCCCGACGACGGTGGCGAAGAAGTGGTGTACGACAAGCTCTCTCGTCGTCAGCGCCTGAAGGTGTTCAAGCACGAGGACGGCACCGAGCGTCTGCTGTCCGACGGCGACCACGTCGAGGTCGGCCAGCAGCTGATGGAAGGCTCAGCCGATCCCCACGAGGTGCTGCGTGTCCAGGGCCCCCGCGAGGTGCAGATCCACCTCGTCAAGGAGGTCCAGGAGGTCTACCGCGCTCAGGGTGTGTCGATCCACGACAAGCACATCGAGGTGATCGTCCGGCAGATGCTGCGTCGCGTCACGATCATCGATTCGGGTGCCACGGAGTTCCTGCCCGGTTCGCTGACCGAGCGGTCCGAGTTCGAATCCGAGAACCGTCGGGTGGTTGCCGAGGGCGGCGAGCCCGCGGCGGGTCGCCCGGTGCTGATGGGTATCACCAAGGCGTCGCTGGCCACCGATTCGTGGCTGTCGGCGGCCTCGTTCCAGGAGACCACTCGAGTGCTGACCGATGCGGCGATCAACTGCCGCAGCGACAAGCTGATGGGTCTCAAGGAGAACGTGATCATCGGCAAGCTGATCCCGGCCGGCACGGGCATCAACCGGTACCGCAACATCCAGGTGCAGCCGACCGAAGAGGCCAGGGCCGCTGCGTACACGATCCCGTCTTACGAGGATCAGTACTACAGCCCGGACTTCGGCCAGGCCACCGGTGCCGCCGTGCCGCTGGACGATTACGGCTACTCGGATTACCGGTAGTCACCGTCGCTAGTACAACGAGAAAGCCCCCGCCGAGTGCGGGGGCTTTCTCGTTGCGCTTGCCCGCGCCGTCGAGATCAGAGTCTAGGCACGGACGACGCCGATCTGCGTATCATAAGTCTGATCTCGACGAGTCTGGCATCCCCAATTCGGCACCTTCTGACGCCACGTCGGACCCCTTGGGATAGCCGGATTTAGGCGGGCATTTATTTGCGCCGTAGGGTGCCGCTATTTTTGCAGGCGTGAAATAATGAGGCTGGTTCAGAGCGCGAATACCCAGCCAAACTAATCTTCGTCAGCGATAATTACGACCCTCGGCAATGCCAATTGTTAATTTCGCAGGCCGATATTTCCAAGTTCAATTGCCGGCCCTCCGCCGGTGGCACGCACGCAGGCGCCACCTTCGCGGAGGCCTACGGCGCGCCCCCGCCCGGCACGCTGCCGACCTCGTGGCCGCCGGGGTTGGCGATCGTCGTACTGCCCCCGGTGGAGGTGCTGCTGATGAGCGCCCCGGGGCCATTGCCGTGGTACACGTCTACCGTCGATGGCGTCGTCACCGTCTCCGTCCAGGGATTGTTCTCGTTTACCTTCCCCGAGGGGCCGGCGATCGGTGTGACTGTTGTGGTACCGCCGGTGACGACTGTGCACTTGCCACCTGCGAACGTTCCGCCCAGATCCGCACATGTTGCGTGCGCCGATGAGGCGAGCGCCACACTTGCCCCGACCGCTATGCCGCCAGCGAGAGCAATGCCGCTTAGACCGCCTACGACCTGTCTTATTGCAGTCATGATTCCTCCCCGTTGTGTCGATATCAAGAAACGGCAGAGGGCTGCTCAGGTAGTAATTGGGTTCCTACTTTCTGTAGTCCAACTGTCGCGATATAACGGTACCGCTCCGCCGTTTGATATGCGAGCAACAATTTAGGAAATTCTGTGCGATATTCTTGATATCAATTGAAAATTGAATATTTGCTTCAGCGATCAAATGTCAAGCCATTAATTACCGTTGCAGACAATAGCGGGAATAGTTGAACATTTAAATTGAGCTTGCAGGTGTACCTCGGCCTACCTGGGCGTGCCGTCGGCCGCGCGGCAGTGTCGGGCCGCCTCACTAGACTCGACCCCGTGCTCATTGGTTCCCACGTCCATCAAGACGATCCCCTGGCCGCGGCGGACGCGGACGGCGCCGACGTGGTGCAGTTCTTCCTCGGCAATCCGCAGAGTTGGAAGAAGCCCAAACCCCGCGAGGACGCGGAGGTGCTGAAGGCGTCGAAGATGCCGCTGTACGTGCACGCTCCGTACCTGATCAACGTGGCCTCGGCCAACAACAGGGTGCGCATCCCGTCGCGCAAGATCCTTCAGGACACCTGCGACGCGGCCTCGGAAATCAACGCGACCGCGGTGATCGTGCACGGCGGCCACGCCGACGACAACGACTGGGAGGCCGGCTTCGAGCGCTGGCGCAAGGCGCTGGAATACCTCGAGACCGACGTGGCGGTCTACCTGGAGAACACCGCGGGCGGCGACCATGCGATGGCGCGGCACTTCGACACCATCGCCCGACTCTGGGACCACATCGGGGACAAGGGCATCGGCTTTTGTCTCGACACCTGCCATGCGTGGGCCGCAGGCGAAAAACTAGTCGACGCCGTCGAGCGGATCATGAGTATCACGGGCCGCATCGACTTGGTGCACTGCAACGACTCTCGCGATGCCGCAGGGTCGGGCGCGGACCGGCACGCGAATTTCGGCACCGGACAGATCGATCCCGAACTGCTGGTCGCGGTGGTCAAGGCCGCCGACGCGCCGGTGATCTGTGAAACTGCCGACGAGGGCCGCAAGGACGACATCGCGTTCCTGCGCGAAAACATCGGCTGAAGCACGGTTCGATAAACGAACGATGATCTAACCCGCGGTGGCGCCAGGGTGAACTACGCTGAATTGAGTGTCGGCAGTTGACGACTCGCCAATTGCGTTGGTCCGCCCCGAGGATGCGGTCCCAACGCGTGAGCGTCGACTGACAATTACTCGGCGCGTCGCGGTCGCGATCTGGGCCGTAGTCATCGTATATCGCACTGTCACAACGGGTTTCGCGTTCAATCGCGAACTGTTATTGCTCTACATCTGCACCGGGCTGCTGGCGGCCAGCATCGGTCAGGGTCGCCGCATGCTCTATGTAGTCCGCGACTGGTTGCCATTCGCGTTGGTGCTCATCGCCTACGACCTGAGCAGGGGAGCGGCCACCCTGGTTGGGCGGCCGACGATGTGGCACTGGCAGGTCGACGCGGATCGATGGATGTTCGCCGGCACGGTCCCGACGGTGTGGCTGCAGGAGCGGCTGAAGGTGGCCTACCCGCCGTGGTGGGAGATCGTCATCAGCACCGTCTACATGTCGTTTTTCATCGTTCCGTACGTAGTCGCCGCGGTGCTCTGGCTGCGCGATCGAGCGGAGTGGAAGGCATTCGTTCGGCTCTTCGTCGGGCTGTCGTTCGCGGCGCTCGTCATCTACACGCTGCTGCCAGCTGCACCGCCGTGGGCAGCGGCCCGATGCACAGCCGCGGACGTGGCCAGTGGCCCGTCGGGCCCTGACTGCATGTTCCGCACTGGGCGGGGCGTGCCGGACGGCGGCCTGCTCGGCGCCATGCACTCGACGCGCGACGGCGCCAACGACTGGGTTGAGCGGATCGTCGGACGGGGCTGGGGAAAGCTGAATCTGCAGACTGCCAGTGCGCTGATCGACCAGGGCCAGGCGAGCGTGAATCTCGTGGCGGCAATTCCCTCCCTGCACGCCGGCCTGACCGCAGCGATCGCGGCGTTCCTGTGGACTCGCGTGGCGCGTAAGTGGCGACCGCTGCTGGCGGCCTATGTTCTCGTGATGGCGTTCACGCTGGTCTACACGGCCGAGCACTACGTCGTCGACATCCTTCTAGGTTGGCTGCTGGCCGGCATTGTCCTGCTGGCGATTCGGTGGTTCGAGGGCCGGCGCCGCGGCAGGGACCGACCGATAAGCGTTTCAGGCATTCGCGCGACCGGTCTCGGCGACAACGACAGCAAGGAGACGGCCAGCGTGACCAACGCCAGCATCGATATCCAGCCGTAGGAGCCGTGAGATCCAATTTGACGAGTCGAAGAGGTGGTTGGCACCGCTTGTAGGCCAGCAAAACAGTCCGAACGACAGCCCTGCGGAGGCAGCTTCCGGCTGGCAGCGATCTGCTATCCAGCGGATTGGACGGAATGCCGGCAGTGGGCTAGGTGATCGAGGCGGGCCAGCGCGGCGGCCATGTCCTGTGCGAGCGGAAGCTCTGCGTGCGGATCGCAGATTCCAACGATGCGTCGCACGATTCGGTCGCCGATGAACATCCAGTCCACGTTATGGCGAGCGCAGTGGACACTGACGTAGTGCAAGGCGGCAAATGCCTCGGTACCGAAGAACTCGACGTCGCTTAGGTCCAGTACGAGTTGTTTGGACACGCCGGTGTTGCGCTCGACGAAGCGGCCAAGGCTGCGGGCATTGGTGGCGTCCAGATCGCCGGTTGCGGTGATGAGCAGTCGCCTTGCGCTCAGATGCCGCAGGGCAAGAGCGGCGCGTCCGCAACGTTCCGATTCATCGGCAGATTCATCGGCAGCGGACAGCTGCGAGCGATACAACCTGGCGGTGTGAGCAATCGGCATCGCGAACCCCCTGTGTTCCCAAGGTGTGGGTCGCGGCGGATGACTCTGCCGGTCAAAGCCTGGTCGGCCGCAACCCAGCTGCTAGCTCAACCATGGTTGAGGCTACTCGCAAATTCGCGCACCATCGCGCCCTCGTCACGGAAATATTTTGGCCCCGCAGCGGCGCCCCTCGGATAGA
This sequence comes from Mycobacterium sp. OAE908, assembly GCF_017872775.1. Classification (NCBI taxonomy): domain Bacteria; kingdom Bacillati; phylum Actinomycetota; class Actinomycetes; order Mycobacteriales; family Mycobacteriaceae; genus Mycobacterium; species Mycobacterium sp. OAE908. The sequence goes on from NZ_JAGGJL010000001.1 coordinate 3,157,969, forward strand.
TCGACTTGTCGGTGGCTGGGTCTATAACGGGTTGCGCACCGTCCATCATCACAGGAGGCGACCATGCCCAATGTTGTGAACTACTTCGAGATCGGCACCCCCGACTCGGCGGCGACAACAGCGTTCTACGGCGATCTGTTCGGCTGGCAGGTCGGCGGTTCGGCCGACGACCAATACCGAATGATCAATGACGACAAAGGTGGTGTCTGGAACACCAGCAGCACGGGCGGCGATGCGTGGGCGATCTTCTACGTCCAGGTCGACGACGTGCGGGTCGCCATCGAAAAGGCAGAAGGCTTGGGCGCCACCGTCTGTGTTCCGTTCACGGACAACGGCGCACTGCAATTCGCCCATCTACGTGACCCGCAGGGAAACCGCTTCGGAGTGTGGCGGCCCAACGCCCGATAAACCGGCGGGCCAAGCGCCGAGAATGCCTGCGGGAGCTGTTGATTCGTGGTCTTCAGACAACCCGGTGGCCGGCCCGGCGCAGCAGTTCAGCTGCCTCGTCCACCCGATCTGCGGGGATCAGCACGATGTCTCCGTCGAAGCTGGCGGCGACCCAGACGGGCACGTTGCCTGCTGCGAGCGGTGCGACGACCGCAGCCAACATGCCGGTCGCGTTCGGCGGGTGGGCCTCGTCGCCGTTCCACAGCGCCACCCATGCATCGTCGGCCCCGTCCTGGCGCCGCATGCAAGCTCCGCCGTCAGGGCCGCGCACGAGCGCGAGCACCTCGCCATCAAGCGCGGCCCCGACGTCGGATGCCAGCCGCTCCAGTACGTATCGGCCCTCCAGCATCCGCAACGTCTGATGCTCCGCGCCTGACACCACCGCATCGTCGCACACCGATCAGCTCTGACGGTGAGGGCTCAGGTAGGCGAGGCTGCGACACTAAAGCAGGGCTATTCGCGTGTTCGGCAGCAGACAGGAACACCACAGGTTGAGGATTCGCCCCTCGGGTACTCGTGCTCGACGGGGGCGGGGCATCTCTTGAGGAGGATCATGCTGCACGAATTCGTCTTGGCTGCACAGAGTCAGCCCGAAGCGGCAGGTTTCATTCTGCGGGGAATCAAGGGCATCTTCGTCGCCATCGGCAGCATCATCGCGGCCATTGTGTGTGCCCTCATCGCCGGGATGAAAGGGCGCAGCGCGCTGGGATGGGGAATCCTCGGACTGTTCTTCTCGATCTTGACACTGATCGTGGTGATCGTGATTCCGTCGAAGAAGAGCTGATATTACGCCCATTGTGCGACTGTCGTGAAACTGTAATATGAAGGCATGCCAGACACGCATGCCGTCACCAACCAGGTCCCGACGCTGGAGAACTTCAACCCCGCGACGTCGCCCGTACTGACCGAGGCGCTGATCCGCGAGGGCGGTGAGTGGGGGCTCGACGAGGTCACCGAACTCGGGGCCCTGGCCGGCAGCACGCAGGCGGTTCGCTGGGGCGAGCTGGCCGACCGCAACCAGCCGATCCTGCACACCCATGACCGCTACGGCCACCGCGTCGACGAGGTCGAGTACGACCCGGCTTACCACGAGCTGATGAAGGCCGCGATCGGTCACGGTTTGCATGCGGCGCCGTGGGCCGACGACCGGCCCGGGGCGCACGTCGTGCGGGCCGCCAAGATGTCGGCGTGGACGCCCGAGCCCGGCCACGTCTGCCCGATTTCGATGACCTATGCCGTCGTGCCCGCGCTGCGCAACAACGCGGAACTGGCGGCGATCTATGAGCCGCTGCTCGCCAGCCGCGAGTACGACCCCGAACTGAAGGTGCCCGCCACCAAGGCCGGCATCACCGCGGGAATGTCGATGACCGAGAAGCAGGGCGGCTCGGATGTCCGCGCAGGGACCACGCAGGCGACGCCGAATGGAGACGGCACCTATAGCCTCGTCGGCCACAAGTGGTTCACGTCGGCGCCGATGTGCGACGTCTTCCTGGTGTTGGCCCAGGCGCCCGGCGGCTTGTCCTGCTTCTTCCTGCCGCGGATCCTGCCCGACGGCACTCGCAACCGGATGTTCCTGCAGCGGCTCAAGGACAAGCTCGGCAACCACGCGAACGCGTCGAGCGAGGTCGAGTACGACGGCGCCACCGCGTGGCTGGTCGGGGAGGAGGGGCGTGGCGTGCCGACCATCATCGAGATGGTCAACCTCACCCGGCTCGACTGCACCCTGGGCAGCGCCACCAGCATGCGCAGCGGCCTTACCCGCGCCATTCACCACGCTGCGCACCGAAAGGTGTTCGGCGCCTATCTGATTGACCAACCGCTGATGCGCAACGTGCTTGCCGACCTCGCCGTGGAGGCCGAGGCTGCGACCATGGTCGCGATGCGGATGGCCGGTGCCACCGATGCGGCGGTGCGCGGCGACGACCGGGAGACGCTGCTGCGTCGCATCGGCCTGGCGGCCAGCAAGTACTGGGTGTGCAAGCGCGCGACCCCACACGCGGCCGAAGCGATGGAATGCCTTGGCGGAAACGGCTACGTCGAGGAGTCCGGCATGCCGCGCTTGTACCGAGAAGCGCCGCTGATGGGCATCTGGGAAGGCTCAGGGAACGTGAGCGCGCTGGACACGTTGCGCGCCATGGCAACTCGGCCCGAATGTGTCGACGTGCTCTTCGACGAACTGGCCAAGACGACGGGCCAGGACCCACGCCTGGATGCCCACGTCGATGCTCTCAAGCCAGCATTGGCGGATGTCGAGACCATCCAGTACCGCGCCCGCAAGGTCGCCGAGGACATCAGCCTCGCGCTGCAGGGTTCCCTGCTGGTGCGCCACGGGCACCCCGCGGTCGCCGAGGCGTTCCTGGCCACCCGGATGGGTGGCGCCTGGGGCGGCGCGTTCGGAACCATGCCGACGGGGCTGGATCTCGCGCCGATCCTGGAGCGTGCGATGGTCAAGGGATGACGCACGCCATTAGGCCGGTGGACTTCGACAACCTGAAAACGATGACCTACGAGGTCGCTGATCGGGTTGCGCGCATCACCTTCAACCGACCTGAAAAGGGCAACGCGATCATCGCGGACACCCCGTTGGAGCTGTCGGCCCTCGTCGAGCGGGCCGACCTGGACCCCAATGTGCACGTGATCCTGGTATCCGGTCGGGGCGAAGGCTTTTGTGCCGGTTTCGATCTGTCCGCCTACGCCGAGGGTTCGTCGTCGGCAGGCGGCGGCAACCCGTACAAGGACACGGTGCTGTCCGGCAAGACACAGGCCATCAACCATCTGCCGGATCAGCCGTGGGATCCGATGATCGACTACCAGATGATGAGCCGCTTCGTCCGAGGCTTCTCCAGTCTGCTGCACGCCGACAAGCCGACGGTGGTGAAGATCCACGGCTACTGCGTGGCGGGCGGCACCGACATCGCGCTGCACGCCGATCAGGTGATCGCCGCGGCAGACGCCAAGATCGGCTACCCGCCCACCCGCGTCTGGGGCGTGCCTGCCGCGGGTATGTGGGCGCATCGCCTCGGCGATCAACGCGCCAAACGTCTTCTGCTGACCGGTGATTGCATCACCGGTGCGCAGGCCGCCGAATGGGGGCTCGCGGTTGAGGCGCCGGACCCGAAGGATCTTGACGAGCGCACCGAGCGGCTGGTCGAACGCATCGCGGCAGTTCCGGTCAACCAGCTCATCATGGTCAAACTGGCGATGAACACCGCGTTGTTGCAGCAGGGCATCGCGACCAGTCGAATGGTCAGCACGGTGTTCGACGGCATCGCCCGGCACACCCCCGAGGGGCACGCGTTCGTCGCGCAATCGCGCGAGCACGGTTTCCGTGAAGCGGTCCGGCAACGCGACGAGCCATTCGGTGACTATGGCCGGAAGGCATCCGGAGTCTAGCCGTGTCGGCCATACCCTCGCGGTTGACAGCGCGGTCGGTGGTGCTGAGCGTCATGCTTGGTACGCATCCGGCCTGGGCCACCGCGGGTGAACTCATCAGGCTCACAGCAGATTTCGGTGTCAAGGAACCAACGCTTCGGGTGGCACTCACCCGCATGGTCAGTGCGGGAGACCTGGTGCGGTCCGAGGACGGCTACCGGCTCTCCGACCGGCTGCTGGCTAGGCAGCGCCGTCAGGATGACGCGATCAGCCCCACGCTGCGCAGCTGGGACGGTACCTGGACCACGCTGGTGATCACCAGTGTGGGAACCGACGCCCGCACCCGTGCCGCGCTGCGAACCACGCTGCAGGACAAGCGTTTCGCTGAACTTCGCGAGGGAGTATGGCTGCGGCCCGACAACCTGAACGTGGAACTCACGACCGAAGTTCTGGACCGGGTTCGGATGCTGCACTCCCGCGACGACGACCCGGCGGAGCTCGCGGCCCGGCTGTGGGACCTGCCACGATGGGCCCGCTACGGCCATCACTTGTTGCGTGAAATATCAACCGCCACAGGTAGTTCCGCGAGGTTCGTCGCCGCTGCCGCGATCATGCGACATGTGCTGACTGACCCGGTGCTGCCCCGGGAATTGCTGCCCGATGATTGGCCTGGCGATGCGCTGCGGAAGGCCTACACGAACTTCGCCGCGGAAGTGGTCGCGCGGCGCGATGGGGTCGAACTGATGGAGGCAACGTGACAAGTGGTGGTGTTCGGGTCGAGCGCAATGGTCCCGTGACGACGGTGATAATGAACCGGCCCGAGGCGCGCAACGCCGTCAACGGTGCCGCCGCCGCCGAGTTGTACGAGGCGTTCAACGAGTTCGACAAGGACGATTCGGCAGCAGTAGCCGTTCTCTGGGGCGACAACGGAACATTCTGTGCAGGAGCAGATCTCAAGGCGCTCGGCACTCCGGACGCCAACCCGGTGCACCGCACCGGCCCCGGTCCGATGGGCCCGAGCCGAATGGTGTTATCCAAGCCGGTGATCGCGGCGGTCAGCGGCTACGCGGTGGCAGGCGGCCTCGAGCTCGCGATCTGGTGCGATATGCGTGTCGCCGAAGAGGACGCCGTCTTCGGCGTGTTCTGTCGGCGGTGGGGCGTCCCGCTGATCGATGGCGGTACGGTGCGACTGCCGCGGCTGATCGGTCACAGCCGGGCGATGGACATGATCCTGACCGGCCGCGGTGTCGACGCAGCAGAAGCCCTCGCGATGGGGCTGGCAAACCGTGTCGTGCCCAAAGGCCAAGCGCGCCAAAGTGCGGAGGCGCTTGCCGCCGAACTCGCCGAGCTGCCGCAACAGTGCATGCGGTCGGATCGGATGTCGCTGCTGAACCAATGGGGTTCATCGGAAGCCGAGGCCATGGATTTCGAATTCGCCAGCATCTCGCGCGTGGCAGCCGAATCACTCGAGGGCGCATCACGATTCGCTGCCGGCGCGGGCAGGCACGGCGCGAACGCCTAGCGTCAGCCCTTCGAAATCCTGTTACCCGACCCGAGGTCCTCGACCTTGGGGTCGCCGGCCTTGTAGGTGACGGTGTTGTTCAGGCCGACCACCGACAAATCCTTGTCGATGTTGTCGAAGGTGATCTTGTTGTCGGCACCGCCGATGTTCACGCTCGCGCAGGTGCCCTTGACCGTCAGTGAGTTGTTGGAACCGCCCACGTTGAGCGATTTTCCGTCGGCGCAGTCGATGTCGGCGGTGGTGCCGAAGGACCCGTAGTTGATCGTGTTGCCGATTTCGACCTGGGCGCCCGAGGTCCCGGCGGTCGCCATCGGGGCGTCGGTGTCCCTCTTTTCGGAGTTGCAGCCCGCCAATCCCAGAGTGCAGGCCGCGACGGTAGCGCAGACAGCGAAGGCGTGTTTCGACATATCAGGCGGCTACCCGATCTATCCGGTTGACCATTCCGAGTTGCCGGCCGCGGTCCAACACCACCGGCTCACCGCTCTTGTACAACACCATCTGGTCGTTGCCGTACACGGTGATGTCGTTGACGACGTTGTCGGCAATCACCGTGTTCGACGAGCCCTGCATCGTGACCGCCCAGCAGCTGCCCAGTGCGTACACGGTGTTGTAGCTGCCGTTCACGAGCAGTGTGCCGTTGTTGCAATCCAGCGTCTGCTGGATGCCCACACCGGTGATGTGGGTATCGCCCTGGACGTGCGCACCGACGACAGCGTTATCGGCGCAGTTGCGTAAGTACGGATTGCAGACGACCGGGTCCGGATCCGCATTCGCGCCGGGTGCCGCCGTCAGTGCGACCGGGAACGCAACCATGCATGCCGCCAACGAGCGGGCCACGGCTCTCGACATCATGCAGGGAGCCTACGTCGGTCATCGGCGGTCGTGGCAGTGGTTCGCACGAGTCGCCTTCGTTGACCGTGCTGGGTAGCGTGATGACCGATGCGTTGGCGGGTCAACCCGGTTGCTGTCGTGGCGGTCATAGCGGTAGTGGCCGTCGCAGGGTGTTCTCAGACCGTCGGCGGCGCTGCGCGCCGGGCGCAATCCGGGGTGCCCGATCCCACCCGCAGTTACGGATATGTCGACGACCGGTGCGGGTTGCTGGTCGACAGTTCGATTCAGCAGGCGATCGGCGCCGACCACATTGTGCGTCCCTACAGCGGGGCGGTCTGCCAATACGTGTTGGCCCGCGGTTCGGGCATGGTCGACGTGACGTTCTCCTGGTACGAGACGGGCAGCCTCGACCGCGAACGCGCGCTTGCCACCCAACGCGGCGCGACGATCACCGAGAAGGTCGTCGAGCGGCATCAGGCGTTCCTCGCGCGGCGCGACACCACAGGTGCGGCATGCTCGGCCACCGCGGCCGCAGGCACCGGCGTGCTCAGTTGGTGGGTGCAGTACCGCAGCCAGCACAACGGCGATCCCTGTAAGGACGCAGAGAAGCTGCTCACCGCCACCCTGCAGTCGGACATGTGAACATGGCTGCCGCAAAACCGATTTGGACGTATGTGGGTGCGCTTTGCGCGGCGGCGGCTCTGGCCGGTTGCGGGCCGTCGAATCATCCGGCGGCGCCCAGCACGCCTGCACCGCCGCCGGGCGCCGGGTTCCGCAGCGCCGACTGCAACGGCGTCACCGACGCTGACATCACCAAGGCCGCCGGCTCCTCGATGTTCACCAAGACGGTGGTCAGCGACGCCGGGTGCTTCTGGCAGGAGAACACCGTGCTCGGCACCTTCGGCCAGGGCATGGGCATCTCGACCTGGTGGTATCGGGGCAGCGACATGGACACCGAACGGACGCTGGAACAGCGGGCCGGACGCACTTTGACCGAACTGTCGATCGACGGCAACAAGGGCTTCAAGGCCTTCGACGCAAACGCCTGCAGCATCTACGTGGCCAAGGGCTCTGACGTCATCACGTGGTCGATCCAGACGATGAATCCGGCGATGCTGCCGGACCTGTGCACGGTCACCGGCCAACTCGCCGAGCTCAGTCAGGAGCGCGTCAACTGACCGCAGGGAAACTAGAGGTGTTAGTTTTCCCTGATCAGGTTCTGTTCGACGGAAGGAAACGGCCATGGCGGCTCCATCAGCGAGCGGCCGACGCGCCACCAAGCTCAGCCGGGACTCCATCGTCAACGCTGCGCTGACGTTCCTCGACAGGGAGGGCTGGGACGCGCTGACCATCAACGCGCTGGCCACCCAGCTGGGCACCAAGGGCCCGTCGCTGTACAACCACGTCCAGAGCCTCGAGGACCTGCGCCGCACCGTGCGCATGCGGGTGGTCGGCGACATCATCGAAATGCTCAACACGGTCGGTGAAGGCCGCACCCGTGACGACGCGGTGATGGTGATGGCCAGTGCCTACCGCAGCTACGCGCACCACCACCCGGGTCGGTATTCGGCGTTCACCCGGATGCCGCTCGGCGGCGACGATCCGGAGTTCACCGACGCGACAAGGGCGGCCGCCGCGCCGGTCATCTCCGTGCTTGCCTCCTACGGCCTCGACGGCGACGCGGCGTTCTACGCCGCGCTCGAATTCTGGTCGGCGATGCATGGGTTCGTGCTGCTGGAGATGACCGGAGCCATGTACGGGATCGACACGGATGCCGTTTTCACGGATATGGTGATGAGGCTGGCGACCGGGATGGAAAGGCGCTGAGCGAGCTGGGGCTGACCTGCGGTTAGGCGGTTTCGCGCAGGTTTGGAGCGCTGCGGCCCTGCTGGTATTGTGGACGATCGTGCCTGGCAGATAAGGCGCTTGCAGACGTGAAAAGCTCAAGCATGCCTGCACGCCGGGCCAATTCGCGTGTCCACGAAGCCTAGAGAAAATCTACGCGGCGGGCGCATGCGACACACCCGATCGCGGGGTACGTGAACGGGACATAACTGCAGTACAGAGACTTGAAGAACGAACTAGCTACACAGAAAGCCGGTAGATGCCAACCATTCAGCAGCTCGTCCGCAAGGGCCGCCGCGACAAGATCGCCAAGGTGAAGACCGCGGCCCTCAAGGGCAGCCCGCAGCGTCGCGGCGTGTGCACCCGCGTGTACACCACCACCCCGAAGAAGCCGAACTCGGCGCTTCGGAAGGTCGCCCGCGTCAAGCTGACGAGCCAGGTTGAGGTCACGGCCTACATCCCAGGTGAGGGCCACAACCTGCAGGAGCACTCGATGGTGCTGGTGCGTGGCGGTCGTGTGAAGGATCTGCCGGGCGTGCGCTACAAGATCATCCGCGGCTCGCTGGACACCCAGGGTGTGAAGAACCGCAAGCAAGCCCGTAGCCGCTACGGCGCCAAGAAGGAGAAGAGCTGATGCCACGCAAGGGGCCCGCACCCAAGCGTCCGTTGGTCAACGATCCGGTCTACGGGTCGCAGCTGGTCACCCAGCTGGTCAACAAAGTTCTCCTGGACGGGAAGAAATCGCTGGCCGAGCGCATTGTTTATGGTGCGCTCGAGCAGGCTCGGGACAAGACCGGCACCGATCCGGTGGTCACCCTCAAGCGCGCACTCGACAACGTCAAGCCCGCACTCGAGGTCCGCAGCCGCCGCGTCGGCGGTGCGACCTACCAGGTTCCCGTCGAGGTGCGCGCGGACCGTTCGGTCACGCTGGCACTGCGCTGGCTGGTCAGCTTTTCCAAGGCCCGCCGCGAGAAGACCATGGTCGAGCGCCTGGCGAACGAGATCCTCGACGCCAGTAACGGCCTGGGTGCCGCCGTCAAGCGACGCGAGGACACCCACAAAATGGCCGAGGCAAACCGCGCCTTCGCGCACTACCGCTGGTGATTCAGCGCCTGACGGCAGTGCAGCCGCAGGCGCTGGGGTGTCAAGCCTGACAACAGCAACGATCAAGCGAAAGAGAAGACTTCTGTGGCACAGAAGGACGTGCTTACCGACCTGACCAAGGTCCGGAACATCGGCATCATGGCGCACATCGATGCCGGCAAGACGACGACGACCGAGCGCATCCTCTACTACACCGGTATCAGCTACAAGATCGGTGAGGTGCACGACGGCGCCGCGACGATGGACTGGATGGAGCAGGAGCAGGAGCGGGGGATCACCATCACCTCCGCGGCCACCACATGCTTCTGGAACGACAACCAGATCAACATCATCGACACCCCGGGACACGTCGACTTCACCGTCGAGGTGGAGCGCAGCCTGCGCGTGCTCGACGGTGCCGTTGCCGTGTTCGACGGCAAGGAAGGTGTCGAGCCGCAGTCCGAGCAGGTTTGGCGGCAGGCCGACAAGTACGACGTTCCGCGCATCTGTTTCGTCAACAAGATGGACAAGATCGGCGCCGACTTCTACTTCTCGGTTCGCACGATGGAGGAGCGTCTCGGCGCCAACGTCATTCCGATCCAGCTGCCCGTCGGCTCCGAGGGTGACTTCGAGGGCGTCGTCGACCTGGTCGAGATGAAGGCCAAGGTGTGGCGCGGCGAGACCAAGCTCGGTGAGACCTACGAGACCATCGACATTCCAGCCGATCTGCAGGAGAAGGCAGACGAGTACCGCACCAAGCTGCTCGAGGCGGTCGCTGAGACCGACGAGTCGCTGCTCGAGAAGTACTTCGGCGGCGAGGAACTGTCGGTCGAGGAGATCAAGGGTGCGCTGCGCAAGCTGACCATCAACTCCGAGGCCTACCTCGTGCTGTGTGGCAGCGCCTTCAAGAACAAGGGCGTGCAGCCCATGCTCGACGCGGTGATCGACTACCTGCCGTCGCCGCTGGACGTGCCGCCTGCCGTGGGGCATGCCCCCGGCAAGGAGGACGAGGAGATCACCCGCAAGCCCTCCGTCGACGAGCCGTTCTCGGCGCTGGCGTTCAAGGTGGCCACGCATCCGTTCTTCGGCAAGCTCACCTACGTTCGGGTCTACTCGGGCACCGTCGAGTCCGGCTCGCAGGTCATCAATGCCACCAAGGGTAAGAAAGAGCGGCTGGGCAAGCTGTTCCAGATGCACTCCAACAAGGAGAACCCAGTCGAGCGCGCGTCGGCAGGCCACATCTACGCGGTGATCGGTCTGAAGGACACCACCACCGGCGACACCCTGTCGGATCCGAACCAGCAGGTCGTGCTGGAGTCGATGACCTTCCCCGATCCGGTGATCGAGGTGGCCATCGAGCCCAAGACCAAGAGCGACCAGGAAAAGCTCGGCACGGCGATCCAGAAGCTCGCCGAGGAGGATCCGACCTTCAAGGTGCACCTCGATCAGGAGACCGGCCAGACCGTCATCGGTGGCATGGGCGAGCTTCACCTCGACATCCTGGTTGACCGGATGAAGCGCGAGTTCAAGGTCGAGGCCAACGTCGGCAAGCCGCAGGTGGCCTACAAGGAGACCATTCGGCGCAAGGTCGAGAAGGTCGAGTTCACCCACAAGAAGCAGACGGGTGGCTCCGGCCAGTTCGCGAAGGTGCTCATCGACCTCGAACCATTCACGGGCGAGGACGGTGCCACCTACGAGTTCGAGAACAAGGTGACCGGTGGCCGTATCCCGCGTGAGTACATCCCGTCGGTCGACGCGGGTGCCCAGGACGCCATGCAGTACGGCGTGCTCGCCGGCTACCCGCTGGTGAACGTGAAGGTCACCCTGCTCGACGGCGCCTACCACGAGGTCGACTCCTCGGAAATGGCATTCAAGGTCGCCGGCTCGCAGGTACTGAAAAAGGCTGCGGGACAAGCACAACCGGTGATCCTGGAGCCGATCATGGCCGTCGAGGTCACCACGCCCGAGGACTACATGGGTGAAGTGATCGGCGACCTGAACTCCCGCCGTGGTCAGATCCAGGCCATGGAGGAGCGGGCAGGTGCACGCGTCGTCAAGGCGCATGTGCCGCTGTCGGAGATGTTCGGTTACGTCGGAGACCTTCGGTCGAAGACCCAGGGCCGGGCGAACTACTCCATGGTGTTCGACTCGTATGCCGAAGTTCCGGCCAACGTGTCGAAGGAAATCATCGCTAAGGCGACGGGTCAGTAACCTGACCTGCCGTCACCGCGGCGAAGAACAACTGCAAAGATCAAACCTGCTTTACAACAAGCACCAACACAGTCCAGGAGGACAACACAGTGGCGAAGGCGAAGTTCGAGCGGACGAAGCCGCACGTCAACATCGGGACCATCGGTCACGTTGACCACGGCAAGACCACGCTTACTGCAGCAATCACCAAGGTTCTGCACGACAAGTACCCCGAGTTGAACGAGTCGCGCGCATTCGACCAGATCGACAATGCGCCTGAAGAGCGTCAGCGCGGTATCACGATCAACATCTCCCACGTGGAGTACCAGACCGAGAAGCGTCACTACGCGCACGTCGACGCCCCCGGTCACGCCGACTACATCAAGAACATGATCACCGGTGCCGCCCAGATGGACGGCGCGATCCTGGTAGTCGCCGCGACCGACGGCCCGATGCCGCAGACCCGTGAGCACGTGCTGCTGGCCCGCCAGGTTGGTGTGCCCTACATCCTGGTCGCCCTGAACAAGGCCGACGCGGTGGATGACGAGGAGCTCATCGAGCTCGTCGAGATGGAGGTCCGCGAGCTGCTGGCCGCCCAGGAGTTCGACGAGGATGCCCCGGTCATCCGGGTTTCCGCGCTGAAGGCGCTCGAGGGCGACGAGAAGTGGGTCAAGTCCGTCGAGGAGCTGATGGACGCGGTCGATGAGTCGATCCCGGATCCGGTTCGCGAGACCGACAAGCCGTTCCTGATGCCCGTCGAGGACGTCTTCACGATCACCGGCCGCGGCACCGTGGTCACCGGTCGTGTGGAGCGCGGCGTGGTCAACGTGAACGAGGAAGTCGAGATCGTCGGCATCCGTCCCGAGACCACCAAGACCACGGTCACCGGTGTCGAGATGTTCCGCAAGCTGCTCGATCAGGGCCAGGCCGGTGACAACGTCGGTCTGCTGCTTCGTGGCATCAAGCGTGAGGACGTCGAGCGCGGTCAGGTTGTGATCAAGCCCGGCACCACCACGCCGCACACCGAGTTCGAGGGCCAGGTCTACATCCTGTCCAAGGACGAGGGCGGCCGCCACACGCCGTTCTTCAACAACTACCGTCCGCAGTTCTACTTCCGCACCACCGACGTGACCGGTGTGGTGACGCTGCCGGAGGGCACCGAGATGGTCATGCCCGGTGACAACACCGACATTTCCGTCAAGCTCATCCAGCCAGTCGCCATGGACGAGGGCCTGCGCTTCGCGATCCGCGAGGGTGGCCGTACCGTCGGCGCCGGCCGGGTTACCAAGATCATCAAGTGATCTGACACTTAGTACCGCAAAGCGGCGCTCACCTTTCCGGTGGGCGCCGCTTTCGTGTTGTGCGCGAGCTGGTGTTGGCAGCCGCACCCTACCAACTCCCGCTTGAGTTAACAGCGGAACCGATAATTTTGCTCGAACGTAAAAATTAATTATCAGCTTAGTTAGTTTGCTTGCGCAAGAATTACCGCTTGCGTCAACCCCGTAGCGGCGACCGGCGAAACCCGAATAACTGCAGCTATACGTGGATATTGTGACCTAGGGCGGCAGCTATCTGGCCACCGCCTACGCGCCGTGATCTTCGCCAAAACCGCAGTGTCCGCACCCATCCCTGGCAGATGTGACCCTTGACACATTAGCTAGCAAAGTTTTAACGTCTGCGTAAGCGAGTTCTTCCAGCTTCGGGTACGCGGGATGGGGAACGCCGATGACACGGTGTAGCGGCTATGGCCTGCAACAACAGACGACTACGGGCGCGCATAGACAGCCTCGTAAACGATCCACGCTGACGCGCGTGGTGGTGGTGGGCGGTGCATGCATGTGCATCGGCGCGGCGGTGGAGATGGCGACCCCGACCGTCCAGGCGCTGACCATCGTGTTTCGCTCCACGGCAGGAAACGGCAGCACGAACGAGGTTCGGGTCAACCTCGTTCAGGGCAACATTTTCGATCCGCAGCTGGGGCTGCTCGGTCCCAACGTCAGCAACAACTCGACCGGTGACAACGGCACGACCAGTACCTTCAACAATCCGCTCGTCAACAATCCGCTCTTCAACAACCCGATCACCCAGTTCATCGAGGGCTTTTGGAATCAAGAGCTCGTGATCGGCGGAGCCGCGCAGGGCCCCGTCAACAACGTCACCCAGATCAGCTTCCTGTCGTTCAACATCTTCAATCCGCAAACCAGCCTCTTCGGCGGAAATTTGAGCAACAACACGACGAACACCAACGTCGCCAGCGGTTACGGCAACAACACCGCCGCCTCGGTGACATCGGTCCCTGGACTGTGGCCGGGCTGGTTCGGTGGAATGACCGGAAACGGCAACGCTACTCAGTTCGCGTTCTTCTCGGGCAACATCGTCAATCCGCAGTTCAGCATCTTCGGCCCGAACGTCAGCAACAACACCGCGATCACCAATCTCGCGGAGAACAACGGGAACTACAGCCAGGCTGCCGTGACGCAAGCCGGTGGACTTCTGGGAGCCGTCACCCGACTGTGGGGAGGTTTCCTCGGTGGTGCGACCGGCAACGGAAACACCACTCAAACCGCAGTCGGCACGTCGAACATAACGAACCCCCAAGTGAGCATTGGCGGCTCAAATCAAAGCAACAACACGGCGGTCACAAACGAAGCGACCGGTAACGGCAATAACAGCCAAACGACGGTCGGCGGGTCGGGCAGCGTCATATCGACGGGTTCCACCGGCAATGGCAACACCAATCAGACGGCGGTCGGTACGAGCAATGTCGACAACCCCCAGACGAGTATCGGGGACATCGGCCTGAGTCCTCGTCCGGCGGAGCTCAGTGGCAGCCAGTCCGGCAGTCAGCTCACCACATCCAGCACGACCCCCACGTCGACGTCTTCGGCGGGAACCTCCGGCCAGGTCAGCTCCTCTACGTCCACTGTGGCTGAAAGTGGCAGCAGCACAACGAGTTCCGTCGGGACATCAGGTACCAGCGGCACATCGGGTACCAGCGGAACCTCTGGCACAAGCGGGACTTCCGGCACAAGCGGAACCTCCGGTTCCGGCGATTCAGCTGGCTCGGGAGGCGCAGGCGGTTCAGGAGCGGGGTGAGGTGAGCAGGAGGTGCGAATGAAGTGAACGCAATCGGCAGTGTCGTCGCTGAGTGTCGCACTGCATCACAAACGACAACCGAACAACGTCGACACAAGAAGGACTTTCAGAAATGAATAAGCATCGCAAGACACGCAAATCGCCGATACCAGTGAAGCTCAATCGTGCGATTGCGATGAGCGCCGTCGCCGGCAGCGCCATTGGATTCGGCGCGCTCATGACAATCAATTCACCGACGGCGTATGCCGACACCGATTCCAGTTGGTGGCTGTTGAGCGGAAACAACGTTCCCATTGCGAGCGGCAACAATCTTGTCATCGGCACCAGTGGAAATGGCAACTCCAATCAGCTTGCCCTCGGTACGGGCAACATCCTCAACGCGCAGCTCAACCTCTTCAGCCTCGGGGTCGCCACGGTGGCCAACGCGGCTCCTGCGGTTGGCGGCAACGCGGTCGGTGGCCCCGCTCTCAGCACTGCCACTGAAGCCGGTGTGCCGATCGGCGGGCTGGCGGTCGGAGGCGCGGCGGTCAACCCGGCGGTCGGGATCAATCCGGCGGTGGGCGGCATCGGAGGCCTGGGGGCGGCGCTGGGCGGCGCGAACCTCAATGGAGCGGGCGTCGGCGGCCCCGCCGCAAACGCGGCGCTCGGCGGCACCGCTGCCGAAGTCGCTGCGGCGACCCAGACGAACGCTCTCAATACGGCAGCGGGCGATACCGCCGCCGGCGGTGCAAACAGCGCGACCGGTGGAACTACCGGCGACGCCACCGGTGGCGATGTAAACACCAACCAGACTGGCGGCGAGGCCAACGCCACCGGAGGCGCAGGCGGGGGAGCCACGAGCGGCTCCGTCACCAGCGGCAGTTCCACGGGTGGAGCAGCGACCGGCGGCTCGGCCACCAACTCGGGAACCGCGACAAGCGGACGCGCGACGGGAGGCACCGCGATCGGCGGCAATGCCACCACCAGTGCTTCCGGCGTGGGATCTGGCAACTTGTCGAACAACAACTCGAGCTCGAACACCTCGAGTGGTAACGGCAACTCCAGTAGTAGCAGCACCGGCGGGACCAGCGGCGGCAGCAGCAGCGGCGGCAGCAGCAGCGGCGGTAGCAGCGGCTAGCGATAACCCGGACTGCGCTGGGCCGTCGACCGTACCGTCGGCGGCCCAGCGCTTCATTGTGACACGTGTAACGCGTGCGCAGGTAGGGACGATGAACCTCCCGAAGGTCCTGGTAGGGCCGGAGAAGGGTTGGGGTTCCATGTTTCGTCGTGTCACAACGCTTGCCTGCGCAGCAGCCGCCGCCAGTGCCGTATTCGCCGGCGTCTCGGCCGCCACTGCCTCAGCTGCGCCCGGCTGCCCGGACGTGCACTGGATCGGCGCCGCCGGATCCGGCGAACGCACAGGCGCGGATCTGACCACATATAACGGCATGGGCCGGGTGGTCAATCAATCCCTTGCCGATCTGTCGTCGCAGCTGCAACAGGACGGCCGCACGATGACCGCTGAGGCCGTCGACTATCCGGCGGTGCCGGTTCCCGACGACAACGGCGGCGTCGGGGCGTGGCTCGGCTTCATGGGCAGTGTCGACGCGGGTGCAAAGGCTCTTGGCGAGCAGTACGCCACGTTCGTTGCGCAGTGCCCGACCTCCAAGGTCGTGTTGGCCGGCTACTCGCAGGGCGCCATGGTCGTGCACCGGAACCTGGCCGCGCTTGCGGGCAGCCCGAACCTCACTGCGGTGCTGCTGATCGCCGACGGTGACCGGCGGCCCGAGGATCCCACCCTCAACCTGGGCACCGCGAGCGGAATCCCCGAGCGCGGCAAAGGTGTCGCCCAGGATTGGCCGATCCTGGCTCACGCGCCCGCGCCGCTGGCTCCGGAACTCGGCGCGCGCACCATCAGCGTCTGCAATCTCAACGACGCGGTCTGCGACTACGACGAAGACGGCGATGATTCCAAAGCGGCGTATGCACGGCGCGTCGCCGTCCACACCAGCTACGGCGTGGGCCAGACGCAGAGCCTGGCCTGGACCGCGCCGCTGTACTTCCTGCTCGGTCCGGCGCCTCAGGTGCCCGGTTTGGATACCCGTGCAATCGACAGCACCACCACACCGGCGGGCAGCAACAGCGCAGCCAGCACCACGACGATGGCGTCAATGGCACCGGCAGGCGACATCCCGACCCGCTGAAGCATCTCGAGCACCGTTCCCGATACCGCAACGCCGACACCGGCAAGCGTGACCAACGCTGTGAGGGTCACACCGGCTGCCTCGCCCGCGCGCTCGGTGCGCACCACCGCTTGAGTCGCGACCGTAGTGAACGCGTAGACCAAGCCCAGCGTGAATCCGCACGCGCTCAGCGCGGGTAGATACAGGACCCAGCTGTGCGACGCGCCCAGCGCCGCAAGCGACAGTGCTGCGGCGACCGTCGTCGCACCCATCACGAGGACCGGCGGCCGGCTGGCCGCGAGCCGGCCCGCCAATACGCCGCCCAACGCGGCACCCGCCGACGGTCCGAGGAAGGCCAGTCCTGCTGCCAGCGGATCGAGTCCGCGCACCTGCTGCAGGTACATCGTCGACAAGAAGATCGTGACGCCGTAAGCGACGTTCGCCACGGTCCCTGCGATGACCAAGACGGTGAACCGTGCGTTGCGGGCCAGCGACAGATCCACCAATGGCCAGCGCACGCGGTTCTCGACGGCGACGAACACCGCGAGTGCCGCCAACGCGCACCCGAACGCGACAACCGTCGGCGCCGAAAGCCACCCCCACGTCGGGCCTCGGTCAAATGCCAACGTGAACAAGCCAATTCCGGCGGTGATCAGCGCCAACCCTGCAACGTCGATGCGACGCGGCACCGACTCGTCATACGACTCCGTGATGAACCGGGCCGCTATGACCAGCACGGCAAGCGTGAGCGGTACGTTCAGCCAGAATATCCAGCGCCAGCCGATCGTCTCGGTGAGCAGCCCGCCGATCAACGGGCCCGCTGCATTGCCCAATCCCGCTATGCCGTAAGCCAACCCGATCGCATGACTGGCGCGCGCGGCCGGAAAGGCATTGGTCAGCACGCTCACGGAAACCGGAAAGATCAGCGCCGCACCGACGCCCTGCAGAGCGCGAAAGGTGATGACCAGTCCCGCTGTCGGTGCCAATGCGCACAGCGCCGACGCCACCCCAAACAGCGCAACGCCCGCGAGCAGCGCGCGCCTGCGGCCGAAGATATCGCCGATACGGCCCGCGGGCACCATGAAGGCCCCCAGCGCGAGCATGTAAACACTGATCACCCATTGCAGGTCGGGCGTGGTGGTTTTCAGATCGAGCGCCATCCGGGGAAGCGCGAGATTCATGGCGAAGTAGTCGATTTGCACGCAGAACAGCGCCATCGAGACGGCCGCAAGGATCCACCGGTAACGCACAGATTCGCCCCTCGCGCTCACGGCCCGACGATACGGCTCACAATCGCCGGATTGGCGCTAATCTGACACGCGAAGCTGGCAAACGACAGGAGCGTGGCAGATGTTAGGGCGGTACATCAAGTCCCAGATCACGGTGCTCATCTTTGGCGGTCTCGTCGGTCCGATCTTTTTGGCGGTCTACTTCGCGCTCGGCCAGATGAGCATCATGAGCTGGATGCTCTGGGTCGGCCTGCTCATCACCGTGGCCGACGTGCTGATCGCGTTGGCGCTGGCGAATTTCGGCGCAAAGTCGGCCGCCAAGACCCAGGCGCTCGAACAGAGCGGCGTCCTGGCGCTGGCACAGGTCGTCGGCATCCATGAAACCGGCACCCGCATCAACGAGCAGCCGTTGGTGAAGATCGACCTGCAGATCTCGGGCCCCGGCATCAACCCGTTCGCCACCCAGGACCGGGTGATCGCGTCGATCACGCGGCTGCCGATGATCACCAGCCGCAAACTGGTCGCGCTCGTCGACCCTGCTACCAATGAGTACCAAATCGATTGGGAGCGAAGCGCTTTGGTCGCTGGCGTGATGCCTGCGAACTTCACCATCGCCGAGGACAACAGGACTTACGACCTCAGCGGGCAGGCCGGCCCGCTGATGGAGATCCTGCAGATCCTCAAGGCGAACGGCATCGGGCTGAACAACATGATCGACCTGCGCTCGAACCCCGCGGCCCGCGCGCAAGTGCAGGCCGTTGTCCGGCGCGCCGCGGCGGCCCAGCAGGCCCCCGCCGCTCCTGCCCCCGCCGGGGCGCCCTATGCGCCTCCCCCTGCTCCCGCGCCAGAGCCCACCACCGCACAGCGGCTGCAAGAGCTGGAGACGTTGCGCGCCACCGGCGCGATCTCCGACGACGAATACAACGCAAAGCGCCAGCAGATCCTCTCCGATCTATAGCCGGATCGTAGAATCCTCAATGCCGTTCACCTGAGTCGCATAGTCTTGTTGCGACTGTCATGACGGCGACGGAGCAACCGGAAAAGGTAACCGAAAAGGTCAGTCTCCCAACACTGACCGCGATGGTCGTCGGCTCGATGATCGGCTCCGGGGTCTTCCTATTGCCCCGCCGGTTCGGCGCCGAGACGGGTGTGGTCGGCGCGATCATCGCGTGGACCATCGCGGGCACCGGAATGTTGATGCTGGCCTTCGTGTTTCAGCGCTTGGCGATGCGCAAGCCTGAACTGGACGCCGGCATTTTCGCCTACGCCAAGGCCGGATTCGGTGACTACGTCGGCTTCAATTCGGCGATCGGATATTGGGCGTCGGCGTGCGCAGGCAACACGTCGTACTGGGTGGTGATCACCGCGACCATGAGCGCGCTGATACCCGGACTCGGGGCGGGCGACACGGTCCTCGCGGTCGTGGTGTCGGCCGTCGGGGTTTGGCTGTTCGCCTTCCTTGTGATGCGTGGCGTGAAGGACGCGGCGGTGATCAATTACGTTGTCACCATTGCCAAAGTCGTGCCGATTCTGATGTTTATCGTGATCGCGATCATCGCATTCAAGGCTGATGTCTTTGCCGACAATTTCTGGGGCGACAAGGACTACTCGGCTGCCTCCGTGTTCGACCAAGCCAGGGGCACGATGCTGATCACCGTGTTCGTGTTCCTCGGCATCGAGGGCGCGAGCGTGTACTCGCGAATGGCGCGCAGGCGTGAGGACGTCGGGCGAGCAACGGTCATCGGCTTCCTGAGCGTGCTCAGCGTTTTCGCGCTGGTGACATTGGTGTCGTATGGCGTGATGCCCCAGAGCACGTTGGCTGGCGTCAGTCAGCCGTCGATGGCCGCCGTGCTGGAATCGATCGTCGGACCATGGGGGTCGATCGTCATCCGTGTCGGCGTCATCGTTTCGGTGCTTGGCGCGTATCTCGCGTGGACGTTGATGGCCGCGGAGGTCCTCTACATTCCCGCCAAAAGTGAGGACATGCCGCGGTTCCTGGCCCGGACCAATCGCCACGGTGCGCCGGTGACCGCATTGATCATGGCCGCCTGCATGATTTCACTGTTGCTTGTCGCTCTGCTGTTCGCCGCTGACGCGCTCGATTTCATGCTGGACCTCACCGCCGCGTTGTCTCTCATTCCGTACCTGCTGGCGGCGGCGTACGCGCTGAAGTTGACGATCACGCGAGAGACCTACGACGCCGGAAAGTCGCTTGTGCCAGACATGATCATCGCGGCGGTGGCGACGGCGTACACCCTGTTCCTGGTTTCTGCGGCCGGAGTCGACAAGCTTCTGCTGTCGTGCATCTTGTACGCACCGGCCGCAGCGCTCTACTTCATAGCGCGCCGGGAACGCCGTCTGCGGGTGTTCAGGCCCGCCGAAGCGGTGCTGTTCGGGGTGATCGTCCTCGGGGCGGTCGCGGGTGTGGTGTCCTTGGCTACAGGGGCGATCGAAATCTAGGAGTAGTCGTGACGAATGCGTCTGCCAGCTATGGCGTTCACTCCGAGGTCGGCAAGCTGCGCAAGGTACTGGTGTGCTCGCCCGGCTTGGCGCATGAGCGCCTCACCCCAACGAATTGTGACGACTTGTTGTTCGACGACGTGTTGTGGGTGCAGAACGCCCGTCGCGACCACTTCGACTTCATCGACAAGATGCGCGACCGCGACGTGGAGGTGGTCGAACTACACGACGTGCTCACCGAAACCATGGAGATCCCGGCGGGCAGGGACTGGCTGCTTGACCGCAAAATCGTTCCGAACGAGGTCGGCCTCGGACTTGTCGACGACACCCGCGGCTACCTGGATTCGCTGCAGCCGCGCCAACTCGCCGAGTTGCTGATCGGCGGCATGTCCACCCGCGACCTGCCCAAGGAGCTGCAATCGGGCTACCGCGCGCTGGCACGCGAAAGTACCGGTGTCACAGAGTATTTGATGCCGCCCCTGCCGAATACGCTCTACACGCGCGACACCACCTGCTGGATCTATGGCGGGCTGACGCTCAATCCGTTGTTCTGGCCTGCGCGACATGACGAGACCCTGCTGATGAAGGCGATCTACGAGTTCCACCCCGACTTCGTCGGCTCCAAGGTGTGGTGGGGTGATCCCGAAAAGCATTGGGGCATGGCCACAATCGAGGGCGGCGACGTGCTCGTGCCTGGCAACGGCGTGGTCATCATCGGGATGAGCGAACGCACATCGCGGCAGGCGATCACCCAGGTGGCGTCCCGGCTGTTCGCCGAAGAGGCCGCGACGCAGGTGATCGTCGCTGGCATGCCCAAGCTGCGGGCGGCGATGCACCTGGACACCATCTTCACCTTCGCCGATCGCGACGTGGTGACCATTTATCCCGATATCGTCGACGCCCTGCAGACCTTCACGCTGCACCCAAGCGACAACGACATCAGCGTCGAGGTTGTCGAGGCGAACAAGCCGTTCGTCGAGGTGGTGGCCGCTGCGCTCGGGCTCGGCAAGTTGAGGGTGGTCGAGACGGGCGGATCCGCCTACGACTCGGAGCGCCAACAGTGGGACAGCGGCAACAACCTCGTTGCCGTAGAACCGGGAGTGGTGTTCGCATACGACCGCAACACCCACACGAACACTCTGCTGCGCCGGGCTGGCATCGAGGTGATAACCATCGTCGGCGCGGAGCTCGGCCGCGGCCGCGGCGGGGGCCACTGCATGACGTGTCCGCTGATCCGCGACCCCGCCTGACGGGTGTACTAGAACACGTTCCAGTTCTGCTGTTAGCCTGGTCCGCAAGCTCACGAAAGGAGCAGCGGTGACGGCATCGAGCGGCAGCCTCCAACGCCGAGTGGCATTCATTACCGGGGCCGCGCGCGGCCAGGGCCGGGCGCACGCGATCAAGCTGGCCAACGAGGGTGCCGACATCATCGCGATCGACATCTGCGGCCCGGTCTCGGAAACCATCACCTATCCGCTGGCTACTCCAGAGGAGCTGGCCGAGACCGTGGCCGCGGTCGAGGCCACCGGTCGCAAGGTGCTGGCGCGTCAGGTCGACATTCGCGACCTGGCCGCACTGCAGCAGGTGGTGGCCGACGGTGTCGAGCAGTTCGGCCGACTGGACATCGTCGTGGCCAACGCCGGCGTGCTGAGCTGGGGCCGGATGTTCGAGATGTCCGAGGCTCAGTGGGACACCGTCATCGATGTCAACCTCAACGGCACGTGGCGGACCATCCGCGCCGCGGTGCCCGCGATGATCGAAGCGGGCAACGGCGGGTCCATCATCATCGTCAGCTCGTCGGCCGGTCTGAAGGCCACGCCGGGCAACGGGCATTACTCCGCGTCCAAGCACGGTGTCGTGGCACTGACCAACGCGTTGGCGATCGAGGTGGGGGAGTATGGGATTCGGGTCAACTCGATCCACCCGTATTCGATCGACACGCCGATGGTGGAGAAGGAGGCGATGATGGCCATCTTCTCGAAATACCCGCAGTACCTGCCCAGCTTCTCGCCGATGCCGTATCACCCGGTCAACCACGAGGGCAAGAAGGGCTTGCAGGAATTCATGACGGCCGAAGAGGTTTCGGACGTGGTGGCTTGGCTGGCCGGTGACGGTTCGAGGACGATCTCGGGTAGCCAGATCGCCGTCGACCGCGGCACCATGAAGTACTAGCCCGGTAACACCAACACCGGAACGGGACTGTGCCGCAGGATCTTTGAGCCGCGCGAACCGAGGAACACCCGCGCGATGCCGCCAACCGGCGAGGTGCCGATGGCCAGCAGGTCACCGTCCTGCCAGTCGGCCGCGTCCAGTGCCTCGTCCCAGCCATTGCCGGTGACCACGGCCAACTCCACGTCCTTGCCAACCACGCCGTCGGTCTTCAACTGCGCCAGCGTTTCTCGCGCATGGGCTGCCAACTGGTCAAGGATGGAGTCTTCGGCACTCAGCCCCACCTCCGGCGGATACATGGTGCGGCCACGAACGGCGAACGTGACGACGCGCATCGGCACGCCGAGCCGCTCACCGAGCGCGGCAACCCGCTCAACCACATGCAGAGTCTCCGGAGTGCCCGGGTATGCAGCGGTAATCCGGGTCAGCCCACCGGATTTCGATCCTCGATAGCCGCGTGGTGCGATCGCCATGGGCACTGGCGACGAGTGCAACAGCCGATCTGCCGTCGATCCGACCACCACCTGGCCGAGGCTGCCGCCGGATGCCGACCCCAGGATGAGCACGTCGGCCTCGAGTTTCGACGCCGCGTCCAACAGCCCGCCGGACGCCGACCGGTGGGCGACTTTGTGGTAATTCACCTCGAGTCCACTGGCTATCGAGTCGATGCACTCTTGTGCTTGCTTGGCCGAGTTCGCAGCCAATTGTTCTGCGTACTGGGCGTATTCGGCGTCGACCCGACCCAGTGATGGCGTCATCCACGGTCGCGGAACCACTGTGACGACCGTCAGCGACGTCTTCAGGGTCTTCGCCGCTTCGACTGCCAAGAAGAGTGGCGAGGTGCCGCACTTGCCTGCCAGGTAGCCGACGGCGACGGTCACGGCTCATCCTTGTGCTTGGTGACGAAGTGATGGTCGGCGGGCTCTTCGACGAACATGACGTCGTCGTCGCCGGGAACCTGGCCTGGAATGAAGCCGTCGCCGCCGTCGTTGAGCGCGCTGTGGCGACGGCCCCAGAGGAAGTAGAAGGCCAATACCACGGCGACCCAGATGGCGAACCACAGCCAGGTGATCCGGGGCAGGCCCCACAGCACCCAGCCGCACACGATGACCGACAGCACCGGCGTCACGGGGTAGCCCGGGACCTTGAATGCGCGGGGCAGGTCGGGCTCGCGGACCCGCAGAATGATCACCCCTATCGAGACCGTGATGAAGGCGACCAGCGTTCCGATCGACACCAGATCCCACAGGTAGTCGAGTGGCACGAAGCCGGCCAAGATACCGGTAATCGCGGCCACGATGATCGTGTTGTTGACCGGAGTCATGGTGCGGGGGTTGACCTTCGCGAACATCGACGGCAGCAGACCGTCGCGGCCCATCGCGAACAGGATGCGGGTCTGTCCGTACATCACCACGAGCGTCACTGAGAAGATCGAAATCACCGCGCCCGCCGACAGTACGGTGGCGGCCCAGGTCTGGCCGTGGAGGATGTTCTGCAGGATCACCGCCAGCCCGGCTTCAGACTGCTCATCTGACCCGAAGTCGTCAGCGGACTGCGTACCCAGGCCGGCGAAGGCCACCAGGATGTAGATGCTCGTGACGACGACAAGAGCCCCGATGATCGCCCGCGGCATCGTCTTCTGTGGGTTCTTCACCTCGTCGCCGGCAGTAGAGACTGCGTCAAGTCCGATGAACGTGAAGAAAATCGTGCTGGCACCCGCGGTGATGCCGGCGAAACCCTTGTCCCAGAAACCAGCGAAGTGATCGGTTGTGAACGCCGTGAATGCGATCGCGACAAACAAGGCAAGGACACCCAGCTTGATGACCACCATGATGCTGTTGACCGCCGCCGACTCGCTAGCACCGCGGATCAGCAGCAATGCGCACATGAGGATGAGAATCATGGCCGGCAGATTCACGATGCCGGGATCTTCTCCCAAGGGTGCCGCGGTCAGCGCGTGTGGTATCTGAAATCCGAACAGATTGTTGAGGAGTTCGTTCAGGTAGCCGCTCCAACCGATCGACGTAGCCGACATCGAAACGCCGTACTCGAGCAGCAGACAGGCGGCCACACCCATCGCCACGACCTCCCCCATGGTGGAGTAGGCGTACGAGTACGTCGACCCCGACACCGGTACCGACGACGCCATTTCCGCGTAACAGATCGCGGACAACCCAGCGGCGATACCCGCGATCACAAACGAGACCAGCACGGCGGGGCCAGCTTTGGGCACGGCCTGCTGCAGCACGATGAAGATGCCCGTACCGACAGTGGCGCCAACCCCGAACATCGTGAGCTGGAATGTGCCGATACTTCGTTTGAGGTGATCCGAGGCGCCATGCGCGACCGGCGCGCCGATCACGGGCCGGCGCCGGAATATCTGCTTGGAGAGGCTTAACGGTGGAGCGGTCATGGCGCCTCCTGTGGTGCCTAGATTGAACTACCGGTCAAGTGTGAGCCTGACTCGGCCAAAACGTCGGCGAACTGATCAATCGCCCAGTCAATTTCCTCAGCCGTAATAACCAGCGGCGGCGCGAACCGCAGCGTCGAGCCATGCGTGTCCTTAACCAGCACACCGCGTTCGGCCAACCTCAGGCTGATCTGTTTGCCGGTGGCCAACGACGGCTCGATGTCGACACCGGCCCACAGGCCCATGCCGCGCACCGCGACCACACCCTGCCCGATCAGTGCACGCAACCGAGCATGCAGGCGATCGCCCAATTCTGCTGAGCGAGCCTGGAATTCGCCGCGCTGCAACATGGCTACCACCGTCGTGCCGATCGCTGCGGCCAACGGATTTCCACCAAACGTCGAGCCGTGCTCACCCGGATGCAGCACCGAAAGGATTTCGCTGTTGGCCACCACTGCCGACACCGGAACCACGCCGCCGCCAAGGGCTTTGCCGAGCAGATAGATGTCGGGCACGACGCCGAAGTGGTCGCAAGCGAAAGTGCGACCGGTGCGGGCGAGGCCCGATTGAATCTCGTCGGCGATCATCAGCACGTTGCGCTCGGTGCACAGTGCGCGCACCCGCTGCAGGTAGTCGGCGGGCGGGACGATGATGCCGGCCTCGCCCTGGATCGGCTCGATCAGCACTGCGACGGTCTCATCGTCGATGGCGGCTGCCATCGCATCGGCTTGCGGATCGTCGGGACCGAAGGGCACGGCCAGGAAGCCGGGGGTGTACGGACCGAAGCCGCGGCGGGCGGTCTCGTCGTCGGAGAAACTGATGATCGTGGTGGTGCGGCCGTGAAAGTTGTTGTGCGCCACCACTATGTTGCCCTTGTCGGCTGGGACGCCCTTGATGTCGTGACCCCACTTGCGAGCCACCTTGATGCCGCTTTCGACAGCCTCGGCGCCGCTGTTCATCGGCAGAACCATGTCTTTGCCACACAAGTCGGCCAGCGCCTCGCAGAACGGGCCGAGGCGGTCGGAGTGGAAGGCGCGGCTGACCAAGGTCACCGCGTCGAGTTGTGCGTGCGCGGTGGCCAGGATCTCCTGGTTGCGATGCCCGAAGTTGACCGCCGAGTAGGCGGCCAGGCAATCCAGGTAGCGGCGCCCCTGAACGTCCGTGATCCACGCGCCGTCAGCGCTGGCCGCCACCACCGGCAGCGGGGAGTAGTTGTGGGCGACGTAGCGGCCGTCGAGGGCGATCGCATTGTCGGTAGCACTCATGGATTCGAGGATGGTCACGGATGTACCTCCAGCGTGCAGCATTTGACGGATCCGCCGCCCTTGAGTAGTTCGGACAGGTCGACCCCGATCGGCCGGAATCCGGCCATCCGCAACTGTTCGGCAAAACCAGTTGCCGCCGCGGGCATCACCACGTTGAGTCCATCGGAGACGACGTTGAGGCCGAGCACGTTCGCGTCGGCGTCGGCTACCTCGATCGCATCCGGGAACAGTTCGCGCAGCCTCACCCGTGCCTCGGCGCTGAACGCCGGCGGGTAGTACGCGACCGTGGTGTCGTCGAGCACAGCGAGCGCGGTGTCGAGATGGTAGAACCGCGGATCGACCAACTCGAGGCTCACTACCGGCATCCGGACGTGCGCGGCGATTTCTGCGTGCGCAGCAAGCTCGGTGCGAAATCCATAGCCCGCCAAGATGATTGAGCCGACGACGAGCAGATCGCCCTGCCCCTCGTTGACGTGGCGCGTCTGCGTTGGCCCGAAACCGTGGCGTGTCATCCATTCGGTGTACGCGGCCGACTCGCCCGCACGCTGCGGATAGGCGAACCGGGCCACCACCGCGGCGCCACCGACCACCAGGCCGCCGTTGGCGGCGTACACCATGTCGGGCAGGCCGGCGAGGGGTTCGATCAACTCCACGGTGTGGCCGAGTTCCTTGTACGTCTGCCGCAGGCTCTCCCACTGGTTCATCGCGACGTGGGTGTCGACGGTCGTCGACGTATCCATCCACGGGTTGATGGCGTACTCGACGGCGAAGAAGGTCGGTGCCGTCATGGCGTAGTGGCGGGGGCGCGCCGTGCGCGTAAACGTCATGATTAGACGGTATAAGGTGGAGTTTTTGCAATCAATCGCCGTTTGTTGCGTATAACCCAGCGATCTATTGTGTCAAACTTAAAAATACGGCAGTTTGTTGCGTGGAGGTGATCATGGAGCGTCTGGACGACACCGACGAGCGCATTCTCGCCGAATTGGCCGAGGATGCGCGGGCGACATACGCCGAGATCGGAGGACGGGTGAACCTGTCCGCGCCCGCCGTGAAACGGCGGGTCGACCGCATGCTCGACACCGGCGTCATCCGCGGCTTCACCACGGTCGTCGACCGCAATGCCCTCGGCTGGAACACCGAGGCTTACGTCCAGGTGTTCCGGCACGGCACCATCGCCCCGGATGAGTTGCGCAAGGCGTGGATCGACATACCCGAAGTCGTGAGCGCCGCGACAGTCACCGGTACCGCCGACGCGATCCTGCACGTGCTCGCCCGCGACATGCGCCACCTCGAGGAGGCGCTGGAACGGATCCGCTCGGCCGCCGACGTCGAGCGCAGCGAGAGCATCGTCGTACTCACCAACATCATCGATCGAATGCGGGGCTAAGACCTCAACCGCAGGGTGGCAGTCACAACCATCGAGTGATCGTGTAAGAACTGCGCATGGCTATCAGTGGGGGCGTCGTCATCGTCGGAGGAGGCCTGGCGGCCGCGCGCACCGCAGAGCAACTGCGTCGCTCGGAGTACACCGGTGCGATCACCATCGTCAGCGACGAAGACCATCTGCCGTACGACCGGCCGCCACTGTCGAAGGAGGTGCTGCGCGCCGAGACCGACGACGTCACCCTCAAACCCGCCGAGTTCTACGCCGAGCACGACATCACCATGTTGCTCGGTAAGGCCGCTCGATCGGTGGACACCGAGGTGAAGACGGTGACACTGGCCGACGGCAGCTCGATCGGCTATGACGAACTGATCATCGCGACAGGCCTGGTGCCCAAGCGGATTCCGTCGTTCCCCGATCTCCCCGGCATCCACGTGCTGCGGTCGTTCGATGAAAGCCTGAAGCTGCGCAGCGAGGCGGACTCGGCAACCAAGGCCGTCGTCGTCGGCGCCGGGTTCATCGGCTGCGAGGTGGCAGCCAGCCTGCGCAAGCTCGGCGTGGACGTGGTCTTGGTAGAACCGCAACCGACTCCGCTCGCGTCGGTGCTCGGCGAGCAGATCGGTGCCTTGGTCACCCGCTTGCACCAGGCCGAAGGCGTCGACGTGCGCTGCGGCATCGGGGTTGCCGAAGTGCACGGCTCCGAAAAGGTCGAGAAGGTCACGCTGAGCGACGGCGCCGAACTCGACGCGGACATCGTCGTGGTCGGGATCGGCTCGACGCCGGCCACCGGATGGCTCGACGGCAGCGGCATCGAGGTCGACAACGGCGTCGTCTGCGACGAGGTGGGCCATACCGCCACCGCGCACGTGTGGGCGATCGGGGATGTGGCATCGTGGCGTCATCCGGTGGGACACCAAGTGCGCGTGGAACATTGGAGCAATGTTGCCGACCAGGCGCGTGCGCTGGTGCCCGCGATGCTCGGCCAGGACGCACCGGCCACGGTCACCGTGCCGTACTTCTGGAGCGATCAGTACGACGTCAAGATCCAGTGCCTCGGTGAGCCCGAGGCCACCGACACGGTGCACATCGTCGAGGACGACGGCCGCAAGTTCCTGGCGTTCTACGAGCGCGACGGTGTGGTCGCCGGTGTCGTCGGTGGCGGGATGCCGGGCAAGGTGATGAAGGCCCGCAACAAGATCGCCGCGGGCGCACCCATCGCCGACGTCCTCGGCTGAGCAATCACTAGAACTCGCCGAGGTAGAAGCGCGTGCCCTGGTCGTCGGTGCACTGCGCCATCTTCCCGTAAGGCTGCTGTGAGGGCTCTTCGATGATCGTGCCGCCGGCCTGGCGTACCCGGGCCACCGCGGCGTCGATGTCTTCGACCGTCCACATCGGCACGGTCACCGCTGTCGCGCTGCCACCCGCGACACCGGCCATCGGATGGGTCTGCTGCACGCCCCAACCGTCGTCGATGCGGCCCGGTTCGAAGGTCCAGAACAGCACCCCGCTGTAGAACGACCTGAATGCCGCCGAGTCGGGCACTTCGTAAGTGATGTACGAAAGTTCGCCCGGCCCAGCGCCGTTGAGCGCAGGTCGCGGTTCGCCGGCCCTTGGCTGGAACACCGCGAATGCAATACCCTGCGGGTCGGTGGCGTCGAGCACGGTGCCGAAGTCGAACTGTTGCACCTCACCTACGGCGCCGCCGCCGTCGAGGATCGCCCGGCGCGCGCCCTGCAGATCGGCAACGGCATAGCAGCAGAGCATGCCCTGAGGACTGGCGACGCTGTAGACGCCGATGTGTTGCGTGGTGTTGGTGACCTCGTGGGTCTGCGGGTCGTATATCCACCCGAGCACGTGGCCGTAGAACGCCGCCGCCCGGTCGGCGTCGGGCGTCCAGACCGAGACATAGCCGACGTCGCCGTGCTGGATCGGAATGGCCGCGCCGGTCACCGGTCCGCTGAGCATCCAGCGATGACCAAACGGGTCGATGATCGTGGCATTGCGGCCGCCGTAGTTCTCGTACGCTTCCCGTTGCACCTGCGCACCCCGCTCCCTGGCGCGTTCCAGCGTGGCATCGGTATCGGATACGTGGAGCATCAGGCTGACCGAAGTCGCTTGTGGTGCAGGTGCTTTCACCCCGAGGGCCGGATACTCGTCGGACAGGTACAGCACGCCTCCGCCAATTGCGAGTTCGGCGTGGCCGATGCGACCGTCGTCCATCTCGTACGGCTCGCCCACCACTGCGGCGCCGAATGTGTCGACGTACCAGGCAATGGCATCGCGCGCGTTGGCAACGGCCAGGTACGGCAGCGCCGCCGCACGTGGGGGTGGCGCAACGGTTGGCTCGTTGAGCTCGGCAAGGGCGGTGTCGGTGCCACTCATGAGGACTCCTTGGGTTCTGTTGGGTTGGGACCCGAAAAAGGTCACAGCGGATTCCAGGCGGGCACGAAGGCGGGCCGCGAACTCCGGATCGGGTTGGACGGGAAGCTCGTCGCCATGAAGCACGGTCAGCGGATCTGTGTTGTTGTTCATGGCTTCCCTCCTTCCGGCTCCGGATAGTGAGATCGGAAGGCGCGCCTGGCCCGCACCAAGAGCGCCTCCGTCGCGTGGACGGTGCGGCCGATCAACTCGGCGCACTCCGGCACCGAGCAGTCGTCCATGTAGCGCAGCGCCAGCACCGTGCGATGCTGCTCAGGCAGTCTGGCGAGCACGCTTTCGGCGACTATGCGATCCAGCGCCGCATCCCAACCGTCGGCGGGGTCCACCGCTTCTGGAAGTTCGGCCACCGGCACGCTGAACCGGTCGTGCCGACGCCGGTAGTGGTCGGCGAGTTTGTGGCGCGCCACCCCCAGCAGCCACGGGATCGTCATCGGTGGAGGCGTTTCCTTGCGGGCAGCATCCATCGCCGCCAGAAAGGTGTCCGAGGTCAGATCCTCGGCGGTTCCGCGGTCGCCGCAGCGCCGGACGAAGTACCCGTATACGACCGGGAGGGCATCGTCGTACAGCGCCAGCAGGGTCTGCGGAGCGTCGTTGCCGTTCGGTTCGGCGCTCACACCCTTATCGTCGCCGCCGCGGCGCCAACTCCGACGCCTCAATCACGAATTTTTCGGGCGCCGTTTCACATCCAGTGCGGCTAACCCATCGCTGACGGTGTCGAACGCGGCGCCAAGCGCCTGAGCGAGGGACACCGACTCGTCGGCCAGCCAGTTCTCGTAGGCCGACAGCGCGACGCCGAGCATGGTCCACGCGACCGTCTGCGGCACGATGTCTTCGACCTTCACCCCGAGCCGTTGCGCCACGAAAGCGGCGACAACCGCGCGCCAGCCGGCGTACATGGTCATCGAATAAGCCTGCAGTGCAGCGGTTTCCAGGATCACCCGCATGCGTTGCCGGTGCCGTGCGGTCTCCTGGTCGTCGAAGCTGTTGAACGCCAACAACGCTGTGCGCAGCGCCTCTTTGACGGGTACGTCGGGTTCCAGCTCATTGAGCAGATCGCGCATGTGGTCGAGGTGTGCGTCGAAATCGCCCCACGGCAGCGCGTTCTTGGACGGGTAGTAGCGAAACAGCGTGCGACGGGCGATGCCAACGGCTTCGGCGACGTCATCGACGCTGACCTCGTCGAAGCCGCGCGCCGCGAACAGGTCGATCGCGACGTTGGAGATGTGGTCGGTGGTCGTGGAGCGTCGCCGGCCCACCCGGTGCTGGGATACCGGCCGCATCACCACCCCTTCCATTTCGGCACTGGATGCCATATTATTGCGACCTCGGTCACACTGTCGAGACCCAACCATACGAAAGGTGCTGCTCATGGAGCCGAACCAGCAGGTCGAAGCCGAAGAACTCGTCACCGAGACGCTGGTCGAAGAGGTGTCGATCGACGGGATGTGCGGGGTCTACTGACCGTGTCGTCGCCTGTCGTGGCGTTCGATCCGGATGTCAGCTGGCAGCTGCATCGCCAAGTGGCGGTGCGGCCGGAGCCGTTCGGTGCGCTGCTCTATCACTTCGGCACCCGCAAGCTGTCGTTCCTGAAAAACCGGACGATCGTCGAGGTGGTCAACTCGATTGGCGACCACCCCGACGCTCGCTCGGCTTGCCGAGCCGCGGGGATCGACGACGCGCAACAGGCGCCGTATCTGCACGCACTCGGCGTGCTCGCCCAGTCCAACATGCTCGTGACGGGAGAAGCATGACGTCTTTGGCTCCGGTACCTCGGCTCGTCGAACAGTTCGAGCACGGGCTCGACGCGCCGATCTGCCTGACGTGGGAGCTCACCTACGCCTGCAACCTGTCGTGTGTGCACTGCCTGTCGTCGTCGGGCAAGCGCGACCCTCGCGAACTGACGACGCAGCAGTGCAAGGACATCATCGACGAGCTCGAGCGCATGCAGGTGTTTTATGTGAACATCGGCGGCGGCGAACCGACTGTGCGGCCTGATTTTTGGGAACTGGTCGACTACGCGACGGCACATCACGTCGGAGTGAAGTTCTCCACCAACGGTGTCCGCATCACGCCGGAGGTCGCAAACCGGCTGGCGGCAAGCGATTACGTCGATGTGCAGATCTCGCTCGATGGTGCGACCGCCGAGGTCAACGACGCCGTACGCGGGGCAGGCTCGTTCGCGATGGCGACGCGGGCGTTGGAGAACCTGGCTGCGGCCGGCTTCAAGGATGCCAAGATCTCGGTCGTGGTGACGCGCCAC
This sequence comes from Mycobacterium sp. OAE908, assembly GCF_017872775.1. Taxonomy (NCBI): domain Bacteria; kingdom Bacillati; phylum Actinomycetota; class Actinomycetes; order Mycobacteriales; family Mycobacteriaceae; genus Mycobacterium; species Mycobacterium sp. OAE908. The sequence goes on from NZ_JAGGJL010000001.1 coordinate 3,190,133, forward strand.
AACGTCGACCAGCTTGACGAATTCGCCGCTCTCGCAGCGCGTTACGGTGCGACCCTGCGGATCACCCGGCTGCGTCCGTCCGGCCGCGGCGCTGACGTATGGGACGAACTGCATCCGACTGCCGAACAGCAGGTCCAGCTCTACGACTGGCTGGTGGCCAAGGGCGACCGGGTGCTCACCGGCGACTCCTTCTTCCACCTGTCGGGCCTTGGCGAGCCGGGCGCGCTGGCCGGGCTCAACCTGTGCGGCGCCGGCCGCGTGGTGTGCCTGATCGACCCGGTCGGTGACGTCTACGCCTGCCCGTTCGCCATCCACGACCGCTTCCTTGCCGGAAACATCTTGTCCGATGGCGGTTTTGACAACGTGTGGAAGAACGCGCCGCTGTTTCGGGAGCTGCGGGAACCGCAGTCGGCCGGGGCGTGCGGCAGCTGCGGGCACTACGACAGCTGCCGCGGCGGCTGCATGGCCGCGAAGTTCTTCACGGGCCTGCCGCTCGACGGGCCCGACCCCGAATGCGTTGAGGGCTACGGCGCTCCGGCGCTGGCGCGGGACCGGGTGAAGCCGAAGTCGAGCGTCGACCATTCCCGCGCTGCTCCCGTGATGCTGAAACTGCTCACCAAACCGCCCGCGAGGCCCTGCAATGAAAGTCCGGTATAGGTCATGGCTCGCGACAAATGGTTCGAAACCGTCGCCATCGCGCAGGAGCGCGCGAAGAAGCGGCTGCCCAAGTCCGTCTATGGTGCGTTGGTCGCGGGCAGCGAGAAGGGGCTGACGGTCAGCGGCAACGTCGAGGCTTTTGGCGAGCTCGGCTTCGCCCCGCACGTCATCGGTGCAATCGAGAAGCGTGATCTCGCGACGACCGTTATGGGACAAGAGATCTCGTTACCGGTCGTGATTTCACCTACCGGTGTGCAGACCGTACATCCCGACGGTGAGGTCGCGGTTGCGAGGGCGGCAGCCGCCCGCGGCACCGCGATGGGCCTTTCGTCGTTTGCGAGCAAGCCGATCGAAGAGGTCATTGCCGCCAACCCCAAGTTGTTCTTTCAGGTGTACTGGCTCGGCGGACGTGACGCGATCGCTGCGCGGGTGCAACGGGCACGGGAGGCGGGGGCCGTCGGGCTCATCGTCACCACCGATTGGAGCTTCTCGCACGGTCGCGACTGGGGCAGCCCGAAGATCCCCGAGAAGATGAGCCTTGGCACGATCGTCTCGATGCTGCCAGAGCTCGTGAGACGGCCGCGCTACTCGATGCAATGGGCCAGGAACGTCCGGCCGCCCGACCTTTGTGTGCCGAACCAGGCGGCGCGCGGTGAAACTGGCCCGCCGTTCTTCCAGGCATATGGCGAATGGATGGGCACGCCTCCACCCACGTGGGAGGACATCGCCTGGCTGCGCGAGCTGTGGGGCGGGCCGTTCATGCTCAAGGGCGTTATGCGCGTCGATGACGCGAAACGTGCTGTGGATGCCGGTGTTTCGGCAATCTCGGTATCCAACCACGGCGGCAACAACCTGGACGGCACACCGGCGTCAATAAGGGCGCTGCCCGTGATCGCCGATGCCGTCGGCGACCAGGTCGAGGTGTTGTTGGACGGCGGCATCCGGCGCGGCAGCGACGTGGTGAAGGCGCTCACGCTCGGCGCGCGCGCGGTGATGATCGGCCGGGCCTACCTCTGGGGCCTGGCGGCCAACGGTCAAGCTGGGGTCGAGAACGTACTCGACGTCCTGCGCGGCGGCATCGACTCGGCATTGATGGGCCTCGGCCGCGCGTCGGTCCATGATCTTGTTGCCGGCGACGTGCTCGTCCCACCGGGCTTCACCCGCGCGCTCGGGGTGCCCCCAGGCGCCGATTCCTGACGGGCAAACCGGGCGGGGCCGAAGATCCTGGTACAGACGTGGCGGAGGGGGCTGGCGTGGCTGCGCTGAGGCGGCCGAGGAAAATTCACGGAAATCAATTGCTGCGCATGCGCCAACAATTGGCGCACGCCAGGTGAATTCGGCCTACCATCGGCGGGTGGCTTTCCCTGCCGACCTCGCGAACTCAACGTCGAGACAGCTTCAGAGCACGTCGCCAGCGTTGATTATCCCGGTAGGGTCGGTCGAACAGCACGGACCGCATCTGCCGCTGGATACCGATACCCGGATCGCCACCGCCGTCGCTTCATCGGTTGCTGAGCGGCTGGCAGAGGCAAATGAATCCAACTGGGCCCTGGCGCCCGCGATCGGTTACGGCGCCAGCGGCGAGCACGAGGGCTTCCCCGGCACGGTGTCGATCGGCACGTCAGCGCTGCGGCTGTTGCTCGTGGAGTTCGGCCGGTCAGCCTCGCGATGGGCATCGCGATTGGTATTCGTCAACGGACACGGCGGAAACGTCGAGGCGCTCGCGGCCGCGGTGGCTTTGCTTCGCTACGAGGGCCGCGACGCGGGTTGGGTTTCGTGCACGGCGGATGACGCCGACGCCCACGCCGGCCACACCGAAACGTCTGTATTGCTACATATTTCGCCGAAAGACGTCTGGACCGATGAACTGCTCCCCGGCAACAGTGCGCCGCTGTCCCAGTTGATGCCACAGTTGCGTCAGGGCGGCGTGGCCGCCGTCAGCGAACTCGGCGTACTCGGCGATCCGACGACGGCAACGGCCCAAGACGGGGAGCGGATCTACCTGGCGATGATCGAGGATTGTTTGCGGCGTATCGTCGCCTGGACGCCCAACCGCGACGGGATGCTGACATGACGGGACCGCGGCTGCCCGACGGCTTCGCCGTTCAGGTCGATCGCCGGGTGAAGGTGCTCGGAGAGGGGTCCGCCCTGCTCGGCGGTTCGCCGACCCGGCTGCTGCGGCTGGCGCCCGCTGCGCAGACCATGCTCAACGGCGGCAGGCTCGAGGTGCACGACGCGGTCAGCGCACAGCTCGCGCGCACCCTGCTTGACGCGACGGTAGCCCATCCGCGACCCGCCAGTGGACCGTCCCATCGCGATGTCACGGTCGTTATTCCGGTGCGGGACAACTTCTCTGGCCTTCTTCGTCTGATCGGCACACTGCGCGGCATGCGCGTCGTGGTAGTCGACGATGGGTCGGCCACACCCGTGCAGCAGAGCGACTTCGCCGACATGCACTGCGACATTCAAGTCCTGCGCCACCCGCGCAGCAAGGGGCCTGCCGCTGCGCGCAACACCGGGCTGGCGGCGTGCAACACCGACTTCGTGGCCTTCCTGGATTCCGACGTCGTGCCGAGGCGCGGGTGGCTCGAGGCGCTGCTCGGACACTTCTGCGATCCCGCCGTCGCGTTGGTCGCCCCGCGCATCGTCGGGTTGCGCCAGGCCGACAACCTGGTGGCGCGCTACGAGGCGGTGCGTTCGTCTCTGGACCTCGGGCTACGCGAGGCCCCGGTCGTGCCGTACGGCACGGTGTCTTACGTCCCCAGCGCGGCCATCATCTGCCGCCGTGCCGTGATCAAGGAGCTGGGCGGCTTCGACGAGACGCTGAAGTCCGGTGAGGACGTCGACCTGTGTTGGCGCTTCATCGAGGCGGGTGCGCGACTGCGGTACGAACCCATCGCGCTTGTCGCCCACGACCATCGCACCCAAATGCGAGAGTGGTTCGCGCGCAAGTCTTTTTACGGTGAATCGGCCGCTCCCTTGTCGATCCGGCATCCCGGCAAGACCGCGCCCCTGGTGATCTCCGGATGGACGTTGGTGGTGTGGATCCTGCTCGCCATGGGTTCGGGAATCGGCTACCTGGCGTCGATGATCGTCGCGGCCATCACCGGCCGGCGCATCGCCAATTCGCTGAGCACGGTCGAGACCGAACCCAAGGAGGTGGCGGTCGTCGCTGCGCACGGGCTGTGGTCGGCGGCCCTGCAGCTGGCCTCCGCGATCTGTCGGCACTACTGGCCCGTCGCCCTGATCGCCGCCCTCTTGTCCAGGCGCTGTCGCCAGGTGGTGCTCGTGGCAGCCGTGGTCGACGGGGTGGTGGACTGGATCACCCGCAACGGCAACGTCGACGACGACACCAAGCGAGTCGGGTTGCTGACCTACATACTGCTGAAGCGGCTCGACGACATCGCGTACGGTGCCGGCCTGTGGACCGGGGTGGTGCGCGAACGGCACGTCGGCGCGCTCAAACCCCAGATCCGGACCTGATACGACCTTGCATAGCGACGTGCTGATCGTCGGTGCGGGCAGCGCTGGATCCGTTCTGGCCGAACGCCTTTCCGCCGATCCGCAGTGCCAAGTGACGGTGGTGGAGGCCGGCCCAACCCCGTCGGATCCTCGGGTGCTCGCGCAAATCACCGACGGGCTGAGGTTGCCGATCGGGACGGCAAGCTCGGTGGTGCGGCGCTACCCGACGACGCTGACCGACGAGCCGAAGCGGCACGCACAGATCATGCGTGGCGCCGTGGTCGGCGGGTCGGGCGCCGTGAACGGCGGCTACTTCTGTCGCGGGCTGCCAACGGATTTCAACGGATGGGGTCTGCCGGGCTGGACATGGGAAGATGTTCTGCCGCATTTTCGGGCGATCGAAACCGATCTCGACTTCGATACCCCCGTGCACGGCTCGGACGGGCCTATTCTGGTTCGCCGGGTGTCCGAATTCGACGGCTGCACAGCATCTTTCGTGCAGGCCGCAGGGCAGGCCGGCTACCGGTGGATCGATGACCTCAACGGTGCCACCTCAGATGGAGCGTTGCCGCCGGGAGTCGGCGCGGTGCCACTGAACATCAACGGCGGAACAAGGGTGGGGCCCGGCGGGGCGTATCTGAAGCCCGCAGTCGGCCGGACCAACCTCACGCTGCTGACGAACACCAGGGTCACCCGAGTGCGGTTCGCCGGTGACACGGCCATCGGTGTCGAATGCGTCGGGCCGGACGGTGTTTCGGTTCTCAGTGCGGATCGAATCGTATTGTCCGCCGGCGCAATCGGCTCAGCGCATCTGATGATGCTGTCGGGTATCGGCCCGCAGAGTGCACTACGGGCGGCAGGCGTTCCGGTCCTCGCTGACCTGCCTGTCGGCGCGGCCTGTGTTGACCATCCCGAATGGGTGTTGCCGGTCAACTGGTCGGAATCCCACGGACTGCCTCCGCTGGAGGCGGTCCTGACCACCGAGGACCTCGAGATCAGGCCCTACACAGCGGGATTCGGCGCGATGGTCAGTGGCCGGCGCGACGATCCCGGCGACCATCCCCACATCGGTATCGCGCTGATGCGGCCCGAGTCCCGCGGCAGCGTGACGCTCGCGTCTGCTGACCCTGACGTCGGCCCGATCATCGAACACCACTACGACGCTTCGCCGGCCGATGTCGTCAAGCTGACCGATGGCGCCGAGTTGGCGCGCGAATTGATCGGCGAGACAGCGCAAGTGGGTCCCGTTTCGTGGTCAACCTCGCAGCACCTTGCGAGGACGGCCCCGATGGGCGTCAACTCCGACGCGGTCGTCGACACCGAGTGTCGAGTCCACGGCGTCGAGAGGCTATGGGTCGTCGACGGCTCGGTGCTTCCCGCCATCACCAGTCGCGGGCCGCATGCCACCATCGTGATGATCGGTCACCGGGCCGCTGACTTCGTCGGCGTTGCGTAGGAATCCGAACTGTTTTCCGTTGCGGCCGGGCGCCCACACCGCGACGAATGCCGACGCAACCATCACGCTGGCGGCGATGACCAACAGCGATAAGTCCATCGACTGGATGAACGCAGACTCGGCGAGGTTCGCCAGTCTCGTTCCCTGCGGCCCCATCTGGTCGGCGACCGCCAGCGCATGGGCGAGCGAATCGAGGGCCGATTCGCGGACCTGGTCGGGGAAGCCGGCCAGGGCTGGACGGAGCACATCGTTGTACTGCGCGGCGAGGACCGATCCGGCGACGGCGATTCCGACCGCGGCGCCGACTTCACGCGTGGTGTCGTTGACCGCAGAAGCGACGCCTTGCTTCTCGTCGGGAACCGCGTTCATGATCGCCGAAGTCGTTGGCGCGACGCATAAGCCGATGCCTGTGCTCACGATCAGGAACGGCCAGACCATGTCGATGTATGCCGACCCTGCGTCGAGGTAGCGCATGCAGAACAGGCCTGCGCCGATCAGAAACAGACCGAGCGCGACTGCTGTTCGCAGTCCAATCTTCGGTAGGTACAGATGCAGTGTCGCGCCGAGAACCATGATGGGTACCGCCAACGGGGTGAGCGCGAAGGCAGTCTGTAGCGGGCTGTAGCCGAGGATCAACTGCATGTATTGCATTGAGACGAAAAAGAATCCGAAATTCGCGAAGAACAGGCAGGTGATGCCCACCGCGCCGGTCGCGAAGTCGGGCCTACCGAAAAGGCGGATGTCGAGCAGAGGATGTTCACGCCTCAGTTCGACCACCGCGAACACCACAGCCAGCACGACGCCGAGCGACATGCAGCCCCACACGATGGGGTGCGTCCAGCCGCGTACCGGTGCCTCAACGACTCCGAACACGAACACCGCCACCGCGCCGCCGATCAGCACCGCCCCGAGCCAGTCCAGTGGGGTAGCGGTCTCGTCACGCGATGAGGAGATCGTGCAGGTGGCGATGAACAGTACGAGGGCCGAGGCGGCGAACCCGTAGAAGATGGACGGCCAGGAGAAGTACTTGAGTAGAAGGCCGGCGCCCATGAACCCGACTACCGCTCCTGAGCTTGCGACGCCTGCCCAGATGCCAACGGCCTTGTTGCGCTCGGAGCGCGGGAACGCAGCGGTCAGCAACGACAGTGTCGCGGGCATGATGAACGCGGCGCCCAGGCCTGCGACCGCGCGCGCGACGATGATCTGAACCGGGCTGTCGAACACGGTCGGTGAAACGGAAGCGACGGCGAAGATCGCGAGTCCGACGAGCAGTGCGCCGCGGCGGCCGTACCGATCGCCGATCGCTCCTGCAGGGAGCAACAGGCACGCCAGCACCAGGGTGTAACCGTCGACGATCCAAGTCAGCTGTGTCTGTGTGGCGGCGGTTTGTACCGCCATGTCGGGTAGCGCCGCGTTCAGCGCCACCATGGACGAGATCACCAGCAGCACGTCGAGCGCAGCGACAGTCAACAACCAGAACCGGGCGCGCTTCGAGAGGGAGGCGACGCCGCCCTCGATATCCTGATCGGATCGAGCGAGGGTGTCGACCATCAGCGTCGTTCTCCTTTTGTGGATACTTTCGAGACTAATAGTCTCGTAGCGAGACCGGTAGTCTTGTTCCCGCGTCGGAGGTGGTGTAAACGGATGGCGGCAACCGGTAGTGATCCGCGGCCGGCCCGGTCGCGGGCGCGACTGCTCGATGCCGCGACCGCGTTGTTGCGATCGGGTGGGCCGAGTGCCGTCACGATCGACGCGGTGACCCGCAGCGCCAACGTCGCGAGGGCCACGCTGTATCGCCACTTTCCGAGCGCCAACGACCTACTAGCCGCGGCATTCGCGAGTCTGTTGCAACCCGCGCCGATGCCGCCAGTAGAAGGCACGACGCGGGATCAGTTGATCGCTGTGGTGGTGGGGTGGGCCGAGTCGATCGCCGAGGCGCCAACGACGCTCGCCGCGATGACCTGGCTGGCTTCAGGGCCCGCGGCGGGAAGTTATTCCGAAGTGCGTCAGCCTGATTCGGATGCGGTCGGCACTTTGCGGACCAAGATCATCCAGTTCTACTCGGCGCCGTTCGACGCCATCTTCGACAGCCCGCGGGCCGTGGCGGAGCTCGGCGAGGTCGACCGCATCCAGGCAATCGCATTGCTGATCGGGCCGTTGATCCTCGGAAGACTTTCCACCGTAGCCGATTTCGACTACCGCGGATGCGCCGAGATCGCCGTCGACGGGTTCTTGGCCACCCACGCCAAGAAGCGGCGCAAGATCACCTGAGCGAGTAGCGGATCGGCAGGTGCTTGAGACCGCCGACGAATGTGGTGGCCGTCAGCTCCGGCTCACCGGCCAGTTCGATCGATTCCAGCCGTGGGATCAGTTCGGTGAAGAGGCTGTTCATCTCCATCCGGGCCAGCGCGGCGCCGAGGCAGAAGTGCACACCGTATCCGAACGCGACGTGGCGGTTCGGATCGCGGCCGACGTCGAAGCGGAACGGTTCGTTGAACACCTCTTCATCCCGGTTACCTGAAACGTATGCGAGGTAGACGGATTCGCCCTTGGCGATCGGCACGCCGCGAACGACGGTGTCCTCGGCAGCGGTGCGCATGAACTCCTTGACCGGTGTGGCCCACCGGATCATCTCCTCGACAGCCGTCGGCATCAGATCCATGTTCTGGCGCAGTCGATCCAGTTCACCCGGGTTCTCGATCAATGCGAGCAGGCCACCGGAGATCGCGTCCTTGGTCGTGTCGTGGCCGGCACTGGCAATGATCACGTAGTAGGACAGGGTATCCATGTCCGACATGTATTCACCGTCGATGCGGCCGTTGGCAATTGCTGATGCCAGGTCCTCGGTCGGGGTGGCGCGACGGGAGGCCGTCAACGCCGAGAAGTAGTTGAAGAAGTCGGCCAGCACCGCCAGCAGATCCTCGGTCGAATCCCCGCGCCGGTGTTCCTCGTCCTCGCCGCCGAACATCTCCTGCGTCAGCTTCATCATGCGAGGGAAGTCCTCCTCGGGCAGGCCGAGGAGCGAAAGGATCACGTAGAGAGGAAAGTTCACCGCCACGGCTTCGACGAAGTCGCACTCGGGGCCGATGTCGCGCATCATATCGACGTAGCGCTTCGCCAGTTCGTCGACGCGCACCTTGAGATCGCGCATGGCCTTCGGTCGGAACCAATCCGCGCCGATCGCCCGTACTTTGCGGTGGTGGGGATCGTCCATGTGGATCAGCGTGCGGATGCCCAACCCGGCCTCCTGCTGAGCCTTCAACACGTCGTCGACCTCGGCGGTGGCCAGCAGGGGTCGCGGCTCGGACAGGAACAGGTTGTTGTCCCGTTCGATGGCCATGATGTCGGCGTGCTTGGTGATCGCCCAGAACGGCCGGTAGGGCGGGTTGTCCACCCAGGCGACGGGGTTGTTCGCCCGCAGATGGGTCAGCGCCGCGTGCAGTCGTTCGTCGTCGGCATAGGCGGTGGGATCGGCCAGGACTTTGGCGGCGTCGTCCATCGTCGGCGTGCTCAATTCGGGCTCCTCACCTCCGGTATTCCCGGACTTGACGGGTGTCAAGTTTGGAGTCTATGTGATGCGGGCCACCTGTGGGAAGGGGCGGGTGAGTCAGACGCCGCTAGGCTCTAAGGGCGTGCCGTCCCAAATGCTTCGCCGCCTGCTGACGCTCGCCTTGAGTGTGGTGCTGGCGGTGGGGTGCGCCCGCGGTGACGGTGAACCGCCGAAGACCGCCGTTCCGCCGCATCCCTCAGATCCCGCCGTGGTTCACACCAGCGCAGGGGCGCTGCGCGGCGTCGTCGCCTCCGATCACCGGCTGTTCGCCGGAATCCCTTATGCCGCACCGCCACTCGGGCCGCTGAGGTGGCAGCCCCCGGCACCGGCTGCCGCATGGCAAGGGGTGCGCGACGCGACCCGCCCCGGACCGCGGTGCCTTCAGGATCCCGGTGGCGACCCGGAATTCGGGCGGCAAACCGACGAGGACTGCCTGACACTGAACGTTTGGACACCGCCCGTCGGCCGGGGTGGCGGCCCGTTGCCGGTGATGGTGTGGATTCACGGTGGCGCGTTCATCAACGGCAGCGGAGGAATCTACGACGCGCGGTGGCTCGCCGAGCGGGGCGACATGATCGTCGTCACCATCAACTACCGGCTGGGCGCGATGGGGTTCCTCGCGCATCCGGCGCTGGGGTCGGCGGGCGATGTCGGTAATTACGGCCTAGCCGATCAGCAGGCTGCGCTGCGCTGGGTGCGCGACAACATCGCCGACTTCGGCGGCGATCCGGGCAAGGTGACACTTGCTGGCGAGTCTGCCGGTGGCATGTCGGTATGTGACCACCTGGTTGCGCCGGAATCGGCTGGGCTGTTCCGGGCGGCGATCATTCAGAGCGGACCGTGCCAGGCGCAGCTGCCGCTCGCGCAGGCACAGCAGGCCAGCCTCGACTACGCGGCCGAACTTGGCTGTGGCGAACCGCAATCCGCGTCCCAGTGCCTGCGCGCCCTGCCGTCCGGCAAGCTACGCGAGCCGGTCTGGTACTACCGCATCGGCGCTGACAAGCTCAGCGGTCCCGTCACCGGTACAAAGCGACTGCCGGTCGATCCGGTCGCCGGATCCGTCGAAGGCCGCACGGCGCGCGTGCCGGTGCTGATCGGCACCAACCGCGACGAATTCACGTTATTCGTCGCCCTGCAGTACCTGCGGCACGCCGAGTACAGCACCGAGGGGTACCCACAACTGCTGGCCGAGACGTTCGGCGCCAACGCGGCTGCCGTCGAGGCCCATTACCCATTGCAGCGTTACGGTGGTGCGCCCCTTGCCTATTCGGCGGCGGTCACCGATGGGGTGTTCTCGTGCCCGTCGGATCGGATGGCCGAGGCAATGCAGCGCAAAGGGTCCGTCTACGCCTACGAGTTCAATGACCGCGATGCGCCGGCACCCGATCCGCTGCGCACAGTGCCGTTTCCAGTCGGCGCAAGCCATTCCCTGGAACTGCGCTACCTGTTCGACATGGGCGGTGCGCCGCCGCTCAACCCTGCCCAGCAGGTCTTGTCTGACCAAATGATCGACTACTGGGCGCATTTCGTGCGAACGACCGAACCGGGTGGGCAGTGGCCTGCATTCGGCGCCGACAAAAATCGGTTGTCGTTTCAGCCGGGTGGGAGCACAGTGATCACCGACTACGACGAATCCCACCAGTGCGCGTTCTGGGCTAGCGTGAAAGGCTGACGGCCATGCCGACTCCCGACCCCAACGGTTATGCGGACCAGTGGGTGCGGGCATGGAATGCGCACGATGTCGAGGCGGTGCTCGCGCACTTCCGCGACGATGTGTTGTTCACGTCGCCGGTGGCGGCACGCGTCGTCCCCGGAAGCGGGGGAGTGGTGCGAGGCAAGGCAGCGCTGCGCGACTACTGGACGGTTGCGCTGAAGGCCTTTCCGGAGCTGCACTTTGACATCGTCGGCGTGTACCGCGGTGAGTCGACGCTGGTGATCAACTACCGCAACCACCGCGGCGAACTGGTCAACGAGGTGCTGACCTTCGACGCCGACGGCCTGGTGCGCGAGGGCCACGGGACGTATCTGCACGGTTGATTCGGCACCGATTTTCCTGGGGGGGAAATGAAGTACAGAGTTCAAGCTCTGCTCGCAGTCGGTCTGCTCGTCGGCTTCTATGTGGTCGCTCTGGGCATCGTCATGACGCTGGTGTATGTGGGCAGCCTGCTGGTGTCCGCGTGGGGCATCGGCCTCGCGGCCGTGTGCTGGATCCTGGCTGGCGGTGTGGCGATCGCCGTCGGCCGAACAATGTTCTCGCAACAGGACGCGAAGGCTCAGGATCAGATTGGCCTCGCCCTCGACGAGGCGCAACAGCCGAAGTTGTGGCGGGAGGTACGTGAACTCGCGGCATTCGCTGGTACGCGGCCTCCCGACGAGATCCAGCTTGTCACCGGCGCGAACGCCGCTGTCGCAGAAGAGACCTCACTGCTGGGACTCGTCGGCGGACGGCGCAAGATGTACATCGGCGCACCGCTGCTCGTCGGTCTCAGTCGCGAGCAGCTGCGCTCCGTGCTGGCGCACGAACTCGGCCACTACAGCGCCCGTCACACGGCGCTGGCAGCACTCACCTACCGCGGCATGGAAGCCATCGCGAAGGTCCTCACCGAACTCGACGACAGTGTCGTACGTATCCCGCTGTGGCTGTACGCGCGCCTCTACCTCGCTGTCGCACAGACGGTCAACCGCCGCCAGGAGTTCGAGGCCGATCAACTCAGCGCCGAAGTTGTCGGCGCCGACACTGCGGCCGAGGCGCTTCGTCAGGGCACAGCCCTCGATCCGGCGTGGGAGTACTTCCTCATGCTGTACGTGAACACCGGCATGGCTGAAGGCAGCAGACCGCACGACTTGTTCGACGGGTTCCGGTGCTTCCTGGCGGCCCCGGAGCGACAGCGCCAGCTGGCCAAGGTGAAGGCGAACCCGGAAGATCCACCGCAGTCGATCTACGACAGCCACCCGTCGATCAGCAAGCGATTGGCGGCCTTTGACCGCATTGGGACCAGTGGAGAGCAAGACACTTCCGGCCCCGCCACGACCTTGCTCAGCGACCCGCAAGCCGACCTCGCTCAGTTCGGCGAGGTGATCTACAGCCAGTCGGGGCTGGCGGCAACGACATTCGACGAGATAGCGGCACTGGCCGGTAGCGCCAAGTCCGAGCACAACGCCCGGGTTCTGTTGAATGCGGCTGCCAAGCATGGAGTTTCGAGTCCGACCCTGGGTGGGGTAATCACTGCGATCAATGAGGGGCGGACGCAGGCGCTGCTGTGCGCGGTAACCGAAAGCGGCGGCGAGAGCGAGGCCGCGCGGACCACCGCCGCAACGGCGTTGGGGGATGTGATCGCGCACAGTCTCCTCGAGCAGGGCTCCGCTCGCTATGTGCTGGACTGGAACGGCCCGCCGCGGCTTGTCGACGAAAGCGGCGAATCGCTCGATCCATGGACTCCCGCCTACGAGGCGCTCGGCGCGGACGACGATGCAGTAGCCGCGTTTGAAACCTGGCTCGACAACCATCAGGTTCGTCGCGACATCGAGTTTCCTCCCGTCGAGCAGGAAGACGAACAGCCGCCTGCCGAGCCGACTCAATGGTTCGGCGTACTCGCACCGGTCAAGATTTCCCGCTTCTCCCGGTGCCGCGTCCTCGGTATCGCCGACAGTGGCGTACTGATCTGTAAACCGCGCCTCGAGGATCGCTGGGCGGCGTCGTTTGCGGCGCAGAGTTTTCGCAACGAGGGGCGCGTTTACGCCAAGAGGCTGCTCAATCGGGAACCGGCTCAAGTGCTCGCCGAGGGAGCCCGGCACTTTCGGTGGGGCGAGATCACCTCGGCCGTGGCACGCGACGGCCGGTTCGCGCGCCGCGTGCGAATCGAGGCCACCGACGGCTCGACCACAACCGTGCGTTGGTTCTTCACCGCACACGGCCAGGGTCAGATATGGCCGGTGCTCACCCACTACCTCGGCGACCGGTACACGGTCGAACCCTGACCTCAATGAGCACGCGAGCTACGCTCCAGTGCGTCTGACTTCTCGATTGGGGGGATCGTGAGCGCCGAGGAAATTGTTCGCGCCGAGTTAGCCGCATGGGGCCGCAACGATGTCGACGAAGTGATGAGCCACTTCGCTGACGATCTGACGCTTTATGTCGGCCCGTATCCGCCGGTTTCCGGTCGCGACGCGATTCGCAAGACGATGGAGGCCTACTTCTCTCGCGGAACGTGCGTCGACCTGAAGATCCTCTACGTCGCAGTCGACGGCGATGTCGTGTTGATGGAGCGCGACGACCACTGGATCGTGGACGGGAAAGAGATGCATTGGCCGGTGATGGGTGCCTACGAGGTCAAGGATCAAAAGATCACCGCATGGCGCGAGTACTTCACACCCGTCAGTACCTCGTAGCGCAACGCCGATAAGTGGTGGTCGGAGCCGCCGCGAGTGGCTACCTTACTCTGGAGTAAGGTCGCCGACGGTTGCCCATGGCCAGAGATTTGGATGAGGCCGGCATCTAAGGCATACTGTTCGGGTTGCCTTGAGCCGGGTTCGCGCCTGGCCGGGGCATACGACCAGCGCCCGAACGGGCGCATCCGGTCCCCACCTCGATCGCGACGATTTCCGCCGCGGCTGAGTGTGCGTGAGGGCGACACGCCCGACCGCGGGGATCGGTGAACCACAGACAGATAAACAGCGGCGGCATACCAGCGCAAAGCTAAATCGCCGGCTCAGCCGGCGAGTGCGCCGGACGGAAGCGGCCCCGGAAGGGGCCCAGTAGTAGTGAGGTAGGAGAAGCGTGGCGGGACAGAAGATCCGCATCAGGCTCAAGGCCTACGACCACGAGGCAATTGACGCCTCGGCACGCAAGATCGTTGAGACGGTCACCCGTACCGGCGCCAGCGTGGTTGGCCCTGTGCCGCTGCCGACTGAGAAGAACGTGTACTGCGTCATCCGGTCCCCGCATAAGTACAAGGACTCGCGGGAGCACTTCGAGATGCGTACGCACAAGCGACTGATCGACATCCTCGACCCGACGCCGAAGACCGTTGACGCCCTGATGCGCATCGATCTGCCGGCCAGTGTCGACGTCAATATCCAATAAGTCATTCCAGTAGGAGATCCCAAGAGAAATGGCTAGAAAGAGCATTCTGGGCACCAAGCTGGGCATGACGCAGGTGTTCGACGAGAACAACAAGGTCGTGCCGGTGACGGTCGTCAAGGCCGGTCCCAATGTCGTGACGATGATCCGCACGCCGGAGCGCGACGGCTACAGCGCGGTGCAACTCGCCTACGGCGAGATCAGCCCCCGCAAGGTCAACAAGCCCCTGTCCGGTCAGTACGCCGCGGCGGGCGTCAACCCGCGCCGTCACATCGCCGAGTTTCGTCTCGACGACGAGGCTGCCGCCGCGGAGTACGAGGTCGGTCAGGAGCTGACCGCCGAGATCTTCACCGACGGCGCCTTTGTCGACGTAACCGGCACCTCCAAAGGCAAGGGCTTCGCGGGCACCATGAAGCGCCACGGCTTCAAGGGCCAGGGCGCCAGCCACGGCGCCCAGGCCGTGCACCGTCGTCCCGGATCCATCGGTGGCTGCGCCACCCCGGGCCGGGTGTTCAAGGGCACGCGCATGTCGGGCCGGATGGGCAACGACCGCGTGACGACGCAGAACCTGTTGGTACACAAGGTCGATGCCGAGAACGGCGTGCTGTTGATCAAGGGTGCGATTCCCGGACGCAACGGCGGACTCGTAGCGGTCCGCAGCGCAATCAAGCGAGGCGAGAAGTAATGGCTGCCAAGACTCTTAAGATCGACGTCCACACCCCGGCCGGCAAGAAGGACGGCTCTGTCGAGCTGCCCGCCGAGCTGTTCGACGTCGAGCCGAACATCGCGCTGATGCATCAGGTTGTCGAGGCGCAACTGGCCGCCAAGCGGCAGGGCACGCACGCGACCAAGACACGCGGCGAGGTCCGCGGCGGCGGCAAGAAGCCCTACCGCCAGAAGGGAACTGGTCGTGCCCGTCAGGGTTCGACGCGTGCTCCGCAGTTCACCGGCGGTGGCACCGTCCACGGCCCGCAGCCGCGCGACTACAGCCAGCGCACGCCCAAGAAGATGATCGCCGCCGCCCTGCGCGGGGCGCTGTCGGACCGGGCACGCAACGGCCGCATCCACGCCATCACCGAGTTGGTGGAGGGTCAGGCTCCGTCGACCAAGAGCGCCAAGGCGTTCCTGGCCACGCTGACGGGCGAGCGCACGGCCGAAAACAACAAGGTGTTGGTTGTGATCGGGCGTGCCGATGAGACCAGTGCACTGAGCGCGCGCAACCTGCCCGGTGTGCACATCCTCTCGCCGGACCAACTCAACAGCTACGACGTGCTGAAGGCCGACGACGTGGTGTTCAGCGTCGAGGCGCTGAACAACTACATCAGCGCCAGCACCAAGACCGAAGACAGCACTGTGGAGGTGTCGGCGTAGATGGCAACCGTGACTGATCCCCGCGACATCATCCTGTCCCCGGTTATCTCCGAGAAGTCCTACGGGCTGATCGAGGACAACGTGTACACGTTCGTCGTGCACCCCGACTCGAACAAGACGCAGATCAAGATCGCGATCGAGAAGATCTTCAAGGTCGAGGTCGCGTCGGTGAACACCCTCAACCGGCAGGGCAAGCGCAAGCGCACCCGCGCCGGCTTCGGTAAGCGCAAGAACACCAAGCGCGCCATCGTCACGCTGGCCGCGGGTAGCAAGCCGATCGATTTGTTCGGAGCTCCGGCCTAGCCGGCGGATAACGCAGAGAGACCTAACCAATCATGGGAATTCGCAAGTACAAGCCGACGACCCCGGGTCGTCGCGGTGCCAGCGTCTCCGATTTCGCCGAGATCACTCGCGATCACCCGGAGAAGTCGCTGGTTCGTCCGCTGCACGGCAAGGGCGGTCGCAACGCGCACGGTCGGATCACCACCCGGCACAAGGGCGGCGGCCACAAGCGTGCGTACCGCGTGATCGACTTCCGTCGCCACGACAAGGACGGCGTCAACGCCAAGGTCGCGCACATCGAGTACGACCCCAACCGCACTGCGAACATCGCGCTGCTGCACTACCTCGACGGCGAGAAGCGCTACATCATTGCGCCGCAGGGACTTTCGCAGGGTGACATCGTTGAGTCGGGCGCCAACGCCGACATCAAGCCCGGCAACAACCTGCCGCTGCGCAACATCCCGTCGGGCACCGTGATCCACGCTGTGGAGCTGCGGCCCGGCGGCGGCGCGAAGATGGCGCGCTCCGCCGGCGCGAGCATCCAGCTGCTGGGTAAGGAAGGCACCTACGCCTCGCTGCGTATGCCGTCCGGTGAGATCCGTCGCGTCGACGTGCGCTGCCGCGCCACCGTCGGCGAGGTCGGCAATGCCGAGCAGGCCAACATCAACTGGGGCAAGGCCGGCCGTATGCGGTGGAAGGGCAAGCGCCCCACCGTCCGTGGTGTCGTGATGAACCCGGTCGACCACCCGCACGGCGGTGGCGAGGGTAAGACCTCCGGCGGCCGTCACCCGGTCAGCCCGTGGGGCAAGCCAGAGGGCCGTACCCGCAAGGCGAACAAGCCAAGCGACAAGCTCATCGTCCGACGCCGGCGCACCGGCAAGAAGCACCACCGGTAAGAGTTAGCCAGGGACAGGAATATGCCACGCAGCCTTAAGAAGGGTCCGTTCGTCGACGACCATCTGCTCAAGAAGGTCGACGTCCAGAACGAGAAGAACACCAAGCAGGTCATCAAGACCTGGTCGCGGCGTTCGACCATCATCCCCGACTTCATCGGGCACACCTTCGCGGTCCACGACGGCCGCAAGCATGTCCCGGTGTTCGTCACCGAGGCGATGGTCGGGCACAAGCTCGGCGAGTTCGCGCCGACGCGCACATTCAAGGGTCATATCAAGGATGACCGGAAGGCCAAACGGCGATGACCACTGTTACTGAATATCCGTCCGCGACCGCGGTGGCGCGCTTCGTGCGTATGTCGCCGACGAAGGCACGCCGCGTCATCGATCTGGTGCGCGGCAAGTCGGTGACCGAGGCGCTCGACATTCTGCGGTGGGCACCGCAGGAGGCCAGCGAGCCGGTCGCCAAGGTGATCGCCAGTGCCGCGGCCAACGCGCAGAACAACGAGGGCCTGGATCCGTCCACCCTCGTGGTTGCGACGATCTACGCCGACGGTGGCCCGACCGCCAAGCGCATCCGGCCGCGCGCCCAGGGGCGTGCGTTCCGAATCCGCAAGCGCACCAGTCACATCACGGTGATCGTGGAAAGCCGCCCGTCACGCGACGAGCGCAGCGCCGGTCGGTCGGCCAGCGCAGCGCGCGCCCGCCGTGCCCAGGGCAGCAAGGCCGCCGCGGCCAAGAAGGCACCGGCGTCCAAGGCTGCCGCCGGGGCTCCGGCCAAGAAGGCTTCCGGAGCCGCGAAGAAGGCGCCCGCCAAGAAGGCGGCCGCGAAGAAGACTGCCGAAGCGTCTGACGCGAAGGAGGGCTCAGAGTAGTGGGCCAGAAAATCAATCCCCACGGCTTCCGCCTCGGTATCACCACCGACTGGAAGTCCCGGTGGTACGCCGACAAGCAGTACAAGGACTACGTCAAGGAAGACGTGGCGATCCGTCGGCTGCTGGCCACCGGTCTGGAGCGCGCCGGCATCGCCGACGTGGAGATCGAGCGCACCCGTGACCGGGTTCGCGTTGACATCCACACCGCGCGTCCCGGCATCGTCATCGGCCGCCGTGGCACCGAGGCTGACCGTATCCGCGCCGACCTGGAGAAGCTGACCGGCAAGCAGGTGCAGCTGAACATCCTCGAGGTGAAGAACCCCGAGTCGCAGGCGCAGTTGGTGGCTCAGGGTGTGGCAGAACAGCTTTCGAATCGCGTGGCGTTCCGTCGCGCGATGCGCAAGGCGATCCAGTCGGCCATGCGTCAGCCCAACGTCAAGGGCATCCGGGTGCAGTGCTCGGGCCGCCTCGGCGGCGCCGAGATGAGCCGCTCGGAGTTCTACCGCGAGGGCCGGGTGCCGCTGCACACGCTGCGCGCCGACATCGACTACGGCCTGTACGAGGCCAAGACGACCTTCGGCCGCATCGGCGTGAAGGTGTGGATCTACAAGGGCGACATCGTCGGTGGTAAGCGCGAGGCGACCGCGACGGTTCCTTCGGGTGCCGATCGTCCCCGCCGCGAGCGTCCTTCGGGCACCCGCCCGCGTCGTAGCGGCGCGTCGGGCACCACCGCGACGAGCACCGAGGCCGGCCGCGCCGCCACGGGCACCGAAGATGCGCCTGCAGTCGCCGAGGCGACGGGCGCAACCGAGGCTGCTGCTGCACAAGCACCGGCCACGGAGAATACGGAGAGCTGATCATGTTGATTCCCCGCAAGGTCAAGCACCGTAAGCAACACCACCCACGGCAACGTGGCATCGCCAGCGGCGGTACGTCGGTGAGCTTCGGTGACTACGGCATCCAGGCGCTGGAGCATGCCTACATCACCAACCGGCAGATCGAGTCCGCTCGTATCGCCATCAACCGGCACATCAAGCGTGGCGGCAAGGTGTGGATCAACATCTTCCCGGACCGTCCGCTGACCAAGAAGCCCGCCGAAACCCGCATGGGGTCCGGTAAGGGTTCGCCGGAGTGGTGGGTCGCCAACGTGAAGCCCGGCCGTGTGCTGTTCGAGCTGAGCTACCCCGATGAGAAGACCGCGCGCGACGCACTGACGCGCGCGATCCACAAGTTGCCGATCAAGGCACGCATCGTGACCCGAGAGGATCATTTCTGATGGCAGTGGGAGTGACTCCTGGCGACCTTCGCGAGCTGACCGACGACGAATTGAAGGACAAGCTGCGCGAGTCGAAGGAAGAGCTGTTCAATCTGCGCTTCCAGATGGCGACCGGACAGCTCGCCAACAACCGTCGGCTTCGTACGGTGCGACAGGAAATTGCGCGTGTGTACACAGTGCTGCGCGAACGTGAATTGGGCCTGGCTTCCGGGCCCGCTGGTGAGGAATCGTAAAAATGGCAGAAACCAAGGGCCCCAAGCACACTCCGCGCCAGGACAAGCCGCGCGGTCGTCGCAAGACGGCCATCGGCTACGTGGTGTCGGACAAGATGCAGAAGACCATCGTGGTCGAGCTGGAAGACCGTAAGAGCCATCCGCTCTACGGCAAGATCATCCGCACCACCTCGAAGGTCAAGGCGCACGACGAGAACGGCGACGCCGGTGTCGGCGACCGCGTTTCGCTGATGGAGACCCGACCGCTGTCGGCGACCAAGCGCTGGCGCCTCGTCGAGGTGCTCGAGAAGGCCAAGTAGTTTTTCAGCGCGACACCAGCCCCCGGTTTCAACCGGGGGCTTTTGTCGTCAGGCGTCGTGCGATTCGTCGCTGTGTTGCCGGGGACGGGGGACGTGCGGCCGCTCATAGGTGTCCTGCCCCATGGCGAGCGCGATGAAAATGAGTGCGGCCAAACCGCCGAGCAAAACCACGCGCATGGTCATGTCGATACTCATTGCGCACCTCCACATTTGTTGCAGTGGAAATTAGGAAGGCGCTGCCAGGCGATCCAGGGTCGATGGTCACTTGCATTAGGGCCAAAAGTCCCTAGCGGAGTGCTTTTGGCATAGTCAGCAAAATTTGCTAATTGACGCGCCTGTTGATTGCTATACGATCGCAGAATGCGAAATATTGCGCTGTCGTCAATTTATACTGCGACAATTTTCGCGACGGCGCTCTCTTTCGCTGCGCTGGGAATATTGACATCGGTTGCCGCCGCGGCTCCGGGCGAAGACTTGTCGCCCCCGGCTCCGACCGTGATGGCACTGAAGTCCATGGGCTTGGACAGCGGCCTCGCCCTCTACGGGCTGCAAGGTACGCAAACGCTGACCATGCCGGTACCTCCTGGGCTTGCCCCATCGACGTTGGACGCGCTCGTCGAATTGCCGGTGGGGGTGCGTGCCGGAACAATCACCGTCTCTCAGGACGAACGCACCCTCGCGCGGGTGCCGTTGCCGACCGATTTCGGCGCGCCGGTTTCGATTCCCTTGGCCGGCGCCGCTGTCGTCGACAACGCGGTGACATTCACCCTGCGCAGCTATCTCGACCCATTCGAGGGCTATTGCCTTTACGACCCGACGGTGCCCCTTCGCCTCGACGACGCATCCGCCTCCTTCGCGGGCGCCGAGACCGTGCCCACAACCATCGCCGACTTCCTGCCGCCGGTCCTGAAAGAACTCCAGTTGTTCGTTCCGGCATCGCCGACGCGGGCGGAGTCCGATGCTGCGATACGGGTCGCCACGACCGTCGTGGCGCACTACGGCAAGCAGAACACCGTCGTCTCGCTGACGCCGCTGCAGGACGGACAGGTCGCCCCTGCGGAACCGGCACTCCCGCTGCAGCGTCAAATCGTCATCCGGCAGGGGCCGGGTAGTGGCCTCGAACTCGAGGGCCGTGATGGTGGAAGCCCGTGGCTGCTGATCGTGGGGCCACCCGATGAACTGATCAATCAAACGCGGGCGTTGTCTGGGGACATCGGCAGACTCGCATTGAGCTCGAAAGCCGTTGCGGGGCCGCTGAAGCCGGTTCCGCAGCTGGCGCCGAACGTGACCACGATACGACAGCTCGGCCAACCCGGTGTCAACGCGACGGCGTTATCGCCGCAGGTGTCGATCCCCTTGGATCAGACGCGGCTCGGGCGACCCTCACATGACATCCGGGTTCATTTGCGCGGATCGTATACGCCGCTCCCGTCATCGGTTGGCGGCCAAGTCGTGGCTTCGATCGGCGGTGAGACCATCGACCGCTGGCCGGTCGACGGCACGGGGGTCATCGACCGGTGGATCGACGTCCCGGACCGACTCCTGCAGCGCTACACCAGCCTTGGCGTCGCCGTGAACATCACCGGAAACACCGGACGATGTGGCGAATTCCAGCCGATCACGTTGACAATCGACGGCGACAGTCCGGTGGAGAGTGTCGCCGCCAAACCGCCTGTGCCTGGCGGTTTTCAGTCGCTACCCCAGGCGCTCATGCCGCGGGTGCAGATCGGCATGGGGAACACGTTCGACGACACCCGACGGGCACTGACCATCGTCGTCGGACTGCAGCGCCTGAGCGCGCTGCCCATCGATACCGCGGTGACGAGCCTCGATGAGGCGATGACCTCGCCGCTTCCCGCCATCCTGATCAGCGCCGAGCAACCGACGGACCAGCGAATCAGCCTGCCGGTCGCCGCGCATTCGGACAGTGAAATCACCGTTACCGACGCAGACGGAACAGGCCAAGAAGGCAAGCTCAAGCTCGACCCGTCATTGCGCTTCGGTTCATTGCAAACGACTTTCGACGGCAACAGGACGGTCGTCATCGCAACCTCCAACAAGGCCCCAGATCAGCTGGATGACCTTCTGCGATGGCTCGATTCGGACGTCGAGCACTGGTCACGATTGACGGGCGATGCGCTCATCGCCACACCGGGACATGCGCCGGAGATGGTCGGGACTGCACACTCGGCGCCGCAACAGGTCGTGGAGTCCAAGAGTCTTTCCGTGCCGTGGTGGAGTGTCGGCGCCGGCGCAGGCATCGCCGTGGTGATTGTGTTGGCCGCCGGGCTCATCATGCTGCGCGGCAGGCGGTCTCGAGCGCAACCGTGACGGTGCCCACCGCGGTACCGGTTGCAGACCCCGCATCGCACTCGCCGCCGCGGGAACGGGTTCATCCGACCCTTCGCCTGATCCTGCGGTGGGCGTTGATATCGGCATTGACCGGTATCGCCTTCCACGAGAGTCTGTACAGCATCGGTTTGACCGCACACGTGGGCGGCCTCGGTGGCTTCGCCTGGACCGTACCGACGGTGGCCGTGCTGGTGGCGGTAGGGGTCGCCCGCCGTCACCGTACGGAGCTTCCGATACATGACCGACAAGTCGACATCATCGTAGGAACGATGGGCCTGGTGCTGGCCCTGCTCATGAACAACGTTCTGCTGCACCGATACTCGCTGTACTTCCATCTGCTCCGGCTGGATCTGCTCGCCATGTGGCTCTTTGTGCTCAGCAGCTGCATCGTGTTATTCGGATTGCGGCCGGTCAGCAGATTCGCCTGGGTTTGGGCCATGATGTTCCTGATCTTCCCGTTGCCCTACTTCCTTCTTGTGATCTCTCTCGGCGGCAGCTCCTACGCCGCAGGCGCCGCGACGTTGCTCAACGCGGGAGTCGGCAGCGGAATCGCGGTGGGCCGCACGATGCGGCGCGGAATCGTGGGATCGTTGCTTGCCTGGGCGTTCGGTTTCGCGGTGCTGACAGCGATCTGGGTGTTTCTGCCCGACACGCCGCTCTGGATGTATCAATACGTGCCGACGGTCGGCGCCGTCGCCGTCGTGGGTATCGTCATGTACTTGGCGGCCCGTCGCGGCCAGCCCAAGCGCCTGCTTGATCGCCAGGTGGAACCGCTTGCGGCCAGGCAGGTTTGGTCGAGTGTGCCGCTCGTCGTCGCCGTCGGCGTCGCACTGGCCCTGGTTCATATTCCGACAGATCCCACCACCGCACCGGTCGACAGGCCGAGTCCTGGTGTGCTCGTTGCCGGGGAACCGCTCATCGCTCCACCAGGTTGGGCGACCGTTCAGATCCAGGACTATCGCGACGTCAAACGGTTGTACGGCGACTCCGTGTTGGTACGGCAGTGGATGACCGCAACGGCTCCGGATCCTCGGTTCGACAAACTCTCTCGCCCGCGAACGCTGGTGGTGGACAGCCTCGTCAGCCGTCGGCCGTTCTCGTTCGGTGTATACCCGGCGCGGGTGTTGTACGGACTCACTGGTGCGAGGTTCAGCGCACCACGGCGAATCGATCTCGGCATGGGCGTGACCGCAAGCATGATGTCGGTCGTCGACGACGATCTGCTCGTCACGTGGAACTCGATTCAATTCGCCTGGGGTGATAGGAAGGTCGCTCAGCGGATCACGATTTTCGCTGTCGACAACCACGATCCCAACGCGCCGTTTCCTGAACCAAGCGGCGACATGATCGGAACGGTTCGATCGCTGATCACATTGTTGTTTCGGGGCAACTCCGTGCTCGAGTCGCGCCGGGCGGCATTCAAGGATGCCGACTTGCTCACCGAATTCGGTCGCGGCTTGGTCAGCGCGCAATTCCGGCGGCCGGGGGACCGCGGATGAGCACCGAGATCAAGCAGTGGGACCCCGACACGATCAGTGAGGAGGAACGGCAGTTCGCTCTGTGGCGGGCGATCGAGGGCTTGCGAGAGGACGATCCCGTCAGCTCCGCATCGGTGCCGGTTGTCAGGTGGCAGCGATGGACGTTGTGGTCATTGCTGGCCCTTGTGGTGGGATGCGCGATCTGGCAGCCGGGGACTACCGCGGTCGTCCTTGTCGGCATCAGTACGGTCGGCTACCTGCTGACCATGGCCGACCGGCTGCTGATCTTTCGCGACGGTCTGGCCGCGCGAGCCATCGTCATCCCCGACGAGAAAGCCCTTGCGATCTGCGATGCCGAGCTCCCGCCGTACACGATCCTGGTTCCTGCGTATAACGAACCTGAGGTGGTCGGGGAACTCATCGGCGCAATGGCAGCGCTGCAATACCCGGCAGACAAACTTCAGGTGTTGCTGTTGCTCGAAGCCGACGACGACATAACCATTGCCGCGGCACGCAATTCCGCGGAATCAGACGCGATCACCATCCTGCTCGTCCCGCCGGCCGAGCCTCGCACCAAGCCAAAGGCCTGCAACTACGGTTTATCCTTCGCAACAGGCGACATCGTCACCATCTACGACGCCGAGGATCTGCCTGAACCGCTGCAACTACGCCGAGTGGTGGCAGCGTTCCGGCAGCTTCCCGCCACCGTCGCATGCGTGCAGGCCAAGCTGGTCTACCACAACGGGCATCAGAACATGCTGACCGCGTGGTTCACCGCGGAGTACCGGCTGTGGTTCGGATATCTGCTGCCGGGGATGATGCGAAGCAGCTCGCCTATCCCGTTGGGCGGCACGTCGAATCACCTCCGCCGTGCAGTTCTCGACGAGATCGGGGCGTGGGACCCATTCAACGTCACAGAAGACGCCGACCTGGGGCTGCGCATAGCTTCGCGCGGCTACCACACCGCCGTCATCGACTCCAGCACTCTGGAGGAAGCCAATAGCGACGCGATCAACTGGATTCGGCAACGCTCTCGTTGGTACAAGGGCTACCTGCAGACCTGGCTGGTACAGATCCGGCGTCCCGTCCGACTGCTGCGGACGATCGGCTGGCGCAGCTTCATCCGGTTCAACCTCGTCCTTGGTGGTACTCCGATCATCGCGCTTCTCAACCTCGCGTTCTGGTTGATCACGTTGGTGTGGTTTCTCGGTCAGCCCGCCGCGATCGAAGCCGTATTCCCCTGGTACATATACTTTCCCGCGCTGATTGCGCTCGTGTTGGGCAATGCTGCGACGCTGTACATGAATCTGATCACGTTGCGCGAAGACGACCGGACCGATCTGCTCACAGCGGCGCTGACCGTGCCCGTCTTCTGGCTGATGATGAGCGTGGCCGCCGCCAAGGGTTGCTATCAGTTGGTCCGCAATCCCTCATACTGGGAGAAGACCTTCCACGGGTTGGCCGAACGACCAGACAACGCGGATACCTCGTGACCGCGCGGGCATCTTCGAATCGCAGCCTGAAGGTGACCGCATACTTCATTTCGCTCGCGGTCTACTTGATGGTCGGATATTGGCTGCAGGTGCAACACGGGTTCATCCTCGGTGACACGCTGTCGAGAGTTGCTGCGGCACAGTCAGTGTTGTTCAGCCGCGACCCGCACCTGGCCGCCATCGGATTCATCTTCACGCCCCTTGCGTCGATGGTTCAGATCCCCGCCGTCGCCCTCAGCGCCGTGTGGCCCGACATGGCTGCCCGTGCGTTTTCCGGAACGATCATGTCGGCCGTTTTCATGGCAGGCGCGGTGGTGCAGATTCTCAACATGGGAACCGACCGCGGGTTGCCGCGGGGGTATTCGATCGCGATCACCGCACTGTTTGCGCTCAACCCGATGATCGTCTTCTACGGCGCCAACGGAATGAGTGAGGCACCCTTCGTCTTCTTCATGTCATGGGCTGTCCGCAGGCTCATCCTGTGGATGACCGACGACGATGTGCATCACCTGATCGTCGCCGGTGGCATAGCGATGGGAATGGCCTATCTGACCCGCTACGACGCTGTGGCATGTATTGCGGCGGCAGGCTTACTGGTCGGCGCAACCACCTACCTACGGGCCAGGACCGCCCCACGGATTCGCCGGGCGGTGCTGGACATGATCATGGTCAGCGGTCCCGGGGTGGCCACCTTCGTCGGCTGGGCGGTGATCAGCTGGCTGATCACCGGAGAAGGGTTCGCGCAATTCACGTCGCAGTACGGAAACTCGGCGATCCTTGCGCAGTCCGGCCAGACGAAACCGGGATTCGGCGACGGCGTGTCGTTCGCCGCGGTGTGCGTATCGTTGCTCGCACCGACCCTGGTGCCCATCGCCGCATGGGCGGCCGCGCAGCGGTGGCGACGACAGCGCTGGCACGTGCTGCTGGTGCCGATCGTGATATACGGTGCGGCGCTGGCGTTTCAGACGTTGAGCTATGCGATGGGATCGACCTTCCCGTTCCTGCGTTTCTACATCGTGGCCATTCCACTCACAGCATGCCTGGCCATGCTCGCAGTGCCCGACGGCCGATTGGTGGTTGCCAAACGGCGCGGAAAATATGCCCCGACATCGCCGCCACCGACACACCGGCGAAACTCGCTTCCCGCCTACCTCCCCGTTGCGGCAGCGATGGCGATCGCCCTGCCGATCACGGCGTGGGGGATGGGTCAGCCGAAGTATGCGCCGCAGGAGTACGCCCTTGGCGCTGTGCTCGCACCGGATCCCGGCAGCACCAGCGAACGGAAGGCCACCGAGCAGCGGATCGCGGCCAGCTTCTCCACCGAACGCCACATCGCGCGCTACCTCGAGAAGCTCGACCTGCCGGAGAGCTCGGTGCTCACCGACACCGTGTACGGATTCGCTGTGCTTGCCGCGTCTCAGCACCCGAAAGTCTTTGTGGTGCCGTCAGATCCGGACTTCACCGACTTGCTCAACGCGCCGATAGAGAACGGGATCAAGTACATGCTCGCGGTGCCGCCGGTCGGCCGCGGGGCTTCTGACGCACTGAACCTGAGGTATCCCACGTTATTTGAGACCGGCGCCGATATCGCGACGCTCGAACTGGAAATCGCCAATGACGGAGACAGCCAGCCGGTGTGGCGGCTGTATCGGGTCAACGAGCCGGTGAAGCAGAGCTAGTGGTTGTTGTCGTTCTTGGCTTCTCGCCACGCGCGCTCGAACGGCAGCCGCCATGCATGCGGTGCGATCAGCTGATGAATCGCGTTGGGTCCCCACGTGCCCTGCGGGTAGGACTTGGCCGACGGGGGATCGGAGAGCAAGCCCTCCGATCGCTCCCACAGCGACTCGATGCCCTCGGCCGTCGTGAACAGCGTGTGGTCGCCGCGCATCGCGTCGAGCATCAACCGTTCGTAGGCCTCCAGCACGTCGGTGCCGGAGTCGACCTCCTGGGTGGAGAACTGCATCGACAGCTTGTCCAGCTTCATGCCAGGACCCGGCCGCTTTCCGTAGAACGACAGCGACACCTTGGAATTGTCGGCGAGGTCGAACGTCAAGTGGTCCGGCCCCTGGGCGCCGACACCGGAGCCGTGCTGAAACATCGTGCGCGGCGCCTCCTTGAACGCGATCGAGATGATGCGCATGCCCTCGGCCATCCGCTTGCCCGTGCGCAAGTAGATCGGCACGCCCGCCCATCGCCAGTTGTCGATGCCGACCTTGAGCGCGACGAATGTCTCGGTGTCGGAATCCTTTGCCACGCCGTCTAATTCGCGATAGCCGGCGAACTGGCCGCGGACCACGTGAGCCGGGTCGACGGGCAGCATCGATCTGAATACCTTGTTCTTCTCCTCGCTGATGGCACGCGGCTCCAGCGCAGTAGGAGGCTCCATCACGACGAAAGCCATCACCTGGAACAGATGGGTGACCACCATGTCCTTGTACGCGCCGGTGCTCTCGTAGAAGTTGGCGCGCTCGTCGAGACCGAGGGTTTCGGGGATGTCGATCTGGATGTGGTCGATGAAGTTGCGATTCCAAATCGGCTCGAACAGCCCGTTCGCAAAGCGGAACGCCAGGATGTTCAGCGCCGCCTCTTTGCCGAGGAAGTGGTCGATGCGAAAGATCTGCTCTTCGCTGAAGGTCTCGTGCACGAAGTCGTTGAGCGCTACGGCACTGGCCAGATCGGTGCCGAACGGCTTCTCCATCACAACGCGGGACCGGTCCACCAGGTTGGCCTCTCGCAGCGTGTCGATCACAGCTCGCGCGGCCTTCGGCGGTACCGAAAGATAGTGCAGACGGCGGACTCCCTTACCGAGTTTCTCCTCGGCGGTGGCGACGGCGGCGGCCAGCGCTTCGGGTCCTGCGCTCTGCGGCACGTAGCTCACCGATTTGGCGAAGCGGCCCCACTGGTCTGTGTTGAGCTTGTGCGTCCCGAAGTCCTCGATCGCTTCCTTGGCCACCTTCAGGAACTCGTCGGTGGAGATGTCCTCCAGCGAGGTGGCGACAATCTCGATGTGGGGAGCCAGTTCGGACTGGTCGAGGTAGGCGAGGCCAGGAATCAACTTGCGCCGGGCCAGGTCTCCCGTAGCGCCGAAGAGCACGACAACGTGAGGGTCGACCGCGACTTCGTCCTGTCGGTACGGGCGCGAGCCCACTGCCGGATACGAAATCGTCTGCGGGTTGCTGGTCGTCACTCTCGGCATACTTCCACCGCCCCACGGTTTTTGCAGGCTGCCAAACCATTGGCCACCGCCGCATCACGCACCGGACGGCCCTTCTTAACTTTGCACGAAAGGCCGCAACCTAAACACCGAGTGGTGGCGGGCCGATCTCGGCAATTGACACTTTTGATAATTTGTCACTAGAGTCCCCCGCAACCCGCGGAGGTGTGACTAACCCATGGCCGTCAGCCCGACTGAAACGATCAGCTACACCGGCGCATCCGAGCTATGGGAGAACTACGACGAGTTGCTGCTCAAACTCGCGGCCGAAGCGCAGTCCGTAGCGGAGTTGGGAGGCGGCGCCAACCCGATCCTGGCGGCCGAACAGTGGCGATCCGTTCCCGAGCGGGTGGTGATCGACGTCTCGGCACACGAACTCGCGCTGGGCGTAGGTGATTTCGACACCCGCGTCGCTGATCTCTGCCAGCCCATCCACGACGGCCTGGAGCGCTACGATCTCGTCTTCTCCAAGATGTTGTGCGAGCACCTGCCCGACGCGCGGACATTCCACGAGAACTGCCTGCGGCTGCTGAAACCCGGCGGGCGCGCAGTGCATTTCTTCCCAACGCTTTTCACGTTGCCGTTCGTTGCGAACCGGCTCATCCCGGAGGAGTTCGCCCGCGCGGTGCTGCGCAGAATCCAACCGGGCCGCATCGACGACCCCAAACACGAGAAGTTCCCCGCTTACTACCGTTGGTGCACTGGTCCAACGCGGCGGGCACTCGCGCGCTACCAGAGCGTCGGCTTCACCGTGGAGTCGTTCACCGCGGCATTCGGGCATCGTTACTACGCGATGCTGCCGCCGCTTGAAGCCGCTGAGCAGGCGAAGACGCGATGGCTGCTGCGACACCCTGTGCCCTGGTGGACAAGCTTCGCCACTGTGGTGCTGAGGAAACCGCTCAGCACGGGTCAGCCGAGCTGGTAGGCGTCTCGCGACACCTGGAAGAAATCACCGGTGCCCGAGTCGGTGCATGTCACACCGGACGGCGCACTCGCGCACGTGATCGTGCCGACCGTGTATTCAGCGAGGCTCGACCTTCGTGGCGATGCCGTCGAGCAGCTGACCCAGACCGGAACGGAATTCGGCGAGGTGATCGTTGTCGGCGTCGTCGAAGACCCCAGCCTGCAGCGCGGCCGCCAGTGCCGGAAACCGGCCGCCGTCCAACAGGCGCCGAAGCAGGGCCGGATAGTCAGGACCTTGGCTGGCGGCCTCGATGCTCAATGCCGCAGCGCCGCGGACGTAGTGCAGCACCGCCATGACGGCTGCCAGCTTGTCGCGCTCCGGCAACGTCGTTTCGGCCAGCGCGCCAAGGCCGGCGTCCAGCCACGCCAGCTGTCCAGGATCCAGCGGCGGACCCGCCGCAGCGGTCTGCAGCACCCACGGATGGCTGTGATAGACCTCCCACAGCCCGCAAGCCCAATCACTCAGCGCACCACGCCAATTCGATGGATCGGCCGGTGTGGGCGGCGGGTCCGGTGCCGACGACAACATGAATGTCAACAACTCGTCCTTGTTGGCGACGTGGCGGTACAGCGACATGGTGCCGCAGCCCAGCCGATCGGCCAACCGCGCCATGGACAGCGCGGCCAACCCTTCCGTCTCGACCAAATCGATCGCGGACGCGACGATGCGCTCGCGGCTCAGGCCGCGCGTACGCCGCCCCGGCGGCTCGTCCAGCCAGAGGATCTCCAGTGCTCTGGGCAGCGGTTCGTCAGAGGTCATCACACACCAGCCTAATCGGTAGACCTAGGGAAAGCGTATGTCGTACGCTCATGCGTATGTCATACGCAAAACCCGGCCAGCGGCGGAATTGGCCCGCTTTCGCCCTCGCTGTTGTCGTCGTCGCGTTCCTGGTCTATTCGTTGCCGCCCTACTTCACCGGAGACACCCGGGTGCCGGCGACGTTCGCACTGCACTACCCCCTGCTGGTCGGTCACGTGATGCTCGCGAGCATCGCGATGGTGGCGGCAGTCGCGCAGATCTGGCCGGGGCTGCGGAAGCGGCGACCTGTTCTGCACCGCAGGGTGGGGCGGGTCTACGTGTTCGCCGCGATCCCCGCCGCGGTGTGCGCCATGGTGATCGGCGCGATGACGCCGTTCGGCCCGTTCCTGGCCGTCAGTAACGTTCTGCTCGCCACGCTGTGGCTGTGGTTCACGATCAACGGCTACCTCGCCGCACGGCAGCGGCAATTCGTGACGCATCGGCGACACATGGTCCTCAGTGCGACGCTTGCATTGTCGATCATCACGAACCGGATTTGGACGCCGTTGTTGATAGTCGTGTTCCTCCCGTTGCAGGACAGCATGTTTGGCGGAAATCAGGAGCATTTCGTCTGGTTGGTGGCCGGCATCGGCGCGTGGCTGGGCTGGTCGATTCCGTTCTTCTCGGTGCGGCGTTGGTTGAACCGAAAAACTGTAATGCCGCGGTCGTCAATTTCTCAGCTAAGCGATACGCAGCCGGTGTAGGTTCGGTGCGATCGTCGAAGACACGGCGATAACAAACCCGGGACGAGGCTGTCATGGCGAGGGAATTCAACGGCAAGATCGAGCTGGACATCCGGGATTCCGAGCCCGACTGGGGACCGTACGCCGCACCGACCGCGCAACAGGATGCGCCCAACGTCTTGTATCTCGTGTGGGACGACACCGGCATCGCGACGTGGGACTGCTTCGGCGGCTTGGTCGAAATGCCGACCATGAGTCGTATCGCCGAACGCGGTGTGCGGCTGTCGCAGTTCCACACGACCGCATTGTGCTCGCCGACGCGGGCCTCGTTGCTGACGGGCCGCAACCCGACCACAGTCGGGATGGCCACGATCGAAGAGTTCACCGACGGCTTTCCCGGCTGCAACGGCCGGATCCCCGACGACACCGCGCTGCTGTCGGAGGTCCTGGTCGAGAACGGCTACAACACCTATTGCGTCGGCAAGTGGCACCTCACGCCGCTGGAAGAGTCGAATCTTGCTGCCACCAAACGGCATTGGCCACTGGCGCGCGGATTCGAGCGGTTCTACGGTTTCATGGGCGGTGAGACCGACCAGTGGTATCCCGAACTCGTTTACGACAACCACCCGATCGCGCCGCCGGGAACACCGGAGGACGGCTACCACCTGTCGAAGGACATCGCCGACAGGACAATCGAATTCATCCGCGACGCCAAGGTGATCGCGCCCGACAAGCCGTGGTTCTCCTACGTTTGCCCTGGCGCCGGCCATGCGCCACATCACGTATTCAAGGAATGGGCCGACAAGTACGCGGGCCGCTTCGACATGGGCTACGAACGGTACCGCGAAATCGTGCTGGAGAACCAGAAGCAGCTCGGCATCGTCCCGCCGGACACCGAACTGTCGCCGATCAACCCATACCTGGAGGTCAAGGGGCCCAACGGTGAGCCATGGCCGCCGCAGGACACCGTGCGACCGTGGGAGTCGCTTGGCGACGACGAGAAGCGACTGTTCGCAAGGATGGCCGAGGTGTTCGCAGGCTTCCTGTCCTACACCGACGCCCAAATCGGCCGTATCCTGGACTATTTGGATGAGTCCGGTCAGCTCGACAACACCATCATCGTGGTCATCTCCGACAATGGTGCCAGTGGCGAAGGCGGTCCGAACGGGTCGGTGAACGAGGTCAAATTCTTCAACGGGTACATCGACAGCGTCGAGGAAAGCCTGAAGGTGATGGACAACCTCGGCGGCCCCGAGACGTACAACCATTATCCAATCGGATGGGCCATGGCGTTCAACACGCCCTACAAGCTGTTCAAGCGCTACGCCTCACACGAAGGCGGCATCGCGGACACCGCAATCATCAGCTGGCCCAAGGGAATCAAAGCCCACGGGGAGGTGCGCGACAACTACGTCAACGTCTGCGACATCACCCCGACGGTGTATGACCTGCTCGACATCACCCCGCCCGCGACGGTTCGCGGCGTTCCGCAGAAGCCTCTCGACGGTGTGAGCATCAAAGTGGCCCTTGACAATCCGCATGCGCCGACCGGCAAGGAGACGCAGTTCTACGCGATGCTCGGCACCCGCGGCATCTGGGACAAGGGCTGGTTCGCCAACACCGTGCACGCCGCGTCGCCCGCAGGCTGGTCCCACTTCGACAAGGACCGCTGGGAGCTGTTCCACATCCAGGCCGACCGCAGCCAATGCCACGATCTGGCCGCCGAGAATCCCGACAAACTCGAAGAACTCAAGAAGCTGTGGTTTGCAGAAGCCGACAAATACAACGGCTTGCCGCTGGCCGACTTGAACATCCTCGAGACGATGACGCGGTATCGGCCGTACCTCACCGGCACCCGCGAGTCCTACACCTATTACCCCGGCACCGCCGACGTCGGCATGGGAGCCGCCGTTGAGATCCAGGGCCGGTCGTTCGCGATGATCGCCGAAGTGACGATCGACAGCGGCGCCGAGGGTGTGATCATCAAACACGGTGGCGCACACGGCGGGCACGTGCTGTTCGTCCAGGACGGCCGGTTGCACTACATCTACAACTTCCTCGGCGAGCAGGAGCAGAAGCTGTCGTCGGATGCCGTGCCGTTGGGCAAGCACACTTTCGGCGTCGCCTTTGTGCGCACCGGGACGGTGGAGGGCAGCCACACCCCTGTCGGCGATACGGCGCTCTACATCGACGACGCCGAGGTGGCATCGCTGTCCGGCATGAAGATCCACCCCGGCACGTTCGGGCTCGCGGGAGCCAGCCTCAGTGTCGGGCAGAACACCGGATCGCCGGTTTCGCGGACGTACAAGGCGCCGTTCCCGTTCACAGGTGGCACCATCGCAATGGTGAACGTCGACGTGTCAGGCAAGCCGTACGTGGATTTGGAACGAGAGTTCGCGCGGGCGTTCGCGAAAGACTGATGAAGCGGGTCGGTTTGGCGACGCTCGTGCTGGCCTGTCTGCTGGCCGCGTGCGTGCGAACCAGCGAAGGCCTGCCAGTTGCAGGCAAGCCTCCCACCGTCGCGGCCCCCCAGTCGTCCTCGGCGACAACCGCACCACCACAGCAGCCGGAGCCCTCCACGTTCGGTGTCCTTCCGACGACGCGCGCGCCCGTGCCTGCGAACAGCGTCGTGTGCTCGCAGACGGTCACGCCAAGTGTGCGGCTGGCAGCACAGGTCGCTGACCCGCAGGCGCCGAGGATCACGGTCGGCGTTCCCGACAAGTGGTCGATGACCGCGGGCACCGGCGACGTGGGCGGCAAGCTGGACGGACCCGACGGCATGGCGGCAACCGTCACGATCGCAGCGACGAAATTGGATCCCGCGGCCGCGTTTCGCAAGTACTCCGATGACCTGATGGCGAAATCGCCAGTCAGCTCCGTCAGCGTGCTGCCTGGCGAGCTGTGCGGCTACAGCGGGCAGAAGCTGATGGGTGCGTGGTCGGACACACCGCAGAACGCGGTGCAATACGAGGACCGCATCGTTCACATCTGGACCGACAACGGCCCCGACTATCTCGTCGCAGTCCACGTGCAGGCTCCCACGGGAACCCCGGGTTTCGACTCCGCGGCGGCGCTGCTGACCCAAGACTTCGAGATCGTTCTACCTTGACTGGCATGCTGACCGAGCTCGTCGAGGTGCCGGGCGGGTCGTTTCGGATGGGCTCAACGCAGTTCTATCCGGAAGAGGCGCCGGTGCACACGGCGACCGTCGGCGCCCTGGCCGTCGAGCGTCACCCGGTGACCAACGCCCAGTTCGCGGAGTTCGTCGCCGACACGGGATTTGTCACCGTCGCCGAGCAGGCGCCGGATCCTGCGCTGTACCCGGGAGCTGCCGAGCAGGATCTGGTTCCCGGCTCGCTGGTGTTCCAGCCAAGCAGCGGCCCCGTCGATCTGCGTGATTGGCGGCAGTGGTGGGCGTGGGTCCCCGGCGCCGATTGGCGACATCCGTTCGGCCCCGGCAGCGGAATCGACGACCGGCCTGACCATCCGGTAGTGCAGGTGGCCTATCCGGACGCCGTTGCCTACGCGCGCTGGGCAGGTCGTCGCCTGCCGACCGAGGCCGAGTGGGAGTACGCCGCTCGCGGCGGGGCGACCACGGTGTACGCCTGGGGTGAGGACGTGACGCCGGGCGGTCAGTTGATGGCCAACACGTGGCAGGGGCGATTTCCCTTCCACAACGATGGCGCACTCGGCTGGGTGGGCACGTCGCCGGTCGGCACCTTCCCGCCGAACGGATTCGGCCTCTTAGACATGATCGGCAACGTGTGGGAGTGGACGACGACACAATTCTCCGCTCACCACCGGCTCGACGGTCCCATCGAATCCTGTTGCGGGCCATCAAGTCCCGACCCGTCGGTGAACCAGACGCTCAAGGGCGGGTCGCACCTGTGCGCCCCGGAATACTGCCAGCGGTATCGTCCGGCGGCCCGCTCGCCGCAGTCACAGGACAGCGCGACCACGCATATCGGATTCCGTTGCGTGGCTGACCTTTAGCCCGCGCCGGCCTGACGGCCGAAGCGCACCGCAAGCCGCCGAAACGCACCTGGCGCCACCGCGCGCACGGTCGGCGCGATTCGAAGCCAGCGTGGCCGCCACTCTTCGGCACGGTCGCGCTCGACCGCTCGGACGACAGCGTCGGCAACCGTCCGCGCCGGAATCGGCCGGGGCCGCGAGCGCGCATACGGAGCGCCGCGGGTTTCGAAGAAGCCTGTGTCGACGACGCCCGGAACGACGACGCTGACGTTGACGCCAGATCCGGCGGTCTCGACCCGCAGGCTGTCGGCGAACGTGTCGAGGCCCGCCTTGGTCGCCGAGTAGACGGCTTCACCTGCGACACCGGTGCGTCCGGCGATCGACGTGACGAAACAGATTGCGCCGCGTCGCCGTTCGATCATTCCTGGCAGAAGCGAGCGGGTGAGCTCGATCGCGGCGAGCAGATCGACCTCGACCAACCGCCGAATCACGGCCACGGGCATCTCGGATACGGGTCCGAGATAGCCGAACCCGGCGTTGTTCACCAGGACATCGACGCGTCCATATGCGGCCAGCGCATCGGCGGCAAGCCGTTCGCGGTCCTTGGCTGAGCCCAGGTCGGCGATCACGGCCCGGCCGCCGATCTCGTCGGCGACCTGATGGGTCCGTCGCGGGTCGCGACCGTGCACCAACACGTGTGCGCCCTTCGCCGCGAACCTGGCCGCCGCGACCTGGCCGATGCCCGCCGACGCACCCGTGACCAGCACCACCGCGCCGGTTAGTTGCATGTCAACCATGATCAACCGGGAGAAGCGGAATCGTCGACGAATCGGCGCGGTACAGCAGGCGGGTGTTCGACGCGTTGGCCAGGCCGACGATCCCGAGCGTTGTCAACAGTCCGGACACTGCGATCGTCGACAGCACGGCCGGATCGCGCGGAGCGGGGGCATCGAAAGCGAGGATGCCCAACACGAAGCTGGCGACGGGATTGGTGACGCTCATGGCCGCGACGGCGGGTGGCAGTGGACCGCTGGCAAAAGCTATCTGTACCAACAACATTCCGCTCAGCGCGGTGGCGGCCAACCCGTACACGGGCCAGTCGAAAACCACGGCCGCCCCGCCGTGGTACAGGTCTTCGACCGTCAGCTTCAGGTACACGGCGTTGAGCGCGTGGCACAGGCCCGCGGCGACTCCGACGAGCAGCGACGGGAAAACGTATCGGCTCAGCTGTCGAAGTACGACGACGCCGCTGACGACACAGACCGTCGCCATGAACACGCGGTTGCGGTGTGGCTGGGCCGTCAGCGACGACGCATCGGCCACAACCAGCAGCACCAGGCCTGCGCACACGGCCAGCGCCGACACCCAGTCACGCCGCGACGGCCACCGGCGCTGCTCGCCCGAGGCCAGCGACAGCACGAACACCAGTTGGGCGGCCATCAGCGGTTGAACCGCGGCCACCGACCCGAGCTTCAGCGCCACCGCCTGGGTGCCGACACCGCCGAGGTTCGTCAGCCACCCAGCGAGCCACATCCTGCTTCGTAGCAGTCGGTCAAAGAGCCGTTTGACGCCGGACGCGTCGCGCAGTGATGCGGCGTCGGTGCCGACGACCGTGCGCGCCGCCCGCTGCTGCAAGAACGCCGACAGGGCGAACAGGAACGCCGCCGCCAGAGCCAGCGCGGCGACTGCGAGCATGGTGCCCAGTCTGACCGGATGTAATACGCCCAGGTGAACGCGTGAAAGACGGCAGGTGTTGACGATATTTCGGGGTGTGCCGCCCCCGCTCACCGCGAACGTGGGTTACCCGCACGCTTCAGGGCCAGAATGTGTGCGGGTAACCCACGTTCGCGGCACAGATGAGGTGACCAGCGGCGATTTGGTTCCTCGCAGGTCCTCACCTAGAATCAACGGGTTGCCTTGGGCAGACCTCGGTCGTCGTAAGAAGACCCTGCGTGCCCTTCGGAAACAGCAAGACCGCGCATGTCAGGTCGGAATCTGCCATGCACACATTAACCAGGTCGAGGAGATCGAGTGATTCAGCAGGAATCGCGGCTGAAGGTCGCCGACAACACGGGCGCCAAGGAGATCTTGTGCATCCGTGTGCTCGGCGGCTCGTCGCGGCGCTACGCCGGCATCGGCGACATCATCGTGGCAACCGTCAAGGACGCCATCCCCGGTGGCAACGTCAAGCGGGGTGAGGTGGTCAAGGCCGTCGTCGTGCGCACCGTCAAGGAGCGCCGCCGCGCCGACGGCAGCTACATCAAGTTCGACGAGAACGCCGCCGTCATCATCAAGGCGGACAACGACCCGCGTGGCACGCGCATCTTCGGCCCGGTCGGCCGGGAACTGCGCGAGAAGCGCTTCATGAAGATCGTCTCGCTCGCCCCGGAGGTGTTGTAGATGAACGTCCACAAGGGCGACACCGTGCTCGTCATCTCGGGCAAGGACAAGGGCGCCAAGGGCAAGGTCCTGGTGGCCTACCCCGACCGCAACAAGATCCTCGTCGAGGGCGTGAACCGGATCAAGAAGCACACCCCCGTTTCGCGCACTGAGCGCGGGGCGTCCTCCGGCGGCATCGTCACCCAGGAAGCGCCGATCCACGTCAGCAACGTGATGTTGCTCGACTCCGACGGCAAGCCAACCCGCGTCGCCTTCCGCCGCGACGACGAGACCGGCAAGAAGGTTCGCGTCGCCAAGACCAATGGCAAGGACATCTGAGATGACTACCGCTGAGAAGACTCTGCCGCGGCTCAAGCAGCGCTACCGCGACGAGATCCGCGACTCGCTGCAAAAAGAGTTCAACTTCGCCAACGTCATGCAGATCCCCGGCGTGGTGAAGGTCGTCGTCAACATGGGTGTCGGCGACGCCGCCCGGGACGCCAAGCTCATCAACGGCGCGGTCAACGACCTCGCGCTGATCACCGGCCAGAAGCCGGAGATCCGCAAGGCGCGCAAGTCCATCGCACAGTTCAAGCTGCGCGAGGGCATGCCGATCGGCGCGCGCGTCACGCTGCGTGGCGACCGGATGTGGGAGTTCCTCGACCGGCTGATCTCGATCGCACTGCCGCGTATCCGCGACTTCCGCGGCCTGTCGCCCAAGCAGTTCGACGGCACCGGCAACTACACCTTCGGCCTGACCGAGCAGTCGATGTTCCACGAGATCGACGTCGACTCGATCGACCGGACGCGTGGCATGGACATCACCGTCGTCACCTCGGCGACGAACGACGACGAAGGACGAGCGCTGCTGCGCGCCCTCGGCTTCCCCTTCAAGGAGAACTGAACAGATGGCAAAGAAGGCTCTGGTCAACAAGGCCAACAAGAAGCCCAAGTTCAAGGTGCGCGGCTACACGCGTTGCAATAGGTGCGGTCGCCCGCACGCGGTCTACCGCAAGTTCGGGCTGTGCCGCATCTGCCTGCGCGAGATGGCGCATGCCGGCGAACTGCCCGGCGTCCAGAAGTCCAGCTGGTAAGCGAACCAGACCACAACATTCGAAACAGGTTGCGGTAGGCCCCAACTGAGGGAACCGCCGCGAGGAAGGTGAACCGGCTGTCATGACCATGACGGACCCGATCGCAGACTTCTTGACACGTCTGCGCAACGCCAATTCGGCGTACCACGACGAGGTGACCCTGCCGCACAGCAAGATCAAGGCGAACATCGCCGAGATCCTCAAGGCGGAGGGCTACATCACCGACTACCACACCGAGGATGCCCGCGTGGGCAAGGCGCTGGTAGTGCAATTGAAGTACGGCCCGAGCCGTGAACGAAGCATTGCGGGGCTGCGCCGGGTGTCGAAGCCAGGCCTGCGCGTCTATGCGAAATCCACCAATCTGCCCCGCGTTCTGGGCGGCCTCGGCGTGGCGATCATCTCCACGTCCTCAGGTCTGCTCACCGACCGCCAGGCAGCACGACAGGGCGTGGGCGGCGAAGTCCTCGCTTACGTCTGGTGAGGGAGAAGTAGACATGTCGCGTATTGGTAAGCAACCGGTCCTGGTGCCGTCCGGGGTCGACGTAACGATCGACGGCCAGAACGTGTCGGTCAAGGGACCGAAGGGCACGCTGGAACTTGCGGTCGCCGAGCCGATTTCGGTGTCGCGCAACGACGACGGCGCCATCGTGGTGACCCGGCCCGACGACGAGCGGCGCAACCGCTCGCTGCACGGGTTGTCGCGCACGTTGGTGGCCAACCTCGTCACGGGCGTGACCGAGGGCTACACCATCAAGATGGAGATCTTCGGCGTCGGCTACCGCGTGGTGGCCAAGGGCAGTGACCTCGAGTTCGCCCTCGGCTACAGCCACCCGGTACTGATCAACGCACCGGAAGGTGTCACCTTCGCGGTGGAGACGCCGACGAAGTTCTCGATCACGGGTATCGACAAGCAGAAGGTCGGCCAGATCGCGGCCAACATCCGCCGCCTGCGGAAGAGCGACCCCTACAAGGGCAAGGGCATCCGCTACGAGGGTGAGCAGATCCGCCGCAAGGTCGGAAAGACGGGCAAATAGGTCATGGCAACTAAGACAACTGAGTCCGCGCGTAAGCCGGTGGGCCAGAACATTTCTGCGACCAGGCGGGTCGCGCGACTGCGTCGGCACGCCCGGCTCCGCAAGAAGATCGAGGGCACGGCCACCACGCCGCGTCTGGTGGTCAACCGCTCGTCGCGGCACATCCACGTGCAACTGGTGGATGACCTCACCGGCACCACGCTGGCAGCCGCGTCGTCGATCGAGGCCGACGTGCGCGCCGTCGACGGTGACAAGAAGGCCCACAGCGTGCGGGTCGGACAGCTGATCGCCGAGCGCG
This sequence comes from Mycobacterium sp. OAE908, assembly GCF_017872775.1. NCBI lineage: Bacteria > Bacillati > Actinomycetota > Actinomycetes > Mycobacteriales > Mycobacteriaceae > Mycobacterium > Mycobacterium sp. OAE908. Next base: position 3,229,326 of record NZ_JAGGJL010000001.1, read on the forward strand.
CCAAGGCCGCAGGCATCGAGCAGGTCGTGTTCGACCGCGGCGGCTACACCTACGGTGGCCGCATCGCGGCGCTGGCCGACGCGGCTCGCGAAGGCGGGCTGAAGTTCTAATGACTGTTAACGAGAGGACTGCATGATGGCCGAGCAGGCTGGCGCCGCTCCGGCGCAGGACAATCGCGGCGGTCGCGGTGACCGCGACGGCCGGGGTCGACGTGACGACCGTGGTGGCCGTGGCGGCCGCGACGGTGGCGAGAAGAGCAATTACCTTGAGCGCGTCGTCGCGATCAACCGCGTCTCCAAGGTCGTCAAGGGTGGCCGGCGGTTCAGCTTCACCGCGCTGGTGATCGTCGGCGACGGCAACGGCATGGTCGGCGTCGGCTACGGCAAGGCCAAGGAAGTTCCCGCCGCGATCGCCAAGGGTGTCGAGGAGGCCCGCAAGGGCTTCTTCCGTGTCCCGCTGATCGGCGGGACCATCGTCCATCCGGTCCAGGGTGAGGCCGCAGCTGGTGTGGTAATGCTGCGCCCGGCGAGCCCGGGTACCGGTGTGATCGCCGGTGGCGCGGCGCGCGCAGTGCTGGAATGCGCTGGCGTGCACGACATCCTGGCCAAGTCGCTGGGTAGCGACAACGCGATCAACGTGGTGCATGCCACCGTCGCCGCGCTGAAGATGTTGCAGCGCCCGGAAGAGGTCGCGGCACGCCGCGGGCTGCCCATCGAGGATGTGGCGCCGCCCAGCATGCTGCGGCAGCGCCGGGAGGCCGACGCGTTGGCCGCGGCGGCCGCACGTGAAGGGTCCGCATAACCATGGCAGAGCTCAAGATCACCCAGGTGCGCAGCACCATCGGTGCGCGCTGGAACCAGCGCGAAAGCCTGCGGACGTTGGGGCTGCGGAAGATCCGCCAGTCCGTCGTCCGTGAGGACAACGCGCAGACGCGCGGTCTGATCAAGGCCGTGCATCACCTCGTCGAGGTTGAAGAGGTATAGCAATGACCATCAAACTGCATGACCTGAAGCCCGCCCCGGGCTCGAAGACCGCCAAGACCCGCGTGGGTCGCGGCGAGGGCTCCAAGGGCAAGACCGCCGGCCGCGGTACCAAGGGCACCAAGGCCCGCAAGAACGTCCCCGCGACGTTCGAGGGCGGCCAGATGCCGATCCACATGCGGCTGCCGAAGCTCAAGGGCTTCCGTAACCGGTTCCGCACCGAATACGAGGTCGTCAACGTCGGCGACATCAACAAGCTGTTCCCCAAGGGCGGCGACATCGGTGTCGACGAGCTGGTGGCCGCCGGTGCGGTGCGCAAGAACTCGTTGATCAAGGTGCTCGGTGACGGCAAGTTGACCGTGAAGGTCAACGTCACCGCACACAAGTTCAGCGGCAGTGCCCGCGACAAGATCACATCCGCGGGCGGTTCCGCGACCGAGCTTTAGTTCGCGCACTGGGCCCCGCACGCTTTGGCGTGGCGGGGCCCTTTTGCGTTACTGGCCCCAGTTGAAGCAGCCGACGCCGGGCACGCAGCCGCCGCCGCCCCATGGGCCGCCGTGGCCGCACACGCCCTCAGCGGTACAGCCGCCGCCGCCCAACGGGCCGCCGTTGCCGCACGTGCCGTCTGGCGTACAGCCGCTGCCGCCCTGCGGGCCGCCGTTGCCGCAGGTGCCCTGATAGCAGCCGTCACCGCCGGGGTCGAGCGGAATCGTGATGCCGGAGATGCCCGCCGCCGCCGCATAGGACTCCGCGGCAGCCACCGGCGCCGCGAAGATTGCCGTCGCGGCCGCACCCGCCATGACCAGCGGTGCAACAAATTTCAGTCTCGCGATCATGATTCCGGTTTTACCACCAAGATCACAAACTTAAAACAGCTAATTTTCAGCAACAGCTGTGAGTCAGCTGAGCTGCGGGATCACTTCCGCAGCAAGCCGTTCCATCTGCTCACGGTCCTCGGCGACGGTCGCACCAACCGGGTTGAGCAGGATCATCTCGGCCCCGGCGTCGATCACCTCGCGAAGCCCGCGGACCACGTCGGCGACGCCGCCGTACACCGGAACCGCCGAGAAGTCGATGCCCGGCAAGTCGCCATAGATTCGGTCCAACCCGGCGAGTACCCGCTCACGGGCGCGCGCAGTGTCGTCGTCAATGGTCAGGTAGACGCGCTTGGCGATTCTGAATTGCGTTGCGTCCTTACCTTGTTCGTCGAGTTCGCGATGGACGACCTTCACCGCTTCCGCGAAGTTGGCCGTGGTCGACGAGCCTGCGCCCATGAAGGCGTCGCCCAGACGCACCGCGCGGGCAACGGCCTTCGGTGCACTTCCGCCGAACCACAGGGGCGGGTGCGGGCGTTGTACGGGCTTCGGCTGAATCTGCAGACCTTCGACATCGCGGAAGCGGCCGTGAAATGTCACCGTCGGACCCTCGGACCAGGCGGCCTCCATCAACTCCAGGCCCTCGGTGAAATACCTGACGAACGTGGCCTTCTCGACGCCGAACGCCGAGAACGGCCGGAAGTTGCCGCCATGACCGACGCCGACGTCGAGTCGGCCGTGGCTGAGCTGGTCCACCGCGGTGATCGCGGATGCCAGCTGAAGCGGGTCGTGCATAGAGGTGATGAGCACCGCCACCCCCAGCCGCAACCGGGTGGTGTGCGCAGCGGCCCATGAGAGCAATTGCAGGGGCGCGAGAGATGGTGCGGGACCGACGATTTGCTCCAGCGTCCAGCCGCCTTCGAACCCGAGCTCTTCTGCCCGCTCGAGATAACTGCTCGTGCCCTCGGCGTCGAAACCGTCCGCTGCGCGCTGGGGGATCGAAATGGAAAAGTCCATCCATCTACCGTAAGCGGGTGCCCGACATCGTCGAGAGGTATCTGAACGCGATCGCGTCGCACCATTGGGACGTAGTCGACGAGTGCATAGCCGCCGACATCGTTCGCGTCGGGCCCTATGGGGACCGCTATGCCGGACGTGACGAGTATCTCGCCTTCATTGCCGACCTGATGCCGAGGCTCGAGGGCTATGAGATGAAACTCGAGCGGGTGACCCATGCGAGCGATGCGCTGGCATTCGTCGAGCTCAGGGAAACCGTCGAGGTCGACGGCAAGCCGATGGTCACCCCGGAAGTGCTCGTCTTCGGGCTCGACGGCGACGGGCGCATCGCGCGCGTCGACATCTACATCCAGACGCAGGCGGGCTAGCACCCGCGCATCGGTACGCTCAAATCATGTTTGCTTTCCTGTCCGGCATCCCTGGCGCCGACGAGCTCCGCAATCTGGCCCAGCGGGTAGACACCGCTCGGCATCACGGCGTTCCGAGCGGGTGCGTGCTCGAACTGGATCTCCAGGCGATGCCGCACGAGACCGGTGGGTTCGATCCGCTCGCGATGATCGTCAGTGGCGGCAAACCGCTGCTGTTGCGCGAAGCCGTCGCAGCCATTCACCGCGCCGCCGAAGACCCACGGGTGGCCGGGCTCATTGCACGCGTGCAGATTCCCGCCGCGGCTGCCGGCCCGGTGCAGGAACTGCGCGACGCGATCACCGCCTTCAGCGATGTCAAGCCGTCGCTTGCGTGGGCCGAGACATATCCCGGCACGCTGTCGTACTACCTGGCTTCGGCGTTCCGTGAGGTCTGGATGCAGCCGTCGGGGACCGTCGGCCTCATCGGTTTCGCCACCAACGCGCTGTTTCTGCGCGACGCGCTCGACAAGGCCGGCGTCGAGGCTCAGTTCATCGCACGTGGCGAATACAAGTCCGCGGCAAACCTTTTCACGCAAGACCGATATACCGACGCGCATCGCGAGGCTGACAGCCGATTGATCGAGAGCCTGCGCTCCCAGGTGTGGCAGGCCGTCGCGGCGTCACGTCATCTGGACGCCGCAGAGGTTGACGCGCTCGCCGACAAGGCGCCACTGCTGCGCGACGACGCCGTCACCGGACGGCTGGTCGACCGCATCGGCTTCCGTGACGAGGCCTACGCGCGTATCGCTGAACTCGTTGGCGCACCGGGCATTTCGCCCGAGACCGGGGATGCCGACTCCGACGACGCACCGCCGCGGCTGTTTCTGTCGCGGTACGCACGCGCCTCCGCGTCTCGGCCGATGCCACCAACGCCGCCGATGCCGGGACGCAAGGCGAAGCCGAAGATCGCCGTGGTCACGCTGCACGGCCCGATCGTCAGCGGCAGGGGTGGACCTCAGCTGTTGCCGCTTGGCGGCTCGAACGCAGGCGGTGACACGATCGCGGCGGCCCTGCGTGAGGCCGCCGCCGACGACTCGGTGTCGGCGATCGTGTTGCGGGTGGACAGCCCTGGCGGCTCGGTCACCGGCTCGGAAACCGTATGGCGCGAAGTGAATCGGGTGCGCGACGGCGGTAAACCCGTCGTCGCATCCATGGGTGCGGTTGCGGCGTCCGGCGGGTACTACGTGTCGATGTCGGCCGACGCCATCGTCGCGAATCCGGGAACGATCACCGGTTCGATCGGTGTGGTCACCGGCAAGCTGGTGGCGCGCGAGCTCAAGGACCGCCTCGGTGTCGGATCGGATTCGGTGCGCACCAACCCCAACGCCGATGCGTGGTCGATGAACCAGCCGTTCACCGACGAGCAGCACGCTCACGTCGAGGCAGAGGCCGACCTGTTCTACACCGACTTCGTCGAGCGGGTGGCCAAGGGCCGCAAGATGACCGTCGAGGCGGTCGACGCGATCGCGCGCGGCCGGGTCTGGACCGGTGCCGATGCGTTGGAGCGGGGACTGGTCGACGAACTCGGCGGGTTGCGTGCGGCTATCACCCGCGCGAAGGTGCTGGCCGGACTGGAACCTGACGCCGATGTCCGCGTGGTCGGTTACCCCGGTTCGTCGCTGATGGACATGCTGCGGCCCAAGGCGTCATCGCAGCCCGCTGCCGCGTCGTTGCCGGACGCGGTCGGCGCGCTTGTCGGCCGCTCGGTGGCCGGCGTGTTGAGCCAAGCCGAACAATCGTTGACCGGCGTCAGCGCCCTCTGGCTCGGCGAATACCGCTTCTAACCGTCACCGAATAGGCCAGCCTGGAGGGATGGCGTTCGCTGCGCACGGAAAACGGGTGCTGATCACCGGCGCGTCATCCGGGGTGGGCGCCGCGCTTGCCCGGGCACTCGCCGCGGATGGGGCGATCGTCGGGCTGATCGCGCGTCGGGAGGGACGACTGGCCGAGGTGCTCGCCGGTTGCCGGGAGACGTCGCCCGACTCGCAGATGTGGGTGGCCGACGTGGCCGATGACGCCGGTGAGTTGGGGCGCCAGGTTTGGGCGGCGCTTGGCGGGCTCGACGTCCTGGTCAACAATGCGGCGGTGCCGAAGCGCCGGGCCGTTTCTGCGTTGACGCCCGACGAAGTGGAAGCCGTGATGCGGGTGAACTTCTTCGCCCCGATGCGGTTGACGTTGGCGGTGCTGCCACGAATGCTCGAGCGCGGTTCGGGGATGATCGTGAATGTGTCAAGTGTCGGCGGCCGGCTTGGCATCATTCATGAATCTGCTTACTGTGCAAGCAAGTTCGCGCTGTGCGGCTGGAGCGAGTCGCTTGCGGTCGATCTGTACGGCTCAGGCGTAGCGGTAAAGCTGATCGAGCCCGGACCTGTCGACACCGAAATATGGGACCAGCCCGACAACGACGATCCGATCTACGACGGACCCAAGTTCAGCCCGGATGAGGTCGCCGCCGGCATCATTGCCGCGCTCGGCAGCGCTGGGTTCGAGCATTACGCCCCTGACATGAAGGCGGTAGTCGACCTCAAGAACGCCGATATCGACACCTACATCGCCGGAGCGGCGGGCATGGCATGAGGGCGTTGGTCTTTGGTGTGCCGCCTGAACCGGTTGAGGTGCCCGATGCTCTCGCGCAGTCGCCGGTCGGTTTGCGTGACGTGCCAGATCCTGTTCTGTTGCACGATGATTGGGTGATCACCCGGCCGCGGCTGACGGGTATCTGCGGCTCGGACTCCAAGCAGATCCTGCTCGACTTCGGCGAGGGTGACGCGGACAACGCGTTGGCGGCGTTCTGCTCCTTTCCGCAAGTGATGGGCCACGAGGTCGTCGCCGATGTGGTCTCACTGGGCCCAGCGGCGCGCGGACTCGAGCCAGGACAGCGCGTCGTGCTCAACCCGTGGCTGTCGTGTGGCCCGCGCGGCATCGAACCCCATTGTGCGGCATGCGAAGTCGGCGACTACAACCTGTGCTGGAGCTTCACCGATGGCGACATCAAGCCCGGCATCCACACGGGCGTATCCGCCGACGCAACCGGGGGATACGCCGAATTGATGCCGGCCCACGACAGCATGTTGTTCGCGGTGCCGGATTCGGTGCCCGACGAAGTCGCGGTGTTCGCAGACCCGTTCTCGGTGTCGCTGCATGCGATCACGCGACATCCGCCCCCGCCGTCGGGCCGGGCCGTCGTGTACGGCGCGGGCTCTCTGGGGCTGTGCGCGGTCGCCGTGTTACGGGCGCTGTATCCGCAGGTGGCGATCGCGGTGGTGGCGCGGTTCGAGGCCCAGGCGGCATTGGCGCGTCGGATGGGCGCAGACCTCGTGTTGGCGCACGAACCCCGACTGGCCGTCGTTGAAGAAGTGGCGGCGTGGGGCGGGGGACGGTTGCGCCAGCCGTTGCAGGGCCTGCCGATGGCGTATCCCGGTGCGGTCGACGTCGTCTATGACACGGTCGGCAAGCCGGAGACGTTCGAAGTGGGCGTGCGCGTGCTCAAGGCGCGAGGAACGCTGGTGAAGATGGGTGTGCACGCGCCGGGACGGTGGGAGTGGAGCCCGCTGTACTTCAAGGAGATCAGCTGGGTGGGCTCCAACGCGTTCGGCGTCGAGGAAGTCGAGGGCAGGCGTAAGCACGCCATTGCGCACTACCTCGAGCTGGTTCTCGACGGCCGAGTTGACCTGCGCCCCATGCTGACTCACACCTTCCGGCTCGAGCAGTGGCGAGAGGCATTCCTTGCAATCGCGAATCAGGGAGAAAGCGGCGCCGTCAAGGTAGCCTTCGATTTTCGCTAGGCGGACCGATCGCGCCATTCCCGTGGCGATGCGCCGTGCGTGCGGCGGAACTGCCTGCTGAAATATCCAGGATCTGAGATGCCCACGCGCCGAGCGATTTCCGCGACCGATAATTCAGTTTCAGACAGCAGGCCGCGAGCTTCGGCCATGCGCCGTTCGATGATCCACTCCTGTACGGTGCGTCCGGTACGTCGGCGCACGACGGTAGTCAGATGTCCTGGCGTCACTCCCAGTTCCGCCGCGACGTCGCGTAGCGACAGCGGCTCGCTGAGGTGTCGATCGATCACCGTGAACACCTCGGCCAGCAGGGGTTCGCCGCTTCGTCTGAGGTCGCCTACCACGTCACTGGCCAGGCGTGCGACGTCGATCAGCAGAAGTGTCAGATGTGCCAGTGCCGCCTGCCGGTAGCCCTCGTCGCGGGCGGCCAGTTCGGTCTCGATCGACGCGATTGCGGCGGACCACAGCGGTTTTCGCGCCGAGGGCACCGTCAGCTGAAGCAGTCCGCTGGGCTGGCCGTGGACGAACGGGAACAGCAGTGGGTGTGCACGCCACGACGGCCACGGCGATCGTCCGTCGCCGTCGAGCGCGGCAGGATCGAAGAAGACGCCTAGCCCGCTGTCCCGGTGCGGAACCCGGTTGGGGTCGACGGCCGCGCCCGGTGCCACCACGTACACCACACCAGCCGCATCCGAGTACCAGAGCACCGGGAAATCGTGGATGTGCACCTCGTGCTCGAGGATGCCGTCGGCTCGGATGACCGAGACAGGAGGCGTGTCGGAGTCGGCCCGGTATTGATAGACAGGCACTCCGTTGCGATGACGGACCACCCGAGACGGCGAGGGCATACGACCAAAGATAGTCCAACTATTGCCGATGATCACCCAACACCTATGTGTAACTTCAGGCAACTATGGGTCATATGACCGAACATCGTCCACATACGGCCACCGAACATGACTACATTCCCGCCGCCGGTCGCGATGCATTCCTACCCGGCTATGACCTGCTGACCCGGGCACTGGGCATGAACAAGGGTTACGACGCGATTGTCGCGCAGGCCGATCTCACCGACGGGTTGCGGGTCCTCGAGATCGGGTGCGGAACGGGCAACGTCACCCTCCGTGCCAAGCGGGCCGCACCGAGCGCGGACGTGGTGGCGACCGATCCCGACCCGCTCGCTCTCGCGCGGGCGCAGCGCAAACTCAGCGGACTGCCCGGTGTCCGTTTCGAGCGCGCCTACGCGCAGCAGTTGCCATTTGAGGAGGGTCAATTCGATCGGGTGCTGTCGTCGATGATGCTGCATCACCTGGACACCGACACGAAAGCTGCTGCGGCAGCGGAGATGTACCGCGTCCTGCGGCCAGGCGGCATTGTGCATATTGTCGATATCGGCGGCCCGATGACGGCGAGCGATGGATTCATGGCACGCCGCATGCTCCGCAATCCGCACATCCTCGGCAGCCTCGGCGACGCGATCCCCCGGTTGTTGCGGTCGGTCGGGTTCGACGCGAGCGTGGTCGCTTCGCGACCGCAGCGCTTCATCGGACGGTTGACGTTCTATCGCGGCGTGCGCACGTCCTAAGCACCTACGCGAGCGACCACTTTTGTACGGAATTCGACGGCGTGTCGTGGGCAGACACGGTCGCTCGTGGGATAGGCGACTACATCGGGTTTTGGCGCAGGTAGCCGTACACCGCGCCGAAGTTCTGGTTGACCTCATCGGGAATCGGCACGGGGCCGCCGAGAGCCCGTGCGCCCCAAACGATTTGGGCTGTCCGCTCGACCAGCGCCGTCACATGCAACACCTTGTCGGGGCGGGGGCCCACCGCGACTAGTCCATGGTTGGCGATCAATGCCGCTGCGCGGCCCTCCAACGCCTTCACCGCGTTGGCGCCGACATCCGGTGTGCCCGACGCCGCGTAATCGGCGCAGCGAATCTCACCGCCGCAGTACACCGCGAACTCATCGACGGCCGCAGGGATGGGTTGGTGGGCGACGGCGAACATGGTGGCCCACACCGGATGGCTGTGGATCACGCTGCCAATGTCGTCGAAGGCTTGGTAGCACGACAGGTGCAGCTTCATCTCCGACGACGGTGCCCGGCCCTCCTTGGCCTCTAGGACAGCACCGTCGGGGTCGACCACGACGAGGTCTTCCAGCGCCATGTCGGCGTAGTCGACCGACGACGGCGTGATGACGAGGTTGCCGTCCTCCCTGCGCGCGGAGATGTTGCCCGCGGTGCCCTCGACCAGTCCGCGCCGCAGCATGTCCTTGGCGGCGGCCAGCACTGCGTCTGCCGCGTTGTCGACGAACCTCATCGATCCAGCACCTCCGGGTTGACGATGTGCGCGGGCATGCGTCCGGACAGGAGCGACTCGACGCCGTCGGCGACGACCTGAGCCTGCCGGGCCTCAGTGTTCCACGTAGCTCCACCGATATGCGGTGTCAGGACCACGTTGGCCATGCCCACTAGTGGGTGATCCGTCGGCAGCCACTCACCGACGAAGTGGTCGAGCCCCGCGGCGGCGACCTTGCCACTGCGCAGCGCGTCGACAAGGGCGTCGGTGTCGTGCAGCTGGGCCCTCGCGCTGTTGAGGAAGACGACGCCGTCGCGCATCGCCCCGAACTGTGCCGCTCCGATCATGCCGGCGGTCTCGTCGGTCACCGGCGCGTGCAGCGACACGATGTCCGATTCGGCGAGCAGGTCGTCGAGGCTGTGGCTGGCGTCGTCGTTGTAGGGGTCGTACGCGATGACATTGGCCCCGAGCCCTTCCAGCCGCCACTTCAGGGCCCGCGCCACCGCGCCGAGCCCGACCAAACCCGCGGTCTGCCCCGCCACCTCCCACGCCCGGAACCGCTGGTAGGGGATTGTGCCGTCGCGAAACGCCTGGCCCGCCCTGACATCTGCGTCGGCGGTGAGGAGGTGACGGGTGACGCCGAACAGCAGCGCGATCGTCATCTCGGCAACGGCGTCGGCATTGCGGCCCGGGGTGTAGAGCACCGGGACACCGGCCTTCGTGGCGGCTGAGACATCGACGTTGTTCGGGTCGCCGCGGGTCGAGGCGACGACCCGCAGGGGCAGGTCGAACACTGGCCCGCTGACCGAATCGCTCTCGACCACAAGCACATCCGCGTGCTCGGCCGACGCCCGCTCGGCTAGTTGTTCGGCGGAGTAGATCCGCAGCGGTGTCTGGTCGATCCAGGGGTCGTAGACGACGTCAGCCAGCTCGCGCAGCTTCTCGAAACCGGGCCCGCGCAAAGGAGCTGTCACGAGGGCCCGAAGTCGCGTCACGAATGATCATGCTGGCGTACGGTGGCCCGGGTGTCAGCAAAAGCGGTCACAATCGGCATCGACATCGGCACCACCGCCGTCAAAGCCGTGGCCGCCGATGAGGACGGCCGGGTGGTCGCCAGGACACGGATTCCTCATCAACTCCGGGTGCCCGCTCCCGACTGTCTCGAGCACGATGCCGATGAGGCGTGGCGGCGCGGGCCGTTGGCCGCAGTCGAGCAGTTGGCCAGACCCGATGCCGCCGCGGTGGCCGTGACGGCGATGGTGCCGTCGCTGACCGCCGTCGATGACGTCGGTCGGCCGGTGACATCCGGTCTGCTCTATGGCGACACCAGGGGCAGGGGAGCGGCGTTCGGTGACGCGTCGATGTTCTCCGGCGAGACCATCGAGTTCTTGCGCTGGACGGCGCAAAAGGCACCCAATGCGTTGGGGTACTGGCCGGCAAGTGCGGTCGCGAACCATGCGTTGGCCGGTGAGGCAGTCATCGACAACGCCACCGCGAGCACGGCCTATCCCTTGTTCGACGGCACCCGTTGGGACGAGGAACGGTGCGCGAAGTGCGGCGCGACGGCCGACCGCATGCCGATCGTCGCGCCGACGGGCACCGCCATCGGGCATCTGCGCGGTAGTGACGTTGTGCTGGCGGCGGGTTCGGTCGACGCACTGTGTGAGCAGCTGGTCGCCGGTGCTGATCGGGATGGCGATGTCGTTGTGCTCTGCGGCACCACCCTGATCGTGTGGATCACCATTCCCGAATACCGCGAAGTGCCGGGGCTGTGGACCGTGCCGCACTCGACGGGGGGCAAGTTTCAGATCGGCGGGCCGAGCAATGCGGGCGGCCTGTTCCTCAGCTGGGTGGATAGTCTTGTGGCCGAGGATAATTCGGTGGTCGACCCGGGACGCGTGCCGGTGTGGTCGCCGTATGTGCGCGGCGAGCGCGTACCGTATCACGACCCGGATCGCCGTGCGGTGCTCGACGGTTTGAACCTCACGCACGGCGGGGCTGCGGTGCGCCGCGCGGGCTATGAAGCGTCGGGTTTCGTTGTGCGCCAACTCATCGAGTTGAGTGGAGCACCCGCCACGAGGATCGTGGCCACGGGGGGCGGCACGCGGGTCCAACCGTGGATGCAGGCGTTGGCCGACGCCACCGGCCTACCTGTCGAGGTCTCCGCCGTGCCTGAGGGCGCGGCGTTGGGCGCAGCCTTCATCGGCAGGGTCGCGGCAAGCTTGGAGACCTCGGTTACCGACGCGGCCCGGTGGGCGTCGGCGGATCGCGTCCTCGAACCAGATCCGTTGTGGACCAACGCAGTACACGACCGCTACGTCCGCTTCCGCGGACTCGCGGGACCGTGAGCTGAGCCAGTCACGCGTCGGCCAAGAAGTCCTTCCAGCGGCCCCCAGCGTGTTCGATCCGCTTCGGCGCTCGTGAGTCACCGTCGCTGCGGCGGGCTGGTTGGCGCAGACCGAGCATGCGTCGACCGAGGCCGGCAAGTTCCTCGACAAGTGACCGCTCGTCTATGTCGTCTGGTGCGCCGGTGGCCGCGCCGGCAAGCCCAGTGAAAACTGCTGTGGCCTTGATGACTCCCGTGGGCCCTGAGTCAAGTTGCATCAGCAGTGTCAGCTGACGTGTGATCAGGTCGCCCCATTCCGGTTGTGACTGCAGTACCTGATGAACGCTTGGATCAAAGACCATGACCGCGGCGAGCGACCGGTTCTTGGCGACGACACCCGCGAAGCCCTGCACCATGGCATCCATCCGAGTCCGCGGCGTCTGCTGACCCTCCGCCGTCTCAACGACCAGCCGGATCTGTTGTAGGAGTGGCTCCATCAGCGCGATGAGCAGCTGATCGCGGGTTCGGAAGTGGTAGTAGATGGCTGCCTTCGTGAACCCGAGTTCGTCAGCGATCATCTGCAGCGACGTGCCGGCGAAGCCGTGCTGGCTGATCAGCGCCACCGCGACGTCCAGCAGCCGCTGCCGGGTGTCGATCGTGTTGTCGGCACCGTCGATCTTGGCGGATGTCACTGCTCACCTCCTGTGGAGTAAGTGAACCACGCCCCAGACGATCGGCAAGTTATCGCCATACAAACGGCCATTAGGGGCTTGACACTCGACAAGCACCAGCTTTACGGTCAGCAAGTAAGCACTTTACGGTCGGCAAGTGAATCGCTGCGTCGAACGTTCACTTCGAGGTACTTGGGGATGAGTATGTGCGCACCGATTTCGCACGTGAGCTCCTACGGCCGCCATGTAGGTCGAGTTGGGGCCCTGGCCGCGGCCTTGGGGATCGGGGTGATGTTGGTTGCCTCGCCGGCTGTGGCTACGGCCGACACTTCGAGCGCAGCGTCGACGTCGCAAGACAGTTCGGCGACCAACGCGGATTCCAGCTCGTCGGCGGCCACGCCGAGCAGCGGAACCTCCACTGCGACGTCGACAGATAGCGGCTCGACCTCAACCGGCTCCGGACCGACTTCGGCAGCTACCGGCCCGCCTGCGGCCGGCGGCACATCGACCTCCGGTGCAACGTCGTCCAGTACTCAGGTTGGGTCGGGTGTCACCGTCAGTAGCAGTGGTGGAGCGCACACCAGCACCACCGAACCGGCAGCATCGACCCCTCCTGCGTCGACCAGCCCTGAGGTTCAACCAGAGCTGCCGGTGTCCCCAACGCCTGCGCCTGAGTCGGAGCAGCCGGCATCGAAGCCCGTTGTGCCCGAATCGAACTCGAAACACACCGCTGCTGTCGCTGCTGCGTCGGCGCCTTCGTCACCGACGACGTCGGTTGCAGCTGTCAAGGTCGTCGCCGAGCGCGCGGCCACGGCGACCACGTCAACCACGATCACTGCTGCGGAGGCGGAGCAGGCACCTGGCGCCACCAGCACGCTCGCTGCTGCGATCACACCGGTCACCGCTCCGGTCGCACCGACGGCTCAACTCGCGATTCCGGTCACCGGAGTCGTGGGATTCCTCAACGCCGTTGTCACCAATCTGCTGAAGCCGTTCCTGGCGCCGGCCCCCGATTCGCCGGAGCCGTTGACTCCGGCGGTGTGGGCGGTGCTGGCTTGGGTGCGACGCAATCTGTTCAATCAGTCGCCGACCATCAACTACAACCCGACGACGACGGTGCAGACCGGTCAGACCGTCACCGGCAAGATCGGGGCCACCGACGCCGAGGGTGATCCGTTGACCTACAAGGTCACTCAGGCGCCGCAGCACGGCACGCTGACGATAGATCAAGCGACGGGCAACTTCACCTACACGCCCAACGACATCAATTATGATGCGGCACAAACCGATTCGTTCACTGTGTCGGTCACCGACGGCAAGTTCAACCTGCTGGGACTGTTCACCCCGCACGGCGACCAGGAAACCATCGGCGTCACAGTGCTCAACCCCACCGTCGAACGCGTCATCCTGAACTTGCCCAACAACATATCCAACCCGAACCGGCCACGCTTCTCTGCCGACGGACAATCCCTCTACTTCAGCGCCCAACCGGTAGTCGGTGGCCGCCAGGAGGTCTACCAAATCGGGATCGATGGCACCGACCTCAGATGCGTGACCTGTGGTGTCAGTACGAGCATCACGGGCGACCTGCAGAAGCCCTTACCGTTCGAAGACGGTTCCGGGCGGGTTCTGATTCGGATCACAACCGGCCCAGACAAGTACACGTACGTGATTTTCGAAGACGGTGTCGCCGGCAAGCAGTTGGTTCCCCTCACCACGCCGGACAGTCCGACGTTTGTCGTTGATCGGCAACGCGAGGTGAAGGTTTCGCCCGACGGAACGCACCTGTTGTTCAGCCGATTGGAGTTAGGCACCAACGGCTACGTCGCTATCGTCCCGGTCGTGGGCACCTTGGTGCGCACTGGGAACGGATACGTCATCGATGACGCGCGTGTGGTCGCACCTTACGGCGAAGGTAAGTCGTGGACGCCCGATGGTAAGAGTGTGATCATTCAGGGCGGGCAGTACGACGCAGGCAACGTCGACGCCATCAAGGTCGACCTTGCCACGGGGAACATCACCCGGGAGACCGCCGGTCTGGATTACGAAGAGAACGTCTTCGAATCGCCCAACGGGCAGTGGATTGTCGCCGGGAGTACGCGAGGGCTTGACGCGCTGACGCCAATGTCGCGGATCGTACGGCCGGCATTCCTGCCGGCCTACATCGTCGGCCCGGTGTACCTCGCCTATGCCTCGCCCGTGAACGTTTCGAATCAAGCATGGGTGGTCGCGATCGACGATGAGCTCAAGCGAGAAAACGGCCTCCCACTGATCGTCGAGGGCGACGGATATGCCGGGCAGAGCATGCCTGGCTGGAGCCCCACCGGGAACGCGGTCGCCTTCTGGGAGCAGAGCAAGGATGATCCGACCGACACGCGTCTCGTCATCGCCAACCTGAAGTACACGACGAGCGTCGGAGGGGTAGAGGGTGACAAGTCGACCCCGCAACTGTCGTCGACCATGCCCAAGCTGAGCACGTACGTTCCCAGTGCCCCTGCCCTGCCGCCGACAGGCACGTACGCCGGGGCCGGGGGCGGCACGGCCACGGTGACCGAGGCCCCCGACCCGACGCAGGCCGGCCACACCATCCGCACCGTCGTTTACTCCGACTACGTCAACGAAGACGGAATGGTCCTCAACGGCACCGAATCAACCAACATCACCGCCAACCAACTCTCCATCCACTACACCGCCAACATCACGGTCACCGGAACGCACACCGGCTACCTGCGCGGTGATGCGACGGTCGTGAACCGCCAAACACTGAACGGCTACATCACTTCCGAACTTGATGGAGACGTGCAAAGCATCTTGGACCCGGCCGACGTAGCTGCCGCGCAATCGGGCGTCTAACTACCCACCAATCGGAAGCACTCAAGGAGGATCACATGAGGACATCGACTTCCGACGTCAGCACCTATGGACGTTATATCGGTCGCGTCGGTGCATTGGCCGCGGCGTTGGGTATCGGGGTGATGGTCGTTACTTCGCCAGGTCTGGCGAGCGCGGACACTTCGAGCACATCGTCGACGTCGCAAGACAGTTCGGCGACCAACACGGAATCCAGCTCGTCGGCGTCGGCCCCACCGAGCACTGGAACGTCCACTACGACGACGACAGATAGCGGCTCATCCACCACCGGCGTCGGATCAACGTCGACCGCTACCGGCACGGCCACGGCTGGCGCAACATCGACGTCCGGCACGACGTCGTCGACTACCCAGGTTGGGCCGGGTGTGACTGTGAGTAGCAGCGGTGGGGCGCACACCAGCACCACCGAACCGGCAGCATCGACCCCTCCTGCGCCGACTAGCACGGAGGCTCAACCGGAGCTGCCAGTTACCTCGGCGCCTGAGCCGGAGCAGCCGGCGTCGAAGCCCGTTGAGCCCGAAGCGAACTCGAAGAAGTCCGCGGCCGTCACCGCTGCGGTCACCGCTGCGTCTGCGCCGTCCTCGCCGACATCATCGGTTGCAGCTGTCAAGGTCGTCACCGAACAACCGTCCGCGACGGCCACCACATCACGGTCTGTCACTGCTGCGGAGGCGGAGGAGGCACCTGGCACCACCAGCACGCTCGCTGCTGCGATCACACCGGTCACCGCTCCGGTCGCACCGACGGCGCAACTCGCGATTCCCGTCACCGGAGTCGTGGGATTCCTCAACGCCATTGTCACCAATCTGCTCAAGCCGCTCCTGGCGCCGGCCCCCGATTCGCCGGAGCCGTTGACTCCGGCGGTGTGGGCGGTGCTGGCGTGGGTGCGACGCAACTTGTTCAACCAGTCGCCCACGATCAACTACAACCCGACCACGACGGTGCAGACCGGTCAGACTGTCACCGGCAACATCGGGGCCACCGACGCCGAGGGGGACGCGCTGACCTACAAAGTCACCCAAGGCCCCCAGCATGGCACCTTGACCATCGATCAGGCGACCGGCAACTTCACCTACACGCCGAACGACATCAATTACTCGGCTGCACAATATGATTCGTTCACCATGTCGGTCACCGACGGCAAGTTCAATCTGCTGAGCTTGTTCACCGCCCATAGCGACCAGCAGACCATCGGTCTCGCCGTGCAATCTCCCACCGCCGAGCGCGTGATCGTCTCCTTGCCTGTAGGCATGACCGACGCGGCCATTCCACGTTTCGCCGCCGACGGGAAATCCCTTTTGTTCAGCGCGACACCACCGGGCGCTGCGGCCGACGCGCGCCGGGAGATCTATCAGGTCAGTCCCGACGGCACTGGTCTGCGTTGCCTGACGTGTGGACTGGCCGACCCGACTCCTCTGCCCGGCGGCACCACTGCCCCCCGGGATCTGTATAAGCCAGTGCCTTTCGAGGATGGGTCGGGTCGCATTCTGATGCAATCCCGGTCAGGGGGCTCTTATACCAACGTCGTTTTAGAAAGCGATGCCAACGGAACACGGCTGGTACGCGTGTTCACCCCGCCCGGCAAGCCCGGCGTCATTGCCACCGACCCCCAGCGCGAGATGCGAGTTTCCCCAGACGGGACGCACGTGCTGTTCAGCCAAATTCAGCTCGTTCCAAACCCGTTGGATCCCCCCGGCTTCATCACGGCCGTCCCGGTAGTCGGCACGTTGACCCGCACCACGAACGCGACGACAGGTGCGCCGGAATATCGCATCACCGATGCGCGGGTGGTCTATCCGGTTGGTGAGGGCAAGCAATGGACGCATGACGGCAAAGGCGTGATCGTTCAGGGCGGCCTCTATGAGTCGGGCAACGTCGATGACATCGTCGTAGACCTCGCCACGGGGAATGTGACCCGGCTGACCGGCAACCTCGACTACGACGAAGACGCCGATCTGTCGCCCAACAACCAGTGGATAACGATCGACAGTGCACGCGGCCTTGACGCGCTGACACCGGTGTCGAGGATCGTGCGGCCGGCGTTCCTGCCGCTCCTGATCCAAGGCTCGGTCTACACCGTGTATGCGGGCTCGTCCGATGCCTACAATGTTTCCAATCAGCCGTGGCTGATCGCGGTCGAGGATGATCTCAAGCGCGAGAACGGAATTCCTCTTTTCGTCAGTGACGACCCGAACACTCCCGAAGACGAAGGCGACAATTACACCGCCCGAAGCATGCCGAGCTGGAATGCCGACGGCACCGCGGTTGCGTTCTGGGAAGCTGACTCCACAGACCCGACGGGTGAGAGATCACGGCTGGTTGTGGCCAACCTGAAGTACACAACCAGCGTCGGTTCAGTCACAGACAAAACGACGCCAGCCCTGTCGTCCACATTGCCGACGCTTGCCTCCAACACTCCTCAGCAGGTGAAGCTGCTGCCAACCGGGACGTACACCGGCACCGGAGGCGGCACTGCATTAGTCACCGAGTCGACGGACGCCACAACAGGTCACATCACCCGCACGGTCACCTACACCAATTACGTCAATGACCAGGGGATGATTCTGAACGGCACCGAGTCAACCGATCAGAGCGCCGCACAGAACACAATCCATTACCAGGCGGCCGTCACGGTGACGGGAACTCACACCGGTTCCTTGACGGGCGACCTGACCATCAACAAGTTGACGCGCACGATTACCCCGACAACCCCCGGCTCGCAGATCCAGTCCACCCTCGATGGCGACACGCTGGTCCTCTTGGATCCGGCGAGGGTGGACGCGGCTCGAGCGGGTACGTAGTCGGTCGGACCTAGCGCTTCACCGCGGCGACGTAGCTGAGGTTCGAGAAGAACCCGATCGTCTCGTTCTCGGGGAACTCAAAGCCGTTGGCGGCGTAGGCCTCTCGCATGGCCTGCGCCGTCACGTCCCAGCCGTGTCCCTCCAGATACTCGATGACGTGGCTGCGCTCGCCGTGGTAGATGAGGTCACCCATCTCGATATCGTGGCCGTACTTCTTCATCCGTTCTCTGATCTGCTGTGCGCGCTCATCGGAGAACATGCTGACGTCCGGAATGTGCTCGGTTGCGACCCGACTGCCGGGGGCGCTGAGCTCGTTGATCCGGTCGAACAACAGGTCCTGCGCCTCGGGCGGAAGGTAGATCAGTAGGCCCTCGGCGATCCAAGCGGTGGGCTGGCCTGGATCGAAGCCGTTGTCCAGCAGCGCTTTCGGCCAGTCATTGCGCAGGTCGATCGCGATCGTGACGCGGTTCGCTTTGGGCTTGGCGTCCAGCCCTGCCAGCGTATTCGATTTGAAGTCGATGACCTCAGGCTGGTCGAGTTCGTAGACAGTCGTGCCGTCAGCCCAGTCCAGTCGATAAGCCCGCGCATCGAGTCCGGCGGCAAGGATCACTGCCTGTCGCACACCAACGGCGGTCGCGTCGGTGAACAGCTTGTCGAACCAACGGGTGCGCACCGCCATGCCTTCGGCCGCCCGGCGCATGTTGAATTCCGGATTCACGTCTTCGAAAACGATGTCACCGTCGAGCGCCTGAATAAAGAAGTCCAAGCCGACGGCGCGCACCAGTGGCTCGGCGAACGGGTCGTCGATCAGGCCCTCTCGATTTGCGAGCGCCCTCTGCGCGGCAACCATCGTGGCGGTGGCGCCCACGCTGGACGCCAGATCCCAGGTATCACCTTCTGTACGTGGCATGCGATTCTCCTAGTCGAGGATTGCCGAGAGATAACCGCTGTCGCCGGCGAAGGCGGTCAGCTCATCCTCGGGATACTGGAAACCATTGATTGCATAGGCTTTTCGGTTGGGCCGGATGGTGACGTCCCAGCTCTTGGAGATCAGGTACTGGTCGGCCCGGTTGCGATCGGCCGTGTAGAACAGCTCGGCGAGGTTGAGGTCGGAGCCCATGCGGCGTGACCTCTCGGACAGCCTTTCGACCCACTCGTCGGGCGACCCCTGAAAATCCATGTGCTCGGTCGCCAGCCTGCTGCCCGGCGCGCTGAGCGCGGTGACGTTGTCGAACAACCGGTCCTGAGCGTCGGGCGGCAAGTAGATCAGCAGGCCCTCGGCGATCCACGCGGTGGGGAGCCGTGGGTCAAATCCGCTGTCCCGCAACGCCGCCGGCCAGTCATCGCGCAGATCGACCGAAACCGTCCGCCGGGTGGCCGCGGGTTGTGCGCCCAAACCTTCGAGCACGCGGGTCTTGAACTCGATCACTTGTGGCTGGTCGACTTCGAACACCACCGCTTCCCGCGGCCAGGGAAGCCGATAGGCGCGGGTGTCCAAACCTGATGCCAGAATCACCGCCTGGCGAATACCTGCGGATACGGCCCCGATGAAAAAGTCATCGAAAAACCTTGTGCGCACGGCGATCTGCTCACATATCTGCTGGCGGTTGAACAGCGGATCGTCGCCGTACTCCAGTTCGCCGTCGGCGAGCTTGTTGAGATGTTCGAGACCGACGGCCTTGACGAGCGCGTCGGCGTAGGGGTCGTTGATAAGCGGATTGGGCTGTTTGGACGCCAACGCGCGGGAGGCGGCCACGCCGGTTGCGGTCGCACCCACGCTGGACGCCAGATCCCAGGTGTCACCCTCGGTTCGGGCCATGAGTCTCCTACTTTCGTGTCGCGATGACCGCCAGTGAGGTACTGAGCGGCGCAACGTCGTCGGTAACAGGAAAGTCCCTGCCGTAGCCGGCGAACACCTCGCGCCGCGTTCGCGTCGACACCTGCCAGCCGTGGCCGGTCAGGTATTCGCCTACGTGGCTGCGCTCGCCGGGAATGAACAGCTGCGACAAGTCGACGTCAAACCCATGTTCGCGCCACTGTCCGCCCAAGCGTTTCGTCCGCTCCGCGACCGCAGCACCCGCGTCGGGGTGATATTCGGTGGCGAGTCGACTGCCAGGCGCGCTGAGCGCGGTGATGTTGTCGAACAGCCGGTCCTGGGCATCCGGCGGCAGATACGGCAACAGGCCTTCTGCGCTCCACGCGGTGGGCTGAGCTTCATCAAAACCACAGGCGCGCAACGCGGCCGGCCAGTCCTCGCGCAGGTCGATGGCGACGGTGCGGCGCTGCGCGGTCGGCGTCGCACCGATCGCGGTCATGGTCGTGGTCTTGAATTCGATCACCTGCGGCTGGTCGATCTCGTAGACGACCGTGCCAGGCGCCCACGCCAACCGGTACGGCCGCGAGTCCAATCCACTGGCCAGAATCACCGCCTGCGCGATGCCCGCCGTGCCTGCTTCGGTGAAGAAATCATCGAAGAAGCGGGTGCGCACCGCGATCACGCTGGCCATCAGCCGAGGACCGTCCCCCTCCGGTAGCGGGATCTCTCCGTTCACCAGCCGGGTGAAGAAGTCGACGCCGACCGCCCGCACCAGATCCGCGGCGAACGGGTCATTGATCAGCGGCTCTTGCTCGAGGCTGGCCAGCGCCCGCGCCGCGGCGACCATGGTGGCCGTCGCCCCCACGCTCGACGCCAGATCCCAACTGTCGGCATCGGATCGGGTCATCAGTGCGCTCCTTTCAGCACGCCCCTGACGTACTGCAGATCGCCGAAGTTTCCCTCGTCGTCGACTTCGAGAGGCGGCATCCCATAGGCGGCGAACAGCTCCGTGACGCTGTTTCGGCTCAACTGCCAGCCGTGCTCACCGAGATAGGCGGCTGCCTCGTTGCGATCACCGAGGTAGACGAGTTCGGCGAAATCGAGGTCGAAGCCGTGGTCGCGCCACCGCGCCGAAGCGGCCTGCATGCGCTGGATCGCCCTCTCGTGATCGTCGGGATTGATGTTCGGCACGCTTTCCACCGCCACCCAGCTGCCGGGCGCGCTGAGTTCGGTGATGGTGTCGAGCAGTCGGTCCTGTGCATCGGGCGGTAGGTATCCGAGCAGTCCCTCTGCACTCCATTCCGTCGGCTCGTTCGGGTCGAAACCCTCCTCGATGAGCGCGGAGGGCCAGTCGTAACGCAGGTCCATCGCGACGGTGCGCCGCTTCGCGGTCGGTTCGGCACCAAGGTCGGCGAGCACGCGGGTCTTGAACTCGATCACCTCGGGCTGGTCGATCTCATAGACCGTGGTCCCTGCCGGCCACGCGAGCCGGTATGCGCGGGAATCCAGCCCCGAAGCGAGAATCACGGCTTGACGGACGCCGGCCGCCCCCGCGCCAAGAAAGAAGTCGTCGAAGAACTTGGTCCGCACCGCCATGTTGTCGGCCATCCGTTGCATGCCGACCGACTGGCTGTCGATGTCGAGGTCCTCGGGGCGCAACTCACCGGTGACGAGGCGGGTGAAGAAGTCCACGCCCACTGCCCGGACGAGCGGTTCGGCGTAAGGATCGTCGATCAACGGATGCTCGGCTGTGGTGGCCATCGCGCGGGCCGCCGCCACCATGGTGGCCGTCGCCCCAACGCTGGATGCCAGATCCCACGAGTCGTTGTCCGTGCGTGCCATGCCGCAAAACCCCTTATCGACGTAGTAGAAGGCCGTTACTTAGGTGATGTAATGACCCGTCGCCGACTGTACGCTCGGATTCTGAATGCAGTCCGTGCCGCGGTTGCCCACGATGGATGCGGGGCGGAACAACCTCAACTGTTAGTC
Organism: Mycobacterium sp. OAE908; assembly: GCF_017872775.1. Lineage (NCBI taxonomy): Bacteria > Bacillati > Actinomycetota > Actinomycetes > Mycobacteriales > Mycobacteriaceae > Mycobacterium > Mycobacterium sp. OAE908. The sequence continues at coordinate 3,251,101 of NZ_JAGGJL010000001.1, forward strand.
TCGTAGACTGTTTGACGCGTGACTTCGCAGGCTACGAGCCTGACAGGGGTGCGCGCAGGACTTAAACCAAGACGCTGGTGAAACCAGCCCCATTCGCACGCCGGGAACTACGGGTCGGCTGCGCAGGAGGAAGAGTGCTCTCGGCTTTCATCTCTTCGCTCAGGACAGTCGACCTGAGGCGAAAGATCCTATTCACGATTGGCATCGTGATTCTGTACCGGATCGGCGCCTCGATCCCCTCGCCGGGCGTCAACTACCCGAACGTACAGAAGTGCGTCGAGCAGGTCAGCGGCGGTGACTCGGCGCAGATCTACTCGCTGATCAACCTGTTCTCCGGCGGTGCACTGTTGCACCTGACCGTGTTCGCGGTCGGCATCATGCCGTACATCACCGCGAGCATCATCGTGCAGCTGCTGACCGTGGTCATTCCGCGCTTCGAGCAGCTGCGCAAGGAGGGCCAGGCGGGCCAGACCAAGATGACGCAGTACACGCGTTATCTCGCGGTTGCGCTTGCGATCCTTCAGGCCACCAGTGTGGTGGCGCTGGCCGCCAACGGTGGGCTCTTCCCGAGCTGCACCCTGGACATCATCCAGGGCCAGAGCGAGGGCCTGAACATCTTCACGATGGTCGTCATGGTGCTCGTGATGACGGCAGCCGCGTCGTTGCTGATGTGGATGGGCGAGCTGGTCACCGAGCGCGGTATCGGCAACGGCATGTCGCTGCTGATCTTCGCCGGCATCGCGGCGCGTATCCCGGTCGAGTACAAGACGATCTTCGACAGCCGCGGCGGCCTGGCATTCGGCGTTGTCTGCCTGGCGACGCTGGCGATCATCGTCGGCGTGGTGTTCGTCGAGCAGGGCCAACGACGCATCCCCGTGCAGTACGCCAAGCGCATGGTCGGCCGACGCATGTACGGCGGCACGTCGACGTATCTGCCGCTCAAGGTCAACCAGGCCGGCGTCATCCCGGTGATCTTCGCGTCCTCGCTGATCTACATCCCGCATCTGATCACCCAGCTGATCCAGGGCGGAAATGCCAATTCCGGCAACAGCTGGTGGTCCCGCTTCATCGCCCAACACCTGACCAACCCATCCGATCCGGCGTACATCGCGATCTACTTCGGGCTGATCATCTTCTTCACCTACTTCTACGTGTCGATCACGTTCAACCCGGACGAACGTGCGGACGAGATGAAGAAGTTCGGCGGCTTCATTCCGGGCATCCGCCCCGGCAAACCCACCGCCGACTACCTGCGCTACGTGCTGAGTCGCATTACCCTGCCGGGCTCGATCTACCTGGGCGTGATCGCCGTGCTGCCCAACATGTTCCTCGACATCAGCGGCGGCGGCGGTGTGCAGAACATTCCGTTCGGCGGAACCGCAGTTCTGATCATGATCGGCGTCGCACTGGATACCGTGAAACAGATCGAGAGCCAGCTGATGCAACGCAACTACGAAGGGTTCCTGAAGTGAGAGTCGTTCTACTGGGACCGCCCGGCGCGGGCAAAGGCACGCAGGCGCAGAAGCTCTCCGAGAAGCTCGGCATCCCGCAGATCTCGACCGGGGACCTGTTCCGCAAGAACATCAGCGAGGGCACCCCGCTGGGTGTCGAAGCGAAGCGCTACCTCGACGCCGGTGATCTGGTGCCGTCGGAGTTGACGAACAAGCTGGTCGAGGACCGCATCGAGCAGGCCGACGCCGCTGACGGCTTCATTCTCGACGGCTACCCCCGTTCGGTGGAGCAGGCCAAGGCGCTCGACGAGATGCTGAAGAACCACAACACCAAGCTCGACGCGGTGCTGGAGTTCTCCGTCTCTGAAGAGGAGCTGTTCGCGCGCCTCAAGGGCCGTGGTCGCGCCGACGACACCGAAGAGGTCATCCACAACCGGATGCAGGTGTACCGCGATGAGACCGAGCCGCTGCTGGAGTACTACAGCCACAACAACCTGCAGCGGGTCGACGCCGTCGGCGCGCTCGACGAGGTGTTCGCGCGGGCCCTGCGGGCGCTCGGTCGGTAGTAGATGATCGGCCTTCCGGGGCTGCGCAACCGCAAGGTCGTCGCGCAGCGCAGCGCAGGCGAACTCGATGCAATGGCGGCGGCCGGGTCGCTGGTCGCCTCCGCGCTGCTGGCCGTCCGCCAGGCCGCGGCGCCGGGCGTGTCGACGCTGGCTCTCGACGAGATCGCCGAATCCATCATCCGCGACGGCGGCGGTGTCCCGTCGTTTCTCGGCTATCACGGCTTTCCGGCAAGCATCTGCGCATCGGTGAATGACCGTGTGGTGCATGGCATTCCGTCGGCAAGCGAGATACTGGCCGCCGGTGATCTGGTGTCCATCGACTGCGGCGCGATCCTCGACGGTTGGCACGGCGACTCTGCCGTCACCTTCGGCATCGGTGCGTTGATCCCCGTCGACGAAGCGCTGTCAGCGGCCACTCGTGAGTCGATGGAAGCAGGCATCGCTGCCATGGTGCCCGGCAACCGGCTCACCGACGTCTCCCATGCCATCGAGGCGGGTACGCACGCCGCGGAGGCCCGCTACGACCGAAAGTTCGGCATCGTCGCGGGCTATGGCGGCCACGGCATCGGCCGGCAGATGCACATGGACCCGTTCCTGCCCAACGAGGGCTCGCCGGGGCGCGGACCGTACCTTGCGCCGGGGTCCGTGCTGGCCATCGAACCGATGCTCACGCTCGGCACCACAAAGACCGTCGTGTTGGAGGACGAGTGGACCGTCGTGACGGCCGACGGTTCGCGCGCCGCACACTGGGAGCACACCGTGGCCGTCACAGACGACGGCCCGCGCATCCTCACCGTCTAATTCGTTCGGCCGCGCAGTGGTCACATAGCGCGTGTAATGAACTCGAGCACCACCAACGTCGTATCTAAGACGGAGGTTGGTAGTGGACGATCCAGAAGCCGCCATGATGCGGGTGCTTTATGACGAGCATGCCGCGGCGTTGTGGCGCTATGCGCTGCGGCTTACTGGGGATCAAGCGCGTGCGGAGGACGTGGTGCAGGAGACGCTGCTTCGTGCTTGGCGCCATCCCGAGGTGACCGACGAAGTCGAGCGGTCGGCAAGGGCCTGGCTGTTCACCGTGGCGCGTAACCTCATCATCGATGAGCGCCGCAGCGCGCGGTACCGCAACGAAGCCGGCACACCCGACCTCGAGCAGGTCGCTGACCGTGCCGCCCCCGACGAGGTGGACTCGGCATTGGACAGGTTGCTGCTAGGCACGGCCCTGAGCCAGCTCTCCGAGGAACATCGCGCAGTGATTCGACGGTCCTACTACCAGGGTTGGACCACCGCACAGATCGCCAAGGATCTCTCGATCGCGGAAGGCACGGTGAAATCCCGGCTTCATTACGCCGTTCGGGCGTTGCGACTCAATCTTCAGGAAATGGGGGTGACACGATGACACAATTCGGTTTTCCCCTAGGCGGTGATCTGATGGACGGCGATCGCTACGTGACCTGGGATGCGGCCTATGTCCTGGGTTCACTGACGAGCAGCGAACGGCGGGAGTACGAGGCCCACCTGGAGACGTGTGAGCGGTGCCGATCGGCGGTTGCCGAGATCAGCGGCGTGCCTGCGTTACTGGCGATGATGGACCTCGAAGACGTCCGTGCGCTCGATGAGGAGACGCCCGAAACTCCGCCGCTGCGGCCCGAGGTGCTCGACTCGATCCTCGACAAGGTGCGGTGGCGCCGCAGACGGTCGCGGTGGCTGACGTCGGCCGCGGTCGGGGTCGCCGCCGCGCTGCTGGCGGTCGGTGTGGTGATCGCCATTCGTCCGGAGATCGTGGGCTTGGAGGACTACACCCCGCAGGAAACCACCCAGGCGATGGACATGGCGAAGGTGTCGGATACCCCGATCAACGCGTCGATCACGCTGACCGGATTCGGCTGGGGCACCCGCATCGACATGGCGTGCTCGTATGGCGAATGGGGCCAGGCAGGCACCATCCCTCCACAGAACCTGGGCATGGTCGTCGTGGGCCGCGACGGCAGCCACACCGAGGTAGCTACCTGGCTCGGGTTGTCCGGCGCCACTGCGCTGCCGAGCGCCACCACTCCGATGCAGAAGGACGAAATCGCTGCGGTGCAACTGGTTTCGTCTGCCGACGGGAAGGTCTTGCTCGAACGACACTTGTGATCCGGGCCACTTGGTGAACCCAACTCGGTTGCCAGTCGTGTCACTGGTAGGGGCGGGGAGAAGCGAGTGAGAAATGGCCAGAAGGCACCGGGTTGTCGACCACATCGTCGCGTACCTGGCGACGAACGGGATCGACTATCTCTTCGGTGTCGACGGGGCCAACATCGAGGATCTCTACGACGCCGCGCATTTCCGCGATGACATCACCGCCGTCCTCGCCAAGCACGAGTTCTCCGCCGCGACCATGGCCGACGGCTACAGCCGCAGCGGCGCCGGGCTTGGCGTGGTGGTCGCGACCTCGGGCGGCGGCTGCCTGAACACCGTTCCCGGGCTCGGCGAGGCGTATGCGAGCCGGGTTCCGGTACTGGCGTTGATCGGACAACCGCCGACCACTCTTGACGGCAGAGGCTCCTTCCAGGACACCAGCGGCCGCAACGGCGCTTTGAATGCCGAGGCGTTGTTCGCCGAGGTGTCGGTGTACTGCCGGCGGGTGATGCGGGCCGACGACATCTTCACCGCGCTCCCCGAAGCGATCGCGGCCGCTGCGACTGGCGGACCGGCTGTGTTGTTGCTGCCCAAGGATATTCAGCAATCCGAGGTCGGTGCCAACGGAGTCGTCACCGAAACCGCGGCGACGCAGCCGGGCGATCCCGAGGCCATCGCAGAAGCGCTGCGGGGTGCAGGCGGGCCGATCACGATCATCGCGGGCGAGCAGGTGGCTCGTGACGACGCGCGCGTGGAACTCGAGCGGCTGCGTGCCGTGTTGCGCGCAAGGATCGCGACGGTGCCTGACGCGAAGGACGTCGCGGGGACACCGGGCATGGGGTCGTCATCGGCACTGGGTGTCACCGGTGTGATGGGCCATCCGGGGGTCGCAACCGCGATCGCCGACAGCGCATTGTGCCTCCTGGTGGGCACGCGGTTGGGCGTGACGGCGCGTGCCGGGCTGGACGACGTGCTGTCGTCGGTTCCGGTCGTGTCGATCGGTTCGGCTGCGCCGTATGTGGCGGGTCAACACGTGCACACCGACGACCTGCGCGGCTCGTTGTCGCTGCTGACGGCCGCCCTGTCGGTCGGGACGCTCGGTGTGCGGGTATCTGACGCGGTGCCGCACACCGAACTGCAGCCTCCGCCCCTGGACGGTCCCGGCATTCGGTATCGCGACGCGATGAGGGCGCTGGACGAGATGCTGCCCGACGGTGCGGACGTCATCGTCGACGCGGGAAACATCGGCGCGTCGGCGATTCACTATCTGCCGGTGCGGCGTGACGGCCGATTCATCGTCGCGCTCGGTATGGGCGGCATGGGATACAGCTTTGGAGCCGGCGTCGGCGTGGCGTTCGGGCGCCGTCGTCGCACCGTCGTCATCGCAGGCGACGGCTCCTTCCTGATGCACGGCATGGAGATCCACACGGCGCTGCAGTATCGCTTGCCGGTGACGTTCCTGCTCTTCGACAACCATGCCCATGCGATGTGCGTGACGCGCGAACAGCTGTTCTACGACGACCTCTACAGCTACAACCGATTTGGGCCGAGCCGATTCGGCGCAGGGCTGGCCGCGATGTTCCCCGGCCTGAACTCCGTGGACGTCGAGGACCTCGATCAGTTGCCAGGCGCGCTGCGCGCCGCATTGGAGAGCGATGGCCCGTCAGTCGTCAGCGTCGAGTGCTCGGCCGACGAAATACCGCCGTTCGCAGCATTTCTCAGCACTACCGCCTCACCACCGCCCACCCCAAAGGAGAACCGCCCCCATGTCGTTGCCCGCGCTTGATGACATCACCGCCCACCGGGGTACCTCGGATCCGATCGACGATCTGGTCCGCATAGAGACCTCACCCCGGGAAACGGCCACGCCCGTCATCATGGAAATGATGCGGTCGGTGTACCCGCACGATCAGGTGTTCGGCGAGTTCTGCACCGTCAACAGCTATATCGAATGTCCGCCCGACGAACTGTTCGACTACATGTCCGACACCCGCTGCCTCGAGGAGTGGACGTACAGCCTGCGAGGGTTCACGCCGACCGAAGAACCCGGACTGTGGCTGGCCTACGACCGATTGGGTTCGGAGACAAAGATATTCACCCGGACTCATGCCAACCGGGACGCCATGACCGTCGACTACCACTGCGCATGGGATCAGGGCAAGCATCTCTGGATGGTCTACCTGATGCGGATCGTCGATGCCGAGATCGTGTTCGACAAGCCGGGTTCGGTGGTGCTGTGGACCAACTGCCACCACCCGTTCTACGACCGCAACCCCTATCCGGAAGCCGCACCGCAGGAGCGGCCGGTGTGGGTCGGGGATTTCTGGGACATGTTCGGCGCAGGCCATCTGCTGGAGTTGAAGAACCTCAAGGCAATCGCCGAATACCGACACCACAACGGCCTGCCGGTCACCCCGGCCTGGATGAGATGAGCCCCGCGTGAACGAGCAGAGGCCAGTCAGTCTTGTCGACCTTTCGACGTATCTGCCGGGTGAGCCGATCAGCGCCGAGTATTACGCACAGTTCGCCGACTCCGACGACCTGCGTGACAACGTGATGTTCCGGGCGCCGAAGTTTCGCCACCACGTCGCCGAGGACGAGACCGCCATCGACATGGTGCAGCGCGCGGCGGCAGGGCTGATCGAGCGCCACGGTGCCGACACCATCGCCAACGTCGACATCCTGATCACCCACACCCAAGTGCCCGATATGCCGTTCTATGGTGGCGGCGGCGGCATGGCGCATCGCCTTGGTATGAAACCGAATTGGGTACTCGATCTGCACAACGGTGGATGTGCGGCGTTCGTCCTCGGGCTGCAGATGGCGCGGCAGTTGCTGTCGTCGGGCGCAGGGGAGACGGCGTTGATCGCGATCGCGCAGAACGCCGCCGGGCAGGTGTTCGACCAACCCGGAGTGCGTCGGAAGGCGCAGGCGTCGGTGCCGGGCGACGGCGCGGCGGTCGGGTTGGTGACGCTGTCGGACGAGTCGCCGATTCTCGATGTGGAATGCCGTACCTACGGTGAGTACGCCGGCGAGATGACTATCGTGATGGATCCGCCGCGCAAGTGGTGGCAGCCTGGATCCGGTGAGCCCTACATCGGGTTCACCGAAAGCAAGATCACCAAGGTGCTTGCCCGGGGCAACCGTCAGGTGCCGGAGGTTGCATATGCGGTGTGTGACCGAATCGGTATGCAGCCCAAGGACCTTGACCTGCTCGTGACGAACCAGCCGAACCGGGTGTTCCTGCGTAACTGGCGTGAGGCGCTGGAACTGCCGAAGGAGCGCCACGTCGACACGTTCGACGACTGTGGCAACTTGTTCGCCGCGGGCATCCCGGTCAACCTTGACCGCGCCATCTCCGAAGGCACGGTGAAGAAGGGTGATGTGGTGATGATGGCAGCGTTCGCGCACGCAGGAGATTTCGCAGGCGCCGCCGCGGTCAAGTGGGGCGGCCGCTGATGGCCACACTCAAGCGCGAATTGAGCGATGCGGTTGGTGCCCTGCCCAGCGCGCTGAATCCGATGGCGTTGTCGCTCAACGAAAATCCGTTCCCGCCACTGCCTGCTGTGCGGGCGGCGTTGATCGAGTCGATTGACGCGGCGAACCGGTACCCGGAGTTCCTGCCGGAGCGGCTGCGTGCGTTGATCGCTGGCCGGGTCGGCGTGCGCGACGAACAGGTGGTGATCGGCGCCGGTGCGACGGGGGTGATCCTGCAGGTGCTGCATGCCGTCACCAGTCCTGGCGAGAAGATGGTGATGAGCTACCCGACGTTCGACGGCTACCCGATCTTCGCGCAGATGGCGCGACTGGAATCGGTTACCGTAGCGCTGGATGTGCACGGTCGTCACGACCTGGACGCCATGGCAGAGGCGGCGGCAGACGCGCGCGTCGTCGTGGTGTGTCGGCCGCACAACCCGACGGGCACCGTCGAACCAGCGGCCGACATCGAGCACTTCCTGCAGCGGGTTCCCTCGGACACGGTGGTATTGCTGGACGAGGCCTACGTGGAGTTCCTGTCGCCGGAGTATCGGATCGACGCGCCCGCGCTCGTCGACCGCTATCCGAATGTCGTTGTGCTACGCACCTTCTCGAAGGCATATGGGCTGGCCGGCCTGCGGATCGGATACGGGTTCTGTGCCCCTGGCCTGGCTCGGCGCCTGTGGACCATGCAGCCGCCGTTCGGAATGGGCATCACCAGCCTGGTCGCGGTCGCCGCATCTTATGACGCGGAAAGCCAGCTGCGGCAACGTATTCGGATGATCGCCGCCGAGCGGCGCTACCTGCGTATGCGACTGCGGTCGATGGGCGTCTACAGCACCGACGCACATGCCAACTTCGTCTATCTGCCTCCGTGGCGTGAGCCGTGGCGGGCGCTGTTCGACAGCACCGAACTGCAGGTTCGCCATTACGCCGACGGCGGTGTGCGCATCACCGTCGGCAACCGGCAGTCCACTCGCGCCGTGCTGGCCGCGGTGGCGTCGGTCGCGTTGCGCTGAGAATCTGCCAGGCGTCGGCCGGTGGATGCGGTATGAAGAGGCGTGGCTTCGCAACCCGACGAGCGTGATCCGATCGCGCTCGCGCGCGAGAATTGGCAGCGGGCCGGTTGGGGCGATGTGGCCGACGGCATGGTCGCGGTGACGTCGGTGATGCGGGCTCACCAAATCCTGCTTGCCAGGGTGGAGACAGCGTTGCGGCCGTATGACCTCAGCTTTTCCCGGTACGAGTTGCTCCGGCTGCTGGCGTTCAGCCGCACCGGTGCGCTGCCGATCACCAAGGCCTCCGACCGGTTGCAGGTGCACGTCACCAGCGTCACCCACGCGATCCGGCGACTGGAAGCCGACGGACTCGTCGAGCGGTTGCCGCATCCCACCGATGGCCGCACCACATTGGTGCAGATCACCGAACTCGGCCGCTCGACGGTCGAGGACGCGACCGTCACGCTGAACAATGAGGTGTTCGCCGACATCGGGATGTCCGAAAGCCAGTCGCGCGCGCTCGCGGATTCCATCGAGACCCTGCGCCGCACCTCCGGCGACTTCTAGTCAGACCGAGGTGATCGCCCGGATCAGCCGGTCCATGACCGCTCCGGCTTCTTCTCGTGCGTGGTCGTAATCATCGGCGCGCGCGACGTAGAGCGTCATTTCGCGCATCGCCCCTAACATCGTCAACGCGGTCGCCTCGACCGGCTGAGCCGGGATGCGCCCGGTCTCAATGGCATTGGTGAGTAGGTCGCGGACCAGACCTGTGTTGTAGCGTTCCCCGATCTCGGTCCATCGGGCCAGCCCGAGGACGGCAGGCGCATCGACCAATGTGATGCGCTGAATTTCGGGATCAGAGCAGGCGTCGAGCCAGAAGTTCGCGCCAAGTCGCATCACCTCGACCGGGTCCGCCTCGTTGGCCGACACCATCGCCTCGGTCAGCCGGGCGGCCACCTCGCCCTCGACGCGCTCGAAGACCGCGGCGAACAACTCCGTCTTGTCCGCGAAGTGGTGGTACAGCGCGCCGCGTGTCACACCCGCTGCGCGCACGATCGTCTCCAGTGCCACGTCGGCGAAACCGTGCTGGGCGAACAACGGCCGGGCCGCCGCGATCAGGGCCTCACGGGTATCCGCGGCGCGCTCAGCCTGGGTCCGGCGGGTGTCTGCCATAACGTCCTTGTCTGCTCATACATACCGTATGTATCCTCATACATGCGGTATGTAAGTGGTCACCAATCGTAGTTCGGAGTACCGATGCCCATCATCGATTTGCCCCATGGTCGCGTTCAGTATCGACTCGCAGGACCCGCGAACAGCGCCAAGCCACCGGTCGTGTTCGTGCACGGACTATTGGTCAACAGCGAATTGTGGACTCCTGTGGCAGATGAACTCGCAGCGCGCGGCATACGCTCGTACGCCGTCGATCTGCCTCTGGGCGCGCATTCGATCGCCATGCAGCCAGATGCGGATCTGACGCCGCGCGGGATCGCGCGACTGATCACCGCGTTCCTCGATGCGCTGGATCTGACCGATGTCACCCTGGTCGGCAGTGACACCGGAAGTGCGTTGTGTCAGTTCGCCATCGACACCGATGAGAGCCGTATCGGTCGGTTGGTGCTCACCAACGGCGATGCCTTCGAGCATTTCCCACCACCGTCGTTCACGCCGGTACTGAAAATCGGACGCAGGCCCGCAGGGGTCTACGCACTGATGTCGGTCATGCGGCCGACGTGGATCCGGCAGCGCATCCAGAACCAAAACGTCTCCACGCCGCTGGATCCCGCGTTGACTCGTCGTTGGATTACGCCTGCGTTGACCGATCCAGGGGTGCGGCGCGACACCGCGAAAGTCATGCGGGGTATCGATGCGGCCGAACTGGTCGAGGTCTCGAGACGGCTGCAGCGGTTCACCAAGCCCGTCGTGCTGTTGTGGGGTGATGCGGATCCGTTCTTCCCAATGGACGTCGCACACCGGTTGCGTGACGCCTTCCCGAATGCACGTCTTGTCGAAATCCCCGGCGGGCGGCTGTTTTTCCCGCTCGACGAGCCGAATCGCGTGGCTGACGAGATCCAGTCAGCAGTCGGCGACCGCAGACGGTAGCGGGATCGTTGCGGTCACTGCGGTTCCCGCGCCTGGGCGCGAGCGGATGTTGAGCCTGCCGCCGACGATCTCGGCGCGCTCGGCCATCGACAGCAGGCCGTAGCCACCCATCTCGTCGCCGCCGAGTGGATGCTCGAACGTGTCGAAACCCACTCCGTCGTCGACGATTTCGAGGCGCGCAGCCTCACTGGTGACGAAGAACGTCAGGCGCGCGCGGCTGGCCTTGGCGTGCTTGACGACGTTCTGCAGACACTCCTGGGCGATGCGATAGAGCGCGAGTTCGATGTGGTCGGGCAGTCGGGTGTCGTCGAGGTCGATCTCCATGATGATCTGCGGGATCGACCGGGCCAGGCTGGCCAACCCGCCCGACAGCCCGAGGTCGTCGAGCACCGGCGGCCGCAGCCCGCTGATCGCGGCGCGGGCCTCCTGCAGCGTCAGGTCGACGAGCTCGCGCGCCTTGCTCAGCTGCTCGCTCATCATCACCGGATCGCCGACGGCCCGCGTCGCCGCGTCGAGCCGGTAGGACAGCGTGACGAGCCGCTGGGAGATGCCGTCGTGGATATCGCCTGCGAGCCTTCGTCGTTCGATCTCCTGTGCCTCGATGACCTGTTCGACGAAGTTCTCGTGTGCGCGTTCGCGAGCGACCAGCTGTCGATGCAGCCGAGCCTGATGCAACGCACCCGCGATCAGCCGGCCGATGACGAGCAGCAGTTCCACGTCGCGTTCGGTGAACTCGCGGCGCTCGACGGTGTGCACATTCAAAACGCCGACCAACCCGCCGGGATCGGTTTCCATCGGCACCGACACCATCGACGTGAAGTCCTTGCCGCGCAACGATTCAAACGGCATGTAGCGCGGATCGGCCTCTTTGTCGTGACTGATCACCACGGGCTCGCGGTGGCTGGCCACCCAGCCGGAGATGCCTTGGCCCAGCGGCAGTCTGACCTCGCCGACTGCGGCGTCGAACGGCGGCGTCGCGCCCGCCAGCGTCAGCGACCGCTCGGTGTCGTCGAGGACATGCACAAAGCACACATCGCTTGCTGTCGCGGCGGTGATCATCCGGGCCGCGGCCGCGGCCAGAGGTTCGACGCCGGGGCCCTTCGACGCGGCCTGGATCAGCTCACGCAGCAGGGCGAGTTCACGGTCGGCGTCGACGAGATCTCGAACATTGGCGCCGACGTTCGAAGCTGTTGGCTTCATTGGTAGATCCCCTCCCGCAGCGCGGTGGCGACGGCACCGGTGCGGTCGCTGACGCCGAGCTTGCGATAGATCGACCGCAGGTGCGACTTCACGGTTTCGTCGCCGATCACCAGCTTGGTGGCGATCGCGCGGTTGGACAGCCCGTTGACGACGAACGAGAGGATCTCGCTCTCGCGCTGCGTCAGGCCTTGGCGCGCACCCGGCCAGAACTCATCGCGCTGCAGTCGGGCCGCGGTGTCGACGGCGCGGGCGGCCATGCCGGGGTCAATGGCGGTCTCACCCTTGTGCACGAACTCGAGCTGACGGACGAGCTCGTCGCTGCTGATGCTTTTGAGCAGATATCCCGACGCCCCCACACGCAAGGCCTGAAACAGGTACTGCTCGTCGTCGTAGACCGACAGCATCACGACCTTGCGCTTCGGGTCACTCTCGCGCAGCTCCAGGCACAGGTCCAGGCCGCTGGCCCCCTGCATTCGGACGTCGCACAGCACGATGTCGGGGTCGAGCTCCCGGATTACGCTGAGCGCGCGCTCAGCGCCCACGGCCTGACCGACGACCTCGACGCGGTCCGAGAAGGCGGCAAGCATCGCTTTGAGGCCCTCGATGACCATTTCGTGGTCGTCGACGAGCACAAGGCGTACCGGAGCCCCGTTGGACGTCATGGCACCACCTTAGAGCTGGGATTTTTCTGAGGTAGAACAACTTGGCCTGCCCGATCCCCCAATTGGGGGAGGACCGACGCCTGTGATGTGGGACACCCTATCTGCATGCCTACAACGCAGGAGAAATCGTGGCGCGCCGGTCGCTTCTGGTGGGATGCCACCGCGACAACTCAAAGCGTTGTCTATCCGCTGCGCGCCGTGATCTTTGATCTCGACGCCCTGACCGACATCGAATGCGACGGCCACCGCGTGGCGTACAACGCAGCCTTCGCGGCGCACGGCCTCGACATCGAGTGGACGGTCGGCCGTTATCGGCAGCTGCTGGCGCTCCCCGACGAGCGGCAGCGCGTCTCGGCCGAGTTGCGCAAGCGGGGGATCTCCACGGAGTCCGATGTGCTGACCCAGTTGCTTGCCGACGAGATCTACTCGACCAAGACCGTGATGTTCGACGAGTTGGTTCACGACGCGGATTTGACGCCGCGTCCGGGTCTCGTTGACCTCGTCATGGATGCGTTCGCCGCCGGCGTTTGGGTGGGTGTGGTCGCGAACGGTCCGCGAAGCTGGGCCGAGCCGCTGATCCGCCAGCTCGTCGGCGACGGTCTGGTTGAAACGGTTGTCACCAATGACGACGTGAAGAAGCCGATGCCCGATCGCGAAGCCATTCAGAACGCGCTGTGGGAACTCGGCATATCCGCTGAGAACGCGCTGGCGATCACTGGGTCCGCATCGGGGCTGCGCTCGGCGACCACCGCGGGTCTCGCGACGGTTGTCGTCACCGGCGACGGAACGCCTGACATCCCTGCTGCTGTGGCGGTTCGCTCCGACTACTGCACCGGCGAATCGCTGACCATCGCGGATTGCCAACGTCTGCACGGCAGCTGGTGGGCCGCGCACAAGAGGTCTGCCGCCTAACGCCTCGACAAGCGGTCTCGCAGGAAGCGCGATTACTATCGCGCTGACATGCCTGCGAAATTGAAGATCTCGCCAGACCTCGTCGGCGGCGACGTCGAAGAGGGTTACGGAAAAGTCGCCGACGCGTTTCGTCGCAACCTGGAAAGCGGTCGGGAGGCCGGTGCCGCAGTTGCGGTTTACCACGACGGCCGCAAGGTCGTCGACCTCTGGGGCGGTTACCGCAACGAGGCCACGCTGGAGCCGTGGGAGCGCGACACGCTCATCACGGTGTTCTCGGCCACGAAAGGCGTTACGGCGCTGGCAGTTGCGCTCGCGGTGTCGCGTGGGCTGATCGACTTCGACGCCAAGGTCGCCGACTACTGGCCGGAGTTCGCGCAGGCAGGCAAGGGCGCCATCACTGTGCGGCAACTGCTTTCGCATCAGGCCGGGCTGGTGGTCATCGATCCGCCGTTGACGTATTCCGACCTCACCGATCCCGCAGCGATGTCGGCCAAGCTCGCGGCCCAGCCTCCGCTGTGGTCACCAGGGACCCGGCATGGTTACCACGCGCTGACGCTGGGTTGGTATGCGTCGGAACTGATTCGGCAAGTCGATGCGCGTGGCCGCACCGTCGCGAGGTTCTTCGACGAGGAGATCGCGCAGCCACTCGAGTTGGACTTCTACATCGGCCTGCCGTCCGACATCGGTCGCGCCCGGGTGGCCGATCTGCGTACCCCGTCGAAGGCCACAGCGGCGCGACAAGCCTTTTCGATGCCGCTGCGCCAGTTGCTCGCCTTGGTCAATCCGTTCGGCCTGTCGGCGCGAGCCATTGCACTGGCCGACGGCAAGAAGGACGTCGACATCAACAGCGACGAGATCCGCGCGCTCGAGATACCGGCGGGCAACGGCACCGGAACCGCGCGATCGCTTGCCAAGCTGTACGGCGTCGCAGCCGTCGGTGGTGCCGAACTTGGCTTGACTGCCCGTGCGCTGGAGGCGTTGAAGGCGCCTGCCGTGGCCCCGACCAAGGGCGTTCGGGATTTCGTGGGCCAGGCGGACACGTCGTACTCGCTTGGTTTCAACAAGCCGACATCCGCGTGGGTGTTCGGCTCGTCGAGCACAGCGTTCGGAACCCCTGGTGCCGGAGGGTCTTTCGCGTTCGCCGACCCGGACACCGGGGTGGGGTTTGCCTATGTGATGAACCGGATGGGCCTGTACCCGTTCAGCGATCCGCGGGAACTGGCGCTTCGGCAGGCGCTGTTCCGCGATGTGCTCGGGGTGCGAAAGCAGCGCTGATCAGCGCTTCGTGTCGCGCCAGTCGACCAGCTTCTCCACTGTGCTGAGGTCGTACTTGCCTTCCGACGCGCGGACCTCGGTGTGGAACAACGTGGCTCCGGCGGCCAGGTAGTCGTCCGCCGACTGCGGATCGGTCCACAACGTCGAGCGCTCGATATCGCTGTCGGCGCGCCCGAATCCGGCCGCGAGGTCGGCGACACGGGCGCTGGCCTCGCGGTAGGAGTCGATGGGCAGGAACGTATGCCAGATGTCGGCGTGGCGTGCGACGGCGGGCAAGGTGCGCTTGGGACCGGATCCGCCGATCAGGATCGGTATTTTGCGCAGCGGTGGCGGCTGCAGCAGCTCGAACCGGCGCTCGATGCGCAGCAAGCC
The DNA here is from genome assembly GCF_017872775.1 of Mycobacterium sp. OAE908. Lineage (NCBI taxonomy): Bacteria > Bacillati > Actinomycetota > Actinomycetes > Mycobacteriales > Mycobacteriaceae > Mycobacterium > Mycobacterium sp. OAE908. Next base: position 3,266,238 of record NZ_JAGGJL010000001.1, read on the forward strand.
CTCATCGAAGAGGTCCGCCCGCGATTTGACCGTTCCGAAATCGAAACCGTAAGTGGTGTAATCCTTCTCGTACCAACCGGCGCCGACGCCCAGGATGGCCCGGCCACCGCTGATGTGGTCGACGGTGCGTGCCATGTCCGCGAGCAGATCGGGGTTGCGGTAGCCGATCCCCGCTACGAGCAGGCCGATTTCGGCGCGGGTGGTGATCTCGCCCCAGGACGCCAGCGCGGTCCAGCCCTCGAAGTTGTTCACATCCGGCTGAACCTCAGCCAGCACCGGTTTCGCATCCGCGATCGACTCGATGAACGGCGCATGGAAGTGGTCATAACCGAAGATGACGTCCACCCCGATCTCCTCGGCCTGCAGGACGGCCTGCCGCCACGTGGCGTAGTCAGGAGTGTCGGCGGGCTGAATCTGAACGGCAACGCGCACGGGGAAGCTCACTAACGCCACAAGCAATGCAGGTCGCCATTTATTCCGTAGAGCCTGCTGTCAAGTCCAAATGTGTTGAGGGCCAGAATCTGTGGATCAAGTTGCGGCTGTGGATAACTTTTTCGAAACGTCGGTGCGCGGTGGCATAGTCGCAAGTGTGTTCGATACGGAGTTCTCGGCGGCGGATGACGCGACGGTCGTCGCCGCCATCGAGGAGGGCACGCGAGCAGAAGCTGCTGCCGGGGCCCGCCGGTTGGCTGCCATCGCCGAGCTCGCTCGTCGCCGAGTCGTTGACGATGAGCGGGCCGACTGGGCGTTCGACGGCTGGGCCTCGGCCGCCGCCGAGGTGGCGGCCGCGATGACGGTGGGGCAGCGACGAGCCTCGAAGGAGATGCGGATCGCCGCCGCGCTGCGCGACCGTCTGCCCCGTGTGGCGGCGCTGTATATGCGTGGCACGCTCAGTTCGCGAGTGGTCTCCGCGATCACCTGGCGCACCCAACTCGTGGAAGACGCCGAGGCGCTGGCCCTCATCGACGCCGCGCTCGCCGAGGGAGCGACCAAGTGGGGTCCGCTCTCGGAGCAGAGACTCGATGAGGCGATCGACGGGTGGATCCTGCGATTCGACCCGGCGGCCGTGCGCCGCTCTGAATCATCCACGCGCAGTCGGGACTTCTCGATCGGGGATCTCGACGATCCGGCCGAGACGACGTCGGTGTGGGGCAGGCTGCTGGCCACGGACGCGGCGGTGCTCAAGCGTCGCATCGCACAGATGGTGCAGGGAGTCTGCGACGACGATCCCCGCACCATCGGCGAGCGCCGTTCGGACGCGGTCGGCGCCATCGCCGCGGGCAGCTTCCGTCTGGCGTGCCAATGCGGTTCGCAGACATGCCCGGCGGGGGATGCGCCGATCTCGTCCAACGTGGTGATCCGGGTACTGGCCGAACAATCGGCGGTCGACGCCGCAACTGAGCCACGCAATGCCACGCGGCCCGCGGCAATGATCGTCGGTGAGGGCATCGTGCCGACACCGTTGCTGGCGCAGCTGATTCGCGGCGGCGCCAAGGTCCGCCCGATCACCACGCCCGCCGAAGAGCCCGAACCACACTATCGACCGTCGGCAGAGCTGGCTGAGTTCGTGCGATTGCGAGATCTGTACTGCCGCGCGCCCGGCTGCGACGTGCCGGCCGATCGCTGCGACCTCGACCACACCATCCCCTATCCGGTCGGGCCGACCCACGCGTCAAACATCAAGTGTCTGTGTCGAACCAACCATCTGATGAAGACGTTTGGCGGATGGCAGGATATTCAGTTGCCGGATGGCACAGTCATTTGGATCTCACCGACCGGCAGGAAATACGTGACCAAACCTGGCAGTCGGCTGTTCTTCGAGACATGGGACACCACGACCGCCGACCTTCCGCCCCCGTCGATCGTGGTGCCGAGCACCGGCGACCGCGGCCTGATGATGCCAAGGCGACGGCGTACCCGTGCTGCCGAATACGCCGCCTGGATCAAGGCCGAACGCGCGCGCAACGAATTGCCCGCACCGTTCTAGCCGTTGCGGATCATCTCGATGACCGCGCTGAAGTCCTTGTCGGCGTGGTCGGCCGCGAACTTCGCATAGATCTCGGCTGCGTGGCTGCCCAGTGGCGCGGAGGATCCGGTCGAGTTGACCGCGTCCATCGCAAGGCCGATGTCCTTGTTCATCAACGCGGTCGCGAACCCGGGCTGGAAATCGTTATTGGCCGGTGATGTCGGAACCGGCCCTGGCACTGGGCAATTCGTGTGGATGGCCCAGCAGTTGCCGGTAGCGCCGGTGATCACATCGAACAGCGCCTGCGCGGAGAGTCCCAACTTCTCGGCGAGGACGAAGGCTTCGCCCGCGACGATCTGCTGGACCGCCAGCACCATGTTGTTGCACAGTTTGGCGGCCTGGCCGGTACCTGAAGCGCCGCAGTGAATGATCTTGCCCGCCAACGGTTCCAGCACGGGCCGCGCACGTTCGACGGCGTCGTCTTCACCGCCGACCATGAACGCAAGAGTCCCCGCGGTCGCACCCTTGACTCCGCCTGAGACCGGCGCGTCGAGTTGGGCGATGCCGCGTTCGGCCGCCTGCGTATGGATCTCGCGCGCGTCGTCGACCGAGATCGTTGAGGTGTCGATGAACAACGCGCCCTCTCGGGCGGCGGGCAGCGCCTCGGCGTATACCGCCTTCACCACAGCGCCGTTGGGCAGCGACGTGATCACCACATCGGCTTCGGCCACCGCCTCGGCTCCGCTGTCGAAGGCCTCTGCGCCCTTTTCGGCGGCGGCTTCCTTGAGCGCAGCGACGGGATCGAAGGCACGCACAGTGTGCCCGGCCGCGACGAGGTTCGCAGCCATCGGGCCGCCCATGTGGCCCAAGCCCAAGAACGCGATCGTGGTCATCTGCTCTCCTTACGCGGACGCGCGGGCCCGGGCAGCCGCTGCCCGACCGATGACCACACGCATGATTTCATTGGTTCCCTCGAGGATGCGGTGCACCCGCAGATCGCGGACGATCTTCTCCAGCCCGTACTCGCGCAGATAGCCGTAGCCGCCGTGCAATTGCAGTGCTTGATCGGCGACGTCATAGCAGGCGTCGGTGACGTAGCGCTTGGCCATCGCGCACAGCTCGACCTTGTCGGGATGATTCTCGTCGAGCGCAGTTGCCGCGCGCCACAACAAGGTTCGCGACGTCTGCAACGCGGTGGCCATGTCGGCGAGCGTGAACCGCACGGTGGGTTCATCGAGCAGCGAGCCGCCGAACGCCTGGCGGTCGGCAAGGTAACTCGACGCCTTGTCGAAGGCGGCCTGCGCCCCGCCAAGCGAGCAGGCGGCGATGTTGATCCGGCCGCCGTTCAGCCCGTTCATCGCGACACCGAACCCGGTGCCTTCGCCGTCGGCGCCCCCCAGCATCGCGTCGGCGGGCACGCGGACGCCCTCGAACACGACCTGCGCGGTGGGCTGCGCGTTCCAGCCCATCTTCTGCTCCTCGGCGCCGAAACTCAGCCCCGGCGTGTCCTTTTCGACGACGAACGCGGAGATGCCGCGGGGGCCATCCGCACCCGTGCGGGCCATCACGACATAGACATCGGAGGTGCCTGCACCGGAGATGAACTGCTTGACACCGTCGATGACGTAATCACCACCCTCGCGGACGGCCTTCGTACGCAACGCACTGGCGTCCGAACCCGCGCCCGGTTCGGTCAGGCAGTAGGAGGCGATGGCCTCCATTGACGCCAGCCGCGGCACCAGCGACTTGCGTTGCTGATCGGTACCGAAGCTGTCGATCATCCATGCGCACATGTTGTGTATCGACAGGAACGCCGCGATGGCCGGGCACGCTTTCGCGAGCTCCTCGAAGATGCGCACCGCATCGAGCCGACGCAGCTCGCTGCCGCCCGCGTCGTCGCGGCAGTAGATGGCCGCCATCCCGAGCTCGGCCGCCTCGCGCAATACGTCGGTGGGGAAGTGGTGCTCGGCATCCCACTCCAATGCGTATGGCGCAAGGCGCTTTTCGGCGAACGCGGCCGCCGTCTCGGCGATCACGCGTTCGTCGTCGTCCAACCCGAAGTAGTCCATTTACTTCATGGTCGGGATGACGAACTCGGCGCCATGGCTACCCGCCGGCCAACGCTGCGTCACCGTCTTGGTCTTGGTGTAGAACATGATCGACGACGGGCCATGCTGATTGAGATCGCCGAAACCGGACCGCTTCCAGCCGCCGAAGGTGTGGTAGGCCACCGGCACCGGGATCGGCACGTTGACGCCCACCATGCCGACCTGAACGCGGGACACGAAGTCGCGCGCGGTGTCGCCGTCACGGGTGAAGATCGCCACGCCGTTGCCGTATTCGTGTTCGGACGGCAGCGCGAGCGCCTCCTCGTAATCCTTGGCGCGCACGATGCACAGCACCGGGCCGAAGATCTCGTCGGTGTAAATCGACATGTCGGGGGTGACGTGGTCGAACAGGGTGGGGCCGATGAAGTAGCCACCCTCGAGGTTGGCGTCGCCGAACTGCAGGTCGTCGCTGGTGCGTTCGCGGCCGTCGACCACCGCCTCTGCTCCCGCGGCCACGCCCTGGCCGATGTAGTCCTTCACCCTGGCCAGTGCCGCTTCGGTGACCAGCGGGCCGTAGTCGGCCTTCGGGTCGAGGCTGTGACCGACGCGCAGGTTGTTGACGCGTTCAATCAGCCTGGCGCGCAGCCGGTCTGCGGTCTGCTCGCCGACGGGCACGGCCACGCTGATGGCCATGCAGCGCTCGCCGGCACTGCCGTAACCCGCGCCGATCAACGCGTCGACCGCGTTGTCCATGTCCGCGTCGGGCATCACGATCATGTGGTTCTTCGCGCCGCCGAAGCACTGCGCACGCTTGCCGTGTGCCGCCGCGCCGGAGTAGATGTACTGCGCGATGTCGGAGCTGCCGACGAAGCCGACGGCCTGGATGACCGGGTGCTCGAGGATCGCGTCGACGGCTTCCTTGTCGCCGTGCACCACCTGGAAGACGCCGGGCGGCAAGCCGGCCTGCAGGAACAGTTCGGCCAGCCGGACGGGCACTGACGGGTCGCGTTCACTGGGCTTGAGGATGAACGCGTTGCCGCACGCGAGCGCGGGGCCCGCCTTCCACAGCGGGATCATCGCGGGGAAGTTGAACGGCGTGATACCCGCGACGACGCCGAGTGGCTGGCGCAGTGAGTACACATCGATACCGGGGCCTGCCCCTTCGGTGTACTCACCCTTGCTCAGGTGTGGGATGCCGATCGCGAACTCGATGACCTCGATGCCGCGCTGGATGTCGCCCTTGGAGTCGGCGACCGTCTTGCCATGCTCCAAACTGAGGAGTTCCGCCAACTCTTCTAGGTGCTGGTTGACCAGGTCGATGAACTTCATCATCACGCGGGCCCGGCGCTGGGGGTTCCACGCCGCCCACTCCTTCTGGGCCTCGGCAGCGCCTGCGACCGCGGCGTCGACATCGGCCCGTGATGCCATCGGCACCTTGGCCTGCACCTCGCCAGTGCTGGGATTCATCACGTCGGCGGTACGCGTCGACTGTCCGGCGGTGCGCTTGCCGTCGATGAAATGCGAAATCTGTGTGGTCATGAGTCTGTCCCTCGCCCGAATGGCTGAATACTAGGACATCCTAGTATTGGAGCGCTCGGTGTGGCAAGTGACCCGAGACGGGCGTTGACATAGGGGACCGCGGAGGCTAGTTTGCATTTATGCGAAATAGCGAATCGGTGGATGCACCCGGTGCGCTACTCAAGACGATCAAGGCCGTTTCGAGTCCCGTGCGACTGGAAGTCCTGTCCTTGCTCAAAGATCCGATTGCGAACTTCCCGCCGCAGACCGACGGTGATCTCATCAGGGATGGTGTCTGCGCCGACTTCATCCGGGACAAGCTGGGCATCGCGGCTGCAACCGCATCGCGTCACCTCACCTTGTTGACCGAGGCTGGACTCTTGACGGCGACGCGCAAGAAAGGCTGGACCTTTTATCGCCGTGACGAGTCGGCCATCACACGGTTCACCGACATTCTGAAGTCCGAGCTGTGACGAGAATGCGGTGAATCTCGCCTATCGCCATGTCGACGTCTTCAGTGAGATTCCCTTCGGCGGCAACAGCTTACCGGTGTTCTACGACACTCCGGAGTTGACTGCGGACCAGATGCTGCGCATCACCCAGGAGTTGCGCCATTTCGAAGCGATCTTTCTCCAACCGTCAGAACAGGCATGCACCGTCCGGGCCCGCATCTTCGATCTCTTCGACGAATTGCCCTTCGCGGGACACCCGATCATCGGGGCGGCGGCCGTCATCCATGAGCGCTCCCAGGCGGCAGGCAGGAAAACCTGGCGTTTCGAACTGCCAAGTAGGACTGTCGAAGTCGCGACCAAAGCTACCGCAGGCGGCTATTCGGGTTGGCTCGACCAGGGCCCGCCGGACTTTCTGGGTTCGCTCGGTGACGCGGGTGACATCGCCCGTGCCTTGAACCTCGCGCCGGCGGATCTCGCCGCAGACCTACCCGTCGAAGTGGTCAGCACCGGACTTCGCTATCTGATCGTGCCGGTCCGGCCGGGCGTCTTGGCGCGGGCTCGAATCAGAAGCGACATCACGGAATTACTGACGGAAGTCAACGCCCAGTTCGCGGTGGTGTTCGACGAATCCGCTGTCGAAGTGCGGCACTGGAACAACGACGGAATCATCGAGGATGTTGCCACCGGTAGCGCCGCAGGCACGATCGGCGCTTACCGACTACGCCACGGACTGATCCGCGGCGGTGACAGCTTCACCCTGAATCAGGGCCGATTCACCGGCCGCCCAAGTCAATTGCGCGTGTTGCCGGAAGGCAGCGCAGAGCACATCGAAACAGTAAAAGTAGGCGGCGATGTCTCATTCGTAGGCCACGGCATGATCGAGGTACTTCCGTGACAACGGCAATCTCTGCAAGCGACATCCGGGCCTGTGTCGGTTTCGAGGATCTGATCGAACCAGTGTCACGGGCGTTTGAGGAGTCGAGCGCGGGTCTTGCCGACAATGGTCTGGTCGTCATGTTTCCCGCCGAGACCCGCGAACTGGGTGATGTCTATGTCAAGACCGGCACCCTGCGCGGCCACGGCGTATACATCGTCAAGGTGTCGCCGTGGTTCAACGCAAACGTCGAAAGCGGGTCACCGCAAGGCGGTTTCGTCGGTGTCTTCGACAGCAAGACGGGGCGAACGATCGCACTGTTGAACGATGAGCATTACCTCTCAGACGTCCGGACCGCCGCGGCAGGCGCGCTCGCTGCTCGCCTGCTCGCGCCGTCCGCCGTGCAGACCGTCGCTGTGCTCGGCGCCGGCGTACAAGCTTATTGGCAGCCCTTGGCGCTCTACGGCGAACGCCCCTTCTCGAATTTGTTGATCTGGGCCCGCAATTCGCAGAAGGCCCAGCAGCTCAAGGCGCGGCTGAGTGGAAGACTGCCGGGTGTCGACATCCGTTGTGAGTCCGATATCGAAGAGGCCGTTCGCAGCGCGGACGTCTTGATCACCGCGACGCAGGCGCGTGAACCGCTGGTGCAGGGCGCGTGGTTGCATCCGGGTATGCACATCACCGCAGTCGGCGCCGACGATGCCACCAAGTGCGAACTCGATTCAACGGCGCTTCGACATGCTCGCGTCTTTGTCGACACGCGAGAAAGCGCCGCAGCCAACGGCGATGTTCACCGAGCGATGTGCAGTGGCCGGTACGCATTGGAAGAGTTGTCGGGCGAGTTGGGTGAGGTGATCTCCGGCAAGACTGCGGGCCGCACGTCGGAAAACGACGTCACCATCGCGAAATTCGTCGGGATCGGCGCGCAAGACCTCGTCGCTGCGGAGGTCACGTTGGCGAAATTGGGTATCGGCGCGTGACGAATCACGTTTCGGGGTGGGTACCGGCCCGGCCAACATCTGTTTTGTCGAAGAACTGACTCAACAAGGTACGAGCCTCGTTCTTGTCGACGCAGGTGTAGGAGTTCCAGCCCTCGATCCGTAGCTGATCGTCCAGCGGCTTACCGACGACTTCTAGGACGGTCTCCTTGGCGGAGCGGACCGCTCGTTGAGAGTTGCGCAGGATCTGATGGGCCAGCAGCTCAGCCGCGTCCATAAGCTGTTCGTGGGGAACGACTTTCGCCACCATGTTGCATTGCAAAGCGCGTTGGGCGTCGATCGGCTCGGCGGTGAGGACCATCTGCATTGCCACGCCGACGCCGCATGTGTTGACCAGCCGGGTGATTCCGCCGTCACCGTGATGAAACCCGCGCCGCGCTTCGAACGATCCGAACATCGCGCGATCGGAAGCCACTCGCAGATCGCAGGCCATCGCCAGTTCGAGCCCTCCGGCCAATGCCCACCCGTTGACGGCGGCGATGGTCGGCTTGGTGATTCGATGCAGCCCGCGGGTGATGCCGCCGAATCCGAGGTCGACGATGTCCCGAACCCGACTCGGCGAGGCGTCCACGTAATTGAGCGGCACATAGGTCGCGAGATCGGCGCCTGCGCAAAAGGCGTCACCGGTACCCGTCAGGATCGCGACATCGGCCTCATCGTTGTCACGGAAGTCGGCCCACACGCGGCAAAGCTCGTCGTGCATGTCCGGCGTAACCGCGTTCTTCGAGGCCGGCCGATTGAGCGTGACGTAAGCGATTCTGTCTCGAACGTCATAACCGACTTCGATCATCGGCGAAGCCGGTCGATGAAGGCGCGCGTCTCGTCCCAGGTCGGCAGGAGGCCGGCAGCCTGCACTTCCGACAGCGTCGGAGCCTCGCGATCGCGGTCGGAGAGGATCGGTTCGCCGTCCACCGAGGGCCATGCGATGTCCAGCGCCGGATCGAGGGCGTTGATCGTGTGTTCGCGACCGGGGGCGTAGCCCGCAGAGCACAGGTACATGACCGTCGAGTCGTCGTCGAGTGCCAGGAAGGCGTGGCCAAGTCCCTCGGAGATGTAGACCGTGCGGCGGTCTTGCGCGTCGAGCACCACGGCATCCCATTTGCCGAATGTCGGTGAACCGACCCGGATGTCGACGACCACGTCGAACACCGACCCGTGCAGACACGTCACGTATTTCGCCTGACTCGGCGGCAGCTGGGCGAAATGCACGCCGCGCAGCACGCCCGCCGACGACACCGAGCAGTTGGCCTGGTGCAGATCGAGCGGGTGCCCCGCGAACTCGGTGAATGCCGAATCGGTGAACCATTCGAAGAACAGGCCACGCGAATCGGTGTGCACCTGCGGAGTGATCTCCCACGCACCGGCGACGGACAGCTCACGAGCTTTCACTGGCCACGCTCCTCGTACTCGGCCTCGACCGCGTCTTTCAGTGGGCGCCACCAGGATTCGTTGTTGCGATACCAGTCGATGGTGTCGCGAAGGCCGTCCTCGAAGTCGGTGTGCTTGGGAGCCCAGCCCAGTTCGTTGTACAGCGTTGACGGGTCGATCGCGTAGCGGAGGTCGTGTCCGGCCCGGTCGGTGACGTGATCGAAGTCATCAGGATCGCGATCCATCAGCCGCAGAATGCTGCGCATGACCGATAGATTGTCCCGTTCTCCTTCTGCGCCAATGAGATACGTGCGACCAATCTGACCGTCGGCGAGGATTCGCCACACCGCGCTGTTGTGGTCCTCGACGTGAATCCAGTCGCGAACGTTCGCGCCGGTGCCGTACAGCTTGGGGCGTCGGCCCGACAACACGTTGGTGATCTGGCGCGGGATGAACTTCTCCACGTGTTGATAGGGGCCGTAGTTGTTGGAGCAGTTCGAGATCGTCGCGGCAACGCCGTAGGAGCGCACCCACGCGCGCACCAGCAGATCGGCGCCGGCCTTGGTCGACGAATAGGGGCTGGACGGGTTGTAGGGCGTCGACTCGGTGAACCGTTGCGCGGAGCCCAGTCCGAGGTCGCCGTACACCTCGTCGGTCGACACGTGATGCAGCCGAACCCCGTGGCGGCGCACAGCCTCCAACACCGTGTAGGTGCCGACGACATTGGTGTGCACGAACGGCTCGGGGTCGAACAGTGCGTTGTCGACGTGGGTTTCCGCTGCGAAGTGCACGACCGCATCCGCCTCGGCGACGAGCTTGGCCACCAACTCTGCATCGGTGATATTGCCCTGCACCAAGCGGATATCGTCCTCAACCGGGGTCAACGACTCGCGGCTGCCCGCATAGGTCAGCGCATCGAGCACCGTCACAGCGTCCTCGGGGCGCTCGCGCACACTACTGTGCACGAAGTTGGCGCCGATGAAACCCGCGCCACCGGTGACCAGCAACCGCATGGTCAAACCCTAGCGGGCCGCCGGCGGACGGTCCGGCATTCAGCCCTTCAGCCCGAGTGGCCCCGCCAGTTCGGTCAGGGTCGGCAACAGCTTGTCGTCGCCGCCGAGCACCTGAATCAACACCGAATCAGCGCCCGCGGCCAGGTGCTCGCCCAGCCGCTTGGCGATGTCGTCGGCGCTGCCATGGGCAACCACCGCGTCGATCAGCTTGTCGCTGCCGGGCTTCGCGATGTCCTCGTCGGTGAAACCGAGCCGCTTCCAATTGTTCAGGTAGTTGCTCAGATTTAGGTAGAAGTCGACGGTCTTGCGGCCGATCGCGCGGGCTTCGTCGGCGTCCGTTGTCAGCACCACCTTGTGCTCGGGCGCCAAATACACCGAGGAGCCGATCCATTCGCGTGCCTGCGCGGTGTGCTCCGGCGTCGTCAGATACGGGTGTGCGCCCGCGCTGCGCTTCGCTGCCAGCTCGTGCACCTTCTTGCCCAGCGCGGCGATCACCCGCCGGCTGGTCGGCACCTGCTTGGCGTCGAGCACGTCGAGGTAGTCGACCAGTGCGTCGTACGGCTTGCGGTACTCCTGCGTGTGCTCCGGATGCCCGACGCCGACACCGAGCAGGAAGCGGCCCGGGTACGCCTTCTCGATGCGGTGATAGGAGTCCGCGACCTCGTTGGCGTCGGCCGTCCAGATGTTGACGATGCCCGTGGCCACCGTAAGCGTCTGCGTCTGTTCGAGAATCGGTTCGACGAACGACAGGTCGGCCGCCGGCGACCCGCCGACCCACAGTGAGCCATATCCGAGCTTCTCGATTTCGACGGCTGCTTCGGGTCCCGGCGACCCGAAGGTCCAGACCCCTACGCGGCCGAGGTCGGGCTTGAGTTCAGTCATGTTCGTCCCTTCGTCTACTGCAGGCCGAGCGGCCCGGCGAGTTCGGCAAGTGCTGGCACCAATTTGTCGGGCGACGTCAGCACCTGCACGGGCACGTGATCGGCGCCGGCGTCGAGGTGCTCCTTCAGTCGCGCAGCGATGGCGTCGACCGTGCCGTAGGCGACGACGGCGTCCACCAGACGGTCACTACCCGGTTTGGCGATCTCTTCATCACTGAACCCGAGACGTTTCCAGCTGTTGAGGTAATTCTTCAGGTTGAGGTAAATCTCGAGGGCCTTGCGGCCGACCTCGCGAGCCTTCTCGGCGTCGGTGGTCAACACCACCTTGTGCTCGGGGGCGATGAACGCGTCGGGTCCGAGCAGTTCGCGCGCCTCGGCGGTGTGTTCGGGCGTCGTCAGATATGGATGCGGACCCGCGGCGCGATCCGCAGACAGCTTCAACACCTTGGGACCCAGCGCGGCGACCACTCGGCGGTTCTTCGGAACGCCGTATTCGTCGAGCTTGTCGAGGTACTCGGTGAGGGCATCGATCGGCTTGCGGAACTCCTGATTCGCCTCGGGATGGCCGACGCCGATGCCCAGCAGGAAGCGGCCGGGGTATGCCTTGTCGATGCGGTGGTAGGACTCGGCGACGGGTCCGGCGTCGGCGGTCCAGATGTTGACGATGCCCGTCGCAACTTGCAGCGTCGTGGTCTTCTCGAGGATCGGTTCGACCCAATCGAGCTCGGCGGGCGGCGAACCGCCAACCCATACGGCGCCGTAGCCCAGGGCCTCGATGTCTTTGGCTTGTTCCGGGGTCACTCCGCGGCCGAATGATCCGAATCGGCCAAGGTTGGGCTTCGCGTCAGTCATGGTTCGGTCAACCCCGGCGCGGCCGGTGCCTATTCCAGCCCGGCCGGAAGCTCCGTCGGCGTCGGCAGTTCCGGCGCGGGGGCCTGCAGTGGCAGCACCACGATGAACTTCGTCTCCCCGGGCCGCGACTCCACCCGCAGGTTGCCGTGATGCTTTTCGACGACGATCCGCCAGGCCAGATCGAGGCCAAGGCCGGTGCCCTCGCCGAACGGCTTCGTGGTGAAGAACGGGGTGAAGATCCGGTCGATGATCTCTTCGGGGATGCCGGGGCCGTCATCGCAGATCTCGATCCGAATCATGTCGTCGGTTTCGCGCCTGGTCCGTAACGTGAGCGTGCCGTGGCCGTCCATCGCCTGAATCGCGTTGTCGATGATGTTGGTCCAGACTTGGTTGAGATCGCCTGGGTAACAAAGCAATTCGGGCAGGGACTTGTCCATGTCCTTGACGATCTTGACCGGGCCGTCCTTGCCGACCTTCTCGCCGAACATCATCACCGTGCTCCACAACAACTCGTGGACGTTGGCGGACTGGTAGGGCGCCCGGTCCATCTGCGAGTACTGCTTGGTGCCGGCGAGCAGCGCCGAGATGCGCTTGGAAGCCTCGGCGATCCGATTCACCGAGAGTTCGGTGTCGATGGTGTACTTCAGCCACCCGATGGCGCTCTGCAGCGTCGCGGAGCAGTCGACGTCGCCGATCGACGCCTCCACTCGTTCCAGCCAGTCGATGTCGAGTCCGGCCTCGACGAACGTGGGGGCGTAATCCCACCCGCTGGCGATGCCGTGGTCCTCCAGCCAGTCGCCGATCTCGTCTTCGCGGTCCGAGGTCTCAAGCGGGCTGAGTTCGTGCGTCTTGACCTTCGCCACCTGCTCGGCCACCTCGTCCTGGATGGACACCAAGACCCGCAGCGCTTCAGGGGTGAACTTTCCGCTGGAGAGCATCGACAGCTTGTGGCGCATCTTGCCCACGTTCTCGCGCAGGTTCGATACGTCTCGTGAGATCGCCGCGGCCGGGTTGTTGAGCTGATGCGTCAGGCCAGCGGTGATGGTGCCCAATGCGAGCAGCTTTTCGCGCTGGCCGATGATCTGGCGCTGTCGCAGGCCGCCGACCATGTGCCCCTCGAGCAGATGCACAGCCATCGGGAACTGGGTCTTCATGAAGGTCGCGAACGCCTCGGCGTCGAGCACGAACAACCGGGACGGCTTCGTGACTCGCACCGATGCCTCGTAGAGGTGCTCCTCGGCGGGAACATACGCCGACCACGCACCGAAGTAGACGCCGCGCTGCGACGTCCGGCCCGTCACGATGTCCATGCCTGCCGAGCGCTTCGACATCACCACTTCGCCGTCGAGCAGGACGTAAAAACAGGTGGCGGGCTCGCCTTCGACCACAACCGGTCCCGGCTCGAACGACTGGATGTGCCCGTTGTCGCACAGCACCTGCAGCTGTCCGTCGTTCAAGGCCTCGAACAGGAACAGCGACCGCAGTTCGGTAGGCAGGCATTTCTCGCCCATGTCAGGCTCTCTTTTCTACGCGTCCGCCAAGTAGCGGTGGACCAACATCACCGCCATCGACCCTTCGCCGACGGCTGCTGCGACCCGCTTGGCGGATTCGGCACGCACATCTCCTGCAACAAACACACCCGGCACACTTGTTTCCAAGTGGTGTGGGGGACGATCGAGCGTCCATCCGGAGACGTCCTTGAGGTCGGGGCCGGACAGGATGAAACCGTGGTCGTCCTTGGCCACCACGTCGAGCCAGTCGGTGCGCGGCTCGGCGCCGATGAAGCAGCACAGCCGATCGGCTTTCACCGTTTCCTCCTCGCCGCTCTGCTTGTTGCGCAGCACCAGGCCGGTCAGGTGGTTGTCCTCGCCGAGGGTGTTGATGACCTCGGTACACACCCGGACGTTGATGTTCTCGTTCTTCTCGATCTGCTGGATCAAGTAGTAGGACATCGACGCCTCCAGTGACGGCCCTCGCACGAGCAGCGTCACCGATTTCGCCGACTTGGACATGAACATCGCGGCCTGTCCGGCCGAGTTCGCGCCACCGACGATGAAGACGTCCTCGCCCGCGCACTCACTGGAGTCGGACACCGATGCGCCGTAGAACACGCCGCGGCCGATGTAGTTGCAGGCGTTTTCGTCGGGGTCGTCCCAACAGCCTGGAACATTCTGCAGCTGACGGTAGGACACTCCGGTGGCGAGGATGACGGCCTGCGCAGCGATCGTGCTGCCGTCGGCGAACTCGATCGTGCGCGCGGTGCCGCTGTCGCCGGCGTGCAGCCGGACGGCCTTGCGGGTGGTGATGACCTCGGCGCCGAAGCGCTCGGCCTGGCGGCGCGCGGCCGTGGTCAGCTCGGCTCCCGAGATCCCCATTTCGAACCCGAGATAGTTCTCGATTCTGGAGCTGCGACCGGCTTGGCCGCCCGTGGTGGTCTCTTCGATCAGCACGGTCTTCAGGCCTTCGGAGGCGCCGTACACCGCGGCGGCGAGGCCGGCGGGTCCGCCGCCGATGACAGCGAGCTCGTACATCTCCAGCGACGGGGTGGTGGACAGGCCGAGCATGCCGGCCAGTTCGGCGTCGGTGGGCTCGACGAGCGTTTCGCCCTGTTCAGTGATGACGACAGGGAGCTGGAAGCCGTCGAGTCCGGCCGCGTCCAGAAGTTGCTTGCCCTTGGGTTCGTCGGCGGTGAACGAGCGGAACGAGTGCTGGTTGCGGGCCAGGAACTGGCGCACCTGCCATGACCGTTCGTTCCAGCGGTGCCCGATCACCTTGGTGTGCGGAATCGCGCGGTCGCCGGTGGCGTGCCACGCCTCGAGCAGCCCGTCGACCACCGGGTAGAGCTTCTCCTCCGGCGGGTCCCACGGCTTGAGCAGGTAGTGGTCCAGGTCGACGACGTTGATCGCGTCGATCGCGGCGTGGGTGTCCGCGTACGCGGTCAACAGCACCCGACGGGCGAGGGGATAGATGTCCATCGCCTCTTCGAGGAACTCGATGCCGCTCATCTGCGGCATCCGGTAGTCGGCGACGAACACGGCGACGGTGTCACCGCGCAGCTTGAGTTCGTTGAGGGTTTCCAGGGCGTCCGGGCCCGACTCGGCCCGCACGATGCGGTAGCGGTCGCCGTAGTGGCGACGAAGGTCGCGGGCGACCGCGCGGGACACCGCGGGGTCGTCGTCGACGGTCAGTATTACGGGTTTTCGGGGAGCAGAGACCGGTGCAGTCATCGGTTATAAGTATGCTCCCGTCGTCTAGCGGATATCCGCCCAGGATGTTCCCGCTGGCCTGGCCCTTCGGCGATTTTGGGGCAGGCCGCCGAGCAGGTAGTATGGACCAACGGTGCGGCTTACGCGCCGGCTCTTGCGTGCCCTGTTTCCGGAATTTCCGATCGCTGGTCCACGTTTTGTAGCTCGGAGTGAACTGCGCCGCCCAAAGGCGCCAACGATCAGGGACAACGGAGGACATGGCCAAGAAAGACGGTGCCATCGAGGTCGAGGGCCGCGTGGTCGAACCCCTGCCCAATGCGATGTTCCGCATTGAGCTGGAGAACGGACACAAGGTGCTCGCCCACATCAGCGGCAAGATGCGGCAGCACTACATCCGCATCCTGCCCGAGGACCGTGTCGTGGTGGAGCTGTCTCCCTACGACCTGTCCCGGGGCCGCATCGTTTATCGGTACAAGTAAGACGACACACAGAACAGGATCGACGACAGCCGTGAAGGTGAACCCGAGCGTCAAGCCCATTTGCGATAAATGCAGGGTGATCCGTCGGCATGGGCGGGTCATGGTGATCTGCTCAGATCCGCGCCACAAGCAGAGGCAAGGTTAGTCAGAGCTTCCGCTTGTTTTGCCGACAATTTAATGACGAAATCCCAGTACCACTGAGCGGATACGCCGCTCAATTACGTCCGGCACGGAGGCCGGACCCCACTAGATGAGGGAACGGACTGGGACCAGACCTCCGCATAGAAGAAGGAACACCGCCTGATGGCACGTCTCGTGGGCGTCGATCTTCCGCGCGATAAGCGCATGGAGATTGCCCTGACCTATATCTACGGCATCGGCCGTACCCGCTCCCAGGAGATCCTGGAAGCCACCGGCATCGACCGGAACCTGCGCACCAAGGACCTGACCGACGATCAGGTGACCCAGTTGCGTGACTACATCGAAGGCAACCTCAAGGTGGAGGGCGACCTGCGCCGCGAGGTCCAGGCCGACATTCGCCGCAAGATCGAGATCGGCTGCTACCAGGGCCTGCGGCACCGCCGCGGCCTGCCGGTGCGCGGCCAGCGGACCAAGACCAATGCGCGCACCCGCAAGGGCCCGAAGCGCACCATCGCCGGCAAGAAGAAGGCCAGGTAAGTAGATGCCACCAGCAAAAAAGGGTGCCGCTGCTCCTAAGAAGGGGCAGAAGACCCGCCGCAGGGAAAAGAAGAACGTCCCGCACGGCGCCGCGCACATCAAGAGCACGTTCAACAACACGATCGTTTCGATCACCGATCCCCAGGGCAACGTCATCGCCTGGGCCTCTTCGGGTCACGTCGGCTTCAAGGGCTCGCGTAAGTCGACCCCGTTCGCCGCGCAGTTGGCCGCCGAGAACGCTGCGCGCAAGGCGCAGGAGCACGGTGTGAAGAAGGTCGACGTGTTCGTGAAGGGCCCGGGTTCGGGCCGTGAGACCGCCATTCGGTCGTTGCAGGCCGCCGGCCTCGAGGTCGGCGCCATTTCCGACGTCACCCCGCAGCCGCACAACGGCTGCCGTCCGCCCAAGCGTCGCCGGGTCTAGGAGGAGAAGGACTTATGGCTCGTTACACCGGACCCGCCACGCGCAAGTCGCGTCGCCTCGGCGTCGACCTGGTCGGCGGCGATCAGTCGTTCGAGAAGCGTCCCTACCCGCCCGGCCAGCACGGCCGCGCCCGGGTCAAGGAAAGTGAATACCGTCAGCAGCTGCAGGAGAAGCAGAAGGCCCGCTTCACCTACGGCGTGATGGAGAAGCAGTTCCGCAAGTACTACGAAGAGGCCGTGCGCCGTCCCGGCAAGACCGGTGAGGAACTGCTGCAGATCCTCGAGAGCCGGTTGGACAACGTGATCTACCGTGCCGGCCTGGCGCGCACCCGCCGGATGGCGCGGCAGCTGGTCAGCCACGGTCACTTCACCGTCAACGGCGTGAAGGTGAACATCCCGAGCTACCGGGTGTCGCAGTACGACATCATCGACATCAAGGACAAGTCGCTCAACACACTGCCTTTCGAGGTGGCGCGTGAGACCGCGGGCGACCGTCCGATCCCGGGTTGGCTGCAGGTGGTCGGCGAACGTCAGCGCGTGCTGGTGCACCAGCTGCCCGAGCGTGCGCAGATTCAGGTGCCGCTCGCCGAGCAGCTGATCGTCGAGTTCTACTCGAAGTAAAGACTTTCCGGCCGCTCGGATAGCGGCCGGGAAACACGGCATCAAATAGCGGGTGTCGTGAAGGAGGAAAGAAAACATGCTGATTTCTCAGCGACCCACACTGGCCGAAGAGGTCAAGTCGGAGAACCGGTCCCAGTTCGTCATTGAGCCGCTGGAGCCGGGATTCGGTTATACCCTTGGCAATTCGCTTCGGCGCACGCTGCTGTCGTCCATCCCTGGCGCGGCGGTCACCAGCATCCGCATCGACGGTGTGCTGCACGAGTTCACCACTGTCCCCGGTGTGAAGGAAGACGTCACCGACATCATCCTGAACCTCAAGGGTCTGGTCGTTTCGTCCGAAGAGGACGAGCCGGTCACCATGTACCTGCGCAAGCAGGGCCCGGGTGAGGTCACCGCGGGGGATATTGTCCCGCCTGCCGGTGTGACGGTGCACAACCCCGAGATGCACATCGCGACGCTGAACGACAAGGGCAAGCTCGAGGTCGAGTTGGTCGTCGAGCGCGGCCGTGGCTACGTGCCTGCCGTGCAGAACAAGGCGTCGGGTGCCGAAATCGGCCGTATCCCAGTCGATTCCATCTACTCGCCGGTGCTCAAGGTCACCTACAAGGTGGAGGCCACCCGTGTCGAGCAGCGCACCGACTTCGACAAGCTGATCCTCGACGTCGAGACCAAGAGTTCGATCACCGCTCGCGACGCGCTGGCGTCGGCGGGCAAGACGCTGGTCGAATTGTTCGGTCTGGCACGCGAACTCAACGTCGAGGCCGAGGGCATCGAGATCGGGCCGTCGCCTGCCGAGGCCGACCACATCGCCAGCTTCGCGCTGCCGATCGACGACCTCGACCTCACGGTGCGGTCGTACAACTGCCTCAAGCGCGAGGGTGTGCACACGGTGGGCGAACTCGTCGCCCGCACGGAGTCCGATCTGCTGGACATCCGTAACTTCGGCCAGAAGTCCATCGACGAGGTGAAGATCAAGCTGCATCAGCTGGGTCTTTCGCTGAAGGACAGCCCGGCCACCTTTGATCCGTCGGAGGTCGCCGGTTACGACGTTGCCACCGGCACCTGGAACAGCGACGCCGGCTACGACCTGGACGACAACCAGGACTACGCCGAAACCGAACAGCTCTAAGAAAACCCGTCCCGGTCCTACCTGATACGGGGACCGGCCCCAATTAGGAGTAGCAATGCCCAAGCCCACCAAGGGTCCTCGCCTCGGCGGGTCGTCCTCGCACCAGAAGGCGCTGTTGGCCAACCTGGCCACCTCGCTCTTCGAGCACGGCCGGATCAAGACGACCGAGCCCAAGGCTCGGGCGTTGCGCCCCTACGCGGAGAAGCTGATCACCCACGCCAAGAAGGGCGCGTTGCACAACCGGCGCGAGGTGATGAAGAAGATCCGCGACAAGGACGTGGTGCACGCGTTGTTCGCCGAGATCGCACCGTTTTACGCCGACCGTGAGGGCGGCTACACCCGCATCATCAAGGTGGAGGCACGCAAGGGCGACAACGCCCCGATGGCCGTCATCGAGCTGGTGCGGGAGAAGACGGTGACCTCGGAGGCCAACCGGGCGCGTCGCTCCGCGGGCTCGAAGAAGACCGAGCAGCCAGTCGCGGCTGCGGCCGCACCGCAGGCTGCGGTCGAGCCCGAGGCTGCCGAGGGCCCGACCGAGGTGGAGTCAGTCGAGGACGCCAAGGTGGAAGACGCGGCCATCGAGGACGCTCAGACCGCTGAGGCCGCCGAAGAGGTCGCCGAGGCCAAGGCCGAGGACGAGGCCGACGACGCCAAGTAGTGACGCAGCTGTGAACGAACCCGCCATCGATTCCGGTGGCGGGTTTGTTCGTCTTCGGCTCGATATCGCTTACGACGGAACCGAATTCGCGGGCTGGGCGGTTCAGGCGGGGCAACGGACCGTCGCGGGGGTTCTCGACGCGGCGCTGTCGACGGTGTTCCGGGTACCGGTAGTGCTGCGCGCGGCCGGCCGCACCGACGCCGGGGTGCATGCGACCGGGCAGGTCGCTCACGTCGACGTGCCCGCCGATGCGCTGACGCACGCATATCCCCGTGCCACCCGCCCAGACGACAGTGAGTTCCTGCCGCTCGTCCGACGCTTAGGACGGTTCTTACCCGCCGATGTACGTGTGCTCGACATCAGCCGTGCCGCAGCGGGTTTCGACGCCCGGTTTTCGGCGCTGCGTCGCCACTACGTCTATCGGCTCTCGACCGCGCCGTACGGGGTCGAGCCGCGGGAGGCGCGGTTCGTGACGCCGTGGCCGAGGGCGCTCGATGTCGATGCGATGTCGACGGCATCACGACATCTGTTGGGGCTGCACGACTTCGCCGCGTTCTGCCGTCAGCGTGAGGGCGCGACCACGATCCGTGATCTGCAGCGCCTGGACTGGTCCCGCGAAGGCGACCGCGTCACCGCATATGTCAGCGCCGACGCCTTCTGCTGGTCGATGGTGCGGTCATTGGTCGGCGCGCTGCTTGCGGTCGGCGAGCATCGGCGCGAACCGGATTGGTGCGCGGGGCTTTTGACGTCGACGCAGCGGTCGAGCGATTTCGCCGCGGCGCCGCCCCGCGGCCTGACCCTTGTCGGCGTCGACTACCCGCCCGACGACGAACTCGAGGCGCGCACGAAAGTCACGCGCGAACTGCGGGTGGTCGACTAGACCCGGGCGGCGACGAAGTCGGCGGCCTGGTTCGCCATGCCGGCGCTGATGTAGGCGCTGGCGAGATGGGCGGGCCAGTTGTCTTGCCAGGTGTCGGGATCGGCCGGGTTGCAGATCGGATCCGCGCCGTGGCACAACTCGATGGTCCGCTCGCTGTAGAGCGGGTTGAAGTTCGTAATCGGTCCCACCCATGCCGACCCGTTGCCGAACAGTGCGACGGCGGCGATGTGGGTGTCGGCGCCCGCCGGCAGCGGGTTCTTGAATCCGAAGAAGTTGAACGGCAGGGCGAGGACGACGTCGGTGACCGCTGCACCGAGCGAGTAACCGCCCAGCACCAGCCTGGTGTCGGGGCAGTTGTTCATCATCGACTGGATATGCGCGCTCATGTCGTTGGCGCCGACGTCGATCTGATTGTCGGCGGGATACTGCACCGCGTACACACCGACGTTCTTGTTCGTCTTCGCCCGCAGCGCGCTGATGAACGCGTTACCCAGGGCGCCGACGCCAGGAGACTCCAACCGGCCTCGGGCGAAGATGACCTCGACGGCGGGGCAGGCCGCAGACGCTGACGGGATCACCCCCGGCGCCGGAACTGTGGCAGGTGCGATCAGCCCGGCAGTGGCAACAACCACCGCAATGGCTACGAATGCGCACCGACGGGTCCAACGACGAGAGTCAAGATCAATCCCCACTCCCGCGATCCTAACGGAATGCTGTGAACGTAACCGTCAATTTATCGTCGCGGCTAGAGCAGGCCCGCGGCAAAGCCCGCGGCTTGGCTGGTCGGCCCACCCACATAGGAGCGGTGTGAAGCCAGGCTTTCCCCGTCGGTCTGGCAGATCGGGTCACCGCCGTTGCACAGATCGATCGCCCGGCCGCCCCACACCGGACTGACGGTGAGCGGCAGCCCCAGTTTGGCTGACGGATTTCCGAACGCCGCGACGGCCGCAACATGATCGGGCGCGTTGGGTGGCAGCGGGTTGTTGAAGCCGAGAACGGGCAGCGGCACTGCGGCGATGACGTCGACCACCGCCGCGCCCTGCGAGTAGCCGCCCAGCACCAGCCTGGTGGTCGGGCAGTTGTCGACCATGAACTGGATATGGGAGCTCATGTCGTTGGCCCCGTCGGCCGCGGCGAGGAAGTCGAAACTGGCGGGGTAGTTGACCGCGTACGCGCCGACGGACCTGCCGCCGACCTTGCTTCGCAACGAGTCGACGAACGCGCCGCCGACATTCCCAAGGCCTGGGGCGTCATTGGTGCCGCGGGCGAAGACCACCTCGATGTCAGGGCAGTCGTCGGCCGACGCGACCCCAGTTGGCATGGGCGACACCACTGATGCGAGCACAGCGGCTGAAGCGATGGCGAAGCGGCGAAGTCGTCTCGAATGCACAAGGAATTTTAGCGCGTAGACAGTCTAAATTATGCCCGCGACATAGCGCGCGGCCTGATCCGTCAGGCCTGCGCTCACATAATCGCTGTGAGCGAACGGGTTGCGGCCCCGTGAGCAGATCGGGTCGCCGTCCTTGCACAGGTCGATCGCGCGCCCGCCGAACACCGATCCAGTGATCGGATTGCTGAACTTCGTCGCCGGGTTGCCGAACACCGCGACCGCGGCGACGTTCGGGACGAGGTTGTTCGCGAGCGGGGGCGCCGAACCGATCTCGCCGATCTTGTTACCAAGCGGCGGAATGCCGGCCAGCATGTCGACGACCGCCGCGCCCTGCGAATATCCGCCGAGTACGAGCTTCGTGGACGGGCATGAGGCGGCCATCGTCGCGATGCGCGCGGCGGCGTCGTTGGCGCCGTCTGCTGCGGCGAGGAAGTCGTAGCTGGCGGGGTAGTTCACCGCGTAGGTGGTCATGGTGCGGCCACCGACGAGCCCTCGCAGCGTGTCAGCGAAGGCCTGGCCGGGGTTGCCGAGGCCGGGCGCATCGTTGGTGCCGCGCGCGAAGATGACCTCGATGTCGGGGCATGGGTCTGCGGTCGCCGACGGTGCGACGGCCAGGGGGGTGGCCGCGCAAACCACGGCCGCGGTGATCGCGGCGAGCCGGCCTGACATCTTGAGCAAAGTCACGCCGGTCATCTTCACATATCGAGATCAGCTCCGGCCAACCGTTTGGTCAGAGGGCAGGCTTTCCGCCAGCGTCAATTCGGCCAGCTTCTCGGTCCGATCGCCCTGGCGAGCGAGCGTCAGCCCGACCAAAACGACGACGCCGCCGATCGCCTGTGTCGGCGTCACGGCCTCGCCCAGCAAAACCCAGGCGGCCAGCACGGCGAACATGACCTCGGAGAGGCCGACCAGAGACGCGAATCGCGGCTGCAACCGGGCGATGCCCATGATGCCGAGCGTGTAAGCGATGGCGGTGGGAATCAGGGCCAGCGCGATGACGGGCACCAGCCACGACATCGTCCACCCCGCGACCACGGCCTCGGTGGTGGTGAACGTCAACGGCATCAGCCCGGTGACACCCAGGGTCGCGACGGCCGCAGCGCCGACAATCAGGCCTGCGGTCGCCAGCGTGATCGAGTTCAGGCCGTCTCCGTCGGCGGCCACCGAGGAGGACATCAAGAAGTAGCAGGCGGCGCACACGGCGGCGGCCAGCGCCCAGCCGACACCGACCAAATTGATGTGGGCGCCCGCAAAAACGTTGAGTACCAACATGATTCCGACGATTGCCAGTGCGACTCCGGTCAGCGTGAGTGCACTTGGCCTGCGTCGACTGGTGGCCCAGACCCACCCGACCACCAGGATCGGGGCGGTGTACTCCAATAGCAGTGCGACGCCGACGGACATGTGCGCCACGGCATTGAAGTAGCAGAGCTGCGCGCCCGCTATGGGGATCAGTCCGTAGGCGACTACGGTCTTGCTGTGCTGCAGTGCCTC
The DNA here is from genome assembly GCF_017872775.1 of Mycobacterium sp. OAE908. Lineage (NCBI taxonomy): Bacteria > Bacillati > Actinomycetota > Actinomycetes > Mycobacteriales > Mycobacteriaceae > Mycobacterium > Mycobacterium sp. OAE908. The sequence continues at coordinate 3,289,163 of NZ_JAGGJL010000001.1, forward strand.
GCGGACCCAATCGGGTTTCAGGACTGTGGCGAAGATGATCATCAGCAGGGCGCCGCCGGCGAGGCGTGCGGTGACAGCGGCCGTCGGGCTCCAGCCCGCCTCCATCAACGACTTGGCAAACGGCCCGGAGCAGCCGAAGGCGAAGGCGGACCCGACCGCGAGCAACAGACCGACTCGGAAGTGGTCAACCGTTGGCTGTGTGGTCGCCATGGGTGCACCTCCGGGATGTAATGAGTAAAATCTGCTTTGGTCGTGACGCTACGCCGGGAAGGGGTCATGGGTCAAATGCTTTTCAGTCATGACACCGAGATCACCCTGCGCGCGGCATGTGCCCTGATCAACAGCGATCGGGTGGACGGTGAGCGTCTCGGTGACGCCGCCGCTCTCGAGGCGTTTCTGGATGGCTGGGGCTATACCGGTCGGCGTGACCACGACAGCGCCGAGCTGACGTCCATTCATCGGCTGCGCGAGCGGCTGGGCCTGATCTGGGCGACCGCCGACGACGAGGTGCGGACCGTCGAGCAGGTCAACGGGCTGCTGAGCGACACCAAGGCGTCGCCGTGGCTGACCCGTCACCCCGAGATGCCGGAGTGGCATCTGCACCTGGCGTCACAGCACGATCCGCTCTGGCAGCGGATGGGGGCCGAGTTCGCGATGGCGCTTGCCGACCTGATCCGCATCGGGGAACTGCGACGGCTCAAGGTCTGCGCGGCGCCAGACTGCGAAGCAGTGCTGATCGACCTGTCGCGTAACCGGTCGGGCAAGTTCTGCGACACCGGCAACTGCGGCAACCGCCAGCATGTGGCGGCGTATCGCGAGCGCCGGTCCAAAGGCGAGTGAGCGAATTCAAGGTAGGTAGAAACCGCGGATGCGGTGATACCGGCCGCGGGCGAGCAGCGCGTTGGCAGCCTGCAGGCCAGACATGACGGCGGCCTCGATGCAGCCGGCATTCATACCGCAATCGGTCCAGTCGCCCGCCAGCACCAGATTGTCGTAACCGCTTTCGTCGGGCCGCAGACGGTACCGATCGGAACCGGGCACCGACTGCACATACCGATCTGACGGATCGATGTTCACGCTGATGTGCTGGGTAGCCATCGCCGAGCGACCGCGTTGACCGTCCGCGCCGCAGAGCAGGTGCCACGCGAACCCTGTATCGCCGACGGCGTCGGGGAAGTAGAGGCCGAGGTTGGCGTCGACGTATGCAGTTGCCTGTGCGAGCACTGAGCGCACATGCCTCTCTACGTATGCGTCGGGCTCCTCGGTGACGGGCCAAGGTGCGTTGAGGCTGCCGCAGAAGTAGGCCACCGTGCCCGGCCGAGTGTCGTCTGGCCAATCCTCTGCCCACAGCGTTTGCGGCATTGAGGCCCAGGTTTCGAACGGCCTCAGGTAGGCGCTGATCGTGACGCCTGGCTCCTGCCACCCGAGAGCGGGTTCGGATGGCTGAAGCCACATCTGAAATGCCTGCGTCGCGACAGTACGGACGTGGCTGATCATTTCCCGCCATTCGGGTCGATCGCGGATGAGTTCATCGGCGACGACGGGGATCATGCCGAGCGACACGGCGAGCACCACCTGATCGAAATCCTTGCCGCGCTTAAGGACCCGTGTCTCGATGTCGTTGCGGTCGCCGAAGTGCGATTCGAGGTCCTTGATGCCCGGCCGAGGCTCGATTTGTTCGGCGATCGGCGCGTCGGGGAATACGGGAAGCCCACGAACGGTCGACAGCGGTTCGTAATGGCGGCGGCCGCCGGCCAGGCGCACCTGCCGACCAATGGTTATCGCTCCGATGGCGTGGTGGTTGGCGTCCAGATGCAACGCGTCGAGCCGATGAAAGAACTCGAACTCCACTCCGCGCCGGCGCAAGGCCTGATAGAGCGGTGCGATTACGACGTCGCCCATTCCCGCAGACATCTTCCAGAAGATCGCGCCCTTGTACTCGAACAACACCAGACCGATGAGGAAGATCATCAAACCCGCTGCGACGGCTGGTCGTTCGGGATCGGCTTCTTCGTAACCGAACACCAGATCGTAAACACCACGCACCAACGGAAACTCGAGTACGTCAGGGTGTCCGCCATGGCGAAGGATCCACTGCCCGAAATCCTCATCGTTGATGGCGCGGAAGCCGCGCGGATCCGTGACCAGGTTGTCGACGATGATGCCGCGGACCACCGAGGTGACGAGCGATATCAACAACCAGGACCGTTTGTGGTCGGGGCGGTGGTCATAGTCGATGGCGCAGCGGATGGCGTCCATCGCATGCTCGAAGAGCTTGACGGGGGTGGTTTCGAGGGTGTGTGGATTGGGAAGCGTCAGCATGGCCGCGATCAGCGCGCGTTGCACCGTTGCGATCCAACTGCCCGGAGCGTATGGCGCTGTTGTCATTGCGAGGCCGACGGGCGTCGCGTCTCGTTGCGAGTCCGCGAAGTCGAGCACGAGCTGCACCGCGCGTTGCACGAATCCCACCACGGTCATCTCGCGACCGTTGCCGTCCTGATCGCCTGGCAGCCGGCTGTTTCTGCTGAACGTGCCCAGCCAGGTCAACCAATCGTCGCCCCACTGGTCAGCAAGGCCCAAATTGTCGGCAGGAAGCATCGCTTGATCCCAGGTGTGGATCGGCGCGCCGGGATCGGTTGTTGCCCTGTCGAGTTCGGCATAGCAGTCACGCAGAAGCGCGAAAGCGTTCTCGTAGGATCCGAGCCAAATGTGTAAACCGTGCTCCTCGATGCGGCCGTTGGCACCGCGGCTGGATGCGCCCTTGCCGCCAAGGCGCCATCCTCGTTGGTACACGGTGATCGATTCGAAGCGGTCGCGCCATCCGGCTTCGCTGAGGCGCCATGCAGCGCTCAACGCGGCCATCCCGCCGCCGAGGACGACGACCTTTTCTCTCGGCCGCTTCACCCGAGAAGTGCCCGGGCGCGGGTCAGTTCGGGCCAGGTACTGCCCTGCGGAAAGCGTGCGAGCGCGTCGATCAGCATCTGATGCGCCGAGTCGGCATGGAGTTCGAAACTGTCTGCGGCAATGCGCAATTCGAAGATGGTCGCGGCCTGACGGCGCGCCAGGTCTGCGGCGGCGCTCAAGTCCGCTCGACGCGAATCCAAGTCGTCGGTCGTGTGGGCGCGCAACCGCAACAACTCGGCGTCATAGAAATGCATACCTGTCTCATCGGCGAGTTGCAGCGCGATCTGCAAACGATCGCGCGCGGCATCGCGCTGACCGGCCGCGGTCAGCAGGCGGGCCAGCGCCGCGTCATAGATCGTGATGAGTGACCTGACGGCCAACGCACGCCACAGGTCGACATAGGAGGTGATGGTCGCGATGTGCATCTGTAACTCTGCCGGGTCAACCGCGTCGCTGGCGAGCGACGACAGTGCGCTGATCATCGATTGCTGTGCGGCGCCGACCATTGCCCATGAGTCGAAGCCGTGTTGCATACCGCCGTTGGCCAGTGCGGTGGCGACCTGCATCGCGCGATCCAGTTGGCCGGCTTCCATCCGGATCAGCACCTCCATCTGGCGGGCATACGCCAAACTGAACGCGCCTTGGGGAAACGCGAGTGCCTCGCATCGGCGTTCGGTCCGCTCCAGTTCAGCCTCGGCGCTGGCCAAGTCACCCTGGATGTAGTAGGCCAGCGCGAGATGTGTGTAGATCGATGCCGTCCCCTCATTGGGCATGAACCAGACCGCCTCGAGTTCCTTTGCTCCTTCTTCGTTTCGTGATGACGCGGCTCCTTCGAGCCTCTCGCGCGCAGTGTCGAAATCGCCGCGGTACCAAGCCAGCATGCCGAATCCGGCGTCGTTATAGGGCAGAAACCACTTGCGCCGCCCGGTCAAACTCGCTCGTACGGATTGCAGCAGTCGTTCCACTCGGTCGAGATCGGCGCGCATCGCGTAGTAGCCGTACAGCGCGACCAACGTGGAGAAGAACTCGTCGTCAGCCAAATGACTGCTGGACAACTGAAGACACCGTTCGAAATCGGCGGCGGCGTTCGGGCTCGCCACGCCTTCCGCTGCCGAGACGAGAAAGCCGCGCCTGAGGCGGAGAGCGATCTCGAGCTGATCTCGGTCCTGCCCGGCCGGTGAGCGCTCGGCCTGTTCGACCGCGTGGCCAAGATACGTGCGGGCCTCGCCGAGCGCGCCTCGGCGCCGCGCGTCTGTCGACGCTTGCCGAAAGGCCTTCGCTGCTTCTGCGTACCGCTCTGCGTGCTCGTAATGCCGTGCCACCAATGGCCAGTCGGGGTTGGTGTCGCTGGCGGCGGCGAGGGCATCGGCGACCCGGCTATGCAGTCGCCGACGGAGACTCGGCGGCGAAAGTTCGGCCGCGACTTCGCGTATCAGTTCGTGCCGGAACCGCCAGCTGTGCTCATCGAGCGGCTCGAGAACCCGACCGTCGGTGAGTTCGCGTAGGACGCGGTCTGCGTGCTGCGGGTCAAGGTCGACGACAGATAACAGAAGGCCTCGGTCGATGCGGCCGCCGATGACGGCGGCGGCCTCGCCAACGAGCACGGCATCCGCGCTGGACCGCAGCCGCGCGATCAGCGCTTCATAAAGGGTGTCGGGCACCCCGACGCTTTCTGCCGCATCAGTCTGCTGATCCTTCAGCTTCGCCACGACTTCCTCGATGTAGAGCGGGATTCCGTCACAACGCCGACGTACCGCCCCGCGGGTATCCGTAGTCATCTCAGGATGAAGCGCGACTATCAACTCATCCGACTCATCGTCGGTCAACGGGTTCAGATGAAAGACCCGAGCTTTGGGACTGTCGGGTAACGATGCTAAATCCCGCCCGGTCATGACCATTAGCATGCGGCCGCCGAGGTCGGTGTCCAGCAAGGAATTCACCAGTTCAGCACTGTCTTCATCGAACCAGTGCATGTCTTCCACAAGTAGCAACACGGGACCATCGCGCATACATGCGACGAGATAGTTGCAGACCGCGGCGACGATCTGCTCGTAGAGCGCTCTGCCCTCCGCGTGCACCTGTTCGTAGCCGTATCGCGCATCGATGCCAAGTACAGGTGCCAGGAGTGGGACTACCGTCGCCGGATTCAGCGACTGCTGCCGGATCTCGGCTTCGAGATGCTCAAGGCGCTCTGTTGGATCTGACGTGCGGCTGATGCGGCATCGCCGCTCGAGCAGTCGGCGTACCGGCCACAGGCCCACGTCCGAATGGAAAGGCGATCCAATCAGTTGGAGCACCATGGCATTCGACCGCTCGGCCATCTCGACTGCCGCCCAGGCAAGCCGGCTCTTCCCGATCCCCGCCTCTCCCTGAAGCACCACGCCCGGGGTCCGAAGGCCACCCGATTGCGCCTCGTCCCAGCGGTCCGTCAGATAAGCGATCTGGCTGCGGCGGCCGATCAACGGGCCGAGCACCACCTTGGACACTTCGCGCTCACCGATGATGCGGAAGTGCCGGACCAAGCCCTCCACTCCCTTGACCCGTTCGGGCAGTTGCGCTTCTAGTTCGAAGCTGTCGCGAATCAGCGGCTCAATCGAGTCCGACACGGCGACGGTTCCGGGGTCGGCGAGACCACACATCCGCTCCGCCAGATTGGCCGCGAATCCGTAGACGTCAAGTTGTGCGGTATCCAGGTAAACGACTCCACGGTGAATGCCCACCCGCACATCGATCCCGAAACCGAATTGCTGCCGCACACGATCGCTCAGATCCGATACGGAGCGGATGATGTCGATCGCGGCCGATGCCGAGCGCTGCACGTCGTTTTCGTGCGCCTGGGGATGGCCGAACACAGCGAGGAGTCCGTCACCCTTCGTAGCACCGATGTAGCCCTCGTACTGTTCGACGATGCTGCGCACTTCGTCGCGGTAGCGACCAACGACGGTGCGATAGATCTCGGGCTCGACCCGGGTCGAGAGTGCCGTCGAGCCGACCAGATCCGCGAACAGGATCGTTATTCGCCGGATCTCGCCGTGTCCAGACGGCGCCGCCAGCAGCTCTTCGGCGTCGCTGTTGGTTCGGTCGAGGTCGAGCACCTGACCGGCCAATGCGTCCGCCGCTGCGCGATCTCCGCTGTTGATCGCGTCGACGGCCCGGTCTAGCAGCTCGTCGATACTCGGCTGATTAACGTGATCAGTCACAGGCCGATGGCAACGTCCACGACTTGCTGGTCGCCTGCATCCGCTTTGGTCGCGGGTCGCGCCACCATCGTCACCTGGCCGAAGTAAAAACCGCTTTGAAGATTGGTTCGGTCGACGACAAGCCGGAAGTGTTCGGTTCCTATTGGAAGGATCCCTGATGTCAGTCTGTCGTCCTCGCCGCTCTTCACCGCTTCGAAACCGATTCGAGCGCCGGGGATGGCGTCGCCAAACCCTCGACTCAGCGGAGACGTAACCGTCACTTCGTATTCGGAGTTCTGGTAGGGGCCAACGGGATACGGGTCCGACCGAGCCACATTAGCCGCCGACTTGAATCCGGGACCGGCAAGAAGCGTTTCGGCCAACTCCATGCCGTCGAGCAGATTGCCGTCGACGAGTTGCCTTACAGATCGTACGTAGTCGTCGTAACCGTACTTGCCGGCCGCCATCTTTTGGGAAGCATCTTCGGCGATCGCACCGCTTCGCCGAAGCATCCTGACCCAGATCTTTGCCATGTACTCGGCAAGCACGACAGGCTTGCTGGTTGTCGGATTCGTCATGGCGAACCATCCCCCTGCGGTTCGTCGGCTGGTGGGCTGCCTGCAGCGGGCCGGGTCGGAACACGGTTGAGCATGTCCTGCAACAGTCGCCATGGCTCGCTCGCCAGCTGCGCGCCGACCTTGCTGGTGTAGTCGACCATTTCCTTGACGGAGAGGTCGCCCTTGACCCACTTGTCAGCAATGACAACCGCGTCCTTCGTGGTGCTTTCGATGAAGTCGGCCATCCGGGTCGACGCTTCGGCCATCAGGATTCCCGCGACAGGAGGCACGCCAGCTCCGCCATCATCAGATGCCGTGGTCGCAGACGCGCGGTTGGAGCCTTGGCCTGCGGGGTCAGGCTCAGGTGAGAGCTGCCATGGAACCAGGGCGTCATCGGCGTCTTGGAGGGCGCCGCCCCTAAGTGCACAGTCGAACATCATCATTTCGCCGATCGAAACCCATCCGAGCACAGAGGCGTAGATGGCGACGGCCGTCGGGCTGAGGCCATCGATCGCGACCATCTTGCTGGTGAGGACCCGGGTGCCCTGGCCGTCGTTTGTTGGGATCAGAACGATGTATCCGCTGTCGACGCGCACCTGACCGGTGTCGCCGGTGCCCTTGCGCTTATCAGCGAGGTCGTAATTGATAATCGCGCTGCCACCCCGCTCCTGCTTCCAATACTTCAGCGCTGTCTTGATGACGTAAAGGTCCTTGTCGGTGCTGACCAACTCCAGCACCTGGCTGCGGCCTGCGGCCGGCTTCAGCTTCTGCATATCGACGAAGAAGGTGTTGCAGTTGTCCCAATTCAGAGGATCGACTATCGCCTTGACCTGGTCGATGCTGATAGCTGACCGCTCGAATTCGGTAGTGAGCAACGCGGCGAGGACGCCATCAGACTCGATCACCTCACCGGTGCACTTGCCCCGATACTCCCCATGTAGGGCGTCGGGCGCGTTGTCCATGCGGACGACGGGCCCGGTGCTCTCGCCGTGTACGGAGATCGCGGGGATCGCCGCGACCTGCGGCGCCACCAGGCCCTCGTCCGCAGCTTGGGCCATCATGACGGCCCAGTCGCCGCGGCCGGTAAACGCTTGCGTCATCTCGTTGAGGCGATCCACGCGACCATGGCGAGGCATCGGTGCGGAATCGGCACTGCTCAGCGCGTTGTCGTCGCCAGCCTGGCCGAGGGCCTCGTCCAGTCGGGTCGTATCGACGGTCTCGAGCACGGGGATGCGCTCACGAGGTACCAAGTCAGTGCCGATCAGGCTTCGCATCGCGGCGGTCGCATAAGTGAGACGAGCCCGCTCTCGCGGACCCATCACCTGTGATGCGGCGTCGAATCCTCCACCGCCGCCAGTGAGTTCGTCGAGCGCTTCGTCGAGGGTGGGGAACTCTGCGGCCGCCGGGTCAGTCGCATGCCGACGCACGAAATCCTGAATCTCGGCGTACCAGCCGCGTTGGCCCGGTCCTGTCGTGCCCGGCAGAAACTGCTCGATCTGCTGTCGCACCTGGCTGTCCGGGTTTTCCATCACGACTTGGTCGAAAGCGCCGTACACCGCTAACAGAGAATGGCCGACAGCCATTTGCTCCTCCTACCCCCCGCTGGCGCGCTTAGCATACCGTGGAGCGTACGCAAACCAGTCTGATTTGCGGGGGAGGATCTGCAGGTGAGCCGGGGTTTTGGCGATGACGGCAACATAACGGAGGTGCCGTGGGCGTCGGTCTTCGACCCGGCCGCCAATGTGCGCGCTCTGAACGCAATCCAGGCCCAGGGTTTCCGTGCTGCCAGCAAGCTGGTCGACCGCTTCGTCGGGGCGATCAATGACAAAGGTCCGGGAGAAACGTCGACGGGTTCTGCCGCAGATCTGGCCGAGGAGAATGGCGCCGGCCGGCGAAACAATCCGGATATCGAGAGACTGATGAATATCTGGTGGGCGATGGCGGGTCAGTTTCTCGTGGGTTCGGCGAAGCTGTCGAATTTGCCATTTGCCGGCCCGGCGACGCTTGAGTTCGGCCGGACCGGCGGCAACGGGACTCTTGAGCTTCACGCCGACGCGCCGGGTCGAGCGAGCACAGAGGTGTGGCTGCACAACAATGGTCCCGATCAGCTCGGCGAGATTCGGCTGCGGTGCAGCGATTTACTGGCCCACGACGGCGACATGGTGCCGGCGGCCACAGTGCACTGCGATCCGAATCCTGTTCCTATGCCGCGACGTTCGAGTCGAGGCGTCGAGATCGGGGTTGACGTGACCGGGGACGTCCGGCCTGGTGTGTATCGGGGAAACCTTCTGGCCGACGGTCATCCCGACGTCTGGCTTCCAGTAGTACTGACCGTCACATCGCTGCTGCCGTGACGAGCACCGCCGACCGTGCCGAGCTCGTCGCTGAGGTCGACGCCCACCTGCGCGGAGTGGCCAAGGTGGTTCGTCGCGCGATGCTCGACGCCATGCCGGACGGTGAACCGGCGCAATGGCTGTACGGGCCGATGCGCGAGTACCCGTCGCGGCCGGGCAAGGCGCTGCGGCCCGCGCTGTGTCTGTCCGCCAGCAGGGCGTTCGGCGCAGAGCCCGAAGCTGTCATGGGTATAGCGGTCGCAATTGAACTGCTGCACAACGCTTTTCTGGTTCACGACGACGTCGCCGACGGCAGCGAGATGCGCCGTGGCCGACCGACGCTTGCCGCAACGCACGGCATGGCCGCCGCGCTCAACGCCGGTGACGGCCTTGCCATCATTGCTGGGCAGGTGCTGCGAAAGGCGACCCGGCGACTGGATGGCGATCTCGCCGACCTGGTGTGGCATGAATTCGACACCATGGCCATGCGCACGCTGGAGGGCCAGGCAATCGAAGTCGGCTGGCAACTCGACAATGTCGAGGATCTAGGGCCCGACGACTACCTCGAGCTGATCATGCACAAAACGTGCTGGTACACCACGATCCACCCGCTACGTGTCGGCGCATTGGTGGGATCAGGCGGTAAGGCCGACCTGGCGCCGTTGGTGCGCTTCGGATTTCACTTCGGCGCCGCCTTCCAGATTCGCGACGACCTACTCAACCTCGTCGGGGACGAGCGTACCTACGGTAAGGAGATCCTCGGCGATCTGTACGAGGGTAAGCGCACGCTTCCGCTCGTCCATCTGCTCGCCAACGCGTCGGGCGTCGACCTCGAGTTTGTTCGAGACTATTTATGGCGCAACCGTTCCGAACGATCAGCTGACATGGTGAACGCGGTGCGCGCGCTGATGGACGACTACGGCAGCATCGCGTTCACCTCCGAATACGCCGAAGGCATTCTGTTGGTCGCCGAGGAGTATTTCGAGCAGGCGTTCGTCGATGCCCAACCGGGTCCAGATCTCGATTTTCTGCGCGCCTTGGTGCCTTATGTGTGGGCCCGCTGGCGCTGACGGTCACTGGTGCGGCGGTCCGAGGTACGGGAACTCCGCCAGGGTGTCGGTGTGCGGGCTCAGACCCGAGGGCGGGCACTCGCCCTTGGTCAGGAACGCCAGCCGGTAGTCGATGACGTCGTCGGTGAAGACGCGGCCATTCGGGTACTTCGCCGGCTTCGACGGGTTGAACGTCAACATGTCGGGCAGCGTGCCTTCGGTGTCGATGGCCGCGATGGCTTCCTCGCGCGAGTAGCCACCGGTGTGGCCCAGTTGGTGGATGAACATGTCGATCCACCGCTCCCGGTCGTGCACCGGCTCGCTGGCGTTGTACTCCTCTTTGGTGTCGTCGGTATTGAAGAAGCTGCTGACCGACGGGTGACCTGCGCGGTCGACGTGAAGCAGCCTGCCGTTTTCCCGCACGCTGCAACGGCCCCAGATCCGGATGTCGGGATCGGCCCCCAAAAAGCTGGTCGGCATCTCGATGGCGGCGCAGAACACGTTGGCCTTGGTGTTGGAATCGACTCCGGTCCAAGGGGATTCGCCGGGCAGCGTCAGATCGGTGAAGTTGCGCTTACCGGAGGTGTCGAACAGCTGCTTGACGCCGTCGAAGTCGAAGAAGAATGCGTCACTGCGGGCGCCTGCGAAGAACGTGAAGTCGCCCGAGGTGGCGATGTAGGGCTCGTCGCCGACGAACGAAACCGGAACGTTCGTGAAGATCCGTTCGCCGACGGCTTCGGCCTCTTCGGCTTCGTCATTGGCCGCCAAGTAGACGTCGACGGTCTGCTTGCCGTCCTTGGGTTCTGAGAAGACGTAGCTGAAAGCTATGTCGTTCAACAGATCTCCGTCGTTGTCGATCGCGACCCGGTAGATCGCGTCGGGGTGCAGCGCGTCGGCCAGCGGGTTGGCATTCATGATGATCACGGTCCGGCCCGGGTCGGCGGGCGAAACGAACGCGTAGAGATCGCACAGATCGAGACGCTGATCGCCGAGCGGCGGTCCAAGGGACAGGCCGGTGAAATGGTTGGACATGCAGCGGAACGTACATCTGTTTTGTCGCGGCCCGCGACATATCAGGGAAAATTCACGTAACCGTCAGGTACGTCTACCGGCTTGCCGCCACCGTGCTTTCGATTGAACCGAAGCCGGCGGCGTTTCGTGTTTCTGGTGACGGGTCAGGGTGTGCGGGGACGGCCGGCCGAAGTTTCAACACGCAGAACCTGGGGAGGGCTGCCGTGGTACATCAGCCGCGTTCCACACCGGATCACACGCGACAAATCGGATTCCGAGCAATCGAGAAGCTTGGTCGTCAACGGTGGCTGGATCGTCCGAGCTATCGACTCGAACACGTCCTTGCGGTGAGCTTCGCAGCGCTCGGCCGTAATCGGGAGCGTGTGAGCAACGCGCTGCACGGGACGTGGCTGGGGCATCCGCTTCACCCGGCCTTGACCAGCCTGCCGACGGGCGCAGTCGCCACGGCGGTGACGTTGGACGCAGTGAGCGTGCTCCCGGGCCGCACGACCATGCGCGACGCGTCGACGGTGGCGCTGGGCGTTGGCATTCTCGGCAATCTCGGCGCCGCCGCAACGGGTGCGACCGATTGGCAGCACACCCACGACGAGTCCCGGCGAATCGGGATCGTGCACGGCCTGTTGAACGTTGTCGCGACCGGGCTGTATGCGGTGTCGTGGTGGGATCGTCGACGAGGCCGTCATCTCCGCGGCATGGCCGGGACGGCGCTGGGCTACGGCCTCACTCTCGGAAGCGGCTATCTGGGTGCCTCGCTGGTGTACGGGTCGGGTGTGGGTGTTGACCAGTCGGGTCCACGTTTGCAGGCCGCGGACTGGACGCCGGCCTTGCCGGTGAACGAGTTGGATGGGCGACCGCAGCGAGTCGAGATCGACGGCGTCGGCGTGGTGTTGCACCGCGACGGCGGCAATGTGCTCGCGGTCGGCGAGTATTGCCCTCACCTCGGCGCTCCGATGTCGGACGGTTGGGTCGACCGCGGCCGTGTCGTATGCCCTTGGCACGGTTCACGATTCGAATGTGAATCCGGCAACGTACTGAAGGGGCCGGCCACCGCGCCGCTGCCCAGCTACGCGGCCCGCGTCCGCGACGGAATGGTGGAGGTGCGCGCGCAATGAACGCCTTCGACGTGCTGTTCGAGCACCACAACACGTTGCGCGGGCTGTGCAAGAAGATCACCGCGATGCCGCCCGTTTCGGACGAACGGCAGGAAACCCTCGACGAGTTCTTGGTCGAGTTGGACATCCACATGCGTATCGAAGACGAACTCTTCTACCCTGCCGTGCAGGCGGCCAGCAAGCTCGTTGCCATCGCACACGCAGAGCATCGACAGGTCTTTGACCAACTTGCCGTGGCACTGAGGACAGCGCCCGATGCGCCTGGCTACCAAGAGGAGTGGGAATCGTTCGTCACGGTGCTGGACGCACACGCCGCCGAAGAAGAGCGTGACCTGTGTCCACCGCCAGTGGAGATGAGCGACGACGAGCTGGACGCTCTCGGTGACGAAATGCGGCGGCGCATGGAGGAATTACGCGGCTCGAGCATCGAGAAGCTTCACATCAAGGGTCGAACCGCTCTGCTCCGCACGTTCTGACGAAATCCGTGACATCGGCCTCCCTTGGCCGCGGTTAGGCTGGCCGCGGGGGAAGTATGACTCGGCAATCACCAATGCGGCTGCAGGTCAGCGGCCAGCGGTTCCTGCTGCGCCGGATGGAGCACGCGCTGGTGCGCGGCGACGTGCGAATGCTCGACGATCCGCTTCGCGCGCAATCGCTTTCGTTGAGCGCAGGCGCCGTCATCACCGCGATCGTCGTCGCGGTCTGTGTGGTACTGGCGTTCTTACGCCCACCGGACCACCTTGGCAGCGCCCCGATAGTGGTGGTGCGGGAATCGGGTGCGCTCTACGTCCGCATCGGTGACGTCGTTCATCCAGTGCTGAATCTCGCGTCCGCGCGCCTGATCGCTGACACGCCCGCGAATGCCGAAGCGGTGAGCGCGGCGGCCATCAGCAACTCCACGCGTGGTCCGCTTCTCGGCATTCCCGGCGCGCCCGCCGAGATCGCGCCGCCGCTGCGAGAGGACGAATCCGGCTGGGCGGTCTGCGAGGACGCGGCCAAGACGACCGTGATCGCCGGAGCGCTGCCCGAAGGTGGCCTCGCGACGGGTCCCGCGGTTCTCGTCACGGCTCGCGGGGAGAGCGCGGCTTCGACGTATCTGCTCTATTCCGGGTTGCGGGCCAAGGTGGACCTGCGCAACCGTGCGGTCGTTCGAGCGTTGCAACTGGACGGCGTCACCCCTCGCCCGGTTTCGCGGACGCTTCTCGACGTGACACCCGAAGCGCCGCCCATCGCCGCGCCCCACATTCCCGGTGCGGGCGCACCGAGTCCGCTGCGCGGGTATCCGGTCGGCAGCGTGGTGCGAATCGCCCGCGCGGGCGCCGACGAGTACTACGTCGTACTCGCCACAGGGGTGCAGCGGGTCGGCCAGGTCACCGCGGACCTCGTCCGCTTCACCGACTCACACGACGACCGCGACATCGACATGGTGACACCAGACGTCATCGCGGCCATGCCTGGTGTCGACACGCTTCGCGTCTCGACGTATCCGGATACCGCCGGTGTCTCACCCGCTGCGATGGTGTGTGCCCGATGGCAGCTGACTGCGACGGACACCAAAATAGCTGTGCTGGTGGGTGATTCACTTCCAGCCCCCGCGAGCTCGTTGACACTGGCGCAGTCCGACGGGGACGGTCCGAACGTCGACGCCTTCTCGATTCCACGGGGTCGCGGCGCCTACATTCGGTCAGTCGGCATCGCCGACGACGGCGCGAGCGCCGGTTCGCTCTACTTCGTCACCGAGGCCGGCGTCGTATTCGGTCTTCGCGACGAACACACTGCGAAGCAGCTGGGTCTGCCAGGACCGCCCGTGCCGGCGCCCTGGCCGGTGCTGGCCCGGTTGCCGCGCGGACCGGAGCTGAGCAAGGAAGCGGCGTCAATCGTGCGGGACAGTTTTGCCGGACCGTCGTAGCCGTGCCGCCGCTGGCGTCATCACGACTGCGCCGACGGATACTGCCAGACATACCGCCGCGCCGCCGACGGAAATCCGATATGCCCGATGCTCAGTGGGAGCGGGGGTCGGATAGGACACGGGTCGTGACGGGGCATCTGCCAGGGCAGGTGTGGTACCGGCCGTCACCGCCGCCGTCGCATCGACAACCCCTTGCCCGACAACAGGATCCCACCCGGCGGCGGGCTGATGCGCTGTCGCTTTGATGCGCTGCATGACTTGCCGCGCAGTCAGTTCGGGCGAGCGCGACCGCACCAGCGCGACGATGCCGCTCACCACCGGTGCCGCATAACTCGTACCCGCGATCGGGATCGGATCGCCGGCTGCAGGAAGGCTGCTCACCAGACCCTCACCATCGGGATCCAACGACACGATGCCTTCACCCGGAGCCGCGACGTCCACCCAGGGCCCGGCAAGGCTGAACGCTGATGGCGCGCCGTGCGTATCGACCGAACCCACCGTCAACACATAGTCGTCATACCAAGCAGGACTCACCACGACGTTCACCCGATCCCAATCTGGTCGGCCCGGCCGGGCCGGATCGGTTGCCGGATTCTGTTCGGGGCATTGACCGGCGGTGCCGACGTTTCCGGCGGCGGCGACCACAACGACGTTCTTCACGTCGACCGCGTACGCCAACGCGGCGCCGAGGGGACGGTCGTCCAAACCGCTGTCCACGGGTAGGCACGCTACCGAGGACACGTTGATCACGGTCGCGCCCATGTCGGCAGCGGTACGCACAGCGCTCGCAAGCGTGTCGACATCGCCGAAGCCGGAGCCCGATGGATCATCGGTTGCCCGAAACTTGTTGCTGGACTGGCGAATGCTGACGATGGTGGCGTCGGGCGCGATGCCGCTGAATGTCGATCCATCTGAATCCGGTGCTGCACCGATGATCCCGGCCACGATGGTGCCGTGGCCGTCGCAATCGGTCGTACCGTCGGTGGAGGACACGTAGTCCCCGCCGGGCACCAGGTGGGGGAGGAGGCGGTGACGTTGGACGCCGGTGTCGATGACCGCGACGGTCTGCCCGGCTCCGCGGGTGAACTTCCAGACCTGCTGCAGATTCAGTCCTGCCAGTTGTCCAGCCTCAGCCTTGTCGCCGGCGGGTGCGGCCACGACGCAAGGGTCCCGTTGCTTCGTCGGCCGCGGTGGCGCAGGCGGACCCGGCTTCGGCAGCATCGAATCGTCGACCATCGGCGGTGTGACCGCGACGGCGGGCGGCGCGAAACAGGTGGGCAATGTCGCGAGAAGGCCTGCGACACAGAACCTCGTCATCCGCTCGGCAATCATGACAGGCTCACACCGCGGACCAGCCCGTACAGGTCGCCGACCCAGCATGCCAGTGGCAGCACAGCGGCCAGCGTCGCGTACTCCAACACGTCGACGGTGCGGCGCGCGAGTACGTTTCGCGTTGCGCCGAATCCACGAACCAGCATGCCGATGCCGACTGCGAGCGCGACGAGGCTCACCCAGACAGCGTGTTCTGGAGCCGAAATCACGACGGTGACACCACCGGCTGCGATGGCCGCGATCCCAGCCGCCACCAACGCGACGGTGCGATGCCTGTCGACGTGGGTTCGGGCGCGCAGCACCATCACCAGACCCACCACGGCCGTGAAGAGGACTGCATTCGGTCTGGTAGGTATACCGGATGCGACGAGTGCCGCACCGATCGCAGCTGCGGCCGCCGACCCGGTGACGAGTCCTGTGAAGGTTTGGTGAGCGGCGATCGCCTGAGGCGTCAGCTCAGTGAAATCGTCTTCTGCAGGGGCCAACCCGGCAGTTGCGATCGACAGCCTGGCTGCGGCTGCGAGGGCTCCGAGGGCCAGCGTGGCTAGCGCCGCGCCGGTTGTGGTGATCGGCACTGCCCATGCGACGCCACACAGGGCAGCAGCGGTCGTCAGTGCGGATGAGGTCGCGATAGCTGTCAAACAGATTGCACCGCTATGGGTTATGCGAATCAACAGCGTCGATGTCGCGAATACCACCGCAGCGGCGAGCAACGCGTTGGCCGTCGAGGGTCCGGCGGGCACCGCGAGAAATCCGGCCGCGCCGCCGAACGCAACGGCGATGACGCCAAGGGTGACGACGACCAGCGGGTCGGGGTATGCGCGGCGCACCGCCACCGTTGCGATCACGGCCGCGGCCGCAATGGCGGTTGCCGCCATGACGTTGCCGATTGCCTGGGTGACCACGCCTGCCCAGGCCAACGCCGCGACGCCGAACAGCGAAGCACTCAAGCATGCCGCCGCTATGGCACGCTGAGGCACAGACCGAGGGTCACGGGTTTCGACGAGCACCTGCCACGGGTCGTCGGGCACACGGACGGGTGCTGGAGATGGCGCGGTGGCGAGCAGCAACAGCTCACCGTCGTGAACAGCATTGTCGTGCAGACTGATCGCTTCGTCCAGCGCGCCGTGGCCGACGCGGGACAGGTGCCACCGCAAACCCTCCTCGGCGGGGAGCGTGTCGGGCTTGACGAGGTCCACGACCGACGGCAGCAGTAGTCCGACCGGCGTGCTCCTCGGCAGTGCGAGCTCGACAGTGTCCGGCCCGTGCTGAACTGCCAACCGGCACATCGAATCCGGCATCGCATCCCCCCCATTGACGCCCGCGCATTCACCGTAACGCGACCCGAACCCACGCCGGCTCGACAATTTCGGGAGCTGTGGATGGAACGAAACGAACCTACGCATCGTCCTTCAGACGATGGAGTTCTCCCGTGAGCCGCGACTGCCCGCCCCGACCATGGTGCAGGGCGACGTCATGGTCGACCCGCCGCCCGAAGTCCCGAAGCCCTTGCCCGGCAATCTGCTTGCGCGCCTGCTGCCGGTGGCCATGCTGGTCGCGGCAGGCGGCATGATGGCGCTGTACTTCTCGTCGGGCGGCGCGTCGGCGAGCCGTGGGCCGATGTCCATGTTCTTTCCGGTCATGATGATCGCGTCGGTCCTTGGCTCGCTCGCCTACAGCACACGAGGCGCAAATCAGAACGCGCAACTGAACGAGGGCCGCCGCGACTACCTCGGCTACCTCGACGATCTGGATCGGACAATCGCCGGCGCCGCTGCCGATCAGCATCGCTCGCTGCATTGGAGCCATCCCGATCCGGCGACGCTATGGACCTTGATCGGCGGGCAGCGCATGTGGGAGCGTGCGCTCGACGATCCCGACTTCTGTCAGGTCAGGATCGGCCTCGGCGAGCGGCCGCTGTCCGCCCGTCTCGTGACGCCGGAGCCCGGCCTCGACCCGGTCACCGCGTCGGCGGTGTCCCGATTGATCCGGCGCCGATCGGTGGTGGCCGATGTGCCGGTCGTGGCGTCGTTGCGGGACGTCTCCGCCGTTGTCTTCGACGGGGATCCGACGGTCGTGAGGGCGCTACTGCGCGCCATGCTCTGTCAGCTTGCGGTTCTGCACAGCCCCGACGATCTGCGAGTTGTCGTCGTGGCGGGACCCATGTCCGAGGACTGGGACTGGCTCAAATGGCTTCCACACCAACAGCATCCGCTGCTGGCCGACGCAGCCGGTCCGGCAAGGATGATCTACCGCAGTCTGGCCGATGCGACCGCGGCGTGCGGAAACGACGCGACGGCGCCGCATGTGGTTGTCGTCGTCGACGACGGACGGGCACCCGTACTCGAGCAACCCTTCATCGAAGGGCCGCGCCTGCGGCTGGCCCTGGACGGCGATATGCGAAGCGACGGTTTGACGCAGTCGCAGGCCTTGGTCTGCGCCAGACGTCTAGCGCCGTATCGCGACGTCGGTGCGGCCCGCCATGCCTCGATCACCGGCTGGCTCGAAATGATGGGCCTGACCGATCCGGACAGCATCGAACCCGCGCGGCAATGGCATCCACGATCGGACAGCCAACGGCTTCGGGTGCCGATCGGCGTGACCGAAGCCGGCGACAAGGTCATGCTCGACATCAAGGAAGCCGCGCAGAGCGGGATGGGACCGCACGGCCTCTGCGTTGGCGCCACCGGCTCGGGAAAATCGGAGTTCCTGCGCACTTTGGTCCTCGGCATGATCGCGGCTCATCCGCCCGACGTCGTCAATCTGGTGCTCGTCGACTTCAAGGGCGGTGCGACGTTCCTCGGCCTGGACCGCGTCTGCCACGTTTCGGCGATCATCACGAACCTGTCCGACGAAGCGCACCTCGTCGCTCGTATGCAAGACGCACTTGCCGGCGAGATGAACCGTCGACAAGAGTTGCTGCGCGCCGCGGGACTTTTCGCGAACGTCGCCGACTACGAACGAGCGCGGCGACAAGGTCGCGCCATGCCGCCGTTACCAGCCCTGTTCATCGTTGTCGACGAGTTCTCCGAGTTGCTCAGTCAGCATCCCGAGTTCGCCGAACTGTTTGTCGCAATCGGACGGCTGGGCCGTTCGCTCGGCATGCATCTGCTGCTGGCCAGCCAGCGGCTCGATGAAGGCAGGCTGCGGGGATTGGAGACGCACCTGTCATATCGCATCTGCTTGAAGACTTTCTCCGCCAGTGAATCCCGAGCCGTGCTCGGTGTGCCCGACGCGTATCACTTACCCACTTCACCCGGGGCCGCGTACCTGAAGACGCCGGACTCAGAGATGGTGCGTTTCCAAACGGCGTTTGTCTCGGCACCGTACGAAAATCCGCGCTTGGGCGAAGGTTCCGTTCCGTCGAGCATGCCCCGGTTGTTCACCGCAGCGGCCGTCGGCCAGATCACCCAGCCGGTACAACCACCCGGCGCTCAGACGTTGATGGATACCGTGCTGAATCGACTGGCGGGCCATGGGACGCCGGCACACCGGGTGTGGCTGCCGCCGTTGACGCAGTCACCGGTACTCGACGATCTCATCGCCTGCGGTTCGAGCGATCGCCCGTTGTCGGTGCCGATCGGGGTCATCGATTCCCCCTACGACCAACGTCGTGACTTGCTGATCGCCGACTTATCCGGAGCCGCAGGAAATGTCGCCATTGTCGGTGCACCACAAACCGGTAAGTCAACAACCGTGCGCACCTTGGTGACAGCACTTGCCGCAACGCACAACCCGACCGTGGCGCGGTTCTATTGCCTCGACTTCGGCGGAGGTGAATTGGCGGCGTTGCGTGATCTACCGCATGTGGGATCGGTCGCGGCACGATCCGATGCCGACCTCTGCAGACGCGTGGTCGCCGAGATGGAGTCGATCGTGCGCAACCGAGAGGCCGGTGCCCCGCGCTCCGGTGATGTTTTTCTCGTCATCGACGGCTGGGCCACCCTGCGGCAAGACTTCGAAGCCCTCGAGTCGCGGGTGATCGCCCTGGCAGCCCAGGGCCTTTCGTATGGCGTGCATGTGGTGGTGACCGCATCCCGCTGGGCAGAGATCCGCCCCGCGCTGAAGGATCAGCTCGGCACCCGCATCGAGTTGCGACTCGGCGATCCGGCCGACTCCGAAATGGACCGCAAGCGTGCCCGGCAACTGGGCCATATCCCGCCGGGTCGCGGCATCACGGGCGACGGCAAGGAAATGTTGATCGCGTGGCCACGCGTCGGCGAGGACAGGATCATGCGGTGGGGCGGGTGCTGCGCACAGCCGATCGAACTTCTGCCGCTGCACGTTGCTCACGATGCCATCGGCGGCCACGTGGTTCTCGGCGTAGGGGAATCTGAATTGCAGCCGGTGACACTCGATTTCGCGGATCAGCCACATCTGCTGGTGCTCGGAGAAACCGAGTGCGGTAAGACGTCGACACTGCGCCTGTTGTGTCGGGAGATCGTCCGCACCACTACCGCGGACGCCGCGCAGATCGAGATCGTCGACTTCCGCCGAACGCTGCTCGGTGTTGTCGAATCGGCTCATCTAGGTGGGTACTCGATGTCGGCCACGACCCTAGCGACGCGAGTCTCTGGCCTTGTCGAGCAGTTGGAGGCCCGGTTGCCCAGTGAGACGGTGACACAACAGCAACTGCGCGACAGGTCGTGGTGGTCCGGACCTGAGATCTACCTTGTCGTCGACGACTACGATCTGGTCGCTACCGCCACCGGCAACCCGTTGACGCCTCTGGCTGACTATCTCCCACATGCCAAGGATGTCGGCCTGCACGTGATCGCTGCCCGCCGCTCGGGTGGAGCAGCGCGCGCGATGTTCGATCCGGTTCTGGCGCGGCTGCGCGAGTTGGGTTGCATGGGCCTGATGATGAGCGCCAGCGCGGACGACGGCGTCCTGCTGGGTTCGGTTCGGCCGTCGAGGCAGCCGCCGGGGCGGGGAACGCTTGTCACCCGCGGCCAGTCCGATCACCTGGTCCAGGTGGCGTGGACAGACCCGCCATGAAACAGGTCGTCGTCGAGATAGGTCCGATCACCATCCGCGGCCCGAATGAGGCTGAGCCGGAGTGGGTTTCAGCTTGTATCGACGCCATCGACGACGAGCTGGTGCTGGTCGACGACCGTGCGGTACCAGCCACTCAGGTATGGCAAAGAATCATGCAGGACGTCGTCGGTGGCTCCGCCGAGACGGTTGTGCTCGTCTGTCCGACGTGGTGGTCGTCGTCGCGGGTAGAGCGGGTGTGTGGCGCCGCCGAGACAGTGGCGAACGACGTAATTGTGCTGCGGCGGGCAGAACTGCTGTCCGACCCACAGATGTCGTTCGTGGAGTTGGCGCCCGAGTTCGTCGTCATAGCGTCGCGCGGAGCGATCGTCGACGTGGTGCGACCCGACGACACCGACCGACTGCTGACGAGAATTCCGACGTCGGCTGTGCTGGATGCGCCGGAGGGAGTCGAAGGCGATCGTGCGCTCATAAAGGTGTTGCGGGCCAACGACAGTGACGTCATGGTTACGGATCGTGGCTGGGTTGGCCGCAGTGTTGAGTCGATATGTTCGCTGGTAGATACAGGACACCGCGAGCCACAGCCATCGGTCAGGCGCAGTGGACGTGCGGCGGCGGTGCTGGCGGGAACACTGGTGTCGGCAGCCGTGATGTGCGGCGGATTTGCGGCGCGCCACCACCTGCCGACGGCCACCGCGGATCTGCCGATGACGCTGTTGGTCGAGGGGCGGGTCGGCGTCATGGTGCCCGCGCAATGGGTGGTCGAGCACATCACGTCGGGCCCCGGATCGGCGCGCGTTCAGGTTGTTTCGCCCAATGATGCGACCGGCGCGTTGCACATCACGCAGTCGACGTTGGCGCCGCAGCAAGCGCATGAGCAGGTCGCGGACTCACTGCGCGACGCGCTGGCGCAGGAGCCCGACGGCGTCTTCGCCGACTTCGATCCGACCGGCCGGCGGGTCGACCGCGCTGTGGTGACATACCGCGAGGTGCGTCGGGACCGTCAGATCGCGTGGTTCGTGTTGATCGATCGGTCACTGAGGATCGCCATCGGGTGTCAGAGCGCGCCAGGACACGAAGAGGTCATGCAACAGGTTTGCGATCGGGCGATTGCCTCGGCGCATGCGGTGTTCTGAAAAACCAATCGGCTCGATGGAACCGAATGCGACGGGCCGACGTCCAACCTTCATATCGCGCAGAACGAGACGGAAGGATCCAGATGACGTCACCCGGGGGCGGACCGCTCGCGACCGACTTCGAGCTCATGTCGGCAGTCGCAGGCAAGACGGATAGTCGCAATGAAGAGATCCGGGCGATGTTGCAATCCTTCATCGGTCGGATGACCAGCGTGTCACCGTCGGTGTGGGGAGGTGTCGCCGCCGTTCGCTTCCGCGATGTGGTCGAGCGGTGGAACGCCGAATCGACGAAGCTGCACGCCGCTCTGCAGCGCATTGCCGAGACCATCCGCTTCAACGAACGGACGCTGCGCGAGGCCGGCGAAAGCCATTCGCACCAAATCGGTTCCGTCGCGACCAACCTTTAAGGAGCTGGGTCATGGATCACGTGCTGTCGTATGACTTCGACGAAATCGAGTACACGGTGCGACAAGACATTCACGCGACATCGGCGCGGTTGAACGGCGCGCTGGATGAGCTACGGTCGCAGATCGCGCCGCTGCAACAGGTGTGGACGCGGGAGGCGGCGGAGGCGTACCGCGTCGAGCAGACACGGTGGGAGCAGGCGGCCGCCGCGCTCAACGAGATCCTGGTCAATCTCGGCAATGCCGTGCGCGACGGCTCTGATGAGGTCGCAGCGACCGATCGCAGCGCGGCTAACGCCTGGGGCTATTGACGCCCAACGTCAGGACCCTGTGCGGTCCCGCTTGGAGGGGAGCCAACGGGACCGCACAGTCCTGCCTTTGGTTGCAAAAGCAAAGGGGTGCAGCGGAAGAGTCGCAATCAACAACGGTTCGTGCCCGACGAACTACCGTTATGCCAGCGGCGTGCGAACGTTCGAGGGGGTCAGATGAGTGAAGCGTTTATCGCTTACCGCGACCGGCTGCTGAGTCGTCACGAGAATCGCGCCACCGATGTGTTGTCGACTGTCGGAGACGTCCTCTTCCTAACCGCGATCGCCACTGCCGTTGCGACCAGGCGCGCACAGGTAGGGGTGATCGGCGCAGCGGGCGGCCTCGCCGTAATTGTGGGCGCCCATCTTTTTCAGCCAGGAACCATGCGGGATGAGATCACCGAGGTCCTGCGGCATCCAGTCTGGGGACTTCGAGCCGAAGCCCAGCGCGTCTTCGGTCGCCGTACCTAGCACTCGCAGGCGACGCCGTCGCCGTCGCGGTCGAGCTTCGCCAGGTACCAGGGCGAATCCGTCGTGATGTTGCAGACGCCGTCCGCCTTGGCTTGGCTGCAGTTGTTGTAGGGGCCCGATGCCGAAGCGACGGGAGCTAACGCGATTGCGGCCGCGCCGACCATGAACAGGGCAGAGCCGAGAACACGAAACATCTTCACTCCGTAGTGATCTTGAACTGTGGGGAGACGGTCCAGATAACTCGGGAGTCCGTCACGAGCGAAGCTATGTTGATTCCGTCGGCAAGGAATCGGGTGTTTCCCTATGTTTGCTGCTGTCGAATTAGGGCCGAAAGCCCCTGCCCGCGACCAGCGAGCTTGGGTTATCGTGGCGGCCACGCGTGCGAGGGAGCGTGGTCGCCGGTGGACATCTCGAAGACTTCGGGCAACCGGGCAGCAGCCCGGGTGTCGTCTTCGTCGCTGCGCGCTGTCCATGAGCTATTCGTCTCCGGCCAGGTCGATCTGGACGCCACGCCGTTGCGCCCCCTCGTCGCTGAGAGTTGGCGGCGCAGCCTCGCCACCGGCGTCGACCCCGACCTCGGGGCACCTCCCACCGCCACCGCTGTCCTTGACCGCATGCGCGCTGCGCATCCATTGGCGCCTGCCCTTCCGGTCATCCGCCGCCTGCTTGTTGACGACGCCACCGACGCCGGCGTCGTCGTCGCCGTGACCGCGGCCAACGGCACCCTGCTCTGGGTCGAGGGCGATCGGAAAGCCTGCCGCAAGGCCGAACGGATGAACTTCGTGCCCGGCGCCGACTGGAGTGAACGCGGCGCGGGCACCAATGCGCCGGGCACCGCACTCGCACTCGACGCCGAGCTACAAATCCGCGGGACCGAGCACTTCTCGCGGATCGTCCAGCAGTGGAGCTGCACCGCGGTGCCGGTGCACGACCCCGCTACCGGTGTGCTCATCGGCGCCATCGACCTCACCGGCGGAACCCAGGTCGCCTCGCCGCAGACCCTCGCCTTGGTCCGCGCCACCGCCGTCGCCGTCGAAAACCACCTCGCCCTGTTGCAGCTCAACCAACCCACGACAACACCCACGGCCACCCGCCTTACGGTGCTCGGCGCCGAGCGGCCGCGCTGGCACACCGAGCTCGACACCAGCACGCTGACCGGTCGCCACGCCGACATCCTGGTTCTGCTCGGCCGCCACCCCGAAGGTCTGAGCGCCGACCACCTCGCGATGCTGCTCGACGACAAGGACCTCGACGTGGTGACTATCCGCGCCGAGATGTCCCGGCTGCGCCGAGTCATCGGCGCCGACTACATCGACTCGCGGCCGTACCGGTTGCTCAAACCGATCGCCAGCGACTACGACGACGTTTCGGAAGCCCTGCACGCCGGCGACGTCGACCGCGTACTCACCCACTACACCGGCGAACTGCTACCGCAGTCGGTGTCGCCCGGCATCGCGCGGCTGCGCAGAGAACTCAGCGCCAGCGTGCGCGGCGCGGTGCTGGCATCGGGAAACCTTGCGCTGCTTCGCCGTTGGCTCGACCTGCCGGAGGGCCGCGACGACCGGGACTGCTGGCGGGTGCTCTACAACCACGCCGCGCCGGGATCGGCGATGCGAGCCCAGGCCCGCGGACGCCTCGCCGGTCTCGATTTCGACCTGGCCTAGGCCGCCGGCGGTTGCAACGTCGTGCAACCGTGCTGCAACCGTTTAAAACCTACCTTCAGTGACGTCCGACACATATACGTCGCGAAGCTAGGAGAAGCCAATGACCGTGTACGCCCGACCGGGTGCCGAAGGCTCTGTGATGACGTTCCAGTCCCGGTACGAGAACTACATCGGCGGGCAGTGGGTAGCTCCCACCGCAGGCCGGTACTTCGAGAACGCCAGCCCGGTCAACGGTCTGCCGTTCTGCGAGATCCCCCGCTCCGATGAGTCCGACATCGAAAAGGCGCTCGACGCCGCGCATGCCGCAGCGCCGGCCTGGGGGAAAACCACTGCAGCAGAACGGGCGGTGGTCCTCAACAAGATCGCCGACCGCATCGAGGAGAACCTCGAGTCGATCGCCGTCGCCGAGTCATGGGACAACGGCAAGCCGGTGCGCGAGACCCTGAACGCCGATATCCCGTTGGCCATCGACCACTTCCGGTACTTCGCCGGCGCGATCCGTGCGCAGGAAGGGTCGCTGTCGCAGATCGACGAGGAGACCGTCGCCTATCACTTCCACGAACCGCTCGGCGTCGTCGGTCAGATCATCCCGTGGAACTTCCCGATCCTGATGGCCACCTGGAAGCTGGCGCCGGCCATCGCGGCGGGAAATGCCGTGGTGCTCAAGCCGGCTGAGCAGACGCCCGCATCGATCCTGTACTTGTTCTCGTTGATCGGTGATCTGTTGCCGCCCGGTGTGGTGAACATCGTCAACGGCCTCGGTCTCGAAGCGGGCAAGCCGCTGGCGTCCTCGAACCGGATCGCCAAGATCGCATTCACGGGGGAGACCACGACCGGCCGGCTCATCATGCAGTACGCGTCGCAGAACCTGATCCCGGTCACGCTGGAGTTGGGCGGCAAGAGCCCGAACATCTTCTTCAACGACGTCATGGCCCAGCACGATGACTATCAGGACAAGGCGCTCGAGGGCTTCACGATGTTCGCACTCAACCAGGGCGAGGTCTGTACTTGCCCGTCGCGCAGCCTGATTCAGGCCGACATCTTCGACGAGTTCCTCGAGTTGGCCGCCATCCGCACCAAAGCGGTTCGGCAGGGCGATCCGCTGGACACCGAGACCATGATCGGCGCCCAGGCATCCGAGGACCAGATGGAAAAGATCTTGTCGTACATCCAGATCGGCAAGAGAGACGGGGCAAAACTCGTCACCGGCGGCGAACGTGCAGAGCTCGGCGGCGATTTGAGTGGTGGATATTACGTCACCCCAACGGTTTTCACCGGAAACAACAAGATGCGGATCTTCCAGGAGGAGATCTTCGGGCCGGTGGTCGCGGTGACGTCGTTCACCGACTACGACGACGCGATCAACATCGCCAACGACACGCTCTACGGCCTTGGGGCGGGCGTGTGGAGCCGTGACGGCAACGTCGCCTACCGTGCCGGCCGCGACATCAAGGCGGGCCGGGTGTGGACCAACTGCTACCACGCGTATCCCGCACATGCCGCGTTCGGTGGCTACAAGCAGTCGGGCATCGGCCGTGAGACCCACAAGATGATGCTCGATCACTACCAGCAGACCAAGAACCTGCTCGTCTCCTATGGAAACAAGGCCCAAGGCTTCTTCTAAGCCGGGACCAAAGACCCTTCAATAAAACCACTTTCACGATTGGAATGATGAAATGACCCAGACCCTCGGCGCCCCTGCGGCGACCACCAACACCGATACCATGCGCGCCGCCGTCGTCACCGAATTCGGTGGACCCCTACAGGTCGAGGAACTCGAGCTGCCAACGCCAGGCTACGGCGAAGCATTGGTCAAACTCGAGACTTCCGGCGTGTGCCACACGGATCTTCATGCGGCGCACGGAGATTGGCCCGTCAAGCCCCAACCACCGTTCATCCCCGGCCACGAGGGGTATGGCACCGTCGTCGCAGTCGGCGATGGCGTCGATGACCTCACGGTCGGTGACAAGGTCGGCAACGCATGGCTGTGGTCGGCCTGCGGCACCTGCGAATACTGCCGCACCGGATGGGAAACCCTGTGCGAGAGCCAGAAGAACGGCGGCTACAGCGTCAACGGCAGCTTCGGCAGTTACATGCTGGTGAACGCCGCCTATGCGGCGCGCATCCCCGAGAACGCCGACCCGCTGGAGGTCGCACCGATCCTGTGCGCGGGCGTCACCGTCTACAAGGGCCTCAAGGTGACCGACACCAGGCCCGGCCAATGGGTGGCGATCTCCGGCATCGGCGGACTCGGCCATGTCGCGGTGCAGTACGCGCGGGCGATGGGACTGCGGGTCGTCGCGATCGACATCGACGATTCCAAGCTCGCCTTGGCCACCCGTCTCGGTGCCGAGGTCGCCGTCAACGCCCGTACGTCCGACGTCGTCGCCGAGGTGCAGAAGGCCACCGGCGGCGTGCACGGCGTACTCGTCACCGCGGTTCACCCGCAGGCGTTCGGTCAGGCGATCGGACTGGCGCGGCGTGGCGGCACGATCGTCTTCAACGGCCTTCCGCCGGGTGACTTCCCAGCGCCGATCTTCGACATCGTGCTCAAGGGCCTGACGATCCGCGGGTCGATCGTCGGCACCCGCCAGGACATGGCCGAGGCGCTGGACTTCTACGCCCGCGGCCTGATTCACCCGACGGTGGAGAGTGCCCGCCTCGACGACATCAATGAGGTGTTCGGCCGGATGGAACGCGGTCAGATCGACGGCCGGGTGGTCATCGACTACCGGTAATCAACGGCCCCCGACGCAAACTCCCCCGACAGCTCGATGCATCGGGGGAGTTTGTCTTGTAGTCGTCGTCGCGTCGGCGTACGTTCAGCTAACTATCAGTAGCTACAAGGGGGGCTCTGGGATGAACAAACATGCGAAATTGACAGCCACGGCAATCCTCGCGCTGCCGATGCTCGGCCTGACGGCGCCGACGGCCAGCGCCGACACCACGCTGGTCCTTTTCGAGCACGACACCGTGCAATACCAAGCCGATCTCGGTGCACCCGGACCGGGCCCCGGTGACCAATTCATCTTTGCGGGCGATCTGTTCGACCGCCCCGGCGGGATGTTCCTGGGCACGACCGGCGGCAGTTGCACCACGTTGACCGGCGACAAGTCGGCGTGCAACGGCACGTTCAACCTCGCCGGAGGTCAGATCGTCATCCAGGGCGTAGACCAGACTGATGCGATTTTCAGCAGTGGCCAACCGGCGCCCGTGACGATCGTCGGCGGCAACGGGATCTACCAGAATGCGCACGGCACCGGAACGGTCCAGGTGCCGCCGGAGGTGCCGAACCAGACGGATGCGAACTTCGTGCTGAACCTGGCGGGCGGATAGCCGCATCGAACGCGTTTTGACCTGCGCGGACGCTCGCAGGTAAGCTCCTCCGTTGGCGTGCGGTATGCACGGGCCTCGGGTCACTGTCGGTCGCCGAGGACCACCCTGCCGTCGACGCCTGACCGGCACCCGGGTCACACCGGGATCCAACCCGAGATAAGAAGGTAGACGCTGTGCCTACATACACGCCGAAGGCGGGTGACACCACGCGTTCGTGGTACGTCATCGACGCCACCGACGTGGTGCTCGGCCGGCTCGCCGTCGCAGCTGCAACTCTGCTGCGCGGCAAGCACAAGCCGACATTCACGCCCAATGTCGACGGTGGCGACTTCGTCATCGTCATCAACGCAGACAAGGTCGCCATCAGCGGCGACAAGCTCCAGAACAAGTACGCCTACCGCCACTCGGGTTTTCCGGGCGGTCTGCGCAAGCGTGCGCTCGGTGACGAGATGGAGAAGCACGCCGACCGGGTCGTCGAAAGGGCGATCCTCGGCATGATTCCGCACACCAAGCTCGGTCGTCAGATCCAGAAGAAGTTGAAGGTCTACGTCGGGCCCGACCATCCGCACACCGCCCAGAAGCCGGTGCCGTACGAGATCAAGCAGGTGGCCCAGTGACCGAGACCGTTGAGCAGACCGACGACAACGTGGAAACCACGGCTGCCGTTGTCGAGACCGAGGCCGAGACCCAGGCGGCGCCGCGCGAGCCTGTCGTGATCGACCGTCCCATCCAGACCGTCGGCCGCCGCAAGGAGGCCGTGGTGCGGGTGCGCCTGGTGCCCGGCACCGGCCAGTTCCACCTGGACGGCCGCACTCTCGAGGCCTACTTCCCGAACAAGGTGCACCAGCAGCTGATCAAGGCGCCGCTGGTGACCGTGGATCGGCTGGAGAGCTTCGACATCTACGCCCACCTCGATGGCGGCGGCCCGTCCGGCCAGGCCGGTGCGCTGCGCCTGGCCATCGCCCGGGCGCTGATCCTGGTGCAGCCGGAGGACCGGCCCGCACTCAAGAAGGCCGGCTTCCTGACCCGCGACCCGCGGGCCATCGAGCGCAAGAAGTACGGCCTCAAGAAGGCCCGCAAGGCGCCTCAGTACAGCAAGCGCTGATCTACCTGCCGAAACGCCGGGTGTGCGATATGCACGCCCGGCGTTTTGCATTCCTGGGAATTCGTCACACCGCGTTTGAGATCGCGGGCCATCGGGGAGCCATCACGTCGGACGCGCCGTCGGGGGAACGAACCGGCGCGTCCCGACTGAAAGGAAATAACACATGCAGAACCGTGTGAAGCTTGCGTCCGCTGGTGCCCTCCTGGGTGGAGCCCTTCTGGCTGCGGGCGGCCTTGGACTCGCGCACGCAGCTCCGCCGGCTGAGTCCGTCGTCAATGACGGCAAGGTCAACGTCACCGTGACGGCGGGCGGCCAGCAGGTCGGCGTCCTGCAGGACGTGTCGCTGACGAACGCTGAGGCGCTCATTGCGTCGGCGTGCCCGAACGGAGGGATCACCACGGAGGCGCTGCAGGCGCTCGACGTCAACGGCACGCCGGTGCCCGGCACTTGTGCGGGCGCCGAGGGCGGGCTGACGTTCACGTTCGCGCAGAACGGGCCGGGTAACTCCGAGAACGCGCCTGGGCAGAACCGAACGACGAGTACGCCGTCGACTACGACGACGACCACTACTGCCGCGCGGTAGCTCTCGTTCTCAAATCTCACCGCCCGTACCCGTCCGGGTGCGGGCGGTGAGTCATGTTCGGGCACAAGCGTATTCGTTATTCGTACAGCACTGCCCCTAGAAAATTCTGTGCGGCAGTAAACATTGCGACGTCAGATAACCAGCAAATTATTGACTCGCTAGCTATTTAGGCTGTGGGCGAGATTTACGCCAACAATAATTTTTCTGGCAATTTTTGGTTTGAACCCCCGTCTGATCGAGGAAAGACCGCTGCGGAAGCAAGGTGCATCTCGCGTAAGCGGGCCGCTCCTACCTCCGGTGCGACGTCACGGAGCTGGTCGGGGACCGGTTCACTGCTTCCCGACAGGAAAAGGAGTACATCTATGACGTCACGGTTTGTGCGGCTACTCGCTCTCGTGGTGGCCGTTGCGACGCTCACGCTCGTGGGAGGTGTCGCGGCCGGCAGCGCCGGCGCAGCGCCCCCGGAGGTCGTTGGCAAGAAAACAGTGCAGGTGCGTGGTACCGCCACTGACGGGTCGAAGTTCAACGGCCAGTTCACGGTGACCAACTTCCGCCAGGCGACGGCCCCGAACGCACCCTCACCTGTAGAGGCGGTCGGAGACCTCACCGGCAAGCTGATCCACCCGGGTCAGGGAGTCGGCGCCCAGGACGTTTCGCAGTCCGGCGTGGCGATGCCCGCCGCGGTGGCGCAGTCCAGCTGCGAGATTCTCGACCTCGTGCTGGGGCCGCTCGACCTGAATCTCCTGGGCCTTACGGTGCACCTCGACACCGTGCACTTGAACATCACGGCTGTGCCGGGTGCGGGCAACCTGCTCGGCAACCTGTTGTGCGCGGTGGCCGGTCTGCTGGACCCGGCGGGCAACATCACGGATCTGCTCCAGTTCCTGAACCTGCTGAACCAGCTACTCGGGTTGCTCGGATAACACCAAGGACTCTCGCCGCCCGCATCCACCCGAGTGCGGGCGGCGAGCCTTTTCTGGTGCTGATGGCCTGGCGGTTGGCCCTTTGACCGCCATCTATGAGAAGTTTGTCGGCATGGCTCGACTGTTCGGCACCGACGGGGTGCGCGGAGTCGCCAATCAGGATCTGACCGCTGAGCTGGCGTTGGGACTGGGCTCGGCGGCTGCGCGCCGCCTCGGCAGCGTTGGTGGCCATGCCCGCCGGATAGCCGTGGTGGGTCGCGATCCGCGGGCCAGCAGCGAGATGCTCGAGGCAGCGGTGATCGCCGGGGTGACCAGTGAAGGCGTCGACGCGCTGCGCGTCGGGGTACTGCCGACACCGGCCGTGGCCTACCTGACGAGCGCTTATGACGCCGACTTCGGCGTGATGATCTCGGCGTCACACAACCCGATGCCGGATAACGGCATCAAGATCTTCGGGCCCGGCGGACACAAACTCGACGATGCCGCCGAGGACCGCATCGAGGAACTCGTCCATCAGGGGCCGGGAAGCCGGCCAACCGGCGCGGGCATCGGCCGAGTCGTGGACGCCGAGGACGCGTTGGACCGCTATCTGCGCCACGCGGGCAAGGCGGTGACCACGCGGCTCGATGGGCTGACCGTCGTCGTGGACTGCGCGCATGGGGCGGCGTCATCGGCAGCGCCTCGGGCGTACCGCGCCGCGGGCGCGAACGTCATCGCGATCAACGCCGAGCCCAACGGGCTGAACATCAACGACGGCTGCGGGTCGACGCACATGGAACAACTCCGCAGCGCGGTGATCTCACACGGCGCCGACCTCGGGCTGGCGCACGATGGCGATGCGGATCGCTGTCTGGCGGTCGATGCCGCAGGCCGGGTGATCGACGGCGACGCGATCATGGTGATCCTGGCTCTGGCGATGCGGGACGCCGGTGAGCTGGCTTCGAACACCTTGGTGGCGACGGTGATGAGCAACCTCGGGCTGCATCTGGCCATGCGCGCGGCGGGCATCGAGGTCCGCACCACCGGTGTCGGTGACCGCTACGTACTCGAAGAGCTTCGGGCAGGCGAATATTCGCTCGGCGGTGAGCAATCGGGTCACATAGTGATGCCCGCCCTGGGTACGACTGGCGACGGCATCGTCACGGGTTTGCGACTGATGTCGAGGATGGCGCAGACGCGCTCGACGCTTGCCGCACTCGCCGAGCCGATGCAGACCCTGCCGCAGGTCCTGATCAACGTGCAGGTCGCGGACAAGGCCACGGTGGCGGATGCGCCGTCGGTGCGCTCGGCGGTGGCAGAGGCCGAGGCGGAGCTCGGCGACAGCGGCCGAATTCTGTTGCGGCCCTCCGGAACCGAACAGGTTGTCCGCGTGATGGTCGAGGCGGCCGACGAGGACACCGCACGGCAGGTGGCCGTCCGCGTCGCAGAGTCGGTCAGCGACCAGCGCTGAAATTCATTGGAACCGGCGGGGGTTGGCCGGCGTCCTAGCTGGTATGGGACAAGCTGATGTCGACGTGGCGGCGTTGCATGCCGTGGCCCGCCAATATCAAACAGTCGCCGACATCGTCGATGGCGTTGTCCGCACGCATCTGTCCGGGCTGCGGTTCGACGGGGCGGCGGCCGGGCGGGCGCACACCGCCGGTGGGGACGCATTGCGCACCGCTGTCGATCACGTGGTGGTCCAGCTCGGGCAATGGTCGAGGGCCGCGACCGAGATCGCTGTGGCACTGCGCGTATCCGCGGATCGGTACGCCGAAGCCGATGTCGATGCAGGCCGACGGGTGGGGTAGCGGTGGCCGAAAAGTTAGATGTCGCAGCGCGATTGGCTGAAGGACTGCCTGCTGTCGACAATGTGCAGACCTGTGTGTGGGCCTGCCAGATGCTCGGCTACACGAATCCGGATCTGACGCTCCATGCCGCGCAGGTGCGCGACTGGTACGGCAGCGAGGACGGGCTCGACCTGCGTGCGCTTGACGCCGACTGCGCTGCGCTCGAAGCCGCGGTGGCGGCGACGGAAGACGCGTTGGCGCGCCAGGACATCGGCGCACTGTCGACGGCATGGCAGGGTGACGGCGCCGACGCGTCGACGACGTTCCTGCGTCGGCATGGTCAAGCATCGGAGGTTGCCGCGGCCGCTGTGCGCACGTCGGCGGATGCGTTGGCCGACTTGCGGGACAACCTGTGGAAGACAGTCGATCAGAAGGTGGCGGCCGCGATCGACGCCGATGGACGCGCGCAGGACGACTGGGTGGCGGCCGCGCGCACGGTGACAACGGGTGCGGGGGATCGTGCGGCAGCCAGTGAGAAGATCGACCAGGAGGTTAAGCCGTTTGTCGACAACGACATTCGCATCGGGTGGCTGACGGCGATGCGTTCGGCAACGGCTGCGGTGACGAATCTTTACGACACGGCAACGGCGGAGCTGACCGCCGAGCCGGATGCGGTGTTCGACGTGCCTGGCGATCTCGGTCCGTCGTGGACGCCACCGCAGCGCGCCGAGCAGACATCCACGGTCCCCGCGGCTTTCAGCGCGCCGCCGCCACCCGTCGCGGCGCCGCCGCTGTGGAGCGCGTCAGCCGTCCCGTCGCCGACGCCTACGACGGCCGAGCCGATGCCGCCACCACCACCCGCGCCACCCCCGGTCGATGCGGCCTCGACCGCACCTGCGATGGCGGCACCGCCGTCGGCACCTTCACTCGGCGGCATGCCGGATCTCGGTAGCGGCCTATCGGGGTTCGGGCAGCAGCTCGCCGACGCGTTCGGCAGTCTGCTGGGGTCGGTCGACGCAGTGGACACCCCCGGCATCGACGATCCGGAGATCGACGATCCGGAGATCGACGAGCCGGGGATCGACGACGAATCGGACGATGAGACGGAAGACGACGATGAGCCGGTCGAGCCCGCGGCCGAGCTAGAGGACGAGCCCGCCGCAGAAGAGCCCGTTGAGGAGCCTGTCTGCCAACCGGCAGAGACTCCGGTCGAAGCACCGCCGCCACCGGAAGAACTCGAGCCAGCGCCGACCCCGGTGCCCGAGCCACCGGCAGATTCGCCGCCGCCTGAACCCGTCGCCGCCGAGACGCCGTGTGAAATAGCGGCCGACGAACTACCCCAAGTCGGCGAGTGACCTGGCGAGACTTTGGGTAACCAGAAGTTGTCATTGTCGTGCTGTTCGCCTGGAACTCAGAACGGGCAGCATCGGTCCAAATCGATCGTCGGGGGCAAACACGGTGACACCGTCGACGAGGAGGTTGACGATGAATCTCAAGAAAATCGCTGCTGGGGCCGCTATCGGCGCCGTCCTTGGGTTCGGAGCTCTAGGTGGCGCCGGCGTCGCGGCCGCCAAACCGCACGGTCCGGATCCCTGCGTCCCAGGGGTTGACTGTTGGGTTCCGGGTGACCCACCCGGACACAACCCCTTCGGGCCGCCTGGGCAGGTCATGCAAGGCAACGCGGGGGCTCCCGGACTGACTGGAGTTCCGCCGGGTCACTGGGGGGAGACGTGGCTTCCGCCGAATTGGACTGATCTAGGAATCCCAGGCCCGCTACCAGTCGTCTGGAACCCGGATGTGCTCGCCTGGGGCGTCTGGTGGGCTGACCAGTTCATCCCAAGTCCGCTCACCTGAACAGCTGACCTACACACGGCATAGTGACCCGAGAGTCGCCAACCCATTGCGGATGGCCGGCTCGGCAATCGCGCCGTAACCGATCACTAGTGCGGGCGGTGCTTCCGAAGGCGTCGACCAGTTCCAGCTCGCGCCCTCGACGAGGACGCCGCGGTCGCGCGCAGCGTCTACCAGCCTGACTTCGTCGCACGCCGATGGCAGTCGCAAGTACATGTGCAGCCCGGCGGCCACTCCCGTTGGAATCGCGTCGGGCAGCGACGTAGCGACCGCGGCGAGGGCGGTATCGCGTCGCCGTCGATAAACCGGCCGGACCCGACGGAGATGCCTTGCAAAACCGCCCGATTCGACGAACCGTGCCAGGGTCAGCTGTTCAAGCAGGGTATTTCCCATGTCGTCCAGCAGCTTCTGCGCGACGACTTCGTCGACCAACCAGTCCGGCGCCGCGAGCCAACCCAGCCGCAGTGCAGGCGTGAGAGTCTTGCTCGCACACCCCGCGTAGGCCACTCGTTGCGGTGCCAGCCCTTGCAGGGCGCCGATTGGTGCTCGGTCATAACGGAATTCGGCGTCATAGTCGTCTTCGATGATCAGCCCGTCGTTGTCGTGGGCCCACTTGACGAGAGCGGTACGTCGCTCCGCGCTCAGGACGGTACCCGTCGGATAAGAGTGCGCAGGCGCCACCAGGACAGCTCTGACGTTGTGCGCCAACAACTTCGCCACATCGAGCCCGCCGTCGTCAACGGGAATCGGCACGACACCTAGGCCGGCGTTGATGATGGCCTGGCGGTGAAGTCCGAAGCAGGGATCCTCGACGGCGATTGCGTCCACCCCGCGGGCACGCAGTGCGCGGACCGCCAGCACCACCGCCTGCGTGATGCCCGACGTGATCAGCATGCGATCTGGCGTCGTCGCGACACCGCGAACACGCGCGACGTAGTTGGTGAGCGCTTCGCGCAATTGAAGTGCCCCAAGGGGACCCGGGTAGCCGAGCTGGTGGTTGGGCACCTCGTTGAGCGCGGCGCGGTAGTGGCGCAGCCACTCGGTTCGCGGAAACAGCGCCGGGTCGGGGAGCCCGCCGAGCAGGCGAACGTCAGCGACCGGTTCGGTGGTCACCGATGGTGCCCGCACCGATGCCGGAGCGATCGGCAGTACCTGCGTACCGGACCCTTGCCGCCCGCTGAGATAGCCGTCGGTCGCGAGGTGTTCATACGCGGCCACGACCACACTGCGTGCGATACCGAGATCGCGCGCCAGTGTTCGCGTCGGCGGCAGAACCGTCCCGGCAGGCAGGCGTCCCTGCTGAATCGCCGAGCGCAACTGTTGTTGCAGCTGCGCGGACAGCCCCCGCCGACCAGACCGATCCAGAGCAACGAGAAGGTCCGACGGAAAGCCGCGCAGATCAGAATTGGTCTGCTCAAAAAGTTGCGAATTGGATACTGACACGCACCAATTATGCGCCGACAGTGGGGCCATGTCCCCAGTGAAAAGTCCAACGGCCGCGGTAGCCGCTCCCATGTTGACCCCCTGGACCCCTGGTCCGGTCGATCCCGGTGATGCGCCGGTGGTGGTCAGCGTCACCGAGTTCTCGGCGCATCACCGCCGAGTGCTTCCCGCCGTCGCCGTCAACGGACTGCGCATGCGGATGGGCTGGTACGCCATGTCCGGAGCCGTCGGTATGTGGCTCTGGTTGCTGCCGGCCGCCGGGCGCGGAGGTTCGGTCTCGGTCTGGGCGTCCGACGAAGACCTCGAACGGTTCGTCGGCCTTCCTCACCACGTCGACATCATGCGGCGATACGGCGACCGTGGCACCGTGCGGTCGACTACCTGGACCGCGGACCGTTTCGAAAGAGGCGCCATCCTGGATCGCGCTTGCGATTGGATCGCGGACTCGTGAAACCGTTGCAGCTGTACGCATTTGGCCGCATCGCCTTTGGGGTCGCCTCGCTGACCGCGCCGGCGATCACGGGCGCGACGCTCGCCGGACCTGGTGGCGCCCTACCTGACGCGCAGGCATTTCTGCGGGGCATGGGAGCGCGCGAAATCGGACTGGGGCTCGGTTTGGGAACCGCGGGCGCTGCGGCGGCGGCAGGTGCAGGCGCGCTGGCGAGCTTGGCGAGATAGCCGCCAAGACCGCCCGGCCGTCAGATCGTCTGTGTCCGGCACGCCAGCGCCGCGCTGACAAATGCGTCGCGAGCGGAGTTATCGGTTGCGGCATCCCAGATCAGCGTGACCTGGCTGGGGCCGATGTCCTCAATCGGCAGCACCCGCACATCCGGCCTGCGATAGAACGCCGTCGTTGACTGGGGCAGGATCACGAAACCTTCTTGTGCCGCAACGAGTTCCAACTTCTCTTCGACGGTGCGCGCCGTTTGGCCGGCGCGGCGATACTCCGGTGCGGCAATCGCATACCACTCCGGAACCGTGGCCGGGTCCTGCAACAGCCGCTTTGATGCCAGGTCTCTCAATCGGACCGACCGCTTCTTGGCGAGCGGGTCTGCGGCGGGCAGCACGGCTACTCGCGGCTCCTCCAGCAGCGGTGCCGTGCCCAACCCGTGATGATCGATCGGCTCGCGCGCGTAGACGACATCGACCTCGCCGCGGTGCACGACATCGACCTGATCGGCCCATCCCACTTGCACGACCACCGCGCGCCGCGACGGCTCGTCTGCTTCGAACGCTGCGGCGGCCGCGGTGGCCAACAGCCCGGGCATCACGCCGACCGTCACGGTCACGGTTGCCTGCGTGGCGCGCGTTAGCCTCTGCTGCAATGCTTTTGCCTCAACAAGAAGGTAGCGTGCATCGTCCAAGAGCTGCTTGCCTGCGATGGTCAGCTCCGTCCCGCGAGAATCGCGGGCGAACAGCTGCACGCCCAGTTCGCTTTCAAACGAGCGGATCTGGCGTGACAACACGGGTTGCGCGATGTGCAGGCGCTCGGCGGCGCGACCAAAGTTCAGTTCCTCGGCAACGGCCACGAAATAACGCAGTTTGCGCATGTCGAGGTCGGGCACGGCCATACCGCTAGGGTATCGCTTCGCGACGAAAAGGGTCTTGGACTCCGCGCACCCTTCGGCCCGACAGTGGACACATGAGCTTGAAGAACGCACGAGTCCTCGTCATCGGCGGCACCTCCGGCATCGGCCTCGGCGTCGCATCCGCGGTAGCCGACCGGGGAGCCACCCCGATCGTGGTGTCGCGGCGGCAGTCCAGTGTCGACCGGGCATTGACCCATCTGCCCGACCATGCCAAGGGCGCAACCGTCGACCTCACCGACCTGCCGGGAATGGAGCGACTCGCCATCGAGATCGGCGACATCGAACACCTGGTCTTCACCGCCGGCGAGTCGCTTCAACTGGCGCCGCTCGCCGACCTCACCCCGGAGATCATCTCCGCCTTCTTCCAGACGCGATTCGTCGGCGCGCTGACCGCGGTGCGGGTATTCGCCCCGCGCCTCACACCGGGCGGGTCGATCACGCTGACGAGCGGCACCGCGGCCGAACAGCCGGGCTTCGGTGCTCTGCCGGTGAGCATCTGCGGCGCGATGAACGCGCTGACCAAGGCCCTTGCCGTGGAGCTGGCACCGATCCGGGTCAACGCCGTGGCGCCGGGCGTCGTGCGCACCCCGCTGTGGGACGCGATGACCGAGTCCGACCGCCACGCCATGTATGACCAAGCCGCGCAGCAGCTTCCACTGGGCCGCATCGGAGAAGTCGCCGACACCGCCCTGGCGTACCTCTATTGCATGGAACAGCAGTTCGGCACCGGCACTGTGCTGACCGTCGACGGCGGGACCGTCCTGGTCTAGGCCTCGCTGAGGAGCAGCACGGCAAAAGATAGGGAAATCTCCCCATTCATTCGCGACCGTCTCTTCGCGCACACTTCACAGCGAGCGCGAAGGAGGCAATACATGGGGACACTGCGATCAACCTGTGAGCACGCCGGGCGAGCGGCTGGGCGCTTTTCGTTTTGTCGCATGCGATCTGCCACACAGCTGCACCTGTCATTGCCCGATTCCCTGGCATCGCAAGCCATCACCGCGCCGCAGGCGTACACCTTCCGGCTGGACTCGAGCCAAGAATCCGCCAAGGCCAAGACGACAGTCTTCACGTGAACCCATTTCACTCACCTGGAGACGACCGAGTCATGAAGCCAAGCCCGCTGGTCGTACTGGGCATGACGGCAGGGATTGTGGCCGCGGCGGCATCCGCCCCGGGAGCAGCTGCCAGCCCAGCGCCCACGACCGTTGACCAGCTTTGCGCGGCTCAGCAGTGGCCGCGGTCCATGCCCGACGTCGTCGGGAAGAACCTCGATCAGGTGACGGGGCAAGGGGCACTGGCGTGTTGGGACAACGTTCGCGGTGTCGCGCCAGACGGACATGATCCGGTCGGCAACGCCACCGATGCAGCCGGCTATCTCATCACCGCCGTGTCGCCTCCGCCCGGCACGCCGATCGGCCGCCACGACGCGGTGACCGTTCAGCTGACCGGTGTCGATCGGCAGGCGCCGCCCGCATCCCGACCCTGCGACTGGGTTACCACGGACGAAGCTGCCGGCGTCCTCGGTGGTCCGGCGACCGCCGAGCCGCTGCTCGATGAGGCCGGTTCGGTCGAGTTCTCATGCGCCTACAGAGGATCGCCGGACAGCGGCGTGGAATCCGAATTACTGATGCCTGGCGCCTTTCCAGTCGATGCCGCATCCCTGCTGGCGCTCGCGGCTGCTACGTCGAACAATCCGACGACGGTCGAGGGGCTCGGCGTCAAAGCCGCGTGCGTGTTCAACGC
Source organism: Mycobacterium sp. OAE908 (assembly GCF_017872775.1). Lineage (NCBI taxonomy): Bacteria > Bacillati > Actinomycetota > Actinomycetes > Mycobacteriales > Mycobacteriaceae > Mycobacterium > Mycobacterium sp. OAE908. The sequence continues at coordinate 3,327,893 of NZ_JAGGJL010000001.1, forward strand.
AGGCACCACGCCGCCGTCGACGGCGTTGCTCGTCGTGTTGAGCGGGGACCGGCTGTACCGGGCGGTCGGAAAGTACTACATGAGTTGCGACTCGCTGAAGCAGTTCGCCCAGAAGGCAATTGGCCGCATTGGCGCATAGCCCTCGTTCCCACTTGGAAAGGACCCTTTGATGACGGCCAAACTTGCATTGATCGCGACGGCGACCGCCGCTGCCGCCATCGCGCTATCGGCGGCCGCGCAGGCAGATGACGCTGCGGACGTGGACTTTCTGTCGCCGACGGGAAACATCAACTGCTCGATCACGTTGTTGGCTCCCTTCGAAGCCAACGGCCAACAGTATGCGGGCAACAACGTGGTGAATTGCGAGATCGTCGACCATACGTGGTCGACACCGGATGAGTGCGGCACAACGCGCGGTCACGTCGCCCAGGTGTCGATGCGCGCCGATGCGACGAAGGCGCCGATCGTGACATGTGCCAAATATCCCAACCAGCTTCCCCTGCCATGGCCGACGCTCGACTACGGCCAGAGCCGCACTGTCGGTGTGATCACCTGCACTAGCGAGGTATCAGGGATCACGTGCACCAATAATTCCACGGGCCATTTCTTCCGCTTGTCCAACGAGTCATTCGATGTCGGCTGAGACCGCGAAGTCGCTTCGCGTCATCCGCGCGGTGTCGGCCATCGCGATGATCTTGCTCGGCATGGTCGTCGCCCCGCGCGCGTCGGCCGATGATCACTGTCGGGACGGTGGACCGCCGGCCAAGGCGGCGAGCAAGGACGTCAGCGACATCTACGGTCAGCCGGCCACACTGTGGATTTCCGACACCGTCGTCGGCCTCACCACGCCGCAGGGCTACAGCGCGGCGAAAGTCATCAGCGCCAGCCCGCTGCAGCGCCGGGCGATGTTGGTCGACGCTCAGCAGGACGGCAACCATCAAATCATCGTCGACACCGGCCGCGAGGCAATTCTGTACGTGGTGTCGGGCTGCAGAATCTACCCAGCCGTCGAGCAGACCGGCGAGGAATTCCGCTTCGACGTCGGGCATCGACGCGCGCTCGGTGACGGCATAGGGTGCAGCGATCTCGGCGATGGCAGGCACCTGGTCCAGTTACTACAGCTGCGCGACGATCAGGGCCGACCGCTACTGGCAGTGCGCCGCACCGAGATTGACCTCAACGGTGCCTGGGTCACCCTCGGCCGATCCGACACCGTCACCGCGACGTCGGAGCAGGATCCGGCGTGGACCACAGCGGCGGACATCAGCTGCGGCGATCTGACCCTGACTCGCGATGGAGTCGCGGCGCCGTACTGACCGCTATGGCAGCAGCGACTGCAATTCCTCGACGAAGCGGACGGATTCGCGGCGGTCGCCCGAAAGCGGCTGCAGCAGAAGCGTTGTCGCACCACCTTCGGCAAACGCGGCGAGCCTCTCCTTGACGTAGCCTCGTGGCCCTACCAGGGACACGTGGCGCACCAGTTCGTCGGGCACCGCCGCGATCGCCTCCTCCTTCTTGCCGCCGAGGTAGAGGTCCTGGATGTGGTTGGCCACGTCGCCGAAACCGTAGCGCGTCGCCAGGTTGTGGTAGAAGTTGCGGCCACGCGCACCCATGCCGCCGATGTAGAGCGCCAATTGTGGCTTCACCCAAGCCAATCGGTCGTCGACATCGTCACCGATCGCCAACGGAGCACTGGCCATGATGTCGAGCGGACCCAGCGCGGCATCGCGCTTGGCGTAGCCCGCCCGCAGCGACTCACCCCATACGTCGTCGGCCTTCTCCGGGTAGAAGAACACCGGCTGCCAGCCCTCGGCGATCTCGGCGGTGAGCTCGACATTCTTCGGCCCCAGCGCGGCGATCGTGATCGGAATGCGCTCGCGGACAGGATGGTTGATCAACTGCAGTGGCTTGCCAAGCCCGCTGCCCTGGTCTGGCGGCAGCGGAATCTGGTAGTACTTGCCGTCGTATGTGACGCGTTCGCGGCGCCACACCTGACGGCAGATCTCGACCACCTCGCGGGTGCGTCCCAATGGCGCATCAAACGGCACGCCGTGGAAGCCCTCCATCACCTGCGGCCCCGATGTGCCGATGCCAAGTCGAAAACGACCGTCGGAGACGTAGTCGAGTCCTGCCGCCGTCATCGCCAGCAGCGACGGGGTACGGATGTAGATCGGAACGACGCCGGTGCCCAGCTCGATCCGCGAGGTCTTGGCCGCCAGGAAGCCCAACTGGCTGATCGCGTCGTAGGAGTAGGCCTCGGCCACCAATGCGATGTCGACGCCGATTTTCTCCAGTTCGACGACCTCGTCGACGGCCTCCAGAAAGCCGCCGGCGTAGTTGAGAAATATCCCTGTCCGCATTACGAAGTTATACCCCCAACCGGTTGGTTGACAGAACTCAGGGCTTCAGTAGCGCAATGACCTTGTTCTCCATGTCCACCGGATCATCGGCGAACGGATCAACCGCCGGGGCCTTGGGCAGGTCGACCTCGGGGTCGGCGAAGTCGGCGTAGGCCTTGTCTGCGGTCAGCGTGTGCAGCAGGTAACCCGTCAGCAAAGCGCGCACGACCTTTTGCGTGCTGCGGTCGGCCCCCGGCAGTCCGACGACACGCGCCAACCGCCTGCCCTCGATCAACCCGCCGGCCTTGGCTTTGTTCACCGTGCGAAGCGTCGCGCCCTTCCAGACTCTGGACAGCTCGACGGCGTTGGAGCGCAACGTCATTGGGTCACCCGGCGCGGTGAGCACCAGACCAGGCACCGGCAACGAGGCCGCAGGCTGCTCCGCGGCTGGCTTGGTCACCGTCGGGAACATCGCTACGACGGCCTTCGGTTTGGCCGGCATTCCGGCAGCCGCGAACACCGCCGCCGAGCCGCCGAAGCCGTGCCCGACCACGCCCAGCTTCGTCGGGTGTACGCTGATCTTTCCCGGACCCAGTCGCACGCCCGCGACGATGTCGAGGGCGGTGCCCAGGTCGAAAGCCAGGTTCAGCACCGACGGCGCCACGCTTGTCTCCGTCGCGGGGGCGGCGGCCACGATGCCCCACGACGCCAGGTGTTCCAGCGTGCCCTCATAGCGGTCCACGCCCGCGAGCCAGTCATGCCCGAAAGCCACACCCGCCAGGTTCAGCCCGGACTCCGGGGTATAGACCACACCCGGCATACCGGCGAAGGCCAGGTCACCACGCAAAACGCGGTGCGGTCCGCGGCGGGTCAGAGCTGCGAAAAGCTTCTTCGTGCTGGCCACCATCGAACCGTAGCGCAGCAGGTGTGACCCAGCCCTTGCACTACCCTGGATGCCTATGTGTGGAATCGTCGGCTACGTCGGGCAGCGCCCTGCCTGTGACATCGTCGTCGACGCGCTGCGCCGCATGGAGTACCGGGGTTACGACTCGTCAGGGGTGGCACTGCTCGACGGCCGCGGCGGCCTGACGATCCGTCGGCGCGCAGGCCGGCTGGCCAACCTCGAGGCGACACTCGCCGAGTCCAGCGACAGCCTCGTCGGCACCACCGGCCTGGGCCACACCCGGTGGGCCACGCATGGCAGGCCCACCGACCGCAACGCCCACCCGCACCGCGACGCCGCGGGCAAGATCGCGGTGGTCCACAACGGCATCATCGAGAACTACGCGCCGCTGCGCGCCGAACTGGAGGCCGCAGGCGTCGAGTTCGCCAGCGACACCGACACCGAGGTCGCGGTTCACCTGGTCTCCCGGCAGTACCGCGACGGTGAGACAGCGGGTGACTTCGCGGCCTCCGTGCTCACGGTGCTGCGCCGACTCGAGGGTCACTTCACGCTGGTCTTCGCGAACGCCGACGAACCCGGCATGATCGTCGCCGCCCGCCGCTCCACCCCGCTGGTCGTCGGTGTCGGCGACGGCGAGATGTTCATCGGCTCCGACGTCGCCGCCTTCATCGAGCACACCCGCGACGCTGTCGAACTCGGCCAAGACCAGGCCGTCGTGATCACCGCGGACGGTTACCGCATCACGGATTTCCACGGCGATCCGAACGTCGATTTTCGTGAGTTTCACATCGACTGGGACCTGTCGGCTGCCGAAAAGGGTGGCTACGAGTACTTCATGCTCAAGGAGATCGCCGAGCAGCCCGCCGCGGTTTCCGACACCTTGCTCGGCCACTTCGCGGACGGACGCATCGTTCTTGACGAGCAGCGGCTGTCCGATCAGGAGTTGCGGGAGATCGACAAGGTCTTCGTGGTGGCCTGCGGGACGGCCTATCACTCCGGGCTGCTCGCCAAGTACGCGATCGAGCACTGGACGCGGCTACCCGTCGAGGTCGAACTCGCCAGCGAATTCCGTTACCGCGACCCGGTTTTGGACAGCCACACGCTGGTCGTGGCGATCTCGCAGTCCGGTGAAACCGCCGACACACTGGAGGCGGTGCGCCACGCCAAGGAGCAGAAGGCCAAGGTGCTTGCCATCTGCAACACCAACGGCAGCCAGATCCCGCGCGAGTGCGATGCGGTGCTCTACACGCGGGCCGGGCCGGAGATCGGCGTGGCGTCGACCAAGACATTCCTCGCCCAGATCGCCGCGAATTACCTTGTCGGCCTTGCTCTTGCGCAGGCGCGGGGCACCAAGTACCCCGACGAGGTGGAGCGCGAGTACCGCGATCTGGAGGCGATGCCCGACTTGGTTGCGCGGGTGCTCGAGACCACCGAACCGGTTGTGGCGCTCGCTCACCGGTTCGCGCAGTCGCAGACGGTGCTGTTCCTTGGGCGCCACGTCGGTTATCCCGTCGCGCTCGAAGGCGCGCTCAAGCTCAAGGAATTGGCGTACATGCACGCCGAGGGTTTCGCCGCCGGTGAGCTCAAACACGGTCCGATCGCCCTGATCGAGGACGGTCTGCCTGTCATCGTCGTGATGCCGTCGCCGAAGAACTCACCGACGCTGCACGCCAAACTGCTGTCGAACATCCGGGAGATCCAGGCCCGCGGAGCGATCACGATCGTCATCGCAGAAGAAGGCGACGACACCGTCCGGCCCTACGCCGATCACCTGCTCGAAATTCCGGCGGTGTCAACGCTTTTCCAGCCACTGCTGTCGACCATCCCGCTGCAGGTGTTCGCCGCAGGCGTTGCGCAGGCCCGTGGTTACGATGTGGACAAGCCCCGCAACCTGGCCAAGTCCGTCACAGTCGAGTAGTGCGGCGGCGTGTCGTCGCAATAGCAGCGCCGAGAGTGACACCATGACGGCGTGTCTCTCGTCGAGGTAATCGACGGCATCGGCTCGACGATCGATGCGATCGGTGTCGCCGTCATCGCAGGCGGCGCGATACTGGCCGTCTTCCTGACGATTGGCCGGGCTCGCCAAGAAGATGGCGGCGCATATGAGTTCTTCCGCAGACGCCTCGGCCGCGCGATCCTGCTCGGGCTCGAATTCCTGGTCGCCGCAGACATCATCCGCACCGTTGCCGTCACACCCAGTGCCGAGAGCGTGGCAGTGCTCGGCGGCATCGTGCTGATCCGGACGTTCCTGAGCTTCTCGCTGCAACTGGAGGTGACGGGGGCGTGGCCGTGGCAACAACGCTCCGCCGCCGCGGTCGACAAGACGCAGGGGCGCTCAGCCGATTAGATGCCGCTCCAGGAACGGCCGGACCAACGCGACGACCTCGGCCAGCCTGCTCTCCAACAAGAAGTGGCCGCCGTCGAGCAGGTTGATCTCGGCTCCGGGCAGATCACGCGCGAACGCCAATGCGCCGTCCGGGCCGAAGATCTGGTCGTTGCGGCCCCATACCGCCAGCAGCGGTACCTGCGAGGTCCGGAAGTATTCGTGCACACGCGGGTACAGATCGACGTTGGAGCTGTAGTCGGCGAACAGTTCCAGCTGCGCGGCGATCCGTTGCGGGCTGCTCGCCACCGCTGAGTGCGCATTGATCCACGTGTCGGGGTCGACCACCGACGGATCCGAAACACCATGGGTGAATTGCCATTTCAGCCCGTCTGTGCTGATGAGCTCGCGCAGGGCAGCGGCGTTGGTTTCGGACCGCTCGCGACCGTAGGCGAACAGCGGCTCCATCACGTCGCCGACAAACCCGTCCACGTAGGCGTTGCCGTTCTGGGTGATGATCGCTGCGATGCGCTCGGGATGGCGCAGCGCCAGCCGCCAGCCAACGGGAGCGCCGTAGTCCTGGACGAAGATCGCATAGCGCTGCAGTCCGAGGTGGTCGAGCAGCGCGTCGACATGGGCGGCGAGGTTGTCGAACGTGTAGCTGAACTCGTCGGCGCTCGGCACGTCGGAGTGCCCGAAGCCGGGGTAGTCGGGGGCGACGACGTGGTAGCGATCGGCCAGCGCAGGGATCAGGTTGCGGTACTGGTGCGAACTGGCGGGCGTGCCGTGCAGCAGCACGACGGCGGGTGCGCCGGGTGAGCCGGCCTCGCGATAGAAGGTCCTGCGACCGGCGACCTCGGCGAAGCGATGGTGCGTGACCATTCCTAACCCTTTCTATTGGATATAGTGGTTAGGCGCAGTCAACACTATTGATTCTAACCCGTCAACAGCTATATGATGGTTAGCATGCCTTCGACAATGGATTGGCAGGCCGTCCTGCTTGACCTGCTCAACACCACGCCGATGGTCGACGGGCAGATCGTCGATCGGCTGGACGCCCGTTGGCTGCGGGCCCACGGCGCTCCGAAGGGGGCCGACGTCCGGGACCTGCGCGACGACCTGCAACGAGTCGTCCTCATGGAGGCCGACGCTTCGGTGCTCCGTCACTACCTCACCGACGCCCGGCAGGTGCCCGACCTTGGGCCAGACGGTGTCCACTGGTCGCTGGAGGCCGACTGGCCCGCGCGCGTGGTGCTGGCCTGGGGTGAGTTGGAACGGGATATGCCTGGCCGATTGCGACCGTGTGCCAACGAAGAGTGTCGGCAGTTCCTCATCGACCACTCACGCGCCGGGACCGCTCGATGGTGCTCGATGAGCGGTTGCGGCAACCGAATGAAAGCCCGCCGCCACTACAGCCGGACGAAAAGCGGAGCCTGAAACGTCGCTGTCAGTGTCGCGGGCATGGAATCCTGGCTGGAATGCGGCACTACTACACCGCCGATGAGATCCGCGAAGCCGAAGCGCCGCTGCTGGCGTCGCTGCCCGAGGGTGGGCTCATGCAACGCGCCGCGTTCGGGTTGGCCACCGCGATCGTGCGCGAACTGGTTGTGCTGACCGGCGGCCTCGCAGGACGTCGGGTATGCGCCGTTGTCGGCTCCGGCGACAACGGAGGCGACGCGCTGTGGGCAGCGACCTTCCTGCGCCGCCGTGGCGTCGCCGCCGCAGCGGTGCTGCTCAACCCCGACCGCACCCACAAGGCGGCGTTGGCGGCGTTCACCAGGGCCGGCGGCACCGCGGTGGAAACCGTTCCGGCGACAACCGATCTGGTGATCGACGGCGTCGTCGGCATCTCCGGGTCGGGAGCGCTGCGGCCGAATGCCGCCGAGGTTTTCGCCGCCGTCGACCAGGCGGGCATTCCCGTCGTCGCGGTCGACATCCCAAGCGGCATCGATGTGCAGACCGGTGCGGCCGAGGGTCCGCACGTGCAAGCCACCCTGACGGTGACGTTCGGTGGCCTCAAACCCGTTCACGCCCTTGGCGATTGCGGACGTGTCGAGTTGGTCGACATCGGCCTCGACCTCCCGTCCACCGACGTGCTCGGTTTCGACGCCGCCGACGTCGCCGCATGTTGGCCGAAGCCGGGCCCGAAAGACGACAAGTACACCCAGGGCGTCACCGGCATCATGGCCGGCTCCGCCACCTATCCCGGCGCGGCTGTGCTGTGCACTGGGGCCGCCGTCGCCGCCACCTCCGGAATGGTCCGCTACGCCGGAAGTGCGGGCCCGCAGGTGCTCGCGCAGTGGCCGGAAGTCATCGCCGCCCCAAGCCCGCAAGCATCGGGCCGCGTACAAGCCTGGGCGGTCGGGCCCGGTCTCGGAACGGACGAAACCGGTGCCGCTGCACTGGCTTTCGCGTTGGAGACCGATCTGCCGGTGATCGTCGACGCCGACGCGTTGACCATCCTCGCCGCACACCCGGATCTCATCGCAGGCCGTAAAGCCCCGACCGTATTGACCCCGCACGCAGGCGAATTCGAGCGGTTGGCCGGCGCTCCGCCCGGCAGCGATCGCGTCGCAGCCACCCGCAAGCTGGCCGACCGGCTCGGCGCAACGGTACTGCTGAAGGGCAACGTCACGATCGTCGCCGAGCCCGGGGGGCCGGTGTATTTGAACCGGGCGGGCCAATCATGGGCCGCCACAGCGGGATCGGGCGACGTGCTGTCGGGCATCATCGGCGCGCTGCTCGCCGCCGGGCTGCCTGCCGGGGAGGCGGCCGCTGCGGCCGCGTTCGTGCACGCCCGCGCCGCCAACCTGTCGGCTGCCGACCCCGGACCACGGCCGGCGCCGACGTCGGCGTCGCGCATTCTTGCTCACGTCCGTGGTGCCATCGCTTCGCTCTAGAAAGGACTTGCCATGCCGCACAAGGCCCCTCGCGTCCCCCAGATTGCTCCCGCGTATACCGGGCGACTGGCGATGGCTCCGGTTCCGTCCCTGCGCTTGCCCGATGAGTGTATGGATGGCGACAACGCCTACCGATTCATCCACGACGAGCTGATGCTCGACGGCAGCAGCCGGCTGAACCTCGCGACGTTCGTCACCACCTGGATGGATCCGCAGGCCGAGAAACTGATGGCCGAGACGTTCGACAAGAACATGATCGACAAGGACGAATATCCGGCCACCGCGGCGATCGAGCAGCGTTGTGTCTGCATGGTGGCCGACCTGTTCCACGCCGAGGACCTGCGCGACGACGACCCGTCAAGCGCCACCGGGGTGTCGACGATCGGATCCAGCGAGGCGGTGATGCTGGCCGGCCTGGCACTGAAGTGGCGGTGGCGGGAGAAGGTGGGAAAGGACTGGAAGGGCCGCACGCCGAATCTGGTGATGGGCTCCAACGTTCAGGTGGTGTGGGAGAAGTTTTGCCGCTACTTCGACGTCGAACCGCGTTATCTACCAATGGAAGAGGGGCGCTACATCATCACGCCCGAGCAGGTGCTGGACAACATCGACGAAGACACCATCGGCGTCGTCGCGATTCTCGGCACCACATTCACGGGCGAATTGGAACCGATCGCGGAGATCTGCGCGGCACTGGACAAGCTTGCCGCGGGCGGGGGACTCGACATCCCCGTGCACGTCGACGCGGCCAGCGGTGGCTTCGTCGTGCCGTTCCTGCATCCGGATCTGGAATGGGACTTCCGGGTGCCACGCGTCGTGTCGATCAACGTCAGTGGGCACAAGTACGGCCTCACCTATCCCGGCATCGGGTTCGTGGTGTGGCGCAGCAAGGAGCACCTGCCCGAGGACTTGGTATTCCATGTGAACTACCTCGGCGGCGACATGCCGACGTTCACGCTCAACTTCTCCCGGCCGGGCAACCAGGTGGTCGGCCAGTACTACAACTTCCTGCGACTCGGCCGCGCGGGCTACAGCCAGGTGATGCAGTGCCTGTCGACGACCGCCCGGTGGCTGGGCGACGCACTGCGCGAAAGCCAGCATTTCGAGGTGGTGGCCGACGGGTCGGGGATCCCGGTGGTCAGCTTCCGGCTGGCCGGTGATCCCGGCTACACCGAGTTCGACGTGTCGCATGCGCTGCGCTCCTACGGCTGGCAGGTGCCCGCGTACACCATGCCGGAGGGTGCGACCGACATCACGATGTTGCGCGTCGTGGTGCGCGAGGGCTTCTCAGCGGACCTGGCCAGGGTCCTTCGCGACGACATGATCACCGCGCTGGGCCACCTCGACCAGCTCAAGCCCGGCGGCCACTTCGACGAGATACAGCCCTTCGCCCACTAGCACCTTCGCCGGGAGCGAGGTGTGCGTTCGGCATCTGGGACAATCGACGTGACCATGCGAACGACCGAACTTTCACTCACCCCGACTGCTGCGGCCGAGGCCGTGGTGGACCTCGACGCCATCGCGCACAACGTGCGGCTACTGCGTGAGCACGCCGGATCGGCCCAGGTGATGGCCGTCGTCAAGGCCGACGGCTACGGGCACGGTGCCGCCGAAGTCGGACGGGCGGCGCTGGCCGCAGGCGCCGCCGAACTCGGCGTGGCCACCATCGACGAGGCGTTGGCACTGCGTCGCGACGGCATCCGCAGTCCTGTGCTGGCATGGCTGCACGCCCCCGGCACTGACTTCGGTCCCGCGCTCGACGCCGAGGTCGAGCTGGCGGTGTCGTCGGTGCGCCAGCTCGGCGAGGTGCTCGATGCGGTCGAGCGCACCGGCCGGACCGCGACCGTCACCGTCAAGGCGGACACCGGCCTGAGCCGCAACGGCGTGAGCGCAGCAGAGTATCCCGAAGTACTGAGCGTGCTGCGCCGCGCGCAGTCCGACGGCGCGGTCCGGGCCCGTGGCATCATGTCGCACCTGGCGCACGGCGACGATCCAGACAACCCGTTCAATGACCTTCAGGCGCAACGGCTTACCGACATGGCCCGGCAGGCGCGCGAGCAGGGCGTGGACTTCGAACTCGTACACCTGTGCAATTCGCCTGCCGCGATGACCCGGCCCGATCTGGCTTTCGACATGGTGCGACCCGGCATCGCCGTGTACGGCCAGACCCCGATACCCGAGCGCGGTGACATGGGATTGCGGGCAGCGATGACGCTGAAATGCCCTGTCGCGCTTATCCGTTCCGTGCAGGCAGGAGACGGGGTGTCCTACGGCCACATCTGGGTCGCCGAACGCGACACCACGTTGGCCCTGCTGCCGATCGGCTATGCCGACGGTGTCTTCCGGACATTGAGCGGCCGCATCGACGTGCTGATCAACGGTCGGCTCCGGCGCAGCGTCGGCCGCATCTGCATGGACCAGTTCGTCGTCGACCTCGGTCCAGGCGCGGTCGACGTGGCCGAGGGCGACGACGCCATCCTCTTCGGGCCCGGCACGCAGGGCGAGCCAACGGCACAAGAATGGGCCGAACTTCTCGGCACCATCAACTACGAGGTCGTCACCAGTCCGCGCGGCAGGGTCACCCGAACGTATCGTGGAGCGACGGGCCAAAGTCGTTGAGTGACAGCGAGACTGCGCAGCCGCGCGCCCGAAGGTCCAATGCACCATGGCTGGCCGGAGCCGCTGGGTTGACGGCGGTCGGCACGGCCGCCGGCGTGTCGGTGGCCAGGTCTCTGCGCAGGCGGGTGACCACCGACGATCCGTACGACCACGAAGACTTCGAACTACTCGACGCTGACCGCGGTTTCGTCGTCACGACTCCCGACGGTGTCGACCTGGCTGTGCGCGAGGTGGGTCCCGAAGACGCCCGATTGACAGTGGTGTTCGCCCACGGCTTCTGTCTTCGGATGGGGGCCTTCCACTTTCAGCGTGCCAGGCTGGCCGAGCAGTGGGGCTCGCAGGTGCGCATGGTGTTCTACGACCAACGCGGCCACGGCCAGTCGAGCGAGGCGTCGCCGGAGTCGTATACCGTCGAGCAGCTGGGCCGCGATCTGGAGACCGTGCTCGCAGTCATGGCGCCGCGCGGGCCGGTGGTACTGGTCGGACACTCGATGGGCGGCATGACGGTGCTGTCACACGCTCGGCAATTCCCGCACCGCTATCCGACCCGCGTCGTCGGCGCCGCGATCATCGCCTCTGCCGCCGAAGGGGTTTCGCGGTCGCCGTTGGGGGAGATCCTGAAGAACCCGGCACTCGAGGCGGCGCGGTTCGCCGTCCGCTACGCCCCGAAGACGGTGCACCGCACGCGCGGTGCGGCCAAGGCCGTCATCGGTCCGATCCTTCGAGCCGCATCCTACGGCGACGAGAAGATCAGCCCCAGCGTCGTCGCGTTCTCCGAGAAGATGATGCACGAAACACCGATCGCCACGCTGGTGGAGTTCCTGCATGCGCTCGAGGTGCACGACGAGCTCGCGGCGCTGCCGACGCTTGCGAAGGTGCCCACCCTGATCGCCTGTGGCGATCGCGACCTGCTCACCCCGGTGGAGCACTCGCAAAGCATGGCGGCCGCGTTGCCGAAGTCCGAGCTGGTGATCGTCGGCGGCGCAGGGCATCTGGTGCAGCTCGAAGCGCCTGAGGCCATCGACGACGGCCTCGTCCGCCTCGTCGAACGCGCCACCCCATCCAAACTCGTCGCGCTCACCAGGCGGGTCCGTGATCGGGTGCGCAACCATGGTTGAGCATCAGTCCGGCACCGGAGCCGCTCGGGCGGCGACATCAGGCACCGCAGAGCTCGCCACAGCCGAGGACACCATCGCGTTCGGTGCACAGCTGGGCGGTCAGCTGCGCGCAGGCGATGTCGTGGTGTTGTCCGGCCCGCTTGGCGCGGGAAAGACGGTGCTGGCCAAGGGAATCGCTGCGGCGATGGACGTCGAAGGCCCGGTGATCTCGCCGACGTTCGTGTTGGCGCGTGTGCACCGTGCCCGCCGGATCGGTGCTCCGGCGATGATCCACGTGGACCTGTACCGGCTGCTCGACCACGGGTCGGTCGACCTGCTCGCCGAGCTCGACTCACTGGACCTGGACACCGATCTGGAAGACGCGGTTGTCGTCGTGGAGTGGGGCGAGGGCCTTGCCGAACGACTTTCGGACAGTCACCTCGACATCCGACTCGAGCGCGGACCGCAGACTGAGGTGCGCACCGCGATCTGGCAATGGAGCCGCCAGTGACGCTCATCCTGGCAATCGACACCGCGACACCCGCCGTCACCGCGGGAGTCGTGCGGCTTGACGGTGTCGAGGTGCTCGCCGAACGGATCACCGTCGACGCTCGCGGCCACGCGGAGCGGCTCACTCCGAATGTGCTTGGTGCACTCGGCGACGCGGGTGTGACCGTCAACGACCTGAATGCCGTTGTCGTGGGTTGCGGCCCAGGCCCTTTCACCGGTCTGCGGGTCGGTATGGCGACGGCAGCGGCCTACGGTCACGCGCTCGACATCCCCGTGCACGGGGTGTGCAGCCTCGATGCGATCGGTGTCGACACAACGGGCGACGCGCTCGTGGTCACCGATGCCCGCCGCCGCGAGGTCTACTGGGCGCGTTATCGCGACGGCGTCCGCGTGGCGGGTCCTGCTGTCAACGCACCAGCCGATGTGCCTGGGGCTGAGGACGCCTTGGCGCTTCCGCCCGGGTATCCCAGCGTCGCGGGGCTGGTGCGGGTGGTCGCCGACTGGGCGGCCGCACCCGAGCCGTTGATACCGCTGTATCTGCGCCGTCCCGACGCCAAACCATCGGTGGTGGCCCGATGACCGTCGTGTACACGTCGCTGACCCCGCGTGACGCCGCGCGCTGCGCGGAGTTGGAGAAGCAACTGTTCGACGGCGACGACCCGTGGCCCGCGCGGGCCTTTCTGGCGGAGCTGGAGGCCAAACACATCCGCTACGTCGCGGCCCGGGACGGCGACAAGCTCGTCGGCTACGCAGGCATCTCCCGGCTCGGCCGGAAAAAGCCGTACGAGTACGAGATTCACACCATCGGGGTGGACCAGGCATACCAGGGTCAGGGCATCGGCAGAAAGATGATGACCGAATTGCTCGACTACGCCGCGGACGGGGCGGTCTTCCTCGAGGTGCGCACCGATAACGAAGCCGCGATCGCGCTGTATGAGAGTTTGGGCTTCGTCAACGTCGGGCTGCGTCGTCGGTATTACCGCGCCAGCGGCGCCGACGCATACACCATGAGACGAGATCCGCAATGACGACCATCTTGGCTATTGAAAGCTCGTGCGACGAAACAGGTGTCGGCATTGCGCGCCTCGACGACGATGGCACCGTGACTCTTCTCGCCGACGAGGTCGCCTCCAGCGTCGACGAGCATGCGCGGTTCGGCGGCGTGGTCCCCGAGATTGCCTCGCGAGCGCATCTGGAGGCGCTGGGGCCCACGATGCGGCGCGCGCTGGAAGTCGCTCGGATCGGCAAGCCGGATATCGTCGCGGCTACTATAGGCCCCGGCCTGGCCGGCGCGCTGTTGGTGGGAGTTGCTGCGGCCAAGGCGTATTCGGCCGCGTGGCAGGTGCCGTTCTACGCCGTCAACCACCTCGGTGGCCACCTCGCCGCCGATGTGTACGACCACGGCCCGCTGCCCGAGAGCGTCGGCCTGCTCGTTTCGGGCGGCCACACCAACCTGCTGCACGTGCGGTCGCTGGGTGAACCGATCGTTGAACTCGGCAGCACCGTCGACGACGCCGCAGGCGAGGCCTACGACAAGGTCGCGCGGCTGCTCGGGCTCGGCTATCCCGGCGGCAAGGTGCTCGACGATCTTGCGCGCCAAGGAAACCGCGACGCGATCGTGTTCCCCCGCGGCATGACCGGTCCGCGCGACGATCCGTATGCGTTCAGCTTCTCCGGGCTCAAGACCGCGGTCGCCCGATACGTGGAGAGTCATCCTGACACGGCGCAGGCCGATGTGGCGGCCGGGTTCCAGGAGGCGGTGGCCGACGTGCTGACACTCAAGGCCGTGCGCGCTGCCAAGGAACTGAACGTGTCGACGCTGTTGATCGCGGGCGGGGTGGCGGCCAACTCGCGGCTGCGGGAACTGGCAGAGGAGCGCTGCAACGCCAACGGGCTGACGCTGCGGATCCCGCGGCCGCGGCTGTGCACGGACAACGGCGCGATGATCGCCTCGTTCGCGGCGCATCTGATCGCCGCCGGGGCGCCGCCCTCACCGCTGGATGTGGCCAGCGATCCCGGTCTGCCTGTCGTAAGGGGACAAGTCGCATGAGCCCGCGAGGAGCCGAAGAGGGATCGCAAGTCACAGACAAGCTGGCGATCACCGAACTGCTGTACCGGTACGCCGAGTTGATCGACGCCGGCGACTTCGAGGGGGTGGGCCGGCTGCTGGCCCGGGCCACGTTCGCCGGCACGAGGTCGGCGTCCACGTCGAGCGCCGAGGCCATCGCCAAGCTGTTCGGCGCGACAACCCGCCGCTATCCCGGACACGGCAATACCCCGCGCACCAGGCATCTGGTGCTCAATCCGATCATCGAGATCAGCAGCGAGATCAGCGGAGCGCGAACAGCCAAATGTCGCTCGACCTTCTGCGTTGTGCAGAACACCGAGACGGTGCCGCTGCAGCCGATCGTCGTCGGACGCTGTTTCGATAGCTTCACCTGCGACGATGATGGCTGGTACTTCACCGAGCGGCAGGTCGACGTCGAGATGATCGGCGACATCTCGGCGCATCTGATGTTCGATCCGCGCGACTTCGACCGTTAGTAGCGGGGTGACCTTGAGTGCTAGCACTCTCGTGTATAGAGTGCTAGGTGGCACGCGGCCAACCCCTGCTCCGGCACCCGCGACGACGGCGCGAGGGCACGGACGCTTGCCGAACACCTGTAATGCATCCGGGGATTGGCTCCGGATCGACAACCCGAACTACTGGAGGGCTCCATCGTGGCGAGCGTGAACATCAAGCCACTCGAGGACAAGATCCTCGTTCAGGCCAACGAGGCCGAGACCACGACCGCATCCGGTCTGGTCATCCCTGACACCGCCAAGGAGAAGCCGCAAGAAGGCACCGTCGTCGCAGTCGGCCCCGGCCGCTGGGATGAGGACGGCGAGAAGCGGATTCCGCTGGACGTCTCCGAGGGCGACGTCGTCATCTACAGCAAGTACGGCGGCACCGAGATCAAGTACAACGGCGAGGAGTACCTGATCCTGTCCGCCCGCGACGTGCTGGCAGTCGTCAACAAGTAATCAGTCGTGTCCCGCCCCGGAGATCCCCGTACCCACGGGCGATTTCCGGGGCGGTATGCGTCATAGGAGAAAGCCAACTATGAGCAAGCAGATTGAGTTCAACGAAACTGCGCGCCGCGCAATGGAAGCCGGCGTAGACAAGCTCGCCGATGCGGTTCGTGTGACCCTGGGCCCACGCGGTCGGCACGTCGTGCTGGCCAAGGCGTTCGGTGGACCGCAGGTGACCAACGACGGCGTCACCGTCGCTCGCGAGATCGACCTCGAGGACCCGTTCGAGAACCTCGGCGCGCAGCTGGTGAAGTCGGTCGCCACCAAGACCAACGACGTCGCAGGCGACGGCACCACCACCGCGACAGTGCTGGCGCAGGCCATCGTGAAGGCCGGGCTGCGGCAGGTGGCCGCCGGTGCCAACCCGATCGCGCTGGGTTCGGGCATCAGCAAGGCCGCCGACGCAGTGTCGGAGGCTCTGCTTGCCTCGGCCACCCCGGTATCCGACAAGACCGCGATCGCCCAGGTCGCGACCGTTTCGTCGCGCGACGAGCAGATCGGTGAGCTGGTCGGCGAGGCGATGACCAAGGTCGGTCACGACGGCGTCGTGTCCGTCGAGGAGTCGTCAACCCTGAACACCGAGCTGGAGATCACCGACGGCGTCGGCTTCGACAAGGGCTTCATCTCGGCGTACTTCATCACCGACTTCGACGCCCAGGAAGCGGTGCTCGAGGACGCGTTGGTACTGCTGCACCGGGAGAAGATCAGCTCGCTGCCGGACCTGCTGCCGCTGCTGGAGAAGGTCGCCGAGAGCGGTAAGCCGCTGCTGATCGTCGCCGAAGACGTTGAGGGCGAAGCGCTTTCAACGCTGGTGGTCAACTCGATCCGCAAGACCCTGAAGGCCGTCGCGGTCAAGGCGCCGTTCTTCGGTGACCGTCGCAAGGCGTTCCTCGACGACCTCGCGATCGTGACCGGTGGTCAGGTCGTCAATCCGGACGTCGGGTTGCTGCTGCGCGAGGTGGGACTCGAGGTGCTCGGCTCGGCTCGCCGCATCGTGGTCGACAAGGACAGCACCACGATCGTCGACGGCGGCGGCACCAAGGACGCTATTGATGCCCGCGCCGCTCAGCTACGCGGCGAGATCGAGAACACCGACTCCGACTGGGATCGCGAAAAGCTCGAAGAGCGGCTGGCCAAGCTGGCCGGTGGTGTCGCGGTGATCAAGGTCGGCGCGGCCACCGAGACCGATCTCAAGAAGCGCAAGGAAGCCGTCGAAGATGCGGTCGCGGCGGCCAAGGCCGCGGTGGAAGAGGGCATCATCACCGGCGGCGGCGCGGCGCTCGTGCAAGCGCGCAAGGCGCTGGCTCCGCTGCGCGAATCGGTGACCGGCGACGAAGCAGTCGGCGTCGAGGTGTTCAACGCAGCGCTGTCGGCCCCGCTGTACTGGATCGCCGCCAACGCCGGGTTGGACGGCTCCGTGGTGGTGAACAAGGTCGCCGAGCTGCCGACGGGCCACGGGTTCAACGCCGCGACGCTGGAGTACGGCGATCTGGTCGCGGGCGGCATCGTCGACCCGGTCAAGGTCACCCGCTCGGCGGTGCTCAACGCCGCGTCGGTGGCCCGGATGGTGCTGACCACCGAGACGGCTGTGGTCGACAAGCCGGCGGAGCCGGAGGACGACGGCCACGGCCACGGTCATCACGGCCACGCTCACTAGTTAGTTTCAACGGAACACCCCCGGTCACCAGGCCGGGGGTGTTTTCGTTTTGATATGGACCGCATTTGGCAGTGGGCGTGGGACCGGTTTGGAGCGAAACACCGCTTGGCGGGTCTGGCCGTCGTATTGCCAGCAGGATTGCCGATCTACCTGTTCTGGTCGTTCCTCATCGTCGCTGTGGAAGGCTCCCGTCACTACGTTGAGGCAGGCGTCGTGACCCTCGTCGCTCTGCTGGCGCTGAATCTGTACGCGGCTTTCGCCGACCGCAAGCGCTACCGCCCGGTCGAGCAATGGGCGGCCGGCCGCGACGTCGATCGGGCAACAGCGCTGAAGGCCACATATAGCTTCTCCCGGAGCGCGGTTTACCGGGCGCTTTGGTTAGCCGCGGTTTGCTTTGCCCTGATGTCGGTGAGCATCGGTGCAATTGTTGGAGCGAGCGGACCGCGACTTGCACAGTACGGGGTGCTGGGCGCCGCGGTCGGGACCGTGACGTATCTCATCAGTGTGCACAGCATGTTGGAGGCGACCGCTCGGCCTGCACGGGTCGCGATCGCTGGCGACACGAGCATCGGGGACTCTCTACCCCGCGCTCGCCCGACGATCGCCGCGTGGTCAAACATGACGGTCCTGGGGACTGCGTTCGTTTTCTCCGTCGACAGCGCAATGTTGGTTGCCGCGATCGTTGGGGCCAGCCCGCAGCCACTTCTGTTCCTTGGGATCGGCACTGCTTTGACAGTCGCATTCGGAATTCCGCTAGTCGTCGGCGTCGGTTTCTCACCGTCGATGCGGCCGATTCGGGATCTCGCGGAGGGAACCGAGCGCGTCGCAGCCGGTGACTACGGCAGGCGCGTGCCGGTGGTTCAGGACGACGATCTCGGAGTGCTGGCAGCGTCGTTCAATCGCATGCAGGCGGGATTGGCTGAGCGCCAACGACTTCAGGCGGCATTCGGCACCTACGTCGACCCCGCTCTCGCCGCGCGACTGCTCGAGCAGGGCGACGATGTTTTCACCGGCGAGCGCCGCGAGGTGACGGTGATGTTCGTCGACATCCGCGACTTCACCCCGTTCGTCGAGGCGAACACCGCGGAGGACACCGTAGCCCGACTCAACGCCCTGTTCGAGATCGTGGTGCCCGCTGTCCTCGACGCCGGAGGGCACGTCAACCAGTTCCTCGGCGACGGCGCGATGGCCGTCTTCGGCGCTCCGAACGATCTCGCGAACCATGCCGACGCCGCAGTGAGCGCCGCGGTGCTGATTCACCGTCTCGTAGCCGAGCGATTCGGCGGTGAGCTTCGGATCGGCATCGGGATCAACACCGGTACGGTGATCGCTGGCACTATCGGCGGCGGAGCTCATCTTGAGTTCGGCCTGATCGGCGATACGACGAACGTGGCTGCCCGCGTCGAGCAACTCACCAAGACCACCGGCGACGCCATCCTTCTCACTGACCAAACCGTTGACGCCCTGGTTTCTCGACCGCCCGGACTGGCTGACCGTGGTCTCCACGCGCTGAAGGGTAAATCAGCCCAGACGACGGTCTTCGGTCTTGACCCGGTCGCGACGCCTTCGTAGCGCCGCACCCGCCTCAGCAGTGATCAGACTGGCTTCCTCCAGTTGCGGCACAAGCAGATACGCGTCGGTGTACAGGGTGCTGATCTCACAGGTGAGGCAGACAAAGTCTGGCAGCGCCGAGACCTGAGCTTCGGGCGGCGCAGCGACCAGGCACAGGCTGTCCACCAGCATGTGATGTTGGACCGCAGGTGTCATAGCCATGAATGATTGTTCGTTCAGAGCGTGTGCTTGGTCAACCGATTTGGGCTTCGCCGCAACGGCAGTACCGAGTTCCAACGGAACACGCCCCGTGGCCGGGCCGGGCATGTTTTGTTTTCGATATGGACCGTATCTGGCAGTGGGCGTGGGATCGGTGGGGGTCGACATACTCGTGGGCCGTCTGGGGAATCATGGTCGTCCCCATGCTGGTGTCGTACCTTGTCGTGTCGTCGTTGGTTGTCGCTTTCGAGAAGTCGGGTCATTACGCCGAAGCGGCCGCCTACACCGTTGCCGCCGTGGTGGTAGACGCGTACGTGGTGATTCTTCCGGGCAGCCGGCTATTCCGCCTCGCTCAGTGGTGGGCAGCCGGCCACGAGGTCGACCACGCTCAGGCGTTGCATGACACGTACACCTGGACTCGGGCGGCAGGTGTCCGAGCGTTGTGGTTCCAACCCGCGTGGACGGCAGTGCTGCTAGTGGTTGTTGGTGCGATATCCCAAGCGAACGGGGCGCGGCTGATTGAATACGGAATCTTGGGCGCTACCTTGGGAGTCGCCATGGCGCTCATGGGTTTACACACGTCTGTGCAAGGAATGTTGCGGCCCGCCAGGGCGGCCCTCGCCGGAGACACCGCCATCGGCGACACGCTTCCCCGCTCTCGCCCGACCTTTGCCGCCTGGTTGAACCTCGCCTTCCTGGGTGCCATTTTCACCTTTGCGATCGGGGGCGCGCTGCTGGCAGTTGTATTGGACCGAACGAGTGATTTTCCGGTGCTCACCGTGGTAGCGACCGCGTGTGCGTGGACGGCGTTCGCGGTGCCCATCACCGTCGGCGTACTCATCGCGCCGTCACTGCGACCCGTTCGCGACCTCGCCAAGGGCACTGAACGGGTTGCCGCCGGCGACTATTCACAACGCCTGCCCGTGGTCCAGGACGATGATCTCGGTGCGCTGGCGGCGTCGTTCAACCGAATGCAGGCGGGTTTGGCTGAGCGGCAACGACTTCAGGCGGCTTTCGGCAGCTACGTCGATCCGATGCTCGCGGCTCGGCTACTCGAGCAGGGCGACGACGTGTTCACCGGCGAGCGCCGGCAGGTGACCGTAATGTTCGTCGACGTCCGCGATTTCACGCCGTTCGCCGAAGCGAACACGGCCGAGGACACGGTCGCCCGTCTCAATGCACTGTTCGAGATTGTGGTGCCTGCCGTCGTCGATGCCGGCGGGCATGTCAACAAGTTCCTCGGTGACGGCGCGATGGCCGTCTTTGGCGCCCCGAACGATCTTGCCGATCACGCCGATGCGGCGGTGAACGCCGCGGCGCTGGTTCACCATCGCGTCGCCGAGCGATTCCGCGGCGAGTTGCGTATCGGGATCGGGATCAACACCGGCGTCGTGATCGCCGGAACGATCGGCGGCGGAGGCCATCTCGAGTTCACCCTGATCGGCGACACGACCAATGTCGCCGCCCGCGTCGAGCAGCTCACCAAGGTCACCGGTGATCCAATTCTTTTGACCCAGCAGACCGTTGACGCTCTTACGTCTCCACGATCGGGGCTCATCGACCGAGGACCGCACGCGCTGAAAGGCAAATCAGCCGAAGTGAAGGTCTTCGGGCTCGACCCGAGTGTGAATGAATAGCCTCCGCTCGATGACGTACGGGCATACGCTGCCAACAAGATCAGCACCAGATGACGAGGAAGTATGCCTCTGACTTGGCTATCTCGCGTAACCGCCGGCCTTGTTGCCGCCGTGGCCGCGATCGCGTTCGGGTCGCCGGTCCGTGCTGACCCGGGAGAGCCGATTCCGGGCAGCGGTTTCTTCGTCGTTGGGACAGACATTGCGCCCGGCCTGTACCGGACGGACGGGACGGCATCGACCTGGCAGGTGTTGATAAACGATGTGCCGACCGAGGATTCGATGTGCCTGTGGTTCACCTACAGCACGCCTGATGCGAACAAAGACCATGTGGTCGCGACGAACATGTCCGTCGGTCCGATGTATGTGACCATCAACTCGACCGTGAAGGCCTTCGAGTCGCAGAACTGCGAACCCTGGATCAGAGTCACCTGAGTTCGTTTCTCACTTCTGTTGGCCCCACACGCTTAATCTCGCGGGATGGACCGTATCTGGCAGTGGGCGTGGGATCGGCACGGACCGAGGTACTCGTGGGTGATCTGCGTGGTGTTCTCCGCGATCATGCTGCCGATCTACCTCTTCGCGTCGGTCGTCGTTGTTGCTTTCGAGGGCTCCAGTCATTACGTCGAGGCTGTCGTGGCCACCCTTGTGGCCGTGCCGGTGCTGGTGTACTTGTCGGTTCTCCCTGGTCTGGGTCGGGTCCGCCTTGCTGAGCAATGGGCTGCCGGCCACACGGTGGACCGGGCATCGGCAATGGAAGCCACCTACACCTGGGCTCGGCGTTTGGTCATTCGAACGCTGAGCGTCAACTCTGGTTGGGCCGCTTCGGTAATGGTCGCTGTCGCTGCGATCGCAGGGGCGACCGGGTCACGGCTCGTCCAGTACGCGGTCCTTGGCGCCGTACTCGGACCTGCCATCGTCGTGATCGGTGTGCACAGCGGGTTTGAAGCAGCGCTGCGGCCGGCCAGGTCCGCCATCGCCGGTCACACCGGGATCGGTGATTCACTTCCGCAGTCTCGGCCGACGTTTGCCGCGTGGACGAACGTGGCCATGCTCGGCGCTGTCTTCGCGTTCTCCGTCGCTAGCGCGCAGTTGGCAGCCGTGTTCGACCCGGCTGGGCACGGCCCATTGATTGTTCTCATGATCGCTTGTGCTCTAACACTTTTCAGTGTAGCGATCACCCTTGCTCCCTCTTTTTCGCCGTCCCTGCTTCCGATTCGCGATCTCGCCGAAGGAACCAAGCGCGTTGCGAGCGGCGATTACAGTCAGCGAGTGCCCGTGGTGCAGGACGACGATCTCGGTGCGCTGGCGGCATCATTCAATCGCATGCAGGCGGGTTTGGCTGAGCGGCAACGACTTCACGCTGCCTTCGGCACGTACGTCGATCCCGTTCTGGCGGCCCGGTTGCTCGAGCAGGGCGACGACGTGTTCGGCGGGGAGCGCCGGGAGGTAACGGTGATGTTCGTCGACGTCCGTGATTTCACGCCGTTCGCCGAAGCAAACACCGCCGAGGAAACTGTCGCAAGGCTCAACGCACTGTTCGAGATCGTCGTGCCCGCGGTCGTCGATGCCGGTGGGCACGTCAACAAGTTCCTTGGCGACGGCGCGCTGGCGGTGTTCGGCGCACCGAATGACCTTGCAGATCATGCTGACTCGGCTGTGAAAGCCGCGCTGCTGATTCAGCGACTTGTCGCCGAGCGGTTCGCCGGAGACCTTCGGATCGGCATCGGGATCAACACCGGCAAGGTGATCGCAGGCACCATCGGGGGCGGAAGCAAGCTCGAGTTCACGTTGATCGGCGACACGGTCAATGTCGCTGCCCGCGTCGAGCAGCTCACCAAAACCACCGGAGACGCGATCCTTCTCGCCAAGCCCACCGTCGACGCGCTGGGATCTGCACCGACCGGACTGATCGACCGTGGGGCGCACGCGCTGAAAGGCAAGGCGGACGCTGTGATGGTGTACGGTCTCGCGCAATAGACGATCGGTGCCCCGGGCTTCGTGTTGCGGCTAGATTTTCAGGCATGAGCCAGGGTTCTCACAGGTTGGGTGGCCGCTTCGCGGCGTTGACTATCGCGGGCGCCGCACTGCTCTGTGTATTGACCGCATGCGGCGCTTCGCCCGAGCGGCCGATGCCTGCGACCGACGGCATGGCGGGAGTTGCGGGAGCGCCACCACCGCAGGATGTGCCTGGGCCGGCACCGAAGGTCGAGCGCGACATCGTCAAGACGGCGTCAATGACCGTCGTCGTGGCCAATCCCGCTGAGGCCGCCGACAAGGCCGCCGTCATCGCCGGGGACGCGGACGGCCGAGTCGACAGCCGGTCCGAAGATGCCGGGTCGGGCAGCGGGAAGGCGAGCACATCGGTGACGCTGAGAATTCCCGCCGCGAAGCTCGACGAGGCGATGCGGGATCTCAAGGCACTGGGCACCGTCGAACGTGCCGAGGTCAGCGCCGAGGACGTCACCGCGCAGCGCGTCGACCTCGACGCCCGGGTCAAGGCACTGCAGACGTCGGTAGATCGGTTGCTCGCCATCATGCGAGATGCCAGGGATCCCGATGCGCTGATCAAGGCCGAGGACGCGCTGTCGAAACGTCAGGCGGAGCTCGACAGCCTGCGGGCACAACGCCAGGCTCTCGGGGACCGTATCGACTACAGCACCGTCAACGTCACCTTCATCGCCGAGACCGTCGGCGGCCCGGCGCCCAACGAGTATCAAGGTTTCCTGGGGCAGATCGAAAGAGGTTGGGATGCATTGGTTTCCGTAGTCGGTAACCTGGTGCTGCTCTTCGGTCTGGTGCTGCCCTGGCTGGGGGTGCTGGCCGTAATCGGCGGCATCGGCTACGGCGCCATCAGGCTGATGAAGGCTCGCCGGTCGTGAGTGCGCCGGACTTCGAGATCCGGGGCTGCGTGCACACACAGCGGCTACGCCCACCGAAATAGCTGCACGACGCCGCGCACTGTGATTCGACGGAACACTCACATGCCTCAACCTGGCAGGTGTAACGCCCTGGAATCGTCCGGCGATAGGGAAAATAACGTGACAGTAAACTTTCTTAGCTAAGAATTCCTCTACTGTCCATTTGCTTGATGAGTGCTGCATAACTGTTAAAAACGTGGTTACCAGGGATTATACAGTTTATAACGATTTTGTTGATTGTTTGCCAAACGCCCAACAGGCGCTATCCTTGGCAAACCAGGGCAACAACAGGAGGGTGAAGGCAAGCATGAACAAGGCAACGAAGGCGGTCGGCGTTGGACTCGTCGCGGGTGGACTGTTGCTGGCAGCGCCGGCAGGAATGGCATTCGCAGACGGCGCGCTCGACTCGGCCGTTAGCGGCGCGAACGGCGCGGTGCAGAACATCGTGAACCAGAACAACAAGGGCCTGCAGGGCATCACCGCTATCAACAACGGTGGGCTGCAGAGCAACACCTCGCTCAACAACTCGGGCCTCCAGAATGGCGTTGGCTCCCTGAACGCCTGGTTGCAGAGCTTCCTCGGCAAGTAGTCCTGCGCCGCTGAGTAGCACGCGAAACACCCCCGGCTGTCCGCCGGGGGTGTTTTGCGGTGTGAGCGAAAACACCGGGAACTCTGGGAGATAACGGAACGAGCGCCGGGGGCCCGCGCGTTGTGGTGTCCGAGTGAGCGGGAGCAAATGGAGGAAAGAGCAGTGCAGTTGACCCGTGGGCGCGCGGGCCAGCCGTGGGGGGCGCGTCAACGCGAAATCTTGAATCGAATAGTCCGGGAAACCGATCCGCCGACGGGCAGTCTGCCTCGGATCACCGATCCAGTGCGCAGCGAGCACGACGCTGCTTATCAGGAGCTTGTCGGTGAGGTGCTCGATCTGGCAGGCAACATCGGCGCCATTCTGATGGCCTCCGGTACGCCCGCTACGGCCACGATGGACCAGGTCGCGGCGATCGCCGCCGCGTACGGCATCGAGCGGTGCCAGGTCGACGTCATCAACACGACGATCCACGTCGCCGCATACCGTGGCCCGACGATGCCTGCGGCCACCACGTTGCACATCGTGCATGCCAGATCGATGGACTTCAGCCGGCTGGCGGCCGTTGACCGCCTGATCGGCCGGATCCGTGCGGGCGAGGTCCCGCCGTCGCAAGCCCGCAAGGAGCTCGACGCCATCGTCACCGCGCCGCATCCCTACAAGCGCTGGATCGCCACCCTCGCCTGGGGCGCGTTGGCGTTCGCGACCGCGGGCACGCTCGGCGCGGGCTGGCTGGTCTGTCTGGTCAGCGCTGTCAGTGCGATGACGATCGACCGCGTGAACCGGGTGCTCAACCGGCATGGGCTGCCGTTCTTCTTCCAGTACGCAGTTGGCGGTGCGATCGCGACTGCGCCCCCGATCCTGCTCTACGCGCTGAGCCCGAAGCTCGGATGGCACTTCGAACCGACGGTGGCAATCGCGGCCGGCCTGGTTGTTCTTCTTGCCGGCCTTTCGTTGGTGGGTTCGGTTGGTGACGTGATCACCGGGGCCCCCGTCACAGCTGCGGCGCGCTTCTTCGAATTGGTCATGTTGACAGCTGCGACGATCGCAGGCGTTGCATTCGTACTGCACCTCGCCAGCCGCTTCGGCGCGCCGTTCGTCGCCATCAGCGCCGATGCCCCGCCGGCCCTGGCAGAGTTCCCCGCACGTGTGGCATTCGGCGCGGCGAGCGCCGCGGCTTTCGCCTTGGCCTGCTATGCCGAGCGGTCCGCAGCCATGGCCGCGGCGTTCGGCGGCGCGGCGGGCACCATTGCGTTTCTTCTCGCTCAGGGAGCGGGCCTGGGCGCAGTGGTGGCATCGTTCGTCGCGGCAGTGCCGATCGGCCTGGTCGGCCGGCTGATGGAACGACGCAATCTGGCTCCGCCGCTTGTGGTTTCGATTACGGGCATCGTGCCCTTACTGCCTGGCCTTGCGCTGCTGCACGGCATCTATGCGGTTCTCAACGACCAGCACGCCGTTGGATTCGCTTCGGTGCTCGGTGCGCTCGCAATCGGCACCGCACTGGCGGCCGGCGTCACGCTGGGTGAGTGGAGTTCGTGGAAGGTCAGGCGGCGTCCTAGCTTGCGGCGTTCCGCGACGTCGTAGCGATGTCGATCTCCGACGTCAGGGTCTGATGAACGGGGCAACGTTCGGCGATCTGCAGCAGCCGCTCGCGTTGCGTGTCGTCGAGGTCTCCCACTAACTCGATGTCGAGATCGATGTGGTCGATGAAACCCTTGGTGGTCTCGCATTCGGCACAGTCCCTGGCGTGAATACGCTTGTGCCGCAACGTTACCCGAATACTCCTGAGCGGCCAGCCCTTGCGGTCGGCATACATCCGTACTGTCATGGAGGTACAGGCCCCGAGTGCGCCGAGCAGAAGATCGTAGGGCGTCGGTCCTGTGTCGTCGCCGATCGGCGCCGGCTCGTCGGCGACGAGCTCGTGACGCCCCGCTGTGATCTGTCGGGTGAAAGTCCCCGAACCGGTCTCTGTGACGATCACCGTGCCTTCGGCCGATGCAGTCTCTGGTGTTGTCATGCCACCTATTGTCACTGGGTGATCGAGGACGCAGTCCAGTGGAAAGACGAGCTTGTCAAGGTCGCCGACCGACTGGAGGCGAAGACCAAGCAGACGCGGTGGACCGAGCGCACCGGCTTGCTGATCGAACGGGATTTCATCGTCGGTTCCTACGCGATGCGAAAGCTCGTCGATTCACACGGCGTGTCGGCGGAGATGTGTCGGCGTCACATCCCGGTCAGGCGATACGAGCTGACCGCGGCGCCGCCGCCTGATCCAGACGACATCTCGGGGTGCTACGACTTCGAGAACGGCCGTCGCAGCAGGCTTTCGGTCACGGACCTGTGCCACGAGATCATGCACAGCTTCGCTTTCACGTTCTTTTGTGGTGAGACCGCGGACCTCTTCGATGGCATCTACGTGTCATCTGATCGCGACAAGAAGCGCCACCTCTACCTCGTGCTGGCATCGGACTTCATCGCGCTGTGTTCGGACGTGGCGGCAGACGACCAGACGAAAAAGGCCCCACCCGGATCGCCGGAGTAGGGCCCTTTCGGTATGCGGTCTTCAGGAAGCGCGGCGGATCCCTCGCTTCAGCAACAATTCACGCTCAGATTCGGACAGGCCGCCCCAGATGCCGTAGGGCTCGCCGACGGCCAAGGCATGGGCGCGGCACTGGGCGACGACGGGGCATTGACGACACATCTCCTTGGCGCGCATCTCACGCTGTGCGCGGGCCCGGCCACGTTCGCCGTCGGGATGAAAGAACATTGCCGAATCGACACCTCGGCACAGGCCGGACATCTGCCAATCCCAGATGTCGGCATTTGGTCCGGGTAGCTGCTGCGGCTGTGGCATAGGAAAACCCCTCTCTACCCACCCTTTTCGCGACAGATGGGCGCATGAGTTGTGTGGAACCGATCCGAGCACAAGTCGCCAATGACTACTCGTGCACACAAACTAGGGGGGCTCACGAAATTTCGTCAATAGCCCGATCATGTGCTCAACCACATAACCGCAGGCCGAGAATTTACATCACGTTCATCGTTGCGACCCTCCGGCAACGCTGGCGGTGGTAACGAAAGACCGGCACTGCAATCACGACTTGTGTTTTCGCTGTTCGCTTCTCGTCACGTCGCAAACAAAGGCCGTCGCTACCTGACGCCGGTTGACATCGATTTAACGTGGCGACCATGAACTGTTAACCGATCCCAATTTTCGCAATACGTCCCAGCCGTGCCCGGCGGTACCGGGTATTGCACCGTGTATTGATAGCGTCGCGACCCGATGAGCAGTCTCAGTGACGCGGCCTTCGGTGGCACACCGAATCTCTGGCCGTTGCCGGCGGCGTCCACTCCGCACGAGCTGTGGCTGCGTGCGGTGGCTGCGGGCGGGCAGGGCCGCTACGGCAACGCCATCGCGGATCTGGACGAGCTGTGCCGGACACAGCATCGCGGTCCGTTGGCGTCGCTGGCGCACAGCACCAGGGCGTCGTTCCTGCGTCAGCTCGGCTGGCACGACCGCGCCCGCGGCTGGGACGGGCGGGCACTGGCGCTGGCAGGTTGCGACCAAGAGGCGGGCGCTGACGCGCTCATCGGGCTGGCCGCCGACGCACTCGGCGTCGGCAGGCTGGCCGCCTCGGCTGTCGCGCTCCAGCGCGCCGGCGGGTTGGTCAGCGGATCAAGGTTGCCGGTCCGGCTGGCGTGGGTGTCTGCGGAGCTGGCGATGGCCTGCGGTGAGGGTGGCAGGGCCGTTGGCCACGCGGAACGCGCCGTCGAGTTGGCCGAGGCGCTCGGATCGGCCCGGCACGCGGTGAAATCGGAGGTCGTCAGGGCCGCGGCGTTGTGCAGTGCCGGCGAGCTGGATGCGTCCAGGGAGGTCGCCGATGCCGCACTACAGGACACCGAGCGGCTGGGAATCATCCCACTGCGCTGGGCGTTGGCCTGCTTGCTGGCCGACATCGGCAGCGCCCGTCACACGGCACCAGAGATGCTGAGGATTCGTAACGAATGCGCAGCTACGGTGCGTCGCCGGGGTGGCGACCTGGCGGAGCGCTGACAATGGTCACGCCTTGATGATCGTTATTGTTTAGCTGACGTCCACACCTCGGGGACGTGTCCCTCACGTAACGCTGGAGATACCACTCACGATGACATTTTCGGGAGAACGTCTCGATGCTGTCGTTGCTGAGGCGGTGGCTGGCAACAGGGACGCGCTCCGGGAGGTACTGGAGATCATTCGCCCGATCGTGGTTCGGTACTGCCGAGCCCGGGTTGGGACGACAGAGCGAAGTGGTCTTTCAGCCGATGACGTCGCACAGGAGGTGTGCTTGGCCGCCATCACGGCCCTGCCGCGCTACAAGGATCAGGGACGACCGTTCCTGGCCTTCGTGTATGGCATCGCTGCACACAAGGTTGCTGACGCGCACCGCGCGGCGGCCAGGAATCGTTCCGACCCGACAGACGTCGTGCCGGAGCGATATTCCCTGGAAGCGGGACCCGAGCAGATGGCTTTGGACTCCGAATCGGCCGCCAGGATGAACAAGCTGCTGGCCGTGCTGCCCGAAAAACAGCGCGAGATCCTGATCCTGCGCGTGGTCGTCGGGATGAGCGCCGAAGAGACCGCAGAGGCCGTCGGCTCGACGCCCGGCGCGGTCCGGGTCGCACAGCACCGGGCACTGGCCAAGCTGAAGTCTGAAATCAGCGCGACGGAGCACGGCCGTGCCTGACTTCGGACGCTGGAACGCGAGCGGCGGCGACCCGTCGCTCAATGAAATCAACCGCACGGACCGGTTCCTCGATGCACTGGCCGGTCAACAGCCGGTGTACTCGACCGAGCCGAGCGAGGCTGAACTCGCGCAGCTGCTGGCCGGTTGGCGCGACGAGATTCGCACTCCGCCGTTGATGCGGCCCGTGACGCCGCGCGATGCCGCGACGGCGTTGACGCGTGCAATCGACGCCCGCAAGCGCACCCGCTTCTCGATGGCTCTGGTCGGCTCGGTCGCCGCGGCCGTGTTGTGCATCGGCGGTTTCGGTGCCGTGGTCGCGAGCTCCGGTCCTGGCGACGCGCTGTACGGCTTGCACACGGCATTGTTCGGCGAGCAGACCCGAACCGACCAGGTGACGCTCGCCTCGCAGCAACTGGCCGAGGTGCAGCAGCTGATCGATGAGGGTCAGTGGCAGGCCGCGCAGGACAAGCTGCAGGCTGTCACCACGACGGTGGCGACCGTCAATGACGTTGAGCAGAAACAAGAATTGGTCACACAGTGGCAAGAGTTGACCGTCAAGGTCGACGCCAAGGACGCCGACGCGACGCTGCCGCCCGGTGCGCCACCGCCGCCGATGCCCGAGCCCGCTGTGGTTGCGCCGGATTCCAACACGGGGACGACTTCGTCGGTGACCGACAGCGCCACGTCGTCGGCGACCACCATTTCGTCTTCGCCGTCGGAGACGTCGTCTTCGTCGTCGGCCACCACGCCGAGTTCGTCGACATCGAGTTCGGCTTCCGCTGAACCGCCGCCGCCGAGTGGCACGCCGACCACGACCACGTCGTCGCCGACTCCGACGACAACGACCACGACGACAACGACTACTCACGCGGTCACGACGACCACCACGACCTCACCGGCTGTCATCGCCGGGCCGCCTGCGGGTGGCGGCGCACCGCCCGCGGGGGGCGACTCCGGTTCACCGGTCGCCGGCGGCGCCCAGGTCGTCGCGCCCCCGGTGACGGTTCCGTCAGAGGCGCCGCGTCAGCGCGCACCTGAGGCCCCGGCGATTCAGAGCCCGGCGACACAAAGCCCGGTGACGCAGAACCCGGCGCCTCAGAATCCGGTGGTCGAAATTCCGCCGTCAGTCAACATTCCGGTCACGACGACGACATGGGAGATGCCGCCGCCCAAAAAGCGCGGCGACGGCTGACAGCGGGTTTAGCCCTTAGCGATAACCGTCGGATTCCGACGTGGCTTCGTTGAGCGACGCGTCGGCATAGCCGCGACAGTAATCCCAGGTCACGTAGGCATCGGGCTCGGGGTCGTAGGCCGGCTCGTGCGGACGTACGGTGCCGTCGACCAACAGCTGCAGCAGGTTGGCGCGCAGCATGTCCCAGTCGTGATAGTGGTCCTGCTGGCATTCGTCGCAGCACACCACTAGACCGCGAATTCCCTTGTGTGCCAACAGCGCTTCGTAGACCGCCAGATCGGCGAGATCGGCCTCGACCGCTGTCCGCTCCTGCGGGTCAAGCGGCTGGCCAGGCTCGAGTGCATCAAGCGCCGCCGAGGGGTCGCACGGGTCATCGGCGAACGGATCGGGCGGCAAACCCGGTGGCAGGTGATCTCGCACGAGTCCACACTACGCAGCAGCCCTGGCATCGCGCCAGCCGTTGGCAACCTCGTTACCTGCGTGTCCGCAAGCCAGTGTGGGGCCGAAGCGGCGACTTCATTGCCGATAAGATGGATGTCTAGCTCGACGACTGTGCTTGTCACGGGAAGGCCCGCCCATGTCGATTGCTGAAAGCAGCATTCCCATCGCCGTTCCGGTGCCGACCGGCGGCGATGACCCGACCAAGGTCGCCATGCTCGGGCTCACGTTCGACGACGTACTGCTGCTGCCCGCCGCTTCAGATGTGGTGCCCGCCACAGCCGACACCTCCAGCCAGCTCACCAGAAAGATCCGCCTGCGGGTGCCGTTGGTCAGCTCGGCGATGGACACCGTCACCGAGTCCAGGATGGCCATCGCGATGGCCCGCGCGGGCGGCATGGGTGTGCTGCATCGCAACCTGCCCGTCGCAGAGCAGGCCGGCCAGGTCGAGACGGTCAAGCGCTCAGAGGCCGGCATGGTCACCGACCCGGTCACATGCTCGCCGGACAACACGCTCGCCGAGGTCGACGCGATGTGCGCGAGGTTCCGGATTTCCGGGCTGCCGGTGGTCGACGCCGACGGCGCGCTTGTCGGCATCATCACCAACCGCGATATGCGATTCGAGGTCGACCAGTCCAAGCCCGTCTCCGAGGTGATGACGAAGGCCCCGTTGATCACCGCGCAGGCCGGCGTCTCCGCCGAGGCCGCGCTAGGACTGTTGCGCCGCCACAAGATTGAGAAGTTGCCGATCGTCGACGGACACGGCAAGCTGACCGGGCTGATCACCGTCAAGGACTTCGTCAAGACCGAACAGTTCCCGCTGTCCACCAAAGACAGCGACGGCCGGTTGTTGGTCGGCGCCGCGGTCGGTGTGGGTGACGACGCGTGGACGCGCGCGATGACCCTGGCGGATGCGGGCGTCGACGTACTTGTGGTGGACACCGCACACGCACACAACCGCACGGTGCTCGAGATGGTGCACCGGGTCAAGACGGTGCTGGGCGATCGGGTCGAGGTGATTGGTGGCAATGTCGCCACGCGCACGGCGGCCGCCGCACTGGTCGATGCGGGCGCCGATGCGGTGAAGGTCGGGGTCGGCCCCGGCTCCATCTGCACCACGCGCGTGGTCGCGGGCGTTGGTGCACCGCAGATCACCGCGATCCTCGAGGCCGTCGCCGCCTGTGCGCCACACGGCGTGCCGGTCATCGCCGACGGTGGATTGCAGTACTCCGGCGACATCGCCAAGGCGTTGGCCGCCGGCGCGTCTACTGCGATGCTGGGCTCGCTGCTGGCGGGCACCGCCGAGTCGCCTGGCGAGCTGATCTTCGTCAATGGCAAGCAATTCAAGAGCTACCGCGGCATGGGCTCGCTCGGTGCGATGCAGGGCCGTGCCGGCGCCAAGTCATATTCGAAGGACCGCTACTTCCAAGACGACGCGCTCTCCGAGGACAAGCTGGTGCCGGAGGGCATCGAGGGCCGGGTGCCGTTCCGCGGGCCGTTGTCGACGGTGATCCACCAGCTCACCGGCGGTCTGCGCGCGGCCATGGGGTATACCGGTTCGGCGACTATCGAGCAGTTGCAACAGGCGCAGTTCGTGCAGATCACCGCGGCGGGCCTGAAAGAAAGCCATCCGCACGACGTCGCGATGACCGTCGAGGCGCCCAACTACTACGCCCGCTGAAGGGTGGGCGCGCCGATGTGCGCGTGCGTGAAGAGGAGATGACCCATGCGAGACATGGTTGAAATCGGCATGGGCAGAACCGCCCGTCGCACATACGAACTCGGCGACATCAACATCGTGCCGTCGCGGCGCACCCGGTCGTCGCAGGATGTGTCTACGGCCTGGCAGATGGACGCGTACCGATTCGAGATCCCGGTGGTGGCGCATCCGACCGACGCGCTGGTCTCACCGGAGTTCGCGATCGAACTCGGGCGATGCGGTGGGCTCGGCGTGCTCAACGGCGAAGGGTTGATCGGCAGGCACGCCGACGTCGAGGAGAAGATCGCTCAAGTTCTCGAGGCCGCCGAGAAGGAACCCGAGCCGTCGGCGTCGATTCGACTGTTGCAGCAATTGCATTCGGCGCCACTGGATCCCGAGCTGCTTGGCGCAGCGGTGGCGCGCATCCGTGAGGCAGGCGTTACGACAGCGGTGCGGGTGAGTCCGCAGAACGCGCAGTCGCTGACGCCGGCGTTGGTCGCGGCGGGCATCGACTTGTTGGTCATCCAGGGCACCATCATTTCGGCCGAACGCGTCGCGCAGGACGGCGAGCCGCTGAACCTGAAGACCTTTATCTCCGAGCTCGACGTGCCGGTGGTCGCGGGCGGCGTGCTCGACCATCGCACCGCGCTGCACCTGATGCGCACCGGCGCCGCCGGCGTGATCGTCGGCTACGGTTCGACCTCCGGCGTCACGACGAGCGACGAGGTGCTTGGCATCAGCGTGCCGATGGCGACGGCGATCGCCGATGCGGCTGCGGCCCGTCGCGAATATCTCGACGAGACCGGCGGGCGCTATGTGCATGTGCTGGCCGACGGGGACATCCACACCTCCGGCGACCTGGCCAAGGCCATCGCATGTGGAGCCGACGCGGTGGTGCTCGGCACGCCGCTGGCGACGGCGGCCGAGGCGCTTGGCGGCGGCTGGTTCTGGCCGGCCGCGGCTGCCCACCCGTCGCTGCCGCGCGGCGCGCTGCTGCAGGTGGCCATCGGTGAGCGGCCGCCGCTCGAGCAGGTGCTCGGCGGCCCGTCGGACGACCCGTTCGGCTCGCTGAACCTGGTCGGCGGGCTGCGCCGGTCAATGGCGAAGGCCGGTTATTGCGACCTCAAGGAGTTCCAGAAGGTCGGCCTGACCGTCGGGTCCTGATTTCCGCTGCTCGGCGACGCGTCGCTTTACAAATTAGGCCCCCCTGTCTAGAACTTTGCGAGCGCTAAGTCCATACTGGTCGCATGCGACCTGACTATGACGTTCTGATCATTGGTTCGGGGTTCGGGGGAAGTGTCACCGCGCTGCGGCTCACCGAGAAGGGCTATCGCGTCGGGGTGCTCGAGGCGGGCCGACGGTTCAATGACGAAGACTTCGCCAAGACCTCGTGGAACCTGCGCAAGTTCCTGTGGGCGCCGAAGCTCGGCATGTACGGCATTCAACGAATCCATCTGCTGCGCAACGTCATGATCCTGGCAGGCGCCGGCGTGGGCGGCGGTTCCCTTAACTACGCCAACACGCTGTATGTGCCGCCGGAGCCGTTCTTCAACGACCCCCAGTGGAAGAACATCACCGACTGGCGCGCCGAGTTGATGCCGCACTACGACCAGGCTCAGCGCATGCTCGGCGTGGTCAAGAACCCGACGTTCACCGACGCCGACCGCGTGATGAAAGAGGTCGCCGACGACATGGGCGTCGGTGACACCTTCGTGCCGACACCGGTCGGCGTGTTCTTCGGGCCGGACGGTGAGAAAATGCCGGGCAAAACCGTGCCAGATCCGTACTTCGGTGGCGCCGGGCCAGCCCGTACCGGATGCATCGAATGCGGTTCCTGTATGACGGGCTGCCGCTACGGCGCCAAGAACACGTTGGTCAAGAATTACCTCGGGCTCGCGGAAAGAGCTGGGGCAGAGGTCATTCCGATGACCACTGTGACCGGTATCGAGCCGCAGTCCGACGGGTCATGGAAGGTCCGCACTGCCAGAACGGGCTTGCTGCCGCTCAAGCGGCGCACGTACACCGCCTCGCATGTGGTGCTCGCTGCGGGCACGTGGGGCACGCAGAAGCTGCTGTTCAAGATGCGCGACAAGGGCAAGTTGCCCAAGCTGTCCGACAGGCTCGGCGTGCTGACTCGGACGAATTCCGAGTCGATCGTGGGTGCGGGCCGCTTCACCGTGGCGCCCGACCTCGACCTCACGCACGGTGTCGCGATCACCTCGTCGATCCATCCGACGTCGGACACACACGTCGAGCCGGTGCGATATGGCAAGGGCTCGAACGCGATGGGACTGTTGCAGACGCTGATGACCGACGGCGACGGGCCGCAGGGGACTGACGTTCCGCGGTGGAAGCAGTTCTTCCAGCAGGCCGGTGAGGATCCCCGAGGAATGATTCGGTTGCTCAACCCTCGGCGGTGGAGCGAGCGCACGATGATCGCGCTGGTGATGCAGCATCTCGACAACTCCATCACCACCTTCACGCGGCGCACCAGGCTCGGCATCCGACGGCTTGACAGCAAGCAGGGCCACGGCCAACCCAACCCGTCGTGGATCCCGGCAGGCAACGAGGTCACTCGTCGGATCGCCAAGAAGATCGACGGCGTGGCGGGCGGTACCTGGGGCGAGCTGTTCAACATCCCGTTGACCGCGCACTTCCTTGGCGGGGCCGCCATCGGCGATACGCCCGAGCACGGCGTCATCGACCCGTACCAGCGGGTGTACGGCTACCCGACGCTCTCGGTGCACGACGGTGCCTCGATTTCTGCGAATCTTGGTGTGAATCCGTCACTTTCGATCACCGCGCAGGCCGAAAGGGCGGCGTCGCTGTGGCCGAACAAGGGTCAGGTGGACCAACGCCCAGCGCAGGGCCAGCCATACAAGCGGCTCGCACCCATTCCGCCGGAACATCCTGTCGTGCCAGCCGACGCGCCTGCGGCGCTGCGCCAGCTGCCCATCGAACCGGTTAGCTCAGCGGGCTGACAGCGAGCTCTACGTAACGGTTCTGGTGCCTGTCACTGGCCGGCAGGTATGAATCTCGCTGTCCGATCGTAACTTTGCGAGGAAGCGAGAGCCCGTTGTCGTTGATCACTGCCCATATCCGCAAGCGCGCATCCCTGAGCGTCGGCATCACCGCCGTCGCGGCCGGGGTGCTCTCGGTGGCGTGCAGCACGAGCGCGACACCCGCGCCGACCGCGACTAGCACGACAACAACGACCACGGCGACTTCGGCCGCGGCGTCAGGTGGCGGCCACCATGAAAAGCACGACTCGTCGGGCGGGTCAGGTGGTGGTGCAGCCCAAGCTTCCGAAACCGACACCGTCACAGTCGCTCCCAACACGGTGACAAATACCGAAACCGACGTGCAGACGACAGTGCAAACCACCGTCCAGACGTCGGTGGCGACGGAGACTCAGACAGTCACTGCGACGCCGACATGGCAGCAACGCGACCAATTTGGACACACCGACAACCGCAACCAGTTCGGCACCCAGCAAGGCCACTGATCCGCACCGGTTTGCGTCGCTCCGGCTTGGGTACTTGCTACGCGAGTACCCTGAGACCGGAGGTCAGACCATGCGGACAACCTTTCACGAGGAGCTTTCCGCACTGTCCGCGCAAGTTGGCGACATGTGCGGGCTGGCCGCCGACGCGATGGAACGCGCCACCGAAGCGCTACTGGGCGCCGACCTATCGGTGGCCGAGCAGGTCATCGCCGACCATGAGCACATCGTCGCGATGAGCAGAAAGGCCGAGGCAAGCGCGATCAAACTGCTCGCGACGCAGCAACCGGTCGCGGGTGACTTGCGGACGATTGTGGGTTCGCTCCACATCGGCGCCGACGTCGAGCGGATGGGCGCGCTGGCGGTGCACGTCGCCAGAATCTCCCGGCTGCGGCATCCGGAATGCGCGCTGCCCGATGATGTGCGCGCCAGTTTCTCCGAGATGGGTTACAGGGCAGTGAAATTGGCGCGGATGGCCCGAGAGGTGCTGATTTCGCGCGACCCCGAAAAGGCCGTACAACTGCGCGCCGAGGACGACGCCGTCGACGCCGAACACCGCCACCTGTTCACGCTGCTGATCGATCACAAGTGGCAGGACGGGGTGTGTTCGGCGGTCGACGTCGCGCTGCTCGGCCGGTTCTACGAACGCTTCGCCGACCATGCCGTCGAGATCGGCAAGCGGGTGGTGTTCGAGGCGACGGGCGGGTTGCCCGACCACAAACAGATGGCTTAGTGCTTCTTCAGAGATTCCCAGTCGTGCTTGTCTTCTAGGTGAGCGATCGCCTTGGCGGTGCGTTCGCGCAGCAACAGCGTCATGCCGATACCGATGAGCACCGCGACCACGAGCGCGATCCACGAAAACCTCGACAGCCACTTCTCGGCGGCCAGCCCGAGATAGTAGACAACTGCGGTGGTGCCGCCGGCCCAGCACAGCGCGCCGCTGGCATTGGCGGCAAGAAAACGCGGATAGGGCATCTTCAACGCCCCGGCGAGCGGGCCTGCCAAGATCCGCAACAGCGCGATGAAGCGACCGAAAAAGACCGCCCAGACACCCCAGCGGTGGAACAGCTGTTTGGCCAGCGCGACGTGACCGGTGCCGAAGTGTTTGGGGAAGCGGTTGCCGAGGCGTTCGAACAGCGACATGCCGTACCGGTGACCGATCGAGTATCCGATCGTGTCGCCGATGATGGCTCCGATCGTGGCGGACGCGCCGACGGCCACCGGGCTGATGTCGAGGGTGTGACGGGATGCCAGCAGGGCGGCACTGACGAGCACGATCTCCCCGGGCAGCGGGATGCCAAGGCTTTCGATGCCGATGACGGCCCCGACGATGAGGTAGATGGCCAGCGGAGGGATCGTCTGCAGGATCGCGTCGACATTCACACCGCTAAGGATGCACCATCGACGTCGCACAACCCAGCTAATGCGCCGCCATGCGATCCCTGCGCGAATTGCGCTGTCCGCGAAGTCGAGAAACGCTCCGACAAAACATTGAGTGCTTTATGGTTCTGCGAATGGGCGCACTCGACGGGAAGATCGCGATCGTCACGGGCACGAGTAGGGGCGTCGGCGTCGGCATCGCGCACGAACTGCTGCGTGCAGGCGCCACCGTGATCGGCTGCTCGCGCTCGAAAATCGACGAGCTGCCGGGCATCACATCCGAGTGGTCGTCGCGCTGCGCCCAAATGACGTGCGATCAAGGCGATTACCGCGCGATCGATGAGTTTGTCTCCGAGGTGGTTGCGACCTACGGCCGCATCGACATCCTGGTCAACAACGCAGGCGGCACGGTGCCCACCCCCCACGTCGAGGAGGTGCCGTCGTTGGTTTCGCAGATTCAGGGCGCGCCACGTAGCGAAGACGAATTCGAGCGCACCGTGCTGTTCCACTCGTTCGCGATCCAGATGAACCTGATCAGCCCGTTGTGGTTCGCGATCCGGGTGTACCGGCAGATGCGCGAACAGGACGGCACCGGGTCGATCATCAACATCTCCAGCGGCGCTGGGCATCCCGCGGGTTCACCGACGCTGGTGTCCTACGGCGCCGCCAAGGCGGGCCTGAACCAGCTGACCCGTTCGCTGGCCGAGGAGTGGGGGCCGCGGGTGCGCGTCAATGCGCTGGCGCTGGGCCCGACGATGACCGACAACTTCCGCAGCTTCGTATTGCCCAAGGACGATCCCGACGGTGCGCAGTATTTCCGCAGCGTGCCGCTCGGACGCGCGGGGGAGCCCGCGGAAGTCGGTCGCACCTGCGTGTTCTTGTGCAGCGGCGCAGCCGATTTCATCAACGGCACCACCATCGAGATCGACGGCGGCATGCTGCCCGGTGTGCTCTACGAGGCTGGCCTCAAAACCATCACCGATCTGCTCTAGGGAATTCACGTGCGACGAGTCATCCAATACTCCACCGGAAACGTGGGCCGCCATGCGCTGCGCACGATCATCGAACGCCCCGACCTGGAACTGGTCGGCGTGCATGCCAGCGGCGCGCAGAAGGTGGGCCGCGACGCCGCGGAGTTGTGCGGACTGACGACGCCGAGTGGCGTGGTGGCGACCGACGACATCGACGCACTCGTCGCGCTGGGTGCGGACTGCGTGGTGTACACGTCACAGGCAGAGATGCGCCCGAGCGAGGCCATCGATGAGATCTCCCGATTCCTCGTGGCGGGTACCAATGTCGTTGGGACGTCCATGGTCTGGCTGGTCGCGCCCGAGTTCGCCGACGGGTGGCTACGCGAGCCCCTGCAGTTCGCATGCGAGGCGGGCGGCACGTCGTTGTACATCAACGGAATCGATCCCGGCTTCTCCGGCGATACGTTGGTGTACACCGCGCTGAGTCTGGCGGCGCGTGCCACCGCGATCACCGTGCAGGAGATCTTCGATTACGGCACCTACGACGATGCCGAATTCACCGGCGCCAGTATGGGATTCGGTACCACACCCGATCACACCCCGATCATGTTCGCACCAGGGGTGCTGACGTCGCTATGGGGCGGGCAGGTCAAAAGTCTCGCCGAGTGCCTCGGCGTCGAGCTCGATGACGTTCGCGAGCGTCACGAAACTTGGGTGACTCCAGAGCCGATCACGTGCACGATGATGACAGTCCCAGCGGGTGGAGTGGCTGCTGTCCGGTTCGCAGTCGAGGGCGTGCGTGCCGGGGAGCCCATCATCACCATGGAGCACGTCAATCGGCTCACCGACATCGCAGGACCGGACTGGGCGTATCCGCCTGACGGTCGCGCTGGCGTGCACCGCGTCACCGTCGCGGGTGAACCCGGCGTCGAGATCAACGCACATGTGGGGCTGGCCGGCGTCGACCACAACCAAGGCGGCGTGATCGCCACCGCCGCCCGCGCCGTCAACATGATCGAACCGGTGTGCACCGCACCGAGCGGACTGCTGGCCGCCCGTGATCTGCCCGCAGCGCATATCCGCGGTGTGATGTGGTGACACAACTGCGTGCCGAGCGCACCCGCGCACTGGTGATCGACGAGACGATTCGCTGCATCCTCGACGAGGGGTTCGCCGCTGCCAGCGCCAAACACATCACCGAGCGGGCCGGGGTGACATGGGGTGTCGTGCAGTATCACTTCGGGGACCGCGACGGCCTGCTGATGGCGGTCGTGGACAAGGGCTTCGCCGAACTGACCGCGGCGCTGCGCGGCCTGCCGCTCGCCGCCGAAAACGTCGGTGACCGAGCAGAATTCGTCGTCAACGCGGCTTGGGAGGCGTTCTCCAGCCCGACGTCGATGGCGGCGCTGGAGATCCTGATCGCCACCCGCGCCATGCGGGATACCGGGGCCAGTGCGCACCTTGCCACGCTCGGCGCCACGATGGCCCGGTTGGGCAAGCACATCGGCGAAGGCCTTCACGCGCGCCACGCGGCGGCGATCGGCAATCTGATCTGGGCGACGCTGCGCGGGCTCGTGGTGGCCACGCTTGTGGTGTCGGAGCCGGTGGACACCCGCCGTGAGCGACGCGCGCTGGTGGACATGATCACCCACTACGTCGAGGGCGTCTCTGCGTGACCGGCCTGCGGTGACGAGGCCGTATCGGTGCTGTGGCGGCTTGATTCACCACGCAGACAGCAAATCGGTGCTTTATATTGAGCGGGTTTCACAGCGGCGCTCGCAAACCCGTGACGCCAGTTGGTTCTAGAAAAAGGACTTACTACATGACGTATCAGCCGCCCCCACCGCCGCCGTCCGGACCTCCGCCCTATGGACCCCCGCCCTATGGACAGCCGCCGTACGGAGCGCCGCAGGGTGGCTACCCCGTGCAACAGCCGGACAGCAACCTCGTGTGGGGCATCCTGTGTGCGCTGCTGTGCTGTCTGCCGCTGGGCGTCGTGTCGATCTTCTACGCGAGCAAGGTCTCGGGGCTGTGGGTGCAGGGGCGCTACGCCGAGGCCCAAAGCGCCGCCGACAGCGCCAAGAAGTGGGCCATCTGGGGCGCCGTGGCAGGCGTCATCGGGCTCATCATCTACGGCGTCCTCGCCGTCGCCGGTGGACTATCCGGCTACATGTCCGTTTCGTGATGCACGTCCACCCGCTCGCCGCGCCGTTGGCGGTCGCCGCCGCGGTGGGGGGCGGGTGCGCCGTCATCTGGGCGGCCGACCCGACGATCCCCGGCGGGATCCTGCCGGTCTGCCCGACGAAGGCGCTGCTGGGCATCGATTGCCCGGGCTGCGGGAGCCTGCGGATGATCTATTCCCTGCTCCACCTCGATTTCGCCTCCGCGGCGCACTACAACGCTCTCGGTCTGGTGGCGGTGTTACTGCTGGTGTGGGCGTTCGCGGCGTGGACGTACGGGAGGCTGGTGGGCAGGCAGGTGCGCAGCTGGCAGCACCTGCGATGGTCGGCGCCGACGGTTCTCGCGTTGACGGTCGTGTGGTTTGTGGTGCGCAACTTGGGTTTTGGGCCGTTTCCAGCGCTGCATGTCTGAAGCGTCGACGTCACGGCGCGCGTTTTGCCCAGCCAACTAGACTGAGTCGGTGGAATCAGCATCGCCTCGCCCCGTGTTGGTGGTCGACTTCGGCGCGCAATACGCGCAGCTCATCGCCCGCCGCGTCCGGGAAGCCAGGGTGTTTTCGGAGGTCATCCCGCACACCGCCAGCGTCGAGGACATCAAGGACAAGGACCCGCAGGCCATCGTGTTGTCGGGTGGACCGGCCAGCGTGTACGCCGACGGCGCGCCGCAACTGAATCCCGCGATGTTCGACCTCGGGGTCCCGGTGTTCGGCATCTGCTACGGGTTTCAGGCGATGGCGCAGGCCCTCGGCGGAACGGTCGCGAAGACCGGAACCAGCGAGTACGGCCGTACCGACCTGAATGTGTCTGGGGGACAGCTGCATTCGGATCTACCGACGACCCAACCGGTGTGGATGAGTCATGGCGACGCCGTCACCGCCGCTCCCGATGGCTTCGACGTGGTGGCCACCAGCGCCGGCGCCCCGGTGGCGGCGTTCGAGAACCGGGAGCGGCGCCTGGCGGGTGTGCAATATCACCCCGAGGTGATGCACACGCCGCACGGACAGCAGGTGCTCAGCCGGTTCCTGCACGAGTTCGCGGGTATCGACTCGTCCTGGACGCCCGCCAACATCGCTGACTCGCTGGTCGAGCAGGTGCGCAACCAGATCGGCAACGGCAGGGCTATCTGCGGACTGTCGGGCGGTGTGGACTCCGCCGTGGCCGCAGCGTTGGTTCAGCGCGCCATCGGCGATCGGTTGACCTGCGTCTTCGTCGACCACGGCCTGCTTCGTGCGGGCGAACGCGCACAGGTGCAGCGTGATTTCGTCGCCGCCACCGGGGCCAACCTGGTGACTGTCGACGTCGCCGACCGGTTCCTCGAAGCGCTGGCCGGGGTCACCAACCCGGAGGGCAAGCGCAAGATCAT
The DNA here is from genome assembly GCF_017872775.1 of Mycobacterium sp. OAE908. Lineage (NCBI taxonomy): Bacteria > Bacillati > Actinomycetota > Actinomycetes > Mycobacteriales > Mycobacteriaceae > Mycobacterium > Mycobacterium sp. OAE908. The sequence goes on from NZ_JAGGJL010000001.1 coordinate 3,369,671, forward strand.
CGGCCGCCAGTTCATCCGGGCGTTCGAGGGTGCTGTCCGAGACATCGTGGGTGACAGCGGTTCTGACGTCGAGTTTCTGGTGCAGGGCACCCTTTATCCGGACGTCGTCGAATCTGGTGGCGGCACAGGCGCGGCCAACATCAAGAGCCACCACAACGTCGGCGGGCTTCCCGACGATCTGAAGTTCAAACTCGTCGAGCCGCTGCGGCTGCTGTTCAAGGACGAGGTGCGCGCGGTGGGCCGCGAACTTGGTCTGCCCGAGGAAATCGTTGCGCGCCAACCATTTCCGGGGCCCGGTCTCGGCATCCGGATCGTCGGCGAGGTCACTGCCGCCCGGCTGGACACGCTGCGCCGCGCGGACTCGATTGCCCGCGAGGAGTTGACCGCGGCGGGCCTGGACAACCAGATCTGGCAGTGCCCGGTGGTGCTGCTGGCCGACATCCGGTCGGTCGGCGTGCAGGGCGACGGCCGCACCTACGGCCACCCGATCGTGCTGCGTCCGGTGTCCAGCGAGGACGCGATGACCGCCGACTGGACGCGGGTGCCCTACGAGGTGCTCGAACGCATCTCCACGCGCATCACCAACGAAGTTCCCGAGGTGAACCGGGTTGTGCTGGACGTCACCAGCAAGCCGCCCGGCACCATCGAGTGGGAGTGACTTCTCTTTGTGAAAGTCGCCCGCCCCATGTGCAGTGCTTAGTGGCTCGCGGACGAAGCTCCAACTGTCTCATCGAGCAGGTCTAGCACCGCCTGCCAGGCCCGTGTCGCGTGCAAAGCGTGATGACCGACGCCGGGCACGGTGGCGACGACGTGGGTGGTGCCACCGGTCAATGAACCGTCAGGATGCGTCGGAGCGGCCCAAAAAGCATGCTTGGCTCCACCGTAAACGTTTACGCGCCAATCAACTCCGGCATCCTGAAGCGCGCTGGCGAACGCGAACAGTTGATCGGGAGTGCAGAGGGGGTCCTCGGAGCCTGTGCATAGCAAGTAGGCTCCGCCCACGTTGTTCCAGTCTTCGGCGCACGCGGCTGGCAAGCCCGGATGGATCACGGCGACTGCCTTGAATGGCACTCTCGCGCTGGCAAGTTCGAGCACGATCCGGCCACCGGCACCGTATCCGAGCGCTGCGAGCCGGTCGTGGTCTGCGCCGGGTACAGCGAGTAGAACGTCGAGCGCAGCACGGCCGATGGCGTGCATGCGGGTGGGGTCAGCCATCAGGGGCATAACCCGCGCCAACATCGCTTGCGGGTCGCCGAAGAACGTCCGGCCAGCGTGGTAATCCATCGCGAGGGCGAGGTAGCCGTGCTTGGCGAGGTCGTCGGCGCGGCCGCGTTGATAGTCATCTAGACCGATTCCATCGTGTCCAATGAGCACTGTCGGCCAGGGACCCTTGCCGTCTGGCCGTGCCAAGTGGGCCACCATCGTCAGACCGTCGACGTCGTAGGTGACCTCCTGCGTGGCGATCATGTGGCCAACGCTAACCAGGATTTGTGCACCTCAGCGCCGCGTTCGCCCTAAGCTGACCGACCGCATCCTCGGAGGTGCTTCGACCAGGCTGCTACGCGTCCGCGTCGGGCGCCGCCGCGACATAGTCGGCGAGGATGCGGCTGACCAGTTCCTCGATCGTCGACTCGATGGACGACGCCAGCGTCGCGGTGACCGCCGCCACCGCCTGCGTCCGGAACCGCACCAGCATCGTGATCAACTCGGCGACCTCGGTGTCGTCAGGCAGTCCTACGCCGGGTTTGATCCGATCCTGCACGTGCTCGAGGCCCGCCTGCACCAGGATCGCACTGATCTGGTCGACCAGAGGCAGCACCTGTTCGTGGATGTCGATGAGCTTGTCGATGGACACCCCGTACTCGCGGATATCGTTGAACGCCTCGATCAGCTTGGGCCGCACCACGATTGCGTCGTCATCCTCGAGCCGAATCAGCCCAGCCCCGACCAGCCGGTCGAATGCGGCGTCGTCGTCGATCAGCCGCCGCGCGTCGACGACCGTCATCGTCTGCGGCTTCTCCGCCGCCCAGGTGCCCGCGATCGCCGACTCCAGCCCGAGCACCGAGCCCAGATCCTTGCCCTGCTCCCAGGCGCTGAGCATCTCATTGACGTGGGCGATGTTGTAGCCGCGGTCCAGCAGCGACGTGATCAGCCGCAACCGGGTCAGATGCGTGTCGTTGAACAGGGCCAGCCTGCCGACGCGCAGCGGAGGGTGCAGCAACCCGCGATCGCGATACACGCGGATGTTGCGGGTCGTCGTGCCCGCCAGCCGGGCCAGGTCATCGATGCGGTATTCGCCCGACGCGGCGACCCCGTGCGGGTGGACGGCGGCGTCGAACAACTGCGCTACCGCCGTCTCGATGACGTCGCGTGAGCCGCGCTGGACCCGGCGGCGAAGGTTTGTCAGCACCGTGGAAATCGCACCGGACTGCTGCCGCGGCTTGCGCGACGACGCGTCCGGCCTGGTCGTCATGCTTGTACGCGCGCACCGATCGCGTCGTGCGCGACCGCCTCGTAGTCACCGAACCGGAAGTCCCGCATCTGTCGAAGATACTGCGTGGCAAAGCCGGGATACATCGCGGCGTTGAATCCGTCGGCGGTCAGGTACCAGCTGCTGCAGCCCGACATCCATGTCGTCTTGGCCAGCCGCTTCTGAATGCGGTCGTTGTAGCGCCGCTGCACGTCCGCGCGCACATCGAGATAGCGCAGATTCTCGTTGAGAATCGTGGTGATGGCACGCACCGCGTAGTCGAGCTGTCCTTCGACATAGACCAGCAGCGAGTTGTGGCCAGGACCGGAGTTGGGCCCCGTCATGAAGAACAGGTTCGGGTAGCCATGCGCGTTGATACTCTTGTACGCCTGTGCTCCGCCGGCCCACTCCTGCGCCAGGGACCGGCCACCGATTCCGGTGACCGGATACGGCGGCCCCGTCAGATGCACGTCGTAGCCGGTGGCGAAGACGACGCAGTCGACGTGATGCTCGATGCCGTCGCTGGTGCGGATTCCGGCCGGGCTCATCGTGGCGATCGGCCAGTCGATGAGCTTGCAGTTGTCACGCTGCAACGCGGGGTAGTAGTCGCTGGAGATCAGCATCCGCTTGCACCCCGGCGTGAAGTCGGGTGTGAGCTGGCGCCGCAGCCATGGGTCCTTGACCTGGCGGCGTAGGTGGGCCTTGCCGAGCCTGGCCACCAGCCCCGTCAGCGGAGTGTCCCACACCAGTGCCGTCGCCGAGATCTCGTGTCCCCAGAACAGCGCTTGTCGCGCAAGTTCTTGTACCGCAGGCACTTTCGCGAACAGTTCCTGAGCCTTGGCGGGCGTGGCCAGGTCGAGCCGGGGCAGCACCCAGCCGGGTGTGCGCTGGAAGACCTTGACGAACTGCGCCTCCTTGACGAGTTCGGGGATGATCTGCACCGCGCTCGCGCCGGTTCCGATGACCGCGACCCGCTTGCCGGTGAAGTCGTAGGTGTGATCCCAACGGGCGCTGTGGATCTTGTGACCCTCGTAGGTGTCCAGGCCGCGAATCGCCGGCCAGTCATGGTCGGGTAACGGGCCCGACGCCAGCACGACGGTGCGGGCCCGGAAGCTGTTGCGCCCGTTCGCCTTTACCGTCCACAGGCCTTGGGTTTCGTCGAATTCCAGCGCGTTGACCTCGACCCCGAACTGGATCTTGGGTTCAAGGCCGAAGTCGGACACCGTGTCCTCGATGTGCTTGCAGATCTCGTCGGCCGGTGAGTAGGCGCGAGACCAGCCCGGGTTGTGGACGAACGAGAACGAATACAACAGCGAGGGGATGTCGCAGGCGGCACCGGGATAGGTGTTGTCGCGCCAGGTTCCGCCGACGCGGTCGGCGCGCTCGAGGATGACGAAGTCGTCGACGCCCGCTTCGGTCAGCTTGATCGCTGCGCCTACGCCGGTGAAGCCGGCACCGACGATCAGCGTGTCGTATACGTGAATGGGCATGTCAGGCCGCCGGCTCGTGGGTGACCTCTTTGACCCAGCTCGGTACTGAGGGCAGCAGCGGCCTCGGATAACGGTCGGAGAGCCAGACCATCGAATTCGCCAGCAGGTGGTACGGGTGACGCGGGTTGGTGACCACGCCTGCGTAACGCCTCAGGAACCGGTATGTCGGTACGCGACTGGTGTATTGGCCCCGATCACCCAGCTCCTTGAACCGCTTGACGGCCCGGTAAAGCCGCTCGGGTTCCATGCCCATGGCCGTGATCTCGTTGCGGATCCGGTTGATCAGCGGTGCGCCCATGATCGCGCCGATGATGAGACCGGGAGTCGCGTTGTGGCCGACGAAGTCGATCAACATCCGCCGGATCTTGGCGTGCCCGATCATGTCGAGCACCTCGAAATCGACGACGAGGTGCCGGGACTCGTCGTTGTTGATCTTCTCGAAGACCTGATGGCACACGGGATCGTGCACTTCGTCGAGAAGGAACTTCAGCAACGCGCCGTCAAGGGCGACCTCCAGCATCGGGATCACCGTGCCGAGCAACGACAGCGGCATGTCGTCGGCCCAGCGGTCCAACCAGTCGATGGCCAACCGGATGTTGACGTTCGGCTCGGGCACTTCACCGTCGGAGAGCATGCCCCACCGCTTCATCAGTGCCAGTTCGGCATTGGCGTGCCGTTGCTCCTCGGCGTGGAAGTAGCGATAGATCTCGGCGATGGTGGGCGTCGGCGCCTTCTTGGCCAGCGCGGCGAAACCCCGCGCGCCGATGTTCTCGATCCAGCACAGGTCGGCCATGAAGGCCTTCAACTGGGGGCGCTGCTCGTCGGAGATCATCTCGGCACCCGGTGCATCCCAGTCGATGTCGGCCAGCGCCCATTGGCGGTCCTTGATCTTGGCCAGCATGGCATCCATGTCGATCATCGCGTCCTCCTACGTCGTCACGCGGTTGGCGAGGCCGGCGGCGCGGGTGTACACCGTCGGAGTGAAACGCTTGATGCCCCAGCCGATCCGGGCATCGGGTTGCGGCATGCAGTACAGGCCGCCGCGGTCGTTGGTGTCCAGGCACATCCGGGCCACGCGTTCGGACGAGAAGCCCGTCCAGCGCATCAGCCGATCGGCGAGTTGGCTGGATTGTGCTGTGATGCGGCCGGATTCGACGATATTCGTCTTGACGAACGTCGGGCAGAGCACGGTGACATTCACCCCGGTGCCGGACAGTTCGGCGGCAAGCGTCTCGGACAGCGAAAGCACGCCTGCCTTGCTGACGTTGTAGGCGGCCATGCCGGGTGCGGCACCGAACGCCGCGGCCGATGCCACGTTGATGATGCCGCCATAGCGCGCTTCCCGCAGAATCGGCGTGAATACATGACAGCCGTTGATCGGACCCCACAGGTTGATGCTCAGCACCCAGTTCCAGTCATCGAGGCTGGTTTCACCGATCGCCGTGCCGCCCGCGCCGACGCCGGCGTTGTTGATGACGAGCGTCGGCGGCCCGCCGAACCAGTCCTGCGCATCAGCGGCTAGACGTTGCACTTCGTCGACCTGGGTTACGTCGCATTTGGTGGCCAGTGCGCTTCCGCCGTCGGCGATGATCGCGTCGGCCGTTGTACGGGCTGCTTCTTCATCGATGTCGCTGCAGACGACGCGACCGCCGCGGCTCGCCAGTTCTGTCGCGAACGCAGCGCCGATGCCGCTGCCCGCTCCGGTGATGACAGCGGCGGCATCGTGGCTGCGCTTCTTCGAAGTTCCGAACAGTCCCATGCGGATCACCCCGCGGCCTTGTCTTTTTGGTTGTGGCGCAATGCATGTGCGATGAAACCCGCGATATGGCGCATGGCCGGGCGGGCCTCCGGGCTGATTCGCGGGAGCGCCTGGAAGACGTGCACCTGGTCGGGCCAGATCTGCAGTTCGCACTGTCCGCCTGCGGAGCGGATGTGGTCGGCTAGCGCGATCGCGTCAGCGGCCAGCATCTCGGCTCCGCCGGCCTGGATCAGCGTCGGCGGAAGGATGCGCCCGGCCGCGACGTCGAGCTTCAGCCGGGGATGGCTGGAATCGATGTCCGCGCAGTACAACTCGATGAGACGGATGGCGTCGCGAGAGCGGACGGCCGGATCGCTGCGCAGTCGTTCGCGGGTGCGGGCGAGGGTGAACGTCAGGTCGATCGCGGGGGAGAGCAATACCGCGCCCGCCGGGTGGACGACGTCGGGTTGCAGGAGCAGGTCGACCGACAGATGCCCGCCTGCGGAGTCGCCGGCCACGATGGTGCATTCGGGCGAAATCCCATAGTCACCGGTCAGCCAGTCCCACCCGGAGCGGACATCGTCTGCGGCAGTGGGGAATCGGTACTTGGGCGCCAGGCGGTAGTCGATGCTGAATACCGGGATTCCGGTCAGGCGGGAGAGCCACGAGGCCAGCCGTCGATGTGTCCGTGGCGAGCACAGGGCATAGCCGCTGCCGTGAACGAAATAGATTGCGGCATCGGCAGGACCGTGCGGCACCCCGGCGCCGTAGACCCATTCGCCGACGACGCGGCGGCCATCGGAGGTCCTGGTGTCGACGGGGATGACGTGGGTGCCGGTGAGCGACGGCCCGAACGTGTCCATCACGCGGGCGATGATCTGGCGAGACAGCCAGATGCCCCATGCCGGTTCGGAGGGAATCACGGCGGCGATCTGCCGGAGGGTCAGGCTGCTGACTGCTGCGGCGCCGCGGGAACGGAGCGATCCGCGCTCATCATTGAGCATCGCTGGAGTACAGCACCGAATGATGACATTTGTCAATGTCACCATCGATCAATGGGAACTTATGCGGCCCCTGACCAGTGGTATCGCTAAATGTAGGGAAGGTTCCCCGATGCCGCTGACCTTCTCAGCGGCGCAGACTGTTGCAATGAATGAGGTCTACCTGGCATTCCAGATCAAGTCCGACAACACGCCGTGGTTGGCCGTAGGGCTGATCGCAGTAATTGCGGGAGTTATCGCATGGGGCCTTTGGATGACGTTCATCGGATCGAGGCAAACCAAGATTCGTGGCCAGGCGCTGACTGGAACCGCGCGGGTCTTGGGAGTGAAAACCCGTGGGGCCGTGGGTGACGCGGTTCAGGGTGCCCAGCGGGTCGTGTGTCGAATACGTCTGAGCGTGGAAGTCCCGGGTCGCGAACCCTACGAAGCGACGGCTCGGCAGAATTTCCGTCCGCGGACGCTCGACGCCATCCATGTCGGCAGGACGGTCGCGGTGCAGGTTGATGCCGGCAATCCGCAACGCGTGCGGATCGATCTCAGTCGACCGCCGGAGGCGGGATCCGCTTCGATGCAAACAGTTTTCAATGCGCCGCCCGTGGTCAGTTTCAACCAGTCGAGTTGGTCGCCGCAGACAGGATGGTCGGGTTCGCCGCCGTCCGGCGACATTGCGGACCAACTCAAGACAGTCTTCGGGAATCCGGTCATATCCGCGGCAGACTTACTGGCGACCGGTCAGCGCGTACCGGCGGTGTTGAAATCGTTCGCTCCTACCGGAACGACGGCGCGCAGTCTTGGCAGGACTGCCAGCAGACCCGAACTCATTGATGCTCCGCACTACATGCTCGAGGTCGAACTGCACTTTCCGCACCTGGCACCGATGACTGGCCAAGCCGTTCAGGCGGTGCCGGTGTCCCAGGTGCCCAACCTCGCCATCGGCCTTCAGTTGACGTGCGCGGTGGACCCGGCTGACCCCACGCACCGTTTCGTCGTGGACTGGGTCGGCATCTGATCGTCGCTTGACGGTGTCGGTGGGTGGGTGTTTACTCGAGGCATCGAACATACATTCGAAAATAGGATGATTCTGATGATGCAGGAGGTGCTGCTGTGACAGTGGCAATGGACCTGGAGCAGCGCCGCGTCAACCGCGCTGAGCAGGTAGAACACCTGCGTCGCAAGATCGCGGCGGTGTCTGGGAAGGTGGGCGACGGGCGCCGCGGCGCTGCTTCGTCGATCGACCCGCTACCGGACGCTGAATCTTTGCTGCCGGTGCCCGAATCGCTGTCCGAACTGCTACCTGCGCCGTTGCCGCGGGGCACGGTGGCGGTGCTGTCGGGCGCTCGGTCCCTGTCGTTGAGCATGGTGGCGGCGGTGACGGCGGAAGGTGGGCACGCCGCGATCGTCGGCCAGCCGGATGTCGGACTGCTGGCGGCCGTCGAGATGGGCGCGGACCTGAGCAGGATCGCGGTCATCCCCGAACCCGGCGCCGATCCGGTCGAGGTGGCCGCGGTGCTGATGGATGGCATGGACTTGGTGGTGCTCGGCCTTGGTGGCCGGTTGGTGCCTGCGGGCCGGGCGCGGGCGGTGGTGGCCAGGGCGCGGCAGAAGGGATGCACCCTGCTGGTCACCGGTGGCGACTGGCAAGGGGCGTCCACCCGGCTGGAGGCCAGGGTCTGCGGCTACGAGGTCACTGGCCCCGGCCGCCCGGGGATCGGCCGGATCAGCAAGGTGCGGCTGGCCATGCGGGCCAGGGGTCGGTCCTTCGGAGGGGCCGTTCGGGCAGTAGGCGGATGAGTGTCTTCCGGATCTACCTCAAGAGTGCTGGCCGTGTGGTGCATGGACTGGCCGGCGGTCGCCGCGTTGGCTGCCGCCGACCTTCCTCCCACGACGCCGGCGGCGGTCACCCTGGCCAACCGGGTGATCGCGTGTTCGGCGTCAGCGCGTGCGGCTGGCGTGCGACGAGGCCTGCGCCGCAGGGAATCTCAGGCGCGGTGCCCGGAACTGCACGTCGTCACGGCAGATCCCGCGCGCGATGCCCGCCATTTCGAAGTCGTGACGGCAGCCGTCGACGACCTGGTGCCGCGGGCCGAGGTGCTGCGGCCCGGCCTGCTGGTGTTGTCCGTGCGCGGTGCGGCCCGCTACTTCGGATCTGAAGAGGCAGCCGCTGAGCTATTGGTCGATGCGGTGGCGGCGGCGGGGGCCGAATGTCAGGTCGGCGTCGCCGACCAGTTGGCCACCGCCGTCTTCGCTGCGCGGGCGGGCAGGATCATCGCACCCGGCAAGGACGCGCTGTTCCTGTCCGCGCTGTCGATCCGGCAGCTGGCCACCGAGCCCAGCCTGGCCGCGCCCGGCCGCGAGGACCTAGCAGACCTGTTGTGGCGCATGGGCATTCGCAATATTGGTCAGTTCGCCGCGCTTACCCGCAGCGATGTGGCGTCCCGGTTCGGCGCCGACGCTGTCGCCGCGCACCGGTTCGCCCGTGGCGAGCCGACCCGCGGGCCATCAGGTAAGGAGCCCCCGACAGAACTCGACGCGGTGATGAGCTGTGATCCGCCGATCGACCGTGTCGATGCCGCCGCGTTCGCAGGCCGGTCGCTGGCAAGCTCGCTGCATCGCAGCCTCGAGGCGGCCGGGGTCGGATGCACCCGGCTGGCGATCCACGCCGTCACCGCCAATGGCCAAGAGCTGGAACGTGTTTGGCGGTGCGCCGAACCGCTGACCGAAGACGCCACCGCCGACCGGGTGCGCTGGCAGCTGGACGGCTGGCTGAACAAACGCAATCCGAACGACCGGCCGACCGCTCCGGTGACGCTGATCCGGCTGCGGCCGGTTGAGGTGGTGTCGGCCGAGGCGTTGCAGCTGCCGTTGTGGGGAGGTATCGGTGAGGAGGACCGGCTACGCGCTCGCCGCGCGCTGGTGCGGGTGCAGGGCCTACTTGGGCCCGAAGCCGTACAGGTGCCGGTGCTCAGCGGCGGTCGCGGGCCGGCCGAACGCATCACGTTCGCCCCGCTTGGCGATGAGCTGGTGCCGCGGGATCCGGGTCAGCCGTGGCCAGGTCAGCTGCCGGAGCCGTCACCGACGGTGCTGCTCGACGATCCGGTCGAATTGCTCGACGCCGACGGCAACCCGGTGCGGGTGACTGGTCGCGGGCTGTTCTCCGCCGACCCGTCGCGGCTGGCCTCGCCGGGGAGGGACAGCAAGCTCTCCTGGTGGGCGGGGCCATGGCCGGTAGACGAGCGGTGGTGGGATCCCGAGCAGGCCAAGGCCGGCCGGACCGCGCGGGCGCAGGTGCTGGTCAACGGTGATCAGCGGCCGCAAGCCCTGCTGCTGTGCTATCGGCAGCGGCGGTGGTACGTCGAGGGGATCTACGAGTAGATCTTAGATTAGTTGTGCACAACTGAATTGTGCGCTACAGTTCTGCGCATGGCCACGATGAGCGTTGATCGCCAGCTGTGCTTCGCCCTCTATTCGGCGTCGCGGGCGATGACGGCCGCGTACCGGCCGATCCTGACCGAGCTGAACCTCACGTATCCGCAATACCTCGTGCTGCTGGTGCTGTGGGAAGACGAACGTGTCACCGTCGGGCGGCTCGGCGAGCGGCTGCAGCTCGACTCGGGAACCCTGTCGCCGCTGCTGAAGCGGTTGGAGGCCAACGGGTTTGTCCGCCGCGAACGCTCGCAGGACGACGAGCGCCTCGTCGACGTCACGCTGACCCCGGCCGGCCGTCGCCTCGAGCGCAAAGCCCAGTGCATCCCCGAGCAGCTGTTCGGCTCGACCGGAATGACCGAACAAGAAGCCGCGGACCTGCGCGATGCGGTCCGTCACCTCACCGATGCGCTCAACGCATCGCAACGAAAGGAATCCGCATGAAGACCCTCTACACCGCCGAAGCGCTGGCCACCGGCGAAGGACGCGATGGCCATGGCCGCACCTCGGACGGCAAGCTCGATCTCGACCTCGCCATTCCCAAAGAGATGGGCGGCAGCGGCAACGGCACCAATCCCGAGCAGCTTTTCGCCGTCGGCTACGCCGCCTGCTACCACTCGGCGCTGCGACTGGTCGGCCGCCAGGACAAGGCTGACGTATCGGATTCGGCTGTAGGGGCGCGGGTTTCGCTCGGCCAGCTCGACAACGGCGGCTTCGGTCTCGCGGTCGAACTCGAGGTGACGTTGCCCAACCTTGACCATGACGCCGCCCAGCAGTTGGCGGAAAAGGCGCATCAGGTGTGCCCTTATTCCAACGCCACTCGCGGCAACATCGACGTGAAGCTGGTCGTCACCGACGACTGAGCCCGACTGAGCACCGCGAAACTGCGGCGAGATCGAGATTTCGACGAAATCCGCGATCTCCCCGCAGTTTCGGCGTGGGAAGGGTTAACCCAGGCGCTGCGCGAAGGTCCCTACCCGAGCGATGAACCGGTCGAAGAAGGCCGCCGGGTCGACGCCAACTCCGATGAGCGCGTTGGGTTCTCGTCCCCAGTGCTTGCTCCAGTCGGCGATGGTCATGCCGCGAGTGAGCGTTCCCGTCAACTCGACATCGATCGCGGCAGGCCGACACTGGACCAGATCGGGGTCAAGCGCCACCGCCGCGGCCAGCGGGTCATGCAGGTGCGCCAGGTAGCCCTCGCCCTGATCGAAGTGGAACTCGAAGTAGAACCGCATCGCGTCCTCCAGCACCGCGATCAGCGGGTTGGACGCCACCGACCTGGTGCCGCGGTCATCGAGCACGCTCATCGGCGTCGACGACGACTCCGCCGCTGTCGCTAGCCGGGACAACAGCGCAGGCGTCATCGCGATGTGCTCAGTCAGGTTCAGGCCCAGCACGATCGGAAGGTGTTCGGGTGGGTGAAGTCCCCACACCGCGAACACTTCGGCGGCAGCCTCCGGGTCGACGCTGATGTTCCATTCGGCAACGGGCGTGGTGTTGCCGCGGTAGTCGAATGCGCCGCCCATGATCACCAATCGCCGCAACAGCTTGGGCAGCGCGGGTTCGATGCGCAGTGCCAGCGCCAAGTTGGTCAGCGGGCCGGTCGCGATGGCCACCAACTCACCGGGGTAGGCGCGTGCCGCCCGCACCCACGCTTCGGCTGCGTCGTACGCAGTGAGTTCCCGATCCGTCGACGGCAGCGTCGCGTAGCCCATGCCCTGCGGGCCGTGCGTGTCCTCAGCTGTGCGAAGCGGAGCGCTGATCGGCTGCTCGGATCCCTTGGACACCGGCACGCCCGCGATCCGGCACATCTCGAGCAATGCCAGGTTGTTCTCGCAAACCTGTTGCACCGGAACGTTTCCCGCAGTCGAAGCGATGCCGACGACCTCGGCGTCGTCGCTTGCGAACAAATACACCAGAGCCATCGCGTCGTCGACGCCGGTGTCGACGTCGACGAAGACGGGCAGCGCAGTCACGTCGCCAACGATAGAGCCGGCCACTTACCAGTGCACGCCCGGCACCAGCCGCACCGCCCGCTTGACGGTTCGCGGCACGCGCAACGCCGTGACCGCCGGCTTCGGGCGCTTGGGCCGCCGCGGTGTGCGCTGTTGAACCCGTTCGGTGTCCTGTCCGCGGGCCGCAGGCGAATCGGGGTAGCCGAGGTACAGCTGGTGCAGCACGCGCCGCGACAGCTTCGGCGTGAAATACATCCCTACATCGGCGAGCGTTCCGACCGGCGTGTCGATGCGCGCTGGTTTCTCGACGAGACCCCGCACCACCATGGCCGCCGCATGCTCGGCGGTGATCGGAGGCATCGGGTTGAGTCGGCGCGACGGCGCGATCATCGGCGTCTTCACCAACGGCATGTGGATGCTCGTGAACGTGATGTGGTCGGACAGTGTTTCGGTGCCAACCACTTCGGCGAATGCGTCCAAGGCAGCCTTGCTCGGAATGTATGCGCTGTATTTCGGGCTGCTGGCCTGCACGCCGGCGCTGGACACGTTGACCACATGGCCGAACCGGCGTTCACGCCAATGCGGTAGCAGGGCGAGGACCATGCGGACCGCACCGAAGTAGTTGACGGCCATCACGCGTTCATAGTCGTGCAGCCGATCGGTGGATGCAGAGATCGAGCGGCGGATCGACCTGCCCGCATTGTTGACCAGATAGTCGACGTGGCCGAACTGGCCGAGGATGTCTTTGACCGTGTGCTCGACCGACGTCGAATCCGTGACGTCGCACGTGAAGGCATAGGCCCGCCCGCCCGCGGCCCGGATCTCGGCAATCAGCCCGTCGAGTGCTTCGGCGTTGCGCGCCAACGCGAATACGCATCCGCCGCGCTCGGCGACCGCGATCGCCGAGGCGCGGCCGATACCACTTGATGCGCCGGTGATGATCACATGCTTGTCGACCAACGGCCCGGCAGGATCGTCGCGGCGGGCGCGGTCGGGGTCAAGGTGGTCGGCCCAGTACCGCCACAACTTCGGCGCGTACGATGCGAACTCCGGCACCGTTATCCCTGTGCCGCGCAACGCTTCTACCGTGTTCGTCGTCGCGAACGTCGGCACCAGGTCGACGACGTCGAGGATCTCACCCGGGATGCCGAGTTGCGTGGCGGCCATGTTGCGCAGGATCTTCGCCCGTCCGCTGACGCGCAGGAAGGGTGTCGCGGTCGCGCCAGGCAGTGAGCCCCGCAGCGGCGGCAGTCCCGCCGCTTCGGCAACCCCGCGGTAAATGCCGCGCAGCCCAATGGTTTTCGGGGCCGTGAGATGAAAGGTCTGCCCGACTCGGCCGTCGGTGTGCATCAGCTCAACCAAAGCGTCCACCACATAGTCGACGGGGACGATGTTGGTGCGCCCGGTGTCGGGCAACACCATCGGGGTAAAGCTGGGCAGCACGGCGAGCTTCGCCAACAGGCCGAAGAAGTAGTACGGGCCGTCGATCTTGTCCATTTCGCCGGTGCGTGAGTCACCCACCACGACGGCGGGTCGGTACACCCGGTAGCGAAGCCCCGGCGTGGACCGGACCAACGACTCTGCCTCGAACTTCGTCTGGTGATACGGCGTCGGTAGCTCCTGGGCCACATCGAAGTCGTCTTCGGTGAACTCGCCGCGGTAGGTGCCTGCGACGGCAATCGACGAGACGTGATGCAGCGTTGCATCCAGTCGGCGGCACAGGTCGATGACCGCCCGGGTGCCCTCGACATTGGCGGCCCGCTGACTGACGTCGTCAGCGGTGATGTCGTATATCGCCGCACAATGCACGACGTGGTCGACGGCGCCCAACTCGGTGATCGCCTCGTCGGTAAGCCCCAGATCGGCTGCCGTCAGATCACCGACCAGCGGCTTGGCCCGGGAACCCCATTCGGTGGCGAGCCGTTCGAACCGTCCCAGCGAATTCCGCCGGACCAGCACGCACACCTCCGCGTCGTGGCTGCGGGCCAGGATCTCGGACACGACTCGGCGACCAATAAACCCGGTACCGCCGGTAACGACATAACGCATGCGAGCCATGGTCGCCCGTTACCAGGCGAAGGTCAACAAGGTGTGACGTGGTCCTCGACCGACCCGATATCGTCCGACTATGCCGATTGACCCCACCGCCGTAGGCGCCAAGACCGACCCGACCGTCTTCGAATGGACCGACCGCGACACGCTGCTCTACGCGCTCGGCGTCGGCGCGGGGGTCGACGATCTAGCGTTCACCACGGAAAACAGTCACGACATCCCGCAGCAGGTGCTGCCCACCTACGCGGTCATCGCCTGCCTGCCGTTCGCCGCGGCAGCCAAGATCGGCTCCTTCAACTTCGCGATGCTGCTGCACGGTTCGCAGGAGATCCGGTTGTTCAAACCGCTACCACCGGCGGGCAAGCTCAGCGTCGTCGCCGAAGTCGCCGATATTCAGGACAAGGGCGAGGGCAAGAACGCGATCGTCATGTTGAAGGCGACGGGCACCGATCCGGCCACCTCCGAGGTGGTCACCGAGACTTTGACGACGGCCGTGATCCGCGGCGAGGGTGGGTTCGGGGGTCAGCCGGGGCAGCGTCCCGTCGCGCCGGAGATCCCCGAGCGGGAACCGGACGCGCGCGTCGCACTGCCGACGCGTGAAGACCAGGCGCTGATTTACCGGTTGTCCGGCGACCGCAATCCGCTGCACAGCGATCCATGGTTCGCGCAGAACCTCGCCGGCTTTCCCAAGCCAATCCTGCACGGGCTCTGCACATATGGGGTCGCCGGGCGCGCGCTGGTCGGCGAGCTCGGCGGCGGCGACGCCACCAAGGTCCGACAGGTCGGTGCTCGCTTCACCTCACCGGTGTTCCCAGGCGAGACGCTCACCACGTCGATCTGGCGGACCGACCCGGGGCATGCGGTGTTCCGCACCGAGGCGGCCAACCCCGACGGGTCCAACGCGCGCCTGGTGCTCGAGGACGGCACCGCCGAATACCTCGACTAATTGCGGGTCCTCGCCAAAGTGACCTAACCGGCTGCCGGGAGTTGACAGGATGTGTCCCATGAAGCTGGTCGTTGCTTATCTGGCCACACCGGGCGGCGCTGACGCGATGGCCCTTGGCGCACGGCTTGCCAGGACGCTCGATGCCGAGATCGAGGCGTGCATCGTCCTGCCTGCGGATCGGGCTCTGCCGACGCTCACGGGCGCGCGGGACTACGAGGCGAAGCTGGGCGAGCAGGCCGAGAAATGGTTGACCGAGGCGCTGGCATCGGTGCCCGACGACCTCACCGCGCACAGCCACGTGAGCTTCGATGACTCTTTCGCCGACGGGTTGATTCGGGAAACCGCGCGACTCGAGGCCGACCTCATCGTTGTCGGTGGCTCAGGCGGTGGACTGGCGGGCAGTTATTCGCTGGGCTCCGTGGTCAACGAACTGTTGCACTCGGCGCCCGTGCCCGTCGTGGTAGCCGCACGCGGCACCCGTGACACGAAGATCGATCGGGTCCGTGAAGTCACCTGTGCACTCGGGCAGCGTCAGGGCGCGGATCTGTTGTTGGAGAAGGCCGTTCAGTTCAGCAAGGCGGCCGGTACACCGCTGCGGTTGGTTTCGCTGGTGGCGCTCGATCCGGTATTCGGCCAGTTGCGCGGCGACGAGGAAGCGGTCCGTGAGCGCGCGATGGCGCACGCGCAGCAGGTTTTGGAAACCGCGAAAAGCTCGCTGCCGGAAGGGTTTCCGGTGACCGCGACGGCCGTGGAAGGGGCGACCGTCGAGGAGGCGGTGCGTAAACTCGACTGGCACGACGGCGACCTCATCATGGTCGGTTCAAGTCGGCTGAGCGCGCCAAAGCGCCTCTTCCTGGGCTCGACCGCCGCCAAGATGCTGCGGGTGTTGGATACTCCGATGATGGTCGTGCCGCGCGACGAACTCGGCAAGCACGACATTCCGTAAGGTCAGCGGGTGCCGCCGTTGGGTCCGTAGGCGCGGGCGATGTCGGGGGAGTCCGACCACTTGGAGTAGGTCGGCGATTGCGGCCAACCGTCGGGCGAGTCCTGCCATTCCTCTTGCCGGCCCCACGGAAGGATGTCGATCAGCGCGAAGCTGTGGCTGAGCTGTTCGGTGCCGCGACCATTGGTGTGCCAGGTGCGATACACCCTTTCGCCGTCACGCAGAAAGACATTCACCGCGAATCCGCCTCCTGGCGGCGCATCGACGTCGGCGCCGAACGAACTCTCCGACGAGGAGTACCAGTCCATCTTGTTGCCCACGCGTTCCTTGTATGCGAGGGCTTCTTCGATGGGTCCGTTGGTGACGATGACGAAGCGCGCGTCGTAGTTGTCGAGGAACTCGAGCCTGGTGAACTGCGAAGTGAAGCCGGTGCACCCACCGCACTGCCACTCGGCGCCGTCCTCCCACATGTGGTTGTAGACGATGAGCTGCGCGCGTCCGTCGAAGACGTCGGCCAGCCGGACGGGTCCATCCTTGCCGATCAGTGTGTAGTCCGGCATCTCGACCATGGGCAGGCGACGGCGCTGCGCGGCAATCGCGTCCAGCTCGCGGGTGGCTGCCTTCTCGCGTCGGCGTAGCTCGTCGAGGGCGGCGCGCCAGGTGTCGTGGTCGACCACCGGGGGCAAGGCGGTTGCCGTCTTTTCAGTCACGATTCCTCCAGGGCTATCGGGAGTGGTCTGCTTTCTAGTGTTGACCGGAATCGGGCCCGAAAGTCATCGTGGCTCGCCATCGAACATGCGTTCGATTATGCTGGCGGCATGGGCTGGCATACCGGGCCGCCGAGCTGGACCGAGATGGAGCGGGTGCTCAACGGCAAGCCGCGCCGTGCCGGCTGGCCCATCGACGAGCAGGTGGGCGACGGCGGCGACAGCCCGGCCTGGTCGCGTAAGCGGGGGGACTACGAGCCGCTCGAGGTCGACCGGCCGGCTTCGTCGACGCCGTATGCCGAACTGCATGCGCATTCGGCGTACAGCTTCCTCGACGGCGCGAGCACGCCCGAGGAACTCGTCGAGGAGGCAGCCCGCCTCGATCTGCGGGCCATCGCGCTGACCGACCACGACGGGCTCTACGGGGTGGTGCGGTTCGCCGAAGCGGCCAAGGAACTCCAGATGCAGACGGTGTTCGGCGCCGAGTTGTCACTTGGCGGTGGCGACCGCACCGAGGATCCCGATCCGCCGGGACCGCACCTGCTGGTGCTCGCCCGCGGGCCGGAAGGCTATCGGCGGTTGTCGCGACAGCTGGCGACGGCGCATCTGGCGGGCGGGGAGAAGGGCAAGCTGCGCTACGACTACGACGCGCTGACCGAGGCGGCAGGTGGACACTGGCACATCCTGACAGGCTGCCGCAAAGGCCATGTCCGCCAAGCGCTTTGCGAGGGCGGCCCGGAGGCAGCCGGCCGAGCCCTTGCCGATCTGGTTGACCGGTTCGGCGCCGACCGGGTCAGCGTCGAGCTCACTCACCACGGCCATCCCCTCGACGACGAGCGCAATGCGGCGCTTGCCGACCTTGCGCCGCGATTCGGTGTCGGCATGGTGGCCACCACCGCCGCGCACTTCGCCGCGCCGTCGCGGGGCCGGCTCGCCATGGCGATGGGTGCGATCCGGGCCCGAAATTCGATGGATGAGGCGGCGGGATACCTTGCGCCACTGGGCGGCTCGCACCTGCGATCGGGGGAGGAGATGGCGCGACTGTTCGCACACTGCCCCGAGGTGGTCACGGCTGCGGCCGACCTCGGCGAGCAGTGCGCGTTCGGGCTGGCGCTGATCGCCCCGCAGCTGCCACCGTTCGACGTCCCCGAAGGGCACACCGAGGACAGCTGGTTGCGGCAGCTGGTGATGGAGGGCGCCCGCGGGCGATACGGTCCGCCGGAGCGGGCGCCGCGGGCGTATGCACAGATCGAGCACGAGCTGAAAATCATTGAGCAGCTGACCTTTCCGGGCTACTTTCTGGTCGTACACGACATCACGCGGTTCTGCCGCGACAACGGCATCCTGGCCCAGGGTCGCGGGTCGGCGGCCAACTCCGCGGTCTGCTATGCGCTCGGCGTCACCAACGTCGACCCGGTCGCCAACGAGTTGCTGTTCGAACGGTTCCTGTCCCCGGCGCGCGACGGTCCGCCCGACATCGACATCGACATCGAATCCGACTTGCGCGAGAAGGCAATTCAGTACGTCTACGACCGCTACGGTCGTGACTACGCCGCGCAGGTCGCCAACGTCATCACCTACCGAGGCCGCAGCGCGGTGCGCGACATGGCGCGAGCGCTGGGGTTCTCGCAGGGCCAGCAGGACGCGTGGAGCAAGCAGATCGGCCAGTGGGGAAACCTGGCCGAAGCGCCGCACGTCGAGGACATCCCGGAAGCCGTGATCGACCTCGCGATGCAGATTTCGAACCTGCCCCGGCACA
The DNA here is from genome assembly GCF_017872775.1 of Mycobacterium sp. OAE908. Lineage (NCBI taxonomy): Bacteria > Bacillati > Actinomycetota > Actinomycetes > Mycobacteriales > Mycobacteriaceae > Mycobacterium > Mycobacterium sp. OAE908. The sequence continues at coordinate 3,388,155 of NZ_JAGGJL010000001.1, forward strand.
TGGGCATCCATTCCGGCGGCATGGTGATCTGCGACCGGCCGATCGCCGACGTGTGCCCGGTCGAATGGGCGCGGATGGAGAACCGCAGCGTCCTGCAATGGGACAAGGACGACTGTGCGGCAATCGGTTTGGTGAAGTTCGACATGCTGGGCCTTGGCATGCTCTCGGCGCTGCACTACTGCATCGATCTGGTCGCCGAACACACGGGCATCGACGTCGACCTCGCGAAACTGGACCTCTCCGAGCCTGCGGTGTACGAGATGCTGCAGAAAGCCGACTCCGTCGGGGTGTTTCAGGTGGAGTCGCGCGCGCAGATGGCCACGCTGCCGAGGCTGAAGCCGCGAGTGTTCTACGACCTGGTGGTCGAGGTCGCGCTGATCCGGCCAGGACCGATCCAAGGCGGGTCGGTGCACCCGTACATCAAGCGCCGCAACGGGGAAGAGCCCGTCACCTACGACCATCCTTCGATGGAATCGGCACTGCGAAAAACGTTGGGGGTGCCGCTGTTTCAGGAGCAGTTGATGCAACTCGCGGTCGACTGTGCCGGCTTCTCAGCCGCCGAGGCCGACCAGTTGCGCCGGGCCATGGGATCCAAGCGTTCCACCGAACGGATGCGACGACTGCGCGGCCGGTTCTACGACGGCATGCGTGAGCGGCACGGCATCACTGGCGAGGTGGCCGACCGGATCTACGAGAAGCTGGAAGCCTTTGCCAATTTCGGCTTCCCGGAAAGCCATTCATTGAGCTTCGCGTCGCTGGTGTTCTACTCGTCGTGGTTCAAGTTGCACCATCCGGCGGCGTTCTGTGCGGCGCTGCTGCGGGCGCAGCCGATGGGCTTCTACTCCCCGCAGTCGCTGGTGGCTGACGCCCGACGACACGGGGTGACGGTGCACGGGCCAGACGTCAACGCGAGCCTCTCCTACGCCACGCTGGAGAATGCGGGCTTGGAGGTGCGGCTGGGCCTCGGTAGCGTCCGCCACATCGGCGACGAGTTGGCCGAACAGATCGTCGACGAGCGAAAAGCCAACGGCCCGTATGCTTCTCTGCTCGACCTGACCGGACGCATCCAGCTGTCGGTGCCGCAGACCGAGGCGTTGGCCACCGCGGGAGCGCTTGGCTGCTTCGGGGTCACCCGCCGCGAGGGGTTGTGGGCCGCGGGCGCGGCGGCCACGCAGCGGCCGGACCGGCTGCCGGGGGTTGGGGCGTCGTCGCATATCCCGTCGCTGCCCGGCATGACCGAGCTGGAGCTGGCCGCCGCCGACGTGTGGGCCACCGGCATCTCACCGGACAGCTATCCCACGCAGTTCCTGCGCGAAGATCTCGAGGCCATCGGCGTGGTGCCCGCCGATCAGTTGTTGTCGGTGCCGGACGGCACCCGCGTGCTGGTCGCGGGTGCGGTGACGCATCGACAGCGGCCCGCGACCGCGCAGGGCGTCACGTTCATCAATCTCGAGGACGAGACCGGGATGGTGAATGTGCTTTGCGCGCCTGGGGTTTGGGCGCGACACCGCAGGCTGGCGCAGACGGCGTCGGCGCTACTGGTCCGCGGTCAGGTGCAGAACGCCACCGGCGCGGTCACCGTCGTCGCCGATCGGCTAGGAAAGCTGTCCATGAAAGTCAGCTCGAAAAGCCGCGACTTCCGCTGACACCCAACTACGCCGTGGGCCCACACGCCAGTAGGGGACGTGCGTGTCTGCACGCCAACACGCCGCGGCGAGCGGACATTTCGTGCACACTCGTGAGGGTCAGCCCTCGGTCGGTGTGGTCCAGACCTTGTCGATGCTGATCTTCAGCCGGGCGTTGTAGGCGGCGAGGAACTCGTCGCTGAAGCCGAAGCTGGCGGCAAGCTCACCGTATTTCGCCTGATATTGCTCGTCCTGCAAGGGATCTGCGCCCTCAGCATCGACCGAAGCGATGCCTCCGACGATGATGATCCCCGCGCCGTTGCCATCCGAGTCCAGGTTCAGGCTGACCCGCGGATGGTTCTTGATGTGCCGTACCTTCCCGGCGCCGGGTTCGGAGTAGACGACGACATCGGTGCCGTCGAAGTAGAACCACACCAGCCGGGGAACGGGCTGACCTGACTTCGCAACCGTCGTCAGCCAGCCGTAGTGATCTGACGAGAGCCTGGCGGAAACCTCTTGAGTCAATTCGACTGCCATGAACCGAATGTAGTCTCGCGAAATGACCTTGAACCTCTCCGCAGATGAAGTCCTGACCACCACGCGCTCAGTGCGCAAGCGTCTCGATTTCGACAAGCCGGTGCCGCGAGAGGTGTTGACGGAGTGCCTCGACGTGGCGTTGCAGGCGCCCACGGGATCCAACGCCCAGGGCTGGCAGTGGGTGTTCGTCGAGGACGCCGACAAGAAGAAAGCGCTCGCCGACATCTACCGCACCAATGCGACCCCCTATCTCGACCTGCCCAAGCCCGTGCGCGGCGACATCCGTGATGACCAGATGGACGCGGTGATGAGTTCGGCGAAGTACCTCAACGAAAACCTCGAGAAGGCGCCGGTCATGTTGATTCCGTGCCTGGAGGGCCGGCCCGACGGCGCGCCCGCAGGCATGAGCGCGTCGTTTTGGGGATCGCTGCTGCCCGCGGTGTGGAGCTTCATGCTGGCGCTGAGGTCTCGCGGCTTGGGATCAGCGTGGACGACGCTGCACCTACTCGGAGACGGCGAGAAGCAGGCAGCCGAACTCCTCGGCATCCCGTTCGACAAGTACAGCCAGGCCGGCCTGTTCCCGATCGCGTATACGAAGGGCACGGACTTCCGGCTCGCCAAGCGGCTGCCCGCTGAGCAGGTCACACACTGGGACACCTGGTAGTCGCGGGAAATATGTCTCGCTCGCGAGGCGACGAGCGTGCGCAGAATGCACACCAAATGCGGCGTGTCGGCGTGCAGACGCGCACGCTCGCGGTACTAGCGGTACTAGGGGTTAGACGGCGCCGCGGAAGCCCTGCTGGCGCCAGGCCTCGTAGACGGCGACGGCCGCGGCGTTCGACAGGTTCAGTGACCGCCTGCCCGCCAGCATCGGGATGCGCACCTGCGCAGTGATGTGCGGGTCGGCGAGCGTCGCCGCATCAAGGCCCGTCGGTTCAGGGCCGAACATCAATACGTCGCCGGGTTGGTAGCTGACGTCGGCGAAGGAATTCGTGGCATGCGCGGTGAAGGCGTAGACCCGCGAAGGCGCCAACGCCGACCATGCCGTCGCAAGATCGCGATGCACAGTGACCGACGCCAGGTCGTGATAGTCGAGGCCGGCCCGGCGCACCTTGGGTTCGGACAAGTCGAAACCGAGCGGTTCCACCAGATGCAGTTCACATCCCGTCGCGGCGACCATCCGGATCGCGTTGCCGGTGTTGGGCGCGATCCGCGGCGAGAAGAACAGCAATCTGAACACGGCGATAATGCTTGCATGGTCGAGCGGAGCATCTGGATGCAGAAGGTTGCTGCCAATCCCGGACATTCGGATTGGTACATCGAGCGCTTCCGCGCCATGGCGCGTGCCGGCGAGGATCTGGCCGGCGAGGCGCGCTTCGTCGATGCGATGGCGCCCCGTGGCGCGCGCATCCTCGACGCAGGCTGCGGCTCCGGCCGGTTGGGTGGGGCACTGGCCAAGGCCGGTCACGACGTGGTCGGCGTCGACGTCGACCCGGCGCTGATCGAAGCCGCCGAGCACGATCACCCCGGCCCGCGCTGGCTCGTCGGCGACCTCGCCGAACTCGACTTGCCCGCCCGCGGCATCGTCGAACCGTTCGACGTCATCGTGGCAGCGGGCAATGTCATGGCGTTCTTGGCTCCGAGCACCCGGGTCCAGGTGTTGCGCCGACTGCGCGCCCACCTCGCCGCCGACGGTCGCGCGGTGACCGGTTTCGGTGCGGGCCGCGATTATGAGTTCGCCGAGTTTCTCGATGACGCGGCCACGGCGGGATTGGTGCCCGATCTACTGCTGTCCACCTGGGATCTGCGGCCGTTCGCCGATGACTCCGACTTCCTTGTCGCGGTCCTGCGGGCGGTCTGAAAGATTCGTCGCTTCACCGCCCAATCATTTGCTCGGGCGTATCGAAACGGCTCGTCAGAGTGGTTATCAAGTCTGTCTGTTCAGTAAGAATTGTGGAATCGGCTGCACATGGCTGTCATACTCGACCAATTGCCAGGCGTAGAACGCCGCCCATCGGTGGGCGAAATCAGCAGGAAGTCATATGAACGACGCTCCATTACTGAATTGCGGGCAGGCGACCGATAGCAACGGCGGCCGCCCATGACCGCGTTCTCGCAGCTGAAAAAGGCCGATGGCACGCTCGTCGATTTCGAACCAAAGCCGCAGCGGCCCGCCAAGAGACCATCGCGATGGTCGATGACGAATTGGCCGGTTCGGTGGAAAGTCTTTGCGATCGTTTTGGTGCCGTTGGTTCTCGCCGGGACGTTCGGCGGATTGCGCATCTACTCGAGTGCGACGGACGCCGCCGATTTGCGCCGGGCCGCCGATCGCGCCGAAATGGTGCCGGCGATCGAGAGCTACATGGGTGCGCTCGACGCTGCGATGCTGGCCGGTTCGACCGGTGGTGACACCCAAGCCGCGCTGAGCAAGTTCGACGCCGCCCGCCAGAACCTCCAACGGCGACTGACCGACACTGACGTCGTCCCTGATGTCAGCAAGGCCGTGACGACGATGATCGGCGCGGGCCAGGCGCTGATGGACAAGGTCACGGCCAACAGCATCGGGCTGCGCGATCGCGTGCAGGCCTACACCCCGATCCTGCTGACCGCCGAGGACGCCATCAACGGGTCGGTGCGCGTGGAAGACGAGCGCATCCGCGCCGAGACGCTCGGGCTGAGCCGCGCCGTCGGGGCCCGGGGCCAGATGATGATCCAGCAGCTGCTGGTGAACCTGGGCGGGGAATTGCCCGACCCCGAGCTGCGGATGTCGATGACGACGGTGGCAGGCACCGAACCGTCGACGCTGTTCGGCATGAGCCAGGTGCTCGGCATCGGCTCGCCCGAGGCGGGCAAGCTGCAGCAAGAGTTCGTCAAACGGATGGCGATCATGTCCGACCCCGCCGCCGTCCTGGTCAACAATCCGGACCTCAGCGCATCGATCCAGGCGACCAACCAGATCGCGAACAAGATGGTCGCCGACACGTCGAAGGCGGTGACGGATGCGGTGGAGCGCGAGGCCGCGGCCCAGCGCACGGCTGCGATCCGCGACGCCGCGATCGTCGTTGGCGCGATGCTGGTGGCGCTGCTGCTCGTCATCCTGGTGGCGCGATCGCTCGTGCGCCCGCTGCGGAGGCTGCGCGACAGCGCACTGAAGGTCGCGCACGACGATCTGGCCCGCGAGATCGATCGAGTCCGCGCCGGTGGCGAGCCAGGCCACGTTGCGCCGATTCCGGTGTACACCTCCGAGGAGGTCGGCCAGGTCGCGCACGCCGTCGACGAGCTGCATGAGCAGGCCGTCATGTTGGCCAGTGAACAGTCCCAGCTGCAGCTGCAGGTGAGCGACATGTTCGAGACGTTGTCGCGACGCAGTCGGTCACTGGTGGATCAGCAGCTCTCGCTGATCGACCGCCTCGAGCGCAACGAGGAGGACCCCGAGCGGCTGGAGAGCCTGTTCCGGCTTGATCACCTCGCCGCCCGGATGCGTCGCAACGGCGCCAACCTACTGGTGCTCGCCGGCGCCAAGGTGCCGCGTGACCAGGCCGAGCCGGTCCCGGTGTCGGCGATCATCAACGCTGCCGCCTCGGAGGTCGAGGACTACACCCGCGTGGTCACCGCGACGGTGCCCGACAGCGAGGTGATCGGCGCCGTCGCAGGCGATCTGGTGCACCTGCTGGCCGAGCTTCTCGACAACGCACTGCGTTATTCGCCGCCGATCTCCCAGGTTCGCGTTTCGGCCGTGCACACCGGCAATGGCGGGTTGGTCATCGAGGTCAGCGACATCGGCATCGGCATGACCGAACCCGACCTGCGCGTGGCCAATACCCGTCTGCAGTCCGGCGGCGAGGTCAACCCGTACACCGCTCGGCACATGGGCCTGTTCGTGGTCGGGCGGCTCGCCTCGCAGCACGGGCTGGTGGTCCGGCTGCGCAGCACCATTGTAGGCGAACCGAATTCGGGTACGACCGCCGGTGTCTTCGTGCCCGGCGACTTGCTCGTCGTCGCAGGGGTTGGGCCCGATCAGTTCGGCGAACCCGAGTACGGCGCCCCCGCTGATGCCCACGCGGGCATCCACACTGCGTTGGCGCTCGACGAGGACCACGACTTCGGCGACTACGTCGAAGAACCCGGACACGAATACACCAACGGCCACGGCGACGTGCCCGTCGCGTTGTTGCCGCAACGCAATCCCGGCGCAAGCGGAATCTCCGACCTTCCTGCGTCGCTCGCCCAACCCGCCGAGGAAGAGCCCGCCGACGAGTGGCCGGCCGAAGAGCAGTGGCCCGAAGACTCGATGCCCGCGCAGACGCAAGAGGTCCCGCCTTGGGGACAGCGCCTCGCGCCGCAACCCGAAGCCGACCGGGCTCCGGTCGACACATCGGCGTTCTTCGCGTCGCGCGCGCAGGCCGCCAGCAACGGCGTGCCCGCTTCGCCGGAGGTCGAGGAAGCGCAGCCGCAACCCCCTGCGCAAGCTCAGCCGTCTGCCGCTTCAGAGGACCCGCAACCCGAGTCGACGGGGCCTGCGGTCGAAGAGCCGTCGGCCACGGCGGGTGCCGACGACGCGATCTATCAGAAGATGCTGTCCGAATGGCTCGTCGATCCGACCGACCTGGCCAAGAGCGAGGACCTGAATTGGGAATCGGTGTGGGATCACGGCTGGTCGGCGGCCGCGGCAGCGGAGGAGGCGCCGGTCGCCGAGCACACCGAGGAAGGTCTGCCGGTTCGTGAGCCGGGCGCGCGCCTGGTCCCGGGTGCGGTCGACGTGGCAAGGCCGTCGAACGGCACTGCGCACACCAACGGCGGTGCTCACCGGAGCGACCAGGACGACGACGAGGTAGCATCGGCGGCTGAGTTCGGCACCGGCGGAGGACCGATTCCGTCCCGCGATCCTGAGGCCGTCCGCGCAAGCATCAGCAACCATTTCGGTGGAGTGCGGGCCGGCCGATCACATGCCCAAGAGACCAGAGGAACCGATAACGAATGAACTACCCGCCACGTTCGACGCAGCGCGACTCGCTCGACTGGCTGGTCTCGAAGTTCGCCCGCGAAGTATCCGGTGTCTCGCATGCCGTGCTGGTGTCCGCCGACGGACTGCTGATGGCGGCCAGTGAACACATGCCGACCGAACGGGCCGACCAACTCGCCGCGGTCGCCTCCGGCCTCGCGAGCCTGTCGACGGGCGCCTCGCAGTTGTTCGACGGCGGATACGTGCTGCAGTCGGTTGTCGAGATGGAGAACGGCTATCTGCTGCTGATGCGTGTCGGCGACGGCTCCAACCTTGCGACGCTGGCCACCCGTAACTGCGACATCGGCCAAATCGGTTACGAGATGGCCATTTTGGTAGAGCGAGTAGGCGCCATGGTCCAGTCGGCACGACGCTCCCCGCAGCACTCGTGAGTGGCCTATGGAAAATTGGGAGTCAGACGACACGGCCGAACCGCAGCTGGTTCGGCCGTACACCTTGACGGCCGGCCGCACCGATTCCCGCGTCAACCTGCCGCTCGAGGCGCCGATCGAGACCGTGCTTTTGCCACCGAAAGCGCCGCGCTGGCCTGGCAACGACGTACGCGGCCGGATGCTGTCAATGTGCGCAGACAGCCCGTCGGTCGCCGAAATTGCCGCTGTCTTATCGCTGCCTCTCGGCGTGGCGCGCGTGCTTATCGGTGACCTCGTGACGCAAGGTTATCTACGGGTGCACACGACCCTTGGTGATTCCACCACCATCGACGAACGACGTGAATTGATAGGAAGGACGCTGCGTGGCCTACGAGCGCTCTGAGGGGCGGGACACCGCCTCGACGAAGATCGTCATCTCCGGTGGCTTCGGCGCCGGCAAGACGACGTTCGTGGGTGCGGTTTCCGAAATCATGCCGCTGCGCACCGAGGCGTTGGTGACCAACGCGTCTGCGGGCGTCGATGGGCTCGAGCTGACCCCGACGAAGAACACCACCACCGTGGCGATGGACTTCGGCCGCATCACGCTCGCCGAGGATTTGGTGCTGTACCTGTTCGGCACACCGGGGCAGCGCCGGTTCTGGTTCATGTGGGACGACCTGGTGCGCGGCGCCATCGGTGCCATCATCCTGGTCGACGTGCGACGGCTGGCGGACAGCTTCGCCGCGGTCGACTTCTTCGAGGCGCGCAAGTTGCCGTTCCTGATCGCGATCAACGAATTCGACGGGGCGCCAAAGCATCCCGCTCAGGCGGTGCGCAAGGCGTTGGCGCTGCGCGAGGACATTCCGATCATCACCGTCGATGCGCGCGACCGCCATTCGACCAAGGCTGCGTTGATCGCCATCACCGAGTATGCGCTGAACAGCCTGACGCCAGTTCGTGGCTGACGAGGTTTGGGCCGAGCGCGAGTTCAACGGTCACGACTTCCGTGACGAGGACCTGAGCCGGCTGCGAACCGAACGCGCAATTTTCACCGATTGCGATTTCAGCGGAGCCGACCTGTCGGAATCAGAGCACGAGGGCTCGGCTTTTCGCAACTGCACATTCCGACGAACATCGTTGCTGCACAGCATCTTTCGGCACTGCAGTTTCTTGGGTTCGGTTTTCACCGAATGCCGCCTGCGGCCGATCAAGTTCGTCGAGGTGGATTTCACGCTGACGGTTCTTGCCGCGGCGGATCTGCGCAGCGCCGACCTATCCGACTGCCGATTGCGCGAAGCCAGCCTGGTGGACGCGGACCTGCGCAAGGCCGTGTTGCGGCGCGCCGACCTGACCGGTGCTCGCGTACAGAACGCCAAACTGGAAGAAGCCGATCTGCGCGGCGCACGGGTTGATCCGACGCTGTGGATCACGGCGAGGTTGCGTGGCGCGAAGGTCGACATCGAGCAGGCGATGGCGTTCGCCGCCGCGCACGGTCTGGATATCCAGGGCGGCTGACGGCGTCCCGCCCGCCGAAATTGCGGATTCCTGCCAACCGGCGGTCAATTTCTGCCAGCGGGATTATCGGCTTCGCCAGCGCGTTTAACCCTACAGAGCCGCTAAAGCGGTTAGAACATACAGAGGAAGGCATCGAAATGAAGAAGTTCGGATTCGCCACCCTGATCGCCAGCGGCCTGACAGCGGCAGTGCTCGGTCTCGCCGGACCCGCCCAGGCCGATATCGTCACCAACCCCGTCGCGCCTCACTACCAGGTCGACAATCACGACAACGTGAACACGACGAACGGCTTCGTCGACGTCCCGTTCTGATTTGGTACAGGCATTAAGCAGACCGCCGATTGCGGCGGTCTGCTTGCTTGTGCGGGCGTCATGGGGCCAGGTGGCGACTGACGATGGGCGCGATCCGCTCGATCAGTTCTTCCACCGGTGTCGACGCGACGGGTTCGACGCGCAGGATGTGCCGGAGATACGCCATGCCCAGCAGCTGCGACATCGCAAGGTCGATGCGAAGCTCGGCGTCCGGCGCCTTGAGAGCCGCCGCGATGTGCGCGTACACCTGTCCCTGGATGAATTGGCGCACCAGGTTCGCCGACTCCTCGTGAGTTGCCGCCCCACGCAGAATCGCCAGCAGTGGCGCACGGGATTCCGGTTGCTCCCACGCCTCGAAGAACACCCGCGTCAGCCGCTCACCGATGTCGCCGCGGTCTCCCGCGGTGATGCGGGCGGCAATGTCGCCAGGCTCGAACGGCCAACCCATCGTTGCGCGGAAGAGTTCGACCTTGCTGCCGAAGTAGTGGCGGATCATCGCCGGATCGACACCGGCGGCCGCGGCGACGTCGCGTACCGAGGTCTTGTCGTATCCGGTGTCGGCGAACAACCGCCGTGCTGCGCCGAGGATGACGTTGCGGGTATCGGTCTTGCCGCGCGGGCGTCCGATCCTGGCCATAGTGGCGAAATTCTACAGCCGTTGACTTTTGGGCGGGGCGTAGTTAGCGTGGTGATCAGAAATTCCACAGGTGAGGAGTTTTTGATATGCCAGCACCACGATGGGTTGCCCGGGCCAACAAGATCGGCCTGAATCGCCTGACGAAATTCGTCGCCCCGTGGGCGCCTGGATGGGCAGTCGTCATCCACCGGGGACGCAAGTCGGGCCGGACGTTTGAAACCCCGCTGTGGGCCTTCCGGCGCAGGGGCGGATACGTGATCGCGCTGACTTACGGTTCCGGCGCCGACTGGGTGCGCAATGTCATGGCCGCGGAAGGCTGCCAGCTGGAGAGCAGGCGGCGCCGCTACCAAATGGGTGCACCGCGCCTCTACCGCGACGAGACCGCCTCCGACATGCCGGCGTTCATCCGCTTCATGCTGAGGCGGGTCATCAAGGCGCCGGAGTTCCTCAGCCTCGACATCGTCAGCGAGCCGGACGTCAACGTCGGACAGCGCGCAGCTCAACAAGATTCACTCCGACGTCCCGCCGACTGATCAAATGCAACGAATCCCGCCTGCGTCGGCCCCGCGCGGGCGAGGATGAGCCCATGGCTGCTACCTGGGACACGATCGATCGCTACGTTGTCATTTCGACGGACACCCACGCGGGGGCTGATCTATACGACTACAAGCCGTACCTGCCGGCCCGGCTGCACGACGAGTTCGACGCGTGGGCAAAGACCTACGTGAGTCCGTTCGACGACCTGGTTATTGCCACTGCGCAGCGCAACTGGGACCACGACATGCGGATGTCCGAAATGGACGCCGACGGGGTTGCCGCCGAGGTGCTACTCCCCAACACGATTCCCCCGTTCTTCCCGACCACACCCAACATCACCATCAGCCTGCCGAGTACCCGCGAAGAGTTCGAAAAGCGTTGGGCAGGAGTGCAAGCGCACAATCGCTGGCAGGTCGACTTCTGTTCATTGGCCCCCACGCGCCGCAGGGGTTTGATCCAGATCTTCCCCAACGACATCGAGCTGGCCCTCGAAGAGATCCGATGGGGCGCAACGCAGGAGTGCTTCGGCGGCGTGCTCATCCCCGCCGTCTCACCCGGTGATCCGACCGTCGCCCCGCTGTTCCATACCCGCTACGAACCGATCTGGGCGCGCTGCACCGAACTCGACCTGACAGTGGTCCAGCACGCCGGAGCAGGGAGTCCGGCGATGCCGATGGATCAGCCGGCCTCCAACGCCGTACTGGTCACCGAGATGGCAATGTGGGCCCAACGCACCGTCAGCCACCTCGTCCTTGCCGGCGTCTTCGAGCGTCATCCGACCCTGCGGTTCGTGCCGACGGAGCAGGGCACGATGTGGCTGCAGCACCAGATGATGATGCTCGACGCGATGGTGCCGAGCATGAAATCCGAAGCAGGCAACCGCACCTATGGCGTGTTCGGCGGATCGTCGGTCGACGAGTTGACCATGGCGCCAAGCGATTACGCGAAGCGGAATTGCTACCTCGCGGCAGAACTCATGCCGTTCGAGGATTCGATGATCGACTACATGGGTGCCGATCACATCATGTGGGGCAGCGATTATCCGCACGAGGAAGGCTTCGCGCCGCATTCCAAGCTCGCCATCAGGTGGGCCTTGCACCACCGGCCCGAGGACGCCTGCCGCAAGATTCTGGCCGGCAACGCGGGGCGGTTGTACCGCTTCGACCTCGAAGCCTTGGCGCCAGTCGCCGCCAAAATTGGTCCGACGGTCGCCGAGGTCCATACGCCGTTGGGGGACACGGGTTACGTCGCTCCGGCCGCGTTCGGCTACCGACCATTCGAAGGTGGCCTCGCGCTGAAGCGGCTTGCGCCGGCCCGCAGCTAGGGGAATAACTGCCGCGTAGCCGGGTTGACGGTGGCATGCGAGCAGTCATCTACGACCCTCAGGCACGGGCGACCCTGCGACTTGCCGACGTCGACGAGCCCGTCGCCGCCGAATCCGAGGCGATCATCGAAGTGCGGGCAACAGCACTGAACTTCGGCGAGGTGCACTTCATCGATCGGATGCGTCAACCCGGCGAAGTACCGGGTTGGGACGCCGCGGGTGTGGTTGCTCAGGCCGCCGCGGACGGTTCTGGCCCACCGGTCGGCAGCCGCGTCGTCGGGTTCAACGGCGCAGGCGGCTGGGCGCAGCGGCGGGCGGTGCCGACGGAAAACCTTGCCCTGCTTCCGGATTCGGTGGACTTCGGGCCAGCGGCCGCTCTGCCGGTCGCGGGCGTCACAGCATTACAGGCGCTGCGCAGACTCGGGCCGGTGGTCGGGCGTCGGGTGCTGATCACGGGAGCGTCGGGCGGTGTCGGCCGCTTCGCGGTTCAGCTGGCGGCACGGGCGGGCGCACACGTGATCGCGGCGGTCGGTTCTGCGGCACGCGGGGCGGGTCTGGGCGACCTCGGCGCGGCGGAGGTCGTCGTCGGGCTGGCGGATGTCACCGACCCCGTCTTCGGCGTTCTGGACAACGTCGGCGGACAACTGCTCGCTGATGCGTTCCGTCTCGTCGACGACGGTGGCTCAGCGCAATCCATCGGGATGGCGTCGAACCAACCCACGACCATCGACTTCGAGGCCGAGCGACAGTTCGGCGTGCACAAGCGGTTGGAACCGTTCACCGTTCGCGCGCCGTTCGGGCCGGATCTCGGGTATCTGGTGGAACTGTTGGTCGCCGGCGAGATCGATCCGCAGATTGGATTGCGGACGTCATGGGACGAGGTAGCGGACGCGGCCGAGGCGCTGCTCGACCGTCGGGTCGCAGGCAAGGCGGTTTTGGACGTGGTCTGAGCCGCGACAGGATACGGTCATCGACCATGACGTCGACACTGGACAGCGAGGTCGTCGCGCGGGCGCGCGGAATGCGCGAACTGGTGCGAGCAGAGGCCGCCGAGTCGGAGCGATTGCGGACCTTGTCGCCCGCGATCGTCGACGAGATGTGGGCGAGTGGCTTGATGTCGTCGTTCAATCCCGTCGCGGCGGGTGGCGTCGAGCCGACGTTCGCCGAGATGATCGAGACGTGGATCGAAATGGCTTGGCAGGACGGCTCGTTCGGATGGTGTGGCATCGCCAACCTGCCGTCGACGTTCGCCGCCGGGGCTTATCTGCCCGACGAGGGCTTCGCCGAGGTGTTCACCGCCAACGACAACCGAATCACCATGGGCGGCCAGTTCTTTCCGAACGGGCAAGGTCATGCCGTCGACGGCGGTTACAAGTTGACCGGATCGTGGAGCTTCGGGTCGGGCACCGGCCATTCGGAGTACATCGCGGCTGGGTTCATGCCGATGGACGACGGTGAGGTCCGCTGGATCAGTGAGGGCCTGCCCGACATGCAGGTGGCGATCGTGCCGCGCGCGGACATCGCGTTCACCGATGGCTGGTTTGTGCAGGGGCTCAAGGGAACTGGATCCTATGACTACAACGCTGCGGATGTGTTCGTGCCGCAGTGCCGGACCTTTCCGTTGATGGTCCGTGAGCCGCAGCGGGGTACGTCGCCGGCGACACGCATGGGCTTGATGCCCGTCGTCGCCGCCGGGCACGCGTCGTGGGCGCTGGGGGTGGCCAAGAGCATGCTCGACGACGTCGAGGAGCTGGCCGCCACGAAGTTCCGGATGAGCGACATGGCTTCGCTGGCCAGCCGTCCGACATTTCAGAAAGGTTTGGCGCATCACGTCGCATCGTGGCGGGCCGCCCGCCTGCTGGTGCTCGACGCATTCACAACTGCGGAGTCTGCGGTGGGTGCAGGCAACGACCTCACCCCGGGGTTGCGCGCCGATATGCGGGTGGCCGCCGTCTACGCCACCGACGTGGCACGGGCATGCGGAGAGTGGGCCCATCTGGTGGCCGGCACCAGTTCGATCCGCGAAGGCAGCCGGTTGGAGCGTGCCTTCCGCGATTTGTACACCGGTACGCAGCATGCGTTCATCAGCGAGAAGGTCGCCATCGATGCGGCCCAGATCTGGCTCGGCATCCTCGAAGACCAGCCGGGCCTGTAGGCGGCGGCGACGCTGCGTCTAGCAGAGCGCTGGGACGCCGCCGATCTGCCGGTCGCCGAAAACGCCTATGCATTGCGGCCCAATCGTTGGCTCAGCGCGAACAGCGTTGGCGGACAACCAAAATGATCGTCCGAAACGCCCTCGCCTCAAAAGGCAATGCAGTCGAATAGGAATCAGCACTCGGGTCTGTTTTGTCGGTAGTTATGGCAGATAGTCGACGGCGAAAGTGACATCGACGGCATAGTGCAAGTCGCCCGAAGTTGCGGGGATGTCCATCTTGAAGCTGCTGCTGGTCACCTTCTCCGAAGGCCCGTCGGGCAGATCGAGCCGCCTGCCCCGATCAATCCCACTGCCGGCAGTGTCGTCGCCCCAGGGCGCGTCATCTTCTCGCGCCCATGAGTGAACCCAGATACAGGTGCGCCCCGCAGCAACCGTCTGTGCGTCCGACTCTATGTAGGCGAAGCCCACCGTGTAAGGACGGTCGGTCTCGCCCCAGTCATCGAGGTTGGGCTCAGGGAGGTTGAACCGTTCCAATGAATTCAACGGGCCGGTGTCGGATCCCGCGGAAACCTCGAACCAGAAGTCGCCTTCACCGGTAGTCGCCCAGTCGCCGTCGTTGAATACGTGCATTTTAGGGAACTGCACCGTCAGCTTGCGTTTGAGGGAGTCCTGCTCGACATCGAGTATCTCCCAATTGCCACCAGCATCGACCACCATCGCGGTGAGGAAATAGTGATGCCCGGGTACCAGCGGCTTGAGCTCGAACATATGACTCACAGCGGGGCCGAGCGGCGCGGGAATGACGGCATCGGGATCAACCAATTTTGGGATACCGATTGCGTCGGAAACGGCCGGTGATCGACTGGCACCGGCGAGCACGAGGGTCGTCGGCTTATTGGTTTTTATTCCGTGGCTCAGCCATGTGCCCCCACCCGTGCCACTGTGATCGCTAATCAGTCTCCTTGCCGCCGGTTTCTTGAAGACCGCGACGACAACGACCTTCGTACCCACCGGGTCCGTCGAGACCGGAGTGTGCAGCGAATCGAACAATCCTGCGGTGTAAATCTCGCCGGGGCTCAGGGTGATCGAGTAATTTCCGGAGAAGTCGGCCTCATCACCTAGCCCCGTCAACGTGTGGACATTGACTTTCGTCCAACCCATCCCGGGCTTTTTCTCCCACAGTTCCTCAGCCTGTTCCTTCTTGTACTTCACATTGGTATTTCCGGTGGCCTCGGGTGGAGAGATGGTGTTGTCAACGACGATCGGATTGGGATCGGCCTTAATGGTGCTCATGGTCGTTGCTCCTGGCGTGGTGATTTTCCTGAGAGCTGATGTACCGCTCTCGTACCACTCTGTTTTTCGATCACGAAGGCGCCGCCGGCTCTGGCTCGAACGCTACGCGTCATAGGCACCGCAGGCGGCCTTTACCGATATTCGCGCGAGCGACTTGCCGGCCGAATTCGCTATTGATCAGCCGCGTTTAAATTCAATTCCGCGGCCGCGAAACGGCCGTCCTCCCGTTCGAGAACTTGGATTTTCGCCGTCAATCCCGAAAGGCCGTCGCCATGCAGCGCGAAACCCATGTGGCACAAGCTAGTTGGACACCAATTCGCACGACTCGCTGACGGCCACGCAGTGGCCTAGCCGCCCTTGAGGCGAATCTTCCAGCGCACGAAGCTGATGTAGCCGACGCAGATCGCACCGAGCATGGCCATGTTGAACCACCACGTGCCCGCCTGGTGTTTCCAGTGCGAATCCTGCGGCGTCAGCGGACCGGGGACGAGTCTGAGCAGATCGATCGTCGACGCGGTGCTCGCGAACCCCCAGCGGGCCGGGGTGATCCAGGACAACTGATCGAGGCCGATACGGCCGGTCACCGGAATCATGCCGCCCTGGAACACCAACTGCGACATGATCGCGATCACCAGCAGCGGCATGATCTGCTCGTTCGACTTGGCCAGCGCCGAGAGCGCCAAACCCGTCATCGCGGCGGCCACACAGCACGCCGCGACGTCGACGTAAAGCTCCAGGGTCCGAGGGGGTATGACGGCGCCGCTGGTCACGGCTCCCGGGCCCCACTTCTTGCCCCACACGTTGATGCCGACGACGATCGCCGACTGCAACAACGCGAACCCGGCGAAGACGAAGACCTTGGCCAAGATGTACGCGGAGGTCGACAGCCCAACCGCCTGCTCGCGCAGGAAGATCGCCCGCTCGCCGATGAGCGCGCGGATCGTCAGCGCAGTGCCCATGAAGATCGCGCCGACGTTGAGCAGCACCAGGATCTGTCCCGGCTCGTTGGGCGCCTCGCCGCCCTTTATCGCGGGAACGGGCACGCCGAATCCGACGTCGCCGGGCACCGACAACGACAGCACGCCCATGATGAACGGCAGGAACGCCAGGAAGATGAAGTAGCCGCGATCGGAAACGATCAGCCGCATCTGACGGCGCGCGATCGTCGAAAACTGCCGTGGCAGACTGGTTTTCGTCGGCTGGCCGAGGTCTGCGGGTTTCTGCGCCGGTGGCTGCGGCGGCGGCGGGCCGTGCTGTGCGATGAACCGCTTGTTCGCGGCATCGGGATCGCTTGCGACAGTGCTGAAGATGTCGGCCCAGTTGGTGGTGCCCATCGACGCGCCGATCTGGTTGGGCGGCCCGTAGAACGCCGTCTTGCCGCCGGGAGCCAGCAGCAGCACCTGGTCGCAGACATCGAGATACGTCAGCGAGTGCGTGACAACCAGCACCACACGGCCTGCGTCAGCCAGTTGGCGCAGCATCGTCATCACCTGACGGTCCAGCGCCGGGTCAAGGCCGGACGTCGGCTCGTCGAGGATCAGCAGCGACGGCCCGGTGAGCAGTTCCATGGCCACCGACGCACGCTTGCGTTGGCCGCCGGACAGCTTGTCCACCCGCGTTTCGCGGTGCTTGGTCATCTCGAGTTCGTCGAGCACCTGAGCGACGACCTGGGCGCGGTCCTCCTTGGAGGTGTCCGGCGGCAGTCGAAGCTCAGCGGCATACATCAGCGCCTGGCTGACGGTCAGCTGGCCGTGCACCACGTCGTCTTGGGGCACCATGCCGATGCGGGAACGCAGCGATGCGTACTCCGCGTGAATGTCGTGGCCCTCGAACGAAACCGTGCCCGTCGTCGGATGGGTGTAGCCCGCCACCAGGCGCGCGAACGTCGACTTGCCCGCGCCTGAAGGCCCGATGACCGCGGTCAGCGTGCCAGGCCGGGCGGAGATCGAGATGTTGTCCAGCAGCGTCTTGTTGCCCTCGATGGTCCATGTGACGCCATGCACCTCGAGGCCGCCGGTGCGGGTCGCTGCCTCGGTCTCGGTGCGGCGAACCAGCGTGCCGCCGCGGAAAACCAGGTCGACGTTGCCGATCGTGACGGTGTCACCGTCGTGTAGGACCGCCGACTCAACGCGCGCACCGTTGACGAAAGTGCCGTTGATGCTGCGGTTGTCGATAATCTCCGTGCCGCTGCCAGTGGTCACCAATGTCGCGTGATGGCGGCCCGCCAGCACATCGGGAATGACGATGTCGTTGTCGGTGGCCCGCCCGATCTTGATCGACCCCGGGGGCGCCTTGGGCGCACCGCCGGGCCGCAGGATCTTGAGCATGCTCGTCGCGAGGTTGCCCTCGCTCGTGCGCGGCGCGGCCGTCGGACCCATCTGGGTGACGGACTCCAGGCTGGGCGAGGAGATCGACGGCTGCGACACGGCGGCGGGCCGGGCCTGCTGCGGTGTGCTCGGCGGATACGCCGGTCCGCTCGGATAGGAGTGCGGACCGGACGGGTAGCGCGCCTGCTGGCCCGACGGGTACACCGGCGGCTGCGGGGGAGGGGTGTGCGGTCGCGACGTCGGTGGCTGCATGGGGTACGCCGGGCTTGGCCGAGACGCCACCGGCACCGATGTGGTCTGCGGCGGCATGCCGGCCGATCCCTGGTGGCGACCGACCTCGAACGACAGCCCCGGACCGTCGGGGTTGCCGATGTTGACCTGCATGCCGTCGTGGATATCGGCCGTCGGCACCCGGTGGCCGTTGACGTAGAGGCCATTCAGGCTGCCGTTGTCGATCGCGACCCAGCGACCCTGGTCGAATCGCAGCACCAGGTGTGCGCGTGAGATCAGCGGGTTTCCGACGCGGACGTCGGCGCGCAGGTCGCGGCCGACCACAACGTCGTTGCCCGGCGAAAAGGTCCGCGTCGATCCCTCGTGCCGAACGGTCAGCGCGGGTGGGTTTGGTCGGCTCATCGGCACCGACTCTATCGGTCCCGAGGCCGGATGGAGTGCTGCTCGGTGGGGCGCGTCAGGTCGCCTGCCCGATGCTCCATCTTGCAGTGTCGGTGATCTGTCGCAGCTCCGCGATCCGGTCCCCGCGTGTGGTGATGATGTGGGCGAAGGCGGCGTCGACGGTCGAACCGCCGTCGCGGGCTGGGCCCCAGTACCGGCCGAGCACCACCACCCGCTCATCGTCGACCGGCAGATAGTCCAGCGGATCGACGTGCATGTCGTAGACGGACGCGATGCGAGCCCATACGCCGGTGATCATGTCGGCCGGGCCGCGATGCTCACCGCCGACACCGTGTGGCATGCCTGCGCTGACGATGCCGACGAAATCCTCTGTGAGCAAACCGAATAGGGCTTCACCGTCGGCGTGCGCCATCGCGTCGTAAAGCCGGCGAGCCACTGCGGTGGGAGTAGGCATGCGACCTCCAATCTGTTTTAGAGACTACTCTCTACTATAGAGTGGGGCAATGCCGCGGCCCGCGATCTTCGCCCTCGACGAGCTGTTGGACGCCGCCGCGGCGCTGCTGGCCGCCGAGGGCCCGGCGGCGGTGACCATGTCGGCGGTCGCCCGCGCGGCAGGCGCACCGAGCGGGTCGATGTATCACCGCTTCCCCACGCGCGCGGCCCTGTGCGGCGAACTGTGGCTGCGCACCGAGGAGAGGTTTCACGCCGGGTTCACCGCGGCGCTATCGAGCTCGGCCGACCCGCAGAAGAGATGTGTGGCCGCGGCGCGGTTCACGGTGCAGTGGTGCGGCGACCACCCGATTGAGGCTCAGGTGCTGCTAGCGGGTGCCGACGCCCTTGGCGCCGCCGAGTGGCCCGACGAACTGGCAGGTCGCCACAAACGGCTGCAGCGTGCGCTGCGCAGGAATCTGGCCGACGTGAGCGTTGACCCAGACCTGGTCAACGCGGCGGTGATCGATATCCCGTATGCGGTCGTGCGCAGGCACCTGGCCGCGGGAAAGCCGATCCCGGCGAGCGCGGAGGCGATCGTCGAACGATGCGCGCGGGCACTTATACGGTCTAGTTAACTTTTCGGCCACGCCACGGCGCGTCGCGCACGCTCACAAGCGCGAGCATGCTCTGGTTAGGCATGCGGTCTGTGAAGGCCACGCCATGGCGCCACGGCAAACTGGGGCGAGCGATGCTCCCGGTGCTCTTGGTCTGCGCCGGTCTCATCGTCGCGCTGCTGCTGGCGAATCAGTTGTCAAAGGCAGGCGCCGAGCCCGGCGCGTTTGCCACCGACGATCGCGGGTTCATCGACAGGGCGGCCCGCTGCGACGGGCCGAAGTCCGCCGTCGCGCTCGGGCGTACCGAGCAATCGCTGGTGGTGATCTGCGTCGATGGCAAGGGCCACTACGAATACCGCGGTATGCGGGTGAAGGACGATTACGCGCTCAAGGTGCCCGGCGCCGGGGTGGAGGGCGGGAAGTATGTGGCCCGCAACGACAAGTTCACCTACATCTTCTCGGCGAAGGAACTGATGATCCTGCAGGGCTGGGGATGGGTGATCCACAAGGAGCCCATGGTCGCGTTCGTGGAGCCGCGAGGATCTGCCGGCGGTTAGCCGATTGCGACGCGATCCGGTGATCCGGTGACCACGCAGTGGGTGTGGCTGTAGATCGTCGACATGCAGATGTTGCAGTGCGTGCACGCCGATCGAACAGCGCTGTCGGCCCGGATGCGGTTGATCAGATCAGGTTCGGCCAGCAGCGCCCGGCCCATCGCGACGAAGTCGAACCCCTCGGCCATCGCGAGGTCCATGGTCTCGCGGTTGGTGATGCCGCCCAGCAGGATCAGCGGCATCTTCAACTCGGCGCGAAACAGCTTGGCGTCGCGCAGTAGGTACGCCTCGCGGTAGGGGTACTCGCGGAAGAACTTCTTGCCCGTCATCCGGATGCCCCACCGCAGCGGCGGTTTGAACGCACTCGCGAACTGCTTCACCGGAGCGTCGCCGCGGAACAGATACATCGGGTTGACCAGTGAGCTGCCCGCGGTCAACTCGATCGCGTCCAGGGCGCCGTCGGACTCGAGCCACTTGGCGGTCTGCAGCGACTCCTCCGTCGAAATGCCGCCACGCACACCGTCGGACATGTTGAGTTTGGCCGTCACCGCGATCTGGTCCTTGACCGCCCGCCGCACGGCCAGCACCATGCCGCGCGCCACCTTCGCGCGGTTCTCCAGCGATCCGCCGAATTCGTCGGCGCGGCGGTTGATCAGCGGGCTGAGGAAGGAGCTAGCGAAATAGTTGTGGCCGAGGTGGATCTCGACCGCGTCGAATCCGGCGTCGATCGCGTAGCGCGCCGCGTCGGCGTGCGCCTTGATGATGTTGTCGATGTCGTCTTTGGTGGCCTTTTTTGCGAAGCGCATGGAGAGCGGATTGAAGAACCGCACCGGTGCGTACGCCGTCGCTTTCGTCGACCGGGCATTGGCCACCGGCCCGGCGTGACCGATCTGCGCGCTGATCGCCGCGCCCTCGGCATGGATGGCCGCCGTGAGTTTCTGCAGCCCGGGGATGGCCTCGGGGCGCCACCAGATCACGTTGCCCTCGGTGCGCCCGCCTTTCGACACGGCCAGGTACGCGACGGTGGTCATCCCCACGCCGCCCGCTGCGGGCAGCCGGTGATAGGTGATGAGGTCGTCGGTGACGAGCGCGTTCGGCGACGACGCCTCGAACGTCGCCGCCTTGATGATGCGGTTGCGCAGCGTCACCGGGCCGAGCTTGGCCGGGGTGAACACATTCCGGGGAGTGTCCATGCAGGGGAGCCTGCCACAATGTGATCCGTGGGTGCGATGACACTGGACGGTAAGGCCACGCGCGACGAGATCTTCGTCGACCTGAAGGAACGGGTGGCGGCGCTGACCGCGGCGGGCCGGACCCCAGGGTTGGGCACGGTCCTGGTCGGTGACGACCCCGGCTCCCACGCCTACGTGCGGGGCAAGCACGCCGACTGCGCCAAGGTCGGCATCAACTCGATCCGCCGCGATCTGCCCGCCGACATCAGCCAGGCCAAGCTCGACGAGACCATCGACGAACTCAACGCCAACCCCGAATGCACGGGCTACATCGTGCAGCTGCCGCTGCCCAAGCACCTCAACGAGAACGCCGCTTTGGAGCGTGTCGACCCGGGCAAGGACGCCGACGGGCTGCATCCGACCAATCTCGGCAGGCTGGTCCTCAACGAGCCGGCGCCGCTGCCGTGTACCCCGCGCGGCATCGTGCATCTGTTGCGCCGCTACGAGGTTGAGATCGCAGGCGCACAGGTCGTGGTGATCGGGCGTGGTGTCACCGTCGGCAGACCGCTGGGTCTGCTGCTGACGAGACGGTCGGAGAACGCGACAGTCACGTTGTGCCACACCGCAACTCGGCATCTGCCGCAGCTGACGCGCGAGGCCGACATCATCATCGCCGCCGCCGGAGTGCCCCACATGGTCACCGCCGAGATGGTGCGTCCTGGCGCCGCCGTCGTCGACGTCGGGGTGTCACGGGACGCCGAAGGAAAGTTGGTCGGCGACGTGGCGCCAGACGTGTGGGAGGTCGCCGGTCACGTATCGCCCAACCCCGGCGGTGTGGGCCCACTGACCCGCGCTTTCCTGCTGACGAATGTGGTCGAGCGAGCCGAAGCCTTGCAGTGACAGTGACGAGCGCTCGCGCGAGGAACCGATGACCTTGAAAGAGTTCGCCCGCAAGGTTTTTGGTGGGCAGTGGCCGATCCTGTTGGTCGGCGTCATCATTGCGGCCGCGTTCGGATTGGTGGTCGCAGGTTACTGGCGGCGCGGTGGACTGGTGCTCGCCATCGGCGTCGGTGTGGCCGCGGCGTTTCGGCTGGCGCTGCCCGAGGATCGGGTGGGTCTGCTGGCGGTGCGCAGCAGGACCATCGATTTCGTCACGACCGCGTCGGTCAGCGCGGCCATGCTCTACGTCGCGTGGACGATCGACCCGCTCGGCACCAGCTAGTCACTCAGACATGCAGGCTGGGGCGGTAGATGAGCTCTTGGATATGACCGTCGAGCGTCCGACTCTCGATCAACTCGAGATCGAAGTCCGCTGCGCCCGCGAAGATGGCGTCGTCGCCTGTCTGACCGGTGATGACGGGAAAGATCGTCACCTGGATGCGGTCGACCAGGCCGGCGGCCATCAGAGCCCGGTTCATCGACAGGCTGCCATGCGAACGCATCGGCACATCGGACTCGTCTTTGAGTCGTGCGACCACGTCGACGGCGTCACCGCTCACGATCGTCGCGTCCGGCCAGTCGAGAGGCCCGTTCAAAGTTGTGGACACGACGGTCGCCGGCAGGCTCCTCATGCGGGTCACCCATGGGTCGTGCACCGTCTCCTCGTCTGAGGCCAGTATCTCTGTGAACGCGCGATATGTGTTGGCGCCGAACACCATCCGCTGCTCGGCCTGATACAAGCCGAGGCGGTGGTCTAGCAGTTCGGGGCCTTGCTTACCCCAATATCCGCCCCAGTCGCCGCCGCTGACGCCGCCGTAGCCGTCGAGGCTGGAGAAGACGTCGAAGGTGTAGGTGGCGGTCATGATGCTCTCCTCGAGTGTGTGCTGGTTTTGAGAAGACAGACTGGGAACCGCGGCGAGACTCATCGCCGTTGGATTTTTCACCCCAATTTCAGGGCACCTGCGACGATCGGCTTCGCCCATTCGGGGGTCGACGAAAGGTCCGGCGGGCCAACGATGTCGCCGTGGTCGAGGTGCAAAACAAGCACCGGCCGCGGTGCCTGACCGGCCTTTGGATCGGCATCTGCGGAGTTGTCGTAGACGCGAAGTTCGGTCAGGTGTGGCAGCAACTGCACCAGATTCAGCCTGCTGTGCCGCCACCGGCGCCGGATGCTGGACTCCGGGATGTCATGACCGCCCGCCTGCACGCGGTTGCGGACCCGTTCGATGTGCAGATCGGGGCTCGCCAGTCCGACGTACCAGACGCGCACCTCGAATCCGTTGGCGGCGGCGTCGGCGAGCAGTCGCGGCATCGTGCTGCCACCGAGCGTGGTCTCGAACGCGAAGTCCTTGCGTTCGGCGATCGCTCGCTCCAGCAGCCGTCGGCCTTCATGCCACGCCGCGGCGTTGGCCTTGACCTGGTCGAGGCCGGGATTCGCGGCCATCAACTTCTGAGCCGCCTCGTCGGGATTGAAGTAGTCCGCGCCCGACGCACGGATCATTGCGCCACCGATGCTGCTCTTGCCCGCGCCGTTCACCCCGGCGAGGACGTACAGACGCGGTACCTGGGCCTTGCGGGCCATCCGGTCGGCTTACCGTTTGGCGCGGGCCGCCTTGACCGCCGCGCGGCCGAGTTGTTCGGGGGTGGCGTCGAACGCCGACGCCATCGCGCTCTTCGACTCCGGACTCTGCATACGCTCCAGCAGTTGGTCGAACTCCGCGGACAGATCGTCCAGCGCGGGTGTGCTGGCCTTGGTCAGCGCCTCGAACTCGGCGTAGGACAACAACACGGCCTTGGGCGTGTTGTGCTTGGTGATCGCGACCGCCCCGCCGAGGGCGGCCTGCTCGAAAATCGAGCCGAACTCGTTCTTGAAGCGGGTGGCGGCGACGGTCGGGACGTCGACCAGCTCGCCGTCGCGATTCCGAAAAGTCAAAGTGGCCATATCAGACATTCTAGCCATTCTGTCTGAAATGGCCATTTATGGTGCTACGGGCGAGGGCACCCCAAGAATTGGCACGTGACGTTGGTGTCCTCGCCTGCGACCAAGCGCCAGCTGCCGCCAATGGCGCCGTCTTGGACTTTCAGTCCAACGATCTGAGGTGGATAGCCGCGCGACATCGCGTAGTAGTTGTGGCAGACCGTCCAGTCCCAGTCAACGTCTACAAAACCTCCGGGGACTGGCTGGCCCGGACACCAGGTATCTGCTTGGGCGACGCCGGCGCCCAGCCCGAATGCGGCCAGACCCAGAGCACCAGACGCCACCACAGTCGTCGCGATCCGCGAAACTCGGTTCATCGTTAGTTCCCTTCGTGAGGCGCAGCCGAAGTTCTCGTCGGCAATGCGTATAGGGCCATATTCCGGTACGGGCGCCCGCGTGGATGGGGTAGTCGACTACTCCATTTCTGGCTACGAAGTGAAGCGTTCTGGCATGCTGGAAAATTGCCTGTCGGGCAATTTTGCCTACCAGGCAAGTTTTGGCTAGCCTGGTCGCATGGACACCGCGTTGGGGCTCCGCGAGCGCAAGAAACTCGGGACCCGGTGGGCTTTGAGCGACGCGGCATTGGCGCTGGCGTTGGAACGCGGATTGGACAACGTCACCCGCGAGGACATCGCCAACCGAGCCGGTGTTTCACTGCGAACGTTCAACAACTATTTCGCAGGCAAGTACGAGGCGATCTCCTTCCGGCAGATCGATCGCACGCGACGCAGCCTCGAGGTCTTCCGGGAGCGGCCCGCCGACGAGCCGCTGTGGTCGGCGATCACCGAATCCATGCTCGCGCCGCTCGAGGCTGCAGGCGCAACCGACGTCAGGCCGACTCCTGAGGAACTGGCCGTCATCCGTGAGCTCCTGGCCGCCCGGGACATGCGGGCCGCGTTGACGCGGCACCTGTTCGAGGACTGGGTCGATGCGATCGCCGAACGCACCGGGACCGATCCCGTTCGCGATATGTATCCGCGGCTTGTCGCCGCCGTCGTTCGCGCGGTCGGTGAAACGGCAATGGAGACCTACGCCAATGCCGACCCGCCGGTGGCCTATACCGAACTCCTTCGCCGCGGCTTGACCGATGTCGCGGCCGGACTGCCCGAAAGGTAATGCCGATGTCAGAAAACCCAGTGTCCGTTGTCATTTCAGGCGCCGGGCCGAACGGTTTGATGCTGGCGTGCGAACTGGCGCTGGCCGGTGTGCGGCCAGTGGTGCTCGAGCGACTGCCCGCGCCCAGCGACGAGCCCAAGGCCAACGGCATGGTCGGCCAGGTCATTCGGCTACTGGACATGCGCGGCCTGTACGAACGGTTCACGGGTTCAACCGAGCCGCCGAAGCCGCTGCCCGAGTGGATCTTCAGCGGCATGTCCGTGCCGCTGTTCGGCATGGCGGACAACCCGATGTACGCACTGATGATGGGCCAGCCGCAGCTTGTCCGACACCTCGACGCGCGCGCCCGTGAACTCGGCGTCGACATCCGCTGGGGCCACGAGTTGATCGGCCTCGAATCCCGTTCGGACGGTGTGAAAGTCAACGTCTCGACCTCCGACGAAACATACACGTTGGAGACCACCTACCTCGTCGGCGCCGACGGCGGCCGCAGCACGGTCCGCAAGATGGTGGGCATCGACTTCCCCGGTCACACGTCGAACACTGTCGCGCGGATCGCCCATGTGCGTCTGCCTGACGAAGTCCGCACCGCCAGCGGCGATATCGAGTTGCCTGGTGTGGGCCGGCTGCCCTTCGGTCACAACCGGCTCGACAACGGTGGGCTGATCTATGCCCCGTTCGAACCCGACCGCCCGATGGTCGGCACGATCGAGTTCGGCAATCCTGCTGACGAGGCTGTGCCGATGACCATCGACGAACTGCGCGACAGCGCGCGGCGGGTGCTCGGTGTCGACCTGCCCATGGAATTGCCTGACGACGGCAAACCAAATGCGCTGCGCCGCATCGCTGGTCAGAACAGCCGGCAAGCCGACCGCTATCGCGTCGGAAACGTCTTTCTGGTTGGTGATTCCGCGCACGTGCACTCGGCGATGGGCGGGCCCGGCTTGAATCTCGGTTTGCAGGATGCGATGAACCTCGGCTGGAAACTGGCCGCCGCGGTCAACGGCTGGGCCCCCGAGGATCTGCTCGACACCTACCAGAGCGAACGGTATCCAGTCGGCGAGCGGGTGATGATGCACTCCATGTCGCAGACCGCTCTCTTTGGCCCCGGACCCGAGATCGGCGCTCTGCGAAAGCTTTTCAACGAGCTCCTGCAACTGCCGAGCGTCGCCGAGCACATGGCGCACCTGCTCGCGGGCTCCGACGTGGCCTACGACACCGGTGACAGCCATCCGCTATCGGGTCGGCTGGTGCCGGACGTGACGCTTGGCGACGGACGTCGCGTCAGCGAGCTGCTGCATCACGCCCGTCCGGTCCTGCTCGACCTGTCCGGCGGACGCATCGGCCAGACCGTCGATCGGATCGATGTCGTGACAGGCGAGGTGCCGGACTTCGAGGCCTGTGCGCTGCTCATCAGACCCGATGGCTACGTCGCTTGGGCGGCGGACACTTTCGACGTCGACGCGGAGCGCCGGTTGCGTGACGCGCTGCAGCGGTGGTTCGGTGTCAGCGCCGCAGGGCGCGGCGAAGTACGCCGGGGTGGCGAGCGATCTTCGGCCCCAGCAGAAGAGCGAACAGCGTGATGGCCAGCCATGGCTTGAGGTGAGGGCGGATCCGCACGATCAGCCCCGCATCGTCAAGCTCGAGCACCATCGCGTCGGTGATCGTGACGCCGGCAATGCGCGCATCGCTCACCGCTACTCGCGTCGTGCCCTCGCCGATGACCTCGCGCCAGACAAGGTTGGACAGCCCGCCGTAGACGGCACCGAGTAGCACCCGCAGGTCATCGCGCCCGCGGAAGACCATGCAGCCGAACAGCGGAGAGGCCAGTTCGACATCGGGCGCAAGGGCGCTCACCATTTGGTCGATGTCGCGGGCCTTGGTGGCCGCCATGAAGGCAGCAACTGCGTCATCGGTTTGCATGTGTGCCATGCACCCAACGTAACCAGCTCAATTGCAATTTGCAATGGACTACGATGGCCCCATGTCGAAGCCGGAGTTCGCGGACATCTCATGCTCGATCGCACGCGCCGTCGACGTGATCGGCCAGCGGTGGACACCGTTGATCGTGCGCGACCTGTTCGCCGGAATGACGAAGTTCGAGGACATCCGTCGCGACCTCGGAATCGCATCGAACATCCTGGCCGCCCGGCTGGCCGAGCTCGAACGAAACGGCGTCGTCGAGCGGCGTCAATACCAAAGCGCGCCGGCCCGCCACGAGTACGTGCTGACCGACAAGGGCCGCGACCTGTATCCCGTCATTGCCACCTTGTTGGCATTCGGCGACAAGTGGCTGTCACTCGACGGGCCGCCTGCGCTGATCGTGCATGCCGACTGCGGCCACGTCACCACTGCGAAGACGGTGTGCGCCGAATGCGGGGGAGAACTGAACGCCGCCAACGCGATTCACTCGCCGGGGCCAGGCGCCAAACCAGGCCCGGGCACCGCCCTCATCGGCGACTACATACGTTCGCCGAAATAAGGTTCCGGTACGCGAAACGCCGAAAGCCGTGCAACAAGTCTGATCTCGACGAACGGTCTTGTGGGCGTCAGGCCAGCGTCGCCCTGATGCCGACCGTGACGTACGGCAACGCAAGGCCGTTGGTGTTGGCCAACGCGGGATGGGTCGCCAGCAGCTCGCGCACGCGATCCAGCGTCGTGGTGCGCACCTTCTCCGGCGACGTGATGCAGTAGCTGCGCGACGCGACGAGGTCGATGAGCGCCTGCGGCGTCAGGTAACTCGTCCACTCGACCTTGCGCCGCTCGACATCGGTGAACGGCGTCGGCAGCGTCACCTTGTCGTGGAACTGCGCGTCCTCGTGGCCGATGATGCGGCCGAGATCCTTCACCCAGCCCATCCGCTCGTCGCGCGCGTTCCACACCAGGCCGAGCCTGCCGCCCGGCCGTAGCACGCGCGCGATCTCCTTGGCGGCGAGTTCCGGGTCGAACCAGTGCCAGGCCTGAGCCACCAGCACGACGTCGACGCTGTCGTCGGGCAGCGGAATGTCCTCGGCCGTGCCCAGCAGCGCGGGCGTGTCCGGCAGCGAGTTGCTCAGCAGCTCGAGCATTTCCGGAATGGGATCGACCGCGACCACACCGAGGCCACGCTCGACGAGCCGCGTGGTCAGCTTTCCGGTGCCGGCGCCGAGATCCAGCACGTCGCGCGCGTTGCCGGGTAGCAGCCAGTCGATCGCTTCGGGTGGGTACGACGGTCGGCCGCGCTCGTATGCCGCGGCTTCTACGCCGAACGACAGTGAACGCTGCTGCCTGGGGTCGGTCACCGCTCGGCCAGCTCCAAGGTCCGACGTATCAACTTGCCCACCGCCTCGGTCTCCAAGAGGAATCCGTCGTGGCCGTAAATCGAGTCGACCACGTTCAGCTCGGTACAACCAGGCAACAGCTCGGCCAATTCCTCCTGCAGCCGAAGCGGGTACAGCCGGTCTGAGGTGATGCCGCCGACGACGGTCGGAACCGGGCAGCCGCGCAGCGCCGCCTCGATGCCGCCGCGACCGCGGCCCACGTCGTGACTGGACAGCGATTCACTGAGCGCCACGTAGGTGCCGGCGTCGAAGCGGGCCAGCAGCTTGCGGCCCTGGTGCTCCAGATAGCTCTGCACCGCGTAGCGGCCGCCCTTCGCCGGATCCTCGTCGCCCTGCGGATCGTTGCCGAACCGCGCGTCCAGTTCGGGCTCGCCTCGATACGTCAGATGCGCAAACCTCCGCGCGATCTGCATGCCGAGATCCGGCGAACGTCCGGTGCCGTAGTAGTCACCGTTCTGCCAGCCCGGATCCGATTTGATGGCCGCGATCTGCGTGCTCTGTGTGCCGATCTGGTCTGCGGTCGCGCGAGCGCCGACGGCCAACACCAGCGCCGCGCGCACCGCGTCCGGGTAGCTCACGATCCACTCCAGCGCCCGAGCACCGCCCATCGACCCGCCGACCACCGCGGCGACCTCGGTGATGCCGAGCGCCGCCAGCGCGGCGACGTCGGCCTCGACCTGATCGCGCACAGAAATCAGCGGAAACCTTGAGCCCCAAGGCTTCCCGTCCGGCGCGGGCGAACTCGGGCCCGTCGACCCGCGAAAGCCGCCCAACACGTTGGTGGCCACCGCACACCAGCGGTCGGTGTCGATCGGTGCCCCCGGGCCGGCAACACCTTCCCACCAGCCTTCGGTCTCGTCACCAGGGCCGCTGGGGCCGGTGACGTGTGAGTCGCCGGTCAGGGCGTGCAGGACGACGACGACGTTGTCGCGGTTGGGCGACAACTCGCCCCACCGCTGCACGGCGATCGTGACGTCGTCGATCACGGCGCCGTTCTCCAGCGTCAGCGGGCCGATGTCCACGTAGCCGACTTCACCCTCGGCAGGCAGCGTCACGGTGCTCATGTCGATGACCGTCATCAGAACGCCGCCGCGGTCTTCGGGTCTGCGCCCGCGGAGGTGCTGAACGGCTTGGCCGCGGCGAAGCCCTGCTCAAGGTCGGCCAGGATGTCGTCGATGCCCTCGATGCCGACGGCGAGCCGCACCAGGCCGGGGGTCACGCCGGTGGCCAACTGCTCCTCGGGGGTGAGCTGGGCGTGCGTCGTCGACGCCGGATGGATCACCAGCGACCGCACGTCACCGATGTTCGCGACGTGACTGTGCAGCGTCAACGCGTTGACGAACGCCTTGCCCGCGTCGATACCGCCGGCCAGCTCGAACGCCAGCACTGCGCCGGTTCCCTTGGGGGCCAGCTTCTTTCCGAGCTCGTACCACGGCGAGCTCGGCAGCCCCGCGTAGTTCACCGATGTCACGTCCGGATGTCCTGCGAGGAATTCCGCCACCTTTTGTGCATTTTCCACATGGCGTTCAACGCGCAGGCTCAGCGTCTCCAGCCCTTGTGCGACGAGGAACGCGTTGAACGGCGCGGCAGCCGAGCCGAGATCGCGCAGCAGCTGCACCCTTGCCTTCAACGCGAACGCCGGCGGGCCGAGTTCGGCGAACACCACGCCGTGGTAGCTGGGGTCCGGGGTGGTGAAGCCGGGGAACTTGCCGTTGGTCCAGTCGAAGGTGCCGCCGTCGACGATCACGCCTGCGATCGCCGCGCCGTGTCCGCCCAGGTACTTCGTCGCCGAGTGCACGACGATGTCGGCGCCGTGGGACAGCGGCTGAATCAGGTACGGGGTCGCGACGGTGTTGTCGACGATCAACGGCACACCGGCTTCGTGCGCGACGGCCGCGACGTTCGGGATGTCGAGGATGTCGTTCTGCGGGTTCGAGATGGTCTCGCCGAAGAACGCCTTGGTGTTCGGCTTGACCGCAGCCCGCCAGGACTCCAGATCGTCGGGGTTCTCGACGAAGCTGACCTCGATGCCCATCTTCGGCAGCGTGTAGTGGAACAGGTTGTAGGTGCCGCCGTAGAGCCGCGGGCTGGACACGATGTGGTCGCCCGCGTTGGCGAGGTTGAGGATCGCGAAGTGCTCAGCGGCCTGACCGGACGCGAGGAACAGCGCGGCGACGCCGCCTTCGAGGGCCGCGATGCGCTGCTCGACGACGTCCTGCGTCGGATTCATGATCCGGGTGTAGATGTTGCCGGGCTCGGCGAGGCCGAACAGGGCGGCGGCGTGCTCGGTGCTGTTGAACGTGTACGACGTGGTCTGGTAGATCGGCAGCGCCCGCGCGTTCGTCGCGATGTCGGGCGTCTGACCGGCGTGGACCTGTTTGGTTTCGAACGACCAACCGGCCGTCGGATCTGGCGTGCTCATACGAAACGGACCTCCATCTGTCTCTGGGGGCCCGTCACAACGGACCCGCGCTTGCCGGTAGCCGGTAGCGGCTACTCAACCTGGTCAATCACCCGGGGCACCCCACCGCGGTTGGAGGGTTGCCGGCCAGCAAGCCGGGGCTTGACGCTGGCACTCATGACCGATGAGAAGGGTATCGCATGCCACTGACTGGGTGCCACCGGCTGGTTTGTTTCTCGATCGCTCTACGCCATCGTCGCGGTGGCACTGCGGCCCAGACATCGGGAGAATTTCCCTATGTTCGCCCAGCACAGAAGCTACTGGTCAGTAGCCAAGCTGAGCCTTCGTGCACCCGATGCTGCTTGTAGTCTGGCCCGCGAGCAGCGAACTGACCGAAACTGAATCCGGGAGACAACACAATGAGCGCCGAGCAGCCGACCATCATCTACACGCTGACCGACGAGGCGCCGCTGCTTGCGACCTACGGCTTCCTCCCGATCATCCGCACCTTCACCGAGCCGGCCGGCATCAACGTCGAAACCAGCGACATCTCGGTGGCGGCGCGCATCCTCAGTGAGTTCTCCGACCGGCTGACCGAGGAGCAGCGGGTCCCTGACAACCTGGCCACGCTCGGTGAGCTGACCCACCACCCCGAAACCAACATCATCAAGTTGCCGAACATCAGTGCCTCGGTGCCGCAGCTGCTGGCCGCCATCAAGGAGCTACGGGAGAAGGGCTACGACCTGCCCGACTACCCGGGCGAGCCGAAGAACGACGAGGAAAAGGCGATCAAGGAGCGCTACGGCAAGATTCTCGGCAGTGCCGTGAACCCCGTTCTGCGCGAAGGCAATTCGGATCGACGCGCGCCCAATGCGGTCAAGGAGTACGCGCGCAGGCATCCGCACAGCATGGGTGAGTGGTCGCAGGCCTCGCGCACCCACGTCGCGACCATGAAGCGCGGCGATTTCTATCACGGCGAGAAGTCGATGACGCTCGACAAGGCGCGCAAGGTCAAGATGGTGCTCGAGCCCAAAAACGGCGAAACCATCGTGCTCAAGCCAGAAGTCGCGCTCGACGAGGGCGACATCATCGACAGCATGTTCATGAGCAAGAAGGCGCTGTGCGACTTCTTCGAAGAGCAGATCGAGGACGCGTACAAGACCGGCGTGATGTTCTCGCTGCACGTGAAGGCGACCATGATGAAGGTCAGCCACCCCATCGTGTTCGGCCACGCGGTCAAGGTGTTCTACAAGGAAGCCTTCGCCAAGCATCAGGCCGTGCTCGACGAACTCGGCGTCAACGTCAACAACGGGATGTCGGATCTGTACGCCAAGATCGAGTCGCTGCCCGCCTCGCAACGCGAGGAGATCATCCGCGACATCCACGCCGTGCACGAACACCGGCCCGAGGTGGCGATGGTCGACTCGGCGCGTGGCATCACCAACTTCCATTCACCCAGCGACGTGATCGTCGACGCGTCGATGCCCGCGATGATCCGGTTGGGCGGCAAGATGTATGGCGCCGACGGCCGGACCAAGGACACCAAGGCGGTGAACCCCGAGTCGACGTTCTCCCGGATCTACCAGGAAATGGTCAACTTCTGTAAGACGCATGGCCAGTTCGACCCGAGAACCATGGGAACCGTTCCCAACGTCGGGCTGATGGCGCAGCAGGCCGAGGAGTACGGCAGCCACGACAAGACGTTCGAGATCCCCACCGACGGTGTCGCCAACATCGTCGACATCGACACCGGCGAGGTACTGCTGAGCCAGAACGTGGAGACCGGCGACATCTGGCGCATGCCAGTGGTGAAAGACGCCGCGATCCAGGACTGGGTGAAGCTCGCCGTGAACCGTGGCAGGGCCTCCGGCATGACGGTGCTGTTCTGGCTGGACACCGAGCGCCCGCATGAGGTCGAGTTGCGCAAGAAGGTGAAGACCTATCTGGCCGACCACGACACCGAGGGCCTCCACATCCAGATCATGCCGCAGGTGTGGGCCATGCGGTACACGCTGGAGCGGCTGATTCGCGGCCAGGACACCATCGCCGCGACCGGAAACATCCTGCGCGACTACCTGACTGACCTGTTCCCGATCCTCGAACTGGGCACCAGCGCGAAGATGCTGTCGATCGTCCCGCTGATGGCCGGCGGCGGCATGTACGAAACCGGCGCGGGTGGTTCGGCGCCCAAGCATGTGCACCAGTTGGTCGAGGAGAACCACCTGCGCTGGGATTCGCTTGGCGAGTTCCTCGCACTGGGTGCCTGCTTCGAAGACCTTGGCGCCAAGACCGGCAACAAGCGGGCCGAACTGTTGGGCAAGACGCTCGACGGTGCGATCGGCAAGCTGCTGGAGAACGACAAGGCCCCGTCACGCAAGACCGGTGAGCTCGACAACCGCGGCAGCCAGTACTACCTCGCGATGTACTGGGCGCAGGAACTGGCCGAGCAAACCGAGGATCAAGAACTGGCAGGCCACTTCGCGGGCCTGGCCAAGACGCTCGCCGAGAACGAGGACGCGATCGTCGCCGAACTGGCTGAGGTGCAAGGGAATTCGGTCGACATCGGCGGCTACTACTGGCCGGACCCGGAGAAGACGGCCGCGGTGATGCGGCCGAGCAAGACACTCAATTCGGCGCTGGAAGGCGTGACGGCCGAGCCGGTGACAAAGGGTTAGCCGAACGCCTTCTGCGGCGGCGGCGTCGCATAGCGGTCGACGAAGTTGACGATCAGATCGGCGACGCGCTGCGGTGCTTCGAACATCGGGATGTGCCCGACGGCATCCAGATGCGTGATCTCCGTGGCCTCCGGCAGGTGCTTGGTGAAGTGCCGGGTGAAGCGCGGATGCGGGAGCACGTGGTCCTTTTCGCAGATGACCAGATGCGTCGGCGCGGTGCCTTCGGCCAGCTCCTGCAGACCAGGCAGCAACAGCGACTTGACCAACAGCTGGTAGTAGGCGGGGCAGTGGGTGACGTCGTCGATGATGTCGAGCCAGTCCTCGTCGGTGAGCCGGTCGGCGCTCGCGCTGATCGGCACGTAGCCGAGCTGGCGCACGTATGGCAGCTTCAGGGCACGGGGACCGAGCGCCTTGGCGACCAGGTAAACGGGCAGGCCGGCAACGAACTTGCCGACGATTTCGAACTTGGCGGGCGTCAGATGGCTCCAGCCGCCGGCCGGCGCGATGCCGGTCAGCGTGCGCGCCCGGCCGCGGCGTTCCAGCTCGAAGGCCACCCAGCCGCCGAGCGAGTTGCCGACGATGTGTGCGGTGTCCCAGCCCAGCGCATCCATCCGACGTTCCATGTCGTCGGCCAACTCGGCGGTATCCAGGAAGAACCGGCCTTTGACGCCGCCGTTGTGGCCGGGCAGGGTCGGCGCGAACACCTCGTAACGACCAGTGCCAGCAATCAGCGGTGCGACGCCTTTCCACACGCTCTGCGACATCATGAACGGATGCAGCAAAAGCATCGGTTCGCCGGAGCCCAGGTGTATCGGTGCGCGCTCGGTCATGAGCCCGACCATAAAGGTGATACCGCCGGTATCGCAAGCCGGTCGACTACGGTCTGAGGCCGTGATTGTCACCACGATCAACGTCAACGGCATCCGCGCGGCGATCAGGCAGCGGTCGGAGACCAACCTCGGTCTGCTGCCGTGGCTGGCCGAAACCAAGGCCGATGTGGTGTGTCTGCAGGAGACGCGGGCCGACGACGATCAACTCGCCTGCGCGCTCAGCCCAGCGCTGTCCGACGGCTGGCAGCTGGCATCCGCGGGTGGAGATCTCAAGGGCCGCAACGGAGTTGCCGTGCTGAGCCGACATCCGATCCATCAGGTGCGCGACCTCGGCGCCGACGAATTCGCGTTGCACGGGCGCTATGTCGAGGTCGACATAGACGGGCTCACGGTCGCGAGCGTGTACGTGCAGACCGGTGAGGCAGGCACCGACCGCCAGCTCGAGAAGGAGCGGTTCATGACGGCGCTCGCGCACCGCATGTCGACGCTGACCGACCGTGACGCTGTGGTCTGTGGCGACTGGAACATCGCGCACACCGAGAACGACATCAAGAACTGGCGCGGAAACGTGAAGAAGTCGGGATTCCTTCCCGCCGAACGGCAATGGCTGACCGAACTGTTGGCCGCTGGCTGGGTCGACGTCGTTCGTGCGCTGCATCCGGACGTGGCGGGACCGTACTCGTGGTGGTCATGGCGGGGCAGGGCGTTCGACAACGACGCAGGCTGGCGCATCGACTACCAGCTTGCGAGCCACGGGCTGGCGGCGAGGGCGAGTAGCGCGCGGGTGGAGCGGGCCGAGGCGTATGCGCTGCGGTGGTCCGACCACGCGCCGGTAACGGTTGAATATTGGTGAGTTCTGTGCAGTTTGTTGCGCTCACCGCCACAAACTGCACACAACTGGCGAGATAGGGTTGGCCAATGCGCCATCGCGTCGTCATCATCGGATCGGGCTTCGGCGGGCTGTTCGCGGCCAAGCACCTCAAGCGCGCCGACGTCGACGTCACCCTGATCGCGAAGACCACGCATCACCTGTTCCAGCCGCTGCTGTACCAGGTCGCCACAGGCATCCTGTCGGTCGGTGAGATAGCGCCCGCGACGCGAATCATCTTGCGTAAGCAGAAGAATGCGCAAGTGTTGCTCGGCGAGGTCGTCGGCATCGACCTGAAGAACAAGACCGTCACGTCGAAACTCCTCGACTGGGAGCGGGTCACGCCGTTCGACAGCCTGATCGTCGCGGCGGGCGCGCAGCAGTCCTATTTCGGCAACGATCAGTTCGAGGCGTTTGCGCCGGGCATGAAGACCGTCGACGACGCGCTCGAGTTGCGCGGTCGCATCCTCGGTGCGTTCGAGGCGGCCGAGGTGACGACGTCGGAGGAGGAACGCAAACGGCGGCTGACGTTCGTCGTCGTCGGTGCGGGCCCCACCGGCGTCGAGGTGGTCGGCCAGATCGCCGAGCTGGCGGACCGGACCTTGACCGGAGCGTTCCGGACGATCGACCCGGCCGAGGCGCGCGTGATTCTCGTCGAGGCCGCACCCGCGGTGTTGCCGCCGATGGGCCCGAAGCTCGGGCTCAAGGCGCAGCGCAGGCTGGAGAAGATGGGCGTCGAGGTCAAGCTGAAGACGATGGTCACCGACGTCGACTACATGGGCCTGACCGTCAAGGAGGGTGACGAGGAACGCCGTATCGAGGCCGCCGTCAAGGTGTGGTCGGCCGGTGTGCAGGCCAGCCCGCTCGGCAAGATGATCGCCGCGCAGTCCGATGGCACAGAAGTCGATCGGGCCGGCCGGGTGGTCGTCGAGCCCGACCTCACAGTGAAGGGCCATCCGAACGTCTTTGTCGTCGGCGATCTGATGAGCGTGCCCGGTGTGCCCGGCCAGGCGCAGGGCGCGATCCAGGGCGCGGTGTATGCCACCAAGCAGATCAAGGCCGAACTCAAGGGCGAGCAGCCTTCGGCACGAAAGCCGTTCAAGTACTTCGACAAAGGCAGCATGGCGACGGTCTCGCGGTTCTCCGCGGTGTGCCAGATCGGCAAGCTGGAGTTCGGCGGCTTCCTCGCGTGGCTGGCGTGGCTCGGCCTGCACCTCTACTACCTGGTGGGCGGTCGTAACCGGCTGATCGCCGTCATCTCGTGGTTCGTCACGTTCCTCGGCAGGGGCCGCGGTCAGATGGCGATCACCGAGCGGTGGGTGTTCGCGCGACGGGCGCTGGAACAGTCGCGGGAGCAGAGCGCCGAAAAATCCGTTGGTTGAGGCGTGCGAAACTTGAGCCATCATGAGCACTTCCCGCCCTGTCGTCTTTTCCGGTGTCCAGCCCACCTCTGATTCCCTGCACCTGGGCAACGCTTTAGGCGCGATCAAGCAGTGGGTCGGCATGCAGGACGACTACGACGCGTTCTTCTGCGTGGTCGACCTGCATGCGATCACGATCCCGCAGGACCCTGAGCAGCTGCGGCGGCGCACGTTGGTCACGGCCGCGCAGTACCTGGCGCTGGGCATCGACCCGTCGCGCAGCACGATCTTCGTGCAGAGCCACGTGCCCGCACACGCCGAACTCGCTTGGGCGCTGGGCTGTTTCACCGGTTTCGGGCAAGCCTCGCGGATGACTCAGTTCAAGGACAAGTCGCAGAAGGAAGGCAGCGAAGCCACCACGGTGGGATTGTTCACCTACCCGGTGCTGATGGCCGCCGACGTCCTGCTCTACGACACCGATCTGGTTCCGGTCGGCGAGGACCAGCGCCAGCACCTGGAGTTGGCCCGCGACGTCGCGCAGCGGTTCAATGCCCGCTTCCCCGAGACGTTCGTCGTGCCCGACGTGTTGATCCAGAAGGCCACGGCCAAGATCTACGACCTGCAGGATCCGACGTCGAAGATGAGCAAGTCGGCGGCCACCGAGGCCGGGCTGATCAGCCTGCTCGACGATCCGAAGGCCTCGGCGAAGAAGATCCGCTCTGCCGTCACCGACAGTGAGCGCGAGATCCGGTTCGACCAGGGCGCCAAGCCGGGGGTGTCCAACCTGCTGACCATCCAGGCCGCCGTCACCGGGACCGACGTGGACAAGCTCGTCGCGGGCTACGCGGGCCGCGGCTACGGAGACCTCAAGACCGATACGGCCGAGGCCGTCGTCGAGTTCGTCACGCCGATCAAGGAGCGCGTCGACGAACTGCTCGACGATCCGGCCGAACTCGAGGCGGTGCTGGCCACGGGTGCTGAGCGCGCAAGGGACGTGTCTGCCAAGACTCTCAAGCGGGTATATGACCGGTTAGGGTTCTTAGCGCCACGCGCATAACGCTTTCCGGGGAGGCTGGATGACAGAACCGGCCGAGCCGGCCAAACCGGGGATCCTTGATCGCCTGCGGGCGCGGTACGGGTGGTTCGACCACGTGATGCGAGCGCAGGGGCGCTATCAGGACAGCAAGGGCGACTTCTACGCCGCGGGCATCACCTACTTCACGATTTTCGCGCTGTTCCCCCTGCTGATGGTCGGCTTCTCGATCGGTGGCTTCATCCTGGCCAGCCAGCCTGACCTGCTCGCCGAGATCACCCAGCGCATCAAGTCGGCGGTGTCTGGAAACGCCGGCCAGCAACTGATCGACCTGATGGATTCGGCGATCAAGTCGCGTACCTCGGTAGGCATCATCGGCTTGGCGACCGCGGCATGGGCCGGCCTCGGTTGGATGGCCAATCTGCGCGAGGCGCTGAGCCAGATGTGGGGGCTGCTGCGCCATGACCCGCCGGGATTCCTCCGCACGAAACTGTCCGATCTCATTGCCATCGCCGGTCTGTTCGTGGCGATCGTCCTCACCACCGCGCTGACGGCTCTCGGCAGTTCGGGTCTGATGAAGCGCGTGCTGGAATGGCTTGGGCTGCAGAATGTTCCGGGCGTCGACCTGGGTCTGCGGGTGGTGTCGCTGCTGGTGTCCATCGCGGTCTCGTGGCTGCTGTTCACCTGGATCATCGCGCGGCTGCCGCGGGAGTCGGTCAGCCTTCGCAGTGCGGCGAAGGCCGGTCTGCTGGCGGCGGTGGCCTTCGAGATCTTCAAGCAGGTGGCCTCGATCTACCTGCGATCGGTGGTGACAGGACCGGCGGGCGCGACGTTCGGTCCAGTGCTGGGTCTGATGGTCTTCGCCTACATCACCGCCCGATTGATCCTGTTCGCTACGGCGTGGGCGGCGACGTCGACCGAAAACCTCGTGCCCGCACCCGCGGAACCACCGGCGCCCGCGCAGATCACGCCGCGGGTGCAGATCCGCGAGGGTCTCGGGGTGCGCGGGGCGCTGACGGCTGCGGCAGTGGGAGCGCTTGGCGCGCTGAGCTTTTCGCGGTTACGCAAACACTAGAGCGTCGGGCGCCGGTTAAGCGACCGTGCGCCCATGATGAGTCCGAACACGACGATCGACCCGACGATGCCGACGCCGACCCGAACCGGCATCGCGTTGATGTCCGGCAGCGGGGTGGAGGCGGCGGCGGTCGCCGGGTTGGGTGCGGCGTCCGGCTTGGCTGCGAGCAGCGACGGATCGGGCTCGATCAGCGTGCCCACCTTGGTGCCGGGTGCGGTCGCGAAGCCATAGTCCAGCAGGTGTGCGGCCTGCTCCCACGGCGCGATCGGCTGGCGAGTGCCGTGCAGCAGCACGGCCATCAACCGGCGGCCGTCGTGGTTGGCCGCGCCGACGAACGTCTGCCCGGCATCGTCGGTGTAGCCGGTCTTTCCGCCCATCGCGCCGGGGTAGTTGTAGAGCAGCTGATTGTCGTTTTCGACCGGATAGCCGACGTCGCCGCGGCCGGGAAAGTCGAACGTGCGCGTAGCCACAATGTCGGCGAAAGTCGGGTTCTGCCAAGCGAATCGGTAGAACAGGCCGAGGTCGTAGGCTGACGTGCTCATGCCAGGCCCGTCGAGACCCGACGGCGTCGCCGCACGGGTGTCGCGGCCGCCGAGCTTGCCGGCAAGGTCGTTGATCTTCTGTAGCGCGGTATCCATCCCGCCGAGTTGCATGGCCAGAGCGTGCGCGGCGTCGTTGCCGGAGTGCATGAGAAGCCCGTGCAGCAGGTCGTTGATCGAATAGAAGCCGTTCTCACCGACGCCGACCTTGGTGCCCTCGGCGTTGGCGTCCTCCTGTGTGCCCGCAACCACTTTGTGGATCGGCAACTCTCGCAGCGCCTGCGTGGCGATCAGCACCTTGATGATGCTGGCGGGCCGATGCCTGCCGTGCGGGTCGCGGGCGGCGATGACGTCGCCGGTGTCGAGGTCGGCGACCAGCCACGCCTCTGCGGAGATGTCCTCGGGTACCGGCGGCGTGCCGGGAGCGGTGACGATGCCGCACCCGGACAGCGCGTCACCGCCGAGCGGCTTGGCCGGAACCGGCAGCGGCGCAGGCGGATCCCCGGCCTCAGGCACCTCGGAGGAGTCGACGGCAGGTGGCGTCGACTCCCGGTACGGGCACGTCGCCGCTTCCGGGGGTGCCTGATCGGGCTCGGCCGTTGCCATGGCCGGGCCTGCCACCAGGAAAAGCGCCGCTGCCAGCGCTGCGGCCCGCGGTAACGCGATTCGAACGTTCGCCATCGTGACCGAAGATTAGGCGGACATCCGCCCGATCCCGTGGAGGCGCGCTGTGACTGATGAGTTTGAAGTTACAAATGTGACTTCGCGGGCGCGGGCGCTCGGTCAGAGCACGAGCGCTGCAAGGTCGCAGTGCGCGACCGCCGGCGCCCCGATGCAGCCCATCCAGAGCTTCCCGTCCGACTCGACGAGGCCGGTCACCAGACCGAAGGACGGATGCGTCGTGCGCACGCCGGCGACCGCCTTACCGCTGTCCGGATCGAACGCGACGGCCCACACCACCGATTCCGGCTTCGGCTGAAGTCGGTCCGGCAGGCGCCACAAAATCTTGCGGAGAATCGGTGGCCCCGCCGCCAGTCGGTCCGCCACGCGGTTCGCGGGGGTGACCAATGCGCACCAGATGCGGCCGTCGGCGCCGGTCGACAGGTTGTCGGGCATGCCGGGCAGATTGACCGCCAGCGGTGTGACGGTTCCTGCCTGCGACCCGGTCAACCAGTACTTCGACAGCCGTCGTCCCTGCGTCTCGGCGAACACCAACGCCGACCCGTCCGCCGTCGGTGTCACGCCGTTGGCGAAGTACAACCCCGGCACGACGGTCAGCACGGTGCCGTCGGGATCGCGGCGGAACAGGCTCCCGCGGCCGCGCGCCTCGAAGATCGCACCCACATAGTTCGCATACGTGAAGGCACTTGTCGACTCGGTGAAATAGATTGTGCCGTCCGGTGTTTCGGTCACATTCGAGCAGAACTGCAACCGGTGACCGTCGACCTCTTCGACGAGCGTCTCAAACTTGCCGCTGCCTGTGTCCATCACGAGCAGGCCGCCGGGGCTGGTGCACACCAGCAGCCGTCCGTCGCGCGCGACGGCCAGTCCCAGCGGACGGCCCTCTGCGGTACCGACGACCGTGGGCTGACCGTCGGGCGTGATCCGCACGATGCGTCCGTCGTCGACGCCTGTCCAGATGTTGCCGTCGGCGTCGACGACCACATCCTCCGGCGCGTTGCCGGGCACCGGGACGACGGTGAGGTCGGCCGAGGGCACTTCCGGCAGCGCGTCGACGGGTGGCGGTTGCCAGCGGACGGGGTCGACGGGTGGCTTCGGCGCGGTTGTCACGCGCCCGAGGCTACCGGTCTGGCTAGATCATTCGGCTGGCTTCGCTCAGCACTCCGTGCAGGATCTCGTAGATGGCGTCGAACTCCTTCTGCCCGCTGATCAGCGGCGGCGCCAACTGCACGACTGGGTCGCCGCGGTCGTCGGCGCGGCAGTACAGCCCGGCCTCGAAAATCGCGGGCGTCAGGAAGCCGCGCAGCAGTCGCTCGGACTCCTCGTCGTTGAACGTCTCCTTGGTGGTCTTGTCCTTGACGAGTTCGATGCCGTAGAAGAAGCCCTCACCGCGGACGTCACCGACGATCGGCAGGTCGTAGAGCTTCTCCAGCGTCGCGCGGAACGCCGGTGCCGACTCCTTGACGTGGTCGTTGATCCCCTCGCGCTCGAAGATGTCGAGGTTGGCCAGCGCCACCGCCGACGAGACCGGGTGGCCGCCGAAGGTGTAGCCGTGGGCGAACGTCGTCTTGCCGTCGTTGAACGGCTCGAAGAGCCGGTCGCTGGCGATCATCGCGCCGATCGGAGAGTAGCCCGACGTCAAACCCTTTGCGCACGTGATGATGTCGGGTACGTACCCGAAGTCGTCACAGGCGAACATCGAGCCGATCCGGCCGTAGGCGCAGATCACTTCGTCGGACACCAGCAGCACGTCGTACTCGTCGCAGATCTCGCGGACCCGCTCGAAGTATCCGGGTGGCGGCGGGAAGCAGCCGCCTGCGTTCTGCACCGGCTCGAGGAAAACGGCCGCGACAGTGTCGGGGCCCTCGAACTCGATGGCCTCGGCGATGCGGTCGGCACAGTACTGCCCGAACGCCTTGACGTCGTGGGCATATGGTTCCGGTGCGCGGTAGAAGTTGGTGTTCGGCGCGCGGAAGCCACCCGGCGTCAGCGGCTCGAACTGTGCCTTGAATGCAGGAAGCCCGGTGATCGCCAGCGCACCCTGCGGGGTGCCGTGATAGGCGATCGCACGCGAAATGACCTTGTGCTTACCGGGTTTGCCGGTGAGCTTGAAGTAGTTCTTGGCCAGTTTCCACGCCGACTCAACGGCCTCGCCGCCGCCGGTGGTGAAGAACACCCGATTCAGGTCACCCGGCGCATATCCGGCGATCCGCTCGGACAGTTCGATCGCGGTCGGCGTGGCATACGACCACAGCGGAAAGAACGACAGCGTCTCGGCCTGCTTGGCCGCGGCCTCGGCGAGTTCCTTGCGGCCATGGCCCACCTGAACGACGAAAAGACCTGACAGGCCGTCGATGTAGCTCTTGCCCTTGTCGTCCCAGATCATCACGCCCTCGCCGCGGGTGATGATCGGCGGCGTGATGCCTTCGCCATGGCGGGCGAAGTGACCCCATAGGTGACGGGCGGCCTTTGCGCCCAGATCGGTTGAAACCTCTTGTGTGATATCGGTAGTTGTCATCTTGTACCCCAATTGTATTGCTGCTTAACGAGTCTCAGGTAAACAAGTGTCTCGGTGGATATCACCCCAGGCAATGCGCGAATTTGAGTATTGAGTAGGTCAAGTAGGTCGTCGTCGTCCTCGCAGACGACCTCGACGATGGCGTCGAACGAGCCGGCGGTGAGCACCACGTAGTCGACGGATTCGAGGGCGGCCAACTTCTCGGCGACGCGGGTGGTGTCACCGGTGCAGCGGATGCCGATCATCGCCTGGCGGGCGAAGCCCAGTTGCATCGGATCGGTGACTGCGACGATCTGCATGACACCGGCGTCGACCATCCGCTGGACACGTTGACGGACCGCGGCCTCCGACAGCCCGACCGCCTTGCCGATGCCCGCATACGATCGGCGGCCGTCCTGCTGCAACTTCTCGATGATCTGCTTCGACAACTCGTCGAGCTGGAACGCCGCGCCAGGTCGAGACTGGTTGACGCGGAACGAGACGGGGCCCAGTGGCTGCGGTGCGCCGGGGTTGGCCATGCCAGTGATTGTGCACGGAATCCGTCGTTACAAGCAACTACAGCGATGAAATCCCTCGTTTGGAGGGCCTCGCGCGGCGGGAATGCGTAGCCGGGCCGTGAGGCGTGGGCTAGCGTTGGGCCATGACTGTGCTTCAGGGCCGGACGGTATCTACCAGCGTGGCAGGCAGCTGGATCGACGGCGCCCCGGTGGAAAACGGCGGCGCCAGCCATCAGGTCATCAACCCGGCGACCGGCCAGCCCGTCGCCGACTACGCGCTGGCCACCGCTGCCGACGTCGACCGGGCGGTGGCGTCCGCGCGCGCTGCGCTGTCCGGTTGGGCGACCGCGACGCCCGCCGATCGGTCCGCGGTGCTGGCCAAATTGGCGAAGCTGGCCGACGAGCACGCGGATGATCTGGTTGGCGAGGAGGTCAGCCAGACCGGTAAACCCGTGCGGCTGGCCGCCGAGTTCGACGTGCCGGGCAGCGTCGACAACATCGACTTCTTCGCGGGCGCGGCCCGCCATCTCGAGGGCAAGGCCACCGCGGAGTACTCGGGCGATCACACGTCGAGCATCCGGCGCGAGGCCGTCGGTGTGGTCGCCACCATCACGCCGTGGAACTACCCGCTGCAGATGGCGGTGTGGAAAGTGTTGCCCGCGTTGGCCGCCGGATGCAGCGTGGTGATCAAGCCTTGCGAGCTGACTCCGTTGACGACACTGACGCTGGCTCGGCTGGCCAGTGAGGCGGGGCTGCCCGCCGGCGTGTTCAACGTGGTGACCGGGGCGGGTGCCGATGCAGGCACCGCACTGGCCGGGCACCGCGACGTCGACGTGGTGACGTTCACCGGATCGACGGCGGTCGGCCGCAAGGTGATGGCAGCCGCGGCGGTGCACGGTCATCGCGTGCAGCTCGAACTCGGCGGCAAGGCACCGTTCGTGGTGTTCGACGACGCCGATCTGGAGGCCGCGATCCAGGGTGCGGTGGCTGGCGCGCTGATCAATACCGGCCAGGACTGCACCGCAGCGACGCGGGCGATCGTGGCCCGTGAGCTCTACGACGACTTCGTCGCCGGCGTGGCAGAAGTGATGGGCAAGGTCGTCGTCGGCGATCCGCACGACCCCGAAACCGATCTCGGCCCGCTGATCACCGCGGCCCACCGCGACAAGGTGGCCGGCATGGTCGCTCGCGCGCCCGAGGAGGGTGGGCGCATCGTGACCGGTGGCAGTGCCCCGGATCTGCCGGGCTCGTTCTATCGGCCGACGCTGATCGCCGATGTCTCCGAGCAGTCGGAGGTCTACCGCGACGAGATCTTCGGCCCGGTGCTGACCGTGCGGTCGTTCACCGACGACGACGACGCGCTACGGCAGGCCAATGACACCGACTACGGTCTGGCAGCCTCGGCATGGACCCGCGACGTCTACCGCGCGCAGCGTGCGTCGCGCGACATCAAGGCCGGCTGCGTGTGGATCAACGACCACATCCCGATCATCAGCGAGATGCCGCACGGTGGGCTCGGCGCATCCGGTTTCGGCAAGGACATGAGCGATTACTCGCTCGAGGAGTACCTCACGATCAAGCACGTGATGAGCGACATCACCGGAGTCGCCGACAAGGATTGGCACCGAACGATTTTCACCAAGCGATAGGGCCGTTGCCCGGAGACCGTTCGGTTCGGTGACACAATCGACCGGTGAAGTACGAGCAGGGTTGGCAACCCGCACCAGTCGACTGGGCGTCGACGCGGGGCCGCATCCTGCTTGCCGCGTCGGCGTTGTTCGCCCAGCGCGGC
Organism: Mycobacterium sp. OAE908; assembly: GCF_017872775.1. Taxonomy (NCBI): domain Bacteria; kingdom Bacillati; phylum Actinomycetota; class Actinomycetes; order Mycobacteriales; family Mycobacteriaceae; genus Mycobacterium; species Mycobacterium sp. OAE908. The sequence goes on from NZ_JAGGJL010000001.1 coordinate 3,432,817, forward strand.
TACTTCGGAACTTCGACCCGCGACATCGCAGATGCGGTGGCCATCAGGCAGCCGTCGCTGTTCCATCACTTCGGGGCAAAGCACGAAATCTTCCGCACGCTAGTCGAATTGGATCTCGGACCGTCGATCGACCGCGTGCGCGGTCGCCTCGCCGAGGATTCGACGTGGGCCGAAAAGCTGCATCTCACGATCGCCTGCGATGTGCGTGAGGCGCTGATTCAGCCGTTCGACGCGCGCGGTCTGTACCAAGACGCCGTGCTCGGTCTCGACGAGTTCACCGACGAACGCGCGGGCATCGCGCTCTTTCACGAACTGGTCGAGGCGCTGATCTCCGGCGGCCGCGAGGCAGGGGAGTTCGTGGTCTTCGAGCCGAGCTTCGTGCAGCGCGCCGTCAACGGCGTGTTGTTTGAAACTCTGCGCGAGCAGGGTGGCCCCGGTGGTCGCATTCGCGAGCAGCGGCCGATGCAGGCGGCCGACTTCATCGTGCGGGCCTTGCTCGTCGATGAGTCCAGGCTCGAACAGATTCGGGTGGTCACTCGAGACCGACTCGGCGAACTCGAGACCGCCGCTCTGCGCTGACCTGCGGCAACGCTGCCAATTCGTTAATTCCGTGCAACAAAAGCGGCTGAACTACGCAAAGGGCTGGCCTATCGCCCGATAGGGGCCTATCGTTTGATAGGCCAGCGGTGTGGCGGGCGTCACACAACGCTCCGCCGGACCGCTGCCCCCGCCCGAGTCCTGGAGGAACCGTGAAGAAGACCGCAATCGCCGGTGTCATCCTCGGCGCCGTCGTCCTCGCCCTGTCCGGTTGTTCATCGTCATCCGAGCAGGCGGCGTCGACCACCACCGGCCCGGCCAAGGTCGCACCGCCAGCGATCTTGCAGGCCGGCACCCTGAAGATCTGCGCGCCCAACGACGGAACCCCGCCGAGCGTCTACCACGACGAGACCGGCGCGCTGGTCGGCAGCGAGGTCGATCTCGGCAAGGCCATCGCAGGCAAGCTCGGTCTGACCCCACAGTTCGTCGAGTCCGCCTTCGCCGCCGTGATCCCGACATTGCAGGCCAAGCAGTGCGACGTCATCATGGCGCAGCTGTACATCAAGCCGGAACGCGAGAAAGTGGTCGACTTCGTGCCCTACGTCTGGTCGGGCACCGGAATCGCGGTGTCCAAAGAACATCCGGCAGCCATCACCGGACTCGACGACAGCCTGTGCGGAAAGAAGGTCATTGTCGCGGTCGCGACGACGGCCGAGTCGCTCTCACAGGAACAGTCCGACAAGTGCACCGCGGCAGGCAAGCAGGGTGTCGACATCAGCCGCAACAGCCACGCCGACGTCTCCATTCAGCAGGTCCAGAACGGCCAGGTCGACGCGTATCTCGACACCGCGGAGTCGCTGGGTTACTACGCAACCAAGACGGGTGCGCAGATTCAAATGGCCGGGCAGCCGTTCGGCACCATCAAGATCGGAGCGGCAACGCTGAAGGGAAACACGTCGTTGCACAACGCCATTCAGGACGCGCTCAATCAGCTGGAAGCCGATGGCAGCTACACCAAGATCCTCGCGCAATGGGGGCAGACGGACCTCAGCATCCAGAGGTGAAAGACGGTCCTGATGCACTTTGATTGGCAGTTCTTCTGGAAGAGCCTTGTCACGCCCAGCGGGCCATTTCTCGACGGGCTGGTGCTGACCATCGTGATCTCGGTGATCGCCATGGCCCTGGCCACCGCGCTGGGCCTGGTCGTCGCGTTGATGCGACGGTCGCAATTCGCTGGTTTGCGTTGGTGTGCAAGCATTTACATCTGGGTGATCCGCGGGACACCGCTGCTGGTGCAGCTGGTTCTGATCTACACCGGGCTGGCGGCCGTCGGCCTCTACCAGTTCCACGACGTCTCGCTTTTCGGCCTTTCGGTCAAAGCGGCCGTGCAGGCCGCGATCATCGGGCTGATGGTCAACGAGAGCGCCTACATCGCCGAGATCATCCGCGCCGGACTGGATTCGGTGCCAAAGGGGCAGTTCGAGGCTGCGGCATCGCTCGGCATGAAACCCGGCAAGGTGATGCGCTGGATCATCGTGCCGCAATCGCTGCGCGTCATGGTTCCGCCACTGGGCAATTCCTTCAACGGCATGATGAAGACGACGTCGGTGCTGTCGGTGATCGGCGTGAGTGAGATGTTTCTGGTCACCCAGTCGATCAGTTCCTTCACCTTCCACACGTTCGAGATCTTCATCGTTGCAGCGATCTATTACCTTGCGCTGACCACGATCTGGACGTTCATCCAGGCATACATCGAGAATCGGCTGGCGCGCCAGCTCGGCATCGAGCAGCGGGTCAGGATCACCCAGCGGCTCCTCGGCGCGCGTCGTCCGGGGACCCCGGTCCTGCAACCCCACGGATGACCGTGAACACCAAGGAGTCGACCATGAGTGTCAGCGCGGATGTCACGGCACCCATCGTTTCGGTACGGCGGGTGTGCTGCACACTGGGCGGTCGCCGGGTACTCGACGACGTCTCGCTGGACGTGATGCGCGGGCAGGTCGTCGTGCTGATCGGCCCTTCTGGTGCGGGCAAGACGACCCTGCTGCGGTCGCTGAACCACCTCGAACCCGTTGACAGTGGTGAAATCCTGATCGGCGGCGTGCCGATCGGACACCGCGATACCGCCAGCAGGAAGAAGGTCAGCACCAGCGAGCTCGCCCGCCGTCGCCGCGAAATCGGCTTCGTCTTCCAGCATTTCAATCTGTTCCCGCACATGACCGCGGCAGAGAACGTCTGGAACGGTCCCGTGCGCGTGCTCGGCACGCCGAAGGACAAGGCGCGTCAAGACGCTCTTGCCTTGCTGGCGCGGGTCGGCTTGGCCGACAAGGCCGAGTCCAGGCCCAGCCAGTTGTCGGGCGGACAACAACAGCGCGTCGCGATCGCGCGAGCGTTGGCGATGCGACCCAAGGTCATGCTCTTCGACGAGCCGACGAGCGCGCTGGACGTCGAGATGGTGGGCGAGGTGCTTGCGGTGATGCGAGAGCTCGCCGAGGAGAACATGACGATGATCGTCGTCACCCATGAAATGCGGTTCGCCCGCGACGCGGCAGATCGCATCGTCGTGATGGATGGCGGCCGCATCATCGAGGACGCCCCACCCACGGAGTTGTTCGGCCGTCCGCAGCACGAGCGGACCAAGGCATTCCTGTCCACAATCTAACGAGGAGTCGTCCCAACGTGTCCACCGAGTCACCGTCGACGTCGTTCACCGCAGCGCTCGCCACCCCGCATTCGCTGGCGACCGAGGCGGGAATGCGCGCATATCGGGAGGGCGGCAACGCGATCGACGCGGCCATCGCCGCCGCTGCGGTGCTCACGGTCGTGTATCCGCACAACGTCGCGCTCGGCGGAGATCTCATCGCGCTGGTGCGCACTCCCGACGGTGCGATCCGGTGTGTCAACGCGTCGGGGTGGGCCGGTGCCGCGGTCGATGCCGCTACTCTGCGCGCTCGGCACGGCAATCGGCTGCCCGCCCGCGGAGCAGATGCAGTGACGGTGGCCGGCGGTGTCCGCGGATGGGAGGCGTTGCGGCGCTTCGGTGCTCGACTGAGCTGGGAGCACACGCTGCGTGCGGCCGAAGCGACGGCACGCGAAGGAGCTCCGGTAGCGTCGTCGCTGGCCGCTCACATCGCCGACGGTGAGAACGCCGACCTCTATGGCACAGCGGATTTCGACAGGGTGTTTCGGCTCGGCGGTCGCTACCTGCGCGCGGGGGACAACTTCGTGCAGCCGGAGTTGGCCGATACATTCAGCGCGCTTCGCACCGGCGGCGCGGACATTTTCTATGAGGGCACGCTCGCCGCACAGTCCGTCGAATATCTGCGATCGCGCGGATCATGTTTGACGGCAGACGATTTCGCGGCCTATCAGCCTGAAGTCGTCGAACCCATCTCCGTGGACTTCCGCGGTCTGACGGTGCTGACCAGCCCGCCGAACACGCACGGCTTCCTGTTGTTGCGAGCGTTGACGGCGGTGGCGGAACTCGACGTCGCCGATCCGCTCGGCGGCGGGCTCGGTACCTTGCTGCGGATCTTCCACCGAGGCAACGCGTTACGCTCGTCGCGCCTGGCCGATCCCAGGCACGCCGACGTCGATGTAGCGGCGTTGGTGCACAGCGGTCTGGATGAGATGACCGAAGTCGGTGCGGGGCATCAGGGTCCTGCGCTGGTGCCGCACGGCGATACCGTCGGCGTCGCGGCGGCTGACGGTGATGGCTATGCGGTTTCGTTGATTCAGAGCGTCTACCACGCGTTCGGGTCGGGGCTGATCGACCCGGCCACCGGGATCCTGTTCCACAATCGCGGGACGGGCTTCTCGCTGGACGATGCCTCCCCGAACGTCATCGCGCCGCGCAAGCGGCCTGCGCACACCCTGATGCCGGTGATGACGACGCACGAGGGTGCGACGCGTCATGTGCTGGCGACCATGGGTGGCCAGGGGCAACCGCAGATCCTCGGGCAGGTGCTGCTGCGCGCGATCGACGGTGCGAGCGCCGAGGCCGCGGTCACCGCACCTCGAGCCATTGTCGGCCTTCAGGTCGACGGTGGCACAACGGATTCGGTGACGGCGGAATCCGATCTACCGCCCGTGGCGGCGTCGTCCATCAGCGACGCGGGCCTGGTCTCGACCGAGGTCGCCCCGCACACCGAAAGCCTCGGACAGTCCAACGTCGTCTTCATCGACGACAGCGGGTCGATGATGGCGGCATCGGATCCGCGATCGGACGGCGCCGCGGTCGTCGCGCACTACCCGCGATTCACCAAGCCCTAGACTCGTCACATGACCGCGAGCACGCGTGTCGACGAATTCGAGGAGCTACGGCCACACCTGCTGGCCGTCGCATACCGGCTCACCGGCACCGTCGCCGACGCCGAGGACGTCGTGCAGGATGCGTGGCTGCGGTGGGACCGCACCTCGGAGTCCATCAACGATCTACCCGCGTGGCTGACAACAGTGGTCAGCAGGCTGAGTTTGGACCGGCTGCGGTCGGCGGTCAGGCGCCGCGAAACCTATGTCGGCGAATGGCTGCCCGAACCGGTGGTGACCGGACTCGACGGGCAGGATCCACTCGCGGCTGTGGTCGCCGCCGACGATGCCCGGTTCGCGGCAATGGTCGTGCTGGAGCGGCTGACCCCGGACCAGCGGGTGGCTTTCGTGCTGCACGACGGGTTCGGGGTGCCGTTCGGTGAGATCGCCTCGGTGCTCGGCGTTAGCGACGCATCGGCCCGGCAGCTCGCGTCTCGCGCGCGGCGTGCCGTGGCGTCCGCGCCGCCGCCAGTGGCCGACCAGGCTCACGACGAGGTGGCCGGCTCACTGATGGCGGCGTTGGCGGCCGGCGACATGGAAGCCGTTGTGCGCGTGCTCCATCCGGATGTCACGTTCACTGGCGACTCCAACGGCAAGGCGCCGACCGCAGCACGGACGATCGTCGGGCCCGACAAGGTCGCGCGGTTCTTGTTCGGCTTGGCACGTAGGTACGGGCCGAACTGGTTGGCCGGCGGCCAGCTGGCCTTGATCAACGGGCAGGTCGGCACCTTCACCGAAGGCGCACCGGCCCGCGAGGGCTATCCGGCGCTGATGCCCCGGATCACCGCGATGACGGTGCGCGACGGAAAGGTCTGCGCCATATGGGATATCGCCAACCCAGACAAGTTCACCGCGTCGCCGCTTGCTGATCCTCGGTAGCCCAAGGCACCCGACACGCGTCGCCCGAGTTGAAGCCTTGCTCGGTGATGCCCAGCGCCGAATACATCCGCGCCCGCATGTTCTCGACACCGATCTGGTAGGTCAACTCGATCACGCCGTCGTCACCGAAGCGCCGCTGTAGATCGGCGACCTGCTCGTCGGTGACGGTGTGCGGATCGGTTGTCATCGCGTCGGCGTAGGCGATCGCGGCGCGCTCGTCATCGCTGTAGCGCGGTGACGTCGCATAGTCGTCGATCTCCTTGAGGCGGTCGACGTCGAGGCCGTCGAGCCGCTGCAGCATCGACCCGAAGTCGACGCACCACGAGCAGCCGATGGTGCGGGCCGTCCAAAACACCGCCAGTTCGCGGACGTTCTTGGGCAGCTTCTTCGAGCCCGAGTCCAGCAGCGTCTCGTGCACGGCGTTCGCGATCAGCAGCCGCGGGTGATGTGCTGCGACGGTGAACGGCTCGGGCACCTCGCCGAACCGGCGCCGGGCCACCCGGTACATGACGCGGGTCAGCAGGCCGGCCTGCTTCGGGGGGACAGGGGCGATGCGGGTTTTCTGTGCTTTTTCCGTCATGCCCTTATGACGAGACAGCCCGTCGATGTGTGACATGCCCCCCGCGAGCGACCGTGTCTGCGCACGACACGCCGCAAAAAGCTGACATTTCGCGGTCGCTCGCGGGCGTGGAACTGAGCTAGCGCGCGAACATCAATGCGCGCTTGACCTCTTGGATGGCCTGCGTCACCTGGATGCCACGCGGGCAGGACTCCGTGCAGTTGAACGTGGTCCGGCAGCGCCACACGCCGTCGACCTCGTTCAGGATGTCCAGTCGCTCGGCGGCGCCCTCGTCGCGGCTGTCGAAGATGAACCGGTGTGCGTTGACGATGGCGGCCGGGCCGAAGTAGCTACCCTCGCTCCAGTACACCGGGCAGCTGGTCGTGCAGCACGCGCACAGGATGCACTTGGTGGTGTCGTCGTAGCGCATCCGGTCGGTCTGGCTCTGAATGCGTTCGCGCGTAGGCGGATTGCCGCTGGTGATCAGGAACGGCTTGACCGCGCGGTAGGCGTCGAAGAACGGCTCCATGTTGACCACGAGGTCCTTCTCGACAGGCAGGCCGCGGATCGGCTCGATCGTGATCGTCAGCTGCTTGTCGGGCTTCTTCGGCAGCATGTCGCGCATCAGCACCTTGCACGCCAGCCGGTTCACCCCGTTGATCCGCATCGCGTCGGAGCCACACACCCCGTGCGCGCACGACCGCCGGAACGTCAGCGTGCCGTCCAGGTACCACTTCACGTAGTGCAGCAGGTTGAGCAGCCGGTCGGTCGGCAGGCACGGGACACGGAAGCTCTGCCAGCCGGCGGTGTCGGGGTCCTCCGGGTTGAAGCGGGCGATCTTCAGCGTGACCATCACCGCGCCTTCGGGGACCGGCGGTGCGGCGCCCTCCGTGGTGTCGACAGCTGGTGCGCTCATATCAGTACTTCCGTTCCATCGGCTCGTACCGCGTCATCACAACCGGCTTGTAGTCCAGCCGGATGTCGGACAGCAGCTCGCTGCCCTCCTTGTAGGCCATGGTGTGCCGCATGTAGTTGGTGTCGTCACGGTTGGGGTAGTCCTCACGGGCGTGGCCGCCGCGAGATTCCTTGCGGTTCAACGCCCCGACGACCGTCACCTCGGCGAGCTCGAGCAGGAAGCCTAGCTCGATCGCCTCTAGCAGGTCGCTGTTGTAGCGTTTGCCCTTGTCGTGCACCGAGATTCGGGCATAGCGCTCCTTGAGCGCGTGGATGTCCGTCAGCGCCTGCTTGAGCGTCTCCTCGGTGCGGAACACCGCGGCGTTGTTGTCCATCGACTGCTGCAGCGCGGCGCGGATGTCGGCGACGCGCTCGTTACCGTGCTCGGACAGGATGTCGCCGACCCAGCTGACGACCATGTTCGCCGGATCGGCGGGCAGGTCGACGTGATCGTGGCCCAGCGCGTAGTTCGACGCGGCGATGCCGGCGCGGCGGCCGAACACGTTGATGTCGAGCAGCGAGTTGGTGCCAAGCCGGTTGGCGCCGTGCACTGAGACGCAGGCGCATTCGCCCGCGGCGTACAGACCCGGCAGCGGAGTCGTGTTGTCCCGCAACACCTGACCGCTCACCGTCGTCGGGATGCCGCCCATCACGTAGTGGCACGTCGGGTACACCGGCACCAGCTCGGTTACCGGGTCGACACCCAGGTAGGTGCGGGCGAACTCGGTGATGTCGGGCAGCTTGGCTTCGAGCACATCTGCGCCGAGATGGCGCACGTCGATGTACACGTAATCCTTGTGCGGCCCTGCGCCTCGGCCCTCGAGCACCTCACGCACCATCGAACGGGCCACGATGTCGCGAGGAGCCAAGTCCTTGATCGTGGGGGCGTAGCGCTCCATGAACCGCTCGCCTTCATCGTTGAGCAGGATGCCGCCCTCGCCGCGCACCGCCTCGGAGATCAGGATGCCAAGGCCCGCAAGGCCTGTCGGATGGAACTGGTGAAACTCCATGTCCTCCAACGGAAGTCCCTTGCGGAACACGATGCCAAGACCGTCGCCGGTCAGCGTGTGCGCGTTGGAGGTGGTCTTGTACATCCGGCCCGAGCCACCAGTGGCGAGCACGATCGCCTTGGCGTGGAAGACGTGGATGTCGCCGGTCGCCAGTTCGTAGGCGACGACGCCGGTGGCGACGGGGCCTGCGGCCGTCTCCGTCAGCGCCAGGTCGAGCGCGTAGAACTCGTTGAAGAACTGGACATCGTGTTTGACGCAGTTTTGGTACAGCGTCTGCAGGATCATGTGGCCGGTACGGTCGGCGGCATAACAGGCGCGCCGCACTGGTGCCTTGCCGTGGTCGCGGGTGTGCCCGCCGAACCGGCGCTGGTCGATGCGGCCCTCAGGGGTGCGGTTGAACGGCATCCCCATCTTCTCGAGGTCGAGCACCGCGTCAATGGCTTCCTTGCACATGATCTCGACCGCGTCCTGGTCGGCGAGATAGTCGCCGCCCTTGACGGTGTCGAAGGTGTGCCACTCCCAGTTGTCCTCTTCGACGTTGGCCAGCGCCGCGCACATCCCGCCCTGGGCCGCGCCGGTGTGGCTGCGCGTCGGGTAGAGCTTGGTCAGCACGGCCGTGCGGACCCGCGGCCCCGCCTCGACGGCCGCGCGCATACCCGCGCCGCCTGCTCCGACGATGACGACGTCGTAGCGATGTTCAATCAGCATTGATCAGCTCCCCGTCACGAGACGTTCGCGTCGAATGTCACCAGCACATAGGTGCCCAGCACCAACGTGAAGCCCGTCACCAGCAACAACAGCGAATTCAGATAGAACTTGGTGATGTTCTTGCGTGCATAGTCACCGATGATGGTGCGCATGCCGTTGGCGCCGTGCACCATGGCCAGCCACAGCAGCGCCATGTCCCAGATCTGCCAAAACGGCGAGGCCCAGCGCTGCGCGACGTAGTTGAAGTCGATGCGGTACACGCCGTTGTCCCAGATCAGCCCGATGAACAGGTGGCCGAGCGCCAGCACGACCAGCGCGACGCCCGAGAATCGCATGAACAGCCACGCGTACTTCTCGAAGTACGGGATGCCCCGAGGGCGTCGCGGCGCGCGGGGATGGTCCAGGCTGGCCGGACGGTCGTGTTCTTTTTCCTGAACGGGGGCCAGTCGGCCTTCGCGGTGGTGGGGTGTCCAGGCAGCTCCCGGCGCTTCGGTCATAGGAATCGCTCCGCCATGTGCATTCCGATGACGCCGAGCGTCGGGATCATCACGGCCAGCCAGATGCCGGCGACGATCCACAACATCAGCCGCTGGTAGCGCGGGCCGTGCTGCCAGAAGTCGATCAGGATCACGCGGATCCCGTTGAGTGCGTGGTAAAGCACTGCCGCGACGAGGCCGACTTCCATCAGCCCGACGATCGGTGTCTTGTAGGTGTTGATGACTTCGTTGTAGGCCTCGGGGCTGACGCGCACGAGCGCCGTGTCGAGTACGTGGACGAGCAGGAAGAAGAAGATCGTCGCTCCCGTGATGCGGTGCAGCACCCAGGACCACATGCCGGGATCACCGCGATAGAGCGAACGTCTGCGCGACGGGTGAGGTAGCGGCGCCGGCACGGCCGGGCTTGCTGGTGTCGCAGTACTCATCTGGCCTCCAACGCCATCGGTGGACGCTTGGGCATCGGAGCCGTACCGGCGGCGACATCCGGCTCGGCTGAGAACCTGCCCAAACCTCGGGGCGACTCTAAACCCAGTTCTACTGCTAAACGAACTACCGTTTAGCCGTCGGCGCACGGAAAACGGCAAAACTTAGGGTTACCTATCTAGGTGGCCCTGCCGTGGAGCGGAGGCTTCGGAATGCATTCAGAATCCGAACGGTGGAATTGACGTGACATCCGAGATTGACTGGAAGATGTTGCGGCACAAGGCAACTGAGGCGTCGGCGCACGCTTATGCACCGTATTCGGGCTTCGCGGTCGGGGCGGCAGCGCTGGTCGACGATCACCGAATGGTGGCCGGCTGCAATGTGGAAAATGTCTCATATGGTCTAGGTCTCTGTGCCGAGTGTGCTGTGGTCTGTGCCCTGCATTCCTCGGGTGGCGGCAGGCTGATTGCGCTTTCGTGTGTGGACGCGGCGGGCGAGGTGTTGATGCCGTGCGGGCGATGCCGGCAGGTGCTTCTCGAACACGGCGGACCCGATCTGCTGATCGACCATCCGCTGGGGCCGCGACCGTTGAGCGTGCTGCTTCCCGATGCGTTCGGACCGCAGGACCTGGCCCGCGGCAACGAGCCCGCGCACGAAGAAACACCGTGACCGGCTTCACATTTAGACCGTTTGAGGTGGTCGCCGACGGGTAGTCCTGGGCTGTCACGGAGTTTGCTTAAGGAGGGCCATGACTAGTCGCGCGAAGCTGGCGGGACATCCGGTTCACCCGATGCTGATCCCGTTTCCGATCGGGCTGCTGACCACAGCCGTGGTGTTCGACATCATTTACCTGATCACGGACCGGCCTGGATTCACGATCGCGGCCGCCTACGCGATCGCCGGCGGCATCATCGGCGGCTTGCTCGCCGCGCCGTTCGGCTGGATTGATTTCTTCAAGATCCCCGCCGATACGCGTGCCAAGCGGATTGGTCTGTTGCATGGGCTGATCAACGTCGTCGTGCTGGTGTTGTTCGCGATCAGCTGGCTGCTGCGCTGGAATGCAGGTGGCTGGGAGCCGAGGCCGTTGGCACTGGCGTGCAGCTTCGTTGCAGTGGTGGTGGCCGCTGTCGCGGCGTGGCTGGGAGGCGAGCTGGTCGACCGCCTGGCAATCGGGATCGACGAGGGCGCCAACCCCGACGCGCCGAGCTCGTTGAGCCATAAGCAGGTGCCCGCGTAGCGGCATTCCTGCGACCGTCACCGGTAACGTAACCGCGGTGACCGCGTTCGCATTTGACGCGCCAACCGTTATTCGGACCAAACGCGATGGCGGCGTCTTGTCCGACGCCGCGATCGACTGGGTGATCGATGGCTACACCCATGGCCGCGTCGCCGATGAACAGATGTCGGCGTTGTTGATGGCCATCTTCCTGCGGGGGATGACCGGTGCCGAGATCGCCCGTTGGACGGCCGCGATGGTGGACTCCGGTGAGCGGATGGACTTTACAGACCTGCGGCGTGACGGCAAGCCATTGGCGTTGGTGGACAAGCATTCCACGGGCGGCGTCGGCGACAAGATCACCATTCCGCTCGTTCCCGTCGTGATGGCGTGTGGGGGAGCGGTGCCGCAAGCCGCCGGGCGCGGTCTCGGTCACACCGGCGGCACTCTCGACAAGCTGGAGTCCATCCCGGGTTTCACCGCCGAGATCTCGAAAGGCCGAATACGGCAACAACTTTGCGATCTCGGCGCCGCGATCTTCGCGGCGGGTGAGCTGGCGCCCGCGGATCGGAAGATCTATGCGTTGCGCGACGTCACCGCGACCACCGAGTCGCTGCCGTTGATCGCCAGTTCCGTGATGAGCAAGAAGATCGCGGAGGGCGCCCGGGCACTGGTGCTCGACAGCAAGGTCGGCAGCGGAGCGTTCCTTCAGACCGAGGCCGAGTCACGTGAGCTGGCCCGCACGATGGTGGAGCTGGGCGCCGCCGAGGGTCTGAACACCCGTGCGCTGCTGACGGACATGGAGACGCCGCTGGGCCGCACCGTCGGCAATGCCGTCGAGGTCGAGGAGTCGCTGGAGGTGCTCGCCGGTGGAGGCCCGGCTGATGTGGTCGAGCTGACGCTGGCACTGGCCACCGAGATGCTCGACGCCGCGGGGCTCGACGCGACCGATCCCGCGCAGACGCTGAAGGACGGCTCGGCGATGGACCGGTTTCGCGCGCTCGTCGCCGCACAGGGCGGCGACTTGTCCCGACCGCTGCCGATCGGTGCATATTCCGAGACCATCTCGGCGCCGCGCGATGGCACGATGGGAAGCATCGACGCGATGGCGGTGGGACTGACGGTGTGGCGGCTCGGGGCGGGCCGCTCCGTCCCGGGTGAGCGGGTTCAGTTCGGAGCGGGGCTGCGTATCCATCGGCGTCCTGGCGAAGCCGTCGCCGCAGGTGAAGCGTTGTTCACCCTCTACACCGACACTCCGGAACGGTTCGAGGTCGCGATGGCAGAACTGGACGGCGCATGGTCTGTCGGCGATAGCGCGCCGCCTCACCGTCCGCTGATCATCGATCGGATCGTTCCGTGACCACCCCGCTGACCCTTGATTCGATCCGGCGAGCGCCGAAGGCACTGCTGCACGATCACCTCGACGGCGGGCTGCGGCCGGCCACGGTGCTCGAGCTCGCCGAAACCAACGGGTACGACGAGCTGCCAGCCACTGGCGTCGATGAGCTCGCCGCGTGGTTCCGCACGGCCGCACACAGCGGGTCACTGGTGCGTTATCTCGAACCGTTCGCGCACACCGTCGGCGTGATGCAGACGCCGGAGGCGCTGCACCGCGTCGCCTACGAATGTGTGGAGGACCTGGCGGCTGACAACGTCGTGTACGCCGAAATCCGGTTCGCGCCGGAACTACACATCGATCGGGGGCTGTCGCTGGACGCGGTCGTGGACGCCGTGCTGGCGGGGTTCGCGGATGGTGAGAAGGCCGCCAGCGCCGAGGGGCGCGGCATCACCGTGCGGTGCCTGGTCACCGCGATGCGGCATGCCGCGCGGTCACGCGAGATCGCCGAGCTGGCCATCCGATTCCGGGACAAGGGTGTCGTCGGGTTCGACATCGCCGGCGCCGAGGCCGGCTACCCGCCGACGCGGCATCTCGACGCGTTCGAATACATGCGAGGCAACAACGCGCGCTTCACGATTCACGCCGGTGAGGCATTCGGGCTGCCGTCGATTCATGAGGCCATCGCGTTCTGCGGCGCCGATCGACTGGGCCATGGCGTGCGGATCGTCGACGACATCACCGTCGGCTCAGACGGCACCGCGCAGCTCGGCAGGCTGGCAGCGCTGTTGCGCGACAAGCGGATTCCGTTCGAGATGTGTCCGTCGTCGAATGTGCAGACCGGCGCCGTCGGCAGCATCGCCGAGCACCCGTTCGATCTGTTGGCCCGCTTGCGTTTTCGCGTGACCGTGAATACTGACAACCGGCTGATGAGCGACACCACGATGAGCCAGGAGATGCTGCGCCTCGTCGAGGCGTTCGGCTACGGCTGGACTGATCTGCAGCGGTTCACCATCAACGCGATGAAGTCGGCGTTCATCTCGTTCGACGAGCGGCTGTCGATCATCGACGACGTGATCAAACCGCGCTACGCGGTCCTCGTCGGCTAGTTTTCTCCGGCGAGCAGACGCAAAAGTGCCCCTTTTGACGCCAAAAGGGGCACTTTTGCGTCTGCTCGCGCGGGGCTAACCGCGCAGGACCTCGCGCAAGACGGCGGCGAATTCGGTTGGCGCGCCCATGAATCCACCATGATCGCCAGGGAACTCGACCGGCGCGACGCCGAGCCGTTCACACAGCGCCACCGATGTCCGGTAGGTGAGCAGCTGTCCGGAGTCGACGCCGATGCCGACGACGACGCGCGTCGTGCTGTTCTTCAGCGCGTCGATGTCGGGCAGGTATCGCGTCGTCGGAAAAAGGTCGATTTCGAAGAACCGCGCGGCCTGGCGCACCTCGTCCTCGGACGGTTCGGCCGGACCCGACGGCGCATCGCCTGCAGACACATCGAATCCGGCGTTGCGCATGAAGTGCATCCAGGCCGCGCCGAACCCGTCGCGATGGAAGGTGTCGAGGATCGCCTCGGTGTTCGCGCGCTGCTCGGCGGCATCCGGCAGCAGTTCCAGCAGCGGCGGTTCGTGCGCGACGACTGTGCGCAGCCGCCCCGGATGCCGCGTCACGAGTGCCAGGCCGGTCACCGCCCCGCCGCTGGAGCCGAAGAGGTCGGCCGATTCGGCATCGAGGTCGTCCAGGATCGCCGCGACGTCGTCGGCGCGCTGCTCCACACCAGACGCGGCCGCGGGGTCGTCGACCGGGCTGTTCGCATAGCCGCGGGGATCGTAGGTGACGACGGTGTGGTCGCCGGCCAGCGCTTCGGCCAGCGGCGCGAACTCCGCAGATGCCATCGGAGAGCCGATGACGAGGAGCAGAGGACCGGCTCCGCGGATCTCATAGTGCAGGCGGGCGCCGGGGACGGACAGAGAACGAGTGGCGATAGGCAGGGTCATATCGGTGCAGACCGCTGCTGGGCCGCAAAATCATCGCGACGTACCGTGGCGCCATGATCACTGGCGCTCATGTCATCATCTACAGCCGCGACGCCGACGCCGATCGTGCGTTCTTCCGCGACGTCCTTGACTACCCGCACGTCGACGCCGGCGGTGGGTGGCTGATCTTCAAGTTGCCGCCCGCCGAGGCTGCCGTCCATCCCGCCGACGCGCCGTCGCATGAGCTCTATCTGATGTGCGACGACGTCAACGCCACGGTCGACGAGCTCAAAGCCAAGGGCGTCAACTGCGGTCCCGTCAGCGATCAGGGGTGGGGCCTGTTGACCAGCATCCGGCTGCCCGGCGGCGGCGACCTCGGCCTCTACGAGCCGCGGCATCCGAAGGCGACCGAGCTGTAACCGCCGATCACCTCACCTCGACGACGACCTTGCCTTTGGCGCGGCCCTTCTCGACATAGTCCAGGGCGTCCTTGGTCGACTCGAACGGATATACCTTGTCGACGATGGGACGTATGACGCCCTCATCGATGAGAGAGGTGATCCGGCTCAACTGATTGCCGTTCGCCTTCATGAACAAGAACGAGTAGGTCACGTTGAGGCGCTTTGCCTTTCGCCGCGCACCGAAGCTCAAGACACTCATGATCGGCTTCACGAACCAGCGCGCGCCGATCTCTTTAGCAAAGGCAGGGTCGGGTGGACCCGATATGGAGATCAGCTTTCCGCCCGGCTTCAGCACCCGTAACGACTTGTTGAGGGTCTTGGCGTCTTGACTGTGCAGCACGACGTCATAACCGTGCAACCGCGTCTCGAAGTCCTCTGTCTTGTAGTCGATCAACACGTCTGCGCCGAGACTCTTGAGCATGTCGAAGTTGGCTGCGCTGGCGGTTGTCGCCACCGTCGCACCCAGGTGTTTGGCCAACTGAATCGCGAATGTGCCGACGCCGCCGGTGCCCGCCTGAATGAAAACCTTTTGTCCTGGCTTCAGGTTGGCCTTCTCGACCAGTGCCTGCCACGCGGTCAGGCCCACCAGGGGAATGGACGCCGCTTCGGCCATGGTGAGTTCTTTCGGCTTGATCGCCACGTCGTCTTCACTCATCGCGATGAACTCCGCGAAGGTGCCCATGCGATAGGTGTCCGGACGCGCATAAACCTCGTCGCCGGGCTTGAAGCGCCGCACGCGGGAGCCGACCTCGATCACAACGCCGGCCACATCGTTGCCTAGAACGAGCGGAAAGCGGTACGGCAGAAAAATTTTGAATTCTCCGGCTGAGATCTTCACGTCGACCAGATTGACGCCCGCGGCATGGATTTGGACCAGTACGTCGTTGTCGCCGACCTTCGGCTGCGCCAAGTCGACCATTCGGCCGCCGTCCTTGCTCTTGTAGCGGTCGATGGCGAATGCCTTCATGCCACGCGCTCGCGGATCGGTTTGTTCAGTTGGGCGCGAACGACGAGAGTCATTTCGTCGGCCAGCACTTCGTCGGCGCCGGACTCGATTCCGTCGAGGACCTGACGGACCACGTCGGCGGGATCGGACTTGGGGCTATCCGCAAACGCGCCCATATCGGTGTCCACCAGTCCGACGTAAACGCCGACCACTTGCACGCCACGCGGCCCGAGTTCAAGCCGCATCGAGTCAGTGGCGCTCCACAGCGCGGCCTTCGTCACCCCATAGCTGGCGCCGACGGGCAGCCATGCGAGCACCGACGCGACGTTGACGATTGCGCCCGACCTCTCGGCAATCCGGTCGGCGAAAGCCGATGCCAATGCCAGTGGTCCGAACAGGTTCGTCTCCATCTCTTCGCGCAGTTGGGAGGTGTCGCTGCGAAGGACGGAGGCGCCCCTGGCGATGCCGGCGTTGTTGACCAGAACGCTGACATCGGACGCCGCGTCGGACGCCCTGGCCACGGACGCGGCGTCGGTGACATCGAGTTGTAGCGGAACTACGCGCGGGTCCGCGATGTCGATTGTCCGTGGGTCGCGCGCGGCCGCATACACCTTGGCGGCACCCCGATCGAGAAGCTGCACAACGTATTCGCGGCCCATGCCACGGTTGGCTCCGGTGACCAACACCGTCTGACCGGTCAGCGAGGTCATGAGATCGTCGATCCCAGGAATTCGAGCGCTTCGGGGACGAAGCGTTCGTGGGCTTGGAAGATGCCGCCGTGTCCGGCGTCGGGATAGATGCGCAGCGTCGCATTGGGGAGACGGTGAGCCAGGTCGTAGGAGTTGCTGGTCGGCACCATGCGGTCGTCGTCGCCGTTGGCCACCAGCACGGGTTGTTGAATGCGTGACAGGTCGGCCGGCTTCGCCAGCCCGAACGCGTGAATGGCCTTGAGCTGAGTGCGGAATGCGCGGATCGAGGTCGCCTTGTCCCGGTCGGTGGTGCGTTCCTTGAGCCGTTTGACGAATGCCTTTGCCTCCGACTTGCCGTGCGCCGTTCTGGTGAAGAACAGCAGTTCCTTGGGGTCTTTGAAAGTGGCGTAGGCGTGCAGGGTGTCGAGGTAGCTCAACTTCGTCACGTTGACGATGCCTTCACCTCCCGCGGGGCCGGTGCCCGCGAGAATGACCTTGCGAACAAGTGCCTGCTCTTGGGCCGCGATCACCTGTGCGACCATGCCGCCGAGCGAGAAGCCGAGCAGGTCGACCTGGGTGAAGCCCAGCGCGCGAATGAACGCCACCGCGTCGTGTGCCATCGCTTCGACGGTGTCGGGCGTCTTGCCCTCCGAGGCCCCCAGTCCGCGGTTGTCGAAGGTGATCACCCGGTGCTTGGCCGCGATGCCGTCGACGACGCGGGGGTCCCAGTTGTCGAGATTGGCGGCCAGATGATTTAGGAAGATCACCGGTACGCCGGTGTCGATGCCCAGTTCACGGTAGACGAACTTGGTTCCGTCCACGGAAACGGATTTCGTCGGCGCGTTCTTGTACGACGTGCCGCCCCAACGGCTGCGTGCCTCGTGCAGATGACTTGTGGGGTCGTGCCGGGTGGTTCGTTTGTCTGCCATGATCGCTTCCTTTGGTAAACCGTTTGGTGTACTTCCTGCGGTTGACCGTAACACGCTGTTCGCACCTGTGTAAACCAATCGGTATACTTGGAACTATGACGTCACTCACCCAGAGCGGTCGCGGGGGCCGCGGGGCGCGTGCGCGGATCCTGACGGCGGCTTCAGAGCTGTTCTATTTCGAGGGCATCAACGCGACCGGTGTCGAACGGATCGCGAGTAGGGCGTCGGTGTCCAAACGAACGCTTTATCGGCACTTTCCGAGCAAGGCAGCCTTGGTGGAGGAGTACCTGCAGCGCCTCCGGCAAGAGGCCGGGGAGTCGGCGGCGGGGACGCCACGTGCGCGACTGCTCGCCTTGTTCGAGCTCTCGGACTCCGAGAACGGTCGGATGCGGGGCTGTCCATTTCACAACGCGGCCGTGGAGGCGGCGGGAGCGTTGCCCGGCGTCGAGCACATCGTTCACCTGCACAAGCGGGACTACATAGACGGCCTCAATGAGCTGGCACGACAGGCGGGTGCTGCCGATCCGGAGATGTTGGGCAATCAGATCGCAGTGCTCTACGAGGGTGCATCAGGATTGTCCACCTCGCTCAACGATCCGGCGCCGTGGGCGCGCGCCCGCGTTGCGGCCGAGGCCCTGATCGACCAGGCGGTAGGGCGCGCGGGCTGAGAATCAGGCTGTGGCGGGCGATTTCGACGTCGTCGCCGCTGCAAAGATCGTGTCGGTGACCGCGGTGGGCGTGATCGTCACGACAGCCTTCTGGGCGCGGCTGGCGATGTCCAACAGATAGCGCCGCTTGGGCCGACGCGAGGTCAGCGCGTGGTCGACGGCCTTGGTGACTCGTTTCGGATCGGCGGCGAGTTTCTGCATGCGTCCCAACAGCTTCCGGCTGCCGGCGAGATGCGCGGCATAGAGTTCGCGGTGCTCGTCAGCCAATCGCTTGGTCATGCGGTCGTAGTCGTCGACAGCGTCGCCCCACATGTCGGTGCGAATGGGGCCCGGCTCGATGAGCGAGACGCGAATCTTCCACGGACGCAGCTCCATACGTAGTGCGTCGCCCAACGATTCGATTGCGTACTTCGAGGCGTTGTAGGCGCCGGTGCCGGGTGTGGTGATCAACCCGCTGACGGATGACATGAACACCACCCGGCCCCGGGCGGCGCGAATCTTCGGCAGCACTGCCTGAGTAACCGCGATCTGCGAGATGACGTTGACGTCCAGTTGCTGTGTCAGATCATCGAGGGATAACCCCTCGACGGGGCCGTTCAGGATGATGCCTGCGTTGTTGACGACGCCGTTCAGTTCGGCGGGAAGGAGATCGGGAAGCGCCGCAATGGCAGACCTGTCGGTGATGTCGAGCGCGACCGCGCGCACACGGGGCATGCCATCGAGGCTGTGTAGGGCCGCTTCGGATCGGGCGGTGGCATACACGTCCCAGCCCCGTTCGCTCATGTGCTTGGTGATCGCAAGCCCGATGCCTCTGCCGGCGCCGGTAACCAGTACTGAAGGCATGTCGTCAGACCTCACTCGATGAAAGGCTCTTCTGCCATGCCAGAAGACCTGCCACGCCAAACGTCTCCAGTGCTATTGCCCCCACCGTGAAGGGGTGCGGCCTCCCGCGCTGCTGCCATGACCGCAGTCGTGCGAGACCACCGACGAAAATGGTCGACAGCGCGAACGTCACGACCCGAGAGCCCTCGACACGTCCGAGCTGAGACCACATGGCCGGCCCGACTGCCAGTTTGAACACGTTGGCATATCGCAGAGAGCTGTCCACCGTCGGCGCCACGTCCGGAGAACCGCCCGGAACACCCTGCGGGCCATGGACGATCTCACTGATCGCGCTGGCCGTGGGTATGGCAGCGAGCACGGCTAATGTCCGCTGCAATCCTCGTCGACTGCTGTCACTGTGCGCCATGAACACTCCTGGTATACCGAACGGTTTACTGACAGCGGCCGACGCTACACGCCTTTGCGCGTGGTGTAAACCCATCGGTATCCTTTGTCCATGACCACGCAACGCGGCGGCCGCGGTGCACGACAGCGCATCCTGAACACCGCCACCGATTTGTTCTACCGGGAGGGCATCAATGCCACCGGGGTCGAGCGGCTTGCCAGCGAAGCATCAGTATCCAAGCGGACTCTGTACCAACACTTTCCGAGTAAGACGGCAGTGGTCGAGGAGTATCTTCGCTGCATCCAGCAAGGTGTCGGCGACCCGATTCACCCGGGACCGGAGGCCGCGAACAAAAGCCCCCGCGAGCGCATACTCGCCCTGTTCGCCACGCCATCACCGGACGCGACGATGCGCGGCTGCCCGTTCCACAACGCCGCCGTCGAGGCTGCCGACGCCATGCCCGAAATTCACGAGATCGTCCAAGAACACAAGCGCAAATACATCAGGGGCCTGATCAAGCTGGCCCGACAGGCGGGCGCCGGCAACCCCACACTGCTGGGCAATCAACTCGGGCTGATTTACGAAGGCGCTGCTGCACTTTCGACGTCCCTCGACGACCCCACCCCCTGGACGCACGCGCGGAAGGCTGTGCAGACCCTGCTCGACCAAGCAGTGAGTTAACGACGTCTGCCGAGGGATTCAGCCGGACGGTGCTGGGAGATCAACTCGTTGAGGTGTTTCGTCACCTGCTCGAGAGGCTTCGTCGAGCGCGCGGCGCGTGAGAGGATGACGGCTCCTTCGACCGCGGCGACGATCGTCGTCGACAACGACTGGGCGGCAGCGCGATTGATGCCGTCCTTCCGCAACCGATCGGCCAACAACTGACCCCATTCCGCGAAGACATCCGCGGCGGTGGACGCGCCTTCGGGTGATTCGTCGCGACTGCTCGCCGCGGCAACGATCGGGCAGCCCCCTTCGAAGTCCGTGCTCACCAACACCTCGCCCCACATGTCGGCGAAGGCCCCGATTGGATCGGGGTCGTCCAGGTAGCCGCGCACCGTCGCCGTCATCTCGTCTCCGGCGGCACGGGTGGCCGCGGCAACGAGTTCGGCCTTGCCGCCTGGGAAGTTGAGATAGATCGAGCGACGTGTCACGCCGCTGGTCGCCAGGATTTCGGCGATGCCGGTACCAGCCACACCATGTCGCTGCATCAGCGTGGCCGTGGCTGCCGTGAGTCGATCGCGTACCCGCATGGTTGCAATATACCAGTCGGTCTACTAATGTCCGACTTACGCGGTAGACCGAACGGTATACCGCATTCTTTGCCAAGGAAAGGGGCGACTGTGTCCTCCGCAGCCCCACACGATTTCGCCTTCTTGCCCGCGACCGAACAGCTGGCCGCGCTGAACGCGAAGGACCTCTCCAGCGCTGAGCTGGTCGAGCTGTACCTGTCCCGCATCACCGAGCACAACGCTGCGCTCAACGCAGTCGTCACCGTTGACGCGGACGGCGCACGTCGCGCAGCCAAGCACGCTGACGGGGCTCGCTCAAACGGCCAGCGCCTGGGACCGCTGCACGGCCTGCCGATCACCGTCAAGGACAGCTACGAGACGGCCGGCATGCGGACGGTCTGCGGTCGCCCCGACCTGGCCGACTACGTGCCGACGCAGGACGCCGAGGCCGTCGCACGCCTTCGCCGCGCGGGCGCAATCATTCTCGGCAAGACCAACATGCCCACCGGCAATGCCGACGTGCAGGCCAGCAACCCTGTGTTCGGCAAGACGAACAATCCATGGGATCTTTCGCGCACCTCCGGTGGCTCGGCAGGCGGCGGTGCCGCGGCGACCGCCGCCGGGCTGACCAGCTTCGATTTCGGATCCGAAATCGGTGGCTCCACCCGGATTCCGGCGCACTTCTGCGGTCTCTACGGTCACAAGTCGACGTGGCAGTCCGTTCCGTTGGTCGGTCACATTCCTGGCGGGCCTGGCGACCCCGGGCGTTGGGGAGAAGCCGACATGGCCTGCGCCGGTGTGCAGGTGCGTGGCGCTCGCGACATCATTCCGGCATTGGACGCCACCGTCGGCCCGCTGAATCCCGACGGCGGTTTCTCCTACACCCTCGCCGCGCCGCGGGCCACCGCGCTCAAGGACTTCCGGGTCGCGGTGTGGGCCGACGATGCCGCCTGTCCGATCGACAACGACACTCACCGAGCCATCGATGAGGCGGTCGCAGCGCTGCGAGACGCCGGCGCGCGGGTCGTCGAGCAACCCGCAGGCATCCCGGTGGATCTGACCACCTCACACGACCTCTTCCTGAGCTTGGTCATGGCCGCGTTCTCGATAGACAGGTCCACGATGAGCCCGCGCTTCGCCGGTGCCCTTGCCCTGCGCTCGCTGATGAGCCCGCGCGGCGACGCCGCCGCCGCGCTGCGCGGGACGATCCAAAGCCACCGCGCGTGGTTGTTCCGCGACGCGGCCCGGCGGGAGATCGCGTACCGCTGGGCGGGATTCTTCAAGGAATTCGACGTGCTGCTGCTGCCGGTGACACCCACCGCCGCGCCCGGGCACCACAATAAGGACCACGACCGCTTCGGCCGCACGATCGACGTCGACGGCGTCACCCGCTCATATTGGGATCAGACGAAATGGAGCGCCGTGGCCAACATCGCCGGTACGCCGGCGACCACGATGCCCATCACCACCAACGCGGCCGGTCTGCCCATCGGCCTCCAGGCGATGGGTCCTGCCGGGGGAGACCGCACCACCGTCGAGTTCGCTGCTCTGCTCACCGAAGTGCTTGGCGGCTATCGCATTCCGCCGCAGCAGCGGGCGTCGGTCATGAGCATCGCGTGATGTCGCCTCTGATGCGTCGAAACCTCACCGGCCGCAAGGTGGTAATCACCGGGGCCGCGCGCGGCATCGGGGAGAAGGTGGCACGGATCGCCGCGGCCCGCGGCGCTCGCGTAGCGCTGATTGGGCTCGAACCCGATCGGTTACGTGCACTGGCCGAGGACCTGGGACCCCGCGTGTCGTGGCGGGAGGCCGACGTGCGCGACGGCGCCGCATTGCGGTCTGCGATCGACGCTTGCGCAACGGCCCTGGGCGGCATCGACTTCGTCGTCGCCAATGCCGGGATCGCTGCATACGGAACAGTGCGGCAGGCCGACGAGGCGTCGTTCGAACGCGTGCTGGACATCAACCTGAACGGCGTGTTCCGCACCCTCAAATATGCGACGCCGCACTTGGAGCGCAGGCGAGGGCACGCGACGGTGGTGGCGTCGGCGATATCCTTCACACCGCTTGCCGGCCTTGCGTCGTACGCGGCGAGCAAGGCCGGAGTCGAAATGCTCGCTCTGGCCTACCGCCAAGAGGTGGCCCACCTCGGCATCACCGTCGGATTGGTCCATCCGTCGTGGATCGACACGGACCTCGTGCGCGGTGCTGAAGCGGATCTTCCTTCGTTCCAACAACTTCGGGAACGGTTGCCCTATCCGGGCAATGTCACAACCAGTGTCGACCGGGCAGCCACCGCGATCGTCAACGGACTCGTGCGCAGGCGTAGCCGGGTGTACGTGCCGCGCGCTGTCGTGGTGGCCAACTGGGCGAAGGCAGCGCTGAATTCACCCGCCGCCTGGCCGTGGATGAGGCGCTTTGCCGCGCAGGTGACGCCGACTCTCGAGCGTGAGGTCGCGGCATTGGGCAGGCATGACCAACTCCTGCCCGGCGTCGAGCGCACCTATGATTTGGCGGCAGGTTGCGATTCTCCGGCCCCCGTGATCGAGTCGTAGATGCGGGCGGCCTTTTCGTGTGAGGCCTCGGCACGCTCGCGCGTATCGCCAAGTCCCACAGATAGATTCACGCCGAGCGGCAGGAGCACTTGGCGTACCGGATCGTCGAACCCGGTGAAGGTCTCCGCCAGTTCGAGAGTGATGAACCCGTGCACGAAGCTCCACAGCTGAGCCGCGACGCCCTCATGGTCCTGTTTTCTGACTCGGCCCGAGGTGACAAGGCGTCGGCACGATTCTGCGACGTGCGCATAGGCGGCGCGAAAGCCTGGCGAGCGGCCACTCAAGCGCGCGTCGGTGTCCGTCAGCGGCCGGTACGTCGCACGGCTCGACAGGCCGAACATCAGGTCATAGAGATGGGGGTTCTGGCGGGCCACGCGCCGACACGTCAAGCCCTGCAGGGCCAGATCGGCGATCGGGTCATCGGAGGCCGGCAGTTCCGAGAACGCCCTGTCGAGTTCGTTGAAGCCGTGGTCGATCACGGCGCGGGTGAGCTCGGGGATCCCGCCGAAGTGGTGGTAGACCACCATCGTCGAGAGCCCGGTTGCCGCCGCCACCGTTCTCGCCTTGATGGCGGACGGGCCCTGTTCGGCGAGCAGGCGAACCGTCGCTTGAATGAGCCGCTCCGGTACAGCGTCAGGGGTCGAAACCGCAGTCATCTCCTACACCCATTGTCAATCGGATATAACTTCGTTATATTACCCCATAACGAAGTTATTATCGGAGGGTTGCAATGAACAATCGCCTAGAGGTCGAGGACCGCGGTGCCGTCCTGGTGGTACGGGTCGACGGTGGGCCGCACAGCCTGTTCGGGGTCGACATCGCGAACCAGCTTGATGAGTTGGTAGACCGCGTCGATCGCGATCCGAGCGTCCACGCGGTGGTTTTCACCGGCGCGCGCGCCGGGCGCTTCGTCAGCCATGCCGACGTGCGGTGGCTGCAGGCCGAAGGTGCTGCCGTTCCTGAGTTGGGCCGACGCGGCGCATCGGCCGCCCTGCGACTGGCCCGGGGTGTAGACCGCGCCCGCATCCCTGAGCCACTCCTGCAGAAAACCCCGATGCGGGGTGTCGCGCAACTCGACCGCCTGCACGCGACTTTCTTGCGCATGAATGCGAGCGGGGTGATATTCGTTGCCGCCCTGAACGGTTCGGCTCTGGGTCTGGGCGCGGAGTTCGCCTGGGCGTGCGACTTGCGTGTGATGGCCGACGGTGACTTCTTCATCGGCCAGCCAGAAGTCCTGCTGGGCATCATGCCGGGGGGAGGCGGCAGCCAGCGACTGACCCGCCTGATTGGCACCCACAAGTCGTTGGTGGCGATCCTCGAGGGCAAGCCGTTCACGCCGGCGCAGGCGCTGGCCAACGGCGCTGTCGATGAGGTCGTGCCGACGGACGACGTCGTTCCGCGCGCGGTCGAACTCGCCGCATACTTCGGCCGTCGGACCAAGGGATCGGTCGAGGCCATCAAGCGGTCGGTGTATTTCGGCGGTTCGATGTCGCTGACGGAAGGCCTGCACATGGAGCGCACCGAGTTCCTCGGCACCGATCAGTCCAAGGAGGGCCAGGAATTGATGCTTCAGTACCTCGCCGATACGGCGTCCACCGGCGAGCTACCTCTGTACCGTCCGGACACCTACGCGGAGGCGCTCGAATCGGGCCGGGTGCCCAGTGTTGGCTCGACCAACGGGGCGGTGAGCCGATAGTGGCCACCTTCACGCGACACGACGTCTCGTTTCTTTCCGGCGAAGACACCTGTGCGGCTTGGCTTTACCTGCCGAACGGGGTCACCTCCCCGCCCGTCGTCATCCTCGGACACGGCCTCGGTGCCACGCGCGAGATGCGTCTGGACGCCTTCGCCGAACGTTTCGCCACGGCCGGCATCGCCGCGCTGGCCTTCACGTATCGGCACTTCGGCGACAGCGGCGGCCAACCGCGCCAACTGCTTTCGATCAAGCGACAGTTGGAAGACTGGGATGCCGCCATCGCGTGGGTGAAGGATCGTCGCGACGTAGACAGCACGCGAATCGCGGTGTGGGGTAGCAGCTTTGGCGGTGGTCACGCTATCACGGTCGCGTCGCGCCACCCAGAACTACGGGCAGCGGTTTCCCAGTGTCCGTTCACCGACGGTGTTGCCTCAGCGCTGGCGCTCGGACCGGGTGCCTCAATGAAGGCGTTGCCGTTGGTCGCGCGGGACCTTGCCGCCAAGGTCCGCGGCCGCGCCCCGGTGACGATCCCACTCGCAGGCGCCCCAGGTTCGGTGGCCCTGATGAACGCCCCGGACGCTCTGCCCGGCTATCAGGCACTGCTGCCGCCCCGCATGACGTTCCGGAACGAGGTGGCGGCGAGGGTCACCCCGACGATCATGGCCTACCGGCCCGGCCGGGCGGCGAAGAACATCAAGTTTCCAATCCTCTTCTGCGTCAGCAACACCGACAGCGTCACGCCGCCGGCGCAAACATTGCGCTACGCGCGCACCGCGCCGCGTGGTGAGATCAAGCGATACGACGCCGGCCACTTCGAGTTCTACCTCGGCGAGGCTTTCGAAACGCTGGTACGTGACCAAGTGGACTTCCTCACCCGCCACCTCCATCCGGTGGATGTGAGTACGTCGTAATGAATTTCGCATCCCTACCCGATCGCCGCGCTGCTGCCGACCCGAATCGTCTCGCGATCGCGGACCCGCGACAGTCCCTTACGAACGCGGCGTTCTTACGTCGCGTCCTGGCGGCGTCAGCTCACATGAACAGCCTCGGCATCGGTCCCGATGACGTGGTGGGCCTGAAGCTCAAGAACCGGGTCGAGTTCGTGGTGCTGTTGTTCGCGGCATGGCGGCTGGGCGCCACTGTCACACCGGTCAATCCGAGCCTGACCGACGCCGAGGTCGTTCGGCAACTGCACGGCTCCGGTGCGCGCCTGTTGGTGGTGGAGGACGGCGCCACCGCACCGGCGGGCGTCATCACGCTCGCCGTCGGCGAGTTGCGTACCGAACCCGACGGCGCGGCTCAGCCGCCCCATCTCGCATCCTCTGGGCTGGCCCTGCTCATCTACACCAGCGGCACGACAGGGATCCCGAAGGGCGTGATGCTGGATCACGCCAACATCGATGCGATGGCCGATATGGGGCGCCGGGCCTTGCAGATCGGTCAGGCAGACCGGTGTCTGCTGATCCTGCCGCTGTTTCATGTCAACGGCATCGTGGTCAGCGTCCTGATGCCGCTGCTGGCCGGCGGCAGCGTAGTCATCACCGACAAGTTCGATCCCCAGACATTCTTCGACACAGTTGAATACGAACGGCCCACCTTCTTCAGTGCGGTGCCGACGATCTTCGCGATGCTCGCCGCGTTGCCTGCCCACGTCGCACCCGACACGTCGTCGGTGCGGTTCGCCGTCTGTGGCGCAGCGCCTGCACCGCCGGACCTGCTGACGCGATTCGAGTCTCGGTACGGATTTCCGTTGATCGAAGGGTACGGGTTGTCAGAAGGCACCTGTGCTTCCACCATCAACCCCATCGCCGGACCCCGAAGGGCCGGGACCGTGGGAATTGCCTTTCCTGGCCAGCAGATTCGGATCGTCGACGAAACCGGGTCCGAGGTGGCCACGGGTCTCGACGGCGAGGTCGTCATCGCAGGCCCCAATGTCATGCGCGGCTATTTCGGCAGGCCCGATGAAACCGCGCGGGTCATCATCGACGGCTGGCTGCACACGGGCGATATCGGTCATCTGGACGCCGACGGATACCTGACGCTGGTGGGGCGATCCAAAGACATGATCATCCGCGGCGGGGAGAACATCTACCCCAAGGAGATCGAGGACGTCCTGGCGGGCGATCCGACTGTGCTCGAGGCCGCCGTGATCGGGGTGCCTGACGACAAGTGGGGCGAGATCGTCGCCGCCTACGTCCAGCCACGGCCGGGTCTGACCGTCGATCCTGCAGCGCTGCAAGCACTGTGCGCGCGCAACCTGGCCGGCTACAAGCGCCCGACGTCCATCACCGTCGTAGCCGGAATTCCCAAGAACGCGGTTGGCAAGACCGACAAGGCGCCGCTGCGGGCCGCCCA
Source organism: Mycobacterium sp. OAE908 (assembly GCF_017872775.1). NCBI lineage: Bacteria > Bacillati > Actinomycetota > Actinomycetes > Mycobacteriales > Mycobacteriaceae > Mycobacterium > Mycobacterium sp. OAE908. The sequence continues at coordinate 3,459,982 of NZ_JAGGJL010000001.1, forward strand.
TCTGGAAGGAACATCTCTATGACATCGCTACACGAGCCGTTGACACTGCCGTGCGGGCAGGTGCTGCCCAATCGAATCATGAAGGCCGCGCTGAGCGAAGCGCTTGCCGATAAGCAGAACGCCCCCGACGAGCGCCTCGAACGGCTCTACACGTCCTGGAGTCAGGGTGGATACGGTCTGATCATCACGGGCAATGTGATGGTCCACCGCACGCAACTCGGTGAGCCGGGCAACGTCGTGATCGAGGACGAGCGCAATCTCGATGCGTTGTCCCGATGGGCGAAGTCCACCAAAGACGCCGGTGTGCCGATCTGGGTACAACTGAATCACCCTGGGCGACAATCGAACCCGCTCGCACTTGGACACACACCCGTTGCGCCCAGCCCGGTGCCGCTGAGCCTTCCCGGTGCGGCGACGCCGCGCGAGCTGACACCTGCCGAGATCGAAGACATCATCGAGCGCTTCGCAACGGCGGCGAAAGTATGCGAGACGGCGGGCTTCGACGGTGTGCAGATACATGGTGCCCACGGCTACCTGGTCGCGCAGTTCCTTTCGCCGCTGTCGAACCAGCGCAACGACGAATGGGGCGGTGACCCCGAGCGCCGGATGCGGTTCGCGCTGGAAGTCGTGCGCCGCATCCGCGCGAGCGTGTCGCCGAGCTTTGCCGTTGGTATCAAACTCAACTCGGCCGATTTCCAGCGCGGCGGGTTCACCGAGGATGAATCCCGTGCCGTGCTGGCGGCATTGGCGCGCGAAGGTATCGATCTGATCGAGGTCAGCGGCGGAAGTTACGAACAGCCCGCGATGATGGGCAAGGCCGCCGACAGCACCAGGGCGCGCGAAGCCTATTTCCTGGAGTACGCCCGCACGGTGCGCAGCCTGGTCGGCGACATCCCGCTGGCGGTCACGGGCGGTTTCCGTTCCCGTGCAGGCATGGCCGACGCTGTCAGCTCAGGCGAGTGCGATGTCATCGGCCTTGGCCGACCGACTGTAACCACAACCGACGCCGCCGAGGTGATCCTGGCCGGGCGCGCAGAGACATTGACCTCACACCGCGTGCGTTTCGGGTTGCGCCGCGTGCTGGGCAAGTTTCTCGACCTCAAGTCGCTGGACGGAATCCTCGAACTTTCCTGGCACACAGACCAACTCCACCGGGTGGGTGCCGGTCTGACACCTGATCTGAATCGGAGCCGTACCGCCACCACACTTGCGATGGTGCGGCGCAACGGCCGTGCGTCGTTCGGACGCAAGCGCGGTCTGTGACATGCGATATTCACTCTCCGACAAGGTCGCGCTGATCACGGGAGCCGGTCGCGGGCTTGGTGCGGCCACCGCCGCGGCACTGGCTCAGCGCGGCGCACAGGTGGTGATCGCGGACATCGACCTCACCGCGGCGCAGTCTGTTGCCAAGTCGCTGCCGAGCCACGGTCGAGCGCTGCAATGCGATGTCACGCAACTCGATTCGGTCCAACGCGCGACGCGCCAGACTCTCGAGCATTACGGCCGCATCGATGTCGTGATCGCCAATGCGGGCGTGCTCGGTCGTGGTGGCACGATGCGCACACTCACGCCCGGCCAGGTGTGCGGCGTCATGTCCGTCAACGTGGACGGTGTCGTCAACACGGTATCGGCCGCGCTGGATCCGGTGATCGACAGCCGCGGGCAGATCGTCTTGGTGAGTTCGGTGTTCGCCTACATCAACGGCGCGGGCGCCATCCCGTACGCGATGAGCAAGGCGGCGGTCGAGCAACTGGGCCGTGGCCTCGGCGTCGAGTTGGCACGCCACGGAGCGTCGGCCATGACGGCGTACTTCTCCCTCATCGAGACCGACATGATCCGCCACGGCGTTGACGCAGATCCGCATCTGACGGCGCTGCTCGCGGCGATGCCGACGTTCGTCCTCAAGCGCATTCAGCCGCAGACCGCCGCCGAGGCGATCGCGGACGGTCTGGAGCGCAGGCGAACCTCCGTCACCGTCCCTGGCCGCTGGCGACCGGTCGCGGCGCTTCGTGGCGTGGCTGGACCGATCGTCGACGCAAGACTGGCAAGCGACAGCGGCGTGCGGCGAGCCCTGACGCAACTCGAAAACCGGTAGCGCGCTACTCCTGGCGCAGCCGCGACTCGACGAACGCCTCCAGCGCCTCCCACTGCTCGACGGCCTTGGCGTACGGCGGGCTCGGGCGCTTCACGGTGTCCGGGTCCAGCACATGCGCGACCACCCGACCCAGCGGCTGGTCGACATCCAGTGTCTCGTCGACTGTGGTGTCCTCGGAGTAATCGCCTACGTCCCTGAGGAATTCGACGGCAAGCTCAAGCTGGTCCCGGTCGATGGCGTCGGGCCCGTCGGCGAGGTCGTCGGCAATGCCCGTGAGCACGTAGACGTTTTCGTCGCTGACGTTGACCCGCAGCGAGCCGTCGGTGGCGGCGGTGCGGATGTCGTCGTAGGTCGCCAGATCAGACAAGTCATGATCGTGCTCGTCGGCGAGGTAGCGCGCCAGAGCGCCGCCGGAAGTGAAGACGCTGACGCGTCCGTTGCGGCCCAAGAAGATCGGCGCGTCATCGAGATAGCACCGCAGGGTGTAGTAGGTGCCCGCGCTCGTCATCACCCGCACGGGGTCGATGCCGACCTTGATCCAGAAGTCGTCGTCGCTGCCGAGCACCAGGCCTTGGGCCTGGTCGGCGAGGTCGTCGGTCTCCTCGACGTCGGCCTCGGTCTCGTCGGCCTCGTCGGCGGTTGTGTCCTCGGAGTCGGTGGTCTCTTCGACCTCGATCTCCTCGGGTTCGGGTGCCGGCTCGGCCAGTTCCGCCGCGGCCTTCTCCGATGCGGCCTTGTCGACATCGGGGATCGTGACGATCTCGTCGATCGCGTCGATCGCGTTGTCCCAGCCGCGGCCGATGACGGCCTCGATCTCGGCCCAGCGCTTGCGGCCGGGCCGCCCCGCGAAGGCCTCGATGCCGCCGCCGACCGTGCCGAGTACGGGGTTGCCGTTGAAGAACTTGGTGACCGCGGGCATCTCACACACCGACCCGATCGAGGACACGATCGCCAGCGTGCGATGAAGCTCCTTGACCGTCTCCTCACTGGGCTTCTCGGCGACCAACTCCTGGAGGCTGACCAGGTCGTACTGGCGATCCTCCGGCGGGTCGAAGCTGTGCGCGTTCGCCTGGGTCAACTTCTCCCAGGACGGATGGTCGACCAGGTCGTTGTCGGTGTTGGTCCTGACAAACGCCACCAGGTCGGCGACCGACTCGAAGGCATACAGATCCTCGTCTTTACCGAGGAGCGCCTCCCACTCGTCGCCCTCATCGCGCCAGCGCGGAGCCCACAGTGTGTACAGGTCGCCCTTGGTCAGCGCGAGCCGAATCGGCACGATGTCAGCAGCCATGGCGCACAGCCTAACGACGACAGCTGGCCGCTAAGCCACCAGGGACGTTAGTCCAAGCGCCACTACGCACAGCACCACCGTCGCAGCGGTCAGACCGTATACCGCGGTGCCTGACCGGCCGACGGCAAAGCGGCCCATCAGGTCCTCGTCGCGGCCGATGCCGATCATTGCCAACAGCAGCGGGATCAGTAGCACCGCGTTGAGCACCTGGGTCGCGACCAGGATCGTCACCAGCGGGACGTGGGGGATCAGCACCACACCTGCGGCGAGCACAGTGACAAGACCAAAACTCAGGTAGAAGGTCTTGGCTTCGTCATAGGGGTCGTCGAGTGCGGCCTCGACGCCAACGTATTCGCACACCGAATACGCCGTCGACAGCGGCAGTAGCGAGGCGGCCAACAGCGCCGCGCCGATCAGCCCCACCGCAAACAGCGTCGAAGCTGCATCGCCGGCCAGTGGTTGCAGAGCCACGGCCACATCCGCGGCATCGGTGATGGAACGGCCGTCGCGGTGCAGTGTCGCCGCGCAGGCCACGACCACGAAGAAGCCGATCACCCCGGTGAGCACCGCTCCGGTCACCACGTCGACGCGCTCCAGTGCCAGGTCCTCGGTGCGTAGCTTCTTGTCGACGGCATACGACTGGATGAACGACAGGCCCCACGGCGCGAGCGTGGTGCCGACGGTGGCGGTGACGATCGCGATCGTGTCGGTGTCCAGCGGCATGGTCGGCACAGCCAGGCCTTCGGCCGCGGCGCCCCAGTCCGGATGGGCAAGAAAACCGGACGCGACGTAGGCGAGGAAGACTGTCGACAACAGCAACAGCAGATGCTCCACGCGGTGAAAGCTGCCGCGCAGCACCAACAACGAGACGACGGCCGCAGCAGCAGGCACGCTCACATAACGAGTGATGCCGAAGATCTCGAAACCCGCTGCGACTCCGGCGAATTCGGCACAGGTCGTGCCGACATTCGCGACGACGAGCGTGGCGAGCACTGCACCGCCCAGCCGGACGCCGTAACGCTGCCGAACTAGGCCGATCAGGCCCTGGCCGGTTACCACGCCCATCCGGGCGGCCAGCCCGTGGAACAACACGAGCGCGACCGTGGACAACAGAAGCACCCAGAGCAGCTGGTAGCCGTGGTCAGCGCCGAGCACCGAGTACGTCGTGATGCCGGCGGGGTCGTCGTCGGACAACCCGGCCAGCAGGCCAGGGCCCACCACCGTCAGCAGCGCACCGACGGTCAGCCCCTTGCGCCTCACGTATTCGCTCCCCGCGGATTGTGGCGACGACGCGGCCACACATGCGAACGGAGCAGCCGACGTCCGCGCAACGCCGGGGAATGCGCAAGGCGGGTACGCCAGTGTGCTGCATGTTCTGCGGGCATGGCGGCCACGATGTCGGCGGCCGCGGCGTCGGGCAACGCCCGCAGCACACGCTCGGCGGTTACGGGATGGCTGACGCGGACGACGTCGGCCGCGACGGCCGGTGCCTTGGCCGCCAGCACCTCGGTGGCCGATTCGGTGTCGAGTCGACTGATCAGGACCGCTAGGCCGCGCGCGTCGAGGTGATGCACGGCGGAGCGAGGCGTAGCCAGTTGCACGGCGTGACCGCGTTCGGAGGTGAGGTGTAAGTCGGTCCAGGCGACGGCGTCGGCGCGGGTACGGGAGGCGATTGCGCTCAAGCCCAGCCGTCGTAACACCGCGCCGAAACCGACTTCGGCGCCGACGACTTCGAGGCGGCCGTCGGCGCCGTGGGTGAGCACCACGTCGGCGACACGAGCCAGACGCTGACCTGCGATGTCGACGACCTGAGTATCCAAAACGTCTCGCGCCAATAGGATTTCGTCGGGTTGGAGGGCTTCAGCGATCGATCGGATGATGAACGCGTCCGGATCCTGGACAAGCGTGACGCTGCCGTGCCGATATGACCCCACCGCGGGCCACGGAACAAGCAAGTCGCGAGCCCCGCCGCGTCGCACCAGGATCCGGTCAACGAGCGTCGGACCGTTCTGCTCAGCAAGGCTGACGGTCAGGTCGACGAGGCGGCCAAGCGACTGCTCATCCGGACCGCGGACGTCCTGACCCACAATCCGACTGAGCAGCAGCACGTCAGCAGCATGCCTGATGCGGACCGGGCACCGTCGTCGCATCAAGAATCCTCCAAGGCCTTCGCGTGATCCTTCTTCGCATGAGAGAGAACCTGTACCGTCCGCAGCTTTGGCTCGTCGCGCTCGCCGCGTTGACCCTGGCTGGGTGCTCTTCGTCGGCCGGCTCGACCCATCCCGCATCCGACAGCCCAACCCCGGTAGCGGCACCGACGGTCACGGTTACCGCGACGCCCGCACCTGCACCGGCCCCCGTGACCGTGACGGTGGCGGCACCGGCACCCGCGCCGGCCCCTGCACCGGCGCCTGCGCCAGCACCGACGATCGTGGTGCAAGCAGCAGCGAATGGCCCGGCGTCGTTCCGCTCGCCGTCAGGCAACATCAACTGCAGCCTGTCCACCCCGGGCGGCAAGATCGCTGCCCGCTGCGAGGTGGTTCAACACACCTGGGTCGCTCCGCCACGAGAGCCGGAATGCCATCTGAACTGGGGCGACCGTTTCGAGCTCAGCGAGGGCAACAACGCCCTCTTCGCCTGCTACGGCCAAGAGTTCCCCCCGGTGAACGAGACCCTGGCATACGGCCAGACACGATCCTTTGGATCGATCACCTGTGACAGCGAGTTCACCGGAATGACTTGCACCGACACCAGCACGGGTCACTACTTCCGCATCTCGCGCGACGGTAGGGAACTCGGGTAGTCACCCCGTCGGTCGCCAGAAGGCCTGAAAACCGTTCCCGGCGTTGGTAGTTCGAATTGGCGACAGCTTGACGGGATCAGCCGCCTCGACTGGGCATCAATATCGGTGCAGCGTGCGCCGCTCATCCGAGCGCCGCTTCGATCCAGTTGGAGAACTCGCATGCGAGGTGCCATCGGTGCCCGGACACCATTCTGTCCAGCGTCGGCAGCGGGAACTCGACGGTCAGGCGAGCGTGGAATCCATCCGAGGTGTCTTGGAATTGGTGACGCACACCGCCGATCGCCGTGCCATTGGAAGCTCTGGCCACACCTGCGATTTGGTAGGGAAATCGCGGATCCGCCTGCGTCCTCAAAGACGAAACATCGTCGTAGTCGATGAAAAAGTGGGACGGCAGTGGACTGCCTCCGGTTGTCTCCAGAACTTCCTGTCGTCCATCGATTCGGGTTCGGATCACGAAGTGATCCGGGCACGCTCGCAGCATTGCTTCTTCGTCAGATGTATTGCTCCAACTCTCGAAGGCCTCGACGAATCGCTCGGCAGTGCCGTCGCCGATGCGGAGGTCCGTAACGCAGAGTCGCCGTCGCTTGCTCATCCCGGCTCCCACCCGCGCCACGTGTTCTGCCAATCGGGTGTCGTTCTTGAGGCGCGCACTGATTCCGTCGGGCCCGAGCGCAAGCTTTGCCTGCAGCAGCGCTTCGCGTCGCGTCGCGACGCCTTCGCCTTCAGGCACGCGCACGCCGAGCTTGCGGGCCGCTGCGCTGATTCGCCGATCCTCCCAGTCGAGGATCTGCTCGCGTGCGACGGTCTCGCCGTGTAGGTGAGCCGTGATCGAGGGAGTGGACACCGTGTTCCTAACGCTATAAAACTTGCGTTAGATACGCTAGGCTGTCTGTAGGCGCAAGTCAACGGAGGTGACGATGGTCACGCAGCGCCGGCTGGGTGGGCGCTCGGAACGGGTTCGTGTCAAAGTCCTCGATGCCGCGCTCGCGCAGCTTCTGAAGGAGGGTTACGACGGACTCAACGTGCGCGACGTCGCACGGGCGGCGGAGGTCGCCGAGACCACTGTCTATCGCCGCTGGCCGACGACACATGACCTCGCCGCCGCGGCGGTCGCGCACCTCACACACGCCGAGAACCCGATCCCGGATACCGGGACCCTCGAGGGTGACGTGCGGGCGCTGCTCTCGCAGATCTTCGTCCTGCTCCGACGGCCAGAGGTGGAGCGCATTCTGCGCACAGTTGCCGCCCTCGATAGTCGAAACAGCGGCGCGGTCGAGGCCCGTAAGAGCTTCTGGCGCAGCAGATTTGCGGGCTCTGCTGTCATCATCGGCAGGGCGGTTGAGCGCGGGGAGCTGCCCGCCGACACCGACCCCGGCGAGTTCGTCGAGTTCCTCGTAGCGCCTGCGTACCTGCGGGTGCTGCTGCTGGATCGCCCGATCGACGATCAGCTACTCGAACAGTCGGTGGGGTTGACCATGGCGGCCTTCGCCGGTCACCCCGTCGGTCGCCAGAAGCCTTGAAAACCCTGCCCGGCGTTGGTGGTTCGAATCGGCGACAGCTTGACGGGATCACCTGCCTCGATCATCGTGCCGTTGCCGACAATCATCGCGACGTGGCCATCCCACACCGCCAGGTCACCCGGCCGCAACGAACCCGCACTCACGGCCGCGCCGACGTCCTGCTCCTGGGCCAGCCGCGGAAGTTCCAGTCCCGCTTCGTGATACGCCCACTGCGTCAACCCGCTACAATCCAGGCCGACGCCCGGCGCGGTGCCGCCCCACTGGTACGGCACGCCGAGTTGGGTCAGCGCGTACCGAACCGCGCTGGCGGCCAAGGCATTCGGCGCCATCGCCGTGCTGCCATCGGGCAGTCGGATTGCGAAGCCATCTCCGAATGCCGCGGCATCCGGTAACGGCGTGTCAGATCCCGAGAACTTCGCGAGGTCGCCTAGGTCGCCCGAACTCGGCATGCCGCCCAACCCGGACAGCGGGCTGACCGGCGCATCCCCGCCCGAGCCGGAGCCCATCGGCATCGACGGCATCGGCGCAGACCCCATGCCGGCTGGCGTCGTCGCGGCAGGTGTGGACGTCGGCGACGGAGCGGCCAGCGCGGCGGCGTGCCCGTCCAACTCGGCCCGAAGCTCCTCGACCACCGCGACGGCCTCTTCGAGCGACCGGCGCGCCTCGGCCATCAGCCCCTCGACGCCGCCCGGTGAATCCAGATACGGCTCGAGCGCGGCAGCGCGAGCCTCGAACTCCTCGACGATGGTTTGTAACCGGTCTCGCGCCCGTTCGACCGCCGCACCCGCTTGATCGGCCATAGTGCCGAGACGGGCGGCGCGCATGGACAGCGCGTCCACGGCCGCGACCGTCGCGGCCGCGAACTCCGCCGCGGCGTCGGCCCCGGTGCCGGACCACCCCACCTCCGACTGCCGCCACGCGCGACGGACAGCCGCCGAGACGTCGGTCAGCGCGTCGCGCGCGCCCATCAGCGTGCCCGCTGGGTCGCCCGACCACCCGGGACCGACCAGAGCCTGCACCTCACGGATCGGCGCCGCCAGCGCCGCGACCAGGGCACTCGGCATCAGTACACCCCGGACACCCGGATCCCGGTGCGCTCGTCGGCATTCTCGTACGCGGCCGCCGATGCGCTCGCCGTGTGTCCTCCGGCCTCCAGGCGGTCGGCCAGCGCCGTGACCGCGCGCGCCGCGTCAGCGGTGGCCTCGGCGAGTGCTGCTACAAAGCGGGCGCCGACGGGGCCCAGCGTCGCCGTGGCCGCCGGAATCGACGACATGGTGGTCGCAACTTTCGCGAGATCTGCCGCGTGCGCCGAGTTGGCGGCGCCGAGGGCGCGGACGGCATCGGTATCGGCGAACATGGGTGTTAGGACTGCCGCGGCGACCGTTCGGTTCCACTAGGGTCGGCCCATGGATGTGCGCGTCGTCGACCACCCACTGGCCGCCGCACGGCTGACCACCCTGCGAGATGAGCGCACCGACAACGCGGCGTTCCGTGCCGCGCTGCGCGATCTGACGCTGATGTTGGTGTACGAGGCGACGCGCGACATCGCCTGCGAAACCATCCCCGTGCGAACACCGCTGGCGGAGACCACCGGCTGCCGGTTGGCCAACCCGCCCCTGTTGGTGCCGGTGCTGCGCGCCGGGCTGGGCATGGTCGATCAGGCCCACGCGTTGATTCCGGAGGCCCGCGTCGGTTTCGTCGGAGTAGCCCGCGACGAGGAAACCCACGAGCCAACACCGTATTTGGAGTCGCTGCCCGACGACCTGAGCGCACAGCCGGTGATGGTGCTCGACCCGATGCTGGCGACCGGCGGCTCGATGGCGCACACGATCGGTTTGTTGCATTCCCGCAACGCCGCAGACATCACGGCCATTTGTGTCGTCTGTGCACCCGAAGGCATTGCGGCGCTGGAGAAGGTCGCACCGGACCTGCGGCTCTTCACCGCCACCATCGACGATCAGCTCAACGACATCGCCTACATCGTGCCGGGTCTCGGTGACGCCGGCGACCGGCAGTTCGGCCCGCGTTAGAACTGCTGGGCGACGGACACCAGCTCGTCCCGGATCGCCCGTGCCTTCGTGCGCGTCTCCTCGAGGTTATTCGCGTGGGCGCAGCGAACCTCTATGTAGGACTTGATCTTTGGCTCGGTGCCGGACGGCCGGACGACCATACGGACCCAGACTTCGTCATCGCCACCGAGGAAGACCAGCGCGTCGGTTCGCAGGTCTCCCGGCTCATGCAGCAGATCCGTCGCCGTTACCTCGAAGCCGGCCAACCGATCTGGCGGTGTCGCACGCAGCCTGGCCATCACCGCTTCGGCCTCGTCGACGTCGGCGACTCGCCGCGATACCGCAGTGGTGGTGTGCACCCCATGGCGACGGGCGAGCTCATCGAGGGCGTCGAGCATCGTCCGGCCCTGATCCCGCAGTGCCGCAACGAGATCGCAGACCAACACCATTGCGCTGATGCCGTCCTTGTCGCGGACCGCGCCTGGGTCGACGCAGTGGCCGATCGCCTCTTCATAGGCGTAGACAAGTGTGCAACCTGGTCGGCCGACATCGGCCCTCGACAACCACTTGAATCCGGTCGGTGTCTCGATGTGCCTGGCGCCGTGGTCCTTGGCGATAGCGGCCAGCATCCGCGACGACACCACCGAGCTGGCCACCGCGATGGCGTCGGTGACCGGGCCGGGATCGATCTGCGAAAGGATGTAATCGCCCAGCAGCCAACCGGTTTCGTCGCCTGTGAGCATGCGCCAGCCTTGCGGGGTCGGCACGCCCACCGCGCACCGGTCGGCGTCGGGATCGAGCGCGATGGCGACGTCGGCGTTTACCTCGCCGGCCAGCTTCAGCAGCTCGTCGACCGCGCCTGGCTCTTCCGGGTTGGGGAAGTCCACGGTCGGAAAGTCGGGATCGGGCGCGAACTGGCTTTCGACGACATGGATGTCGCTGAGGCCGGCGCGCACCAAGGCGTCCATCGCGAACTCACCGCCGACGCCGTGCAACGGCGTCAGCGCCACGCGCACCGACCCGTGTGTGTGCCGGACGTGCGCCGCGCGGTCGATGTAGTGCTGAACCGCGTCCACACCTGACGGCGTGACGTCCCGACGGGCAATCTCGTCCGCGTGCGGCGCTTCCGCGACGGCCCGTTCGATCTCCTCGTCGATGGGCGGCACGATCGGAAAACCGCCGTCGAAGTAAACCTTGTAGCCGTTGTCGGAGGGCGGGTTGTGCGAGGCGGTGATCTGGATGCCCGCGGCCGCGCGGTTGTGACGTACGGCGAACGCCACCACAGGAGTCGGCACTGCCACGAACATCAAGGTCACTGCAAAGCCTTCGGCAGCAAGGACTTCCGCAGCAGCCAGGGCGAAGTCCTCGGAGCCGTGGCGGGCATCGCGTCCGACCACCACCGGCTTTCCCGCCATGCCGTGCGCCTTGAGCACCTTGGCGACCGCCCACGTCGTCCGAAGAACGACCGCCAGGTTCATTCCGCTGGGCCCACCCCGCAAAGGACCCCGCAAGCCCGCGGTTCCGAATGTCAGCGACTGCGCGAAGCGCTCCTCGAGTTCGTCCTCGCTGAGCGCCGCTAGCTCGGCCGCGGTCTTCGGATCGGGGTCGTGCGAGATCCACTCCTGCGCGACCGACGGCGGCGCCATACTCGCCTGGCGCGGCGAAGAAGTCATACGGCTAGTGTGCCCGCTTTCGCGTCGGTGTAAGCGAGCTTGCGGAGCACCGGGGCGACGAGCATCAGCAGGTCGAATTCCAACGGTGTGAGGTTGTCGCGCATGGTCGCGTTCAACCACGCATCCCGTTCGGCGCGGTCGGCTTCCAGCAGCGCGGTCCCGGCGTCGGTGAGCTCGATGAGCTGCCGTCGCCGATCCGCTTCGTCGGGGCGGCGCACGATGAGGTCACGGCTAACCAGTTCGTTGATGCTGTCGGTCAGTGACTGCACCCGGACGTGCAACCGGCTCGCGAGCTCGGCAGGTGTGGTGACGCCGGTGCGGCTGACCTCGCCGATCAGCTCCATCTGGCTCAGCGTCAGGCCGTGGTCGGGGCGGTGCCTGCGCATCTGCCGCGTCACCGCCATCATCGATTCCCGCAGTTCGGTGGCCGGGGAGTCCACACGCGTCATAACCAAGGTATACCTTGGCAAAGCCTGTATGTCACGGCCGTCGTTGCATGTTGCAGGCGGCCGAATAGCAAGGGCATACTTGTAATCGATATGGAGTGGATACGACGGACGCTCAGGTGGGCCTTACTGATAGCGGTGACGGTCGCGGTCACCGTCCCCCTCACCCGCGTCGGAGTGCCCTCGGCGGCGCTGTTCGCCGCACTGGTCGTCGGCATCGTGCTGGCGCTGACCTCACTGGCGCCCGCCCGGATACCGCGCCCCGGTGGCGTCGCGGCGCAAGGCGTGTTGGGCGTCTACATCGGGACGATGGTCCACGAAGACGCTGTCGGCGCACTGGGCAATGACTGGCCGATAGTTGTGGCGATCGCCGTCGCCACCCTCTTGCTCAGCGTCGTCGCGGGCGCACTGCTCGGGTTGCACCGTGACGTCACGCCGCTGACCGGATCGCTGGCGCTGGTGGCAGGCGGCGCATCAGGTTTGGTGGCCATCGCCCGCGAACTGGGCGGCGACGACCGCGTCGTGTCCGTCGTGCAATATCTGCGCGTCGGCCTGGTGACCGCGTCGATGCCGGTGGTGGTGACGTTGATCTATCACGCCGACAAGTCGCACGGCGCCGCGCCCGTCGCTGAAACAGATTCAGCCCCTTGGTATTTGAGCGTCGCAATGCTCGTAGGTCTGGTGCTCGTCGGCGCCGCGGTCGGCAAGCTGGTCCGGCTCCCTGGAGCGGGGCTGCTTGGCCCGATGGCGCTGACGGTCGCCCTGGAGGTCACCGGCCTGTCGTTCGGGTTGGCCGTGCCGATGGTGTTGGTTCAGGCCGGCTACATGGTGATCGGCTGGCAGGCCGGGCTGGCGTTCACCAGAGAATCGCTGCGCGCCATCGGCCGCATGCTGCCCGCCGCGATCGGTCTGATCGTCGCGCTCGGCGTCGCGACGGCCGGCCTCGGTGTGTTGCTGGCACACTTCACCGGGCTGACGCCGTTGGAGGGCTACCTCGCCACCAGCCCAGGCGGGGTCTACGCGGTGCTCGCCACCGCCGTCGAGACCGGGTCCAACGTCACGTTCATCATCGCCGCGCAGGTGGTGCGCATCCTTCTGATGCTGTTCGCCGCACCGCTGATGGCGCGCACCGTGGTGTGGATCAGCAAGCGATTCGGCCGTCAGAGCCGCGCGATCACCGAGCCGAGTAGAGAGCCCATCCGCGTCGCGGATTGACGGCCCGCCTCGAGAACTTCCTCGTGGCTCAGCGGCTGTCCCGTCATACCCGCCGCCAGATTCGTCACCAGCGATATCGCCAGCACCTGCGCACCGGCGGCGCGCGCCGCAATCGTCTCGTGCACGGTCGACATCCCGACCAGATCCGCGCCAAGCGTGCGCAGCATCCGGATCTCGGCGGGCGTCTCGTAATGCGGTCCCGGCAGCGCGGCGTAGACGCCCTCGGCCAGGGCCGGATCGATCTCCCGGGCGAGTCTCCGCAGCCGCGACGAGTAGGCGTCGGTCAGGTCGACGAACTGCGCTCCGACCAGGGGAGACCTGGCGGTGAGGTTGAGGTGGTCGCTGATCAGCACGGGTTGGCCGACGGTGTAGTCGGCGCGCAGTCCGCCGGCTGCGTTGGTCAGCAGGACGGTGCGCGCCCCTGCGGCGCAGGCCGTCCGCACGGGGTGCACGACATGGCGCAACTCATGGCCTTCGTAGGCGTGAATGCGGCCGACGAACACCACGACCCGGTGCGGGCCGACATGCAGCGACAACACCTCCCCGCGATGACCCGCGGCCGTCGGCGCGACGAACCCCGGCAACTCGGCCATCGGCACCACCGCCACCGGGTCGCCCAGTTGCGCCACGGCGGGCGCCCAGCCCGAACCGAGGATGACGGCGACGTCGTGCGCGTCGACGCCGGTGCGCTCGCGGATGGCGCTCGCCGCTTCTTGCGCCACCGCTGCCGGGCTTGTCACGGTTTGCGAGCTTAGCCGTCGGCCAGCTAGTCGTCGGGACAGTGAGATACTGCTGAGATGCCCACCGCCACCGCGTCGATAAGCGTCGAAGACGCCGTCAACCGACGCAGCGGTGATCTGGTCGAACTGTCGCACTCGATCCACGCCGAGCCCGAACTCGCCTTCGCCGAACACCGCAGCTGCGCCAAGACCCAGGCATTGGTGGCCGAGCGCGGGTTTCAGATCACCGCATCGGCAGGCGGCCTGGACACCGCGTTTCGCGCCGACTACGGCAGCGGTCCGCTGGTCGTCGGCATCTGCGCCGAGTACGACGCGCTGCCGGGCATCGGACATGCCTGCGGGCACAACATCATCGCCGCCTCGGCGGTCGGCACGGCGCTGGCATTGGCGGAGGTGGCCGACGAGCTGGGCCTGACCGTGGCGCTGATCGGTACGCCCGCCGAAGAGGCCGGCGGCGGAAAAGCGTTGCTGCTCAAGGCGGGAACGTTCGACGACATCGCGGCGACGGTGATGCTGCATCCCGGTCCCATCGACATCGCGGCCGCACGCTCGTTGGCGCTGTCGGAGGTGACGGTGCGGTACAGCGGTAAGGAGTCGCATGCGGCCGTCGCGCCGTATCTCGGCGTCAACGCCGCCGACGCGGTCACGGTCGCGCAGGTGGCCATCGGTCTGCTGCGACAGCACCTGGTGCCGGGTCAAATGGTGCACGGCATCGTCACCGAAGGCGGGCAGGCCACCAACGTCATTCCGGCGCGGGCCGAGCTGCGCTACACGATGCGTGCCGTGAACTCCGAGTCGCTGCACGATCTCGAGGACAAGATGGCCGGCTGCTTCGCCGCTGGATCCGTCGGCACCGGCTGCACGCACACCGTGACCGAGACCGCGCCCGCATATGCCGAGCTGGCGCCCGACCCGTGGCTGTCGTCGGTGTTCCGCGAAGAGATGGTGCGGCTGGGCCGCAACCCGGTGGCCATCGATCTCGAAGCCGCGTTGCCGCTGGGCAGCACCGACATGGGCAATGTCACGCAGGTGATGCCGGGTATCCACCCGATCGTCGGCGTCGAGGCCGGTGGCGCGTCGATTCACCAGCCGGCATTCACCGCGGCCGCGGCCGGCCCCAGTGCCGACAAGGCCGTCGTCGAGGGCGCGATCATGCTCGCCCGCACCGTCGTCAGCCTGGCCGAAACGCCGGCTGAGCGGGAGCGGGTGCTGGCACTGCAGGCGAGGCGGGCCTCATGAGCCTCATGGACGCCACCGAACTGTGGCTGGATACCCACTACGACGACATGGTCGCCTGGCGCAGGCACATCCATGCGCATCCGGAGCTGGGGCGACAGGAGTTCGCCACCACGCAGTTTGTCGCCTCGCATCTGGCCGATGCGGGTCTCAACCCGAAGGTGCTGCCGGGTGGAACGGGGCTGACCTGCGACTTCGGGCCGGAGCACGGGCCGCGGATCGCACTGCGCGCCGATATGGACGCGCTGCCGATGGCCGAGCGCACGGGTGCGCCGTACGCGTCGGTGGTGCCCAACGTCGCGCACGCCTGCGGCCACGACGCGCACACCGCGGTGCTGCTCGGCGCTGCGCTGGCGCTGGCGTCGGTTCCCGAACTGCCGGTCGGCGTGCGGCTGATCTTCCAGGCGGCCGAGGAGTTGATGCCTGGCGGCGCGATCGACGCGATCGCGGCCGGGGCGCTGACCGGGGTGTCACGTATCTTCGCGCTGCATTGCGACCCGCGGCTGGCCGTCGGGAAGGTCGCGTTGCGGCCGGGGCCGATCACGTCGGCCGCCGACCAGCTCGAGGTGACGCTGCAGTCGCACGGCGGCCACACGTCGCGCCCGCACCTGACCGGTGACTTGGTGTACGGGCTCGGCACGCTGATCACCGGAGTGCCCGGAATCTTGTCGCGCCGCATCGACCCGCGAAACAGCACGGTGATGGTGTGGGGCGCGGTGAATGCGGGGGTGGCCGCCAACGCGATCCCGCAGACCGGCACGCTGGCCGGCACCATCCGAACGGCAAGCCGCGACACCTGGGATTCGCTGGAATCGATTGTGCGCGAGATCGTTTCGTCGCTGATGCAGCCGCTGGGCATCGAGCACAGCCTGCTGTACCGCCGTGGTGTGCCGCCGGTGGTCAACGAAGAGATCTCGACGCGCATCCTGATGCATGCGGTCGAGGCGATCGGCCCCGACGTGCTATGCGACACCCGTCAGTCCGGCGGCGGCGAGGACTTCTCCTGGTATCTCGAGGAGGTGCCCGGCGCGATGGCACGCCTCGGCGTGTGGTCGGGCCGCGGCCCGCAGCTCGACTTGCACCAGCCCACGTTCGACTTGGATGAGCGGTCGCTGGCCGTCGGGGTTCGGGTGCTGGTCAACATCATCGACCAAGCCGCCCAGTTCTGATTTCGCCGAGCGACCGTGTCTGTACGTCGACACGCCGTGATCTGTCGGCATTTCGCGGTCGCTCGGCGGTAGTTATCCACAGCTAGCGTGGTATCTGCTGCCTCGGTGCGGTTGGGGCCGTGACGATCTAAGTCATGCACTCGGAGCTCGACGCGTTGTTCGATCGCCAGCATGGAGTCGCGAGCAGCGGTCAGATCCTGAACTACACAACACGTCGCGGCTTCGAGGCGATGGTGAATTCCGGTGTGCTGGAACGGATATGGCAGGGAATCTACTGCCGTGGCGAGCCGGACGACCTGACACGGTTGCGTGGTCTGGATCATGCCTGCGGTACCGCTGTCCCGGTTTGCCTTGGTACGGCGGCAGCACTTCACGGCTTCGACACGGAGCAGCCTGCCGATCTCCATGTACTCAGTCCGACAGGCTCTCGGCTGCGCTCGGCAGACGGGCTCGTCGTGCACCGCCGCGACGGCGCACCGTTGGTCAAGGTGGGCGAGCGTCTGGCCACATCGCCTGCGTGGACGGCGGTCGAGGTTGCTCGCAGCCTTCGCCGGCCCCGTGCCCTGGCGACGTTGGATGCGGCCTTACGCAGCGGGTCGTGCCAACACGTCGATTTGACGCGGGCTGCTGCCGAACAAGCGGCACGGCGGGGCATAGTCGCCGTTCGCGAGTTGATCCCGCTGGCCGACGGGCGTGCCGAGTCGCCGATGGAAAGCGAGGCGAGGTTGGCCATGATCGACGGCGGCCTGCCGATGCCTGAGCTGCAATACGAGAT
The DNA here is from genome assembly GCF_017872775.1 of Mycobacterium sp. OAE908. Classification (NCBI taxonomy): domain Bacteria; kingdom Bacillati; phylum Actinomycetota; class Actinomycetes; order Mycobacteriales; family Mycobacteriaceae; genus Mycobacterium; species Mycobacterium sp. OAE908. The sequence goes on from NZ_JAGGJL010000001.1 coordinate 3,476,954, forward strand.
CATCGACGGAAACGGTGAACTGCGCCGTGTCGATTTCGCCTGGCCAGAGGAACGCGTCGCGGTGGAATACGACGGCGAAGACTGGCACAGCGGCGCTGAAGCCATGCGACGCGATCGCAGACGACAAGCAGCCCTGCAGGACGTGCGATGGACTGTCATACCGATCGTGTTCGAGGACGTCAGATACCGGACGTGGGACTTTGTTAACCGCATCGACCGACAGCTTCGCCGCGTTCGCGCCGCGTGAGCGACCGCAAAATGCCGACAAACAGCGGCGTGTCGCGTACAGGCGCGGTCGGTCGCGGGAAAGGGCGTTACGTGGTGCCGGGGCCGATGTTGCGTGCTGGGCGGGTGCGCAGATCGTGGACGTATTCCGCTGGCGCACCGGCGATTTCGGCGGCGTCGGCCATCACGCCGAGGTAGCGCGCCGACGGTATGCCGCCCTCCCACGCGTCGACGACATACAGCCACGCGAGCACCGGATCGGTAGTGGTGTCGGACGACGTGCGCTCGACCCGACATCGGATCTTCTTGTGGATGCCGAGTTCTGAACCTTCCCAGCGGTCCAGGTTCTCCTCGTCTTCGCGCGTCATGTCGTAGAGCACGACGAAGACCTTCGAATCCGGGTCCTGCACGACGGTGGCCAGTGCGCCGTCCCAACCGATGTCCTCGCCGCCGAACGTCAACCGCCAGCCGTGCAGCCACCCGGTTCCCGCCATCGGGGAATGGGGAGCGCGCTCCAGCATCTGCTCCGGATGCATGTTCGATCCGTACGCGGCGTATAGCGGCACGGGGAAAGCCTAGAGGTTCGCTCACTGGCTGCGCGATCAACGGCACGCTTGGCTAGGTTTAGGCCGTGGCTACCCGCATCGTGATCATCGGCGGCGGGCCCGCCGGCTATGAGGCGGCGCTCGTCGCGGCCGCGAGGGGACGACAGGTGGCTGAGGTCACCGTCGTGGACTCCGACGGCATCGGCGGCGCCTGCGTGCTCTGGGACTGCGTGCCGTCGAAGACGTTGATTGCATCGACCGGAGTGCGCACCGAACTGCGTCGCGCGTCACCGCTGGGGTTCGACATCGCGATCGAGGACGCCAAGATCTCGCTGGACCAGATCCACAACCGGGTGAAGACCCTGGCCAAGTCGCAGTCGACCGATATCGGCCATCAGCTGCTGCGCGCGGGCGTCAATGTGGTGCAGGGACATGGCGAACTGGTCGACGACTCCTCGGGCCTGGCTCAGCACCGGGTGAAGGTCACCACGGTCGACGGCAGGGTCGCGACGCTGAAGGCCGACGTCGTGCTGATCGCCACCGGCGCCAGCCCTCGCGTGTTGCCCAACGCCGTGCCCGACGGCGAACGAATTCTGAACTGGCGCCAGCTCTACGACCTTCACGAGCTGCCCAAGCACCTCATCATCGTCGGCTCCGGCGTCACCGGCGCCGAGTTCTGTAACGCCTACACCGAACTCGGCGTCCCCGTGACGGTGGTGGCCAGCCGCGACCAGATCCTGCCGCACGAGGACTCCGACGCGGCCGCGGTGCTGGAAGAGGCATTCGCCGAACGCGGCGTCCGACTGGTGAAGAACGCCAGGGCGGAATCGGTGACCCGGACAGAAGACGGCGTGCTCGTGACGATGGCCGACGGGCGAACCGTCGAGGGCAGCCACGCGCTGATGACCGTCGGTTCGGTGCCCAACACCTCGCGGCTGGGTCTGGAGAACGTCGGCATCGAACTGGGGCCGGGCAACTACCTGACCGTCGACCGCGTCTCGCGGACCTCCGCGGCGGGCATCTATGCGGCAGGCGACTGCACCGGGCTGCTGCCACTGGCGTCGGTGGCTGCCATGCAGGGCCGCATCGCGATGTATCACGCGCTGGGTGAGGCGGTCAGCCCGATCCGGCTGCGGACGGTGGCGGCTGCGGTGTTCACCAGGCCGGAGATCGCCGCCGTCGGCGTGCCGCAGTCCCGGATCGACGACGGCACGGTGGCCGCCCGCACGCTGATGCTGCCGCTGAACACCAACGCCAGAGCCAAGATGTCGCTGCTGCGGCTGGGTTTTGTGAAGATCTTCTGCCGGCCGGCGACGGGTGTGGTGATCGGCGGCGTTGTGGTCGCACCGATCGCCTCTGAGCTGATCCTGCCGATCGCGCTGTCGGTGCAGAACAACCTCACGGTCACCGACCTTGCGCAGACGCTTTCGGTGTATCCCTCGCTGTCCGGCTCGATCGTGGAGGCGGCGCGACGGTTGATGGCGCACGACGATCTGGACTGATCGCCAGTAACCTGTGAATGGAAACGTACCGACGAGTAACAAGGATCCATTCGACGTGAGCGCCCCGATCTCGGCCGACGGCGAGACCTTGCTGGGCCCGGAGCAGCGGAAACGGGCCTGGCAGCGGCTCGGCAGCGAGCAGTTCGACGTCGTCGTGATCGGCGGGGGCGTCGTCGGCGCGGGCGCGGCGCTGGATGCGGCGACGCGCGGGCTGAAGGTGGCGCTCGTCGAGGCCCGCGACTTCGCTTCCGGCACGTCGAGTCGCAGTTCGAAGATGTTCCACGGCGGACTGCGCTACCTCGAACAGCTGGAGTTCGGCTTGGTGCGCGAAGCGCTGCACGAACGCGAGTTGTCGCTCAGGACGTTGGCTCCGCATCTGGTCAAACCGTTGCCGTTTCTGTTTCCGCTGACCCACCGGTGGTGGGAGCGGCCGTACATCGCCGCTGGCATCTTCCTGTACGACCAGCTGGGTGGCGCGAAATCCGTTCCGGCGCAGAAGCATTTGACCCGCGCGGGCGCGTTGCGACTGACTCCTGGGCTCAAGCGCAGCTCGCTGATCGGCGGCATCCGCTATTACGACACCGTGGTCGACGACGCGCGTCACACCATGACGGTGGCACGCACGGCGGCTCACTACGGCGCGGTCGTCCGCACCTCCACGCAGGTGGTGGCGCTGCTGAGGGAGGGCGACCGGGTGATCGGCGTGCGTGTGCGCGACTCCGAGAACGGTCACGCGACCGAGGTGCGCGGCCATGTGGTGGTCAACGCCACCGGGGTGTGGACCGACGAGATCCAGGCACTCTCCAAGCAGCGCGGCCGGTTTCGGGTGCGTGCCTCGAAGGGCGTGCACGTGGTGGTGCCACGCGACCGCATCGTCAGCGAGGTCGCGATCATCCTGCGCACCGAGAAGTCGGTGCTGTTCGTCATCCCCTGGGGCACGCACTGGATCATTGGCACCACCGACACCGACTGGAATCTCGACCTGGCCCACCCCGCGGCCACCAAGGCCGACATCGACTACATCCTCGGACACGTGAACACCGTGCTGGCAACGCCGTTGACGCATGACGACATCGACGGTGTCTATGCCGGGCTGCGGCCGCTGCTGGCGGGGGAGAGTGAAGAGACGTCCAAGCTCTCGCGTGAGCACGCGGTCGCCGTCCCCGCTCCCGGCTTGGTCGCCATCGCCGGTGGCAAGTACACCACCTATCGGGTGATGGGCGAGGACGCGATCGACGCGGCAGCCGAGTTCATTCCCGCTCGCGTCGCGCCGTCGATCACCGAGAAGGTGCCGCTGATGGGCGCCGACGGCTACTTCGCGCTGGTGAACCAAACCGAAAGCGTCGGTTCACATTACGGCCTGCACCCGTATCGGGTCCGGCACCTACTGGACCGGTACGGATCACTGATCGGCGAGGTGCTCGCCCTGGCCAAGGGCAGGCCGGAGCTGCTGACGCCGATCACCGAGGCACCGGTGTACCTCAAGGTGGAGGCGTGGTACGCCGCGGCGGCCGAGGGTGCACTGCATTTGGAGGACATCCTGGCGCGCCGGATGCGGATCTCGATCGAATACCCGCACCGCGGGGTCGAGTGTGCCCGTGAGGTCGCGGAAGTCGTTGCGCCGGTGCTGGGTTGGAGCGCCGAGGATATCGACCGCGAGGTGGATACGTATTGCGCGCGGGTCGATGCGGAGGTCCGGTCGCAGCAGCAGCCCGACGACGAGTCCGCCGACGCGCTGCGGGCCGCGGCGCCGGAGGCGCGCGCAGAGATCCTCGAGCCGGTGCCGCTCAATTGAGACCCGCGCCGCTGCCGGTGCGCGATGGTCTCGGCCCGGCGCGGGTGCGGTTGCGCGGGGGACTGGTGGTCGACGAGTTCCGGTCCCGGTGGGGCGATGCGGCTGCCGCGAAAGTGCTTGCGGGAGAAGTGGTTCTGCCCGACGGCACCGCAGTCGATGCGACGACGACGTTACGGGCCGGCTCGCACGTCTTCTTCTATCGTGAGCTGCGCGACGAAGTGCCGGTGCCGTTCGACATCCCTGTGCTGTATCGCGACGACGACATCGTCGTTGTCGACAAGCCGCATTTCCTGGCGACGATGCCGCGTGGCCGGCATGTGGCGCAGACGGCGGTGGTGCGGCTGCGCCGCGAACTCGACCTAACGGAACTGAGCCCGGCCCATCGGCTGGACCGGTTGACCGCCGGCGTGTTGGTGTTCACGACGCGCCGCGCGATACGGGGCCGCTATCAGACCTTGTTTTCGCGCGGCGAGGTGCGGAAAACATATCTGGCGCGAGCGACTCCAGACCCGAAGTTCGAGTTCCCGATCACCGTACGCAACCGAATCGTCAAGCGGCGCGGGCAGTTACAAGCAATCGAAGAGCCGGGCGAGCCGAACGCCGAGACATTCATCGAGCACTTGGGCGATGGCCTGTACCGGCTGACTCCGCGAACCGGTCGCACGCATCAGCTGCGACTGCACATGGCCTCGCTGGGCCTGCCGATCGTCAACGACCCGCTGTACCCCGCTGTCCTCGATGTGCCGCCCGATGACTTCTCGCGGCCGTTACAACTGCTGGCGCAAAGCCTGGCGTTCACCGATCCGATCCGCGGCGACGAGCGTGAGTTCGTCAGCAGACGTGTGTTGATCACCGACGGTCGGCAGACTCCGTCCCCGCCGCGATGACCGCGCGGTTCCGATCGGCCACCGCCCCGATATCCATCTTGACCACTCGCCGGTCATAGCTGAGAAATCCGTTGACCTCGTTTTCGACGTCGGTGGTCTGCGTGTAGATCGCGCCCGACAGGTTGGCCCCGCGGATGAACTCTTCGAGATCCTGGCTGACTTTGATGTACCGCTGCGTCAGGTGCTCCTGGCTGTCGGTCATCTCGTAGGACTCGGGTCGTCCTGGCCACCGGTTGTGATCGAGCACCAGTCCGAGTCCGCCGTATTCGCCGTCCACCGTCACCCGAGGGTCGAGCGGATCGGGCAACACGGGTCGGCCGGGCCCGACATAGGTGTGGTCGTCCCAGATGTCTCCGGCATGGCTGTCTGGTCGTGATTTGCAGCAGTTGGCGCCGCTGTTGGCGTTGACCATTCGCGTCGGGTCAGCCGCTTTCACCGCGTTGGTGATCCGTGCGGTGTCGTATTCGGCCCAGCCTTCGTTGAACGGCACCCAGCCGACGATCGACGTGACGCTGCGCAGCTGATCGATCATCGCGAACAGTTCGCGCTCGAAATTCGCCTTCGCCAGCGGAGGCGGATCAGGAAGTGGTCCGGTCGGGATGTCGAGCGACACGGACAGCGACGGCATGTCCTGCCACACCATCAGCCCGAGCTTGTCGGCCCAGTAGTACCAGCGCGCCGGTTCCACCTTGCCGTGCTTGCGGACGAAGTTCATGCCCAGTTTCTTGATCTGCTCGAGGTCGAACTTCAACGCGGCGTCGGTGGGCGCGGTGTAGAGGCCGTCGGGCCAGTACCCCTGGTCCAGGGGGCCGTGCAGGAAGGTGACCTTACCGTTCAGCGCGATTCGGGGTTTACCCTTCGCATCGCGGACGGTGCCGATGGTGCGTAACCCGGCATAGCTCGAAACCTCGTCGATCACCTTGCCGGACGCGCTGCGCAGTGCGACCTTGACGTCGTAGAGGTACGGATCGTCGGGACTCCACAACCGTGCGTTCGGTATCGAAAGCCGAATCGGCTCACCCGCTTTGCCAGACCTGATCGAAACCACGCCGCGGCCCGGCGCGGAGACCATCACAATCGCGCGCTCGTTCTTGGTGGCCGCAACCCTTGGTGTGACTGTCAGACTCGTCAGATCGGTGGTGATGTCCAGCTTCTCGACGTGCGTGGCGCGCACGGGCTCGAGCCACGCGGTCTGCCAGATGCCCGATGACCCGGTGTAGAAGAGGCCGCTCGGGTTGTTGCGCTGCTTGCCGACCGGGAACGGGTTGGTTTCGTTGCGGTCGTCGACCCGTACCGTGATCTCCTGCGGCCCCGGCCACCGCAGCGCTTTCGTGATGTCCGCGCTGAACTCGGTGAACCCGCCTTCGTGGTGGGCCACCTCCTGGTTGTTCACCCAGACCGTCGCGATCTGGTCGACGGCCCCGAAGTGCAGCAGCACGTGTCGGCCCAGCCACGAACTCGGCAGCTTGAAGATCTTGCGATACCACATCTGTTCGTCGTGTCGCTGGATGCCGGACAGCGCCGATTCCGGTGGGTACGGGACCAAGATCCGCTCGCCGTATTCGTGCGGCGCGGGTGGTGTCGGTCCGGCGCCGTCGCGCCGACCGAGATAGTCCCACACACCGTTGAGGTTCAGCCAATTCGTCCGAGTCATCTGCGGCCGCGGATAGTCGGGCAGTGCGTTGTCCGGTCCCACAAGATTCGTCCATGGGGTGGACAACGGCGCCGCTTTGGGATGCCAGGACACGGCCGCGTTGGCAATCGCGTTACCGGTCATGAAGACAGCTAACAGCGCGCACCCCGCCGCCGCGAAGCACCTGATCCACAGGCGATTCCGTCGTTCAACAGCATGGGACGGCTCGAAGCCAGCGCGCACAGCGATAACCCCCAGGGTTTGATGCCGGGACAGGACGGATGTGCAGCGCCTGCCCCCGCCTGGCTGCGCACCGCTTCTACATAGCAAACGCACGGCGCCGATCGGTGATGCCGAAATCCGGTGCTTACGACCGAACTGCGTCGAAAACGGGTCGAGACCTTGCGATTGCCGATGGCAAATCTACGCTAGCACCGATCAAGATCGCCACTAATCCAAATGCGTTTCGCCCAAGAACTTTTCAGGATATGTGCGGGCTGAGAAAGTCAAGTGGCAACGCCGGAAGCCAGACGAAACAGCGAGCCGTCGAATTTGGGCACGCCCGATGGCGGGTGCCCCTCGATGCGGACAGGCGAGTGGTGCTTGCCCAGGGAGCAAAATATATACGCCCATGCAAGTTTTCGCCGTGATTTCCGGTTCGAATCGCCAAACGGCGAGTGCAGCGACAGCACCACAGGCAGGATAAGGCCTCACTAGCCGAGGGAGGTCACTGTGCGAGTTGTCTGGCTGTCCGCTGCGACGGTCGTGTCCGCCGCAGCTCTGATGCTGCCTGTCACACCGACGGCGCACGCGACCGTATGCGGTTCGGTCGGTGGCAGGTTCGTCGACGTCAGCGGGTGCGCCGATCCGTTCTCGGAACTGAACGACGCGCTGTACGCGCCGCCACCTCCGCCCGCTCCCAATGTCAATGTCTGCGTGAACGCGGGTCGACGCATCAACGTGAGCGGGTGCGTCGGATGAGCTCATCCCTTGAACCGACGCAGGAGCAGATCGCCGCGCTCGCAGCGCGTCCGGCGGACGAACCCGTGGTGATGATCAACCTGCTGCAGTTCCGCGGCGACGAAGGAAGGCAGAGCTATATCCGGTACATCCAAGAAGTCACCCCGCATCTCGAACGTGTCGGCGGAACCGTCCGGTATGCAGGTGAATCGCCGGGCGTCGTCATCGGCGAGGGCGAAAAGCCTTGGTGGGACGCCATCATCGTCGTCGAGTACCCGACGCCAGGCGCTTTCCTCGACATGGTGACCAATGAGTCGTACCTCTCCGTGCACGAGCATCGGGTGGGCGGGTTGGACCGCGGCGATCTCATCGCCACTTCCGTTTGGACTCGCGCGGAGTAGCCGTGTACCTGATCACCGGAGCCGGCGGCGGTAGCGGCAGCATCAGCCGTCGTGTCGTCGAGGCGCTGCTTGACGGCGGCGCGCAGGTGCGTGCGATGGTGCGCCGCGACGACGAGCGCGCCGGCCAACTGCGGGCGATGGGTGCCGAGGTGATCCTCGGCGACCTGACCCGTGCCGGCGACATCGTCGACGCGCTGGACGGTGTGCGCCGGATGTTCTTCAACATGAGCGTTTCGCCGGACTATCTGCGTGCGACCACCGAGGTCTGCGCGGTCGCGTTGGAACGCGCAAAGCTCGACGTCATCGTCAACATGTCGCAGATGACGGTGTCGCAGATGACGCTGACCAGCACCAGCGAATCCAAACAGCACCGCTTGCACTGGCTCGCCGAGCATGTACTGAACTGGTCGGGTCTACCGGTAATCCACGTCAGGCCAACGAGTTTTCTCGACAATCCGTTGTTCACCCTGCTGGCGAAGCAGTCCGTGCGCGAGCGTGGTGTGTTGCCATTGCCGTTCGGCACCGGGCGCACCTCGCCGATCTCCGCTGACGACGTCGCCCGCGTGGTGGCAGCACTGCTTGTCGACCCCGGCGGCCGGATCGGCCAGGTCTGTGAGCTCACCGGCCCAGAGGTGCTCGACATGAACGGCCTCGCCGAGCAATACAGCCGGGCGCTGAACCGGCCGATCACCGCCGAAGACGTGCCCCTCGACGAGTGGGAGCGTGTGGTGCTCGCACCGCTTGGCCTGCCCGACCACCTGAAACAGCACCTCGCCACCATGGCGCGGTTGCATCGCGAGGGCCGCTATGACCGTCGCACCGACGACGTCGAGCAGATCACCGGCAAGCCCGCACAAAGCGTCGAGCAGTACGTGTCGGCCAATCCCGATCTGTTCTACTGAGCGCGTGAATCGCGAAGTCTTCGAGCGTCTTTTCGACATGACCGGCCGCACCGTCATCGTGACGGGTGGTACGAGGGGCATCGGCCTCGCCCTCGCCGAGGGCTACGTGTTGGCCGGTGCGCGCGTCGTGGTGGCCAGTCGCAAGCCCGACGCCTGTGAGCAGGCGGCGCAGCATCTGCGCGGGCTCGGCGGCGCGGCCATCGGCGTGCCCACTCACCTCGGCGACGTCGACTCTCTGGGCGCGCTGGTGCAGCGGACCGTCGACGAATTCGGCGGCCTCGATGTGGTGGTGAACAACGCCGCGAATGCACTCACCCAACCGCTGGGCCAGATGACAGTCGACGCGTGGGGGAAATCCTACGAGGTCAACTTGCGCGGTCCGGTGTTCCTGGTGCAGCACGCGTTGCCTCATCTCAAGGAGAGCCCGCATGGCGCGGTGCTGAACCTGGTGTCCACCGGCGCATTTCAGTTTGCGCCGCAGGTGTCGATGTACGCCGCGGGTAAGGCCGCGCTGCTGTCATTCACCCGGTCGATGGCCGCCGCCTACGTTTCGCACGGCATCCGGGTGAACGCGCTGGCGCCGGGACCCGTCGACACCGACATGATGCGCAACAACCCGCCCGAGGCGATCGAGTACATGAAGGGCGGGACACTGATGAAGCGGCTGGCCGCTCCCGACGAAATGGTCGGCGCCGCATTGCTGTTGACCTCTGACGCCGGCAGTTATATCACCGGGCAGGTCATCATCGCCGACGGTGGCGGAACGCCTCGGTAGCTTCGCCGAGCATTCCGCCTGCGCCTGCCAGGATCTGGCTCCGGTTCTCCAGGTGCAGAGCGGACTCCAGGCTTCCCGCGTCGAGATTCGCCCACATCACCTGTTTGGTGGACTCGAGCCCGAATTTGCCGTAGCTGCACAGTGTTTCGGCGATGGCCAGGGCGTCGTCGACCACCGATTCCGACAGCCGCGAGACGATGCCGAGCCGCAGTGCCTCGTCGGCATCGACGTCGCGCGCCGTCAGGATCAAGTCGAATGCGGTTCCGGCGCCGACGATTCGGGGCAGTGTGTAGCTGACGCCGATGTCGCAGCCGCCGATACCGAGCTTGATGAACTGGGTGCAGAACCGCGCCGACTCGGAGGCGATCCGGATGTCGCAGGCCAGCGCGATCCCGAAACCGCCGCCGTAGGCGGGGCCGTTGACGGCCGCGATCACCGGCTGACGCAGCCGGTGGATTTTCGCGGTGAGGTTCGCGATGAGCTCCTGCCAGCGCATGCCCGACCGCGGGAATTCGGTGCCGCCGCCCGCGTGCGGCGGGTTCGGATCGGACAGGTCAAGACCTGAGCAGAAACCCCGGCCGGCCCCCGTCAACACCACGACGCGGCAGTCGTTGTTGGCCGCGATCCCGTCGACCGCGGCGTGCAATTCCTCGACGAGCTCGAAGTTCAGCGCGTTGAGCTTCTCGGGACGGTTCAGGGTGAGCACGGCGATGTCGGAACGCGGGTAGGCCAGTTCGAGGTGCGACATGCGCCTCACGCTATCCGTCGCTGCGCCACCCGCTGACGCCTACGGCGATCATCCGTAGCTGCTTGACTGCCGTGCGCTTGATCTCATCGATTGCCGCCGCGTCGTTGGCGTCCTCGGTGGCTTCGGCGATCACGATCATCGCGTTCACGAACAGGCTCGCCAGGATGTTGAGGTCCTCGCTAGTCCAGGTGTTCAGCCCGGGGAACCGGGCCAGGTCGATCGCCAACTCCGACGTGATCAACCGGATTTCGGTGCGGATCGCATAACGCAGTACCGTCACGCCGCTGGAGCGCTCACGTCCGATGAAGCGCCAGTGTTCTCGGTCCTCGTTGAAGCTGTCGATGAGGATGTCGACAGTGGATTCGATGACGCGGTTGGGGTCAAGCTTGCCTGCCCGCGCGGAGCGCAGCATGTCGCGAAGCCTGCGAAACGACTCGTCAATCAGTACCAGCCCCAGCGCCTCCATCGACTCGAAATGCCGATAGAACGCCGCGGGCACGATGCCGGCCTCACGGGTCACCTCACGCAGACTCAGCGCGGCGAAGCTGCGGTCCTCGAGCAGCCGGAGCGCCGCCGCGACGATGGCGCGGCGGGTGGCTTCCTTGCGTTCCTCACGAGAAAGGGTGTCGCGGGAGCGCGATTTACTCGAACGAACCGATCTACTCGTTCGTGAACTGGGCGTACGACTGTTCACTGTGTGAAACCTACCACAACCTGCTCGAATCGGTTGACGCGGTCCGCTGCCATGGCGCACGGTGTACACATGTTCACTCAAACTTTGGCACCGAGGCTCAGGGACAGGGTGCTGGCGTCACCGCTGGTCGACCTGCTGACCGGGCCGCACGGCGTGGATCGCTACACCGAGCTGGTTGCCCCGACTTGGACCACGGGAGATGCCCGGGCCAAGATCGTGGCGGTCCGTCGCCAGACTCCCCGCAGCGTCACCCTGACCCTCGAGCCCAACCGGGCATTCACCGGCTTTCGCGCCGGCCAACACATCAACCTGACCGTCGAGATCGACGGTCGTCGCCGCACCCGGCCCTACTCACCGGCCAGCGCCGAGGGCTCCCGGCACATCGAGCTGACCATTGGCCGCCACGACGGCGGGCTGGTCTCCACCTATCTGTACGAGCATGCGCAGCCGGGCATGGTCGTCGGCCTCGACTCCGTCGGCGGCGAGTTCACGCTGCCGGTGCAGCGGCCGCAACGGATCCTGTTCGTGTCCGGCGGCAGCGGCATCACCCCAGTGATGTCGATGCTGCGCACACTGCGCACGCAGGGCTACACCGGTGAGATCGCGTTCGTTCACTACGCGCGGTCCGCCGACGAAGCGTGCTACCGCGCTGAACTCGACACGATGCGTGGGGTTCGAGTCCTGCACGGCTACACGCGGGTGACCGCAGGCTCCGATCTCGACGGCCGATTCGGTGCCCACCACCTGGCTGTCGCGATGCCGCAGCCCGAGGCTGTGTTCGTCTGCGGCCCACCGGCTTTGGTCGACGCCGTTCGCGAACATTGCATTAACGTGCGCTCGGAGAGCTTTGTGCCGCCGGTATTCGACCTCGCAGCAGAGGCCTCCGGCGGCAGCGTTACCTTCGCCGAAAGCGGCGTCGCGGTCACCGACGACGGCAGGCCGCTGCTCGAGCAGGCCGAATCCGCGGGCCTCACCCCCGAAAGCGGATGCCGGATGGGCATCTGCCACAGCTGCACCCGCCGCAAGACCCGCGGCGCGGTGAAGAACCTGATCACCGGAGCGGTGTCGAGTGCCGAGCAGGAGGACGTGCAGATCTGCGTGTCCGTCCCTGTCGGCGACGTCGACATCGCCCTCTAAAGAGAAAGGTGCTCGAAATGACTACCACTATCACTGCCGCCCCGAAGACGATCAGCAAGACCGTCGGCGGCAAGACCATCACGATGACGCCGGAGCAGGCCGACGAGTTCGGCCGTGAGCTTGATGCCCTCAAAGACCGGGTGATCGCCGACCTCGGCGAGCGCGACACCACCTACATCCGGCGCATCATCAAGGCGCAGCGCACATTCGAGGTCGGCGGCCGCGCGCTGTTGTTCGGCGGAATCTTCCCGCCGTTCTGGCTCGCAGGCACCGCGATGCTGGGCATCTCGAAGATCCTCGACAACATGGAGATCGGCCACAACGTGATGCACGGCCAGTACGACTGGACGGGTGACCCGGCGTTGTCGAGCAAGAAGTTCGAATGGGACACCGCATGCCCGGCCGACCAGTGGCGCCACTCGCACAACTACATGCACCACACCTACACCAACATCGTCGGGATGGACCGCGACATCGGTTACGGCATCCTGCGGATGAGCGAGGACCAGAAGTGGCGGCCGTACTTCCTCGGCAACCCTGTCTATGCGTTCCTGTTGATGGTGTTGTTCCAGTACGGCGTCGCATTGCACGAGTTGGAGACCGAGCGGATCCGCGCCGGTGAGATTTCCATCGCTGACAAGCGGGAGATCCTCGAGGGCATCTGGCGCAAGACCAAGCGCCAGACGCTGAAGGACTATGTGGCTTTCCCGCTGCTGGCCGGCCCGTTCGCGCCGTGGGTGTTGGCCGGCAACCTGACCGCCAACCTGATCCGCAACGTCTGGTCGTACATGATCATCTTCTGCGGCCACTTCCCCGAGGACGTCCAGGAGTTCTCCATCGAGGAGACCAAGGCCGAGACCCGCGGCATGTGGTACTTCCGTCAGGTCCTCGGATCGGCAAACCTGACCGGCGGCAAGCTCTTTCACATCCTCAGCGGCAATCTGTCGTTCCAGATCGAACACCATCTGTTCCCCGACATCCCGGCCCACCGGCACGCGGAGATCTCGCAAGAGGTGCGCGAGATCTGCAGGCGCTACGGCGTGCCCTACAACACCGGCCCGCTGCCGAGGCAGTTCGCCACGGTGGTCCGCAAGATCGTCAAACTCGCGCTGCCGTCACGAGGCTAGATATGGCACCGAGAGTCGGGAAGTTGACGGAATTCGACCGAAATCCGTCATGTATCCCACTCTCGGCGATGTCAGGTCTGACAAACCGGGCACCAGTAGCAGATTCGGTCGCCAGTGTTGTCTGATTCGATCGGGGTGCCGCAGCGCCGGCAGGGCAACCCGCGGCGACCGTAGACCCATAACTCTTGGCCGTGGCGGGTGTTGCCGGTGGTGGTGCGATTCCATCGAGAGCGGTTCAGCCACAGCATGTCTCGGGCCCGCTGCACCATTCGCAGCGGGTCCTTGACGTTGCTGACCGGCGCGGTGGGCAGGTGCCCGGTGACGAAGCACAACTCGTTGCAGTAGACATTGCCGACACCGGCCATCACGCGTTGGTCGAGAAGTGCCTCCGACAACGGGCGGTCGGGATTGGCCGCCAGGTTCGCCGCCGCGAGCCGTGGATCCCAGTCGTCGCCAAGCAGGTCGGGGCCCAGATGGGCGACGGCGTCCATATCGTGTTCGCGCTCGAGCACCTCGAGCACCCCGAGATCGATACCGGCCGCTTGAATATCGGCTGTTTCCAAGATGATCCGGATTCGATAACCGGCCCGGCTCGGCTTGCCGACCGGATTGACCTTCCAGCTGCCCTCCATTTTCAGATGCGAATGGATGCTGGCCGACCCGATACGGATGAAAAGGTGCTTGCCCCGGCTGATCACCTCGTCGACCACTCCGCCGGTCAAGTCGACGGTCGCGTACTTGGGCACTCGGACGTCACACCGGGTCAGCGATTTGCCGACCAATGCTTCGCGCAAGATGGTGGCGGTGTGCCAGACCGTGTCGCCCTCAGGCATGTTTCATTGCACCCATGCCAGCGAGAGTTCCCACAGCCGTTCGGCATTGGCAGCATCGAGCGCATACGGCGCGACACCGCCGGTGCCTGGCCCGCCGCGCCGGTAAACCAGCGCCGCCTCGTTGCAGTTCTCGAAGTAGCGACCGCCGACGCCTTCCACCAACGGGGAAGCGGCCAGCAACACCGACGTCGCCGCGCCTTGCTCGACCGTCTTGAAGTCGCTGCCGCCCGCCCGGAACGCCTTGAGCGCGTCGGCGGCGTAGTGGGCCGGCAGGTGTCGCTGCAGCGGCGTGGCGATTCCGCCCGGCATCAGCGCGTTCGCGACGATTCCCTCGGATGCCCACCGGCGAGTGGCCTCCACGGCGAACAGCACATTGGCCGTCTTCGACTGACCGTAGGCGCCGAACGGGTCGTAGTCGCGAAACGCGTAGTCGATGTCGTCGAACACCACCGGGGAACGCAGGTGCCCACCGGAGCTGACCGAGACGATGCGTGCGGAGCCGGCCGCGGCCAGCGCATCGTGTAGCCCGAGGGCCAGCGCGAAATGCCCGAGATGATTTGTGGCGAACTGCATTTCGTGACCGCTGGCGGAGATCGTCAGCTCTTGAATCGCCATCACACCGGCGTTGTTGACCAGGATGTCCAGTGGCCCGCTCCACACGGCGGTGAATGCGTTCACGCTGGCGAGGTCCGACAGTTCAAGCGCCGCGACGTCAACCGCGTCGTTGCCCGTGCTCTGGCGGATGTCGGCGGCCACCCGCTCGCCGGTTTCCGTGTTTCGGACCGCCAACGTGACCGCCGCTCCGGCTGCGGCCAGTGCCCGCGCGGTTTCGACGCCGATTCCCGACGATGCGCCGGTGACGACGGCTCGCTTACCGCTCAGATCCACGCCGGCGATGACCTCGGCGGCCGTGGAGGAGAAACCGAAGGGTGTCTTGATCAAGTCAGGGCTCATGTCAATCGCCAACCCGCGGCCCCAGGACACTGTTCCCCGTAGCCGTGATCACGTCCTCGGCCTGCTGGGCGATGCGGACGACCAGGGCACTCGCGGAGTCGCGCTCGTTCACCAGGTCGACGGCTTCACCGGCCCAGATCGGCAGGTAGTCGCGGTCGCCGCGGTCGGCCGCGGCGCGGTATTCGGCCAACGCGGTGCGATCGGATTCGAGTTCGGACTCCTTGCCGTCCCATGCGTCGGTGAAGCGGTTGCGCAGCGTCCTGGCCGGATAGCGCGCGGGCCAGCCGGCGTCCGCGGCGATGTCGAGCACCCGGCCGCGGACCGTCTCCGCTGCCCCCGCCGCCATGATCGCCTGCACTTCCTCGTCGTCGAGCAGCGCCTCGTTGGTTGCCTCGAACCGGGTTCCGATCATGGCGCCCGCCGCGCCGAGCATCAGCGCGGCCGCCAGGCCGCGACCGTCGGCGATCCCGCCCGCAGCGAGCACCGGTGTGGTACCCGCGATGTCCACCACCGCAGGCACGAACGGCAGTGTCGCCCGGCCGCCGCCGTGACCGCCTGCCTCACTGCCCTGTGCCACAACGACATTCGCGCCGACGTCCAACGCACGTCGTGCCTCGTCCATGTTGGTGACCTGCACCATGAGCGGAATGCCTGCGGCCAGGATGGTCTCGGCGAACGGGCTCGGATCGCCGAACGACAGCATGATCGCCGCAGGCGATAGTTGTATCGCCGCCTCGACGGCCTCCTGGCCGATCGCCCACGTCAGGAAACCGACGCCCCACGGCTTCGAGGTGGCCGCCGCTGCTATCGCACTCTCGCGTTCGAGCCAGTTCAGGCCGCCGCGACCGGCGCCGAGCAGTCCGAGGCCGCCGCCCTCTGACACTGCCGCGGCGAGCGCACCACCGGCGACACTGCCCATCGGGGCAAGCACGATGGGGTGGTCGATTCCGAACATTGTCGTCAGCGCCGTACGGAGGGCCATGTCCCGAACTGTAGGCGTCGATGTCAGCGGAGCCGAAGTCCCCTGGGGGTACGTGCGAACCCGGCGCCGATCAACGCGTCCTGCACCGCCCCACGCTCGCCTTCGGCGATCGGTTCCAGTACGGGCACGCCATTGACCTTCTCGACCAGCAGCGCACCGATGTGCCCACCGGTGACCAGATCGGCGAGCGCCTGTGCAGCCGAAGCATGCGCCTCGGCGTGGTCGGTGAAGCTCAGCAGCGAGCGTCCGCCCCGCTCGAGGAACCAGGCCAGTTCGCCGTCGACGATGGCGACCAGCGCACCCGCCTTGCGGCCAGGCCGATGCGTTGCGTCCTCGTCGGTGGGCTTGCGCGACGGCCACGGCAGTGCGGCGCCGTACGGGTTGGCGGGATCGGCGGCGGCCAGCACGACCGCGTGGTATTCGCGGCGCTCCGGGTCGACACCGTCGAGGTAGGACCGCAGCCGGTCGACGGTCGACGCGACCGCGAATTGCGCCCCACCCAGCGATTCGACGAAATAACCGCGCTGGCATCGGCCCGCATCCTCGAATGCGGTCAGCACCTTGTACAGCATCGCGAAGCCGCCCGGCACCTCCTCGGCCCCGACCGCCCCCTTGGTCAGCACGCCGTAGCGGCCGAGCAACAACTCGGCCTGGAAATGCGCGCGCACAGTCGACTCCGGCTCCGCCGTCGGCAACGCAGACCACCGGCCTGCCACCGTCGGGTCGGAACTGCGGGCCTGCGCATGCGCGACGCTGTAACGGCTCAACCGCGGCGGCCGCTGGCGTTGCCGATGTGCGGGCGTCCCGCGCCGACCGGTGGCCCGTCGCGTGCCCACGAGCATCGCGCGTACGGGAGCGAAGGTGTCGCCAGTGACCCAGCCCGCCCAAATCAGTTCCCACAGCGCTTGTTTGAACTGTTCGGTATCGCTGTCAGCGAGTTGCCGGAAGAAGTAAGCGCCGCCGCCACCAAGCGTGGCCATGATGGCTCGGTGGGTGTCGGTGAACTCGATCTCCTTCGGCGCGGCCAACGTCAACGGGGCCGATTCGGCGTGATGGAACGCGATCCAGCCGTCGCCGCCGCCGATCTGGCCTACCCCCGACCACGTGACCTCACCGGAGGCCAGCAACTCGTCGAGCATCGCGGGCTGGTAGTCGCGCACCCGCTGTCCGAACACCAGCGATTCGACCGCAGAGGCCGGAATGGGCACTCCTGCCAGTTGTTCGATCACGGCGGCGAGACCGTCGATGCCCGAATTGTGGGAGCCGACGTGCTGCCACGACGGCAGAAAGCGTCCGTACGCCGCTGTGCTGACCGGCTCGACCTGGGCGCGAAGCGCAGCCAGCGACCGTCGTCGCAAGATCTTCAAAACGTCTGCGTCACACCATTGATCGCCGTCGGCGTCGGTGGTGAACTCGCCGCGGATCAGCTTGCCGTCGATCGCCATCCGCCCCAGCACGTCGGCGGTCACCCGCAGCCCGAGCCCGAAGCGGGCCGCGGCGTCGTTGGTGGTGAACGGTCCGTGGGTGCGGGCATACCGACCGAGCAGTTCGCCGAGCGGATCGTCGACCGATTCGGTGAACGCGGTTGGCACCCCGACCGGCACGGCCACTCCGACGCCGTCGCGCAGCAGCCCGATGTCTTCGACTGCGGCCCACCAGGTTTGGTCGGCGAACGACACCCTGACCGCCCGCTTGGCGGCCAGCAGGCCGTCCAACCAGCCGCCCACCTCGGTTGTGGTGCAGCGCTGGGCGATCTCTCCTTCGGTCAGCGGACCGAGCACGCGCAGCAGATCCGCAATCCCTTCCGCGTCGCGAGCCAACCGGTCGGAGCTCAGATGCTGCAGCTGTTGGGTGGTGGTCGCGATGACCTGTGGATCGAGCAGCTCGCGTAATTCGACCCGGCCCAACAGCTCCGCCAGCAGCACACTGTCCAGTGACAGCGCCGCGGCGCGGCGTTCGGCCAGCGGGCTGTCGCCTTCGTACATGAATGCCCCGACGTAGCCGAACAACAGCGAGGCCGCGAACGGCGACGGCGTCGCGGTCTCCACCTCGACCACCCGCAGCCGCCGCTGCGCCACCCGGTGCATCAGCTCGGTGAGCGCGGGTACGTCATAGACATCCTGCAGGCATTCGCGGACCGCCTCCAGCACGATCGGGAAGTCCGGATACTTGCGGGCGACATCGAGCAGCTGGGCGGCGCGCTGGCGCTGATGCCACAGCGGCGAGCGCTTGCCGGGATGCCGGCGCGGCAAGAGCAATGCGCGGGCAGCGCATTCGCGGAACCGGGACGCGAACAGCGCCGAGCCGCCGACCTCTGCGGTGACGATCGGTTCGATCTCGTCGGCGTCGAACACGAACAGGTCGGCACCGGGCGCCGCGTCCTCGGTGTCGGGCAGCCGCACGATGATGCCGTCATCGGATGCGGTCGGCTTCTCGTCGATGCCGTAACGCTCGCGCAGCCGCCGTGATACCGCCAGCGCCAGCGGACCATGCACTCGAAGCCCGTAGGGGGAGTGCAGGATCACCCGCCAGTCGCCGAGCTCGTCGCGGAACCGCTCCACCAAAAGCGTGCTGTCGCTGGGCACCGTGCCCGTCGCCTGACGTTGGTCATCGAGCAGCTGCCACAGGTTGTCGGAGGCGAATTCGTCGAAACCCATTGCCCGGCACCGCTCGACGAACTCATCACGCTTCAGCCGTGCCAGCTCACCGGTGAACGCGCCGACGGCTGCGCCGAGTTCGGCGGGCCTGCCGACACCGTCGCCCTTCCAGAACGGCAGCCGCGCGGGTTGTCCGGGCGCCGGGATGACCAGCACCCGGTCGTGGGTGATCTCGGTGATCCGCCAACTCGTCGCGCCAAGCGAGATCACATCGCCAGGGCGGGATTCGTACACCATCTCCTCGTCCAATTCGCCTACCCGCGAAGGCTTTTCGGAGTCGGTGGCGAGGTACACGGTGAACAGGCCGCGATCGGGAATCGCGCCGCCGGACGTCACCGCAAGCCGCTGCGCACCCGGTCGCGCGGTCAGTGTGCCCGCATCCCGGTCATAGACCAGCCGTGGCCGCAGTTCGGCGAACTCGGTGGACGGGTACTTGCCGGACAGCAGGTCCAGCGTCGCCTCGAAAGCGCTGCGCGGCAAGGTCGCAAACGGCGCACTGCGCCGCACCGCGTCGAACCAGCGGTCGGCGTCGATGGGCTCAAGGGCGCAAGCAGCCACCGTGTGTTGGGCCAAGACGTCGAGCGGGTTCGTCGGCACGTGCATGGTCTCGATTTCACCTGCCAGCATCCGCTTCACCGTGACGGCGCACCCGATCAGGTCGGTGCGGTGCTTGGGGAACAGCACGCCCTGCGAGATCTCGCCGACCTGGTGTCCGGCGCGGCCGATGCGTTGCAGGCCGCTGGCCACCGACGGCGGCGCCTCGACCTGGATCACCAGATCGACCGCGCCCATATCGATGCCCAACTCGAGGCTGGAGGTGGCGACGACCGCGCGCAGGCGCCCGCTCTTGAGGTCGTCCTCGACAAGGGCGCGCTGCTCCTTGCTGACCGACCCGTGATGCGCGCGGGCCAGCAGCGTGGGTGCTCCGTGTGACTGGCCGCTGGCCATCAGTTGCGCAGGCGATCCTCCGCCGACCTGCGGGTTGCGCGCGCCGGACAACTCGACGCCCGAGCGTTCGGCGTGAATCTCGTTGAGCCGCGAGGTGAGTCGCTCGGCCAGTCGGCGCGAGTTGGTGAACACGATCGAGCTGCGATGCGCCTCGATCAGATCGACGATGCGCGCCTCGACATCCGGCCAGATCGAGTTGTTCTCGAGGTTGGCCATGTCGGGGACCGGAACCTGCACCGACAGGTCGAAGGTCTTGGCTGCGGGCGGCGCGACGATGGTCGTTCTGGCCTGCCCGGAGAGGAACCGCGCAACCTCCTCGGGTGGGCGGACGGTGGCCGAAAGCCCGATGCGCTGCGCGGGGGTGGCCAGGATCTGGTCGAGCCGCTCCAGCGACAGGGCCAGGTGCGCGCCCCGTTTGGTGCCTGCCACGGCGTGCACCTCGTCGACGATGACCGTCTGCACCTCGGCCAGCGTCTCGCGGGCCGCGGACGTCAACATCAGGAACAACGACTCAGGCGTGGTGATCAGGATGTCCGGCGGATTGCTGATCAGCGTGCGGCGCTGGGCGGCGGGAGTATCGCCGGAGCGGACGCCGACGCTGATGTCGGGTGCGGGCACGCCGCGGCGTTCGGCGATGCGGGCGACACCCGTCAGCGGGGTGCGCAGGTTGCGTTCGACGTCGACGGCCAGCGCTTTCAGCGGCGATACGTACAGCACGCGCGTGCCGGCCCTCGCGGGCCTTGGCGCAGACGCTGCGAGCCGGTCGATGGCCCACAGGAACGCCGCCAGCGTCTTGCCGGAGCCGGTAGGTGCGATCACCAGCGTGTTGTCGCCGTCGGCGATGGCTGACCAGGCCTGCGCCTGGGCAGGCGTCGGCTCGGCGAAGGTACCCCGGAACCACTCACGGGTCAGCGCGCTGAAGCGTTCGAGCGGATCGGAGGTCATCTAGTCATGGTGCCAACGGGCACCGACAAATATCAGCGATGCTCGGGGGCGACGGCTTCGCTCAGCGCCGACGGGATGCCCGGCACCCGGCCGATCGCGTCGAGCAGTGCGTGTGCGCAGGCATTCCCGACGTAGTCGGCGTCGATCGACGGGTCCATGATCCGCCGCCGGCAGAACTCGAACGTGAACGCCAGCCAGCCGTAGATGGTGACCCGCAGGTCGCGTTCGACCTTGGAGTCCATCGCGTCCCCGACCGCGCCCAGGATGCGGGTGATGATCCGGTTGGCCTGCCGGTCGTTGTCGACGTCCTCGATGCCGCGCAACACAGGATCTGAGCTGCCGATGCCGACGTACGCGGCCCAGGCGCCATGAGGATGCTCTTCGTCGTAGCGCACGTACGCCAGCACGCCCTCGCGGACCTGGTCAAACAGGCTCTGCCCGGGATCCGGCGGGGTGCTGGTGGCCTCGAAGAGCCGGTCACTCTCGGCGCGCACTACCGCGGCGAAGAAGGCCCGCTTGTCCGGGAAGTAGTGATACATCAGCGCCCGCGACACCCCGGCGCGCTCGGCGACCTCGTCGATACGGACCTCGTCGTACGGCCGCTGGCCGAACACCTCGGCGCCCAGCGCCAGCAACTCGTTACGACGGTCGTCGGGAGACAGCCGACGTCTGGACTCAGCCATCCCGCCATTCTAGTTAACACATGTACAACAGCGTCGGAATCACGTGCCCTTGACGTTGAGCACCTGCCGCAGGCTCGTGACCACCTCGACCAACTCCTTCGAGTCCGCCATCACCACGTCGATGGACTTGTATGCGTCCGGAATCTCGTCCACCCACTGCTCGCCGTGGCGGTACTCGATGCCAGCCATCCGTTCGGCCAGATCGGCAGCAGTGAACCGCCGCTTGGCCTCGGTTCTGGAGAACCGCCGGCCCGCGCCGTGTGGGGCGCTGCACAGCGCGGCGGCGTTGCCCTTGCCGCGCACGATGTACGAGCGTGTGCCCATCGATCCGGGGATAATGCCCATCACGCCCTCGTGCGCGTTGACTGCGCCCTTGCGCGTGACCCAGACATCCTTGTCGCCGTGGCGTTCTGGCGTCGAATAGTTGTGGTGCGTGTTGATTCTCGCCGTTTCGACGTCGTCGGGTTCGACGTTCAGCCAATGCGCCAACGCCTGGCGGAACCGGTCCATCATCTCAGCGCGGTTGGCGAGTGCAAACTGTTGGGCCCAACGGAGTTCGGCGATGTATGTTTCGAACTCAGCGGTGCCTTCCTCGAGGTATGCGAGGTCGGCGTTGGGCAGCGAGACGCCGCGGTTGGCGCACAGCTGCTTGGCGACGTTGATGTGTCGCGTGGCGATCCTGTTGCCAACGCCGCGCGATCCGGAATGCAGGAACATCCACACCGTGTCCTCGTCGTCGAGGCACAGCTCGATGAAATGGTTTCCGCCGCCGAGGGTTCCCAACTGAAGCTTCCACTTCGGGGAGTGCGACAGGTCGGTTCCGGTGTCGGCAGCCAGTTGTTCGAGTTCGTCGATGCGGGCATGAGTGAACGCATACCGGCGCAGCGACTGGTTGTAGTTGCCTGCGCTCAGCGGGATGGCCGACTCGAGCGAACCGCGAAGGCGCGCAAGATCCTTGCCTTCGATATCGGTTGCGGTGAACCGTGTTTGGGCCGCGATCATGCCGCAGCCGATGTCGACACCCACCGCCGCTGGAATGACCGCCCCGAGCGTCGGGATCACCGTCCCGACGGCTGCGCCCTTTCCGAGGTGCGCGTCGGGCATCAATGCCACATGCGGATAGACGAACGGAAGCGCGGCAGTCTGATTGGCCTGCTCAATCGTGCGCGCGTCGATGTGGCTGGCGAAGTTGAGGACCTTTCCCCCTTCGAGCTGTTGGATCACTGTAGATTTCCCTCCCCGAGTAGCAACCACAAATGGTCCGCTGCGGCGAGGACGAATGCAACACGTTTTAGTCGAGCACCGTGCCGAGGGTCGGTCGACGAATCGGTTCGCGGCCGGGGGCCTGTGTCGGCGTGGGCAACAGCGGCTTACGACGTTGTATACCCACGGTCGTCGGCGAGTCGGTGTTCAGGTCAAGCTTCTCGCCTGCGTGGCGGATGGTCAGCTGATGGCCGGGTCCGTCCCGCAGCGCGTAGGTCACCTCGTCGTGGTCGACGTCAACGGTCAACCGGAAGTTCTTCCAGCGCAACCGAAATCGCAATCGCGATATGCCGTCGGGCAGCTGCGGATCCAACGCGAGGTCGCCGCCGTCGTCGCGCAGACCGCCAAAGCCGGCGACCAACGCCGTCCACGCTCCGGCCAACGACGCCATGTGCAGCCCGTCGCGGGTGTTGTGATGCAGGTCCCGCAGGTCGATCAGTGCTGCTTCGTAGAGGTAGTCGTGGGCCAGTTCCAGATGGCCCACCTCGGCGCACATCACGGCCTGCGTGCAGGCTGACAGTGACGAGTCCCTGGTGATGCGCCGCTCGTAATAGTCGACGTTGTGGGCCTTCTGCTCGGCGGTGAACTCCTGGCTGCGCCAGTGCATCGCGAGCGTGAGATCGGCCTGTTTGACCACTTGCGACGGGTACAGCCGCACATAGGGCTCGTTCAGCAGCAGCGGATAGGACGTGTTCTCCGTGAAGTTCCATTCGCGCAGGGTGGTGAACCCCTCGCACTGTTGATGGACGCCGAGTTCCTTGTCGTAGGGGATGTTCACCGCGGCCGCCGCGTCGCGCCACGCGGCGGTCTCCTCGGACCCGACACCCAGGGTGGCTGCGGCTTCGGGGTGACGGTTGCAGGCCTCGGCGGCGCTTCGAAGGTTGTGTGCCGCCATCAGATTGGTGAACACGTTGTCGCGAACGATCGCCGTGTATTCGTCAGGACCGGTGACGCCGTCGAGGTGCCAGATCCCGTGCCGGTCGTGATGGCCCAGCGACATCCACAGCCGCGCGGTTTCGACGAGCACCGTCAGGCCGCACTCGACCTCCAGCGAATCATCGCCTGTGACAACGCGATACCGTTCGAATGCCATCGCGATGTCGGCGTTGATGTGCCAGGCCGCGGTGCCTGCGGGCCAGTATGCCGAGCACTCCTGCCCGCGGATGGTCCGCCAAGGAAATGCCGCGCCTGCGAGATCCAGTTCTGCGGCCCGTTCACGCGCGAGATCGAGGGTCGAGGCGCGCCAGCGCAATGCATCGGCGGCGGCGTGTGGCGCGGTGTAGGTGAGCACGGGAAGGACGAAACCTTCTGTGTCCCAGAAGGTGTGGCCGTCATAGCCGGTGCCCGTGAGGCCCTTGCCGGGAATCGCGCGGCGCTCGGCCCGCGCGCTGGCCTGCAGCACGTGAAACAGGCCGAAGCGCACGGCCTGCTGGCAATCGGCGTCGCCTTCGACTTCGACGTCCGCGCAGTCCCAGAACTCGTCGAGATAGTCCCGCTGTGACTTCAGCAGGCCGTCCCAGCCGCAGTACTCGGCTCCTGCGACAGCGCCGAGCACCTGATCGCGCAGCGCGGGTCGCGACCGCAGGCTCGACCATCCGTAGGCGAGGAACTTCACGATGCGCAACTTCTGACCGGGTCGAAGGCCGCAGATGACGGTCGTTCTCGCCCAGTCCTCACCGGCCTCGGTTTCCGCTTCAACGCGGCCCGGCACGTCGATCTGGTGTTGCATCGCGGCAGCCATCATCAACCGGCTGCTCCTGGTGCGGTGCACGAGCAGCGCTCCCTGCTTGCCGGCGTCGTGCTGCACGGCCTCCAGCGGATTGAGCAGCATCGCGGCGACCCGCGGATCGGCCGAGGGCTTCGGCTGGTCCTCGTTGGCGACGAGCTCCGATTGCACGGTCATGCGCGAGAATTCGTCGACAGCCTCGACCACGTATTCGATGGCAGCCACACTCCGTTGCGCCAGCGACACCAGCCGGGTGGTGCGAAGCCGTATCCGCTTGCCCGCAGGCGACGTCCAACACACCTGCCGCGTCAGAGTGCCCGCGCGCAGGTCAAGCACGCGTTCATGTTCCTCGAGTTCGCCGTAGCGCACATCGAACGGTTCATCGTCGACGAGCAGCCGCAGAATCTTGCCGTTGGTCACGTCGACTACAGACTGACCGTCCTCCGGATAGCTGTATCCAGCTTCCGCGTACGGCAGCGGCCGCGTCTCGTAGAACGAGTTGAGATAGGTTCCTGGCAACCCGTACGGCTCGCCCTCGTCGAGGTTGCCCCGCAGCCCGATGTGGCCGTTGGACAACGCGAAAACCGACTCGCTTTGCGCAAGCAGATTGAGATCGAGTGTCGTCTCGCGGATGCACCACGGCTCTACGGGGAACGTCTGTTCGGTGATCATCGGTTCGGCAGCAATTCGGCCAGGTCGGCAACGACGACGCTGGCGCCGTTGCGGCGCAACGCTTCTGCTTGGCCGACACGATCTACGCCGACGACGCAGCCGAAGTCTCCGCGCTTGCCCGCCTCGACGCCGGCCAGCGCGTCTTCGAAGACCGCGGCCTCGGCAGGCGCTACGCCAAGCAACTCGCCTGCCCGCAGGAACGAGTCGGGGGCCGGCTTGCCTTCGATGTGTTCCTCGCGCATCGTCACGCCGTCCACCCGCTGCTGAACGAACTTGTCCAGTCCGGTGACTTCGAGCACCTCACGGGTGTTGGCGCTGGAGGACACCACGGCCACCGCGAAGCCCGCGTCGGCGACCGCCTCCAGATAGCGTCGTGAACCTTCGAATACCTTGACGCCGTCCTCACGAATGGTCTGGTGAAACAGGTCGTTCTTCCGATTGCCCAACCCGTTCACTGTTTCTTGCGACGAGTCGTCGTCGGGATCGCCCTCGGGCAATGTGATGCCGCGCGACGACAGGAACGTTCGCACTCCGTCTTCGCGTTTCTTGCCGTCGACGTAGGTCAAGTAGTCGGAGTCGATATCGAATTCGACGAACGGATCTCCGGTTCGATTCGCCCGCTCCCGCAGGTAGGAATCGAACATGGCCTTCCACGCCTTCTTGTGCACACTCGCCGTGTCGGTCAGCACTCCGTCGAGGTCGAACAGGCAGGCGCGCACGCCGTCAGGCAACCCGAGCATCGTCCCTGCTGATGCTGGGGTGCACGACGCGCAGCGCAACCAGTCCCAGGATCAGCACGCACAGTGCTGGACCGCCGAAAAGCACAACGGCCGGCAGCAGCCCCGTCGCCGAACCCGACAGTGCCGTCGCGAACGCGACGGCGGCGATGACCCAGGAGACCACGCAGGTGATGGCCGCTATCACGACGGCGATCACGCAGCTGGTGATCGCGCCATAGTGCGGGGCACCCGTGGCCGCCAGCACCAGAAGGACCGGTATCCCGATGATCGCGGCCGCCGTCAACATTCCACTCGCCGGGCCGAGTTGACGTGCGGCGGGCATCACCAGAAGGGCCGCTGCGACCGCCGCCACCACCACGCCGACCATGGCAATTACGCGCGAATTGTGGTTTCGCATGGTCGTAGAGTGACCCGACCGCCCGACATCAAAACGCCCGCGGCACGCGCAGGGTTAGCCGAAATGCACGCCTTGGGCCAGCGGCAGCTCCGACGAGTAATTGACGGTGTTGGTGGCCCGACGCATGTACGCCTTCCACGCATCCGAACCTGACTCGCGGCCGCCGCCGGTCTGCTTCTCTCCGCCGAACGCGCCGCCGATCTCCGCACCCGACGTGCCGATGTTGACGTTCGCGATACCGCAGTCCGACCCGTCGGCCGCCATGAAACGCTCCGCCTCCCGCACGTCGAGGGTGAAGATCGCCGATGAAAGACCTTGCGGCACAGCATTATTCAGTGCGATGGCCTCATCGAGATTGTCATAGGTCAGTACGTAGAGAATCGGCGCGAACGTCTCCGAATGCACCACGGCGGTCTGCGACGGCATCCGCACCACCGCGGGTGCCACGTAGTACGCGTTCTCGTCACCCACGTCGTGGCGCTCGCCGCCGACCACCTCGCCACCGTCCGCGCGAGCCTGTTCGAGCGCGCGCACCATGTCGCGGTAGGCGGTCTCGTGAATCAGCGGACCCACCAGCGTGCCGTCGGCCGCCGGATCACCGACTGGCAGCTGCCGGTAGGCGTTCGCGATCCGGCCGACCAACTCGTCGGCGATCGAGGAATGCACGATCAGCCTGCGCAGCGTGGTACACCGCTGACCTGCGGTGCCCGCCGCCGAGAACACGATGCCCCGCACAGCAAGGTCCAGATCGGCCGACGGGGTAACGATCGCGGCGTTGTTGCCGCCCAGTTCCAGCAGCACCTTGCCGAACCGCTGCGCCACCCGCGGGCCGACCTGCTGGCCCATCCGCACCGATCCGGTCGCGCTCAGCAGCGCCACGCGAGGATCGTCGACCAGCCGTTCGCCGACCTCGCGGCCACCCTGCACCAGCCTGCTGACCTCCGGCGGCGCCCCGACGTCGGCCGCGGCGCGCTCGATCAGCGCCTGGCATGCCAGTGCGGTCAGCGGCGTCAACTCCGAGGGCTTCCACACCACGGTGTCACCGCACACCAACGCGATCGCGGTATTCCACGCCCACACGGCGACCGGGAAGTTGAACGCCGTGATCACACCGACGACACCCAGCGGATGCCACGTCTCCATCAACCGGTGCCCCGGCCGCTCCGACGCGATCGTCTTGCCGTACAGCTGTCGCGACAGGCCGACCGCGAACTCGCAGATGTCGATCATCTCCTGCACCTCGCCGAGGGCCTCGGACGTGATCTTGCCCGCCTCGAGCGTGACGAGCGTGGCGAGATCAGCCTTGTGCTCGACGAGCAGCTCGCCAAGCCGGGCCACCAGCGCGCCCCGCACGGGAGCCGGGGTGGTGCGCCATGTCGTAAACGCTTGCGCGGCTTGTGCTATCGCGGCCTCAGCCTGTTCAGGTGTTGACTCGGCGACGGTGAACAACACCTCGCCGGTGATGGGCGTGCTGGCCTGCAATCCGTCGCCGCCCGGGTCGCCGAGCGATACGTGCGAGCCGACGGCGCTGAGCGCATCGCGGGCCTGCGCACGCAGGTCCTCGGCGGTCGGAAGCTTCGATTTCTGAGCAGTGGTCATGATGATGCGACTTTCTCGTAGAGCTCGTAGGGGTCGTGGATGTGGTGTCCGAGCCGGCCGGCAAGCCAGTGCAGGCTGTACTCCGAATCATCTGCCGCCTCGACGGCGTTGGTGTCGGTATCGAGATTCGACCGGAAGATGCCGGCCGCGGAGGCAGGCAGGAAGTCCTCGTACACAACGGGTTTCGCCGGATCGCCACCGTGGTAGTAGGCGAGCCCCTCGGCCGCCATTTCCTCGTGGGTAACTGGGAAGAAGTCAGCCCACTCGGCGGCAGGATTCGGTGCGGCCATCGCCGCGTCGTAGCGTTCCCGGCCCTTCGGGGTCAGCGCGACGCCACGCGCCTCGACCTCACCGAACCGCACCCGCAGTGTGCCGTCGACCACGGTGCCGTCGGCTTCTCTGAAGCGGCGCGGCTCGGCCAGCGCCCGAAATGACGTCTGGCGCAACAACACATCGGGACCATCCCCGGCGGGCGGGCCCTGGATCGCATCGATCATGGTGATGCCGCGGGCGGTCATCCGCCGGTACAGCTCATCGATGTCGAGCACGCGCGGCGTCAGGTGGTTGATGTGGGTGGTACGAACACCGGCGATGTCGGCGGCCACCGCCGAGACGCGCGCCAATTCGTCGTACCAGCCGCGGTCGATCGGCTCACGAGACAGCGCGAATGCGGATACCGCCGCTGCCACGAACCGCTCGGCCCGTGCGAAGTCGGCCCCGCCGTCCTCCGCGATGCGTCGCGCCTCGGCGATCAGCGCGGGGTCGAACAACTGCCGCGCGCCGATGAACCGCTCGACGCGCTCTCGCAAGTCAGGGGAGAAGAACCGCGCGTCGGCAGTCGCCAGCATCGAGGTGAACACGCGGAACGGATTGCGGGCCAACTCGCCGGTGTCGATCGGCCGAAACGCGGTGGACACCACCGGAACCGGCGAGGCGGCATCGCGCAGATCGTAGAAGCCGACCGGATACATGCCGAACGCGGCGAACAGGTCGGCGGCGTCGGCCAGTTCACGCACGCCGCCGACGCGGATCGCGCCGTGGCGTTCGGCCGTCACTCGATCAGATGCGCCCAGTTCCCGGTTCACCTCGGCACTGACGTCGACGAGCGTGGTGTAGGCAGGCACCTCGGCGCCGTAGAGGCGCGACAGCGCTGCGGCGAATTTCGCGCGCAGCTGCCAAGTTTCGATGCGGCGGCTCACGATGTGCACCGCCTCGGATACAGTGCG
Source organism: Mycobacterium sp. OAE908 (assembly GCF_017872775.1). Classification (NCBI taxonomy): domain Bacteria; kingdom Bacillati; phylum Actinomycetota; class Actinomycetes; order Mycobacteriales; family Mycobacteriaceae; genus Mycobacterium; species Mycobacterium sp. OAE908. Next base: position 3,505,910 of record NZ_JAGGJL010000001.1, read on the forward strand.
GCCATGGTGGAGGCCGCTGAACACCTCGACGAGATCGATCGCATCTTGGTGCGCGAACTGGTCGCCGACGGGCGGGCGACGCTGGCCCATCTCGCGGCAACAGCCGGGCTGTCGGTGTCGGCAGTCCAGTCCCGGGTGCGCCGGCTCGAATCACGCGGGGTGGTGACCGGATACACCGCCCGGATCGACCCTGAGGCCGTCGGCAAGATGCTGTCGGCGTTCGTGGCCATCACTCCTCTCGATCCCTCTCAACCCGATGATGCGCCTGCCCGGCTCGAACACATACCGGCCATCGTGTCGTGTCACTCGGTGGCCGGTGATGAGAGCTACGTCCTGCTCGTACGTGTCGAGTCTCCGCGCGCGCTTGAAGACTTGTTGCAACAGATCCGGACGACGGCGAACGTGCGCACCCGAAGCACCATCATCTTACAGACTTTTTACTCCGGACGCGAAATCATGCCGTAATAGTTCCTGCTGACCGGGTAGCATGCCGTAAAAAGTTTGTTAAGATGGTCTCATGACCGCTGTGCTGACACCTGCCGCCCTGCGCCCCGATGACGTCCGCGACGTGCTCGCCCGCAGCATCCTGGCCGATGGGCTGGACTTCGTCCTCGACATCGACCAGTCCTCGGGCTCGTATCTGGTGGACGCGCGTACCGGCGAGCGCTACCTCGACATGTTCACCTTCTTCGCGTCCTCCGCGCTTGGGATGAACCACCCCGCGTTGGCCGACGACGAGGCGTTTCGCGCTGAGCTCGCACAGGCGGCGGTGAACAAGCCGAGCAACTCCGATGTCTACAGCGTGCCGATGGCCCGCTTCGTCGACACGTTCGCCCGCGTGCTCGGCGACCCGGCGTTGCCGCACCTGTTCTTCGTCGACGGCGGAGCGCTCGCCGTCGAGAACGCACTGAAGGTGGCGTTCGACTGGAAGAGTCGTCACAACGAGGCGCACGGCCGGGATCCCGAACTCGGCACCAGGGTGTTGCATCTGCGCGGCGCGTTCCACGGCCGCAGCGGCTACACGCTGTCACTGACCAACACCGACCCCAACAAGGTCGCGCGGTTCCCCAAGTTCGACTGGCCCCGCATCGACGCGCCAGTCATCCGGCCTGGCATGGATGAGGCGGCCATGGACGCCGTCGAGGCCGAGACACTGCGTCAGGCCCGCGAGGCATTCGAGGCACATCCACACGACATCGCCTGCTTCATCGCCGAGCCGATCCAGGGGGAGGGCGGCGACAGGCACTTCCGTCCGCAGTTCTTCGCGGCAATGCGCGAGCTGTGCGACGAGTTCGACGCACTGCTGATCTTCGACGAGGTGCAGACCGGTTGCGGACTGACCGGAACCCCTTGGGCCTACCAGCAATTGGGCGTCGCGCCCGACGTCGTCGCCTTCGGCAAGAAGACTCAGGTCTGCGGCATCATGGCCGGCCGCCGGGTCGACGAGGTGCCCGAGAACGTGTTCGCCGTCAGCTCGCGGATCAACTCCACGTGGGGCGGCAACCTGGTCGACATGGTGCGGTCGCGTCGCATCCTGGAGACCATCGAGGCCGAGGATTTGATGTTGCGGGCTGCCAAGGCGGGCCGCTATCTGCTGGACCGACTCGAGAATCTGGCAACGGAATTCCCGGGCTTGGTGCTCGACGTGCGTGGCCGCGGGCTGATGTGCGCGTTCAGCCTGCCGAGCGACGCTGAGCGCGACGAGCTGATCCGTCGGCTCTGGGACCGCCGGGTCATCATGCTGGCCAGCGGCGCCGACAGCGTGCGGTTCCGTCCGGCGCTGACGGTTTCGCGCGAGGAGATCGACGTCGCCGTGGAAGCGGTGCGCGAGGTGCTCAACCAGATGCGGTGAGCCGGCGAATCGTCGACCGCAACCGGGTCAGTTCGGTTCGGCCGACGAGCTCGCAGCCGTGCAACTCCGCGAGTTTGCGTGCCGCAGGCGTGAATTCGTGGTTGGTCACCACCATCGTCTTTGCGCAATCCTGCATGGGCGCGCCAGCCACCACTTCCTGAATGGCACTCGTTCCGACCGGCCGGGCCTGCCGCTTGCATTGAATCGCAAGACGATTGGGCCGTCGACCGACAATGATGTCGACGCCCCAGTCGCCTGTCACCGACGTCATGATCACCGGGACGCCACACGACCGGACCACCCGCGCGACGTAGTCCTCGAATTCTATTCCCGACATTTCGGCCGCGGTGTCGTCGTGAGTGCGAAGGCCGGCCAGAGCGCCACGTAGGAAGTGAGGCAGCGCCGCGAGCGCCGCAGGCGCGAGTGTGCCGACCACTAGACTCCATGCCGGGGCGAGGCCGAGAAGGTATGCGGCGACACTTGATACGACCCCGGCAAAGAGATACACCTTCAACCTCACGGGCCGAATGCTACGAGCCAGGGCCGACAGCAGCGTCTGTCCGGATAGCGAACTACTCGACGAGCTTGGATGCAGCGCCGTCGTTAGCGGGGTTAATCTCGCATCATGACCGATGAGCTGACCGACCTCGAGGGGCAAACGCCCGTCGAGCACGCACTGGCGGGCGGCGAGCCCCAGCGCATCGGTTGGTTCCGGTTTTATTTCGCCGACGAGCGCTGGGAGTGGTCACCTCAGGTCGAGCACATGCACGGCTATCAGCCAGGGACTGTGCATCCGACCACCGACCTTGTGCTGTCGCACAAGCATCCAGACGACTACGGACAGGTCGCCGACACGTTGGACGAGATCCGGCGCACCGCGGGGGCTTTCTCGACCCGGCATCGGATCATCGACACCAGAGGCGATGTCCACCATGTCGTGGTCGTCGGTGACCAGATCTTCGACGACGCCGGTGTGGTCATCGGCACCCACGGCTTCTACGTCGACGTCACGCCGACCGTCCAAGAGGCCCACGATGAGAGCGTCTCGGAGGCGGTGGCCGAGATCGCCGAGGCCCGAAGCGGCATCGAACAGGCCAAGGGCATGCTGATGCTGATCTACCGGATCAGCGCCGACTCCGCGTTCGAGCTGCTGAAATGGCGTTCGCAGGAAACCAACACCAAACTGCGCGCGCTGGCGGAGCAAATCGCGAAAGACTTCCTCGACCTCCCCTATGACGAGGTGCTGCCGGCCCGCGCGGTCTACGACAGGTTGCTGCTGACGGCGCATTACCGCGTCGAATCCTGAGGTTTATTCGCTGTATGGACAGGGAATTCTGTCCGACATCTGATTGCGGGTGGTCTAGCAGCGAATTTGGAGTGCGGATAGTGGCTGTCTCTCATAGCCCCAACGACGTGCAACACGACGACGCAAACGTGCGAGCGGCCCTGCGGTTTGCTCTCGTGGTCGCGTTGCTCGCGGTGGCGTATCTCGTCACCGCAGCCCTATGGGTCAGCACATGCAACGGCGCGACAGCGGACACCGCGGCGTGCGGCGTACCTCAGCGCACCCTGCTCGCCGTCGGTGCGCCGGTCATCCTGCTGGTCGGCGGACTGCGGTCCTTTGTCCGCACCTATCAGACCTGGCGCAGCCACAAGAACTGGTGGGCATGGCAGGGCGCAGGGTGGTTCCTGGTCACCTTGATGCTGGTGGTGCTGACGATGAGCATGCCGACCCTGGCGGGCCCTGCCGTTTTCGGCGCCTGAGAGCCGCCATTACCGACGAGAAGTCGGCTTTACCTGGCGTTTTCCCCATAACGGTGTCGGGTAGGCCTACCGTTGAAATCAGCCCCTGTTTGGCGGGTGTAGGTATCCGAGAGAGGAGTACCGATGAAGGGCCCAAAGGATCCCGTCGACCACGCGAGGACAACACGGCCACATGCCGGCGAGTCGATGAAGGACAACAAGATCATGCCTGGGCTCATCGTGATCGGCGTTGCCCTGGTGCTTTTCGTGTCGTGCCTTGCGGCGTTCGCCACCGGGCACCATGACGTCGGATTGACACTGTCGTCGCTTGCCGGCGCGGGTTTCATCATCGGCGCGGGCTGGCTGCTGATCGAGCACATGCGCGTGCGTCGTATCGAAGAGCGTTGGTACGCAGAGCATCCCGATGCGCATCGACAGCGCCCCAGTAGTTGACGGCATAAGAAAAGGGCCCAGCCGATCGGCTGGGCCTTTTCCATTGAGTGCTTACGGACGCTGCTCGGCTTCCTGGCGTTTCTCGGCAGCCTTGGCGCCTGCGCGAGCCGAGTCGGCCTGCGCTTCCTTCTTCGCGACGTCCTGCTGAGCGTCGGCCTTGTCCTGCTGAGCCTTGCCCTCGCGGACCATGTCGTCGCGGCCCGTCACAGTGCCGACCGCTTCCTTGGCCTTGCCCTTGACGTCCTCGACGACGCCCTTGATGCCTTCTTCAGGACCGGTGTTCTTCTTGTCGGTCATGCTTACCTTTCCGCGTATTTGGCTGGATCGGTCGTTGCCCACTTCTTGAGCGTCAGCCCTTGCGGGCGGCACGAGGGGAATCTCCCCACGTGATTGCGGGGTTCCCGGTCCGGCCGGGGGGCTAAACGTGACGATCAATCACCTTGGCGGAGAACCGCAGATTGGCGGGTGTACCCGGCGCGCAGCTTGACCAGGTCAGACCCGACCCGCGCCACGTCCTCCCAGGCGGCGAGGAAGGTGCCGCGATGCCGCCAGCGCAGCAGTGAGGCAAGCATCACAGGTGCGTCTGCATCGGAGCGTTCGTATCCCAGGAACGCGGACCTCGTGTGGGGGCTGATCACCAGCCCCAGCACCCGGGGCGCTGCCGGGCCGTGCTCGCGGTCGCCGGTCATGGTGAGCCGAACATCGACGACGGTGCCGACGGGGTGTTGTGCCGCGTCGATGACGCGCAGGCCCAACAAGCTACTCAGTTGCATGCCTGCCCCCGGGGATGTGTTTGATGATGCGGTCACGCAACCACCGCTCGACCCACCCGACGTCGAATGTCATCTCGGTCGGCTTGAGCTTTATCACCGTGCCGACGGAGTCGACGAGGTTCCATGGAATTTCCTGGAGCCGCGACCGCGGCGGTGATCCGCCGAAGATGCGAGTAGCGACCACTCGGCCAGACAGGATGCCGGTCACCCGCGGGGCAGGCGTGCCCGACGGGATGTCTTTGTCCACATCGAAATCGCTGAGCTCGAGGTCATCGACGATGCCGACGGGAGCGTCGTCATCGTCGAGCAATTGGCGGTCCAGTAGGTGCAGTCGCGCGTCGAGTGTGGTCATTGTCCTGCTCCCGTCACGATCATCAGAGGGATGGCAGCCAGCGAGGCGGCCAGGATGATCACCAGGTACACCGAGCCGAGCGCATTGATCAGGCGCCCGTTCGTTTTTTCGCCCATGTACTGAGAATCGTTGGCCACGATGAGGATCGGTAGATAGGTCAGGGGCAAGGCGATGGCGGAGAACACCACCGAATACTCCGTGACCATGATCGGGTCGACGCCGGTGAACAGCACCGCGACGCCGAGCACGATGGCGACGAACATCAACACGTGGAAGCGCGCGGCTTGCGCCGGACGGCGGAATTTGCCCCATGGCCAGCCCAGAAATTGGGCGATGATGTAACCGGCCGAAAGCGTGGTCTCCAGGGCTGCACCGAAGGTGGCGGCGACGATGCCGACGATCGCGAAGGCCAAGGCGAGCTTGCCGCCCGCTGCCACGACAGGCATGACGATCTGCGAAAGCGAAGTCACTTCGATCTGGGCGGGCAGCAGCACGACTGCCGCACAGGCCGCGATGGCGATCGAAAGAATGCCACCCAATGGGAAGCCGACCATCACGTTGAGCCTGGCGGTGCCCAGATCCTTGTCGGTCCAACGCTCTTCGACCGCGCCGGACGAGAAGAAGAAGACCTCGTAGGGCGTCATCGCGGCGCCGAACAGTCCAATCGCGAAATACCAATACATGGCCGCCGATTCCTTTTCCGGAATCACGGGCGCGGCAGCTTGGTGGGCGAGATCGCCCCAATTCGGGTGCAGCAGAAAGACGGCGACGGCGAACACGATGAGGCACAGGCCGAGCAGACCGGTCACGTTTTCCATGACCTGGAAGCCAACGCGCCAGATCACCACCCAGACCGCGAATGCAGCGACCGGAATCCACATGAATCGGCCCACATCGGTGGCCAATTGCAACGCGAGCGCGACGCCACCGATCTCGGCCGTCAATGTCATCATGTTGATGAAGAACGACGCACCCAGGTTCGCGCCGGCCATCTTGGGCCCCAACCGTTCCCGGATGATTTCAAAGGTTGCCCGGCCACTGACGACGGCGACGCGGCCGGCCATCTCGGCGAACAAACAGATGCCGACGATTCCGACTACCACGACCCAAGCTAGCGCCAACCCGAACCGGGAACCGACGACAGAGTTCATCACCAGGTCGCCGATGTCGAGAAAGCCGCCGATTGCGGTGAGGATGCCAAGGGCTACCGCGAATATCTGCTTCATCAGCGGTATCCCGACTCCAGTGCATCGGCCGACGCCAGCAGGCTGGCACGCACCGAGTCCAAGGTTGGCTCCCTGGTTATCGTGCGCAGCGTGGCCGATGCAGCATTGAGCTGGCCGATGATCTTGGTCATCGACTGCGTCAGCATCTGCTGACGCCTGATGTCTGCGGGGTCTTCGGCCTTCAGCTGCGCAACTCCCTTGTACGCTTTCACCACTTCATCACGGGCATCCGAGATCTGCACGCTGGCAAGTTGATTCGTGGACCGTCGCTGCAGCCAGAGGTCGATGGCAAGGGCGCCACTGCGCGCAGAGTTCACGGTCTCATCCATGGATTGCGCCAGTTGGCCAGGCATACCGTCCCTGTTCGCAGGACACTGCGTCAACAACAGGCCGAGACCGACGAAGAACGCCGCGAGAAGAGCCAGGGTGCGCCACCGTCGCAGACGCTCACCTTGTTGTGCCATCGCGGCTCCTGTCAGCCGGGAAGCGTCTCACCGCCGATGGGGGCAAGTACCTCGCCGCTGTAATAGGACGACATCTGCGCCGCGGCGAAAAACACGTAGGAGGGCGCGATCTCGTCGGGTTGAGCCGCGCGCCCGAAAGGCGTGTGCTCGCCGAATGATTCGACTTTTTCAGCATCCATGGTCGCGGGAATCAGAGGTGTCCACACCGGGCCGGGCGCAACACAGTTGACGCGGATGCGGCGCTCTGCAAGCGATTGGGCAAGCGAATACGTCAGCGCCAGCACCGCACCCTTGGTCGCGGAGTAGTCAATCAGCGTCTTGTTGCCCCGAAGGCCGTTGATCGAACCCGTGTTGATGATCGCGCCGCCGTCGGGAATGTGCTCGAGCGCTGCTTTCGTGACACGGAAGAAGCTGTCGATGTTCACCGCGAAGGTGCGGCGCCACTGGTCGTCGGAGATGTCGGTGAACTTGTCGGTCGGGTTTTGATACGCGACGTTGTTCACGAGGATGTCGAGCCCACCCAACGCTTCGGTGGTGCGCTCGACGATCGCGCGGCAGTGCGCTGGATCTGCGAGGTCGCCAGGCAACCGCACGCAGCGTCGCCCAGCTTGTTCGACCAGCTCGGCGGTGTGCGCCGCGTCGTCGTTTTCCTCCAGGTAGGCGATCGCGACGTCTGCACCTTCCTTCGCGAACGCCACCGCGACCGCGCGTCCGATACCGGAATCCCCGCCAGTGATCAGCGCGCACTTGCCGTGCAACAGGTCGCGTCCGACGTACTCGCGCATTTCGTCGCGCGGCTTTTCGTCCATTTCGGACGTCTCGCCCGGGTAGGAAATGACACCGTCGGGATCGGTCATGGCCGGTCGACCTCATCGAACTCCGGGTCCAGCTCAACGGTTTCGAGCTGTTCCTGCCAGTCGGCGTCCGCCACCTCCAGTGGCGCGTCCTGCGACGGCTCGACGGTAGCCTCTTCGTCGGGAACCGATTCGCTGGCTGGCCGGTGCTGCTCGACTGCATCGGCGACCGGGACGTCGTCGGGGAGCTGCTCGTTGTCTTGCATGGCCGCGGAATACCCGGTGCAATCTCGGTGAAAACCGCTGCGGCCCACCTTTGATCCCGAAAGCGAACCTGTGAATCCGGATTGCGAACAGCGAACCCTCGACAGTTTGCGGATCAAACGCCGCGGCTATCCGATGGCGTGACTCATGGCGTCATCGACGAGCCTGTGACCATCGCGATGATCTCGGCCCACGCAAACCCGCTCGCGGCGACGGCGGGCGATGCGGCCGACGAGCAAAGTGCGCACGTTGCAGACCTTTCCGCCGCACTTGCCCGCCGTGGACATCGAGTGACGGTCTACACCCGCCGTGACGACCCTCATCTGCCCGAGCGTGCCGAAACACCACAGGGCTACAACGTTATTCAGGTGCCCGCCGGTCCGCCAAAGCGCCTCGTCGGCGACGAGCTGCTGCCCGCGATGAGTTCGTTTGCCCAATATCTTGCGGCAGACTGGACCCACGGCGCGCCCGATCTCACCCACGCGCACTTCTGGACGTCGGGCCTCGTGGCCGAACTCGTGGCACGTCAGTTCGGACTGCCGACCGTGTTGACTTTTCACGGCTTGGGCACGGATGGGCCGCGACGCCGGTTGGAGTCGAAGCTGGCCAAGGCCGCGACGCAGGTGTCGGCGAGTTGTCAGGCGGAGGCGTTCGAGTTGACTCGGATGGGACGGCCGCGAAGAGGCACATCTGTGATTCCGTCCGGTGTCGACGTCAGCCGGTTTACCCCAAATGGGCCACAAGCGCCGCGAACCGAGATGCATCGCATTGTCAGCGTCGGAAAGCTGTTGGCAGGCAATGGGTTCGAGACCGTGATTCACGCTCTGCCCTACATCCCCGACGCCGAATTCGTCGTCGTCGGGGGGAGCGTCGCCGGGGAGTCCCGCGCCGAGGCGTCCCGGCTTCGCGGCCTCGCGACACAGTTGGGTGTCGCCGACCGGTTACGACTGCACGGTGCAGTTGCACCCGACGATATGCCGGGGCTGCTGCGGTCCGCCGATGTGGTCGCGTGTACCCCTGCCGGCGGGTCGTCCGGCGTCGTAGCGCTGAAAGCCATGGCCTGCGGCGTGCCCGTGGTGGCGTCTGCGGCCGGCGCACTGGTCGACATCGTCATCGACGACGTGACGGGCCGCTTGGTCGAACACCAGCATCCTCGGCAACTCGCGGCCGCGGTGAACCTGCTGCTACGCGACTCCTTCTTGCGGCGCAGCCTCGGCGGTGCCGGACGTGATCGTGTGGTGGCCCGCTACAACTGGGACCGGATCGCCGAGGACACCGTCCGCCTCTACCATGCGTCGATATTGGCGGAGAGCAAGCCGGAAGCCGCCACTGGCTAGCCCTTGGCCACCTTGCGGATCAGCCTCGCGGTGCTGCTTTCCAGGATGGCCTGCCGCTTGGCGGGGACCCTGGTGCGGTCGGCTCGACGCACACCCGCGGCAATGGTCAAGCCGGCCTCGTATCCCTCGACCACCCGCGGGTCGACGTAAGACGACCGTGCTACCGCCGGCGTGTTGCCGAGTTCTTCTGAAACCTCCTTCATCACAGCGGATTCGACTCGCTTGATCACAGTCTTGTTCACGGGAGGGTCCGCGTCGGCGAATGCGGCGGCGCCGAGCACGGTGCCGTGCCAGGTGCGCAGGTCCTTGACCGTGTACTCGTCGCCGACGAGTTCCTTGAACCGAGCGTTGAGGTCGTCTGCATGCAGTTCGATGCGGTCAGAACCGTTGCGGCACACCAGCAATCGATCGGACCGCGGCCGACTGCGCATCAATGCGCGCACCGAGCGGATCACCTCGGGATCATCGATCAGCAGCGTGCGGCGCACCCCGCTCTTGGCCGGATAGTCGAACTCGACAGCTTGCTTCTGTAACGCCACGTGCTCGCAGCGCAGCGTGGCAATGCCATAGGAATTGTGCTCCTCGGCGTACTGCTCGCCGCCGGCACGGAAGTAGCCGAGGTCCAGCAGGTGCAGCGCGAGGGCAAGCACCCGATCCCGGCCCATTCCCCGGCCGCGCAGGTCGGCAGCGATGCGCTGGCGCATCTCCGGAAGCGCCGCCGACATCTCCAGCACCCGGTCGAACTTCTCCTCGTTCCGCTCCTGCCGCCATCGCTGGTGGTAGAGGTACTGGCGACGGCCCGCGGCGTCGGTTCCGACCGCCTGGATGTGCCCGTTCGGGTACGGGCAGATCCAGACCTTCTTCCAGGCGGGCGGGATCACCAGATCGCGAATGCGCTGCAGTGTGGCCGCATCGGTGACTGGTGTGCCGTCCGGGTGCTCGTAGGCGAAACCCCTGCCGCGGCGCACCCGACGTATTCCGGGGCCGCGGACGGCGCTACGACGAAGCCGCATGTTTGAGGAGCAACCACGGTGGGGTACTGCACGTGCACCATGGTGAAGAGGACATCAACTGGCGCGTCGGCTTGCTCGCCATCGGCGTCACAGCGTCATCACCTTGTCAACCGCACGGCGTCGCCGAACTTCGTCCATGGCGGGGGGATTACCCCGCCGCCGTCGTTGCCACACGTCGTCCCCGACAGGTCGTTGGTGCTCCGGTGACTAGCTGGGATTCGACCTGGGGTAGTGTCGCGAGGAAATTTCCGGGAGGTCACATGGCCGACGACACGAATACAGACAACGGGCAGGCGCGCAGCGCCCGTTCCGTCGAATTCCGGGTCGCTGCGAAGCTGGAGAACTTGGCGGTGCTGCGTACCTTGGTGGCGGCCGTCGCGACGTTTGAGGACCTCGATTTCGACGCCGTCGCCGACCTGCGGCTCGCCGTGGACGAAGCCTGCACCCGGCTGATTCGATCGGCCGTTCCGGATTCCACGCTCTCGCTGGTGGTGGTCCCGCGAGACGACGCGGTGGTCATCGACGCGTCGACCACGTGTAAGAGCCCGGACATCCTTGCCCCGGGCAGCTTCAGTTGGCATGTGTTGAGCTCACTCACCGACGAGGTGCGCACCTTCCAAGACGGGCAGGGCCCCGAGGAGGAGCGGGTGTTCGGAATCTCGATGACGGCAAGGCGAGCGAGTTCGCTGCAGTGACCCCCTCGTCGGCCCAGGGTTCATCGTCACGATCGAACTCTGAATATGCGGACGTCGCAGCCATGTTCCGCGAACTCGAAGGGCTGCCCGATTCGTCGGCGCAGTTCCAGCGTCAGCGCGACCGGATCGTCGAGCGCTGTCTGCCGCTTGCCGATCACATCGCCCGCAGATTCGACGGCCGCGGCGAACCCCGCGACGATCTGGTGCAGGTGGCCCGCGTCGGGCTGGTGAACGCGGTGATCCGATTCGACGTCAATGCGGGATCGGACTTCGTTTCGTTCGCGGTGCCGACCATCATGGGTGAGGTTCGCAGGCACTTTCGCGACAACAGTTGGTCGGTCAAGGTTCCGCGCAGGCTCAAGGAACTGCACTTGAGGCTGGGTGCCGCCACGGCGGAACTGTCGCAGCGACTCGGCCGCGCCCCGACGGCAACCGAACTCGCTCTCGAGCTCGACATGGATCGCGACGAGGTGATCGAGGGTCTGGTCGCGGGTAGCTCCTACAACACCCTGTCTATCGACAGCGGCGGTGGCAGCGGCAATGAGGATGCCCCTGCGATTGCCGACACGCTGGGCGACGTCGATCTCGGCCTGGACCAGATCGAGAACCGAGAAGCGTTGCGGCCCTTGCTCGCTGCGTTGCCGGAGCGTGAGCGGACCGTGCTGTTATTGCGGTTCTTCGAATCGTTGACGCAGACGCAGATCGCCGAGCGGGTCGGCATCTCGCAGATGCACGTGTCTCGGTTGTTGGCGAAATCCCTAGCGAGACTTCGGGACCAGCTGCAATAGCCGGCGTGGCTCACCCTGCACGGCAGCCAGCGCTGAGTCCACGCCGTCGCAAATGGGCAGCGTCGAGTCCGGATCGCAGATGCGCATGAGCCGGCTGACCGCTGGGCTGGGCGCCATGGCCCATTCGATCTTTTCTGCAGCGCAGCGGACGTTCAGGGTGTGCAAGGCGGAAAAGCCTGCCGTGCCGAAGAACTCCACGCCTGTCAGGTCCAAGACCAAGCGGTCGGTGTGCGGTGCGTGCCGCAAGGCATAGTCGACGAACTGCTGTGAATTTGCCGCATCGAGTTCGCCATGCGCCGTGATCACGGCCATCGAAGGCTTCAACCACCGGGTGGCGAAATGCGCCGCATGGCAGTCGGTGGGTTCGATTAAAGCGCCCGGGGAGCCCGGACGGACATTGGGGGTAGACATTGTGACTCCATCAGTGGGAATACGTGATTCGTACTGTGGTTCACGTCAAATTGTTAGGCCCTGCGTCCTCAAAGCCTCGCTACAAGGCGGGTTTCTCTACCCTGCGCGTCGTCTGACGCTTCCGCTGGCTGTGAACTCAACCTGATTTGACCCTACGCCCAATCGTGAACATGTCGCAATCGATCTACCAGGTTTTTCGTTCCCCCAGCTCAGACCCGAAACAGTACGAACGGTCGCCTGGATCGGTGGCCGCCGATGTTTCACACTGTTCACATGCAGAACAGCGGCACCGCGGCGGGTGTGCTGCTGGCGGCCGGGGCGGGGACGCGTTACGGCATGCCAAAAGTGCGTGCCGAGAACGGTCGGTGGCTGCGTGCCTGTGTGGCTGCGCTGAACGACGGGGGGTGCGACGACGTCGTCGTGGTGCTGGGTGCCGCAATCGTCGACGTACCTGCGCCCGCGCGGGCCGTGCTGGCGCACGACTGGGCAGACGGGCTCAGCGCGTCGGTGCGTGCGGGCATCGCGGCCGTCGACGCGCAGTACGCGGTTTTGCACGCAGTCGACACCCCCGACGCCGGCCCCGACGCGATACGACGGGTGCTGGACGCGGCACGCTCGTCGTCCTCCGGTTTGGCCCGCGCGCATTACGACGGCAGGCCCGGGCACCCGGTCGTCATCGCGCGCGAGCACTGGCCGCAGTTGTTGGCGACGCTTCGCGGTGACGAGGGCGCGCGGCCTTTCCTGAGCAGGCGGACGGACGTGATCGCGGTCGACTGTGCGGATCTCGCGACCGGTCGGGACATCGACACGCGTTAGAGGCTGTCGGCGAATCGCCGCACCGCGTCGCCTGCGGCCTGCGCCGCCTCGGCGTGGCCGTGGCGCGCGCGCAGGCCGATCAACCCGGTCGCCGGCTGCAGCGTGACTTCAGCGAGCAGTTCGCCGGTCGTCGGCTCGCACACCGCCCACGTGTAGGTGGTATCCGACTCCCACTGGGCAGCCCGTTTCTGGACGTAGTCGTCGTCGGTCTCACCCAGCTCGGCCAGTGCGGGCCGGTCGTCAACGCGGTCGTCCGCGCGCGGCATACGCAAATACCAAGCACCTGCATTGATTTCGACGGGCTCCACGCGTGTGATGGTAAGCATGAAGATCACAGTTATCGGCGCGAGCGGTCTCATTGGCACCAAGGTCGTCGACCTCCTCACCGCGGAGGGCCACGACGTGGTCGCCGCATCGCGCGGATCGGGCGTCGACGTACTGACCGGCTCAGGTCTCGCCGAGGCGCTCAGCGGCGCCGACGTGCTCGTCGACGTCGTCAATTCGCCCTCGTTCGAGGACGATCCCGTGATGGAGTTCTTCAAGAAGTCGACCAGCAATCTGGTGGTCGTGGCGGCGCGTGCCGGAGTCGGCCACTACGTGGCGCTGTCGATCGTTGGAGTCGACGGGTTACCCGACAGCGGTTACATGCGGGCAAAGGTGGTGCAGGAGAAGATCATCACCGAATCCGGCCTGCCATACACGATCGTGCGGGCCACGCAGTTCACCGAATTCACCGACGCCATCACCGATTCGATGGCCGACGACGATCAGGTCCGGGTACCGGACGCGTTGATTCAGCCGATCGCCGCGGACGATGTCGCCGGGGTCGTCGCCCGTGCGGCCGTCGCCGACCCACTCAACGGCGTCGTGAACATCGGTGGGCCGCAGAAGATCTCGTTCGAGCAGATGGCCCGTGACACGTTGGCGCGCCGCAACGACGACACGACGGTCGTCGTTGACCCCGACGCCGAGTACTTCGGTGCGAAACTGGCCGAACGCAGCCTGGTGACTCCAGACTGAATCACTTGATCTCGGCGAGCACCGTTCCCTGAGTGATGGCGGCACCGGCCTCGACGGCGAGCCCGGTGATGGTGCCGTCCTTGTGGGCGGTCACGGGGTTCTCCATCTTCATCGCCTCGAGCACGACGACGAGATCTCCCGCCGAAACCTGTTGCCCCTCTTCGACGGCCACCTTGACCACGGTGCCCTGCATCGGTGCGGTCACCGCGTCACCGGACGCGGCCGCGCCGGAGTGTGCGCCACGCTTGCGCGGCTTCGGCTTCTTTCGCACTACGCCGCCGCCGGCGGCGGGCGCGCCCCCGTTGCCGATCGCGAGGTCGCCGGGCAGCGACACCTCGAGCCTGCGGCCGCCGACCTCGACCACGACAGTCTGCCGCGGGATGGTGTCCTCTTCTTCGATCGGGTCGCCACCGGTGAACGGCTCGACGGTGTTGTCCCACTCCGTCTCGATCCAGCGGGTGTGCACGGTGAAGCCGTCCTCATCACCGATGAACGCGGGGTCGGACACGATCGCGCGGTGGAAGGGGATGACGGTCGCGAGGCCCTCGACGTTGAACTCGGCGAGTGCGCGCCGCGACCGCGCCAGCGCCTCGTCGCGATTGGCGCCGTACACGATCAGCTTGGCCAGCATCGAGTCGAACTGTCCGCCGATGACCGAGCCGCTCTCCACGCCGGAGTCCAGTCGCACGCCGGGGCCGCTCGGCGGCTCGAACTTGGTCACCGGGCCGGGTGCGGGCAGGAAGCCGCGGCCTGCGTCTTCACCGTTGATGCGGAACTCGATGGCGTGGCCGCGCGGTGTCGGGTCCTCGGTGATGTCCAGGGCCTCGCCGTTGGCGATCTTGAACTGCTGCAGCACTAGGTCGATGCCCGCGGTCTCCTCGGTGACGGGGTGCTCGACCTGCAGACGGGTGTTGACCTCGAGGAATGAGATCAGCCCATCCTGGCCGACCAGGTATTCGACGGTGCCTGCGCCGTAGTAGCCGGCCTCCTTGCAGATGCGCTTGGCCGACTCGTGGATCTCCTTGCGCTGCGCGTCGGTCAGGAACGGCGCGGGCGCCTCTTCGACCAGCTTCTGGAACCGGCGCTGCAGCGAGCAGTCGCGGGTCCCCGCGACGACGACGTTGCCATGCTGGTCGGCGATGACCTGGGCCTCGACGTGGCGGGGCTTGTCCAGGTAGCGCTCGACGAAGCACTCACCGCGGCCGAACGCTGCGACGGCCTCACGCGTCGCCGAATCGAACAGCTCGGGGATCTCCTCGATGGTGCGGGCCACCTTCATGCCGCGCCCACCGCCGCCGAAGGCGGCCTTGATCGCGATCGGCACGCCGTACTCCTTGGCAAACGCGACGACCTCGTCGGCGTTCTTCACCGGGTCGGGGGTGCCCGGAACCAGCGGGGCCTGGGCGCGCGCGGCGATGTGGCGTGCGGTCACCTTGTCGCCGAGGTCGCGGATCGACTGCGGGCTCGGCCCGATCCAGATCAGCCCGGCGTCGAGCACCGCCTGAGCGAAATCCGCGTTCTCCGAAAGGAATCCGTACCCGGGGTGGACCGCGTTGGCGCCGGACTTCTCGGCCGCGTCGAGCAGCTTGGCGAAGTCGAGGTAGGACTCCGCGGAGGTCTGGCCACCGAGTGCGAAGGCCTCGTCGGCGAGCCGTACGTGAGGCGCGTCGGCATCAGGTTCGGCGTACACGGCCACGCTGGCCAACCCGGCGTCCTTGGCCGCCCGGATCACCCGGACCGCGATCTCCCCACGGTTGGCGACGAGCACCTTGGAGATCTTCGAGCTGGCGTGACTAGGCACTTCGCCTCCTGATGGCATGTTCTCTAAGAAACGTCTTTAAGAATGTAGCGCCTCGCAGTTTAAGGGGCATGACTGCCTACCCAACCCGCGGGTGCGGCACGCCCGCGAGCAAATTCGCGGTGAGTTTGGAAGGTTGACCGCGCACCGGGCTAAGGTGGCTGTCGGTCCAGCAAATCGCTGATGCACATAGGGGAGCCCCGTTGTTCGTTGAACCGCAAGCTTCAGACCCCGAGATGATCGCCCGCAAGCGCCAAGTCAACCCGAACGTGCGGATCCCACCGAAGATGGAGTGGGTGACCGAACCCGACGGTCGCATCGTCAACTACAAGCTCGAGGGCGAAACCCTGTTCCGCAGGATCGCCGACGTGTACGTGGCGTACTTCTACAACACGGTCGTCACCTACATCCCGTTCCACTTCATCCGACTGGGATACCTGCGACTGTTCGGCGCAAAGATCGGCAAAGGCGTCGCGATCAACCGCGGCACCGGCGTCTGGTCGATTCAATACATCGTGATCGGCAACAACGTGTCGATCGGGTTCCGCTGTCTGCTGGATGCCAGGGCAGGGATCGCGATCGGCGACGACGTCGTGATCGCCAGCGACACGCAGATCATCGCCGGCGGCCACGACATCAACCACCCCAACTTCGTGCCCGCGCCGAACCCGCCGGATCCCATCGTCATCGACGATCACGTATGGATCGGCAGCCGCGCCATGGTCTTGCCCAGCCTGATCGGCAGGGGCGCCGTCGTCGCCGCACATTCGGTGGTGAACAAAGAGGTGCCGCCGTTCGCGATCGTCGGCGGTGTGCCTGCCAAGGTCATCGGTGAGCGCAACAAGGAAGCCCTGCAGTACAGCGGCAAGTACAAGCTGCCGTTCTTCTGATCGTCAGGCAGGCGTTGCCGCGCGCAAGTGCCGCTTGATGCGCGTCAGCATCGCGGACATGCCGCGCAACCGCAGCGGGCTGATCAGTTTCGCCAAGCCGAGTTCGGAGTAGAAGTCGTCGGGCACGGCCAGGATGTCGTCGGCTGACTGCTTGTCGAGGCCCGCGGCCAGGATCGCGGCGAAGCCGCGCGTGGTCGGGGCTTCGGCCGGTGCGCTGAAGTACAGCCGGACCTTGTCGCGGTCGCCCGCGTCGACGTGAAGGAACAGCGGCGACTGGCATTCGGGCACCGGTTCCATCGCCGCCTCTTCGAGATCGGCTGGGAGCGGCGGTAATTCGTTGGCGAACTCCAGCAGCAGGGCGAGTTTGTCCTGTCCCTGTACGTCCTGGAAGTCCGAAACGACTTCGGCCAGCGCGGCCGGCATGGTCATGGCGCGCTTCCGGGTTCTTCCCCGACGGCGACGGGCACGCGCACCGCGTTGCCCCACTCGGTCCACGAGCCGTCGTAGTTGCGCACGCCCGGCTTGCCGAGCAGATGGGTCAGCACGAACCAGGTGTGGCTCGACCGCTCGCCGATGCGGCAGTAGACGACCGTCTTGTCGTCGGCGGTGAGGAACCCGTACAGCTCGTCGAGCTCGGCGCGGCTGCGGAACTTGCCGTTGTCCTGAGCAGCTTTTGCCCACGGGATGGACCGTGCGGTCGGGATGTGGCCACCGCGCAGCGCGCCTTCCTCGGGGTAGTCCGGCATGTGGGTGCGTTCGCCGGTGTACTCCTGCGGTGAGCGGACATCGATCAGCGGCTGCTTGCCGAGGATGTCGAGCACATCCTCCTTGAAGGCGCGGATCGGTGCGTCGTCGCGCTCCACGACCGGGTATCCGGTGGAGTGCTTGGACGGGACGTCCAGCGTGGTGTCGCGGCCGTCGGAGATCCACAAGTCGCGGCCGCCGTCGAGCAGCCGAACGTCGGGATGACCGAACAACGTGAACACCCACAACGCATAGGCCGCCCACCAATTGCTCTTGTCCCCGTAGATGACGACGGTGTCTTCGCGGGCGATGCCCTTGCGGTTCATCAACTCGGCGAACTGCTCGCCGTTGATGTAGTCGCGAACGTGCGGATCGTTGAGGTCGGTGTGCCAGTCGATCTTCACCGCACCGGGGATGTGGCCGGTGTCGTAGAGCAACACGTCCTCGTCGGACTCAACGATGGCGAGCCCTGGGCGGCCCAGATTGCCCGAGAGCCAGTCGGCGGTGACCAGGCGTTCGGGATGGGCATATGACTGCAGGGCGGGATTGGGATCGGCAGGCAGCGGCACACCACGAGCCTACCCAGGCGCTGTGCGAAACAGCACACGCCCACTGCTCCAAATGGATGGGGGCAACGTATTGTGAACACCTGTTGTCGCAACGTCTCCGCGCAAGGAACTTGAGGAATGATGGCTGGGCCAGCAAATTACGACGTCGGAATCGTCGGACTCGGTTATGTGGGACTGACCTTGGCGACCGTTCTCGCCGAGGCCGGCAATACGGTCATCGGCGTCGAGAAGCGCCCCGACATCGTCGAGATGACAAACGCGGGAACGCCGCATTTCACCGAGACGGGTCTGCCGGATGCGTTGGCAGGCGTGACCAGGTCGAAAAAGTTGGTGGCCGCAGAACGCTTCGATGACAGCTTCTCTTGCGACACATACATCATCACGGTCGGCACGCCGTTGTCGCCTGACGGTGTGGCGCGCCTCGACATGATCGAAAGTGCGGCCCGCGACATCGCGGAGAACATGCGCGACGGGGCGCTGGTGCTGTTGCGATCGACCGTGAAGGTGGGGACGACGCGCAACGTGGTGGCGCCGATTCTGGCGGCCAGCGGTAAGAAATTCGATATCGCGATGTGCCCGGAACGCACACTGGAAGGCAAGGCGCTGCAGGAATTGCGTGAATTGCCGCAAATTGTCGGAGCCGACGATCCGGCTGTTGCAGATCGCGCCGCTGCAATATTTCGCCGGCTCACCATTTCGATCGTTCAGGTCGCCGATATCGAGACCGCCGAGATCATCAAGCTCGTCAGCAACACGTTCCGTGATGTGCAGTTCGCCTTCGCCAACGAGGTCGCGCGGGTGTGCGACGCGTTCGGAGTCAGTGCGCACGAGGTGATCTCGGCGGGCAAGCTGGGCTACAACCGCACGAACATCCCGCTGCCGGGGCTCGTCGGTGGCCCATGTCTGGAAAAGGATCCGCACATCCTGATGGAGAGTGCGCGCACGCGGGGCATCGAGATGGAGATCACCTCGGCGGGCAGACTTGTCAACGAGCGCCAGCCCGAGGAGACGGTGCAGTTCATCAGCAGCGAGATCAACCGGCGCAACCTGGCGTCGGGTCCGCTGAAGATCAGCATCCTCGGCATGGCCTTCAAGGGCCTGCCGGAAACCAGCGACCTGCGCGGGTCGATGTCGATCAAGGTGCTCGACGCGTTGAAGAAGGCGCACCCGAATGCCGAGATCGGCGTCTACGACCCGGTGACCTCGCCGGAAGTATTGGCGTCGGAGTTTCCGGACGAGGCAGTGTTCAACCGGTTCGGCGATGCGGTCAGCGGCGCGTCGGTGGTGGTGATCGCGAACAACCATCCCTCGCTTGGCACCATCGGGCCGCGCACCATCAGTGAGTTCATCAGCCCGGACGGCTTCGTGTTCGACTACTGGAACCACTTCAGCCACCTGCCGGCTTCGGAACTCGGCGATTCGTACTTCGCGGTGGGCCGCAGCGGATGGGCGCCGATCGATGGCTAAGCGGGTAGTCGTCACCGGCGGTGGCGGTTTCATCGGCGCGTATCTGGTCAAGCGACTGGTGGCCGACGGCTGGAACGTCGCGGTGGTCGACTCGATGGTGCGCGGCGATGCCAGCCGATTCGCCGAAGTCGCTTCGGAGGTCGAGCTTTTCACGTGCGACGTGCGCGACCAGGGCGCGTTGGAAAAGGCGTTCAAGGGCGCCGAGGTCGTGATGCACCTGGCGGCGGTCAACGGCACCGAGAACTTCTACAAGCAACCGGAACTCGTGCTCGAGGTCGGCATGCTCGGCATGCTGGCGGTCGCGAACGCCGGCCGCGAAGTCGGTGTGCCCGATCTGGTGGTTGCGTCGACGGCCGAGGTTTATCAGACGCCGTCGATCATCCCGACGCCGGAGACCATCCCGCTGATGCTGCCCGATAGCCTCAATCCGCGGTATTCATACGGCGGCGGCAAGATCGTCAGCGAGTTGATCGCATTCAACTACGGCCAAGACCACTATCGACAGGTGCAGGTTTTCCGGCCGCACAACGTCTTTGGGCCGAACATGGGCTGGAAGCATGTGGAGCCCCAATTCATCATGCGGGCGCTTGCGGCGCAGGAGGCAGGTGACGGGACTTTCCCGATCCAGGGCGACGGCACCGAGACGCGGTCTTTCTGCTATGTCGACGACGTCGTCCAGGGGATCCTGACGATGTACGAAAAGGGCGGGCACCGCGAGATTTACCACATCGGCAGCGATGAGGAGATCACGATTCGCGACCTTGCCGCGCGCATCGGCAAGATCGTCGGCATCGACTTGGACATCCAGCCGGGCGAACTGCAACACGGCGGCACCAAGCGCCGCTGCCCGGACATTTCGAAAATGCGCGCACTGGGCTGGTCGCCGGTCGTGGGACTTGATGAGGGTCTGGAGCGCACGGTTGCCTGGTATCGGGAGCATCGCAACGATGTCCCCGCCAACGACCTGATGTAGCAACGGTATTCGTTACGCGGCCGAAATGGGTTGCTCGCTGTCCGAGCGGTCATGCGGGGCATTGTCCAAACTCAAAATCGTCGAACGACGAAACAGGCGTGCGGGCTGAGAGGTCCACCGCCGGATGAGTTGCGGGGGTACGAAGGCGCAATAGAGCACGAAGATCGCCGGTGTGAAGAAGCCAACTCCCATCGTGAGCAGTATCGACGTGTGCATGAGCACCCCCGCGCCAAGAACCCAGGGCCGAAGTCGTCGGTTCCACACCAACGTGCCGATCGCGAGCTCCAGGGCGAGAGCGCCCCAGGTGGCCACGTTGATCAAAAACGCACTATGGATGAACCATTGCGGCGCAGGAAGTACCAACATGTCGCGTAGGCGAAGCGCGTAGGAAACCGCCGTACCCTCAGGCCATGCGGTGCCAGCTAGCTTCCAGCGAACCGACGCGAGGTACACAATCGAAAGTTGCAGCTGCAGGAGGCGGATAGCCCACGGCGCCCGCACCTGAGCTGACCAGAATCTACCGGTGCGACGACGTTGATCGAGCGAAAGCGCCGCCCCACTCGGTGCCAGGGCGAGGCAGAGCGCCTCGATGCGCACCAGCACGTCGCCTGCGTTGAAGACGGATGGGTCGCGATGCTGGAAGGATACGACGAGGACGAACACGGCAATCGACGCCCCTCGAGTGTGCCAGCCGACGGTCATGGCGAGAGCCGACAACAACAGCACGAACCATCCCAAAAATAGTGCGCGGTCATCGGGCCAGAATTTGAACAGCGTCCACAGGTACGGATCTGAGGGGACATCTGGCGCGACGCCGTTTAGCCCGAACAACTCCCGCAGGTCAAGAAAGAAAGAACATGTCCATCCAATGACCATGGCTCCGAATGCGATTCGAACCAAGCCGAGCACCTCGACGGGCTCTGGCTGAAACCAGAAAATCCGCCAGGCCGTGAACATCTCGGCGAGGCGCGTGTGACGCCGATCTCTGTTGGCGATCATCGCCACCCGTTGAGGGTCTTCGCGTAGAGGACTTCCGTCCCGACTGTCGGAACGCCGGCCTTGCCGGGCGGCAGCAGTTCCTCGGTGCGGAGAATCATCTGCACTTTAGTTGGGTGCTCGCCGAGTGTGGTCAGATGGCGGACGGCCCACATCGCCAATCCCGCTCGAATGGCGGGCGTGCGAATGACCTGTTCCTTGAGTTTTTGCCAGTGATACCAATGCAATTGGCCGATGACTCGATCACCTTGGCTGAACGACCACATTCTGTCGCTGCCGTCCGCCATAGTCACGTGCACCTCAAGGATCTCGATTCGTCGAATTGGATCCGGCGAGTACATAGTCCAGGTCTGATCGGTGCCGGTGGACACGGCGAGCGGCCTCAGCGCGGGCTGTGCGGAGCGCTTGATATCCGAGTCGGGCAGGTTGCACACGATGGCGACGATCAACGCAGCGGTCACTAACGCACTGATCAAAGCTTCACCCGCAACGGTCATTTCGAACCTGTGCGACAAAGTGGGCGGGCGAACGTCTTCGACGATCACGTCCACCATCCGCCCCGAGGACGGAAACCAAAGAAGAGTCCAAGGAAGGCCGTAATCAGGCCACCGATGAATGATGTGGTCGCCTGCCAGACCCGTGCGAAGAAAGTCGCGATTGGGTTGGACGATGGAGTGCCTGTAGTAGAACCGCTAGTGGTTCCTGTTGTGCCGGTGCTGTTTCCGGAGGTTTGGCCGGAGGTGCCTCCGCTGGTGCCCCCGGAGGTGTTGTCGCCCGAGGTGCTGCCCGACGTGCCGCCGGAGGTGCCTCCGCTGGTGCCCCCGGAGGTGCCTCCGCTGGTGCCCGAGGTGCCGCCGGAGGTTTGGCCGGAGGTGCCTCCACTGGTGCCCCCGGAGGTGCCTCCGCTGGTGCCCGAGGTGCCGCCGGAGGTGTTGTCGCCGGAGGTGCTGCCCGAGGTGCCGCCGGAGGTTTGGCCGGAGGTGCCGCCGGAGGTGCCTCCGCTGGTGCCCCCGGAGGTGTTGTCGCCGGAGGTGCTGCCCGAGGTGCCGCCGGAGGTTTGGCCGGAGGTGCCTCCACTGGTGCCCCCGGAGGTGCCTCCGCTGGTGCCCCCAGAGGTGCCTCCGCTGGTGCCGCCGGAGGTGTTGTCGCCCGAGGTGCCGCCGGAGGTTTGGCCGGAGGTGCCTCCGCTGGTGCCCGAGGTGCCGCCGGAGGTGTTGTCGCCGGAGGTGCTGCCCGAGGTGCCGCCGGAGGTGCCTCCGCTGGTGCCCCCGGAGGTGTTGTCGCCCGAGTTGCTGCCCGAGGTGCCGCCGGAGGTTTGGCCGGAGGTGCCTCCGCTGGTGCCCCCGGAGGTGTTGTCGCCCGAGGTGCTGCCCGAGGTGCCGCCGGAGGTTTGGCCGGAGGTGCCTCCGCTGGTGCCCCCGGAGGTGTTGTCGCCCGAGGTGCTACCCGAGGTGCCGGCCGTTAAAGCTACCGGCGCCGAGTCTTCAACTGGTTGAAGGAGCGAGGCCCCGCTGATAATCAGGCCTCCGGCGAAGACCGCCGCTCCGACGGTCTGCCTAGTCTTCAGACGTGTCGCTTGCCTACCGCTTGGTTTGCCTGAATGGGAAGAATCCGTCATTTGATACTCCAATGCGTATCACTTGGGTGTAACCATCTGGGCGGCAAACCCGCGTGCCCAGAGGCGAGGCTGCAATGTGCGAACCGCCGAGCTTGACGTCGTTGGCCTGCGCCATAGCCGAAAGGGATTGATAGTCAACATTCGGGCATACCCCCGTCGACAAGTAATGCGAGCCAGTCGGCGCTAGTGCGCGACCTCTGCTCAACTACATCACCGCGTCAATTTGCTCGCTTCACCCAATTGGGTGAGGTTTACTGAGTCTTGGCGGTTCACATCGACTAGCAGCCAGGCGAGGGGTAGCGAGGGCGGAGCACCCGGAATCATGATCACTATCGCGGCTTTCTCTGAGATCGTGTCCATGATCTACGCCGCTGCCGTCTCTCCGGACTGTTGGGACAATGCAGTGGCTCATATTCATCAGGCCATGTTGGCGGACGCTACGGGGATCGGACAGCCGCGCTCTACCACTTTGGCGTTCGCTGATGGCGTGAGCCGATCGATGACCGGCAATCTCGAGCCTGAAGCCGACCTCGCCTACGGCCAGTATTACGGTCGGTTGGATTTTGTCCTGCAAGCCGTTGAGCGGGGACCAATCGGTCAGTTGCGCACCGGAACTGAACTGATCGCCCCGCGGACGCGCAGCGAGTTCTATATCGATTGGGTGCACCCGAACGGCCTGGGTGACGGCATCTTCGTACGACTGACGACTGATGCGAAGCCGACGAGTTTTGTGGTCGCAGGGACACCGGGCTGCGAGCCGTTCGACAACGAAGAACGAACCGAATTACTGAGCCTGCTCGTGCCGCACCTGCAGCAGGCGCTGCGTACGCAGAACAAATTGTCGAACCTTTCGCGCAACGCGCGAGAACTCGCCGCAGCGCTGGACTCAGTTGAGCATGGAATCGCCATCGTGCGGTCCGACTTTCGTATTGTCCACGCCAATGCCGAGGCCGAACGAATCCTTCGGGAAGGCGATGGCTTGACCACATTCGGCGCACGTCTGGCGACTGGAATGGCTGCCACGCGTGCCAAACTCGATGCGCTTTTGGATTTCGCTCTTGACGGCGACAGATCCGGTGTCCGCCACGGCGGATCGGTCGTTTGTTACCGGTCTTCAGGTCGGCGCCCCTACGCGATTCATGTTCTCCCGCTTGAATTTCACCGATCCGAATTCGTTTCGCACAGTCCAGCTGCCATGGTGGTGATCGTCGACCCGGAACGGCCTCCAATGACAGCCGTCCAATCGCTTCGTCAATTGTTCGGACTGACCAAGACCGAAGCGACGGTGGCCCAGCTTGTCTTGAACGGGCAAGGACTCGGCCCGATTGGCGATCAGCTGCAGCTCTCCCGCGACACCGTCAAGACTCACTTGAGAAACGTCTTTCACAAGACGGGTACGCACCGACAGGCCGAACTGGTCCGGCTTCTGCTCGCAGTTACGGTCTAGTGGAGTCGGTCGCTCGCGCTTAAGAGGGGAGCGGGTTCGCCGCCCAGAGGTCCGAAATCGACAGGCCCGCATGGCCGAGTAGTCGTCGCGTCAGCGGCAGGCCGATGCCGATCACCGCCGACGGGTCGCCCTCCACGCCATCGATGAACCAGCCACCGAGCCCGTCGAGCGTGAAACCGCCAGCCACTGCGAGCGGTTCGCCGCGGGCCACATACGCGTCCAGATCAGCGGGTGAGGGCACGCCGAAGTTGACTGTCGTGCAGACCGCGTCGGCGGCGCGATACGTAACCTTGTTGCCTGACAACCGAATAACGCAATGCCCGGTATAGAGCTGGCCGGACTTGCCTGCCATCCGCTGCCAGCCCTCACGCGCCGCGTCCGCAGTCGCGGGCTTACCCAACAGCTCTCCGTCGCGGTACAGCATCGAATCACAGCCGATCACAACGCAATCGGCGCCAACCTCCGGATCAAGTACATGTGCGACAGCATCCGCCTTCGCAGTGGCCAACGCCGTCGTCACATCGCCTGGCGTCGCCAATGGATCGAGATCCGCGACGACGGCGTCCTCGTCCACCCCGGAGACGATGACCAGCGGATCGATTCCCGCCTGGCGCAACACCTTACGACGGCCTGGTGAGGCCGACGCAAGCACCAAGCGGGTCATTTCCGCATGTGTGTCCGCTCCAGCAGCGTCACCCGCTGCCAGCTGAAGGTTGCGTAGCGCAGCCGGTCCACCGGATGGCCCCACAGGTTCTGCTCGGCTTCCCGCGGCTCGGGCGGGGTGCCCGAAC
Organism: Mycobacterium sp. OAE908; assembly: GCF_017872775.1. Lineage (NCBI taxonomy): Bacteria > Bacillati > Actinomycetota > Actinomycetes > Mycobacteriales > Mycobacteriaceae > Mycobacterium > Mycobacterium sp. OAE908. The sequence continues at coordinate 3,531,204 of NZ_JAGGJL010000001.1, forward strand.
CACTGGCCAGCACGGCGATCACCGCGGCCAACTCCTCAGCGGTCGGCTCGCCCTTGACCACCTTGATGTGCGGGTCATGCGCGTGCGGATCGGCAGCCACAACTTCGTTTTCGTCGCTCACAGTTGCTGAATCGTTCGCTCGGCTCACAGTGGAATGTTCCCGTGCTTCTTCGGCGGAATCTGAGTGATCTTGCGCTCCAGCAGTCGCAGCGCCGTGGCGACGTAGCCACGGGTATGCGACGGCGGGATCACCGCGTCGACGTAACCACGCTCGGCGGCGATGTACGGGTTCACCAACGTGTCCTCGTAGTCCTGTTGCAGCTTCAAGCGAAGCGCATCGACGTCCTCGCCGTTCTTGGCGGCCTCCGTCAGCTGCTGGCGATACACGAACCCGACAGCGCCCGACGCGCCCATGACGGCGATCTGGGCCGTCGGCCATGCCACCACGACGTCGGCGCCCATGTCCTTGGACCCCATCACGCAGTACGCGCCGCCGTAGGACTTGCGGGTGATGACGGTGACCTTCGCGACCGTGGCCTCACCGTAGGCGTACAGCAGCTTCGCGCCGCGGCGGATGATGCCGTTGTATTCCTGGTCGGTGCCCGGCAGGAAGCCCGGCACGTCCACCAGCAGCACGATCGGGATGTTGAAGCAGTCGCAGGTGCGGATGAACCTGGCCGCCTTCTCCGAGGCGTTGATGTCCAGGCAGCCGGCGAACTGTGTCGGCTGGTTGGCGACGATGCCGACCGTGCGGCCCTCGACCCGGCCGAACCCGACCACGATGTTGGTCGCGTAACCGGCCTGCACCTCGAGGAACTCGTCGTCGTCGAGGATGCGGGTGATCACCTCGTGCATGTCGTACGGCTGGTTCGGCGAATCCGGAATCAGCGTGTCGAGTTCGAGGTCCTCGTCGTTCAGGTTCTCTTCGATACCGCCGGAAGGCACCGGCACGTTGTAGCGCGGCGGATCGGCGTAGTTGTTGCTCGGCAGATAGCTCAGCAGCTCACGGACGTACTCCAGGGCGTCCTGCTCACCGGAAGCGACGTAGTGCACGGTGCCCGACTTGGCCATGTGCGTGTGCGCGCCGCCGAGCTCCTCCATCGTGACGTCCTCACCGGTGACCGTCTTGATGACGTCGGGTCCGGTGATGAACATCTGGCTGGACTTGTCGACCATGATGACGAAGTCGGTCAGTGCGGGGGAGTACACGTGGCCACCGGCCGCGGCACCCATGATCAGCGAGATCTGGGGGATAACCCCGGAGGCCAGGATGTTGTTGCGGAAAATACGGCTGTACAGGCCGAGCGAGACCACGCCCTCCTGAATGCGGGCGCCCGCGCCGTCGTTGATGCCGATCAGTGGCCGGCCGGTCTTGATGGCGAGTTCCTGGACCTTGACGATCTTTTCGCCGTACACCTCGCCGAGGCTGCCGCCGAACACCGTCGCGTCCTGGCTGAAGATGCAGACCTCGCGACCGTCGATGGTGCCGTAACCGGTCACCACGCCGTCGCCAAGGGGACGCTTGTCCTGCAGGCCGAAGTTGGTGCTGCGGTGCCGCGCCAGCGCATCGAGTTCGACGAACGAGTCCTCGTCCAGCAGCGCAAGGATGCGCTCGCGAGCAGTCAGCTTGCCCTTGGCGTGGGTCTTCTCGACTGCAGTCTCACCGACCGGGTGCAGGGTCTCTTCGGTCCGCTTGCGCAGGTCTGCCAGCTTGCCCGCGGTCGTGTGGATATCGATCTCGTGCTCTGCCGCAGCCTCAGCCCGATGCTCGGAAACGCTCGTCATGGTGCTGATGTTAACGAACGCCCTTAAAGTCTTCTTAGGCAGGCTTGCGCGCCGTGGCGACGGTTTAGCCGGACGCGTTCTTCAGAGTCGTTTCGGAGACCTTGGCGCTCGCCGACAGCGACCCGCTGCCGTAGCCGACATGAGGCTTGCGCAGGATGACCACAACGAAGCTCGCCAGGTATGGCACCGGGTGACGGTGCAGCAGCTTCATCTTGAGGCGTTCGAGCGCGTGCAGCGGCGGAAGCCGGCGGTAGTAACCATGCCCGAAGGTCGCGTTGATGCGCTCGACCTCGAAGCCCACACTCTCGTAACGCTTAGCGGTACGCCGCGACGGGCCGAGGCACCAGCGGTAGTAGGCGGGGAACTTCTGCTGCTTGGGGTCGGAAATCCGCCACGGCTGGAAAACCTGGACCAGCGCCCGGGCCTGCTTCTCCGGGATCAGGTGGTTGACCAGAATCGGCAGGCTGTGCAGCGTCGGGAAGAAATGCACCGAAAGGCCGCCTGGACGCAGCAGTTTGAAGCAGTTCTGGTGGAACGTGACCGGGTCCGGCAGGTGCTCGCACAACATCTTCGAGAACACGAGGTCGTATTGATTGTGGCCGTCCTCGATCGGTTGGCAAAGGTCGGCCACCCTGGTCTCGACATTGCCTTCGCTCTTGTCGAGCTCGGTCGCTGAGATGTCGAGCACCACTCGTTGCTGTACGAAATCCCACTTGGACTCGGCGACGATCGGATTGGCACCGCCTCCGAGCTCCGCGACAGCCTTGACGCCCTCCCGCTTGGCAAGGTCGACGAGCAGGTCCTCGTAGCCGTTCCACAGCTCATCGATGTCTTGGTAGACAACGTTGCCGCCGGGCTTGCCCATATGCGCACTCCAATAAGGTCGTAGGGCTTGTCGCGTCAAATTGTAATGATCGTCAATGGTAACGGGCGCCATTTGCTGTGGCGTATTTGCCGGTTAGTTGCCTAGCAAAGAAACTTAATTGCCAGACTCCCGAGGCTAGCACGCCGGAGTTGCAATGACCTTGCTCTCCCGCTGGACGAAACTGCGGGCCGACGCGCACACAGGTGGCTAACACACGCGCCATTGAATCCACGATAACCCGTAACTTGATGGGTGCGCAAAAGCAGCTTTCGGCCAGCGCACCGCGGGACTCCGCTCGACGTGATGTTGGCAGGTGGGCAAACGTCTGGCAGTTGCGTTCACCGCGTGACAGATTCCCAATCCATGGCCATTGACGACGGCTACATTCGTGCGCGCCTGCAAAATTTACCTCACCGTCAAGCTAAGAACTCATCCGTAGCGGCGAGCAGCAGTCGGCCACGTCAACTCCGTCATCGCGCCCAGTCCAGTGCGCCAGGCCTTCGGTGGGCGAACAACGCACCAGCCCGAATTCTATTCGCAACCGGCCCGTTTTGCCCAGGTGTACGGGTGTGAGTGACGCTGCCGCACGACGTGCTCGTAACGGTCGCGAAGCGGCAGTTGGGGACGGCGTCTCGGTAGACCGAAACTCGCAATCCGCCATTTGCCGGGATTTGCCGTGGCGATCTTTGGCACGGGTTGTGAGTACGGTACGTTTGCAGTTCTAATGGAGTCGTCGGGCACGCTCTCCGGCCCGGCCGACTCCCGTCCGTCGTCCGCACAGCCTTTCAAGGGGATTACCAGCGTGCAACCAGATCGCAGGTACGACGGTGTCGACGGCCCGAAGGTGGCGATCGCCCACGACTACCTCACACAGTTGGGCGGCGCCGAGAAGATGGTTCTTTCGATGAGCCGGGCCTTCCCGAACGCACCGATTTACACGTTGCTATACGACCCGGCGACGACTTATCCGGAATTTGCCGAACGCGACATTCGGGTTTCGGCGGCGAACAAGATCGGGCCGTTGCGCAAACACCATCGGCTGGGACTCCCCATTTGGCCTGCGTTCGCCCAGTCGATGTTCGTCGATGCCGACGTGGTCCTCACCAGCAGCAGCGGATGGGCCCACGGCTTCCGCACCAGGGGACGCAAGCTCGTCTATTGCTACTCTCCCGCGCGCTGGCTCTACCTGCCGGACAAGTACCTCGGTGAGGACGCCAGCTTCGCCAAGCGCGTCGGCCTCGCCGCAACGAGCCCATACCTCAAGGCGTGGGATCGGCGCATGGCGCGCTCTGCCGACAAGTATCTGGCGATCTCGACGCTGATCAAGGGACGCATCACCGAGGCATACGGCATCGAGTCCGAGCTGGTCTTTGGTCCCGCCGAAACGGCGAATCTTGCTGCAGCCGAGACGATTCCAGCCCTGAATGGCACCGGCGCGGAGAACGGCGGCTTCTACCTGTGCGTCTCCCGGCTGCTGCCGTACAAGAACGTCGACGTCATCATCCGGGCTTTCGCGGACACCGACCGCAAACTGGTGGTGGTTGGCCGTGGACCCGAGGCCGAAAGGCTACGCGGCATCAAGACGCCGAATGTGCTGATGCTCTCGGACCTCACCGACGGTCAGATCTCGTGGTTGTACGAGAACTGCCAAGCGCTCATCGCGGCCAGCTACGAGGACTTCGGTTTGACGCCGATCGAAGCGGGGCTGCGCGGCCGGCCCACCGTCGCACTGCGCTGGGGCGGGTTCCTGGACACCGTCGACGAAGGCCTGTCCGGGGTGTACTTCGACGAGCCGGAGCCCAAGGCCATCGCCGAGGCGATCGACCGGTTCGAGCAGATGCAGTTCGATCCGGACAAGATCCGACGTCACGTGGAGCAGTTCAGTGAAGAGCATTTCGCCGAGCGGCTCTACGGCATCGTGAACGAATTGGCCGGCGACTGATGTCGATTGTCGGCGCGAGCAGCACGGCGCTGATCACCGGTATCACCGGGCAGGACGGCTACTACCTGTCGCAGTTGTTGCAGCGCAACGGCTTCGACGTGCACGGCGTTCCGCGCGACGCCTTGACCGATGTCCCTGCACTCATCGCGTTGATGACCACTGTCAAGCCGGACGTCGTCTTTCACCTCGCCGCCGTTTCCTCTGTTGCCGCGTCATGGCAGGACCCGGCGACGACGACGCGGGTGAACTCGCTTGCCACCGCCGCCCTTCTCGACGCGTGCATTGTTGCGCAGGATCGCACGGCCAAACGGATCGCGATGGTGAACGCGTCGAGTTGCGAGATCTTCGCAGGCGCCGACACGTCGCCGCAGACCGAAGAGACCCCGCTGAGGCCGATCTCACCCTATGGCGCGTCCAAGGCGTTCGGCCACATGTTGTGTCAGGTCTACCGCGACAAGGGACTCGACGTCTGCAACGCGATCCTCTACAACCACGAATCACCGCGCCGCCCAGAGCGATTCGTGACTCGCAAGATCACGAAGGCAGTGGCCGCGATCGCCGCGGGTCGCCAGCACCGGCTCGTGCTCGGTGACCTCGGTGTCGAGCGCGACTGGGGCTGGGCGCCCGACTATGTCGACGCCATGTATCGAATGGCGCTGCACGGCAAGGGCGATGACTACATCGTCGCCACCGGTGTGTCCCACTCGGTCCGCGACTTCGTCGCCGCGGCGTTCTGTGCCGCAGGTATTCCTGACTGGCAGGCATACGTCGAGACCGATGCCGCATTTCTGCGTCCTCGCGAGGGCGCCGCGGTCGTCGGCGATGCCACCAAGGCGGGCGACGTCCTCGGCTGGCGCCCGACCACTGACTTCGACGAAATCGTCAAGGCGATGGTGATTTCCGATTTACGACAGGAGCAGGCACATGTGGAAAGAACCTCAGAAGGCGGATCCCGCGGACATAGCTCGCAAGCTCGAGGTCGCTCCTGATCTGACGATCGTCCCAGGGCCGGTCATCCAGCTCTCCGAAGACGGCGAGAAGCTCGTCGGCTACAAGATGCAGGACATCAGCCTGCCCCGGAAGGTACGTAACCGCCTCGCCACGCTGCTGTACAACATGTTCGTCACCTACATCCCGTCGCACACAGTGCGGTTGGGCTTCCTGCGACTGGCGGGCGCCAAGATCGGCAAGGGGTCGTCGATCATGCGGACCACGACGATCCTCGATCCCGAGTTCTTGAGGATCGGGGAGAACAGCACGATCGGCATGCGGTGCATGATCGACGCGCGCGCCAGCGTGTGGATCGGCGACAACGTCACGCTCGCCAGCGACGTGCACGTCGTCGGCGGCGGCCACGACATCAACCAGCCCGACTTCCTGCCGATCCCGGGCATCCCGACCGTCATCTGCGACTACGTCTGGATTGCCAGCAGGGCAATGACGTTGCCGTGCATACTCAATCGGGGCGCGGTCGTGGCCGCGCACTCTCTGGTCACCAAGGACGTCGGTGAATGCGAGGTCGTCGGCGGCGTGCCTGCCAAGGTGATCGGCAAGCGGGACCCGGAGGCGCTGAAATACAGCGCCAGCTATCGGCCGCTGTTCCACTGATGGCCGACCTCAAGGACTATCGGCTGGTTTTCGTCGCGCCCGCGCGCGGCAAGACCGCGGTCGGCGACTATTCCGAAGACTTCATCACGCCGGTTCGCCGGCATTTCGGCGAGGTGGTGGAGGTCAGGTGCGGGTCGCCTGGCGAGGACAGGGTAGCCGAGGCCAGGCGTGCCCGAAAGGAAGTCAGGGAGGCCGTCGCCACCGCACCGCAGGGCCGCGTGTTGGTACACGCCGAGTTGGCGGCCGGCGGGTTTGTGCCGTTCTGGTCGATCGTGGGCCTACCAGGTGTGCCGGTGACAGCGACCATTCACGATCCGCCCCAAGGGGTTTGGTGGCCGTGGTCGGCACGATTCCTGCACCGCAGCCGCCTGATCTTCCACGGTGTGCACTTCACATCGCAGAAACTGACCACAGCGCTGGAGGGCCGGGTTTACACCGGTCGCACGCTCGTCGCGCTCACCGAAACGGGCAGGCGGTCCATCGAAGAGCGCTACCCCCGCCTGTCCGCTGTTCACATCCCGCACATCGTGCGCGACCGGCCGACGATCCGGCCCGTCCAGGAGCGCCCGAAAGCCATCGGCTTCTTCGGACATGTCTACCGCGGCAAGGGATTCGAGCAGATCGAAGGTATTCGCAGGCACCTGCCCGATGACATATTGATCCGGATCGCAGGCCGCGGCACCGAGGCGCTGCCGCGGCAGGACGGAATCGAAGTCCTCGGCGCCGTCGACGGTCCCCAAGAGGACGCGTTCTTCGAGTCCGTCCGCGCGATCGTGGTGCCCTATGGCAAGCGGCACTGGCAGGACGTGACGTATCCCGCGTCGGGTGTCGTAGCACACGCCATGGCCTACCGCACGCCGATCGTGACCACCGGCTACGGCGCTTTGGCTGAACTCGACACCAAAGCCGGCGCCGTCGTCGTGCCGGTCGACCATTCGCAACCAGAAACCGTCGCAACGGAATTGGCGCGCTCAATCGAGCAGCTGGTCAATGATCAGGCGAGGCTGACGGAGCTCGGCGAGTATTCCGAGAAGACGCGACAGGACCGCTCAGGACCGCGCACGGCAGAGGCGTTTGCCGCGCTGTGGACGCGAATCCTCGCGCAGCCGAATTGAGTTACTCGGGATCGATTTCGTACTTACGGATCGCGGCGTCGAGTTGCTCGGGGCTGAAGTCCTTGAGAGAGGTGATCACGGCCATCCGGCCGCCGACGAGGCGGTCGATGTTCGCGAACTCATTGATCACGTGATAGTGCGGCCGGTCGCCGTAATCGTCCATCGCGATCGTCCAGCCGCGCTCGTTCTGCAGCATGCGAATCGACTTGAGCACGCAGGCAACGCGGAACCGCCCGTCCACCAACACGAAATCGGGGGTGCGGCCGCCCTCGAGGCATTCGGCCGGGGGATCGGAGTAGCGCCGGAACTTCTCCAGCCTCTTCGGCGACGGATCGCGCAAGCCGATGGGACGACCCCAATGGCCGGTCAATCCGATGTCGCCGTAGCGGTACGTCTGGCCGGTCGGCCGCTCCAGCCCAGCGCTGCTGATCTTCTTGCGGACGCTCTTCAAGAAGAACGGGTCCGAGTCGACGGCGATGAATTCGATGCCGTGTTTCGCGGCCAAATACGTGGAGCCGCCGGTACCGAATTCCAGGTAGCGCTTCGAGCCCTTAAGTGTCTCGAGGAAAAAGGCGAGACCTTCGTCGCCCTTGCCGTCGGTGCCGTAAAAAAACGGACTATCGGGGACAGGGAAGTCCATAACCCGCTGCAGAACGAGAAATTTCAGGGTCCCAGCAATACTCACGCGTTACTCCCGCAGAAGGCGAACGATGGTCGGCACAGCCTACTCGATAGGCCCGGTGGTCGCCCGCAGGGGCCGGGTATCGGCCGGGCGCAGGGAAGATCGCGATAATCGGCCATGCCAATCCGAGCCGCGGGCACGTTTTGCGATCATGCCGCGAAGGCGCGCAGGCAGACTCACAGCAACTTCATGTCGACATTCGTGGCCAGGGCAAATGGGGTGAACGACTGTGCCCGGCTTGTCACCATGGCGAGTTTGCGGTTCCATCTAGTTCGGAAAAAATAATCCGCTATCGCCACGCGGCCGCAGAAAACGGCCGCACCGCCACTCAAAGGGATTGTCAGCTTGATATCAGCTTGCAAACAGGGGGCCTGAGCTGACCGCGCCAGAAGCGGGCACCCGCCGGTCCGTCAAGACGCTGATGTCGCTGATGTTCGTCTACGGCGGCCGCGCCGCGGGCCTGCTGTGGACCCTGGCGATGATCCACCAGCTGGGCATCAGCCAGTACGGCTTGTACAGCCTGGGGTTCGCGGTCACATCGGTGCTGGGGCAGACCCTGAACAACCCGTACGTGGTGCGTGCCGCTCGCGAACCGGAGGAGGACTTCGTCCGGGAGCGCGCCAGCCGATATCTGCTCGGTGTCGCGCTGATGGTGATCGCACAGGTCTTCCTGCCGATCAACTACATCCTCTGGTTCGGCATCCTCGCGGCCGGAGGCGAGCTGTGTGTGGGTGCCTACAAGGCGCGCGCACTGCGCGAAGGAGACCCTCACCGCACCTCTCGGATCGACACCAGCCGGCAGATCGGCAGCGTCGTGGCCGGCTGCGCCTACCTGTTCGGTGCGCATCTGTTTTCGGCAGACGGACCCAACTTGTTCGGTGCGAGCATCGCCTACTGCATCCCCTATGTGGTGATCGCAGTGCTGGCCGCCGTCACCGTTCGCGGCCACCGCCCCCAGTGGCCTGGGCCGATTCGGACGATCCTGGTGCTCTCGGGCGAGATGCTCGGCACCGCGGCCTTCCTTCAGGGCGACATCCTGCTTCTGGGTTGGCTCACCGACACCACCGTCGTCGGGTACTACAACCTGACGTGGGTGCTCGCCTCGGCCATCGGCTATGTCGGCCAAGCCTTCGGCGCGACGTATACCCAGCCCCTGCGCGACAGCGGTGGCGATGTGAAGACGGGGCCGCCGCTGCGCCTCACTGTCGCAATAGGTTTGGCGGGCGGCGTGATCGTGCTGATCACCGGGATCGTGTTGTTGTTCACGCCGGTTCCGCGTCAACTCGCGATCGCGATGATTGTGATGTCGGCATACGCCACGTTCCGCACGATCATCATGGTCTTCACCTTCATTCTCTATGCCCAGCGGCGAGACGTGATCCGGCTGACGTCCGTGATCGGTTTGGTGCCAGTCAAATTCGGCATCCTGGCCGCATTGGCATCACCCCTTGGCGCGGTCGGGGCCGCGATCGCGACGTCCGTGAGCGACCTCCTGCTGTTGGTGACCTTCACGATGGCGATCTACGGGGGGAGGTGGAATGCCAAGAGCGACGTTCCTGTTGTCGAAGGACCCGGTGACCGAGAGGGCGGGTGACGTCGAACTCGGCAGGCTGATGATGCAGCTCGCCTCCGATGCCTACGACGTGTCGGCGGTGTGCCTGTCCAGCGAGGTGGGTCCGGCGGAGCTGCCCGGCGGCATTGCCGTTACGCGGATCCCCAAGCCGAAGGTGCAACCCGTGCAACTGCTCGCCGACGCCGTTCGCAAGCGTCGCAGCCTCGTTCACGTCCGCTTCGACACCGCGCCTCTGGTGGCCGCGATCGACGCCGCCGACTCCGACGTCTTCGTCGCCGAGCACAGCTATATGGCCGAATCTTTCTTGCGCAGCAACAAATTTCGTAGTGCGCGGCTGATCGTCAACACGAACGTCAGCGAGGCGCTGGTGTGGCGGGCGAGTCGAGGTGCGCTCGGTCGGCTGGAGGCGCCGCGGCTGCGACGAGATGAAGTGCGCGTCGCCCGCGCCGCCGACGCCGTCGGCACCTATGACGAACCGGAGGCCGAGTTCTACCGCGCCAATGGGGTGCCGCGCGCTCGCTGGCTCGACCTGACACTTCCGCCGGTCGAGCCCGTGAACGTCTCGACGTCGCCGCGCCGGTTGGTTTTCATGGGCCTGCGTGACTGGCCGCCGAACCAAGAGGCGTTTTTGTATGCCTTGCGGCTGTGGCCGCGCATCGCGGCGGGCATTCCCGACGCGGAGTTGTGTGTGATCGGGAAGAAGAAGCCCGGCGCCGCGGACCCGGTCTATCCCGAAGGGGTGCGCGACCTCGGATTCGTGGACGACCTAGGGGAGTTCCTCGGGACCTGCCGAGCGTTGGTGGCCCCGATCAAGACCGGCGGCGGTGTGCGGGTCAAGATCCTCGACTCGCTGCGGATGGGGTTGCCCGTCGTTGGCACCAGCGCGGCCGTCGGTGACCTCGGCTCGCTCTTCGGCCTGCAAACCTTCGACGACGACGACGGTTTCGTCGACGAATGCCGTCGCTACCTGCTCGACAAGCAGGCCGCAGTCGAGGCCGCCGGCCGGCTCTACGAAATCAACAAGCGGCGCTGGGAGGAGCGACGGCCTCATCGCGCGGTCGAAGCGCTGCTGCGCGCCGAGGCCGTCGCCGCCTGATCAGGTGAGGACCACCTTGACGCCGGTAAACGGCGCCCAGGTGATGTAGCCGTGTTCGAAATCCATTCTGGCGGTTCCACTTTGAGGCGCATACTTGTCGCTGGTCGCCAGCCCGAGTGCAGGCAAGTAGGCCGCGGCCATCTGGCCGTCGAGCCAGTGCGCCCCGGTTGCTTGGGACCACCACGCCTTGATGCCGCTCTCGAACTCCTGCATCCCGTTGGCGAACTGGGTGGTCGGCGCCACCTTCTTGGGTATCAGCAACTGCGCGACCTGCGTCGGTGAGGTGATGAACATGCTGGCCTTCGGGGTTTCGTAAAGCGTGCTCACAGAACGCATTTGCGCCCACACGGTCGGCGTCGCCCGGAACACGGGACTCAGCACCTCACCCAGATCAGGGCTGGTCTGCTTGGCGAACCTGGTGAACTCCAAGGACTTACCGGGCGCAAACAACATGACCTGCTGAGCCGGCTTGGGGGTCCAGTCGCTGTGGTAAACGCCAAAGGTGTCCTGCGCGTCGGTGCTACCCGTCGCCCGATCGCGCGTCGTGTAGATCAACACCGGTCCGGTGTAGGGCATTTCCTGCCATTTGAGCAGCACGTCCTTGATGAATGCGCCTTGATCGGCCTCACTGACCTTCGACGTCGGTTGGCCGTATTCGGTGCACCAGATCTTTTTGGCGCTGTCGCCATTGGCGACCATCGCCTGGCGCATACCCATCAGCTGGTTTACCGGCGAATTGGCGGCGGGAACGCCGTCGGAGAACTTCAGTGTGTAGTGGTACGGATGAAATGACAGCGCATCGAAATAGTCCTTGGCGCCCGCGGCGTACATCTCACTGACAAAGCGGACCGGATTGATGGTCGCGCTTCCGAAGTCGATGACCGCGCCCAGCACACCGCCGATGATCGTGACCGAGGGATCGACCGCCTTTATTTTCGGGTAGGCCGCCTTGAGTAGATCGGTATAGCCGGCCGGATCAGGGGTCGGGGTGTAGAAGGTGATCGCGTTGGGCTCATTCCAGATTTCGTATGCCGCGATCTTGCCCTGATAACGCTGGGCCACTTTCGCGGCGAAGTCCGCATACACATCGGGTGATGCCGGCCGACCGCTGAGTGGTCGGCCACCTGGCGCCACCGCCCACGATGGAGTCGAGTTGATGAATCCCATGACGGCCAGGTTCTTCGCCACTGCGGCATTGACGACCTTGTCGACGTTGGCCCAATTCAGCGTGCCTCCGCGAATGGGTTCCACCCCGGCCCACGGGATCATCACCCGTACCGTGTCGACTTTGGTCAACGCCCACTTCGCGGCCGTTTTGTCGACATCGGCCTGCGTCATGCCGTAAGTGTCGGCATCCGCAAAACCGATTGTTGTCGGCAGCGGATTAATTGCTGCGGCGTCAATAACATTCACCTGCCGCGGTTTGCCCGACGGCATTACCACGGCAATTGCGGTTACGCAGATAATCGCAATTGCCACAGCGATGGTGACCGTAAAGAAGGTGCGGTGAGAACCCCAATAATGCGCGCGTCGCACAAGTATGTCTCCAAGTCTTGTTGGCGAGGAGTGACGGTGGATTCCGATCTTGATTCACGGCAAGTTTGGGTCATCCACCAGCAATTTCACAGCTTCTGTGCCGTCGGGCGTGTCGCAAAAGAATGCAGCGACGGGCGCATCCGTATTGCCGACGCATACCAACTGCATTTCTAGCAAATTCGGGATCATTGACTGGAATCTGTAAATCCGCTTTGCGGGGTCTTGTCACAGTTTCCTCGGCAGTCACGCTGTTAACATTTGCGCCATTTCGGCGGCAACCGCATCCGCCACACGGCCGCAAAAAATTCGGCCCCGCCAGCACATGCGGTGAAGACAGGCGAGAACCGATACGATGCGTGACAGCGCAACCAGCTACAGCAACCACCGACCCCGAGGGGGACGCGCCGATGGCCGGCCGTAAGCGAGACGTGATTCTCTACGAGCTCAACGAAGTGCCCTGGAGCATCGTCGACTACTACGTACAGCGTCGTCCGAAGTCGAATTTCGCGGCGCTGCTGGACAACGGACAGTCACTGACGACGCGGCATTCCGACGACCCGAAGTTGCAGGGTCTGCAGCCGTGGCGCACGTGGCCGTCGCTTCACAATTCGACGTACGACCACAATTCCTTTGACCTGGGCCAGGATCCGGCCACCTTCCGCGGCGATCCGATCTGGGACGTGGCCGAGCGCGCGGGGCTGAGTGTCGGCCTGTTCGGGCCGCTGCAAAGTTGGCCCGCACGTCATTTCCGCCACGGCGGCTTCTACGTTCCGGACACTTTCAGCCAGGACAGCAAGACCTACCCGGAGTCGTTGAGCAGGTTTCAGGCGTTCAACTTGGCGATGACGGGCCAGAACGGCTTCTCGTCTGATGCCGCCCTTAATCCGAAGTCGCTCTTGGGGACTGGCGTCGATCTGCTGCGTCAGGGCCTCACCCCGCACTCAGCGACGACACTGGGCACCCATCTGGTTCGCGAGGTGCGCGACGAGCGCTACAAGCAGCTTCGAGCCTCCATGCAGGTGTTGCCCAGCTTCGACCTGTACTGGCGACTGCATCGCAAGCATCAGCCGCGGCTGTCCATCTTCTTCACCAACCACGTCGCGAGCATGATGCACCGCTTCTGGGGTGACGCGGTGCCCGGCTACACCGACGAGCATGACTACACCGCCGACGAGGTGTACGGCAGCTTCATCCTGACGGCTATGGACTTCACCGATCGCCACCTGGGCCGTATCCGCAAATACCTGGCGTCGCACCAAGATTCGATGCTGGTACTGGCCGCGAGCATGGGGCAGGGGCCGGTCGATCCGCGGTTCACCGACATCGGCCTTTTCGTCCTCGACGAACACGACAAGCTGGTGTCGCGGCTGGGGCTGCCACCCGCCGAGCTTGGCCTGACGATGTACCCACACCTGTCGTTGGTGTTCGCAGACGAGGCGCAGGCGCAGGCCGCGATCAAGCCGCTCGAGTCCGTGGTGGTCGAAGGCATCGGGCAGTTGTTCGGCCGGTTCCGGGTGGAAGGCCGCACGGTGACGTTCGGCATCGCCAACGTGATCGACAATCCGGTCGACCAGCAGGAGCTGTCGTTGCCGGTGCATTTCCGCCCTGCAGGCGCCGAAAGCGACGTGACCGCAAGCCCTGCGGATCTCGGCTTCATCATCCGGTCGCGGGTCGGTGGCGACAACACCGCTTACCACATCCCCGAGGGCATCATGCTGGCCTATGGAGCGGGCGTGACCCGCGATCCGTCGCGCAAGGAGGTCGACGTCCTGGACGTCGCTCCCTCGCTGCTGGCCAACGTGCTCGGTGTCGAACCCGCGGCCTCGATGCAGGGCTTGCCCAGCCTCTTCGACTGAACGGCGTAGCGGTAGCCGGCCGCGCTATCGGGCGCCGGCAGGCACCGGCTGCGTCGGCGCCGCGGCCGGTGGCCCGGCGGCGGTTTCGCGAGGCGCCGCTTCGTCTTTCGCCAATCTGCGCGATTGGTCGACGTAGACCATAAACGCCAGGAACATCGCGAACTGCAATGCCATCACCGGCATGTCGACGACCGACTGAGCCAAATTCATATAAACGACGGCTGTGCCGATGAAGACACCGCCGAAAACGGCATTCGGTAGCGATGGGGAGCGCATCGCGCGGTACCCCAAGAAACAGCCGATAAGGAGGATGGTGACAAACACCAGGCCGGTGATGATGCCGCCTCGATAGACCGTCAAAAGCGGTGCATTCGACACGTAGTTGAGCGACTGGGCCGCTTGTCCACTGCGGAATTCGGGTCGATCCCAGCCCAGGCCGAAAACCCAATGTCCGGACAGTTGGTGCGGGAAATTGTGCAGCGCCGCCACGCGGTCCGATCGTCCTTTGTCTTCGCTGGCGAACGACGCGAGGATGCGGTCGCGGATCATCGGGGTGAGGAACGCGGCGGCGGCGCCGACGGCCACCACGCCTATCGCGACCTGGCGATCGCGCGCCCGCATGCTGTGGAACAGGAACACCAGCACGAGCCCGGCGGCCACGCTGAACAGGGTGGCCCTACTCAAGGTGAGCAGCATGGCCGCGAACAGGATCACCGACAGTGACACGCGGATCCAGCCGCGGAACAGGACGAGGCACATCACCAAGGCGATCGTCAGGCAGAAGCCCGCGCTGTTCGGCAGCACCCAGGTGCCGCCGAGTCGGATCGTCTTGCCGACCACGCCTGAGCCCTCATCGGAGTAGACGTAGAGCGCGGTGTTCTGACGCAGTTCGGCGCCCACGCCGTAGCCGAATACCTTGAGTGGTTTCAGGATGCGTTGTTGCTGGTCAACGGTGGCCATGGCGATGCCGGCGAGGGCGTTGACCGAGGCCGACACCACAAAAACCCGCCCGAATTTGGCCAGGTTTTCCCGCGACAACCGCAGCAGCGCCACGACCAGCAGGGTGGCGATGGCCCACCTGGTGAACGACATCAAGCTGAACAGCGAGATACCGGTGGCGATCACAGAGATGCCCGACGCGAGAACCAACAGCAACACCGCAACTTCGAGCCTGTTGAGCGAGCTGCGCTCGGTGGTATGAATCAGTACGGCGAGCAGAACCCCTGCAGCGAACAACAGATACATCGGCACGTGCACGCCGGGCAGGTATCCGAACGGGATTGCGCCCATCACGATGGCCAGGCCCCAGAAGAGCCACAGCGGGTGCCGCAAACCGACGTAGACCCCGACGACGAACGCTAGGAGGGCCACCAGGCCAAAGGTCGGCATCCTGCCTTGGCTGATGACCGCCCAGACCCCTGCGGGGACTGCAGCAACCGTTGCGACGGCTAACATGTATTTGCCGAGCAGATTCCAGCGGGGCTTCACGGGGTCTATGGTGTCAGGTCGAGCGACGCGACACCAGCTTGCCCCAAGAAGTTCATAGGCGCCGCGGGCGCGACAACCCGATACCCTAGTCATTGTTTGCCGAGTTTCTCGAAAGGGCTGATCTTGGAGATCATGGATTACCTGCGCATATTTCGCAGGTACTGGTGGCTGGTAGTAGTCCTGACGATCGTCGGCACGGCCGCCGGCTACATAACGACGCTTTTTCTGACGCCCGAATATTCATCCACCGCCCGGCTGTTCGTGGCAACTCAGAACGGCACTTCGGTAACAGAGGCGTACCAGAACAATCTCTTTTCGCAGGAACGTGTGAATTCATATGCTGGCTTGGCCACCAGCGAACAAGTGGCAGCCCGAGCGGTCGATCAGCTCAAGGCGCCCATTTCGCCGGAGGACCTCCGCGCTGCGATCTCGGCCGCACCGGAAGGCAAGACCGTCCTGCTCGACGTCAGCGTCACCGACCCCAATCCCGCCCAGGCGCAGACCTACGCGAATGCCGTCGCCGATCAGCTCGTCGGCCTGGTCAGTGAACTCGAAACCTCACGCCGCGGTGGCAGCCCTGCCGCGGGCGTTGTCGTCGTCGACGAGGCGAGCTATCCGACCGAGGCCAACGGCCTCGGCTTCTGGACGATTCTGGGTCTTGGCGCCGCGGGTGGTCTGCTCGTCGGCATCATCGCCGCCGTCCTCTGGGGCATCTTCGACAAGCGCCTGCGCGGCCGGGAGTCGATCGAGGGGACCGCAGGAACGAACCTGATCGGCGCGCTGCCGGAAGACTCGGCCCGGCCCCGCGTCGAGGTCGTCGACCTGGACGGCAATGGGCTCTACGCGGAGCGTGTGCGTGAGCTGCGGACCAACCTTCGCTTCTCCGTGCCGCCAGGCGCTCAAGGCCCTGCGCGGACCGTGGCGATCACCAGCGCATCGAGCGATGAAGGCCGGACCACCACCGCGATCGACCTGGCGGCGGCGCTCGCCGAGTCGGGCCGCTCCGTCGTGCTGGTTGAAGGCGACCTGCGCAATCCGGTGCTCGCCGACCGGCTCACGCTCGAACCGCAGGCCCGGATCGGTGCGTCCGAGCGCGGCGTCAGCACGGTGCTCGCCGGTGAGCACGCACTGCCTCAGGTTCTGATCGGCGAGGTAGCCGTCGGCGCACATGCCATCGCGCTGCTGCCTGCTGGACCCAAGCCGCCGCGGCCCGGGGAGCTGTGGGCCAACGACCGGGCCGGTGCGCTGTTCGAAGATCTTGCGCGCGGATTCGACTACGTGATCGTCGATACGCCGCCGCTGGGCACCTACGCCGACGGCGCCAACGTCGGCGCGCTGTGCGACGGCGTCCTGGTGCTGTCCCGGATCGGCCGGACCACCAGTTCGGCCCTGCGTCGCGCCATCCAGACCCTGCAGGCTGCCAACGTTCGGATCCTCGGGCCGGTGGCGACCTTCGACCGGGTCGGCATGCTGAGCAAGCGTGCGCACCGCAAGCAGATCGAGCAGGACGCTGCAGGAAGCGGCGGCCCGCAGGGCGATGCGACCTCGCGCGGCGGCGGTGGCGGCTCCGACGACACTGCCGTGATCACTTCCCAGGAAGGTCAGCTCGTGGGGTCGGGGAGCCCGCGGCGTCCCAGGGCTCGGCACGGAAGCAGCTGATCGTGCGTTTGCGGCTAGTCGTAGCCGTAGTCGGCGTGATGTCGATTCTCGCCGGCTGCGCGCCGAGTCCGCCGGCGCCGCCGCCCGACTACAACCGGCCTCAGCGGGCGTTGGTCCCGGCGTTTGCCGGTGCGGCCCAGTTGCCGCCTGCGAACATGACCGACGACGGACCCGGCTCGCTGATCGACGCGAGGCCGTACACCGAGAGTTCGGTCCTGCAGTCGGCCAACGCGTCAGCGGTGCGAGTGGTGTATCGCTCGACGTCGAGCACCGGGGAGCCGACTCAGGTTTCGGGCGTGGTGGCGGTGCCCGCGGGGGTAGCGCCGAAGGGCGGCTGGCCGATCGTCTCGTTCGGGCATTCGCTGACCGGGCTTGACATGAAGTGTGCGCCGTCGATGGCCAAGGAACTCGGCGGCTACTCGTCGGCGATGGTGACCTTGCTCAATCGCGGCTACGTGGTCGTCATGTCCGACTACCAAGGGCTCGGCGTCAAGGGCGAGGACCACAACGCCACCGACTGGACGGCGTTGGGCAACAACATGATTGACGCGGTCCGCGCGGCACGCAAGGTGTCGCCCGACGCCGGGGTGAACTGGGCGGCCGACGGCAGCGGCCAGGGCGGCCTGGCGGCGTGGGCGGCGGCGGAACGAGCGCGAGACTATGGCGGCGGGCTCAATATGGTTGGCGCCGTTTCTCTTTCGCCGTTCTCGGATCTTTCGCCGCTGGTCGACATCGCGAACAAGGGCGCGCTGAGTGCCATGCAGGAGCGGTTGATGATGGTGCTGCTGCAGAACACCGCCCAGCACACGCCCGATTTCGATCTCGACCTTTACCGCTCGGGGGTGGCGAAGGACAACTGGGACCTGCTGACGGACTGCGCGCCGACCGACGCCAACGGGGCGCAGAAGATCGCATCCCAGGTGAAGGCCGACGACCTGCGTCCGCGCGACGATGCCGCGGCCAACGCACTGCGTGATCTGTTGAGTGCCAGCGCATTACCGGGGAACGCGGGTCCTGCGATCGCACCGATCCTGGTTGTCTACGCCACCGACGACACGCTGGTTCCGCAGGCAGGCATCGCCCGCGCCCTGAAAAACGCATGCGGCAAGGGCGATCCCATCGTGGTGATGAGGCAGATCGGCGACACCTCCACCACCAACTACCAGATCATCCAGACCTCACTGAGTTGGCTGACCAACCGCTTCAACGGGGTGAAGCCGAACGACGTCTGCGTGGGTGCCTCATGAAGTCGCCGGCCAACGCGCCTCTGGTGCGGGACTACGCCCAGCTGTTGCGCAACGGATGGATCGTGATCCTGTGCGCGACGGTGCTTTCGGTTGGCGCGGGCTGGCTGGCATGGCAGACGTCGGATCCGGTCTACAGCTCGACCGCCAAGGTGTTCGCGACGACGAAGGGCAGCGCGACGCCGGTCGATGCCTACTACGGACATCTGAACTCGGTCTCGCGGACGCTGACGATTCAAAGCCTGGCCCGCAGTCCGCAGGTCACGATGCGCACCATCGACCAACTGGGCCTTCAGGACACACCTGGCGACCTGGCCGGACGGATAGCCGTCGTGGTCACCAACTCCGCCCTGATGGACATCATCGTGACGGGCAGCGATCCGACGTCCACCAGGCGCACCGCGAACGCGGTGGCGGCCAACCTGATGCAGCTGACGCGCGAAATCGGTGGCATCGACACCTCCAACGTCGACCTCACGCTCGTGGACAGCGGCAGCGCGCCCGTACGAGTAGGTTCGATGTGGCAGTTCATGTTCCACGCCGGCGCGCTGGGCCTGGCTTTGAGCGTTGTTCTGGTGCTCGGCTACGGCTTGGTGAGAAACAAACTGCTTGGCAAGGGTCACGTCGACCGCATCGTCGGTGAGGCTATCGCGGGAAGGGATGCATGAACCGCGCTCAGTTCGGAACTGCAATGGCGTGCCTGGCCGTGGTGGCAGGCATGGTGGTATCCGGGTGCAGCAACAAAGCGCCTGAGCAGAAGGAGCCGGCGGCCGCGCAGGGCATGCACCTGGAAGCCGACTACACGGGCGCCGGCCAGGAGCCGGGTGCGCTCTCCGATGCCACCACCTTGCCGACCGTCGACCGCAGGCTGCGTGCGGCCACCTCGCTCGCGGCTCGCATCGAGTACACATCGACCTCCGGCGTAACCGGAGGGACCGAGCAGGTGACCGGCACGGTGTTCGTGCCGATGGGCAAGCCGCCAGAAGGCGGCTGGCCGGTGGTGGCCTATGCGCATGCGACGACGGGCATCGAGCCCGAGTGCGCGCCCTCGCTGTCGCCGACACTGCTGAATTCGTCGACGATCGTGACCACGTTGGTGAAAGCCGGCTTCGTCGTGACGCTGCCCGATTACCAGGGTCTGGGGCTGGACAAGACGTATCACCCGTACCTCGACGCGACGACGGCCGGTTACAACGTCATCGACGCGGTGCGCGCGACGCGCAAACTGGTGCCCGAGTCATCCAATCGTTGGGTGGGACTTGGCCTTTCGCAGGGCGGACAAGCGACTTGGGCTGCCAATGAACTGGCGGCCAACTACAACGGTGGGCTGGCGCTGGTCGGAACCGTCAGCCTGTCGCCTGCCGCCGACATCACCGGTTTCGCCGATGCGGCCGCGGCTGGTCAGCTGACCCCGGAGCAGGCGCCTGCGTTGCCGTCGATCCTGTCGTGGCTGAAGAAGGCCCACCCCGAGCTCAACCTCGACGACTACCGGCGCGGGATCGTGGCTGACAAGTGGGACACCCTGCTGGCATGCTCGGGACCGAAAGCCGCTGAGCGCGAAAAGATCACCGACCAGATCACCCCGGACGATCTGCGGCCGAGCACGCCCGAGGCGGTCGACACCCTGCGCAGCTATCTGCAGAAGATGAGCCTCCCGCAGGGCCCGGCCGCGGCGCCGATGCTGGTGATCTACGGCGGCAAGGACAATTTGGTGCCGGCGCCGTGGACCGATCGCGCGCTGACGGCCGCATGCGGCATGGGCGACGTCATCGACATCCTGACGCAACCCGACAAGGGCCACAGCGACATCGATGTCTCCTCGGCGTTCGGCTGGATCAACAACCGTTTCAAGGGTGAGCCCGCGCCGAACAGCTGCTTGTCGTTCTCCGCCGCCCAACGGTTGGGCTCCATCGCTGTTCAAGGGCTGGGAGTGCCTCAATGACGGTTGAGCCGAAATCCACGACCGCCGCCTCTAGCCGGGGCGGCGGTCGTCATCGACGGGACCAGCCCGCAGCCAAAACGCCGCAGGCCGCACCGGGCACCGCTGCACGCATCATCGGGTTGGACGGCGCGCGTGGGCTCTCCGCGGTCGGCGTGGCGGTCATGCACGTGGCAGGCAACTTCTCCCCGCACGCCGCGGCGACCACGAAGATCACGCTGGTCGGCATGAGCCTGATCTTCTTCTACGTGCTCAGCGGCTTCCTGCTGTTCCTGCCCTACGTCCGCCGGTTGACCGAAGACCCTTCCGTCGCAACGATTCCCAGCACCAAGAACTTCGCCATCCACCGGTTCGCCCGCATCGTGCCCGGCTACCTCGCGATCTTCCTGCTGTGCAACTACGTCTTCCAGGTCGTCTATGTCGAGAATCCGGCGCTGCAGCCGATCGGCACCGACAAGGGCACCGGGATGATCACCGACCCCTGGCAGCTGCTGGCCAACCTGACCTTGGTGCAGACCTACATTCCCAAGTACGCGCTGACCGGTTTGAACCCGTCCTGGTCGCTGACGCTGGAGTTCGCGTTCTACGCGTCGCTGCCGCTGATCGGCTACCTGCTGTTCGCCACGCGTAAGCGATCGTCGATGCGGCCGATGCGGGTGGCCCTCATCGGCCCGGTCATCCTGCTCGCCATCGGGTTCATCGGAAAAGCCTTGGCCCCCTTGGTTGTTACGCACTTCGGTATCACCGACCCCGAGCTCATGCAGTGGGGACCGAACTGGGTCGCGGTCTACATGAGAAGCTTCCTGGCCAATGCGGACAACTTCGCATTCGGCATGCTCGCGGCGATGCTGATGGTGGCAATGGAACAGCGGACCGTCAGTGAGCGGATAAGCCGTCGGGTGCAGTTGTATTCGGCCATCGGCATCGTCGTTTCGCTGGTGGGTTCACTGGCGCTGATCGCCGCAGGAAACCTGTTCGGGCTGTCGGGGATCGCGCTCGCGTCGGCTCTGGTGATCCTGGTGATCGTCGCGCCGCTGGCCCGTGGTCAGCGCTCGAAGATCGGCGAAGCACTCGAGATGGCGCCGTTCCGCTACGTGGGCAAAATCTCGTTGTCGCTGTACCTGCTGCACTTCCCGATCATGTTGATGATGTACCGATACGGCCTGTTGGCCGGTGACTCGATGGGCGGGATGGGCACCAACATCGTGACCGTGCTGGCCGTCACGATGGTGGTGTCCACGGTCACCTACTACGCCGTCGAACAACCCGCGATGAACCTCGCGAGGCGCTACCGGTATCGGTGGCGCTGATGCGCAGGGTTGCCATTGCAGTGGCCGCAGGTCTCGGGGTCGCTTTGGTCGCCGGGTCGATCACGGTGGCATGGGTGTTCGGGCCCGACATCGTCAACCACTTCAAGGACGCGTCGTCGGAGTCGTCGCAGATTGCCACCGCCCAGATCGGTGGCTCAGAGCCGGGCTCGTTGGTCAGCGCGACGACGATGGACCAACTGGACAAGGACCCCGACAGCTCACTGTGGAATTCCGCTCGGGTGCTGTACCGCTCCACCGAGGGCGACACCGGGCAGTCGACCGTCGTCTCCGGATCCGTCTATGTCCCAAAGGCTCCCGCGCCCGCGGGCGGCTGGCCGGTGATGGCGTTCGGACACGGCACGGTGGGCATCGACGAGCCGTGCGCACCCTCGCTGTCGCCTTCACTGCTCAATATGAAGGTGTGGGTCGTCTCGCTGATCAGGAAGGGCTACGCGGTCGCGTTCACCGACTACCAAGGCCTCGGCGCGCCGGGGGTGCATCCGTACACCGACAACAAGACCGAGGGTTACAACGTCATCGATTCGGTGCGCGCGCTTCGACACACGTTCCCTGACGTCTCCAACCGCTGGGCGGCGTTCGGGGGATCGCAGGGTGGGGGAGCGGTCTGGGCTGCCGCCGAACTGGCCGCCACCTATGCGCCCGAACTCGACCTCGTCGGGGCGGTCGCGATGTCGCCTGCCGCCGATGTCAGCGGGATTGTCGACAAGGCGACGGCCAAGACGTTGACGACCGACCAAGCGCCGGCGTGGTTCCCACTGGTAGAGGTGATGGGACGGCTGCACCCGGACTTCAACCGCGACGACTACCGCAGTGGCGCCGCCGCCAAGTACTGGGACATCCTGACGTCGTGTTCGGGTCCAAAATCGCTGGACCGCAACGCCGCTGCCGCCGAGCTCAAGGACACCGACTTCGTGCCGCGCACGCCGGAAGCCGCCGATCGCCTGCGCACCCTGCTCCAGCAATGGGCGCTGCCGCACGAGCGGGTCTCCGCCCCACTGTCGATCATCTACGGCGGCCAGGACACTCTCATCGATCCGCAGTGGACCACCGATGCGATCGCTCGGGCCTGTGCGCTCGGCGGGCCGATCGTGTGGGACTTCCAGCCGGACAAGGACCACGGCAGCGTGGACATCAGCACTCAATTCGATTGGTTGGCAGACCGATTCGCGGGGAAGCCGGTGGCCAGTGAGTGCCCGTAGGAACCCCGACGGCGACAGCCCGCTGTGGCGTCGCGCATTGATGGAGGCCAAGTCTGCCGTCAAGCGCAGGCTGGCGCCCGCCGGCACCCCGGTCGACCCGCCGGACTCGCCCTACTTGATCGTGCCGGTGCTCGGCCAGTCCAACGCCGTCGGGATGGGTCTCGGGCTCGACCTCGAGGGTCCGGACCGACCCGACCCGCTGGTGCACCAGTGGGCGATGTGCGGGCCGTCAAAAGGTTCCGCCGTCTTGGCCGTCGACCCGCTCCTGCACGAAATCCCGGCCGGCGGTGTGGGATTCGGCATCACGTTCGGCAAGCAACTCGCCGCACAGACCGGCCGCGCGGTGCTGCTGATTCCCGGCGCGCGCGGCGATACGTCGTTCACTCCGAAGAACGGGTGGACGTGGGACCCCGCTGACACCCGCACCCGAAGGAACTTGTACCGCAACGCTATTGCCGCCATCGACGCGGCGCTGGCCCGTTATCCAGGCAGCACGGTCGCCGCGATCCTGTGGCATCAGGGCGAGACCGATGTACCGCTGATGGCAGCGCCGGAGTATCAGCGCAAGCTCGACTCGGTCATCGACGACCTTCGCAGTCGCTACGGTGCCGGCCTGCCTTTCCTGGTCGGCCAAATGGTTGCCGAGGAAATGGAATTGAGCGGCAAGAACTACGGGCCGATCAACGCTGTGCACGCCGACACCCCCAACCGCCGACCACGTACCGCGTTCATTCCCGGTGCCCGCTCCTCGATCAACGGCGGCGCCGACCGGCACTACAACGCCGCAGGGCAGCGGGACATGGGCAGGGCGATGTGGTCGGCGTACCGCAGCATCGCAGTGGATGACCTGGCCGACTATGGCGCTCAATGATCTTCGTCGCGCGGTCGTCGTCGCCGCGGCACTCCTCGTCGCACTGACGGTGGTGATGGCGGTGTCCGGTGTCACGCTGTTCACCAACGCCAAGACCGACCCGTTGCAAAAGGCCGACGCGGTGGTGGTGCTCGGCGGTGAACACGACGGCCGTGAGGACTACGGCATCGGACTGGCGCGCGGCGGATGGGCGCCGACGGTCGTCATCTCGGATGCCTATCCGAAGGGTGACCCGGTCATGCAGCGGGTGTGCAAGTCGCAGCCGACGATAGAAGTGATCTGCGCGCGGGCGAGCGAGCTGACCACCCGCGGCGAGGCGCAGATGGTGGAGCGGCTGGCCACGCAGCGATCGTGGTCCAAGATCATCGTGGTCACGTGGCGCTACCATCTACCCCGGGCACGGCTGATTTTTCAGCAATGCTTTTCCCCTAATTCAGACGCGGTTGTGATGGAAGCCGTTCCGCGCCGATACGACTTCTCGTTGGCGCGCTGGCAATTCATCTATGCATATCAATACGCCGCATTTGCGAAAGCGGAGGCGATGGGCGATTGCAAATCCGTTGACCAGGCACCGTCGTCGTCGACGGACGCGGCACGGTAATGACGCAGGTACGGTGGCGTAGTGCCCCACTCTGAACCAATGGCACTGGCCCCCATCTCGCTTCTTGGTGGCTGGGCGCCGATAGCGCTGCAGGCGATTGCCGCCGCAGTGCTGGTTTATGCGATCGGGTGGCGCACCCGGCGCTGGCGGCTGATCTGGTTACCGGTGGCGCTGGTCGTCGGTTTGATCGCAGCGGCGCTGACGTACTGGTACATCCAGTGGTCCGATCTGTCGAGCGGCCGGTTGGCGCCGTACTACTTCTGGATCTGGGTGGTACTGGGCGGTGTGGCCCTCGCGGTACTCGTGCTCGGTTGGCGCGACACCAGTTGGTCGCGACGCGGCGCATCGGTGCTCGCGGTTCCGCTTTCACTGTTGTGCGTCGCGTTGGCGCTGAACATGTGGACGGGCTACGTGCCGAGCCTGCAGACCGCTTACGACCAACTCACCGGCAAGCCGGTGGCCGGTCAGACCGACGCGGCCGGTGTGAAGGCGATTCAGGAAAAAGGTGGCATCCCAGACAAGGGCACCGTGATGACGGTGACGATTCCGGACAACGGCTCCGGGTTCAAACACCGCGACGAAGTGGTCTACCTGCCGCCCGTCTGGTACGCCAGCAATCCGCCTCCCAAGCTGCCGGTCGTGATGATGATCGGCGGCGTGATCGGCAGGCCGGGAGACTGGCTGCGCGCGGGAGACGCGCAGAAAACGCTTGACGACTTCGCGGCCAAACACGGCGGCAACGCACCCGTTGTGGTGTTCGTCGACGTGCTCGGCGCGTTCCTCAACGACACCGAGTGCGTCAACAGCGGCCGTGGCAATGCTGCCGACCATCTCACCAAAGACGTTGTGCCTTACATGATTTCGAAGTTCGGCGTCAGCCCGGACCCGGCAAACTGGGGTGTGGCCGGCTTTTCAATGGGCGGTACGTGCGCGGTCACGCTCGCGATGAAGTACCCCGAGTTGTTCAGTGCATTCATCGACATCGGCGGCGACCTCTTCCCCCGTGACGGTGGCGGCAGGGACGAGACAATCGCCCGACTGTTCGACGGTGACGAGGAGGCGTTCAAGTCGTGGGAACCGGCCAGCGTGATCCAGGCGCACGGACCGTACCCGGGCACCGCCGGATGGTTCGTCGTCGGGGAGCAGGTGCCGAACCTGTACCGCCCGCCTGACCCGAATCCGGGCTCGGCGCCGTTGCCTGAGCCGCCCGATGTTGCCAGCGACCACGCCGGGGCGGCGCAGTACCTGTGCGAACTGGCCAGCGACTACGGCGTCGAATGTGCTGTGGTGTCGGACCCCGGCAAGCACGACTGGCCCTCGGCGGCGAGCGCGTTCCCGATGGCGCTGCCGTGGCTCGCGGGCCGACTGGGCACCCCGGGCGTCCCTGCAGTACCCATGCCGGGCGCCCCGGGCGCTTCGTAACGGACCCGCTCCCCGGAGCGATTAAACAAGGGGCGCTCGTCTGCCCCCTGCGGCCTCTCAGCGATCACGTTGTGCGGGATTCGTAGTGACAAGAATTCGTCGGCTGAACGCTAGCTGGGTGTGGCTGGGCAATGCTTTTACTCGGCTTCGCTCTCGCTTCGTAATACGGCTCCGCACACGCTACTATTGGCTGTCCGCGCCGTTGCGGAGCGTTATCTTCGCCGTTCAAAACGCCGCGAACAGCAATCAAGCCATCCGAGGGGATTGTGACTGACCAGCGTCTTTTCCGGTTCGCTCAGCGAACTCTTGACAGTAGTGCAATAGTTAGTCATTGGCCGCTATGATCGGCCAGGGCTACCGATTCTTAGCAAACGGAAGGTACGCACTGCTGTGACCGCGGTTGAGACATTTCTCGCTCCGACCGAGTCGCCGGCGACGGCTATCACCCCCGCGTCTCGCACGAATTGGCAGCGTCGGTATCGCCTCTCCCTGATCGTCACGGACGTCGTCGTCGTCGCGCTCGCCCTCGTCGGCGGCCAGATGGTGCGTCTTGGCCAGCCGTTCACCAAGTTCGACCTGGCGATGGCTTACTACACATTGGCTTCGCTGATCGTCGGCACGATCTGGTTGACGCTGCTGGCGGCTTACCGCACGCGCTCCCCGCGGATTATCGGCGCTGGTGTCGAGGAATATCGCCGCGTCTTTTCCGCCACGCTCGCAACGGTCGGCGTGATCGCCGTCGGCCTGATGATCTTCCGCCCCGAATACGCGCGCGGATATTTGGCTGTCGCACTTCCTCTCGGCTTGTTCGCCCTGCTCCTTGGCCGCAGCTTGTGCCGTCGCGTGCTCGCCAGGCAGCGCCGCAAGGGCAAGGCCGTCATCTCGGTGCTCGCCGTCGGCGATCCCCGCGCGGTGCGCAGCCTGGTGCAATGCCTCTCGCGGGAAGTCTGCTACGGATACTCCGTCATCGGCGTCTGCCTGACCGGTCGTGGCACCGGCGGAACGATCGAGATCCCCGGCGCAGGGACCCTGCCCGTGCTTGGCGATGAGAACGACGTCGAGCGCGCGATCCTCGAAACCGGCGCGGACACGGTCGCGTTGACCGCCACCGAGCACCTCGGCCCTGAAGGCATCCGCGAGCTGTCCTGGCAGCTGGACAAGCTCGGCGTCGACCTCGTGGTCTCGCCAGGCGTCGTCGATGTGGCCGGCCCGCGGCTGACCATGCAGCCGGTGTCCGGACTTCCGCTCATTCACGTGGAGAAGCCGCAGTACAGCGGGACCAAGCGGCTGCAGAAGCGCGCGTTCGACATCTGCGTGTCGATGACCGTGCTCGCCGGTGCGCTGCCCGTGATGCTTCTTGCCGCGATCGCCATCAAGCTGACCAGCCGTGGCCCGATCTTCTACCGCTCCGAGCGCATCGGCCTGGACGGCAAGCCGTTCCAGATGATCAAGTTCCGCACGATGGTCGACGGCGCTGACAAGCAGGTCGACGCGCTGCAGGCACTCAACGAGAGCGCAGGCGGCGTGCTGTTCAAGATCCGCCAGGACCCGCGCGTCACGAAGGTCGGCCGGGTGCTGCGCCGGTACAGCATCGACGAGCTGCCTCAGTTCTTCAACGTGCTGCGCCGCGATATGAGCGTGGTGGGACCGCGTCCGCCACTGCGGCGTGAGGTGGACACCTACGACTTCCAGGTGCGCCGTCGGCTTCTCGTGCTGCCGGGCATCACCGGACTGTGGCAGGTCAGCGGCCGCTCGGATCTGTCGTGGGAGGACTCGGTTCGGCTCGACCTCTCATATGTCGAGAATTGGTCGATCGCCAACGACCTGCTGATCGCGGCCAAGACCGTGCGCACGGTGTTCGCCGGCAGCGGCGCGTACTGACGTCCAGCAACCTCACAGGCATCGCGACTGGGACTGCGGCCGGGCGCTCGCGGTACGCAAAATTAACGCTATGGCAAACACCAGGAAATCGCTCGGCCGCAGTGGGCATCAATTGCAGCGGGCACGGTCTTGAAATAATCGGCGGCGATGCCTGAATACGACGCACTGCCACCGCTCGATACGCCTTCGCTGCGCGCCGAGGTTGCTGGCCCCGGCCGGCACTGGCGACAACTGGACGTGGTCGAGCAGACCGGGTCCACCAACGCCGACCTGCTTGCGCGTGCCGCCGCAGGCGAGGAGATCGCAGGCGCAGTGCTGATCGCCGAACACCAGACCGCAGGGCGCGGCCGCAATGGGCGGGTGTGGACCTCCCCGGGAGCGCAGCTGACGATGTCGGTCGGCGTCGACGGCGGCGGGGTGCCACCCGACTCCTGGGGCTGGCTGCCGCTGGCCACCGGGGTGGCCGTCGTCGACACCGTCGCGCCTTACGGCGTCGCCGCGGGGCTGAAGTGGCCCAACGACGTATTGGTCGGCGATCGCAAGCTGGCAGGCATCTTGACCGAGGTCGCCGCGGCCCAGCGCTTCATCGTCGTCGGCATCGGCCTCAACGTGACGCTGCGCGGCGACGAGGTTCCCGACGCGGACGCCACCTCACTGCGCGCCCTCGGCGTCGAGACGCTCGACAGGGGTCAACTCGTGGCGGCGCTGCTGCGGGAGTTGGGCACGCGCTTCTCGCGTTGGCGGGAAGCCAACGGCGCCGACGCGGGGCTCATCGCAGACTATCGAGCGCGCAGCGTGACCATCGGTTCGCGGGTGCGCGCGATCCTTCCGGGTGGAGGCGAGGTGCTCGGCGTCGCGCAATCGATCGACGAGCAGGGCAGGCTGCACATCGATTCCGACGCAGGAACGGTCGCGGTGTCCGCGGGCGACGTGGTGCATCTGCGCTGAAATCCCGGCGCGGCGTTGGCGCCCGGCGACGCGAAGGTTGGTCAGGTAGGTTGTGCCGGGGCTGGTGTCGATGGGGTTAGCCAAGGGAGGCGCATGCGCCGTAAAGCGCTCTGGTCCGGTGTGGCGCTTGTTCTGGTGGCGGAAATCGTGGCGGTGGTGCTGCTGCTTCCCTATCTGCAACCCTCCGTCATAAAGTTCCTCGACATCTTTCCGTCGTCGGGCGGTGCGCCGGTTCATGTGGCGACGGCGGATTTGACGGACGCCGGGCCGGGAAGCCTGGTGTCGGCCACCACCATGCCCGGCGTCACCCGCACCTTCGCGGGCAGGGACTTGCAGGCTGCAAGGGTGCTGTACCGATCAACGGAGGGTGACACCGGGGCGCCGACCGTCGTATCGGGTTCGGTGTTCGTGCCCGAAGGCAAAGCGCCCGACGGCGGCTGGCCCGTCGTCGGGTTCGGCCACGGCACGCTTGGCATCGACAACGAGTGCGCGCCGTCGCTGTCCCCGGACCTCTCCACCTACATCGGGGTGGTGCGGGTACTGATCAAGCTCGGCTATGCGGTCGCGTTTCCCGACTATCAGGGACTCGGCGCGAAAGGCGTTCACCCATACGCGGATTCGAAAACCGCGGCGCTCAACATGATCGACGCGGTGCGGGCGCTGCACCGGACGTTTCCCGACATCTCCAACAGGTGGGCGGCGATGGGCGGATCGCAGGGCGGCGGCGCCGCGTGGGCAGCCGACGAACAAGCCGCCGGTTACGCGCCGGAGCTGACACTTGTCGGCGCAGCCGCGACCTCACCGCCGACCGATCTTTCCGACCTCGTCGACAAGGCCCAGGACGGCAAGCTGACAACGGAGCAGGGTGCGGTGATGCAGGCGATCATCGAATCGCTTGCCCGGCTACACCCGGACCTCGACCGCGACCTGTACCGCCACGGCACGGCCAAGGAATTCTGGAACGCCATGTCCGCCTGCAGTGAGGACACCGCATACCAACGCGGAGAGGCGATCAAGCGGCTCGGGCCCAAGGACTTCGCGCCCGACAACGCCGACGCGGCCATCCACTTGCGCGATCTACTGAAGCAATGGGCCTTGCCGCAGAAGCCGCTGTCCGCGCCGCTATATGTGTGGTACGGCGGCCAGGATCCGTTCATCGACGCGGACTGGACGAAGGCCGGCATTGAGAAGGCATGCGAGATGGGCGGAACGGTCACCGTCGACTTCGATCCGAACGGCGGCCACAACCCGCCGACCGGCGACGCCGTGATTGCCTGGATCGCCGACCGGTTTGCAGGCAAACCCGCGACCAACGACTGCAAGTCGGGGTAAGTCCCGCTCGCCGGGGTGGCGGCTGGGTAGAGTTCCAGCCGTGGGCTACCCGGACAATGTGCTCGCCGGCGACGAGCAGGTCGTGCTACACCGCCATCCGCATTGGAAGCGGCTGGTCGGCCCCGTGCTGATCCTGTTGATCGCCACCGCAATCGCCGCGTTCGGCCTTGGCTACGTCAACACCCTCGACTGGGACGCCACCGCGAAGCGGGTCGTGCTGATCGTCATCGGGGTGGTCTGGCTCGTCATCATCGGGTGGCTGACGGTCTGGCCGTTCCTCAATTGGTGGACAACGCATTTCGTCATCACCGATCGACGGGTGATGTTCCGCCACGGCTTGCTCACCAGATCGGGCATCGACATTCCACTGGCACGCATCAACAGCGTCGAGTTCCGACACGGCCTGCTGAACCGGATGCTGCGCACCGGAACGCTGATCATCGAGTCCGCGTCGCAGGATCCCCTTGAATTCCACGACATTCCGCGCGTGGAACGGGTGCACTCACTGCTGTATCACGAAGTCTTCGACACCCTGGGCTCGGAGGAATCGCCGAGCTGAGCCAGCCGGCGCGCCCGCCGGGTGGGGCGGCGCAACGGGGTGACCTTCCCGCGCTCGTACTCATCCTCGATCGCCTCGGCGATGCCGCCTGCGGTAAGCGATTCGACGGCCATGTCGGGGTGGCGGCCGAACTCGTCGGGGAACACCCAGCGGCGGAACGCCCAGAACCGGAACGCCATCTGTAGCAGGTTGCCGATCACGTAGGCCGAGACGAAGTCGGCGATGTTCTCCGTCGTCAGGCTGACTTCGGGAACGCGCAACATCAGCACATAGCTGGAGAAGTACAGCGGCGCCATCGACAGCAGCACGCCCACACCGCTGAACGCGAAGAACATCAGCGCCTCGTGGTGGCGCTCGCGGCCACCGCGGTTCTGGAAGCTCCATTCGCGGTTGAGGATGTAGGACGCGATCACCGCGACGATGCCTGCGATGATCTTGGCGGTGACGGGCTTGGGCTCCAGCACCGTGAGCTTGAGCGTGTAGAACACCGCCGAGTCGATGACAAAAGTCGTTGCGCCCACGATGGCGAACTTGATCAGTTCGTGATGCCGCTCGAAGTACGGCCGGATCGGGCGGGGCAGCCGTGCGATCGTGGCATCAGTAAAGGACACAACAGCGCAGTGTACGGAAATACCGGAGGCCACGCGTACCCGTGCAGGTCACGGCGTGTAAACAAGCTGATTGCCGCCATGACACCATATGGCTGTGCCGCGTAACCCGACTTCGCCTCCAACCGTGACCATGGTCGGCGGTGGGCAACTGGCCAGGATGACTCATCAGGCCGCAATTGCGCTTGGTCAGACGCTGCGCGTGCTGGCCGCCAGCCCCGACGATCCGGCTGCGCAGGTCAGCCCTGACGTGGTGATCGGTGCGCATACCGACCTCGAGGCGCTGCAGCAGGCGGCTGCAGGCGCGAACGCGCTGACGTTCGACCACGAGCACGTGCCCACCGAACTGCTCGAGAAACTCGTCGCCGACGGCGTCAACGTCGCACCGCCGCCGTCTGCCCTGATCCACGCGCAGGACAAGCTGGTGATGCGGCGCCGACTCGAGGCGTTGGGCGCACCCGTGCCGCGGTTCGCCGAGGTGACCGAGGTCGGCGATGTGGATGCGTTCGCTGCGCGCGTCGGCACCGACATCGTCGTCAAGACGGCGCGCGGGGGCTATGACGGTCGCGGCGTGACGCTGGCGCGTGACGTCGCCGAGGCGCGGGAGGTCGCCGGGCGGTATCTGGCCGACGGCGCGGCGGTGCTGATCGAGGAGAAGGTCGCAATGCGCCGCGAGTTGGCGGCGCTGGTGGCGCGCTCGCCGTTCGGCCAGGGCGCGGCGTGGCCGGTGGTGCAGACGGTGCAGCGCGACGGCATCTGCGTCGAGGTGATTGCGCCGGCGCCGCAGTTGAACCCGGAATTAGGCAGCGCCGCAAGCCAACTCGCGCTGCGACTGGCCGACGAGCTCGGTGTGGTCGGCGTGCTGGCGGTCGAACTCTTCGAGACCGTCGACGGCCACCTCGTCGTCAACGAACTCGCCATGCGGCCGCACAATTCGGGGCACTGGAGTATGGATGGTGCGCGCACCGGTCAGTTCGAGCAGCACCTTCGGGCGGTGCTCGACTACCCGCTCGGTGACACCTCGCCGATCGCGCCGGTCACGGTGATGTCCAATGTGATTGGCGCACAACAGATTCCGACGATGAGCATGGACGAGCGACTGCATCATCTCTTCGGCAGGCTGCCTGAGGCCAGGGTGCACCTTTACGGCAAGGGGGAGCGGCCGGGTCGCAAGATCGGCCACGTCAACATTCTCGGCGCTCCTGGCGGCTCGCTCGGTGACGACGCGTACGTCGCAGATGTGCGGGAACGCGCGAATCGGGCCGCACACTGGTTGTCGCATGCCGAATGGACCGATGGATGGAGTGGACATGACTAGCCCTCGCGTCGGCGTGATCATGGGCAGCGACAGCGACTGGTCGGTGATGGAGCAAGCGGCGCATGCGCTTGCCGAATTCGAAGTGCCGTTCGAAGTCGGTGTGGTGTCCGCACATCGGACCCCCGACCGGATGCTCGCGTACGCCCAGAGCGCGGCCGACCGCGGCATCGAGGTGATCATCGCGGGCGCGGGCGGTGCCGCGCACCTGCCGGGCATGGTCGCCTCGGCGACGCCGCTGCCGGTGATCGGGGTTCCGGTGCCGTTGGCCAACCTGGACGGGATGGACTCGCTGCTGTCGATCGTGCAGATGCCCGCGGGCGTGCCGGTCGCCACGGTGTCGATCGGCGGTGCCCGCAACGCCGGATTGTTGGCGGTGCGCATTCTCGGCGCCTCGGATTCGGGGTTGCGGACGCGTATGGCGGAATTTCAGAGCAACTTGGCAGACATGGTGCTGCAAAAGGATGCCGCACTGCGAAATCGGCTGCTCGGGCAGTAGGCTGCCAACCGATGCAGCCAAACTTCAATCGATACCGGGCAATTGGTCAGCGGCTAGTCACCGGCTTCCTGCAACCCGAGATCCTGTTGATCCTCGACGTGCTCAACGCGGCGCAGAGGGCTAAGCAGGTCTCGGGCGCCGTCGCCGAGATCGGCGTTCACCACGGCAAGCTGTTCATCGGGTTGCGCTTGCTACAGCGGCCGGGGGAGAAGTCCGTCGCGATCGACATCTTCGGCGATCAGGAACTCAACGTCGACGGCTCCGGGCACGGCGACTACGAGAAGTTCGCGAACAACGTCAAGCTGTGGTCGTCGATGGACGACGTCGCCGTGCACCAGGGTGATTCCACCAAGCTGGAACCGGCGAAGCTGCGCGAACTGACCGGTGGCGACATCCGGTTCTTCTCCGTCGACGGCGGCCACACCGACGAGATCGTGTACAGCGACATGAAGCTTGCGGAGGAGACGCTGGCCAGCGGCGGCATCGTGATCGCAGACGACGTGTTCAACGAGTACTGGCCCGGCGTTGCGACCGGCACGCTGCGGTACCTGAATGACGGCGCCAAGCTGGTGCCGTTCCTGATCGGCTTCAACAAGGTGTTCTTCACCCACGCCGAGTTCAGCGAGTTCTACCGCGGCGAGGTGTCCTCGGCGCTGGCAGGCAAGCTGCTCCTGGCGACCGGGACCTCTGAGTTCGCCGGCCACGAGGTCTCGCTGGTGGCACCGCAGGGCCCGAAGGACATCCTGCGCAAGAGCCAGCTCGCCCGCACGCTCTACCACAGCACCTACCGGCAGATGGTCCGTGGGCTGCAGGTCGTCTCGGGCGGAAAAGGTAAGGTTACCGGCGAGTAGCAAGGAGTCGCCATGGCCATCGGTAACCCGTCGTTCGACGCTTTCAAGCTCGCCGACGAGCACAATGAACTGCGTTCGGTGCTGCGTGATCTCTGCGAGAAGGAGATCGCCCCGTACGCCGCCGACGTCGACGCCAAGGCCCGCTATACCGATGAGGCGCTGGCGGCGCTGACGTCGTCAGGCTTCGCCGCGATCCACATCCCCGAGGAGTACGGCGGACAGGGCGGCGACTCGGTGGCGGCCTGCATCGTGATCGAAGAGGTCGCGCGGGTGTGCGCGTCGTCGTCGCTGATCCCGATCTGCAACAAGCTCGGCACGATGGGCCTGTTGATGCGGGGGTCCGAGGAACTCAAAAAGCAGGTGCTGCCCTCGATCGCGGCGGGCGAGGCGATCGCCTCGTATGCGTTGTCCGAGCGCGAAGCCGGCAGCGACGCGGGGTCGATGCGGACCCGCGCTAAGGCCGAGGGTGACGAGTGGGTGCTCAACGGCGCCAAGTGCTGGATCTCCAACGGCGGGCACTCGACCTGGTACACGGTGATGGCGGTGACCGATCCGGACAAGGGCGCCAACGGTATTTCGGCGTTCGTCGTGCACAAGGACGATCCCGGTTTCACGGTGGGCGCCAAGGAACACAAGATGGGTATCAAGGGCTCGCCCACCACGGAGTTGTACTTCGAGGACTGCCGCATTCCTGGCGACCGCATCATCGGTGAGCCCGGCACGGGCTTCAAGACCGCATTGGCAACGTTGGACCACACCCGGCCGACGATCGGTGCGCAGGCGGTGGGTATCGCGCAGGGCGCGCTGGATGCGGCGATCGCATATGTCAAGGACCGCAAGCAGTTCGGCAAGGCGATCGCTGATTTCCAGGCCGTGCAGTTCATGCTCGCCGATATGGCGATGAAGGTGGAGGCCGCCCGGTTGATGGTGTACACCGCGGCCGCGCGGGCCGAACGTGGTGAGCCCAACCTCGGCTTCATCTCCTCGGCGTCGAAGTGCTTCGCCTCCGACGTCGCGATGGAGGTGACCACCGACGCCGTGCAGTTGTTCGGCGGCTACGGCTACACCACCGACTTTCCGGTCGAGCGGTTCATGCGCGACGCCAAGATCACGCAGATCTACGAGGGCACCAACCAGATTCAGCGCGTCGTGATGTCGCGCGCGCTACTCAAGTAGGTCCTCTGCAGCGCACACCGACAGTTCGGCATGCCATGCGCGATTTCGACACCAGGGCTGTGCAATTCCGCACAACAGGTGCGTGGCACGACCCGGACGCAGAAATCGCTGTTAGTCCTGCGATCAACTATCGCCCCCCAGCTGCAGGGCACCTGCGCGGCTGCTCGCGAGCGCTAGCCGCGGGTGACTTTCTCCATCTCGCGGCGACGGTCGAGTGCACCCGCATCAGGGTTGGCCACCTGTACCAATGACGCGCCCGCGGCGAACACGGCCAGCAGGTTGTCGGTCAATTCGTCGACCGTCGTCCAGCCGGCCGTCGACATCACCCGGTCGTCACGGCCGAAACCCTGTGTGGCAGCCGAGGTTTGGGCAGCGGTGAGGACTTCGGCCACTGACCGGCCGTCGAGTGCTGGTCCCGGGTGGCGTTCCGGCGATATCTGGTCGCCGTGCACCCGGACCGACGTCGCGTAATCGGTGAGGCCGACGGGGAGGTCGGCCACCGGCTTCCCGAACGGGTCAAGCGACAGCACCGCGATCTCGCCCGTCCCGACGGCATCGTCTGCGTCGGACAGCCGATCAGCTGTGCACATCGCGATGTCCGCGTCGCCGTCGAGCACGGCGTCGGCGCCGATCCACCAGATTCCGAGAAGCACTGCGGCGGTCTGCCAGTGTGCCGGCAGGAGCACCGCCACCCGACTGCTCGGTCCTGCGCCCATTTCGTCGCGCAGCAGGTTGCCGGTCTTGGCGGCCCAGTTGGCCAGTGTCACCGTCGACAACTCGATGCGTTCACCGGTGGCGTCGTCGTAATACGTGATTCGCGGGCCCATCGGGTCCGCCGCCATCAACGGATCCAGTAGCGCCGATGTGACCGTGGTCAGTTGACGCACTCCGGGTCGTTGGAACCTGCGGTGAGAATCGGCGACGGCGTGGGCTCGGCGTCGCCCGAATCGGTCGACCCCGCGGCTGCCGGGTCGACGGTCGTCAGCGTTGGATCCATGCCCGAGGACCCGGGGCCGGTGTAGTCAGCCGAGAGCACCACCCGCGCGGAGCCGGGTGCGACCGAGGCGTTCTCGACCACAGGCAGCCCTCCGAGTTCCTTGGAGATCGCTTGCGCGCCAAGGTCATCGGCCTTCGCCGCCTGCACCTGGCTGCCTGTCACGTGGCCGCCCTCGTTGTTGCCGGTGTTGCCTGCGGCGAACCCCTTGTTGGTCAGCACCTGCAACACCGCCGCGGCCAGTCCGTTGATGTCGGAGTCGTTGACCACGTCGACGGTGGTTTTGCTTGGCGAGTAAGCCAATTGCTCGGTCTTGCCCTCGTCCTGGTCGTGCAGCAGGCTGCCCACCCACTCCTTGACATGAGCCGGGTCGACGCGCACCACGCTCTGCATGCCGTCGTCGCTCCAGCCGGCCTCTTCGACGATCGGTATGGTCGCGAATGCGACACTGCCCCCGGCGAGCTGCTGCAGCTGCTTGACGAAATCCATGATGTCCCAACCCTCGGACAGCACGACGGAGCGCTGGACGGCGTCCTCGAGGCGGTTCAGGGTCGACGGGCTCGACAGCGTCTTGCTGGAGATGACGTCGTGGGCCAGCGACGCCATCACCGCCTGCTGTCGGGTCACCCGGTCCAGGTCGCCGCGCGGAAGGTCGTGGCGCTGCCGCACGAAGCTCAACGCTTGCGGGCCGTTCAGCTTCTGCCAGCCCGCGGGGAAGTCGGCGCCCGAAAGGGGTTCGTACACAGCATCTTTCAGGCAGACATTGACCCCGCCGAGGGCGTCGGTGATCAACGCGAAGCCGAGCAGGCCGATCTCTGCGTAATGGTCGACGGTGACACCGGTCAGGTTGGCGACCGTCTTGATCAATGCTTCGCGGCCGGCTTCGACGGCCTCGGGCTCGGCCTTTGCCGGATCGACACCGTCCTGCTCGACGAGTTCGGTCTTCTTGTCGAAATACGCCGAGCCGTACACACCGTTGATCTTCATCTTGTTTCCGCCAGGCGTCTGGACGTACGAGTCGCGGGGGATGGAGATCGCAGTGGCCGACTTTCCGTTGTTCGGGATGCGCACCAGGATGATCGTGTCGGTGTTGGTGGACTCGTCGTCGCCCGCCCGCAGCGTTGCCAGTTCCTCCGCCGACAGCGGATTACCGTGCGCGTCGGTGCGGCTGTCCAAGCCGACCAGCAGGATGTCGATC
This sequence comes from Mycobacterium sp. OAE908, assembly GCF_017872775.1. Classification (NCBI taxonomy): domain Bacteria; kingdom Bacillati; phylum Actinomycetota; class Actinomycetes; order Mycobacteriales; family Mycobacteriaceae; genus Mycobacterium; species Mycobacterium sp. OAE908. The sequence continues at coordinate 3,568,377 of NZ_JAGGJL010000001.1, forward strand.
GCGCCGTCCGCGCCGCCCTCGCCCAGCGCGACCGAGGAAAAGTGGTTGATGCCGGATTCGAACGACCGGATCTTGCCCCACGCGACACCCGTGCCGACCACGATGGCCAGCGCCACCGTCACAGCGATGACACGGGACAGGCGAGCGGGCATCTGCCCAGGCTACTGGCGAGATGCCCGCACATCCGGTAGCGCAGGTCGGCGTGCCAGACTCGTGACTGTGAATTCCCGTAAGCCTGACCGAATTGTTATCTCCGGCGCGGGTGGCATGGTGGGCCGCACCCTGGCCGCTGCGGCGCGCAGGCGAGGCCGTGAAGTGCTGGCGCTGACGTCTGCGGACTGGGACATCACCGATCCCGTGGCCGCCGAGCGGTTCATCGAGCCCGGCGACGTCGTGATCAATTGTGCGGCCTATACGCAGGTCGACGCCGCTGAACAGGAACCGGAGCGGGCCCACGCGGTCAATGCCGTCGGGCCTGAACACGTCGAGCACGCCTGCGCCCGCGCCGGGGCAGACCTCATCCACATCTCCACCGACTATGTGTTTTCCGGCGGTCAACAACACCCATACGAGATCGACGACGAAACCGGGCCGCTGAGCGTGTACGGCCGTACCAAGCTGGCCGGTGAGCTGCTGGTTCTCGCCGCGATGCCCGACGCGCACATCGTGCGGACCGCGTGGATCTACGAGGGCGCCGATGGAAAGGATTTCGCTGCGGTGATGCGGCGACTGGCCGCCGGTGACGGGGAGGTGGAAGTCGTGGCCGACCAGGTCGGTTCGCCGACCTACGTCGGTGATCTCGTCGAGGCCCTGCTGCAACTGGCCGATGACGGATCGATCCGCGAGCCGGTGCTGCATGCCGCCAACGAGGGTGCTGCCAGTCGCTTCGAGCAGGCCCAGGCGGTGTTCGAGGCCGTCGGTGCCGATCCCCAGCGAGTCCGGCCGGTGGGCACCGACCGCCATCCGCGTCCCGCGCCGCGGCCGGCCTATTCGGCGCTGTCCGCCCGCCGACCCACCGAGGCTGGCCTCAAACCGCTGCGGCCGTGGCGTGAAGCGCTGGCCGCTGCGCTCGCGCAATAGTCAGGCGCGGCGCGCCTTCTCGGCAGGCGCGGTGTCGAGGATCAACTCCGCGGCCCGCCCTGCCATCGCCAGCATCGGTCCGGCGAGGTTGCCCGACATCTGCTTCGGCATGATCGAGCAGTCGACGATGCGCAGCCCCTCGATGCCGCGGACGCGCAATTGATCGTCGACGATGTCCTCGTCGTTCGGGCCCATCATGCAGGTGCCTGCCGCGTGGCTGCCCGTCGCGCCGGTTTTGATTGTGGCGTCGACGATTTCGTCGTCGGTCTGCACGCCGGCCCCTGGGGTCGTCTCCAGCTCGACGTGCTCGGCAAGCGGCGAACGCTCGAAGATCTCCCTGATCTTGCGCACCACACCGACCATCGTCGTGCGGTCGTACTCGGTGGCCAGATAGTTGGGGTCGATCGAAAGCTTGGCGTGCGGGTCGGCTGAGGTGATCCACACGCTGCCTTCCGACGTCGGCCGCAGAATCTCGGCCGCGCACGAAACGCCTCCGTGGGAATCGATTTGGCCGCGCTCGCCGCCACTGACGTCGGCAACCGACATCAGCCGAGCCAGGAACTGGCCGTCGACGCGCTCGAGCTCGGGTCGGGTCTTGAAGATCGCCATCACGTCGCCCGTCGGCGTGGCAAGCGGTCCCCTGCGTGTCGCCGCGAACTTCAGTGCCGCAATCGCCTTGCCGACAGTGGTGCGCAGCTGCCGGTTGTAGCCCAGATCGTCGCGCAGCCGGTACATCATGATGGCGCAGAAATGCTCGGTCATCCGGCGGCCGACGTTGTCGCGTTCGAGATACAAAGGCACACCGGCCTTTTCGAGCACCTCGCGGGGGCCGACGCCGGACAGCTGCAAAATCTTCGGGGTGTGCAACGCACCCAGTGCGCTGATCACCTCGCGTCGCGCGCGCACCTCCGAGGTGTTGCCCCCGCTGCGGATCTGGACACCGACTGCCCGCCCGTTCTCGAAAATCAGCCGCTGCGCGTAGGTGTCGGTGGCCAGGTGCAGATTGGGCCGCTTGAGAACCGGATCGAGGAAAGCCTTGGCGGCGCTGACCCGCAGGCCACGGTGGATCATGGCCATCGCAGGCCCGACGCGCTCGTCGTCGGATTCGTTGTAGTCCTGCACGCTCTTGAGGCCGGTGCTGGCGGCGGCGTCAATGATGTACTGGCTCAACTCATCTGGGAACTTCGGCTGCGAGATATGCAGTGGCCCACCGACACCGCGCGTCGGCGAGGGACCGAACTGGTTGTCCTCGAAGGCCTTGAAGATCGGCAGGATGTGGTCCCAGCCCCAGCCATGGTTGCCCAGCCGCTCGAGTTCGTCGTAGTCCTCGCGGTTGCCGCGGTTGTAGACCAGGCCGTTGATGGCGGTGGAGCCGCCGACCGCCTTTCCGCGCACCCATCGTTCATTGAGTTTGTCGGCGGCGCCGTAGGGCTCGAGTTGGTAGACGAAGCTGTGCTTATGTCCCTCGTAGGAGAGGGGGTCGGGGTGATCGGTGCGCTGTTCGAACAGGCCTGCGCCCATCATCGGGATCGCGAAGTAGGGACCGCGGGCAGGCGGACCCGCTTCGACCACCAGCACCTCGGTTCGCGGATCCTCCGAAAGTCGGTTTGCCAGCACACAGCCGGCGGCTCCTGCGCCGAGGATGACGTAGTCGAACGCGGGCATACTGCTCGTCCTTTCAGGCCGCGGTTGTCCACCCCCTTAGCGGCCGTTAGACAGACTACCGGGCTGAAGCGCCAACACCGGAGTTGGTTGCCGTTGCTGCGGTGGCCCATTGGGATGCCGCTACCCTCTAGCCAATGATTGACGAACTGGGTCTGTCCGCGTGAGCGATGGACTGACCGTGGTCACGGTAACCTATTCACCGGGGCCACACCTCGATCGATTCCTGGCGACGCTCTCGCTTGCGACCGAACGGCCTGTGACGGTGATCATGGCCGACAACGGTTCGACCGACGGCGCGCCAGAAGAGGCGACGGAGCGCTACTCGAATGCGCGCTTGCTGCGCATGCAGGGAAACCTCGGCTACGGCACCGCGGTGAACCGCGCGGTCGCCGAGATCACCCCGGAGTCGGAGTTTGTCATCGTCGCCAACCCCGATGTGCAGTGGGGACCCCGCAGCATCGACCTGTTGCTGGAAGCGGCCGAACGCTGGCCGAAGGCGGGGTCGCTGGGGCCGTTGATCCGCGATCCCGACGGCTCGGTCTACCCGTCGGCGCGCCACCTGCCGAGCCTGATCCGCGGGGGCATGCACGCAGTCGTCGGCCCGTTCTGGAAATCCAACCCGTGGACCGCGGAATACCGCCAGGAGCGAACCGAGCCCAGCGAACGCCCCGTCGGTTGGCTTTCCGGCTCGTGCTTGTTGCTGAGGCGTTCTGCATTCGATGAGGTGTCGGGCTTCGACGAGCGCTATTTCATGTACATGGAGGACGTCGACCTGGGAGATCGCCTCGGCAAGGCGGGCTGGCAGAACATTTATGTGCCGTCGGCGGAAATTTTGCACGACAAGGGCCACGCCACGGGCCGCGACCCGGCCCGCAACTTGGCGGCCCACCACACGAGCACCTACACTTTCCTGTCAGATCGGCATCCGAAGCTGTGGCAGGCGCCACTGCGGTGGACCATCAGGGGCGCGCTAGCTGCGCGCGCGGGCCTCGTGGTCCGTAACTCGAAGCGCAAGCTGAGAAAGGGACGGCACTAGTGGTCAATCCTGCTGAAGTGGACGCGGTCGTACTCGTTGGCGGTATGGGCACGCGCCTGCGGCCGTTGACCCTGTCGGCGCCCAAGCCGATGCTGCCGACGGCCGGCCTGCCGTTTCTGACCCACTTGCTGTCGCGGATCGCCGACGCGGGCATCGAGCATGTCGTGCTGGGCACCTCGTACAAGGCGGGTGTTTTCGAGTCGGAGTTCGGCGACGGATCCAAGCTTGGACTGCAGATCGACTACGTCGTCGAGGACGAGCCGCTTGGCACCGGCGGCGGTATCGCCAACGTGTCGGAGAAGCTGCGCCATGACACCGCATTGGTGTTCAACGGCGACGTGCTCTCGGGTGCTGACCTGCGGGCGCTGCTGGACTCGCATGGGAACAGCGGCGCCGATGTCACGCTGCATCTGGTGCGCGTCGGCGACCCTCGTGCGTTCGGCTGTGTGCCCACCGACTCCGAGGGCGTGGTGACGGCTTTCCTGGAGAAGACGCAGGACCCGCCGACCGATCAGATCAACGCGGGCTGCTACGTGTTCAAGCGCGACGTCATCGACCGCATCCCCAAGGGCCGGGCGCTGTCGGTGGAGCGGGAGGTCTTCCCGGGGCTGCTGGCTGACGGGCTGCGGGTTTGCGGTTACGTCGACTCCACGTATTGGCGTGACATGGGCACACCCGACGACTTCGTGCGCGGCTCGGCCGACCTGGTGCGCGGCATCGCGCCGTCGCCTGCGCTCGGCGGTCAGCGTGGCGAAAAGCTGGTGCACGACGGTGCCGCTGTCGCCCCCGGTGCACTGCTGATCGGCGGGACGGTCGTCGGCCGCGGCGCCGAGATCGGCGCCGGTGCCCGGTTGGACGGCGCGGTGATCTTCGACGGCGCATGCATCGGGGCCGGCGCGGTCATCGAGCGTTCGATCATCGGCTTCGGTGCTCGCATCGGGCCGCGCGCGTTGGTCCGCGACGGCGTGATCGGCGACGGGGCCGACATCGGCGCGCGTTGTGAGCTGTTGCGTGGCGCGCGGGTGTGGCCGGGGGTCGCCATCCCCGACGGCGGCATCCGCTACTCGACCGACGTCTAAGCGATTTCGGCGCGCTAACCGTCGCTGAGCGTGCGTTTGCGCGCCGAATCCGCCAATTGCGTGAGGCCGTAGTCGCAGTCTTCGGGTAGCGCATCCAGCGGCCACCACCGCAAGTCCAAAGACTCGTCGCTGACCGCGATTTCGGCGTTCGCCGGCGCATGAACGATGAACTGCATGTCGAGGTGACGAGTCGGCACGCCCAGCGAACACGTGACGGGGTGCACGTGCAGCGCGGCAGGCTCAGGATCGATGATGAGGCCGTCGATGCCGGATTCCTCGGTGGCTTCACGCAACGCGGCGGCGACGATGTCGGCATCGGTCTTCTCGCAATGCCCGCCCAGTTGCAGCCACCGACCAAAGCGTGGATGCAGCGTCAACAACGCGCGCTTGCCGGTGTGGTCCAGGACCAGCGCGGACCCGGTGACGTGACCCGGTACGCACTCGCGCAGGCAGCCATCCGGCCGGGCGGCGAGAAACGCCAGCACGGCGTGCCGCAGCGTGTCCTGTGCGGGATCGGGTGCGTGCCAACGCGTCAACGCGTCGACGGCCGATTCATGCAGGCTCACTTGCGGACCAGCAGCCCGTCGGTGTCCACCGGATCGCGAGGGCCAGGCGGTTCTTCAGGGTAGCCAATGGCGATGGCGCCCAACGGTTCCCAGTCACCGGGCAGCGCGAGTTCGTCGCGTACCAGGTCGGCGGCGAAGATCGTGGAGCCGATCCAGCAGCTGCCGACGCCGCGCACTGCCAGCGCCACCAGCAGCGCCTGCACGGCTGCACCGACCGCAACCGTGAACATGGTGTGCTCGGCGGCGGTCCTGCTCTGATCGGGATAGCTGTGCGCTCCATCGGGGACCATGAACGGGATGACGAGTTCGGGTGCGTCGTAGAGGATCTGGCCGCGCCCGACACGCCGCTCGACAGAATCCGCAGAGCGCCTGTCTGAGGTCAGGTCGGCGCGCCACTGATCTTTCATCCGATCCAACAGGCGCAGGCGCCGTTGCGGGTCCTGCATCCACACGAAGCGCACGGGACGGGTGTGGTGGGGCGCAGGCGCGGTGAGCGCTTCGGCGACCGCGGCCTCGATGAGGTCGGGGGCGACGGGTTCTGCGCTGAACCGCCGGATCGATCGGCGCAGCAGCTGTGCCTGACTGCGGCCAAGGGCCAGGGCTTCTTCGGTGCCGAGCCAGAAGAGGTCGTCTTCGCCCGGGCGCAGCAACGTGCGCGCGTTGGAACCGTTGTCGGACAACGTGAGTCCACGCACCACGGCGACCGGGATGTCGGTCAGCTTGCCCTTGACGAGATCGGCCGCCGCGGCGATCTCGTCGGCGACGGCGATCTCGGTGACGATCAGGTCGTTGCCGTGCCGGTCCCGCGATCCCGCGTAGCCGTGCAACACGGTCAGTCCTGCGGCCCCGATCGCGAAATCGGTCTGGCCGTTGCGCCAGGCCCTGCCCATGGTGTCGGTGATGACGACGCCGACGGTGACGCCGAGCCTTTCGCGCAGACCGGTGCGCAGCGCCGCGGCGCTGCCATCGGGATCGGTTGGCAGTAGCGCCAACTCGCCGGAGTCGACGTTGGAACCGTCCACCCCGGCGGCGGCCTGCACCAGCCCCAGTGCGTTCTCAGTGATCAGCGTGCGGCCCTTGCGTGCGAGCACGCGGACGGCCTCAGCGTCGATCAGTTTGCGCCGCAACGCATCCCGCTCTTCGGGATCGATCGGGGCGTCAACGATGCGGCCCTCGCACTTGGACACGACCTTGCTGGTGATGACCACGACGTCGTTGTCGCGCAGCCACGGCGCCGCTTGCGCCAGGGCGGCTGCGAGGTCGTCACCGGGCCGGAACTCGGGAAGTCCTGGCACCGGGAGCAGTTCGACTGCCGCGGCTGACCCATGCTCGGTCACGGCTTCACCCCTGCCAGATCCAGTCCGGCACGCACCATTTCGGCCGTGGCCGCCGGATCGGTCATCAGCAGCGGCACCGAGCGCACCTCGACTCCCTCGATGTCGGCGTGATCGCCCTCGTGTATCAGCCAGCCGTCGAGGATGCCGACGCCGGAGCGGGGTCCGTAGTAACCGCCGACGGCCTCCGAGGTGCTGGCCACCCCGATCACCGAGAGGCATTCGTCGGCCATGCCGCGCACCGGCTTTCCGCCGATGATGGGGGAGTAGCCGATCACGCGGGCCGTCGTCGAGCGCAGCGCGCCACGGATTCCCGGGATGGCCAGGATTGCGCCGATGCTCACCACCGGATTGGAGGGAGCGAGCAGCACCACGTCGGCGGTCTCGATGGCTTCGGTGACGCCTGGCCCCGCGGTGGCTTTGTCGGCGCCGACGAACGCGAAGCTGTGCGTCGGCACTTGCGCGCGGTGGCGCACCCACCACTCCTCGAAGTGGATGGCCCGTTTCTCGCCAGCCTGATCACCGGGGCTTGGATCGGTGATGACGACGTGGGTTTCGCTGCGATCGTCGCTGGCGGGCAGCAGACGCGCGCCCGGCTGCCACCGGTCGCACAGCGCCGCGGTCACATCCGAAAGCGGATAGCCGGCGCGCAGCATCTGGCTGCGGACCAGATGGGTGGCCAGATCGCGGTCGCCGAGACCGAACCAGTCCGGCTGTACGCCGTAGGCGGCGAGTTCTTCTTTGGCGTGCCAGGTTTCGTCGCGACGTCCCCACCCACGCTCGGGGTCTATGCCGCCGCCGAGGGTGTACATGCAGGTGTCGAGGTCAGGGCAGATCCGCACGCCGTACATCCAGGCGTCGTCGCCGACGTTGACGATCGCGGTCAGTTCGTCGTCTGATGGGGACCCGCCGAACTGGCCGAGGCCCAACAGGCGCTGCACCCCTAACAGGAAGCGGGCGCCGCCGACGCCACCCACCAGAACCGTGACCTTCACGTGACCGACATTAGGCCGTGGCGCCAAAGCCCGTGCGCCGCGGTGCTGTGACAGACACGCCGACGTGACGACGCGCCGAATTCGTGTCACGGAATGGTATGAATTTCTGTTCCAGCGCTTGACCGCGACAGCTAACGCGTGTGTAATCACACCAGTGTCATTTCCTGGTTGGACGGCCGGTTTCGGTGGCGCAGACCGAGATTCGATCACTTGTTCGAATTGAAGTGGGCCCTACTTATAAATGGTGGGGCTCAAATAAGGGATCTACGAGACCAGGTGAGGAGGCGGAGCATGGCTTATGAGCAGGTCGATTCCAGTCACGACGATCGATTCGACAACCGGATTCTCGGCTCAGTAGGCGACACCCGTCACACCATTACCGGACCTACACCGATTGGGGTCCCCGGGCGTCCTCAATTGAGTTTGGTACCCGAACAACCCGAGAGATATGAAGTTGCTCCGGCAACTACCGAAGACGATCAATGGCAAGAGCGCGCATTGTGCGCTCAAACCGACCCCGAGGCGTTTTTCCCCGAGAAGGGCGGCTCGACCCGCGAAGCCAAGCGAATCTGCCTGGGTTGCGAGGTCCGTGACCGGTGCCTGGAGTACGCGCTGGCTCACGACGAGCGCTTCGGCATCTGGGGCGGCCTGTCCGAGCGGGAGCGCCGCCGCCTCAAGCGCGGAATCATCTGACCTCTAGCGGGTCACTCGTCATCGATCGTCGGGTCGATGACCGACGGTTCGACGCCCAGATAAGTGGCCACTTGAGCCACCAACAGTTCATGAAGCAGCTCGGCGAGTTCGATGGTGTCCTTCGCCCGTCGCTCAATTGGCTTGCGGAACAACACAATTCGCGCGCGCGTCGCGTTGCCGCGGACATCGACCCCTGCCGGTATCAACCGAGCGAGCGCGATCGGACCGTCCGCGACCACTTCGGGCGGCCACTGCACAGATTCGGGGTCCTTCGGCGAGATGCGGGGGATCTCGTCGACGGCGACGTCCAGCCCCGTGACCCGGTCCTGCCATCGCCGTTCGATCGGTTCGTAGGCCTCGAGCACCGCCATGTCGAACCGCTCGGCCCGGCTGCGCCAGCCAGGCACGGTCGGCGGAAGCAGCGGGCCGCGCATCTCTCGGCCGCGGCGTGATCGGCCCAGATTGCGCTGCGTCACGCAGCCGATCGTAACGGTTGGAGATCGGCGGTCTGATGGCTGCGCGTGTCCGGCGGCTTACAGCGTTTTCGCACGATAACCTCTCGTTCGTGAATGTTCCCCGTCGCTGCTGCCGGCCCGGGTGTCCCCACTATGCGGTCGCGACGCTGACCTTCGTCTACTCGGATTCGACCGCCGTGGTCGGCCCGCTGGCGACGGTGTCCGAGCCGCATTCGTGGGACCTGTGCGTGGCACACGCCGGCCGCATCACCGCGCCACGCGGCTGGGAGCTGGTTCGCCACGCGGGACCGTTGCCGACCCACCCCGACGAGGACGATCTGGTCGCTCTTGCCGACGCGGTACGCGAAGGTCGCGACAGCCCTGGACCGATCAACGGCGTGGCGGCAGGCTTTTCGGATCCGGCCACCGGCGTGCACGGCGGTGCGCTGATGGCGCCCGCGGCCCGACGGCCCGAGTCCAACGGGCGCAGACGCGGCCACCTGCGGGTGTTGCCGGACCCCTCCGATTAATTGGGCCTAGCTGTACTGACCAACCCGGGCCTCGAGCCCGCCTAGCCGCGATCTCTTCACCGCCCGACGGCTAGGCTGACGCCAACGGTCCCCTTCGCAAGGAGCTCTATGTCTCGGCCCGCCGCGGCTGTTCACCGCGTCATCAAGGCGTATGACGTTCGCGGCTTGGTCGGCGAGGAAATCGATGAGGGTTTCGTCGCCGACGTCGGCGGTGCCTTCGCTCGGTTGATGCGCGACGGCGCATCTCAGGTCGTGATCGGCCACGATATGCGGGCCAGCTCTCCGTCGCTGGCGGCCGCCTTCGCCGAAGGTGTGATGGCCCAGGGGCTCGATGTCGTGCACATCGGGCTGGCCTCGACCGATCAGCTCTACTTCGCCTCGGGGCTGCTGGATTGTCCCGGCGCTATGTTCACCGCCAGTCACAATCCTGCCGCCTACAACGGCATCAAGCTGTGCCGCGCAGGTGCGAAGCCCGTCGGCAAGGACACCGGGCTCACCCAGATCAGCGAGGACATCATCGCCGGGGTGCCGGAATTCGACGGTCCTCGCGGCAGCAGTTCGCAGCGCGATGTGCTGGGCGAGTACGGGGACTTCCTGCGCTCCCTCGTCGATCTGGCCGAGCTGCGCCCGCTGCGCGTCGCCGTCGACGCGGGCAACGGCATGGGCGGTCACACCACGCCTGCGGTGCTCGGCGTGATCCCGTCAATCACCCTGCTGCCGTTGTACTTCGAACTGGACGGCACGTTCCCCAACCACGAGGCCAACCCGCTGGATCCGGCCAACCTCGTCGACCTGCAGGCGCACGTCGTCGAGACCGGCGCCGATATCGGTTTGGCGTTCGACGGCGACGCCGACCGGTGTTTCGTGGTCGATGAAAAGGGGCATCCGGTTTCTCCGTCGGCGGTGACGGCTTTGGTCGCTGCGCGGGAATTGAACAGGGAGATCGGGGCGACGGTGATCCACAACCTGATCACCTCCCGGGCGGTACCGGAACTGGTCGCTGAGCGGGGTGGCACACCGGTGCGTTCGCGCGTCGGCCACTCCTATATCAAGGCATTGATGGCCGACACCGGAGCGATTTTCGGTGGCGAGCACTCCGCGCACTATTACTTCCGCGATTTCTGGGGCGCCGACTCAGGGATGTTGGCCGCCCTGCACGTGCTTGCCGCGCTCGGCGAACAGGAGCGGCCGCTTTCGGACATCATGGCCGACTACCAACGCTACGAAGCCTCCGGCGAGATCAACTTCACGGTCAATGACGCCGAGGCGTGTGTCGATGCGGTGCTGAAATCGTTCGGCACCCGCATCCACTCCATCGATCACCTCGACGGGGTGACTGTCGACCTGGGCGACGGCAGCTGGTTCAACGTCAGGATGTCCAACACTGAGCCGCTGTTGCGGCTCAACGTCGAAGCGCGCACGTCCGACGAGATCGAGGAGATCGTCGGAGTCGTCGGTGCCCAAATCGCCTCCGTCGAGAAGGCGGCCACGTGAACGGTACGCAGGCCACCATCGACCTCGACGATGTGGAGGGCCTGCTCGCCGCCGATCGTGACGGTTTGCTGCGCTCGGCGTCGATGGCAGGCGCGCAGGTGCGTGCCACTGCCGCGGCACTGGACGAGGGCGACCTGGATGCGCTGAAGTCCGACCAACCACCGCGCACCGTCGTCTGGGTGGCAGGCCGCGGCAATGCCGAGACGGCGGGAACAATGCTGTCGGCGACACTGGCCGGTTCGGTGGCGGCGCCGATCGTCGTCGTATCCGAGGCCCCGCCGTGGATCGGCGCACTCGATGTCCTGGTCCTCGCCGGTGACGACCCCGGCGACGCCGCCCTGGTTTCTGCGGCGGCCACCGGGGTGCGCCGTGGTGCGCGCATCGTCGTCGTCGCGCCGAACGAAGGCCCGCTGCGCGACGCCACCGCTGGTCGCTCGGCATCGCTGGCGCCGCGCCTGTGGGTCCGGGAGGACTTCGGCCTGGCCCGCTATCTGGCTGCGGGCCTTGCCGTGTTGCATGTGGTGGATCCCGGACTGCAAGTGGATCTCGCGATGCTGGCCGACCAACTCGACGCGGAGGCTTTTCGCAACAGCGCCGGGCGCGAGTTGTTCACCAATCCCGCCAAGGCGTTGGCCGAACGCATGTCGGGACGCGACGTGGTGTTGGCCGGTGACAACGCGGCGACGGTGGCGCTCGCCCGCCACGCCGCGACGGTCCTGCTGCGGATCGCGCATCAACCCGTAGCAGCGGTCGGGCTGGGAGACGCGCTGGTCGCACTGCACACGGGTTTCGGTGGTGGGGCTGCCGCCGATGGCGAAGCGTCGATATTTCATGACGAGCAGATCGACGGCCCGTCACCGCGACGAGTGCGCACGTTCGTGTTGGCCACCGACGCCGAACGGCCGGTCGTTGCCGCGCGGATCAGCGGGTTCGACGACGTCGACGTGATCAATGCCGAAGACGTACCGGAAGTATTGGGAATGGTGGATGCTCCGGTGGCAGCCGCGCCGCCCGGCCGGCCGGAACAACAACTGGCGATGATGGCCGTGCGGTTGGAGATGGCGGCCACCTATCTGCGACTGGTTCGAGGTTAAGCAAGTGCACTTGCTACGCGGAGCGGTGCGGACCTATGCATGGGGTTCGCGAACCGCTATTGCCGATTTCACCGGACGACCAAGTCCCACAGCGCATCCCGAGGCAGAGCTGTGGTTCGGTGCGCATCCGGGTGATCCGGCGTGGCTGGAGACTGACGATGGTGAGGTCTCGCTACTCGACACGCTGCGAAGCGATCCCGAAGGCCAGTTGGGTGGCGCGGTGCGCGGCCGGTTCGGTGACACCCTGCCGTTCCTGGTGAAGGTGCTCGCCGCCGACGAACCGCTTTCGCTGCAGGCGCATCCGAGCGCCGAGCAGGCGCTGGAAGGCTTTGCGCGCGAGGAGAAGCTGGGCATCCCGATCACGGCGGCCACGCGTAACTACCGCGACCGCAGCCACAAACCCGAATTATTGGTAGCGCTAGGGCAATTCGAGGCGCTGGCCGGATTCCGATCGGCCGAGAGCGCGGTCGAGTTGATGCGCGCGCTTGCCGTCAGCGACCTCGACCCGTTCGTCAACCTGTTGTCCGGGCAGTCCGACGCCGACGGTCTGAGGGCGTTGTTCACCACGTGGATCACCGCGCCGCAGCCCGACCTCGATGTGCTGGTGCCCGCGGTGATCGATGGTGCGATTCAATACATTCGAGCAGGCAACAAGGAGTTCGCGGCCGAAGCCAAGACCGTGCTCGAACTCGGCGAGCGGTATCCGGGCGACGCCGGGGTACTGGCTTCGCTGCTGCTGAACCGGATCAGCCTCAAGCCGGGTGAAGCCATTTACATGCCCGCGGGCAATCTGCACGCCTATCTGCACGGTGTCGGCGTCGAGGTGATGGCCAACTCCGACAACGTGCTGCGTGGCGGGCTCACCCCCAAACACGTCGACGTGCCTGAGTTGCTGCGGGTGCTCGACTTCACGCCGGCCACCGACGACGTCATTCATCCCGAAATCACCAGGGACGGAACGGAACTCGTCTACAACACGCCCGCACCGGAGTTCGCGGTGTCGGTGTTGCGCATCGACGGCGAGAACCTTGGCCATGAGATCGACGCCCCTACCCAGCACGACGGGCCCCAGATCCTGCTCTGCACAGAGGGTTCGACGGTGGTGCACGCCAAATCCACTGCAGTGACGCTGGAGCGCGGAATGGCCGCATGGGTGGCAGCCGACGACGGGCCGATCCGGCTGGTCGCGCAGACGCCCACGAAGTTGTTCCGGGCGACCGTCGGGATTTAATGCCCTTGCTCGTCGTTGCGGCCGAACGGCAGCACGTGCATGATCGCGACCACCACGGCGCCGACGATCAAGCCGACCACGGCCGACACCGCGGTGTTGAGCAGCCAGGCCAGCAGTGCGCCGACGCCCTGCACGGCGTGGTGGACGAAATCTTCGGCGTGGTGGACCAAGCCGTAGGGTGCGTGCCAACCGAGCGTGTCGGTGCCCTGCAGCAGGATGTGGCCGCCGACCCAGAGCATCGCGACCGTGCCGACGGCCGAAAGCGTCGACAGCACTTTGGGCATTGCCGCGAGTAAGCCGCGGCCGACCCGCTGCGCGAAGCGGGAGCCGCGCTGGGCCAGGTTCAATCCGACGTCGTCCATCTTCACGATGGCGCCAACCACCCCGTACACCGCGACGGTGATCACAATCGCCACGATGACAAGGATGATGAGCCGCGGCCAAAACGACTGGTCGGCCACCTCGTTCAGTGCGATGACCATGATCTCGGCGGACAGAATGAAATCGGTTCGGATGGCCCCGGCCGTCATTTTCTTCTCGGCGTCTTCGCCCGCGGATGTGGTCGGTGCGCCATGGCTGTCGTGTCCGCGAACATAACCCCACGCCTTCTCGGCGCCCTCGTAGCACAGGTACGTCGCGCCGACCATCAGGATCGGCGTCAGCAGCCACGGCACGAACTGGCTGAGCAGCAACGCCGCGGGCAGGATGAAGATCAGTTTGTTACGCAGAGACCCGATCGCGATCCGCTTGATCATCGGCAGCTCGCGGTCGGCGGTGATCCCGTGCACGTACTGCGGTGTCACGGCGGTGTCGTCGATCACGACGCCAGCGGCCTTCGCTGTCGCACGTCCGGTGGCGGCGCCGATGTCGTCGACCGAGGCGGCGGCCAGCCTGGCCAGAGCCGCGATGTCATCAAGAAGCCCGAACAGACCAGCGCTCATCGCGTCGTCCCCATGGCACCGAAGGCTACCTGCGCGTGCGCATGAACCTGATCAGCACGTCCTCGGCGACGCCGTACTGCATCGCATCAACCCACACCCGGCAGTTGACCGGGCCGCCACCCGCCCTGGCCCGGATGCCGCCGGGAACGGCCACGTAGCCGCCGACCTCTGCTTTGGCCAACAGGTCGAGAACCGCACCGGCGTCACCGGATTCGAGGTCGGCGATGGCTACCCACATATCGGCCCACACGCCGTTGTCCCTGCCGCCCGGCGGCAACCAGTAGGCGATGCCGAACTGCGCCAGGTCGTCCAGCGGCCGGATCTGTGAGGTCATGCAACACCGCGGCGGGCGGCCGCGCGGATGAAGCGGTGCACATCCTCCTTCGTGGTGCCACCGTCGTGAGCGATCCACGGTCCCTCGATCGACGGGTCGAGAATTCCTTCCTCGAGCCAGGTGTACTGACCGCCGAGCACATCTTTCGCCAAGGTTCGGTCACTGTCGTCGCAGTTGCGCCACAGTTCAGCGAACCGTTGGTCGGCGCGCACCCGCGCCTGGCGGCAGAAAGCGTCGGCAAGCCCGATCGCCGAATCGTCCACCCCTGGCCGCTGTGTGCGGACACAGGCGGCCGTCATCGCGAACAACTCGGCTCCGATGTCAACGATGCGGCCAAGGAACCGCTGCTTGTGTTCGAGCTTGCCCTGCCAGCGTGACATCGCATAGAACGTGCTGCGCGCCAACCGGCGACTGGCCCGCTCGACATAGCGTAGATGCGTGCCGAGAGGCCCGAATTCACCGAATGATGTTGGTAATTGCCCCTTTCCGGCGAACAAGGCGGGAAGCCAGCGTGCGTAGAACAGGCCCGCGTTGGCCGCCGCTTTAGCTTTGCGCCGCATGTCGGCGTCGGGGTCGATGATGTCGCCCGCGACGCTCAAATGCATATCCACCGCTTCGCGCGCGATCAGCAGATGCATGATTTCTGTTGAGCCCTCGAAGATCCGGTTGATGCGCACGTCGCGCAGCACCTGTTCGGCCGGGACTCCGCGCTCGCCGCGGGCGGCCAGCGACTCGGCCGTCTCAAAACCGCGACCGCCGCGGATCTGCACCAGCTCATCGGCGATCAGCCAGGTCATCTCCGAGCCGTACAACTTCGCCAGAGCCGCCTCGATCCGAATGTCGTTGTGGCCGGCATCGGCGAGTTCACTGGCCAGCTCGACCATCGACTCCAGCCCGTAGGCGGTGGCGGCGATGAACGCCACCTTGCCGGCCACCGCGTCGTGCTCGCCGACCGGCCTGCCCCATTGCACCCGTTCGCATGACCACTGGCGGGCGACCGCCAAACACCATTTCGCCACGCCGCAGCACGTCGCGGGCAGCGACAACCGCCCCGTGTTCAACGTGGACAGAGCGATGCGCAGGCCGTCGCCTTCCTCGCCGATTCTGTTTTCCGCGGGCACCCTGACACCGGTCAGCCGGGTCAGACCGTTCTCGATGCCGCGCAACCCCATGAACGCGTTGCGGTTCTCGACCGCGATGCCCGGTGTATCGGCCTCCACCACGAATGCGGTGATGCCGCCGGGATGGCCTTCGCCCTTGGGCACCTTGGCCATCACGACCATGAGGTCGGCGATCACGCCGTTGGTAGTCCACAGCTTCACCCCATCGAGCAGATAGTCGTCGCCGTCCGGGGTCGCGGTGGTGCGCAGCCGGGCCGGGTCGCTGCCGACATCCGGTTCGGTCAGCAGGAACGCGCTGATCTCGGTTGTGCACCGCGGCAGCCACTTTCGCTTCTGCTCTTCGCTGCCGAACATCGAGATCGGCTGCGGCACCCCGATCGACTGGTGCGCGGAAAGCAGCGCGCCCAGCGCGCTGTGTACCGAGCAGACCATGGCCAGAGCCCTGTTGTAGTACACCTGCGACAGGCCAAGACCGCCGTATTCGGTGTCGATCTTCATGCCGAACGCGCCGATTTCCTTGAGCCCGAGGATCACCTCGTCGGGAATCTGGGCATCGCGTTCGATCACGGCGGCGTCGATCTGCGACTCGCAGAACTCCTGCAGCTTGGCGAGGAAAGCCTCGCCGCGCTCGCTGTCCTCCGATGAGCCGCTGGGGTGCGGATGGACCAGGTCCATTCGCAATCTGCCGAGGAACAATTCTTTGCCGAAACTGGGTGCCAGCCACTGCGCCTCGCGCGCGTGCTCGGCGGTCTCCCTGGCCTGTTTCTCGCTGATTTCCCCGGTAGCGGTCATCGCAGACCTCCCTAGCAATTGGCCCTACTCGACGGTAACTCCAATAGCCCCTGTAGAGGAGGGGTAAACGCAGGGGAGTGCGTCAGCCAACCGGGCTTTTTGCCCGCGCAACGGCCGGTCGGCGCCGGTCGGCCAGCCACATCCGCATGTTGTGCCGGACGGTGCGACCGATCAACCGGGCCGAGGGCACCATGTAGAGGCTGTCGAGCAGACTGAACCGACGTAAAAACCATTCCGCCAGAACGGGATCCGTCTCCGCGGCGCCGAGGAATTGGTCGAACAGGTTGCCGACAGGCTTGTACCACCACTTCGTCTCGCCGGTCGCGTTGTGCAGCGTGAGATCCCCGATCGAGGTCATCATCCAGACCGGCCACGTCGTCTTGGCGGTGGCCTTGGCCAGTCGGCCCGCGACATCGACGTCTCCAAGAGCCAGCACCGTGCGCAGGTTGCTTGCCTGGATCGCCGTCATGGTCATGCCCTGGCCGAACGTCGGGTTGAAGCTCACCACCGAGTCGCCGAACGGAATGATGCCTTCGGGGAAACGCTCGAGCTTGTCGTAGCGGCGCCACCGACTGGTCGGGTACTTGTGGAAGGCCATCTCGCCGAGCGGAGTGCCGCGGCGCAAGGCCGACGACACGTGTGCGGGCAGGATTTCGTCGGCGAGGTCGAGGATCTCGGGGAAGGTCTGCGGTGGCTCGACCCTGCCGATTCCGAACGTCGTGACGTTCCAGTTGCCGTCTTCGTAGAAGAGCATTCCGATGCCCAGCGGTTGTGCGCGTGATGCGCCGGCCACCACGACCTTCTCGGCCAGCAAACCGTCAGGAACACGCACCTGGTGGCTGGCATATGCGATGCCGACGTCGACGGTCTCCTCATGTGGACGCCCGTATCCCCATGCCTCCAGCCACACCGGCAGCCGGGTGCCGCGGCCCGCGGCGTCGACGACCAGGTCGGCGTCGACCACCTCGCCGGAGTCGAGTCGCACCCCGGTCACACGCTGTTGTGCGGCGTCGAAGATCGGTTCGCTCACCGCGGCCGAGACGATGTCGACGTTGTCGATGGCCAGCACGCGGCGCCGGATCTGCCACTCCAGCTGCGGCCGGCTCGGCACATATGCCGTGAACTCGTCCTGCAGCCGATGGGCGGTGCCGAGCACGTGACCGGCGGCCCCGAAATGGATGCAGTCGGGCCGATTTTCGAGGATCGGCACACCGTCGGCCACCATCTTCTCGAGAAGGCCTGGAAACAGGTGCTCGAACTCCTGCGCGCCGCGCGCCATCAGCAGGTGCACGTGCTTGCCCTGCGGGACGGCGGCGCGGTTCTCGGGGCCGGCAGGCAGTGGGTCGCGCTCGTAGACGGTGACCCGCTCGCTGACGTCTGACAGCACCCGCGCTGCGCACAGGCCGGCCAGGCTGGCACCTATCACGATCGCGTGGTTATAACTCCGCCCCATCGGGGGAACAGTACCGAATAGATCCCGGCTGGCGGGACCAGGAAGGGGCCGGTGATGGCTACGGGTTCTTTGGGTTGGCGAGTCAAGTCTGTTGAGCAGTCGATCGAGGACACCGACGAACCCTCGACGCGGTTGCGTAAGGACCTCACCTGGTGGGACCTCACGGTGTTCGGCGTCGCCGTGGTGGTCGGCGCGGGCATTTTCACCGTCACCGCCTCGACCGCGGGCAACATCACCGGGCCCGCGATCTCCGTCTCGTTCATCATCGCTGCCATCGCATGCGGCCTGGCGGCGCTGTGCTACGCCGAATTCGCATCGACCGTGCCGGTGGCGGGCAGCGCGTACACGTTCTCGTACGCGACGTTCGGCGAGTTCATCGCATGGGTCATCGGTTGGGATCTGATTCTGGAGTTTGCGGTCGGCGCCGCGGTGGTCTCCAAGAGTTGGTCGACGTATCTCGGCACAGTCTTCGGATTCTCCGGCGGGACAGTGGAATTGGGGCCACTGAAGGTTGACTGGGGGGCTCTGCTTATTGTCGCCGTATTGACAGTGTTGCTGGCGTTGGGCACCAAGTTGTCGTCGCGCGTCAGCGCGGTCATCACCGCGATCAAGGTGGGTGTCGTGCTCTTGGTGATCGTGGTGGGCGCCTTCTTCATCAAGGCCGCCAATTATTCGCCGTTCGTTCCGCCGCCTGCGGCAGGCGGCTCCGAGGCGACTGAGCAGTCGCTGTTTTCGTTGCTCACCGGCGCAGGCAGCAGCACATACGGCTGGTATGGGGTCCTGGCCGGCGCGTCGATCGTGTTCTTCGCGTTCATCGGGTTCGACGTCGTGGCCACCACCGCCGAGGAGACCAAGCGGCCACAGCGCGATGTACCGCGCGGCATCATCGCCTCGTTGATCATCGTCACCCTGCTCTACGTTGCGGTGTCGGTGGTGCTGTCGGGCATGGTGCGCTACTCCGACCTGAAGAGCGCGGGTGAGGATTCCGGCGCCAACCTCGCGACGGCCTTCGAACTGAACGGCGTCGACTGGGCGGCCAAAGTGATTGCAATCGGCGCCCTGGCCGGTCTGACCACCGTGGTCATGGTGCTGATGCTGGGGCAGTCGCGGGTGTTGTTCGCGATGTCCCGCGACAGGCTGTTGCCCGCCAGTCTGGCGCAGACCGGTGAGCGCGGCACGCCGGTGCGCATCACGGTGCTGGTCGGCGTTGTCGTGGCGCTGACGGCGGCGCTGTTTCCCATCGCCAAGCTCGAGGAGATGGTCAACGTCGGCACGCTGTTCGCGTTCGTCCTGGTGTCCGCCGGTGTGATGATCCTGCGCCGCACGCGGGGTGACCTGGAGCGCGGTTTCCGAGCACCGGGGGTTCCCCTGGTGCCGATCCTGTCGATCCTCGCTTGCGTGTGGCTGATGTTGAACCTGACGACGCTGACCTGGATCCGGTTCGTGGTCTGGATGGCCGTCGGCGTGGTCATCTATTTCGCCTATGGGCGCAGGCACTCGGCGCTGGCGCAACGGGAAGAGGTGCTTGCCAGCTCCTAGCTCGTTCTTTACAAAACATGCCTCTGTGTCTAGACAGCCGACAAAATCGGCTCTATAGTCAACTGGACGTGATGGCACTCACTTCAGGAGGCATGTAGTGACCACTCAAATGTCCGACCTCGAGGTCTCCCAGTGGCGCGACAAGAAGCGCCACCTGTGGCTGATGGGGCTGATCGCGCCGACGGCGCTGTTCGTGATGCTGCCGTTGGTGTGGGCGTTCAACCAGTGGGGTTGGCACGCGGCGGCCCAGGTGCCGTTCTGGATCGGGCCGATCCTGCTCTACATCCTGCTGCCGGCGCTTGACCTTCGCTTCGGTCCCGATGGTCAGAACCCGCCCGACGAGGTGATGGAGCGGTTGGAGAACGACAAGTACTACCGCTACTGCACCTACATCTACATCCCGTTCCAGTACGCCAGCGTGATCCTTGGCGCGTACCTGTTCACCGCAACCGACCTGAGCTGGCTGGGTTTCGACGGCGGCCTGGGCTGGCCTGCGAAGATCGGTCTGGCGCTCTCGGTGGGTGTGCTCGGAGGCGTCGGCATCAACACCGCACACGAAATGGGCCACAAGAAGGACGAACTCGAGCGCTGGCTGTCGAAAATCACGCTGGCCCAGACCTGCTACGGCCACTTCTACATCGAGCACAACCGCGGCCACCACGTCCGCGTCGCCACCCCGGAGGACCCCGCGTCGGCCCGTTTCGGCGAGACGTTCTGGGAGTTCTTGCCGCGCAGCGTATTTGGCAGTCTGAAGTCGTCGTGGGAACTGGAAGCCCAGCGGCTGCGACGTGCCGGCAAGAGTCCGTGGCACTGGTCCAACGATGTGCTCAACGCGTGGGCGATGTCGGTGGTGTTCTACGGCATCCTGATCGCGGTCTTCGGCGTGGCACTCATCCCATACGTCGTGATCTCCGCGGTGTTCGGCTTCACGCTGTTGGAGACGGTCAACTACCTCGAGCACTACGGCCTGCTGCGCCAGAAGCTGGAAAGCGGTCGCTACGAGCGGTGCGCGCCGGTGCACAGCTGGAACTCCGACCACATCGTGACCAACCTGTTCCTGTACCACCTGCAGCGGCACAGCGATCACCACGCCAACCCGACGCGGCGCTACCAGACGCTGCGCAGCATGGAGGGCGCGCCGAACCTGCCGAGCGGATACGCGTCGATGATCGCGCTGACGTACTTCCCGCCGCTATGGCGTCGCGTGATGGATCACCGGGTGCTCGAGCACTACGACGGCGACATCACCCGCGTCAACGTGCAGCCACGGATGCGCGACAAGGTGATGGCCAAGTACGGAGCACGGGCATGAGCACCTTCAAATGCCCCGGCTGCGACTACACCTACGACGAAACGAAAGGCGCTCCGCGGGAAGGGTTTCCCGCTGGCACGCCGTTCAGCGAAATCCCCGAAGACTGGTGCTGCCCGGACTGTGCAGTACGCGAGAAGGCCGACTTCGAAGAGATTTCTGAAAAGAAGGACGAGGTAATGAAATGACCGACTACAGACTGTTCATCTGCGTGCAGTGCGGATTCGAATACGACGAGGCCAAGGGCTGGCCGGAGGACGGCATCGCCCCGGGCACCCGGTGGGACGACATCCCCGACGACTGGAGCTGCCCGGACTGCGGCGCGGCGAAATCCGATTTCGAGATGGTGGAGGTCGCACGGTCGTGACCGCTACGGTTGCGCGTGTGACTAGCCCGCGCGACCATCGAACCGCGCAGCGCATTCCGTACGCCGAGGCGTCCCGGGTGCTGCTGCGCGATTCGATTTTGGACGGCATGCGGGAACTCCTGGTGAGCCGTGATTGGTCGTCGATCACGCTGTCGGACGTCGCGAAGGCCGCAGGCATCAGCCGCCAGACGATCTACAACGAATTCGGATCGCGCCAGGGGCTGGCGCAGGGCTATGCGCTGCGGCTCGCCGACCGCCTGGTGGATCAAATCGAAGACGCGATCGGAGGCAACGTCGGCGATATCTACGCCGCGTTTCTGCAGGGATTCCGCGACTTCTTCGCCGAGTCGGCCGCAGACCCGCTGGTGATCTCGCTGTTGACCGGTACCACCAAACCAGACCTGTTACAGCTGATCACCACGGACTCCGCGCCGATCATCACGCGCTGTTCGGAACGGCTGACCGAGACCTTCATGAATAGCTGGGTGCGCACGAGCGAGGAGGATGCGGGGGTACTTGCCCGGGCCATCGTCAGGCTCGCCATGAGCTACGTTTCGATGCCGCCGGAGGCCGACCACGACGTCGCCCGCGACCTCGCCCGTTTGATGACGCCGTTCGCCGAACGCTACGGTGTTGTAGATACTCCTTAGCTGTCAGAGCGCCCCTGCTGTTCAACCGCACAAGCGCCTGTCCCGCGAGCCCGCAGGCTAAGGGGGTTTCCGCATGGGTGTCGCCGCTGCGTACGTCCGTGCGCACATTGGCAATGACGAACGAAGAAGGGCTCTAATACATGACTGAGTTGAAGGCCGACGTGCTCAACGGCATCGACTTCAAGGTGGCTGATCTGTCCTTGGCCGAGTTCGGCCGCAAGGAGATCCGGCTGGCCGAGCACGAGATGCCAGGCCTGATGTCGCTGCGGCGCGAGTATCACGATGTGCAGCCGCTGAAGGGAGCCCGGGTTTCCGGCTCGCTGCACATGACCGTGCAGACCGCGGTGCTGATCGAGACCTTGGTCGCCCTCGGCGCCGAAGTTCGCTGGGCGTCGTGCAACATCTTCTCCACCCAGGACCACGCCGCGGCGGCCGTCGTCGTCGGCCCGCACGGCACACCCGAGGAGCCCAAGGGCACCCCGGTCTTCGCGTGGAAGGGCGAGACGCTCGAGGAGTACTGGTGGGCCGCCGAGCAGATGCTGACCTGGCCGGGCGAGCCGGCCAACATGATCCTCGACGACGGTGGTGACGCCACCATGCTGGTGCTGCGCGGTGCGCAGTACGAGAAGGCCGGTGTGGTGCCGCCCGCCGAGGAGGACGACTCCGCCGAGTGGAAGGTGTTCCTCAACCTGGTGCGGACGCGCTTCGAAACCGAAAAGGACAAGTGGACGAAGATCGCCGAGTCGGTTCAGGGCGTCACCGAGGAGACCACGACCGGCGTGCTGCGGCTCTACCAGTTCGAGGCTGCCGGTGAGCTGCCGTTCCCGGCGATCAACGTCAACGACTCGGTTACCAAGAGCAAGTTCGACAACAAGTACGGCACCCGACACTCGCTGATTGACGGCATCAACCGTGGCACTGACGTGCTGATCGGCGGCAAGAAGGTGCTGATCTGTGGTTACGGCGACGTCGGCAAGGGCTGCGCGGAGTCGATGGCGGGCCAGGGCGCGCGCGTGGCCGTCACCGAGATCGATCCGATCAACGCGCTGCAGGCGCTGATGGACGGCTTCGACGTGGTGACCGTCGAGCAGGGTGTCGGCGAGGCCGACATCATCATCACCTCGACGGGCAACAAGGACATCATCACCCTCGATCACATGAAGGCGATGAAGCACCAGGCGATCCTGGGCAACATCGGTCACTTCGACGACGAGATCCAGATGGCCGCACTCGAGAAGTCGGGCGCCAAGCGTCTGAACATCAAGCCGCAGGTTGATCAGTGGACGTTCGACGACGGCAAGTCGATCATCGTGCTGTCCGAGGGCCGCTTGCTGAACCTGGGCAACGCGACCGGTCACCCGTCGTTCGTGATGAGCAACAGCTTCTCCAATCAGGTGATCGCACAGATCGAGCTGTGGACCAAGAACGACGAGTACGACAACGCCGTCTACCGATTGGCCAAGCACCTGGACGAGAAGGTGGCGCGCATCCACGTCGAGGCGCTCGGCGGCACGCTGACCAAGCTCACCAAGGAGCAGGCGGAGTACATCGGAGTCGACGTCGAGGGCCCATACAAGCCCGAGCACTACCGCTACTGACGTAACGCGACAAAACCCCCGGCGCATAACGCGTCGGGGGTTTTGCGTCTTCGGCAAAATGGCTTGACCTCAAGTCCACTTGAGGTGCCAAGCTGCTCATATGAGCGACTGGACAGATGACGTCTCGGCACGTTTCGCCCGCGATGTGTTGCCGTTGGTCGATCAGCTCTACCGCGCGGCGCTTCGCTACACGCGCCGGCCGGCGGACGCTGAAGACCTCGTGCAGGAGACGATGGTCAAGGCGTACGCAGGATTTCACAGGTTCTCGGACGGAACCAATGCGCGTGCATGGCTCTTTCGGATCCTGACCAACACCTGGATCAGTTCGTATCGCAGCGCGCAGCGACGTGTTGACGAAGTGCTCTCCGGTGACGTTGCCGAAGTGTGGCCTGCTGCGGCCAGAAACCCGTCGGCCGAACTGGCTGTGTTGGAGGCGATGGGCGATGAGGACGTGCGTGATGCGCTGCAGGCTCTGCCGGAGGGGCAGCGGTTGGTGGTCTACTACGCCGACGTAGAAGGCTTCCGGTACAAGGAGATTGCCGAGATCTTGGACGTGCCGCTGGGCACGGTGATGTCACGACTGCACCGCGGGCGCGCCAATCTGCGGAGGCTGCTCATGCGCGTTGCCGCGGAGCGTGGCTACGCGGCGTAGGTCTAGACTGCGAGTCAACGCCGTAGTTAGAACTGGGGGGTTCGCGATGGCGCCTCGGACGAGATACGCCGACAGCGGTGGCTATTCGATCGCCTATCAGACCGTTGGCGACGGTCCCGTGGACATCCTCTTCGTTCAGGGCATGATCTCGCATCTGGATCTGCAGTGGTGTGACCCGTTGTACGCGGGGTTTCTTCGCCGGTTGGCTGCTTCGTGCCGACTGATCGTCATGGACCAGCGTGGCGTCGGACTGTCCGACCCATGCGCGACTGTTCCGTCAATTGACGAGCGCGCTGCCGACATGGCGGCAGTCGCGGATGCGGCGGGCGCGGACAAGATGTTCGTCATCGGGCAATGTCACGGCGGTCCTCCTGCAATCGTGTATGCCGCGTCGCACCCGGAACGAGTGACGGGCTTGATCCTGATGTCCACCTTCGCCAAAGGAACGACGGATCCTGATGAGGCGGGTGCCTTCGCTGAGGAGGATTTTGCCAATTGGATTCGGGTGGCTGAACAGTGGGGCGAAGGTCGCTCTTTGGCGTATTTCATGCCGAGCCGCGACGAGAACCGGCTATACCGACAGCTATACGCGACCTTTGAACGGGCCGCGCTCAGCCGCGGAATGGCCAGGGCCGCAGTGGCTTCCACCTTGGACATCGATGTGACTGCAGCCCTGCAATGTATCCGTGTGCCGACACTCGTAATGCATTGCACCGATGACTTCATGCCTGTGAGCTCGGGAAAGTACCTCGCAGCGTCCATACCCGATGCGGACTTTGTCGAACTCCCAGGCGGGGACCATGCGCCCTTCATCGGTTCGGGATCCCAGGCCGTCGCAGATCATGTGCTCGAATTCATCAGCAAACAAAGGGATTTGGCGCACCCACGCCAGAGTCGTTTCGGGGCGATTGTGATGACTGACATTGTTGCCTCCACCGAAATGGCCACCCGCATCGGCGATGCGGAGTGGGCAGATCTGCTCGTGCGCCACGATGCGGCGGTACGCGATGACGTTGATGCCCATCGCGGGGAGTGCATTCAATTCACAGGTGACGGATACCTCGCGAAGTTCGATTCGTGCGAGGACGCGTTGAGGTGCGCGATTGCTCAACAGCGCACAGCGGCGCGCTTCGGGTTCGCCATACGTTGTGGCGTGCACGCAGGCGAGTATCAGCCGGCAGGCCAATACATCATCGGACTCACGACGATCATCTCGTCGCGGCTGATGGACGCCGCCGCTGACGGATCGATCCTCGTTTCCGACGTTGTGTCAGCGGCCGTCGCAGGCGCTGGATTTCAATTCGGTACAAGGCAGCAATACAAGCTGAAGGGCGTCGACGGGACAGTCGGGGCCGCCCAGTTGACCCTCTCGGACCAGGATCCGCTAATCAATCGATGGCGGCCGGACGCCTCTGTGGGCCAGCCTCTTCGACACCGCGTCGATCACCTTCTTATCGCAGGCGCGAAGAGGTTTTCTCGCGTCGCTCATGTGCTGAGCCGATACCGGTCGTACTAAGGGCTGGGCGGAGCAGCGCACCGCTGCTTGATATCGATGAGCGGCTGCCGAATATTGGTCATGTCCGCCTGGACATCGGGGTGAGAGTTCAAGTAGGCCTTGGTCTTTTCGGCGACCTGAGCCCGCGTGAGGCCTTCGAGGCTTGTGTAGAAATAGTTCACGTCGGGATGGGTGAACAGATAGGCCGACGTCGCTGCCGAGACCCCTGACCGCACGCCTTCGAGATCGGCTGCGCTGCAGTTCGGCGGATCTGCGGCGGGGTCCTGGTCGGCATGAGCGAGGGGACTGCCGGCAAACAGCGCCGCACCGACTCCTGCGCCCGTGAATACGGCGGCGGCGAAGCGAGTCAACATCATGTCTCACAGTCTGCGCACAACCGGCACTCATGCGCCGTCATCGCAAGCAGTTCCACAGCAGATTCGGGCAGTGCTCACAGGCGGCGGACGTTTCGGCGACGGTAGGCCCTCACGGCGGGCGGATAGGCTGCCCGCGTGCTCATCGTGATCGAGGGTGTCGACGGAGCAGGCAAGCGCACGCTGACCAACGGGCTGCGTTCGGCATTCGAAGCCGCCCACAAGTCCGTCGCCAGCCTGGCGTTCCCGCGCTACGGCCATTCGGTGGAAGCCGACCTCGCCGCCGAGGCACTGCACGGCGGCCACGGCGATCTGGCGCAGTCTGTCTATGCCATGGCCGTGCTGTTCGCCCTCGATCGCGCGAAGGCCAAAACGGAAATCGGGCGCCTCACCTCCGCCTACGACGTCGTCATCCTCGACCGTTACGTCGCCTCCAACGCCGCGTACAGCGCCGCGCGGTTACATCAGGGCGCCGACGGCGAGGCCGTCGAGTGGGTCCGCACCCTCGAATACGAGCGGCTGCACCTGCCCAAGCCGGATGCCCAGGTGCTCCTGGACGTGCCGACCGAACTGGCCGCCGAGCGCGCCGAGCGCCGCGCCAACGAAGAGGCCGACCGCGCCAAGGACTCCTATGAACGCGACGACGGGCTGCAGCGGCGCACCGGCGAGGTCTACTCCGGGCTGGCCGCCGCGCAGTGGTGCGGGCGCTGGCTGGTCGTCGGACCCGACGTGAACGCCGCCGCGCTCGCCGCAGACCTGGCTCAATAGCCGACTCGCGGGCGTGCTAGCAGCGTTTTATCGCAATCTGGTGCCACCATGGACACCATGAGGCAAAGGATTCTGGTTGTCGATGACGACCCGTCGCTGGCCGAGATGCTCACCATCGTCCTGCGCGGGGAAGGTTTCGACACCGCGGTCATCGGCGATGGCACGCAGGCACTCACGGCGGTCCGCGAGCTGCGGCCCGATTTGGTGTTGCTCGACCTGATGCTGCCAGGCATGAACGGCATCGACGTGTGCCGCGTGCTGCGCGCCGACTCCGGTGTGCCGATCGTCATGCTCACAGCCAAGACCGACACAGTCGACGTGGTGCTCGGCCTCGAGTCCGGGGCAGACGACTACGTCATGAAGCCCTTCAAGCCCAAGGAGCTCGTCGCGCGAGTTCGCGCCCGGCTGCGCCGCAACGAGGACGAGCCCGCGGAGATGTTGTCGATTGCCGATGTCGAGATCGACGTGCCCGCCCACAAGGTGACCCGGCAGGGTGAGCAGATTTCACTGACACCGCTGGAGTTCGACCTGCTGGTGGCGTTGGCGCGCAAACCGCGGCAGGTGTTTACTCGTGATGTGCTGCTCGAACAGGTGTGGGGCTACCGGCACCCCGCGGACACCCGTTTGGTGAACGTGCATGTCCAACGTTTGCGGGCCAAGGTTGAGAAAGACCCGGAGAACCCGCAGGTGGTCCTGACCGTTCGAGGAGTGGGATACAAGGCCGGACCCCCGTGATCGGACGGCTCGCCGTCGCCGCGATTTTGACCGCTCGGCGGTGGCCGTGAATTTTGCCGCTTGGCGGTCGCCGTGATCTTTCGCTCGAAGCGACGTATCCATCGGCGTTCTGCACCACTTCTACGCGGATTCGCGGCGCTGAGTCGAGCGATGGGTCTGGCGTGGAAGCGCTCCCTGCAACTGCGGGTGGTGGTGCTCACGCTCGGGCTGTCACTCGCCGTCATCTTGGTGCTCGGCTTCGTGCTGACCAGCCAGATCACCGACCGCATCCTCGAAGTCAAGGTCCGCGCCGCCACCGAAGAGATCGAGCGCGCCCGCAACACCGTCAGTGGCATCGTCGGCGGTGAAGAAACACGGTCGCTCGACAGCAGCCTGCAGTTGGCGCGAAACACTCTGATCGACCGCAAGGCCGACACCGGCGCAGGACTTGCGGGCACCTTCGACGCGGTCCTCGTCGTTCCCGGCGACGGTCCCCGCGCCGCGACCGCGGCAGGCCCGGTGCAGCAGGTACCCAACGCGTTGCGCGACTTCGTGAAGGCCGGGCAGGTCAGCTATCAGTACGCGACCGTGCACACCGACGGTTTCTCCGGCCCGGCGCTGATCATCGGCAGCCCGACGTCCTCACCGGTGACGAATCTCGAGCTGTACCTGATCTTTCCGCTGAACAACGAGGAATCCACCATCGCGCTGGTGCGCGGCACCATGCTGACCGGCGGCGTGGTGCTGCTCGGCCTGCTGGCCGCGATCGCCTTGTTGGTTGCCCGCCAGATCGTGCTGCCCGTGCGGTCGGCGTCGCGGATCGCCGAACGCTTCGCCGAAGGCCACCTCACCGAGCGCATGCCCGTGCGCGGCGAGGACGACATGGCGCGGCTGGCGGTGTCGTTCAACGACATGGCCGAAAGCCTGCACCGCCAGATCACCCAGCTCGAGGAGTTCGGCAACCTGCAGCGCCGGTTCACCTCCGACGTCAGCCATGAGCTGCGCACACCGCTGACGACGGTGCGGATGGCAGCCGACCTGATCTATGACCACAGCGAGGACTTGGATCCTGCGCTGCGCCGCTCCACCGAGCTGATGGTCAACGAGCTGGACCGATTCGAAACGCTGCTCAACGACCTGCTGGAAATCTCGCGCCACGACGCCGGTGTCGCCGAACTGTCGGTCGAGTCCGTGGATCTGCGCTCCACCGTGCAGAGCGCGCTCGACAACGTCGGCCACCTGGCTCAGGACGCCGACATCGAGCTGATCGAAGACATGCCCGCCGAAGAAGTGATCGCCGAAGTCGACCCGCGGCGCGTCGAGCGCATTCTGCGCAACCTGATCGCCAACGCCATCGACCACGCCGAGCACAAGCCGGTGCGCATCCGGATGGCCGCTGACGAGGACACCGTGGCAGTTACCGTCCGCGACTACGGCGTCGGGCTGCGGCCCGGCGAGGAGAAGCTGGTGTTCTCCCGGTTCTGGCGCTCGGACCCGTCGCGGGTGCGGCGCTCCGGCGGCACCGGTCTCGGCCTGGCGATCAGCATCGAAGACGCCAGGCTGCACC
Organism: Mycobacterium sp. OAE908; assembly: GCF_017872775.1. Classification (NCBI taxonomy): domain Bacteria; kingdom Bacillati; phylum Actinomycetota; class Actinomycetes; order Mycobacteriales; family Mycobacteriaceae; genus Mycobacterium; species Mycobacterium sp. OAE908. The sequence goes on from NZ_JAGGJL010000001.1 coordinate 3,597,303, forward strand.
AGGGCCGGCTCGAGGCGTGGGGTGAACCAGGCAAGGGCGCCTGCTTCCGGCTGACGCTGCCGCTGGTACGCGGCCACAAGGTGACCACAAGCCCGTTGCCGATGAAACCCATTGGGCCAGAACGTAATCCGCGCCGAAACCGCGAGCGCGAACCCGCAGCGGAGAACGTGTGAAACGCGTCCTCGCCGCACTGTGGCTGCTTGCGTTCGTCCTCACGGGCTGCGCGGGAGTGCCCAGTTCGTCCGCGCCGCAGGCCATCGGCACGGTCGATCGCCCGGCGCCGCCCAGCCTTCCCAAGCCGACCCCAGGCATGGATCCCGACGTCCTGTTGCGTGAATTCCTCAAGGCGACAGCCGATCCCGCCAACCGCCATCTCGCGGCACGACAGTTTCTCACCGAATCCGCTTCGCGCGCATGGGATGATGCCGGCAGCGCCCTGCTGATCGACAACGTCGTTTTCGTCGAAACTCGCGGCCCCGAACATGTTTCGGTCAACATGCGCGCCGACATCCTCGGTTCCCTGTCGGATGTCGGTGTCTTCGAAACAGGGGAGGGTGCGCTGCCCGATCCCGGTCCCATCGAATTGGTCAAGACACCCGGCGGGTGGCGCATCGACAGGCTGCCCAACGGTGTTTTTCTTGACTGGCAACAGTTTCAGTCGACGTACAAGCGCAACACGCTGTACTTCGCCGACCCTACCGGGCATACCGTCGTACCCGACCCGCGGTACGTCGCGGTGTCCGACTCCGACCAGTTGGCCACCGAACTGGTCAGCAAATTGATCGCAGGCCCCCGTCCGGAGATGACCAACACGGTGCGCAACCTGCTTGGTCCGCCGCTCAAGTTGCGCGGGCCGGTGACGCGCGCCGACGGCGGCAAGACGGGTGTGGGCCGTGGCTACGGCGGCGCCCGCGTCGACCTGGAAAACCTATCCACGACAGACCCGCACAGCAGGCAACTGCTTGCCGCACAGATCATTTGGACCCTGTCCCGGGCCGGGATCAACGGACCGTATGTGATCAACGCCGACGGCGCGGCGCTGGACGATCGCTTCGCCGACGGCTGGGACACCTCCGACGTCGCGGCCACCGACCCCGGCGCGGCCGACGGCGCCGCTGCCGGCCTGCACGCGCTGGTGGGCGGATCGCTGGTGTCACTGGATGGCCAGCGGACGAATCGGGTGGCGGGCCAATTCGGTCAGATGCCCGGCCAGACCGCAGCGGCGGTGTCGCGCACCGGACAAGAAGTGGCATCGATCGTGACGCTGCGGCCCGGCGCGCCCGACATGGCGTCGTCGCTATGGGTGGGCCCGCTGAACGGCAATGCGACACAAGCGATGGAAGGACGCACGCTGTCGCGGCCCAGTTGGGCTCTCGACGACGCGATCTGGGTGGTGGTCGACGGCATCAACGTGGTACGCGCGATCCAAGATGCCTCAGGCCAACCGGCCCGCATCCCCGTCGACTCCAGTGTGGTGTCGATGCGCTTCCCCGGTGTGATCGCCGAACTCCAGCTCTCCCGGGACGGAACGCGTGCCGCGATGGTCATCGAGGGTCAGGTGATCCTTGCCGCTGTCGAGCAGACCGCGGGCGGCGGCTACGCGCTGACATATCCACGGCGGCTTGGCTTCGGGCTCGGCAATACCGCGGTTTCGCTGGCCTGGCGTACCGGCGACGACATCGTCGTCAGTCGCACCGACCCGCAGCACCCGGTGTCCTACGTCAACCTCGACGGCGTGAACTCCGATGGCCCGAGCCGCAACCTGTTGATGCCGGTCACCACTGTGGCCGCCAACCCGTCGACGGTTTATGTCGCCGACGCGCGCGGTGTGCTTCAACTATCCGGCTCGGCGGCCGACAACGATCCGGCGTGGGCCGAGGTGCGGCCGCTGATGATGCCAAACGCGCTGCCCGTGTTGCCCGGCTAGCTTTCCAACCTCGCGCGAAATTGCGTTGAACCTTCCCCCTGCATCGCCCGTTGTGCAGACAAAACACCACTAGAGGTGTTTGCTCAACTCCCAGGAGGGGATGATGAAGATTCGCGGCCCGATAGTCACCCTCGCCGCGGTGGCGGTGCTCGGGGTCGGCATATTGCTCATCAATATGTCGAAGGAGGGCCCGGCGCCGGCGAATCCGTACAGCCAGTCCACCACCACAGCCGCCGCGACGCCGGCCGCTCCGCCACCCGCACCGAGCACGCCACCGCCACCGCCCGAGTTCCCGGCCAAGGCCGACTACGTCGGCAAGGTGCCGACCGCCAACGGCACGCTCACGTTGGAGATCACCGTCGACGGTGACAAAGCCATCGCGTATGCCTGCGACGGCAACGCCGTCGAGTCGTGGTTGCGGGGTAGCGCCGTCAACGGCGCTGTGAGCCTTGCGAACAAGGACAAGACGAGCCGACTCGAGGGCCACCTCGAAGGCAGTGCGATCGTCGGAACCTTGTCGATCGGCGAAAAGAAGTGGGACTTCAACGCGCCCGTCGCGCAGCCACCCGCTGGGTTGTATGTCTACGAGAACGCGGGCGTGCGCAACAGCTGGATCGTCGACTCGACGGGCGGGGTGACCGGAGTGCAACGGCGCGAAGACAATTCGACAGCCCCGGCCCCCAAGCTGACGACCGACGGGATCGCGAATATCGACGGCATAGAGGTCAAGGCGATTCGGGTGGAGGGCGACAGCAATGTCTGATACCGAGGCCTCGACTGCCGCGGTGCCTGCGAAGTCGTCGGCAGTTGCGGTGTTGATTGCCGTTGGGCTCGGTGCGCTCGTCGCCGTCGGGCTCGGGGTGTTCGGGAAAGTACATGAGCCACAGTTCTTTTCGATCAACCTTGCCGGGTTCTCCAGCGGACTTGCGGTCAAGGCTTGGCTGGCGACGCTGGCCCTGGCATTGGCGCTTTTCCAGCTGGGTTCGGCATTCGCGATGTATCGGCTGGTTCCGGGCGGCAAGGCGCCATCGTGGATCGGCACCGCGCATGTGTGGTCGGGTCGGCTGGCGGTGCTCGTCAGTGTTCCGGTTGCCGTGCACTGCGTGTACGCGTTGGGGTTTGAGTCCTACGACAACCGCGTGCTGTTCCATTCGCTTTTCGGGTGCTTCTTTTACGGCGCATTCGTCACGAAGATGATCTTGCTGACCCGCAAAGGCCTTCGCAGCTGGGTGATTCCGGTTGTCGGCGGCCTGGTGTTCTTCGGTTTGGTGTATGTCTGGTTGACCTCAGCCCTGTGGTTCTTCCAGACCAACGGTGTCACGTTCTAACTGAAAGGTTGTGTATGAACATCGGAGAGTTCCCCATCTCGCGGCAGAAGGTTTTGCTCGGTGCCGGTCTGGGTCTGGTGACGGCGGTTGTGGCCGCGTGCAGCACCTACGGCAAAAAGACCGAAGCGGCAAGCGAATCCGCCACTACGACCGCGGCCCCGACCGCGGGCGGCACCGCGACCCCGGCGGCGAAGTCCATCGCCAAGACCGCCGATGTGCCGGTGGGATCCGGCGTGATCGTCGACGACATCGTGGTCACGCAACCCTCAGCCGGTGTCTTCAAGGGGTTCTCCGCGAAATGCACACATAAGGGGTGCATGGTGGACAAGGTGGCCGACGGCACCATCGACTGCCCGTGCCACGGCAGCAAGTTCAACCTCGACGGCACAGTGGCCAAGGGGCCTGCCGACAAACCGCTCGCAACCGAGAACATCTCGGTTCAGGGTGACTCGATTGTCCTTGGCTGAGAGGACCAGCGGCCAAGTTTGACCTCGCCGAGTGTGGACTTGATACACACGAAACGGCGAATGGCGTGACACAAGCCCACACTCGACGGCGGTGTCATACCTCGCCGCCACACTTCGCACATGCTCGACCTCGTCTTGCCGCTCGAGTGCGGCGGCTGCGGGGCCCCATCGACGCGATGGTGCCGCGCCTGCGCCCAGGACCTTGCCGTCAAGCCTGACCAGCCCCACCTGATCACCCCGCGCGTCGATCCCGGCGTGCCCGTCCTGTCGCTCGGTCGCTACGCAGGCCCGCGCCGCGACGCAATCGTCGCGGTCAAGGAGCACGGCCGCGCCGACCTGGTCGCACCGCTGGCCCGCGCGCTTACCCAAGCCATCGATCGCCTCCTCGACTGGGGTGTCATCGACACGCCGCTGACCGTCGTCCCGGCACCCACCCGGCGCTCGTCGGCCCGGCGCCGCGGCGGTGACCCGGTCACCCGGATCGCGCTGGCGGCCACCAAGCAGCACGCCGGGATCGCCGTCGTCCAGGCCCTGCGGCTGCGGGGTATGGTCCGCGACTCCGTCGGCCTGTCGGGCGCCGACCGTCAGCGCAACATCGCCGGCCGCGTGAAGATCACGAAGCCCGTAACGGTAGCGGTGCTCGTCGTCGACGACATCGTGACCACGGGCGCCACCGCCTCGGAATCGGTCCGCGTCCTGCACATCGCGGGTGCTCACGTGGCCGCGGTGCTTGCCATCGCCAACGCCTGACGCGCGGGCAACCGAGATTCAAATCAACCCTGTGTGAAGAACTGAAAACGGGTCCGCGAATTTACTGGCACTACCGGGTGAACACGATTACCGTCGGCAACAACCACCCGTGAAGCCTCACGGCGGCGCTCAACCCCGACGCGCCAGCATCGCCGACCAGCGGTAGGAGGTGAGTACTCGACACCTTGCGCCGGAGGGCGAAGCGACATGCAGGCCCGCCGGCGCGGAATCCGAAAGCCAAGCCGGGCACGCGAAGCGTGCGACTCCGTAGAGAAACGAGTTGCCAAGCATGTCAAGCCATTCCGTGGACTCAGACCGCACAACGATGGTGATCGAGGACGAGCCGCCCGAACCAACCCCGAACGCTGAGGTCGTCGTCAAGGGCCGCAACGTCGAGGTTCCCGACCACTTCCGCATCTATGTCTCAGAGAAACTGTCCCGCCTGGAACGATTTGACCGCACCATCTACCTCTTCGACGTCGAACTAGACCATGAGCGCAACCGGCGCCAACGCAAGAACTGTCAACACGTAGAGATCACCGCGCGAGGCCGCGGGCCCGTTGTCCGAGGCGAGGCCTGCGCCGACAGCTTCTACGCGGCCCTGGAATCGGCTGTCTGCAAGCTCGAGAGCCGCCTGCGCCGCCACAAGGACCGCCGCAAGATCCACTACGGGGACAAGACGCCCGTCTCGCTGGCCGAGGCCACCAAGATAGAGCCGGAATCATTCCAGCCCGCCCCACCGCTTGCCGAGGAAAACCCGCAGGTCGACGGCGCCGCCATCGATGATCATGAACCCGGTCGCGTGGTGCGCGTCAAGGAGCACCCGGCAACCCCGATGACCGTCGACGATGCGCTTTCCCAGATGGAACTCGTCGGCCACGATTTCTTCCTGTTCCACGACAAACAGAGCGACAAACCGTGCGTCGTGTACCGCAGGCACGCCTACGACTACGGACTGATCAGGCTCGCCTAGCCCTTTCCAGCCGCTTCGACCAGCAATTTCAACGGGTCACCTACGATGGACCTCGTCTGAATAAGACTGAGGTCCATCGAACCCATTGAGAAAATTGAGGAAATCGCGTGCTGGACAAGTTGCTCCGTCTCGGTGAAGGCCGCATGGTCAAGCGCCTCAAGGGGGTGGCTGACTACGTCAACACCCTGTCCGACGATGTGGAGAAGCTCTCCGACGCCGAGTTGCGGGCCAAGACCGACGAATTCAAGAAGCGCGTAGCCGACGGCGAAGACCTCGACGAACTGCTGCCCGAGGCATTCGCCGTCGCCCGCGAGGCGGCGTGGCGGGTGCTCGACCAGCGCCACTTCGACGTCCAGGTGATGGGCGGCGCGGCGCTGCACTTCGGCAACGTCGCCGAGATGAAGACCGGTGAGGGCAAGACCCTGACCGCTGTGTTGCCGTCGTACCTCAACGCATTGAGCGGCAAAGGCGTGCACGTCGTCACGGTCAACGACTACCTGGCCAAACGCGACGCGGAGTGGATGGGCCGCGTGCACCGCTTCCTCGGGCTCAACGTCGGCGTCATCCTTTCCGGGCTGAACCCCGAAGAACGCAGGGCGGCGTATCACGCCGACATCACCTACGGCACGAACAACGAGTTCGGCTTCGACTACCTGCGCGACAACATGGCGCACTCGCTGGCCGACCTGGTGCAGCGTGGGCACAACTTCGCGATCGTCGACGAGGTCGACTCCATCCTGATCGACGAGGCCCGCACGCCGCTGATCATCTCCGGACCTGCCGACGGCTCTTCGCACTGGTACACCGAGTTCGCCAGGCTGGCCCCCTTGATGGAGAAGGACGTCCACTACGAGGTCGACCTGCGCAAGCGCACCATCGGCGTGCATGAGCTGGGTGTCGAGCTGGTCGAGGATCAGCTCGGCATCGAGAACCTCTACGAGGCCGCCAACTCGCCGCTGGTCAGCTACCTCAACAACGCCATCAAGGCCAAGGAGCTGTTCCAGCGCGACAAGGACTACATCGTCCGCGACGGCGAGGTGCTGATCGTCGACGAGTTCACCGGCCGCGTGCTGATCGGCCGCCGCTACAACGAAGGCATGCACCAGGCCATCGAGGCCAAGGAGCACGTCGAGATCAAGGCCGAGAACCAGACCCTGGCCACGATCACGCTGCAGAACTACTTCCGCCTCTACGAGAAGCTCTCCGGCATGACGGGCACCGCCCAAACCGAGGCGGCGGAACTGCACGAGATCTACAAGCTCGGCGTCGTGTCGATTCCGACCAACAAGGCCATGATCCGCCAGGACATGTCCGACCTGATCTACAAGACCGAAGAGGCCAAGTACATCGCGGTCGTCGACGACGTCGCGGAGCGGTACGAGAAGGGCCAGCCGGTGCTGATCGGCACCACCAGCGTCGAGCGTTCGGAATACCTGTCGCGCCAATTCCAGAAGCGGCGGCTCCCGCACAACGTGCTCAACGCGAAGTACCACGAGCAGGAAGCCAACATCGTCGCCGAGGCCGGTCGGCTGGGCGCGATCACCGTGGCCACCAACATGGCAGGCCGCGGCACCGACATCGTGCTTGGCGGCAACGTCGACTTCCTCGCCGACAAGAAGCTGCGCGCGCAGGGCCTCGACCCCGTCGAGACGCCCGAAGAGTACGAGGCGGCTTGGCACCAGGTCCTGCCCCAGGTGAAGGCGGAGGCGGCCGAGGAGGCCAAGGACGTCATCGAAACCGGCGGCCTGTACGTCCTGGGCACCGAGCGGCACGAGTCGCGCCGCATCGACAACCAGCTGCGCGGCCGCTCAGGACGTCAGGGCGATCCTGGCGAATCGCGGTTCTACCTGTCGCTGGGCGACGAGTTGATGCGGCGGTTCAACGGCGAGACGTTGGAGGCGCTGCTCAACCGGTTGCAGTTGCCCGACGACGTGCCGATCGAAGCCAAGATGGTCACCCGCGCGATCAAGAGCGCTCAGACCCAGGTCGAGCAGCAGAACTTCGAGGTCCGCAAGAACGTCCTCAAGTACGACGAGGTGATGAACCAGCAGCGCAAGGTCATCTACGAGGAGCGTCGCCTGATCCTCGAGGGGGAGAACCTCGCCGAGCAGGCGCACCGGATGCTCATCGATGTCATCACCGCCTACGTGAACGGCGCGACGGCCGAGGGCTACGCCGAGGACTGGGATCTCGAGCAGCTGTGGACGGCGCTCAAACAGCTCTACCCGGTCGGTATCGACCATCACGACCTGCTCGACTCCGACGCGGTCGGCGAGCCCGGCGAGCTGACCCGTGAGGAGCTGCTGGACGCGCTGATCGAGGACGGCGAGCGCGCGTACGCCGAACGCGAGAAGCAGCTCGAGGAGATCGCGGGTGAGGGCGCGATGCGGCAGCTCGAGCGCAACGTGCTGCTCAACGTGCTCGACCGCAAGTGGCGCGAACACCTTTACGAGATGGACTACCTCAAGGAGGGCATCGGCCTGCGGGCCATGGCGCAGCGCGATCCGCTGGTCGAATACCAGCGGGAGGGCTACGACATGTTCGTCGGCATGCTCGAGGGGCTCAAGGAAGAGTCGGTGGGCTTCCTATTCAATGTCCAGGTGGAGGCCGCGCCGGCGCCGACCGTCGCGCCGGTCGCCACGCCGTCAGGGCTGGCGCAGTTCGCCGCCGACGCCGCTGCGAAGGCACAGGACAGCACCCAGGGCGGATTGGCCACCAAGGAGCGTCCAGCTGGCTTGCGCGCCAAGGGAATTGAAGACTCCGCTCCGCCGCTGACCTACTCCGGCCCATCCGAGGACGGCTCGGCACAGGTGAAGCGTGACGGTGGCGGCGGCAAGCACGCCGCGCCGACGGGCGGCACCAGTCGTCGTGAGCGGCGCGAGGCCGCTCGCCAGCAGGCCAAGTCCGCCAGGGGTATGCGCAGGCGCTAACGCGGTTCGAGGATCGCGGCGATGCGCTCCAATGTGGCGCGCATGCCGTCCTCGGTTTGCTTGGGCATGCCGCCCATCTTGAGCATCGGTCGCTGACGGTCCCGCGAGACGTCCCAGGTTTCGCGCACCAGCGTGCCCCCCTCGACCGGGCTCAGTTCGTAGCGCCAGATCCGCCCGCCGATCAACCCGAGCGGTCCCGTTCTGGTCTGCCACGCGATGCGGCGGTCGGGCTCGAACTCGATCACGGTGTTGGTGGTGCGGTACGGCACGAACAGTGTTTCGGGCCGTCCGCGCATCGACATGCCGAACTTCGAGCCGAGTTCCAGCGGTTGAGACTTTTCCCGGGAATGGTCGACGGTCCCGGAACCGTCGAAGCTGGAATGCTGCCCGGCGTCGGCGATCATGGCGAAGATTTCACTTGCGGACGCATTGATGACGCGCTCGACACTGATGCTGTTTCCCTGCACGCCGCAACGCTAGTCGCGTCATCCCAGCTGTAAGGCAACAATTCGCCAGCGACCGTCGCGGCATTCGATCCGTCCTGCGATGGCCCGGACCCGTTGCGCGCGGGTGTAGGTCGCGAACAGCTCGCAGGCATCGGTGTCGACCATGCGCAGGCGGGATCGCTGCAGCGTCGCGGCGGCAGTCTGCGGTATTCGCGTCAACGTCGTGACCGTGTCGATCAAAGCCGGCGCCACCAGTGGACGCAGCTGCGCTATCGGCCTGCGCCGGTCGATCACCTCCAGCACGCGGCGCAACGCCGCGTCGGCGAACACCACCGCGGCGCGCGGTGGCAGCGGGTCGTGCGGCACCGGACGGGGCACGGGCCGATGGGTTCGGTTGGTGCGGCGGTGTAGCGCCGCGGACGTTGGCGGCGGGCACGCGGTGATTCCCACGGGCGGTGGTTCGCAGTCGATGATCGGCGTCGTCAACGACAGCGGTTTTGGCGGAATCCGAGATGCGGTCATCGGTGCTCTCCAGCGTTGGGTGCGACAAGCGTTCGGTACGACAAGACGGCATCTGCTGGAGAGTCGCAGACACGTCCATGATCCCACGGATTCCCAGGGCCTCACGGCGCCGGTATCCACCCGTGATGCGCGCGCACGGAACCTGCCGATAGCCTGCACGGGGGTCAATCGACAGCGACGACATCACGAGGGGGACTGCACCGGATGGTGACCAGGTTGTCGGCGTCAGACGCGTCGTTCTATCACCTGGAAGACACCTCGACCCCGATGTATGTGGGCACGCTGTCGATCCTGCGCAAGCCGCGCAACGGCCTGAGCTACGAAACCCTGCTGGCCACAGTCGAACAGCGCTTGCCGCAGATTCCGCGCTACCGGCAGAAGGTGCGCGAAGTGACGCTGGGGTTGGCCCGTCCGGTGTGGATCGACGACGGCGACTTCGACATCACCTACCACGTCAGACGATCGGCGCTGCCGTCGCCCGGCAGCGACGCGCAGCTGCATGAGCTCATCGCCCGGCTCGGCTCGCGGCCCTTGGACAAGTCCCGGCCGCTGTGGGAGATGTACTTGATCGAGGGGCTGACCCGTAACCGCGTCGCGATCTACACGAAGTCACATCAGGCGTTGGTGAACGGCATGACTGCGCTCGCGCTCGGCCACGTCATCGCCGATCCCACGCAGAAGCCACCGGAGTTCGGCGAGGACATCTGGATTCCGGCGCGCGAGCCCAGCGACCGTCAGCTGTTGCTCGGCGCTGTCGGTGAGTGGATCACCCGGCCGGCAGAGCAACTCGGCGCGGTGCGCTCGGCGGTGACGGAGGTGGCGACCAACGCCGGTCAGTTGGCCGAGGTCGGCCGCCGCGTCGTCGACGTAGCGCGCACCGTCGCACGGGGCACCGCGCCGAACAGCCCGCTGAACACCACGGTTTCGCGCAACCGTCGGTTCACCGTGGCAAGCCATCGGCTCGAGGACTACCGAGCGGTGCGAGCGCGGTACGAGTGCGACATCAACGACATCGTGCTGGCGGTGGTCGCCGGTGCGCTGCGGAACTGGCTGATGTCGCGGGGCGAGCCGGTGACGTCGACGACGACCGTGCGCGCGATGGCGCCGATGTCGGTCTATCCCGACGCAGATCTCGACACGACCGGACCGGGTCAGGCCATCAGTGAGGTCGCGCCGTTTCTCGTCGACCTGCCGGTAGGTGAGGGAAACGCGGTCGTGCGACTGTCCCAGATTTCGCATGCCACCGAGTCACACCCGACGGCCGCCAGCCTCGTCGACGCAAGGACGATCGTCACGCTGTCCGGTTTTGCGCCACCGACGTTGCACGCCATGGGAATTCGGGTGGCCACCACGTTCTCGGCGCGGCAGTTCAACCTGCTGATCACCAATGTGCCGGGCGCGCAGAAGCAGATGTTCATAGCGGGCACCAAGCTGCTGGAGACCTATGCGGTGCCACCGCTGCTGAACAACCAAGTGCTCGCGATCGGCGTCACGTCCTACAACGGCATGCTTTATTTCGGCATCAACGCCGACCGCGACGCGATGAGCGATGTCGATGTGTTTCCCTCGCTGCTGCGGGAGTCGCTCGACGAATTGCTGGAAGCCGCGCAGTAGCAGTTAACCTCGCCTGGTGCGTGTCTATGTTCCGGCGACCCTGGCGATGTTGCAGCAGCTCGTCGCCGATCGGCTGCTGCACGCCCGCAGTGGGACCGCGTTCGCGGTCACGCCGGCGCTGCGCGAGTCCTATGCCGAAGGCGACGACGAAGAGCTTGCCGATGTTGCGCTTCGAGATGCGGCACTCGCCTCGCTGCGACTGTTGTCCGGCGAGGGCGCCTCGGATTTGCCTCCGCGGCGAGCGGTGGTGGTCGCCGAGGTCGAGGGCGTGACTGCGCGCCCGGATCTCGACGACGCGGTGGTGCGACTGTCGGCGCCGATCGCCTACGACGACGTGATCGCCGCATATGTCGACAATGCGGACGCCGAGCCCGCAGTGGTGGCTGCGATCGAGGCCGTCGACGCCGCTGACCTGGGCGATGAGGACGCGGAATTCATCGTCGGCGACGCCCAGGACCACGATCTCGCCTGGTATGCGCCCCAAGAGCTGCCGTTCCTGCTCGAGCTGCTGTGATGGCTCTCCCTTGGCTCAAGCGGCGAACCTACGGTACCGTAGGTTACGTCTCCCGGAGGACGGGAGACGCGATCCTGAAACTGGGGCAGGAGCTTTCGTTGGGCAAGAAATACAGCAGCAGCAGGCCCGCGGCCGTGCTCGCGGACACCGTGCGGCCGACCGTCGCCGGTGCCGGTAAGCATCGCGGGTGGGACGCGGCGCGGGCCCTTGCCGAGCGGATCACCACGCCACTGCTTCCCGACGACTATCTCAAGCTCGCCAACCCGTTGTGGTCGGCGCGTGAACTTCGCGGCCGGATTCTCGAGGTGCGCCGGGAAACCGAGGACTCCGCGACCCTGGTCATCAAGCCGGGCTGGGGATTCTCCTTCGACTATGAGCCCGGTCAGTACATCGGGATCGGGGTCCTGGTCGACGGCCGCTGGCGATGGCGGTCGTATTCGTTGACGTCCAGCCCGGTGACCGGGGCGCGCATCATCACGATCACCGTCAAGGCGATGCCCGAGGGGTTTCTGTCGTCCCACCTGGTCGGCGGAGTGGCGCCCGGCACGGTGGTGCGACTAGCGGCGCCGCAAGGCAACTTCGTGATGCCAGACCCTGCGCCCGCCTCGGTGTTGTTCATCACCGCCGGCTCCGGCATCACACCGGTGATGTCGATGCTTCGCACATTGGCTCGCCGCGATCAGATCACGGACGTGGTCCATTTGCATTCTGCGCCAACGGAATCCGACGTCATGTTCGCCGCCGAGCTGGCCGCTCTCGAGCGCAGCCATGACGGCTATCGGGTCAAGTTGCGGTCGACACGCACCGAAGGCCGCCTTGACCTGTCTGCGCTTGATGAGGAAGTGCCCGACTGGCGTCAGCGGCAGACCTGGGCCTGCGGTCCCGAAGGCATGCTCAACCACGCCGAGGGGGTTTGGACGGCCGCCGGCATAGCCGAGCGGTTGCACCTGGAGCGCTTTGCCGTATCGAAGGCCGCCGCGCACGGCGAGGGTGGCTCGGTGCAGTTCGCCCGCAGCGGGAAGACGCTGACCGTGGACGGGGCGACGCCACTGATGGACGCCGGCGAGAGCGTCGGCATCCAGATGCCGTTCGGCTGCCGGATGGGCATCTGTCAGTCGTGTGTCGTCCCACTGCTCGAGGGGCACGTCCGCGACCTGCGCACCGGTGTCGAGCACGAGCCGGGAAGCCGGGTGCAGACGTGCATTTCCGCAGCTTCTGGCGATTGTGTGCTCGACGTCTAAGGTTTACTGACCGGTAACCTACGGTATCGTAGGTTACGATAGGGTTGGCATCAGAAGGGAGGCAGAACAATGGCAATCACCGATGTACCGGCATTCGCGCATCTGACCGACTCAGACATCGAAAGTCTCGCGGTCGAGCTCGACGCCATCCGGCAGGACATTGAAGACTCCCGTGGGGAGCGCGACTCGCGCTACATCCGCCGCACCATCGCCGCCCAGCGTGCACTCGAGGTGGCGGGCCGGCTCATGCTGGCCGCGAGCTCGAAGCGATCGGCGTGGTGGGCGGGCACTGTGACTTTGGGTGTGGCCAAGATCATCGAGAACATGGAGATCGGCCACAACGTCATGCATGGCCAGTGGGACTGGATGAACGATCCCGAGATTCACTCCTCGACGTGGGAGTGGGATATGAGTGGGGCGTCCAAACACTGGCGGTTCACCCACAACTTCATGCACCACAAGTACACCAACATCCTCGGCATGGACGACGATGTGGGCTACGGCCTGCTGCGGGTCACCCGTGACGACAAGTGGAAGCCGTTCAACCTCGGCAACCTGTTCTACAACACCATGCTCGCGCTCGGTTTCGAGTGGGGCGTGGGGCTGCAGCACTTGGAACTCGGCAGGATGTTCAAGGGCCGCGACGACCGCGACGCCACCATGGTGCGGCTGCGCGAGTTCTCGGCGAAGGCCGGTCGCCAGCTTGCCAAGGACTACGTGGCGTGGCCCGCGGTGACGTCGCTGTCGCCCGGCGCGACGTTCTCCTCGACACTGAAGGCCAACGCGGTCGCCAACGTCATCCGAAACGTGTGGGCCAACGCGGTGATCTTCTGCGGCCACTTCCCTGATGGCGCAGAGAAATTCACCAAGACCGACATGGCAGGCGAGAGCAAGGGCGAGTGGTACCTGCGCCAGATGCTGGGCAGCGCCAACTTCGAGGGTGGACCCGCACTGCGCTTCATGAGCGGCAACCTGTGCCACCAGATCGAGCACCACCTGTATCCGGACCTTCCGAGCAGCCGGCTTCATGAGATCTCACTGCGGGTGCGCGAGGTCTGCGACAAGTACGACCTGCCGTACACGACGGGTTCGTTCCTGGTGCAGTACGGCAAGACATGGCGGACGATCGCCAAGCTGTCGCTGCCGGACAAGTATCTGCGCGATACCGCCGACGATGCGCCCGAGACTCGCAGCGAGCGGATGTTCACCGAGTTGGAGCCCAGTCAGCGGCGGGGCCTCAAGTCGGCCATCGCCGCAGTGCGGGCGCGCAGGCGCGAAAAGCGGGCTCTGGCAGCCTGATTCGCTTCAGGTTCGGCGCGCGATGAGGTAGGCGTGCGGCGTCGATTCGAAGCCGTCGTCGTTGGGTTCGCGCACCAGGCCCGCGTAAGGCTCTAGCCCGGCCTCGTCCAATAACAGTGCGACGGTGTCTGGTTGGCGGCGGTAGAACGTCAATGACACCTGCTCGCCGAACATCTCCTTGAATGTGCGTGGCTGATCGCCCACTTGGAATGCAATCAGCGCGACGCCGTCGGGTCGCAGCACCCGATGGAATTCCGCGAAGACCCGAGGCAGCAATTCGTCGGGTATGTGGATGACGGAGTACCACGCGCAGATCCCGTCGAAGAGGCCGTCCTCGAAGTCCAAACTCGTCATGGAGCCGACCTGAAACTGCAGGCCGGGATTGAGCCGTCGGGCGGTGGCAATCATGTTGGGGGACAAGTCGATACCGACGACGTTCATCCCGCTCTCCGACAACATGCGCGACGTCGCACCCGTGCCGCAGCCGACGTCGGCGATGAGCGCATCAGGGCCGGCCAGCCCGGCGAAGCCGGTCAGCATCGCGCGATCCAGCGGCTTGTTGTGCAGGTGGTCGTGGAACCGTTCGGCGTATTCGGTTGCGGTGAGGTCGTAGCCCTCGCGCGTCGTGTCCAGGAAGTCCAGATCGGTCACCTTCGCACTCTACGCACGGTCATCGGCCGCGAGCGTGCATGAAACGCCCGCGCCGGGCGGCGTGTCATTGTGCAGACACGCACGCTCGCGGAATGTGTCAGGTGTCGAGGCGGTCGAATTGGTCGGGGTTGGGACCCGTTCGTCCGGCCTCGCCCCTGTTCAGCGCGTCAAGGGCCGCGACATCGGCGTCGCTTAGTTCGAAGTCGAACAGCGCGAGATTCTCCCTGATCCGTTGCGGTGTCACCGATTTGGGGAACACCACGTCGCCGCGTTGGATGTGCCACCGCAGCACCACCTGCGCAGCCGACCTGCCCACCGCCTTGGCAATGCGCGCCACGGCGGGATCATTGGCCACCGCGCCGCGCGCCAGCGGCGCCCACGCCTCGGTCACGATGCCGTGCTCGCGGCCATACGCGCGCACTTCGTCGTTGCCGAAGTACGGGTGTAGCTCCACCTGGTTGACCGCGGGCGTGGTGTCGGCCTCGCGGGCCAGGCGCTTCAGATGTGCGACCTGAAAATTCGAAACCCCGATGCTGCGGGCCCGCCCGTCCTCCTTGAACTTCTCGAGCGTGCGCCATGTCGAGACGAAGTCAGCGCCGTAGCGCGTCGGCAACGGCCAGTGGATCAGAAACAGATCGACGTAGTCGAAGCCCAGCGCGGTCAGCGTGTCGTCGAAGGCACGGCGCGCCTCGTCGGGTTCGTGGACGCCATTGTTGAGCTTGCTGGTGACGAACACGTCGTCGCGGTCGACTCCCACCTCGCGGATGGCCTGCCCGACGCCATGCTCGTTGCGGTACATCTGCGCGGTGTCGATGTGACGGTATCCGGTCTCCAGCGCGGTGCGCACCGTGGCGGCCGTCTGATCAGGCGCGATCTTGTACGTGCCGAACCCCAACTGCGGGATGACAGTGCCGTCGTTGAGCGTGATGGCGGGTACCTGGCTCACGTCGGCCAGCCTAGTTCCCCCGATCGGGGGACAACGGATTCCACCGCTGCGACGGCCGATCACCGGACATACAGCGAGCGCAGGCCAGGGCATTCTTTAGCCATCGCCGGAACGCACCAGCGCAGAAACCGAAAAGCCCACTCACACAGGAGAATTCACAATGACCATCAACATCGCCCGCACCTTCGCACTGTCCGTCGTCTCGGCCGGCATCATCGGCGGCGCCGCTCTCGGCATGGCCGGCATGGCGAACGCTTCCACCTCGACACATCCGACCGGCCCCGGCCACATGTTCACCCCGAGCGTCAAGGCGCACCCCGCACCCGATGCGATGCCGGGCTGGCACGGCCACCACGGCGCCTGGCGCATCGAGCACTTCGAGCCCGGCTACCGCCCCTGACAGGCCGACGACCGACTGAGGCCCTCCCTTTCCCGGGGAGGGCCTCAGTTTTGTGCGGCCTCCCGCAGCACCGCAAGCAGCCGTCGCGCTGCGGCGACGCGCCCCGCCGCGGGCCCGGTCAGCGTGTCCAGCGCGCATTCCGGGTCGGCAGGCGGACCCATGTGCCCGCATCCACGCGGGCAGTCCTTGATCGCCTCGGACAGATCCGAGAACGCCAGCATCACGTCGTCGGGTTCGATGTGCGCAAGCCCGAACGACCGGATACCCGGCGTGTCGATCACCCAGCCGCCAAAGCTCAGCGGTAGCGCCACTGACTGCGTCGACGTGTGCCTGCCCCTGCCGATGTCGGTCACTGCACCGGTGGCCCGATCGGCATCCGGCACAAGGCGATTCACCAGTGTCGACTTGCCGACGCCCGAATGCCCCAGTAGCACGGTCACCTTGTCTGTCAGCATTGGCGCTACAGCGTCGAGCGGATCATCGCGGCCTGCGGTGGTGATGGTCAGGTCGAGGTCGGCGAACTGCGCGGCAAACGGTTCCGGCGGCGCCAGGTCGGTCTTCGTCAGGCACAGAATGGGTTCGAGCCCGCCGGCATACGCCGCGATCAGTGTCCGCTCGACCAGGCCGGTGCGCGGTGGGGGGTCGGCCAACGCGACCACGATCAGCAGCTGATCGGCGTTGGCTACGACGACGCGCTCGGTCGGATCCGTGTCATCGGCGGTGCGCCGCAACACCGTTCGCCGGTCACCGCGCCGAACGATCCGCGCCAGCGTGTCGGGTCGGCCGGAGATATCGCCGACGATGCCGACCTCGTCGCCGACCACGATCGGCGTGCGGCCCAGTTCCCTGGCCCGCATCGCGGTGACGCGCCGTTCGGGGTCACCGCCCAGCGCGCACCCCCACCGGCCACGGTCAACGGCGACGACCATGGCTTCCTGCGCGTCGGCATGCTCGGGGCGAGTCTTGGTCCGCGGCCGCGAGCCGCGACCGGGTCGCACCCGGACATCGGACTCGTCGTACTCGCGAGGACTCAATTGCCGGTTGTCCTCCTCGCGTGCGGATTGCCCGCGAGCAGTTCATCCCATAGCCGTGGGAAATCCGGCAGCGTCTTCGCTGTCGTGCCGATGTCTTCCACTTCGACTCCGGGCACGCGCAGCCCGACGATGGCTCCCGCGGTCGCCATCCGGTGGTCGGCATACGACTGCCACACCCCGCCGTGCAACGGCCGCGCGGTGATGCGAAGGCCGTCGGGCGTCTCCTCGCATCGCCCACCGAGCCGATTGATCTCGGCCGACAACGCCGCGAGCCGATCGGTTTCGTGGCCACGCAAATGCGCGATCCCGCTGAGCTGCGACACCGATCCGTCGGAGGCCAACGCGGCAAGCGCTGCGATCGCAGGTGTCAGCTCGCCGACGTCGTGCAGATCGACCTCGAAGCCGCCGTAACTCGGTGCGCCCTGCACCTCCAGATATGAACCGCCTTGGCGCACAACGGCACCCAGCTTCTCCAAGATCGCGAAGATGTCCTCGACTGGCTGGATGCTTGCCTCCGGCCAGCCCGAAACCCTGACGCTGCCACCGCTGACCACTGCGGCGGCCAGGAACGGTACCGCGTTGGACAGGTCTGGCTCAATGGTCCAGTCCCGCGCGGCAATTGGGCCCCGCGCGACGCGCCAGCGGTTGGCCGAGCTGTCGTCGACGTCGACGCCTGCATCGCGCAGCATCGAGACCGTCATCGCGATATGTGGCGCCGACGGCACCGATTCGCCGGTGTGCACGATCGTCAGCCCGTCGGCGAATGCCGCGCCTGAAAGCAGCAGACCCGAGACGAATTGCGACGAAGCCGAGGCGTCGATCTCGACCGTGCCACCGACCACCGAACCGGCGCCGCGCACCGAGAACGGCAGGCCGTCGCCGTCGATATCGACACCGAGGCCGCGAAGCCCGTCGAGCAACGGCGTGATCGGGCGAGCCCGGGCCTGTTCGTCACCGTCGAACAACACCGACTGCGTGCTCAGCGCGGCGACCGGCGGAAGGAAGCGCAGCACCGTGCCTGCCAGACCACAATCCACGCGGGCCTCGGGCCGGGGTGCGATGGCACCGCCGATGGTCAGCTCGCTCCCGGTGCCGTCGATGCCGACACCGAGGGTCTGCAACGCGCCGATCATCAGGTCGGTGTCGCGGCTGCGCAGTGCGCCGCTGATGGTCGACTTACCGTTCGCCGTCGCCAGCGCCGCGAGCACGAGCGCCCGGTTGGTCAGGGATTTGGAGCCGGGGATCGTCACGGTGGCATGCACAGGGGTCGACGTCGACGGTGCCTGCCAGTTGCTCACGGCTCTATCCTGCACTGTCGGTTGCGCGTGCCACCATGGGATACATGTGTGGGCGATTCGCGGTAACCACCGATCCGGCCCTGCTGGCCGAAAAGATCAAGGCCATCGACGAGAGCACAGCGGCCGCCAAGGACAAGGACACTCCCGGGGCCAACTACAACGTCGCACCGACCACCACGATCAGCACGGTGGTCAAGCGGCACACCGAACCGGATGACGAGTCGACGCGGCGGGTGCGGTCGATGCGGTGGGGTCTGGTCCCGCCGTGGGCCAAGGCCACAGACGACGGCGGTCCCGACACCAAGGGACCGCTGCTGATCAATGCGCGGGCCGAAAAGATCACCACCTCACCCGCGTTCCGCAACTCGGCGAAGAGCAAGCGCTGCCTGGTGCCGATGGACGGCTGGTACGAGTGGAAGCCCAACGGCGAACTCGCGTCGGGCAAGAAGGCGCCGAAGACTCCGTATTACATGTACGGCAGCGACGGCGAGATGCTGTTCATGGCGGGCCTGTGGTCGACGTGGCGGCCGAAAGACGCACCCAAGGATGCGCCGCCGCTGCTGAGTTGCACGATCATCACCACCGACGCGGCGGGCCCGCTGGCCGAGATCCACGACCGGATGCCGTTGACCATCAGCCGCGACGACTGGGACCGCTGGCTCGACCCCAACGCCCCCGTGGATGAGGGGCTGCTGCGCGGCCACGGCGACCTCGATCGCATCGCGATTCGCGAGGTCTCGCGCCTGGTCAACAGCATCCGAAACAACGGCCCCGAGTTGATCGAGCCGGCCAAGCAGGAGCCTGAGCAGGCGACACTGCTGTAGCCGAGGATTTCTCGGTTGAGTTAGAGTATTCCTCGTGCCGCGTTCGGGTGCGAGGACGTCAGATGCCCGGGACCGGTTGCTGCACGTGGCGCGGCGCCGGTTCGCGGTCGACGGTGCACTGGTGCCGACGCTCGACGAGGTTCGGCGCGAAGCCGAGGTCAGTGTCGGCGCGCTGTACCACCATTTCCCCGACAAGGCCGCGCTTGCCGCGGCTGTCTATGCGCAGTTGATGGCCGAATACCAAGCGGGATTCGTCGCGATGCTGCGCGAGCACGACACCGCCGAGGGCGGCATCCGCGGCGGCGTCGCGTATCACCTGCGGTGGGTGAGCGAGCATCGCGGCGAGGCCAGGCTGATGCTCGGCGACCGGCTCGACAGTGCGGCACTGCACGACGCCAATCGCGAGTTCTTCGCCGCTGTGAGCGACTGGTGGCGGCCGCATCACACGTACGGGGCGTTGCGGCCGATGCGCGTAGGGATCACGGCCGCGCTCTGGCTCGGCCCCGCGCAGGAGTTCAGCCGCCATTGGGTCGCAGACGGCGATGCCAAGTTGCCACGCGATGTGGTCGAGACGTTCGCGTCAGCCGCATGGACTGTATTGCGCGCCAACGATATTGAGGAGCAGAAGAAATGAATTCCATGTACCGCACCATCGTGGCGTCCGGTGACGACCCGGATGCGCCGCAGCGCGTGCACGTCGACCGCCGCGGCGACCGCACGGTGATCACGCTCGACGAATCCGACCGTCTCAACGTGCTTTCCGCTCCGTTGGTGCGTCAACTGCGGCGGGCGTTGGAAGCCGTGGACGCCGACCCCGATGTCCGTAGTGTCGTGCTGACCGGCGCCGATCCCGGGTTCAGTGCAGGCGGCGACCTGAAGATGATGAACGTGGCCATCGAATCGCTCGGCGAGCCTGAAGGCGTCGCCGACGTGTGGCGGTGGATCCGCCGCGAGTTCGGCGGCATTGCCAGGCTCATCGCCCGGTCGGACACCATCTTCATCGCTGCGCTCAACGGCGCGGCCGCCGGCGTCGGTCTGGCGTGGGCTCTGACCTGCGATTTGGTCGTCGCCAGCGACCGCGCGGTCATCGTCCCCGCGTTCGGCCGCCTCGGCCTCATCCCCGAGGTCGGCACCAGCTGGGCGCTGACCCGGCGGCTGGGCTACCAGGGCGCCCTGGCTTATTACCTGCGCGGCGACCACATAGACGCCGAGACGGCGTTACGGCTCGGGCTCGTGCAGGAGGTCGTCGAACACGACCGCCTGCTGGCTGCCGCCGACGAATGGTGTTCGCGCATCGCCGATTTGCCGCCGCATGCGGTCGCGATGAGCAAGCCGTTGCTGCGCGCGACTGCCGACGCGAATTGGAACGATGCGATCACGTTGGAGGAATTCGCCGAGCCCGCGTGCTTCACCACGGCGGCGTTTGCCGACAGTGTGCGCTCGATGCTGAAGTAGGCACAGCTGTTCACATCCGGTCCGATTATCGACTGAAACAATCGCAAATGGCCACCAGCCAGCCGGAATCGTCATTAACATAATCGCCGTGCTCACCCCGCTGCGCCGAGTATTGAGCTTTGAGATGACCATCGCCGAGTGGATCGGCACTGCGGCGATGCTCGCGGTCCCGTATCTGGCCGTCGGAGTGCTGTGGGCGCTGCTCAACTCGGGAGGGATCGCCGCGATCGTGTGGTGGCCTGCGCAGTTGGTGTCGACGGCGTGCCTGGCATGAACCCAGCGGACTGCCGCATCGGTATCGGTCGACGCACCGCGCGCTGGGATCCGATCGGCGATGTCAGCGCCACTGAGGCCATGGACTTTTGGGCATTCGCCGCCGGGGCCGCCAACGTCGTCATGCAACTGTCGTGGCCCGAGGTGGGTTACGGGGTCGCCGAAAGCAAGGTGGACTCCGGCAATCTGCTCAAGCACCCGTGGAAGCGGGCGAGGACGACCTTTGGTTACCTGGCCGTCGCACTGCTCGGCGGCCCCGACGACCGCGCCGCATTCCAAGAGGCGGTCAATGGTGCCCACCGCCACGTCAAGTCCACCGCGGACAGCCCGGTGCGCTACAACGCCTTCGACCGTGAACTTCAGATGTGGGTCGCCGCATGCCTTTTCGTCGGACTCGAGGACACCTATCAGCTGCTGCGCGGCGAGATGACGGCCGAACAGGCTGACCAGTTCTACCGGTCGGCGTGGACGTTGGGCACCACCCTGCAGGTCACCGAGGACCAATGGCCGCCGACTCGCGCGGAGTTCGACACCTACTGGGTTGACGCGTGCGGGCGCGTCTCAATCGACGACAACGTGCGCGCGTACCTGCAGGATCTGCTGAATCTGCGCATGATCAAACCTGTTCTGGCGTGGGCGTTTCGGCCACTTCTGAAATTCCTCACGGTCGGCTTCCTTGCTCCGGTTTTCCGCGAAGCCCTTGGTGTGCAGTGGAGCGATTTCAGACAGCGTCAGTTCGAGCGGCTGTTTCTGCTGGTTGCCCTCGTGAACCGGTTCCTGCCGGTGTTCATCCGCCAAGGCGGCAGTTACGTGCTGCTGGCCGACGTGCGCAGGCGGGTTCGCGATCACCGGGCGCTGGTGTGACCGTGCTGCGCCGGGTGTTGAGTCGCCGAGTCAGCGTCGAGGCGATGATCGAGTTCGCGTTGTGGATGGCGGTTCCCTACGTCGTGGCCGGGTTGGTGTTCGCCTTCTTCCGCGCCGAGCAGGTGGCCATGATCCAGACGCAACTGCAGACCCGGCTGCCGGCAGGCTCCGACATCGCGGCCTACGGGCTGACGGCTCTGTTCTGGCCTGCGGGGCTGTTCGGCGTCGACGTCTGCGTGGCGTAGCCGAGACGAGTATCCGAATACCTGCATCCGCGCGTGCGGCCGATGGGATTCTGACCACACGGCGCACATCCCGCTGCGCCGCGAAATGGGGGCCCCTGTATGACCGCGATCCAGCCAGACACCCGCCGAAACACGATTGAGGTGCGCAATCCAGCCGACGGCAGCGTCGTCGGGGAAGTACCCAACGATTCGGCAGAAACCGTCGCAGCCAAGGCTCGTGAGCTTCGGCTGTACCAGCCCGAGTGGGAGGCACTCGGCGCCAGGGGCCGAAAGACATGGCTACTGAAGTTCCAGGACTGGGTCCTCGACAACGCCGAACATCTCACGGATGTCGTGCAATCGGAGACCGGCAAGGTGCGGGCGGACGCTTCGCTCGAGGCGCCCCTGACCGCGGGACTGCTGGACTACTGGGCCGGCAACGCCGAGGCCTTCCTGCGCGACCGCCATCCGAAGCCACACAACATTCTGATGAAGACCAAGCGGTTGACCACCGCCTACCGGCCTTACCCTGTCGTCGGGTTGATCATCCCGTGGAATTTTCCGTTCGCAAACGCCGCACTCGATGGCGTCGCCGCGCTGGCCGCAGGGGCCGCCCTGCTACTCAAGCCGTCGGAGGTGACGCCGCTGAGCGCGGTCGAATTCGCCTGCGGCTGGACCGAAATCGGCGCGCCACCGGTGCTCGCGCTGACCACCGGCTACGCCGAAACCGGCGCCGCGGTGATCGCCAATTCCGACTACGTTCACTTCACCGGATCGACAGCCACCGGGCGCAAGGTCGCCGTGGCGTGTGCCGAGCGGTTGATCCCTTACAGCCTCGAGTTGGGCGGCAAAGATCCCGCGGTGGTGTTGGCCGACGCCGACCTCGAGCGCGCCGCCAACGGCATCGCGTGGGGCGGGATGACGAACTCCGGTCAGGTATGCGTGTCGATCGAACGGGTTTACGTCGAGGCGCCGATATACGACGAATTCGTCGCCAAGCTCACCGACAAGGTGAGCCAGCTGCGCCAGGGTCAGGACGACAACAGGTACCGCTTCGACGTGGGAGCGATGGCCACCGCCGCGCAACGCGACATCGTCGCGCGCCACGTCGACGAAGCGGTCGCCGGGGGAGCGCGGATAACCACCGGCGGCAAGCCGACTGGAGTCGGAACGTTCTTCGAGCCGACGGTGCTGGCCGACGCCGACCACTCGATGTCGTGCATGAGAGAAGAGACGTTCGGACCCACACTGCCGGTGGTGAAGGTGGCCGACGAGGACGAGGCGGTCCGGCTTGCCAACGATTCGCGCTACGGCCTTTCGGCCACGGTGTGGACCGGCGATGCCGCCCGCGGTGAACGGGTTGCGCGCCGGATCGAGGCGGGTGCCGTCAACATCAACGACGCGATGGCCAACGGGTTCCAGTTCGCGGTGCCGATGCCGGGCTGGAAAGACTCGGGGATCGGGGCACGCAACGGCGGAGCCGAAGGGATCCTGAAATACTGTCGCGTCCAAGCGATTACAACGCCGCGAATTCCGACGCAGGCGAATGAGCCGCTGTGGTACCCGTATTCGCGCAGGAAGTTCCGATTCGGGCTGGGTCTGATGCGCGCGAGCGCGGCTCACGGTCTGCGACGGCTCGGCGTCAAACCGCGGGGAGGTGCGCGATGAAGTGTCAGGGTGCGGTGATGCGGGGAGTCGGGCATGACTGGGACGTCACGGAGATCACCCTCGACCCGCCGCGCGAGGGCGAGGTATTGGTGAAGATGTCCGTCGCGGGAATCTGTCATTCCGACGATCACTTCAGCACCGGAGACATGGTGCCCACTCCAGACATGACGGCGATGATGGAGGCGATGGGCATGCCCACGCCGGATTACTTCCCGGCGCTCGGAGGCCATGAAGGTGCCGGCGTCGTCGAGGCGGTCGGTCCCGGTGTGCGGTCCGTGCAGCCGGGAGACCACGTGGGCCTGTCATTCATCGCCGCGTGCGGCGCATGTCGATGGTGCGTGTCGGGGATGACCTATCTCTGCGACAACGGCGCCAGCATGCTGGCCAGGGAAATGGTCACCGACAACACCGTGCGGCGTCACATCGGCGACCAGGATCTGATGGCCTTCTGCCAGCTCGGCACATTCGCCGAATACGCCGTCCTCGCAGAGGAATCGGTGATCAAGCTCGACGAGTCGACTCCGCTCGAAGCGGCATCGCTGGTGTCCTGCGGGGTGACGACAGGGTGGGGTTCCGGCACGGTCGGCGTGGGAACCAAACCCGGCGATACCGTTGTCGTAGTCGGCACGGGAGGTGTGGGAATCAACGCCGTGCAGGGGGCCCGCGCCGCGGGCGCAAACCTGGTGATCGCGGTGGATCCCGTTGAATTCAAGCGTGATTCGGCGAAGTTCTTCGGCGCCACCGACACCAGTCCGTCGATGGAGGAGGCCATCCCGCAGGTAAAGGAACTGACTCGTGGGGTGATGGCCGACCGCGTGGTGCTGACGCCCAGCGTGGTCACAGCGGACATGCTGGCACCGGCCTTGATGTTGACCGGTAAGGGCGGTACCTGCCTGATCACCGGTGTCCCGAAGTTCGAATTCAGTATGGTGCCGATGCTGCTCGTGGACATGCTGCAGAGCTGCAAGACGCTCAAAGGGCTGATCTACGGCGGCATGAACCCCCGCGCGAGCATGCCGATGCTATTGGACATGTACCGCAACGGTCATCTCAAGCTCGACGAGCTGATCACCAAGCGCTACAAGCTCGACCAGATCAACGACGCCATCCGGGACATGCGCGAAGGACGCAACATCCGCGGAATCATCGAATTCGACTAAGGCGCTTGGTATCCGGGCGGGTTCGGGGTGTCGACCCACAGGTCCACGCCCAGTTCGGAACCGGGGATGCAGTCGTAGACCGAGAGGTCGGTCACGCCGGATTCGAGCAACACGTCCTCACACAGCAGGGCGTTACCGGTGTACTCGCGGGCCGGCTTGTTGAGGATCGCGTACGCCGCGTCGGCGTACACGTCGGGCTTGCGCGCCCGGCCCATCGCCTCGTCGCCGCCGAGCAGGTTCTGCACTGCGGCGGTGGCCACCAGCGTGCGCGGCCACAGGGTGTTCGACGCAATGCCGTCCTCGCGCAGTTCCTCGGCCATCGCCAACGCGCACAACGACATTCCGTACTTGGCCATCATGTACGCGGTGGGCTTGAGCCATTCGGGCTCCAGCCGGACCGGCGGCGACAGCGTCAGGATGTGCGGGTTCTCCCGGCCGATCATGTGGGGAATGCAGGCCTGCGAAACCGTGTAGGTGCCGCGGACCTGGATGCCGTTCATCAAATCGAAGCGCTTGAGCGGAACCTCTTTGATGGAGCCGAGGTTGATCGCCGAGGCGTTGTTGACGCAGATGTCGATGCCGCCGAACTGCTCGACGGTCTGCGCGACCGCAGCCGCGACCGATTCCTCGTCGCGGATGTCGCCGACGATGGGCAGTGCCTGCCCGCCTGCCTCCTCCAGTTCCTTGGCCGCGGTGTACACCGTGCCGGGAAGCTTCGGGTGCGGCTCGGCGGTCTTGGCGATCAGTGCGATGTTGGCGCCGTCGGCGGCCGCCCGCTTGGCGATCGCCAGCCCGATGCCACGACTGGCGCCGGAGATGAACATGGTCTTCTGCGAAAGCGACATGGGGTCACCCTAGGCGGCGTGTGCCAACCGACGGCGCGAGTGTGGGATTAATACACGTCCCCGCCCCAGAAAGCGTGACGGTAACCCACGTTCGGCACAGCGTCAGGCGCAGATGTCGGCGGTGACCGCGTTCGTCAGCGCGATCAGGTCCTGCGGATGCAGCGCGACGTCCCAGCCGCGCTTACCCGCGCTGCACAACACCTCGTCCCAATCCAGCGCCGACACATCGACGACGGTCGGCAACCGCTTGCGCTGCCCGAACGGCGAGATCCCGCCGATCACGTAGCCGGTCGATCGTTCGGCGGCCGCCCGCTCGGCCATCGTCGCCTTGGGCACACCCAGCGCCGCCGCGGCGGCCTTCAACGACAACTTCGACGGCACGGGAATCACCGCGACGGCCAGACCCTTGGGCAGCGCGATGACAAGCGTCTTGAACACCTGCTCCGGCACGATCCCTTTGTTGCCCTCCACCGCTCCTGCGAGCGCTTCGACCGCCTCCTCGCCGAACGAATCGGTCCGGGGGTCGTGGTGGTACTGAAGCACCTGGTGAGGAATTTGCGCGGCTAACAAGGCCGCGATCGCCGGAGTTGCCGCACGCGCCACCGGCTCAGCGTATGCGGGAACAATCGCGTCCGTCCGCGCTGTTATTGCATGCAGTTCGGCCCGCAAAGGGGTCATGTCCGTTGCAGCCTCTAGGATCAAGGAAGGGGTCTTTGGTGCCTGCCATATGCCTGGACCGTCCGGTCGACGTGCCGGGCCTGTTTGGCGGCACCGCAACGGAAGGGACGGTGTTCCCCACAATGACCGACATCGACGGGCAGGCGCCGGACACGGCGCCGGAAACGCCGGTGCCCGATTCGGCGCCCGCGCCGGTGCCCGATTCGGCGCCCGCGCCGGTGCCCGACAAACCGGACGAGACCGACGCCGAGCTCACGGCGCGGTTCGAGCGCGATGCGATTCCGCTGCTCGACCAGCTCTACGGCGGTGCGCTGCGCATGACGCGCAATCCGGCGGATGCCGAGGACTTGCTGCAGGAAACCATGGTGAAGGCCTACGCCGGCTTCCGCTCGTTCCGCGAGGGCACCAATCTGAAGGCGTGGCTGTACCGGATCCTGACCAACACCTACATCAACAGCTACCGCAAGAAGCAGCGGCAGCCGTCCGAGTATCCGACCGAGGAGATCACCGACTGGCAGCTGGCTGCCAACGCGGAGCACTCCTCGACCGGCTTGCGCTCGGCGGAGGTGGAGGCGCTGGAGGCACTGCCGGACAGCGAGATCAAGGAGGCTCTGCAGGCGCTGCCTGAGGAGTTCCGGATGGCGGTGTATTACGCCGACGTCGAAGGCTTCCCGTACAAGGAGATCGCCGAGATCATGGACACGCCGATTGGGACTGTGATGTCCCGGTTGCACCGAGGCAGGCGCCAACTGCGCGAGTTGTTGGCCGACGTGGCACGGGACCGGGGCTTCATCCGCGGACAGCAGCTCGACACACCCGAGGAGGTGTCGTCATGAGCGACCGTAACGCCGAAGAACGCTGGTCCCCGCCGGTCGGCCCGGTAGACCCCGAGCACCCCGAATGTGCGGCGGTGATCGCGGAGGTCTGGACGCTGCTGGACGGCGAATGCACCGCAGAAACCCGCGACAAGCTCCGGCATCATCTAGAAGAGTGCCCGACGTGCCTGCGCTATTACGGCGTAGAGGAGCGGGTCAAAACTTTGATTGCGAAGAAGTGCAGCGGTGAGAAGGCGCCTGAAGGGCTACGTGAGCGGCTGCGGGTCGAGATCAGCCGCACCACGATCATCCGGCGCGGCTAGCGCCCCACCGATTTCGAACCGGCGTTCGGCCGCTTTCCGTGGTTGGCCTTTGAGTGTTTGCGGTCGCGCTTCTTGCGGCCACGCTTGGCCATGATGATTCTCCCGTTTTGTTGAAGGCTTGCTGAACTTGCGTCCATTGTCTCATGGCCTGCCGCAGCACCCGAACCGTGCCGTTGTGGTTCGATAGAGCGGCATGGAGCAGCCGAAAGGGGTGAAGATGGCCGAGGATGTTCGCGCCGAGATCGTAGCCAGTGTGCTCGAGGTTGTGGTTCACGAGGGCGACCAGATCGGTGAGGGCGACACCCTGGTGCTGCTGGAGTCGATGAAGATGGAGATTCCGGTGCTGGCCGAAGTAGCGGGCACCGTCAGCAAGGTGAGTGTGTCCGTTGGCGATGTCATCCAGGCCGGCGACCTCATCGCGGTGATCAGCTGACGCGCGCTCTTTTAGCCCCGGCGCCGGAGTAAGCCCCGATGTCCACTCTCGGTGATCTGCTCGCCGAGCACACGATTCTTCCCGGCAATGCCGTCGACCATCTGCACGCGCTGGTCGGCGAGTGGCAGCTGCTGGCCGACCTGTCGTTCGCCGACTACCTGATGTGGGTGCGCCGCGACGACGGGGTGGTGGTGTGCGTCGCGCAGGTTCGTCCGAACACGGCGCCGACGGTGCTGCTGGCCGATGCGGTGGGCACCGTGAAACACGCCGACAAGATGCCGTTGGTGACGTCTGCATTCGTGTCCGGTGCGATCGGCCGGGAAAACGGTGCGGGCCAACAGGATTCGGGCGGCCTCAAGGTGGAGGCAGTGCCGGTTCGGTATGGCAACGATGTGGTGGCGGTCCTGACGCATCAGACGGCGCTGGGATCGCGCAACGCGAGTCCGCTGGAGAGCGCCTACCTCGACTGCGCAGGCGATCTGCTGTTGATGCTGTCCGAGGGCACCTTCCCCAACGTCGGCGACCTCGCGATGTCACGCTCGAGCCCGCGCGTCGGCGACGGATTCATCCGACTCGACGAGGCGGGCGTCGTCACCTTCGCCAGCCCGAACGCGATCTCGGCCTATCACCGAATGGGCCTGGCCGCCGAACTCGAGGGCCACAACCTCGTCGCAGTGACGCGGCCGTTGATCGGCGATCCCTTCGAGGCGCAGGAGCTGGCCAACCATGTCCGCGACTCACTGGCCGGCGGGTCGAGCATGCGGATGGAGGTCGACGCAGGCGGAGCGGCGGTGCTGCTGCGCACGCTGCCATTGGTGGTGCACGGCAAGGCCGTTGGCGCCGCGGTGCTGATTCGCGACGTGACCGAGGTGAAGCGCCGCGACCGTGCACTGCTGTCCAAAGACGCCACCATCCGCGAGATCCACCATCGCGTGAAGAACAACCTGCAGACCGTCGCGGCGCTGTTGCGGCTTCAGGCCAGGCGCACCAACAATGCCGAGGGTCGCGAAGCGTTGATCGAATCCGTCAGGCGGGTTTCGTCAATCGCGCTCGTGCACGACGCGCTTTCGATGTCGGTCGATGAGGAAGTCAACCTCGACGAGGTCATCGACCGGATCCTGCCGATCATGAATGACGTTGCGGCGCCGGACAATACGGACGCTCCGATCCGCATCAACCGCGTCGGCGACCTTGGTGTGCTCGACGCCGATCGCGCCACTGCGCTGATCATGGTGATCACCGAGCTCGTGCAAAACGCCATCGAGCACGCTTTCGACGGCAGCAAGCAACAGGGCTGTGTGACGATCCGGGCGGAGCGCTCAGCGCGCTGGCTGGATGTGGTCGTGCACGACGACGGCAGGGGCCTGCCCGACGGCTTCAGTCTGGAGAAGTCCGATCGGCTCGGTCTGCAGATCGTGCGCACGCTCGTATCAGCCGAACTGGACGGTTCGCTGGGCATGCATGACGTGCCGACGGGCGGGACGGACGTGGTGCTGCGGGTACCGATCGGGCGCAAGGCGCGACTAGCGCAGTAACTCCACAGCAATGTCACAATTTGTGATGCGTTTTGGCAAATTGTCGTTGTGTGACGTAATTCTCATTAAATTGCATTTGCACATAGTTACGGCCCCGACAAGATTTGCCGGGGCCGTAGCCAAATTCGAATCGCTGGTGGCGGTCAGACCCCGCTGCGGGCCTTGGTGCGAGCGTTGCGCCGCTTGAGCGCACGCCGCTCGTCCTCGCTCATTCCACCCCACACGCCGGCGTCCTGGCCCGAATCCAATGCCCAGGTGAGGCACTCCGTGGTCACCGGGCAGCGGTTACAGACAAGCTTCGCGTCAGCGATCTGCGCGAGCGCCGGGCCACTGTTCCCCACGGGGAAGAACAGCTCCGGATCTTCGTCGCGACAGACAGCCTTGTGGCGCCAATCCATAGGTCCCAATCTCCTTACTGTGTGCGCAGCAGGGCGCACGAGCTATTTTCTTCGGCTGTTAACGCGTGCACTTGAAATGTTTCTGCACTGTTGCATCCGATGCTTTCACAGGCTGAACAGATGTCAATACTCGTGAGTTAACAAGTGGGTAATCTCACTAACGAGGGTCGTTAGCAGAACCCCCACTCGTTTGTACTACACTCAACCGATCTGCGCCCTCAATCGGAGGGGCGAAATCCATCAACGCTGGTCAAGCGCTTGTTTGGCGGGCGGTGCGACCACGCCAAGCGCGTCGGGAACCGCTGTGAACGTCATCGACCGCCTCGGACCCAGATAGTCGCCGTCGATCTGACACGCCACCGGCGTGTCGCTCGTCACCCGCACCCACGGCAGGTCGTCGTGGCGGATCAAGTGTTCGGCTTCCAGCCGTGGTCTCTTGGACACCATCTGTCGCACCAGCCTCAAATTGGCCCAGACGTTCATGCTGGTGATCGCGAACAGGCCGAGGCCGGTCTCGAACGTGGTCGCCGGATTCGTCCAGACCGGTCGCGTGTTCGCGTACGTCCACGGGCTCGAGTTGGACACGAACGCGAAGTGCACACCGGGGACGGGGTCGGCGCCAGGCAGATGCAGTGTCAACGACGGTTCCTCGCGGGCGCTGGAGAGCATCTCCCTGACCGCGACCCGGATGTAGCGCGAAGCGGTCACCTTGCGGCCCTTGTCCCGCTGGGCTTCCACGGCAGCCACGACGTCGCCGTCCACGCCCATACCGGCGGTGAACACGCACCAGCGCTCACCGCAGTCCATCAACCCGATGCGGCGCCAGGTCTTGCGCCGCTTGTAGGCCGAAAGCAGGTCGACGAGCTGGTTGGTCGCCTCGAGCGGGTCCGGGCTGATGCCAAGCGCACGGGCGAAGACGTTGGCCGAGCCGCCGGGAACGATCCCGACCGCGGGAGCGGGCCCGCCAGGGCCGACCTCGCCGAGAATCCCGTTGACGACCTCGTTCACCGTGCCGTCGCCGCCGTGCACGATCAGCACGTCGACGCCCTCGCGCGCCGCGTCACGGCCGATCTCGATGGCATGACCCCGATGATCGGTGTGGGCGACGGTCAGCTTCACGCGGCTCTCCAGCGCGTGGGCCAGCAGGTCGCGGCCGGCAGGCGTGGTCGAGGTCGCATTGGGGTTGACGATCAGCACGGCGCGCACGGGGTCCGAGCCTATCCGCCAGCCTCTAGGCTCGACTCCGTGATCGTTCCCTCGCCATCCACTGTTCGGCAGGCAGCCGTCGCCGTCGCGCTCGAGGGCGCCGCGCTGGTCGGCGTCGCAGCGGTGCTGGTGGTGCGTCACCTCGGGGGTGTTCGGGATCAGCCGTGGCTCAGCGGGTACGGCACGGCCGCCTGGTTCGTCATCATGGGCGCCGGGGTGCTGGCCGCAGGATGGGCGTTGTGGACCGGCCGCCGGTGGGGCCGCGGCATTGCGGTGTTTGCCCAGCTGCTGCTGTTGCCCGTGGCGTGGTACATGGGCGTCGGCTCACAGCGTTGGGTTTATGCCGTCCCGGTCGGTGTCGTCGCGCTGGCCACGCTCGGGCTTTTGTTCGCGCCGTCGACGCTGCAGTGGCTGGGTGCTCAGGATCCGGCCAGCGCCGACAACTCCGGGCCCGACACCCGGTAGGTGATCCACTCGGTCTGCGGCCGCCCCCCGACGGCGTCGTAGAGCGCGATCGCATTGACGTTCCAGTCCAGCACGGCCCACGACAGCCGCGTATATCCGCCGTCGACGCAGACTTTGGCCAACGTGGACAACATCTTTCGGGCCAGTCCGCGGCGGCGGAACTGCGGGCGCACGAAGAGGTCTTCGAGATAGACACCCGCAACGCCGTCCCAGGTGGAGAAGTTGCGAAACCACAGCGCACCGGCGGCGGCCTGACCGTCGACCTCTGCGATGTGCCCGTATACCGTCGGGTGATCGGCGAAAAGGGCTTCCCGCAACTGACTTTCGGTAACCGTGCAGTCCGCGCTGGCGCGCTCGAACTCTGCCAGTTCGTGGATCATCGCGGTCAGTTCGGACTCGTCGCCGGGCTGCACCGGTCGGATGATTTCAGTCAAGGCTGTACTCCGTGAACTCCAAGGGCCGACAAGATCGTGTTGAATTTTGTTGTGGTTTCCGCGACTTCGTCGTCGGGATCGGATTCGGCGACGATGCCGCCGCCCGAGTGCGCGTCGGCGGTCCGCCGATCCGCCGACAGTTGCGCGCACCGGATGGACACCAGCCAGCGGCCGTCACCGCGCTGGTCGCACCAGCCGACCGCACCGGCGTAGAAGCCGCGGTCGCCCTCGAGCTCGTTGATCAGTTCGGCCGCCGCCGACGCGGGCACTCCGCCGACGGCTGGCGTGGGGTGCAGCGCTATCGCCAAATCCAATGAGGTGGTGGTTTTTTCGCGCAGCGTGCCGGTGATGGGGGTGTAGAGGTGCCAGACCGCCGCGGTCTTGCTCAGCTGCGGTGTCGGGGCGATCTGGAGATCGACGCAGAACGGTTCGAGGGCCTCGCGCATCGCGTCGACAACGAGTTGGTGTTCGTGGCGATCCTTGGCCGAAGCGGCAAGGGCCGCGCCGCTGGCCTCGTCGGCCTCGGGATCGGGCAGTCGCGGTGCCGAGCCCGCGAACGGGCGGCAGGTCACCTGGTCACCGCGCCGCGCGACGAGCAGTTCCGGGCTGGCGCCGACCAGCGCGGCGCCCGAGTATCCGCCGCCCGCGGCGGTGAGGTCGACCAGATACGCGTTGGCTGTCGCGTCGTTGGTCACCAGTCGGTGCACGATGGTGCGGGCATCCAGTGGCCCGTCGGCGACCAGCCGCAACGCCCTGGCCAACACCACCTTGTGCAGGCCGCTGGCGGGATCCTGCAGTCGGCGCAGCGCCGCGCCGATGCGCGCGCGGTGCTCCTCGGGATCGGGCATCGCCTGCGCGATACGTACCGTCGGCAGCTCGCGCAGCGGCCAGTCGGGCAGCGCGTCGGTGAACTGCACCGCCTGCGGACGGATCAGCGCCGCAGGCTTGGTCAAGTCAAAAGGCAAGGCGCCCAAGATGATTGGTGTGCTGTGCGAGGCAAGCGCGGCTCTGGCTTCGGCAATCCGGGGAAAGGCGGTGTGCACACCCTCGGCGACCACCACGCCGGTGCGCCCCGCGAGCACGAAGGCCGGTTCGCGGGTCACGCCGGCAGGCACGGGTGGCGGTGGCCCGTCAGTCCTAGCGCGCTGATCTGGCGCACACCGTGTTCGAAGCCGCACACCGCGATCGACGCGGCCACCATCGCGAACCTGATCCCCTCGGAGATCTGAAGCTCCACCCACCGCGTCAGCACGGCGCGGGAGAAATGGCCATGCCCGACGAACAGCACGTCGCGCGACTCCATCTGCTCCAACGCATACGCGATCGCCTTGTCGGCCCGTTCACTGACCTGCTGCAGGCTCTCTCCGCCGGGGCAGCCGTGCGTCCAGACCAGCCAGTCGGGCACCTTCTCCTGGATCTGCTTGGTGGTCAAGCCTTCGTAGTCGCCGTAGTCCCATTCCGACAGCAGCGGAGACACCTCGTCGACTTTCAGGCCGGCCAGTTCGGCGGTGACCAGCGCCCGCTGCCGAGGGCTGGAGACAACCAGCGGGTTGTCCAGGGTGAGCACCGAAAGCGCGTCGGCGGTCAGCTTGGCCTGTTCGCGGCCCGTCTCGGTCAGGTCGAGTTCGGTCCTGCTGGTGTGCTGACCTGACTTCGACCACTCCGTCTCGCCATGGCGAAGCAGAAACAGCCGATGCTGCACGAGGCCCACGCGGACTGATTCTGCCGCACGTCGGCTGCTGCGTGGGTACCCGTGCAACGATGAACACCGTGACGCGGGTACTTGCGGTCGCCAATCAAAAGGGTGGGGTCGCCAAAACGACGACGGTTGCGTCGTTGGGCGCGGCGATGGAGGAGAAGGGCAGACGGGTATTGCTCGTCGACCTGGATCCCCAGGGATGTTTGACGTTCTCCCTGGGCCAGGACCCCGACAAGCTGGCCGTGTCGATCCATGAGGTGCTGCTCGGCGAGGTCGAACCCGACGCCGCACTGGTCGACACGTCGGAGGGCATGACGCTGCTGCCCGCCAATATCGACCTCGCCGGAGCCGAGGCGATGCTGTTGATGCGGGCCGGCCGCGAGTATGCGCTCAAGCGGGCGCTGGCCAAGGTCGGCGGCACCTACGACGTGGTGATCATCGACTGCCCGCCGTCGCTGGGTGTGCTGACTCTCAACGGGCTCACGGCTGCCGACGACGTGATCGTCCCGCTGCAGTGCGAGACGTTGGCGCACCGCGGCGTCGGGCAGTTCCTGCGCACGATCACCGACGTGCAGCAGATCACCAACTCCGACCTCAAGCTGCTCGGCGCGCTGCCGACGCTCTACGACTCGCGCACGACCCACAGCCGCGACGTGCTGCTCGACGTCGCCGACCGCTACGACCTGCCGGTGCTCGCCCCGCCGATCCCGCGCACCGTGCGGTTCGCCGAGGCCAGCGCGTCGGGGTGCTCGGTGTTGGCTGGCAGGAAGAACAAAGGCGCGCTCGCGTACCGCGAACTGGCAGGCGCGCTGCTCAAGCATTGGAAGAACGGCAAGGCGCTGGCGACCTTCACCCCGGAGATGTAAGCGGCCCCGATGAATCCGCGCCCTGCGGCGTATCTGAATTGCCATGACAACAATCGTGGACAAGACAGTTCTGATCACCGGAGGCAACCGCGGCATCGGCCGCGCGCTCGTCGAGGACGCGCTGAGAAGGGGCGCGAGAAAGGTCTATGTCGGCACCCGCAAGCCGGTGCCCAACTCCAATGCCGTACCGGTGCAACTGGATGTGACCGATGAGGAGCAGATCCAGCGGGCAGTCGCGCAGATCGGCTCGCTCGATGTTCTGGTCAACAACGCAGGCATCGCCGCCTATGACGACCTCAGCGACCAGGCCGCACTGCAACATCACCTGGACGTCAACCTGTTCGGCACCTACCGGGTCACGCAGGCTTTCCTTCCGCTGCTGAGCAATTCACGCGGCGCCGTCATCAACAACCTCTCGGTGAATGCGCTGGCTCCGTTACCGCTCATTCCCGCCTACTCGGTGTCGAAGGCCGCAGCGTTCTCGCTGACGCAGTCGCAGCGAACATTGTTGGCGGACAAGGGTATAACCGTTCATGCCGTCCTGACCGGAATCGTGGACACCGACATGACGCGGGGCCTCGAAGCGCCGAAGGCTTCGCCAGAGTTCGTTGCGCGCGCGATCTTCGACGGTGTGGAGAACGGCGAAGAGGACATCTTCCCCGATGCGATGTCGGTGTCGATGGCGCAGGGCTGGCGCAGCGGACCTGCCAAGGCGCTCGAGCGACAGTACGCCGCATTGGCAGCTGCCGAATTCGCTAAGGCACAAGCGAATTCGGTCTGATCAGCGGGTTGGCGGCGCTCGGATCGTGCGTCGGTACCACCGTCACGCGATCTCTGACGGCGTGCAGCCGGTGCAGCGTGCGGAACGCCTCGTCGCGGTCTTCGTCCGCGAGTCCTCCGGGATAGCTGGACTTCTGGCGGATGTCGTCGATCTGGTAGGTGTGCCACGCGGCGTCGCCGGCAAGCAGTACGGGACCGGCCGCGGTGTGCAGTAGCACGCCGACGCTGCCGGGAGTGTGTCCCGCGAGGTCGACGATGACGACTGAGCCGTCGCCGAACACGTCGTGGCTGCGGGTGAACGTCAGCACAGGTGGACCGTCGAGGTCGTATTCGACCGTGGTGCGGCCTTCCAGAGCATCGCGAACTCCACCCACAGGAGCCACGGATCCGGTTGTCACCCAAGCGTGTTCGACGTGGTGCAGGTGGATGGGCAGGCCCGGGAGGTCGAGGAGACCGCAGACGTGGTCCCAGTGCGCGTGCGTCGGCAGCGCGAAATCGATGTGCGACGCCGCGTAGCCCTGCTCGGCGAGCGCGGACACCGTCGGGACGACGTCGGCCCCCGGTCGGACCGCCGCGCGCAGCACCGAGGGGAGTTGCGCGACGGCACGTTCTGAAACGTTGACGCAGACGCCGGGGTCCACAATGAACCTTGCCGACGGATGGGTCACGACGAAGGAGGTCAGCGCATTATCGATGCGCCTCGGCTGCCTTCGGCCCTCCACGATCAATGCGGTCGGAACCGAGCGCGGCACCTGGCGCAGCGGCGAAACCGATACTGTCACAGCGGCATTCGGCAGGCCGGCGTCGGGTAACGAGGCAAGGAACCGGGCGTCGGCGCGGCGCGGGCGAAGCATGCCCATCCCGACGCCGAGGAACGCGCCGCAGCAGGCGGCCAAGGACGGGGATCTGACTGGACTCGACATGTATGCCACGCTAGAACTTCAGGTTGACCTGAAGTAAAGGGGAAATCGTGACCGACAACGGCCAGCGGATCGGCGACGCGGCGGCCACGCTCGCGGTCGCCACACACGTGTTGCGGCACTGGGAGGATGTCGGGCTGCTGCGGCCGCGCAGGCTCTCGTCGGGGCACCGCGCCTACGACGACCAGACGATCGGCCAGGCCCGGATGATCCAGATCTGTCAGCAGGCGGGGCTGTCACTCGCGGAGATCAAGGAACTCGCCAGGCGCGACCGTGGACGCAGGATCGCGCTGATCGAGAGCAAGCGTGCCCAGATCGCCCGACAGGTTTCGAACCTTCGGCGTGCCGACAAGTTCCTCGAACACATCGCACACTGCGAGCACCCGGTGATTTCCGAGTGCCCGGAATGCTCGGCGCTGACTAACCCAGCGCGACCAGCTGGTCGCCGCGCTGCTCGATGATCGTCGACCCCGCCACCGCCGGTACCACCGCTGCCGAGCTCGGCGGGCGTTGCACCGGAATGTGTTCGACGCCGGCTCCCGTGGCTGGATCGAATACGTCATAGCCGCCGGTGACAGGAACCAGCAGTCGGCCGGCCATCATCGTCGCGGGGCCGAGCGGGATGTTGCTGCCCGCCGCGCTGACGCTGTAGCGGTAGTGAAGTCCGTTGGCGGAGAACACCATTACGGTGTCGCCGGTCCACCACGTGATCAGGTCGCCCGCACGCGACATCACTGCGTTCGGCGACGGCGGTTTGGCCACCAGCGTGCTGGCGACGGTAGCGCCGGTCTCGTCGACGATGTTGACCGTCGGCTTCGGTGTTGGCACGTAGACCGCGGTCGTGGTGTCGGACACCGCGACCACGCGCGCGCCTGAGCCGTCGGCGACGCCGGGCTGCGGCACGTATTTCAGGTCGGGCGTGTCTTCTTCGTCCGCGGGCCGCAGCAACGTCAGCCGCAGATCGGCCTGCTTCGGGCAGGCCTCCAGCACCGAAACCGCCGTCGAACTCGACTCGGCGGACACCAGCCGGCAGATCGTCGACGCCGGCACGCTCGGCTTGATCCGAGCGTCGAGCGCGCCATACGACAGCATCCGGACCATGTCGGAGCGCCACAGCTCCAAGCGGCTGTCGCCGGCCGCGAGCACCACGGTGCCGTCGGAGGACAGCTTCACCTCTGGGTCGGCGTAGGCGGTGCGACTCGGTCCACGCTGGCCGGTCTTCGCGTCGATCGTGCTGACCTGCCCGCAGCCGCGGACGTCCGGATACACCGCGACCGCGTAGTTGTACACGTAGGTGACGCCACACAGTTCGAGGTCACGCGCATAGGTCCACCGCGCGTTCCCGGTGGCCGGATCACGGCCGTCGACCTCGCGGCCGTCGCCGGTGATGACATTGCCGCCGACCACCAACGGCGTAGTGGTCTTCGGGCTCGAAGCCGTCCACAGTTGCCGCAGCCCGGTGGGCACCGCCTTCGCCGACGGCAGGGTCGGTGCGGGCGTCGCAGCGGGCCTGCTGATCGTGGCCCTGGCATCGCTGGTCCACCAGATCAGAGCGGCGACGATGACGACCACTGCGGCGATCACCGCGGCCGCCACCAGGTCAGCCTTGGTGCGGCGTTCGGGTTTGACCATCCGTCGGACGGGGCCGGGCTAACCGGCGTTCGCGGCTGCGGCCTTGCGCGGGCGACGACGGCGACGGCGCTTGGCCGGTGATGCGCCGTCAGCGGTCGAATCGTCCTCGGCCGGTGCGCTCTGCTCGGGCGTCGCCTCCGGATGTCCGGCGGCCACCTGGCCACCGCGGGTGCGCCTGCGATTGCGGGTGCGGTTGCGTGCCGGCTTGTCGGCGGGCTTGTCCGCCGGTGCACGCTTGGCCTGCGCCTTCTGCGGCTCGCCGATGGTGCCCTTCGCGTCCGTCGGGATACCCAACTCCTCGTAGAGGTGCGGCGAGCTGGAATACGTCTCGGACGGATCGGGGCATGCCAGACCCAGCGCCTTGTCGATCCCTTCCCAGCGGGCCAGCTCGTCCCAGTCGACCAGGGTGACCGCGACGCCGGTCTTGCCCGCGCGCCCGGTGCGGCCGATGCGGTGCACGTAGGCCTGCTCGTCCTCGGGGATCTGATAGTTGATGACGTGGGTGACGTCGTCGATGTCGATGCCGCGCGCGGCGACGTCGGTGGCGACGAGCACGTCGATCGCGCCGGTGCGGAATGACTTCAGCGACTTCTCGCGGGCGGCCTGCCCAAGGTCGCCGTGCACAGCTCCGACCTTGAAGCCGCGCTCGGCCAGCTCGTCGGAAACCTTCTGGGCGGTGCGCTTGGTGCGGGTGAAGATCATCGTGGCGCCGCGTCCCTCGGCCTGCAGGATCCGGGTGACCAGTTCGACCTTGTCCAGCGCGTGCGCGCGGTAGACGAATTGTTCGGTGGTGTCGTGGGTGGCCGCCGAATGCGGGGCCTCAGCCCGGATGTGCGTCGGCTGGTTCATGAACGTGCGGGCCAGCGTGATGATCGGGTCGGGCATGGTCGCCGAGAACAGCATGGCCTGCCGCTCGGCGGGAATCTGCTTGAGGATCCGCTCGATATCGGGCAGGAAGCCCAGGTCGAGCATCTCGTCGGCCTCGTCGAGCACCAGCATCGACAGCCCGCCGAGCTGCAGGTGGCCCTGCTGCGCCAGGTCGAGCAGACGGCCCGGTGTGCCGACGACGACGTCGACGCCCTTCTGCAGCGCCTCGATCTGCGGCTCGTAGGGCCTGCCACCGTAGATCGAGGTGACGGTCAGCTTGCGGTCAACGGCGGACAGGTATTTCGCCGCCATTGCGAGGTCTCCGTAGACCTGCAGGCACAGTTCGCGGGTGGGGACGACGATCAGCGCGCGGGGGATACCGGTCAGCGGGCGTTCCTCGTCGGTGGTGATGCGCTGCAGCAGCGGCACACCGAAGGCCAAGGTCTTGCCCATGCCCGTGCGGGCCTGGCCGATCAGGTCGTCGCCCGCGAGTGCGAGCGGCAACGTCAGTTCTTGGATAGCAAAGGGGTGTTCCTTGCCGTCTTCGGCCAATGCGCGCACTATTTCGTCGCGGACGCCGAGCTCAGCAAATTTTGGATTCAGATGAGTCATGCTTGGGGTACGTAGCCTTTCTGGGTCGAACCTCGTAAGTCCTCGCGGATTTCCACGCGCGCACGAGTTCGACGAAGCCACGGCCGAGGGCCCTGCGTTGAGGTCGCGGGCCGACTGGTGCACGCACATTTCTTAGGTAATGGCCGGTCAGTTTCGACCTTGTCAGTGCCAATGCCTGCACCCATGATAGCTGGCCGGGTTTGCCGGGCGCTCGGTGCGCTCAGCCAACCAGGTAAGGCCGTCTAGAGTTGGGCCATGAATTCGACGCCATCCGCGCCCTCTCCAGAGCAGACCGCACCGGGCGTGTCGGCCGACCATCCTGGCGTCAACGAACTCTTCGCGCTGCTGGCCTACGGCGAGGTGGCGGCCTTCTACCGGCTCACCGAAGAGGCGCGGATGGCGCCGAACCTGCGCGGCCGAATCAACATGGCGACCATGGCCGCCGCGGAGATGAACCACTACGAAGTTCTGCGGGATGCGTTGGAGCGCAGGGGAGTCGACGTGGTACCCGCGATGACGCGCTACGCCTCGGCGCTGGAGAACTACCACCGGCTGACCACGCCGAGCACCTGGCTGGAAGCCCTGGTGAAGACCTACGTCGGCGACGCGTTGGCCGCGGACTTCTATCTGGAGATCGCCGACGCGATGCCCGACGAGGTGGCCGATGTCGTGCGCGCCGTGCTGTCGGAGACCGGGCATTCGCAGTTCGTCGTCGCCGAGGTGCAGGCCGCGGTGACGGCCAGCGAGAAGCAGCGCCACCGACTGGCGCTGTGGTCGCGCCGACTGCTCGGTGAGGCCATCACCCAGGCCCAGTACGTCATGGCCGACCACGACGAGCTCGTCGACCTGGTGATGTCCAGCGGTGAGGGTCTGACGCAGATGACCGAGTTCTTCGATCGGCTGCAGCACACCCACAGCACCCGGATGCGCGAACTGGGCCTGGCCTGAGCGCGATTTCGGCGCGCTAACCGTCGCTGAGCGTGGATGAGCGCGCCGAAACCGCTACTACTTCGTGCAGTTCGCGATCATCGTGTTGTTGTTCTGCAGCGCAATCGTGGCGCCCGACGCGTCGGTGATGCTGCAGTTCAGCTGACCGGTCACGCTCGTCGCGGTAACGGAGCTCAGCGTCACACCGGGATCAAGCACGACGGTCTTGGCCCACGGCAGCGCCACGTTGACGTCGGTCTGCAGCGCCCCTTGGGAATCGGTGTAGATGACCGTCACGAGGTCGAGCAGGTTGCGGTTGCCCGTGACCCGGTAGGTGATCGTGTTCGGCGCCGCCGCGGGCGGGGGAGCCGCCTGGGCGGGCGTATCGGTCGGTGGGGCGCTCGCAGTCGGCGTCACGGTGGTGACGGTCTCCGGCGGTAGCGTCGCCGACGGCGGTGCGGCTGACGTGGTCGCGGGCGGCGCCGACGTGGCTGCCGGTTGGCTTGTGCTGACAGGCGGCGCGACCGTCGTTGAGACCGAGCCGCTGTCGCCCCCGCCGAGGATGACGACCGTGCAGATCACCGCGACGAGCAGAATCGCTCCTGCCACCCCGGCGACCCAGATCCACCGGCGATCGATCGGCTCGTAGTACTCCTCGATGTCGCCGTACTCGTCGTCGTACCCCTCGACACCCTCGTATTCGTCGTAGCGCTCGCGTTCGTCGTAGCGCCCACGGTCGAGATCGACGGTTTCGTCGCCGTCCGCCCAATCGCTGCGAATCCGTTCGGTCGGGGTCAAGGAATACGGTGAATGTGCGGTATATGGCCTGTTCATGCAGCTACCCCGGTCGTTTCGGTTAATGCCGGGCCTGATGCTATCGAGACCCATGTGACGAATGAGGTTGACGCGCTGGGCCTTTGGTCACGGTCCGGACTCGGTTCGGTCGCGGCTGCTTCGGTTTCGCTACTCGCACCGCATCGTCGTTCGCTGAGCGCACTACATCGTCGTTTCGCTGACCGCGAAGTGGCCGGGGCGGCGCCGCGCCGCGGGCGTCCACTAGCCTTCTGACCAGAAGCACACAAACGAAAGGGTCCAGGCGTGGAGGTCAAGATCGGTGTCACCGACAGCCCGCGCGAGCTGATCTTCAACAGCGCGCAGACACCCAGCGAAGTGGAGAAGGCCATCACCGACGCGCTCGGCAAGGATGCCGGCGTGCTGGCCCTGACCGACGAGAAGGGCCGTCGTTTTCTGGTGCAGGCGAAGAGAATCGCCTATGTCGAGATCGGCGCCGCAGACGTGCGCAGGGTCGGTTTCGGTGTCGGCGCCGTCGGCTCTGAGGCCGTCAAGACCGGGTAAGCGGCACGTGCGACAGGCCGCCCCAGATGAACTGCACCGTGCCCTCCACGGCGTCGTCCTTGGAGATCGGCCGGTCGTTGTTCAGCCAATACCGCGCTGAGTCGACGCTGATGCTGACCAGCCCGACCGCGATCATCCGCGCCCGGTGCGGCTCCAACCCGGAATCGTGGCTGATCAGGTCGAACACCGCGTCGGTGCACGCCTCGGTGGCGACCTTGACCTGCGCGGACACCTGAGGTTCGGTCACGTAGTCGTTCTCGAAGATCAGCCGATAGCCCTGGCCGTCGTGCTCGATGAAGTCGAAAAAGGCGTCGACGGCCGCGCGCACCCGCTGACGGTTGTCGGTGGTGGTGCGCAGTGCCTGGCGCACACCGGAGACCAAATTGTCGGCGTGCCGCTGCAGCACGGCCAGATACAGCTCGAGCTTGGACGTGAAGTGTTGGTACAGAACGGGTTTGCTCACACCGGCCCGGTCGGCGATCTCGTCCATCCCTGCGGCGTGGTAGCCGCGGTCGACGAAAACCTCGCTGGCAGCAGCGAGTAACTGTCCGCGGCGCTCGTCGCGGGGCAGCCTGTTCCCCCGCCGGCCTGCCCCGGAACCGACGCCGGTCACCGCGCCGCCGTTCGCCGATTTTCTGGCGGCGGTGTTGGCGAGATCGCTCATCACGTCCTTCATCCGACTGCGTTTCGCAACGACACTACTACCGTTGCTTGGGGCTTTGCGGATCCACGCCATCGCGCCGTGGCGGTGGCGCGCCGGAAGTGCAAGCCCAGCAGTCTGTGCCATCCTGTTTCGGTGACCTACGACCCGGGGCGTCGCGGGAGCGGTCGCGTGCCCGTGTTGCGTGATGAGTGGCGAGAGCCATTGCGCGCGCAACGCGACCCGATCGCCGAGAGCTCCGGTCGGGTCAGGTCCAATCGCGACGAGCATCGCAGGGCCCGCAAGCAGACATGGCTGGGCCGCTTCATCCACACCTACGGATGGCGCGCCTATGCACTGCCGGTGTTGATCGCGCTGACCGTGATCGTCGTCTACCAGACCGTCACCGGAACCAGTGCACCCGCGCCCAAGCAAGCCGAGGGGCCGGTGCAGGGGCCGCCGACCATCGGCGTGGCCAGCACGCAGATCATCGGCGCACCGCCGAAGGGGCTGACTCAGTTCGACGCGAACCTGCCCACCGGAATCCTTCCCG
This sequence comes from Mycobacterium sp. OAE908, assembly GCF_017872775.1. Classification (NCBI taxonomy): domain Bacteria; kingdom Bacillati; phylum Actinomycetota; class Actinomycetes; order Mycobacteriales; family Mycobacteriaceae; genus Mycobacterium; species Mycobacterium sp. OAE908. The sequence continues at coordinate 3,640,095 of NZ_JAGGJL010000001.1, forward strand.
AGGGTGGCCCGTTCACCGAGGCGGGCGCCAAGACGTGGCACATCGTGCCGGGCGCCGCACCGAAGGTCGGGGAGGGCACGGCCAAGGTGTTCACCTACACCGTCGAGGTGGAGGACGGCGTCGACACGACCGGATTCGGCGGGGACGACGGGTTCGCGCGAATGGTCAGCGAAACCCTTTCCAATCCGAAGAGCTGGACGCACAACCCGCAGTTCGCGTTCACCCGCATCGACAACGGGGTGCCCGACTTCCGGGTTTCGCTGAGCTCGCCAATGACAGTGCGCGAGGGGTGCGGCTACGACATCCAGCTCGAGGCGTCCTGCTACAACCCCGCCTACGACAATCAGCCGCGCGTGTTCATCAACGAGGCCCGCTGGGTGCGCGGCGCTGTGCCGTTCCAGGGTGACGTCGGCTCGTATCGGCAGTATCTGATCAACCACGAGGTGGGCCACGCGGTCGGCTATCAGCGCCACGAGCCGTGCGGCGAAAACGGCGGTCTGGCGCCGGTGATGATGCAGCAGACGTTCTCGACGAACAACAACGACGCAGCCCGGTTCGACCCGGAGTCGGTCAAACCCGACGGCAAGGCGTGCCGGTTCAATCCCTGGCCGTATCCGATCGCCTGACATCTCGTCGGGAAGCATCGCGACCGGACTACCGTTGTGCTGGGTACTGCAGTGACCGTCAATCAAGGAGATTTCGTGTCGACATCGTTGCCGCCGCTGGTCGAGCCGGCGGGCGAACTGACGCGCGAAGAAGTTCAGCGCTACAGCCGTCACCTCATCATCCCGGACCTGGGTTTGGCCGGACAGAAGCGGCTCAAGAACGCCAAGGTGCTGGTCATCGGCGCGGGTGGACTGGGTTCGCCGACTTTGCTTTACCTCGCCGCGGCGGGCGTGGGCACAATCGGCATCGTCGAGTTCGACGTCGTCGATGAGTCGAATCTGCAACGCCAGATCATCCACGGCCAGTCCGACATCGGCAGGTCCAAGGCGCAGAGCGCTCGCGACTCGATCCTGGAGGTCAATCCCCTCGTCGAGGTGCGGCTGCATGAGCTGCGCCTGGAGCCCGACAACGCCGTCGACCTGTTCAAGCAGTACGACCTGATCCTCGACGGCACCGACAACTTCGCGACGCGGTATCTGGTCAACGACGCCGCGGTGCTGGCCGGCAAGCCGTACGTCTGGGGGTCGATCTACCGCTTCGAGGGCCAGGTGTCGGTGTTCTGGGAGGACGCGCCCAACGGTCTTGGCCTGAACTACCGCGACCTTTACCCCGAGCCGCCGCCACCGGGCATGGTGCCGTCGTGCGCCGAGGGTGGCGTGCTCGGCATCCTGTGCGCATCGATCGCGTCGGTGATGGGCACCGAGGCCATCAAGCTGATCACCGGCATCGGCGAGCCGCTGCTGGGCAGGCTGATGGTCTATGACGCACTGGATATGACGTACCGCACCATCAAGATCCGCAAGGACCCCGCGACACCGAAGATCACCGAGCTGATCGACTACGAGGAGTTCTGCGGTGTGGTGTCCGATGCGGCTGCCGAGGCCGCGGCCGACTCCACGATCACGCCCCGCGAGCTGCGCGAGCTGCTGGACTCCGGTAAGCCGTTGGCGCTGATCGACGTTCGTGAACCCGTCGAGTGGGACATCAACCACATCGACGGCGCGGAGCTGATCCCCAAGGGCGCCTTCGAAACCGGTGAGGCGTTGGCAAAGCTGCAGGTCGAGAAGACCCCGGTGTTCTACTGCAAGACGGGTGTTCGCTCGGCCGAGGTGCTTGCCATCGTGAAGAAGGCCGGTTTCTCCGACGCGATGCACGTGCAGGGCGGAATCGTCGCGTGGGGCAAGCAACTCGAACCCGACATGGTGATGTACTAACGGCTCGTTTGCCGTACCTCGCCTTAGGCTGAGGTGGTGAGTGTCGAACCGCCGCCGGATCATGTGCTGGCGGCGTTCGGATTGACGGGTGTGCGCCCGGTCGCGCTCGGCTCCAGCTGGGAGGGCGGCTGGCGCTGCGGTGAAGTCGTGCTGTCGATGGTCGCCGATCACGCGCGTGCGGCGTGGTCCGCCAAAGTTCGCGAGACGTTGTTCGTCGACGGTGTCCGGCTGGCCAGGCCGGTGCGCTCGACCGACGGCCGCTATGTGGTCGCGGGCTGGCGCGCCGACACCTACGTCGCCGGAACGCCGGAGCCCCGCCACGACGAGGTGGTTTCGGCGGCGGTGCGGTTGCACGAGGCGACGGCCAAACTGGAACGGCCTCGCTTTCTGACTCAGCCGCCCGTCGCGCCGTGGGCCGACGTCGACGTTTTCATCGCAGCCGATCGGGCGGCATGGGAAGAGCGCCCGCTGCACTCGCTGCCTCAGGGAGCGCGAGTGTCGCCAGGATCTCCTGACGGACAGCGTTCGGTCGAGCTGATCACCCAGCTGGCCTCGCTGCGCCGACCGACCAAGAGCCCCAACCAGCTGGTGCACGGCGACCTATACGGCACAGTGCTTTTCGCGGGCACCGCGGCTCCGGGTATCACCGACATCACGCCCTACTGGCGGCCCTCGTCGTGGGCGGCGGGCGTGGTCGTCGTCGACGCGCTGTCGTGGGGCGAGGCCGACGACGGGCTGATCGAGCGGTGGAGCCCACTGCCGGAGTGGCCACAGATGTTGTTGCGCGCGTTGATGTTCCGGCTCGCGGTGCATGCACTGCATCCGAGGTCGACGGGCGCGGCGTTCCCGGGTCTGGCGCGCACGGCGGCGTTGGTGCGGTTGGTTCTGTAGCGCGAGTGTGGCTTATTGCACGCTCGGCGCTAGAACTCGTGTCGGACCTCTGACAATTTGATGCGGCCGTCGCTCGCCAACACTCCTTCGGCGCGCAACAGTTCGAGCTGTCGCGTCGTCAGGTGCGGCGCCGGCCGGCCCGACGCCCTGATCACCCGATGCCACGGCAGATCCGACGAATCCGTTCGCATGATCCAGCCGACGATGCGCGGGCTGGAAAGCCCGACCGCGTCGGCGATGTCGCCGTAGGTCGATACCCGCCCGGCGGGAATCGATGCGACCAGAGCCCGCACGGTTTCGACCTGTTCGTCGGTGACCGCAGGCACGTCAGCCGCGCTCCAACTGCTTGCGGATCACCGCCGCGGTATCGGCAGGCCGCGCCTGGGGAACCATGTGGTCGCAGTCGAACTCCAGCAGCGTGAAGTCGGGTCGCTCGCGCAATCCGGCGAGCAGTTCATCACTGACATACGGCGGGTCGGTTTTGGTGGCGAGCACGAGTGTGATCGGTATGCCATTGCGCGGTAACACAATTGGTCGCGCCAACTCACTCCAGTACGACAACATCGCCGGAATGCTGAGCCGCCAGCCCACCCGCCCGTTGGGCCGGTCTATCAGGTGCTCGTCGAGCTCGCGATCCAGCTCGTCGGAGTCGACCTCACCCCACGACCCGTTCACCTTCTCCGAGCGGGCCTCTGCGCGGTCGGTGTAGTCCGGCGAGGCGAACATGTCGTCGGCGATGTCGCGCATCCAGCCGCCGTCGAGTCCGACCGCGGGATCGAGCAGCACCAACCCCGACACCAGATCAGGGCGTGCCGCAGCCAGATTCAAGGCGATCGCCCCGCCGAACGAATGCCCGACCACGACCACGGGTCCGTCCGCCTCGGCGTCGAGCAGCGCGGCCAGCGCGTCGACGTTCGCGTCGATGCTCCACGGTGCCGCCCACGACGACCGGCCGTGCCCGATCAGGTCCGGTGCGGCGATCGCGAGTTCGGGCAGATGCTTGACCGCTAGGGTCTGCCAGCGCAGGCCGTGCCCGGTCAGCCCATGCACGGCCAGGATCTGCGGCGGGCGGCTCGGTCCATAACGATGCACATGCAGGCTCACGGCATTGATGCTGCCAGCAGTCGGTGACAGTCGCTTGTCGGACCCCCATGGTGTCATGCATTCATGTCCGCACCGCAGACCGAACTGACCCCCACCGCCCTCACCGAACCAGGCATGCGCGGTGTGGTGCGCGTGCTCGGCGGCGCCGGTACGGGCAAGAGCAGCTTGCTGATTCAGGCCGCGACGGCCCACATCGCCGCGGGCAGTGACCCCGAATCGGTTCTGCTGCTGACGGGTTCGGCGCGGCTCGGCAGCCAGGCGCGGGCAGCCATCACGTCGGCATTGTTGTCGGCGGGCAGCCGCGCTGTCGTCCGCGAACCGTTGGTCCGCACCCTGCACTCGTACGCGTTCGCCGTACTGCGGTTGGCGGCGCAGCGCAACGGCGATCCGCCGCCGCGACTGATCACCAGCGCCGAGCAGGACGGCATCATCCGTGAACTGCTCGCAGGTGACTTGGAAGACGGTGACGCGTCACCGGTGGGCTGGCCCAGCCAACTGCGTCCGGCGCTGTCCACCGTCGGGTTTGCCAACGAGCTGCGCGACCTGCTGGCCCGCTGCACCGAACGCGGCGTGGATCCCATTGCGCTGCAACGCATCGGACGAACCAGCGGCCGTCCCGAGTGGCTGGCCGCTGGCAAGTTCGCGCAGGCCTACGAGCAGATCATGCTGCTGCGTTCTGCCGTCGGCATGGCGGCACCGCAGGCCACGGTGCCCGCGCTGGGCGCCGCCGAACTCGTCGGCGCTGCGCTCGAAGCGTTCGCGACCGACGCGGACCTGTTGGCGGCCGAACGCGCCAGGATCAAGCTGCTTCTCGTGGACGACGCGCAGCATCTCGATCCGCAGGCGGCCCGGCTTGTTCGCGTCCTGTCGGCAGGTGCGCAGCTGACAGTCATCGCCGGAGACGCGAGCCAGTCGGTGTTCGGATATCGCGGCGCCGACCCGTCGCTGCTGCGCGGTGACGAGCCCGCCATCACGCTCACGCGATCGTTTCGCTGCGCGCCGGTCATCGCCGACGCGATCACCGCTGTTGCGCGCCGGTTGCCGGGTGCCGACGCGGCGCGGCAGATGACCGGTGCCGAGGACCGGCCGGGCGAGCTGAATGTGCAGATCGCTGCGACGCCACACGCGGAATCCGCGTTGATCGCCGACGCCCTGCGCCGCGCCCACCTGGTCGACGGTGTGCCGTGGTCGCGGATGGCCGTGATCGTGCGGTCGGTGCCGCGGCTGGGCGCGCCGCTGGCCCGCGTTCTCGTCTCGGCTGGTGTGCCGGTAGACGCCCCGCTGCCGAGCACCCCGTTGGCCGATCAGCCCGCGGTGCGCGCGCTTCTGACTGTCCTCGACGCCACCGACTACGGGCTGGACGGCGAGCGCGCGCTGTCGCTGCTGACCGGGCCGATCGGCCGTGTCGATCCAGTGTCGCTGCGCCAGCTGCGACGGGCGTTGCGCAGAGCCGACGGCAGCCAACCGCCACGGGAGTTCACCGATCTGCTTGTCGAGGCGCTCGACAACGACACCGACCGACTGTCCGCCGAACTCGGTAGGCCGTTGCGCCGGGTACGGGCAGTGCTCACCGCCGCGCGCAGCAGCGCAGCACAAGGCCAAGATCCCCGCTACACGCTGTGGCAGGCCTGGCATCGGTCCGGCCTGCAACGACGCTGGCTGGCGGCCAGTGAACGCGGCGGCCTTGCGGGTGCGCAGGCGGACCGTGACCTCGACGCGGTCACCGCGTTGTTCGATATCGCCGAGCAATACGTGAGTCGCACGACGGGCGCGTCGCTGCGCGGGCTCGTCGACCACGTCGAGGCGATGGGCCTGCCTCCGACACCTCGCGAGCAACGGCCTGACCCCGACGCGGTCGCGGTCCTGTCCGCCCACGCGGCGCTCGGCAGGGAATGGGATTTCGTCGTCATCGCGGGAGTGCAGGAAGGGTTGTGGCCCAACACGACCCCGCGTGGCGGCGTGCTGGGCACCCAGCAGCTCGTCGACGTGATGGATGGAGTCGAGACGCAGGTCGATCGGGGCTTGTCGAGTCGCGCGCCGCTGCTGGCCGAGGAACGCAGGCTGTTGATCGCGGCGATGGGCCGCGCCCGCACCCGCCTGTTGGTGACCGCGGTCGACAGCGACTGCGGCGACGAGTCGATGCTGCCGTCGCCGTTCTGCTACGAACTCGCGGCGCTCGCGACCGACCCGGAACCCGACCCGCCACAGCCGATCCATGCCCCGCGCGTGCTGGCCCCACCTGCGCTGGTCGGACGGCTGCGCGCAGTGGTATGCGCGGCGGATGAAAACATAGACGACAGCAAAAAGCTTTGTGCAGCAGCGCAACTCGCGCGGCTGGCGGAGGCCGGTATCGCCGGTGCCGACCCGGCTCAGTGGTACGGCATGACGCCGTTGTCCAGTGCGGAACCGCTGTGGGACGGTGACGACCACGTCGTGACGCTCTCACCGTCGACGCTGCAGATGCTGACCGACTGCCCACTGCGCTGGCTGCTCGAACGCCACGGTGGCTCCGACGGACGCGATGTCCGCTCAGCGATCGGATCGCTGTTGCATGCTCTTGTCGCCGAGCCGGGCAAGACCGAAAACCAGATGCTCAACGAACTCGAAAAGCTGTGGGCCAAGCTGCCGTTCGAATCGCAGTGGTTTTCCGACAACGAGCTGGCACGCCACCGTGCGATGCTGTCGACGTTCGCGCAGTGGCGTGCGCAAACCCGCGGCGAGCTGACTGAGGTGGGCACCGAGGTCGACATCGACGGCACAGTCGGTCCGGGGGTGCGGGTGCGTGGTCGCCTTGACCGGCTCGAGCGCGACGCCGAGGGCCGGTTGGTGGTCGTCGACATCAAGACCGGTAAGACGCCGGTCAGCAAGGACGACGCGCAACGCCATGCCCAGTTGGCCATGTACCAGCTCGCCGTCGCGGAAGGACTGCTGCCACAAGGTGATACTCCCGGCGGCGGTCGGCTGGTATATCTCGGCAAGACCGGATCGGGTGGGGCCACCGAACGCGAGCAGGACCCGCAATCAGTCGACGCTCGCGCCGCTTGGCTCGCGTTGGTGCAGCAGGCGGCGGCCGCCACTCAAGGTCCGGTGTTCGTCGCGCGGGTCAACGACGGGTGCTCACACTGCCCGGTGCGCGCCATGTGTCCGGCCCAGGCCGTCGCCGGTGGGCGGTCATGACCCCGCGCTACAGCCCGGCCGAACTAGCCTCCGCGCTCGGCCTTTTCGCGCCGACCGACGAGCAGACGGCGGTGATCGCCGCCCCGCCCGGGCCGCTGGTCGTCATCGCGGGCGCAGGTGCAGGCAAGACGGAAACCATGGCCGCCAGGGTGGTGTGGCTGGTGGCCAATGGCTACGCCCGTCCCGGCGAGGTGCTCGGCCTGACGTTCACGCGCAAGGCCGCCGGGCAGCTGCTGCGCCGCGTCCGAACGCGGCTGGCCCGGCTGGCCGGCGCCGGTCTTGTTCCCGGCGGTGGCGAGGTGGCCGACGACCCCGCGACCGTCAGCACCTATCACGCGTTCGCCGGCAACCTGCTGCGCGAACACGGACTGCTTTTGCCCGTCGAGCCGGACACCCGCCTGCTCAGCGAAACGGAGCTGTGGCAGTTGGCTTTTCGTGTCGTGTGCGAGCATCCAGAGCACCTCGACACGGACAAGACCCCAGCCGCGGTCACCGCGATGGTGCTGCGTCTGGCTGGCCAGCTGGCCGAACACCTCGTGGACACCGAACAACTGCGCGACACCCACGTCGAACTCGAGCGGCTGGTACACACCCTTCCTGCGGGTCCGTATCAACGCGACCGCGGACCCAGCCAGTGGCTGCTGCGCATGCTGGCCACTCAAACCGAACGCACCCAACTGGTTCCGCTGATCGACGCCCTGCATGCGCGCATGCGGGCCGAGAAGGTCATGGACTTCGGCATGCAGATGGCCTCGGCCGCCCGGCTGGCGGCCACCTTCCCGCAAGTCGGCCAGCAGCTGCGCGAGAGGTACCGCGTGGTGCTGCTCGACGAGTACCAAGACACCGGGCACGCGCAGCGCGTCGCGCTGTCGTCATTGTTCGGTCGCGGCGTCGACGACGGCCTCGCGCTGACGGCGGTCGGGGATCCGATCCAGTCGATCTACGGTTGGCGGGGCGCCTCGGCTACCAACCTGCCGCGGTTCACCACCGATTTCCCCCACGCCGACGGCACGCCGGCGCCTACGCTGGAACTGCGAACCAGTTGGCGCAATCCGCCGCGGGCGTTGCACCTGGCCAATGCCGTGTCCGTGGAGGCGCGGCGGCGCTCCGTCGCGGTGCGTGCCCTTCGACCCCGACCCGATGCCCAGCCCGGCGTCATCCGTTGTGCGCTGCTGAATGACGTTGTCGCCGAACGTGATTGGGTCGCTGATCACCTGGCGGCGATCTATCACGGCGCGGACGGCCCTGCACCGACGGCAGCGGTGCTGGTGCGCCGGAACGCCGACGCGGCACCGATGGCGGATGCGCTGACCGCCCGTGGCGTCCCCGTCGAGGTCGTCGGTCTTGCCGGATTGCTGGCGGTGCCCGAGGTCGCCGACCTGGTGGCGATGCTGCGACTGGTCGCCGACCCCACCGCCGGCGCAGCCGCGATGCGGGTGCTCACCGGACCGCGGTGGCGCCTTGGCGGCCGTGACATCGCTGCGCTGTGGCGGCGTGCCGTCGAACTCGATGACCGGCCCACCCTCGAAGCCACCACCGAACAGATCGTGGCGCAGGCCGCCGCCGACGCCGATGCCGCGTGCTTGGCCGACGCGATCTGTGACCCCGGGCAGTCGGACGCGTATTCGCCTGCCGGGTATGCACGGATCGTCGCGCTCGGCCGTGAGCTGACTGCCCTGCGCGCCCATCTGACGCACCCGCTGCCCGATCTCGTCGCCGAGGTCCGTCGGGTGCTCGGGCTCGACGCCGAAGTACGGGCGGCCAGGCCGCTGGCCGCAGGATGGTCTGGCACCGAACATCTGGACGCGTTCGCCGACGTGGTGGCCGACGTCGGGGGCCGGTCAGGGGCGACGGTGCCGGGTCTGCTGGCGTATCTGGACGCTGCCGAACAGGTGGAGAACGGCCTGGCGCCCGCCGAGACGTCGGTCGCGACCGACCGGGTCCAGATCCTCACTGTGCACGCCGCGAAGGGGCTGGAGTGGCAGGTCGTGGCGGTGCCGCACCTAAGCGGCCGGGTGTTTCCGTCGACCGCGTCGCAAAGAACGTGGCTCACCGACGCGGGCGACCTGCCGCCGCTGCTACGCGGTGACCGGGCCACGGCCTCCGAACTCGGCGTCCCGGTGCTGGACACATCGGACGTCAACGATCGAAAGCGGCTGTCCGACAAGATCTCCGAGCACAAGCGCAGCCTCGAGCAACGCCGCATCGACGAAGAGCGCCGGCTGCTGTATGTCGCGCTGACCCGCGCCGAGGACACCCTGCTGCTGTCGGGTCACCACTGGGGTGTGTCCGAGGCCAAACCGCGCGGCCCTTCCGAGTTTCTGTGCGAACTCAAAGACATCATCGAGACGTCGGAGGCCGCGGGCGATCCGTGCGGCATCATCGAGCAGTGGGTCCCCGCCCCGGCCGACGGTACGCCGAACCCGTTGCGCGACAGGGCTATCGAGGCCATCTGGCCCACCGATCCGGCAGGCCCGCAACGAACACACCTCGACAACGGCGCGGTGATGGTGGCCAAGGCTATGTCGGGGGAGATCGACCTCAACGCCGACGATGTCGACGGCTGGGTGGCCGACGTCGATGCTCTGCTGGCCGAACGCGACGAAGCGACCGACGCGCCCGTTGCGCCGCTGCCGACGCAGCTGTCGGTGAGCACACTCGTCGAGCTCAGTCGTGACCCTGATGGCGTCGCGCAACGGTTGCGCCGTCGGCTGCCGACCCGTCCTGACCCGCACGCGTTGCTGGGCACGGCTTTTCACGATTGGGTGCAGCGGTTCTTCCACGCCGAGCGGCTGTTCGACCTGGACGATCTGCCAGGAGCCGTCGACCGCGAGGCCGGCGCCGCCGAGGAGCTCGCCGAGTTGCAGGCTGCGTTCGCGGTGTCGCCGTGGGCGGCGCGCACGCCGATCGACGTGGAGGTCCCGTTCGACATGGTCATCGGCGGGCGTGTCGTGCGCGGGCGCATCGATGCGATCTTTGCCGACGACGACGGCGGCACCACCGTGCTCGACTGGAAGACCGGCGATCCGCCGGACACCCCAGAAGCCAAGCAGCATGCGGCAATTCAGCTGGCCGTGTACCGGCTCGCATGGGCGCAACTACACAATTGCCCCGTCGAAGAAGTCCGCGCGGCATTCCACTACGTGCGGTCCGGCCGAACGGTCACCCCCGACTCGCTGCCCGACGCCGACGACCTCGTCGCGCTGATCGAGGCGGCCTAGGAGTTGCGGTAGATCTTCAGCGCGGAGGTGATCATCGGAATCTGCAGCGGCAGCCGGGCGATAGCGCCCAGCCGCATCACCAGCGGCTTGGCAGGGTCTTTGAGCCACAGCCGCACCATGTTGACGTTGGCAGGGAAGACCGCGAGAAACAGGGCGACCGCGGACAGTGCCCCGAGCTTGCGGGTGCGTTGCGACAGAAGCAGGGCGCCGGTCGTCAACTCCGCCACCCCCGAGGCGTAGGTGTAGAACCGCGTGCTGCCCGGCAGTTCGACGGGGACGATGTCGTCGAACGGCTTGGGCGCGACGAAGTGCAGGGTGCCCATGCCCAACAACATCGCTCCCATCCGGAGGGCCGGTGCCGGGTTGGCAAGCTGCTGCAGTTCAGGCGGGGGTGAGGTCATGGTTACATTGTGGCGTGCGCCAACTCGGATCGATGACGGGTTCCTGTGGCTAAAGGCAAACTGCGAAGTCGGCTGGCGGCCGTCGAGGAGAATCTGACGTCGCGACCGGATGCCGCGCTCGTCGACGTCCTTCGCATTCCCGAGCCATTCGTCAGCCCTGGCCAGCGCATCTTCCGCCGGATCGTGTACGCGATGCTCGCGCTGTTCGCGGCGGTGGTCATCGTGTACCTGGACCGCCACGGATACCGCGATGTCCGCAATGAGATCGGCGACTCGCCAGGCAACAGGGAGCTGTCGTTCCTCGACTGCTTCTACTATGCGACCGTCTCGCTGTCGACCACCGGATACGGCGACATCACCCCGATCACCTCGTCGGCGAGGCTGGTCAACGTCCTGGTGATCACGCCACTGCGGATCGCATTCCTGATCGTCCTCATCGGTACCACGGTGGAGACGCTGACCACGCAGTCGCGCCAGGCATTGAAGATCCAGCGATGGAGGAGCAGAGTGCGCAACCACACCGTCGTCATCGGATACGGCACCAAGGGCAGGACGGCCGTAGCCGCGATGGTCGGTGACGAGGTGGCACCGGCCGACATCGTCGTCGTCGACGAGAACGTCACCGCCCTCGAACGCGCGAAGAGCGCCGGGTTGGTCACCGTGCACGGCGACGCCACCAAATCCGAGGTGCTGCGGCTGGCCAGCGCCCAGCACGCCAAGTCGATCATCGTCGCGACCGACGACGACGCCAGCGCCGTGCTGGTCACCTTGACCGCGCGCGAACTCGCGCCGAACGCGAAGATCATCGCCGCGGCCCGCGAAGCCGAAAACCAGCACCTGCTAAGGCAATCCGGCGCGGACTCAACGGTGGTGTCGTCGGAAACTGCGGGCCGTCTGCTTGGCATCGCGACGCAGACCCCGAGCGTTGTCGAGATGATGGAAGACCTGCTGACTCCGGACGCGGGCTTCGCACTGGCCGAGCGCGAGGTCGAGGCGAAGGAAGCCGGCGGCTCGCCGCGGCATCTGACCGACATCGTGCTCGGCGTCGTTCGAAACGGCGAACTCGTGCGGGTCGACGCGCCCGAGGTCGATGCGTTGGAGCTCGGTGACCGGCTGCTGTACATCCGCAGCGCGGAAGCCGACCGATGACATCCGGCGGGTTCCAGCTTCGCAACGTCCCGCTGCTGTCCCGCGTCGGTGCCGACCGAGCCGATGCGCTGCGCACCGACGTCGACGCGGCGATCGCCGGGTGGCCCGACGCCCTGGTGTTGCGGGTCGACCGACGCAACCAGGTGCTGATTTCCGGCGGCCAGGTGGTGCTCGGCAAGGCCGCCGGGCTGGGGGACAAGCCGCCGGAGAACGCCGTGTTTCTCGGCCGTCTCGCCGACGGGCGGCACGTGTGGGCGATTCGCGCCGCGCTCGAAGGACCAGAGGACCCGCACGCGGAGACCGAAGTGCTCGACCTGCGCCGCGCGGGTCAGATCTTCGACGACGTCAGCGCACACCTCGTCGCAACCGCAACTGCCCTGCTGAATTGGCATGACAACGCACGGTTCAGCGCGGTCGACGGCGCGCCGACCAAGTCGATCAAGGGCGGGTGGTCGCGCGTCAACGCCACCAACGGCCACGAGGAGTTTCCCCGCATCGACCCCGCCGTGATCTGCCTGGTGCACGACGGCCACGACCGCGCGGTGCTGGCCCGCCAGACCGTCTGGCCCGAGCGGCTATTCTCACTGCTCGCCGGCTTCGTCGAGGCAGGCGAATCGTTCGAGGCGTGCGTGGTCCGTGAGATCCGCGAGGAGATCGGCCTGACCGTGACCGACGTTCGCTATCTGGGCAGCCAGCCGTGGCCGTTTCCGCGGTCGTTGATGGTTGGATTCCACGCACTCGGCGATCCCGACGAGGAGTTCGCGTTCAACGACGGCGAAATCGCCGAGGCGGCATGGTTCACCCGCGCCGAGATCCGCGAGGCGCTCGAACACGGCGACTGGAGCAGCGACTCACCGTCAAGGCTGCTGCTGCCCGGATCGATTTCGATCGCCAGGGAAATCATCGAGTCCTGGGCCGCGCAGGACTGACGTCGCCGCCCCACATTTGGCGATTTAGCTGTCGAATAGTTTGCTGGCTGCCACGATTGGGGTCGTGTCTGCCGGTGTGGTGAGCCGTTCGGTCGAGTTCTCCGCGATCGCCGACTTTCTGACATCGGCACAGACCCAGCCGTCGGGATTGGTCATCGAGGGCGAGGCAGGGATCGGCAAAACCACGCTGTGGCTGGCCGCTGCCGAGCAAGCGAGCGAGCGCGGCATGCAGGTGCTGTCCGCCAGGACTGGGCAAGCCGAATCGGTGATGGCCTATACGGCGATGTTCGATCTCTTCGCTGCCGTGGACGACACCATCTTGGCGAAATTGCCTGGGCCGCAACGCCTCGCGGTCGACAGGGTGATGTTACGCGCCATCGAGGAGGGCCCCGCCACGGATCAGCGTGTGGTGGCCGCTGCGCTGCTGTCGGTGGTCAACCGGCTCGCGGCAGAAGCAACGGTTCTGCTGGCGATCGATGATGTGCAGTGGCTGGACCCGGCCAGTAAGGCGGTACTCGCTTCCGCGGCGCGCCGTCTCGATGGCTCGGTTGGAGTCTTGGTCACCGAGCGTTCGCACGCCAACGGCGGCGGCGCGGCCTCATGGCTGCAGATGCGTCGACCGGACGCGGTGAACCGCGTGCATGTCGGGCCCTTGAGTATGGGTGGCCTACGCGAACTGATTTCGCAAAAACTGCACCTTTCGCCGCCTCGCCCGGCCATTGTGCGCATCGCCGAAATTTCAGGCGGGAACCCATTTTTCGCGCTCGAACTCGCACGCGCGATAGACGATCGATCGCCCGCCGCGGACCTCGTTGTGCCGCCGACATTGGCCGAACTGATGCGCGCCCGCATCGGCCGCATCGAGGGTCAGGCGCGCGACGTATTGCTCGCTGCGGCATGTGTTTCCGCTCCAACCGTGAACCTGCTGGCGCAAGTCGTCGGCACCGGAGTCGACCGCATCGTGGAGTTACTCGAAGTGGCCGAGAGCAACGGCATCATCGTGATCGACGGCAATCTTGTGCGGTTTGCCCACCCGCTGCTGGCGCACGGTATCTACACGGACGCAGCTGCCAGTCGGCGACGCAGAATGCACAGCGTCCTCGCCGAGACTGAAACGCAGCCAGAACTGAAGGCCCGGCATCTTGCATTGGCCTGCACGACCGAGGATCCGGCAACCCTTGAGGCTCTCGACACAGCCGCCGAAATGGCCCGCATCCGTGGCGCCCCCGCCGCGGCGGCCCAATTGATCGATCTCGCCCGAAACCTCGGCGGGGATACGCCATTGCGCCGGATCCGCTCGGCGAAGCACCATCTCGACGGCGGCAATGCCGCGCAGGCCCGGGCTCTGCTCGACGAGACGATCGGCCAGCTGCCGCCAGGCCCTCTGCGAGCCGAGGCGCTGACGCTCCTCGCCGTGGTGCGGTTATCCGACGACAGCTTCATCGAAGCCGCGAAGGTGTTGGAACGCGGCCTCGCGGAGGTCGGTGATCATCCTGCGCTGAAAACGCAGATGCTGGTCATGCTGTGCTACGCCCTGCTCAATTCCGGCGACCTGGCGGTCGGCCTGCGGCATGCAGAAGAGGCGGTGGCAACTGCTACCCCTCTTGGGCAGCCGCACCTGCTCAGCCAATCGCTGAGCATGCGGGTGTTCTTGAGCTTCATGCATGGAGCGGGTCTCGACGACGCCGGCCTGCGGCGCGCCCTCGAATTGGAAGATCACGTGGCGACCACCCCCGCGCCGTTCCGCCCAAGCGTCCATAACGCGTTGCTGCTGGCCTGGGTCGGGCGGCTGGAGGACGCTCGCGGTGAGCTGCTGAAGGTGTGGACCCACTGCGTGGATCACGGCGGTGAAGGCGAGTTGATGTTCCTCGCCATGCACAGGTTTTTGGTGGAGATCTGGAGCGCCGACCTCGACCGTGCCCATCAGATCGCCTCGGAAGCGATGGAACGGGCGTTACTGCTTGGCGGTGATGTCGCCATGTCTGTGGCATTGACGACCCGTGCCGCCCTCGCCGCGTTCGCGGGAAACGCCGACGACGCGAGGCGCGATGTTGCCGAGTCGCTGGCGGCGGCTGCAAGAGGTGAATCGCTCAGGCTCGCGGGCTGGTCGCTGACGACGTTGGCCTTCCTCGAGTTGTCTCTGGGCCGCCACGAGGAAGTGCTGGCGGCGCTTGGCCCGCTGTTGGCCCGGTTCGACGCGACGCCGGACGGCGCGGAGATCATCGTCGCAGCGTTCGTACCGTATGCCGCCGAAGCGTTGATCAACCTGCGTCGACTCGATGAAGCCGAGCCGTTGATCGAAAGACTCGAGCGCAACGGTGTTCGGCTGAATCGCCCGTGGATGTTGGCGGAGGGGGCCCGGTGTCGCAGTATGTGGTTGGCTGCGCACGGCGACGTGGCGTCTGCCGCCGACAAGGCTCATCAGGCGATGCGTGAACACGCGAAGCTGTCGATGCCTTTCGAACGTGCCCGGACCCAGCTGGTGCTCGGCCAAATACAGCGCCGCCAGCGCCAGAAGCATGCCGCCGAGGCAACGCTGCAGGAGGCGCTGCGCGCATTCCAAGACATCGGAGCGCCATTGTGGGCGGAGCGTGTCGGCAGCGAATTGGCCCGGACCAACGTGAGCCCGAGCCGTGACAGCCGCCTGACCCCCTCAGAACAACGTGTGGCCGAACTCGCGGCCACCGGCATGACGAACCGCGACGTCGCGGCGGCACTGTTCGTCAGCCCGAAGACGGTTGAGTCCAATCTCTCGTCTGTCTATCGCAAGCTCGGCGTACGTTCACGGGCAGAACTCGGCCGCCGCATGGCCCAACCTGCGCAGGCTGACTAACTGGCCAGCCTCGCCAGCTTGGCCTTGACCTCCGCGCCGCTCGGGTTGGTCAGCGTCGAGCCGTCCGCGAATTTCAGCGTCGGCACCGTCTGATTTCCGCCGTTGACCGAGGCCACGAAGTCCGCAGCGGCCGGGTCGGTTTCGATGTCGACCTCGGCGAACGAAATGCCCTCCGACTTCAGAACCTTCTTAAGCCGGAAGCAGTAGCCACACCACGAGGTGCTGTACATGGTCAAAGCGCTCATAAGCCGTCCAACGTAACGGATACCCACAACATGCCCGCGCCGCACCCGGCATATGTCACAGCCCCCTGCCAAGATGGACCGCATGTCGGTCGAGGCGCCCATTTCGCGTGACGCACTCCTCGCCGACCTCGACGACGAGCAGCGCGAAGCCGTCCTCGCGCCGCGTGGGCCGGTCTGCGTGCTGGCAGGAGCGGGCACCGGCAAGACTCGCACCATCACCCGCCGCATCGCTCACCTCGTGACGGCCGGACACGTCGCGCCCCAGCAGGTGCTGGCCGTGACGTTCACGTCGCGCGCCGCCGGGGAGATGCGTGGCCGGTTACGGGCGCTCGATCAGGGCGTCGGCACCGGTTCGGTGCAGGCGATGACGTTCCACGCCGCGGCCCGCAGGCAGCTCTCCTACTTCTGGCCGCGCGTCGTCGGCGACACCGGATGGCAACTGCTCGACACGAAGTTCTCGGTCGTCGCGCAGGCCGCCAACCGCGCCGGGATGTCGACCAGCACCGACGATGTGCGTGACCTTGCGGGCGAAATCGAGTGGGCCAAGGCATCTTTGATCAGTCCCGAGGGCTACGGCGCCGCAGTCGCGCAGGCCGGCCGCGACATCCCGTTCGACGCAGCGAAGATCGCGGCGGTATACGCCGGATACGAAAAGCTCAAGGCCCGCCACGACGGCATGGCGCTCCTGGATTTCGATGATCTGCTGCTGCACACCGCCGCCGCGATCGAGAACGACGACGCCGTCGCCCAGGAGTTCCGCGATCGCTACCGATGCTTCGTCGTCGACGAGTACCAGGACGTCACCCCGTTGCAGCAGCGGGTGCTCGATGCGTGGCTCGGCAACCGCGACGACCTGACCGTCGTCGGCGATGCCAACCAGACCATCTACTCGTTCACCGGCGCCACACCGCGTTATCTGCTCGACTTCTCGCGGCGCTTTCCCGACGCCGCGGTCGTGCGACTGGAGCGCGACTATCGATCCACCCCGCAGGTGGTGTCGCTGGCCAACCGGGTCATCGCCGCCGCCCGCGGCCGGATGGCAGGCAGCAAGCTGCACCTCGTCGGTCAACGCGACCCCGGACCCAACCCGACGTTCAACGAGCATCCTGACGAGGTCGCCGAGGCCGCCGCGGTGGCCAAGAAGATCAAGAACCTGATCGAGTCGGGCACCGCGGCCTCGGAGATCGCAGTGCTGTATCGCATCAACGCGCAATCTGAGGTGTACGAAGAGGCGCTGACCGCCGCGGGGGTGCCGTTCCAGGTGCGCGGCGGCGAGGGTTTCTTCAGCCGTCAGGAGATCCGCCAGGCTCTGCTTGCGCTGCAGCGCGCCGCCGAACGGGATGTCGAAGGCGAACTGCCCGATGTCGTCCGCGCCGTCCTCGAACCGCTCGGCCTGACCGCCGAACCCCCGGCCGGTACCCGCGCCCGCGAGCGGTGGGAGGCCCTCGCCGGGCTTGCCGAACTCGTCGACGAGGAAGTGGCCCTGCGCCCGACGCTCGACCTGGCCTCGCTGCTCGTCGAGCTTCGTCAGCGCGCCGATGCGCGCCACCCACCCACAGTGCAGGGCGTCACGCTGGCTTCGCTGCACGCCGCCAAAGGCCTGGAGTGGGACGCGGTGTTTCTGGTCGGGCTGGCCGACAACACGCTGCCCATCTCACACGCGCTTGCGCATGGGCCCGACAGTGAACCGGTCGAAGAGGAACGCCGGTTGCTGTACGTCGGAATCACAAGAGCCAGAGTGCATTTGGCGCTCAGCTGGGCGTTGGCCCGGGCGCCGGGTGGCCGGCAGAGTCGACGGCCGTCGCGCTTCCTCAACGGCATCGCTCCGCAGTCACCCAGTGACGCCACCCTCAACCGGCCGCGCCGTCCCCGCGGTCCCACACCGCGCTGCCGCGTCTGCAACGGGACACTGACCACCCCGCCCGCAATCATGCTGCGGCGCTGCGAATCCTGCCCGTCCGACCTTGATGAGGAGCTGCTCGCGCAGCTGAAGGATTGGCGGCTGCGCACGTCGAAGGAGATGAGTGTGCCGGCCTATGTCGTGTTCACCGACAACACGTTGATCGCGATCGCCGAGACGCTCCCGGCAGACGATGCCGCACTGGTCGCGATCCCCGGCATCGGCGCGCGCAAGCTCGAGCAGTACGGGCCCGACGTGCTGGCGTTGGTCAAAGGCCGCAGCCGCTAGGCAGGCGACATTGAAGAGACAGCCAATCGTCGTAAAAATCGTGCCAAAACCGCTGGTCAAAAATTGATTGTCATCGAAAGCTGATACCGTTAGCCTCAAGATCACACCGCGAGTCGAAAGGAGGGTGCCCGGATCATGTTGAGCTTTAAAGCGTTACCCGGCGTAGGCGTTGACGTCATGGCTGCCGGCATGTCGCGCACCCTTCACATCGCCGAGGCTGTCGCCCCGGCGCATCCCGCTTTTTGGGCGTACCCAGGCGCGGGAAGGGCGGCCGCCATTGCGCCGCAGCGCAAGCGTCGCAACGCTACCGCGACTGGACAGTCCGTGGATCGAGGCACCACCTAGGTAGAGCCCCGAACGAAGCCGAAAGGCCACGGACCCAAAGTCAAGGATCCGTGGCCAATTTTTTTGGAGTCATTCGGACACCGAAAGACCTGGTCAAGGATCCATCAGAAGACAGATGGCCGACGAAACCAACGACCAGGAAGCAGAAGGTGCAGTCATGTCGACGGCGATGAGCGCTCGCGCGAAGAGCTTCGAATCAGAGACATGCCGTGAAAGACCGATGCTGTCGGTGCCATGTCATGTCGAGGACCCCGATCTGTGGTTCGCCGAGAACCCGCTTGACCTCGAACGCGCCAAGGCGCTGTGTGCGGATTGCCCGATCCGCCGCGAGTGCCTCGATGCGGCGCTGGCACGCCAGGAACCGTGGGGCGTTTGGGGTGGCGAGATCCTCGAGCGTGGCACGATCATCGCGCGTAAGCGCCCGCGTGGACGTCCACGCAAGAACACCGAGGAAAACCCGGCAGCCGCGTAAGGGCTGCCGGGTTTTCCCGTCTCAGGCGTCAATTAACTTGGGCGACAATGTCGCTCGAAGCCGTCGTGTCAGGCCGCTTCTTCAGCGAAACCCGGGATCAGTTCGGTGGCCAGTCGCCTGACCGGGATGTGCGCGTCGAGCTGACAAGCGATCGCGACGTTGGAAGCGATCACCCGCAGCGGAATCGCCAATTTCGCGGGGAGGTCCATCTGCCGGGCGGCCTTGATCTGGCCTGCGGCGCGGTCCGGCTTCATGTTCATGGCGGTGATCTTCTGCAGCCACTTTCGGGTGTAGTGGAACACCTCGACTTCGAGCGGTTCCACGTACTGCCGCATCATTTCGTCCATTTCGCGCTTGGAGACCTGCTCGCCCTTCTGGACGAAGCCGATCTTCTGCATCGTCGTCAGCAGATTCTCGTAGTCGTCGTTGAGCGCATAGCGCGTCGACAGCCCGATCTCGACCGGAATGCCGCCGGGCAGTGGAGCGACAGCGCCGAAGTCGATCACGCCCATCTTGTCGCCGGGCAGCAGCATGAAATTCCCGGGATGAGCGTCGCCGTGCATCATCTCCAGACGGCGCGGCGCGTCGTAGGTCAGCTCAAAAAGCCTGGTGCCCATGAGGTCTCGCTGTTCGGTGGTGCCCTCGCGGATGATCACCGACAACGGGATGCCCTCGATCCACTCCTGGATCACGACCTTCGGTGCGCTGGCCACGATGCGAGGCACGACGAAATGCGGGTGTCCCTCATAGGCTTTCGCGAACGCCCGCTGGTTGTCGGCCTCCAGCCGGTAGTCCAGCTCCATCTCGGTGCGCTCGATCAGCTCGTCGACCACGCCCTGCACGTCGGCACCCGGGGAGAGCTGCTTGAACACGCTGACCATCCGCTTCATGGTCTTCAGGTCGGCGCGCAGCGCCTCGTCGGCGCCGGGGTACTGAATCTTGACCGCCACCTCGCGGCCGTCTGACCACACCGCCTTGTGCACCTGGCCGATGCTGGCCGATGCGACCGGGGTGTCGTCGAACGAGGCGAAACGTTCCCGCCACTTGGTGCCCAACTGCGAGTCCAGCACGCGGTGCACTTTGGCCGCGGCCAGCGGTGGTGCCTCACGCTGCAGCTTGGTCAGCGCCTCGCGGTAGGGCTTGCCGTACTGCTCGGGGATCGCGGCCTCCATCACCGACAGCGCCTGGCCGACCTTCATCGCTCCGCCCTTGAGCTCACCGAGCACGGTGAACAACTGCTGTGCGGCCTTGTCCATCAATTCGGCGTTGACCTCGTCTTTCGACGATCCGGTCAGCCGTTTGCCGAACCCCAGCGCGGCCCGGCCTGCCATGCCAACAGGCAAGCTCGCCAGCTTGGCGTTGCGCGCGGCCCGACCCCGTTTGATGTCAGTCACCAAACCATCATCCCTGACGTTTCTGAGTGGCCTGCAACGAGTTGGCAACAAACGTTTTCAACACCAGCAGCGCGGGTGCCGCGACCACCGGCGCGCCATGATCGCGCCGGCGTTGACGTCGAACTCCAACGTGGTGTCCAGGGTCGGCGGTGGCTCCGTGGATGTCTCGACATTCGGGTCCCATCCCACCGCCCTGATGACGCGGTCGATCTGGTTGAGCGCCAGCGCGGCCGTCGCCAACACGGTGGCCCGGTCGGCGTTGCCGACGGCGTTGCGCAACTGCGAGGCGACCGCAGGCCACGCCGCGTCGCGGTCGCTGCGATGCAGATCCGCGCAATCCAGGCAGCTGGTCACGCCCGGGATGACGAGCGGGCCCACCAAACCGGCGCCGTCGCGCAGTCGCACGGGCAGATGCGCGACGCCGGCACTGTGCAGGTCGCGAACGATCCGCGGTTCGGTGACCAGAAAGTCCGACAGCACAACAAGATCCGTCGTCGCCGGCGGCGGAGCCTGAGTGACGGTCGACCGCGTCACCCGAGCGCCCGAGCACCGCAGCGCGCTGGCCAAAACGTCGGAAAGCGGACCGCGGCCATGGATGCGGATCGACGCGCAGCGCTTCTGCGTGCGCACCGCAACGGTCACCACCCCGGCGTGCGTCAACGACTCGACGAGTTCACCCGCGTCGACCTCGAAGCGCGCCTGCAGTTCGGGCAGTGTCGCGCCGGCCTGCAGCGTGCGCAACAGGTCGGCCAGGGCACCCGGCGTCAGCCCGGCAGGCGGCCGCACCAGCACCGCGCGGCGGGGATCCCAGCCGACCTGCACAGCGCCCTCGGGGCGCAGCAGCACCGGCATCGCCGGATCGAGGGTGTAGCGCCCCATGCGCCGACTCTGCCACGAAGTCAGCGACGCCCCCGGAGGTTATCCACAGGCGCGGCGCTACTCCTTGGTGTCGTCGCCCTTGTCGGAATCCTTTTGCAGATCGGCGATCGCCTGATCGATGGCGTCGTCGATGCCGCTGGTGTCGCCGCCGATCATCCGGTCGATGAAACCGGCAGGCTCGTCGAGATCCTCGGCGCTGGGCAGCAGGTCGGGATGCTGCCAGACGCCGTCGCGGGCGTCGGAGCCGACGGCCTGCGTCAGGCGTTCCCACAGCACCGCTGCCTCGCGCAGCTTGCGCGGCCGCAGTTCCAGCCCGACCAGTGTCGCGAACGTCTGCTCGGCGGGTCCGCCGGTGGCGCGCCTGCGGCGCAGGGTTTCGGAAAGTGCCGACGTGCCGGGAATCCGGTCGCCGAGCGCATCGGCGACGACGGTCTGCACCCAGCCCTCGATCAGCGCCAGCATCGTCTCCAGCCGCTCGAGCGCCGCGGTCTGCTCCGGCGTCGCCTTCGGTTCGAAGATGCCTTGATTGAGCAGCTCTTCCATCTGCGACGGATCGGTCAGCGACGCGGGGTTGAAGCCTTGCGCGAAGTCTTCGATGCCGCTCATGTCGATCTTCATGCCCTTGGCGAAGGCCTCGACGGCGTTGAGGAGTTGACTGGCCAGCCATGGCACGTGGCTGAACAAGCGGTGGTGCGCGGCCTCACGGGCAGCCAGGAAGGTGAGGATCTCGCTGCGTGGCTGTTCGAGCCCCTCGGCCAGCGACTCGACGGCCTCGGGCATCAGCGCAGCCACCCCCTTGGGGCCCAGCGGTAGCCCAATATCGGTGGAGGTCAACACTTCTCGTGACAGCTTGCCCAGCGCCTGGCCGAGCTGCGAACCGAACGCCATGCCGCCCATTTGCGACATCATCGCCAGCAGCGGCCCGGCCATGCTCTTGGCTTCCTCGGGCAGCGCCGAGGCCCACACCGTCGAAATCTGTTCGGCGACCGGATCGCACAGTCGCTTCCACGTCTCCAGCGTGTTGTCGAGCCAGTCGTTGGGGGTCCACGCGACCGCCTTCGTGGTGCCCGCCGGCAGTGCAGTGGCGCCATCAAGCCACGTCTCGGCCAGGTGCACCGCGTCTGCGATCGCCGCGCTGGTCTTCTCGGGAACCGGTGCCACGAAACCGATCGCGCTCGACGCCAGTTGGCGGGCCAGGTCGTAGTTGACCGGGCCGGACTGCTTGCCGCCGGTCATCACGTTGCCGGCGCCGCTGAACATCTCGCCGAGCTTGCTGAAGATCTGCCCCAGCTGGGACATGTCGAATTCGGACCCGCCCATCCCGAAGGGATCCCCACCCGAATCGGGGTCCTTCTTGCGCTTGTCGGGGTCGGGGTCGTCCCCGGGTGAGAAGCCGAAAGGCAGGTCAGCCATGCCCTCAACGGTACTCACCGGGTCTCGATCGCGTGGGTCGGCAGGTCACGCCGAGAGCGAACCGTAGATTGGTCGCCGTGAACAGGCGGATTTCGACGCTGCTGGTCGCCTTGGTGCCGATGCTGGTGTTCGGCGTGCTGGCGTGGGTGGTGACGGTGCCCTTCGTCTCGCTGGGGCCGGGGCCGACGTTCGACACCCTCGGCGAGGTCGACGGCAAACAGGTCGTCGACATCGAGGGCACCGACGTGCACAAGACCTCGGGGCATCTGAACATGACCACGGTCAGTCAGCGCGATGACCTGACCCTGGGGGAGGCGCTGACGTTTTGGATGTCGGGCCGCGAGCAACTGGTGCCGCGCGATCTGGTCTACCCGCCGGACAAGTCGAAGGACGAGATCGACCAGGCCAACAACACCGACTTCAAGCGGTCCGAGGACAGCGCCGAGTATGCAGCGCTGAGTTACCTCAAGTACCCGTCGGCGGTGACCGTGGCCAACGTCAGCGACCCCGGTCCGTCGGTTGGAAAGCTGCAACGCGGCGACGCGATCGACGGGTTCAACAACAAGCCGGTGGCCAACCTCGAGCAGTTCACGGCGTTGTTGAAGGCCACCAAGCCCGGCGAGACCATTGTGCTGGACTACCGCCGCAAGAACGCGCCTGCCGGCGTCGCCACCATCACGCTCGGCTCCAACCCCGACCGCGACTACGGATACCTCGGGGTCGGCGTGCAGGATGCGCCGTGGGCGCCGTTCTCCATCGATTTCAACCTGGCCAACATCGGCGGGCCGTCGGCCGGGCTGATGTTCTCGCTCGCGGTCGTCGACAAACTCACCACCGGAGATCTCAACGACGGCAAGTTCATCGCGGGCACCGGAACCATCGACAGCGACGGCAAGGTCGGCTCCATCGGCGGCATCACGCACAAGATGATGGCCGCGCGCGAGGCGGGCGCTACCGTGTTCTTGGTGCCCGCCGACAACTGTGACGAGGCCAAATCGGCACACGAAGATGGCCTGGAGCTGGTCAAGGTCGACAGCCTGACCCAGGCCGTCGACGCACTGCACGCGATTTCTGCCGGTGGCGAACCTCCTCGTTGCTGAGAAGTCGCCGTGCACCGAATGCGTAGAGTTGGGGCCACGTCGCCGGTAGACGTTTTCGACAAGCCAAGACTGGAGTTGACGAGTGGGTATGCGGCCCGCGGCACGAATGCCGAAGCTGACACGACGTAGCCGGATTCTGATCGGGGTCGCGCTGGCCGTCCTGGTGCTATTGCTGTTCGGCCCGCGCATGATCGACGCCTACGTGGACTGGCTGTGGTTCGGGGAACTGGGCTATCGCTCGGTGTTCACCACCCAGATCCTCACTCGGATCGTCGTCGGCCTGGTGGCGGGCGTTTTGATGGGTGCCATCGTGTTCGCCGCGCTCGCCGTGGCGTACCGCACCCGGCCGGTGTTCGTTCCGACGACCGGTCCCAACGATCCGGTGGCGCGCTACCGGACCGCGGTGATGACCCGGCTGCGGTTGATCGGCATCGGTGTGCCGGTGATCGTCGGAGTCTTCACCGGGTTCCTCGTGCAGACGTACTGGGATCGGGTGCAGTTGTTCCTGCATGGGGGCAGCTTCGGGATCGCTGACCCGCAATTCGGCAAGGACCTCGGGTTCTACGCGTTCGATCTGCCGTTCTACCGGCTGGTGCTCGGGTACCTGTTCGGCGCGACGTTCATCGCGTTCATCGCCAGCCTGGTGACGCACTACCTTTTCGGCGGCATTCGGCTGTCGGGCCGCACGGGGGCGCTGAGCCGCTCGGCACGTATCCAACTGATCTCGTTGGTTGGCCTGCTGATGCTGCTCAAAGCAGCGGCGTACTGGCTTGATCGCTACTCGCTGTTGAGCAATACACGCCAAGGCAAGCCGTTCACTGGTGCGGGTTACACCGACATCAACGCGGTGCTGCCGGCGAAGCTGATCCTGATGGCCATCGCGGTGATCTGCGCGGCCGCCGTGTTCTCTGCAATTGTGTTGCGGGACTTGCGCATTCCAGCGATCGGGGTGGTGCTGCTGCTGTTGAGCTCCTTGGTCGTAGGTTGGGGCTGGCCGTTGGTCGTCGAGCAGATCAGCGTGAAACCCAATGCGGCGCAAAAGGAAAGCGACTACATCAGTCGAAGTATCACGGCAACCAGACAGGCGTACGGGCTGACGGCCGATACCGTCACGTACCGCGACTACAGCGGCAACACGCAGACGACCGCGCAGCAGGTCGCCTCCGACCGGGCGACGACGTCGAACATCCGCTTGCTCGACCCGACCATCGTCAGCCCCGCTTTCACCCAGTTCCAGCAGGGCAAGAACTTCTACTATTTCCCAGACCAGCTGTCCATCGACCGCTACAACGGCCCCGACGGCAACCTGCGTGACTACGTGGTCGCCGCGCGAGAACTCAACCCCGACAGGCTGATCGACAATCAGCGTGACTGGCTCAACCGGCACTTCGTCTATACCCACGGCAACGGCTTCATCGCCTCGCCCGCCAACACGGTGCGCGGGGTCGCCAACGATCCCAACCAGAACGGCGGCTATCCGGAGTTCCTCGCCAGCGTCGTGGGCGCCAACGGCAGCGTCGTCTCACCCGGCCCGGCCCCGCTCGACCAGCCGCGGGTGTACTTCGGTCCGGTCATCGCGAGCACAGGCGATGATTATGCGATCGTCGGCAAGAACGGCAATGACCGCGAGTACGACTACGAGACCAACACCGAGACCAAGAACTACACCTACGCCGGCAAGGGCGGTGTGCCGATCGGCAACTGGCTGGCCCGTGCCGTGTTCGCGGTGAAGTTCTCCGAGCGAAAGCTGGTGCTGTCCAACCCGATCGGGCCGGACAGCAAGGTGCTGTTCAACCGTGACCCGTCGGCGCGGGTGAAGGCAGTGGCACCGTGGCTGACCACCGACACCAGCGTGTACCCGGCCATCGTGAACAAGCGGATGGTGTGGATCGTCGACGGCTACACGACGTTGGACAACTATCCGTATTCGCAGCAGATGTCGTTGTCGACGGCGACCGCCGACTCCAACGAGGTGGCGATCAACCGGCTGGCGCCCGACAAGATGGTGTCCTACATCCGAAACTCGGTGAAGGCCACCGTCGATGCCTACGACGGCACCGTCACGCTGTATGAGCAGGACGAGCGAGATCCCGTCCTGCAGGCGTGGATGAAGGTCTTCCCTGGCACGGTGAAGCCCAAGAGCGACATCTCACCGGAACTGCAGGCGCACCTGCGCTATCCGGAGGACTTGTTCAAGGTGCAGCGCGCGCTGCTGGCCAAATATCACGTCAACGATCCGGTGACGTTCTTCTCCAACTCGGACTTCTGGGACGTGCCGCTGGATCCCAACCCGACTGCAAGCAGCTTCCAGCCGCCGTACTACATCGTCGCCAAAGACCTTGCGTCCAACGACAGTTCGGCGTCCTTCCAGCTGACCAGTGCGATGAACCGGTTCCAGCGCGACTTCCTGGCCGCCTACATCAGCGCGAGCTCGGATCCGTCGACGTACGGCAAGATCACCGTGTTGACCATCCCGGGCCAGGTCAACGGCCCGAAGCTGGCCAACAATGCGATCACGACGGACACGGCGGTCAGCCAGGACCTCGGTGTCATCGGCCGTGACAACCAGAACAGGATCCGGTGGGGCAATCTGCTGACACTGCCGGTCGCGCAGGGCGGTCTGCTGTACGTGGAGCCGGTGTACGCGTCACCAGGCGCCAGTGACGCGGCGTCGTCGTATCCACGATTGATCCGCGTCGCGATGATGTACAACGACCGCGTCGGTTATGGGCCGACGGTGCGAGACGCGCTGACCGAGTTGTTCGGCCCGGGTGCCGACGCGACGGCGACGGGTCCGGCGCCGGCCGGTCCGGTGAATGGGCAGCCGCCAGCGGCACCACCACCCTCCGACGGTCAGTCACCGAACGCGCCGCCGCCCAGCCAGGGCCAGGCGCCCGAGGTGCCGACGCCGATCGCGGTGCCGCCGAACGCCAGCGCGACGCAGTTGTCGGCGGCGAAAGCCGCAGCGCTGCAAGAGGTCAACTCCGCGCTCGACGGTGTGCGATCCGCCCAGCAGAGCGGCAACTTCTCTCAGTATGGGGAGGCGCTGCAGCGCCTGGACGACGCGATGAAGAAGTATCAGTCCGCCAAGTAACAACTACGCCGTCGGCGCTCACGGGTGAGTCGCAGATCAATGCGAAGCGGGGCTGAGATTCTGCTCGTGGTGATGCGCCGACGTGGTGGTGAGGGAACCGCTCAGTTGGCGTGCGGTGTTGATCAGGCCGACCATGCTGAACGCCTGGGGGATGTTGCCCACCTGTCGACATTGTTGGGTGTCGTATTCCTCGCTGAGGAGGCCTACGTCGTTGCGAAGTTCCAACAGCCGTTCGAACAAGGCCGTTGCCTCCTCGGTGCGGCCGATGCCGGCCAGCGCATCAGCAAGCCAGAAGCTGCACGCCAGGAACACTCCTTCGCCGCCGGGAAGCCCGTCGTTGCTTTCCTGGGGTCGGTAGCGCAGCAGAAAGCCGTCGCTGCACAACGTTTTCTGCACCGCTTCGATAGTGCCGACGACGCGGCGGTCATTCCACGGCAGGAAGCCGACCCGGGGGATGAGCAGGAGCGCGGCGTCCATCTCGTCGGATCCGTAGGACTGGGTGAAAGTGTTGGCTTCGGCGTTGTAGCCGTTGGTGCAGACGTCATGGTGTATTTCGTCGCGCAGTCGCCGCCACTGGTCGACCGGTCCGTCGAGCCCGTGGTTTTCCACCGTGCGTACCGCGCGGTCCACGCCCGCCCACGCCATTACCTTGGAGTGCACGAATTGCCTTGTAGGCCCGCGGATCTCCCATAGACTCCGGTCGGCATTCCGCCAGTGGCCTTCAAGATAATCGAGCAGTGCCCTTTGCACATCCCACGCGGTGTCATCGGGGTGCATGCCGGCTTCGCGAGCCAGATGTAAGCCGTCAAGAACCTCGCCCCACACGTCGAGCTGGAACTGTTGAGCGGCCGCATTGCCGACGCGAACCGGCCGCGAACCCTCATAGCCCCCCAGCCAGCTCAGCTCTTGTTCGGGTAGCCGGCGAGAGCCGTCAAGCCCATACATGATCTGCAGTTTCGATGGATCACCGGCAACGGCGCGCACCAACCACTCGCGCCACGCCTTGGCTTCGGCGACAAACCCCGTTCCCAGCAGCGCTTGCAGGGTGAAGGTGGCATCGCGCAGCCAGCAGTAGCGGTAATCCCAGTTGCGCGGGCCACCGAGTTGCTCGGGCAACGACGTGGTGGCCGCCGCGACGATCCCCCCTGTCGGGGCGTACGTCAGCGCCTTGAGGATTACCAGCGAGCGGCGGACTTCTGGCTCCCACCGACCGCGGTATTTGCACCCAGAAATCCAATCACGCCAATACTTCTCGGTGTCTGCGACTGTCTTCTCGGCGTCCACCACATCGGGTCGGGGCTGCCACGACGGCGCGTGGGTCAGTACGAAGGGAATCCGGTCGCCGGCCGTCACGTCGAACTCGGCTAACGTCGTGAAATCCTTGCCGTGAAGCTCGACGGGGGTGCGCAGCCACATCGCGTCCGGCCCGGCGATGGCGGTCAAGTCCTGCCCGTGTCGGCGCACCCATGGCACGACGTTTCCGTAGTCGAAACGGAGTCGAAGCGTCATGCGCATCGGCACCCGTCCGCTGACCCCTTCGACGATGCGGACCACATCTGGCGCCTGAACGCGCGGCGGCATGCAGTCGATGACCCGCACAGTGCCGTCGGGAGTGTCCCATTCAGTTTGCAGGACAAGTGAATCGCCTCGATAGGCGCGTCGAGTGGCGGGTCCACCGTGCGCTGGCGCAAGCTGCCAGCTACCCGCGTTTTCGTTGCCGAGCATGGCGGCGAAGCACGCGGGGGAGTCGAACCGCGGTAAGCATAGCCAGTCGATCGCACCAGTGTTAGAGACGAGCGCGGCCGAGTACAGATCGCCGAGGAGCGCGTAGTCCTCAATAGCGGCCAAGCTCGAGCCTCCTATCTTGCGCCGGCGCAACTATTGATCGACAGCAACAAGATCGCCATGAATCCCGGTATACCGCGAACACCAGAGGTTGCGATTCAACTGTTTTCGGCCAACTCGATGACAACTTTGACGTCCTCTTCCCCGGCCTCGAAGGCGTCCGCGGCCTTGCTGAGGGGAACTCGCCGGGTGATCAGGCCGGCCAGCCACGACGGGTCGGCCTTGGCCAGCGCGTCGGCAGCTTGGTGATAGTGGCGCAAATTGGCGTTCACGGAACCGACGACTGCGTCGTTCTCCAGCACCACCTCGCGGTTCACGGCGCCGGCGTCCACGTTCAGTTTGCGCCCGGTCGGTGAAACGCCGGTCAGGCAGACGATGCCGTAGGACCCCGTGTTGGCGATCGCGCCGAAGACCAACGGTCCCGCGCCGGTCGCCTCGATCACCACATCGGGTTGGAGTCGGCCAGCAATGTCGTCGATTTCGGTGTGGTGATAGGTGGCGCCCAACTCGGTGACCAGCTTGGGCTTCGGCCCGTCGGTCACGCGATCCAGCACATGGGTGTCCAGGCCTTGCTGCACGCCAAGGAGGGCGGCCAGCAGGCCGATCGGTCCTGCGCCGGTCACCAGGACGGTGTGCGGTTCGAACCACGCCCGTTGGCCGATGAGCTGGACCTGCTCCCATGCCTTCGCGACCACGGTCGTCGGCTCCATCAGCATGCCGACGTCCTCGAGGTGCGGATCGAGCCGCACCGCGTATTCGGTTTCGACACACCACTGTTGACTGCCGTAGCCGTCGAGTTCCTTGATTCCGCGTTCGGAATAACGACCGTTGCGGCACATGTCGAATTCGCCATGGGCGCAGGCGCCACAGGGCACGGGATCAGGCCGTCTCACGACGCCGACCACTAGATCGCCGGTGTTGAAGTCGCTGCCGTCGGGTGCGCGTAGCACCCGGCCCAACGATTCGTGGCCGAGCACCAGTCGCTCGCGGCCCCGTGGTGCCCAGCCATACTCGCCGCGCGCGATCTCCTTGTCCGTACCGCATACGCCGACGGCGAGGCCCTCGACGAGCAGATCTCCCGGCCCGGGGTCGGGATCGGGGACCTCTTGGACCTGTAGTGAATTGGGCTTTGAGACTTCAACGGTCAATGCGCGCATACGAGACACCTCCTGTTGTTGGTGACAGACCGTGAGTTGCCGAAGCAGGCCTACCGCAAACCAACGGAAATATTTGCTTTCAGGCAATTGTCAGGAAATGATTGGGAGATGAGCGACGGTTCGAAGACGACGGTCTCGCAGGCTCAGATCGAGGCGGTCATGCGGGCCTCGCGCGCGTTGGTCGGGATCGCCGCTGCGTCGGTCGCGGAAGTCGACGACGTAGTGACTGTGCCGCAGCTGCGGGTATTGACGATGATCTTCACCAGGGGCCCAATGAATCTCGCCTCGGTCGCCGCCGGTCTGGGCGTCAGTGCGCCGAACGCCAGCCGGATTTGCGACCGTGTCATGAAAGCCGGGCTGCTGGACCGGAGCGAGGACCCCTCAGACCGGCGCAACATCACCCTTGCACTCACCGACGACGGCCGCGCTCTGATCGAACGCGTGACTGCACATCGGCGCACGGCCATCAGGCGTGTGTTGCGCAAGATGACCGCACGGGAACGCGAGGCACTCACCAGCGCGCTGGACACTTTCGCGCAAGCGGCAGGGGAGCCGACGGGTCCAGACATCATCTGATCGGCGCGGTGATGCCATCGCTTGTTCTGCTGTAATATTTGCCTAGAGGCAATTGTTATGAGTGTGGTTCGAAGACTGGAGTTCGCGACAGCGGACCCTGCACGAGTCGGCGAACTTCTCGGCAACGCGTACGGCACGAGAGTCCGCCTGTTGGCCGTCGCGTCGGGTGCAACGATGCGTCAGGTGATCTACGACGCCGGCTCTTTCAATATCAGCGAGACGACGCTACCCGGTCGGCTCCGTTTCGCATGTGAACCGGTGGACGCCGTCTTCGTTGCCGAACTGACGGCCGGCCGGCTGAGGCTGACATGTGGGCGCCGTGACGAGCGATTGGCGGTTGGCCGACCGCTTCTGGGCGCACGCCGCGATGTGACGCAGATCTTTCAGACACGCGATGCTCGCGTTCGCCAGCTTGCCATTGGCACCGATGTGATCAACGCCGTGGCGGGGACCGTCGGTGATGCTTCGATCCAGTTCCGCGGATTCCAGCCACCGAGTGATGCGCTGGCCAGAACGTGGCGACAGACGGCCGAATACGTGGCGCGCGTCGTCAGCTCGCCAGCGGCCGACAGTCCGCTGGTCGTCGCCGCAGTGGCACGCACAGTTGCAGCGGCGATCCTCGTGTGTTTCCCCGACACCGTTCGCACAGCGCGCTGCCGAAAAGATCAGCGGGGGACGTCCGAGGGTTTGTTGCGCCGCGCGGTCGAGTTCGTCGACGAGAATTTTTACCGAGACATCGGAGTCTCCGACATCGCGCGCGCTGTCCACGTGACGCCGCGGACGGTCCAGTTGATGTTCCGCCGTCATCTCGGCACGACCCCGACCGGGTATCTGCGGCGGGTGCGCCTCGATCAGGCGCACCGTGATCTAACCGGCGCCAAACCGGCGTCGGCGTCAGTGAGTGAAATCGCCGCCCGGTGGGGGTTCGCGCACCCGGGCCGCTTCTCGGCGCTCTACCGGCAGGCGTACGGTCACGCTCCAAACGTCACATTGCGTGGCGGCTGAGCACGCGATTTGGAAGTGCACCTGCGGCTTCGGTAACCTTGCGTTCACCCGACGCGGGGTGGAGCAGCTCGGTAGCTCGCTGGGCTCATAACCCAGAGGTCGCAGGTTCGAATCCTGTCCCCGCTACCAGGTAAAACGGCCCTCGGAGGAGACTCCGGGGGCCGTTTTCATTCGCGTTGGGAAGGCGGCGCAACAGCTGAGAGGGCATAGTCGCGACAATCGGGCCATGTCTGCGACCGGCGAGTTCTGCGGCGGTTAGCCATTCGCGTTGTGCGCTTCGGAATCAGGCAACGGCGAATCCAGTCCGTTTAGTCGCTTCAGTTGTCCCCGCAGAAGCACCCCTCGAGCCTCCATCAGACGACGCTGTACATCTGTATAGCACGCGTGACAGTGAGCCGACAACCGTGCTTGTGCTGCGAATCACAAGTGTGCTACCAATGACTCGACCGTGCTGTACGCCCGTACAGCGAGGTGGGATGGCCCGCTCTAGCAGATCGCTGGTGGCCTCCGAATCGATGACCACACCAGTGAGGATTGCATGAATACTTCATCAAGTCGTCGCCAGATCCCCACCGCGGCAGTCGTTGTCGCGGTTGCTGCAGGCCTTCTCGGATCGGCAGTGATGCTGAGCGCGACTGCCGGTGCGGAGCCGCCGGTACCGCCCAATGTCTGGATTCAATGCAGCAGCTTCTCGGGGCCCAACCAAACGTTTCCCCATCCGCTGGGAGGCTGCGTCGCCCGTGGTGAACAGCAGCCAGGGTCGGGCTATACGTCCAGGACAGCACCCGGAACAGAAACGATCTACTTCGACGCACCGTTCCTCAACGGGGCTTCGTTGCAGCTGACCAATATCGCCACCGGTGCTCCGGCCGATGGGACGACGTGTCCGGCCGATCATCCTGCGGTGGGCGTCTCGGGTGTCATTTCGGCCACTGATCCCGGAACCAAGCAGTACGACGGCTCGCCCGTCTCGGCGACCATCTGCGGTAACGCGACCGACTTCGTCCTGGCGACCGGATCCAGCTTCACGATCTACAAGAAGTAGCCGGCCACCGTCCGCTCGGCCGAGTGATTCCATGACGCGCCTAGTTTCGCGCACCATGACCAGTGAGCCTTCGGGAGTGCCACGCCCCCACATCGATGTCGTCTTCATCCCCGGTCCGGTGGATACTCCGCTCGGCCGCTATCGAAGCGGGAATGTGCAGTCACGCTGGCAGATTCAGTTCCCGCTGGGACGGCAGGCGAGCTCGTGGGACATCGCTTACGCGACGGTGTTCATGTTGAGCGGGGAGGCCAGTTACATCACCGGAGAGTCTCTCGTCGTGGCTGGCGGACTCGGCCGGATCCGCTGAGGCGCCGGCGGCCAGCTCACCCGACGATTGCGGGCATGCTGTCCCAGCCGCGCACCGTCGATGTGCGCGACCGTCGGGCACCGGTCATGTCGATGTCCCACTCCGGCCAGCGCTTGAGAACTTCTTCGAGTGCGACGCGGCCCTCGAGCCGAGCCAATGGTGCTCCGACGCAGAAGTGTGCTCCGCGACCAAAGGTGAGGTGGCCACCCGGCTTTCGGTGGATGTCGAACTTGTCAGGGTCCTCGAAGTGCCGCTCGTCGCGGTTGGCTGAGGCCAGCATCATCAGCAGCGCACTACCCGCCGGTATGACCTGTCCCTGGAATCTCACGTCCTGCGACGCGACGTAGCGCGCCACGTGCGGACCCGGCGGCTCGAAGCGAAGAAGTTCCTCGATGGCCGTTGGGATCAACGAATGATCCTCGGCCAGTTCCTTGCGTTGGTCGGGGTGTTCGGCGAGCACCTTGCCCATCCAGCCAAATAGGCGACCCGTGGTCTCCACACCGGCTCCGGCGACGACGGCCAGAAACACGATGAGTTCTTGCTTCGCCAACTTGCGCGTGGTTCCGGTCTCATCTTCGAACTCGACATTGAGCAGTTCGGTGATCAGATCGTCGGAGGGGTGTTTCTCGCGCCACTCGACATACTCGCCGAACATCTCACCGGTGAAGTACCGATCCTTGTTGATCTCCATCGGCTTACCGGGTTCGTTGCGCAGCGCTTGATTGGCGTGCGCGCGTACCGCGGGCTGTTCGGCATCAGGAATACCGGCGAGCATGCCGATCGTCCGCATGGGAAGTTCAGCACCGAGGTCTTCGACGAAGTCGAACCGATCACCACCGACGAGCGGATCCAGGCATGCGACACAGAAGGCGCGGATTTTGTCCTCGATTGCGCGCATCTTTTTCGGTGTGAACGCCCGCGACACGATCGCCCGGTGGATCGTGTGCAGCGGTGGATCTTCATTGATGAAGATTCCCGGGGGCATGACGGGATCGGTCATGACCACCTCCAGGATGTCGCCCTTGGCCGAACTCAGCCGCGCGGTGTCCTTCAGCGCCGCATCCACGTCGGCGTAGCGGCTGACTCCCCAGAAGTCATGGAGGTCGTTGTAGTAGACCGGGCACTCATTACGCAGACGACGATAGGTCGGGTAGGGATCCAAGTCGATATCGAAATCCCAGGGGTCGTAGTACAAGTCGCTCAACGTCGGCTCCTCCGATGCGGTATAGCACATGCGCATGCCACGGCTGCTGTACGACTGTATAGGAGCAGTGATCAGTGGGCAAGCACGACTGATGTTTCGCAGACTGTCGACTGTGCTATACGCTCGTACAACATCACGTCGGATGCCGCGCCAGCGGCCGCCCGTCACAAATTTCAAGGAGCGCAATGTCTAGTCGATTCGCCTTGGACGGCCGTGTCGCCGTCATCACCGGTGGAGGCACGGGAATCGGACGCGGTGCTGCTCTTGTCCTGGCAGAGCACGGCGCGGACGTGGTGTTGGCCGGCCGTCGACCTGACCCGCTGGAGTCGACAGCCAAAGAGGTCATGGCCATGGGGCAGCGCGCCCTGGCGGTTTCCACCGACGTCACCAGCGCCGAAGCGTGTCGCGACCTGGTCGAAACCACTCTCGCCGAGTTCGGACGACTCGATGTGCTCGTCAACTGTGCAGGCGGCGCCGAAACCAAATCCATCCTCAAGTGGCCCGACGACGACTTCGAAAACGTATTGGCGCTGAATTTCAAAGCCGTCTGGCACTTGTCGAAGGCCGCAGCCAAGCCGATGATGTCGCAAGGCAAGGGGGCGATCGTCAACATCAGCTCCGGTGCCAGCCTTCTGGCGATGCCGCAGGCGGCTCCCTACGGCGCTGCCAAGGCCGCAGTCAACAACCTCACCGGATCGATGGCCGCAGCCTGGGCCAAGAAAGGCATTCGGGTCAACGCCATTGCCGTAGGCGCCGTTCGCGCCGCCACGCTGACCGACGACGCGGCCCGGTATGGCCTCGATCCGGAAGCGATTGCGCTCTCCAACGGTCTGGGCCGCCTCGGTGAACCCGACGAGATCGGCTACGGAGTCTTGTTCTTCGCCTCAGACGCATCGAGTTTCTGCTCGGGTCAGACGCTGTACATGCACGGCGCACCGGGCCCCGCGGGCGTATGACCGCACAGGCTTCTTGTGCCCGGATCGGCATCTGCTATACAGTCGTACAGCACACCTGGTGCAGCTGGCCGCAGTCGAGGAGTGGTGTCAATGAGCCGAACAGCGGTGGTGACCGGCGGCGGATCTGGCCTGGGGCATGCGATCAGCGCCAAACTTGCCGCCGACGGTCACAAGGTTGCCGTGCTGGACGTGAACGCCGAAGCTGCCGAAAAGGCTGCCGTCGAAATCCAAGTCGCTGGAGGCAGTGCAGTTGCGTTAGGGGTTGACGTCTCAGACGAGGCAACAGTCGAAGCGGCCTTCGCAGAGGTGCGTGACTCGCTGGGCCCTGTGCAGATTCTCGCGAGCAGCGCGGCGATCGCCGGATTCACGCGGTTCGACAAGATCACGCTCGACGAGTGGAACCGTTATCTGGCAGTCAATCTCACGGGAACGTTTCTATGCATCCGAGCCGCGCTGTCGGACATGGTGGCTGCGGGCTGGGGCCGCATCGTCACCATCTCCTCGGCCGCCGGACAACAGGGCGCGCCGCGGCAGGGCCACTATTCGGCCAGCAAGGGTGGAGTCATCGCCATGACAAAGACGGTCGCGCTGGACTACGCGCGTAAGGGCATCACCGCAAATACCGTGCCGCCCTTCGTCATCGACTCGCCGATGCTTCGACAGCAGCAGGCCGAAGGCAAACTTCCGGGCACGGAGGTACTTACACAGGGCATTCCCGCGGGCCGGCTCGGCGCCGGCGAAGACGTGGCGGCAGTGTGCTCGTTCTTGTGCTCGGAGCAGGCGGGATACATCAACGGTCAGGTGATCGGTGTCAACGGTGGAGCCGTCATCTGAACCGACCAATTCGAAGAGCCCAGCCACATAAGGAAGAGCAGGAGACCGTGCACTGCGAATCGACGAACACCAATGTCTGACAACACCATCATCGCGGTTGTGACAGGCGCCAGCCGCGGCGCGGGCGCAGGGATAGCCCGTGCGCTAGGCGCCCATGGCTGCACGGTCTATGTGACCGGCCGCACCAGCGACTCTAGTTCCGCGGCGGCGCCAGGCACTATCGACGAAACGGCGGCGCGCGTGACCGCCGCCGGTGGGACCGGTATCGCTGTCGCCGTCGACCACAGCGACGACGCTCAGGTCGAGGCGTTGTTTGAACAGATCCGCAGGCAGCATGGCCGGATCGACATCCTGGTCAACAATGCAGCGATCATCCGCGATGCGATGATGGGGCGAACGAAGTTCTGGGCCGAACCCCTCAGCGTCATCGACACGCTCAACGTCGGTCTGCGCAGCAGCTATGTCGCCACCGTGTATGCAGCACCGCTGATGATTCCGCAAGACAAAGGGTTAGTTGCTTTTTCGTCTTCGTCAGGGGCAGTTCACTACGCTTTCGGCCCCGCGTATGGGGTCCCCAAAGCCGGCACAGACAAGATGGCCGCCGACATGGGCTACGACTTCCGCGAATACGGTATCGCCGCCATATCCATCTGGATGGGATCGCTTCTCACTGAACGGGTTCGCACGATCATCGCAAGGAGCCCCGAGAAACATGGACACATCCTCGACACCGCCGAAACGCCAGAGTTGACCGGGCATGTCATCTGGGCGCTTTACAACGATCCCGATCTGATGGCGCTGAGCGGCCACACCGTAATCGGGGCGGAGCTTGCCAAAAAGTACGGCATCACCGACGAGGATGGTCGTCAGCCGCCGTCCTACCGCGACATGTTCGACGTGCACCCGCATCGTCAGTACCCGCATGTGATGCGGTGACCTACTGCCGTACGATCGTACAGCAGTAGAAAGCACCGCCTCAGCTGGTCGGCGGTCAGGAGAGCAACTGGAGGAGCGGGAATGTCCCTGCAGGGATTGGCTGGCCGGGTTGCGATCGTGGCCGGTGGTGCGACCGGTATCGGCGCAGCCACGGCCGTTCGGCTCGGCGCCGAGGGTTGCCACGTCGTCGTCGGCGACATTGCCATCGGCAACGCACGACGCACCGCTGAGAGTATCTGTGACGCAGGCGGATCCGCGCATCCAGTGGCCTTCAACTTAGCCGAACCTGAATCCATCGCAGTACTCGTAGACTCCGCTGGGGACACTTTCGGCGGCGTGGACTTTCTGTTCACCGTCGGAGCGGACATGGGCGCGCTGCGGTCTGACACCGATGTCGTCGACATCGACTTGGACCTCTGGGATCGCGTGATGGCGGTCAACCTTCGCGGCTACGTCGCCGCCATGAAATACGTCATCCCAAAGCTGCTGGCTCGCGGCGGCGGCGCCATTGTCAACATGTCCTCGGCGGCGGCGTTCCAGGGCGAGCCTGTGCGGCCTGCTTATGCCACCGCCAAGGCCGGAATCGGGGCCCTGACACGACACGTCGCCTCTCGCTGGGGCAAAGACGGAATCCGCTGCAACGCAGTCGCTCCGGGCTTCACCGCCACCGAGGCGATCCGCGCCGCCCCGCAGTGGGCCGAACTCGAAGCCGGCGCGCTGAGGCGCATTCGCGGTCCGCGGGTGGGGGAGACCGGCGACGTCGCAGCGCTGGTTGCCTTCCTGATGTCCGAAGAGGGTGCGTGGATCAATGGGCAGGTGATCAACATCGACGGCGGGACTGTCCTCCGCTGAGACCGGCCTAGCGGGTCCGCCCCGCTGCGCGCCGGCGCGTGCTCGACTTTCGCTTGGGCGGATCGGCCGGCGGCTCCACGGATCCGATGTAGCGCTCGAAAGCCTTTGTGACCTCATCATGTCCGGACTTCACCCCGATGCCCTTCTCGAGGTTGAGGAATTTCGGCAGACCCGACATCAACAGCTGTAGCGCCGGAAGGGACAGGTCGCCGATCGGTCGAGCGTCCTTGCCATACTTGGCGACCAGTGCATCCAACTGCATTCGGCGCACGCTCTTGGTCACCGCCGCGATCTCGGTCCGCACGGACTCACGATGATTGCCCAGCGCCATGAACTCGGTGATCAGCGCGCCCGACGCCTCATCCCAGGAGTACTCCCACACAGCGCGCAGCGGATCCTCGGCACGACGCTTCAGCGACTCGGCGAGATATGTCAAACCGCGTTCTGAGTAACGCTTGATGGCAGCGACGAAGATGTCATCGAGGCTGGGGAAGTAGTACTGCACCAGACTGGGTGTGACACCCGCCTTCGTCGCGAGCGCCCGATAGGTGACGCTCGGATAGCCCTCTTCGAGCATCATCTTCTCGACGCAGTCGAGAAGGACTTCGCGGGTCTTCGATGTCTCGGCGCCCACGCGCCGCGCCGCCGTCGCCATGGCTGCTCCGTTCGATCGGTTGGTTCCTATTCTGCTATACGCCCGTCTGCTATACAGTCGTATAGTGGGCAGTGGCGTACCCATGAGCCGCCTTGAGGAGAACCATGACCGTAGACACCGACTTCGCAACGCTTCACCGCGACGTGCGATATCTCCTGGACCGCACCGAAATCCTGGACTGCATCTGCCGGCACGCGCGCGGCCATGACCGCCATGACGTCGACCTGCTCACGTCGGCATATCACTCAGATGGTGTCGACGAGCACGGCGACGCGATCAACGCGGGCCCCGAGTATGCGCAGTGGGCGAACAAGACCCATGCCGAGACCTCACGGGTACACACGCACAACATCACAACCCACACCTGCGACATCGACGGCGAGACCGCGCACGCTGAAAGCTATGTCATCGTCGTCCTCATCGGGTCCGACACGAAAAGTGCCCAGTTCATCACCGGCCGCTACATCGATCGTCTCGAGCGACGAAACGGACAATGGCGCATTGCGGTCCGCCGGTCGACGGTCGAAGGGATGTTCATCGCCGACGCGCGAGTCCTCAAGTCGCCCTTCTTCACTGAGAAGGGATACTCAACCGGTACCCGTGACCGCACCGATCTCTCTTACCAGCGACCACTGACTATCGATACGCCGGTGCCCGCTCGTTGGTGACCCGACTTGGGAACCAAACGCTGGTAAGCCGCCCTGAATCAATGCGAACCGGTGCTTACGGGAACCTCGCGCGCGTCTCGGTGGTCGGGGTCGGAAAGATAAGCCTGGTAGCCGCGTTGCATGATGCGGTGCTGGCAGTGCCACAGGCCTGCCCGTGGAGATGACCTCGACCCGCCGCCAGGGGGAGGGGGCGACGGGTCGAGTTGGTCGTGTATGGCCCCGTTCCCCTACCTCAGCCACCTTCGCCACCGCGGCGACCGTCGCTCCATGATGTACATGTGGGCCGTTGCGATCTGCCCCCTTCGGTGACCCTCCAACCCATTGGGGTGGTTCGGGTTCCGGTCGCAGCGCTCCAGAATTTCTATCTCGTCAGGCGTGAGCCACGCGGCGTAGTCGCGCCAGGTGGGCAGCGTAGTCTTCTGCATCTCGAACTCCTTCATGGTTCGGCCATCCCGGGCCTGTGGACGCATGCGCCGGAGGGCTACAACCAAATCGGGCAGTCGGTGGGTCAACACATATGACGGCACACGTCCTGACCAGACCGCAGGTAAAAAGTGTTGTGTTGCAACAAGGCCCGCCATACTGTGCGCTCGGCCCGTCGAGCGCAGTATCCGGCGCGTCGCTGCGTGCTTGAGGGTGCCGAGGTAATTCGTCGGCGACGAACGGTTCATATCAGCGCACCATCATCTGAATCAGCATTTGCAGACCCCACGTGGGGGCAATCATCTCCAGCACGGAAACCGTTGTGATGCAACCCCAGACAGCGACGTTGCGCCAGTCGATCTGAGGTTGTGGCTGCGGTTGCCCCGCGGCGAGAGCGCCCCTCACGTCAGTCGAGCGAGCGCGCATGTGGCAAGTGATCTCCAGGTAGCGCTCCCGCGGTTTAGACGGACCCGATCGGAAGTCGTCGAGCTCCAGACGTTTGCGAAACGCGGCGCCGTCCTCGAGTTCATTCATGAGCGGTCATCCTTTCGCGGTTCGGTTGCACTGATCACGAGCCGTAACCATTTGTCGTAAGGAATCGTTTCGCGGGGGATAAGTGGTGATCGACCTTGGTGCTGAAGTGCTTGAGAGAGCAGGAAATTCACGATCGATCGGGCAACCGGCATCAGCAGCGCGGCACGGACTGCGTAGTGCAGCACCCTGGGAAGCTGTGCACCAACTGCTGCGGCGCTGACGCTATTTCGGGTCGGCATCGGTCTCACTTCTTCACCACTGGCTGGTCGACTGCGCAACACTCGGAGCGCCGGCTTGGCCGACGCCCCGAGTGTTCTATCGCAGTGGCTTAACACCAGGCACTACTCGCCGGCTATGACGAGGCCCCATCGGCCCCGGGGCCGCCGTTAGTGCCGCCAGCGCCACTGGTGCCGCTGGTGCCGGTCGCGCCGGTACTGCCAGTCGCTCCCGTGCTGCCGGTTGCACCGGTCGCACCTGTGGCTCCGGTCGCTCCGGTGCCACCGCTCGTGCCGCTGCTGCCGGTGTGGCCGAAGATCCCGCCGCTACCAGCTGTCCCGGCTGTGCCGCCGGTACCGCCCGTGCCGCCGGTTCCGCCCGCAGCGCCGGTTCCGCCCGCGCCACCTGGACCGCCGAGTCCGCCGGTGCCGCCTGCGCCGCCCGGTCCGCCTGTAGCGCCCGAGCCGCCTTGACCGCCCACTCCACCGACGCCGGTTCCGCCAGCTCCCGTGCCGGCCCCGCCAGCACCGCCGACTCCGCCGTTACCGCCGTCGTCGCCGTTACCGCCCGTACCGCCTGTGCCGCCTGTGCCGCCCGTGCCGCCGTCACCACCGGCCTGGCCGGTGCCTCCGGTCCCGCCCGTGCCGCCCGTGCCGCCGCTACCGGCCGCGCCGCCGCCACCGAAGAGGCCGCCGCTGCCACCGTTACCGCCCGAGCCTGCGGCTCCGCCGGCGGTACCTGTCCCGCCTACAACGGTCCCATTGGCGCCGGCAGTGCCAGCACCACCGGTTCCGCCGGTTCCACCGGCCTGACCCGCAGCACCGATTCCGCCGTCACCG
This sequence comes from Mycobacterium sp. OAE908, assembly GCF_017872775.1. NCBI lineage: Bacteria > Bacillati > Actinomycetota > Actinomycetes > Mycobacteriales > Mycobacteriaceae > Mycobacterium > Mycobacterium sp. OAE908. The sequence continues at coordinate 3,680,862 of NZ_JAGGJL010000001.1, forward strand.
CCGTCGCCGCCGTCACCGCCGTAGCCCACACCGCTGGTGCTCACTCCAGCGCCGCCTGCTCCGCCGGCTCCGCCGTTGGTCGCGCCGGTTCCGCCGTTGCCGCCGTTGCCGCCGTCACCGCCAACGGCCGTTCCGCCAGCACCGGTGGTCGACGAGGCGCCGCCTGCTCCGCCTGCGCCGCCGTTAGCACCTGGTGTGCCGTTGCCGCCGTTAGCTCCGGTGCCACCGGTCGCCAGAGGCGCTGTGCCCGCTACTGCGCCGCCTGCTCCGCCGGCGCCGCCGGGGTTGCCGTCAGTGCCCGGAAGCCCGTTGCCGCCGGTGACTGTGTCCGCCCCACCGGCAGCCCCCTCAGTGCCCGCAGCGCCGGCAGGCGCCTGGTTAACACCGTCGACGCCTGTGGTGCCGGTCGTGCCCGTCGTGCCGGTCGTGCCGTTTGCGGCCGCGCCTGTGGCCGCTACGCCTGCCGTACCTGGCGCGCCGTTGCCGCCTACGCCGCCGGCACCGCCGTGACCGAACAGCGCCAGCGTTCCGGCGTTGCCGCCGTTGCCGCCGTTCGCGCCGATCCCGCCGGCACCGCCGGCACCGCCGTTGCCGAAGAACAGCCCACCTTTGCCGCCGCTGCCGCCGACTTGGCCCGCTGCGCCGGATCCACCGGAGCCGCCGTAGCCGATCAACAGCCCGCCGTTGCCGCCGTTAGCGCCAGTTCCCGGCGCGCCATTAGCGCCGTTGCTGACGAAGATGTTGACAATTGGGATCAAGTTGCCGATGCCGATCAGGTTGTACAACGGATCGTTGAGGCCCGTGGGGCTGAACACCGCGGCCGCCAGCGCATTCGGAGTCGGCGCGTTGGACGACAGCGCAAAGTTGCTAGACCCCGTTGAACACCCAGTCGTGAGCATCAGGCACTGGATGCCCGCTGTCGTTGACTGGACGCTCGTGTCTGGTGAAAGGGGCGGGGCCAGTACTGGCGCAGCCTGTGCCGCGCCGGACGACGCAATTGCCAATGCGGCGCCCGCGCCGGCGATGACGATGCCCGTTGCGTATGGGTAGACGTACCTATTCATTTGAAACTCCAATTCAGGCTCCACAGAGCCGGACCGCTGGTTGTGACGTGACCCGTCACCCACGCTCTCGCTGTCGAAACCAGGGCCATGAACAGTCGTCGCCGCGCCAGTCGCACGTGTATGCATGTGACCATACAACTATGTATGCTTACACGCAACATGCGATCGTAGTGATAGCCCGCTACCGGCGATGCCGCACTTGGGTTATTGGGGACGAAGGTCAGGGGCACAATGCCGAAATCGCGCGACGAGTCCACGCCCCGCCTTGCTGCGGCTATGCCCTACCCTGACGGGGTGACACAGGTGACGTGGTGGCGGTATGTCATGACTGTGACTGGCAACGCTGCCCAGAAGGAAATTGCCACCGCAACCGGTATCGATCAATCCAGCATCTCCCGCTGGCAACGCGGCACCAACACCCCAAGCGCCGAAGCCGTCGTCGCCCTCGCACGCGTGTACGGCCGGTCTCCGGTCGAAGCACTGGTCGCCGCGGGCTACCTCTCCGGCAGCGAGCTGGGCGTGGTTGAGCTGACAACGCTCACCGGCGACCTGACCGGCGTGTCGATCGACTCCTTGTTAAGCGAAGTCAGGCGCCGGGTGCTCGCCGCGGATCCCGAGCACGCGCAGCCTTGGCCGCCTGGCTGGTCCGCCGATAACCCGGGAATGGGCCGGCATGAGAACAGCGAGCAGGGCGGCGATCTCAACGGCTGACAGATCGTCCGGCCGCACCCGAGACATCACCTGTGCTAGCTCCCACCGCAGATGTGGCAACACGCGGTTCCCGCCCGTTTTCCCATAGCGGCGTGCTGCATTGATGAGGTCGCCTACCTCCGAGAGCTCTGTGTCAATCAACGATCTCACCCCTGACTTTCAAGATCAGAAAACACTGGACTTCAGTGATCCCGCCCCTGACTTGCTAAGGGCTATCGATGAAGCATTCTGCGGCGCAGCGAACTTCATGCGCGGCTACAACCCCCATACTGCGCCTCGCCATACACTTGCGCAAGCAATCGCATGGATTGGGGAATACCGCAACTCTGTAACTCGTCGGGTGGGCTGTCCTCCCAGGTCAACGCATCTGTCCGCGGTGCGGAGACGGTTTAGCGCGATAATCGCGGCTAACCTTGCTAGCCGGCAGCACACCCTCTGCGCATGCCGCACTTGCTGCGCGATCGCTCAGCTCAGCAATCTGCAGCGCGCTTGTACAGAGGTTCAGTTATCTGCGCTTCGCGCACTCTAGGGGGCCTTCGCCAGCGAGAAAAACGCAATCCAGCTGCCATGGCTAACATTCTTCGACGCACAACTCCGAACCGGGCGGACACGCGGCTGCGGGTGTCGGCGTGACATCAATGAAGTGAGGTGTGACGAGGATCCCGCGTCGCCGGCGGCCACGCGGGATCACGTCGATCGAACAGGCGGTCCCTGCCTTCGGGCTCTACCAATCCGCGATTATTGGTAGCCGATCTACCGGTATCCGGATCGGCGCGGCCACGCCAGCGACTGTCGATCACGGTTCCCAGATGAAACTGGTGAGGTCAGTATTCCCAGACGGCCTGTGCGCAGGAAGGCGCCAGCGACGACCATCCCTCGCATCTGACACCAGGTGGGAGATGGTCCGTCAGGTCCAGCTTTCGAACTCGACGCAGATGCAGTGGTTGTCGCCAAAGGAATTGTCGCGACAGGCGCCGTGACCCTCCGCGGCCTTTTCGCGAGCCCTGACATGGTGCTTCGGGTCTAGATGCACATTCAAGTCGTGATGCTCTTTCGCGTGCCCGCAGACCTTGCAATACGTCGTTGTCGCCTCGGTCATCCGTCGATCCTTTCCATGGGCTACGGCGGACGCTACGCGCCGGCAGTTGCTCCCAATCAGATCCAATCGCCCCTGACTTGCAGTGCCATTGGTCCTTGGGTCTCCAGCGCAGTAACGGCCGCCAGCATCAGCTGGCGGCCGTTTCTTGTCAGCGTTGTGGGATCAGTAATCCCACACGGCCGGTACACAGCGGAATGTGTTGCCGGCGGCCGCCACCCGGCAAACGGACGGGAAGGGCAGGTGGGTGGCCACCAGCGCCTCCCCGGTCGACGCCAGCTCCCGCAACAGACGGACCCGGACGCGCGCCGCCTCGTCGGGGTCGTGTTCGAAACCGTTCTGCCACTCGGGATTATCGAACCCCACCTGAAACACGGCGTCGCCGGCAAACGTCAACCGCTCGCCCTTGGACTCCACACGCACCACGCTGTGCCCCGGAGTGTGGCCGCCGGTGCGAGTGATGAGGACTCCTGGCGCGACCTCGTATTCCGTCTCGAACGGCCGTAGGTGGCCGCGGTATTCGTCCAAGAACTGCGTTGCGGTTCGCCGCAGCACGTCGGGTATCGGCTGTGGCATGACGGTCCGCGAGAAATCAGGCGCCTCCCAGAATTCGGCTTCCCTGGCCGCCAGGTGGACTCGCAGGTCGGGACGCAGTCGTGCCTTGAGTCCGTCGGTGAGCAGGCCGCCGACGTGGTCCATGTGCAGGTGGGTGAGCACGACGTCGGTCACCGATCCGGGGTCGATGCCGGCTGCCTCCAGCCGGTGGACTGTCTGCCCGGCCCGCGGGAAGTCGGGAAACTCCACCCCGAGCCCGGCGTCGACGAGGATGGTCCTGCCGCCAGTACGAACCACGACCACGTTGAGTGGCCAGTCGACCACGTCGGGCGCCAGGTACATGTCCGTCAGCCAGCCCGTCAAGTCGGCCGGGTCGGCATTGGTGGCCAACGTCGAGGCGGTAATCGGCAACACGCCATCGCTGATCACCAGCACTTCGATATCGCCGACCTGCTGCGCGTAGCGCGACGGAACCAACTCGTCGAGTCCCGTGCTACCCAGCTGAGAAACGTTGTCCACGCTCATGTTTCCTCTTCTCCTGGCCGCCATACCCGGCGACGGTGTCACCCTCCCTTCTGGTGTTACGCGAGCTGGTCCTCGAGATCATCCCAACCGAACGCGGCGGGCTCAGTCCAGGTCGGCGAGGGCCTGGCGGGCCGCTTCCAGTTCGGCCTCGAGTGCGGCAACCTTGGCGGCCTGCACGGCGCGTGCCTCTTCGATGACCTCGTCGATCGGCATGGACAGGTCCTCATGCAGTTCCTTAGCCGCCCGGGAAACAGCGGCAGCGGCGACCGCGACGTTGCGGGCCAGGTATGTGGTGCCCCGTTTGAGTTCGGCGCGCCATTCACCGTCAGCGGTACCCGTGACCGTAAGAGTCAGCTCCAGAGTCTTGGTCTTCTTGGCGACGGCCTTCTTGGCCGGCGCCTTCTTCGGCTTCTCGTCGGCAGGGGCGGCAGCGGCGGGCGCTTCGGGCGCCGGCCTGGTCTCAGGCGCGGAGCTCTCGCTGGAAGGTACGACGACGGCGGGGGTGTCGAACTCGGTGGACAGCGCTTCGGGTGCCAGAGTGTCTACAGTCATTGTTGCGGCGATCTCCTTTTTGAACATCGCCCGCAGTGAGCGGGCCTGCGAGAGCCCATTGGAACATATGTTCGACTCTCAAGCCACCCAACACTCGCGGTGAGTCGCCCCGTTTCTCACTGCTGCGCGGCGGACGCGAGGATCGGCAGCTTTTCGGGGCAGTAATAGCGCAGCGCGCCACCGAGAAACTGCCACGCCTGCTCCGTTGTGCTGCCCTTCGGCAGTTGCAGGAACACGAATTTCGCCGACTTGTCGGCGTCCTGGTCCAGCCCCTTGTCGAGTCGCTTGCACGTGATCTTCCCGATCCACGCGTTGTAGTCCTTGCCGCCGTAGATGCCATAGGTGTGCAGTTCGTTGGTGAAATCGGTGTCGGGATCGGCCAACGCGGATGGGGCCAACACCAGCGCCGTCGCTATCGCCCCCGCGGCGACCGCTGCCAGTTTGGTCTTCATATCATCCCTATCCGATTGGGCCCGTTGGATTCTCGTCGGAAGCGCCGACGCTGACCGGTGTATCGGGCGCGCGCTCTTTCGGCTTGGGCCACGGCGACGGTCTTGGCCGCATCCGGATGATCTGTGGCCACCAGAACCAGGGCCCCATCATCGCCGCGATCGCCGGCGTCATGAAAGACCGGATCACCAAAGTGTCGAAGAGCAGACCCAGACCGATCGTCGTGCCCACCTGCCCCGCCACCACCAGGTCGCTCACCATCATCGTCATCATGGTGAACGCGAACACCAGGCCTGCCGAGGTGACCACCGCGCCGGTGCCCGCCATCGACCGGATGATTCCGGTCTTGATGCCGGCATGGATCTCTTCTTTGAATCGGGACACCAACAACAAGTTGTAGTCGGAGCCCACCGCCAGCAGGATGATCACCGACATCGCCAGCACCAGCCAATGCAGCGGCCTGCCAAGGATGTGCTCCCAGATCAGCACGGACAAGCCGAACGATGTGCCCAGCGACATCAACACCGTGCCCACGATGACCGCCGACGCCATCACCGCCCGGGTGAGCAACAACATGATGATGAAAATCAAACAGAGCGACGCTATTCCGGCAATGAGCAGGTCCCAGTTGGCACCTTCCTGCATGTCCTTGTAGGTCGAGGCGGTGCCCGCCATGTAGATCTTCGAACCTTCCAGCGGTGTGCCCTTGATGGCCTCGAACGCCGCACTCTTGATCTGTGGCACAAGTTTGATGCCTTCAGGAGTGGCGGGATCACCTTCGTGAGAGATGATGAACCGCACGGCTTTTCCGTCCGGCGAGACGAACATCTTCAGGCCGCGCTTGAAGTCGGCGTTGTCGAAGACTTCCGGTGGCAGATAAAACGAATCGTCGTTCTTCGACTGATCGAACGCCTGGCCCATGGCGCCCTGGTTCTCCTGCATCGCTTTCATCTGATCCTGCTGACTCTTCTGGCTCTGATACATCGTCAGCGTGATCTGCTGCATGCTCTTCATCGACTCGATCTGGGCGGGCATGATCGCGACCATCTGCGGCATGAGCGTGTCGAGCTTTTGCAGGTCTGGCAAGAGGTTCTTGATGTCGTCGGTCATCGTGTCGACACCGTCGAGGGTGTCGAAGATCGAGCGCATCGACCAGCAGATCGGAATGTCGTAGCAGTGCGGTTCCCAGTAGAGGTAGTTGCGGATCGGGCGGAAGAAATCGTCGAAATCCGCTATGTGGTCGCGTAACTCCTCGAGATCGGCGGTGGTGACGACCATCTTGGTGACCATGTTGTGCGTGGTCGCGGCCATCTGCATGGTGATGTTCTGCATCTTCTCCATCGTGTCGATGGAGGTTTGCATGTCATTGGCCTGCGTCAGCATGTTGGCCATGACCTTGTCCATGTAGTCCTGATTCATCTGCTGGGTGGTGCCCTGCGCACCGACCATGAATGGAATCGAGGTGTGCTCAATCGGGACGCCCCGCGGTCTGCTGATGGCCTGCACCCGTCCGACGCCCTGGGTGTGGGCGATCGCCCTTGCTATCCGCTCGATCACCAGCATGTCGGCGGGGTTGCGTACGTCGTGGTCGGTCTCGACCATCAGCAACTCGGGGTTCATCCGGGCTTTGGGGAAATGCCGGTCGGCGGCCGCGTAGCCGATGTTGGCCGGGATGTCCGGTGGAAGGTAATCGCGGTCGAAGTAGCCCGGCTTGTAGGACGGCAGCGCCAACAGTCCGATAAGCGCAAGGGCGACGGATGCGGCGAGAATCGGTCCGGGCCAACGCACTACGGCGGTGCCGACCCGCCGCCAAGTTCGGGTGTCGGTCTTCCGCTTCGGGTCGAACAGGCCGAAGCGGCTGCAGATCGTCAGCAGCGCGGGTGCCATCGTCAGCGCGGCGATGGTCGCGACGAGCATTCCGATGGACAACGGAATGCCCAACGATTCGAAGTAGGGCAGCCTGGTGAAGTGCAGACAGAACGTCGCACCCGCGATGGTCAGACCCGAGCCCAAGATGACGTGAGCGGTGCCGTGATACATGGTGTAGAAGGCGGTTTCGCGGTCCTCGCCGTTGTTGCGCGCTTCGTGGTAGCGGCCCAACAGGAAGATCGCATAGTCCGTACTTGCCGCTATCGCCAGCGTGGTGAGTAGATTGACCGCGAACGTCGACAACCCGATCAAGTTGTAATAGCTAAGGGCCGCAACGATTCCCCGGGCAGCGGACAACTCGATGAACATCATCACCAGAACCAGGAGCACCGTCACGATCGACCGGTAGACGAGCAACAGCATCACGAAGATGACGCCCATGGTGATGGCGGTGATCAGCTTGACGCTTTTATCGCCGGCGTGGTGCTGGTCGTTCGAGAGCGGCGTAGGGCCGGTGACGTAAACCTTGACTCCAGGCGGCGGGGACGACTGGTCGATGATCGTCCGCACGGCCTGCACGGACTCGTTGGCCAGGGTTTCGCCCTGGTTGCCCGCCAGGTACACCTGGACGTTGGCGGCCTTTCCGTCGGCGCTCTGCGCGCCCGTTGCGGTCAGCGGATCGCCCCAGAAATCCTGAACGTGCTGGACGTGCTTGGTGTCGGCTTCGAGTTTCTTGATCAGGCCGTCGTAGTACTTGTGCGCGGCGTCGCCGAGTGGCTGGTCGCCCTCCAGGACGATCATCGCCGAGCTGTTGGAATTGAACTCCTGGAAATCGTGACCGATGCGCTGCATCGCCTGCATCGACGGTGCGTCCTTGGGAGCGAACGACACCGCGTGCGCCTCGCCGACGACTTCCAGCTGCGGGACGATGACGTTGACGATCACGACCAGTGCGATCCAGCCCAAGAAGATCGGCACACAGAACAGTCGGATGAATCGCGGGATCATCGGGTGCGCGCCGACGTGCGTATTACTCATGCGGTCACCTCGCAGGCTCGGTTACCGCATTCTGTGCCGATGATTCGCTCGCAAGCTTCGCTCATGCCGACTTCACCAAGCAGAAGGTCTGGGCGTTCACGCCGTTGGTCGTCCTCTCATCCTTGACCACGCCGTCGACGGTGATTCGGCAACTGATGGTGCCGCCGTCGCTCTGCGCGATGATGTTGGGGCTGGCTGCCGGAGCGGTGGTCGTCAGGGTGAGCTCCCACGGCAACGGCACATTCAGGGCCTTCTGCGGTTGAGCGTCCAGATCCAGGTAGTTGATGGTCGCGACCGAGCCCGACCCGAAGATCTCGTACTTGACGACCTTGGGGTTGAACGGCTCCGGGTCATTGACCAGACCCGCGCCCGGCTTGGTCAGCACCGTGTGGCCGAAGAAACCGCGGAAACGGCCAACCACGAATACCGCGATGGCCACGACCAGCAGGATGACCAGCAGCACCCAAATACGCTTGGCGAAACGCAGCATCAGGGGCCCTCCGTTCCCGCCCCGGACGCATCCCACGCAGGCATTTCGAAGCGATCAAGCCAGCGGTCGATGAACGCGGCGGCTTCGCGATGCCCGCGGGTGATGCCAAGTCCCTGCTCGTGGAGCACCATCCGCGCCAGGCCGCCCATGATCATGGTCATGACCACCGGCGGGAACTGTTCGATGTCGATGCCGCGGGCCTTCAACGCCAAGGTGACTACACCTTCTTCTAGGTCGCGGAATCGCATGGCATAGGCCACGATTTCGCTTCGAATTGCTTTGCGGTGGTTAGCCATCGCGAGGAACTCGGTGAACAACTGCGCATCGTGGGCGCTGCTCAGCTGCCACAGCGCGTGCAGCGGTTGAGCCTCGGCGATTGCCTGACGCTGGCGTGCCAGATTGTCCTCGGCCTTGTCACGCAGAACGGCGACGAACAGATCGTCCATGCTTGGGAAGTAGTAGTGCACCAGCGCGGGCTTGACGCCGGCCTTGCCCGCGACCCTCCGTGACGTCGCCGCGGCGTAGCCTTCGTCGAGCATGATTTGGGCGGTTGCCTCGATTAGCGCAGCCCGAGTCGCCTCGCGTCGGACGCGCGGTCGCTCGTCAGCTGCAGTGCTGGACACGAAGGCAGACTAAGTGTTGAGCAGCCGCCCAACAACCATTTCTTGAGGAATTCGCTGGGCGACGGGTCCGGCCCTGGCGCGACGGTGTCGGCTGGGTCACTTGCGAGCGATTTTGTTGCGTATCGGGGTGCGTGTTGGTCTTCACGCAACAATGGTCGGAGTTGGCGACTAACCCAGGGGTCCTCTGTCATTCTGGCGTCTAGGGCCACAGGGGGAGGTGCCGGTTGGCGATGCCATCAATTCGATTGGCCGACCGGGTCATCACCCGGCTATTGCGGCTCCCGCCGCCCACCAATGCCTTCACGGTGACTCGCGACGTCGTCGTGCCGATGCGCGACGGGATAGATCTGCTGGCCGATCACTACGCGCCGTCGACGACGACACCAGCGGGCACGATCCTCATCCGCGGCCCCTATGGTCGCGGCCCGCTGGCCGCATTCCAGACAGTGCGGGCCTTTGCCTCGCGCGGATACCACGTCATCTTGCAAAGCGTGCGTGGCACTTTCGGCTCCGGCGGTGAATTCGAACCCGGCAGGCGAGAGGTCGAGGACGGCGCCGACACCGTGGCCTGGCTTCGGGCGCAGCCGTGGTTCACCGGGCGCTTTGCCACTATGGGCGGGTCGTACCTCGGCTTCACCCAGTGGGCCATGCTCGCCGATCCGCCACCAGAGTTGGCGGCAGCGGTGATTTCCGTTGGCCCGCACGACATAAGCGACGCCGTATGGGGCACCGGATCGTTTCTGCTCGGCGACTTCCTTGGCTGGAGCGATTTGGTGGCCCGTCAGGAGGACGGCAGATTCAAACCGTTCATCGTCGGCCTTGCGGGCCGTTGGCGCGTGGATCCCGCATTGCGTGCCCTACCACTGGGCGATGCTGCGAAGTCACTGCTTGGCGAGACCGCTCCGTGGTACCAGTCCTGGGTCGCGCACCCGGACACGACCGCCGAGTACTGGCACCCGACACAGTTGCGGTCGGCGCTCGACAAGGTCGATGTCCCCATCCGGTTGATCACCGGATGGCAGGACCTGTTCCTCGAGCAGACGCTGTATCAATTCCGGCACCTGCGGGCGCGTGGCGTCGACGTGGGCCTCACCGTCGGCCCGTGGACGCATGGACAGATCGGCCTGGGCGGGGCGGGCCAGACCACTCGTGAATCCCTGGACTGGCTCGCCGAACATCTGGCCCAAACGCATTCACGCGCGCGCAGAGATCGTGTCCGCATCTTTGTCACCGGAGCGCAGGAGTGGCGCGACTTGGCGCACTGGCCGCCCGAATACGACACGAAAGTGCTTTACCTGCACCCTGATTCGACATTGAGCAAGCAAGCGCCCGCCCCGCGCGCCTCGTCGTCGCAGTTCGTCTACAACCCCGCCGACCCGACACCGACGATCGGTGGGCGGCTGTTGTCCACAGCGGCCGGATACCGCAATGATGCACGCCTCGCCAAGCGCGGCGACGTGCTCAGCTTCACCGGCCCCGCGCTCACCGAAGACCTCGAAGTGATCGGGACACCGTTCGTCGAACTCGTTCACAGCACCGACATCCCGTACGCCGACGTATGGGTGCGGGTCAGCGACGTCGACCCCAAGGGCCGCTCCCGCAACGTCAGCGACGGCTACGTCCGCCTCCCATCCGATCGGGCGCAACCGCTTCGGCTGGACCTCGACGCCATCGCGCATCGATTCGGCGCGGGCCACCGAATCCGGCTACTCATCGCGGGCGGGTCTCATCCGCGCTATGCGCGCAACCTCGGCACCGGCGAGCCGCCACTCACCGGCAGCCGACTCAAGCCGTCGACCCACACCATTGCGCACGGGAGCTCGCGGCTGGTGTTACCGGTGTGACCGTGCGCCCGAACGGTGTGCCGATCCCGCCCAGAATGAACGCGCCTGTCATGGCTTGAGCCTCTCAGTTGATCGCCGTTAGCGAGGCGTGAACAACTCTTCGGCGGCTACCGAGGCAACGCCGAGTTCGCCGGCGACGGCGTCGATTCCTCGCTGTGCGACGGCGAGATCCACGCCCCCGTCGGCGGTGAAGTACGGGCCGATGTAGCGCTCGTAGTGCTTCTGCGCTTCCTCCCGGGTCAGCCGCGGTAATAATGCGGCGACGTAATCGATTGCCAGATTGGGCTTTTCGGCCATGGTGTGAAGCGCACGATGGTTGGCCCGCACTACCGCCTGCAGCGCTGGGCTGTCCGGCGGCGTATAAGCGGGAGCCACGGCAACACCCACGGTGGGAATCTGGAAATGATCGCCGACCCACGCGAGCACGTGGAAGCCTTCCTCCTCGGCGACTTGTTCGGGAGAAAGCGTGCTGCCCACGTAGGCGGCATCGATGGAGCCTTGGCGAAGGCGTCGCAGGTCCATCTGGTAGTCGGCGGGCGCGCGCACCACAGACTCCACATCACGGTCGGGGTCAAGACCGTGTGCACGCAACACGATCCTGGCGAAACAACCGGGTGGAGAATGAGGGGAGTGGACGGCCAGGCGCCGCCCGCGAAGATCAGCCATCGACGTCACATCGGGGCCGCCGAGGAACCAGAACAGCGGACGATGGGTGTTGACGCACAGCATCTTCCATTCGGTGCCGTCTGTCAGCCGCGACAGAAGTGCTCGGCCTAAACCGATCGTCGCGCCGAGGCGCACCCGTTCGATTGGCCACTCGACGCCGTCGCGCACGGCGACGTGCACCCCCTCGTCTTGGTAGTACCCCTCCTGGTCGGCGACGTACGCCACGAGTTCCTCGTGGATACCACGCCCGACAAAAGCCAGATCGATCGTCTGCATGAGCCTGCCTTCTTCCAAATCTATTGCTTCACAGCGAAGTTCAATCCATGGACAGGCCACCGTTGATGGTGAGGTAGTGGCCGGTGGTGAACCCTGAATCGTCGCTTGCCAGGAACGCCACCGTCCTGGCCACCTCGTCTGGGCGCACGAGTCGACCCATGGGGTTGGTCGCGCCGAGATGATGAACTTGGTCGTCTGTCAACTGCTCGGTAACCTTCGTCTCGTCCACCGTGGCCGGGGCGACGAGGTTCGCGGTGATTCCGTGTGGCGCGACCTCGAGCGCGACGTATCTGACGAATTGGTCCAGCGCGGCCTTGGCGGTGCCCAACGTGATCATGCCCTCGCGCGGGCGCCGGGACAATCCGGTGCTCAGGTACACCAGGCGGCCATACCCGCGGGAAATCATGTTTGGCACAACAGCTTTGGTGACCAAAAAGGCAGCGCGCAGCTCGCCATCCAGCTTGTCACCCAGCTGCTCCCAGGTCAGATCGGCGAATGAGGTGACCTTGAACGGGATCATGGCGTTGTGCACCAGCACGTCAACCCCGCCCCACCGCTGCACGGTTTCTTCCATCATCGCGGTGACCGCATCGGCGTCTGTGACGTCGGCCCGAATCGCCACAGCTTCGCCACCCGCCGCCTTCGCGGCTCGGACAACTTCATCCGCCTCGTCAGCACTGGACCTGTAATTGACGACCACCCGTAAGCCTCGCTCCGCGAGGACCAATGCGGTGGCCGCGCCGATTCCTCGGCTGGCTCCAGTGATTACTGCAACGCGACCCATCAGAGTGACCTCTCCGTCGTACTTGTACTGCCTAACACTGCGTCAGAACGCACACGGTTCGTTCGACTAATCGGGATCTTGGTCGCGGGCCGGCATTCACTCTGAACCCGTTTCCTGTGGTTCAGCTGTCAGGCAACTGCCCTTTGGCACCTGTTCGAATCCCGGCTCCCCGGCGTCGACAACCGAATTGAATCGAATTCGAGTCTTCAGGCGGGTGATCTCATCGACCGCGCTCTGGGGAAGCGCGGTGACATCGAAGTTCTCAACGATGCGTGCAGGCGTCACCGACGACGTGAGGACCGCGGAGTCGCGCTGAATGCCCCAAGCCAACAGCACTTGGGCGGGCGTCTTTCCGTAGCGCGCGCTGATATCGAGGATGAGAGGATCGTCGAGCAGGCGCGGCTCCAGCGCGTGTCCGAGTGGTGCGAATGCCAGCAGGACGATGTCCTCAGACCTGCAGTAATCATGGAGATCCCACTGTGGGTGATAGGGATGCGACTCGACCTCGACGACCGTCGGCTTGATCCGGGCCGAATCGACAATCCGACGAGTGCCGTCGACGCCGATGTCGGACAGGCCGATCCCACGGGTGAGTCCCTCGTCGACGAGATCCTCCATCGCGGCCCAGGTCTGCTCCAGCGTGACGCCGTCGTCGTAGATGACTGCTCCGTGGGCATCGCGGGGGTCTTGGTCGTCTCCTGGCTGAAACGCGAACGGCGTGTGCATCAGGTACAGGTCGACCGCGTCGAGTCCCAGTCGTTCCAGGCTGGCCTTGAGGGCGGCCCTGACCCGGTCCGGACGGTGGTTGTTGTTCCACAGCTTGGTGGTGACGAACAGGTCCTCTCGCCGGACGGTTCCGTCCTCGAACAGCTCTTTGAGCGCTGCGCCGACTTCCGTTTCGTTTCGGTACCTTTCGGCACAGTCGAGGTGACGGAACCCCACCTCGACCGCGGACTTGGTCGCGCGCCGCGTCTTCGTTTGGTCCGAAACCAGCGTTCCGAACCCCAGCGCGGGAATCTCGTCGCCGTTGTTCAAGGCCTTGCCGTGCTGAAACAGCTTGTCACTCAACGCCATGTCGATCGTTCTCCTTCATCTGTGCGACGGCTACGGCTGTGGTCCAGACCGCGCTCGCGAGGAATCGGTAGTTCACCAGCGCGGCCAGATAGCCGTCGCCTTCGGGAAGCCGTGGGCCTGCGGTGGCGTCTTTGACCACAGCCACCTCGAACCCTTGCTCGACGAGTTCGCGAAGATGGCCTTCCACGCAGAGGTTGGCGGCCATGCCCGCCAGGATGACCTGGTTCACGCCGCGCTTACGCAACTGCAGCACAAGGTCATTCGACTCGGGACCGACGATCTTGTGCGGCGACGCGATCACGGTTTGGCCGTCGTGGATGTGGTGCTGGTAGTCGGGCAGGAAGTCGGCACCCGAACCCGCGAAACCCTGCGTCGTGTACGCGCCCTGGCGGGTGAACATGCCGACGGAACCCATGAACTGTTCGAGCGGATCGCCGAACAACCACTGCTTGTCGGTGGGATAGAAGTAGTGCGGCGAGACCGCGACCGTGATGCCTGACAGCTTCGCGGCATCCAACAGCTCGCCGATGTGAGCGACGGTGTCGTTGTCGCGGATGCTGTCACCGAACACCGGCCATGAGACCCCGGCGGGGCTGAGGAAGTCGATCTGCGGATCGGTGATGACCAGTGCGGCGTGCGCGTGGTCGAGCTCGAAGCCGGACGGCGGGAGCGCCGGATGCTGTGGTTCCTGGTATGTGGACACGTCTTTGAGAATAGATGACCAGTCGTCTATAAATCAATGTGCGAAGGGTCACGTCGTGAACGGCAGGGGATCAGCGGAGCAGGGCTGGGACGGTAATGGCTTCGAACCGGTCATAGGGCGCGCGACTGCGCGTCACCTTGCCGCGAAGGGCCGCGCCCTCCCACGACTCGATCAACAGGGCGGCGAGTTCGGCCGCGTCGAGGTCCGAGCGAATGCCACCGGAGCGGCGCTGGCCGGCACGCACACATGCGGTGAGAGCCCCGCCCCAGCCGTCGAGGATGCGCGTGAGCTCGGCGCGGACAGGCTCGCTCGTTCCGCTGAGTTCTAGCGACAGATTGCCGATGAGGCAGCCGAGCAGGAAATCGCCTGCCGCGTGTTCGTCGGCAAGTGCATGGAAGAAGCGCTGAATTCTGTCCTGCGCCCGACCGTCCGAATCGAGGATCGGCAGCAGTCGCGCCTCGATGTCTGACCAGTAGTGGTCGAGGATCGCTGCGCCGAACGCCTCCTTGCTCGGGAAGTACGCGTAGAAGGAGCCCTTCGGCACACCGGCCGCGTCGGTGATGTCCTTGACGCCGCTGGCGGCGAAGCCGCGTGAGTGCACAAGGTCCAGGCCTGCGGCCAGCAGACGCTGGCGCACTTCGGGATTCGGCGGGCGTGGCATACCTTCGATAGTAGCCGACCGGTCACCTATCTTCGTTTCTGTCGAACGAGAACCTGGTGGGAGCCAGGGACCGATGCGAGACTGTGGGTTCATCAGTCCATCCCGAGACGCGAGGTGACTTCCCCATGGCCAAGGTTCTTTTCGTCGTGACCGGCGCGAGCTATTGGACACTCGCAGACGGCACGAGGCATCCGACGGGCTACTGGGCTGAGGAGTTCGCCGCTCCCTACAGCGAACTCACCAAAGCCGGCCACCAGATCGTCGTCGCGACACCCGGTGGTGTGGTGCCCCACGTCGACGTGATGAGCCTGCGTCCCGCGATGGCGGGCAGCGCGGAGATCGCCCTCGAACTCGAGGAGATCCTTCGTTCGGCGGAGGAGTTGCGCCACCCGATCGAGTTGGCCGACGCACGCGTCGAGGACTACGACGCCGTCTACTATCCCGGCGGGCACGGGCCCATGGAGGACCTGTGGGAGGACGCCGACTCCGGACGACTGCTGATCGCGGCGCTCGCATCCGGTAAGCCACTTGCCATCGTCTGTCACGCACCGGTCGCCATGATGGCTACTCGCCGCAACGGTACTTCCCCCTTCGCTGGATACCGTGTCACGGCGTTCACCAATGATGAGGAGGACGGGGTCGGCCTGCGCGCCAAGGCAAGGTGGACGGCCGAGGACGAATTGGTGAAGATGGGCGTCGATTTCCAGCGTGGCGAGATGTGGAAGCCCTACACGCTCGTCGACCGCAACCTGTACACCGGTCAGAACCCTGCGTCCGCAGGCCCATTGGCGCGCGAGTTCATGAAAGCACTCAGCTAGCGCTTCGACGCAGGAAGGCATCGTGAGCTCTACGCGAATCTCCGTTACGCGCCGATCGCCCGCGTACTGGCGAGTGACGTTCGACCACCCGCCGCTGAACATCTTCGGGCCGGAGAGCAGCCTGGAACTCGGGCGGGTGATCGCCGATCTGGAGAACGACGAGGACGTCAAGGTCGTCGTCTTCGACAGCGCCGTCGACGGGTTCTTCCTGACGCACTACGACTTTGACGCACCGCTGGAGGAGTCGACCCGGCTACCGGTCGGCACGACCGGTCTGCAGTATCTGCCTGATCTTCTCGCCAGACTGAGCCGGGCCCCGTTCGTCTCGATCGCCGCAATTCGCGGCAGGGCAACGGGTGTGGGCAGCGAACTGGCGCTCGCAAGTGACATGCGTTTCGCCAGCCGGGAGAAGGCCGTCTTGTCGCAATGGGAAGTCGGCGCCGGCCTGGTGCCGGGTGGCGGACCGATCGCACGGCTGTCCCGGTTGATCGGTCGCGGGCGCGCCTTGGAAGTACTGCTCGGCGCGGACGACATCGACGGGGATCTCGCCGAGCGGTACGGCTACGTCAACCGCGCGCTGCCCGACGCGGAACTCGACACCTTCGTCGACGCGCTGGCGCTGCGCATCTCGTCGTTCGACAAGCAGGCCATCGCCGAAACGAAGCACCTCGCGAATGTGAGCACCTTGCCGTCCGACGCCGAGATCGCACCGGAGTGGGAGGCTTTCCTCGCTGCACTGGCCAGGCCCGCCGCCCAACAGCGGGTGCAGACGCTGATCGAACGCGGCTTGCAGAAGCCCGGAGACGTGGAGACGCGGTTGGGTTACCACGTCGGTCAACTCGGCGAAACGGATCATGCGTAGGACGCTGGGTGTGTGGCTCGCGGCCGCGTTGCTCGCCATATTGGTTTCGGCGTGCTCGAACTCAGGCAGTGCGGCGAATCTGCCTCCAACCGAGCAACGGCCCGTGGCGTACAAGACTGCGGATGTCGACGGCCTTTCGATCTTCTATCGCGAAGCCGGTCCGACTGACGGGCCCGTTGTGCTTCTGCTGCACGGCTTCCCGTCGTCATCGCGGATGTTCGATCCGCTGTTCGCCCGGCTTTCAGACCGCTTCCATCTGATCGCCCCCGACCTTCCCGGCTTCGGCCACAGCGACTGGCCCGATCCAGCGAAGTTCGCCTACACCTTCGATCACCTGGCCGCGGTGGTGGACCATTTCACCGAGAAGCTCGGCCTGTCGCAGTACAACCTCTCGTTCCAGGACTACGGCGCCGACGTAGGCATGAGAATGGTTGTCGCGCATCCAGAACGACTGCAGAGCCTCATCATCCAAAACGCCGCATTGCATGCTGACGCACTCGGGCCGCTGTGGGACGCGAGGCGAGCGTTCTGGGCCGACCGCGTGGGCCATGAGGCCCAGTTCCGGAGGAACTTTCTTTCCTTGGAGGCGACCCGGCAGCGGCACGTCGGCACCGATCCAAACATCGAGCGTTACGACCCCGATCTGTGGACCGACGAATACCGCTTCCTGACCGACCCGGCTCAGGGCAATATTCAGGTCGACTTGTTCTACGACTACCGGACCAACGTCTCGTCCTATGACGCCTGGGATGCGTGGCTGCGCGAGCACAAGCCGCGCACCATGGTGCTGTGGGGAAAGTACGATCCGTCGTTCCTCATCGCGGAGACCGCCGCGGACCAACGGGACATTCCCGGCGCGGAGTTGCACATCGTCGACGGAGGCCATTTCGCGCTCGACACCGCCGCGTCAGAAATGGCGGACCACATCCGCAATTTCCTGTCAGCCAATCAGCATTGACTACCGGCACCGTCAAACAACGAGGAGATTTCTATGGCAGTCACCGTGATACTCGAACTGAAATTCAAGCCTGAGTCGGTCGCGGCGGGCCGCGATGTCATGGGCCGGGCGCTTCAAGACACCCGCGCCTTCGACGGCAATCTCCGAACCGACGTCCTCGTCGATGAGGACGACGACGCGCACTGGCTCATCTACGAAATCTGGGAGACGGTCGAGCACGATGAGGCTTACCGCAGTTTTCGCGCGGGCGACGGCCGAATCACCGATTTACCTCCACTGCTCGCCGAGCCGCCCGTCAAGAAGCGGTACATCAGCAGCGACGTCTGACTCGACTAACTGTCGGTGGCGGCGACGGCGTCAGGCATCCGACGCCTCGCCTTGGCACGCCGCCGGTTCCAAGCGAACGAAAACCCCTTTGGAGGTTGGGGTGTTGCTGATGTCGGCGACGCTGTCGAGCGGAACGAGCACGTTGGTCTCCGGGTAATACGACGCCGCCGAACCTCGCGCAGCGGGATAGGCAACTACGCGAAAGTCCTTCGCCCGCCGCTCGATACCGTCTTCCCAACTGCTGACCAAATCGACCCGCTGCGCATCGGCCAATCCGAGCGCATCGATGTCGACGGGATTGACCAACACGATCCGGCGGGCGTTCTTGATGCCGCGGTACCGGTCGTTCGGGGCGTACGGCACAGTATTCCACTGGTCGTGTGACCGCATGGTCTGCAGTACGAGATGCCCTGCGGGGACCCGGATTCTGTCGAAGGTGTTACGCGTGAACTGCGCCTTACCCGATGCCGTGTTGAACCGGTACTCGTTGACCGGATTGGTCAGTGCGAAGCCGCCCGGCCGACGCACCCGATCATTGAAGTCCTCGAAGTCGGGGACCACCCGGGATATCGCGTCGCGGATCACGTCATAGTCGGATTCGAACTTCTCCCAAGAAATTTCCGGCCCGCTGCCCAGCGTGCGACGGGCGAGCCTGCACACGATCGCCACCTCACTCAGCAGAGTGTCAGATGCGGGCGTGAGCCTGCCGCGGGATTGATGCACGATGCTCATCGAGTCTTCGACCGTGACGAACTGCTCGCCGGTTGACTGGACATCGCGGTCGGTGCGGCCCAATGTCGGCAGTATCAACGCCGTCTGGCCGCACACCGCGTGCGAGCGGTTGAGCTTCGTCGAGACGTGTGCTGTCAACCGGCAGTTGCGCATCGCACGTTCGGTCACATCGCTATCCGGGGTGGCGCGCACGAAATTGCCTGCGAAGCCAACGAACACCTTGGCTCTGCCATCGCGCATCGCCCGGATGGAGTCGACCGCGTCCAAGCCGTGATGCGGCGGGGGAGTGAAGCCGAACTCCGCTTCGAGGGCATCGAGGAACGACTGCGGCATCTTCTCCCAGATGCCCATTGTGCGGTCACCCTGGACATTGCTGTGCCCGCGGACCGGACAGACGCCGGTTCCCGGCCTGCCCAGGTTTCCGCGCAGCATCAGGAAATTCACCATCTCGCGGACTGTTGCCACGCCGTGCTTCTGTTGGGTGACCCCCATCGCCCAGCAGACGATGACCTTCGTGCTCTTCAGCACACGGTCGACCACGCTCTGGATTTCCTCACGCGAAAGGCCGGTCGCGTCAAGGACATCCGACCATGCGATCTGCCGAGCGTGATCGGCGAACTCGGCAAAGCCCGAGGTGTGGGTGTCGATGAACGCGAAGTCCAGCACTGTCCCGGGTGCGGCGTCCTCGGCCTTGAGCAGCAGCGCATTGATGGCCTGAAACAGCGCCAGGTCGCCGCACGGTTTGATGTGCAGGAACTGATCGGCAATCGGCGTTCCGCCGCCGACGATTCCGCTGAGCTTCTGTGGGTTCTTGAACCGGATCAGCCCCGCTTCGGGCAACGTGTTCACAGCGATGACATGGCCACCGTTGCGCTTGGTCTCCTCCAGCGCCGACAGCATCCGCGGCATGTTGGTGCCGGGGTTGAGGCCGACTGCGAGCACCAGGTCGGCCTCGTGCAGATCGTCGAGGCTCACGCTGCCCTTGCCGACGCCGAGCGTCTCGTTCAGGCCGGCGCCGCTGGATTCGTGACACATGTTGCTGCAGTCGGGCAGATTGTTGGTGCCATACGCCCGGGCGAACAACTGCAGCAGGAAGGCCGCCTCGTTGCTGAGCCTGCCCGACGTGTAGAACAGCGCCTCGTCGGGTGAATCGAGGCTGCGCAGTTCGGCAGCCAGCAGGTCGAGGGCTCCGTCCCAGCTGATCGGTTCGTAGTGATCTGACCCTGGCGCCTTGACCATCGGCTCGGTCAGCCGACCCTGCTCGTTGAGCCACATGTCGGACTTCGTGGCGAGCTCGGTTATCGAGTGCTCACGGAAGAACTCCCGCGTGAGCCGGCGCGTGGTGGCCTCGTCGTTGATGTGTTTGGCACCGTTTTCGCAGTACTCGTTCTTGTGTCGCTTGCCCGCCTCGGGCTCCGGCCAGGCGCAGCCAGGGCAGTCGATCCCGTTGGCCTGATTGATGCTGAGCAGATTGATCGCCGTTCGGACCAGCGACGTCTGCCCGAGCGAGTACTCCAGCGCGTGCATCACGGCGGGCACGCCTGCGGCTGACTTCTTGGGCGCCTTGATCTTCGGGTTCTCGACGCCCATGGTCAGAGAACCTTGAGTTCCTCGGCGACCTCGGTGACCGACTTCTTCGCATCGCCGAACAGCATGGTGGTGCCGTCGGCGTAGAACAACGGGTTCTCGATGCCCGCGAAGCCGGAGTTCATCGACCGCTTGAGCACGATCACCGACTTGGACTGGTCGACGTTGAGGATCGGCATGCCGTGAATTGGGCTCGACGGGTCGTTGCGCGCCGCTGGGTTGGTGACATCGTTGGCTCCGATGACGATGGTCACGTCGGTGCGCGAGAAGTCATCGTTGATATCGTCCATCTCCTTCATCGCGTCGTACTCGACGTCGGCCTCGGCCAGCAGCACATTCATGTGCCCAGGCATCCGTCCCGCGACGGGGTGGATCGCGTATTTGACTGGCACGCCGCGCTGTTCGAGCATGCCGGCCAGGTCCTTGACGGCGTGCTGCGCCTGGGCAACCGCCAAGCCGTAACCGGGCACGACGATGACCTGGTTGGCGTAGGCCATCTGGATCGCGGCGTCGGCCGCCGAGGTCGCCTTCACCACCTTCTCGACTCCGTCATCGCTCGACGCTGCCATTCCGCTGCCGCCAAAGCCGCCTGCCACGATCGCGGGAATGGAGCGGTTCATCGCCTTGGCCATCAGATTCGTCAGGATCGAACCGGACGCGCCGACGATCATGCCTGCGACGATCATCGATGTGTTGTTCAGAGCCAAACCCGCTGCAGCGGCCGACAATCCGGTGAGGGCGTTGAGCAATGAAATGACCACCGGCATATCGGCGCCTCCGATCGGCAGCACCACCATCAGGCCCAGCACGCCCGCGGCCGCCAGCAGCCCGATCATCCACCACAGCGCCGCCCCGCCGCTGCCGGGATGCGCGCCAAGTCCGATAGCGACCGCGGCGGCCACCGCACCCAACAGCAGCAACAGGTTGAACGGCTGCTGCAGCTTCCCGATGCCGATCGGGCGGCCTGGCAGGATCTCCTGCAGCTTGCCGAACGCGATGATCGAGCCCCAGAACGAGATCGAGCCGATGATCGCGGCGAACATCGAGGCCACCACGATGTGCACCGTCGGCGACTCACCGTGCTTGAAGTTCGAGAAGCCCGACGTATCAATGAATTCCGACAGTGCGATCAGCGCGACCGTACCGCCGCCCACCCCGTTGAACAGAGCGACCAGCTGGGGCATCGCGGTCATCTTCGTCAACCGCGCGGGTGGCACTCCCAGTGCCACGCCGAGCAGCAGGCCCGCGATGATGAGCCCCCAGTTTTCGGTGTGCCGGATCGCGATCAGCGTCGCCACCACCGCCAGGGCCATGCCCGCACCGGCGATCCAGTTGCCGCGCACCGCGGTCTTGGGACCGGTCAGTCCCATCAGGCCGTAGATGAACATCGCGAACGCGATGATGTAGAGCACTGTGACGAGATAGTTCATCGCGCGGCCTTCTTGCCCTTGAACATGCCCAGCATCCGATCGGTGACCACGAAACCGCCGACCACATTGAGCGTTCCGAACACCACGGCGACGAACAGGATGACCTGGATAGCGAGCGACGGATGCTCGACGCGGCCGAGCACCACCAGCGCGCCGATCAGCACGATGCCGTGAATGGCGTTCGTGCCCGACATCAACGGCGTGTGCAAGGTGTTGGGGACCTTGGAGATCACCGAGAAACCGACGAATCCCGACAACACCAGGATCGCCAGATTCGCCAACAACTGGTCGTACACGTCAGTTCGTCCTCTCGCGTGTGACGCAGGAAGCGGCGACGACTTCGTCGTCGAAATCCGGTGCTACCTCGCCGTCTTTGATCAGCAGATCCAGCAGTGCCGCAATGTTTTTGGCATACAACTCGCTGGCGTGCTCGGGCATGGTGGCTGGCAGGTTCAGCGGAGACGCGATCGTCACGTCGTGTTTGACGACGGTTTGTCCCGGTTCGGTCAGCTCGCAGTTGCCGCCGGTCTCGCCGGCCAGGTCGACCACGACGCTGCCGGGTTTCATGCCCTCCACCGCGGCCGCAGTCACCAACCGCGGGGCAGGGCGGCCGGGCACGAGCGCGGTGGTGATGACGACGTCGAACCCGGTGATCGCCTTCTCCAGTGCGTCCTGCTGCTGCGCCCGCTCCGCTTCGGTGAGTTCGCGGGCATAGCCGCCCTCACCGGCCGCGTCGATGCCGAGGTTCAGCCATTGCGCGCCGACCGAGCGCACCTGGTCGGCCACTTCGGGACGTACGTCGTAGCCGGTGGTCTTACCGCCCAGTCGCTTCGCCGTCGCCAGCGCCTGCAGACCCGCCACCCCGACGCCGAGCACCAGCACCGTAGCCGGCTTCACGGTGCCCGCGGCCGTCGTGAGCATCGGGAAGAACCGGGTGGATTCCGACGCCGCCAGCAACACCGCCTTGTATCCCGCGACGTTGGCCTGCGATGACAACGCATCCATGGCCTGCGCGCGGGAAATGCGGGGAATCGCTTCCATCGCAAAGCCGGTCACCCCAGCCAGTCGTAAGCCGTCGGCGACCTCGGGGCGAGTTCGCGGTGCCAGAAACCCGACGACGGTGGATTCCGGCTTCAGCAGCGCGATCTCATCGGTGGTCGGAGGGTTCACCTTCACCACAAGGTCTGCCGGCCATGGGTCGCCAATGCTGGCGCCCGCCTGTTCGTATTGTTCGTCGGGAATCAATGCTCCTGTGCCAGCACCACTTTCGACGACGACGGCAATGCCCGCGGCATGCAGTTTCTCGACGACCTTGGGGACCAACGCGACACGACGTTCATCCGCCGCTGTCTCACGCGGCACTCCGATCAGCGTCATATTCCTCTTCCTGGCAGGGCGGGACCATTGCCACAGTAGAGGAGATCGCATACTGTATGCAACCAGTCCAGACCATACCCAAGGAGTCGCCGTGAGAATTGCAGTCGTCGGGGCCGGAGCGATCGGCGCCTACTGGGGTGCTGCACTGCACCGGGGTGGTGCGGAGGTGCACCTGATCGCGCGCAACGAGCATCTGCGGGCGATGCGCGAGAACGGCGTCCGGGTTCTCAGCCCGCGGGGTGACTTCGTGGCTCACCCGCACGCCACGGACGACCCCGCCGAGATCGGCCCCGTCGACTACGTCTTCCTCGGACTCAAGGCGCACAGCTACCCGACGTGCGGTCCACTGGTCGAACCGCTCCTCGGCGAGCACACCGCGGTGCTTCCCGCGCAGAACGGGATCCCGTGGTGGTACTTCCACCAACTGGCAGGCCCATACGAGGGTCGTCGCATCGAGGCGGTGGATCCGGGCGGGGCGACCAGTGCCGTGTTGTCACCCGAGCGCGCCATCGGTTGCGTGGTGTATCCGGCGACAACGATCGAGGCGCCGGGCGTGATCCGGCATCTGGAAGGCACCCGGTTCTCCATCGGCGAGCCGTCCGGGGAGGTCTCGCCGCGCTGTAAAGCGTTGAGCGACGCCATGATTGTCGGTGGGCTGAAGGCGCCGGTCGAGCCGAATCTGCGTGACGACATCTGGATCAAGTTGATGGGCAACGTCGCGTTCAACCCAATCAGTGCGCTCACCAGAGCGACTATGGTCGAGATCTGCCAAAACCCGCACACCCGTCAGATCGTCACTCAACTGATGGAAGAAACGCTCGACATCGCCGCGAGAGTTGGTAGTAAGCCGGACATTTCGATCGAGAAGCGGCTGCGCGGGGCGGAGAACGTCGGCCACCACAAGACGTCGATGCTGCAGGACCTCGAGGCGGGCAAACAACTGGAACTCGACGCGATCGTCACCGCGGTCGTCGAGATGGCCGACCTCACCGGTGCGCCTGCTCCGACGCTACGCACCGTCCACGCGGCCACCGACCTGCTCTCACGGACATGCGTGCCGGGCGCGTGGCACGCCGACGCCATCCCCGCCCTGCGCTGAAAGGAATACCGTGAATCGACGCGCAAAGATCGTCTGCACGCTCGGGCCTGCCACATCCTCTGTTTCGCGACTCACTGAATTGATCGACGCCGGCATGGATGTGGCGCGGCTCAACTTCAGCCACGGCACACGGGCAGAGCATTCCGCTGTCTATGACACCGTGCGCCGGATCGCTGCCGAGCGCGGTCGCGCGGTAGGCGTGCTCGCCGACCTGCAGGGCCCGAAGATCCGGCTGGGCCGCTTCGCCGACGGGCCGGTGTTCTGGGCCGACGGCGAGCAGATCGTGATCACCACCGCGCCCTGTGCCGGCGACCACGACAGGGTGTCGACGACGTATGACGGCCTGGCTTCCGACGTCGGGCCTGGTGATCGGCTGCTCGTCAACGACGGCAAGATCGAACTGCGGGTGCTCGATGTGGATATCGACGACGTCCGCTGCGAGGTTGTCCATGGCGGGCCCGTCAGCGACAACAAGGGCATCTCACTGCCGGGTGTCGCGGTCAGCGTTCCGCCCCTGTCCGAGAAGGACATCGAGGATTTGAGGTTCGCACTCGAGCTTGGTGTCGACATGGTGGCCATGTCATTCGTCCGCGCTCCCGAGGAGGTCAAGCTCGCGCATGCGGTGATGGACGAGATGGGCAAGCGTGTTCCTGTCATGG
This sequence comes from Mycobacterium sp. OAE908, assembly GCF_017872775.1. Lineage (NCBI taxonomy): Bacteria > Bacillati > Actinomycetota > Actinomycetes > Mycobacteriales > Mycobacteriaceae > Mycobacterium > Mycobacterium sp. OAE908. The sequence continues at coordinate 3,705,692 of NZ_JAGGJL010000001.1, forward strand.
TGAAACTCGAGAAACCGGAGGCGGTTTCGGACCTGAGTGCGATCGTCGACGCGTTCGACGGATTGATGGTTGCCCGCGGCGACCTCGGGATCGAGATGCCGTTGGAGCAGGTTCCGTTGGTTCAGAAGCGGGCGATCAGCCTGTGCCGGCAAGCGGCCAAGCCGGTGATCGTGGCGACTCATATGCTCGACTCGATGGTCGCCGATCTGCGTCCGACTCGGGCCGAGGTCTCCGACGTCGCCAACGCGGTTTTCGATGGTGCCGACGCGGTGATGCTGTCCGCAGAGACCAGCGTCGGCGCCTATCCCGCCCACACCGTCGAGACCATGGGTCGCATTGTGGTGACGGCCGAAGATGCACTGCGCCAACGCAATGTGGCCGAAGCCGTGCTGCGGGAAGACGAGGATGCCGGCATCAGCGATGCCGTGGCAGCAGCCGCCTGCGATCTGGGCAGGCGGATCGGGGCGGTGGCGCTGTGTTGTTTCACCCGTTCCGGCGACACGGCGATGCGGCTGGCTCGGCAGCGATCGCCCCTGCCGTTGATCGCCTTCACGCACAACGACGCTGTCAGGGCGCGGTTGGCGTTCTCCTGGGGCATTCAGTCTGCGGTGCTGGCGCCGTCAAGCACGCCCGAGACCATGCCCGCCGACGTGAGCCGGGGTCTGTCCGCCTTGGGTGTCTCCCATCCGGGCAGCCTCGTGGTCGTGGTGTCCGGAAGCCGCAGCGGGGTGGCCGGTTACACCGACCGGATGCGTGTACTTCGGATCGAATGACGAAGGGGTGGGGGCCGGTCAGGCCGGCCCCACCCGGCTTTCGAGTTCGGAGATCTTCGCGCGCAACTCGCGTTCTGCGTTACGTCGTTCGCTGACCTCACGCATGATCGCCGAGATGCCGACTATCTGGTCGGCGCCGTCGCGCAACAGCGCCACGCTGAACTCGATCGACAACCGTTGGCCGTCGCGATGGGTGGCGGGCACGCTCAACAGCTTGTCGCCGTAACGGGTGTAGCCGGTGGCCATCGTCTGGAAGTAGCCCTTCCAGTGCCGGTCGCGCAGCTTCTCCGGAATGATGATGTCGAGGTTCTGGCCGATCGCCTCTTCGACGGAGTAGCCGAACATTCGGGCGGCCCCTTCGTTCCACAGTCGGATGATCCCCGCCGGGTCGGTCACCACGATGGCCTCGGCTGACTCCTTCACGACCGCCGTGGCAAGCCATTCCTCGGTCACACCGGCCACGTTTGCGCCTTCAGTCACATCACACCCCGTTCCTTATCCGTCACTCGCTGGACATCCGCGCAGCGGAGCCCTAGCATACGCAATATCGAATACTGAATACAATCCTGCATGACGCCTGAAGGAGGACCTGTGCTGCTGCGCCAGCTGGAGTACTTCGTGGCCGTGGCCAGGGAGCGGCACTTCGCACGCGCGGCCGAGAGCTGTTACGTGTCGCAGCCTGCGCTGTCGACGTCGATCGCCAAGCTGGAACGGGAGCTGAGCGTCACCCTGATCAATCGTGGCCAGAACTTCGAGGGCCTGACGCCCGAGGGGGAGCGCCTCGTCGTTTGGGCCAAGCGCGTACTCGCCGAACACGATGCCCTCAAAGCGGAGGCGGCCGCGATGCGGTCAGGTATCTCCGCGACGCTGCGACTCGGGATAGGCCCCACCGTTTCGACGACGGCCGCGCTTCCCGTCGCGGCGTTCTGCGCGCTGCACCCGCTGGCCAGGGTCAAGGTCTGTTCGCGGCTCTCCTCAACCGAGTTGCTTCGTCAGCTGCGTGACTTCGAGTTGGACGTCGCCATTGCGCATTTCGGCCCCGATGACCAGTCAGGCCTCGAGGTGGTGCCGCTCTACGAAGAGCAGTACGTGTTGCTGGTATCGGGCGATCAGCTGGTGCCCGCCGAGCGAACCATCACGTGGGCCGAAGCGGCGCAGCTGCCGCTGGCGCTGCTGACGCCGGACATGCGGTTCCGCCAGTTCATCGACAAGGCGTTCGCCGACAGCGGTGCGACGGCGGCGCCACAAGTGGAGACCGATTCTGTCGCATCGCTTTACGCGCATGTCGCCACCGGCGCCTGGGCCAGCGTGGTGCCACACACCTGGTTGCGGGCGATGCCGGTGAACGGAGCGGCACGGGCCATTCGCCTCGTCGAACCGGATACCAGAGCGAAGATCTCGATGGCGATCCACGCGGGCACGCCGGGTTCGGTTGCCGCCAGGGCGTTTCTGAACGTCGCGATCGGAACACCGCTGAACGACATCTTTGAACTCCACGGAAAGGACCTCGTCCACGTCGCGTAATGACGCAATGCGCGGGCACTGTCGTGTCTCACGGTGATAACCGGCGGTTATCACGCGATCACAGACAAGTCTTGGACGCCGAAGGTCGCGACGCGGAAAGTTAACTCCAACAAAGCAATAAGCGCGAAACAGCCAGGAAGGGCTCACACCATGACCATTGCTTCCCTGCCGGACACGGAGGTAGACAGCACCCCAGATCCGCAAGGGCCAGGTGCTCTCACCGACGGGATCCACCTGGTGGTCGACGCGCTCAAGCTCAACGATGTGCACACCATCTACGGGGTCGTTGGCATCCCGATCACCGACCTGGCCCGCCTCGCGCAAGCCTCTGGGATCCGCTACATCGGCTTTCGTCACGAGAGCGACGCGGGCCACGCCGCCGCTGCGGCCGGCTTTCTCACCAAGAAGCCCGGCATCTGCCTGACGGTTTCGGCTCCTGGCTTCCTCAACGGGCTTGTCGCGCTTGCCAATGCGACCACGAACTGTTTCCCGATGGTGCAGATCTCCGGATCGAGCGAGCGCCACCTGGTCGACCTTCAGCGCGGTGACTACGAGGAGATGGACCAGCTGGCGGCGGCCAGGATGTTCGCCAAGGCGGCGTACCGAGTATCGCGCGCCGAGGACGTCGGCCGCGGCATCGCCCGCGCGATCCGCACCGCGGCCTCCGGTCGTCCCGGCGGGGTTTACCTGGACATCCCAGCCGCCGTGCTCGGCGAGGTGATCGATGCGCAGGAGGCGGCCAAGACACTGTGGCGTGTCGTCAACCCTGCGCCGCGCCAGTTGCCGGAGACCGAGATGGTCGACTCCGCAATCGATCTGCTGGCGAATGCGAAGCGGCCGCTGATCGTGCTGGGCAAGGGCGCGGCCTACGCGCAGGCCGACGAGCAGATCCGCGAGTTCGTCGAGACGACCGGTGTGCCGTACCTGCCGATGTCGATGGCAAAGGGACTGCTGCCCGATGACCATCCGCAGTCGGCCGCCACCGCCCGCTCGCTGGCCCTGAAACGGGCCGACGTCGTGATGCTCGTCGGTGCCCGGCTGAACTGGCTGCTCGGACACGGCGATGCGCCGCAATGGAATCCGGATGCCAAGTTCATCCAGGTCGACATCGCGGCCAACGAGATGGACAGCAACCAACCGATCGCCGCACCCCTCGTCGGCGATGTCGGCTCGGTGATGGAGGCGCTTCTCGAGCGCGCGAAGCCCGGCCAGATCACGGTTCAGAACGAGTGGCGCGAAGAGCTCGAGGCCAAGTCGTCCGGGAACGTCGCAAAGATGGCGGGTCGGTTGGAAGCAGCGCTGACCGCACACCCGATGAAGTTCCTCGGCGCACTGCAGGCCATCCGCGACGTCCTGCACGACAACCCGCAAGCCTACGTCGTCAACGAGGGAGCCAACGCACTCGACCTGGCGCGCAACACCATTGGCATGCAGGTACCGCGGCACCGGCTGGATAGCGGGACGTGGGGTGTGATGGGTATCGGCATGGGCTACGCCATCGCCGCCGCGGTCGAGACCGGTCAGCCAGTCGTTGCGATCGAGGGCGACAGCGCATTCGGGTTCAGCGGAATGGAGCTGGAGGCGGTTTGCCGCTACAACCTGCCCATCGTCACCGTCATCTTGAACAACAGCGGTGTCTACCGCGGCGACGAGGCGTCAACCACGGCCGACCCCGCTCCGACGGTGCTGCAGGCCCGGCACGAGTACATGATCAAAGCCTTCGGCGGCAAGGGATATCAGGCCACCACACCCGCGGAGGTCGGCGCGGCGTTGCGCGAGGCCCTCGCCTCGGGCCGGCCTGCGCTCATCGACTGCGTCATCGACCCCTCCGACGGCACCGAGAGCGGCAATATCGCGCACCTCAATCCCAAGGGCATCACCGCAAAGCACTGAACACCGACACGATCAACAAACGAAAGGAAACGTGTCATGACCGATTTACCGCTCTCCGGGATCAAGGTGATCGACTTCACCGGGGTCCAGGCGGGCCCGGCGTGCACTCAGATGCTCGCCTGGTTCGGAGCCGACGTACTCAAGGTGGAGCGCACCAGCGGGGGCGACGTGACGCGTAATCAGTTGCGCGACATCCCCGATCTGGACGCGCTGTACTTCACCATGCTGAACAGCAACAAGCGCTCACTGGCGATCAACACGAAGTCACCCGAGGGCCTGGAGGTGATGGAGAAGCTGATCCGCGGGGCAGACGTACTGGTCGAGAACTTCGCGCCGGGCGCCATGGACCGCATGGGCCTTTCGTGGGAGAAGATCCAGGAATGGAACCCGCGGCTGATCTTCGGCTCGGTCAAGGGATTCAACGACGACTCGTCCTGGAACGACCTGAAGGTCTACGAGAATGTCGCGCAGTGCGCAGGCGGCAACGCCTCCACCACCGGATTCTGGGATGGTCCGCCGACGGTGGCCGGCGCCGCTCTCGGCGACAGCAACACCGGAATGCACCTGCTGATCGGCATCCTCACGGCGCTGATCCAGCGGGACAAGACCGGCAAGGGGCAAAAGGTCTCGGCCGCAATGCAGGACGCGGTGCTGAATCTGTGCCGGGTCAAGCTGCGTGACCAGCAGCGCCTGGAACGCGTCGGCTATCTGGAGGAATACCCGCAGTGGCCGAACGGCGAGTTCGGTGAGGCCGTTCCGCGTGGCGGCAACGCCGGCGGCGGCGGTCAGCCCGGCTGGGTGGTCAAGTGCAAGGGCTGGGAGACCGACCCCAACGCTTACATCTACTTCACCATCCAGGAGCAGAACTGGAAGCGCACCGCCGAGGCGATCGGCAGGCCCGAGTGGGTGGACGACCCCGGCTATGCCACCGCGCGTGCCCGCCAAGACAAGATCTTCGACATCTTCGCCGAGATCGAGAAGTGGCTGGCCGACAAGACGAAGTGGGAGGCAGTCGACATCCTGCGCGAGTGGGAAGTGCCCTGTGCGCCGGTCATGTCGATGAAGGACCTCGCTGACGACAAGGATCTGCGCAAGAGCGGCAGCATCGTCGAGGTGGAGCAGCCGGGCCGGGGTACTTACCTGACCGTCGGCAGCCCGATCAAGTTCTCGGCATTCAAGCCCGACATCAAGGGCGCACCGCTGCTCGGTGAGCACACCGACGAGGTTCTCGCCGAACTCGGCTATGACGCGGACACCATCGCCGCCTGGCACGACAAGAAGATCGTCGTCTAACCCGCCCGCCCGGTGAGAACCGCCCCAGTTCCCCCCTGGGGCGGTTCCACCCTTTTCCTTCCTTTGGGAGTCGAGGCATGAGTACAGCGCTTGTCCGAGATATCGTTGCCACCCATCGAGGGCAGCGCGGGTCCCTGCTCCCCATCCTGCACGCGGTACAGGAGACGCTGGGTTATGTTCCGCCCGAAGCGATTCCGGTGCTCGCCGAGGAGCTCAATCTGTCCCGTGCGGACGTGCACGGAGTGGTGTCCTTCTACCACGACTTCCGCTCGGCACCGGCAGGCCGCACCACGGTGCGCATCTGTCGTGGGGAGGCGTGCCAGTCGGTCGGTGCGGAGCGACTGGTGAACCATGTGCAAGAAGCGTGCGGCATGTCCTTGGGTGAGACAAGCCGCGACGGGTCACTGACTGTCGAGCAGGTCTTCTGCCTTGGCAACTGTGCGCTCGGGCCCGCCGCGCAAGTGAATGGCAGGCTGCGCGGCCGGCTCGATGAGGCGCGGTTGTCGGCGATACTCGACGAGGCGGCCGCGCAATGATGACACCGGTCACCGTGTATGTGCCGAGGGATTCTGCGGCGCGGTCGGTCGGCGCTGACGACGTCGCCGACGCAATTGTGAGTGCCGCGGCACGGTATGGTCGCTCGATTCGGTTGGTGCGCAACGGCTCTCGCGGCATGCTGTGGCTGGAGCCCCTGGTTGAGGTGGCGACACCCGACGGGCGCATCGGCTATGGCCCGGTGGCTTCGCGCGACGTCGACGACCTCGTGGCGGCCGGCATGTTGGACGGAGCGGCGCACCCGCAGCGGTTGGGCGTTGTCGACGAATTGCCGTGGCTCGCCGCGCAGAATCGGGTCACCTTCACCAGGGTGGGCGTCACCGATCCGCTGTCGCCCGACGACTACCTGCGTCACGGCGGGCTGGTCGGACTGGTTCGCGCACTGGAGAATTCACCTGCCGACGTCGTCGCCGAGGTCGCAGAATCCGGTCTACGCGGCCGGGGCGGTGCGGGCTTTCCGGCGGGCATCAAATGGAAGACAGTGCTTGACTGCGCCGACGAACTGAAGTTCGTCTGCTGCAACGCCGATGAAGGCGACAGCGGGACTTTCGCCGACCGGATGTTGATGGAAGGTGATCCGTTTCTGCTCATCGAGGGCATGACGATCGCCGCCTACGCCGTCGGCGCCACCGAGGGCTACATCTACATCAGGTCCGAATACCCCGACGCGATCGCGACAATGCGCGCCGCCATCGAGATCGCCTACGGACGAGGATGGCTGGGCGACAGCGTGCTCGGTTCGTCGCTCAACTTCGATCTTCATGTGCGGGTGGGCGGCGGCGCCTACATCTGCGGCGAGGAGACCTCGATGCTGGAAAGCCTCGAGGGCAAGCGCGGGATGGTCCGCGCGAAGCCGCCGATTCCGGCGATCCACGGCCTGTTCGGCAAGCCGACGGTGGTGAACAACGTCCTCACGCTTGCCACCGTGCCGACGGTTCTTGCGCACGGCGCGCAGGCGTATCAAGAACTCGGCGTTGAACGTTCGCGCGGCACACAGGTGTTTCAGCTCGGCGGCAACATCAAACACGGCGGCATCGTCGAGACCGCTTTCGGGATCACGCTCGGTGAACTCGTGGACGGCTACGGCGGCGGCACCCGATCCGGTCGGCCTGTGCGCGCGGTCCAGGTCGGGGGGCCGCTCGGGGCCTATCTGCCGAGAACAAAGTTCGAGTTACCCATGGACTACGAGGCATTCGCAGCGGCCAACGCGATGGTCGGCCACGGCGGCATCGTGGTGTTCGACGAAACCGTCGACATGGCGGCGCAGGCCAGGTTTGCGATGGAGTTCTGCGCGGCGGAGTCGTGCGGCAAGTGCACACCGTGCCGCGTTGGAGCGGTGCGCGGCGTCGAGGTGATCGACCGCATCACCTCCGGCGAACACCGCGACGAAAACCTGGCGCTGCTCGAAGACCTGTGCGATGTGATGACCGAGGGTTCGTTGTGCGCGATGGGCGGGCTCACCCCGATGCCGGTGCGCAGTGCGATCGTCAATTTCCCAGACGACTTCCATGCCAGGCAGCCGATTGCGAGGACGGAAGGTACGACATGAGTCTGCTCAAGGAACCCGACTTCGGCACTCCGGCCAAAGAGGGCGAGGCGACGCTCTCGCTCGAAGTGGACGGGCTGCCCGTCGCGGTTCCCGAGGGCACGTCGATCATGCGCGCGGCGGCGCTCGCGGGCGTCGACGTCCCGAAGCTGTGTGCCACCGATCGGCTCGACGCGTTCGGTTCGTGCCGGCTCTGCTTGGTGGAGATCGACGGTCGCCGTGGCACCCCGGCTTCGTGCACCACGCCGGTGGCCGAGGGCATGGTCGTGCGGACGCAGACACCGAAACTCGCGAAGCTGCGCGAGAACGTCATGGAGCTCTATATCAGCGACCACCCGCTGGACTGCCTTACGTGCGCCGCCAACGGCGACTGCGAATTGCAGGACATGGCAGGCACTGTCGGGCTGCGGCAGGTCAGGTATGGCTATGAGGGCGAGAACCACTTCGACGCTGTCAAGGACCAAAGCAACCCCTACTTCGACTTCGATCCGTCGAAATGCATTGTGTGCTCACGCTGTGTGCGCGCCTGCGACGAGATTCAGGGCACGTTCGCGCTGACCATCGAGGGCCGCGGCTTCGACTCGAAAGTCTCACCGGGCGCGGGCGAGTTGTTCATGGACTCCGAATGCGTGTCCTGCGGCGCGTGTGTGCAGGCCTGCCCGACGGCCACGCTGCAGGAGCGTTCGGTGATCGAACTGGGCATGCCCTCGCGCTCGGTCATCACCACGTGCGCCTACTGCGGCGTCGGGTGTTCGTTCAAGGCTGAGCTGCGCGGTGACGAACTGGTTCGCATGGTGCCCCACAAGGACGGCGGCGCCAATGAGGGTCACTCATGTGTGAAGGGCCGCTTCGCCTTCGGCTACGCCACCCATCCGGACCGCAAACTCAAGCCGATGGTCCGCGACACCATCACCGAGCCGTGGCGCGAGGTCGAGTGGGACGAGGCGATCGACACCGTCGCGCGCCGAATGCTCGACATCACGCGACGGCACGGCGCAGGCGCGATCGGTGCGATCACCTCATCGCGGTGCACGAACGAAGAGGTCTACGTCGTCCAGAAGATGGTGCGTGCCGCGTTCGGCAACAACAACGTCGACACCTGCGCGCGGGTGTGCCATTCGCCGACTGGTTATGGATTGAAGCAGACTTTTGGTGAATCGGCTGGCACGCAGGACTTCCGGTCCGTCGCGCAAGCCGATGTGATCATGGTGATCGGCGCCAATCCCACTGACGGGCATCCCGTGTTCGCGTCGAGGATGAAGCAGCGGATACGACAGGGCGCAAAGCTGATCGTCGTCGACCCGCGTCGCATCGACCTCGTGCGCTCGCCGCACGTGGAAGCCGATCACCACTTGCAGTTGGCGCCGGGCACGAACGTGGCGGTGGTCAACGCGATCGCGCATGTGGTGGTCACCGAAGGCCTTGTGGACCAATCGTTCGTCGCGGACCGCTGCGAGGGATTCGCCGAGTGGGCGGAGTTCATCGCTCGCCCCGAGAACAGCCCGGAGGCCGTGCAGCCGATCACGGGCGTGCCCGCCTCCGAGGTTCGGGCCGCCGCGCGCCTCTACGCGCAGGCGCCGAACGGTGCCATCTACTACGGCCTCGGCGTGACCGAACACAGCCAGGGTTCGACGATGGTAATGGGCATGGCGAACCTGGCGATGGCGTGCGGGAACATCGGTCGTGACGGCGTCGGTGTGAACCCACTGCGCGGCCAGAACAACGTGCAGGGCTCCTGCGACATGGGCTCGTTCCCGCATGAACTACCCGGCTATCGGCATGTATCGGACGACGCGGTGCGCGGCATCTTCGAAAACCTCTGGGGAACAGCGCTTCTACCCGAGCCTGGGCTGCGCATCCCGAACATGTTCGACGCCGCGATCGAGGGCACGTTCCGGGGGCTGTTCGTCCACGGCGAGGACATTGCCCAGTCGGACCCGAACGTCGGCCACGTCACCGCCGCGCTGGCCGCGATGGAACTGGTGGTCGTGCAGGACCTGTTCCTCAACGAGACCGCGAAGTTCGCGCACGTGTTTCTGCCAGGGGCATCGTTTTTGGAGAAGGACGGCACGTTCACCAACGCGGAGCGGCGGATCAACCGGGTTCGCGCGGTGATGAAACCGAAGAACGGCATGCACGAGTGGGACATCGTGTGCAGGGTCGCGACTGCGATGGGCTACCCAATGCACTATGACCACCCGAGCCAGATCATGGATGAGATCGCCGCTCTGACACCGACGTTCGCCGGGGTGTCGTTCGACGGCTCGACGAGCTGGGCAGCATCCAATGGCCCTGCGACGACGAGACCCCGCAGGGCACGCCGATCATGCACATCGACGAGTTCACCAGAGGCAAAGGCAGGTTCGTGCCGACCCCGTTCGTGCCCACCGACGAGCGCAGCACCCGCCGCTTCCCGTTGATCCTCACGACGGGTCGCATCCTGTCCCAGTACAACGTCGGAGCGCAGACCCGCCGGACGGCCAATATCGCCTGGCACCAGGAGGATCTGCTGGAGATCCACCCCCACGACGCCGAGGACCGCGGAATCACCGACGGTGACGAGGTCACCTTGGCCAGCCGCGTCGGCACGACGAAGTTACGCGCGAAGATCTCAGACCGGATGCCGACCGGCGTCGTCTACACGACGTTCCACTACCCGGTCACGGGAGCGAACGTCGTCACCACCGAAAACTCGGACTGGGCCACGAACTGCCCCGAATACAAGGTGACGGCTGTGCAGGTCGCCCTGGCGCATCCCGTGATCAGAGAACAAGAACTGGATGGCGTGCTGACTGCGGAATTGGTGGATTGATATGGGGCTCAATGCTCCTGCTGAGATCAGGATGATCAACAATATCGCTGCGCACTTCGGCTACCTGCACACCGACCAGGCTGCGACCGCGGTCGCAGACCACATCAGACGGTTCTGGGACCCGCGGATGAAGCAACGGCTGCTGCTGCTCGTCGCCTCGGACACAACGGATCTCGATCCGGTTTCGGTGGCCGCAGCGGGGCTGCTGCGCTAGCGGCGCCGCCCGGCTTAAATCGCTTCTAGCTTGGCCGCCTGCTCGTTGAAGAGCTTCACCAGGGTGTCGGTGTCGGTGGGCGACATGTCTGCGGCCGGGCGCTGGATGAAGTTCGCAGAAATGTAAAGACCACGGCAATAGCCCATGATGTCGGCGCCGGTAGCTCCCCGAGTGGCCACGCGCGTTGCGACGGCCCAGTCCGGCAGTCCCTGTGCGGGTAGCGGCGAGTACGTAGCGGTGACGCCTTCGTGCTCGATACTCGCGCATCTGCTCAGCAGGCTCTTGAGGTCCGGCCGCTCTCGCGGAACCGAGATCGACAGCAAATAACCTCCATGGTCGGCGTTCAGAGCTTCGCCGGTCGCGCTCACCGTCGCCCACTTCACGTCTCCGGATTGCGTGTCGGCTGGGCCGCTGAAGATCGGACCGCATTCGGACGGATAAACCGGCGGGTTCGGGCCTGTGTCGTTACGTATGCTGGGTCCGGCGAACCGCATCGGGAGGTTTGCGGGGACGGCCGACCGATCGACGAACATTGAGTTGGTCACCTGTGTGAGATCTGCTTTGTGTGGTGTCTCGTCGCTGCTCGGCGCCGCGGACTCGGGGATTGCCGACGAGCACGAAACCGTCATCACTGCCAAGCACGCAGCCGCGGTCAACACCAGCGGCCGGTGCACGTGGGCGCGCACCGACGCAGTTGCTCTTGCCCGTAAGGCGACGACTCGGTGCATCCTCCGGTCCTCCTGGCCCTGTCATGCACAGGATTTCACAAGAAGTGCTGTTTCACGCGGACATTCGAGGTGAAGTGCCGCTGAGCGTAGTTTCTTCACTCAGGCGCGGAGTCCGCCTATTCCCTCGTGGTCGACGTCTCGCCAGAAGTCGTGGTCGTACTGGGTGTCGGGAATCTGGATGAGTTGCCTCGATGCCACGGGCCGGGCGAGCCCTCTGGTCGCCTCCAGCTCTTCGACGTCGATCTCCAACCGGTGTATGCCGTTCAGAATACGACGGGTTGCCCGGCAGTCGCCATACGTCGCGGCAAGCCCTGTCACTGATCCCCGCAGGTCGTCGATCAGCCGCTGCAGCTCGTCTACTTTTAGCGCCAGGGACATTGGATCTCCTTGTGATGATTAGTAATTCGGGCCTACCGCGGTAACCGGGCAATGAGATGCCCGGGCTGACGCAGCAGTCGCGTGGTGACAGCTGCGCAGAGGCCGATGAGCCCTGCGGTGACGAACACATGCATCAGTGCAGGGGAGGACACCACGAACGCAGGCAGTCCGATCCCGATGAGACCGCCAAATAGCTTGGCGCTGTAGACAACTCCGAAATTTCGCACAGCGTTGCGCTCGCCGAAATAGTCGGCCACCAGGCTTGCCAGCAGCGGATAGAACGCGCCGCCTGCCAACCCGCTGAGCCCGGCGAACGTCACGAAAGCCTCGGCCTGATGAACAGAGGCCGAGTACACCAGGCCCAGCTGTGCGCACCCCGCCAGCAGCAGTGCAACGCTGAGCGTCTGCCGTCGTCCGAAGCGGTCGGAGATGCGACACGCGATCGCGCGCCCGCCGCCACTGACGACGGCGAGCAGCCCGACGGCCGACGCAGCCACCACCGGTCCGAATCCGTTGGAAACGGCGATGGTTGGGACGTATGCCACGGCTAGCAGAAAGGTGGCGGCGGCGAACACCATGATGAGGTACATCACCACGAACGGGGTCGTCCGCACGGCCTGTCCCGGCGCGTATTGCCGAGCCGCGGGGGCATTGCTGCACAGACTGCGATTGATTCGCTTGTCGATGGCCCACAAACGGGGGTCGACGTCGGGCGGCCACCAGCCCTGCGGGGGATCGCGAAAGAAGATGCCGCACAACGCCACCACGGCCAAGACGACGACAGCCACACCGGTGAAGAGGTCGCCATGGTTGGCGGGAGTCAGACCGCTAGCGAACAGGATGATGAACGGCACGGCGCCGTAGCCGAATGCGCCAGTGGCGAAACCGATTCGCAGGCCCCGCGCTTCGGGATACCACTTCGCGACCGTTGAGCTGCACGTCGCGTACACGATGCCTGCGCCACTGCCGCACAGCGCGGAGTAGCCGAGCACAGCCAGGCCGAAGCTATCGCTGTAGGCGAGTGTCAGCGGTCCGGCGGCGCACAGCACCGCGCCGACAAGCATCGCGCGCGACGGGTGCACAGCCGCGTGATGACGCAGTGCGGCGGTCAGGGCAGCCGCGCCGGCCTGGAACATCACCCAGAGTGCGAGCACCCAGAACGCGGCGGCACCGGACGGTTGCAGTGCGATGGCAGCGACGCTGTAGCCGTACTGCAGCACGCTGATCCCTGCCATGGCCGCCGCGGGGAGCCAGAACATCCAGGCACGGGAGCGCCCCATGATGTCCTGTGGTCGTTCCCCGACCCGGTAGGAGCGTCCGTGCATATCCCGAACCTCGGCGACTGCGACTCCGCGTGCGCTGCTGGTCATGCCGGCCTCCACGGGATATTATTGCATACAGTATGCGACTAGCATAACTATGACGTGGATCACTTGTCCACCCTTTTGGGAGAGGCTCGGCATGGGACGCGTAACCAGCAGATATCGAGTCGTTCGACTGGCCGACGGAGTCGCCAGCGCCCGTCCGGACTCCCTCGCTGCGGAGGAACCGCTGGAAATTCGCGTCGCAGGCCGCCCCCTCACGGTCACGATGCGAACCCCTGGCAACGACTTCGACCTCGCCCGCGGTTTTTTGGTCAGCGAGGGAGTCGTTTCGGCCCCCTCCGAGATCGCCGGGATCCGGTATTGCGCGGGCGCCACGGCCGACGGTGTCAACACCTACAACGTGCTCGACGTGCTGCTGGCCGACGGCGTGCCACCGCCTGACGTGTCCGTGGAGCGCAACTTTTACACGACGTCATCGTGCGGCTTGTGCGGCAAGGCCAGCCTCGAGGCAGTGCGCACGATCAGCAGGTGGCACGTCGACCGAGATCCGTTGCAGCTCAACCCCGCAACGATTGCCGCCCTGCCGGACAAACTCAGGGCTGCACAGCGTGTCTTCGACCGCACGGGCGGATTGCATGCGGCCGGACTCTTCGATGCGACAGGGGACCTGTGGTGCGTGCGAGAAGACGTCGGCAGGCACAACGCGGTGGACAAGGTCGTCGGATGGGCACTCGATCAGGGCCACCTGCCGCTGACGGGCACCACCCTGATGGTCAGTGGCAGAGCCTCATTCGAGTTGGTGCAGAAGGCGGTGATGGCCGGAATCCCTGCGCTGACAGCTGTATCCGCGCCGTCATCTCTTGCGGTCGATCTGGCAAGGGAGATGGGCCTTACGCTGATCGGTTTTCTGCGCGGCTCATCGATGAATGTCTATGCCGGCGCCGAGCGGATCCAGTCGGAGCAGCTACTCGGACTCTGACTTGGTCTGCCGCTGGTCGTGGTAGACCTTCCGCGTGTGCTCCGTGTGGTTTTGCATGATGCTGCTCGCCAGATCGGCGTCACCGGCCGCGATGGCCTTGATCAGTTCGGCATGTTCGGTCCACGCACCCTGACCGCGCGGCTGTGCGATCGGCAGGTAATACCAGTGCCACCGCCGTTCGACTAGTCCAATGTGCCTGGCCAGCACCGAGTTTCCCGCTATCTCGGTGATCGCCTCATGTAGGTTCACGTTCGCGGTCACCAGCGCTTCGGAGTCGTTGGCGGCCAACGCGTTGAGGCCGTCCTGCTGCAACTCCCACAGCCGGTTGACGTCTTCGGCGGTGGCGTTTTCCGCCGCCAGGCGGGCCGAGTACGTCTCGAGCACGGTGCGGACACCGAGCAGCTGATCCACCTCGTCTTCGGACGGTGTGTGGACGAACGCGCCCTGCGCAGGCCGAAGGTCGATCCACCCGTCGGTCTGCAACCGCTGCAGTGCTTCGCGTACCGGCTGCCGACTCACGCCCAGATACTCGGCAAGTTCGTTCTCGACCAGATGCTGGCCGCGCTGCAGTGTGCCCTGCACGATCAGGTCCACGATCGCGTCGTAGACGGCCTGGCGCAGGGGAGCGGGGCGCTGCACGCGGCGTGAGGCGCCGTCGGTCAGCGTAGGCGCGCGCTTACGGGGACTCGGGGTGGGAAGTGACATCGCGCATTCCTCCGCTATCTGTGGCTGCGGACAACAGAGTACCGGCTTTCGTATGCAATAAACCGCCATTGCCGCAACACTGTGGTGGTCGTACCCCGTCGGTCAGCAACGCAACACCCCGGGTGTGAGGCCCTGAGCAGGCCTTCTCATCACCCGGGGTGCTGTGCGCCGAAGCCGATTAATCGACTACGAGGACCTTGGCCTCGACCTGCGTCGGATCGGATGACCGCGTCGGTGTTGGCTCATTGAGCTTGGGCTGACGCAGCAGAATCGACAGGAAGGCGCAGGCGATGCCGACCGAACCGGCGATTCCGAATGCGGCGCCGTAACCCCACGTATCCACGACGACCGCACCCAAACCGGCGCCGACCAGACCCGACACCAGCTTCGAGCTGTAGACCAGGCCGTAGTTGGTGGCGTTGTTGTTCTCCCCGAAGTAGTCGGCCGTCATCGCCGCGAACAACGGGAAGATCGCGCCACCGCCGAAGCCGGACACCATCGACGCCAACAGGAACAGCGGCATGCTGCCAATCGACCCGGAGAAGTACACCGCGAACTGGGCCAGGCCCAGCACCACGCACACGATGATGAGCGTGTCTCTGCGGCCGACCCGGTCGGAGATCCAGCCGATCACGCCGCGGCCGGTGCCGTTGACGATCGCCTTGAAGCTCATCGCGAGCGCGACGATGCCGCCAGCGAAACCCATCTCCTTGCCGAACGGCACCTGCATTGCGATGCCGAAGATGTTGATGCCCGCGGTGCACAGCAGCACGAACCACATCAGCGGCAGGATGCCGGTCTTGATGGCTTCCTTCGGGGTGTACTGCTTGACCGCTGGTGGGTTCTTCCGCAGTGCGCGGCGAATCTTGGGGTCGTCGTTGACTTTCAGCGGGTCGACGTGCGGCGGCCACCAGTTCTTCGGGGGGTCGATGAAGAAGAAACCGCAGAGCGCGACGACGGCCGCCAGGAAGATGCCGACCGCTAGCAGGATGCCCTCGTAGTTCTCCAGGTCCATGTAGTTGGTGAACAAGAAGATGAAGGGCACTGAGCCGTAGGCGAAGCCGCCGTTGACGAAGCCCGTCTTGCCGCCCTTGCGTTCCGGATACCACTTGCCCACCATGTTGATGCACGTGGCGTAGACGAAGCCGGCGCCGCCGCCGCCGAACAACCCGAAGCCGAGGTAGGCAAGGAGGACGTGCGGGGCGTAGGCCAGCGACAGGTATCCGAGGAACGCCCCGCCCGCACCGAGCAACATCGCGGAACGAGCCGACAGCTTGCCGCTCTCCCGCATTTGACCGACGGGGAATGCCACCGCGGCCTGGAACATCACCCATACACCCAGCAACCAGAAGATATGGGCGCCGTGCCAACCGTGGGCCTCCGACAGCGTGTCGTCGGCTGAGGTGAATGCATATTCGGATGAGCTGATGGCCATCATCGAGATCCACGGGAGCCACACCATCCAGGCCCGGGACCGTCCCAGGATGTCGCGGTCGGTCTCGCCGACTCGATACACCCGGCCGTTATCGTCGACTACCTCGCGGTATGCCGGCTGAGCTGACGCGTTCATGCCTGTCGAATCTCCTTTTCGTCTCTGTATACTGCCGACTGTCTGCTTTTTTGGTGGCGGAATCGTTAGATGACTCCCTTCGCCTTCAGCGCGGAGAGCTGGTCGCCAAGCCCGAGCTCGTCGCCGTAGATGTGTGCGTTGTGCTCGCCCAGCAAAGGGGAGCGTTCGACGTCGACAGGGGAGTCGGACAGCTTGATCGGGCAGCCGACCGTGGTGAACTCGCCGCGCTCGGGGTGATCCACCCGCACGACCATGTCGTTGGCTGCCAACGAGGCGTCGTCGATGATTTCCTTGGTGGAAAGGATTGGGCCGCAGGGGATGTTGTGCTCGGTCAGCTGCGCGAGCGCCTGCCACTTGCCGAGGCCCATCGTCCACTCCTCGATGAGCTGGAACATCTTGTCCAACTTGTTCAGTCGCGCCTGCGGCGTGCTCCACTCGGGATCGGTGACCAGCTCGGGCCTGCCGATCAGGTGCGCGATCGGCTCCCAGCCCACCGGCTGCACGACCACGTAGATGTAGTCGTTGGGCCCGCCGGGTGCGCATTTCACCGCCCAACCCGGTTGGCCGCCACCCGAGGCGTTGCCCGATCTCGGCACGCAGTCTCCGAAATCCTCATTGGGGTATTCACCGAGCGGTCCGTGCTGCAACCGTTGGTGGTCGCGCAGCTTGACCCGGCACAGGTTCAGCACCGCATGTTGCATTGCGACGGTCACGCGCTGCCCGCGACCCGTGTGCTCGCGCTGGTACAGCGCGGCGAGAATGCCGGCCACCGTGTGGATGCCGGTGCCGGAGTCGCCGATCTGCGCGCCGGTGGCCAGTGGTGGTCCGTCTTCGAAGCCGGTTGTGCTCATCGATCCGCCCATCGCCTGCGCGATGACTTCGTACGCCTTGTAATGCGTATACGGGCCGTCACCAAAACCCTTGATGGAGGCGAAGATCAGCCGAGGGTTGATGCGCTGCAATTCCTCCCACCCGAAGCCCATGCGCTCGATGGCGCCAGGGCCGAAGTTCTCGGCGAGGATGTCGAACCGGGGGAGCAGATCGGTGAAGATGCGCTTGCCCTCTTGGGACTTCATGTTCAGCGTGATGCTGCGCTTATTGCAGTTGAGCATCGTGAAGTAGAGGCTGTCGGCGCCCGGGATGTCGCGCAGCTGCTTGCGTGTCACGTCGCCGGCGGGTGCCTCGAGCTTTACGACGTCCGCGCCCAGCCAGGCCAGGATCTGGGTGCACGACGGCCCTGACTGGACATGCGTCATATCCAGGACGCGCACGCCTTCGAGTGCCTTACCCAAGACAGTCCCCTTATTGGTGGACGTGTGGTTAGCGACCCCGGCAACCGCACAGGCTGCGCAGTTTTGCGCGCCGAAGTCGGACCACACGTTGATCAGTGACCGCTTGCCGGACCCGGCACAGCTCGCTGCTATCGAATGGTTTGTGAAGGCAGTCACTCGCTGTGTCAGAAAGTAACCGACATCACACGGCGTACGGTATACCTCATACAATCTGGACGCAAGCCCCTAGTTTCCTGTCAATCGGCTGACGTCTCTTCAATTGCCCGCCACGGCCGCCTACGATGCCGCAGCATTGCGCGCATCTCCGTCTGCACGACACCGCTATCGGGAATCGCCAGTTGCAGGGATCGGGTCGTCGGATCCGAAAACGTAATGCGTTGCGGCACAGGCTTTTTGCGTGAGAAAGCCATCGGACAATCCGGCCGGCGCCGCGCCATTTTGGCTCCCCGCACCTGGGCTGGACGCGCGACGAAATTCGTCTGCCGCTGGGTGTCAACGGGACATGGTTTTCATCCCTGACAGAGAAGTCTGTGAGAACTGACGGATCGCTGGACAACGCCGTGTTGCGTACACCACACTGTTGTCTACCTCATACGGTATGCAATCTTGTGACGAGCTTCTCCGCACGAGGAGGCAACCGGCTCGAGTGAAGGAAGAGTGCACATGGTTCAGGTCCCCTCAGCCAGCGAGACGGGCATCGTGGAATCCGGTCCGCCGACAGGTAAGGCTCTTTCCGGCGTTCGGGTGCTCGACATGACGCACGTGCAGTCGGGTCCCTCGGCCACCCAGTTGCTCGCATGGCTGGGCGCCGATGTCATCAAGCTCGAGGCGCCCGGCACCGGCGACGTCACCCGCACCCAGCTGCGCGATGTGCCCGACGCGGACAGCCTGTACTTCACGATGCTCAACTGCAATAAGCGCAGCATCACGCTGAACATGAAGTCCCAAGAGGGCAAGCGGATCTTCACCGATCTGGTGTCGCGTGTCGACATCCTCGTGGAGAACTTCGGACCCGGCGTCGTCGACCGGTTCGGCTTTTCGTGGGAGCGGCTGCGCGACATCAACCCGCGGCTGATCTATGCGTCCATCAAGGGGTTCGGTCCGGGGAAGTACTTCGACTTCAAGGCCTACGAAGTCATCGCGCAGGCGATGGGCGGCTCGATGGCCACCACCGGTTTCGAGGACGGTCCGCCCGTGGCAACAGGGGCGCAGATCGGTGACTCGGGCACCGGAATCCATCTGGTGTCAGGGATTTTGGCCGCGCTGTACCAGCGCACGAACACCGGTCGCGGACAGCGTGTCGAGGTCGCCATGCAGGAGGCGGTGCTCAATCTCTGCCGTGTCAAGCTTCGGGATCAGCAACGGCTCGCTGCGGGCCCGCTTCGCGAGTATCCCAACCAGCACTTCGGCGACGAGGTCCCGCGGTCGGGCAACGCCTCGGGCGGAGGCCAACCCGGGTGGGCGGTCAAGACCAAGGGCGGGGGCCCCAACGACTACATCTACGTGATCGTGCAGCCGGTGGGCTGGGCGCCGCTCGCGGAACTGATCGGCAGACCCGACCTCGCCGATCACCCTGATTGGGCGCGGCCGGAGGACCGGCTTCCGAAGCTGGACAAGGTTTTCGCGCTGATCGAAGACTGGTCGGAGCGGCACACCAAATGGGAGGCGTTGGAAGCACTCAACGTGCTGAACATCCCGTGTGGTCCGGTGCTCTCGACTCGGGAGCTGATCGAGGACGAGACGCTGACCGAACTCGGAGCCATCGTCACTGTCGAACATCCTGAGCGCGGCGCCTTCAAGACGGTCGGCTCTCCGCTGCGGCTGTCTGATTCCCCGGTCGACATCGTCCGCTCGCCGCTGCTCGGTGAGCACACCGAAGAGATCTGCACTGAGCTCGGCTATTCGCCTGAGCAGCTCGAGCTGTTCAGAAGTGCCGGCGTCATCTGAGCAATGCGCGCTGCGAGGAAAGGACAGAACAGTATTGGGATAGACCGGGCGGCGCGTGCCGCACGAAAGCCGCAACAGCGGTGAGCGATTGCTTCACGTGGGCTGGCACCCGGGTGAAGCGAGTCTTCATCAATTCGTAGAAAGAGATTCAAGCATGTCGTCAACTTTCGCAAGTTATCGGGAGGTCATCGACGCGAACGGGCGGGTTTACCGGGTCGGCGAAACCGACCGTGAACTGCTCGGTAGATCGCGGTCGTGGATGATCTGGTTGCCGTGGATGGCCATGATGGCAGTGAGCGTGTACGAGTACGGCTACGGTGCCGCCGCGAAATCGATTCGGGAAGCCCATCATTGGAGCCAGCCGCAGACGTTCTGGCTGCTGTCGATCTGGGCGTTCTTCCAGGCCGGCATTGCCTTCCCGGCAGGCAAGTTGCGGGAGAAGGGCATTCTGTCGCCCCGTGCGGCGATGCTGATCGGCGCGGTCCTTTCGGCGCTCGGATTCGCCAGCATCACCCAGGGCAACCTGATGCTCGCCTACGCCGGCTTCGCGGTATGCGGCGGCATCGGCGCGGGCCTGGTTTATGCGACGTGCATCAACCTGGTCGGCAAGTGGTACCCGGAACGACGAGGCGGGAAGACGGGCTTCGTCAACGGTGGATTCGCTTATGGTGCAGTGCCGTTCATCTTCATCTTCAGCTACGCGTTGCATCCCAACACCTACGTGTGGGTGCTCGACCTGGTGGCCGCCTACATGCTGATCGTGTGCGCCGCATGTGGCTGGTTGTTCCGTGACCCGCCCAAGAACTGGTGGCCTTCCGACGTCGACCCGGTGAAGTGGGCGGACAGCAAGAGCGGCGCGGCGAGCCTGAAGAAGAACCCGCCTGCTGCGCGGCAATACACCCCGATGGAGGCGATCAAGACCGGGATGTTGCCGCTGATGTGGCTTTCGCTCGGAATCAGCGCCGGTGTCTCGCTTTTCGGCATCAGCTACATGGTGCCGTTCGCCAAGGACCTCGGGTTCGGCCCGCTGATCGCGGCGTCGTCTGCTGGTGTGTTGTCTGTCATCAACGGTACGGGACGAACGGTGACGGGCTGGCTGTCCGACAAGTTCGGGCGCAAGCAGACTCTGCTCGTAGTGTTGCTCATCGAGGCCCTGTCGTTGGTGGGCTTGCTGTATGCGGGCAAGGCCGAGAGCGAAATCGCATTCCTCGGCTTCGCGTTCCTCGTCGGCTTCGGCGGCGGCGCGTTCTATCCGATGTTCGCCTCGCTCACGCCTGACTACTTCGGCGAGAACAACAACGCCAGCAACTACGGCCTGGTCTACAGCTCCAAGCTGGTTGGCTCGATCGTGGGAATTGGCGTGGGCGCCAGCGTAATCGACTCGTGGGGCTACGCCGGTGCTTACTGGCTTGCCGCGACGAGTGCGCTGGTGTCAGCGGCGATCGCGGCCTTCCTCCGGCAGCCCGGGCGCACCCGAGTATCGGCGCAGTCAAGCGCATCCGTCGCGGAGAGGTCGCCAACGCCGGCGTTGGCCGACTGACGGAGTGCCGAGGCGGCCAAGGGTGAACGGCTAGTTCCCCTTGGCCGCCTTCTGGCGCCGCTGTTCCTGATAAATCTCCCTGGTGCGCTCGGTGTGCAGTCGCATCAGGGTGCAGGCGCGTGCCGCGTCTCGATTGGCGATCGCTTCGATCAACTCGGCATGCTCCTCCCAGGCGGCTTTCGAACGCACCTGGGCAATGGGCAGGTAATACCACCGCACCCGGTGCTCGACCGAAGCCCTGAGGTCGGCGAGAACCTTGTTGGCCGACATCGTCACGATATGGGTGTGTAGCGACGCGTTCGCCGAGACGAGGACCTCCTCATCGTCCACGGCCAGCGCTTCCTCACCGATGCGTTGAAGCTCGTGCAGGTGCTCGATCTGTTCGGGCGTCGCGTGCTCGGCTGCCAGCCGTGCTGACTCGGCCTCCAAAAGGCTGCGTGCGGCGAGCAGTTGGTCTGCTTCGGACTCGGTGGGGATGTGGACGAACGCGCCGAGCGCAGGGCGCAGGTCCACCCAGCCTTCGGTATGCATGCGCTGCAACGCTTCTCGAACAGGTTGCCTGCTGACTCCGAGCGCATCGGCCAGATCCTTTTCGACCAGATGCTGACCTGGCTGCAACTCGCGAGTGATGATCATCTCGACGAGGGCCTCGAAGACAGCCTCGCGCAGCGGTGCGGGACGCTCGACAACCGGCGTCCTTTTCCGCGCCGGGCCGCCATCGAGGGCGGCGGTCGGTGCTAGCGGGTGGACCATTGGGCCGCCTTTCTAGTCGCGGCAGGGTGTTAACAGCATACAGTCGTCAGGATCCAATCCACGCAAGGTTGCTGGGGTGGACACAGGTCCCCGATAATTTCGCTATACGGAATAAGCTTGTCACTTCGCGGCGAATCGGAGGACGCTGGTGGCAGACGGTGTGCAATCGGTTGAGCGCGCCTTCGAGCTGCTCGAGATCATGTCGAACTCGGGCGGCAGCGTGGCGCTGGGGGAGTTGGCCGCACGCGCCGAGCTACCACAGCCGACGATTCACCGGCTGGTACGCACGCTGCTGGCGATGGGCTACGTGAGGCAGCTCGAGAACCGGCGATACGCTCTGGGGCCCAAGCTGATTCGGTTGGGCGAAAGCGCCGCCCAGCTGATCGGGGCGTGGTCGCGGCCCCACCTGACCGAACTGGTCGAGCGGACGGGCGAGAGCGCCAACATGGCCGTGCTCGACAACGACATGGCGGTCTACGTCGCGCAGGTGCCGTCACCGCACGCGATGCGGATGTTCACCGAAGTGGGTCGCCGGGTGCACCTGCACTGCACCGGCGTCGGCAAGGCGCTGCTCATGCAACTCCCCAACGACAGCGTGGAGGCGTTGATGAAGCGCGCGGGGATGCCGGCGTCCAACGAGAATTCGTACACCACCCCGGAAGCGCTGATCCGCGACATCGAGTTGAGCCGGTCTCGCGGCTACGCCGTCGACGAAGGCGAGCAGGAGATCGGCGTCCGGTGCTTCGCCGTTCCCGTACCGGACGCCCCCACCCCGACCGCGATCTCGATCTCCGGGCCGGCCGCGCGCCTCACCCTGAAGTCGGCGATGAAGGTGACGCCGCTGCTGAAGCGCGTCGCCCGCGACATCGCCTCGGAGTTCGACCAAGCGCCCGCCTAGCTCCCGCCGAGTGTGGGCTTGTGTCACGCTTCAAGCGGCGTAAGCGTGCGGGTAACCCACGTTCGGCGCTAGTCCAATAAGAGCAGTGCGGCGGCTGTCGGTGCGTCCTCGAGTGTTTCGGCGAGATCGTTGAACTCCATGATGTTGTCGATCTCGGTGCCCATCGCGATGTTGGTGATCTTCTCCAGGAAGATCTCCACCACCACAGGAACCTTGTGCTCATGGGCCAGTTGCTGCGCCCGCACCAGCGACGGGCCGATATCGGCAGGCTCGACCACTTGGATTGCCTTGCAGCCCAGGCCCTCCGCCACGCGAAGGTGGTCGACGCCGTAGCCCTTGGGAACGTCGCTGTCGGACTCTTGCGCATTGATGTTGTCGAAGCCAAGCGACACGTGGTAGTTCATGTCGAAGTTGCGCTGCGCCTGACGGATCAGACCCAGATACGAGTTGTTCACCACCACATGGACATACGGGAGGTTGAATTGCGCGCCGACCGCGAGCTCCTCGATGAGGAATTGGAAGTCGTAATCGCCCGACAGCCCGACCACTGTCGCCTTCGGATCGGCGGCGACGACACCGAGCGCAGCGGGCACCGTCCACCCCAGCGGACCGGCCTGGCCGCAGTTGATCCAGTTCCGCGGTCCGTACACCTGAAGAAACTGTCCGCCGGCGATCTGCGACAGCCCGATCGCGGTGACGTACCGGACATCGCGGCCGAATGCCCGGTTCATCTCCTCGTAGACCCGCTGCGGCTTGATCGGCACGTCGTCGAAGTGAGTCTTGCGGTGCATGGTCTGCTTGCGCTGCCTGCAGTCCTCGACCCAGGTGGTCCAATCCGGCAGGGTGCCAGCCGCGCGTCGCTCCTTGGCGACGGCGACGAACTGCTCGAGCGCGGCCTTCGCATCCGAGACGATCCCGAAATCCGGTGCGAAGACACGGCCGATCTGTGTCGGCTCGATGTCGACGTGAACGAACCGCCGGCCCTGTCGATAGGTGTCCAGTCCGCCGGTGTGGCGGTTGGCCCACCGGTTGCCGATTCCGAGAACGAAGTCGGAGGCGAGCATGGTCGCGTTGCCGTAGCGATGCGACGTCTGCAGGCCGACCATGCCTGCTGCGAGCACGTGATCGTCCGGAATGCTGCCCCACCCCATGAGGGTCGGCACCACAGGGACATTGAGGATCTCGGCGAGTTCGACCAGCAGATCGGAGGCGTCGGCGTTGATGATGCCGCCGCCGGCGACGATCAAGGGCCGATCGGCGGAAACCAGCATGTCGATCGCCTTGACGGCCTGAGCCCGCGACGCCGCGGGCTTGTAGACCGGTAGCGGCTGATAGGCCTCCGGGTCGAAGTCGATCTCGGCGAGCTGGACGTCGATGGGCAGGTCGATGAGCACGGGGCCCGGTCGTCCCGACCGCATCAAGTGGAACGCCTGCGCGAAAGCGCCTGGCACTTGGCCGGGTTCGAGCACGGTCATCGCCATCTTGGTGACGGGCGCAGCGATCGAGGCGATGTCGACGGCCTGGAAGTCCTCCTTGTGCAGCCTGTCGACAGGAGCCTGGCCGGTGATCGCGAGGATCGGAATGGAATCCGCTGAGGCCGAGTACAACCCGGTGATCATGTCGGTGCCCGCGGGACCGGAGGTCCCGATGCACACGCCGATGTTGCCCGCCGCAGCGCGGGTGAAGCCCTCGGCCATGTGGCTGGCCGCCTCCACGTGGCGGGCCAGCACATGCTTGATGCCGCCGTGTGCGCGCATGGCCGAGTAGAACGGGTTGATCGCCGCTCCGGGCAGGCCGAACGCATGAGTCGCCCCCTCGATTTCGAGGATCTTGACGGCTGCGTCGACCGTTCGCATGCGTGTCATTGAGCCGTTTCCTTGCCTGACAGTCGCTCGACACCCAACAACAGCGCCGAATGGTCCAGTCCGCCATCGCCGTTGGCCAACGCCGAGGCCATCAGTTGGGCGACCAGTGAACCGAGCGGCGTGACCACACCCGCTTCGCGTGCCGCGGCGGTGAGGATGCCCATGTCCTTGTGGTGCAGCGCGATCCGGAACCCCGGATCGAAGTTTCGGGTCAGCATCTTGGAGGCCTTCTGATCGAGCACGGCCGAACCGGCCAGCCCGCCGCCGAGCACCTTGACGGCGGCCTCGATGTCCACGGCGTATGCCTTCAAGAACGTGATGGCCTCGGCGAGCAGTTCGATGTTGCCCGCGACGATCAACTGGTTGGCTGCCTTGACGGTTTGGCCGGCGCCGTTGGCGCCGACGTGCACGATGGTCTTGCCGACTGTGTCGAAAATCGGTTTGGCTGCGGCGAAGTCGTCCTCCGATCCGCCGACCATGATCGACAGCGTGGCGTTCACGGCGCCGGGTTCACCCCCGGACACCGGCGCGTCAAGGATGCGCAGCCCGCGCTCGGCGCCGATCTTGGCGAACTCTGCGGTGACATCGGGCCGGATGGACGAGAAGTCGATCACCAGCGTGCCGGGCTGTGCGTGAGCGAACACCCCGTCGTCTCCCAGCAGCACAGCCTGCACCTGTGGGGAGTCGGGCACCATGATGGCCACCACGTCGGCGTCCTTGACGGCCTGTTCGATGGAGTCGGCCGCCGCGCCTCCGGCTTCCACCAACGCGCCGGTGCGCTCGGGCGACGTGTCCACCCCGACGACGGTATGACCGGCCTTGACCAAGTGGGTCGCCATCGGGCTGCCCATGATGCCCAGTCCGATGAAAGCGATTGTGCTCATTAAATCCTCGTTTCTGCTTGTGCTTGCAACGCGCCGCGTTCTGCCCGCGGCAGCCATTCGAAGGTGTCGGGTTTGGTCGCCTTGTACTCCAAACCGACGTAGCCCTGGTAGCCCTGCGCGGCCAACTGCTCGAGATAGGTACGCAGCGGGATTTCCCCGGTCCCTGGTTCGCCCCGCCCCGGGGCGTCGGCGATCTGGACGTGGCCGACTCGGGGGCCGTAATCGGTTATGGCGGTTGCGATGTCGTCGCCGTTGACGTGCAGGTGGTAGAAGTCGGCGAGCAATCGCAGGTTGGTCGCGCCGTGCTGGTCGTGCACCCGGTCGATCACACGGATCGCGTCGGCCGCTGTCAGCAGCGGATACCGGGGTGCCCCGCTTACCGGTTCGATGAGGACCGTGGCCCCGATCCGGTCCGCGGCCCGTGCGGCATAGCCAAGGTTCTCGGCGGCGACGTCATCCTGGTTCGCGGCCGAGTTGTCATCGATGCGGTTGCCGTACAGCGCGTTGAACGCACGGGTGCCGAGCGTTTCGGCGATTCCGACGGCAATCTCGACGTTGTCGCGAAACGCTTGCGTCAGAGTCGGATTCGACAAGATACCGCGATCGCCGGCGGGCATGTCGCCTGCGGCGAAGTTGAGACCCGTCAACTGGACACCCGCATCCTGGATGGCCCGGACGAAGGCAGTGACATCGGCGTCCGGTGGTGTCGGGGTGTCGAAGGGCCACCAGAACTCGACTGCCTCGAACCCGGCGTTCCGGGCCGCCTGCGGCCGATCCAGCAGGGGTAGATCGGTCAGCAGGATCGAGCAGTTGACCGTATAGGCCGTCATCTCGATGTTCCTTTCTCGGGACGTCGCATACGTTGATGTCCAGCTATTCCGCATTGCGGAATGAATATCTCGCTATACAAAATAGTGAACCGGTCGTCCGGACTCCTTGTCAAGGGCGAACCCGCGGTAACGCGAGCTCGTTCTGCGATGCTGTTGACGGGACCATGGCCGGTATGTCAGCGTTAAACATCGGAATTATAATTCCGTAATACGGAATAATGCAGATGGATGGTGGTCTGATGCGTGGCCATGTGGTGATCGCGCCCGACAAGTTCAAGGGCTCACTGACGGCCGCGGAGGCTGCCGCTGCGATATCTGTGGGTCTCAAACGGGCAGACCCTACGGTGGCGACGGTGCACTGCCCGGTCGCGGACGGCGGAGACGGCACGCTCGGCACCGTGTTGGCGGCGGGCTTCGAGCGGATACCGATCTATGCCAAGGGGCCGACGGGTCAGGTCGTCCACACCGCGTACGCGCGAAGCGGTAGGACTGCCGTCATTGAAATGGCGGAAATCTGTGGCTTACAACGGCTTCCGGGTGGCAGGCCCGCCCCGATGACCGCTACCAGCCGTGGCCTCGGTGAAGTCGTTGTGCAGGCCCTTGATCACGGCTGCCGCGACATCATCATCGGCGTCGGCGGAAGTGCGAGCACTGATGGCGGCGCGGGGTTCCTCAGCGCCCTCGGCGCGGCAGTTCGCGATCGAGACGGGGTACGTCTTCCCGCGGGCACGCCCCTCGGGGAGGCAGCGCACCTGGATCTCACCGCGTTACACCCCGACATCTCCTGTGCCTCATTCACTCTCGCGTCTGATGTCGACAACCCGCTGTATGGTCCGCTTGGCGCGGCCAGCGTTTATGCGCCACAGAAGGGGGCCGGACCGGATCAGGTCCTCGAGCTCGACCGCGCCCTTCGTCGCTGGGCCGACATCCTCGAGCGCGAAACGAAAGTGGATTACCGAAACGCCGCAGGCGCAGGCGCCGCAGGCGGCGTGGGCTTCGCGGCGATGGCCGTACTCGGCGCACAGATGCGGCCCGGCATCGACGTCATCATCGACCGCATCGAGTTGGACAGGTATCTGACGGGTGCATGCGCGGTCGTCACCGGTGAGGGCTCACTGGATCGACAGTCGTTGCGCGGCAAGGCTGCAATCGGTGTGTGTCGTCGCGCCGGCACGCACGGCGTACCCACGTTCGCTGTCGCGGGCGTATCGGCGCTGACTCCGGCCGAAGTCAACGCCGCGGGGTTCGCAGGGGTGTACACGCTCAGCGACTTGGAGCCCGACCCTGTGCGGTCGATGAGACATGCGGCCGAGCTGCTCACAAAGGTGGGGGAGAGGCTCGCGCCCACGCTCATCGGGGTTATCGGCTCTTCGCGCTAGCGCTCATCGGGCCGTCGGCTCTTCGCGCTAGCGCTCATCGCAACTTGACGACGACCTTGCCCTTCGCGGTCCGGTCCTCCAGCGAGGCGATCGCGTCGGCGGCCTGCTCGAGCGGGTAGACGATCGGCTCGGGCGCCGACACCCTGCCCGATGCCAGCAGTGGCTCCAGCTCGGCCCACTGCTCGCCCAGATAACCGGGGTGAGTCAGGCTCCAGGCGCCCCAGCCGACGCCGACGGCATCGACGTTGTTCAGCAGCAGCCGGTTGACCTTCACGGTCGGGATGTCGCCGCCGGTGAAGCCGATGACCAGTAGTCGTCCGCCGGGTGCCAGCGACCGCAGCGAGTCGGTGAACCGGTCGCCGCCAACTGGGTCGACGACGATGTCGACGCCGCGCCCGCCGGTCAGTTCCTTGACGGCGTCTTTGAACCCGTCGGCCAGCACCACGTCCGACGCGCCCGCCGCTTTCGCGATCGCGATCTTGTCCTCGGTGCTGACCACCGCGATCGTGCGCGAAGCGCCCCACGCCGGAGCCAGCCGCAGCGTCGATGTCCCGATGCCACCGGCCGCGCCGTGCACCAGAACCGTCTCGCCCTCGGCGAGCCGACCGCGTGTGCGCAGCGCGTGATGCATGGTCAGGTCGTTGAACAGTAGGCCCGCGCCTGCCTCGAACGACACCGTGTCCGGCAGCTTGAACACTCGATCGGGTTGCAGCGCAACGACTTCCGCCATCGCGCCGCACAGCATGGTCAGTGCCGCAACGCGATCACCCGCCGCCACGTGCGCGCCATCAGGTGCGCTGCGCACCACGCCCGCGATCTCCGCGCCCGGTGTGTAGGGCATCTCTGGCTTGTACTGGTAAAGCCCGCGTGATTGCAGGGCGTCGGGGAACGCCACACCCGCGGCGTATACGTCGATGAGGACCTCGCCGTCACCGGCAGTCGGCTCGTCGATCTCGACGATCTTCGCAGCTTGCGGGCCATCGAGCTGGGCAATTTGAATCGCGCGCATCGCACCATTTAACTCCTGCGGCGACAGCGCCCAACCGACCGGTAGGCTGGTTTTGACGGCAGCGTTGCCGAACTCGATGGGAGCACGTATGGGACGTGGCCAGGAGGCCGGTTCGCCGGCCAGAAAATTCGCCGCGGCTGAGGCATTACCCAAGGGCCGCGTCGTTCCCGTTCGCTCCAAAGACGGCATCCGCCTGCACGCCGAGGTCTTCGGACCAGAAGACGGCTACCCGATCGTGCTCGCCCACGGCATCACCTGCGCTCTTCGGGTGTGGGCCTACCAGATCGCGGATTTGTCCAACGATTACCGCGTCATCGCATTCGACCACCGCGGCCACGGCAAGAGCGCGGTACCGCCCCACCGCCACCGCTACAGCCTCGACATCCTCGCCGAGGATCTCGACTCTGTGCTGGACGCGACGCTGGCGCCCGGTGAGCGCGCAGTCATCGCGGGCCACTCGATGGGCGGCATCGCAATCACGTCGTGGGCCGACCGGTTCCCGGACCGGGTCCCGCAACGCGTCGACGCCGTCGCGCTGATCAACACCACGACCGGTGATCTGCTGCGCAACGTGAAATTTCTTCCGGTGCCACCACCGCTGGCCGATGCCAGGGTTCGTGCGGCGGGCACGCTGCTCAGAACCTTCGGTGCGGCACCGCTTTTGCGCGCAGTGGATCGCCCGAGTCGGCGGTTTGTCTCGACGATCGCGGTCGGACGCGACGCCGATCCCGCCATCGTCGACTTCATCTACGAGTTGTTCACCTCGACGCCGCCGGCGGGCCGTGGCGGTTGGGCCCGCGCGCTGGTCGACAACCTCGGTCCCGAGCACATCGGGCTGAAAAACCTGACCGCGCCGACGCTGGTCATCGGAAGCACGAAAGACCGTCTGCTGCCGATGGTTTCGTCGCGGCACATCGCCAGGATGGCGCCGAACCTGGCGTCGTTCGTCGAGCTACCAGGCGGGCATTGTGCCATCGTCGAGCGTCCCGACGACGTCAACAAGCATCTGCGGATGCTGATCGAGTCGGCGAGCCGGCAGCGCAGCGCCTAACCGGTCAGCGCCCGGTGCACTTCGTCGGCTGCCCGCTTACCCGAGCGCACCGCGCCGTCGAGAAATCCCGTCCATTCGTCGGCGGTCTCCGTCCCCGCCCAGTAGATGCCGTCGATCGGCTTGCGCAGCCACGGCCCATACGTCGTCCATGACCCTGGTGGAACAGCGGCCGTCGGGCCGCCTGGCGCGAATTCCTCTGCGCCCCAGCAATGGTCGAGATAGTCGATCGGCTGGCGGGCCTTGTCACCGAACAGCGCCGCGAACCCGTCGAGCGCCTGGGCGCGCCGTTGCTCGGCAGGAAGGGGGTCGAATGTGCGCGCGTCGGTGAAGCCGAGCAAGATGCCGGGCCCCGCGTCGCCGGGGCTGACGTCGAAGGTGATGAACACCGGCCCTTCGTCAGAGAGCGCTTCACCGGAGCAACCGTTGGTGCGCCAGAACGGGGTCTCATAGGCCACATACGCCTTACTCAAGTTGCCTTGCGGCCAGTGCTCCGTGAGCTTTTCGTACTCGGGCGGCAGCGGTGGGTCGAACGCGATGCCTGCCCGGTGCTGTGGAGGTATCGCCACGATGACGGCCTTGGCCCTGACGTCGCCACGGTCAGAGCTGACGACAAGTGTTCCGTCGGAACGCCGTTCGATGCTGCGCACCACCGCGCTCAGCACGACGCGACCGCCGAGCTCGTCGGCGATCCGCAGCGCAATCTGTTGTGTGCCACCGGGAAAGCGGTCTTGCTGGGCGCCATTTTCGACATCGAGCATTCGGCCGAGTCCACCCGCAGCCTTGATGTAGCGGGTGGCGTGCAACATGGAGACTTCCTCGGGTTCGCACCCCCATGTCACGCGGGACATGATCGCCATCAGATTCCGCGTCGATGCGCTCGCATGCACATAGCGCAGCCACTCATCAAGGGTCTTGGAGTCGAGGATCTCGGCGATCGGCGACGTCCATGGTTTGTCCACCGGAACCCGCCTGCAGACGCGTTCGAATCGCCACTGAATCCGGGACACGTCGAGCAGTTCGATGATCGACAACTTCGGAATCGTGCTGCGATACGACCGCACCTTGCCGTGCC
The DNA here is from genome assembly GCF_017872775.1 of Mycobacterium sp. OAE908. Lineage (NCBI taxonomy): Bacteria > Bacillati > Actinomycetota > Actinomycetes > Mycobacteriales > Mycobacteriaceae > Mycobacterium > Mycobacterium sp. OAE908. The sequence goes on from NZ_JAGGJL010000001.1 coordinate 3,736,507, forward strand.
ACCGGATCAGGTTCTTGCCTCGGCTGTACGTCCGCACCGTCTCACAGCCGAGTTCCTTGGCCAGGGCAACGACGGCATCCTGGGTCGGCCCGACGAATGTTCCGCCGAGATCGACCGGTGTGTCCGCGATCGTCTTTGTTGACGAACGTCCCCCGACGCGGTCACGGCCTTCGAGTACCACGACGTCGTGACCCAACCGCACCAGGTCACGTGCGGCCGTCAGCCCCGCGAACCCGGCACCAACGACGACGACGTCGACATTGGCTGTCTGCTCTTCGCGCGAGCGCTCATCGCCGGCTGCAATGCTCACGCCACTAGGCTCTCACGTCGTGAGGGTGATGACAGCGCTGTTCGGGCCGACGGATGCCAAGGAACGCGCCCACGTGCTGCACGAAGCCGGTGCCAGCGGGGTGTTCACCTTCGAGGGGCCGCACGACGTGTTCACACCGCTGGCCCTAGCCGCGGCTGTCGAAGGCCTCGATCTGATGACCAACGTCGCGATTGCGTTTCCCCGCAACCCGATTCATCTCGCCCACCAAGCCAATGACTTGCAGTTGCTGACCAAGGGTCGGTTCACGCTCGGCCTCGGCACGCAGGTGCGGGCGCAGATCGAGAAGCGGTTCGGCGCCGAGTTCGACCGGCCGGTTGCCAGGATGACGGAATTGGTGCGCGCATTGCGGGCCATCTTCGCGGCGTGGAACTCCGGCCAACGGCTCGACTTCCGCGGGGAGTACTACCGCCACACGCTGATGACGCCGACCTTCAGCCCCGGCGCCAACCCGTACGGCCCGCCGCCGATCTACGTCGGAGCGCTCGGGCCGCGGCTGACACGGGCCACCGCCAAGGTCGCCGACGGTTTGCTTGTCATGCCGTTCGGCTCCAAGCGGTTTCTGCAGGAAGCGACGATGCCGGCCGTGCGGGAGGGACTTACCGCTGCCGGCCGCGCCGAGGGCGACTTCGCGGTGGTGCCGGAGATCATCGTGTCTGCAGGCGACAAAGACGAAGACCACGCCGCCACCCGCAGGCTGCTTGCGTTCTACGGGTCGACGCCCGCCTACCGGCCCGTCCTGGACGTGCACGGCTGGGGTGAGCTGCAGCCCGAGCTCAACAAGCTGTCCAAACAGGGCCGGTGGGAGGACATGGGCGCGCTGATCGACGACGAGGTGCTGCACACCATCGCGGCATGCGGCAGCCCCGCCGACATCGCCGCGCACATCCGCGACCGGGTGGCAGGAGTGTCCGACCGAATCTGCATCTACCAGCCAGGACCGATCGCGGTGGAGTCGCTCGCCGCGATCGTCGACGCACTCAACCGCTGAGCCCCTATCGTGGTACCCAGCCGGACCAAAGGGGGTTGGGTATGACCGCGATAGACGTCGAATACTCCGACGTGCTGATCATCGGCGCAGGAATTTCGGGAATCGGCGCCGCATACCGGATCCATGAGAAGAATCCCGGGCTGTCGTACACGGTGCTTGAACGGCGCGAGCGAATCGGCGGCACCTGGGACTTGTTTCGCTATCCCGGTATCCGCTCCGACAGCGACATCTTCACGCTCAGCTATCCCTACGAGCCGTGGCGTCGGCCCGAGAACGTGGCCGACGGCGACGACATCCGCGCGTATCTGACCGAGACCGCCCGTAAACACGGCATCGTCGAGCACATCCGGTTCGACACGAAGGTGCTTTCCGCCGATTGGGACTCGAGCACCGATACGTGGACGCTGCAGACCGAGCAGAACGGCAGTCCCAAGGCTTACCGCGGCCGGTTCGTCTTCTTCGGCACCGGCTATTACAACTACGACGAGCCCTACCGCCCGGAGTTCCCCGGCATCGAGACGTTTACCGGCGAAGTCTTACACCCCCAGTTCTGGCCAGAAGGCTTCGACTACACGGGCAAACGGGTGGTGGTGATCGGCAGCGGTGCAACCGCTGTGAGCATGATCCCGTCGCTTTCCGAGAAGGCCGGCCACGTGACCATGTTGCAGCGCTCACCGACGTACATGTTGTCGATGCCGCGCATCCATCCGGTGGTGCAGGCGATCCGAAAAGTGTTGCCGCTGCGCGCCGCCAACCACGCCGTCCGGTTGTACAACACGCTGTTCACCGTGCTGACATACGTGGTCGCACGGAAGGCGCCGAGGTTCAGTCGATGGCTGATCCGGGCGATGGCGAAAAGGAATCTGCCGGAAGACTATCCGGTGGACGTGCACTTCAAGCCGCGATACGACCCGTGGGACCAGCGGCTGTGCCTGATCCTCGACAACGACCTCTACACCGCTGTCGGCGAAGGCCGCGCCGAAGTCGTCACCGACACGGTCGATCACATCGACAGCAGTGGGATCGTCCTGAAGTCCGGCCGACACGTCGACGCTGACGTCATCGTCACCGCGACCGGCCTGCAGTTGCAGGCGCTGGGCGGGGTGGCGATCAGCATCGACGGCGCCGAGGTCAAGCCACAGGACCGGTTCGTCTACAAGGAGCACATGCTCGAAGACATCCCGAACATGGCGTGGTGCGTCGGCTACATCAACGCATCGTGGACACTGCGCGCCGACCTCACCGCGCGTTCGGTCGCAAAACTGTTGGCCTACATGGACGGTCACGGGTACACCCACGCCTACCCGCACCTTGGCGACAAGCCGATGCCGGAGAAGCCGGCGTGGAACATCAACGCGGGTTATGTGCAGCGCGCATTGCACGCGCTGCCGAAGTCCGGCACGCGCCGACCGTGGAACGTGCGGCACAACTACGTACTCGATGCCATCGACCATCGTCTCGACCGCATTGAGGAGTCGATGGTGTTCGGCCGCGCGGAGGCTCGGGAGGCGAAACCCGCCTAGGAGGTGCCAAGGTGAGCGAACCCGAATATTCGGATGTCCTGATCATCGGTGCCGGCATATCCGGCATCGGCGCCGCGTACCGGATCCGCGAACGCAATCCGCACCTGTCGTTGACGATCTTGGAGCGGCGGGAGCGGTTGGGCGGTACCTGGGACCTGTTCCGGTATCCGGGAATTCGATCGGACAGCGACATCTACACGCTGTGCTTTCCGTGGGAGCCGTGGACCCGGCCGGAGATGATCGTCGACGGGGAGCATATCTGGGAATACCTCGATCAGACCGCGCGCAAGCACGGCATCGACAAGCGTATTCGTTACCGCACCTACGTCCGTTGCGCTGACTGGGACTCGACGACCGACACGTGGACACTGCAGGTTGACCAGGATGGCCACCCCGCGACGTACCGTAGCCGGTTCGTGTTCTTCGGCACCGGCTACTACAACTACGACGAGCCCTATGCGCCAACGTTTCCCGGAATGGAGTCCTTCAATGGCCAGGTCGTGCATCCCCAGCACTGGCCCGAATCGCTGGACTTCGCAGGCAAACGAGTCGTTGTCATCGGCAGCGGGGCGACCGCGGTCAGTCTCATCCCGTCGCTGACGGACAGGGCCGCCCACGTGACGATGTTGCAGCGCACGCCGTCGTACATGATCTCCTCAGTCAAGGTCGAGCCGACGGCAGTGGCACTCCGGAAGTTCTTGCCGCTGAAGCTCGCTCACTGGATCGTCCGCTGGCGCAACGCGATCGTCGGGGTGGTCATGTGGGTCGTCGCCCGCCGGGCGCCCGAGTTCAGCAGGCGTTTTCTCCGCCGCACCGCCGAGAGCACGCTGCCGGCGGACTACGACATCGACACGCATTTCAATCCGCCGTACAACCCGTGGGATCAGCGGTTGTGCTTCATCATCGGCGCCGATCTGTACAAGGAGATCGCCAAGGGCCGGGTCGAGATGGTGACCGACCACGTCGACCACATGGATGCCACGGGCATCGTTTTGCGCTCGGGCCGCCATTTGGACGCCGACGTGATTGTCACCGCGACGGGACTGCAGTTGCAGTCGCTTGGCGGCGCGCGGATCAGAGTGGACGGCAGGCAGGTCGACCCGCATGATCGGTTTCTGTATCGCCGCCACATGCTCGAGGACGTTCCGAACGCCGCGTGGTGTGTCGGCTACACCAACGCTTCGTGGACCCTGGGCGCCGATCTGACCGCGAAGTCGTTCGCAAAATTGTTGGCGTACATGGATTCTCATGGCTACACCCATGCCTATCCGCATGTCGGCACCGTTGGCATGTCCGAGGAGCCTGCGTTCAAACTGGAATCGGGTTACGTGAAGCGGGGACTGCACATGCTGCCGAAGACGGGCAATCGCAGGCCGTGGCAGATGTCGCAGAACTTCCTGCTCGACGTGCTTCGCCGGCCATTCGAGTCCATCGAGGAATCGATGGTGTTCGGGCGTGCGGCTACGGCGTCCGCAGGGTCAGTCCCGTCCCGAGCAACTGGGACGCGGACAACCCGAATGTCGTCTTGAACCTGTCGGCCAGGTGCGACGGGCTGGCGAAACCCGACTTCATCGCCGCCGTGGTGAGGTTGTCACCCGCCGCGATGGCCGCTCCCGCGTGCGTCAACCGCACCCACAGCCGATAGCGGCGCAAACTGGTGCCGAGTTCGTCGCGAAACAGGTGCAGGAACCGTGATTCGGAAAGTCCTGCGGCAGCGGCGAGTTCGCGCGACGCAACCGATCCCGCGGGGTCGTCACGTATTGTGCGCGCCGCGGCGACGATGCGGGGATCGATGTGCCGCGGCGCGGCGGGCGCCGCCAAATCGAGCCAGTGCGAAGCGGTTTCGTCGTCGGTCGGGCTGAACTGCAGGCGTTCTTCGTCGACGTGTCGTAGGCCGACTTCGCCTTGCCAGTCGTTGAACTTGGGTCTGCTCGCGTTGGCGCGCTCCGATGTCGGCTCCAGATAGCAGGAGACCAGCCCGGCGCCGTGGCAGGTCAGCTGGTGGACCATCCTCGGCGGAATCAGGACGCTGAGCGCCGTGCGTTTGACTCCGTCTTCCGTCGCGACGGTCAGCGGACCGTCGATGCCGACCGCGAGGCACCACACCGAGCCCGAATGCGGTGCGAGGTTCAGGCTGGGACCTGCATAGAGCGCCTGGCCCGGCCACAGCCAGATCGACGGATAGCAGGTTTGTGGAAGCGCCGCGCCGGCCTTTGCCGTCATGCTGGCCTCCTCACGTCAACTCGACAGGAGGTTATCGTGGCCAGCCCAGTCGGCACTGCAGTCATCGGCGTCATCGCCGTGTTCTTCGTCGGTATGGGCGTGTACGCGCTTGCCGCGCCCGCCGCGCTGGTGCGCCCATTCGGCACGACGCTCGGGGGAGACGCATCACGGTCGGAGGTGCGCGCGGTCTACGGCGGCTTCGGGCTGGCTATCGCGGCTGTGCTCGCATACGCGGCGGCCGCGGACGGCGACCTGCGACGGGGCATCTTGATCACCGTTGCGGCCGCCTTGGTGGGGATGGCCGTTGGCCGCGTGGCCGCTGCGATCCTCGGCGACCGCACCGCGTTCTATCCGAACTGGTTCTACTTCTTGGTCGAATCACTGGCTGCCGGCGCGCTCTTTGCGACTTCGGCGCGCTAACCGTCGCTGCGCGTGGATACGCGCGCCGAATCACCTGCCGTCACCGATCGGTCCGCCACGCAACGGTCGCCCAAAGCAACAGAAAACCGGCGACGACAAAGTAAGCGGGATGGGTGGCGAAGCCGAGCAGAAGGAACACCAACGCGAGTACCAGCGGCGCTCGCCACGTCACGGCGGAGTGATGGCCGAAAAGTTCCACTCCGAACGCGGCAACGTGGTTGACGATCTTCTCCGCGGTTGACTCGTCCGCTTGTCGAAGGTGACGGGGTCCGGGATCGGCCGCTAGCGGTTGCCCGGAGCGGCGCGCCACCTCAACCGCCACGCGATGAAGAAACGCATCAACTTCCTCTTCGTCATATCCGCGCCTTCCGATCGGCGCCCTGGAGAACGCCGCGTTGCCGATGTCCGCCGCAGTGAGGCGGTCACTTGTCGGATCTCGTAGCGTTGCCTCGACGCGGTCCAGAAACGCGTCAACCTCGTCTTCGTGGTAGCCGCGACGTCCGCCCTTCGCACTCGAGAATGCCTGGTTATGGACATCGTCTGGGGTTAGTCCCAAACCATCGGCTGCTCGTTCCGGCTGCGCGACGTGATTCCGGTCGGCCAACTGGCTTTCCAGCTCGTCGATCCGCCGCTCGGGGTCATCTTGGTCCACCAGCGAATGGTCCCACCGGAAGGTTTCCGGGACCCGGCATTTGGTTAAGGCGCGACGGTCAACCAGTCGGCGAAGCCCGACGGATCGTGCCGGCCGAGCGCGCCGTGTTCGAACAGGCCCCAACCCTCGCGTTCGACGCCGTCGGCTTCGCGGCATACCGCCCGGCCGACGTGGTCGATGACGCCGAAGCCGGCGCGCCCGACGATCGCAGGATCGGTCATGTCGTAGGTGAGGCGTTCAGTGAAGTTGTCGCCCTTCCACATTCCGTGCAGCCAGTCGGAGTCTCCGCCGTACCCGCCGCCGACGTGAATGGGCACCGGCAGTTTCGACTCGACGTCGAAATGCACTGGGCTGCCGTCGAATGCGGTCGCCTCGATGGTCGCACCGGTCGGGATCCGTGTACCGGAGCGGTAGTGGATCTTGACCCGCGGCCAACCCAACTGTTCGACGCGGCCGTCCTTCCAGATGCGGGTGCAGTCGTTGAGTGACCGGAAGCCCTGCGGGTCCTCCTGGATGATCACCACGATGCCGAAGTCGTCGAACGCCATCGGCACGTACAGCCACCACATGCCTTCGAACGGCGGATCATCGGGGCGTCCCGCGGGCTCGGCTTCGCCGATCGGCCGGATACCCCAAGACCGATCGCGCGAGCCGATCCAGCAGGACGGATCGACAGCGATCTCTTCGCCGTCGACCACCAGGTGTCCACTCCAGGCGCCCACCTGAGCGAACCGCTGCGCGTCGAGAGTCACGCGGTTGCCGCGCCGCATGATGTGCGGTTGCTCCTGCACGACGTCGAACAGCCCGTCCCACGTCAGATCCGCTGCGATGCCCTCGGTTTCGTCGAGCACGATGCGCAGCTTGTGCAACGGCTCGATCACCTCGACGCGGTAATTGCCGACGTGCTGGTTCAGCCGGTCCTGATCGATGGCACCGCTGAGGTGCACCGCCGTCTGCACGTCACCCCGCCTCACCAACAGGAATGCGTCTTTGACACCGAGATTCGGGTAGTAGCCGATACCCGAGATCACGAAGATGTCGCCGGAGCGGTCGTGTGCGTTGAAGTAGGAGCGGTCGTAGAAATTGCGGTCGCTCGAACCCGGCCATGCAATGGGCTGCGGAATCTGATGTACCGGGTATTCGTCCATGGGGCCGAGCATTACGCCTCTCCGATCAGTCGCTTGAGCACCGAGCCGTGGTAGAACAGCGACTCCACATCGTCTGGTTTCTCGATCTCGCCGAACCGCACGCGCCGCGCACTGGTCCGCATGAACACACACGCCCAGATCACGCCGGAGTAGACGTAGAACCAGTGCAGGTCGCCGAGTTCAACGCCGGTGAGCTGTGAATAGGTCGCCTTGACATCCTCTTCGCGCATGAAGTCGGGTAGCCCCGGCAGCCCGGCCATTCCAGCGAGTTCCTGAAAGACCATGTGGGCGAAGATGATCCAGGCCACATCCATCTCACGCGGACCGAGCACCGCCATCTCCCAGTCCAGCACGGCCACCGGCCGGTAGTCGGAGTACAGCACGTTGCCTACTCGCGAGTCGCCCCACACCAGCACCGGATCCGTTGCGGCGACGTCGGCGGGCCAGTTCGACTCGAGCCAGTCCAGCGCCCGCTCCAGCAGTTCCGAACGGCCGATATCGGGTACCGCGAACTGATACCACGACTGCAACCAGTTGAGATTGCGCCGCAACGCATTTGGTTCCGATCCGTCGGCAAGGAACCCAAACGTCGTCTCGGCGTCCGGGATCGAATGCAGTTTGGCGATCACCTCGACCGTGCTGTCCTGCAGTTCGCGCTGCCGCTCGGCGGGAGAGTCGGCGAACCAGTTGTTGCCGAAGGTGTACGGCATGACGTCAGGCGGCACTTGGCCCTCGACGTAATCCATCAGGAAAAACGGCGTCCCCAGCACCGAGCCCGTCGGCTCCAGCCAGCGCACGCGCGGAACCGGAACATCGGTCATTTCGCCAACCAGGCGGATCACGTCGAACTGGTGGTCCATTCGGTATGACGAAAACACCGGCACGTCCTGTGCGGTGGGGGCCACCCGCGCCACCCACTTCTCTTCCCGCGGTTGGCCGTCGTCGTTCCAGCGGCCGGTCAAGATGATCGTCTCCGACGACATGCCGTTGGAATCGACACCGCTTTCCACAGTGATCTCGGGCTTTACGCCGGCTGGCATCACGGTGGACAACCAGCCCGACATCACGTCGGGCAGCGTGCTCAGGTCGCGACTGGAGTGCTCGAGGCGGCTGACATCTTCGACAGCCGGTTCAGTAGCCACAAATTCTTCCTTCGGCCGATAATTACGATACGGTGGGTAGCGTTATGAAAGCAGACGTGTCCGTCGTTGACAAGACCCCTGGGCGGCCCCGGGATCCGCGAATCGACGCTGCCATATTGCGCGCCGCGGCGGATCTGCTTGTGGAAATCGGCTATTCGAGCCTGACCATGGCGGCGGTGGCCGAGCGCGCGGGAACCACCAAGACCGCGCTGTACCGGCGGTGGTCGAGCAAGGCCGAACTTGTGCACGAGGCGGCTTTCCCTGCGGCGCCGACTGCAATCGAGACGCCACCGGGCGACATCGCAGCCGATGTCCACGCGATGATCGCCGCGGCCCGCGATGTGTTCACCAGCCCCCTGGTGCGCGCCGCGTTGCCGGGGCTGATCGCCGACATGGCAGGCGATGCCGATTTGAACGCGAGGGTGATGAGCCGATTCACCGACGTGTTCGACGCCGTGCGGACACGGCTGGCCGACGCGGTCCGTCGCGGCGAGGTGCACGCCGATGTCGATCCCGACCGGCTGGTCGAAGTGATCGGCGGCGCCACGATGTTGCGCGTCCTGTTGCAGCCCGACGAACCGCTCGGCGAGGACTGGGTCGCACAGACCAGCGCCATTGTCGTCCACGGTGTGGTGGCATTGGGCGATGCTCGAGCGGTTTCCGACTGACTGGCACACCGCGCTGCTTCTGGTGCCACATCCCGACGACCCGGAGTACGGCTGCGCGGCGGCTGTCGCCAAATGGACGTCACAGGGAAAGGTCGTGCACTACGCGCTCGCCTGTCGCGGTGAGGTGGGCATCGCTGGTATGCCGCCCGAGCAAGCCGGCCCGCTGAGGGAAACCGAACAACGCCGATCGGCTGCCATCGTTGGTGTCGAGGAGTTGCAGTTCTGGGACTTCCCGGACAGTCAGATTCACAACACACCCGAGCTGCGCGCCAAGATTGCCGAGACGATCACCGCGCTGGCGCCCGACGTCGTGCTGACGATCTACAGTGGCCCGGAATGGGCGCCGGGGGAGCCGAACCAGCGCGACCACATCGAGTTCTCCAATGCCGTTGCAGCGGCTTATGACTCGCTGCCTGATCCGCCGCGCTGGCTGTTCGAGAACGGGCCGGAAGTCACCCATGCCGAAGTCATCGACGACGACTGCTTCGACCGGGCCGTCGCCTCGCTGGCCGCACACGAGGTCTATCTCTCGGTGCTCGACCCGGACACGCCGGTGCTGGAGCAGGCTCGCAAGCAGGTCGACATGACGACGACTCCGCGCCCGGAATTCGGCGGCAGACGCACCGTGGAGTTCAATCTGCGGCGATTCAGGTCATGACGACCATCTATCCGTTGGCTGCGTTCGGAATCAACGCGGTGCGCTCACCGAGCCACAGGCCCCCGTTGACCTCGACGGTCTGACCGGTGACCCACCGGCTGTCGTCGGAAGCGAAGAACGCGACGACGTCGGCGATGTCGGCCGATGCTCCGACACGGTTCAGTGCGGTGATACCTGCGACGCCGGAAACCGCTTCGTCCGACTCGTGCAGCCACGAGTTCATCTCGGTGTCTGTGATGCCAGGGGAGACGTTGTTGACCGTAATACCGCGGGTCCCAACCGTATTGGCCAACGAACGGCCGAGCACATTGAGAGCGCCCTTTGTCATTGAATAGACGATCTGTGGCGTCGCGAACCAGGTGACGCCAGAGGTGATGTTGATGATGCGGCCGCCGTCACGCAGCAGCGGCAATGCTCGCTGGGTGATGAAAAGTGGCGCTCGTACATTGATGGCGAATTCCCGATCGAACTGTTCGGGCGTGGCTCCGTCGATCGTGCCCTCATAGGTGACGATGGCCGCGTTGTTCACCAGGATGTCGAGCGGACGCCCGCCGAGACCGTTCTCCAGCGCCGCGAACAAGGTGTCCACGTCGCCATCGATCCCGAGTTCGGCACGCACGGGGAATGCCTGGCCGCCGGCGGCTTCAATCGCGGCGACGGTATCGGCCGCCGCGGCTTCGTTACTCCCATAGTGGATGGCTACTGTGGCGCCGTCCTGCGCAAGTCTCTGGGCGATGGCACGGCCGATGCCGCGAGAGGCACCGGTTACCAGTGCTGTCTTACCAGTCAGTGAGGTCATGTGGTCCACAACCTCGGCGTCCGCAGCGCTATTCCGGCTGTTCGATCTGCTGTTTGTTGCGCTCGGAGACGGCGTGGAACTGGTCGCCGAGGCCCTCGAAATTCCGGTGCTGCGCGAAGGCGATCTTCTCCTCCGCGGCAAGCCCGGGATCGATTACTGCGGCGGAGCCTGCCGTATAGATCTCCTTGAGCCCCAACATGACCGGACCGGGAACCTCGGCGATCTGTGCGGCGAGTGACAGCGCCCGGTCGAGAAGGCTGTTGTGCGACACCACCTCGGTCACCAAACCGATGCGCTCGGCGCGGGCCGCGTCGACGACCTCACCCGTCATCGACAGCCGCCGCGCCATCCCCAAGCCGACGAGTTGGGGGAGTCGCGCCGTCATCCCCCCGCCCGGCAGGATGCCGACGCGGGCATGCGTGTCGGCGAAGACCGCCCGCTCCGATGCGACGAGAAAGTCGCAGCCGAGTGCCATCTCGAGGCCGCCGGTGAAAGTCGCCCCGTTGATCGCGCCGACGATGGGCGTGCGCATCTTGGCGACCGCCGCGATGCAGCTTTGCGAGCGGAACTCCTCGAAATACTTCAGCCCGTCGCGCTGGGCCTCCTTGAGGTCGACGCCGGCGCAGAAGGCCGGATCGGCGCCGGTCAGCACTACTGCTCGCACGGCATCGTCGGCGTCGGCTTGGGTCAGTGCGGTGTATGCCGCCCTGATCAGGTCCCGGCTCAACGCATTTCGCGCTTCGGGCCGATTGAGCGTCAGCAACCTGACGGCGCCGTGATCCGCCGTCAGGACAAGAGATTCGGTCACGGCAAGAACTGGTTGGCGGTGTTCGCCAGGTCCAGTAGCGGCTGCGGCAGCGCGCCGAGCGCGAACGTCACCGCCGCGGTGATCGTGACGACCGCGGTGGTCAATACGCTGGGCACCACCACGGCGGGCGCGTCGTCGGGCGGTTCGGTGAAGAACATCAACACGATTACCCGCACATAGAAGTAGGCAGCCACCGCGCTGGCAACGACGCCGATGACGACCAGAGGAATCGCACCGCCCTCACCCGCGGCCTTGAACACTGCGAACTTACTGACGAAGCCGCTCGTCAACGGGATACCGGCGAAGGCGAGCAAGAACAACGAAAACACAATGCCGACAACGGGATAGCGCCGGCCCAGGCCGGCCCACCGGGCCAGCGCGGTGTCCTCTTCGCCTGCTGGATTTCGCACCAGGCCCACCACGGCGAAGGCGCCGACCGTGCTGAAACCGTAAGCGAACAGATAGAACAGCGTCGATGACACGCCGGCTTCGTTCTGGGCGATGACGCCGGTCAGGATGAAGCCGGTGTGTGCCACCGCCGAATAGGCAAGCATCCGTTTGACGTCGTTCTGGGTCACGGCGGTGACGGTGCCGATCACCATCGTCAGGATCGCGATCGCCCACATCACCGGTCGCCAGTCGTCGTGCAGACCCGGTAGTGCGATATAGAAGATGCGCAGCATCGCGCCGAACGCGGCGATCTTGGTGGCGGCGGCCATGAATGCGGTGATCGGGGTGGGAGCGCCTTGATACACGTCCGGGATCCAGGAGTGGAACGGCACCGCCCCGACCTTGAACAACACACCGACGAGCAGCAGCCCGGTGCCGATCAGCGCCAGCGACGTCTTGCCGGACCCCGCAGCCACCGCATCGGCGATGCCGGCGAGGTTCAGCGTGCCCGCGTACCCATACAGCATGGCGGCGCCGTACAGGAAGAACGCGGACGAAAACGCCCCGAGCAGAAAGTATTTCACCGAGGCTTCCTGCGAGAGCAGACGCCGCCTTCTGGCAAGGCCGCACAACAGGTACAGCGGCAGCGACAGCACCTCGAGCGCGATGAACATGGTCAGCAGATCATCGGCTGCGGGGAAGATCAGCATGCCGCCGATGGCGAACATCGTCAGCGGGAACACCTCGGTCTGCATCACGCCCGCTTTGGTGGCCAGCTTTTCCACGACGCTGCCCGCGATCGCCGAGGCTTGCGGAGTGAACGCATCCAGGCCCGGGCCCGGTTCTTCGTCGGAAGGTGCGGTGATGCGGCGTTCGGCGATGAGCAGGATGCCGAGCACACCGACCAGCACGATTGTGGCCTGGAGGAACAGCGTTGGCGCGTCGACGGCGATGGCGCCGCCCACTGCCGTTCGTCCTGGGCTGCCCTTCAGATCCCTGGCAAGCCCGATGACCGCCACCAACGCGGCGGCCAGGCCGCCAACGCTGAGGACCAACTGCGCGGCGTAGCGCTGCTGGCGTGGGAGGAACGCTTCGACGAGCACACCGACGACGGCCACCCCGAGCACGATCAGCATGGGAGAGAGCAGGCCGTATTCGACTGTGGGGGTAGGTATGTTCATCGTGCCGGCCCTTCTGCCATCTTCGGTGCCGGGTCAGGTTGGTCGATGGTGGTCAGCGTGTGACTGACCGCGGGGTTGATCACGTCGAGAACGGGTTTCGGATACACCCCGAGCAGCAGCAGTAGCGCGATAAGCGGTGCGACGACCAAGATTTCGCGAGGCACCAAGTCGCGCAACCGATCGTTGCCCTCCTTGACCGGGCCGCCCATCATCCGCTGGTAGGCCCACAGGATGTAGAGCGCTGAGAGCACCAGGGCCAACGTCGCAAACACCGCGAATGCCGGGTAGCGCGTGAATGTTCCGATCAGGACCAGGAATTCGCTGATGAACGGCGCCAGACCGGGCAGTGACAATGTCGCAAGACCGGCGACCAGGAACGTGCCGGCCAGCACCGGCGCGACCTTCTGCACTCCGCCGTATGCGCTGATCAAGCGGGTTCCCCTGCGTGACACCAGGAATCCGGCGATCAGGAACAGCGCAGCGGTGGAGATGCCGTGGTTGACCATGTACAGGGTTGACCCGGACTGGCCTTGGCTGGTCATGACGAAGATGCCGAGAATGATGAAACCGAAATGTGAGATCGACGTGTAGGCGATCAGCCGCATGACGTCGACCTGGCCGATCGCGAGGATCGCGCCGTAGACGATGCCGATGACCGCCAGTGTGATGATCAGCGGCCGGAAATACATTGAGGCGTCAGGGAACAGCTGCAGGCAGTAGCGCAGCATGCCGAAGGTGCCGACCTTGTCCATGACCGCCATCATCAGCACTGCGCTGGCCGGAGTGGCCTCAACTGCGGCGTCGGGCAGCCACCGATGAAACGGCCACAGCGGCGCCTTGACCGCGAAGGCGAACATGAACCCGCCGAACAACAGGTTCATCACGGCCGGGCTCATCACGAACTGACCACTGGACACAGCGGTGACGATCGCGCGGAAGTCGAACGTCCCTGCGGCGAACGCGTTGCTCTGCGCGGTCACCACATAGAGGCCGATCACCGCGGCGAGCATGATCAGGCCGCCAAATAGGTTGTACAGCAAGAACTTCACCGCTGCTTTGGATCGGTTTTCGCCGCCGAATCCTCCGATCAGGAAGTACATCGGGATGAGCATGGCCTCGAAGAACACGTAGAACAGCAGCACGTCCAGCGAGACCAGCGACATCAACACCATGCCCTCGACCGCGAGCGTGAGCGCGAAGTACGTGTGCACCGAGCGGCCGCCCCAGCCGATCTGGTCGCTGGCGTCGTTCCAGCCCGCGATGATCAGCAGCGGCACCAGGACAGCGGTCAACACGACAATGGCGAGGGCGATGCCGTCGACGCCAAGGATGTAGCCGGTGCCGAAAGACGGGATCCACTTGTGGTTTTCGACGAACTGGTACTGCTCGCCGCCCGGCTTGAAGCCGACCGCGATCACCAACGTCACCCCGAGCACGGCCAACGACGTCACCAACGCGAGCCACTTGGCCGTCACGCGCTGCGAGGCGGGCAACACCATCACCAGCGCCGCGCCGAGCATCGGGATCGCCCACAGGATCGTGAGCCACGGAATGTTGTTCACCACAGCTGCACCGCCAGGATCGCGGCGACCACAAGGGCCGCACCGGCCAACATCGACAGGGCATACGAGCGGGCGAATCCGGTTTGCAATTGCCGGAATCCGTCCGAGATTCGACCGACGACCGCGGCGAGTCCGTTGGCGGCCCCGTCGACCACCTCGTCGTCGATCTCGACGAGACCCTCGGTGAGCTGCTGCCCCGACCGCATGAACACCCGTTCGTTGAAGGCATCCCCGTAGAGATCCCGGCGCGCCGCTGCGGTGAGCGCGGAGCCCGCCGGCACCTCTTCTGGTACGGCGCGGCTGGCGTACATGCGGTAGGCGATCGCGATTCCGACGGCGACCACGACGAGGATCACTGTGGTAGCCACCCACACCGGGGTCGCGTGTGCCTCTTCGTGGGCGCCGACGACGGGTTCCAGCCACTTCTGCAGGGTGCCGCCGATGGCGAAGAAGCCGCCGGAGAACACCGAGCCGATGGCCAACAGGATCATCGGCCACGTCATGACCGCTGGTGATTCGTGCGGATGTACCACCAACTGGTTCCCCGTCGCTTCGCTCGCCTCGGAAGCCCAACGCTTTTTGCCGAAGAACGTCATCAACATCACCCGGGTCATGTAGAACGCGGTGATGCCTGCACCCAGGATCGCCGCCGCCCCCAGGATCGGGCCCTTGATGCCGCCGCTGCCCAGCGCGGCCTCGATGATGCCGTCTTTGGAGAAGAACCCGGCCAGTGGTGGGACACCGATGATCGCCAGGTACCCCAGCCCGAAGGTGGCGAAGGTGATCGGCAGCGCCTTCCGCAGCCCGCCGTAGCGGCGCATGTTCACCTCGTCGCCCATGGCGTGCATGACCGACCCGGCGCCGAGGAACAGCCCGGCTTTGAAGAAGCCGTGGGTGAGCAGGTGCATGATCGCGAACGCGTACCCGGCCGGGCCCAGCCCGGCGGCCAGCACCATGTAGCCGATCTGCGACATCGTGGAGGCCGCGAGTGCTTTCTTGATGTCGTCCTTGGCGCAGCCGATGATCGCCCCGAACAACAGCGTTACCGCCCCGACGATCACCACGCCCAGTTGAGCTCCCGGCGCCAGGTTGAACACCGGCCCCGACCGCACGATCAGGTAGACGCCGGCGGTGACCATGGTGGCGGCGTGAATCAACGCCGAGACCGGGGTGGGGCCTTCCATCGCGTCGCCCAGCCAGGACTGCAGCGGGACCTGGGCGGACTTGCCGCACGCGGCGAGCAACAGCAGCAGCCCGATCGCGGTCAGGACGCCTTCACTGAGTTTGGGGGCCGCGGAGAAGACGCCGGCATAGGAGATCGACCCGATGTAGGCGAACATCACCATCAGCGCGATGGCCAGACCCATGTCGCCGACACGGTTGACCACGAACGCCTTCTTGGCCGCCGTTGCGGCAGAGGGTTTGTGCTGCCAGAAACCGATCAGCAGATACGACGCCAGGCCCACGCCTTCCCAGCCGACGTAGAGCCCGAGGTAGTTGTCGGCCAGCACCAGCAGCAGCATCGCCGAGAGAAAAAGGTTGAGGTAGGCGAAAAACCGTCTGCGTTCCGGATCTTCGGCCATGTAGCCGATCGAGTAGATGTGGATCAGCGAGCCGACGCCGGTGATCAGCAGCACGAAACACATCGACAGCGCGTCGAGTTGCAGGCCGAAGTCCACCTGCAGCCCGCCGACGGGCACCCAGGAGAACAGGGCCTGGTGGATCACTCGGTCTTCTGCGTGGCGCCCGAGCATGTCGACGAACAACACGACACCCGCACCGAAGGAGGCCAACGAGGCGGCACAGCCCAGCAGGTGACCCCAGCTGTTGGTTGCTCTGCCGGCAAGCAGCAGGACGGCGGCGCCGGCCAGCGGCAGGGCGATCACCAGCCACACAAGAGTTGTCATGGCGGCCTTAGTGTTTCAGCAGACTGGCTTCGTCGACCGAAGCCGACCGGCGGGTGCGAAAGACGGTCATGATGACGGCGAGACCGACCACGACCTCGCACGCGGCCACCACCATGGTGAAGAACGCCACCACTTGACCATCCAAATGGCCGTGCATGCGGGAGAACGCGACGAACGCCAGATTCGCGGCATTCAGCATCAACTCCACACACATGAACATGATGATTGCGTTGCGGCGCAACAACACTCCCGCCGCACCAATGGTGAACAACAGCACCGACAAGTACAGGTAATTGTCGGGATTCACTCGTCACCCCCACTGCCGTTGGTCTGACTGACGGTTCGTGTCTGGAGAATCGCACTCACCGACAGCTCCGAGGCGGACCCGTCGGGGAGGCGGGCGGCGATGTCGACGGCGTTGTTGCGGGCGTACACACCGGGATTGGGCAGCGTGGTCGGATGTCCGCCGGGCCGAAACCGCTCCTGCGCCAACTCACGTTGGGTCTTACGCCGCTCAAACCGCTCGCGGTGGGCCAGCACCATCGCGCCGAGCGCAGCGGTGATCAGCAGGGCACCGGTCAGTTCGAACGCCCACAAGTACTTGGTGAAGATCAGCACGGCCAGCCCCTCGACGTTGCCGCCGCTATTGGCCTCTGCCAGCCCGGCGTAGCCGTTCACCGACACGCTGCCGACGCCTGCGATGACCAGGACACCGAAACCCAGTCCGACGACGATGGCCGCGACACGTTGTCCCCGAATGGTTTCGACAAGCGACTCGGAGGAGTCGACACCGATGAGCATCAGCACGAACAGGAAGAGCATCATCACCGCGCCGGTGTAGACCACTACCTGCACGACGCCAAGGAAGAGCGCGCCCTGCGCGATGTAGAACACCGCCAGCACGATCATCGTGGTGGCCAGAAACATCGCCGAATACACGGCCTTCGGTGCGGATACCACGCCGATTGCGCCGAGCACCGCGACCGTACCCAGGACCCAGAACAGCACCGCCTCCGTCGTGGAGGTGTGCCCCGCAGCTTCCGAAGGAAGCGCGGCGAGGATGTCGATCGTCACTTGACGTCCTCGGTCACCGGCTTGATGTTGCCCAGGTAGTAGTCCTCGTCGGTGCTTCCCGGCGCCATGTCGTGGGGCGGAGGCAGCATGCCCGACTGCAGTGGGGCCAGCAGTTTGTCCTTGCCCCAGATCAAGTCGGCGCGGTTGTCGTCGGCCATTTCATAGTTGTTGGTCATCGTCAGTGCCCGCGTAGGACAGGCCTCGATGCACAATCCGCAGCCGATGCACCGCAGGTAGTTGATCTGATAAACCCGGCCATAGCGTTCCCCGGGCGAAAAGCGTTCTTCCTCAGTGTTATCCGCGCCCTCGACGTAGATGGCGTCGGCGGGGCAGGCCCATGCGCACAGCTCGCAGCCGATGCATTTCTCCAGCCCGTCGGGATACCGGTTGAGCTGATGGCGGCCGTGGTAACGCTTGGCGACGGGGCCGGGCTTCTCCGGATACTGCTCGGTGATCCGCTTCTTGAACATCGTGGAGAACGTGACACCGAAGCCGGCGATCGCGTCCAGGAACTTAGGCATCGGCCTTCTCCTTTGAGATCTTCTTCGCCGCCGCCGGCAGCGGTGGCACCGGGAACGCTCCGGCATCAACGGCTTGCTCTGGAACGTTCGTGACGGTTCTCGACCGCAGCGATCTGGCCAACAGGAACAGGATGATGAGCGCGACCACAGCGCCGACCGTGATCAGCCCGGTCGTCAGTTGGCCGTAACCGTGGTTGCGCAGTGCGCGCGTGCTCGACACGATCATGATCCACACCAGCGAGACCGGGATCAGCACCTTCCAGCCCAACCCCATGAACTGGTCATAGCGCATCCGTGGGAGCGTGCCGCGCAGCCAGAAGAAGACGAACATGAACGTCCAGACCTTCGCGACGAACCAAAGTAGCGGCCACCAACCGTGATTGGCCCCGTCCCACATGTTGATCGGCCATGGCGCATGCCAGCCGCCGAAGAACAACGTGGTCGCCAGCGCCGACACCGTGAACATGTTCACGTACTCGGCGAGCATGAACATCGCGAACTTGATGGACGAGTACTCGGTGTGGAACCCGCCTACCAGTTCGCCTTCGGCCTCGGGCAGATCGAAAGGCGCCCGGTTGGTTTCGCCGACCATCGACGTCAGGTAGACAAGGAACGACGGCAGCAGTGGGAAGATGTACCAGAGACCCTGCTGGGACGCGACGATGCCCGAGGTCGACATGGTGCCCGCGTAGATGAACACCGCGGCGAACGACAACGCCATCGCGATCTCGTAGGAGATCACCTGGGCGCTCGACCGCAGGCCACCCAGCAGCGGATAAGTGGAACCGGACGCCCACCCCGCCAACACGATTCCGTACACCCCGATCGACGTCGCGGCGAGTACGAACAGCACCGCGACGGGCATATCGGTCAGTTGCAGCGCGGTGCGGTGTCCGAATATCGACACCTCACCGCCCATGGGAATGACGGAGAACGCGATGAACGCGGGAACCACGGAGATGACCGGCGCCGCAAGGTAGATGAATTTGTCCACACCCGCAGGAATGAGGCCCTCTTTGAGGGCCAGCTTCACTCCGTCGACCAGTGACTGCAGCAGCCCCCACGGCCCGACCCGGTTGGGGCCTGGCCGGTTCTGCATGTAGCCGAGCAGCTTTCGCTCGAGGAGGATCGCCACCAGCAAGGACAACATCAGGAAGACGAAAATGAAGAGCGCCTTGGCGATCATCAGCCACCACGGATCGTGGCCGAAGAGAGTGGGATCCGGATATGTCATCAGGCCGCCCGTCCGATCGTCACGACAGAACCTGCAGTCACGCCGAGTTGCGGATATACCGCTGAGCCAGGGGAATTGAGCGGTAACCACACAGTGTCGTCGACCATCTCCGTGATCGTCAGCGGCAGGGTGATCGTGCCGCGGTCCGTGCTCACGGTCACCAGATCGCCTTCTGCTACGCCGATTCCGGCCGCGGTCCCCGCCGACAACCGTGCGACCGGCTCTCGTGCGGTGCCCGCGAGATGCGGTTCGCCATCCTGAAGTCGACCCGCGTCGAGCAGCATCCGCCAGCTCGCCAACACAGCCTGCCCCTTACCCGGGGACGCCGGGCGTGGCGGTGTCCCTTCGGGAGAAGCGGGTCGCTGCCCTGCCCACAGACCCAGGCGTGCCATCTCGTCGCCCGCGACCAACGCGGACGCCATGTTGAGGTCAATCCCGAGCTCATCGGCCAGGAACGCGAGCACCCGCAGGTCCGGCAACGCGTTGGTCTGCAGCGACGGCGCAAACGGGCGAATGCGGCCCTCCCAGTTCATGAACGAGCCGGCCTTCTCCACGACCGGTGCGACGGGGAACACGACGTCGGCGAGTGCGGTGACGGCACTTTCGCGCAGCTCGAGGCTCACGACGAATGGTGCAGCGTCGATCGCCTTCAGTGCCACGTCGGGGTCGGGCAGGTCGGCGAGCTCAATCCCGCCGATGAGTAGCGCACCGAGTTCACCGCTTCGTGCCGCCTCGAGGATGCCTGCGGTGTCACGGCCAGGCGTCGACGGCAGCTCGTCGAAATTCCACCCGGCAGCAGTCTGTTCGCGGGCTGCCGCGTCGCTGACGGGCCGTCCGCCAGGAAGCAGCCCGGGCAGGGCGCCGGCCTCCAACGCACCGCGCTCACCGGCCCGTCGCGGTATCCACGCCAGCCGGGCACCGGTAGCCGTCGCCAATTTCGCTGCGGCAGAAAGTGCTCCGGGTGAGGCGGCCAGCCGCTCGCCGACGAGGATTACGGCGCCGGGCATCCTCAGCTTCGCATCGTCGGCCAGACTGTCCAGGGCGGCCGCCTCGTTACCCGGTGCAGTCGGGATCAGTTCACCCCGCATCTTGGTCAGTGCGCGGGTGGCGAAGGGCGCAATCGACTTGACCTGCACAGCGTTCTTGCGGACCGCCTTGCGCAGCCGCAGGAACACGATCGGCGACTCTTCCTCGGGTTCGAATCCGGCGAGCAGCACCGACGGCGCATTCTCCAGGTCTGCGTAGGTCACCGTCATCGGCTGGCCCGCGACATGCGCGGCAAGAAAATCAGCTTCCTCGGCGCTGTGCGAGCGGGCGCGGAAGTCGATGTCGTTGGTGCCCAACGCCATTCGAGCGAATTTGGAGTATGCGTAGGCATCTTCCACGGTCACGCGCCCGCCGACCAGCACGCCGGTGCTGCCGTATGCCGCGGCCAGGCCCGCGCTGGCGACGGCAAGGGCTTCCGACCAGGAGGCCGGCCGCAACTTGCCGTCTTCGTCGCGGACCAGCGGAGTGGTGATCCGGTCGCCCTGGGTGGTGTAGGTGAACGCCCAGCGGCCCTTGTCGCAGTTCCACTCCTCGTTCACCTGCGGATCGTCACCGGCCAAGCGGCGCATCACTTTTCCACGGCGATGGTCGGTGCGCTGGGCGCAGCCCGACGCGCAGTGCTCGCAGACGCTGGGGCTGGACACCAAGTCGAACGGGCGGGCCCGGAACCGGTACGCGGCGCCGGTGAGCGCACCGACGGGGCAGATCTGCACGGTGTTGCCGGAGAAGTACGACTGGAACGGTTCGCCCGGCGCGATGCCGACCTGTTGCAGCGCACCGCGTTCGAGCAGTTCGATGAACGGGTCGCCGGCGATCTGGTCGGAGAAGCGGGTGCACCGTGCGCACAACACGCAGCGTTCCCGGTCCAGCAGCACCTCGGAGGAGATGTTGATCGGCTTGGGGAAGGTCCGCTTGACGTCCTCGAACCGCGTCTCAGGTCTGCCGTTGGACATCGCCTGATTCTGCAGCGGACACTCGCCGCCCTTGTCGCACACCGGGCAATCCAGCGGATGGTTGATGAGCAGGAGTTCCATCACCCCCTGCTGCGCCTTGTCTGCGGCTTCGGACGTGAACTGCGTGTGCACCACCATGTCCGGTGTGCACGTCGTGGTGCACGACGCCATCGGCTTGCGTTGGCCCTCGACCTCGACCAGGCACTGCCGACACGCTCCAACCGGGTCCAGCAGCGGATGGTCGCAGAACCGCGGGATCTGCACACCGATGAGTTCGGCGGCCCGAATCACCAAGGTGCCCTTCGGCACACTGACTTCCACGCCGTCGATGATGACGTTCACCATCTCGACCGACGGGGCGTCATGTGCTGGCTCGGTCACCGTCATCTAGACACCCACCCCTTCCGTTGCCATCAGCGTCGACGCATGCGGATCGAACGGACAACCGCCCGAGAGGTGCGCTACGTATTCATCGCGGAAGAACTTGAGCGACGAGATGATAGGCGCGGCGGCCCCATCTCCCAGCGCGCAGAACGACTTCCCGTTGATGTTGTCGGCGATGTCGAGCAGCTTCTGGATATCAGCTTCGGTACCGGCACCCGTTTCCAGTCGTTCGTAGATCTGCGCCAGCCAGTAGGTGCCCTCGCGACATGGCGTGCACTTGCCGCATGACTCGTGTGCGTAGAACTCGGTCCAGCGGCGGACGGCGCGCACCACGCACGTCGTTTCGTCGAAGATCTGCAACGCCTTGGTGCCGAGCATGGTGCCGACACCGGCCATGCCTTCGTAATCCAGTGGTACGTCCAGGTGTTCGTCGGTCAGCAGTGGCGTCGAGGAACCACCGGGTGTCCAGAACTTCAGGGAATGGCCGGCCCTGACACCTCCCGCGTAATCGAGTAGCTCGCGCAGCGTGATCCCAAGCGGAGCTTCGTATTGCCCGGGATTGGTGACATGCCCCGACAGCGAGTAAAGCGTGAACCCCGGCGACTTCTCCGTGCCCATCGACCGGAACCAGTCCACGCCGTTCAGCAGCACCGGCGGCACACTGGCAATCGATTCGACATTGTTGACCACAGTGGGGGATGCGTAGAGGCCGGCCACCGCCGGGAACGGGGGCCGCAGCCTCGGCTGGCCGCGACGGCCCTCCAACGAGTCCAGCAGAGCGGTCTCTTCGCCGCAGATGTAGGCGCCCGCGCCTGCGTGCACGATCAGTTCGAGATCGAACCCGGACCCCTGAATATCGGAGCCGAGATATCCGGCGTCGTAGGCCTCGGCGACCGCAGCCTGCAGCCGGCGCAGCACCGGCACGACCTCACCGCGAACATAGATGAACGCATGGTGCGCCCGGATCGCGTACGACGCGATGATCACGCCCTCGACAAGAAAATGCGGCGTCGTCAACATCAGCGGAATGTCTTTGCACGTACCAGGTTCCGACTCGTCGGCGTTGACAACCAGATAGTGCGGTTTGGCGCCGGCGCCCGTGTCGTCTTGAGGGATGAACGACCACTTCGTACCGGTCGGGAACCCTGCGCCGCCGCGGCCGCGCAGACCCGAATCCTTCATCGTGGAGATGACGTCGTCAGGGGCCATGCCGAGCGCCTTCTCGAGCGCCTTGTAGCCATCGTGGCGGCGGTAGGTATCAAGCGACCATGGCTCGGGTTCATCCCAGAACCGGCTCAACACCGGAGTGAGTTGCGTCATGTCTTCGAGTCCGTTGCGCTCGGGTCCGTCTCGGGTTCCTTCGGCTCGGGCGGCACGCTAGCCGCTGGGTCGGGGGCCGCCTGATTTCGCGTGGCTTCCTTCGCCACCTTCTCGTCGTCGGGGCCACTGTGCGAATCCGTCGCTACCTCGACCTCGGGTGCCTCCATGCCACGCTCGCGCGCGACACGCAGCCCGGCCAGGGTTGCATCGCCAGGCCCGGTCTGCGCGGAGGCCCGCTCCGGATCGGGCAGTCCCGCAAGAACTCTCGCGGTCTCCTTGAAAGTGCACAGCTGCGCGCCACGAGTCGGCGCCGGCGGTTGCCCTGCCCGCAACTGATCGACGAGATCGCGCGCCGACGATGGCGTCTGGTTGTCGAAGAACTCCCAATTGACCATCACGACCGGTGCGTAATCACACGCGGCGTTGCATTCGACATGCTCGAGTGTGACGCGGCCATCGGAGGTGGTCTCGCCGGCGTGAACGCCCAAATGGTCTTGCAGCGCTTCGAGTATCGCGTCGCCGCCCATGATCGCGCACAGCGTGTTCGTGCAGACGCCGACCAGATACTCGCCCGTCGGCGTGCGCCGGTACATCGAGTAGAACGTGGCGACGGCGGTCACCTCGGCGTCGGTCAATCCCAACTGCTTCGCGCAGAATGCGATACCAGCCGCGGTGAGGCAGCCGTCTTGGGATTGCACCAAGTGCAGCAGCGGTAACAAGGCCGACCGACCCTGCGGATACTTGGCGATCACCTGCTCGGCATCGGCAGCCAGCCGCGCTTCGACGTCGGCCGGATAGGTCTTGGCGCCTTGGATCGGTGGGCCGGGCTCGTCTGGCCGCTGGCCCAACTCGAGAAAGACGCTCACCTGTCAACCCCGCCCATCACCGGGTCGATCGACGCCACCGCAGTGATCGCGTCGGCGACCATGCCGCCTTCGCACATGGCGGCAACCGCCTGCAGGTTGTTGAACGAAGGGTCTCGGTAGTGCACCCGGTAGGGGCGGGTGCCGCCGTCGGAGACCATGTGGACGCCGAGTTCGCCGCGCGGCGATTCGATCGCGACGTACACCTGACCGGCGGGCACCCGGATGCCTTCGGTGACGAGTTTGAAGTGGTGGATGAGTCCCTCCATCGAGTGGCCCATGATCTTGGCGATGTGTTCAGGTGAGTTGCCCAGGCCGTCGGGCCCGAGCTTCAAATCGGCCGGCCACGCGAGTTTCTTGTCGGTGATCATCACGGGGCCTGGCTGCAGTTTGTCGAGGCACTGCTCGATGATCTTCAGCGACTCGTGCATCTCCTTGACGCGGATCAGGTAGCGGCCGTAAGAGTCGCAGCCGTCGTCGGTGATGACGTCGAACTCGTAGTTCTCGTAGCCGCAATACGGCTCTGCCCTGCGCAAATCGTGGGGCAGACCGGTGGAGCGCAGGCAGGGACCGGTGATGCCCAGTGCCATGCATCCGGTCAGATCCAGGTAGCCGATGCCCTGGGTGCGCGCTTTCCAGATGTAGTTCTCGGACAGCAGGTCTTCGAGATCCTTGAGCCGGCGGGGCATCAGCTTGAGCATGTCGCGGATCTGGGGCACAGCTTCCTCGGGCAGATCCATCGCCACCCCGCCGGGCCGGATGTAGGCGTTGTTCATCCGCAGCCCGGTGATGGTTTCGAAGATCGACAGGATCTGCTCGCGCTCGCGGAAGCCGTAGAACATCGCGCCCATGGAGCCCAGTTCCATTCCGCCGGTGGCCAGCGCGACCAGATGCGACGAAATGCGGTTGAGCTCCATCATCATCACGCGGATGACACTGGCCCGCTCCGGGATGTCCTCGGTGACACCGAGCAGCTTCTCCACGCCAAGGCAGTACACCGTTTCGTTGAAAAGCGGTGAGAGGTAATCCATTCGGGTCACGAAGGTGACGCCCTGGGTCCAGTTGCGGAACTCGAGGTTCTTCTCGATGCCGGTGTGCAGATAGCCGATGCCTGCCCGGGCCTCGACGATGGTCTCGCCCTCGATCTCCAGGATGAGGCGCAGCACTCCATGGGTGGACGGGTGCTGCGGTCCCATGTTGACGACGATCCGTTCGCCGACGTGCGATGCCGCGTTTTCCCTTGCCGCAGCAACGACTTGGTCCCAATCCTGGCCGCCGACGACGACCACCCTTTCGGGCGGGTTGGTTGGTGCGCTCATTAGTTGTAGGCCCTCCGCTGATCGGGCGGTGGAATCTCGGCGCCGTGGTATTCCACCGGGATGCCGCCCAGCGGATAGTCCTTGCGCTGCGGATGTCCGACCCAGTCGTCGGGCATTTCGATGCGCGTCAGGGCGGGATGGCCGTCGAAGACGATGCCGAAGAAGTCGTAGGTCTCGCGCTCATGCCAGTCCACGGTCGGATACACCGAATACAGCGACGGAATGTGCGGGTCCTCGTCTGGTGCGGCGACTTCCACGCGAATGCGGCGGTTGTGGGTGATCGACATCAACGGGTAGACCGCGTGCAGCTCGCGGCCTTGGTCGTCGGGATAGTGCACACCGCTGACCCCCAAGCACAGCTCGAACCGCAGGGCGGGGTCGTCGCGCAAGGTCTGAGCCACCGCGGGCAGCTGCTCGCGCCGAACCTCCAGGGTCAGCTCGTCGCGGTAGACCACCACCCGCTCGATGGAAGCGGCGTAACCGTCGTCTCCCAGCGCGGCGGTCAACTTGTCGACGACGTCGTCGAAATAGCCGCCGTACGGGCGCGGCGAACCGCCGGGCAGCGCCACCGGTCGGACCAGGCGCCCGTATCCCGAGGTGTCGCCGGTGCCCCTGGCGCCGAACATTCCGCGGCGCACACCGATGACCTCGGGGGGATCGAGGTCAGCCTGACCGCCATTGTTTTCGGTCACCGCAGCAAACCCTTGAGCTCGATGGTCGGCGTGACCGCCAGCGCTGCGGCCTCGGCTTCGCGGATCGCCTCCTCGCGGTGCACGCCCAGCGGCATCTCCTGAATCTTGTCGTGCAGCTTCAGGATTGCGTGCAGCAGCATCTCGGGCCGCGGCGGGCAGCCAGGCAGATAGATGTCCACCGGGACGACGTGATCAACGCCTTGGACGATCGCGTAGTTATTGAACATCCCGCCCGAGGAGGCGCACACCCCCATCGCCAGCACCCACTTGGGCTCGGCCATCTGGTCATAGATCTGGCGCAGCACCGGCGCCATCTTCTGGCTGACCCGACCGGCCACGATCATCAGATCGGCCTGCCGCGGCGTCGCCGAGAACCGCTCCATCCCGAAGCGCGAGATGTCAAAGCGCGGTCCCGCGGTGGCCATCATCTCGATGGCACAGCACGCCAGTCCGAAGGTCGCCGGCCACAGCGAGCCCTTGCGGATGTAGCCGGCCACCTTCTCGACGGTCGACAGCAGGATTCCGCCGGGCAGCTTTTCCTCTAGTCCCATGTCAGGCCTCCCCGCCGCCATACATAGGCGTAGGCCACGAACACCACGACCATGAACAGCAGCATCTCTACCAGGGCAAACAGCCCCAGGCTGTCGAACGCGACCGCCCACGGGTAGAGGAACACGATTTCGATGTCGAAGATGATGAACAACATCGCGGTCAGGTAGTACTTGATCGGAAATCGCTGGCCCGACGCGTGGGCCGAAGCCATCTCGGGCACCGGCTCGATGCCGCACTCGTAGGCCTCTAGTTTCGAATGGTTGTAGCGCCGTGGTCCGACCAGCAGAGCAATGCCGACCGAACCGACTGCAAACGCAGCCGCAATGGCGCCAAGAACCAATATTGGCGTGTACAAATCCATACCGAGCAAACGCTCCCTCGTGGGCTGTCGATGTGAGCTTACCCACACCCTATCGAGCTTTGAGACGGGTGCCACGCATTTTGGTTAGAGTCGCTATTAGCTGCCTGCAGCCATGTTGCCGTGCCCCGAAAAGGCAAGGGCAACAGGGTTTTTGGCGCCGTGACTACTGCACAGGTGCGCGCAGCAGGGACACCACGGCGTCGCCCAACCGGATCGGGTCGATCGGGTGAGGGACCGCGGCCTCCGCGCGCGACCAGTTCGCCAGCCAGGCGTCGTCCGGCCGCCCGGTCAGCACCAGGATCGGCGGGCAGTCGGCAATCTCGTCCTTGAGCTGCTTGGCGATCCCCATGCCACCGGTCGGGGCGGCCTCACCGTCCAGAATCACCAGATCGAAGCCGCCCTCGTCCATCTGGCGTATCACCATCGGACCGGTCGCGATCTCGACATAGGTCAGCTCGGGGAGATCGGGGTGCACCCGCTTGCCCAGAGCCAGCCGCACCTGCTCACGGGTTCTGGGGTTGTCGCTGTAGACAAGGACCCGCAGTGCACGTTCCGCCATGCGGCTGATGGTACGGCTAGCCGGCTCGCCGGAACACGACGTCGCCCGAAATGGTGACGTGGTCGGTGACCATCCCCATCAGGTTGCCGTCGACGCCGAAGTCTTTGCGGTTGATAGTGGCCTGCGCGATGACACGCACCGAGCCGTCGTCGAGCACCGCGACTTTTGTTCGCAAAGGCAGAGGCGCGGTAGTGCCCTTGACGGTGAGTTGTGCTCGCAGGTCGACGGTGTCGCCGGTGATGGCTTCGGCGTCGGTCACCACCACACTGATATCGGGAAACTTGTCGGCCTCGAGGAAGTCGGCCGAGCGCAGATGGTCGTCGCGCTTGCGGAGTTTCGTATCCACAGATGCGGCCTGGACATCGATCCGGCCGAAAATCTTTCGGCTGTCCGTGATTTGGCCGTCGCCGCTGAATTCGGTGAATCGCCCCTTGACCGGCGCGAGACCCCACATCGACTTGGCCTTGAACGTTATCGTCGACCGGTTCGGGTCGACGTTCCAGACTCCGACGGATGCGGGATCGCTGAGAAGTGCCTGTGTGCTTGGCATGTCACCTCCGCTCCGACTCCAGCAGTGGGCCCATTTCTGCGGGGTCGAAGTACTCGTCTACGCGATTGATCAAACCGTTGGCACCCACCTTTATCACGATGCAGACGCGCATTGAGATCGATCCACCGTTGCGGCCGTTGGCATGCAGGATGTGTTGCTGGACGAATCCGCCCTCGAAGAACTGGCGCTCCAATATCTCGTAGCGGCGCTCGGTCGTCGCGTCGACGAACCAGCCGATGACGCGCAGCGCGCGTACGCGGTCCCGGCCCCGGTCGGCAACCTTCCACACCACGACGTCGTCGGCCCACAACTGCTGCACCGTGGCGATGTCGCCGTTCTCGATCGCGTGGAACAGGCGGTCTGCGATTGCATCGATATCCGCGACGGGCATGTTCGTCGTCCCCCTTGACCTCAAGTTGGGTTGAGGTAGAACTCTGGTCTGTATGGATTCAACACCAACCCTCTCCCGATTCGACGATGCCTACAAGACCCGAACCGCGCCGTGGGTGATCGGTCAGCCGCAGCCAGCGATCGTCGAGCTGCAACGCGCCGGCCAGATCAACAGCAAGGTGCTCGACATCGGTTGTGGGACAGGCGAACACACGATCATGCTGACCCGCTTGGGGTACGACGTGCTCGGTATCGACTTCGCGCCGCACGCGGTCGAGCAGGCCAGGGCCAATGCCGCCGAGCAGGGTGTCGATGCGCGCTTCGAGGTGGCGGACGCGATGAACCTCGGCCCCGAACCGGGCTATCAGACGATCGTCGACAGCGCGCTGTTCCACATCTTCGACGACGCCGATCGTGCGCGATACGTGAGCAGCCTGCATACCGCGCTCCGGCCGGGAGGAGTGGTGCATGTCTTGGCGCTGTCCGATGCCGGCCGCGGGTTCGGTCCCCAGGTCAGCGAGGCCGAGATCCGCGGGGCCTTCGGCGACGGCTGGACGCTCGAGGCACTGGACACCACCACCTACCGCGGTGTCGTGCAGCAGGCTCAAGCCGAGGCGATCGGCCTGCCCGTCGGCACGCGCGTCGACGAGCCCGCCTGGCTGGCGCGCGCCCGCCGGGTCTGAGTGATTTGTGTGCGTCCAGGAGCGCTCAGCGCAACAAAACGCACACAAGTCGCTATGACGGCGTCCAGGCCGGCGAGCGGCCCAGGTGCAGCAGCGCCCGATCGAGATCGCTGACTCCCTCGCCTGCGGCGATGGCTCGGGCGAAGGGGGACTCGGGTGCAGTTCGAAAGTCGCCGTCGGGAACCGCCAACACCAGCGGCAGGACCGCGGAGATCACCTCGTCCGGCAGTGTGAACGGGACGTCGATCGCCCGCGCGACGTCCCAGCCGTGGACGACGTAGTCGACGAAGTGAAAGCCGATCGCCTGCGCGCCGGGAACCGCGGCGCCGGGACCGAATTCGGGCAGGGCGAACGTCGCTTCCAACACGCCGTCGGCGGCGAAGGCCTCGAGGACGTCGGCCGCGGCCGCGGCATACGTGGCCGCCGGGTCGGACGCCACAGCCTCGGCCACGGCGGACGCGTCCCAGTGCGCAAGGTCGGCGCCGTCACCGCGCGCCGCCGCCGCGAAACCGCGATGCTGCACCGTCATGTGCGCCAACAGCTGAGTCAGATTCCAGCCCTCGCAAGGCGTCGAGCGCTGCAAATCTGTGGGGCGAACCTTGTCGACGATGTCAACGGAGGCCACTACCGCGACGCGGTGAAATGATCGGATGTCCTGATTAGTAAGCATGCGCAGATCATATGCGGATGCATATTATCGGTCAATGTTTAATATCCGGATGTGACGTCCCGGCGTAAGCGGCCCGACCTCGCCGCCATGTTGGCCCCGTTGGTGCGCGACATGATGGCGGCCGAGCTTCCTGTGCTGGAGGCAAACGGGCTGTCGATGTGGGGTTACAGCGTGCTCGTCGCCCTTGACCGGTCGGCGATCCGCACGCAGGCCGCGCTCGCGGAGGCGATCGGCGCGGACAAGACGCGCATCATCGCGATACTCGACGAGCTGCAGGACAAGGGCCTGATCGAGCGCGTGCCCGACCCCGAGGACCGGCGGGCGCGGCTGTTGGCGATCACCAAAGAAGGCCGCAGGCTGAAAGACGCGACGCAGGCCGCGATTCAGCGGGGTGAGGAACGTTGGCTCGGCACGCTGTCGGCCAGCGATCGTGCTGCGTTCCTGCGGATACTTCAGGAGTTGTCGGGCGTCGACTGGTCATAGCCCGGATGTGCTACCGCCAGCCGATGACGGACGAGCATGCGCAGCACGGGCAAGAGGTCCGCTGCTCGGTCGTCCAGTTCCCCGGCGCGAATCGCCGCCGCGAGTTGTGCCTCGTCGGCGAAGCCGAACTCGGCCAGCCTGTCGGAGGCGTCTGCCGTTGAGGTGTCCGTCAGCTCACGCTCGACGATGCGCAGCACGTTGGCGGCGACGCGGGCGTGGAAGTTGATCGGCCCGTCCATCGAGGATCGCACGTCCTTGTCGAGGAAGTTGGCGACCGCCGCGACGAGTTCGGCCGCCGTCGGCCGTCCGTACAGCCAGCTCATCGCGGGCCACCTCCCTCGAGCAGATCCAAGACGTCCCACTCGGTTTCGGCGACGCGACGGCCGATCGCGGCCAGTTCCACCGACGGTGTCTGCCCAGAAAGGTGCCGCTCGGCCTGGAAGCGGCAGATGACGCCCCAGCGCAGGGTGGCGACGGTGAGCCACCACCGGAACACGTCACGATCAAGGGCGACGCCCGCCGCCGCCTCGTAGGCAGCGAGGAAGCTTTCGACGCTGCCAAGCCCGCCCGCACCGAGATGCTCGGGCGCACCGAAACGCCAGGCCCGGATGCAGAACCAGGCCAGGTCTTCATAGGCCTCGCCGGTGTGCACCAGTTCCCAATCCAGGACGGCCGCGAGACCCGACTCGTCGACGATCACGTTGCCCATCCGGAAATCGCCATGCACAAGCACCTGCGGTGACGGCGGGGGACGGTTGGCGTCCAGCCAGCGAAACGCCCACTCGAATGTGGCTGTGGTGTCGCCCATTTCGTCGAGACGGTCGCGCCACTCGCCGAGCTGATCCGATGGAGCCAGTCCGATCCCGTCAGGGTCGGCGCGGTGGATGGCGGCCAGCGCCTGCGCGCATTGCTGCAACAATCGCGCCCGGCCGCTGTCGTCGAGACCACGGTAGATCTTTCTGACAATCGTCTCGCCTGCGATCGCGTCGCAGATGAGATACGGATTGCCCAGTGCGGCAGGCGAATTGTCTGCAGCAAGGATGTGGGGGACAGGTGCACCAGCCGCGGCGGCGCGCTGCTGTACCGCGGCCTCCAACTCCATCCCGGCGTGCATGTCATCGGGTGGGCCGGTACGCAGGATCAACGCACGGCCATCCGCATCGAATGCCCACGTGGTCCGGCTGGCACCGCCGGTGAGCGCGCGCAGGTTCGCGACGTTCACATCGCCGAGCACCGGACGCAGAA
The DNA here is from genome assembly GCF_017872775.1 of Mycobacterium sp. OAE908. Lineage (NCBI taxonomy): Bacteria > Bacillati > Actinomycetota > Actinomycetes > Mycobacteriales > Mycobacteriaceae > Mycobacterium > Mycobacterium sp. OAE908. The sequence goes on from NZ_JAGGJL010000001.1 coordinate 3,767,807, forward strand.
CAGCCTCGAGCCGTTCCTTCACTTGCGCCCGAATCCGAACAGCCGCTGGGCCACCCGGCGGATCTGGATTTCCTCGGCGCCCTCGGTGATGCGGTAGCGGCGGTGGTGCCGGTAGATGTGTTCGAACGGCTCGTGTCTGCTGTAGCCGACACCGCCGAACACCTGCATCGCCCGGTCAGCCGCCTCGCACACCAGTCGGTTGGCGCGGTAGTTGGCCATCGACACCTTGTCGGAGACCTCCATGTGGTGGTTCCCGTCGAGTTGGGTCGCCGCGTAATAGACCAGCAGCCGCACCATCTGCGCTTCGGTCTGCAGTTCGACGAGCGGCCACTGCACAGCCTGGTTGACCGAGAGCGGCTTGCCGAACACCGAGCGGTCGTTCGCGTAGCCGACGGCGCGGTCGATGCAGTACTGTGCGGCCCCCAGGCTGCTGGCGGCCTGCCGAATCCTGTTCTCGTGCAGAAAGGTTTGACCGACCTCGAGGCCGCGGTCAACCTCCCCTAGCACAGCGTCATGCGGAACGCGGACATCGTTCAGTTCGACCTCGCCGTGGTCGGTCGGCATGTTGAACGTCCACCAGTAGTAGGGCACGGAGAAGCCCGGCGCATCGGTGGGAACGAGGAAAGCGGTGATGCCGCGGGCTTGCCCCGGTTCACCTGATGTGCGCGCGAACACCAGATCGTGGGTCGCACGGTGCACACCGGTGTTGAACCGCTTGGCGCCGTTGATCACCCAGCCGTCACCGTCTGCCACAGCCCGCGTCTCCAGCCAGGTGGCGTCCGAGCCGTGGTTCGGCTCGGTCAGGCCGAAGGCCATCGAGCGCTCACCGGTGATCAGCGCCTCGGTCCATTCGGCTTTCTGGGTGTCCGTGCCGAATCGGTCCATCATGATCACCTGCGGGAAGTTGCCGACGATCGACGACTCGTCCTGCAGATCGTTGTGCAGCCCGAGACCCTTGTGCGCCAGGTGTTCGCGGATCACCGCCATGTCGATGTTAGTGCCGTCGCGGCCGCCGAACTGTGACGGCAGTCCGTAGCGCAGCCAGCCGGCCTTGTCGGCGCGCTTGCGCATCTCGCCGAGCAGGTCCTCCCACTCACGCTTGGGAATGCCGCCGTTGTCCCAGTCCGTGCGGGCGTTTTCCCTGCGGTGGTCGAAATACTGCAGGTGTTCGCGTTCCAGCGGCTTGATCTCGGCCTCGATGAACGCGTCCATCTCGGCGAGCAGTCCCGGAAGATGCTCTGGGAGGGTGAAATCCACGGTGATTCTCCTCTGGTAGGTCAGACCCCGTACAGCGTCTTCTTCCAAATCCTCGCTAGGGTGGCGATGGCGTCCTCGTCGCTCAGCTCGAGACCAAGCCCGGACGTGCCCGCGAAAACGGTGGTGAAGTTCTCGAACAGCAGCGCGATTGCCGCTGCGGTGTGCTCGGGATGAAGTTCGGCGCCGTAGCCCTGGTCCTGGGCGCGGCGCACCGATGCGGCGACGATGTCCATTCCGAAACGGCGAAACTCGTTCTGCACGATGGCGAACCGCGGCTGCGTCGCAGCCAGTTGTGCCATGGCGATCATGATGCCGATGTTCTGCTTGAACATGTTCCAGTAGCCGGTGACAGCCGTCGAGAAGAAGCTGTCGTCATCTGGTGAATCCGGAAGCTGAAGGCTGCCACCCGAAGGGGCCACGATGTCGTGCAGAAACGACTCGGCCAGCGCGGCGAGCAGGTCCTCTTTGTCGGCGAAGTAGCGGTAGAACACCGCGGGCGATTTGCCGGCCGCAGACGTGATGTCGGCCAGGGTGGTGCCGTGAAACCCGCGCTCGGCGAACAACTTCCGTGCTGCCTGCTCGATGGCCTCCCGGGTTTGGCGGCCCTTGGCGCTCAGCGTGTCGACTGGCACGGCATCACTCGCCGACGAGGCGGTCGCCTGCTCGCAGCAGCGAACTCGGCAGGTCGTGGCCGACGACACGCTGCGCCACCTCCGCCGCGGAGATCGCGGCCTGCAGATCGACGTCGACGTGAATTCCGCTGTCCCGCAAGAGGTAGACGAGGTCCTCGGTAGCGATGTTGCCGCTGGCGCCGGGAGCGAAAGGGCAGCCGCCGAGTCCGCCAACCGACGCGTCGAGCCGGGTGACCCCGGCGCTGACTGCCGCGTACGCGCTGGCCAGTCCGGCGCCGCGGGTGTTGTGAAAGTGTGCGCCCAGCGGGATGTCGCCGATCACGGGTCGGAGCCGTGCGATCAGGTCGCTCACCCGCCGTGGGGTGGTCGTCCCGATGGTGTCGGCGATCGCGAGTCGGTCGGCATCGGCGTCGCGCGCCGCGGTCACGACGTCAACCACCCGTTCGGGCGATGTCTGCCCGTCGAACGGGCAATCCCACGCCGTGGCGACGATGACCTCGACGGTCGCGCCGCTGTCGTGTGCGATCGCGACGATCTCCGGAATCAGTGCGGTGGACTCGGCTGTCGATCGCCCCACGTTGGCGTGGCTGTGTCCGTCGGCCGCCGACACCACGTACTCGATCGACCCGAGACCCGCCGCGACCGCTCTCTTGGCGCCGTTGGGACTGGCGACCAGCGCTGAGAACTCGATGTCGGGGTAGCGGCCCAGTTCGGCTGCCAACTCGGCGGCGTCGGCCAGCGCAGGCACCTTGGACGGCGAGACGAACGCCGTCGCCTCCATCTCCCGCACGCCGGTCGCTGCGACGGCGGCAAGCAATTCGAGCTTGGCCGACAACGGAATCGGTTCTTCAATCTGCAGGCCGTCGCGCAGCGAGACGTCCCGGATATCGACATGGCGCGGTAACCCCGTCATAGCACGCCCTTCTCCTGCAACGCAGCCATCTCCGCATCGGTCTTGCCGAGCAGTCCGCGATAGATCTCGTCGTTGTGCTGGCCCGGTGCGGCGGGTCCGGCGCTGCGGATCGTTCCCGGTGTGTCCGAGAGCACTGGCACCACGCCGGGGCCCTTGACGTTTCGCTCGATTCGCTGGTCCCAGTGATCAGCGATCATGCCGCGGGCCTGCAGCTGCGGATCGTTGACCACTTCGGCGACCGTGTTGATCGGTCCGCTGATCACCCCCGCCTCGGACAGCGTGGCGATGATGTCGGTGGGCTGTCGTTCGGCGGCCCATGCGCCGATGATCTTGTCCAGCTCGTCCTGATTGCGGCCCCTGGCAACGTGATTGGCGAACCGATCGTCGGTGGCGAGCTCGGGTTGCCCCATCGCCGCGCACAGCCGGCGGAACACCGTGTCCTGGTTGGCGGCGATCACCACCCAGCTGCCGTCCGCGGTCGGGTAGATGTTCGACGGCGCGATGCCCTCCAACCGGGTGCCCGACGGGCCGCGCACCACACCACCGACGTCATAGTCGGGGATCGTGGATTCCTGTACAGCCAAACAGGATTCGGTCAGCGCGGCGTCGACCACCTGCCCCTCGCCGGTGACAGTGCGCCGGTACAGCGCTGCCAGCGCCCCCTGCGCGGCGAACATGCCCGCCAGGCTGTCGCCCAGCGAAAGGGCCAACCGCGGTGGCGGGCCCCCGGGGAAGCCGTTCATGTATCGCAGCCCGCTGGCCGCCTCGGCGACCGACGCGTAGCCGGCCTTGTGTGCCTCTGGTCCGGTCTGGCCGTAGCCGGAGACCCGGACCAGGATGATGCCGCGATTGCGTTGATGCAGCACGTCATAACCGAGGTTCCACTTCTCCAGCGTGCCCGGCCGGAAGTTCTCCACGATGATGTCGGAGCGCTCGACCAGGTCGAGAAACAGTGTCCGGCCCGCCTCCTCGCGCAGGTTCAGCGTGACGGCTTTCTTGTTGCGCGCGTGCACCGTCCAGAAGAAGTGATGGCCGTCGAGTTCGGCCTGACCCCACGTCCGCAGCGGGTCTGGTGCGCCCGGCGGCTCGATCTTGATGACCTCGGCCCCCATGTCGCCGAGCAGGCGTCCCGCGAACGGTCCGGAGATCAGCGTGCCGACCTCGATGACCCTGATGCCGTCGAGCGGACCGGTCACCGTCATAACGAAAACCCGTGTCGGTGCAGCCAGTCCGTGCAGATTCCGACGGCCTGGCGCAGCGTGTCGCGCTGGCCGGGGCCGGAGTAGTAGTGGTTGGCGCCGGGGATCTCGTGCATCTCCTTGTCAGGATGCCCGATGGCCTCGAAGAGCCTGCGGGTGTGGCTCGGGGTACATGCGTTGTCGGCCAGGTTACCGATCACCAGCGTGGGCACGTCGATTTCGGGCCCGGCCTTGACGGCATCGCCGTTGGCGTCGTCGTAGCTCCACTGCGAGAGCCAGCTGCGCAGCGTGCAGAACCGGGCCAGGCCGAAGGGTCCGTTGTTCACGACCTGCGGATCGCCCAGATAGGTGGTCCGCGGTTCACGCTCGTTCGGGTCGACCGTGGGGTCCAGCCAGCGGGGATCGGCCATGGTGCCGTGCACGACGAACGAGAACTCGTCATCGGGGCGCCCGGCGGCCTTCAGCTCGGCCAGTTTGTCCTTGACCCACTTGGTGATTCGTCGGTTGCGAGCGATCTGTGCTTCCCGGTAGCGCGCCAGGAATTCCGGGGTGTACGGCGGCTGGTTCGGGTTGTCCGGGTTGTAGAGGTCCAACTCCGGGTCACGCTTCGACGGGTCCGACTCGTCGAGGACGGACGCGTCCAGCCACTCGGTGAGTGTGCCGTGGCGGCTGATGTGCGCGGCCAGCATCATGATGCCGTCGGCGGGGATGAGCCCCAGTTTCGTCAGGTCGGGGCCATCGCCGGAGGGGCTGGCCGTCACCGTCGGATGAGTGGCCTGCTGCTGATAGAACACCGACAGTGAGCCCCCGCCACTCCATCCGGCCAGCACCACCTTGTCGTAACTCAGTCGGTTCTTGGCGTCTTTGATGCACTCGCCGAGGTCCTCGACGACTTTTTCCATCAGCAGCGCGGAGTCGGTGCCGCGGAATCGGCTGTTGCAGTAGATGACATGATGGCCCGCGCGTGCCAGCGCGTTGATCATCGGCAGATACGCGCCGCCGCCGATCGGGTGCATGAACACCAGCACGGTATCGGATGGTTTGGTCTTCGGCTTGAGCAGATAGCTCTCCAACACGATGAGTTCGGAGACTCCGCCGTAGACGTCGCGAACACCCGAAAGATTCTGGTAGGCAAGCAGATACGGGATGCGGTCGTACTCGTGGCGCGGCGGTGCCGCGACAGATCCAGTCGTCGTCATCAGTGTTGCCCCAAATCGTTCGCAAGGATTTCAGCCGACGGCACCAGGCGACGCCGCGTGTCAATCGCGATCACCGCCCAATCCACCGAGTCGTAGTCGTCGAACTTGCGGCGCGCTCGCTCGCGCGCCTTCTCCGGCGCACCGTGATGAACCCCTTGCGGGGCATGGGAAATCAACCCCGGCGGCATCGGGATTCCGTACAGGGACCCGCCGTGGAAGAACGCGATCTCGTCATAGTCGACGTTGCGGTGATACCAGGGCGTGCGCTCGGTGCCGGGCACGCCCTCGGCCGGTTTGGGCAGGAAGTTCATCACGTAGACCCCGGTGGCTTGCATGAACAGATGCACGGTCGGGGGCAGGTGCACGCTATTGGAGGTCACCACGTTGTAGTCGTCGATGTTGAACGTGAACGCGAAGTTGTCGCCGCGCCACCCCTCCACGTCGAGCGGATGATGTTCGTAGAACAGCGAAGTCGGCCCACCTTCGTGGATCAGCCGGACTTCGTACACTCCGCCCTCGTGCGGACCGTCGCCGTCCTCGAGCGGCACCGGGCCGGGGATCGTCGCCTGCGAAGGATCGAACGGGAAGTGACGGCCCAGGTATCCCGGCGGCGGCACCCGAAACTCGTCGGTGGCCTGGATCATCAACAGCATCGAATCTTGATCGGGTACTTGGCGAAACGTGCATGCCTTCGGGATGTACACCCAGTCACCGGCTCGATAGCGCAGCGGGCCGAACTCCGTCTCCAACAGACCCGAACCCTTGTGCACGAAGCTGAGCAAGTCGCCGTCCACGTAGCGGACGAAGAACGGCATCGCCTCGCTCCGCATCGACAGCAGCACCTGGCAGTCGGCGTTCGAGAACATCAGCAGGGGGCCGCCCGCTGCATCGGTGGCGTCGCTGGGTTTCAGCTGATCCGCCAGCACGTCAACAGGGCGCAGCGGACCGGAAGCGCGATACGCGGTCGGATCGTTGCGCCGGTAGATGTTGGCGGTGCGACCGGTGAACCCACCGCGCCCCAGTTCGTCGTCCTTCAGGCCGTCGAGGTCCGCGTGCAGACGCTTGGGTGTCCGCCCCTTCCGCAGGTGAACAAACGATTCCATGGGGGCTCCATCGACGGTGACAGGGCGAACTAAAAGTGATGTTAGTTTTACTTTACGAGCAGAGTCAATCCTCGAGATCGACCCGGATCGTCAGCAGGTTGGTGCCGAAGGTGCGCACGCCGAAGCTGTTGAACTGGGGCAACGATTTCAGCCGTTCGGTCGGATCGTCGTCGGGTACGAGGTGCGCGGTCCCGTTGTGCCAGCGGCCGCGAAGCCGGACCCGCACGCGGGGGTTGGCTTGAATGTTCTTGACGTATTGCGACTTGTCGCCGAACTCCGAGACGAACCAGAACTGGTCGCCGATCCGGCTCCCGCCCAGCGGGGTGTGCCGGGGTTCGCCGGACTTGCGGCCCGTCGTCTCCAGCAGTGTCTGAATGGGCAGCCGCCGCATCAGCGGGTTGGCCACCCGTTTTTGGAAGAAGTTGGTAACGCGGTCACGTGTGTCGTCGGGCATGGGAGTCCTTTCACACCATGGCGGTCCGTGGCACCTTCATACCTAGTGTGAGCACTGTTTCTCGACGAATGTCAGCGCTTGAGCATGATCTCGAGGAAGCCTTCCCGGCTCGCGGCCGCGCGTGCGCTCGGCTGCGGGCCCGCGATGTGCAGGAAGCCGACGCCGGCGGCAAAAGTCGCCCCGGCGCGCAACTCGGCCTGTTCGGCGTCGAACCCGTAGTCCAGGTACGCCTGACGGACCGCCGCGAAGACGCGCAGGTCTGCCGCACGCACGCTGGCTGCGGCGTCCTCGTCGGTACGGGCCCATTCGCGCATCGCCCGCTCCAGCGTCCAATGTCGGGGGCTGACCAACGACGACATCATTTCCGACAGGCGTTGGCGCGGCGGTAGCCCGGCCAGCTCGCCCAGGTCGCGCCGGTCGTCGCCGCGTAACTCACCCCATGCCTGCACCAGCGCGGCGCGATAGGCCGCGATGTCGGCGAAATGCCAATAAAAGCTGCCTTTGGTCACTGAAAGGCGACTACACAACCGATCGATCTTGAGCGCCTTGATGCCCTCTTCGGCCAGAATCGCGAACCCCGCCTGAATCCAGTCGTCGACGGATAACCGGGTGTTCGCCGAGGCCTTCGCCCTCCCCATGAGCGGCAGCCTACGGCCCTGGCGGGCGGCACAAACTAACGCTGACGATACTTCTGTTTGATCACAGGAAAATGACAGTCAGCGCCAGTCGGGTGTCCTCGCGAGCTGGTCACATGTTTTACTGCACACGCACAACTGAAATTTTCTCGGTCCGCTCTTCCGCCGAACCGGGCTCAGCGGAGCGGGCGCGACAGCGCAGTAAAGCAAGTGCTGCGGTGCCGAATGACGATCTGTGATCGTCGGGGGAAGCGTGTTACGGCGTAACCGGAAGATGGATGGAATTGCTCTATGAGGTTCGTTGACAAGATTCGTGGCCATTGGGCGCGCCGATTTGCGGTCGCAGCCATCGCGGCGGCCGTCCTACCAGGCGTGGTCGGTCTAACCGGAGGCTCAGCCACCGCAGGTGCGTTCTCCCGGCCGGGCCTGCCGGTCGAGTACCTGATGGTGCCGTCGCCGTCGATGGGCCGGGACATCAAGATTCAGTTCCAGAAGGGGACCGGCTCGCACGCGGTCTACCTGCTGGACGGCCTGCGTGCTCAGGACGACTACAACGGCTGGGACATCAATACCCAGGCGTTCGAGTGGTTCCTGGACACCCCGCTGTCGATCGTCATGCCCGTCGGCGGCCAGTCGAGCTTCTATTCCGACTGGTATTCGCCTGCGTGCGGTAAGAGCGGCTGCCAGACGTACAAGTGGGAGACGTTCCTGACCAGTGAGCTGCCGCAGTGGCTGGCATCCAACAAGGGTGTGGCCTCTACCGGCAATGCAGCGGTCGGGCTGTCGATGGCGGGCAACTCCGCGATGATCCTGGCGGCCTACCACCCCGACATGTACATCTACGCAGGCTCGTTGTCCGCGTTCCTCAACCCCTCCGAGGGCAGCTGGCCATTCCTGATCAACATGGCGATGGGCGATGCAGGCGGGTACAAGGCGAACGACATGTGGGGCCCGACCGAGGACCCCAACAGCGCCTGGAAGCGCAACGACCCGATGCTCCAGATCCCGACGTTGGTGGCGAACAACACCCGCCTCTGGGTGTACTGCGGCAACGGCACACCCAACGAGTTGGGCGGCGGTGATCTTCCTGCCACGTTCCTCGAGGGCCTGACGATCCGTACCAACCAGACCTTCCAGGACAATTACATCGCCGCGGGTGGTCACAATGCCGTGTTCAACTTCCCGGCCAACGGCACCCACAGCTGGGGCTACTGGGGTGCGCAGCTTCAGCAGATGAAGCCCGACCTCATCTCCTACCTCGGCTGACGACCGAAGACGCGAAAGCCCCCGACACCTAGTCGGGGGCTTTTGCGTTTGGTGAAGAATGGCCGTCATGGTCGCAGTCAACGCATTGGTCGCACACCAAGACGCCGAAGGGTCCATCGAACTTTCCCATGAAGTTGTCGACGACAGCTTCCTGCCCGAGGGCGAAGTCACCATTGCTGTCGAGTACTCCGGCGTCAACTACAAAGACGCCTTGGCCGTCACGCCGAAGGGCGGTGTGGCGCGGTCCTATCCGCTGATCCCCGGCATCGACGTCGCAGGGACAGTGACTGCGAGCTCCTCCGGCGACTTCGCAGTGGGCGACCGCGTCGTCGCCCACGGCTACGACATCGGCACCGCTCGGCACGGCGGATACGCTGACACCGCCCGCTTTCCGGCCGACTACCTGGTCAAGCTCGACACGTTGACGACCGCTCAGGCGGCCGCGATCGGTACGGCAGGGTTCACAGCGGCCATGAGCGTCAACGCAATTCGTGCGCATGGTGTACGGCCGCAGGATGGCCCCGTGTTGGTCACCGGCGCCACGGGCGGGGTCGGGAGTGTCAGCGTCGACCTGCTGGCCGGCCTCGGGTACGAGGTCATCGCGTCCACCGGTAAGGCGGAGGCGCACGACTACTTGATGGGGCTGGGCGCCACCGAGGTCGTTGGCCGACTGCCGGCCGAGGGGGAGAAGGTCCGGCCGCTCGGCAAGTCCGCCTATGCGGCGGTCGTCGACAGCGTCGGCGGCGACACGCTCGCATACGCGTTGAGCATCCTGAATTACGCTGGGGTGGCCGCGATTTCAGGGCTGGCCCGGTCGGCGGACCTGCCGACGACGGTGATGCCGTTCATCCTGCGTGGCGTCACGCTGGCCGGCATAGATTCGGTGCTGCTGCGCATCGACAAGCGTCGCGAGCTGTGGCAGTCGATTGCGACGGACCTCCTGCCCCCTCACCTCGACGACATCACGCGCGACGTCTCGATCCTCGAGGCGCCCGAGACGCTGCGCACCATCATCGGCGGCGGTGTCACGGGCCGCACCCGCGTCGTGGTGAAGGACGGGTTCTGACCTACTTCAGTTCCGCGGACGACAGGCCGAGCAACCTGCGGGCCACCACCAGCTGCTGGATCTGCTGAGTGCCCTCGAAGATGTCGAGGATCTTGCTGTCGCGTGCCCACTTCTCCAGCAGCATTTGTTCGGAATAGCCTGTGGTCCCTGCTAATTCGACAGCCTTGAGGGTGATGTCGCTGGCGACGCGGCCTGCCTTCGCCTTGCCCATCGACGCTTCCTTGGAGTTCGGAATGTCGTTGTCGGCCTGCCATGCCGAACGCACCATCAACAGGTAGGCGGCTTCCCAATCGGCTTCCATGCGAAGGAATTCTGCAGCGGGAGCGCTTTGCGCGTGGGCTGGCTTGTCATACGAGATCTCGACACCGGCCTCGGTGAGAATCTTTCGCAATTCTTCGAGCGCCGCGCGGGCGATGCCGACGGCCATCGCGGCGACAACCGGTCGGGTGTTGTCGAAGGTCTCCATGACCCCGGCAAAGCCCTTCTCTACCTGGATGTCCGGACTGCCGAGCAGGTTGTCCTTCGGGATCCTGGCGTTGTCGAAACGGATCACCGCGGTGTCGGATGCCTTGATGCCGAGTTTGTCCTCGAGCCGTTCGACGGTCACGCCAGGATGCTCGCGCGGCACGATGAACGACTTGATGGCGGCGCGGCCCAACGACTTGTCGAGCGTCGCCCAGACCACGATGTGGGTGGCCCGCGACCCGGCGGTGACGAAGATCTTCTCGCCGTTGATGATGTACTCGTCGCCGTCGAGCTTCGCTGTCGTCGACACGGCGGCAGAGTCCGAACCGAAGCCCGGCTCGGTGATCGCCATCGCTGCCCAGACATCCTTGCCCAGACGCTCGAGTTGATCTTTGGTGGCGACGCTGGAGATGGCGGCGTTACCCAGGCCCTGGCGCGGGACCGAGAGCATCAATGCGACGTCGCCCCAACTGATTTCCATCACGTTGAGCACGGCCGACATGTTGGCGCCGTTGTGGTTGGCACCTCGGGGCTCGTCGCCGCCCGCGAAGGCCTCCGCGCCCGCGAACGAGATCGTGTTGGCCGCCGAGATCCCTTCGAAGAGCGTGGCGAGAGTGTCCAGCTCGACGGGATACTCGTGCTCGCGAAGATCCCACTTGCGCGAGATCGGCCGCAGCATCTCCGCGGCGCCCTGATGGGCCTTTTCGATTACAGCTTCCAGCTTGCGCGGAAGTTCCAGATTGATTGCCATGACTCGACTTTCCGGCTAGATGATTCCGCTAAACGACAACGACGCCCTCGGCCACACCGATAGCACGCAGATCGCGGTACCAGCGTTCGACCGGATGTTCTTTGGTGTAGCCATGGCCACCGAGGAGCTGGACGCCGTCAAGGCCGATCTGCATGCCCTTGTCGGTCGCCATCCGCTTCGCCAGCGCGGCTTCGCGGGCGAACTGCAGCCCCTGGTCGGCGCGCGACGCCCCGCGCCACGTGATGAGCCGCAGCCCGTCGAATTCGATCGCCATGTTGGCGCACATGAACGCCACCGCCTGCCGATGGGCGATGGGCTCACCAAAGGCCTGGCGCTCCTTGACATATGGCACCACGTAGTCGAGCACCGCATGCGCGGTCCCGACCGCAAGAGCCGCCCAGCCGAGTCGCGACAACGCGATGGCTTCGGAGTAATCCTGGTCGGTGGCGCCGTCCTCACCGAGCCGAGCGGACAAGGGCACCGTGACACTGTCGAGCTCGACACGGCCGAGCGCCGCGGCACGGACGCCCATGCTCGGCTCCGGCGTCACCGTGATTCCCTTCGCCGAGGACTCGACGATGAACAGTGCCGGCTTGCCATTGAGTTGCGCTGCGACAATGAGCAATTCGGCTTTCGCTGCTGCGGGCACCAACGACTTCACTCCGTCGAGGCGGTAGCCGCTCGGCGTGCGTACCGCCGTCGTCTTCGGCGCGGTGGGGTCGAAAAGCGGGTGCGGTTCGGCGATCGCCACACAGGCCTGCGGTACGTTCTCGCCCGCGAACTCCTTGAGATAGGTGGCCTGCTGATCGGCGCTGCCCCAGTGGGTAAGCGCGGAAGCGACGCCGGCAGGCGCGAGGATCGGCAGCGCCAGACCCATGTCGCCGTACGCCAGCGCTTCGGCCACCAACACGTTGGTCACCGCGGCACGATGCGCGGCGATGCCATCGAAGTCCTCGGGAATGTTGATCGCGGTGATGCCGAGTTCGGTCGCCTTGGTAACGAGATCATCGGGATACGTCGCGGCCGCGTCGGCGTCATGAGCCGCAGGCCGGATCACCTCTTCGGCGAACTCGGTGACGGTGTCGACGATCATCTGCTGTTCTTCGTCGGGCGTCAGGTCGAAGTAGTCGGCGCCGCTGCGCTTCAGCCGGGTCGGGCCGCCGGGGGAGCCCTTGACCCTCTTGAACTGTCGGTTGGCCGCGCCGGCGGCGGAGAACACCTGCTTGACGCCGTACTTCAGGCCGCGGTTCAGCGGGTCACGGAGGTGGTAGCGGTCCAGGAATTCCTGCCCGACGATCGGCGTGATCAGCGCCAAACCGATGTCGGTGGCCGTCCGCTTGTGCTTGTGCATGCCGACGGCGCTCTCTTTTCCCGAGCGGTTTTTGGACGGCAGTGTGTTGGTCATTGTCAGCTGCCTCGCTTGCTGGTTGACGTGGGCGAATACCCAACTGACTCCAGAGTAAGGTATCGGAACTGACTCTGGAGTAAGTAGTTATCCAATTCACAGCTATCCGCCGTTGAGCCTGTTCAGAACCGATTCGTGCAGTAGCCCGTTGGTCGCGACGGCGCTGCCGCCGTGCGGGCCCGCCACCCCGGTCAGGCTGGTGAACGCGCCGCCCGCTTCACGCACGACGATGTCGAGCGCGGCGAGGTCCCACAGCGACACCTCGGGCTCCGCGGCGATGTCGACAGCGCCCTCGGCGAGCAGGCAGTACGACAGGAAGTCGCCGTACGCGCGTACGCGCCAGACGATGTCGGTGAATTCGATGAAACGGTCGCGCCGCCCCAGTTCCGCCCATCCGGAAAGACTCGAGAACGACAGGCTGGCCGATTCGACGTCGGCCACCGACGACACCGCGATCCGTCGCGGTGCACCGCCCGCGAAGGACGTGAACGCGCCTTCGCCCGCGCCTGCCCACCAACGCCGTTGCAGCGCAGGAGCACTCGCGACTCCTGCGATCGGAACCCCGTCGTGCAGCAGCGCGATCAACGTCGCCCACACTGGGACCCCGCGCACGAAGTTCTTGGTGCCGTCGATCGGGTCGATCACCCACTGGCGTCCGGTGAAAACCGCTGTGCCGCCGAACTCCTCACCGAGCACCGCATCGTCGGGCCGCTCCGCCGACAGCGTGTCGCGCACCGCGCCTTCGACCGAGCGGTCCGCGTCGGTGACCGGAGTCAGGTCGGGTTTGGTGTCGATATGCAGATCCAGTGCGCCGAAGCGTTCCATCGTCAACGCATCGGCGTGGTCGGCCAGCCGCAACGCGAGTTCGACGTCATCCTGGATCGTGGTCATGGCAGCAGTCCTACCATGGCCCTGTGTTGGAGTTCGTGATCATCATCGTGCTCATCGGGGCCTTGGCCGCGCTCGCCGGACCCTGGATCATGCGGCGTCGCGGCGCAGGCGGGGACTGGGTGCACGGCAACCTGGTGGTCACCGGCGTCAGCCCGAAACCGGACGCCACCGGCGAACAGTTCGTCACGATCACCGGCGTGATCAACGGCCCCACGGTCGACGAGCACGTCGTCTACCAACAACTCGCGATCGACGTCAACGACTGGCCGAGCATGGGCCAGCTGTTCCCGGTGATGTATGCGCCGAACAACCCCGACCGATGGACGTTCGCGTAACGCGACGGCGTAGCTCACCCCGCCGAGTGTGGCCTTGATGCACACCTTCGGCGCCGATTGTGTGCGGGTAACCCACGTTCGCGCGAAAAGGGCTAGCCGTGGCCGATGCGCAGCAGGTCCGCGACGCTGGTCAGCTTGACGCGCGGGCGGCCATGGGGTTCGCCCGCTGAGCGCTCGTACTCGTCGATCAGCTTCCAGTGGTCGTCGGTGATCAACTTGGGCTGCCGCGACAGCAGCCACTCCACCAAGGTGTCCGGGTAATCCGCGTCGACCTCGGCGAGCTCCGCGCCTGCCAAGTCCGACAGCAGCGTGTCGACGGTCTCCTGCGAGTCCTTCTTATTGCTGCCGATCACGCCGGTGGGACCGCGCTTGATCCAACCGACGACGTACTCGTTGCGGCTGCCCTCGATCCGGCCGTCGGCATGCGGGATGGTGCCGCTGCGCTCATCGAACGGCAGGCCCGGCGTCGGCACGCCGCGGTAACCGACCGCGCGTACCACCAACTGCGCTGGCACCTCCTCGCGCTGACCGGTGTCCTTGGCAGTGATGCGACCGTCCTCGTCGACAAGTTCGTTGCGCCCCAACACGATTGATTCGACGCGCCCGTCACCCTTGATCTCGATCGGCGAGGTGCGGAACCGGAACACGATGCGACGCTTGGCGCCGCGAGGCTCGCGTTCGGCATAGCCGCGCAGCACCTTGATGTTGTTGCGGACGGTCTTACCCGCGGCCTCGACGTCCGCGTCGGAGATGTCGGCGAGGTCGGCCGGGTCGACGATCACGTCGACGTCGCCTAGGCCTTCCAGGTCACCGAGCTCGCGTAGTTCCAACGTCGTGAACGGGGCCTGCAGCGGCCCGCGCCGCCCGACGATGAGCACCTCTTCGACGCCGCGGTCGTGCAGCGACTGCAACGCATGATCGGCGATGTCGGTGCTCGCCAGCACGTCGGGATCGGTGACGAGGATTCGCGCCACGTCCAGTGCGACGTTCCCGTTGCCCACCACGACTGCGCGACCGCTCGACACGTCGGGCGCCATCTCCTCGAAGTGTGGGTGCGCGTTGTACCAGCCGACGAAGTCGACCGCGGCGACGCTGCCGGGCAGTTCCTCGCCGGGAATGCCCAGTGCCCGGTCGGACTGCGCGCCGACCGCGTATATCACCGCGTCGTAGCGCTCGGCCAGTTCGGAGGTCTGCACATGCTCGCCGACCACGATGTTGCCGAAGAACCGGAACCGCGGATCGAGCGCCGTCTTGTCGAACTGGGCGCTGATCGACTTGATCTTCGGATGGTCGGGCGCCACACCCGACCGAACCAGACCCCACGGGGTCGGCAGCATCTCCAGCATGTCGACGCGCACGTCGGCATCCTCGTTGGCGTCAGCGAACTTCAGAAGCGAGGCAGCGGCAAAGTAGCCCGAAGGCCCTGAGCCGACGATCGCGACGTGATATGGGCGCATATACAGCTTTCTGTCGCTGCCGAGCCACGCGCAAGGGGCTGTCGCGTCGTGGCCAGGCTGGTTACCAGTCCGACTTTAAACCGCCGGTACCCTGAACTCCCGTGGATCCTGACCGTCAAGCCGACATCGCTGCCCTCGACTCCACCTTGACCACGGTGGAGAGGGTGCTCGATGTCGACGGGCTGCGCGGTCGAATCGAAAAGCTCGAGCACGAGGCGTCCGACCCGAAGCTGTGGGACGACCAAGCCCGCGCTCAGAAGGTCACCAGCGAGTTGTCGCATACCCAGGGTGAGCTGCGCCGGGTCGAAGAACTCCGGCAGCGCCTCGACGACCTGCCCGTCATGTACGAGCTGGCCACCGAGGAAGCAGGCGCAGAAGGCGACAAGGCGCTGGTCGAAGCCGATGCCGAGCTCAAGAAGCTGCGCGAGGACATCGAGGCGATGGAAGTGCGCACGCTGCTGTCCGGTGAGTACGACGCGCGCGAGGCGCTGGTCAACATCCGCTCAGGCGCAGGCGGCGTCGACGCCGCCGACTGGGCCGAGATGTTGATGCGGATGTACATCCGCTGGGCGGAGGCGCACAAGTATCCGGTCGAGGTGTTCGACACGTCCTACGCCGAAGAGGCGGGGATCAAAAGCGCGACGTTCGCCGTGCACGCGCCGTACGCGTACGGGACGTTGTCGGTGGAGCAGGGCACCCATCGGCTGGTGCGCATCAGCCCGTTCGACAACCAGGGCCGCCGCCAGACATCGTTCGCCGAAGTCGAGGTGCTGCCGGTCACCGAGACCACCGACCACATCGACATTCCGGAAAGCGATGTGCGCGTTGACGTGTACCGCTCCAGCGGACCTGGCGGCCAGTCGGTGAACACCACTGACTCGGCGGTTCGACTCACGCACATCCCGACCGGTATCGTGGTGACTTGCCAGAACGAAAAGTCGCAGCTGCAGAACAAAGTTTCTGCGATGCGAGTGCTTCAGGCAAAGTTGTTGGAACGCAAGCGTTTAGAAGAACGTGCTGAGCTGGATGCGTTGAAGGGCGACGGCGGCAGTTCGTGGGGAAACCAGATGCGCTCCTACGTATTGCATCCGTACCAGATGGTGAAGGACCTGCGCACCGACTACGAAGTCGGCAATCCAGCGGCAGTACTGGACGGAGACATCGACGGGTTCCTCGAAGCGGGAATCCGGTGGCGCAACAGACGAGATGACGAATAGCACCGAATTAGCAATGAGTTTCGCCGACCGTTGGCATGGCTTTTGGGCCGGCAGCATCGGCGAATGGCTGCTTCTGCGCGGTGTGCCGATTGCGCTCTATCTGATCGGCGGTCTGCTCGCGGCCCGGTTCATCAACTGGTTGGCCAACCGCATCGTGCGCCGTATCGACGCCGAGTACCAGGAGAGCGACCAGCTGGTGCGCACCGAGAGTGCCAAGCATCGGCAAGCCGTGGCTTCGGTCATTTCCTGGGTATCGGTCGCGCTGCTGTTCGTCATCGTGACGGTGCAGGTCACCACGATTCTGGCGATTCCGGTCGGCTCGCTCGTCGCACCTGCCGCAGTGCTCGGCGCCGCGCTCGGTTTCGGCGCGCAGCGACTGGTGCAGGACCTGCTCTCGGGCTTCTTCATCATCACCGAGAAGCAGTACGGCTTCGGTGACCTGGTCTCCCTGACGGTGGCAGGCATCAACTCGCCCGCCGAGGGCACGGTCGAGGACGTGACGCTGCGCGTCACCAAGCTGCGCTCCACCGAGGGTGAGATGTACACGATCCCGAACGGCCAGATCGTGAAGACCGTCAACCTCTCGAAGGACTGGGCTCGCGCGGTCATCGACATCCCGGTGCCGACGTCGGCGGACCTCAATTTGGTGAACGACGTGCTGCACGGGGTAGCCGAGAAGGCGATGGAAGAACCCAGCCTCAACGCGCTGCTCCTGGATGCGCCCCAGCTGATGGGTGTGGAGAGCATCGAGTTGGACACCGTGAACCTGCGCATGGTGGCGCGCACGCTGCCCGGTAAGCAGTTCGAGGTGGGCCGCCGCATCCGGGTGTTGGTGGTCCGCGCACTGCGCCGCGCAGGCGTCGTGACGCCGGCCGACGGTCACACCCCGATGGTCGAGGCCATCGTGCATCCTGCGACCGCGGGCGGCGCCGAAGAATCGCAGGCCCCGCCGGAGCAGAAGCAGACATGAGGTCGTGGTTCACCGCCCGGCTCGGGCGGATGCGGGTCTCGACGATCGTGCTGATCGTCGTGTTCCTTGCGCTGTTCTGGGTGTATCACAACTTCGAGCCGGGGCCTGCGCGCACCGAAGCGCCGCCGACCGCGGTCGTCCCGCCCGGCTTCGTGCCCGACCCGAACTACACGTGGGTGCCCCGGACCAACGTGCGGCGGCCGAAGGAACCCGAGCCCACCACCACCACGACCACGACAACCACCACCACCAGCCCGACCGAGACCACGACGACGTCACCCGGGGAGACCACCAGCCCGACGTCGCCGACATCGTCCACGCCGACGACGACCGTCATCCCCGGTCCGTTGGGGCCACAGACCGTCACGCTGCCGCCCACCCTCACGCCGACGACACCGCCTGCGGCAGGCCTGGGACCGACGCCGACCACGCCGGCTGCGCCGAGCTGACGTTGAGCGGCCTTCGCTCGCGCCACCGCTACACTGGCGAGCCGTGATGATCACCCTCGACCACGTGTCAAAGCAGTACAAGTCGTCGGCCAGGCCGGCGCTCGACAACGTGTCACTCAAGATCGACAAGGGTGAATTCGTCTTCCTGATCGGGCCGTCGGGCTCGGGCAAGTCGACGTTCATGCGGCTGCTGCTGGCCGAGGAGCATCCGTCGGCCGGTGACATCCGGGTGTCCAAATTCCACGTCAACAAGCTTCGCGACCGCCACATCCCCGGCCTGCGCCAGGTGATCGGCTGCGTGTTCCAGGACTTCCGGCTGCTGCAGCAGAAGTCGGTCTTCGAGAACGTCGCGTTCGCGCTGGAAGTTATCGGCAAGCGTTCCGAGGTGATCAACCGGGTGGTGCCCGATGTGTTGGAGATGGTCGGGCTGTCCGGCAAGGCCAATCGGCTGCCCGGTGAGCTGTCGGGCGGCGAGCAGCAGCGCGTGGCCATCGCCCGCGCATTCGTCAACCGTCCGCTGGTGCTGTTGGCCGACGAGCCGACCGGAAATCTCGATCCGGAGACCAGTAAAGACATCATGGATCTGCTCGAGCGGATCAACCGCACCGGGACCACGGTGCTGATGGCCACACATGACCACCACATCGTTGACTCGATGCGTCAGCGCGTCGTCGAACTGGAGCTCGGCAGGCTCATCAGAGACGAGCAGCGCGGCGTCTACGGAATGGACCGCTAAGTGCGCTTCGGCTTCCTGATAAATGAAGTACTGACCGGCTTTCGTCGCAACGTCACCATGACGATTGCGATGATCCTGACCACGGCGATCTCCATCGGCCTGTTCGGCGGCGGGCTGCTGGTGGTGCGCCTGGCGGACAACTCCCGCAAGATCTACCTGGATCGGGTCGAAAGCCAGGTCTTCTTGACCAACGACGTCTCCGCGAACGACCCCACATGCGACGGCGACGCGTGTAAGGCCCTGCGCGCCAAGATCGAAGGTCGCGACGACGTGAAGTCGGTGCGGTTCTTGAATCGCGACGACGCCTACAACGATGCGATCAAGAAGTTCCCGCAATACAAGGACGTCGCGGGCAAAGAGGCGTTCCCGGCGTCGTTCATCGTCAAGCTCGACAACCCCGAACAGCACAAGGACTTCGACAAGGCGATGGTCGGCCAGCCGGGGGTGCTCAATGTGCTGAACCAAAAGGACTTGATCGACCGCTTGTTCGCGGTGCTCGATGGGCTGTCCAACGCCGCCTTCGCGGTGGCGCTAGTGCAGGCGGTCGGCGCAATCCTGTTGATAGCCAACATGGTTCAAGTCGCGGCGTACACCCGTCGCACCGAGATCGGCATCATGCGACTGGTTGGTGCCAGCCGGTGGTACACGCAGTTGCCGTTCCTGGTCGAGGCGATGCTGGCGGCGTTCATCGGCGTGGTCATTTCGATCATCGGCCTGGTCGTTGTTCGCGCAATGTTCCTGGAGAATGCGCTCAACCAGTTTTATCAAGCGAATCTGATCGCCAGGATCGACTACGCTGACATCCTCTATATCGCTCCGATCTTGCTGTTCGTCGGCGTGGCGATGGCAGGCGTCACCGGCTACGTCACGCTACGGCTCTACGTCCGAAGATAGCCATGGCAAAGAAAGCCGACCCGACGAGGTCAAGCAACAACAGAGTTGTCGCGACGAATCGCAAAGCGCGGCACAACTATTCGATCCTCGATACCTACGAAGCGGGCATCCAGTTAGTGGGTACCGAGGTGAAGAGCCTGCGCGACGGCCAGGCCTCGCTGGCCGATGCGTTCGCCACCGTCGACGACGGCGAGATCTGGCTGCGCAATCTACACATCCCCGAGTATCACCACGGCAGCTGGACCAACCACCCGCCGCGGCGCAACCGCAAACTTCTGTTGCACCGCAAGCAGATTGACAACCTGGTCGGCAAGATCAGGGACGGCAACCTGACGCTGGTGCCGCTGTCGCTGTACTTTTCCGAGGGCAAGGTGAAGGTCGAACTTGCGTTGGCCCGCGGTAAGCAGGCGCACGACAAGCGCCAAGACATGGCGCGACGCGACGCACAGCGTGAAGTGACGCGCGAGTTGGGTCGGCGTGCCAAGGGCATGAGCTGACGGGCTTAGCAGGCCCAGTCCTCGCGCTGTTGTCGGCGTTCGGTTACGGCATCAGCGATTTCATCGGCGGTCTGGCGTCGCGGCGAGTGGCGGCGCTGCGCGTCGTACTGGTGTCCTATCCGATCGCGCTGGTGGTGCTGACCGTCCTGGCCTCTCTCGTCGGCGGAGAGATCGACCAGCGGGCGGTGTTCTGGGGTGCGCTGTGCGGTGTCTCCCAGGCGTTCGGCATCTGGTGGTTTTACGCGGCGCTCGGTTCGGGCCCGATCTCGATGGTGTCGCCGCTGACGGCGATTCTGGTGGCGGGCATCCCCGTCGGCGCCGGGTTGGTGCTGGGGGAGCGGCCGAGTCCTGTCGCCGCGGTCGGAGTGGTGCTGGCTTTGGTGGCGGTGGTGTTGGTCTCGCGGGAGACAACGGACAAGGACGTCACGCCGCACAAGTTCACGGCCAAGGTGGCGTGGATGACGGTCGGGTCTGGCATCGCATTCGGGCTGAACTTCGTGCTGATTCATCAGGCGCCGGTGGCTGCCAAGCTGTGGCCGCTGGTCTTCGCTCGCTTATCGGCCAGCGTGCTGGTCTTGATCATCGCCGCAGTGAGCGCAAACCTGCGGCCGCCGAGCGGAACGCCACTTCGGCTCGCGGTGTTAGCGGCGCTGCTCGATGCGGGTGCCAACGTCGCGATGTTGCTGGCTCTGCACGCCTCCTATCTGTCGCTGGCCGGCGTGCTGATGTCGCTGTACCCCGCCGCGACGGTGCTGTTGGCGATCGTGGTGCTGCGCGAACGAGTGACGCGCTGGCAGGCGGCCGGGATGGTGTTGGCACTCGGGGCCGTCGCGATGATCGCCACCGGCTGACCAGCCCCGCGAGCGCCAACTACCGCGAGCGTGCGCGTCTGCACGTCGACACGCCGCGTTTGGCGAGCATTTCGCGCACGCTCGCCAGCCGCGAGCGGCCTAGCATCGGACGTATGACCCTCTTCTACGAGGTGCTGCTGGTTCTAATCACCCTTGTCATCACGTGGTTCGCGGCATACGTCGTTTATCGACTGCTAACCGACGACTCTTGAGCACGGGGGGACCCTCACCATCCCTCTGAGCCGGCTACTCCTTTGAACGGGCCCACCACCCGGCTCGTGATCCAGCCACCGTAGAAGCCGCCCGGTTGCGGGATCACCTGCTCGCCGTTGACCGTGCACCGATCGACGAGCGCGGCCATCACGGCGACGGCGCCGGCGATGACGCGAAATGCGGGCGACGGATTCGCGTAGCTCCACGCAGCGCGTGGCGCAGTCTTCGCCGGGGTCACCAGGTCGTAGTAGTTGGCGTGGCCCTTCCATTCACACCACGACGAGCCTGTGGCGGGCCGCAACGCGTCTTCGGCGAAACTGGCCGGCGGCAGGTAGTAGGTGGGTGGGTGACTTGTCTCCAGCACTCGCCAGGCGCGAGCGGCGATAGCGATGGGCTGGTCACCCAGCTCGATCGTGATCGAGCCGACGAACTCTTCCACGCGTGGCGGCCGCGGGTAATCCCACACCGACTCCTGGCCGGCCTCGGCGGGCTCCGGCTTCGGCATCAGGGCCATCGCAATCTCTCTCCTCACGTCCATTTCGCCTTTTTGCCGCATCGTCGTTCGAAGGGGATTCGTCGCGGCGTGGGGTTCGGATGGTAGTGACGCAATCCATGCGCGCGGGTGCGTCGCGACCGCTACGTTCGGCCAGGTGAGCCCGCGCCCCGTGACAACCCTCGACAAATCCGATGTACTTGCCGGCCTGTTCGCCGTGTGGGACGAGATCGACGGGGTGCTCGCCGATCTGGACGACGAGCAGTGGCAGGCTCAGACCCCGCTGCCGGGCTGGACCGTCCACGATGTGACGGCCCACCTGATCGGCGCGGAGTCGATGCTGCAGGGTGTTGCGACGCCGGATGTCGACATCGACATCTCGACGCTCGAACACGTCTGCAATGACATCGGCGTGCTGAACGAGCGGTGGATTCTCAAGTTCCGCGGCAGCAGCCCAGCCGACCTGCTCGACCGTTTTCGCAGCACGACTGCCAAGCGCCGCGAGCAGTTGACGGCAATGAGCGAGTCCGACTGGAACGAGGTCATCCTGACGCCCGCCGGTCCCGACACATACGGCCGGTTCATGCGGGTGCGCGACTTCGACTGCTGGATGCATCTGCAGGACATTCGCGATGCGCTTGGTCAACCTGCCGCGGACTCCACCGGACGGGCGTCGCGGCTGGCCCTCGACGAGATGACGGCGAGCATGGGGTTCGTCGTCGGCAAGCTCGGCGGTGCACCGGAGGGATCGCGGGTGGCCATCGTCCTGACCGGGCCGCTGGCCCGGACGATCAACGTCGCCGTCGACGGCAGGGCCAAGGTGGTCGACGACTTCGGCGGTCAGGAGCCGACGGCGACGATCACGCTCGATGGCCTGCTGTTCACCCGGTTGGCGGGCGGTCGGCAAGCCGTCGACCACGACGCGGTCACCTACAGCGGCGACGAAGCGGTTGGACGGCGGATCGTCGAGCACCTCAAATTCGTGATCTAGCTGGGATTATTTACTCGCTGGCCTTTGTTGTACCGCCCGGTAGAATGAGATGTCCTGCCGAACGTCGGCGGGGATGCGAGGGGCTGAACGGTTTCGACTTCGCGCATCGAATCAAGGGAAGCGTGCCGGTGCAGGCAAGAGACCACCGTAAGCGTCGTTGCAACCAATTAAGCGCCGATACAAATCGCGCTGACTACGCTCTCGCTGCCTAAGCGATAGCTGGTCCGTCAGACCGGGAACGCCCTCGACCCGGACCCTGGCGTCGTCTAGAGGGATCAACCGATGAGTTCGGTCGCGGAACGCATCGGGAAATCAAACAGCGACTGGGATCGTCATCCTGACTTGTTCGCGTGATCAGGAGATCCGAGTAGAGACATAGCGAACTGCGCACGGAGAAGCCTCGAGGGAATGCCGTAGGACCCGGGTTCGATTCCCGGCAGCTCCACAAGAGAAAGACAGGTCAGGCCGAAAGGCCTGGCCTGTTTCTTTTTTGTCCGCGGGATCCTTACCCGGCGGATAGGAAACCCTCCCCCTGAGCCAGGGGATTCTGGCTGTCCGGCCATTACCAGGGCGTTCGCTGAGCACGACTATTGGAGCAGCGGGAAACAGCCGAGTAGGGCCGAAGATTCGGCCAATACGCATACCAACCCCGCACCGAAGGGCCACTCGACCAACCCGCGCCTCACGACCGGGGAGCGACTACCTACAGGAGAAATCATGACAATCACCAACAAGGTCTGTCCGAGCCGGCGAGGCCGGACCAACGCCGCCATCCTGCTGGCTGCGGCCGCGACCGTCGCCGGCTTGGTCGGCACCGCCGCACCCGCGAATGCAGCAGACCAGTACGTCGCACTGGCACTCGGGTACATCAACGAGAACCCGCCAGTCACGATGGCCGGAGGCTCATCGATCGCCGGCACCCAGGATGCCGCCGCTCAGGGTGCGCTCACCAACTGTGTCAACAACGGTGGCAGCCACTGCGTCACCGTCGTCATCGGCACAAATGAGTGCGCAGCGGCCGCCTCGAACAACTACGGCGAAGAGGTCGGGGCGAAAGGCTCGACTGTTGCCGCCGCCTCGAGCGCCGCTCTGGGCATGCTGCAGAACCAGACGGGCGCGAAGGTCATCGTGTCGGGTTGCTCGAACGGATCCACGACTCCGCCGCCGCCGCCGATCGATCCGCCGCAACCCCCCGCGCCCAAGCTGGGGCCGACGGTCTCGTTCAAGACGATCCTGGGTGGTCTTCAGGCTCACATCACCGACCGCAGCGGAGTGCCGTCGCAGTGCACCTACGCGACGGACAACGTGAACCGCAGCTTCGCGCTGGCGGCCAACTCCTCGTACGACCTGAGGATTGTTCCGGCCGTCCCGCAGTTCCGGAACTGGACCGTCACGATCACCTGTGACAACGGCACCAGCACGACGGCGACGACATACTTCTGATCCGCAGTCGCCCTTAACCCGATCCGCCCGGGCCGTCATGTGACGGTCCGGGCGGTATCGGGTTTTCTGTTGTTGCCGTCAACACCTTTCACGTTGCGGCTATGTCAAAGTCGAGAGTGCCAGCACGCCCGTCAATTACGCTCATGTCATGCCAGAAACTGCGTACGCTACCTGCGGCGATCTCAGCCTGGCATACCAAGTGTTCGGCGAGGGGCCGATCGAGCTCGTCGTCGGTGGATCCTTCGCCAGCCACATCGAGCTGTATTGGACGATGCCTGAATTCGTGGCCTTCTTCGAGCGGCTCTCCACGTTCTGTCGCATCCTTTTGTTCGATAAGGCCGGCGCGGGACTGTCGGACCCGGTGCCGCAAATTCCCACGCTCGATGATCGAGCGGCCGAGATCGAATCTGTGATGGACACCGTCGGCTTCGAAAAGGCGGTCCTCTTCGGGGCGAGTGAGGGCGGCCCGGCCTCCATCTTCTTCGCTGCAACACGACCGGAGCGAACCCGGGCATTGATTCTCACCGGCACCTCCGCGTAGGCATTCGCCGATGGCTGGGATGACTTGGACTGTGAGCCGGCCGAGGTGCGGGCACGCCTTCTGCCCGAGCTGGGTGCGGATTACACGCCCTCGATGCAGCAACTGGTCCGCTGGCAGGATTGGTGCCGCGCCGCCGTCTCGACGTGGGGCAGTGGCGAGGCGGCCAAGGGCCTGCTGCCGTCGGTGCGCTCGATACGCCTGCTGGCAATGGTGGAGCGAATGAGCGCCAGCCCCGGGATGGCGCGTGCGGCAATGGAAGCGATGTTCCGGATGGATGTGCGCCCGATCCTGCCGACGATCAGCGTGCCGACCCTGATCATCCATGCGCGCGACGAGGTCGTTCCGGTGCAGTGTGGCCGTTACATCGCCGACCACATCCCCGGTGCGCGGATGCTAGAAGTCGAGGGCAGCGACCACGCGCCCTGGCTCGCCGATCCCGACAAGGTCCTGACCGAAGTCGAGGAGTTCCTCACCGGCAGCCATACCGCGCCGTCGCCGATGCGTCGCGCCCTGCGCACCGTGTTGTTCACCGACATCGTCGGCTCCACGCAACGCGCCGCGAACGCCGGAGACGAACGGTGGCGTGCGGTGCTGCTCCGCTTTCGTGAGACGACGGCAGCGCTGACCGAACAGTTCGGCGGCTCCGTGGTCGAGGCCACCGGCGACGAACATCTCATGACGTTCGACGGCCCGACGCATGCGATCCGCTGCGCCGAAGCGTTGCATGCTGACGCCGAGAGACTCGGTGTCGAGATCCGTGCGGGCATTCACACCGGCGAGTGCGAACTGCTCGACAACAAGATCGGCGGAATCGCAGTACACATCGCGGCGCGAATTCTCGAGCAGGCCGGCGCCGGGGAGATCCTCGTCTCCCGCACAGTTCGTGACCTGGTCGTTGGCTCGGGCACGGGCTTCGAGGACCGCGGCACTCTGGAACTGCGTGGGGTGCCCGGCACCTGGAAATTACTGGCGGTCGATCGCAACGGGCCTCCGGTGGGATCGGCCGAGGCCGAGTTGGTGTCAACTCCGACCCCCAGCGCTCGCACCGCGATGCGCCGCTCAGACCGCGCCGTGGCCGCGATGGCCAGGCGCACACCGTGGATCTTGCGCGGAATGGCTCGCCTCGCTCCGGCCACCGGCCGCGGCCCAGCACCTACGCCAGTCAGCGCGCTCGACGCTTGAACTTGCCCTCTCGGCCCGCCACCTGGCCGAGCGTGAGAAGGCCAACTATGTTGTTGGTGTGAAAGGCGTGTTCGTATCGATCGTCGTCGCGGCAGCCGCGTCGTTGGCGTTGGCAGGAACGGCAGGCGCCGATGCTAACGACGACAACTACCTCGGTTTGATCAATGCCAGCGGATTGGGTTGTGGCCAAGGGCCTTTCGCCTGTCCCACCGGAGACAGCGACATGATTCAGATCGGGCGTGCGATCTGCAGGCAACTCACGCATGGGAATTCGTCGCTGGCGGTGTCACAACAGATCCTTCGCCAGAAGCCCGGCGTACAGCCCGACCTGGTGGTCCGCCTGGTCGCCATTGCGAAGACTGCTTACTGCCCGACCTGAGGGTTCGGCAGATCAGCGGGTAAAAAGCGAAAAGAATTGGTGTGACGGATCATCGGCACCAGGGCTGCCCTGGAGGGTGCCGCGGGTAATCGGGTGGCTCAGATCGACCGACGACGGATCGTTCAGGTGTGCCCAGTCGGTCACGATCGTCCGCTCGATGATTTTCCAGACGTCGTCCCGCTTTTCGTACTTGTCGAGATAGCGCCCACCGACGATCACATCGACGTCCCTATCGCCCGCCCCGAAAGTGTGCGTTGCGATCGTGTAGATCTCGCCCTCGGCACGGTTGCCGTCGATGACGAAGTTCACGGTGGTGACATTGTGTTGCATCGACCGGATGTGCGGGCGCGAGGCTTCCAGCGTCTTGAGGAACTCGTCGACGGACCCCGACGAAATCTGGCCGTGGGCGTCCACCGCCTCCCGGTGGTAGAGCTCTTGCAGGGTCGCGAAGTCGCCGCGGTCGACCGCGCGGCAGTAGGTATGGACGAGCTTGCGCAGCGCAAACTCATCGAGCATCTCCTGCAGCAGGGACTCAGACGCGGTCATCACGACAGTCAAGCAGCACAGCCGGACCGACCCGTCGGCGGAATTGAACTTACTCACCGGTAAGATCTGGCCGCATGGTCGGCGAATCCGCAACGCCCGGGAATGAAGCGGGATCTGGCATCGAGCCGCCTGTCGAGCCACGGGTTCGGCGCGCGCTCGGGCTGCTCGAGCGCTTCGCGCCCGCGCTCGGGTCGAGGTGGGCTGTCGAGTTGTGGTGCACGCCGCCGGCGGTTGACGCGAGCTTGCGCATGCCGCCAGGCGTGCCTGCGAGCGAACCTGTCGAGGCGAGCTGGTCGGGCCACCGGATCGCGGGGGAGTCCTGGGGCGACGGTCCTGCGGTGTATCTCGTGCACGGCTGGGGCGGATGCCGTGCGCATCTCGGTGTCTTCGTCAAACCACTCGTCGAAGCGGGACACCGTGTCATCGCGTTCGATTTGCCCAGCCACAACGAGTCCGAACCTGGTGATCTCGCGCCGGGACGGACGACGATCGTCGAGTGTGCCGAAGCGGTGAGGGCATTCGTGCGCGCGCATGGGCCTGCGCGCGCGATCGTGGGGCATTCCCTCGGCGCCAAGGCTGCCGCTCTCGCGGTGTCGCGCGGCGCTCAGGCCGAACGTCTGGTATTTCTCGCGCCGATGGGCGACTTCGCTTGGTACCTGGACGTTTTCGCCGATCGCCATGGCTTCGGACCGCGGATCCTCGGTGGCCTGCATCGCCGGCTCGACCGACGGATAGGTATGCCGTTGGTCGACACCGACATCAGCCGGGTGGCCGCGACTCTCGACGATCCGCCGCCTCTTCTGGTGGTCCACGACCCCGATGATCCCGACAGTCCCTACGACATGAGCGAGAAACTCGTCGACGTATGGCCCGGATCGACGCTGGTGACCACCCGCGGACTGGGCCGCCTGGCGCACTACCGCATTCTGCGGCACCGCCCCGCCATCAACGCCAGCCTCGAATTCATCGGCCGGACAACGCCGGAAACGCCTGAGGCCGCCGCCGCGGCGACAAGCCCAGGCCGACAGGAAACGCCGCCGAACTAGGCGAGCCTCTCGCAGCCTCAGTGATTCGAGTAATCGAGCTCGGTGAGTCGAGTACTCCCCTACGCGTGGCAGCGGCCCGTCAGCCGCGCAGGCTTGATTCGTCTGAAAACGCAACAACTTGAGAGGACTCTGACATGGCCCGTTCATTCCGTATCTTCTACGACAACCAGAAAGGTGTCGTGCGCCAGAACGTCAACTTGGCCGGCGCGATCGACAAGAAGTCGGCGGTCGTCATCACCGCCGCGCAGTTCGAATGGCCAGGGGGTTTCGGCGGCCTCGAGGACATTCGACCGCTACTGGGCGCAGCGCCCATCTGGGTCTCGAATGTCGGCGTACACGGAGACGAAGGCGGCGGAGGCGGCGTGGAGTTCCTGCTCCACGTCGACACGGATTCGCCACTGGATGTGATGGTCACCATCACGGTCTTCGAAGAGATCGAGCAATACATTCATTGACACGCAACGGCTTTCGCGCCTGGCCGGTTCCGGCATGTGATACCAGTGAGGGGTTGCGCAGCCAGCAGCCCCTCACTGTCGTTCAGAACTTCGCAACGGCGCCGGCGTCGACCGGCAGCGCCGCTCCGGTGATGTACTGCGATTCGTCGGAGGCAAGGAAAAGGACGGCATTGCTCACCGCTCGGGCCTCGATTATCGGTTTCGGCAACATATGAAAGTGCCCGATCACCTGTGTCGCATCGGCCATGGTCGGCTCTGCGAGGTCCGGTCGCACGGTGCGACGGAAGTGGTCGTTGTCGAGCATCGGCGTCAGAATGTTGCCGGGATGAATCGAGTTCACTCTGATCCACTGCGGCGCAAGCTCATTGGCGAGCGAGTGCATCAGGCCGACCACGGCGTGCTTGGCCGATGCGTAGCCGGCCATATAGCCTCCGCCCCGCAATCCGAGCATTGAGCTCACCAGGATGATCGACCCGCCGCGGCCGTCGGACATGTGTGGCAAGGCCACCTTGACCGTGTGCATGACGCCGGTCAAATTGATGTCGAGCGTTGTCTGCCAAGCGGACTCGTCGATCAAGGCGGCGGGAGTGGGGTTGCCGCTGATACCCGCGTTGGCGATGACCACATCGGGGCGGCCCAACTCCTCTACGCCCTGCTGTAGCGCCGCGCGCAGTCCCTCCAGGTCCCTGACGTCAGCCTTCGCGGTGACGATGCGCCTGTCCAGCTTCTCCACCAGCGCCGCGGTCTCGTCGAGGTCTGCCTCCGTCGCGCCGGGATATCCGGCGGCGTCGATGTCGTCGCACACGTCGACGGCAATGATGTCGGCGCCTTCCTCTGCGAGCCGCACCGCGTGTTCGCGGCCCTGTCCGCGCGCCGCTCCGGTGATGAACGCGACCTTGCCGGCCACCCTGCCAACCGTGTTCGACATCGTTGCCTCTCGTGACGAAGGAATAGCCCCTATACCTTGCACGATTCCGCCGCAGGGTGGGTACCGTCACGTCGATGGAACTGATATCGCCGACCGATTCGATGTTCCTTATCGGTGAATCCCGTGAGCATCCGATGCACGTCGCTGGCCTGCAGCTGTTTGAACCGCCAGCGGACAGCGGTCGGGACTTTGTCCGCGACCTGCACCAGACGATCGTCAAGAACGAGGACTTTCAGCCGACGTTTCGAAAGCACCCAGGCAGCCTTCTCGGCGGAATCGCCAACCTCGCCTGGGCGATCGACGACGAGGTGGACATCGATTACCACCTGCGCAGGTCGGCGGTCCCGAGGCCAGGACGTGTTCGTGAGCTGCTCGAGCTGACGTCGCGGTGGCACGGCACGCTGCTCGATCGGCACCGGCCGTTATGGGAGACGCACCTTGTCGAGGGCCTCGAAGACGGCCGCTTCGCCGTCTACACCAAGATCCATCACGCGCTGCTCGACGGCATCTCCGCGCAGCGCCTCACGATCCGGTCCATGACGACCGATCCAGACGACCGCGAAATCCGCGTGCCGTGGACGCTCGGGCCCAAGCGCGCAAAGAAGGAGTTGGCAGAGTCACGGTCGTTGTTGCAGTCGATCACCGGTGCGGTCGGTTCGGTCGCATCGCTGGCCCCGTCCGCTCTTGCGGTCACCAGGGCCGCGCTGCTGGAACAGCAATTGACTCTGCCGTTTCGCGCGCCCAAGACGATGTTCAACGTGCCGATCGGGGGAGCGCGGCGGGTGGCTGCCCAGTCGTGGCCGCTTGCGCGGATCAGGGCGATCAAGTCCGCCGCAGGCGTCACGGTCAATGATGTCGTCCTGGCCATGTGCTCGGGAGCGCTTCGTGCATACTTGATCGAAAGCCACGCCCTGCCCGAAACCCCTTTGGTGGCAATGGTTCCCATCAGTCTCCGCGCCGCAGACGAGCAGGACGCCGGTGGCAACATGGTCGGCACGATTCTGTGCAACCTCGCCACCGACATGGCCGACCCGGCCAAACGACTCGACGCGATCAACACCTCCATGCGCGACAACAAGAAGGTGTTCGCCGAACTGCCACGAACCCAGGCGCTCGCGTTGTCGGCGTTCCTGATGTCCGGTATCGCACTGGCATTGGTGCCGGGATTCGTTTCGTCGGCGCCGCCGCCGTTCAACATCGTCATCTCGAACGTTCCCGGTGCCCGCGAACCGATGTACTGGAAAGGCGCCCGGCTGGACGGCAACTACCCGCTGTCGATCGCGTTGGACGGGCAGGCCCTGAACATCACCCTGACCAACAACGCCGACAACCTCGATTTCGGCCTCGTCGGATGCCGCCGTAGCGTTCCACACCTGCAGCGCTTGCTGATTCACCTCGAGGACTCGCTGACGGATTTGGAGCAAGCCGTCGGAATCGCGAACTGATGGTCGCGCTGGCCGCGCAGCGGGAGTTCACGGCGTATGGGCCGTCGCACTTGGTCGTACTCGCCATTTTCGTCGTAGGAGCTGTGCTTCTGGTCTGGATCGGCCGACGGCAGACCGAAGCGCAGGCCCGCATCCTCGGCCGCGTGTTGGCGGTTCTGCTGCTCGCCGCGTTCGCGGTGGCGTTGGTGTACAAGCTGATTCGGCCCGACATCCAAACGTCGGTGCCGCTGCAGCTGTGCGACATCGCGGAACTCGCAGCCGCCTACGCGCTGTGGTCGGGGCGGCATTGGGCTTTCGCGCTCGCCTACTACTGGGGTCTGGTGCTCAGCTCACAGGCATTGATCACCCCGGACGTCGGCACGCCGGCCGAAGGTGCGCCGGATTTCCCACACCATCTTTTTTTGACGTTCTTCACGCTTCACGTTCTCGTGGTGTGGGCTGCCATCTATCTCACGTGGGGGCAACGGAACCGGCCGAGCTGGCGTGACTACCGCTTCACCGTCGTCGTGACCCTCGTGTGGGCGGCATTCACGTTCACCTTCAACGCGATCACCGGAACGGACTACGGCTATCTCAACCGGAAGCCGCCCACCGCGTCAGTGCTTGACGTACTAGGCCCGTGGCCGGTCTATCTGATCGCCGAGATCGCAATCGTCCTCGCCGTATGGGCGCTGATGACCTGGCCGTGGGAACGGCGACGACAGAAAACTGACGTGCGAAGCCACGCGCCAGGGAATTGAGCGCGCCGAGCTTGCGGTACCTGCCGCGCGTCACCGCAGCCGCCGTCAACCCGGTGAGGACGCCGAGGACGAAATAACCGCGCGCACGCTTTTTCTTCCGAAGAACCACGGCCGCCGCGAGGAAACCACACATCGCGCCAGTGCCGGCGATCGCCGCGAGCAGAAGCAATTGCAGCGGTCCAGCCGCACTCATGTGGCGACCTAATCACCTCGGTCGTCGTGGCGGAAGCACGCAGCCGTTGTCGTGACCAAACCGAGGGTCTGGCGTTACCCGCGCCGCGGAACGTCAGGCCCTCGCCTGCAGCGTGATCTCGGAAATAGATGTGCGGCTTTGGCCGTCGGTCGTGCCCAGTTTCGTGATCCAGACGAGCACATTCGAGGTCTTGGTTTCGTCGTGGATTTCGATGCGGTTGTGTCCCGGCTGCAGTGCCGTCGTCGGGGCAAGTTCGGTGGCGGGCAGCTTGGTTGGGGTTTCGGTTGACGACGACAGGATCTGCACCTCGGTGCCGGTGCTGGACAAGTCGATCGTGACTGCGCTCAGCGCGGTCGGTTCGGACAGGTGCAGCAAAAGTCCTTCGCCCTCAACGAAATTCGGGAACGGGACGGGGTCCTTGTAGGTGACCGTCGACCACGCCGTGTCGGGGTTGCCGTCGATGGCCAAGCCTGCCTTGTCGGGGTTGTCCGGGGCGCCGCTGGGCGAGAACACGGTTACGCTCATCGGCTTGACGATCGGTCCCGGACGGCTCCACAGGCCGAACCCGTCGGTGAACCACAGCACCGCAGCCGCCGCCAACACGATCACACCGACGAGTGCGCCGAGGATGACGGTCCTGGTCCTGCCTTTCGGTGCTTTGTCGCGCGGAGACTTCTCGCGCGGTGCCTTCGACCGCCTTCGCTTGGGACCAGGTGTCGCGGAAATGTTGACGATCGTGTCGGCGTCCAGCAGGCTGCCGTCCCAGACGCCGCTGACCTCCACCTCGTCGCCGTCTGCGAGCTGACCCGCGCTGAGCTGAGTTGGAATCTCGACGGGTACAGGCGCATGTCGACCGGCTATTGGCTCACGTGGCAGCACGTGGAACGACAAGATCCCGACCTCACCGTGAGCGCCGCTGTGCTGCACTCCGCGAGCAGTGCCGTGAACAACCAAACGCTCGAGGCGCTGCGTGTGCGGACGACCACCCGATGCCGATATCTGGCCGGATTGGGCGAGCGGTGCGGTGGCATCGGGGAGTGGGCCCTGCTGGGTCAGGGCTCGGGCGAAGTCGAGGCACGTCGGGTATCGGTCACTTGGGTCTTTGGCCAGCGCCCTTGCGAGCACAGCGTCAAGGTGCGCGAGGTCGGGTCGGCGCTCAGATAGCCGAGGGGCCGGCGTGCCGAGGTGGTGGCTTATCACAACGGCGCGATTTGAGTCTTCAAACGGTGGCGAGCCGGTCAGTAGGTGAAAAGCCGTGGCCGCCAACGCATATTGGTCTGCCCGGCCGTCCAACGGCTTGCCCAGCAACTGCTCCGGGGCGATGTAGCTGATCGTTCCCACGGCGACATCGGCGTCGGTGAGGTTGCTGACGTCATCGATGCGGCGGGCGATGCCGAAGTCGGTCAGCAGCACTCTGCGTCGATGACCGTCGGATGCGTTGACGAGAATGTTCTCGGGTTTGACGTCGCGGTGAAGCAGACGGCGCTCGTGGCCGAAGTCGAGCGCATCGGCCATCGCTGTCACGATTTCCGCGACGTCTTCTTCTGGCATGCCTTTCGGGTAGCGCTCCCGGATCAAACGACCCGCGTCTGTGCCGTCTACATAGTCCATGGAGATCCAGAGTCGGCCGTTGAACTCGCCACGATCGAGAACGCGCACGATGTGCGGATGCCACAGCGTCGCGGCCAACTCGGCCTCGCGAGTGAATCTGGCTCGAAACTCGTCGTCCCTTGTCGAGGCCGACGACAAGATCTTCAGCGCGTCCCGACGAGGCAGGCGTGGATGCTGGGCGAGGTAGACCTCGCCCATTCCACCGGTGCCGATCATCCGCTGAATGACGTAACCAGCGAAGACCTCACCGTTGTTGAACGGCATCCCGAAAGCCTACAAACCAGCACGCCCCGGTCGCGAACTCCGTCGTTGGCGGTCATCGTCGAAATGGCTAAAGCGTCCAACGCCCGCTCGTAAGGTGGCGTGGTGACGCTGTTGCTCGGCCCGGTCCTGCGGCACGTTTCAGACACAACGGCGCTGGTCTGGGTCCAAACCGCCCGCCCGGGAACAGCGGAGGTTCTCGGCTGCGCAGCGCGGACGTTCACTGTGCAGGACCACCATTACGCCCTCGTCACGGTCACGGGGCTGGCGCCGGACACCGCGACCGAATATGACGTCACGCTCGACGGAGCACGGGTCTGGCCGCGCGCGGACTCGACGTTTCCGGCGAGCGTTATCCGCACCCGCGGCCCTGAATCGACTCACCGGCTCCAGGCCATTTTCGGATCGTGCCGGTACCCCAAAACCGGTGATCAGAAGGTAGACGGCAACCTCGGGCTCGACGCGCTGGACGTGTACGCCACGAGGATGGCCACCTATCCGGTCGACGACTGGCCCGAGGCGTTGATCTTGCTCGGCGACCAGTTGTACGCCGACGAACTCACACCCGAGACCCGACGACGCCTGGCGGGGCGCCGCCAACGGATACGAAAGCGTGGCCTTCGGCCGCCGGACGAGGTGGTCACGTTCGCCGAATACGAACGGTTGTATCGCCACTCGTGGGGTGACCCTGAGATCAGGTGGCTGATGTCCACGGTTCCGACCGCGATGATTTTCGACGACCACGACATCAGAGACGACTGGAACACGTCGGCGTCCTGGCGCGCCGACATGAAGCAGAAACCATGGTGGCGTGACCGGATCCGAGCCGGACTGGCCTCGTACTGGGTGTATCAGCACCTAGGCAATTTGAGCCCGGCGGAGTTGGCCGACGACGAGGACTATCGGCGCCTGGTGACGGCGGACGGCGACACGTGGCCGCTACTCGTCGATCTAGCCGACCGAGCAGATCGAGAAGTGGATTCCACCAAGGGCATCAGATTCAGCTATCGATGGGATCTGGGCCGCAGTCGGCTCCTCATGATTGACTCACGTAACGGCCGAATTCTCGATTCCGGTGACCGCATGATGATCGGCGAACGCGAGTTCGCATGGCTGGAGGCCCAGGCCACAGACACACTCGATGAGATGGACCACCTGATGCTGGCGTCGTCGGTGCCGTGGCTGATGCCACCCGCCATCGGGGACCTCGAGGCGGCCAACGAGCGAAGCGCAGATCGGGCCGGTCTTCGCGGGAGACTCGCCGAAAAGACTCGCAGGGCAGCCGATCTCGAACACTGGCCGGCCTTTTATAAGTCATTCCTGCGTCTCGCCGAGATGATCGCCCGCGTCGCACGTCATCCGAGCGGACCCGCAACTGTCAGCGTGCTGTCCGGGGACGTTCACCATAGCTACGCCGCGCGGGCCGAGTGGTCGAGTGCCTCGGACGAGTGGGGCGCAACGGTCCATCAACTCGTGTGCTCGCCGGTCAACAACTACGTGCCGCTGTTTCTCAAGCCGGTGTTCACCGTGAGCTGGTCGCGTCCCGCGGCCGCGCTCGCTCGATGGTGGGCACGCCAACACGGCGTACCTGCGCTTCCGCTGTCGTGGGCCAACGCGTGCGGTCCACTGTTCGGGAACACCATCGCTACCTTGCAAGTGGACGGCCGCAGCGCAGAGGTGCTTTTCGAACAGCCACGCGGCCCGGCTGTCATGGACGAAGTGTGCCGCGTGGCGCTTACTCCTCAGGCACGCAAAAGGTAAGCGCCGCAGGCACTATCGTCGCGTGTAACTTCTTGCTGGAACCGCGCTCCCCGCCGTCGAGCTCATACGTGATCGGCTCAGCGAACTTGACGTCCATCGTCCGGCCCCGCGTCATCTCGACGTATGGCGAGACCTCCGACCGACCCGTCGCGGCGCGGCCGAGGGTGCGGGCCCATTGCAGTGCACCCTGTGCGGTGACGACCCCGACGTCAAGGTAGCCGTCGTCGGGCTCGGCGTCGTCGAAAGCGCGGATGCCGCCGGTGATGGTGCCGACGTTGCCGAACAGGACGCAGGTTGCCGGCCCCTCGAACCATTTCCGCCCGTCGACTCGAATCTTCGTCCGCACCGGGTTGTCTCGCACGTGCCGCAGCCCGGTCAACACGTAGGCCAGCCGCCCGGCGCGGTCCTTCAATCGTCCATCGGCGTCACTGATCATCTGCGCGTCAAAGCCGGCTCCGGCCATGACGGCGAAGTGTTCGCCATTCAACGTGCCGAGGTCGAGGCGCCTGCGTGCGCCGTGCAACGCTATCTGCACGGCCTCCTGCAGATCGGTCGGGACACCGAGGTTGTTAGCAAGTTGATTCGCGGTGCCTGCCGGGATGATCGCGACAGCGGCGTCCGAGCCGGCCATCGCGTCGACGCACCGCTGGACCATGCCGTCGCCGCCCCACACGAGGACCAGATCGACACCATCCTCGAGCGTGCGCCGTGCCCGCTTGCGCGCTTTGCGGCTCTTCGACACCTCGTGCCAGACGGGGTCGTCAAATCCCTCCTCTGCGAGCAGCTTTCGCAGTTCGTCGAGGCCGCCGCCCAGTGATTTCTTCCGGTGAGCGATGACGGCGATCCGTTTCGGCGAGGCAGAAGGGAGCTCAGGTGAGGCTTGGTTCGAATTTCCTCGGCCCACCGATCTCACCCCCTTCGCGTACACGTCCTTTCTCGGGGTCAGCCAAAATCGGCGTCGGTACACCTGCGCGGACAGCCTCGAGCTGGGCGGCGAATGCGATACCGAGGAAGAGCGCCACCGACGACAGATTGGCCCACAGCAACAGGGCGAAAACTCCGGTCAATGGGCCATAGGTGGTGCCGAACGACGCGCCCCACGCCACGTAGAGCGCCAGCAAGCCGGTGACGAGCAGCCAAAGCGCAAGCGACACAGCGGATCCGAACGCCAGCCACGAGTACCCCGGCTGCCGGCGTCGCGGTGAGCGCTCCAAGACGACGGTGAACGAGGCCCAGGCGAGGATGACGCCCAGCGGCCAGCGGCCAAGGCGCCACAGCGTCTCCGACAGGTCGTTCCAGCGGTACACCGTTGCGAGCGATTCGCCGAGAGCGTCGCCGGCGATGATGACGAGGAATCCGAGTAGCGACAGCAGGCCGGCGGTCACCGCCATCAGCAACGCCCGGCCGTACTTGCGCAGGGCGGGATTGTCTCGCTCGATGCCGTAGATGCGGTTTGCGCCCCGCTCGATCTGGCCCATCGCGGTGGTCAGCGCGATGATCGCAGCGAGCAGACCGAGCCACAGTGCGAGCTGACCGCCGGTGGCTCCTCGATCGCTGCTCTGCTGCGCCGCCTCCTGCATCATGTCGCCGTTGTCCCTGCCGGGGAGCACCCGGCCCAAGGTCTCAGTGACGACCCGGGCGAACTTCTCGTGATGCAGGGCGCTGGACAGTCCGACCACTGCAATGATGAGCGGAATGAACGCCAGACAGAACTGCAGCGCCAAGGCGCGCGCATTGGTGAATCCGTCGGCGTACCTGAAGCGAATGAACGAGTTCTTCACCAGTTTCCAGCGCCCGTAGCGACGCAACGTCGTGACGGCGTCGTCCGCTGACAGCTCGTCGCCAGAGATGGTGACCGTCTCGGGCACGCGGGTAGCAGTGCTCATCTCAGACTCCTCGATCGATCAGGGCGCGAAGGCCGGTCGGCGTCGACGGCCGCGTCCTGCCTGCCGCCGGCTCATGAGTGCGCACATAGAAAAGGACGACGCTTAGCCAGATCGCGCCGAGCAGCATCCCCGCGAACACATCGGTCGGGTAATGCATTCCGCGATACACGCGGCTGGCCGCGATCAACAGCGGCACGGCAGCACAGATGACGACTACTCCCACCTTGATCCATCGATACCGACTGTGCCAGAGGATAATTGCGGCGACGGAGCCGTAAAAGCAAACAGCGGCTGCGGTGTGGCCGGACGGGAAGGATGACGTCGGCGGCGCAACGTCGAGGTGCGGCACGCCCGGCCGTGGTCGGTCGATGAAAAGCGTTGTCGCGACGAAGATGACCGTCTCGCCGACCACCGCGTAGATGACGACGAGGGACTCGCGCCAGCGGCCGAACTTCCAGCGGAACGTGGCAGCAGCCAACGCCGTCAGGATGACGATCGTCAGCGTCTCGGACAGCGTCGTGATGAGCTTGCTTCCCGCGATGCCCTCCTGCTGGCGGTACGCCACAAGCTGCCTCGGCACGTCGGCGTCCCACTTCCCGAGTGCGGTCGCGGGGACAACATCGGTGAGGAGATAGCCCAGCCCGACCATCATCGCGAGAAGGCAGACGGCCGGAACAATCAGCCAACCGACGTCGCGGGCGACACCACGGAAACGCTGTGCGGTCATGCTGTGGGATACCCCACGTTGCCGTTAATTAACTCGGTGCTGATCGGTGTCGAAAACCAGCAGTTCAGGGGTGTGCTATCGGCTGCTCTGGATTGCCTACGTCGGCTGGCCGCTCGATCGGCTGTCCGGTCTCGCGACGCCACGCGACGTAAGCCCATGTCGTCACGGCCACCCAGCCGATGCCGAGCGTGATGCCGGCCAGCACATCGCTGACGAAATGGACTCCCAGCACGACCCGCGCGAGCGCGACGGCGCTGACGATCAAGCCGGCCCCGATGACGGCGGCGATGCGACCGCGGCGCGGCAGGAAGCGCAGAGTGATCAGCAGCAGTAGACAGCAGCCGATCGACGCGCCAAGCGCATGGCCGGATGGGAACGACATGCCGGGCGCTGTCGAGAGCGGATCCGGCAGCACCGGCCGGGCCCGGCCGACGATCACCTTCAGCACGAAACCGATTGCCGCCCCGCCGAATACCGTGACGAGAAGCCAAATCGCATGGTGTCGTTCGCCATGGACGAGGTACAGCAGTGCGATCAACGTGAGCGCGACGCGGAACACGTTCGGGTCGAAGACGTCGCTGACGATCTCGGCTGACTTCACCAGTTCCGGATGCTCGATGCCTAGCCGGTGCAGGGCTTCTGCTGTCGCGAGGTCGAAACTCCGCAGTGGCGGCCATCCGCCGCGGACGAGCAGCAGAAGAAGCGCGAACGCGACCCCAGCCGCGGGTGCGGCGACCACACCCGCGCCGAGTCGCAGTTCGAAGCGTTTGTCGGCGGCCGACAAATGTTTTGCGACAGCCCACGGCCTCGGCTTCTTCGCCATACGTATCTCGTCCCCGGCATGGGGGCTCGGTAAACCGAGAACCCGTGGTCGAACTGAAGTCAAGCGCCTGACCTCGTGCGGTCCGCTTACTTGTGCACAAATCTGCCCGCCGCCCGCTGCCCAAGTGAGACACTTCCTCGCAGGGGGCTCGTTGAAATGGCTGTTCTGCTTCGCGTGGTGTCAAGGGTCACCGTGGTGGCGATCAGCGCCGTCGCCATCGTTTTCGCATCGGCGGTCGCCCCCTTACCCCAGTCGTCGACCGCCGCTGCCAACAGGCCCGTCGCAGCACATGCCGTCGACCTGCGAGCCGCCACGAAGCCGCTGGCGCCTGGCGGGGCAATGGCTGCGTTGTCCTCGCTGTCGCCCGCACAGGTATTGGCCGTCGGACACGCACTCAGCACGGCAGTCACCCCGGCGATCGCTCCCTCACCGCCGCTGACCGCGCTCGCCGACTTCATCGACGCCGCCTACGTCCTGATCGAACCCTGGGTCCATTACGCGGTCAATGTTGCCGCTTACGTTGCGGCCTGGATCATTCCGTATGTCGGCTGGATCGTCATCAACCAGGTCGACGTGGTGTACAACTTCGTCGAATCCCTCATCAACAGTGGCGTTTTCAACACCACCGACTGGCTGCGCGGAGACGGTAGCGCGCTGAAGAACATCGCCGACTGGATCGTCGACGCCGGCTTGGCGCTGGTGTGGCTCGGAATCGACGAAATCGATTCATGGATTCCGCTTCCGCCACTGCCTATCTACCCACCGCGTCCCCCGTACGCCGACATCCCGGAGGGAATGTTCGGCGATGTCCTGGTCGCGGTATCTAACGCGTTGGCCGATGCGGCCAACGGAATCTGGAACATCTGGGAGCCCCTCAAGGGCGGCGTGGACAACGCAGTCGGATCCATCAGTGGCATCTTGGACGCCGTTGCGTGGATCCCCTTCGTTCCGCTGATCAATTTCGAACTGAACGAGGGTTGGACACTGATCGCCAGCGAGGGCGACGCGATCACCGGTTTCGCGCACGACCTGATCAACGCCGGAGATCAATTCGTCGTCGACACCGTCCACGGCGATGGGCTGATCGCCGCGACGGTCACCGCGGTCCAAACCACCCTCGCTTCGATCGGCACACGCGGCGGTCAGGCCGTTCAGGCATTGGCCGACTGGGGTCGTGCGCAGCTCGACTATCTCGTCGGTCTCGTCACGCCGGGCCTGGCCACTACGTCAACCGAGAAGCAAGTCACAGCAACGGTTTTCAAACTCGAAACACCCGCAACGGCGGCGCCCACAGTCGTGAAGAAAACCCGAGATGCGCCGCTCAAGGATGCCGTCGGTTCGACCGCCAGCACAACCAAGGCAACGCACCGGGCGACGGCCAGCGCCGATGACGTACGCAAACCAGTCGACCATCCGCGCGTCGACGCGCCCAAACCGGTCAAGAAGCCGAAGGCCGACGCGGCCGAAGCGAAGAAGCCAAAGAAAGACGACAAGTAGCGCGGGAATTTGCATGACCGTGGTCGCCAGATCCCATAGTCTCGGTCGCTGATGCTCAGTCTGAATGCCATCGCCCGCATGACGGCCGTCGCCGCCGTGCTCTTCGGTTTCGTCGCCTACGGTCCTGCTCCCGCGTCGGCCCTTCCCGGTGGCGACGTCCCCGGTGAGCTGGTGTTCGGCGGGCTGCCGCGCACCTATCAGCTGCATGTGCCCGCCGGGCTTGACCACCCTGCGGGGTTGGTGATCAACCTGCACGGCGCAGGGCAGACCGGCGGGGAGCAGGCCGCAGTGACCAACTACAACGCCGTCGCCGATCAGAACGGGTTCGTCGTCGCGTATCCCGACGGCATCGACTTCAGCTGGGCCGACGGCCGCGGCGCGTCGGTGCCCGACCGTCAGGGCGTCGACGACGTCGGCTTCGTGAGCGCGCTCATCGATCAACTCTCTCGCGATTACGGCATCCCCCGTGGCCGGGTCTTTGTGACGGGCATGTCGGCCGGTGCATTCATGGCCACCCGACTGGCCTGCGAACGTGCGGATCTGGTTGCAGCCATCGCACCGGTCGCAGGGACGTTGGGCGCCGCATTTCCTTGCGCGCCCTCGCGACCGGTCTCGGTTCTGCAGATGCACGGGACCGCCGATGCGGTGGTGCCGTTCACCGGTGGCACGATGCTCGGCAGGGGCGGCTACAGCGACGTCGTCGCGGCACCTGCGATGGCCCAGCGGTGGCGAGACGTGGATCGCTGTCCCGCTCCGGTCGACAACGGTCCGGCCGGTGCTGAGCATCGATTCACTGCCTCGGGGTGTGCGGGCGGCACCGAGGTCGTTTTCGTCCAAATCGACGGCGGCGGCCACACGTGGCCGGCGGACGCGTCGCAACAAAGTGGGCAGTTCTTCGCCACCCACGGGCGCTGAATCAGTCGCGATGGTCCACGACGTTGACGACATTCCCGTCCGGGGCACGCACGAGGAACCGCCGCACGCCCCATTGCTCCTTGCGCAAGGGGTGCACGATTTCGTAGCCGAGGCGCTGCGCTTCGTCGTAAGCACTGTCGACGTCGTCGGTGTGCACGGAGATCACCGAGTCCTCGGCAGAAGTCGCATCGCGCGTGACTAACTGGACGTTGGCTCTGCCGTCGGGCGAGGTGTAGCGGGCCACCCAGCCCATGTTGAACTCTTCGGTTTTCAGCCCGAGAAAGTCCGTGTAGAAACTCTTAGCCGCCTCGATGTCCGCCACTCGAAGATTCGCGATGATTCGCTTGGCTTGCATACTCAGTCCTTCACTTGTGCGTGCCGCGTGAGGAATTCCACAACGGCCCCGGCGAAGAGGTCGTTGCGATCACCGGCCACCATATGCCCCGCGCCGCCGACATCGACGAAGTCGATCTGGGGGAAACGCGCGATGAATTCGTCGGCGCGTTCCTGGGTGACCAGATCGCTCATCTGACCGCGCACCAAAAGCATGGGCACGTTGGTGCGCAGGATCTCCTCGATGGCGGCGTACAGGCGATCGACCTCGGTCACCTCGATGGGCGGCAGCGCGGAGGTGCCGTCGATGAACTTCGGATCCCAATGCCAGTACCAGCGGCCGTCACGTTCACGGAGGTTGGCGCGAAGGCCGTCGAGATCGCTGGGTCGCGGTCGGTGCGGATTGTATTCCTGAATGGCATCGGCGACTTCGTCGAGCGAGGCAAATCCTGATTCCATGCGGTCGTTCATGAAGCCGTGTATGCGGGTGGCGCCGGAGGGATCCATGTTCGGCACGATGTCGACGAGGACGACTGCGCGCACGGTGGCCGGCGAAAGTTCGCCTGCCAGAAGCATTGCCGTGAATCCGCCCAGCGAGGCGCCGACCAGGACCGTTTCTGGGGGAAGTTGTCGCAGCACCTCTAGGACGTCGCCCGCGAAGGTGATGACGCGATAGTCGCCGTCCTCCGACCAGTCGGACTCGCCGTGGCCGCGCAGGTCGACAGTGATGGCCTGCCAGCCGCGCTCGGCCACCGCCGCGGCGGCCCGACCCCACGAACGGCGGGTCTGGCCTCCGCCGTGCAGGAACACCACGGCCGGTGCAAGCGGATCACCGAGGCGGTCGGCGGCGATGCGAACGCCGTCAACACCGTTGACGCTGAACGACTCTGGGGTCGCGCTCATCGGGCGAAATCCCACTGTCCGAAGTCGGGTGCGAGGACGTCGTCGACATCCAGGCTGATGCCACCGACCACGACACCCGGGTCCGACGGCGTGACGACAACGGACTGGAAGAGCACGGCCGCGGGCTCGCGTTCACCGTGCGACCAAGCCTTCGTCTGCCACGCCCAGGAGTGTCCAGCAGAGGTTGAGCGCCCGACGACGCCGTCGGCGATCGCCCACCCGCACGCTCGAGCATGGCCGTAGATGCCGGTGCGGTTCACACCCAGGACCGAGTTGAGGCCCCGAAACCACTGAAGTGCAACGGCTTTCCAGGTGTCGAGGTCGATGTCCTCGTCGACGCTGAAGAAGATCGGGGCGGAATCCGGGCCGCCCGCCGCGCCGTGCCACCGCAACGCCGTCTGAGCGTCTGCCACACCGCCGTCGTATCCGCGGGTGTAATCGGACGGGGTGGGCCAGCCGGGCTTGCCGTATTGATAGCAGCTCACGATGTGCAGACCGGCTGCGCGTAGCCCATCGGCATACTCGCGGGTGACGGGTTTGAAATCAAAGTCCGCTCCCGGCCGCAACTCGGACACATAGACCAGTGCGCCGTCGAATCCCGCGGATTTGATCAGCTCCGGCGCGACCAGTCGGTGGGTGAAGTCGACCAGCCGAAGGCCGTCGGCGGACGCCCTCGATGCACCGAATGTGGCCAGCCCCAGTGCAACCGGTGCCGCGAGGCCGTATTTGAGAGCGTCGCGTCGTGTCAACATGTGAGCACCATGCACCCCGCGATCGGCCCGCCGCCTGCCGCGGCCACGGCCACCTCGGGCCGTCGTGCCACCTGTCGATCGCCGGCCTGCCCGCGTAGCTGAAGACACGCTTCGTGCAGCAGCCAGTAGCCGTGCATGCGCCCCGCCGACAGTTGGCCGCCATACGTGTTCAGCGGAAATTCGCCATCGAGCGCGATCCGCGCCGCTCCCTCCACGAATGGTCCTGCTTCGCCGTCGGCGCAGAACCCCAGCGCCTCGAGCCACGCGAACGTCAGAAACGTGAAACCGTCATAGATTTCGGCGACATTCACATCCGACGGCCGCAAATCCGTGCGCGACCACATCTCTGCCGCCGCTTCGGATGACGCCATCTTCGGGAAGTCATCGCGATGGAACCATCCGCCAGAGCCGTACGCGCCGCCGATAGCCTCCACCGACACCGCGGGATTCGGGCAGTCCGGTGCGTAATCAGCGTGTGAGACGACGAGCGCGATCGATCCGTCGATCGGCACGTCGCAGTCGAACAGCCCTAACGGCGTCGACACTGGCCGGGCGCCCAAGTAGCCGTCCATGGTCATCGGATCCTGGTATGCCGCAAGCGGATTGCGTCCGGCGTTGCGCCTGCTGTTGATCGCCAGCCAGCCCAACTGCTCCTTGGTCGTGCCGTACAGCTCCATATGGCGTCGGCAGTGCATCGCGACCCAGTTCGCCGCCGAGTAGGCGTGGGTGGCCACCAACGCGTCGATGTCCTCGAACGGCTTGAGTTTGCGCCGGGTACCCGGCGCACGGGGTT
Source organism: Mycobacterium sp. OAE908 (assembly GCF_017872775.1). Taxonomy (NCBI): domain Bacteria; kingdom Bacillati; phylum Actinomycetota; class Actinomycetes; order Mycobacteriales; family Mycobacteriaceae; genus Mycobacterium; species Mycobacterium sp. OAE908. Next base: position 3,811,306 of record NZ_JAGGJL010000001.1, read on the forward strand.
CGGCCGGCGGGTTGGCCAGCGGGTTGAGCATCGGCGATGCCGTGGTTTGATTCATCGCTCCGCCCAGCATCGCGACGGTCCGGTAGACGAGCACGTGACGGGCTCGTCGCTCCGCTACCGCGCGGAACGCGGACATGACGGGGATGAGCACGCCGCCGGTGTCGAAGCCCAAGGTCTGGTCTGTCGCCTCGATGCCCAGCGAGGTCATCACGTCAGACGGCGGCGTATCACCCAGTGTGCCGATTCCGTCGATATCGTCGGCAGTCAGACCGGCGTCCTCGATGGCGGCGCGGGCCGCCTCCAGCGTCAGTTCCAACCCGGGAACGCCCGTTCGGCGGCCGATCCGGGAGATGCCCAGGCCGCTGATGATCGCGTCCTTCTCGAAGTAGCTCACCCCTGGGCACCCCGTTCAAACCTCTATTTTTGTAATGACAGTCGATTGGACTGTACTTTCCTTGTCATGGCAGATGGGGCCCCACCCGCAATTCCGGGGCGAATGCTGCCCAAGCTCCATGACCACAACCGGGCGTTCTGGACCGGCGGCGCCGACGGGCGCCTGCTGATCTCGTGGTGCACGCAGTGCGAGGCGTGGGTGAGCCCTCCCGCCGGGGACTGTCCCGATTGTGAGGGAGCACTGGTGGCGCGGCCGGTGTCCGGACGTGGGACGGTGTTCACCTATACGGTCAACCATCAGCCGTTCAACCCTGACGTACCCGTGCCGTACGTGATCGCGATCGTCCAGTTGGACGAGCAGCCCGATTTGCGCATCGCTTCGAATATCGTTGACTGTGAGCCGGACTCGGTTCATATCGGCCTTGCCGTCGAAGTCCGGTTCGAACCGCAGGATGTCGACGGTGAGAGCGTGTTTGTTCCCGTGTTTGCGCCGAGAAAGGACGAGGCATGAGCGAGGCCCCCGCGATTACGGGCATACACCACTTCTCGGTCACGGTGCGCGACCTCGAGGCGAGCGTGGCCTGGTATCAGCGGGTGTTCCGCGCGGACCGTGTTCCGATGACATTCCCACACTACGAACGCGAGGACACCGGATACGGCGTGCTGCTCGTCGATTCCCGTTCGGGGCTGGCGATCGGTTTACACACCAACGCCGGCAACGACGGTGAGCAATTCGACGAGGCCCGTACGGGTTTGGACCACGTCGGATTCAACGTGGCCTCCCGCGAGGACTTGGAGGCCTGGGCGGCGTGGCTCGACGAACTCGGCGTCGAGCACTCGGGGATCAGGACCGGCGACCAACCGTTCCCGTTCGCCACATTGGTGTTTCGCGACCCGGACAACATTCAGCTCGAACTCTTCACCGTCTGCTGATCCACGGCCCACGCAGCGGCTGCCGTCGGTATCGGCATCGGGCTTTGGGGTGCGACGCGGCGGAGGCCGGGTAGTGCGGCGCCGGGGTTCAATACCCGTAATGCCCGGCTCTGGGCGACAAAGTCGTCGACAGCGACAAAGTCGCCCAGAGCCGGGCAATTCAGTTATCGCTTGTCCCACCCTTGGATAGCGCTCACAGCGCGGCAAGCACTGCTCGCAGTTCGCCGCACAGGTCGCCGCAGCCGTGCCGCAACGGACCGTTCCAATCCGCCAGCAGGCGGCGAAGCCGTGCGACGCCGCGCGGGCTGACGTGACGGCTCTGCAATCGCTTCTCCACACGCTCGATCATGTCGGCCGCGTCCCATACAGCGGAGGCGTTCAGGCGCGACGCCGACAGCACGACTCGATCGCACAGCACGGCCGTGCCGCGGCGACGCAACTCCGCGGCAAGGCGCTCGCGATACGCGATATCGGTCAACCGGAGCAGATGGGCCTCCAGCGCGGTGCCGGGTCGGGGAGTGGCGCCTGCTTGCACCAGTCGGTCCAGGTGGCGGGCACACATGCGGGCGGCGACGCGCGACGGGATCGTCGGGCGTGCCGTGTCAACGCGAGGCTTGGCGGCGGTGGCGAGCGCTGTTGTCATGAATTGAGTATTTCGTTGCCGCGGTGCCATGGCTGTCCGGCGATCTGCCCATTCACCGGGGGATTGGTCCGTCCCCCAATCGGGGGACAGTGCGGTCTTACGCCAGTGCGGCGAAGACTTTTTCGTCCTCGCTGGCGAACGTGTCCTCCAGCTGCAGCGGCGTGTAATCGAGGTCGATCTCGGCCACCGGACGACCCAGCGCGCTACTGATGGTGCCGAACCGACGCATCCCCTTGTCGGCGGCGTACTGCTGCATCTCGTCCTTTTCCAGCCCGAACGGCACCTCGTCGTAAAGGGCATAGGCGTCTTCAGTGTTCTGCAACGCCAGCGGAATCAGCTCGTTCATACGTGTTTCGAAGACGGCCCAATTGCGCTCGTCGGCGGCGACGTGGCGCCGGCAGGTGAAAGTGCCCCACGCCATGTGGCGTCGCTCGTCGTCGCCGATGCGCTTCACCAGTTCCTGCATGCCGGGAAGAATGCCTCGATCCACGCAAATCCGGTGCCACGCATAGTATCCCGTTAGCGCCATCATGCCTTCGATGACATGGTTGTAGGTGGCCGACGCACGAATCTGGGCGGCCGGCGACGGATCCGTCGCCAGCGCGTCGAGAGACTCCGGAAGTTCCTCGTAGAAGATCTTCCGGTACGCGGGCAGGTCGTCGAGGTAGTGCTGCAGATCGTCGGTCATGCCGACGGCGTCGAGCCACATCTGGAACACCTGCGTGTGTTTGGCTTCCTCGAACGCGAACTGTGTCAGGTACATCTCGTCACCGAGTCGGCCCTCGGCGCGCATCGCCGCCATGAACGGCTGGATGTCCTGGGTGACCGCTTCCTCGCCTGCGATGAACTCGGCGCACAGCCTGGCGGCCCAGTCGCGCTCGAGGTCGCTCATCGACTCCCAGTCGGCTCGATCTTGGGAGAAGTCGATGTCGGCGGGGTTCCAGAACTTCGCGTTACCGCCTGCAAACAGCTTGAGCGGCAAGCTGTCCCAGTTGAGGCCGCCTGCGTCGAGCGAATGTGAGCGGGTGCGTGTCATGTCAGTGACCTCCTAGATCGTGCGGTGATCGATGCGTTTCGGGGAGCGGTGGCGAATGCGTCCTTCAGCACGGCGACGAGCCTGCGCACCGCCAACGCGGGCTGCTCGGGGGTGGGCTCGTCGAGTCCGAGAACCGGATCCATGCCGCGTACGTACGGCGCCAACGCCAGGTGCGGAAAGAGCAGCAGCAGAAGCGATATCAGCGCGTCGGTGTCGGCGTCTTCGCGTAGGTCGCCGCGTGCGTGCGCGTCGCGCACCAGTGGCCGCATCACTTCCAGGTAGTGCCGGTGAATGACGCTGCGGACGCTGATGCGGGCGTCGGTGTCGACCTCCAGGCTCGCCGCCGCGTGAAGGGAGCGTTCGTGCGGATGGTCGGCGAAGTAGGCGACCCAGGAGTCCATCAGGTCGGTCAGGAAGTCGAAAAACGGTCTGTTGGGGTCGAGTTCGACGATGCGGGCTTCCATGTAGGCGCGGACCCGCTGACTGCCGACATCGGCGATGAACGCATAGAGGTCGCGCTTGTCGGCGAAATACTGAAACAGGCTGCCCTTGGCGACGCCCGCGCGGCGGGCGATGACGTTCAGGCTGCCCGCGGAGAAGCCGTGTGCCCCGAATTCGGCCTCGGCAGCCTCGATTACTGCGGCGCGTCGAAGCGGATCGAGACGAGCCCACGTGACCGTCGGCACCGGCACCTCCTCGCGCCAATATGACCAGTGGTCATATTACTGTGAGCGTCGTCACAGTCAAGAGTGCCTTGGCGTGTGGGTCCTCAGTGGAACCGGCGCTCCAGGCTTTCCTGCGAGCCGCAAATACATCGAGGTCGATGGATCGGTCGGGTCGACCGTGGACCCGTGGCGGCGACAGCGCTCCGGTAAACCCGAGATTGGCTAACGGATTCCCGTTGCGGCTTGTGCCGCGGTGCGTCGTCTGATCCTGATCTTGTTCCTAGGTATAGCGATTTTTGAGGTTTAGCCAATCGCCGTATTGGATATGCCGAGCAAATCGGGAGATAAGGATACGGCTGGTCGAGTTGGAGCCTCTTCGGTCCTGACTCGTCCGGATATCAGGAAAGGAAAAGGAACGATGGCAAACCCCCTAACGATCTCGAAGCGCACCGCCGTGAAGGCTGTCGGGATCGGTGCTATCGCCGGCGGGCTCGTGCTCTTCGCACCCACGGGCACGGCCTCTGCAGATGGTCTGCAGGACCTCGTCAATTTTGGTAATCACCAGCTGCAGGGCTTCGTCGGTGCCGGTAACCAGGCTCTGCAGGACAACGTGGCGGCCGGTAACCAGGCGCTGCAGGACAACGTCGCGGCCGGCAATCACGCTGTGCAGTACTTCGTCGGACAGGGCAACTCGTTCGTGCGCTTCGCAGTCCAGGGCCTGCTGCACGGGTAGCCGCTCCGCCGCAGCCTGATCAGACAAGTGCTGCTGCACGTCGACCGTGAAGTGCAGCAGCGCTTTGTCGATTCGGTTGAACGTAACGAACCACTTCGGACGCAGGACCTCAGAGGGTCGGTCTGCGCAGCAGGTAGTTCCAGTAAATGATCTTTCTGCCTTGGTCTTCGTAGCCGAGGGTCTTCTCCGACATCATGACTTCGAAGCCAGCTTTGTCGATGACGGGGGCGATCTCCTTCGCGTAGTACGACTTCAATCCATCTTGCTCATAGAGCTTGTTCTTTCGCGGCACGGTCAGCCCGAATACGCCACCGGGGACAAGCTTGTCGCGGACCTGTCGCAGCAGCACTTGGGGATAGATGATGTACTCCATCACTCCGATCATCACGGCGGCGTCGAACGATTGATCTTTGACGCGCCACGGTGACTCCAGGTCTTGCTGAATGACCTTCTTGTACGGCAACTTTCGCGCGCGGCGGACCATGGCGCCGACACCGTCGATGCCTGTTACGTCATACCCCTGTTCGAAGAACACCAGCGAGGAAAGCCCCGTGCCACACCCGAGGTCGAGGACGTTGGCTCGTCTGGAGCCCAGCACATCGACGATCAGCCGCGGCACTTCCACATGTGCCGTGTAGTTCATGGCGTCGCGCAGATCGCAGTCGTAGGTTTTCGCGAGGTGCGAATAAATTGCTTTGACCGATGTGAGACGCATCGACACGAAGATTAGCGCGACCCCACCCGTAACACTTGGAACCGGGCCGTAGCTTTTGCGCAATCCTGGGTCGCGATGACGTCCCGACACCCCATGCGGTGGATGCTCGAATGTGTTCAGCCACTGAAGGTTTATGCGGGACCACCTTCGCGGGGAATACTTTCGGCCTTCGTCGAGTAGTAGTCCGGAGGTGCCGCGTGCAGCCCTCGCCGGTGGTCCTTCGAACTGAAAGCCAAGCTGATGGATGAGTCGAGCGACATCGTGGCCGCCGATGCCACGGCCTTGGCAGAAGCAATCCGCGCTCGCCGGCTGTCATCGGTGGAGGTCGTGACGGCCCACCTAGAGCGAATCACAGCAGTGGATCCCGAGATCAACGCGACGGTGACGGTTTTGGCTGAGTCGGCTCTCGCCGCCGCGCGAGTCGCTGATGAGGCGGTGCGGGCGGGCGGCGAGTTGGGTGCCCTGCATGGTGTGCCGTTCACGGTCAAGGACGCACTCGACACGGCGGGCGTCGCCACGACTCGTGGATCGTTGCTTTTCCAGAAGCACGTGCCGACCGTGGATGCCGCGGTTGTCGCGCGGTTCCGTGCGGCCGGCGCCATACTGCTGGCGAAGACGAACCTGCCCGAATTCTCCTACTGGACCGAGACCGACAATCGGGTCGTCGGCCGGTCGGCTAATCCGTGGAACATCGATCACACGCCTGGGGGCTCGAGCGGCGGGGAATCCGCGGCAATCGCGGCGGGAATGTCGCCGATCGGGCTCGGCAGCGATGTCGCGATTTCAGTGCGGGGGCCGGCCCATGACACGGGAATAGTTGCCCTCAAGGCCACGCGCGGGCGTATCCCGATTACCGGGCATTGGCCCGCTGTCCCTGCAAGGTATTGGCATGTTGGACCGATGGCGCGCAGCGTTCGCGACATCGCCGCAGCGCTTCAGATTCTGACTGGCCCCGACGGCGCCGATGGTTACACACGCGACGTCCCGCTCGACCTCAATGACGTCAAACGTCTGGCAGATATGCGCATCGGATACCTCGTCGAACCGGGATTCGGGCCAATCGGCGACGACGTCGCCGCCACAGTGCTGGCCGCCGCTGACGCGCTACGAGGCTTGGGGTGCACGGTCGAGCCGGCACCGTTGACGGAACTGGAAGCGATCGACGGTGTCGCCCTGAGCGCTGTGCTGTACTCCGCCGAGGTCGTCCCATACTTCAAGCAGATCGCGGAGGGACGCGAAGCTGAACTGCACCCCGTGACCGCCGCGATATTGGCGCGAGAGCAGCCGGTGCTGGCGGATTATATTGCGGCTCAACAGGAAACCGAGCGTTTAGCCGCCAAGCTGAGCGGATTCTTCGCCGACTACGACGCGCTCTTGTGTCCAGTCGCCCCTGTCCCCGCACCGCTGCACGCCCAGCGCAGCCTCACAGTCCGAGAAGGCGTCTCGGTAGCGGCGCAGGGGGTAATGCGCGCAACCGTGCCGTTTAATCTGACAGGTCTTCCCGCGATGACGATTCCTTTCGGCCTCAGTCATGACGGCCTCCCGATTGGGGTCCAAATCGTCGCTCGCTGGTACGACGAGGCGACCCTTCTCCGCTTGGGCGCGGAATTAGAACGCGCCAGGGAGAATGGTTAGCCGAGGTGCCGCAGACCGAATCACCGCATCCGGCACTCCGACCTGTGCAGCGCTCACGCCGATGCCGAAAATGAACCCCCGCAAGCTCCCTCACGATCGCAGGAAGGTCACGAGTGATCACATTTGACCGCGCCGCGCTGGACCGCTACCTGTCCGAAGATGTTGGGGGACCGGTGATCATGCTCAACCTCCTGCGGTTCCGCCCCGGCGGTGAGGCGAAATACACTGCGTATGCCGAACAGTTCGAGGCCGCCGGGATCACCGCCAAATATGGCCTCGAGGTTCTCTACGCCGGCCTAGGCAGCACGGCATTGGTGGCCGACGACGGCCAGGCCTGGGACATGGTTGTACTAGTGCGCTATCCCAGTCGGCAGCACTTCGCCAACATGATCGAGGACCCGGCCTACCAGCAGTTCGAGCATTTGCGTACCGAGTCGCTTGTCGAGTCGGTCCTGCAGGCCACGACTGCAGTCACCTGAGCTGCGGTACTCATTCTTCAGGGCTGGTCTGCAACGAGCGACTGCGTGCGACGAGTTCAGCCAGAGCCAACCCTGTCATCCACACCACTGCGGCGAAGCCGATGTGGATGAGGCTGTAACCGGCGCCCGGGCCCAGCGTGGATCCCAAAGCGGCCGGCAGTACTGTCCACACGATGATCCGCGGCAGCCCGTAGACGGGGTCGGCCAGGTAGTACAACGCATAGGGCAGCGCGAGATGCAGCAGCCACCTGATCGTGCGCTTGATGTGCCGGCGCTGGCGCCATCGGCGCAGCAGCGGTTCATAGGGCACGGGAAACAGCACCGAGATAAGGTTGCCCAGCCCAAGCCAACACAGGATCGGGACAGCGACGTCGGGCACAGTCGTCAGCAGTCGTGCAGGGGTCTCCATCCACAACGTCATTGCGCTCGCCAACGCCATCGTGGGCAGGCCGACGATGACGGCCAGCGCGAGGTTCTTGACCAAGAGCAGACGGCGGATGGGGATGGCATCGCGAAGACTCTTCTCGACGCGAATATGGTCTACCCCAAGCATGTTGGTCGTCGTGACGTCGGCGAGAATGAACGACGAGAAATAGCCCGCGACCAGCACTACCCAATCCCGGCCACCTTCGTGTTCGACCGGCTGGACCACTAGCCAAGCCAACGAGAGCACAAGGTTGACTGCGACGCCGGACAACCAGGCGCGGGGCGGGCTCAACGCCCACCGGATTTCGGCCAGCACCGCCGCGCCCAGCCCACGGCCTAGTTCGCTGGCCGCCCGTCTGGCGGCCACTGGTCGATTCACTGAAGACCGCAGCAGTGCCCGCAGCACGGCGACTGCTGTGCCGCGAACTCCGGTACCGCTTGTCAAGTTGGCACTTTCGTTGGTTCGGCGGGAAGTTCTCCGGAGTACCCCGTTGCCGTGCAGGTCAAGCGTCACGTGCTGCGGGCGCATCGGCGGACCTGTTAGGTCGACGAAACGAAGGAGACCGACACAGAGGGATAGGGGGCACGCGTGCCCGACTGCGCGGCTCGTGCGGCCGCGGAGTTCTTCGAGTCAATCACCACTTGCACAACGGCGAGCCATGGCAGGTGGAATCTCACTAATTGATAGTCGACATCGCTGATGAGGTATCTACCGCGTGCTTGGGGTCTCGTCGGCACGGTCGGCCGAACCCTGGAGAATCAGATGAAGTACTTCTCATTTCCGGTCGGGTAGCCACCGCCATTGGTGGCGATATGGACATGGTCGTAGTGGTTCGCGGTTTCTGATCCCATTTCGGGCATGTACTGGCCCGACTTCGGGCCCAGGTATATGGCGTGTCGCCAGATCACATCGTCGATGTCCCAGCGTTGCGCGTTCGCCAGGGCGAAACCGGCGATCTGATTGCCGAGGTCGATGCCCTCGGGGGAGTCGGGATTGGGAATCATCACGTCGATCGCCAACCCCTCGGGGTGCCATTTCAACGCATCCTGTCGCCAACCGCCGATCGTAGTGATTTGTGGGAACAGCACGCTGATGGCGCGGGCCACCCGAATGGTGTCCACCTGCAACCCGTTCTCGGGCGCGACACCAGGTGGCAGTTCGAATGGCATGGCGGTGGCGGGAGTGGCAGGCGCACTTGCCGCCAACACTTGGGCCTCTGCCGGAGTGGCGAGCTTAGGTGCGCCGGGCGGCGGAAGTTCCGGGCTCGCCGGCACCGAAGCTGCAGCCGGGGTCGGCGCGCAACACGATGGTTGGGCGCTGTGGGCATGCTCTGAGTTCTGTACGTAGAGCATCCCGCCCGCCACGGTTATCGAAGCGGCGAGTGCCAACCAGCGGCCACGGCCGTCGGCTAACAGCTTTTTGTGCACGAGCAGCACTGTACTGCCGTTTCTCACGCAGTTCGGCGACATTGCGAACGTGTACTGAGGCGCCTGGCGGACAACACCGCGGACCAGGCTAGATCCCGTGCGGCACTGATTGATTCATCTGATGAGCAATGTCTGATGTCCCGCCTCACGTGAATTGGCGTCGCCACGTCGCCTCCGTCGCCTCCAAATCGGCTTCCCCGCCCTTGAGATCAGCCGATGCCGTGGGAATAGCACGCCGGAATGGACGTTCATAGTCCCCATGAGAAGCCTCAGCGAAACCGAACGCCAGGATTTCCTCGCCGACACCCACGTCGCCGTCCTCTCGGTAGCAGCCGCCGACGGCCGGCCGCCCGCCAGCGTCCCGATCTGGTACGACTACACCCCTGGCGGGAACATCCGCATCATGACTGGGGCGTCCAGCCGAAAAGCACGGCTGATCGAGCGCGCCGGAGCCGTGACGCTCGTGGTTCAGCGCGAGGAGCCGCCGTATCAATACGTCGTAGTGGAGGGCACCGTCGTCGAGACCACCAAACAGGTTCCGGCGGGACTGCAGGAATCCATCGCGATCCGCTACCTCGGCGAGGAAGGCGGCCGGGCATTCGCGCGCAGCATGGAAGGCGTCGAAGAAGTGCTGTTCACCATCCACCCCGACCGCTGGCTCACCGCCGACTTCACCGGCGATCTCTAGGCGCCAAGGCGCAACGTGCCGCTCAAGGCGGGCGTCACTTCAGCGCGCTGCCGTTGCGCCATTGATCCCACGGAATGGTCCAGTCACCGTTCTGTGCGGGGGTCAGCGGGGGGCCACCGGTGTTGCGGACTTCGACGACATCCCCTGGTATCGAGAAGTCGTAGAACCATTTGGCGTTGTCGCCGTTGAGATTCAGGCAACCGTGGCTGGTGTCGGTGTTGCCCTGCGCCCATACGGTGGCGTCGAGCTGGTGTAGGTAGATGCCGTCGGTGCTGATGCGGGTGGCGTAATTGATGGTCTCGCGATACCCCAGCCGAGAATTCTTCGGCAGCCCGAAGGTGGAGGAGTCCATCACCACCGGATTGCCCTTGTCGAGAACCGTGTAGACGCCCGGCGGGGTCCAAAACGACAGGGTCCGTCCATCCACTTCCTGCGTGCCGCCCATGCCCATCGACGTCGGCATGGTCCGTATCAGGCTGCCGTTGCGATAGACGCTGACCTGATGCGTGTGGTCGTCGGCGACAGAGACATGCGATTCACCGATGGTGAACTTGAGGTGCTCGTCCTGTTGCCCGAACACGCCTTGGGCCAGCGGGATTCCGTAGATCTTCGCATCGACGATGACCGTGGTTCCGGGCGTGTAGTGGTGCTCGGGGCGCCAATGTGCGTTCTGGTCGTCGACCCAGTTCCATGATCCCGCTGCCGGTGGCGAAGGGGTGACGACGAGCCGCCGCTCGGCTTCGGCCTTGTCGGTGATCGGCTCGTCGAAGTGGGCCACGATGACGACGCCCACACCGTAGGTGGCGCCGTCGGCAAGCGGTGCCTCCGATGTGGTCTGAAACGACACCTTGGTTTGGTTGGGCGGAGTCAGTGTGGTGAATGAAACCGGTTGTGTCGCCGTCTTTCCGCCCGGTCCGCGGCTGGTGATGGTCAGCGTGTAGGTTCGCCCGTACCCCAGCGGGACGACGGGATGCCAGAACTTCGCGTCGGGAGTGAGAATCCCTGCGACGGGCTTGCCGGTGTCGTTGACCATCGCCACGTCGGTCAGCGTCCCGGTTTGCGCACTGACCGACACAGGCGCGACGGGGTCGACGTCGTGGGCGCCCGGTGCGGGTTCGATCTTGAGCGACGCAGGTTCCGCCGGGTTCGGGAGCGGGGCGCCAGTCGGCGCCGACTGATGCGCACAGCCAGTCAGCGCGAGAGCCGCGGCCATGAGAAGGGCGAGAAGCAGAGCTGGAATCGTCTTCCAGATCGGCCGAAAGCGCTTGGGCTTCAGACTATTTAGCTCCGGTAGCGTGCGTGCGCTCATGTCCCCTCCCGTTCCCCTGACCCGCCCGTCTCGTGTCTGATCGTCAGGTACCCGCCGGCCTGCGAGTCAAACCGCGACGAGGTTGTACTGGGTCAGGGCCAGGGCGATCGCGCCGTCTCGGCTCAGGCAGTTGCGCCGTGCCGGATCGTCGATGGTCAGAGTGTGATTGCGACTGTCTGGAGCGGGTTATTGTGCCGTTGTGCGACTGAACGGAGCGGAACGCGAGTGGGTATACGCGGCGGTGGCAGATGAGCGGCGGTCGATCGCCACGTTGATCGAAAGTCTCAACGCCGACCAGTTGGCGACCCAAAGCCTATGTGCCGGGTGGGATGTCAAAACCGTTGCCGCGCATTTGGTCAGCGATTTCGCCGACGGATTCTGGGGCTTCATTGCCAGCGGTATTCGACACGGCGGCATCGATCGGGGAATCGACGCGCTGGCCCGTCGCCGGGCGCGAGCCTCAGCCACCGAGATCGCCGAGACGTTACGTCGTCGCGCTGACCACAGGCTCAGTCCGCCGGTGACCGGCCCGTTATCGGGCCTCACGGACGTCTTGGTACACGGTGCAGATATGCGCATACCGCTGGGAATCCCGCACCGGCCGGATCCACAGCATGTCGCCCGGGTGCTCGATTTCCTTACCAGTCGAACGCAATTCGGCTTCTTCCCGCACCGACGCCTGCGGGGCATCGCGCTACACGACCAGGACACCGGACGAACGTGGGGCGACGGCGAATCCATCCGCGGACCGGGAGCGGCGGTGATGTTGGCGGTGTGCGGACGCACGGTCGCGCTTGACCAACTCGCCGGCCCCGGCGTGCCCGTCCTACAGTCCCGGCTTCCGGACTAGCTAGCCGTGTGGACGATCAGAATGTCGATCTTCGCCTTGCGGGCGACGTCGGCGGGAACCGACCCTAGAAGCCGCCCGGCGACGGAATCCAACCCCACATCACCGACGACGATCAGGTCCGCCTTCACCTCTCCCGCCAACTTGATCAGCGCCTCGACAGGGGCGCCGACGATTGCGCGCTCTTCGACATCCTTGGCGCCTGCTGCCTTGGCCCGGTCGCGGGCGTCGTGGAGGATGTCGTAAACGGCCGCATCACCGTGCACCTTGTAACCTTCGCGCCCAAGTGCATCCTCGGCGCGCCTGTCGCTCGCCGGATCGGGCGACGGTGGCCTCGACCAGCCACCCTTTTCCTCGTGATGGATATGCGCGCTCGCCACGATCAACTTCGCGTTCTCCTGCGCCGCGAACGCTCCCGCTCGCTCGACCGCACGCATTGACGAGTCTGAACCGTCGGTCCCGACGATCACCGTTCGATAGCCACTCATGGTCGCCTCCTTGCCGCCGGTCGCGACGAACACGACAGTAACGCCAGCCGGGCGATCGACGCTTGGCTTTGCGACATAGCCGGCTGTAACTGTCTAGGGCGTCGAATCCGACGCCCGACGCCGCGCACGCCATTTCCGCCAACCGTGATGCGTGACGAACGCGCCGATGATCGCGGTCACACACCACACCGCGATCGCGGAGTAAGCCAACGGCGACGACAGGTTTCCGATCGACGCGCCCAATGCGGTGTAGACGAACGCGCGCGGCGCCGCGCCGATGAATGCGCCAATAGCCATCTGCCACAACGGAACTCCGAACGCGCCGAACACGTAGCAGGCAAGCGCATCCGAGATGCCGGGGACGAACCGTTGACCGACCACGGCCCACAGCCCTCGGCGGTCGATCAACCGGCCCAGACGGTCGGCCCGTTGCGGCCCGAGGAGGGCTCGCGCGCTGTCGCGTCCGGCGCGACGGCCGACCAGACTGGCGATGATCGCCGTCCCGACCGTCGCGCCCAGCGTGACGAAGACCCCCAGGACGGGCCCGAACAGTAGCCCGCTGCCCGCCGCCAGGATCGGGCCCGGCACGAACACCGCGGCGAGCACAGCGGCCACCACGACGTAGGTCAGCGGCGCGGCGGGCCCGGTCGCGGCGACCGCGCGCCGCACGTCCTCGACATCGACGATGTGGGCGACGGCAACCAGATAGAACAACCCCAACAGGAACGCCGCGAACAGCGCCAGTCGCACGATGTGACGGCGTCGACTGAGAGTGGTGACAGTTTCGCCTTCGGACATGCCGGATCCGCTGCCGCAATCGACGTCAGGCATCGAAGTTCGTGCTGGCGGTGAGTTTTTCCCACTTGGCGATCTCGCTCGCGCGGGTGTCGGCGATGTAGCGGTAGGCGGCCAGCGCGTCGGGCCCGAGGAGCAGGAATGCGGGCGGCTCACTCGATTCGACCGCCTCGATGATCGCGCTGCCTGCCTTCGCGGGATCACCGGCCTGGGTGCCGTCCATCGTGTCGTTCTCCTTGCGGCGTTGTCCGGCGGTGCCCGCGTAGTCATCGATGATTGTTGTCGATTGGGTCAGCGACCGTCCCGCGAAATCGGTGCGAAACGCGCCCGGCTCGACGACGGTGACCGAGATGCCAAGGGGCGCAAGCTCACCGCGCAGGGAGCCACTTACCCCTTCGATCGCGGCTTTGGCCGCGGCGTAGTAGCCGGAGCCGACCGGGGTGAGCTGAACCCCGATCGACGAGATGTTCACGATCGCTCCGGAGCGACGGGCGCGCATGCCGGGCAGCACGGCCTTGATCATCGCGACGGTGCCGAAGAAGTGTGTCTCGAAGAGCGTCCGCACCTCGGCGTCCTCACCCTCTTCTACGGCGGCGCGATAGCCATAGCCGGCGTTGTTGACCAGCACGTCGACGCCGCCGAACCGATCTTCGGCCTGGCGCACTGCTGTCGTCACCTGATTCGGATCGGTGACGTCGAGCGCGACGGCAAGGACCCGGTCGGGTGTGGAATCCGCCAGGTCGGCGACCCTGCTGACATCGCGGGCGGTGACGACGGCGTTGTGGCCTGCGTCGATGACGGCTTCCGCCAGCGAGCGGCCAAGCCCCGTCGAGCAACCGGTGATGAGCCAGGTGGACATTTGCGATCGCTTCCTTTCACCTCACCCCGCTGGCCAGTATGGACGAAGTGCCGCTTTGCACCACACCGCGTCGTTACGCTCCATGGGTGGGGGACACGTTGTATGCAACGTGCGGCGATCTCAGCATCGCGTATCAGGTGTTCGGCGAGGGGCCGGTCGACCTGGTCTTTGCGGGGTCGTTCGTCAGCCACGTCGAGCTCTTCTGGACCATGCCCGAATTCGAGGCCTTCTTCCACCAGCTGTCCGCCTTCTGTCGGGTAGCGCTCTTCGACAAGGCGGGCGTCGGCTTGTCCGACCCGGTGCCGAAGGTTCGCACTCTGGAAGAGCGGGCGGGCGAGATCGAGGCTGTGATGGACGCGGTCGGCTTCGAGAAGGCCGTCATCTTCGGGGTCAGCGAGGGCGGCCCGGCTGCCATGGTGTTCGCGGCGACACGGCCACAACGAACACGGGCTTTGATCCTCACGGGCACCGGCGCATACAACGGCATCACCGGATGGGACGACATCGAGCGAGACCCGTCCGAGATCCGGAAGCGCATGGTGTCGGACATGGGCGAGGCATACGCGCCCTCCGCAGAGCAGATTGCCGGCGTGCAGAGCTTCGGCCGCGCGATCCGATCGGCCTGGGGCAGTGGTGAGGCGCTGGGTTACCTCGTTCCGTCAGTCCGGTCGACTCGTCAGCTGGCGATGTTGGAGCGCATGAGCGCCAGCCCGGGCATGGCGCGCGCGACGATAGAAGCGGTGTTCAATTTGGACATTCGGCCGATCCTGCCGACGATCACCGCGCCGACTCTGGTCATCCATGCCCGCGAAGACCCCATTCCGGTGCAGGGCGGCCGGTATCTTGCCGACCACATCCCCGGCGCGCGGTTGTTCGAAGTCGATGGGCGCGATCACGTTCCGTGGTTCACGGGTCCCGACGACATCACTGGGGAAATCGAGGAGTTCCTCACCGGGAGCCACGCCGCGCCCGCGCAATCGCACCGGGCGCTGCGCACCGTGTTGTTCACCGACATCGTTGCCTCGACGCAGCGCGCCGCGGCGACCGGGGACGAACGGTGGCGCGCACTCCTACACCGGTTTGACGAGATCACCACCGAACTCACCGAAAGGTTCGGCGGCACGGTAGTTAAGGGCACCGGCGACGGCCACCTCATGACGTTCGAGGGGCCAACGCAGGCAATTCGCTGCGCGGAGGGACTGCGGTCTGATGCCGAGAGGCTGGGCATCGAGATTCGCGCAGGAATTCACACCGGCGAGTGCGAATTGCTGGACGCCGACATCGGCGGAATTGCAGTGCATATCGCTGCGCGGATTCTCGGCCACGCCGGCGCCGGAGAAATCCTCGTCTCAAGGACCGTTCGCGACCTGGTCGTCGGCTCGGGTACGGGTTTTGAGGATCGTGGCAGTGTCGACTTGCGTGGTGTGCCCGGCAGTTGGCAGCTGCTCGCCGTCGATCGTCACGGCGCACCGTCGGAATCGGTGGAGGCGCAACTGGCGTCGCTGCCCACTCCCGGGCCCCGGACGGCGATGCGCCGGTCGGATCGCGCAGTAGAGGTGATCGCCCGCCGATCGCCGTGGATGCTGCGCACGGTGGCTCGCCTCAGTCCGTCCGGCAGGACCCCCACCGGAGCCAACGCCCGCTCCTTTTAACGGATGTCGTTGATGTCGTTCTTCAGCGCCTCGGCTTCGGTCCCGAACACCGCTTGCACGCTGTTGCCGACTTCAACAACGCCCGCGGCGCCGAGAGCCTTGAGCCGAGCCTGATCCACCTTGCTCGCATCGGCCACCTCCATGCGCAGCCGGGTGATGCAGGCATCGACATTCACGAGGTTCTCCCTGCCGCCGAACGCCGCGATGACCTGTTCGGCCTTGCTGTCGACCGCGGCAGGAGCGACGGCAGTCGCGGTGCCCGCCCCACCGACGGTGATGGCCGCCGCGGACTCGGTGCCCTCGCCGAGATTCGCCGCTTCCTCCGCTTCGAACTCGCTTTCGGGTTCGCGGCCAGGCGTCCGCAGGTTCCATCGCGTGATGGCGAACCGGAACAGCAGGTAGTAAACGACGAAGAACACGACGCCCATCCCGAGGAGCAATGGAATGTTCTTCGCCGCTGGAGCACCGCCCCACAGAAACAGGTCGATAAGCCCCGCGGAAAACGAGAAGCCAAGGTGTATGTCGAGCAAGTACGCGATCGCAAGCGACAGGCCGGTCAGCACTGCATGGATGAGGTACAGGGGGAATGCCACGAACATGAACGCGAACTCGAGGGGCTCGGTCACGCCGGTCAGAAACGCGGTCAGCGCCGCCGCCGCCAGAATGCCGACCGCGACTTTCCGTTGTCTCTTGTTGGCCACCTGGATCATCGCGAGCGCGGCGGCAGGCAGCCCGAACATCAGGATCGGGTAGAAGCCCGAGGTGAGATGGCCCGCGGTCGGGTCGCCAGCGGCGAACCGCGTGAGCTCACCGGTGACGACTTTGCCGTCTGGCGACTGATAGTCGCCGTAAAGGAACCAGATGTACGAGTTCGGAATGTGGTGCAGGCCCAACGGAATCAACATCCGGTTGACGAAGCCGTAGACGAAAGCGCCGAGCGCTCCGGAGCCGCCGATGAACTTGCCGAGCCCGGTGAGACCTGCGTCGAAGATCGGATAGAAGTAACTCATTGCAAACGCGATGAACAGACAGGCCAGCGACACCACGATGGGAACGAAGCGTCGGCCGCCGAAGAATCCGATGTAGGACGGCAATTGGATGGTGTGGTAGCGGTCGAACAGCCACGCGCTCACCAGACCGACCACGATGCCCGCGAACACGCTGTAGTTGATCTGGGCTTGCTCGCCCGCCTTGTCGACCTGGCCGGCGAGCACGATCGGCGACATCGTCTTGAACACCGCTTGCACCACCAGATAGCCGACGACAGCGGCCAATGCTGTCGAACCGTCCGCCTTCCTGGCGAATCCGATGGCGACGCCTACGGCGAAAAGCAGCGGGAGGTTGCTGAACAGCGCGTCGCCCGCGGCGCTCATCGCCTTGAAGAACGAGCTGATGAGGGGGGCGTGAATTCTGCCGAGCACATCGGGCTGGCCAAGTCGGAGCAGGATTCCCGCCGCGGGCAGCACCGCGATCGGCAGCATCAGACTCTTGCCGAGCCGCTGCAGTTGGGCGAAGCCGGGAATGCGTCGACCCGACTTTGCTGCCGTCCCTTGAGGTTTCGCCGCGTCGCTCACTTGTGTGACCCTCCTCTGCCGAAGCTGAGCGGAAGCCTAGACGAGAACGGGTGAACTTGAGACCGTCTTGCTCACACGCTCGTATTGTTGGTGCGTGAGTATGACGTCAGTCCTGGCCCCGGTTGGCGGCCGCGCGGTTCCGTTGCAGGACGTGCCAGACCCGGTGTTCTCGCAGGGCATGGTGGGCTACGGAGCGGCGGTGGACCCGCCGCGAGGCGTGATCGAGGCGGTCGCGCCCGTCAGCGGGAAGATCTTGAAGTTGCTGCCGCACGCCTACATCGTCATGACACCGGACAGTGTCGGAGTGCTGGTGCACCTGGGTATCGACACCGTCCGACTGAACGGCGAGGGCTTTACGACGCACGTCAGCCAGGGCGACGAGGTCAGCGCCGGCCAACTCGTGATCACCTACGACGTAGCTTCGGTCGAGGCCAAGGGGCTGAATCCGATTGTTCCCGTCGTGGTGATGGACGAGCGCGAGTCCTCGAACATCGTGCCAGCCGATGCGGTTTTCGAGGGAGCGGAGATAGCCTCCGGCGCAAGTCTTTTCACTGCGAGCAAGTAGATGGAAGTCGTAATTCTCGCAGACGCCAAGGAGATCGGTGTTGTCGCGGCCGACGCGATCGGCGCGTTGATGGCGCGCAAGCCGGCCGGCGTCCTCGGTCTCGCGACGGGGTCATCGCCGGTTGCGATCTACGACGAGTTGGCGGCGCGCTGCGAAGCCGGACTGATTTCGTTCCGGGAGGCACGGGGATTCACGCTCGACGAGTACGTCGGGCTGCCCGCGGACCACCCCGAGCGCTACCGCAACGTCATCGACAAGGTCTTCGTTTCGCGCGTCGACTTCGCGCCAGGGGTGGTGGACGGTCCCGATGGTCTGGCGCGTGACATCCCCGCCGCCTGTGCGGCGTACGAGGCGGCGATCCGGGACGCGGGTGGCATCGACGTGCAGATTCTGGGTATCGGCACCGACGGACACATCGGGTTCAACGAGCCGGGGTCCTCCCTCGCGTCGCGCACCCGCATCAAGACGCTGACCAGGCAGACGCGGATCGACAACGCCCGGTTCTTCGGCGGTGACGTCGACGCCGTGCCGACGCACTGCCTGACCCAAGGGTTGGCCACCATCATGGCGGCCAGGCATGTGATTCTGGTTGCCACGGGCGGAGGTAAAGCCGAAGCCGTCCATCACCTCGTCGAGGGTGCGGTGAGCGCGATGTGGCCCGCGACCATTCTGCAGCATCACCCGCATGTGACTGTTCTGTTGGATGATGCTGCGGCACACAGACTTCAGCTCGCCGGCTATTACCGGGAGACCTACCGAGCCAAGCCGGATTGGCAGGGCATCTGAGTGCTGTTGACCGCCGACACCTTGCTGACGGGCCGAGAGCTGTTGCGGCCCGGGTGGATTGACGTTGTCGACGGTAGCGTCGCCGCTGTCGGCGGCGGCCCGCCGCCCGGTGCCGTAGATCGCGACCTCGGCGCTGTCACCGTGGTGCCGGGGTTCGTCGACACGCACCTCCACGGAGGGGGTGGAGCCAACTTCTCGACGGCTTCTGCGGCAGAAACGGCCACCGCGGTGGCGCTGCATCGCAGGCATGGCACCACGACGCTCGTCGCGTCCCTCGTGACGGCGAGCACCGACGAATTATTGCGGCAGGTAAAGGGATTGGCTGAGGACGTGCACGCCGGCGTGCTCGCCGGAATCCACCTGGAAGGGCCGTGGCTGTCCACCAAACGGTGCGGAGCCCACCAGGCATCCCTGATGCGCGACCCTGACCTCGGAGAGCTGGACCGCCTCCTTGACGCGGGGGCGGGCGCGATTCGCATGATCACCTTGGCGCCGGAACGCGACGGCGCCCCGGCGGCGATCGAGCGCATCGTCGATCGCGGAGTGGTGGCCGCCGTCGGTCACACCGAGGCCACCTACGAGCAGACGCGCACGGCGATCGGGGCGGGTGCGACGGTGGGCACGCACTTGTTCAACGCGATGCGTCCGATCAACACTCGTGAGCCCGGCCCGGTGATCGCGCTACTCGAAGACACCCGCGTGACAGTCGAAGTGATCACCGATGGCGTGCACGTCGACCCCGCGCTGTACCGGCATGTCGCGCGCAGCGTAGGCCCCGACCGGGTGTCGCTCATCACCGATGCGATGGCCGCGACCGGAATGGCCGACGGGGCCTATCACCTCGGCCCGGTCCAGGTCGATGTCGTAGGCGGGGTGGCCAGGGTGGCGGGCACAGACACCATTGCCGGCAGCACGGCGACCATGGATCGGGTATTCCGGTTCGCGGTCATGCATTGCGGGCTGCCTCGCGACGAGGCTCTGACGCTGGCCGTGCGGCAGGCCTCGATCAACCCGGCCCGCGCGCTTGGGCTGGCATGCTCGGGTCTTGTTCCCGGCGCAGGCGCCGACTTGGTGGTGTTGGACTCCGATCTGGTGGTGACCGCCGTACTGCATCGCGGATCGTGGGAGGCGTTGGGATGAACGAGTCGCGACCGGCCGTTGTGATGCTGCTGCCCGCAGTCGATTACGACCCAACCGAATCCGCTGTCATTTGGGACGCACTGACCGATTCCGGCATTGGGGTGCGGTTCGCCACGCCGGACGGTCGGCCCGCCTATGCCGACGCGCGGTTGGTGGACAAGGGATTCTCGGTGCTGTCGCCGGTGCTCATGACGCGCCCCGAAGATTTGAGGGCATATCGGCGCATGGTCGACGACCCGTGCTTCGCCGAGCCATGCGCCTACCAAGACGTGGACGTGGACAGTGCCAACGGCGTTTTCGTTCCCGGCGGCCATGCCAAGGGCGTCCGAACGCTGCTCGAATCCTCAGCGGCACAAGCGGTTACGGTGGCTGCGATGTCGCGGAGTATCTCCGTCGGCGCGGTCTGCCACGGGGTGCTGCTGCTGGCACGCTCGATCGACCCGGCGACTGGGCGATCGGTGCTCCATGGCCGGCGAACCACAGCGCTGACCGCGGCGCTCGAGCTGGGCGGCTGGGCGATGACCCGACTGTGGCTGGGGGACTACTACCGCACCTACCCGACGACAGTTCAGGCCGAGGTCACTGCGGCCCTGGCCTCACCAACCGACTTTCAACCCGGGCCGCGAGTCACGCTGCGCGACAGCCCAAATCACCTCAGCCGCGGCTTCACCGTGAAGGACGGCAACTACCTGTCGGCCCGCTGGCCCGGTGATTGCCATCGGCTGGCCGCGGAATATGTCGACATGGTGTGGTCTGCATACCGGGGGGACGGGTAGTTCGGTGCGGCTTCCCACTGAAAGTATTGCCGTGCAGTACTTGGCTGTTGTGCTGATTACGATCACCGGTGCGCTGATGTTTGCTTCCCCCGCGATGGCTGAACCGACGGACAGCGGCGAGTCAGCACAGTCGGTGATCGACGGCCTGAAGGCCGAGGGCTACAACGTCGTGATCAATTGGCTGACGGGCTACGACACCGTCCCGCTGTCAGTGTGCACGGTAGAGAACATCAATAACCCCGACGACTCGGCGCCGCCTGCCGGAACTTTCACGACCGTGTACGTCGACGTCGAGTGTCCTAATCACCTTTACGGCTGATGCCCAACGCCTTCCGTGAAAGCCGGTGCGACGAAGCGCTGCAGCATCTGGTGTTCGGCACGGGAATCGCTGCCCGGCAACAACATCAGCGACAACACCATGCGCACGATCCACTGCGCGGCCTGCGGGTCGTCATGGGTGATCCCGGTGAGCTCTGAGGCGAAGTCGGCGACGGCGTCTGAGGCGGTCAGCCAGTTCCAGCCACCGCTGCGGGCCGAGTCCAGGAACAGCTGTCCCGCAGGATCGGCGCGGATCTCCTTGACCGCCACCTCGATTGCGGTCAGCACCCTGTCCGGCCCGGTGCGGTCTTTGACGCTGGCCCGCACGGTTCCGACGATGCGGGCGCCTGCTCGCGCCAGCACTGCTTCGCGGATGTCCTTCTTGCCGCCGACGTAGCGGTACACGGTGGCACGCGAACAATGGGTCTGCGCGGCCAATGCGTCGACGTTGAATGCGCCGATGCCGTCGCGATAGATCATCTCGGTCGCCGCGGCATAGATCCGCTCGATCGCGGCGGCGCGGCGGCCGTCGTCGAACAGCCAATCGTCGCGCGACATGTGTTTGAACTTATCTCATTCCTGAGACAGACTTATAGAAATTCTCAGCGGTCTGTGCAGGTCCGCTGCCCTTGGTGAGACGCCGACGAGTCTGGTCCCGTCGGTGGCGTTATCGACTCTTGTCCAGGTCATTGACCGACCCAATTCACGCTGGTCAACCTGTACAAATGACGGTGCTTCACGATGCGCTCGCGTTCTTCGACACCGACGCGATTCAGGACCCCTATCCGCTATACGACCGCATGCGTGCCGAAGGGCCGGTTCATCGGATCGGCGACTCCGGCTTCTACGTGGTGTGCGACTGGGCCGCGATCAACGACGCCGTCAACCGTCCCGACGACTTTTCGTCGAACCTGACCGCCGCAATGATGTTCACTGCCGACGGCACCGTCGTTCCGTTCGAGTTGGACCGGCTCGGCGGACCAACACAAATCCTCGCCACTGCCGATGATCCGGCCCATGCTGCGCACCGAAAGATGCTCGTGCCGCAGCTGGCTGCGAAGCGGATACGCGAGATGGAGGCGTTCATCAGCGCCACGTTCGAGGAGCGATGGGCGGACGGATTGCGCGATGGACGGATTGAGTGGATGGGAGCGGTGGCCAACAGGCTTCCGATGATGGTCGTCGCCCATCTGATCGGCGTTCCCGCCGAGGATGTCGACCAATTGATCGAGTGGGCCTATGCGAGCACGCAATTGCTCGACGGACTGGTCGACGAGCAACGGCTCATCGCAGCGGGCACCGCGGGCATGGAAATGGGTAACTACATCCATCGCCAGTTTCTGCGCGCGGCAACCGATCCGGAGGACAATTTCCTCGGTGCCCTTGCCGCCAGCCGTCGCGCCAACGAGGTCGAGGAGATCACCGCGCAGCTGATGATGGTCATCTTGTTCAGCGCAGGCGGAGAATCGACCGCGTCGCTGCTCGGTAGCTCAATGGAGATCTTGGCGACACGACCCCACATTCAGGAGCAACTGCGCGAAAACCCTGACCTACTCGGCCCGTTCATCGAAGAGGCGTTACGGTATGAACCGCCCTTCCGCGGCCACTATCGCCACGTCGTCGCCGATACCACCCTTGGCGGCGTGGACCTGCCTGCCGGATCGCGGCTGTTGCTGCTGTGGGGCGCGGCGAGCCGCGACCCCGCCCAGTTCGACGAACCCAATGAGTTCCGGCTCGACAGGCCAGGCGGTAAGGGGCACATCACTTTCGGCAAGGGCCTGCATTTCTGTGTCGGCGCGGCGCTCGCGCGGCTGGAAGCTCAGGTCGTTCTGCGGGCGGTCCTCGACCGAACGTCGTGGGTTGACACGTTGGAGGTCGGGCCGTGGCTGCCGAGTATCCTCGTCCGGCGCCGTGAACAGCTATGGCTGCGGGTAGGGCGCGAATCGGTTGTTGAAACCGGACTTTCGTAGCGCTATCTGGTCCAGCCGATCCTGCGCAGTGGCAGGGACGGTTCCCGCGGGCAGCACACTGGCCAATTGATCGAGGGAGACCACCTGCGAACTGACGGTGGGCAGATTCGTGGCCTGCGGGTCGATGTCTTGGAACCGGATCGAGATCGTGCCCTGGTTCAGTCCGCCGGTGGACACCCAGTTCCAGATCTCTGGATCCTGCGGTGAAACCACGATTGTGTAGGTTCCGTCGGCGTTCTTCTTGGCTTGGGAGATATTCAGGCTGGTCTGCTGATCCCAGTAGTTGTCCGTGATGGTCCAGTCGTTGGTCACCGGCACGACGAAGTAGCCGGCGTCGCCGGGATTGATGGTGAGGACCAGCGCCTGATCATCGTTGAGCTGGAAGTAGCCGGCGCTCTGCATCTGTGTCGCAAGGAATTCGGCGTTGCGCGTCGGGTTGGTGAACACGTTGGGTTGCCTGCGTTCGCCGGTGGTCGGGTCGACCGTCGCCACCTTGATGTACTTGGCTTCCATCTGCAGACCGAGCGCCATGATGACCGCGGTGACCGTGCCCCGCAGCAACGGCGGCGTGTCGGGCAGCGGCGGAATCAGCGATACCAACGTCGTCAACAACGGGTTCTTCGTCACCGTCGGACCGATGAATGGAATGGCGAATCCGCCCAGTTGGGCGAACAGGCTGTTGGGCGGCCCGCTGACGCGCTCGATCGACAAGCTCATCGGATCCTGATTATTCCAGTCCGACAATGTATTTCGTGCTGCTATCAGTGTGGTGTCGTCGGTGATCTGGATGTGGTTGGGGCCCGGCCCGGTCGGTGAGCCGCTCACGGTGATGGTGAAGGAGCCGTCGGGGTTGCGCACAAGATCCTTGCCGTTGAGCATCGACGCCGTGTTGCCCGACAAACCGGTCAGCACGCTGAACGTCGTCTCGGCCGGGTCGTCGCCGGTGAAGCGGCCCGTGATCACGTACGTCGAGGTCTTGTTGACAGCCATGAAGCGGTAGATGGTGTCCGGGTTGTCGTACAGGATGCGCGATCCGTTGACGTCCTGTCCGTACCAGGTGTGTGGGGGAGCCACTTGCATCACGGCTGTCGGGGTCATCGGGTTGAGCAACTGCTGCTGAAACGCCGCACCCATGGCGTATTCGTTGACGGCTTCGTTCAGCGCGTCGAGGTTTTCCTGATCCGGTCCGCCGACGAGATTGAACTGTTGCTTCGCGGTTGAGCGCCAACCGAATTGGAGCACCAGCTTCATCAACTGAACGGGAAGCGTGTTGACGGTCTGGGCGGCGCGCTGTTCTGCGGAGAGTTGTTCGTGGGTCCCTAGCGGGCTGACAGCGAGTGTCTGAGTGGTGGCCGCCGGTGTCGCTGTGATCGATGACGCGCCCGAGGTGTGCACGACCTCGCGACTGGCCGCACTCAACGTCGACACCATGGCCAGGGTCTGGGCGGGAGCATCCGGCTTCGGCGCAGGGTCGCTGACCGTCGTCTGCGCTGTCGAGGCCGTGCTGTCGGCGGCCTTGGGCGCAGTTGCCTTCTTCTTCTTTTTGCGGGTGGCAGACGGTTGGGCGTCGGTCGACGACGGTGTGGCTGGCGCCTCGCTCGTCTCGGCCTTGCTTGTGGTCTTCTCTGTCCCGCCGTCATGAGAACTCGCGCTCGAACTCGAGGAGTCCGACGCGTTCGCACCGTCGTCGGCTGCTGCGATAGCCGGACTGTTGGCGATTGCCGCCCCGATGCCCAATGCGACTGCGAGTCCGCCGACCCTGCCGATGAATCGACCGTATCTGTATGGCGTCGTTGCCACGGGGCGAGTCCTTCCGCAGGGCATCTGCCTACCGCAAACGCCTTCCGGGTACTGTAGTCACATGACTACAGTCCGGGCAAGGGTCGAATCCGCCCGCGCCGGCGCACCGCTTGGCAGGGCCGAGGTCGTTGCCGCGGTCCTCGAATCAGCCGCCGATCTGTTCGCAGAGCGCGGGCCTGGAGCAACGTCCATCCGGGACATCGCGGCTCGCTCGAATGTCAACCACGGACTGATCCACCGGCACTTCGGCAGCAAGGACGGACTCGTAGCGGCGGTGCTCGATCATCTCGGCCAGCACTTGGCGGGTCTGCTCGCCGTGAACGCCGATGGCAGTGCGGTGGGCGAGGCCGTCGACCGTCAACTGCGCGTGATCGCCCGTACTTCGCTCGACGGATATTCGATCGGGGAATTGCAGAGCCGCTTTCCGACGATGGAGGTGTTGCTCGACAGCGTCCGCGCCCGGCATGTGTCCGAACTCGACGCTCAGCTGGCCGCGGCGCACACCATCGCCCTGCAACTTGGCTGGTGCCTGTTCGGCGACTTCCTCCGCGCGTCGACTGGGCTCGACGACCTCGACGATCGCACGTTTGCGCGCTCGGTGGGCAACGCCGTGGCGCGGATTCTCGAACCCGCGGAGCCGACCGCCACATAGCTCGGCATTTCGCTGCCTGGCCAGTTCATCGCTCGCAACGCAGTTGAAACCGTTTACGCGCGCGAAATCGGCTTTGCCGCAACCGATTCTGACAATCGAAAGCATTCATTTCACATGCAAGAAAACCGTAAGAGATTCGCTGAATGCATTTGCAGGCGTACGCATCGGGCCTAACGTAATCAAGATGAATGTCCACGTCGTCGAGGCACGGCGCTGTCCGTTCTGCCAGCACATCGTGAATACATACGTCGATCCGCGGGATCCCGACAACACACCGCACGACGGCGACATCTCGGTTTGCGCCAACTGCAGCGGTCTGTCGGTCTTCCAAGGACATGAACTGCGTCTGCCCACACCCGCTGAACTGGCCCGCTCGATGCGCGACAAGAAGCTCCTTCACACCATCAAGGAGCTTCGGGCCGAACAGTTGGGGTGGAGCGTTTTCTGAGTCGTCGCTAGTTCTCAGGCCAGCGGGCCGACGACCGCTTCGGCGGCAGTGACCAACGCGCCCGACGCCGCCAGACCGACGACCGCGTCGATCTCCGGCGCCAGGTACCGATCGGTGCCCGGCCCTGGAACGGATTCTCGGACCGAGGCGATGACCGCCGCGGTCGCAGGCGATGCCGCCAACGGGGCGCGCATCTCGATGCCGCGCGCGGCGGTGTAGACCTCGATCGCCAGGACGCGGGCCAGGCCGTCGATGGCCCTGCGGAGCTTGCGCGCCGCCGACCATCCCATCGACACGTGGTCTTCCTGCATCGCCGACGACGGGATCGAGTCGACACTGGCCGGGTTGGCGAGCCGCTTGAGCTCGGAGACGATCGCGGCCTGGGTGTACTGCGCGATCATGTGGCCGCTGTCCACCCCGGGGTCGTCGGCCAGAAACGGGTTGAGGCCGTGGCTGCGGGCGACGTCGAGGAATCGGTCGGTGCGACGCTCGCTGATACTGGCCAGGTCGGCAACCGCGATGGCGAGGAAGTCCAGCACATACGCGATGGGGGCGCCGTGGAAGTTGCCGTTCGATTCCACCCGGCCGTCCGGCGTGACGACTGGGTTGTCCACGGCGCTGGCCAATTCGCGGCCCGCGACGGTGCGAGCATGCTCGACGGTGTCGCGCACTGCGCCGGCGACCTGGGGCGCACAGCGCAGCGAGTACGCGTCCTGCACCAGTGAGCAGTCCGGGCCGCTGTGGCTTGCCACGATCGGTGAGTCGGCGAGCACGCGGCGCATGTTGGCGGCAGCGGCGGCCTGGCCCGGATGGGGCCGCAGGGCGTGCAGGTCCTCGGCGAACACCCGGGTGGTGCCGAGTTGGCCCTCGACGCTCATCGACGCCGCGACGTCGGCCAGCTTCAGCAACCCGTCCAGGTCTCGCAGCGCAAGCACCAGCATGCCGAGCATGCCGTCGGTGCCGTTGATCAGTGCCAGCCCCTCCTTCTCGGCAAGCACAACCGGTTCGATCCCGTGGCGGGCCAGCGCGTCGGCGGCGGGCAGCAGTTCGCCGTCGGCCGTCCGCACGTGGCCTTCACCGATGGCCGCCAGCGCGACATGGGCGAGCGGGGCGAGGTCGCCGGAGCAGCCGAGGCTGCCGTACTCGTAGACGACGGGCGTCAGGTTCGCAGAGAGCAGCGCGGCGTACGTCTGCGCCACCTCGGGCCGCACCCCGGTTCGGCCGGTGGCCAGGGTCGACAATCGCAGCAGCATCATGGCCCTGACGACCTCTGGCTCGACCTCGGGGCCTGAACCGGCGGCGTGTGAGCGAATCAGGCTGCGCTGCAACTGTGTTCGCAGTTCCAGCGGGATGTGTCGGGTGGCAAGTGCGCCGAATCCCGTTGACACCCCGTAGACGGGCTTCGGGTTGTGCGCGAGTTCCTCGATGCGGGCGC
Source organism: Mycobacterium sp. OAE908 (assembly GCF_017872775.1). Taxonomy (NCBI): domain Bacteria; kingdom Bacillati; phylum Actinomycetota; class Actinomycetes; order Mycobacteriales; family Mycobacteriaceae; genus Mycobacterium; species Mycobacterium sp. OAE908. The sequence goes on from NZ_JAGGJL010000001.1 coordinate 3,838,494, forward strand.
GGCTCTTGGCGATCACGTCCAGCGACTCATCGGAGAGGCTCACTGCGGCGCCGCCGCGTGCGACGGCGACCACCTCGTCGAAACTGACGGGGCCGACGCCCACGACGACGGTTTCGGTACTCACGATCGTGACTCCACTCTTTCGGTCAGGTGCTTGCCCGCTCGCACAACGTCGCGGACGAGTGGCACACCCGGGCGGTACGCCAAATGGATGAAGGACGGGGCGGCCAACGCCACGAAGTCAGCCCGCCGCCCAACGGCGAGGACGCCGACGTCTTCGCGGCGCAACGCCGCCGCGCCGCCTGCGGTCGCCGCCCACAACGCTTGGGCCGGAGTGAAGTTCATGTCCCGCACCGCGACCGCGATGCAGAACGGCATGCTGGTGGTGTACGAGCTGCCGGGGTTGCAGTCGGTCGCCAATGCGACGGTCGCCCCCGCGTCGATCAATCTTCGACCGTCTGGATACTGTGCGCGCGTCGAGAATTCGGCGCCAGGCAGCAGAGTGGCGACGGTCGTGTCGGCCGCCGCCGCGAGCGCTTCGACATCCTCGTCGGTGGCGTAGGTGCAGTGATCCACCGACGCCGCACCCAGTTCCACCGCGAGCTGGATGCCTGGGCTCGGCCCGAGTTGGCCCGCGTGTAGTCGCGCGACGAGCCCGGCCTTCATTCCTTCGGTGAGGATGTGTCGGGCCTCGTCGACGTCGAAGGCGCCGCGGTCGCAGAACACATCAACCCACCGGGCGTGTGGCGCGCAGGCCCGCAGCATCGGGCCGGTGACCATGTCGATGTACGCCGCGCGGTCGTCGCGGAACTCCGACGGAACGACGTGCGCGCCAAGGAATGTCGTCTCGTCGGTGACGGCTTTGGCGATCCGCAGACAGCGGGCCTCGTCTTCGACGGTCAGCCCGTAGCCGCTCTTGCATTCGAACGTGGTGACGCCCGCAGCCAGCAGCTCTTCTGCCAGCCGCTCGACACCGGCGAGCAGGGTGGCGTCGTCGGCCTTGCGGGTGGCGGTGACCGTCGACGCGATCCCGCCCGCGCCATATGGTTCACCGCTCATCCGCGCTGCGAACTCCGCCGACCGTTCGCCCGCGAACACCAGATGGGAATGGCTGTCGACAAATCCGGGGATCACGCTGGCCTCGCCGCAGCTGACCCGCTCGTCGGCGTCGGGGGCCGCCGAACGTTGGCCCACCCAGGCAATCTGCCGGCCATCGACGATCAGGGCAGCGTCGGAGATGATGCCGAGCGGATCGCCGTCGGCGTTCGCGGGATCGTTGGTGACCAGCTCGCCGATGTCGGTGTACAGGACAGTCATCGGGCATCCATCAGGTCGGCGATGGCCGTACAGAGTTCGGCCTCGACATTGGGTACGGCGACGTGTTTGCGGTCGACGACCACGGCGCGGCCGTCGACCACCACATCGGTCACGTCGGGTGCGGCCGCGGCGAACACCGCGGTTTCGGCGGTCGCACCACCGCCCGCTGTCCGGACCGAATCCAGCTGTACGGCAACGAGATCCGCACGGGAGCCGACCTTCAGCTCGCCGGCGTCGGCCCAGCCCAGACTGCGGTGGCCGTCGTAGGTGGCGGCGCGCAGCAGTCGGTCGGCGGTGATGGCGCCGCGGGTGTGGGAGGCGAGACGTTCGTTCAGTTCGACGGCGCGCGCCTCTTCGAACAGATCGATCACGGCGTGGCTGTCGGAGCCCAGGCAGAACAGTCCGTGCCCGGCCAAGAGCGCGGGCGCCGGGCCGATGCCGTCGCCGAGGTCACGTTCGGTGGTGGGGCAGAAGCACGCGCCGGTCGACGTCGCGTCCATGTCGGCGATGTCCTCAGCGGTGAGGTGGGTGGCGTGCACGGCAGTCGTCCGCGGTCCCAAGGCGCCGGCATCGCGAAGCACCGCGGTCGGCGTGCGACCGTGTACCGCGAGGCATTGCTCGACCTCACGGATCTGCTCTGAGGAATGCACATGCAATGGAACACCGTGCACCGCAGCCCATTCCACGACAGCGCCCATGTGCTCGACGGGAACGCCCCGTACGGAATGCAGCGCAGCACCGACCAGAACGTGCTGATCGTCTACCTGCTGTCGCAGCGCCTCGACGCGGCCGGCCCACTGGTCGCCGGTCCCGTCGCCGAATCGCTGCTGTGGGCCGGCCAGCGGTGTGCCGTCCGGCGCGGAACTCAGATAACAGGTGTCGAGCAGGGTCAGGCGGATGCCGGCGTCGGCCGCGCCGGCGATGACGGCGTGTCCCATCGCGTTGGGTTCGGTATATCGGGTGCCGCCGTTGTCGTGGTGCACGTAGTGAAACTCGCCGACGGAGGTGATTCCTGCGAGCGCCATCTCGGCGTACACCGCGCGCGTCAGGCGGCGGTACCGATCGGGGTTGAGCCGCTCGGCCGCGCGGTACATCAGATCACGCCAGGTCCAAAACGATCCGCGATCCTGTTGGGTGCGGCTGCGCAACGCTCGATGAAACGCATGCGAATGCGCGTTGGCCAGGCCGGGAATGACAAGCCCGCGCAGCCGGTGCGCGTCGGGTCGCGCGGTGGTGTCGGTGTCGATCGCCGTGATGCGGCCGTCGGCAACGGTGACCTGGACGCCATGCGCCACGTCGTCATCGCCGAGCCAGGCATGCTCACACCACCACGCCTCGGTCACGATGCCACCCAGTCGGCCATGACGTCGGCCAACGCCACCGCTCCGGTGTTGCAGTCAGACGCCTCGGCAAATTCGTCGGGGGAGTGCGAAACCCCGGTTGGATTGCGTACGAACAACATTGCCGTCGGCACGACCGCGGAAAGGATGCCTGCATCGTGGCCCGCCTGCGTTGGCAACACCGGTATGTCGCCGAGGTGGGCCAGCGCCTGCTGCAGCCGCGCCCGCGGGCCCTCGGGAAACTCGACGATCGGGGTGACCGATTCGGCATCGACGCCGAGTTCGATGCCGTCGGCAGCGGCGTGCTGCCGGGCCTCGGCCGTGATCTTGTCGACCAGCGACCGCAGCGTCGCCTCGTCCGCTGCCCTGGCATCCAGCCACGCATGCACCGACGACGGAATCGCGTTGGCCCCGTTGGGTGCAACGATCACCTTGCCGAATGTCGCCACCGCGTCGTGGGCGGCCGCGGCCGACCGTGCGGAATGGACCGACGAGGCGAATGCAAGCATCGGGTCGCGCCGGTCGGGCAACCGGGTGGTGCCCGCGTGGTTAGCCTCGCCGCAGAACGTGAACTGCCAGCGGCCGTGCGGCCAGATGGCCGATGCGACGGCGATCGGGCGGTCGACGAGATCCAGCGCACGGCCCTGTTCCACGTGAAGTTCGACGAAGACACCGACGCGTTTGGTCAGCCGGGGATCGGTGCCGAGGTGGTCGGGCCGCCTGCCCGCCTTCGTCATCGCCTCATCCAATGTCATGCCGTGCACATCGCGCAGCCCACGCGCACGCTCGGCGCTCAACGCGCCGGTGGACAGTTGCGAGCCGATGCATGCGACGCCGAAGCGGGCGCCCTCTTCGTCGGAGAATGCGGTGACCGCGACGGGAACCTTTGGTACGACACCGCGTTCGCGGACGATGTCGATGGCCGCGAACGCGGACGCCACACCGAGCGGCCCGTCGAAGGCGCCGCCGTCGGGCACCGAATCCAGGTGTGAGCCGGTGACGAAGGCATCGCTCGGGTCGCCGGACCAGCCCGGCGGCATCCACCACGCCCACAGGTTGCCGTTGCGGTCCTCTTCAACATCCATGCCGCGCTGGGCGGCGCAGCCGGCGAACCATTCGCGCAAGGCCAGATCGGCATCCGACCATGCGAAGCGGCGGTAGCCCCCGGTCGCGGGGTGCCTGCCGACGTCGAGGATCTGCGGCCAGAGCCTGTCAAAGGCCGTCACACGTTCTCCTGCATGGGAATTCGCACACCGCGTTCGGCGGCGACTTCGGCCGCATGTTCGTAGCCGGCGTCGACGTGGCGGATCACGCCCATGCCGGGGTCGTTGGTCAGCACTCGCGCGAGTTTCTGCGCGGCCAGGTCGCTGCCGTCGGCCACCGTCACCTGACCCGCGTGGATGGAGCGGCCCATCCCGACGCCGCCGCCGTGGTGGATCGACACCCATGTAGCGCCGGAGGCGGTGTTGACCAAGGCGTTTAGCAGCGGCCAGTCGGCGATCGCGTCGGAGCCGTCGAGCATCGCCTCGGTCTCGCGGTACGGGGATGCGACCGAGCCGGAGTCGAGGTGGTCGCGGCCGATCACGATCGGCGCGGACAGTTCACCGGATGCCACCATCTCATTGAACTTCAGTCCGGCAAGATGGCGTTCGCCGTAGCCGAGCCAGCAGATGCGTGCGGGCAAGCCCTGGAACGTGACCTTCTCGCCGGCCATCTCGATCCAGCGGGTGAGGTGCTTGTTGTCGGGGAACAGCTCGAGGATCGCCCGGTCGGTGGCCTCAATGTCCTTCGGATCACCCGAAAGTGCCGCCCAGCGGAACGGCCCGAGTCCTTCTTCGAATTGCGGCCTGATGTAGGCGGGCACGAAGCCGGGGAAGTCGAATGCCCGGTCGTATCCGGCTTTTCGGGCTTCGTCGCGGATGGAGTTGCCGTAGTCGAACACCTCGGCGCCGCGGTCTTTGAAGCCGACCATTGCGGCGACGTGCTTGGCCATCGACTGCTGGGCCTGCTCGGTGAAGTAGACGGGATCCTTGTCGGCCATCTTCTTCATGTCGTCGAAGTCGATGCCGATGGGCAGGTAGCTCAGTGGGTCATGCGCGGAGGTCTGGTCGGTGACGATGTCGATCGGGGCGTCGCGGCGCAGCAGTTCGGGCAGCACCTCGGCGGCGTTGCCCAACAGGCCGATCGACAGCGGCCGCTTGGCGTCGCGGGCCTCGACCGCCAGCCGCAGCGCGTCGTCGATGTCGGCGGCCTTGGCGTCGAGGTAGCGGTGTTCGATTCGTCGGTCGATGCGGGACTCGTCGCAGTCAACGCAGATCGCCACACCGTCGTTCATCGTGACGGCCAGCGGCTGCGCGCCGCCCATGCCACCAAGGCCCGCGGTCAGCGTGATCGTGCCTGCCAGTGTGCCGCCGAACTTCTTCTTCGCGATCGCACCGAAGGTCTCGTATGTCCCCTGCAAGATGCCTTGGGTGCCGATGTAGATCCACGAGCCCGCGGTCATCTGGCCGTACATCATCAGGCCCTCGGCCTCGAGCTTGCGGAACTGCTCCCAATTTGCCCAGTCGCCAACGAGATTCGAGTTCGCGATCAGCACGCGGGGTGCCCACTCGTTGGTGCGGAACACGCCGACCGGCTTGCCCGACTGCACCAGCATGGTCTCGTCGTTCTCGAGGTTGCGCAGCGTCCGCACGATCGCGTCGAAGGCCTCCCAGCTGCGCGCGGCCTTGCCGGTGCCGCCGTAGACGACGAGATCCTCGGGGTGCTCGGCCACCTCAGGGTCGAGGTTGTTCATCAGCATTCGCAGCGCGGCCTCCTGTTGCCAACCTTTACAGGACAACTCGGTGCCGCGGGGGGCCCGCACGAGGCGCGCGGTGGAGGTCATGGTGGTTCCTTTTCGCTGGTCAAACTCGGTGTGCTTCCAGAACACCGCACCTGCGCCCATTGCGGTAGGGAGAACCCGGCGATAGTGTCTCGTATCCGAGATTCAAGGAGGTGCGCCGTGTCCAGCACGTCACCAGCAGTCGGGCGGGCCCTCGATGTGCTGCTCCACCTTGCGTCGCGGCCGGGGCCCGTGCAGGGTTCGGCGTTGATCCGGGATATCGGGATGCCGCGGTCGTCGGCGTATCACTTGCTCGAGGTGCTGATCGAGCGTGGGTTCGTCGTGCATCTGCCCGACCAGCGCGCGTACGCGCTTGGGGTCTCGGCATTCGAGGTGGGTTCGGCGTATCTGCGGCATCAGCCCCTGGAGCACATCGCGCGGCCCATTCTCAAGCGTTTGGTCGCCGCCGTCGGAGAGACGGCACATCTCGGAATCCTTTACGGCGCAGAGAGTGTCTATCTGCTCAAGGAGCAACCGCAGACAGCGGGCGTGCCGGTCACCCTGGTGACCGATGTGGGCGTACGACTGCCCGCGCATCTGACCGCGAACGGTCGCTCGATCCTCGCGCATCTGTCGGCGGCTCAGGTGCGGGCGCTGTTCCCGTCGTCGGCGTCGTTCATCCATCGCACGGAACGCGGGCCCAATTCCCTTGCAGAGCTTCGGCAGATCCTGCAGACCGAACGCGCGCAGGGCTGGGCCGAGGAGGCCGGCATGATCACCGAGGGGCTGCAATCGGTGGCGGCGTGCGCATTCGACCACGCCGGCCGTCCGGTTGCGGCGTTCAGCGCGACCCGTCGTGAAGACCGCCCGAACACCGCACTGCCGGTGTTGGTCGACGCGGTCCGCGGCGCGGCCCGACAGCTGACCCAGGCACTATCCGGCCGCGCGCCGGACGGCTGGTTCTAAAGCACGAGCTGGGCAACGCCGAACTGCTCGAGTTCAGCCAAAAATAGGAAGCTTTGCGTCTGCGCGGCCGCGATGATTGCCAATGTGGAGCCGGACCAAGAACTCGTCGTGTATTACCCGCCGCTGAACTGGCAATTCGGGGTCAGCCGCCGGGGCGTCGTCGCGTTCGCTCCTGTGTTGTGCATTTTCACCGCAGGCTGTTTGTGGTTGTTGTTCCTTGCCGTGAACCAGCTCATGGTGCTCGCGGGTCGGGGCTGGGGGAACTTGATCCTGATACATAACGAGACGAGATGGCTTCCCGTCGCCGGTTCCGCGCTTGCGTGGCTGGCGGTGTCGTCGCTGTTGGTTTGGTTCACCACCCGCGCGTACTTGCTCTGGTGGAGGCGTCTGCGGCGGACATGGATGCTGCGGCTGACACCGACGGGTTTCGAGGTCAACGATCGGATATTCGTCCCCCGTCGTTATGGCTGGCACCAGGTCAACCAGTTCATGCTCGTTGCGGAGCGGGGTCAGACCAGCGCCGCAGTGGTGGACCCCCCGAAGACGTGGTTCGACGCCTTCAAGGCCAGCCAGGGCCGACGTCCGAGGTTCTACGTTGGCTTCGAGTGCACCCCGGGGCATCACGCCGGAGCGCCCCGGCTGTTCGGCGGCCTGGTCAGCAGGGACGGAACCAGGGCGGACGGCGTGATCACGGGCCATTGGGACCGGTCCTTGTTCGACGTGGTCAATCTACTGAACGACTGGCTGGACCACTATCGAGGGCTTGGGTAATCATGTACCATTTGGTACATGATTACCGATTGCGGCGTTGCGATCGATGCGCCGGCCGATGTCGTCTGGGAAGTGTTCAGCGACGTCGAGCGCTGGCCCGAATGGACGGCGTCGGTCACCCGGATCGTCGCGCTTGACGGGCCCGGGCTCGCGGTCGGCAAGCGGTTCGAGATCAAGCAACCACGCATGCCGAAGCTCGTCTGGGAGGTCACCGAACTCGTGCCGGGCTCGTCGTGGACCTGGGTGCAGCGCTCGCCGGGCGGCCGCACCGTGGCCCGCCACGACGTCACTGCCGAGTCCGACATTCGGACCCAAGTCCGACAGCAGCTCGATCAGCGCGGACCGCTCGGTGCCCTGGTGGGGTTGCTCATGCGTGGAATGACAAGGCGCTACCTGGATTTGGAGGCGGCAGGCCTCAAGGCCGCAAGCGAGCACCGGCGCGTCGATGGCCCGACCGCCTGACCTCGAACGGCGCCAGGAGCTGCTCGACGCGGTGGTCAAGGAGTGCGCGGAGCGCGGCATCGGTGACCGGTCGTTGCGCGACGTCGCGGCCGCGGTGGGCACGAGTCACCGAATGCTGTTGCACCACTTCGGCTCACGCGATGAGCTGTTGCTCGCGATCGTCGACGAGGTCGAGCGTCGCCAGCGAGCCCTGTTGCCTGAGTTGCCGAGCGAGCCGGCCGCGGCAATGGCGGCCATGTGGGCCGACCTTCGCCGAGACGAATTGCGCCCATTCGAGCGACTGTTCTTCGAGTGCTATGCGCGCGGCGCACAGGGTGAGCGGCCGTTCGACCAGATGCTGCCGGGTGCGGTCGAGGCGTGGCTCGCTGAAGCCGGCGCAGCAGATCCGGCATTGGTACGCCTGGGTTTAGCCGTCATGCGCGGCCTGCTGCTCGACCTCGTCGGCACCGATGATCACGCGGGTGTCGATGCCGCAGCGCAGGCCTTCGTCGACCTGATTCGACGCGGGTCTGGCTAGCTCGAACCCCCGCTCGACTGCTGAGCAGCCGCGGCGGCAGCGGCCTTACCTTCTGGACTGGCAGCCGAATTCCCGGGTGAGGTGGCCGAGGCGACGCCCGCGTCGCAGTTCAGCGAGACAAGCATTTCACTGGTTGCCGAGCCGCTGCTGTCGGCGGGTGGCTGCACCGTGCGCTTCTGCGTGCGCGTGACAATGCAGTCTGGCCATGCCTTTTGGTCGCCGACGGTCGATACCACCACAGGTTTGAACCCGGCGCTGCTGAGTGCACTCTGAGCGTCGGAGTACTTCTGTCCCGTCACGTCAGTGGCGGCCGAGGCCACGGCGCTGCCCGAAATGGCAAGCATGGCAAGGGCTGTCGCTGCCCCGCCTACACCGAGGACAGCACGTGTGCCCATCAGGAGCCTGCCTTGACCGGCGGGACCGCTTCGGTCGTCGGCTCCACTGTGGTGGGTGTGGTGAACGTGGCTGTCGCCCCCATGGTCATCGCCGAAACCGACGGCTGGACGTAGACCGTATTGGTCGGTGCGTCACCGGATCCGGCCAGCGTGCTGGTGTGGGTTCCACCACTGTTATCGAGGGCCACGGTGAAGATGCCCGCTCCGACTACTGCTGTTGCGGCGCACGCCGCTCCTATCAACTTCACACCGCGACGACTGGTCGGCGTTCGTTTCGTGTTCATAAGGGGATAGTCGCGCCGTATTCGTAGGGATCACTGAATCGCTTCTGTGAGCTCACTGATTTACGCGTCAGTCACACATTTCTGTCGAGGGGTTTAGCCCTCGGGGACCGGTGGGTAGCCCTATGCGCTCGGGGGGTCAGTCCTGACCAGCGTGCCCGCGCACGTCGTTGGCGCGCCGATCGAAGGAGAAGTATGAAGCTCAAAACAACCGCGGCCAAGGCAACCCTGATCGGTGTGATGAGCATCGCCGCGGCAGGGTTCGGAGCAGGGTTGGCACAGGCCGATCCGCCGTTCCCGACACCGCCACCGTGGCCGACTCCGGCAGCGGACGGGCCTGGTGTCAATGCCGGTGCGCCGGGCAACCCGCTCCCGCCTGGACAGGGCTACATGCCGCCTCCTGGCCACGCTGGACCGGGGTCGCAGGACGCGGTCGTGCCTGTATGGGCCCCGCCGGCTCCGCCACCACCGTCCTGGGCGCCGTGGCTGCCAGTCAGCTGGAACACGGAGCTCAACGCGTGGGGTGTCTGGTGGAACGGTAGCTTCCAGACGCTGTAACCGGCTTACAGAGCGGCCGCCTCGCCTTCGCGGGGCGGCCGTTCTGTGTTCAGTTGCCGCCAAGAAGCGCACGTACGGCTGCCGCGCTGTCGCTTGCGATCGCCTCTGCTGCGATTCGTTGCGCCTCAACGGTGTTCACAGCGCGCACGGCCTCCTTCGTCGCCGGGATGGCGGGGGGAGTGACGGACAGCGCATCGACGCCCATGCCCACCAGCAGCGCCGCTGCCCTTTCATCGGCTGCGAACTCGCCGCACACGGACACCGAGGCTTGGCCCGCCGCGCCGCGACACGTTGCCCGAATCAGTTGCAGCAGGCCGGGATCAAACGTGTCGCCGATCGAGGCGACCGCGTCGTTGTTGCGATCGGCAGCAAGTGCGTACTGCGTCAGATCGTTGGTGCCGATCGACAAGAAGTCGACGTGGCGGGCGAAGGCCTCGGCCTTCAGCGCCGCGGCGGGCACCTCGACCATCATGCCAACCTGCAAACCGGCGGGACGTCCCCCTGCGCGGGTGACTGCGTCCTCCAAAAGCTCACGCGCCGCGAATAATTCGTCGAGGGTGGCGACCATCGGGAACATGATGCTGATGGGCGTGTCGTGGGCGACCCGCACCATCGCCAACAACTGGTCGGTCAACAACGCCGGGTGTGTCAACGACAGCCGAATGCCGCGAACGCCTAGATAAGGGTTGATCTCGGCAGGCGTCTGCAGGAATTCCAATGGTTTGTCGCCGCCGACATCGAGAGTTCGCAAGGTGATTCGCCGCCCCTGCAATGATTCGGCGATCTTGCGGTAGACGGCGACCTGTTCCTCGACGTCCGGCGCGTCCTGTCTGCCGAGGAACAGAAACTCGGTGCGGACCAATCCCGCGTAATCCGCCCCGTGGGCGGCGGCCGCGCGGGCGTCGTCGACCGAGCCGACGTTCGCGCCGACCGTGATCGTCACCCCGTCGCGTGTGCGTGCCGGCTCCGCAGCGCGAGCGTGCGCCTCGCGCTGCCGCCGGGCAAGCGCGGCGACTCTGGACTGAAAGTCCTCGCGGACGCTCGGCGCCGGGTCGATCACGATCTCGCCACGACTGCCGTCCACCGCGACGACCGTGCCATCGGCGATGGACAGCACTGCCGCGCCTGCGCCGACGACGACGGGAATTCCCTTCGCGCGCAGCAGGATCACGTTGTGGGCGTGCGGGCTGCCGAACGCCAGCACCACGGCGGCTACTCGGGACGGTTCGAGTTCGGCGGCCTCTGCAGGCGTGAGGTCGGCGGCCACCAGCACACCCGTTGGGCCTGTTGATCTTTCGCCAGTGCCCAGCATCGCGCGAAGAACCTGATCGCCCACCGCACGCACATCGTCGGCGCGCGCCTGCAGGTAAGGGTCCGGCACCGCCGCAAACGCGGCGGTCAGATCTTTGACCCCGGCTGACCACGCCACCACGGCGGAGTCGCCGGTGTCGATCCGGCCCCGCACGTCGTCGAGCAGCGCCGCGTCGTCGAGCAGAAGTTGATGCGCATCGAAAATCGCCGCCTCGGCCTCACCGACGTCACGCGCGGTACGGGTCCGCAACTGGCCGATGTTGCGTCGCACCGCCGCGATCGCCTTGCCGAGCCGACGCCATTCCACGGCCGGTTCTTCGGCGGGCGTGTCCGGGATGGTGATGACGCCGGATCGGGCGGTCCATGCCGGCCCGATGCCCAGCCCAGGAGCAGCGCCGATGGGCGCTTGTCTGGCAGTGGGCTCCGGTGCGGGTGCCGTGTCGACCGTCGACTCGTCGAAGTTGCGGGCAGCCAGTGCCAGGATGTGGTCGAGGGTCTCGACGGCCTGAGTACCAGACACCCGGACCTCCACCTCGTCGCCGGACCGTACGCCGAGCGTGGCGATCTTCGAAAGACTGCCTGCGTCAACCCATTCCGACTGGGTGCGATTGTTTCGGATCCTCGCGTGGGCGTCGCGTGGCCGCACTTCCTGAACCAGTCGCGCGGCGGGCCGGGCGTGCAAGCCGTGTGGATTGGTGACAACGAAGCGCGCCGTCAATTCGTCAGGCTGGTCACTGGCCACCACCGACGCCTCCGTGACAGTGGCCGTGCCCAAGTGGCCGATCTTTCCGGCCAGGGCGCCGGCGGCTTCGGCGGCGACTTCCTCGCTAGACGCGCCACTGGCCGCGGCGACCGCGGCGACCACCAACCCCTCGACGAGGGGAGCAGGGCACAAGACAACCCGCTCGCTCACAGCGTCCTCGAGCAACTCGAGCGCGAGCTCAGCGGAGAGGACTGCGCTGCCGAGATCCATCAGCACCACGACACCGCTGCCTTGATCAGCTGCAGTGATGGCGTCGACGATCTGCGCGGCATCGGTGCCGAATGTGGTCTCGTCAAGGCCGGCAGCGATCGCGATGCGAATCTGCTTGCCGTGCAACATCTCTTGGGCCAGCGCAACCGCGGCGCGGGCCAAGGCCCTGCTGTGCGAGACGACGACGAGTCCGACTGTCATGGCGTCACCCACCGGTGGCGTACGCCGACGCGGCGGCGGCGATCAGCATGGCCGCGGATGTCGCGCCTGGATCCACATGGCCGACGCTGCGTTGCCCTAAGTAGCTGGCGCGACCCTTCCGGGCAACCATCGATTCGGTTGCGTCGCGGCCTTTTTCGGCTGCTGCGGTGGCGTCGACGAGTGCGACGGCCAGACTGCTGCCGGATGCCAGCGCGGTGTCAAGTGCGTCGAGCGCCGGTGCGAGCGCATCGAACATCGTCTTGTCGCCTGCTTCGGCACGACCACGCTGCACCACGCCCTCGACGCCGGCGCGCAGCGCTTTCGCGAAGCCCGCCGCGTCGGCGCCGTCGTCCGCGCCGAGGGCACCTGCCATCCGAAGGAAGAACGTGCCGTACAGCGGACCGCTGGCGCCACCGACCGACTTCACCAGTGTCATGCCGACCTGCTTGCACAGCGCGGATGTGTCGGCAGGCGTGGCTTCGTCCAGCGCGGCGAGTACCGCCGTCATGCCGCGATCCATGTTGATGCCGTGGTCGGCGTCGCCGATGGCCGCGTCGAGATCGGTGAGGAATTGGGCGTTTTCACTGACCACGCGCGCGTATTCACGGATCCATACGGTGAGCTGGGCGAGATCCATTCAGCATCCCCTCCGCAGCGCAGGCGTGTTGACGGGGTGATCCCACAGCCGCAACAGCTCGTCGTCCGCGCGCAGCAGCGTGACCGAGCAGCCAGCCATGTCGAGGCTGGTGATGTATGGACCCACCAGCGAACGGGCGATCCTGACGCCGGCCTTGTCGAGGATTGCGGCGAACTCCGAATACATGACGTAGAGCTCGATCAACGGGGTGGCGCCCATGCTGTTGACTAATAGCACCACGCCGTCATCGCCCGAGAAGTCGAGGTCGGTCAGCACCGGGTCGAGCATGAGCTCGGCCACCGCCCGGGCGGACTGCATGGGCATGCGTTGCCGACCCGGTTCGCCGTGAATGCCGATGCCAACCTCTATTTCGGTGTCGGACAGGTCGAAGGTCGGATGGCCGACCGCCGGTACCGTGCACGATGTCAGCGCGACGCCCATGCTGCGCGAGGCGGCGTTGACGCGGCGCGCGACTTCCGCGACCTCGGCCAGCGTCCGACCCTGGTCCGCGGCGGCGCCCGCGATCTTTTCGACAAGCACCGTCGCCCCGACACCGCGTCGGCCCGCGGTGAAGGTGCTGTCCTGCACGGCCACGTCGTCGTCGACGACCACCGATTCGACGGTGATGCCCTCGGCGTCGGCCAGTTCCGCGGCCATCTCGAAGTTCATCACGTCGCCGGTGTAGTTCTTGACGATGTGAAGCACGCCCGCGCCGCCGTCGACGTTCTTCGTGGCTTCGAGCATCTGGTCGGGCACGGGAGAGGTGAAAACCTCACCGGCACAAGCCGCGTCGAGCATTCCCTTCCCGACGAAGCCACCATGCAGCGGTTCGTGGCCGGAGCCGCCACCGGAGATCAGCCCCACCTTGCCCGAGACCGGTGCGTCGCCGCGGTAGATGATCCGGTTTGCCTGGTCGATCCGTAATTCGGGGTGCGCGATGGCCATCCCGCGCAGGGCCTCACTGATGACGTCGGCGGGATCATTGATGAGCTTCTTCATGTCCGGACTCCTCAGGCGGCGGTGGTGCTGGTCGCGGGTACGGCAACGGGCGCGGGTGATTCGTCGGCCCTCGTCCTGGAAATCGCGACGTAGGCGACTCCGGCAAGGACACCGGCCAGGCACTCGGCTGCGAGATAGACCGGCAATTGACTCCATGAAACCGAGCCACCCGCGATCTGCTGGACGAGCATCGGGCCGACGGTGCGGGCTGGGTTGATCGATGCGCCCGTGGTGGGCGCCACCGGGATGATCGCCGCGAACACCACCAAACCGATGGCGACACCGGCGAATCCCGCCGAGGCCTTGCGGTGTATCACGCCGAAGACGGTGAACACGAGAATGAACGTACCCACGAATTCGGCGAAAAAGGCCTGTACTGCACTGACGTTGCTCGAATAGGTGGCTACGCCCAGGCCGGCGTTGCGGGCGGCGGTGCCGAGCACCCCGATGATCGCGGCCGCCCCGACGATCGCGCCGACGACCTGCGCGGCGATGTAGGCCGGCACGCGCGACCACGGGAACTTGCCGGTGGCGGCGAGGCCGAGCGTGACCGCGGGGTTGATGTGGTTTCCGGAGATGTGCCCCAACGCGTAGATCGTCGCCACCACCACGGTGGCGAACGCGAACGAGATCATGCCGAGGTCGGCCATGGTGAACGGCGCGTCGCCGTTGACGATGATCGTGGCGGGCACGGACCCCACGCCGATGAAGACCAGGAAGGCGGTGCCGAATGCCTCGGCCGCGAGTTTCTGGGTGAGCGAAGGTTCGTCCATGACGTTCTCCTGAGACCGTGTGGTTGTCGACTATCTCGGATAGCATTCGATAATGTCGAATGTGATCTGGAACATACGCTTATGCTTCGGTCAACACAAGAGGCCGATGCCGGGCCGTCGAGGAAAGGTGGACGCATGATCCAGGCCGTGGATCGCGCGCTGCGCATCCTCACGGTGCTGCAGGGCGGCCGGCGGATGAGCCTTGGCGAGATCGCGACCGCCATCGACCTGGCGCCCTCCACCGTGCACGGTCTGGTGCGCACTCTGCTGGCGCACGGCATGGTCCAGCAGGAGATCGACTCCGGCCGCTACCGCCTCGGCCCGGCGACCCTGCGCCTGGGCAACGTTTACCTCGACACGCTCGAACTGCGCTCACGGGTTGCGATCTGGGCCGAGGGCCTGGCGCGGCGTACGGGTTGTGCGGTCCGCACCGCGGTGTTGCTCTTCGACGAGGTTGTGGTGGTTGCCCACGAGCCAAGGCCCGACGGCACGCGCCAGATGCCGGAGGTGGGGATCGTAATCCCCGCGCACGCGAGCGCTCTTGGCAAGGCGCTGTTGGCCTTTCAGTCCGACTACAAGGCCGACGAGTTGCGCAGCATGACCGGAGAAACCATCACCGATCCCGCGGTGCTGGCCGATCAGCTGGAGCAGATCCGCTCGTCTGGCATCGCGCTGGAGGTGGAAGAAGCTGTGTTGGGTGAATGCGCTGCAGCTGCACCGGTTTTCGACTCCTCCGGCGAGGCGACGGGGGCGGTCAGCCTGGTGGTGCCTGCCGGGCGTTGGCCGCTGGAGGCCGAGGCCATCGACGCGTTGCGTGACACGGCCCGCACGGTGTCACGCGAACTCGGATCACCGGTGTGGCCGCCGCGTCGCGTCTAGCTCTCGCGCGGCAGCTAGCTACTCGGAAGCGCCGCGCGCCATTCCTTGCGGGCGCTGCGGGCCTCGAAGATCTCCAGCAGCGCAAGGAACCCGCTCGGATAGATCAGCGACACGATCCACTGTTTGCCATCGCCGTTGCTGACCTGAAATCCCGCTCCCATGAACTGCTTTAGCCATTTGACCTTCAGGCCGTCCCTGGGAAATTCGAATGCAGTGATCGACTCACCGGCGGCGAGGCGCTCCTTGAGGTCGGGAATCCCGAGCTCCTTGGCGATCCAGCCGGCGTTGCCGGTCACCCGACAGCGCAACGTGGTGTCGGTCAGTTCGAGTTCGCCGACGGCGAAGAAAGAGTTGGCGCGGTTCTGCAGAAGGTAGGCCTTCGTCTGCGGAGGCGGCGTGGTGGTCACGGTTATCCCTGTTCTGGTTGGTCGTCGACTTTGAAGCCGTACTTGACGTCACCGCCGTCGACGCTGTTGACGGTGACTGTCACGCCGTAGGTGGTGCCTTGGTCAGTGAGCTGGCAGCGGGTGGTGGCCCCGACTTCGCCCTTGAGGTCGTCAGGACAGGTGATGTCGGGCGTGCGCCCGAACTGTTGGGTCAGCTGTTCGGTTATCGACTTGGCGACGTCGTCCTTGTTGACCGTCTCGACGATGTCGAAATTCACCTTGCTGCCGTCGACGCTCGTCACGGTCACGTTCACGCCGTAGGTCTGACCGTCGTCGGTCATCTGGCAGTCGAGGGAGGCGCCGACCGTGGCCTTCAAATCGTCGGGGCAGGTCACCGATTGCGGTTTGTGCCCGGCCTTCTCGTTCACCTTGGCACTGATCTGGTCGGCGACATCAGCCTTCGCGACCGTCTTCTCCTGGTTGCTGCCAACGGAAAAGGAACAGCCCGCAAGGGCCATGCTCACCGCCGCGACGGCCACGATCGCGCCCCGCGTCATCAATCGTGCCATGTCACGTCCTTTCGTCATGCCAACCGACGCATAACGATGACACAGCAATGACAAAGCTTCGACTCAAGTTGAAAGAAAACTGTGTTTGCTCGGCGAGTCTGCGATGTCGCTGTGACGAAACTGGGTAAAAGCTTGTCAGGCAACGGGCTTGGTGATCGCGAGCACCTCGGCGTTCGGCAGTGACGCCAGCACTTCTGTGGCGAGTAGAAGCTTCGAACCGCGGATGCCGCTTCCGACGATGACCCGCTCACGGTCAATGACGTTCACATCGACGAGAATTGGCCAGTCGCTCGGCAGGCCGACGGGCGTGATCCCGCCGTACTCCATACCGCTCAGTGTGACCGCACTATCCATCGAGGCGAATGAAATCTTGCGAGCGCCAAGGTGTTTGCGGACAATGCCGTTGATGTCGGCCCGCGCGGTGGCAAGCACCACACAGGCCGCGTACCACAGCCGATCGGCGCGGCGCGCTTCGACGACGACGCAGTTGGCAGAGATGTCCAAGCCGATGTCGTAGTGCTCGCAGAATGCTGCCGTATCGGCAAGGTCGGGATCGATGGGGCTGACCCATGACCCGTCGCGTAAGTGCGGCCGCACCGGTGCGGCGACGAGCTCGGGCGCTTCGGTCGCCGGGACAAACGTCAGCCTTCCCAGCTCGACGGTCATTCCGCGCTGCTCCGTCGATCGCCGATGAACTCGAGCAGCCGGGGGTCGTCGGAGGTGAACCGGTCGACTTCCTCGCCGCCGTCGCAGCGCAACAGCCCGATGGTGACGCTGTCGCGGGTGCGGGCGATCACCTCCCACACCGCGCCGGAGTCCTGCCAGCGCTGCAGTTCTGCGGTTCGATCGATGTGCATGCTTCTACGATTCCACCCCATGAGCGTCCGTCGCCGCATCAACGTCGCCCGCGTGTACGACGATCCCGCGCCCGGCGATGGTGAGCGGATCCTGGTCGACCGGCTGTGGCCACGAGGTTTCCGTAAGGCCGACCCGCGGGCCGGCCGGTGGATACCGAAGGTCGCACCGTCGACCGAGCTTCGCAAGTGGTACTCCCACGAGCCGGCGCGATTCGACGATTTCGCCGCGCGCTACGCCGCAGAGCTGGAAACGGGGGAGGGCGCCGCGGCGCTGACCGAGCTGCGCGATGCGCTCGAGTCGGGACCGGTCACGTTGGTCACGGCCGTCAAAGATCTGGACGGCAGCCACGTAGCCGTTCTCGCCCGGCTGTTGTCATAGGCTCCAGCCGTGGGTGCAGCTGTGGCGGTCAGTGTCGCCGCCGTGTTCGTGTGGCTGGGCATGTTGTTGGCAATCTCATTCATCGAGACTCCGCTGAAGTTCCGGGCACCTGGTGTGACGCTGCAGCTCGGACTTGGCATCGGCCGCTTGGTCTTTCGTGCGCTTAACGCCTGCGAGCTCGCCCTGGGTGCCGTTGTCATCGCGTGTTTCGTCATTAGCCCGCCGGCTACCGGCATCGCGGTCGCGGTGGCCGTCGCCGTTGTCACCCTTTTGGCTCAGGTGCTGGCTGTGCGGCCGCGCCTCACCCGACGATCCGACGCGGTGCTCGCCGGCGGCGAGGGCCCACGCTCACATGCGCATTGGGTGTACGTCGGCCTCGAAATCGTCAAGGTTGTCGCGCTGCTCATCGCGGGGGTCTGGCTGCTCGCCGCCTAGCTCAGCAGTTCCCGGACTCGCGCGCGAGCCGTCTCGGCGGCCTGCTGCTCGCGCTGGTACAGCAGGCCGAAAGTGAAGCCGTTCTCGCCCGGCGTTGTGCCGGCGCTCAGTGCCAACCGTCGCAGCGTCAAGGAGGCAACCACGCCGTCTTGATGATCCCCGAGCACCCGCTGGAATTGCTTGTAGCGCTTGGCCGTCGCCTTCCCTTCCTTGTCGACTGGTAGGCGGAGTTCGGCGGCGTAGCGCGCGCGTTTGGCGGCTTTGCGGGCACGGTGCAGCAACGTGTCGTCACCGGCCTCGACGGCCTCGGCCAGCCGGCGATCAGCCTTGCGCTCGGCGCGACGCGCCCGCTTGGTCAGCGCCTTGAGGCTCGGCGGTTCATTAAGTGGGGGATCGGTCCGCCAACTCTGCAGCGTCGCGAGCAGTCTCAGATAGCGCTGAGAGTCCATCGCCTCGGTGACGACCTTGCGGGCCCGCAATTGGTACGACTGCAAGTCGTTGTTGATCCGATTGGCCACCGGGCCGAGGACCAGCTCGGGTGGTAGTTCGTTCAGTGCGTCGCGGAAGCGGCGACGCTGCACATGACAGTCGCGGACCTCACCAAGCAGCCCCGCGAACCACTTGAGTTCGGCGTCGACATCGCCGATGGCGTCCTGGTCGAGCAGTTTGCCGAACACCCGCAAGGTGCTGCGCAGCCGACGGATCGCGACCCGTGTGTCGTGAATCGGGTCGCTTCCGCGGCGCAGGCCGAGATCCCCCTCAAAGACGGCATCGATCTGTTCTGCCAGGTAGGCCACGACGGCTTGGCCCGCGGCGGACTCGACAGCGGGTTCACGGCGGGTCGATCGCGCGACGCGGGCGAGTTTCGATGGGTACTGGGACGGCGTTGCACCCGCGTTCGTGAGTCGCTTGGTGAGCTGACGCGGGAACGAACGCGCGGCGGGGCCCAGTTCGACTTCGATCTCGCGCCACGCCAGCAGGCGATGGCCCACCGAGGCGAGCACCGAGTCATCGGCCACCTCGGCGCAAAGCCGATCACGCTTGCGGTCGGTGATCCGATACCGCTCGCGGGTGGTGCGGATGGTCGCCACGTTCACCAATGGCTTGCCAAGCCGCATGCCCGTGAGAGCGTCGGCCAGTTCCGCCGGTGGCGCTTCGGACAGCGCGGTGCGGATCTCGACGCGTCCTTCGGCGGCGGGCACCTTGAGCTGCCAGCCGGTGTCGTCGTCACCGTCGCGCCGCCGCAGTAGTACGCCGTGGGTTTGCAGATCCCCGTCGGCAGTGTCGTAATAGGCGCTGCTGAGCGTGACGGTGCTGCGTTTGACGTCGGCTCCGGCGACGATGTCGTCGATGCGAGGCAGCTCGAAATGCTCGTCGACGTCCCATTTCAGTTCGCGTTCCAGCACTTCATCCATACCGAAAGGCTCCCCGCAAGCGCAGTCGGTGAAACATCGCGGGCTCGTCAAAAGGGAGGTCACCCTAGCCTTAATTTCTGCGGTAGCCTCCCGCTCAAATGACTGAGATTGAGCAAGCGCCCGCGCCGGTGCTGCCGCGCGAACGCACCAAGATCTCCGACGCCCTCCGCGCGGTAACCGCGCCCCCGACGCCGCGGCTGGCCGAGCCTTACCGGTTTCGCCTCGTCGATCCGGACGCCGACGCGGCGATGATCTCGGAGTGGATGAACCGCCCGCATCTGGTGCAGGCGTGGGAGTACGACTGGCCGCCCGAGCGTTGGCGGCGCTACCTGCGTGCGCAGCTCGCCGGTCAGTACTCGCGGCCGTTCATTTGCAGCTTCGGCGACAGCGACTTTGCCTACGTCGAACTGTACCGAGCGGCAAAGGATTCCATCGCCGAGCGGTACGAAGCCGATCCCTACGACATCGGATTGCACGGTGCGATCGCCGAGTCGGAAGCCGTGAACCGGGGGACCGCATCCTTGTTGTTGCCACGCATTGTCGCCAGTCTCTTCGAGCTCGAAACCCGGTGCACCCGAATCATGTTCGATCCCGACCATCGCAACAGCGCCGCGCGACGACTGTGCGAATACACCGGGTGCGAGTTCCTTGGCGAGCACGATATGTCCAACCGCCGGATGGCGCTCTACGCGTTGCCGCGGCCGGCGACACCCGTCGCGGACGGTCAGTAGTCGTAACGGGCCAGCGTCGTTCCGCCCACACGCTCACCGTCATCGATCGACACTAATGCAGGCACCAGCTCACTGGTGATCAATCCGTGTCGATCTGTCACCTCGTCGATGATGTCGAAGCTGGCAGCGATGCGGTCAGGACTGTCGACGACGATCGTGGTCACCGGAACTTGGCGAGTGAGCTGAATCAGCTTGTCGCCGTGGGGTTTATGGTCTCCGTGAAAGCCCCAGACGCCGCGCAGCACCGTCGCACCGCGAGCGGCATCCGAGTCGAATAGCCGCTGGACGATGGCGCGGTGGATCGGGACGCCGTCGTGCAGCGTCGCCTCCGATGTGTAGACCATCAGCTTCTGCCAGAGCGCCCGGCCGACGTCGTCGGTGGCGGGCAGCGCGGCGGGCCGCCCCACCACTTGTCCGTCGCGTTTGCACAACTGCACGCGTTCCAGCGTCATCAGGGGTTTGCGAAGCATGGCTTCGAGTTCAGGGATCGCCGCGGTGGCCTGAGGTGCGGTGCCGACCGCGATGATCATGACCGGAACGTCGACGTTGCGGCTGAAGAAGCGCGCGCGCTGCCGTTGCCCGTGTTTGGTGCCGTCGACACCGAGAAACACTGATGCGCCTGCGAATCCGCGGCGATGCAGCACGTCGCAGACGGCTCGATGTGCGGGTTGCCCCGACGCCCGGTCCTGGCGCCCGATGTAAACGGTGAGCTTGACGGTGTCTGACTGCGGCGGCGCCTCGACACCGCCGAGCATTCGTGCGCGCTCCAGAGTTACGAGACCGCGCGTCGTCGCCGCAACGGCGCGGTCGGCGAGCGAAGCGATCTTGTCGGCCCGGTCGACCGCGGCGATCACAATCGGTGAATCCTCCGACGCGCTCAACGTCTGGTCGCCGCGCAGCACATGGTGCGGACCGAAGCTGGCGATGCCGCGCAGCACCACGCTGGTGGCCACGGCGCTCTGCCCGTAGAGACCGAGCAGAGCGTCAGCGAGAAAGCGGTCGCCGCTGCGAAGGCGTTCGGCGAAGTAGGCGGTCAGCTTGAGGTACTCGGTGCTCACAGCCGGCCCCCGATCCACAACCCCAGCCACGCGGCGGCCACACCGAACACCACGCTCAGGGCGATATTCGCGACGGCCGGCCGCAACTGGCGTTCTTCGGCCAGGCGCTGAGTCTCCAGCATCCACGTCGAAAACGTGGTGTATGAGCCGACGAACGCCGTGCCCGCCAGCAGCGCCAGGTGCGGGCTGAGAGCCAGACCGGACAGGAAGCCGAGCAGCAGCGCGCCGCTGATGTTGACCGCGAACGTGCCGTACGGGAACGATCCACCTACGCGAGTCGACACCGTGCGATCAACCAGGAAGCGCAGCACCGCGCCCAGGCCCCCGATCACGACGACGCCCGCCCACACGGCGACGGTCACGCGCGGACCCGGGCTCGTCGCACCAGCGCGGTCGCGAGATAGAGGGCCAGCAGCCCCGCCGCGAGGCTCGCCGCGGTGTAGCAGACCGCGAGGCCATAGTGATGTTGCTCGAGCATTCTGACGATTTCGACCTGCATCGTCGAGAACGTGGTCAGGCCCCCGCACACCCCTGTGCCGAGCAGCGGACGCCGATAGCTCGACACGGGCAACCGCTCGAGCAGTCGGGTCGTGAAGTAGCCCAACAGGAATGCGCCGACGATGTTGACGATGAAGGTCGGCCATGGCCAGTGCCCGGGCTCGGGCGCCGCGACGGTCGCCAGGGCCGCGCGCGCGAGCGTGCCGAGCGCGCCACCGACGAACACCGCGGCCAGCTCCCGGCCGTCGAAACTGAACATGAGCCAAAGTATCGCCGTCGAGCTTTCGCTCCGGCCAACGACGCGAATCTGAGAGGAGCAGAATCGGGGACATGGCTGCGAATCCACGTGCCGGCACCCCGGCCCAACCCGAAGACCTCATCGATGTGGCCCAGGTGGTGACGGCCTACTACACCGTCGAACCCGACCCGGACAACGTGGATCAGCAGGTGGTGTTCGGCACGTCCGGGCATCGCGGTTCGAGTCTGGACGCGGCGTTCAACGAGGCGCACATCGTCGCGACCACCCAGGCGATCGTCGAGTACCGGGCGGCGCAGGGCACCACGGGGCCACTGTTCATCGGCCGCGACACGCACGCGCTGTCGGAGCCGGCGTGGGCTTCTGCCCTCGAGGTGCTGGCCGCCAATGACGTTGTCGCGATGATCGATTCGGCCGACCGTTACACCCCGACGCCTGCGGTCAGTCACGCGATCCTGACGTTCAACCGCGACCGCGACGGCGATCTGGCCGATGGCATCGTGGTCACGCCCTCGCACAACCCGCCGCGCGACGGCGGTTTCAAGTACAACCCACCCAACGGCGGCCCCGCCGACACCGATGCGACGGGTGTCATCGCCAAGCGGGCCAACGAGATCCTGCGCGACGGGCTCAAGGGTGTGAAGCGGGTGCCGCTGGCCAGGGCGCTGCAGTCCGCACAACGGCACGACTATATGGACGCCTACGTCGCGGACCTGCCGAACGTCGTCGATCTGCACGCGATCAGCGCCGAGGGCATCCGCATCGGCGCCGACCCGCTGGGCGGAGCCAGCGTCGACTATTGGGGGGCGATCGCCGAGCGGCACAACCTGGCGTTGACGGTGGTCAATCCCTTGGTCGACGCGACCTGGCGGTTCATGACGCTCGACACCGACGGCAAGATCAGGATGGACTGCAGCTCGCCGAACGCGATGGCCTCGCTGATCGCCAACCGGGACTCCTATCAGATCGCCACCGGCAACGACGCTGACTCAGATCGGCACGGGATCGTCACGCCCGACGGCGGACTGCTGAACCCGAATCACTATCTCGCGGTGGCGATCGATTATCTCTACACCAACCGGCCGGAGTGGCCGGGTTCGACGGCGGTGGGCAAGACGGCGGTCAGCTCGTCGATCATCGACCGGGTAGTCGCCGGGTTGGGCCGCAAACTGCTCGAGGTCCCGGTCGGATTCAAATGGTTCGTCGACGGATTGATCGGCGGCACAATCGGTTTCGGCGGCGAGGAGAGTGCAGGCGCGTCGTTCCTGCGTCGCGACGGGTCGACGTGGACCACAGACAAGGACGGCATCATTCTGGCGCTGCTGGCATCGGAGATCCTCGCGGTGACGGGGCAGACCCCCTCGCAGCGGTACCACGAGTTGTCCGAAAAGTACGGTGCGCCAACGTATGCGCGCATCGACGCGCCCGCCGACCGGGAGCAGAAGGCACGCCTGGCCAAGCTGTCGCCGGAGCAGGTGACCGCCACTGAACTGGCGGGCGAGGCGATCACCGCGAAGCTGACCACCGCGCCGGGCAACGGCGCGCCGCTGGGCGGCCTGAAGGTGACGACGGAAAACGCGTGGTTCGCGGCGCGCCCGTCGGGTACCGAGGACGTCTACAAGATCTATGCGGAGTCGTTCAAGGGCCCGGAGCATCTGGCGGAGGTGCAGCAAGCGGCCAAGGACGTAGTGAATACAGTCATAGCGTGAGTGTTACGGAGGGTGAGTGTCCGGCTGACGTCAAGCCGAAACTCCCGCGCGAAGTCTGGGTGCTGATCACCGCAAACGTGGTGGTCGCCCTCGGGTATGGCGTGGTTTCGCCCGTGTTGCCGCAGTATGCCCGCAACTTCGGAGTGAGCATCAGTGCCGCGACGTTCGTCATTACCGCGTTTTCGCTGATGCGACTGGTGTCAGCGCCGGCGAGTGGGCTTTTCGTCCAGAAGTTCGGGGAGCGGCGGGTCTACGTCAGCGGGCTGTTGATCGTCGCGTTGTCGACGGGCGCGTGCGCGTTCGCACAGACGTACTGGCAGCTGTTGCTGTTCCGCTCGCTCGGCGGATTCGGGTCGGC
Organism: Mycobacterium sp. OAE908; assembly: GCF_017872775.1. NCBI lineage: Bacteria > Bacillati > Actinomycetota > Actinomycetes > Mycobacteriales > Mycobacteriaceae > Mycobacterium > Mycobacterium sp. OAE908. The sequence goes on from NZ_JAGGJL010000001.1 coordinate 3,862,346, forward strand.
GATGTTCACCGTGTCGTCGCTCGGGCTGATGATCCGCATCTCGCCGCCCGACGCCCGCGGCCGCGTCGCCGGATTGTTCTCGAGCGCATTCCTGGTCGGTTCGGTCGGTGGCCCGGTGTTGGGCAGCCTGACCGCAGGGCTTGGTTTGTCCGCACCGTTCGCGATTTACGGTGTGGCGCTGCTGATTGCGGCGGCCGTGGTGTTCATCAACCTGAGGCACTCGGCGGTCGCCGCGCCCGCGGCCGACACCGAAGAACCCGTGACATTGCGAATTGCCTTGCGCAACAGGGCGTATTGGTCGGCGCTGTTTTCGAACTTCGCGACAGGATGGTCTGTTTTCGGCTTGCGAATTGCGTTGGTGCCGTTGTTCGTCACCGAACTGCTGCACCGCGGGCCGCGGGTCGCAGGTCTGGCGTTGGCAACATTCGCGGTCGGCAACGTGGCAGCAGTCATCCCGAGCGGCTATCTGTCCGACCGCATCGGGCGCCGCACACTGTTGATCGTGGGGCTTTCGGTGTCCGGGGTGGCGACGATGGCCGTAGGGCTGGCCTCGTCGCTGACGTTGTTCTTGGCCGGTGCGCTGGTGGCGGGCGCGGCAGCGGGCATGTTCAGCTCGCCGCAGCAGGCGGCCGTCGCGGACATCATCGGCAGCAAGGCCAGGGGCGGCACGGCCGTCGCTACTTATCAGATGATGGCCGACGCCGGTGCGATCGTCGGTTCGCTCGCGGTCGGTGAGATCGCGCAGCACGTCTCGTTCGGCGCTGCCTTCGTGATCAGCGGCGGGATTCTGCTCGTCGCGGCCGTTGGCTGGGTGCTGGCGCCGGAGACCCGCGTCCGGCCAGGTGAGCACACGCCGGCCCGCGCGCTGGGGCCTGAGGCCGGCGGCGAACTACCCTGACCTGCTGTTTTGAATGCGAACCCGCAGGTGGTGTAACTTCGATGAGCACAACTTCACGGGGCTATGGCGCAGCTGGTAGCGCACCACACTGGCAGTGTGGGGGTCAGGGGTTCGAGTCCCCTTAGCTCCACTTTTTCGACACCTAAGTGTCCTTACTCGAAGTCAGCGAATCGCTTACGCTTCCCAGAATTCAGCTGTGTCGCACGACGCGATTAAGCATGTGCTGACCTACTCGATGCGGACGAGTCGAACTGGACGTTTGCCATAGTCGAAGACGTTGGCATCGTTAACAAACCGCAGGTCAAGAGGTTGGCCAGGTTGGCCGTTTGCCGCGCGTTGCCGGAGCTGCTGCGGACGCATCGCGGACGCCACGTCGCGCTACATACCCGGACAGAGAGTGGGCGCTGAGCCGTTCGGTGGCCTCAGGGGACACCCAACCCCCATGTATCAGCTAGCGGGTTCTTGCGACGCTAGGGATTGTTAGCGACCGCTTCAGATATTCGACCAGTTCGCTCGCAACTTCTTCGGCGGGGCGGTCGCATCCAGAGTTCGCCCAATCCGTCAGCCAGACCTGCAGCGCCGACACCACCAGGCCGGCCAATATGGACGGACGCATCGATGGCGTCTCGCCCGAAGCGACTACGTCCTCAGCCAACGCGACCATGATGCCCCGACCCGTCTGCCACGCGTCGCGTTGGTTTCCACGCCACGAGTCGACGCCAGCGGTGGCCCAGTTCAATCCCTCATTGATGTGGAGCCGCAGGAAGTTTGGGTGTTCAGTGAAATAGATAACCAGCACCCGCATTGCGGCGTAGAGCCGGTCGAGCGGCGAATCCATGTCTTGTGCCACATGCTGTCCCGCTGCGATGAACTCGTCCATTCGTTGACGATTGAGCGCATCCCAAATCTCGTCTTTGCCGGAGAAGTTCTTGTACACCGTCGCCAGAGACACATCGGCACTGCGGGCGATGTCGGCGACCTTCGTCTTGTCGAAGCCCGATCTCGCGAACTCGAACTCTGCGGCAGAGACGATCTGCTGGCGGTACATATCGCGGCGTGCATCGCGAATATTGGGAACTTTCGCGAATTCCTGCGCTACCACGTGGGGCCTCTCGGCTGAGGGTCTGACGTTCGAATCATAGGCACGTCGGCCGCAGGCGTGGACCGACCGCTGCCCACGCCGCGCGGATGACAGTTTGTCGCCAGGCTGGATGCGGTCCACGGCGGAACAGCCCATTGCGCTGCGTTGAACGCACTGCTAACTTAGCAGAATCTTGATTCTGTTTAACAGTAGCATTGTTCTGTTTCGGGCTGCTGAGCAGCTCAGATCAGCAAGATCGGAAGGAATTGGCGTGACGATGCGCGAGGAAGAACACGACTTCGCTAGACCATGGGCTAAGCAGCGCGTCAAGGTCTACGCGTGGTGCTCTGCGATCACCGCCACGGTCGCTGTCGGAAGCATCATCGGTGTCGGTGTCGGCTGGATTCCCATGGTGCCCCTGACAGGAGTCATTGCCTGCTTCCTGTTCATGACGCCAGTTTTCGTCATGTTCGGGGCATCGTGGATCAACGCTCCGGGCGAGACGCGAACAACGCTGGAAAAGGCCAACGAGTTTCAGATGCTTTGGTTCTGCATCGCGGGCGCGGCGAGCGAGTTGTGGTGGGAAGTGGCCTGGCTGGTCGGTGATCTTGCGGGTTGGATGCACATCAACGACCAGCAGCGGTGGGGATGGGTCTTTTGGTACTACGGCATTAACGACGTGCGGTATCTCAATAGCGACGGGCCGTTGTGGGCCATGGAACTGGTCGTCGTGGTCGGTGCTGCCATTTTGCTGTTCTCGTGGTGGAAGCTGAGGAAGGCGGGCAACGACCCCCACAAGCGCATCCAGCCACTGTGGTGGAGTTTTGCGACCATGTCGGCGATGTTGACGGTGTTCTTCATCTACTTCGTCGCCGAAGCACGCCACGGGTTCCCCAACTTTCCCCGCCATGGATTCTGGGATGTCGCGATCGTGCTGATCTACGAGAACCTGCCGTGGATGATCGCGCCCATCGTCAGCCTGCCTTTCGTCGCCAAGCAGTTGGGCTACCTCTACCGCAAGACCGTCTCCGCGCCGGTTGACAACTTTGCGCCCGACCGCCGCACGACTGCAATCGGCGTCTGAAACAGACCATTGTCACCGAACACCGCCCGACGCAATGGCTTTCGGCCAGCGGCCGGGCGGTGTTTCGTTTCGGGCATGTGGATCACACCTGACTCATCGCTTCGCGCAACTCGCCGCACGCACGCATCTAGGGGTGGGCAGTTGTGAAGAGTGAAAATGAGAAACCTCATTTGGACGCGCGCGATGAGTCGCAGGAGAATGCACGTCCCGAATCCAACTGCCGGGCCGAATCTAAGTTAGTCACCTTGTCGGAGGATGAAATTCGCCATCTGCTGTTGGTGCTGCGCCACCGCGCGGTCTCGCCTCACCGCCCCCATCGGCCTCCTCGCTGAAGACGACGTCGCCGCTGACGTGCGAGGTCAGGTCCCGTCGACCGCTACGTGAGAGATAGACACTGGCTCGACTGACTTTGAGGGTGTTCACAATGGTGATGGCCGACTCGCCGCTCGCATACATCCGCTGCGCAAGAGCTGCCTGCGCCCCATTGAGAATGGTCGGCATCGGGGGCAGCTGCCCCTCGAAAGCTCGTCACTCCGCCTGTCCTCGCGGCAGAAGGTAGCCGGGCTCGCCGACGAAGCTTCCGATCCGGCTCGCGGAGCCCTTTCGGGATAATGCAGATTATCCATGCGCCTGCCTTGAGCTGCGGAGTCAACTCATTTGCCCTGACCTGGCCAGACGATGGATACGATCGCGTTGTCGGGGTTGGATAGTTGTCCCCTCAGCTCCACCATATTCGCAGCTCAAAGGTGGTTTACAGGTCCGCTTTTTAGCGAAGTCCCATTGTCACCGATGGTGCGGCGAACCGCTTCACCAGTTCGTGCTCGGTGTGTTTGTCCTTGGCGGGCCAGTACCACAAGGCAAAGGTGATGCGGATAAGCCACTGCGCGGCCAGCGGGTCGCTGCGTCCGATCATTTCTTCGGCCATTTTGACCACGAAGGGTGATGCGGTCACGGTCCCGCCGTCGTGGCCAAGGCCGCCTATCATCAGCTTTCCGAGCGGCTCACCCCGCATGAGGTCGAGCGCGACGATGATGGCAGTCGCGACGCGCTCAGTTCCCTCCATCCCGGCTATGGCTTGCCTTATCGCGCCGATTATCCGCTGGGAAAACGCGAAGATGAGACGTTCGAGGATCTCCGCCTTCCCTCCGGCGTGGCGATAGATCGTTGCCGGCGAGCAATTCAACTGCGCCGCCAGCGCATTGATGGTGAACGCTTCAAAACCATTGCGCGAGACGAACTCTGAGGCCGTCGACATAATCCGGTCACGCGCTTCCGCGCTACGGTCCGCTCTGAGGACCCAGTCTTTCCGTCCCACGGCTACCAGCCTTCCCGCTGAGGCGCAGACAGACAAGAAATTCGTTCTCTCACCACGAGACATATTCGGTGATATGCCTCATCGATGTTCGCAGCTCTGCGCAATTCCCGAGGACAGAAGTGGTAACCGGCAATGTAGTAAGCCTTTCAACTTTGACGCCAACCATTGACCTCCCGGTCGGCAGGAAATGACTCTGAGGGGAGTGCTGTCGAAAGGGTGTGCTGATCTTGAAGCTTGGAAGGGTCGCTGACGGTGCGGCCTCGATGTTCTCGCCCCTCATTGCGGCGGGGCGATTGAACGTCTCTGCGGCGATCCGCACGCACAGACGTGGCTACGGCGGCTGGACGGGTGCGGTCAATACCGACTATGACCCGTTGGACCCAGCCGTCGCCGCACAACCCCACGCTGCCTACGACGCTTTGCACCGCAGCGGACGTGTTCACTACAACCCCCGGCGCGCGACCTGGATTCTGCACAGACTCGACGATGTCCGCGCAGCCCTACGCGACACAGACCGGGTAACCAGCAGCCATGGAGTGACCCGAGTACGGATGGTCGCCGATCTGGTCGTGGTCACCGATGGCGAGCAGCACAGCCGCCTGCGTAAACAAGTCCAGCCGGCGTTCACAAAAGGTGCTCTGGACAGTTGGCGCAACATCATCGACAAGCTTGCCGCCGAACTCGTCGACGACATGATCGCTGCTGGCAACTGTGATGCCGTGGAGCGGCTGACAATGCCGATGCCGCTTCGGGTGATCGCGGCCATCCTGGGTGTCCCCGAGAGCGACATCGCCGACTTCCGCCGTTGGTCAGACGACAGCACCCAACTGATCAACTTCACCCCCACGGTGAGTGGCGTCGTGAGTACCGCACGATCCATGCGGGCCGCTTTAGCGCTGCACCGCTACTTTTTGAAGCACCTCGCAGTTGGAGACCTCAAGGGATCGGACACCGTCCTCGGACGCCTGTTGGAGCACAACACCGACGGAGCGCTCACGGACAACGAGTTGTTCTATATCGCCATCCTGCTGCTGATCGCCGGTAACGAGACCACGACCAACCTGCTCGGCGGGATGCTGCACACCTACGCCGAGCACCCCGATCAATACGACATGATCCGTGCCAATCCGGACCTCATCCCGCAGGCCGTCGAAGAACATGTCCGCTACACCAGCCCCATTCAGAACCTCTACCGCTATACCCGTGCTGACTATCAGGTAGGCGAGGTCACCATCCCATCGGGCTCGCGTGTGTTGATGTCATTCGGAGCGGCCAACCGCGATCCGCTTGCCTTCGACGACCCCAACACCTTCCGCGCCGACCGAAACCCACGCTCCCACGTCGGTTTTGGCTACGGTCCACATCTATGTCTCGGAGCGCCACTGGCACGCATGGAGGCACAAGCCGTACTCCGTGAACTGGTCGACCGCGTGTCACGAATCGAAACCACCGGACCCACAACGTGGTCCACCAATAGCTCGCTTCGTGGGCCTACCCAACTGCCCGTCGTTCTCCACGAGGGGTCGACCATATGAAGTCGAAGCGCAAGCTGTCTGAACGATGGGCATTGTTCGGCGGACTTGCTATCGCTCTGTCCGGCGTCGCGCACTTAGTGTGCCCACCTGCGTTCGAACCGGTAAATCGGTTGGCTTTCAAGGACAACATCCGTGCCCACGTTCTCATCAACGGCAGCATCGAAGCGGCACTCGGTCTAGCGCTGCTCAACTCGCGGACTCGTCGACCCGCCCTAGCAGCCACACTTGCCTACCTGACCTATTTCAACGCCAGCCTGCTGCACAGGCAGCGCGCCTTGGCCAACTAATCACACGTCCAGACGCGGGTGGGATCGACCGCCTCACCGTTCCGCCGATAGTGCTGTCCACGACGGTTTGTAGGGGGCGGGGGTGCCCTGTGTTGAGCAACTTCATACGCTTCGCGCGGCCCAGCGTCGTTTCTCTCCGGCCAGAACGCCATTGGGCAGCGTCCGCAGTAGCTTCGCGAACCATTCGACCGCGCCAACGGACCCAACGGCTTGAACTGCGACTTCGCTACGATCCCAACGCACGGAACAGGCGCGCCTACGAATCCGTCAGACGGATCAGCGCATCGAGTGCGCCGGTTCGGAATTCAGGACTCATGACGAGGCCGTCGGGTCCGACCTCATCCCTGGCGACGGGCAGTCGGACGCAAGCATCAGACTGGACCCGCGCGCCGACATAGCCGAGCACGGCGATCAGGGTGGCGACAGCCCCATCGCCGCGGCCCGGAGCGGCGACGTTGAGGAATGCGATCGGCTTTTCGTACAGGTCGGCCGAGCCGACGGTCCAATCAAGCAGGTTCTTGAAACTGCCGGGCAGGGTGCCTGCGTATTCGGGCGTGCAGAGTAGGACGGCGTCGGCACCCGTAATCTGTTCATGCAGCGCGACGACCGATGGATGAGCGGTTCCGTCGTCATCTGGATTGAAGGCCGGCAAGTCAGCGAGGCCCTCGTACCACCGGGTTTCGACGCCAGCCGGAGCGAGCGCCGCAACGGTGCGCAGCGCGGCGGTATTGGTCGAAGCCAGCCGCGTGCTTCCTGAGATCAGCAATACGACGGTCATTGTTGCGCCAACGACCGCTCCAAGTGAAATAGTCCCGTCGGGTCCTCGATGCGGAGTCCACGCGCAACAGCATTGCCGTCGTCAGCATTGTTCTCGAAGTGAAAGACTGGCACGGTGAACCATGTTCTGCGAGCAGGTGTTCTAGGAGATCTACCGGTGCGGGACTTCGTGGTCTCGCCTGGCTTTGCCGGTGTAGTGGCGCTGTTGGCAGCGGTCATCGTCGCGGGTGCTGTGCTCTATGCATCGCGACGAGCCCGTCAGCGATTCGAGCAGCAACGCGAGCAGCAGGAGCGTCGTCAAGATCAGACCCGTGACGACGCGGCGAACGCGCTGGCGTGGGAGCGGTGGCAGTGGGTGGTCGATACCGCCGGGATAGAGCCCGCCGCCAGCGAGGGCGCCACCTTGGGTCTCGGCCCCGCGGTGACGCTGGAGCTGCTCGGTGGGCTGCTCGGTGAAGCCGAGCGGCTCGGCGATGAGACGCTAGCCAAGGCTGTGGCCGTGTACCAGGAGCAGCTCGTGCTGGTGCTGGCCCAGCAGGCCGGTCCCGTTTCTGGCATCGCGGGGACTGCCAAGGAGCGAACACCGTCGTTGGCCGCTGAAACATCTTCCGCTGCAACGCCTTCCGCCACGGTGACCGAAAGCAGTGGAGGGCGGCGGCGCCGATGACGACCACTCGGCAACACATCGAGGACCTCGACGTCGATAAGTGGGCGACATTGACGCGACGCGCGGCGGCGGATTCGGTCGCGGCCGCGAAGCGGTTGGGGATAGAGCCACGGCCTGAGTCGGTCGCATTGGCCGCAATGAGCGAGCGTGAACTCGCCCAACACCGCGAACGCAATGGACCTCCCGCGCCGCGCCGGTCGCTGGCGATGCAGCTCGTCGAGGCCGACCATTTGCGCCGGGTCGCCGAGGAGCAGGCGCGCGAGGCGCACCAGGGCAGGCTGGACGCCGAGGCGGCTGCCTCGCTAGCTCGGGATGAAGCGGAGCAATCCGCGCGCGTCGCCACTGCGGCGGGTGAGCGCATCCGCGCTGTCGAGGCCGAGGCCGCGCGCAGAGATGCTGAGCGGACAGCGGAGCGGGCAGCCGATCGAGAGAAGTTGCAGCAACTGCAAGCCGAGATCGAGCGGGTCCGCGCCGGAGCGGCGGCCGAGTTGGCGGCCGCCGAGGAAAAGGTTCGGGCTGCTGAGGCGCGTGCTGTCGAGCGCGGTACGGAACGCACTACCGATCGGGCGGCGGCGGAGAAAACCGTGCAGCAGCTTCAAGCCGAGATCGAGCGGGTCCGCGCCAGTGCGGCGGCGGAAGTGGCGGCGGCCGAGGAGAAGGTTCGAGCAGCGGAGGCACGCGCCGCCGAGCGGACCACCGAACGGACGACCGAGCGGGCGACGGGCGAGGAAGCCGTGCAGCGCGTGCGCCGTGAACTGGAAAAGGTGCGCTCGGACGCGGCCGCCGAGGTGGCAGCGGCTCGTGGGCAGGCGAGCGGTGACGTCGCTGCCGCGCGAGAAGCAGCAGAAGCCGAGATCGCCGCCGCGCGGGAGGCTGCAGAGGCCGAGGTCGCCCGCTGGCAGGCCCATGCCGGGGATATGGAGCGATGGGCGCGGGCCGAAGTGTCGACCCAATTGTTGACGATTCCCGTCCCGCCGATGGAAGTGCGTACCCGAATCGGGTCTGCCGAGACCACAATCGACGCGCTCTACCAGATCGATTACGTGCTGGAGGTCGGACTGGCCGAGGACGAGCAGACGCATTTCGAGCCCGATCTCGAGTTCACGCGCAACCTCATCTGGAAGGTGCAGGAGCAGGCCAAGGGCCTAACTCGCGAGTTGGCCGACCATTCCGCCTCTGGCTACGCGGAGGCCGCGACTGACGCCTATCGCGCGCTGCTGCAACGCATCGACGCCGCTGTCCAGGCCCTGGGAGGGCGCTTCCACAGCCCAGATGCCGACATCATTGCGGCGGTCACCGCCATGCTCGCCGACCTTCGTGCGCAAGGTCTTTACTAGTCGGCTGGCGATTGGAAGCGCCTTCGCGACAACATGATTGGGCTATTCCTCCGGGTGGTCCCGCCCCTCGGCGTAGTCGACCAGCGCGGCACTGATCCGCTTGTTGAGTTCGGGATCGCGAAAGGCGTTGACGAACATGGCGTTCCACCACAGGCCGTCGGCTGCAAGCCGGGCGATTTGCGCGCGTAGCGGGTGACGGTCCACCCCCGGCTCCGGCCACATCCACGCCTCGAACGCTTCCGCGATCGGCCCCTGCATCTCCGGTTCGGTACTGGCAGCCAGGATGACCGACCACCGGCGCAGCACCCGGTCGGCGTCGGCGGTGGTCAGGTTGTGGCAGGTCGATGCGATGTATGCACGGGTGTACGAGCCGGGTTCGCCGTCATCCCACTGGGCGTAGTTACTGTTCACATCGTCGACTAGCCGCTCCACCAGCCCCCGAACGAGCTCACTCTTGTTCGAGAAGTGGTACAGCAGCCCACCTTTGGACACCCCAGCCTCATCGGCGACGGCCTGCAGCGTCAATGCCTGTGGGCCGCCTCGGGTCAACACCTGCTCGGCGGCGTCCAGCAGTTCGTCGCGTCGGTCCCCTCGTGGCACTGAGCACTCTCGTCGTCTGCCTCCTGAGAGGCGTGGATATGCGATGTGTCGCGGTCAACAGTAACGCCCACCGGTGTTCGTCGAGTGGCGATGTTCACCGTCGGGCTTTCCGCCGAGAATCCGCGGACCGGACCGGCCAACCGCGCGACAAGCGGGCTGACCGCCGCGCCGACGGCCAGGGCAGTGGCCACGACATATGACCCGCCTGGTCCCCATGTGTCGTTGAGAGCACCCGACAGCGCGGTGCCGGCCGCGCCGCCAGCCAGTGCGCCGGTGTTGAGCCACCCGAAGGCTTCGGCGGCAACGTTTTCAGCGACTCCGCGTGAGACGGCGTGGTACAGCACTGCCATCGCAGGTGCGAATCCGAATCCAGCGGCGAACAGCGCCACGAACTGCAGCGGGCCGGTGACGAAGCCCGTCAGTGCCGTCCCCGCCACGACGACAGACATCGTCGCCACCAACGCGCCGAGGCCGAGTCGGCGGTTGCCAAGCAGCAGGCCGCCAATCAGTGATCCAAGGCTCGACACCGAGATCGCCACGCCGGCCATTGAGTGCCCCAATTGACCGACCACTCCGACCTCCATCGCCATGAACGATGCGACCAGAGCAAGGTTGGCGACAAGGGCCAGCAGAACCTCCTGGCGCGCCAGTACCCGACCGAATGACGAAGTGTTACGGGCGATCCGGGGTTGTTTCAGTTGCAGACTCAGCACAAAAGCGATGGATCCGGTCAGGGTGATACCTGCCGCGGCGAGCAGAGGCACGGCGGTGGAAATCAGTGAGGTCAACACGGTCACCACGACCGGGCCGAAAACCCAAATCAGTTCTTGTGCGGTGGTGTCGAATGCGAACAACGCGCGCACCGTGTCAGCCGGAACCATCCTTGGGTACAGCGCGCGCACGACGGGCATCAACGGTGGGATCGTCGCTCCCACAAGGGTTCCCAGTGCAGCCAGCAAGATCAGATGCGGGGGAGCCAGCGCCAACGCCAGGAAACCGACGCTGTTCATTGTCGCGGCCGACAGCACCACGGGTGTCACACCGAATCGCCCGGTGAGCCGAGCGCTGATTGGCATGGCAACCGCCTCGGCAAGGCTGACACAGGCGACGACGAGGCCGGCCTGTCCGTATGACCCGGTCTTCTGCGAAAGGTGCATGAGGATGGCCAGCGACAGCATGCCGAGCGGCAGTCGCGCGAACAGTTGAGTTGCGGTAACTCGGAACAAGCCGGGTGTTCGGAGTAACCGCACATACGTGCCCACGGATCCTCCTTAGATGGGCAAAGAACAGGCGCAGTGAGCCTCGTCTGAGACGGGCGCCGCACCTCGATGACCCGCGTTACTGTACCGACCGGACGGTACAGTAACCAATGAATAAGCCGGTCGCGTGCGCTCGATGTCGCCGTCGCCGCCGACGATGCAAAACGGGGTCCAAGCTTTTTGGTTGATGACCACCCTTAGCGAACGCGGTGTGGTAGCCGTGAATCACGCCCAGAATGATGGGCAAGGGGGAAATGCCATGTCGCTTCGCCTCACCACGCGCACGACACTTGCCGCCGACCGCGCCGCAGAGCGCTGGTTTCTCGACCGTGGCCTGCCCTCGGTGTTGACACCAGGGGCGCGCCTGCAAGCAGTCTGGTCTCGCTCCGCGCCTTGCCTGGCCTTTTTCGCAACCCTGGAGGTCTCGTCGGCGGCGACCTATCAGATGACGGGCCGGCTCGAATGGTTTGGCGCCCCCCTCCATGTGCAGCGGATCGGTTTGCTCGTCGCCCTGCTGACCTTGCCCGTGGCAGCGGGTGTCGGCTGGTTCGTTGCGCGGAAGATCACCGACCGTGCGCAGGCGATCGTCTCGACAGTTGCAGTGCCGATCGGCCTCGCGAGCGCCGTGGTCAAAGGCCTTACGCCCGAACAACATTTGGCGTACCTGAGCGAGGCGATAGTTTCCCTTTCGGTGACGCTGCTACTCACCGCTGTGGGGGTCGGCTCGGTGATCGGCTGGGGGGTCCGTTTGGCGCTCTCGCAGTTCGTCGCCGCGTGGGCGCTGCTGGTCCGGGCGCTACCGGTGGTCTTGTTTTCGGTGTTGGTGTTTTTCAACACCACCGTGTGGAACACGGCAGCGAGCCTGAGCCCATCCCGGTTCGCGTTCGGGCTGAGCATTTTTGTTGTCATCGCAGCGGCTTTTGTCGTTGAAGGCACGATCGAACACGCCAAGCCGACGCTGGCAGCGGCTACCGCCGCACCGGGTCGCGTGCAGCGTTTGGCCGGAACGCCCTTCGAGGACCTGCCAGACCCCATTGAGGTCCAGCCGCTGTCGCGAAACGAGCGCATCAACGTGTTCTTCACACTGGCGGCGTCACAGTTCGCCCGGATACTCGCGGTGACCTTCGTCGCGCAGCTGTTGTTCTTCGTGGTGGGCCTCGTTTGGCTCACCCCTGAGCTGCTGGGAGATTGGACCCAGCACCGGCTGACCCATGCAACGTTGCTCGGTTACCAGATCCCGGTGCCGCAGGCGTTCATCCAGATGCTGCTCTTTCTGGGCGCCCTCACCTTCATGTACGTCAGCGCGCGTTCTGTCGGCGACGGCGAGTACCGACACCAGTTTCTAGATCCGCTTGTCGAGGATCTCGAACTGACGTTGTTGGCGCGCAACCGCTACCTCGACAATCCGTCCGCGAGGAAACACACAGACCAGGAACACGGCGCTGCCAGACCTTCCCCGCGTTAGTCTTTGCCGATGATCGCGGGCGAGAAGGCGCCTAACTTCACCCTGTGTGATCACACCGGTCGACCCCGGACGCTGTCTGCGCTCCTCTCCGATGGGCCGGTCGTGCTGTTCTTCTTTCCATTGGCGTCATCACCGATTTGCACAGCCCAGGCTTGCCATTTCCGGGACCTGAGCAACGAATTCGCCAGGGTGGGCGCCCAGCGGGTCGGTATCAGCACCGACACCGTTGACAGGCAGGCGCACTTCGCCCAACAGCGCTCGCTTGACTATCCGCTGCTCTCCGACGAGGACGGTGTGGTGTCCGAGCTGTTCGGGGTGCGCCGAGGCAGGTTCGCCAGGCTGCGTAGGTCCGTCCTGGCACGCGAGGCGGCCCGGCACAGCCGGCACACCCGGCGCCGCGGTCTGCTGGCCCGGGTGCTGCCGGTCAGGCGGACCACCTTCGTCATCGACACCGACCGCACCGTGCTCGAGGTCGTCTCCAACGAGGTGCGCGCATCGGTGCATGCCGATCAGGCCTTGCGGTTCTTGGAGAACTACAACGTGCCACAGCACACCGACGAGCGTCAGCATTCGGAAGCCAAGGACGAGCCGAGCTTGGCCCGGCCACACCTAGTGACGCCAGACCGCATTGATTCTGGTCTCGAATTGGCACCCGACGCTCCGATCGAAGCGCTGAACACGACAGCGAAGCCGCCGCACTGGCCGAAAAATGATGTGCGGGGCCAGATTCTGACGTGGTGCGTGCACAGCACCACCGTTGCCGAGATCGCCGCTCGTCTGTCGTTGCCGCTGGGCGCGACGCGGTTCCTGGTCGACGACTTAGTGACACAGGGTTACTTGCGGGTGCGCGCGCCCCTCGGTGACTCGATGACCATCGACGAACGACGTGAACTGATCACAAGGACCCTGGTGGGCCTACGTGCACTCTGAGGAGTGGCGCTACGGCTTGTGGTCGCTGTCGTACTTGTTGGCGCCATTGGGGCGCACTTCGGGTCGTCCCGGAAGGCCGCTGCCCTGGCTGCCGCCCTTATTGCCGCCGTTCGGGTGAACTTCCGGTCGGCCGGGAAGGGTCTGCTGGCACTGCGTGCACTCGACCAACGGGATATTGAAGTCCGAAGAGTTGATCGACGGGTCAATTGGCTGCGTTGACGCCTGCGTGATCCCCGAAGTCAGTCCCGCCAGAGCGATGCCGCCTGACAGCAGGGCCCCGACGATCGCCTTTTGAAGGTTGTTGGTGACGTTCATGTTGTGTTTTACCTTTGGGGTTTAGCGCTTTTGAGCGGACCGCTAGTTGTTGACAACACGAACGTAGGACCGGCTGCTTGTCGAATTCTTGGAGCGTTTGGGTATGGCGAGTTCAGTGTTGCGTCAGTTCGACCACCTGTTGGCGATCCTGGTCGGAGACGTACACGGTGCCAGCGGAATCCACTGCGACATCGGCCGGCGACTTGAGGCCGGTGATCGGCAGCACGGATTGGGTGTTCGATGCGGGGATGTACTGCACCACCCGGTTGTGGTTGCGGTCCACGATGTAGAGGTTGCCCACACTGTCCACCGCCATACCGGTCGGGGTGTCGAGGTCCTTTATCGGCAGCACGGTTTGAGCGTCCGAGCCAGCCGACAAGGACAAGACACGCGGTGATGCGCAGCAGGCCCCGTGGGTCATGGCCGTGCCGCTGGCAGCATCGACGACGTACACGGTGCCTGCGGTGTCCGCTGCCACGCTGAAGGGAAGCAGCAAGCCCGAGAACGGCAGCACCGTCTGCGCGTTCGTTCCGGCCGCCAACTTCACGACCCGATATTCCTGCGGGGCAGCGTCACTCCCACCGTCGATGACATAGATGCTTCCGGCGGTGTCGACCGCGACGCTGCCAGGTCCTTGCAGATCGGTGAAGGGCAGCACGGTCTGGACGTTCGTTCCGGCCGCCAACTTCACTACCCGGCGGTCGGCGTAGTCGGAGACGTAGACGTTGCCTGCGGTGTCCGCCGCGATCGCGCCTGGGCGGTCGACCCCGTCGAGGGGTACCACGGTCTGGGTGTTCGTTCCGGCCGCCAACTTCAGGAGATGGCCCGGCGCGCCGTGATAACCACCGGCGTAGTCGACAACGTACACGTCGCCGGCCGAATTCACCGCCAGCCCTTGGGGATTGGAGAGACCCGTGAAAGGCAACGCGGTTTGCCGGGCTGCGGGTGTCGGGGCAGGCTGAGCCGACGTGGTCGGCGGCACCGGTGCAGGCGCAGACGGCGGCGGTGCACTGCACGCGGTGCTGCTGAGGCTTGCCATCACAACCGGGACGAGCACTGCGAAGACGGCGGCACGTCGGCGGGCGCGGAACGGCGGGGTTCGAAACATGTTGAGGTGGTCCTTATCTCGGAGGTGCTGGCTGCAGCGTAAAGATTGAAATGCTTGCCTTGGCAGAATCTTGGCGATCGATTTCTATTGCGCGAATGAGAAAATGTCGGGCTCGGCGATTCGCTTGAGACCGCTGCCGTCTACCCAACTTGAGCTGTGGCACAAGAAGTCGCCAAGGCGCCCGTCGTCTCCTTTGTGGCGAGGTGGTGAAATGCACCGCCTGCGAGCAAGGAAAGAGAGCACGACATGCCACAGGGGGGCGTCCGCGTCATTGGTTCTGACGGCACTATCTATTTTCCAAACGGCAAGAGCCAGGATCGGGATGGCACGGTGCGTGGTCCCGATGGCAGCGCCCTTATTCCAAACGAGGTCGGAGGCGGCGACCCCGTCCGCGGTGCAGACGGCATCCTCTACTTCCCAGACGGCAAGACGATGGACGACGACGGCGTCCTCTACGACTGGAATATGAATATCCTCCAGCCGTGTACCGACGGCACGGACTTCCCAGACGATCCCACTGGTGAAAATGACAATGACGGCCCGTGCCCCGATAAGGGTCCAGACGACCATGACCCCAAAGACGGTGACGACAACTCCGACCCCAAGGATCCCAACACCGGCCCCGAGCCAGGCGATCCCGATCCCGGACCGGACCCCGGCGATCCCGACGGCGACGACGACCCCGACGGCAACGAAGGGCCATCCCACCACGGCCACTCGCCAAGTGGGGGGCACTCGTCGGGGGGCGGACACTTCGGCGCCAGTTCCTATTTTGGTGGCGGGCGCGCTGGCGCCGGCCTAGGTGACATCGACACTGGCGAAAGCGGTTTCGGCTGGGCCCAGTTCGGCAGCCCCCGCGAGGACGACGGCGACGAAGGCGGCGGAGACGAGCGACCCGGCCACGGGCATCACCCGGGGTCTGGCCACTCTTCGTCCGGCCATGCCGGGCGCGGCCCGACAGCCCTTCTCGGCAGTGTCGACGACCAGGACTACGTAGGCGGTGGAGCAGGCTGGGCCAAGTACGGCGCCCCACGCGCCAGCACAGCGGACCAGGGTTTCGAAGGACTCGGCGCAACCATCACGGCCCCCGAGCCTGCACGTCACGGCGCCCGACGATCGCCGCACGGCCACCGCGACGGGTCACACCACGGCCGTCGTTGGGGACTTGGCGGCCTTGGCCTGGCAGCTCTGGCCGGGATAGCGGTGCTGGGCATCGGCGGGCTACAGGAACAGCCGAGCTCTCAGGACGTAGTCATCAGCCCCGCGCCGGTGGCATCGTCCACTGCGGTTACGTCGTCGTCCGTTGCGGTATTGCCCGCTGAGCCGAGTGTGTCGGCGCAGCCGACTCCGTCCGTCAGCGTGACGACCACGCCTGCGGCACCGAGCACCACTGTGCAATTGCCGCCGCAAGTCATCGTCGAAACCACCACTGCGCCACCAATTCCGGTCACGCTACCGGCGGCGCCGTCTGAAACAACGGACTCCGCACCCGCCACCTCGGCCGCTCCGACCACGGTGCGCAAAGCCACGCCGCCGACCACGGTCCCCAAGGCCACGCCGTCGACTGCGTCGCCGACTCGCCATAAGGGCCCGAAGGCCGGATCGACACCGGGCGGCGCTGACGTTCACGTTTCGGGTCCGGCCGACAGCCATCCGATCAAGACGAAGCTCGGCTGAGTTCGGCGGGTTAACGTAGCCGGCTATGGGCGCTCTGGACGGTCGGGTCGCATTTGTCACCGGAGGTGCGCGCGGGCAAGGGCGTGCCCATGCCTTGGCCCTCGCCGCCGAAGGCGCGAACATTGTCATTGCCGATGCACCCGCTCCGATGTCGGGTCTGACGTATCCGCTCGGCACTGAGGATGATCTCCGCGCCACGGCCAAGCAGGTCGAGGCGCTGGGCAGCGTCTGTCTTCCGGTCGCGATGGATGTGCGGGATCCGGTCGCGGTAGCTGCGGCCGTTGAGGAGACGGTCAACAGGTTGGGAAGCCTCGACATCGTGGTGGCCAACGCCGGGATCGTCAGTACCGGGCCGTTGGAAGAAGTGACCGACGAGATCTGGCAGCAGCTGATGGACACCAACCTGACGGGTGCTTTTCACACGCTGCGGGCCGCGATACCGGTGATGCGACGGCAGCGTTTCGGCCGAATTGTCGTCACGTCGTCAATGGGCGGCCGCATGGGCATCCCAGAACTCGCGGCCTACAACGCAACCAAATGGGGAGTCATCGGGCTCGCCAAGTCGCTTGCCCTGGAAGTCGCCAAGGAGGGCATCACAGTCAACGTCATCTGCCCGACCACCGTGCAGACACCGATGGTGCAGCCAGCGGGCGGCGACGATGTTCCCGACGACCTGGTCCGCCGCATGATGAAGGCCAACCCGATTCCTCAGCCGTGGCTTGCGCCCGACGATGTCAGCCGCGGGCTCCTGTATTTAGTCACGGATCCCGGCGTCATCACCGGCAGCGTCCTCGAGATCGGGCTCGGTGGCAGCGCTCGAATTCACTGAAATCGCAAGTCTTCTCGGGCTGCTAGATCGCGGGCTGAGCTACCGACAGTGCGATCGCTTCTTGCATACCCCTCGTCGCCAGACTGTCTGCGAGTTCGTTGTCGGCGACCCCTGCGTGTCCTTTCACCCAGAACCACTCGACGTGATGTCGCGCGCACGCTGCCTGGAGCCGTTGCCACAGGTCGACGTTTTTCACCGGCAGCTTGGCCGCGGTCAGCCAACCGTTGCGCTCCCAGCCGAGAACCCACTTGGTGATGCCGTTGCGGACATAGGTGCTGTCGGTGTGCAGGTGCACAAGCACCGGTCGGGTGAGCGCTTCGAGCGCCATGATCGGCGCCGTCAGTTCCATGCGGTTATTGCTCGTCATGCCGGACTCGCCACCGAACATCTCGCGGACATGCCGGCCTTGCCGCAACACCGCCCCCCAGCCGCCGGGCCCGGGATTGGGCCTGCAGCCGCCGTCGGTGTGGATGATTACGACGTCGTCCATTCGCCGAGAATAAGCAGTTCGTCGAACGTTGAGCCGCGCGACTCGCGGAGGACGGAACGAAGACGGTCGACCCGCCAACAGGACGCGTTGACGGGTCGACCGTGGGGATGGCTTGCTGTTAGCACGAACCGTCGAGAGCTTCGAGAACCCCACCGGTGCACCCGGGCAGGGACGACCACAGGTTCGTCGAAGGTGGTGTGTAGGACGGAGCCTCCGGCGCCGGGTAGAGCGCACTCGGGTCTGACGCGCTACTCGCGGGGGAGCAGTAGTACGAGTAGGAAAGTTCGCCGTAACAGTCATCAGCCTGCGCGGTTCCTGCGCCGGCGAACAGCACGGCGGGCGTAACTGCCGCCGCTGCCGCTACGCCCAGTGCCGCGACAAGCCCTTTTGCCTTGAAGTTGTGGGTGGTCATGGTGTGTCCTTCTCTTCTCGTGCAGCGGCCCGGGCGGCCGCGCTGTAGATAGGTGCAACCAGCCCGCGCGTGGGGGACAACTTTTTGAGAATCGGTGAAAACGAGGTGCCGAGGCGTCGCGGTAGATTGCGACGCGTGAGCGAAGACAGGGTTCGGGTGCAAACAGCCCCCAATGGCGTGGCAACGGTGACCATGGTGCGCTCGGATAAACACAACGCACTCGATCGACCGATGTTCGAAGGTTTGGTCAACGCCGCCGAGCAGGTCGCAGGCGATGCGTCGGTGCGCGCGGTCGTGCTGCATGGCGAGGGGAAGAGCTTCTGCTCCGGCTTGGACGTTGCAAGCTTCATGTCGGGAGAAGGTGGCACGGGCGTTCTGCTGGCGCGCGAGGAAGGGCGGCTGGCCAATTTGGCCCAGCGGGTGGCCTACGACTGGTCATTGGTGCCGGCACCGGTGATCGCCGCTATCCATGGCAACTGCTTCGGCGGCGGTCTGCAGATAGCGCTCGGTGCCGACATCCGGATCGCGGCGCCGGACTCGAAGCTGTCCATCATGGAGGTCAAGTGGGGTCTCGTCCCCGACATGGGTATCACGCAGACACTCCCGCGACTCGTACCGATCGACGTCGCGAAAGAGTTGACGTTCAGCGGTCGGATCGTTTCGGGGAGTGAGGCTTTCGAGCTCGGGCTGGTGACGCGGACTGCCGAGGATCCAGTTGCTGCGGCATTGTCACTCGCAGAGGAGATTTCGCAGAAGTCGCCCGACGCTGTGCGCGCGGCCAAGCGTCTGTACGACGAGACGTGGACAAGTAGCGACGCCGCGGCGTCGCTGGTGCTCGAATCCGAATTGCAGACCGGGCTGATCGGTAAGCCCAACCAGATCGCGGCTGTCATGGGTGGAATGTCGGGAGAGCGGCCGGTTTTCGTCGACCCCGCGTAGAGAGGGCGTCGACGGCGCCAGGAATCACAACCCTCGTGCGGAACGGCGATTCCGTGGCCGCCAGTGGACGGTCTACCTGATCTGCAGGACTGTCAGTTTGGTGGGGTTGTAGCCCGTAACGATCAGGGCGCGGGTCCCGTCTGGGGTCAACAGCGGATAGTTGCCGCCAGTGACCGTGGCGCCGGCCTGGGTGCCGGTGAGGGTGTTGATCACTGCCAGCTGGCTGCCGGTGTTGATCAGAGCGCGGGTGCCGTCGGCGCTCAGCAGTGCGGAGCCAGTGTCAGGCTTGTAGGTGAAGATGGAACCGACCTGCGCGCCGGTGGTGGTGTTGATCACCGCCACCTCGGTTGTGCCGACGCCGGTCGTGGCAAAGTTCGAGCTGATTGTCGCGATCACGGCGCGTCCAGTGTTGGCGCTGAACAGTACGGGCCCGTTGAGGAAACCCGTGAGTGTGGTGGTGGGCCCGATCTGGGTGCCCGTCGTAGTGTCGATCACCGTCAACCGGGTGGTGTTGACGCTAGTACGCCCGTCATAGACGTTCGTGACGATCAACGCGCGGCTGCCGTTGGCGCTCACCAGTTTTGAACCAAACTCGCCACCCGCAAGGGTGAGCGTGGTATCGGTCTGGGCGCCGGTGATCGTGTCGATCACCGCGACCCGGGTGCTCACTGCGCCCGTGGTCGGGTTGGTAACCGCATTTGCGATCAAGGCGCGGCTGCCATCGGCACTGACCAGCTGCGGGCTGTAATCGGGGCCTATCAGCGGTATGGACCATGCGCCGGCGCGGGTCGTGCTGGTATAGGTCCCGGCGTCCAGGTTGACCACCGAAATCTGAGTGGACGTTCCAGTGCTCGGATCGGACACAGGTGTGATGAACACCGCGCGGGTGCGATCGCCGCTCCAGATCGGTTGGACGTTGCCGGCGAGGACAAACGGCGTGCCGATTTCAGCGTTGGTGCCGGTGTCCACCACCGCGACTCGGGTGGACTCGGCGCCCGTGGTTTGGTCGGTGACCAGGGCGGTGATCAGGGCGCGGCTGTGGTCGGCATTCAGCGTCGAGTCGGCATATGGGGAGGAGTTGCCGGCAGCGCCGGTGCCGGCTTGCGTGCCGGTGTCGTTGGCGACCTGAGCGCCAGTCGCGAGTTCGATCGTTGTGACCTGAGTGGTGTAGATACCCGTTGTCGGGTTGTAGACCGAGGTGGCAATCGAGGCGTGGGTGCCATCGGCGCTCAACCCCGGTGATCCTGGGGAACCGGCAAGGGTGATGGTGCTGCCGACCTGCTTGCCGGTGGTGGTGTTGACTACCGCCACCCGCGTGGTGGTTCCACTCAGACTTGGAAGGTAGGTGGTGAGCATGGCTCGAGTGCCGTCAGGGCTCAAAAGCGGAGGGCCCCATGCGTAGCCGTTGACGCTAACGCTGCCAAGGGTGCTCACGCTCGTTGCGGCGACGGGCGCCACGATGGGCACGGTGACGTTGACGGATGCGATCGCCTGACCGTCGGTTGCCTTCACGGTGAAGGTCGTGCTGGTTGGTCCACCGGTGGCCGCTGCCTGGCGGGCGGCCAACGTAGGCGTGAACGTATAGGCGCCAGCGCCGGTGATGGCGACCGTGCCGGAGGACGGCTGAGTCACGCTGTAGGACAGGATATCTCCGTCCCGATCGGTGAAATTGAGGGCGCCCGTGACCGCTCCGCTGCCGACATTCGGCGTGCCGACGGTCGGGGTGCCTGCCACCGGTGCAGCGTTGCCGTAGCGGATGGTCAACACGCGCACGGTCTTGTCGACGGCATCGGTGACGTACAGCGTGCCTTTTGAGCTCACCGCGCCGACGTGCCCGCCGGTTGTATCGGTATCGATCGCCACCGTGCTGACGACCTTGTTGGTAGCGGTGTCGATCACCGACACGGTGTCGTTCGTGTTGGTGACGTATGCCAGGCTGCCGTTGGGGCTGAACGCCACCGAGCTGGGCGACGGGCCCACCGAAATAGCCTGCTTGACAACGCTATTGGTAGCGGTATCGATCACCGAGACCGTGCCGCTGCCGGTATTGACCACGAATAGCCGGCCACTGCCGCCGACAGCCAGGGCGGAGGGCTGGCTTCCGACTGCGATGTTGGTGACGCTGTAGCTGCTGGGGTCGATCACCGACACCGTGTTGCTGCCGCGGCTGGTTACATATAGTCGACCGCCGGTGAACGCTAGCGCGCTCGGAGCTGTTCCCACTGAAATTGACTGTACGCCAGACACATTGGGATTGACATCGACGAGCTTGTAGGTGGTGGTGTTGATGACTGACACGGTGTTGCTACCGCGGTTGGCCACATACAGGCGGCCATCGGAGCCGACTGCCAACGCGCTGGGTGAGGAACCCACAGAAATCGATTGAGTTCCCCAGGCGCTGGGATTGGTGTCAATGCGCTTGTACGTCGCCGTGTCGATCACCGACACCGTGCCGCTGCCGGTGTTGGCCACGTACAACCGCTTGCCGTCAGCGCTCAGTGCCAACGCGCTCGGCGAGGAACTGACCGAAATGTCTTTCGAGAAGTAACTCGAGTTGGCATCGATCCGCTGACCGGTGATGGTGTTGATCACCGACACCGTGTTGCTGCCGGTGTTGGCCACCCACATCCGGCCGTCGGTCCCGATCACCGCGGCAGAGGGATTGGTACCCACCGCAATCGGAGCCTGATTCTCAAACCGGATCGGCGAGATGTACACCGACACCGGTGCTGTGGTGGCCTGTTGACCGTCACTGACCGCGACGCTGAAGGAGTCGGTGTCGACCGTGCTCGTCGCACCGGCAGCCAGGCGCGCGGCCTGGGTCGGGGTATAGGTGTATGCGCCCGTCTGCGAGTTCAACTGCACCGTTCCCTGTGTTGGGGCGGTTGTGACTGTGTAGGTCAGCGGGTTGTTCTCGGGATCAGTGGCGATCACCGTACCGGCCACCACGCCTGTCACCGGGTCCGGTATCCCGACGGGTTGTGCAGGGACAATCGGCGCCGAATTCACCGTCAGCATGGCTGCGGCGGTGAAAGTTTGGACACCGTCGATGCTTTCGTTGCGGGTTCGCGAACCCGCAGCCAGCAGGACCAATTCCACCGGCGAGTCGACTGGTGTCAGCGGGCCGCCGGGCGCAAGGGGATCCGACCCCACTGAGACGGCCAGCGGGACGGAGCTGACCGTCTCGGGAGGCTCGGTCATATCCTCCGCAACAGTCGAGACAGATTGCGTAGCAACGAGGTTAGCCACGGCAGGCGATGCTGTGCCGACGTCTGGTGCCGTAGCGGACGGTTGCACCGCAGTGTGCGGAGGTGCCGAAGTCTTCGGCCGCGACGGCGCTTCGTCGGTCCTCACGCTTGGCGCATCGGTCGGGGCCTCGTGACGCTGCTGTCTTTTCGAGCCGCGCTTCGTTGTCCGCGCTGCGTCGGGCTTCGCCGACGACTCGTTCGAGGAGTAGTCCGCGCCACCGGTGCTCACCGCCGTTCCCGGCGGCGCCGTTCGCACCGAACCGGCCGTCGATGCCGAGGTGTCGGCCTCCGAGCTCTGCACGGAATCGGGCGGCGTGGAAGCACCAGTACCGGAACCGGTCGACGCGCCCGTGGTTGTCGAGGCGCCATCGGTGCCCTCGGAAGCCGTCGATGACGGTGGTGCCGAGTCGGCGCTCGGCGAACTACCGTCCTCGGCCCAGGCCACTGCTGGGTTACTTGCCACCGCGACACCGACACCCAACGCGACAGCCAACCCGCCTACGCGACCCACAAAACGCCCAGCCCTCATGACAGCCTCCAGACCCGCATTGCCGATGTGAAGGGATCGTGTCGCGCGATACGTGGGGCGAGCGCAGTAGCCGCCTACTGCAATTTCGATCGCCGTGTCGCGGACGTACTCAGTTCTCGGCGGCCGCCACCCCGGCGATCTGCTGGCAGCTAAGCCGACTGCCTTTTATGGTTAGCCGGTGGATGGGACCCCGTTCGGCCGCTACCAGTTGGTCGAGATGCTGGGCCGCGGCGGCATGGGCGAGGTGTGGAGGGCATACGACACCGCCATGAACCGGGTGGTCGCGTTGAAGGTGCTACCCGCAAACCTCGCCGACGATGCGCAATATCAGGCCAGGTTCCGCCGTGAGGCGCAGGCAGCCGCCAGCCTGGATGAGCCCCACATCGTCCCGATCCACGACTTCGGCGAAATCGACGGACGCCTCTACGTCACGATGCGGCTGATTGACGGCAAGACCATCGATGCCTTGGTCGCCGACGGTCCACTGCCGCCCGAACGCGCCGTCTCGATCGTCGAGCAGATAGCCGCAGCGCTCGGCGCCGCCCACAAAATCGGGCTGGTGCACCGCGACGTCAAACCATCGAACATCTTGGTGACCGACGACAACTTCGCCTACCTCATCGATTTCGGTATCGCCCGCGCGGCCGAGGCGACCAAGCTGACCAGCACCGGCGCCACGATCGGCACCTTGGCCTACATGGCGCCCGAGCGCTTCACCACCGACAGCACCGACGCACGGGCCGACATCTATGCGCTGACATGCGTGTTGCACGAATGTCTGACCGGATCGCAGCCGTTTCCCGGCGACAGTCTGGAACGACAGATCACCAACCACCTGACCATGCCGCCGCCGCGCCCATCGACGATGCAGCCGGGAATTTCCGCTCAGATGGACCAAGTCATCGCGACGGGTATGGCCAAGAACCCCGACCAGCGCTACGCGACGACCAAAGACCTCGCTGTCGCGGCCCGCGCCGCACTGACCGCGCCGATTCTGCCCAGCCAGCCCCCGCCGCCGGTTTCCGTGCCCCCGCCCGCGCCGGCCTGGTCGTCGCCGGTCCCATACCCCGACACGGGGCCGCGCCCGGCAGATGCAAGCGCAGCCACCCAATACGCCGCACCGGCATACGGCGCACCTCCCCAACCCGCGCCGTGGTCCCCGCCAGCCGCACCCCAACAAGCGCAGGGTTCTTCTGCGTGGTGGCAGAACCCCGCCGTGTGGATCTTGGCGGGCCTGGCCACCGTCGTCGTCATTGTCATCGCTGTCGTCGCTGTCATCGTTTGGCCCGACGGTGGTTCAACCAGTCGCCCGACCACGCGCGCTCAGCCGACCGGGCAGCAGTTTCCGTCCGCGCCGAGCACGAAACCGTCCGCACCGGGAACCAACACGACTGTCACGAACACGACGTCCGCGCCTACCTCGACCCAGTCGACGCCCTCGGGACCATCGCAGCTTCAGACGGCTGACGGGTTGCGCGGATTGCTCGACACCATGCGCGGCCACTTCGGGGACACCATGGGATTCCAGTTGGTGATCTATCCGACTTATGCGGTGCTCGAACGCGTCTCGCCGACCAACAGCCATGTCGAGCAGGACTTCATGTATCGCGACGGGCAGTGGAACAGTTGGGGTTCGGATACGACGACTAGTTCGTTCGACGTGCTCGCCGATCTCAGTGCATTCGACGCGAACGCGGTGGCCGCCACGTTGGCTGGTGCGCCGCAGGCCCTAGGCGCGCCGCCCGACAACGCCCAGACCTACCTCATCGTGGAGGGCGCCGAGGGCGGTGGACTGGAACTGGCGATCCATTCCGCGGCCCCCGGGACGGGTTACATGCAAGTCAACGCGGACGGCAGCATCAAGAAGGTGTTTCCGCCGTAAACGCTAATCGCCTGTGCGCGTGAAGGTTTCGTCGAAGTTCAGGTTGACGCCGCACGATCCGCCCGTCTGAACCCAGGTGCCGTGACCGGTGAGCGACGGAATCGGATTCTGTGGTGGTTGAGGCAGCGGAAACTGCGCGCTGGCTTTCAGATGTGACATTTCGCCTGCGGGGCACGGACCGTCGCTCTCGTCCTTCCATTCCCACTTTCCGCCACCGAACACCAGCGCTAGATCACCTGAGTTGATCGGGAAGTAGCTCATGCATCGGTCGCCGCTGCGCAGACAGTAAGTGGTGACAGGGGACTCGCCCAGCTCTTGAGGGGGCCGCCCCGCGAAGGTGCGCGTGACGCGGTAGCGGCCGCGTAAACCTTCGGCAGGCGACACCACCCGCGCTGGCAGTTCAGCGGGGTCGGCGACGCCACGGAAGTCGGCGTCGACGTCGACATCGCCGGTGCGGGTGAAGGTGACGGGTCGTGTTTCCTGGCACTGCTCGCTGGTGAGCCGGACGAAATCGCCTGCGAGGCTTCCGTCGGGACGTGGTTGCAGCGTGAACACCTGCCAGGCCTGGCTCGTCGCGCCCTTGCACGGGCTTGGGGCCACCGCCACTGCGACCCAATTTGCACCGACCTGATCGAAGACCATCGTGGGTGCAAACGCCGCATCCCCGCTGAATTTTCGGGCTGTCGCAACGCACCCGGCCTGGCGGCACACCGAGCGCACACCGTACTTACCCGTCACCGCCGTCGAACTGGGATTGCCGGCGCCGTCGAGTGTGCTGGCGCGACCGAAGTCGACTCGATAGATACCAGTGAAAGGTCCGGTGTTGGGCGCGGGTCCCGCGGTGGTCGTGGGCGGTGGCCCGGCAGCCGGCTTGTCGTCGCGCGAGAGCATCACGGCCGCGACGACGCCGCCGGCGACGAGCACCGCGACGGTCGCCAAGGCGCCGATCACGACAGCGGGGCGCCGCCCTTTTCCGGCTGCCGGCGGTGGTCCGGCGTACTGCGGTGGCACGGTCACCGGCGCGCCGGAGCTGATCGCGCTCAGGGCAGCCGGTCGCGTTGGGTGTGTGGCGTCAAGCCGAGTGCTGGATGTGGTGAGGGCAAGGCGAGCGGCTGCGGCCAGGTCCGTGGTGGTGGGGTAGCGCTCGGCGGGCTGTTTGGCCAGGCCTGTGACGATGACGTGATCCATGGCGGTGGGGATCGTGTCGCTGTCCTCGGAGGGATGCGGCGGCGGGGCGACCATGTGTCCGACGGCGACTTGTTCGAGGGTGTCGCCTGGGTAGGGCGGGTGGCCCGTGAGGCATTGGTAGAGCACACAAGCCAGCGCGTAGACGTCGGAGGCGGGCTGAGTTTCGCCGGTGCTGAAACGTTCGGGGGCCATGTAGGCCCAGGTGCCGATGGTGGTGTTGGCCGATGTCAGCGCGGTGTCGGTCACACCGCGGGCGATGCCGAAGTCGATGAGATAGGCGAAGTCGTTGTCGGTCAGCAGAATGTTGGACGGTTTGACGTCGCGGTGCACCAGGCCGGCCTGATGCGCGCACTGTAGTGCCGAGGCGATTTGTTCGACGATGTGCACCGCGCGTGCGGGTTCCAGCGGTCCTGCCTCGAGCAAGGTTTGTAGGTCAACGCCGTTGATCAGTCGCATCGTGACGTAGAGGCGGCCGTCGATTTCGCCGACGTCATAGATGGGCACGACGTGCGGGTCATCCAGGCGTCCTGCAGCGCGCGCCTCCCGCAGGAACCGCTTCTCGAAGTCGGGATCCTTGGCGTAGTGCGGTAGCAGCATCTTTATCGCTACGACGCGGTCGATCTCGGTGTCGTGGGCACGCCACACTTCGCCCATCCCACCGCGGCCCAGCAACTCTATGAGCTGGTAACGGCCAAAAGGCGTGCCCTCCACCGGCTCACGATAACGGCCAATTACCACGTCTGTGGGTGTGATTGGCACATGCTTGCGCTAATCGCCAGTGCGCGTGATTGTTTCGTCGAACTCGATGGTGACTGCACACGGCTGGGCCTGTTCCTGGACGCCGTGCCCGGTGAGCAGCGTGATCGGATTCTGCAAGGGTTTGGGTAACGGATACTGCCCGGTCTTCTTGACACGCATCGACTCGCCGCTGGTCGGACACTTGGCGTCGAACTCGGTGGCCAAAGACCAGCTGCTGTCGGCGAATACCAACGGTTCGACGATGCCCTGCTGGTTGTGCAAGTAGCTCATGCACCGGTCGCCGGTGCGCAGACAGTTCGTGGTGACGACGAAGTCGGCCGGTTGCTGTTTCTGTCCGTCGGTGAAAGTCCTCGTTTGGTGGTAGCTGCCGTGGAGCGCTTCGGCGGGCGAGACCACCCGTGGTGGCAGGTTGGCAGGGTCGGGCAGGCTGCCGATGTCGATATCACCGGTGCGGGTGAACGTCACCGTGTGCTTGGCCTCGCAGGAATTGCCGGTTGTTCCGGTCCAATCGCCGGTCAGGCGGCCGTCAGGTTGCGGCTGCAGCGTGAACACCTGCCAGGCTTCGGCGCCCGGATTTTCCCGGCACTGCTGCGAGGCGAGGGTCACCGCCAACCAACTCCCACCGACGTCGTCGAATTCCACCGTCGGGGCGAACGACGAGTCACCGCTCAGTCGCGACGCCGTCGCGGCGCATCCCGTCGCGCGGCACACCGAGCGGACCCCGTACGTAGCCGTCGACGGCTTAGCGCTTGGATCCGCGACCCCGGCGAGAGTGCTGATCGGGCCGAAGTCGGCGCGGTACATCCCAGTGAACGGCCCGCTGTTGGGCGCGGGGACCGCAGCAGCGGCAGCGGTAGTGCCGGTGGGTTTGGCGGCGGCCGGTTTGTCGTCGCGCGAGAACTTCACGACTGCAAAGACGCCGCCTGCGATCAGTAGTGCGACGACTGCGATTGCGCCGATCAGGATGCCGGGCCGCCGGCCCGTGCCGACCGGTGGTGCCGGCGGCAGCGGGGGCGGCCGTGGTGGTTGCACGACCGTTTCGCCGGCGTAGGCGGGATCTGCAGGCCATCGCTGGGTTTGCGCGTCTCGGCTGCTCCGACTCACAGGCGCGGTGATGGCATGTCGTGCGGCGGCGGCCATTTCGATAGCGGTGGGGTAACGGTCGTCGGGTTGCTTGGCCAGGCCGGTGACGATGACGTGATCCATCGCCGTCGGGACGGTGTCGCTGTCTTCGGAGGGATGTGGTGGCGGGGCGACCATGTGTCCGACGGCGACTTGTTCGAGGGTGTCGCCTGGGTAGGGCGGGTGGCCCGTGAGGCATTGGTAGAGCACGCATGCCAATGCGTAGATATCCACGCTCGGTTTGGACTCCCCGGTGCTGAAGCGTTCGGGAGCCATGTAGGCCCACGTGCCGATGGTGGTGTTGGCCGATGTCAGCGCGGTGTCGGTCGCGCCGCGCGCGATGCCGAAGTCGATGAGATAGGCGAAGTCGTTGCGGGTCAACAGAATGTTGGACGGTTTGACGTCGCGATGCACCAGGCCGGCCTGATGCGCACTGTGCAGTGCTGAGGCGATCTGCTCGACGATGTGTACCGCGCGCCGAGCTTCCAAGGGGCCGCGGTTCAACAGGGTTTGCAAATCGACGCCGTCGATCAATCGCATCGTCACATACAGTCGGCCGTCGATTTCGCCGACGTCATAGATCGGCACGACGTGCGGGTCATCCAAACGTGCCGCGGCGCGGGCCTCGCGGCGGAATCGCCTTTCGAAATCCGGGTCCTGCGCGTAGTGCGGTAGCAGCATTTTCAGCGCCACCACCCGGTCGATCGTGGTGTCATGGGCGCGCCACACTTCGCCCATTCCCCCGCGCGCCAGCAATTCAATCAACTGGTAGCGGCCAAAAGGCGTGCCGTCCACGGCCTCACGATAAACCTGCAAAAGGAATAACCGAACTCCGTTTCGGCTACCGGATCGGCCGACACGGCATATCGTGTCCTGAACTGAAGACTGCCGGAAGGCCGGGCACGTTGACGCTCGTCGATTGGTACCTGTCGATCGTTCATTTCGATCGGCGCATGCCTCTCAACCTTGACCTCGGCCCACTGCACATCCATCTCTACGCCCGCGCGGTGTTCTTCATGTGGATCACCGTGGCAATCCTGGTGGTCGGCGGAATCGCCGTGTTCGCGTCCCGCAAGCGCGAATTGATCCAGAAGTGGACCACGTGGGTGCTCATCGCACCCATCGTCGGCATTCCGGTCTGGATAGGGCGTGGACCCACCGCCGCACTGGCCGCGACGCTGGCGGTGGTCGCGGTGGTCGAGTACGCGCGGTTGGTGAAGCTCAGCAAGATCGACACCGGCATCCTGTTGGCGCTGAGCGTCCTCTATCCATTGGCGGCATGGCTGCATCCAACGCTGCTGGGACTGGCGCCGATCGTCGTGTTGGCTTGTGCGTTGCCGTCGGTTCTCGGCGGTGACGTCGAACACGGGGGCAGACGCACAGCGTTCACCGCGTTCGGTTCGGTGTGGATCTGTTGGTCCCTGGCCCACCTTGTGATGGTGTGGCCCGATACCTTCCTGGTCGCCTTCGCCGCCTCAGCCGCCGATGTCGCGGCCTGGTGCGGTGGAAAAGGGTTGCGCCGCTTCGGTTGGGCGCGTGCGCCGTTGTCCCCGTTGAGCCCGAACAAGACGATCGGCGGACTGGTCGGC
Organism: Mycobacterium sp. OAE908; assembly: GCF_017872775.1. Lineage (NCBI taxonomy): Bacteria > Bacillati > Actinomycetota > Actinomycetes > Mycobacteriales > Mycobacteriaceae > Mycobacterium > Mycobacterium sp. OAE908. The sequence goes on from NZ_JAGGJL010000001.1 coordinate 3,891,668, forward strand.
GCCTTCATCGGCGCCTTCATCGTGCTCACGTTGTTGGGCACGATTTCGGTCGGTCTGCTCATCGCGGTGGCGTTTGGCGGCCTGCTCGGCGACCTGTTGGAGTCGATGGTGAAGCGGCAGGCACAAGTCAAAGACGCGGGCACCTGGCTGCCCGGATTCGGAGGTCTGCTCGACCGGATCGACTCACTGTTGCTCGTACTCCCGCTGGCCTACCTCCTCGGATGAGCGGCGACAGCGGGTTCCTTTCTGCGGGAACGCATTCTGATCGGCAATCACGTATCTGGACTGTGATCGCGGCGCTGGTCGCCGGCCCGTACGGGTTGGCTGTGGCGTTCGTGTGGGGATACGCCGAAGCGCTGAGTTGGTTCATCGTCGCGGAGATGGCGCTGATACTGCTTGCCGCCGCAGTCCCGCGGCGCGTGATGCCGTGGGCCGCCGCGGTGATCGCCGGATCGGTGCTCGGCGTACTCACCAACGCCTGGCTGGCATCTCGCGGCGTTTTGTTACCGGCGCCGCTGACCACACCGCGAATGGCGGCGACGGCATTCGGCCAACTGTCTGCCGGACCGAGCGCGATCATGCACCAGGCATTGTCGGGCATTCCGGTCAAGGTGTACGCCCGCGCGGCCGGTGAGCACCACATCGACCTGTGGCGACTGGCGGCCTGGACTCTGTTGGAGCGTGGACTGCGAATATCATCGGTCGGCTTGGTGGTATGGGGTCTGTCAAAGATGTTGCACCCCTTGCTGCGACGGCTGTACGGGGTCTATCTGATCATCGCGGCCGTGGTTTTCACCGTAGGACTCTCCGCTGTAATTGCTGCGTGGTCATGATGAATCAGCAACCGCCGCCCACGATCACCGTCTACGCCGATGGCTGGCATCGCACCTTCGGGCCTGGTGGGGATCTCGTGATCGGACGCGACGTCCACGCCGATGTCCGACTGCCTCAGCCGGGCGTCTCGCGCGCTCACGTCCTGCTGCGATACCTCGACGGTCACTGGGTCGCGGTCGACAACTCCAGCACCAACGGAATGTACGTCGACAAGCAGCGAGTGTCGTCGGTGGACATTCGCGACGGCCAGACCATTCACATCGGCGAACCCGACGGTCCGACGGTGACATTCGAGCTCGGCCGCGACAGCGGACCGCCGGACGACAGGACCACGATCCCGACGAAACACGACGCCGACGGCAAGACCGAGGCGTTCAACGCCGTGACGTCCCTGATCCGGGTGCTGCGGCCGGGCGTGCCCGTGGAGCCACCACCGGGTTCGACGACCATCGGCCGCGAAGTCGACAACGACATCGTCATCCCGGATCTGATTGCCTCGCGCCATCACGCGCGCTTGATTCCCACCGCGCAGGGAGTGCAGATCCAGGACATCAGCAGCAATGGAACCTATGTCAACGGCCAACGGATCAAGGACGCCTATTTGGCCGAGAACGACGTCGTCACGATCGCCAATGTCGACATGGTCTTCGTCAACGGCACCTTGGTCCGTCGCACCGCGCCGGCCGCGGACTCCGCCGGCCTCGACGTCCGTGACATCAGCTTGACGGTCAGTGGCAATCGCACTCTGCTGGAACAGGTTTCGTTCACCGCCAAGCCCGCCACCCTGACGGCGGTGATCGGGCCGTCGGGATCGGGCAAATCCACTCTGTTGAACGTCATCGCCGGGACGATGCGGCCGCACGGCGGGTTGGTGTCGTTCGACGGGCACAACATCCACACCGACTATGCGTTGTTGCGCAATCGAATTGGAATGGTGCCACAAGACGACGTGGTGCATCGCCAACTCACCGTCAACCAAGCCCTGGGTTACGCGGCCGAATTGCGAATGTCGCAAGACACCACCAAGGAAGAACGGCAATGGGTGGTCCGGCAAGTTCTCGAGGAACTCGAGCTGACGCCACACGCCGGCACACGGATCGAGAATCTGTCGGGCGGCCAGCGCAAGCGAGCGTCGGTCGCGCTGGAATTGTTGACCGGCCCGTCACTGCTTGTCCTCGACGAGCCCACGACCGGGCTGGACCCTGCCTTGGACCAGCTGGTGATGAGGATGCTGCGCCAGCTTGCCGATGCCGGTCGCATCGTCGTGGTGGTGACCCACTCGTTGGCCTATCTCGACGTTTGCGATCAGGTCCTGCTGCTGGCCCCCGGCGGCAGGACCGCGTGCTGCGGACCACCCGGTGAGCTCGGCGATGCAATGGGCAGCACCGACTGGGCCGACATCTTCACCGCCATCGAGGCCGATCCCGAAGGGGCCCACCAGCGATTCCTCGAGCGCGCTGAGAGCACGGCTGAGTCGCGCGAGCACCCGCAGCCGAAGCAGCCCGTCGCCAAACCGGCACATACCGGGATAGCACGCCAGTTCTGGACGATCGCCCGCCGCCAGGTCCGACTGGTTCGCGCCGACCGCGGCTACTTCGTCTTCTTGGTCTTGCTGCCGTTCCTGCTCGGGTTGCTGCCGCTGGCGGTGGCCGGCGAAAACGGCTTCGGCAGGGCGGCAATCGACAGCGCTGCGCCCAACGAAGCCAAACAGATCGTGGTGTTGCTGAATCTCGGCGCGATCTTCATGGGCACCGCGCTCACCATTCGTGAATTGGTCGGCGAGCGAACCATCTTCCGCCGCGAACAGGCGGCAGGGCTGTCGACGTCGGCGTATCTAGCGGCCAAGGTCGTGGTGTTCGCAGCGGCCGCGGTGATTCAGTCGGCCATCCTGGTACTGATCGTCACGGCACCGACGATCGGCAAGGGCGCACCGCTGGGCGCGTCAATGCTCGGCAGTGCGAGATTCGAGCTGTTCGTTGACATCGCGGCAACGTGTGTGGCGGCGGCGGTACTCGGACTCCTGGTATCGGCGTTGGCGCAGAACAGCAATCAGGTGCTGCCGCTGATGGTTGTGACGGTCATGGCGCAACTCGTGCTCGCCGGCGGCTTCATCCCGGTGACGGGCCGGCCGCTGGACCCGGTCTCCTGGCTGACACCGTCGCGGTGGGGTTTGGCGGCGACGGCGTCGACGGTGGACCTGACGAACACCGTTGCGGTGATTTCGCATGACTCGCATTGGAAACACACCGCGGCGGCGTGGTCGTTCGACATCGTCATGCTCGGCGTGCTCGCGGTGTGCTATCTGGCCTTCGCGCGGTGGAAGATTCGGTTCAAAGCGACCACCAAGTAGCCGTCGTCACGCCGCCAGCGCGTAGCGGTTGACAACCTCCGGTTGCAGATTGTCCCGCAGTGCCAGTACCGCGCTCCGCAGCTCCGATGCCGAGGTGCTGTTGGGATCGATCGGTTCGCCGATGCGGACCTGCATCGGGGCGGGGGACCAGCGGCCGCCCTTGGGCAGCACGTCGGCCGTGCCCGTCACTGCGACCGGCACGATCGGCACACCGCATTCGCGCGCCAACCGCAGTGCACCCGAACGGAACTCGCCGATGGTGCCGTCGGTCGAACGGGTGCCCTCGGGGTAGAGGACGATGGTGCGTCCGGCCTTCAGCGCGGGGCGGGCCGCGGCGAGGAGCGCCGCGTAGGAGCCCTCAGCGTTGCGCCGAACCGGAAGGACGCCGGCGAGCGAGGTCGCGATGAAGCGGCGCACACGCACGTCGAACCAGTAGTCAGCGGCGGCGCCGAACACCGGCTTGGCCTTGGGCGGAAGGGCGGCCAGCAGGACCGCGGTGTCGGCATGCGACGAGTGGTTGGCCACCACGATGCAGCCACCGGAGCCGCGCCACTTGCCGGTCACGGTCAGCCCGCCAGATACCGCGCTCGCAAGGCGCCACATCCAGTGCCGCAGCACGTAGGAGATCGCGGTCATGCTGCCACCGCCGTCAAGATCGGGCGGGTCGGGAGGTCGATCAGGTCGGCCTGCTCCTGCTCGCGCTTCTGTGCCAGCTCGCGGCGGGCGGCGCGCAGCCGCAGCACCGTGGTGAGGATCGAACCGTTGACCATCTGCATCAAGAGCACCGGCATGATGAACGGAATCGCGGTGGCCAGCACGGTGAGCAAGCAGCGTTCGGTCTTGCCCAACGGGCCGCCGTTGCGGCGGGTCGCTCCTGCGGCCGCCGCGGCCAGCGAGGCGAAGGTGGGCAGCGTCGCGGCCAGTGCGGCGGCGAATACCTGAATCACCGTCCAGGACAGCCAGTGGAAGCCGGGGCCGTGCAGGCGCGCCGCGAAGACCGCCAGGCCTGCGAAGGTCAGCAGGTCCGAGGCGCGGTCGCCGATCTCGTTGACCACGAACCCCCACGGCCGGCTCACGCCACGGGCCCGAGCGACAGCACCGTCGAGGTTGGCGCCGGCCAGTCGCAGCGCGAGAAACAGTGCGGCCAGCGGCCACCAGCCCAGCGCGATGGTCACTCCGGCGGCGCCGGCAGCGACGACGCCTGCGGCGGTGAAGACGTCAGGGGACACGTTGTGCGCGACCGCGGCATTGAGAACGGGCGTCAGTCGCCTGGTGTACCAGGGCTTCAGTGCGTACAGGCCGAGCATTGGTCGTTCCTTTCGTTGTCGTTTCGGCCTGTGGGGCCGGTCACGAAAAGATTGCGGCCGAGGGCTTGGCGGATCCTTGGCAGATCCTTGAAGGTCGGATTCGGGCCCCGACCCGGGTTAGCTATAAGGATGAGTAGACGAGGTAAAGCGGTTCGAGACGTTTGCCTGAAGCCGAAGCAGTCGGGAGCTGTGACCGGTTGCGGCGGCCGCGATCAGATCGTGACGTTCAGCGCTGCGGACGGCTGGGCGGCTTGTCCACGGCGACGAATTCCTGTTCGGGCCGTCCGGTCGTGCCGTACCGCAGCTGGATCTTGACCTCGCCCGAATTGGCCAGTGTCGACAAATACCGTTGCGCAGTGGCCCGCGATACGCCGATCTCGGCGGAGAGCTCAGCCGATGACATCGGCTGGCCTGCCGCGCGCAGCGAGTCCAGCACCAACTGCTTGGTGGGGGAGGCCACGGCGGTCGGGGACTGGGCAGGAGCGATGCGAGGACGCAGGGCATCCAGTGCCGAATCCACCTCGGCTCCACCAAGATTGGTGCCCGACAGAATCTTGCGGTAGCGCGAATAGCCCGACAACCGTGCCACGAGATCGGTGGGCGCGAACGGCTTGACGAGGTAGCTCAATGCTCCTGCCGCGATCGCGGCCCGAATCGTCGGGGCGTCGGTCGCTGCGCTCAAAACCATGCTGTCGCAACGCAAGTCGCGAACAAAGTCAATTCCCGACCCATCGGGCAGGTAGACGTCGACCAGGGCCAGATCGACAGGGTCGGCCTTACGGGCGGCGGCGAGTGTGGTCGCCGTCGTCGTGACCGTGAAGCCCGGTAACGCGTTGACGATACCCGCGTGCATGTTGGCGACTCGGAAGTCGTCGTCGACAACGAGCACGGTCAGTTCTGAGCCACCCATTGGGCTTCCTCCTTCGCCATGACGCCCGGCAATCGGGCGATGAATTCTGCGCCGCACAGCTGAGCGTCCGGGTTGCCCGGGCTGGACAGCCGGATATCACCACTCAGCGCGCGGCTGATCTGTCGAGCCAACGCCATCCCGATGCCACGGCCGCCGGGTATCCCGGATTCCGGCTTCGTCGACGCGCCTTCGGTGAACACGTGCTCGACGAAATCGGGGGCGACACCGTCTCCGGTGTCGGCGACCGTGATGTGTAGCGTCGAACCATCCTGCAGCAGTTCGACTTCCACCACCTTGGCCTGGCTGGCACCTGTTCTGGCAGCGTCGATGGCATTGTCGACCAGATTGCCCAGCACGGTTGTCACGTCGACGGGCAGCGCGAGCCGACCTGGCACCCAGGTGTTCTCGCCGAGGGTCAGCGTCACCCCGGCTTCGCGGGCCGAAGCAGCCTTCGCCGCCAGGAACGCCTGCAGGAAGGCATCGCGGACGTTTTCGATGCCAGGCACCGCCGATCCCAGCGGGCCCGACCCCAACAACTCCTCCACGTAGGAAGCGGCCTCCTCGGTATGGCCACCGTGGAGCAGACCGTTGATCAGGTGCAGCCGATTGGCGAATTCGTGGCGTTGGGCGCGTAGCACTGTGCTCATCAGCTGCACGGCGTCGAGTTGGCGGGTCAGCGATTCGACGTCGGTGCGATCGCGCACCACCAACACCGTTCCCAGATCGCGGCCTTCACGCGCCACACGTCGCGCCGAGACCACCACAATGCGATCGCCGACGGTCGCAATCGTCGGCGTCGGATCGGCCGAACGAAACACCTCGAGCACCCTTGGCGTCAGACCGACCTCTTCCACCGGCCTGCCCACCTCGCTGCTGACGTCCAGTAGGCGGCAGGCCTTCTCGTTGACGAAAGTTGTCTTCCAATGGGTGTCGACGGCGAGCACACCCTCGTCGATGCCGTGCAGAACTGCCGACTGACCGCGTATCAACTCGGCCATCTCGGAGGGCTGCAACCCCATCGTCAGGCCTCGCCACCGCCTGGCGAGGAACACGGAGCCCACGACACCGATGAGCAATGCCAAGCCCACCAGAGCCGACGCCGTCCGGACGTCAGTCCACAACTGCTGATGAACAGCGGCGGTGGAGATGCCGACACTGACCTCGCCGATGACCCGGTTCGAATCCGGCGCGTACACAGGTACTTTCGCGCCAACCGATCTCCCGAGCGGGCCGGATTCCCTCGTCACGACCTCGTGGCCGGCCAGTGCCTGGGAGGGATCGGTGCTGACATGTTTACCGAGTTCATCGCGATTGGGATGCGACAGCCGGATGCCCTGATTGTTGGTGATCACCACGAACAACACGCTGGTGCGCTGCTGGATCTCGGTGGCCAATTGCTGCAACTGCCCGCTCGCCAACTGGTCGGTGAGCTCGGGGCTTGGTGTCAACGGTGCATTCTCATAGCGCGCGACGTCGACGCGGACCGCGGGGGCGAACGCGATGGCACGCGCCATGTCCAGGGAACGGTCCTCGTATTGGGCAGCGAGTCGCTGGTGGCTCATGAAGGCCAGCAGCCCGCCCGCGATGCCCAGCGTGAGCGTCACCACGGCCACTTGCAGCAACAGCACCTGCGTAGCGAGCCGCACGTCTATGTGCAGCTTTCGCGCCATGGGCAGAGAGTACGCGTCGGGCTGAGCAAAATGAGCAAAACTCCGAAGCCCGAACACTTGCCATGGCACCGACGCCTTTAGGGCAACGCCCCGATCAGCCTCGCCAGCTCATCATCGAGCGGATACGGCTTTTCGGGCGGCAACAGCGCCTGCGCTCCCTCGACGTCTCCGCGACGCAAGCATTCAGATATCTTGTGCGCCAACGAGGTCAGATCGCGGATCTCGACAGTCCAGTCGTTGACGTAGCGGCCGATGATGTCGCGAGACAGACCCACTTGGATGCTGCGATGGTCCAGTTTCTCGTCGCGCACCGAGTACTCGGGATCCCACTGCACGCGAACGACCGCGTGAGCAAAAGCATCCCGCCACTGCTCATGGCTGCCGTACACCCTGGGGTCGGGAGTCGTCAGCACCGCCTGCGACAGCGCCTCCTCCCAACCGGCGCGCGTGATGCGCACAGCAAGGGCGTGTTCCTGGCCGGGTTTGCTCGCCCAGCCGCTGCGGTGCATCAGCCACCGAAAGGACGGCTTGATCCACGTCATCCTGCTGAGGCTGTACGGAGCAACGAACCGCTGGGCCGCCACCGCCGCCTTGGCGATCGCAGGCCGGTACGCCTGGTAGACAACGATGGTCTCGCTGTCGTAGTCCGCTCGGATGTCGAATTCGCCCATAGTGCAGTACCACGTTAGGCCGGTGAACTGCGATTGCTGCGATGAAATGCGGCGCCACCGCTGCTCCGTCCCGCATAGGTTGCAAAAGGCGCCGGCCGCAAAATGCCGTTCTGGCCGGTGAACGGCGCATGGGTAAATCCAGGTCAGCGCTGCTTGCCGGGGTCCTCCGTCGGGGTGCAAGTCTTTGCGTAGGCAATGTCAGCACACACGACACACCGACCACATCCGTCGCATGCGCCACTTTGTCGGTCAAGATCATGATCGAGCAAAGGTAGGTGGATTTGACCTCCGCTTCGCGCGGACCGACCTCAAGGGTGGACCGTGGGCATAAGAAGACGCCGGGGGTATCGCCGAGCACTGATTACCACCGCAATAGCGGTACTGGTCGGCTTGGTGTGCACGACAACGATCAGCAAGGACCTCGTACACAACCGTCCGCGCGATGTTTTCGTGGAGATGGCGGCCACCATCAACCCGGCGCCGACAACCACCGGCATTGCCGATTCGGACGTCTGGGGGCAAGACCAGGCGGGCGTCGACAAGACGATGGACATGATCAAGGCGACCAACGTCTCCGCCGTGCGGTTGCTGATCCCCTGGGCGGCAGTCGAAGCCACGCAGGGAACGTTGGACTGGACCAGCATCGACAAGACGGTGAACTCGGCCGCGGCCCGAAACATCGCCGTCGTCGGCATGGTCAACTCGACGCCACGGTGGGCCGTGGTGTCGGGAGGGCAGTACCTCAGTTCACGTCCCGCGTCGCCGGCCGCCTATGCCGACTTCGTCGCGAAATTCGTGCAGCGCTATGCGGGAAAGATTGCGGCCGTCGAGATATGGAATGAACCCAACTCGGTGACGTTCTGGACGCCGACGCCCGACCCGGCGGCCTACACCGAGCTGCTCAAGGCCGCCTATCCAAAGGTCAAAGCGGTCGATCCGTCGGTCGTCGTGGTGAGCGCGGGCCTCGGTGCCATTCAAAGCTTCGGGTCGGTCACCATCAACCCCGTCGCGTACCTGACCCAGATGTACGCCGCAGGCGCTAAACCGTACTTCGACGCAATGTCGTTCCACCCCTACCTGTACACGCTCAACTTCTCCGGCGGCGTCGGCAAGGCGAATTCACCGCTGCAGCAGCTGATGGACATGCGGCAGGTCATGATCGCCAACGGTGATGCCAACAAGAAGATCTGGGCAACCGAATACGGTCAGCCCGCGTCCAGCGGCGGTGAGACCAAAGAGAACGATTACATCGCCGACATCCTGTTGAAGTGGCAGGAGATGCCCTACACGGGCCCGATGTTCATCTACACCACACGAGATCGTCAGACCGGCAGCACCAGCGCTCAGTCGACATTCGGCATCTTCCGGACTGACTGGACGCCCAAGACCGCTCAGCAGACAGTGAAGGCCGGCGCATCGGGCGCCATTGCGAAATCGGCCGAATATCAGCAGTTCTCGACGGTTACCGACTCCGCACTGGGCACTGTGCTGTCTCCGGTGTACAAGACCACCGACGGAGTCTGGGGCCAGGTGCGCACGGTCAGCACCGTGTTCCAGACTACGAGCGGATTCATCAGTTCACCCAATCCCGTTGCGTTCAAGGCGGGTTCGTATCTGCTCAGTCCGATCGGGCCGTTCGCCAACGGCTGGCAGGACTTCAACAAGTCGACTGGGCTGCGGGTGTGGTATTCGCAGGCGACGGGTGCGCATTCCGCGGCAGGTCACACCGCGAAGGTGTGGGTACCGGAGTTGGGCTTGGCCATCAGCGACGAAAGCGGCGGCCCAACAGGTACCACGACGGAATTCCAGTACGGCAAGATCACCTGGAGCCCGCTTGCCGGCGCGAAGATCATCTGGGCCGACGGCCACGGCCCGGGCACGACGCCGACGTCCACCACGACAACGACAACCACCACCACGATCCCGACCACGACAACGCCGGTGACGACTACGCCTCCTGTCACCACGACGACGACACCGCCGACAACCACGCCACCGGCCGGCAATCCGCTCGTGGCCATACTGGCCCTGCTCAGCGGTCTCCTTGGGTCACTCGGCGGAAAGTGAAAATTTCAATGTCGACGACGAGATCGCGGATCTGCGTGCGCATCACATCATCGGCGAAACCGCGCTCAACGCGTAAAACCTAGGCGGCGTTACTCGTTGAACCTTGCGAGCTCGAGTCGGCCGGTTTCGGGTCGCTCGAACTCGGTGTGGTCGTCGGCTTCTTCGGACTGAAGAACCCCTTGATCGAATCGGCGATCTGCGTCAACGGGTTCTTCTTGGGCGTCGTGGTCTTGGTGGTGGTATCCGGCGTGACCTTGTTGCCGTCTCCGGTGACCGCGCTGAGCGTCGGTCCAGAGGTGTCCGGAGTGGCGACCGGCGGTTCGGTCGTGGTCGTTGCCGCCTCGGAGAGCTGTTGCCCCTGCGTTGGATCATCGGCAGGTGGAGCCTTCTGCTCCCCGGGCTCCGACTTCGCGGCGATCGACGGCGAGTTCGTCGTCGACAACGGCGAGGGCAACGAACCGGGGATCGACTCGACACCGGTGACGAGGTTGGTCACGCCCTGCCCGATGGCGCCGGGGACGCCGGCAACGGTTTCGAGCACCTTTCCTGGCGGTGTGATCAACGAGAACTGAACGGGCTTCTCGGGATTCAGGTTCGCCCGATCGGTGTAGCCCATGTCCACGAGCAACCGCACCAGCGGCTCGACGGCGCCCAGCGCCGGTTCGGTGAGTGGCGTCAATTGCAGAATGCCCGCGATCTGCCGCACGGGTGCGAACAGGGGCAGGTGTTCGGCCTTGACGAACACATACGTGTCCGTCACCGGATGACCGTTCACCATGTGCGTCACGGGCTTTATCAAGACGTTCGGATCGTTCGTCGTGTCGGTCAGCGGGTCGTAGTCGACGCTGTCGTAGTACTGGTCAGGGTGGACGTACATGACCGCGACAAGGCTGTTGGCGAGGGACAGCGGGTTGAAGTACGCAGGGAAATCTGCGTACGGGTCATACTCGTCCGTCACGTACGTGGTGTTGTATTCCGACGGTGCCGCGGCCCCGTTCGAGGAGACGAAGAATGGGATGTTCAGCCCGGGGAACCGACTGAAGATCCCGCCGTTTGGCACATTCGGCGATGCGATCATCACCCAGAGCAAACCCGGCTTCGTCGGATCGTTGGTCGGGTTCAGCGGCGGCGCGCCGGGGTCGGACGGATCAAGATTGCGTCGCACCTTCTCCGCGACGACGGTGCCCTCCGAGTAGCCGACCACCATCAGGAACTGACCGGAGTTGTCGGCGATCGCGTCGGCCAGCACCGGAACTCCGGCATTCGTGCTGTTGTCGATGTCGAAGCCCGCCGGATAGTGGATCGGAATGTAGCTGAACGTCGGCGGGAGCACGTTGCCCTGGAGTTTGTTCGGGATGTTGACCGAGTCGGGGTCGCCGCGCCCGCCGATGCCGATGGTGGCAGCTGTCAGGTCCACCTGGGGGATGTCTGCCGTGTAGTTGGTCGCATGACCGAACACGAGCGTCGTCGACACCGCTGCCGCCATCGTCCCGAGGTAGATCACCGAGGGTGTCTTCCGTCGTCGTCGCGCCGTCCGGTTCGACGAGAACGCTGGACGATTCTTGGAATGGCGATGCTTTGCCACGAAGGCCCCCTCACGGTCGCCTGAAATCCCGACCCGGCTCGAACGCTAGCGCACAGCCATGGGAATTGGCGGAAAATTCGCCGGGAAACGTTCGATCGTCGCCCTTAGCTGGAACGATCTTGGGAAGTTAGCTTGTCCACCACAGCGCTCTGCAGCAGCGACCAGTAGCGCTGCTCGCGCTCGGTCAGGTCGTTCGACGTGATCGCGCCGAACGCGGCGGCGTCGCGAGCGAACCGGGCAGGGGCTTCCGGCAGCGCATCCGGACCCTCGAGCCGAAAGCAGCTCGGCGCCAGGGGGCCGAAGAGCAGGGCGCGGCGCAGCTGCGGCCACCTGTCTGGACTGGGGTCGACGCCTGCCGCTCGCGCGAAGGCCAGTGCCACCAGGTTCATCCGCGTCTTCTGTGGCATGCCGCGCCGCGACCGATACGCGTCGATGGCTGTCCGCTGGCGGTCCGCACTTGGCGCAGCGATTGTGTTGGCCCACGTGTACGCGATCCAGCGTGCCTGCAACTCGAGCGGGACGAAGTATCCGCCGGACTGCTCCCACATGCCGACGAAGGCCAGCCCCGGCAAGTCGGGATGAAACGTGAAGCGGTCGGCGTCCAGATGCACCGTGTCGAGGTCGAGGACCGCGCGGGTGCGCTCGTCCAGAAACGGCAGGTGCAGGTCGAACCCGGTGCCGAACACGATGCCGTCGAACTCCTCGGCGGTCCCATCGGCGAAAGTCACGACGTCGCCGGCAACTTTGGTCAGCCACGGCCGTACGGTGATCAAACCCTCGGCGACGAGGGGGAGATAGTGCTGGGACAGGGTGACGCCTGCGGCGAAGAGCGACGGGGCAGGCGCGGGCGCCCCGTACTGCTCGGGACTTCCGCCCGCCTCGACGACGATCTCCTTCAGTTGCCGGTCGATCTCCGCTGCGGGGAGGTATTCGCTCGCGACGGCGTTGTACCGCGTGAACATCCGATGATCGGAAGGGACGCCCGCTGCGAATTTCGGCAGCACGTATCGCTGACGACGCTGAGTGACGACGACGCGCGCCGCGCCGAGTTGGGCGAGCTCGCTGGCGATTTCCATGGCGCTGATCGCGCCGCCTGCCACCAACACTCGTTGCCCGCGGAAGGGCGCGGGCCCGCGGTAGTGGTATGTGGAACTCACACCGGCCGGGCCGGTGAACGTGTCAAGTCCGGGAATTGTTGGGAGAGAGGGGGATTGGAATCTACCGGTAGCCACGACCACACGATCGAAGTCCTCGGTCGCGCCCGAATGGTGCACCAGCCAGGTGGTGTCGCCTCGACTGAGAAGCTCGACGTGAGTGCCGAACCGGATGCGCGAGACAAGATCGAACGTCTCGGCATAGCGATGCAGATAGGCGAGGACGTCCCTGGCTGACGGGTAGACGACGTCGCTGCCGTGGTCGAGACCGCTGAACGCCGTCAGGATTCGGCTGGTGTTGGTGTGCATGGTCGGCCACACGCCGCTGCGGCCGTCCAGCCCGGTCCACTGGCCGCCCAACATCGGCGCCTGCTCGAAGATCGTCGGCGCGAAGCCCTTGGACAGCAGCCAGCGCGCCGCCACCAATCCGCCGGGTCCGGCACCGATCACCGCGACGCTTGCCGCCATCGGCGAACTGTCGCACATGAAGTGACGACGCCGTGCGAAAGTGAGTAATGGCCAGGTTGAGGTTCGGATACTTCATCGCACCGTTCCACCGCGCGGGCACCAACCCGACGTTGGCACTGCAGCGCGACCTCGAATTCGCCGAGCATCTCGACGCGCTCGGCTTCGACGAGGTCTGGTACGGCGAACACCATTCGGCAGGCAGCGAGATCATCAGCTCGCCCGAGATCTTCATCGCCGCAGCAGCCGAACGGGCGAAGCGGATCCGATTCGGCACCGGGGTCATCTCGCTCGCGTACCACAACCCGCTCTGGGTGGCCGACCGGTTGATGCTGCTCGACCACCTCACCCATGGCCGCATCATCGGCGGGATGGGGCCGGGCTCGCTGCCCAGCGACAGCGCAATGATCGGTTTGACGCCGACCGATACGCGCGAGCTGCTGGAGACCAACCTCGACATCGTGGTGCGGCTGCTGGCGGGGGAGACCGTTTCGGCGAAAACCCCAACGCACGAATTGATCGACGCGCGACTGCAACTCGCGCCGTATTCCGACGGCGGCATTCCGCTTGCCGTGGCGGCGGTGGCCTCGCCGACAGGCGCGCGACTGGCGGGTAAGCACGGCATCGGCCTGCTGTCGATCGGCGCGACGCTCGTGGTCGACGGCTTCGACGCGCTCGCATTTCACTGGGGGATCGTGGAAGAGCGAGCGGGCGTGTTCGGCACGCGGGTCGACCGCAACAATTGGACGTTGGTCGGGCCGATGCACATCGCCGAGACGGAGGAGCAGGCCCGCGCCGATGTGCGGTTCGGAATCGGGCCCTGGTTTCGGTACTTCCAGAAGGTCGCCGCGTTCCCACAGATGACCATGCCTGGAGATCAGGTCGACGAGATGGTCGACATCATCAACGCCGCGGGAGCCGGCGTCATCGGTACGCCCGAACAGGCGCGCGCGCAGGTGCAGCGGCTGTGGGATCAGTCAGGAGGGTTCGGCTGCTTCCTGCAGATGGGTCATGAGTGGGCGAACCCGGCGGCGACGAAGCGGTCCGCCGAGCTGTTCGCCGCCGAGGTGATCCCGCACTTTCAGGGGCAGGCGCAGCCGACGCTGGACGCGGCGGCGCGAGCCAGCGACGTGCGTGACGACCTGGCCCAGACGCAGCTTCAGGCGATCGACCACATGACGAAGAAGTATCAGGACGAGATCGACGCCAAGTGAGTCTCGACGGTCAGCGGCCGGCCGCTGCGATCATGTCGAGGATCTGTCTGGGACCTAGCGGCGAGCCGGAGATTCGTACGCCGAGCGGCGCCAGAGCGTCGGCGACGGCGTTGATGACCGCGGCGGGCGACGCGATCGCGCCACCTTCTCCCATTCCCTTGACTCCCAACGGGTTTGGGGCAGCGGACTCGATATGGCCGACCTCGATCGTCGGCACCTCGCACGCGGTCGGCAGTAGGTAGTCGACGAAGGTGCTGGTAAGCGGATTGCCGTCGTCGTCGTAGACCATGTGCTCGTAGAGCACCCCGCCAATTCCCTGGACCACACCGCCGAAGACCTGGCCCTCGACCACCTTTGGGTTGATCATGCGTCCGCAGTCCTCGCTGACGACGTAGCGCAGGATGCTCACCCGGCCCGTGTCGACGTCGACCTCACATGTGCAGATGTGGCATGCGTTGGAAAACGTGAATGGCGGCGCTTTGAAGCGGTGCGACGCCTCGAGTCCTGGCGTCGTGCCGGGTCCGAGCATGTCCGGATTGTGGTACGCCATTTGGCCGACTTCGGCGAAGCTCATTCCCTTGGTGGCCGTGCCGCGGACGAACACCCGGCTGTTGTCGATCTCGAGGTCCTCGACGGACGCCTCCAGAGCGTCCGCGGCGATCTCGAGCAGTTTCGTCCGGAGTTCGGTGCTGGCCGCGGCGACCGCGTTGCCGATGAGGACCGCGCTGCGACTGCCGCCGGTTCCCGCTCCCCACGGGGTGGCTGCCGTGTCACCCTGGATGACGTTGACGTCGTCCGGGGCGCAACCCAGGTGTTCGGCGACCACCTGCTTCATGGTCGTCACGACACTCATCCCGGTGCTCGAGCTGCCAACCGCCGCCGTCACCTTGCCGGTGTAGTCCATGCGGATTTCCGCCGCCTCGGTAGCCATCGAGCCGACTGCGATTCCCGATGGCTCCACGCACAGGCTGATTCCGATGCCGAGGTAGCGGCCCTGTTCCAGGGCGGCCTGCTGCTCGGCCCGGAAGCCGTCGTAGTCGATCATCGACGCCGCCTGCTCGAGTGTCTCGGCCGGGGTGATCGATTCGAAGCACAACATGCTGGGCAACGTGTAGGGCAGATCGTCGGCCCGAATCACGTTGCGGCGGCGCAGTTCAAGCGGATCGACACCGAGTTGGCGGGCCGCCGTGTCCATCAACTGCTCGATGCCCACCGCGTACATCAGGAAGGGGCCGCGGTACGGGGCCTTGCCGCAGGTGTTGGTGTACACGGTCTCGCTGGCGAAGCCGATCTTCGGAATCTTGTACGCATTCGTGAGGAACGGGGCGATAAAGGCGCCCATGCCGCTGGACCCCATCGTCTGGTAGGCCCCGATGTTCTCGATGTATTCGCCTTGGATAGCGGTGATGTTGCCGTCGCTGTCCACTGCTATCGAGAGATCCATTCGCTCGTCGCGGGCGTGCGCTGCCGCGGTCAGGTTCTCGCGGCGGTCCTCGATCCAGCGCACTGGGCGGCCGAGCAGCTTGGCGGCCAGTACCACTGCCCACTCGTCCCGCATGATCGCCATCTTCTGACCGAACCCGCCGCCGACGTCCGGTTGCACCACCCGTATTTGATTGGTGCCGATGCCGAGCAGACCGGCGATCATGCTCTGTACCCCGTACACGCTTTGGGTGCCGCTCCACACGGTCAGCTCATCGCTGTACGGGTCGCAGTCCGCGATGATGCCACGGCACTCCATCGGTGCTTGCACGTAGCGATGCATGACGATGGTGTCTTTGACCACGTGCGCTGCGTCGGCGAACGCTTGCGCTAGATCTGGGTCACCGAACAACGGAATGACCTGGGGAGTGTTGGTGCCGATCTCCGGATGAACCAATGCGCCGTTGCCGTTGCGCGCCGCGTCGACGTCGAGCACCGGCTCCTGCGGCTCGATGTCGATGTCGATCAGCTCGACGGCGTCCTCTGCGAGGTAGCGATTTTCGGCGATCACGATGGCGATCGGGTCACCCACAAAGCGGACGTCGTTTTCGGCGAGGCAGTACTTCGGCGGGAACGGGCCCTCCGGCAGCCCGGCCACCGCGGTCTCGTGCACCAAAGGGTTGAGGTCGGCGGCGGTGTACACAGCGCGGACCCCTGGCGCCGACCTGGCAGCCTCGACGTCGAGACTGACGATGCGGCCACGGGCCACCTCACTACGAAGGAAGGCCGCGTCGGAGGCGCCGGGGACCACGACGTCGGCGATGTAGCGGCCGCGTCCTGCCAGCAAGCGCGGATCTTCCGATCGTGCAACAGCCTGTCCCATGAATCGCCCGGCGGTCATGACGAACTCCCGTTGTTCGCGGCGCGCTTCACCGCGGCGACGATGCCCTGATATCCCGTGCAGCGGCACAGGTTTCCAGACATTGCCTCGCGGATCTCCTCGTCAGACGGATTCGGATGCTCGGCGAGGAACGCATGGGCCGAAACCACGAAACCTGGTGTGCAGTAGCCGCATTGGAGGCCGTGTTCGGCTTGGAATGCCGCTTGGATTGGGGTGAGACCTCCCGCTGGGTCGGAAAGGCCTTCGATCGTGGTGACTTCGGCGTCGTTGGCCTGTGCGGCGAACATCAGGCAGGAACGCACCGCGTCGCCGTTGAACAACACGGTGCACGCGCCGCAGACGCCGTGTTCGCAGCCCAGATGTGTGCCGGTCAGACTCAGATCGTCGCGCAAGAAGTCCGCAAGCGTGCGCCGCGCCTCAACGGAGCGCGCGATTCGTTCACCGTTGACCGTCAGTGTCAGTGCAACTTCACGCATGTTTCGCCTCGTCGATTGCGGCCAAAAGTACCCGTGGCACAAGCATTTTGGCCATGCTCCTACGTTGTTCGCCCGTCGCGTGAAGATCGCCGGGCGGATCGAGTGTCGCCGCGACCTGCGCCCCGATGTCCGGCAGGTCGAGATCCTCCACTGCGGCGCCGGTGAGCGTCGCTTCGATGGCGCGGGCTCGCACCGGAACGCTGCCGACTCCGAACAGAGCCAGCGCCACCCGGTTCAACCGGTCGCCGTCGAGTTGGACTCCGCAGACGGCGCCGCACATGGCGAAGTCACCTGCGCGGCGGGCGACCTCGTCGACCGCCCACCCGGTGGTGCCGGACCACACCGGAAAGTGGGCCGCCACCAGCACCTCTTCGGGTTCCACGGCGGTTACCCACGTCGACATGAAGAAGTCGGCTGCGGAGACCTGGCGAGTGCCGTTTGGCCCGGCGATCTCGAGCGACGCGTCGAGGGCCGCTGCTACGGCGGGATACTCGGCGGCGGGGTCGGCATGTGCGAGTGAGCCGCCCACGGTGCCGCGGTTGCGGATCTGGTAGTGCCCGATGTGCGACGTCGCCTTCGCCAGTAAGGGGACGGCGGCGGCGTTCCCGTTGCGCGCGATGGCGGCCTGGGGTGTCATGGCTCCCACGCGTATCGAGTCATCGACAGTTGTGATCCCGCGCAGGTCCTCGATCGCTTGCAGATCCACCAGCTGGTCGAATCGCGAAAGACGCAGCGACAGAAGGGGAATCAAGCTTTGTCCCCCAGCTAGCACCTTGGCCTCATCGCCGTACTGCTGCAGTATCGAGATCGCCTCGGCGAGTTCGCCGGGGCAGTGGTAGTCGAAAGGGGCTGGCTTCACGGGTGTGCCCGGCCACGAGCGAAGGTCTGCATAGGGTCCCCCGACCAAACTCAATTCTTGCCCGCGCCCAGCATCGCATACCGAGGTCGGGCAAGTTTGCGGAATGCGACGCCGGTTTACCGCGGTGCGGCCGTCGCCTCGGTAACGATGTCGGGTTCCTGTTCCGGGTGTCGCCGGGTGGCAAAGACGCAACCCGTCATGATCAGGGCCAACGCGGCAATGTTCCACGCCGTCAGTGGCTCGTGCAAGACGAGGACGCCGGCGGCCAGCGCGACGGCCGGGTTGATGTAGGTGAAGACGAGCGCACGTGCGGCGCCTACCTCGCGGATGAGCGCGAAGAACACGATGAACGCCAGTGCGGTGCAGATGATGGCAAGGCCGCCGAGGGCCAAAAGCACACGGGTGGACGGCATCTCGTGAGGCCAGGTGGCTGCGGCGGGCGCGGCATACACCAGCGCGGCGAAGCCGAGGCACACCGCGGTCATCGGTAACGCCGGTACATCGGCGAGGTAGCGGGCGGCGATCAGCGGCGCGATTGCGTAGCAGGTGGCCACCATCAACACCTCGATGATCGGCCAGGTGCTGCCGCCGATGTGTGGACCTGCCAGCACCGCCACGCCGCAGATCCCGATGCCGAGGCCGATGATGCGCTTGTAGCCCAGCCGCTCACCGCCGGTGAGACGGTCGAGGACCGCGGCGATGATCGGTGAGGCGGCGATCAGCAGGCCCGTCATCGAACTGGTCAGGTGACGTTCGGCGTCAGAGAGCAGCCACCATGCGGCGATGATCTCGAAGAACGCGAACCCCAGCAGCGCCTTCCAGTGGTTGCGCACGATCGTCAGGGTCTGCCGTGAAAACGCCATGGGCAGGAGCACCGCGGCACCGACGGCCGTGCGGGCGAGGACCAGCACCGGAACCGACACGCCTTCGACGGCGACCTTGATCATCAGGTAGGGGATGCCCCAGATGATGCTCATCGCGAGGAACAGGATCCATCCGCGCGAAGTCACCTCCCTACCCTACGAAACGTGGACAAACGAATTTCACGGGTGACGGCCGCGATGACCGCCGCGGGTGTCGAGCCGAACGTCAGGATCCTCGACGCCGATGCGAAGACCGCGGTCGCGGCCGCCGCACAGCTGGGATGCGAAGTGGGCGCGATCGCCAACAGCCTGGTGTTCGACTGCGACGGTGAACCGCTCTTGGTGATGGCCAGCGGTGCACACCGCGTCGACACCGACCTGCTGGCCCGCACGCTCGGCGCTACCGAGATACGCAAGGCAGATCCGCAGTTCGTGCTCAACGCGACCGGTCAGGTCATCGGCGGCGTGGCCCCCACGGGTCACCCGAGCCGGCTGCGCACCGTCGTCGACGAGACATTGGTGCAGTACCCCGTCATCTGGACCGCGGCCGGCACCGCGGATTCGGTGATGTCGATGACGTACGAACAGCTGCTGTTGCTCACCGAAGGAAAGGCGATGGCGGTGCGCTGACCCTGCGCGAACGTGGGTTACCCGCACGCTTTAAGCGCGAAAAGTGTGCGGGTAACCCACGTTCGGCGGCTAGTTTCGGGTCAGTTCCGCGTAACGGGCGACGTGGTAGTCGGTCGAGCCGAATTCGTACTGTAAAGCGGTGAGCCGCTTGAAGTAGTGGCCGATCGCCAACTCTTCGGTCATGCCCATCCCGCCGTGCAGTTGCACGGCCTGCTGACCTACGAACCGGGCGGCCCTTCCGATCGTTGCCTTGGCAGCCGAAACCGCACGCGCACGCGTGTCAGGGTCCGCTTCGAGGTTGAGCACCGCGAGATACACCGCGGCGACTGCCTGCTCGACTTCCATGAACATGTCGACCATGCGGTGCTGAAGCACCTGGAAGCTGCCGATCGGTTGGCCGAACTGGTGCCGCTGCTTGCTGTATTCGACGGTGTCGGCCAGCACCTTTCGCATACAGCCGACGGCTTCAGCGCAAACCGCTGCCGCGCCCTCGTCTCGTGCCTGCGCCAGCGACGGCCACGCCTGGCCTTCCTCGCCAAGCAGGACCGCAGCCACCCCGTCGAACTGCAGATCGGCGGCGCGCCGGTCGTCGACGGTTCGGTAGTGGTGCGCCTCGATTGACGACCAGTCGGCCTCGACCAGGAACAGTGACAAGCCACCGGGCGTGCGGGCGGTGACCAGCAGATGCGTGGCGATCGGCGCGTTCATCGCGACGATCTTGCTGCCACGCAGAACCCATTCGTCGCCGGCGCGTTCGGCGACCGTCGACAATTCCTGCCAACGCTCACCGGAGCCAGGTTCAGCAGCAGCCAACGCCACGATCGCGGTGCCCGCGACCACGTTCTCCAGCAGCGCAGTGGCCGCTGCATCGCCGGCCCTTCGCAGGAGGCCGCCGCATACCACCACCGTGTCGACGTAGGGCTCGATCACCAGCGCATGGCCGAGCGCCTCGGCGATGACCATGACTTCAACTGGGCCGCCGCCGATTCCGCCGATGTCTTCGGGAAGTGCCGCGCCGAGTATGCCGAGTTCGTCGGCGAAGCCGCGCCAGATGTCGGGCTGCCAGCCAGCCCCGGTTTTCGCTGCGGCGCGACTCTTTTCGAGGTCATACCGGGTCGACAGGAACCTGCCGAGCCCGTCGCGCAGCAGTTCCTGTTCCTTGCTCAGATTGAAATCCATCACAACCCCAGAGCCGCTTTGGCGAGAATGTTTCGCTGAATCTCGTTGCTGCCGGCGTAGATTGATCCGGCCCTGTCGTTGAAGTAGCGAAGCGGTGCCACCGCCTGCCACGCCTCGCCGCTGACGTAACCGTCTGGCGGTGGCTCGTAGTCAGACACCGGCCCACCCGGCCATGTTGCGTGCGGTTGATAGACCCGTCCGCGCGTACCGGCAGCCTCCATCGCCAGTTCGGTGAGCGCTTGGCTCAGTTCGGTCGCCAGCACCTTGAGCATCGACGCACCTGGTCCAGGGTGACCGCCTCCGGCGAGCGCGGCCAGCACGCGGTATTCGAGAATCTCGAGCACTTCGGTGCGGATCCGCGCATCGGCGAGCTTGCGCGCGAACGCCGGATCGTCGAGCAGTCTGCCTCCGCCCGCTGCGGGCTGCTCCGCGGCCACGGTGGCGATCTCCTCGGCCATCACCTGCAGCGCGGGGGACGCTGCACCACCACCTCTTTCGAACTCGAGCAGATACTTCGCGACGGTCCAACCGTCGTCGATCTGACCGAGCACGTTGGCCTTCGGCACCCGCACCTCGTCGAAGAAGACCTGGTTTTGAATCTCCTCACCCGATGTCATCACCAGCGGACGGATCTGAATGCCCGGCGTGCTCATGTCGATCAGCACGAACGTGATGCCCTGCTGTTTCTTCGGTGTCTTCGATGTGCGAACAAGGGCGAACATCCAATTCGCTTCGCCGGCATGTGTCGTCCAGATCTTGCTGCCGGTGCATATGAGATCACCGGCCGATTCATCGATGACGGCGGCCATCGTCAGCGCCGCTAGATCCGAGCCCGCCTCGGGTTCGGAGTAGCCCTGGCAGAAGAACACCTCGCCGGTGAGGATCCGCGGCAGGAAGAAGTCCTTTTGCGCGTCGGTGCCGAACTTGACGATCGCGTGGGCGACCATGCGGATGCCCATCGGCGACAGCGAGGGCGCGCCGGCCAACTGAGACTCACGGCTGAAGATGTAGTGCTGCGTAAGGCTCCAATCGCAGCCGCCATGCTCAACCGGCCACGCCGGCGCCGCCCAGCCGCGCTCGTGCAGGATCCGCTGCCACTCCATGCTCGCCTCGTGATCGGCGTACACGCTGGTCATCAGGCGTCCGGCCTGCCGGAGTTCGGGCGTCAGCTTTTCAGCCAGGAAGGCGCGTACTTCGTCGCGAAACTCCACGTCGGCAGGTGACCATGCCAAGTCCATTCAGACACAGTAAACCTAGTTAGTTAAGTGGACCAAGTCCGGGGGCCGGTTAAGTTAATCGCCATTCAGGTGTTGCGCCCGCTCAGCGCGTCCCGCATCCGATCGATGAGACCGAGGCCCGGCCCCAGGATCCTGTTGGCAGGCGGGCGATCGGGCGCTGAGGGGTGGGGTCGCGTCGGGGCCATCTTCTTGCTGTTCTCGAACTTCTCGCCGAGGTCACGAAGCTCCGCGGAATCACACGCCTCGCGAAGCTTCGGCAGCAGATCCTTCTCCTCGTCCTCGACGTGGTGGCGGATCGCGTCGATCAGCTTGCGGGTCAACTCGTCGAACTTCGGGTCCTCGGCATCGGTTTCTTCGAGCGACTTCATCACCTGTTCGGCCTCGGCGTGTTCTTCCAACTCGTGTTCGACGATCTTGTCGCCGTCGGGCAGGACCCGCCGCGCGACGGGGTAGAGGTACTGCTCTTCGGCGACGGAATGCCGGACCAACTCGGCGATCACGTGCTCGACGAGGTCGCGCTTCTTGCCGCCGCCGCCCTTCTCGATTTCGGCGAAGACCTCTTCGACCTCGCGATGATCGGTGATGACATCGTCGATGATGTCCTGCTGGTGTGCGGTGGTCATGGCCCCTCCTCGATTCGTGGTTGCGAGCTACCCCGGATGCCGCCGCTTAAACGCTCAGCGCGTTCACGGTGACGAGCCTCGAGACAACGGCCATAATCGGGGGCGTGGAGCGGCGACGAGATGGCAAGGAACGCCAGGACCCGATGGCCCTTCTCCAGGAGCTCCCGGCGTTGGTGGTGCTGGAACGGTTTCCGGTCCCGGTGCTTGCGATCGACGAGCACGGCAACATCCTGTTCGCCAATGCGGCGTTCGGCGAGATGCTCGGTTACCCGCCCGATGCGGTCAAGGCTTTGCAGTTCCGGCAGATCTTCCACACCATGCCCGCTGATGATTCCGTTGTATCTGTCGTGCGCGCCCATGCTGAGCTGATCGTGGAGCTCGTACACCAGGACGGCTCCATCGTGCGTGCCCGGATGAGCAAGTCAGCCCTGCTGCGCGGTGATGACCCCCTGGCGCTGGCCACGTTCCAGGACCTGACCGAACGACTATGGGTTGACGAGATTTAGTCAGTCGGCCAGCGGCGCACTGGAGTGCCGCATCGACTCGCGCGCCAGAAACTCCTCGAAGTACGCCAGCGAATCTTGGCTCACGATCCCAGGCAGCAGTACCTGCCAAGCCCGAGCCACCCGCTCCAACACGTCGGTTCCCGCGGTAATCGCACTCGCCAGCAACTCCACCCCCAGCATGGCGCCGATGATCGTCTCGCCGATCGCCTGCGGGTCGAGCTCAGCACGCACGTCGCCCTCGTCGATGGCCTGACGCGTGCGCCTCGTCATCTCGGCCGTCCATCCGCTGTACGTCCGTTCGGCCACATCGTTGAATTCACCGAAGGCCCGCAAGAGTTGCGTTCCGCTGCGGGCGATCTGGTCGGTGGCCATCAGGTCGGCAACGACGAACACACCGTGGATCATGCTTTCCAGTGCCGGCGCCGAGGAGCTGGAGATGCTCCGGAAAGCCTCGGCGAGGCGTGTGCTGCCCTCTTCGATGATCGCGGTCGCAAGCGATTCTTTTGAGTCGAAGTGGTAGTACAGGGCGCCCTTGGTCATCTCGGCCCGTTCAATGATGTCGCCCAATCCGGTAGCCGGATAACCGATTTCGTTGAAGAGTTCGACCGCCGATGTGATGATCTTTTTGCGAGTAGCCTCGGATCGCGCTTGGCGCACCATCGTCCGAGTACCTCCGGAGGTTCCGTCGGCCTATCCAGGGTGGGCTACGGCCTGAAGGGCATCCTAACCTAGAGCATCCGCTGCAAGCGGTGTCGCCTTCTTTTGCGCAACGGCCGTGCGCCGCTTGATGAACTGGTTGAGATAGTCGATCCGGTCAGGTTTGACGAAACCGGGTAACACAAGTGCCCAGACCTTCTCCAGGTCGCGCAGAAACTGGTCGGGCGAAGCGAGATTGCTTGTCTGGCGCAGACCGAGGTACATCGACACCAAGAGCTTCGCGATGCCATGCGCATCGCGGTCGGCGATGATGTCGCCGTCTTTGATGGCCTTGCCTGCGATCGCGGCGAACGCGTCTACCCACTGCGTCAGCACATCTGCTTGCAGACCGTCGGTGCGGCCAATGGATTCCAGGAGATTCAAGCCGGCGCGGGCGATCTCGTCGCCGATGTCTTCGATCGCGACCAGGTACACGATGTCGATCAGCGTCTCCAGCCCCGAAAGCTTGCGCGCCAGCAGCTCGTTGACCGCCGCCGACGCAAGCACAAACCGGTGTTCGATGATCGCCATCGCCAGCGCGTGCTTGGACCGGAAGTGGAAATACATCGCGCCCTTGGTGACTTCCGCGTCGGCCAGGATGTCATCGAGGCTGACCAAGCTATACGGCCTGCGCGCGAACTGCCGCGACGCGGCGCGCAGAATCTGTTGCCGCGTGGTGTCCGCTCGCCTGTCGAGCTGTTCGGTCACTGCCGAGCCTCGGAATCTGGAAAGTGGTGGCGCCGGTGGTCGGATAATCGTGGTTTCCGTAAATTAGTCAATTCTGGAGATTCTTTCACCCGTTGCCTATAAGCGGCAGGAGTAGGCGCGCCGGTTTTCAGGGCAAAGCCGTCAACGGTCCTCCTCGGCGCAGTCCGCGCGCGGCTCATGGGGCAAATCAGAACGTCAATACTTTAGGTCACATTTTGGTCTGCATATCAGCCAAAAGGTATGTAAGGTACACATTGTGATGACTCTTGGTCCGGCGTTCGCCGGGCGGCCGCGGACAGCTGATTCCGAGGTCAGTGGGCCTATGTCACGCCGGATTGCCCTATCACCGAGCAAATCCCAGTGGTATTTTCATACGGTTGCCATAGTCCGCGTTGGCAAACCCCCTCGAACCCCTGCGCGGGCTGTGGCAACGTCATGTCGAACGTTTGAAGTACTCACCCGATTCATCGAGCGTGACCGCCAAAACTCGGCTCTCGGCGCAGTCAGGACGACAACGGCGTTCCCGTTGTCTGTGCCGCTATCAGACGATTTAGCAATATCGAGGTAATTAACGGTGAACTGGGACGAAGAAGTCGACGTCATATGTACCGGTACAGGGGTCGCCGGACTGGCGCACTCGGTGGCGGTCGTCGACCTTGGCGGCGACGTTTTCCTCGCCAGCTCCCGCGAGGCGCACGGCCCCGGAGGGGCGGCTGTCGCGGTCCGGTCCAGGATCGACCGGCTGCATTGGCTCGACATCGACACTTCGGATCCCGACACAAACGAATACTTCTCCTCGCTGTCTGCTGACCTTGGTCCGCTGACCAGGTCGACGCGGGACGCTGACGTACCGATCAGGGTGGTTGATCACGCCGAGCCCGTGGATCCGCGTGGGGTCGTCATGCCGTTCGTCGGCGCCCGCCTCAGAGATTGGGCCGCGCGTTGCCTGGTATCGCCGTACGGCTATCTCTACACCCGCGTGGCTGATTGGCAGTCAACTACGCTACGCACCGTTGACGGTGACTCGATCGAGGTCGCCGAAATCGGCTCGATCACACCCGATCCCGCCAACGTAAACGGCTCCGTTCTGGATTGGCTCACTGCACAGGCTGTAGAGCGCGACATCGACATTCATCACGGCACCTCGCTCGAGCGGCTCGTGTTCGAGGAAGGCGCCGTGGTCGGTGCCGAGTTCACGACCCCGACTGGCCCGCTGGCGGTTCGCGCTCGACACGGTGTGACCGTCGCCAGCGGCGGACCGTACGTGGCTCCGGCGACCGGTCAGGCATTGCCCGCCGACGACGCTCCACTGCGCTTGTGCCTGGTCGGCCAGACCGCCAGTCGCTTCGGTCGCGTCGAACTGCTGACATCGCAGCCCTTCACCAAAAGTGCCGCATCCAACTGCCGCTCCGTGACTCGACGCTTGTTCGTCAACATGCACGAGACACACAGCCATCTAGAGACGTGGCGCTGCGGAAAAGTCGACGGGTATCCGTCCCCTGGCCAGTAGGGCCTCCATTGCATTGCCCTCGATGGGGCGCGACAACAGGAATCCCTGCGCGCGGTAGCAGCCGTGGCGCAGCAGCGTGAGGGCTGCCGCCTCGGTTTCCACACCCTCGGCCACCAACTGCAAACCGAACGCATCCGCCAGCGCGATGATGGCGCGCACGATCGCGAGATCGCCGGGATTGGCTCCGAGGTCGCGGACGAATCCTCTGTCGATCTTGAGGGTGTCGACGGGCAGCGACTTCAGGTGCGACAGCACGCTGTACCCCGTGCCGAAGTCGTCGATCGCGACCTGCACTCCGGCCTGCTTCAGGCCGGCGAGGGTGATCCGTGTGGTCTCAATGTCCTGTACCACAACACTTTCGGTGATCTCCAAGCACACCGATCCGCGGGCGAGGCCGAATTCGGCGGTGATGTCGGCGACCGACTCGACGAAGCCGTCGGTGACCAGTTGAACCGGTGACACGTTGATGCGCAACACTGCGTCAAGTCCTACGCCACGCGAGCGCCATCGCGCGAATTCCGCGCAGGCCGAACGCATCACCCAACGGCCCAATTCGCCAGCGAGATTTATCGATTCGGCCACCCCGATGAACGAATCGGGGGACAGCAGCCCGCGGGTGGGATGCTCCCATCGCACCAGCGCCTCGGCGGCCAGGATCTCGCCGGTGCGCATGTCCACTTCGGGCAGATAGTGCAGCAGCAGCGATCCGCTTTCGATCACACTCTGCAGATGAAGCTCGATGTCGTTGCGGAACTCGCTTTCCAACGACATCTCGTCGGAGAACACCGCAACCGTGTTGCCGCCGGAGCCCTTCGCGGTCAGCACCGCCTGGTCGGCGCGCCGGAGCAGGTCCGAGGTGGTATCGCGGCCCGGAACGCCAAGTGCCACACCGATACTCACAGTCCGAGTCAGCATTTCGCCGTCGATCGCAACCCGTTTGCGCAGCGTCGACTGCAGGCGATAAGCCAGCTGCTCTGCGGTATCCGCGTCCATCGAATTGGCTGGCACGACCACGAACTCGTCACCACCGAGCCGGGCGATCAGGCTCGGGCCGTCGACTCCTTCACGCAGGCGTTTGGCCAGAACGCGGATGAACCAGTCACCCGCGGTGTGGCCGAGGTAGTCGTTGATGGCCTTCAACCGGTCCAGGTCGAAGAACAACGCCGACACCGGACCCGGCTGGCCGGCCGCCAGTCGCGCGTCGAGGTGCGCCAGCAGCGCGCGGCGGTTGTGCAGACCGGTCAGGTCGTCGTGTTCGGCCAGGTAGCGCAGTTGTTCTTCGGCGAGCACACGGGCCTGCACCTGAGCGAACAGCGATGCGATCGCCTTCAGTGCGTTGAGTTCTTCCGCGGACCAGTCGCGGTCACCGAACTTGACGAAGCCGAGCACGCCGGATGTTTCGTCGCCAGACAGCAACGGCACACACGCCATCGACGTCGCCGGGACCTGCCTGCTCTCGTTGATCGTGCGTTGGTAGTCATCGGTCGCGGGTTCCGGACGAAAGACGACGGGTTCCTTCTGATGCTCGGCGAGCGCGAAAACCGGATCGGCATCGGCGAAGTAGACGACGGCCAGCGGGTCCGGGTCGGGGATTCCAGGGCGGACCGGCCATTCGGCGACCAATATCGACGCGCGGATGCTGTGATCGTTGCGACGCAAGAAGCTGACGTCGACATCGAAGTACTCGACGAGATCCGCCAACACGCGCTGACTCACCTGGACCGAGGTGGCTGCGTTGACGCCCATCAGTTGGGTAGCGACTGACGTGACGACCAGCTCCAGGCTGCTTGGCACCTAGATCCTCCGTATCGGGTCAGCCCGTTGGGGACGAGACGTGATGTGGCCCACGACGCCGGCTAGCCACCGATGGCCTCCGTGCGCGACTGAACCTGAGTACCAAGACCTGTGATTCGGTTGCCTCGGTATTGGCCAGCTTGCGGAAATTGTATTGCAGATCACGCAGTTCCCCGGCGAAAGCCGGCGAGAGCTCACGCAGATCCTCGTCGTCGTGCGCATACAGAAAGGCCGGTGAAACGGGTTGGACGGCAAGGCCGTGCTGTTGTGCTGTGATCCATACCGATTCGGCGGCCGACCCGCCGCGGGCATAGTCGGTGAGTCGCTGACCGGACACGGAAATGATGCCGATCGCGGCGCTCGCGATCACCCGCTGATACGTGTCCTCGCCAAGCGCGGTCCCGGCATCCCATGCCGCCAGGTTCGCCATCACCTCGGAGCGCCGCAAGATGTCGAGCATCACCAGATCGGCAGGATCGAGTTCGAGCGTGCGGATATCGATACCCGACTCCGGTGCGGGATCCCCTGGGAAGCGAAGCTCCGCGAACATCTCCGAGTGCAGCCGCGGCGTCAGATAACGGATGCGGTCTGCTGCCGCGAGAACACTTCCTGCGCGGTCGAGATCCGTTGATTCGCTGAGGATCTGAAGCCGGGCGCCTTCGGCGCGTGCGGCCGAAGCGAGCAGCTCGCGGGTTTGCGCCGCGATCGGGATGCGTTCACCCTTGCGACGATTCGTCTCTCGGCGCAGCATTGCGTCATACATCGCGGTGAGTTCTGGTTGGTCGCCGGGCGCGAGGCGCACGACTGCGTTGATGGGAGATGCTTCGTCGCCCGGTTGGAAGTCGACGTCGCCGACAAAGCCATGTGCTGCCGCGGCGACCCTTGCGTTGAACGTCGCCGCGCCAAGAGCCACGGCGCTTGCGCGGTACTGCACGTCCATCGCCGTCGTGTCCTCTGGGGCCAGCCGGATGCGGATCGCGCCGTCGTGCGCCTCGATGCGCCATGGCTGGGCGTTGCCACCAGAAGGTGCGCGGCCCGCCGCGGCGGCGACGATTTCCGAAGGCCCGGCCGGCGCCTCCTGTTGTCCCGGTTCCTCGACAGGTGGGGGATCGGGGGCCACCATCGGGGGCTCTGTGAGCGCATCGAGCGCGGCTGCGGTGTCAATTCGAACCCGGCCAGAGGGCAGTTTCTCGTGCAGTCCGATTCGCCGGACCGCTTCGGCGACGACCGACACGTTGAGCGCCACCTCCGATGAGAGCTGCGGCCAGGTCGATAACGTCTTGCCGATTTCGACAAGAGATGCGGCCATCCGAGGGGACACGCGCGTCGCATCGGTCATGCGCAGCGCATAGGACAACTTGTCCTTGGCGGTCAGATTGGCGAGGCGTGCGACATTCAGATCGCCCAGCAGCCCGTGCATGAGCGGACGAGAAGGATCGATGTCGAACCTCTCCACATCGAGTAGACCGCGGTCACTGGTTGCCATCAACACGGGAAGGTGTCGCGCCCTGGCAGCCTCGCGGACAAGGACTTTCGCGTCGAGTGAGTCGCATTCCTCGATGACGATGTCAACACCGTTCAGAAAGTCATCGACTGTCTGCGGCGTGATACCGGTCGTCATTACAGTCACCGGCAGGTACGGGTCGAGCTCGGCGATCCGCCTGGCGCACACCACTGCCTTGTTGACGCCGAGGTCGAAGACCGACGCCGGCACCCGATTCAGGTTGGACAGCTCCATGTCGTCGAAGTCAGTCAGCCGCAGCTCACCGCACAACCCTTGGGCCGCAAGGGTGTAGGCGATCGCGTGCCCGACGCTCAGACCGACGACGCCGATGCGGAGCCGGCTCAACTGATCGAGCTCCTCGGCGGTGATCAAGTTCCTGTTTCGGTCGAGCCGCACCAGCCGAAATGCGCGTGGCCCGAGCACACTGACCACCGTCCGCCGCCAGGGGTAGTACACCCACCGGGTCGGCTCGGCCGTCAGCTCGGGCGAGGGCGATGGCCTGAGTTCCAACAGTGTCGCCGACTGTTGGCGCACATTGTCGACGAACTCGATCCGTGCGTCGGCGCGCAGGTTGTCTAGCAGTGCGGCACTCGCGGGATCGTCGGTGTCAAGAACTATTCCGTTGCACCGCTGGCCATCGTCGGAGCCAGAGATCATCGCATGGTTCCGGCGGTAACGATGTCGGTTGACTGGTCGACTCGTTTGGCCAGTTCTTTCTGCTCGGCAAAGAACAATGAAAGCTGTTTGGGGTCAGCGTGTTTGGCGAATGTGCTGCGGTCCCACCATGCGAGCTTCGTCTGGTAGCGGTGGTCCGGATAGGGCGTCGCGGGGATCTTCGTCGCCAGCTGCCCACCCGAGGATAGCCAGCGCTTCAGCACATACTCTGCCGCCGTCGCGACGATGAACTGAATATCGAGAAGTGGCATCGCGTGAAGGGGAGTACGGGAGATGGCACTGGTGAGTTGCCGGCCGCGCTCGGGATCGTCGGCCACCCATGCGGTTTTCATTTCAACTACGCCGAACGGTATCCGGTCGGCGACCATTTTGCGGACAGCGGCGAGGCCGGGCTGACCACTCCATTCGAGAAGTGCGTGGCATTCATCGGCGGATTGATAGGGGCCCCGTCCACGCAAACCGGCAACGACCCTGCCCGCGTCATTCACACAGGCGGCGAATATGACCGTGTCGGCACCACTGCGGAGCGCATCCATATCGAGTGCCCTTTCCACGCCGTGTTTGCGGTAGTTCTCGCACGCACCACGGACGTAGTCCAACCAGAGGTCTCGTTCGGTCGCCGGTTGTGCGAATACGACCGTGGTTTCACTGTCCGGATCCCAACAACTTGGAGTCCGCTTCAGGCTGACAAAGTTGCGGCGGGCGGCCTCAGACTTGGGAACGGTCATTCTTGTCCCTTCTCGGGCAGTCGGCCAACAACGGCGTTGTGGCCGGCTGTCGCAGATCAGTATCTCGCCACGACTTACTTGGATTCCAGCTAGCAATAGAATCTTTTCCTGTACGTCGATGTCGGCTCACAAATAATGTGCCTCGCAGCAAGCTGTTGGCAGCTTCTTGGCAATCGTGCCTGGTTGAATTTCCACTGGTGATCATCCTCGGGGCGTCTCCTTGGCGAAGTTGTCAGCCAATAACATTAATTGCGTTGACGGCAGCGTAAGGGTTTCTGCCATCTTTTCGCTGTGCGTTGATTGAGCCAGTGGAATTCGGGTGCGAACGGGGTCCCGCACTTGCGCGGCACTATCGGGTTTGGACCCTGCCGACTCGTTAACCCGCTGCCCGTCGGCAACGTGCGGGATCACGCTCAGTCGCGTGACAGCGGCCCCAGCCGGCGTGAGATGTGCAGTTTTTACGACCGGATACCCAACGGGATGGAACCCTGAAGCCCGTGGAGGAGGGCTACCCGAGCCCAGGTCGCGGGGACGTGCGGGTGAAGGACGTGGGTCGATTACTGCTGCGCTGCGACGATCGACCGGGGCTGGTGGCGGCGGTGACCGCATTCCTGGCGAACGCGGGCGCCAACATCGTGTCGCTGGATCAGCATTCCACCGAACAGTCCGGCGGCACGTTCATGCAGCGGACGATATTCAATCTGCCTGGTTTGACGGCCGCGCGCGATGGACTGGAACGGGATTTCCGTGAGCAGGTCGCCTTGCAGTTCGATATGGATTTCCGCTTGACCGAGGCCGCCAAGCCAAAACGGGTCGCAATCATGGCGTCGAAGGAGGACCACTGCCTGCTTGATCTGTTGTGGCGCAATCGCAGGGGCGAGCTCGACATGTCGGTCGTGATGGTGATTTCCAACCATCCGGATCTTGCAGATCAGGTGCGGCCATTTTCTGTGCCATTCCTGCATGTGCCCTCGACGAAGGATATTCGCGCCGACGCAGAACGACGACAACTCGACTTGTTACGGGGAAACGTCGATCTGGTGGTGTTGGCACGCTACATGCAGATCCTCACCCCGCAATTTCTGGCAGAAGTCGGCTGTCCGACGATCAACATTCATCATTCGTTTCTGCCCGCCTTCATCGGGGCAGCGCCGTATCGGCGGGCAAAGGAGCGCGGCGTCAAACTCGTCGGTGCGACAGCTCATTACGTGACCGAGGACCTCGACGACGGTCCCATCATCGAGCAGGACGTGGTGCGGGTGGACCATCGCCACGGCGTCGAAGATCTGGTCCGCCTCGGTGCCGATGTCGAACGCCTTGTTCTGTCGCGCGCGGTGCTGTGGCACTGTGAGGACCGCATCATCCGATACGGCAACCAGACGGTGGTCTTTTAGGCGGTGAAGGAGAGAAGTGGTGAAGAAGTTCAGTGGGTTGGACGAGTTCGTCGCTGCCCAGGGCAGCCAGCTCGGTCCGACCGATTGGCTGGAGGTCACGCAGGAGCGCGTCAATCTGTTCGCCGACGCCACCGATGACCATCAGTGGATCCACGTCGATCCGGAGCGTGCCGCCGGCGGCCCGTTCGGCGGCACCATCGCGCATGGCCTGCTGACGTTGTCGCTGCTGCCGCATTTCACATCGCAGATGTACACGGTCGGCAACATCGCTATGGCCATCAACTACGGCTACAACAAGGTCCGCTTCATCACCCCGGTCAAGGTAGGGGCGAAACTTCGGGCGCGTGCCGAGATCGCCAAGGTCGACCAGCTCGACGGCGCGGTGCAGGCGACGCTGACTACCACTGTGGAAATCGAAGGATCGGACAAGCCGGCCGCGGTTGCCGAGTCGATCGTCCGCTTCATCGGCTGACTCAATACTGCGTCATGCCCTGATCGATTGAGATCGCCGCCGCGGTAACGTTTTTCGACTCCTCGCTGGCCAGCCAGCACACCGCGTCGGCGATGTCTTCTGGCTCTGCGGCCCAGGTCGGCAGAAACGGCGTGATCATCTGCGCCAGTTGCGGATAGGTCTCGATGGCGCGGCCAAGCGAGCCGATCATGTCGCCGCTTCCCATCAGCGTGTTGACCGCGCCGGGATGCACGCTGTTGACGCGGATCGAGTGCCTGCCCAGTTCGGCGGCGAACGCGCGGGCCATCCCGGTGACCGCGTGCTTGCTCGCGGTGTAATGCACCATGAACGGCTGCATCTTGATTCCGGCGGCAGAGCTGATCAAGATGATCGATCCGCCTCGGCCACCGTCGATGATCTTCTGCGCTCCCGCCATGACGGTGTTCCAGGTGCCGGTGACGTTGATATCCATCACGTCGCGGAAGTCCTCGGCGGAGATGGCATCCCACGTCTGCGGAGCGGATACACCGGCGTTGGCGACGATGATATCGAGTCGGCCCAGTGCGGTCACGCCGTCATCGACGGCGTTGCGGAGTCCCTCGCCATCGCGTACGTCGACAATGGAGGCAAGGATCTTGCGGCCGGTCGCTTCGACGAGCGCAACCGTCTCGGCGAGATCGTCAGGTGTAGCGGAATCGTAAGGGACGCAGGGCGGAAGCTTGCCCGCGATGTCGACGGCGATGATGTCGGCGCCCTCGGTGGCCATCCGGACGGCATGGGCGCGGCCCTGTCCGCGCGCCGCTCCGGTGATGAACGCGACCTTGTCCTCGAGCCGTCCGCTCATTTCTTGGCCGCCTTCTGTGCCGCCTTGACCAGATTCGATCCGATGATCAGTCGCTGGATTTCACTGGTGCCTTCGTACAACCTCAACAGCCGTACGTCGCGGTAGATCCGCTCGACGGGGACCTCACGCATGTAGCCGCTGCCGCCGTGCACCTGCACCGCGAGATCGGCTACGTGGCCGGCCATTTCGGTGCAATAGAGCTTGGCTGCCGACGGCGCGATCCTGCGATCCTCGCCGCTGATCCAGGCCCGTGCGGTGTCGCGGACGAGTGCGCGCCCCGCCAGCACTCCGGTTTGCATGTCGGCGAGCATGGCTTGCACCAGTTGGAAGTTCCCGATCGCGGTGCCGCCCTGCGTGGCGGTGGCGGCGTAGGCAACGGATTCGTCGAGGGCACGCTGCGCAATTCCGACGGCCAGCGCGGCGATATGCACGCGACCGCGCGCAAGCGACGTCATCGCGGCCCGGTAGCCGATGTCTTCGCTTCCGCCGATCAGCGCCTCGTCGGGGACGCGGACGTCATCGAAACTGACGTCGGCGGTCCATGCGCCTTCTTGGCCCATCTTGGCGTCCTTGGCGCCGACGACGACACCGACCGCGTTGGCGGGCACCAGGAACACGGCGATGCCTGGGCCCTCGTCGTCGGCGGGCCGAGTGCGGGCGAACACGACGAACAGGTCGGCCATCGGCGCATTGGTGATGAACCGCTTCTGCCCGTTGATGATCCAATCTTGGCCGTCACGAACGGCTTTCGTGCGCAGGCCGGACGGATTCGATCCCGCACCGGGTTCGGTCAATGCGAACGAGGCGACGAGCCCTGACGCCATCGGCTCCAGCCAGCGTGCCTTCTGCTCCTCGGTGCCGAAGCCGACGAGCACCTGGCCGGCGATGCCGTTGTTGGTGCCGAACATCGACCGCAGTGCCAGCGATGTGTAGCCCAGCTCCATCGCGAGTTCGACGTCCTGGGCGAGGTTGAGTCCGAGGCCGCCCCACTCCTGCGGGATCGCGTACCCGAACAGCCCCATTTTCTTGGCGTGGTCGCGCAGGTCGTCGGGGACGCGGTCCTCGGCGAGGATCTCCTGCTCCCGGGGGACCACGGCCGTGCGGATGAAGTGCCGGGTCTGGGCCAGGATCTCCTGGAAATCGTCATCGCTGACTTCGGTGGTCATCGCGCTCCTCTGCGACGAGTGGGGCCAGGTGCTCGCAAAATCATATATGAAATATGATGTTCGATTGACGGGGCCCTCTTCGGGGCCTGACCAGCGAAAAAGGGGTGATCAGGTGTCGTTGCTGACCGGTCAGACCGCGGTTGTCACGGGCGGTGCGCAGGGTCTCGGGTTGGCCATCGCCGAGCAGTTCATCGCCGAGGGCGCGCGGGTCGTGCTTGGCGATCTCGACCTCGGCGCAACAGAGGCGGCGGCCAAACAGCTTGGCGGCGACTCGAAAGATCAAGTTGCCCTCGCCGTGCGCTGCGACGTGACCAAGGCCGACGAGGTCGACGCGCTCGTCGGCGCCGCCGTCGAACGGTTCGGCGGCCTCGACATCATGGTCAACAACGCGGGAATCACCCGCGACGCGACGTTGCGAAAGATGACCGAGGAACAGTTCGACCAAGTCATCGCCGTGCATCTGAAAGGCACCTGGAACGGTCTCAAGGCCGCCGCGGCGATCATGCGCGAGAACAAGCGCGGCGCGATCGTGAACATGTCCTCGATATCCGGCAAGGTCGGCCTGATCGGGCAGACCAACTATTCCGCGGCCAAGGCAGGCATCGTCGGCATGACCAAGGCCGCAGCCAAGGAATTGGCCCACCTCGGTGTGCGGGTCAACGCGATCCAGCCGGGACTCATCCGATCCGCGATGACAGAAGCCATGCCCCAACACATTTGGGACCAGAAGCTGGCAGAGGTGCCGATGGGCCGAGCAGGCGAGCCGACTGAAGTCGCCAAGGTTGCGTTGTTCCTCGCCAGCGATCTGTCGTCGTACATGACCGGCACCGTCCTCGAGGTGACCGGCGGGAGGCACATCTGATGCGCGAGGCCGTTATCTGCGAACCCGTTCGAACACCGATCGGCCGCTACGGCGGCATGTTCAAATCACTGACGGCCGTCGACCTCGGCGTCGCAGCGCTGAACGGACTGCTGGAGCGCACCGGAATCGAGCGTGGCGCAGTGGACGACGTCATCCTCGGCCACTGCTATCCCAGCAGCGAGGCACCGGCGATCGGGCGTGTGGTGGCGCTGGATGCGGGACTGCCGGTGACCGTTCCGGGCATGCAGGTCGACCGCCGATGTGGTTCGGGTCTGCAAGCGGTCATCCAGGCCGCGTTGCAGGTTGCCAACGGCGACAACGACATTGTGGTCGCGGGCGGTGCCGAGAGCATGAGCAATGTCACCTTCTACTCGACCGATATGCGCTGGGGCGGCGCCCGCACCGGGGTGAAGGTGCACGACAGTCTCGCGCGCGGACGCACCACCGCAGGCGGGCGTAATTATCCGGTGGCAGGCGGCATGCTCGAGACTGCGGAGAATCTGCGCAAGCAGTACGGCATCCCTCGCCAGGAGCAGGACGAGTTGGCGGTGACGTCGCACCAACGCGCGGTCGCCGCGCAGAAGGATGGCATCCTCGCCGAAGAGATCATTGCGGTCGCCGTGCGCACCCGCCAGGGTGAGGAACTGATCGACACCGATGAGCATCCGCGCGCGGACACCTCGGTCGAGTCGCTGAGCAAACTGAAACCCGTTCTGTTGAAGCAGGATCCGGAGGCCACCGTCACCGCGGGCAACTCCAGCGGTCAAAACGACGCGGCATCCATGTGCATCGTGACGACTCCGCAGAAGGCCGACGAACTCGGATTGACCCCGTTGGTACGGCTGGTTTCATGGGGGTCGGCCGGTGTCGCCCCCAACATCATGGGTATCGGGCCGGTGCCCGCGACCGAGGTGGCGCTGCGCAAGGCTGGGCTGAAGTTGTCGGACATCGATCTGATCGAACTCAACGAGGCGTTCGCAGCCCAGGCGCTTGCGGTGATGCGCGAGTGGCAGTTCGGTGCGGCGGACCTCGAGCGGACGAACGTGCACGGGTCGGGCATCTCGCTCGGGCACCCCGTCGGCGCGACAGGTGGCCGGATGCTCGCCACGCTCGCCCGCGAACTGAACCGCCGCGGCGCCCGCTACGGCCTGGAAACGATGTGCATCGGCGGTGGGCAGGGACTGGCTGCCGTGTTCGAGAGGGTCGGCGCATGACGAAACTTGCGCAGACGCTGGGCCTCACCGAGTTCCAGACCGAAATCATCAGCACGGTCAGGCAATTCGTCGACAAGGAAGTCATCCCGACCGCGCAGGAACTCGAGCACTCCGACACCTATCCACAGGCCATCGTGGATGCGATGAAGGAGATGGGCCTGTTCGGGTTGATGATCCCGGAGGAGTACGGCGGGCTCGGCGAATCGCTGCTCACCTACGCGCTGTGCGTCGAGGAGCTTGCCCGCGGCTGGATGAGCATCTCGGGTGTGATCAACACCCACTTCATCGTCGCGTACATGATTCGGCAGCACGGCACCGATCGCCAGAAGCAGCATTACCTGCCGCGGATGGCGACGGGGGAGACGCGCGGCGCGTTCTCGATGTCCGAGCCCGAACTCGGCTCCGACGTCGCAGCGATCCGGACCAGGGCCAGACGCAACCCCGATGGCACGTACATCATCGACGGCCAGAAGATGTGGCTGACCAACGGCGGCAGCTCGACTCTGGTCGCAACGCTCGTGCGCACCGACGAGGGAGCCGACAAGCCGCACCGCAACCTGACCGCTTTCCTGATCGAAAAGCCCACCGGCTTCGGCGAAGTCGCGCCAGGGCTGACCATTCCGGGCAAGATCGACAAGCTCGGCTACAAGGGCATCGACACCACCGAGCTGATCTTCGACGGCTACGCCGCAAGCGCCGACGACATCTTGGGTGAGGCGCCGGGCCAGGGCTTCTTCCAGATGATGGACGGCATCGAGGTCGGGCGGGTGAATGTGTCCGCCAGGGCATGCGGTGTCGGAATCCGCGCGTTCGAACTCGCGGTGCGGTATGCGCAGCAGCGCCAGACGTTCGGCAAGCCGATTGCCGACCACCAGGCGATCGCCTTCCAATTGGCCGAGATGGCAACGAAAATCGAAGCCGCCCACCTGATGATGGTCAATGCGGCCCGGCTGAAGGATTCCGGGGAACGCAACGATGTCGCCGCGGGCATGGCCAAGTACCTGGCGAGCGAGTTCTGCGCCGAGGTGACCCAGCAGAGCTTCCGCATCCACGGCGGCTACGGCTATTCCAAGGAATACGAGATCGAGCGGTTGATGCGCGACGCCCCGTTCCTGTTGATCGGTGAGGGCACCAGCGAGATCCAGAAGAACATCATCAGCAAGCGACTGCTCGCCGATTATCGGATCTGACCATGACCACAGCGGAATTCGCGTTTCGGCCCCAGCTGGCAGATGACGTCGCGCGATATGTGCGCAAGCGCATCTTCGACGGCACCTACGCTGCGGGCCAATACATCCGGCTGGATCAGTTGGCCGTGGAACTGGGGGTCAGCGTTACGCCGGTGCGGGAGGCGCTGTTCATGCTCACCGCTGAAGGCCTATTGGTTCAGCAGCCTCGGCGCGGCTTTGCGGTGGTGCCGGTGACCGCGCGTGACCTCACCGACGTCTCCAACGTGCAGGCGCACATCGGCGGCGAGCTCGCGGCGCGGGCGGCGGCCAACATCACCGACGAGCAGTTGCGCGAACTCGAGAAGATTCAGGCCGAGCTGGAGGATGCATACGCCAGCGATGACGATGAGCGTGCGGTGCGGCTCAATCATGAGTTTCACAAGGCGATCAATGTGTCCGCCGACTCGCCGAAGCTCGCTCAGCTGATGTCCCAGATCACGCGCTACGCACCCGAATCGGTGTTTCCCACCATCGCCGGCTGGCCTGAGCAGTCGACAGAGCATCACCGCAGTTTGTTGGCGGCGCTGGAAGCGCACGACGAAAAGCGCGCGCGCCTGGTGATGTCCGAGCACCTCGCCGCAGGCGCCGAGCCGTTGATCGAACACCTCACCCAACGCGGCGTCGTCGACTAGCTGCACGAGCAGACGCGAAAGTGGCTATTTCATCGGCGTGTCGGCCATTTTTACGTCTGCTCGCGCAGTGAGGCTTGCAGTCTGCGCATGTCCACTTTGCCAGTCGTGCCGCGCGGGATGTCGTCGTCAGAGCCGACGAGCAACCAGAGTGTCGGAACCTTGAAGGAGCTCAGCCGCTTTCGAGCTTCGGACCGCAGTTGATCGACGGTGCGGTCTGTTATCACGACGGCACCGACGGCGCCGGAGACGTCGGTGACGAAAGCGTTCTGCACGCCGTCGATGGTCCGCAGCGCCTGCTCGACCTCACTCGGATAGACGGTGGCCCCGCTGACCTTGAACATGTCGTCGGATCGGCCGTGGTAGAACAGGAAACCGCCGTCGTCGAGATGCGCGAGGTCCCCGGTGGGGTAGTAGCCGTCCGGAGTGAACACCTCTTCGCGGCTACGACGGCAGATGCCGCGCAACATATGCGGTCCCCGTAACTGAATCATGCCGATCGTTCCCGTGGGAACGGGCTGGCCGGTGTCCGGGTCGACGATACGCACCTGCATGCCGTCGAACGGTTTGCCGCAGCTGCCCCATGCTGACCGCGGCATGTCCGTGTCGGCGGGATAGCCGCAATAGGGCCCGAACGACTCGGTCATGCCGAACAATTTCGCGCGGGCACCGGGCGCCGCGCGTTTCTCGGGTGACAGCAGCGCCTCGAGACTGCCGGGTTGTAGGGCTGACAAATCGGCTCCCGCAGAGGCAGATTGGCGTGCCAGCGCCTCGGCCTGGTCGGGCCAGCCGCGGAACAGCGTGACGCGCTCACGTTGCAACAGCGGCAGGGTCGTCTCGGGTCCGGGGATCTCCTCGGTGACGAGCGTCGCACCCGCCACCAGTGCCGACAGCACCCCGCTGCCGAAACCGCCGACCCAGAAGAACGGCATCGGCAGATACAGCCGCGTGTCCGCGTCGATGCACCGCGCCACCAGTCCGGACCGCACGGCGGCCAACGCGTTGCCGTGCGAGTGGATGACGCCCTTTGGCGGCCCACTGCTTCCCGAAGTGAACATGATCACCAGCGTGTCGCTCGGTGTCACGGTCGCTGTCACGGAGTCGATATCCCGCTCGCTGGACGTCAACTCGTCTAGAGTCCAAATCCTCTGCAGTGCAGGCAGTTCCGGGGTATCTACCCCACCGGCCAAATCATCCAGATAACGATGGCCACGGAACTCGTCGACCGTGATCAGGGCCTGAACGGAGGCAACCCGCAACTGTGCCACCAGCTCCGGAGGCTTCAGCAGGGTGCTCAACGGGACCAGAACCGCGCCGATGCGTGTCAGCGCCAACGCGATCTGCACCCATTGGACGCGGTTGGGCATGATCAGCCCTACTCGGGTGCCCTTGCCGATGCCGGCGTCGACGAAACCGGCGGCCATCGCACGGGTGGTTTCGTCGAGGTCGGCGTAGCTGAGCCGCGACTCGGTGTCGACGACCATCGGCTTGTCACCGTGCTGTTCTGCGCGGACTCTGACCAGCTGGTCGATGGTGTCAGCCATCGAACACCTGCCGTAGCGCAACGAGGTCGACCTTGCCGCTCGAGAGCACTGGAATGTCGGACCGCGGCACGGCGGCAAAACGTTTCGGGATCTTGTAGGACGACAGCTCGGCCTTCAGTCGGTCGCGCACCGCGGCCTCGTCGAACTCCGCGCCGTCTTCCACCTCGACGACGGCGGCGACCAGTTGCCCGCGCTCGGCATCGGGAAGGCCAAGCACATGTGCGACGGCACCGCCGGTCACTTTGGCGATGGCCCGCTCGACTTCGGCGGGTGCGACGTTGGCGCCTGCGGTCTTGATCATCGCCCCGCGTCGACCGAGGAAGTACACGAAACCGTCGGCATCCGTTCGAACGAGATCGCCCGTGTGAAACCAGCCGTCGTCATCGAAGCATTCTTCGCGGCTGCGTTTGTAGTACCGCTGCATCAGGTACGGTCCTCGAATCCACAATTCGCCGTCGATGATCTTGGTCTCGAAGCCGGGGGCGGGTTTGCCGAACGAGCCACGCCGGTGTTCGGGTTGGTCGGATTCGTCCGCACTGATCGTGATGACGCTGCCCGCTTCGGTCATGCCCAGCATGGTGTGTCGCAACTCGGGGTCTGCGGGGCGGACGTCGGGCGCCATGATCGGGTACAGGTTTCCGCGCCGCATGGACGACAAGTCGCGGTCGGGCAGGCTGGGGTGACGGGCCAGATTTGCGATGCCCGCGACGAAACCATTGGTCATCGTTGGCTTTTCGGCCTCGAGCAGATCCAGCGTTTCGCCTGCATCGACCGCGTTGGAGCACACCAGCGTCGCACCGGCGAGCAGGGTGGCCAGCACCGCGAACGCGATCCCGCCGATCCAGAAGAACGGCGAGTTGCAGAACAACTTGTCCTCTGCCGTCAACCCGCGGATCTCATTGAGCACCTGCTGGTGGGCAAGCAACGAGAAGTGTGTGTGGACCACACCCTTCGGCGCGCTCGTCGAGCCCGACGTGTAGACGATGGCCAGCGGATCCGAATCATCGACGTCGTGTTCCAGCGCTTCCAGTCGCCACGACTCGGCCACGTCGCGGGGTTCGGCGTCGATCAGGACATGTCTTAGTAGCGGGGCCGTGATGCCTGCGAGTCGCTGTCGGTAGTCGTGAGCGCGGAAGGATGCAGCGGCAAGCAGGATTTCGGTGTCGCTGTCCATCAACTGTGCCGTGATCTCCGGGGCGGTGGCGAACGTGGAAAACGGGATGACGACCGCGCCGATGCGCGCGGCGGCCAGCATCCCGACGATCCAGGTCGCGCCATTGGGATAGAGCAGACCGACGTGGGTGCCCTTGCCCGCGCCGAGGGCGATCAGGCCACGCGCCAACCGCGCCGAGCGGCGATCCGCCTCCGCGTAGCTGAGCCGCTCGGCATCGCAGACCAATAGCGGGTGTTCGCCGCGGGCGCGCGACTGTCGCTGCAGCACGTCGCCGACGGTCAACGAGTCACTTGGCATGTTGGACGGGCTGGCTGAAGAATTGCCGGACCGCACCGAGGTCCGCCTTGCCGGAGGGTGTCCTGGGGATCTGCTCGACGATCGCGATCTCGGTAGGAATCTCATAGCGCGCCAACCGCGTCCGCAGGAAATCGATCAGCGCATCGCCTTCGACCGATGCGTCGTGCCGCAACTCCACCATCGCGACCGGAGTCTCACCGAGACGGTCGTCGGGCCTGGCGACGACGGCGGCCCCGCCCACGGCTGGATGGCTCTCCAGCGCGGCGCGGACGTCGTCGGGCATCACCTTGAAGCCGCCGCGAATGATGGCCTGATCGGCCCGTCCGAGTATCCAAAGGAAGCCGTCCGTGTCGATGCGGGCCAGGTCCGTGGTGCGCAGCCAATCTGCCGACGGCCCAAGCTGTCCCGGCTTGACCTCCAGGAGGCCGGGTTGGTCGGGGCCGAGCGGGGTGCCGTCGTCGTCGACGACCCTCATTTGTGCGCCGAGGGTTGCCCTGCCCACGCTGCCGCGCTTGTCCTGCCAGTACTTC
The DNA here is from genome assembly GCF_017872775.1 of Mycobacterium sp. OAE908. NCBI lineage: Bacteria > Bacillati > Actinomycetota > Actinomycetes > Mycobacteriales > Mycobacteriaceae > Mycobacterium > Mycobacterium sp. OAE908. Next base: position 3,933,541 of record NZ_JAGGJL010000001.1, read on the forward strand.
TGGTAATCCGCCAGCGTCCAGCCAGCGACGCCGCCACCGAATTCAGTTGCGGCATAGGATGTCAGGACCGGAATGCCGAACTTCGCGGTGAACGCATCGGCGTCGGCGGCCGACAGCGGCGCAGTGCCTGACGTCACCGCTCGGATGCCGGCCAGATCCTCGCGGGTCAAATCCGAATGCAACACCATCCGCAGCGCGGCCGGCACCAACGAGACCGCGCGCGGTTGATGCCTGCGGACCGCGTCGGCCCACTGGTTCAGTTCGAATCGGTCGAGTAGCGCGAACGGCCTTGCCTCGCAGACACACTGCAGCACGCGGAAGACTCCACCGATGTGCACCAGCGGGGCATTGACGATTGCGATGCCCTTCCGCAGTTCGGTCGGCGCCGGCGACGTGATCACGCTGCGCGCCAGCATGTCGTAGGTGAGGTCGATTCGCTTGGGCGGCCCGGTCGTTCCGCTGGTCAGCATCCGCACCGCGACGCCGGGGCGGCTGGCTGCGGTTCCGACGGATGCGATCTGTGACGGATCGTCGAGGCCCGAGATCGGTATCATTGCGGGGCCATCCGGAACCAGTGACGCAAGGTCGTCAGGTGTGCCGATCACGATCGGCAGGTCAAGCGCGGCAATGTCGTTGCGCGTACGGTCTTCGCCCCGCGACGGATTGATGGTCACCACAGTGCCGCCACCAAGCAGAACACCGAGCAGCGCCGCGACATGGGCGGGGGTGTTGCGCAGCAAGATCCCGACCTGGGTATCGCCGACGACGGCGATACGCGTTGCCAGTTCGGAGATCTGCTGCCATGTCGACCAGTCGCCGTTGTACTCGATCGCTCGGGCGTCGGGCTGCAGTGCCAGCACGGCCGCGATACGTCCGGTGAGCGGATGCATCAGCGGACCCTCGGTTTCGCCGCTGCACCTTTGCCGCCGGCCGCCAGTTCTGCCTGCCCGAGCGGATTGCCCAGCCTTGTGTAAATCAGATTCTGCTCCAGGGCAGCCCGATACGGCTTGTCCAGCGACTCCCATATCGCCTTCACTGTGCCCTGGGTGGCCGACGGGGGTTTGGCTGCGATCGCCGCCGCGATTTCGTCGGCGCGAGCCCAGAGCCTTTCGCGGGACACGACCTCGGACACCAGGCCGATACGTAGTGCGGTTTCGGCGCCGACGCGTTCGTCGTTGCCCATCAACGCGATTCGCAACGCCTCGCCAAGACCGACGCGTCGCATCAACCCGATCGGTTCCAAGGCGCATACCAGGCCGGCGCTGACATGCGAGTCGAAGAACGTCGCATCCTCTGAGCAGATCACCACATCGGACTCGTTGACGAAATAGAAAGCACCCGCCGTGCACATGCCGTGAACGGCACACACGACGGGCTTCCACATCTTCTGCCATTTCGGGCTGAGCGCTTCGCCGGGATCCTCGTGGTTCCACACGTTGTCCGGTTGGCCGTAGGAGGTTTTGATGTCCAGGCCGGCGCTGAACGCGCGGTCGCCCGCCGCTCGAAGTACCACAGCGTGTACCGCTTCGTCGAGCTTGACGAGGCGCCACGCCTCGGCCATCTCCTCGCACATGGTCCGATTGAACGCGTTTAGCGAATCCGGCCGGTTCAGCGTGATGGTCGCGACGTGGGTGGTGGCGTTCACGTCGAGGAGGATCGTCTCGAACGCCGTCACCGGCACTGCCAATTCGGCGCGCGTTTCTCCATGAACGCCTTGGGTCCTTCGAGTGCATCCTCGGTGCGAACCACGCGCTCGCGGAAGGTTTCGGCGAGGATCTCGGCCTCGTGCAGCGGCAGGTCGAGCGTCTTGTGGATGGCCAGTCGCGTGCCGCGCACGGCCAGCGGCGCGTTCGAATTCACGACATCGGCGATCTCATGAGCACGTTCGAGCAGCTTGTCGTGCTCGACGACCTCGCTGATCATGCCGAGCTCGTAGGCGCGCTGTGCACTCATTCGCTCGTGCTTGCCCATCAGCGCCATCCGCAACGCGATGTTGCGGGGCAGGACACGGGCGAGCCGTACCATTTCGCGACCAGCCACCAAGCCGATGCTGACATGTGGGTCGAAGAAACTCGCCTTGTCGGATGCGATCGCGATGTCCCCGGTGGTGATCCAGTCCAGCCCTGCCCCACAACACAATCCGTTGACGGCGGTCAGGACGGGCTTGGCCATCCGACGAAACGGTGGCGTGCCCTCCTGGGGTGCTTCCCACTGGTCATAGGTGGACAGGTACGGGCGCTCGTAGATCACCCGGCCGTCTTCCGGGATCTCGCCGACATCGGCCCCAGTGCAGAACGCCCGGCCGGTACCCGTGACGATGAGCGTCCAGACGTTGTCGTCATTTTCGGCCTCATCGTACGCGGCGCGCAATTCGGCGATCATGGCCGGACTGAGCGCATTGAGCGCGTCGGGCCGGTTCAGCGTGATCGTCGCCGTATGCGCGTCGACTTCGTACGTGATGAATTTCATCCGGTCACCTTCCGCCGAACCTCGGTGTGCGTTTCTCGCGGAATGCCGCCAGACCTTCTTTGAAATCGGTTGTCCGACAGGATAACTCCAAGTTGAACAGCTCTTGGGTCATGGCTTGCTGCAGTGTCGCGTGCTGGCCGTAGTTGATTGCCTGCTTGGCAAGCCCGATAGCGACGGTAGGTCCCGACGCCAGCCGGCTCATTAATTCTTCCGCGACGGCTTCGAGCTCGGAGGCGCTGACGCACCGGTGCACTAGGCCCCACTCTGCGGCGTCGCTCGCGCTGACCTTCTCGCCGAGCAGCAGCATCTCTTTGGCCCGGGCCACGCCGATGAGCCGCGGCAGCAGCCACGTCGAACCCGAATCCGGGGAGAACCCGCGCCCGACGAAGGGTTCCCAGAACACCGCGTCGTCGGCGGCGACGGTGAAATCGGCGGCCAGCGCCAGATTGCAGCCAAGGCCGACGGCCCAGCCCCGCACACTGCAGACCACCGGCAGCTGGATTGTTTGGACGAGTTCGATCACGCGGTTGGCGGTGTGCGGAATGCGCCGGACGAGATCGCCTGTGCGCGGGCGCTGTCCGGAGCTGTTGGTCGCCACCCAGTCCGCGCCTGCGCAGAAATCGGTTCCAGCCCCGCGGAGGTGGATGGCGCGCAGCGAATCGTCGGCCGCGGCGTCGGTCAGGATAGCGACCAGGGCATCGATCATCGAATGGCTGAGCGCGTTGTGCCTGGACGGGCGATCGAGCGTGAGCCGCAGGACATCGCCGTCCCGCGATGTCGTCACCGAGCCGTCGTCGCTCACCGTTGAATCCGCCTGTCCTTAGCTATACGGTTAGCCATACAGTATTGCTATCCTGTACAAGTTAGCAAGGAAAGGGCGCATGACGGAAGGCATTCCTCGGTACGGCGAGCAACCGCTGGCGCAGACGGTCGCGGCCGCGGGTGCGCTGCGGCGGCTGACCGGGCTACTGCTGTCCTTGGAGCACGAGCATCCGACCGTGGACGCCATGCTTGCGCAGTTCGCGGACTGGGAGCGAGAGTTGGCGCCCGCGGTGCCTCCCGATCCCATGCCCCGCATCGGCGATGGCGGCGAGGAGAAGCGCATCTATCTGGATCATGCCTTCGACGTGGGGGCGTACAACCCGTGCTTCCCCGAGTACGCCTTCGATCATCTCGACGACGAAACCGCTTCTGGGCGTGTCACATTCCCGGTGGTATACGAAGGGCCACCGGGGCTGGTGAACGGAGGCTTCCTGGCCGTATTCTTCGACTGCATCACTCAGCATCAGAGTTGCGCAGCCGCCCGGACCGGCAAGACCCGCTCACTCACGGTGACGTTCCGCCGCCCAACACCGGTCCTCACCGAACTGCGCTTCGACATCGAGCGGCTCGAAGAAGAGGGCCGGGTGACCTCGACGGCGCGACTGCTCCTAGGCGACGAGGTGCTCTGCATCGGTGAGCTCAAGACAGCGGTGAACTCGCCGGACAAGCTGAGCGGCTTCCAGTTCGGTAAGCGGCGGGCCAAGTTCTAATGGTGGTTCAACGGATTCGTCAGCCCCGCGTGGCAGAGATCGTGGCCTCGCAGTTGCGGGAGGACATCCTGTCCGGGCGCCTCAAGGAAGGCGATGTGCTGCCGTCGCAGGAGAGCTTGTTCTCCGAATTCGGCGTGAGTCCACCGGCGCTGCGTGAGGCGATCCACATCCTGGAAACCGACGGGCTGATCTCGGTTCGACGCGGGAACGTGGGTGGGGCAGTGGTTCATCAGCCGTCGGCCGAGCGGACCGCGCACATGATCAGCATGGTGTTGCAGTCGCGGGCCTCGACACCCGCGGATGTCAGCGGCGCGCTGCTGCACCTGGAGCCGATATGTGCAGGCATGTGCGCCGCCCGGGAAGACCGGTCGACCGAGGTGCTGCCGTACCTCGAGGCCGAAATCGATCTGCAGACAGAGCAATTCGACGATCTGTCCCGATACGTGCCTAACGCGAGGCGATTTCATGAAGCGATCGTCTCCCGCTGTGGCAACGAGCCGATGATCCTGCTGATCGGCTCGCTGGAACTGATCTGGTCGGCACACGAGTCGTCGGTGTGGAGCGACGACAACAACCCTGCCGATCCGATGTCCCGCAAGACAATGCGCGCGGCGTTGCGTGATCACCAACGGTTGCTTGCCGCGATCCGTGACGGCGACTCGGCGAGGGCGGTGCGGCTCGCACAGGACCACCTTGCGGTTGCCAGGCGCAACACACTCGCGGTCGGCAGTGACAAAACCATTGAGGCCAAATTGATTTCGAACGGCAACCATCAGGAGCCCGGCAGATGACAGACGATCGCGTGCTCTTCGACGTGGACGCCGAGAAGCGAATCGCAACCATAACGCTGAACAATCCCGCCCAGCGCAACTCGTATGACGCGGCGATGCGCGATACCGTCGCGCGCCACCTGGACCGAGTCGCCGAAGACGACGACATCACCGTCGTGTTATTGCGAGGCGCGGACGGGGTGTTCAGCACAGGCGCAGACATGAACAATGCGTACGGCTGGTATGGCGATAAGCCGCAGGCGAAGAGTCGTCCCAGTCAACGGCGCCGTCTGACCGTGGACCGCAAGTCGTTCGGCTTCTACCACAACCTGATGGGCTTCCCGAAGGTCACAGTGGGGGAGATCAGCGGATACGCGCTGGGCGGCGGCTTCGAGATCGCGTTGATGACCGACATCTCGGTGATCGGTCGCGACACCAAGATCGGTATGCCCGCCACCCGGTTTCTCGGACCGGCACTGGGCAGTTTGCACATGTTCTTCCACCGGCTCGGGCCGGTGCTGGCCCGGCGCCTGTTGTTGACCGGCGACATCATCGAGGCGGGGGCGGTCGAGCACTTGGGCGTCTTCACCGAGACGTGCGATCCCGCCGCTGTGCAGGCCAGGGCGAGATATTGGGCGGAGAAGGCAGCGAAGATGCCTGCCGACGGCGTCGTGATCGCGAAGGAGGCCTTCCGGCTCGTCGAGCAGAGTCAGGCGTATCAGGGCGAGGAAGTCGCCAGCTATCTGTTCCACGCGTTCGGGACGAACCTGCAGTTCGCGCCGGGGGAGTTCAACTTCGTCAAGACGCGGGCGCAACACGGGACCAAGGAGGCGTTCCGGCTGCGTGACGAGCACTTCTACGTACCCGAGCCGGAGTGACGCCGGTCACGTACTGGCAGCGATACAGTATCTGCTACTTTTGTAAAGTCGTAACGCCGAAAGCCGAGGTCGAAACATGCCAACACCTGTGATCGTCAGTGCCGCCAGGACGGCCATCGGCCGCTCGTTCAAAGGGACGCTGGTCAACACGCCCCCCGAGACGTTGATCACGACAGTGCTGCCGGAGGTGGTCCGCCGCTCCGGCGTCGACCCGAGCGCGTTTGATGACATCATCTTCGCCGAATCGCATTACGGCGGCGGCGATCTCGCGCGCTACGCGGCGGCAGCGACCGGCATGGAGGACATCCCCGGCCAGTCGGTGAACCGGCACTGCGCGGGCAGTCTCACCGCGATCGGCAACGCGGCCGCACAGATCGGCTCCGGCATGGAGCGTGCGCTCATCGCCGGCGGGGTGCAGTCGCTGTCGATGACGCCGCTGATGAACCAGCGCATCCCTGGGCCTGAGCTGAAGTTCGAGGAGCGGTGGATGCCGCCTACGCATCCCGAGACGCCGGATGCTCCGTGCAAGGACATGTCGATCACCGTCGGCTGGAACACGGCGCAGGCCGTCGGCATCACGCGTGAAGAGATGGACGCCTGGGCGGCCCGGTCGCATCAGCGGGCGATCGCGGCCATCGACGCGGGCAAGTTCGTCGACGAGATCATCCCGCTGAAGGTGCAGCAGTTCGACGGTTCGGTGGTCGACTTCAGCGTCGACGAGCACCCGCGGCGCGACACCACCGTCGAGAAGCTGGCGGGGTTGAAGGTCCTGCATCCGGAGATCGAAGGATTCTCGATCACCGCGGGCAACAGCAGCGGCACCAACGACGCTGCGGCTGCTGTTGCACTCGTTGACGCTGACTACGCCGACGCCGAGAAGCTGACCAAGCTGGCGACCGTAAAAGCTTGGGCCGCAGCGGGTGTCGCGCCGCGCGATTGCGGACTGGGTGCCGTGAAGGTGATCGGCAAGGTATTGCAACGTGCTGGCCTGAAGCCCTCTGATGTGGCGCTGTGGGAGATCAACGAAGCGTTCGCGTCGGTGCCGATCGCGGCGTGCCGCGAGTACGGGCTCGACGAGGAGCTCGTCAACTTCTCCGGAAGCGGTTGCAGCCTTGGGCATCCCATCGCCGCATCGGGCGCGCGGATGGTCACGACGCTGGTTTACGAGCTGCAGCGGCGTGGCGGCGGCATCGGCGTCGCGGCGATGTGCGCTGGCGGTGGCCAGGGCGGCGCCGTCGTCATCGAGGTCTAGGACAGGCCGAAACCACCAGCGAGTCGCAGGGTTCGACCTTTCAGGACCGACGATCGGAATGCCCGGCTCTGGGCGACTTTGTCGCTGGGAGCGACAGTGTCGCTCCGAGGTGGGCAGAAACGACATGGTCCCTGGGCTCCCGTGGCCGTTTAACCGGGCCGGAACGGTCGGATCGGCTCAGGGGCCAACTATCGGAATGCTCGGCTCTGGGCGACTTTGTCGCGGGGAGCGACAGTGTCGCTTCGAGGTGGGCAAAACGACGTCCTGCCCAGGGCTCTGCCTACCGTGCGGCCGCGGCCTTGCTCCGCGTGCGGGGCCCGGTCGTCTTCGCGGCCTTGGCCGGCCGCTTGCCGCCCCCCTCGATGAGACGGCTGGCATGGTCGAGGATGCACTCGAGGCCGAACTCGAAGTTCTGGTCGTCGGCCGCGCCGATGTGATGTCCCTTCGCCGTCACCTGCGCCAGCAGGGGTGTGGTTTCGGGATCGATCGTCATCGTCTCTTCGATGTCGCTCGGGCCCTCGTCGGCCGCCCGGTTCTTCTCCCGCAGCCGCTGCAGCACCACGGACCCGCGCACATGCACCGACACCGCGGAGTACGTGTCGAACGCGTCCTCGGGCGATAGCCCCGCCTCGACCAGGCTGGCGATCGCCTTCTCCACCTCTTGTACGCCGAGCTTGGCCGCCCGCGGGGAAAGGGCCGACCGAATGAGGATCAGGTCACACAGAATCGGGTTGCCCATGAAGGCTTTTCGCATCACGCGCGCGTGGTTGCGCAACGTCTCGCGCCAGTCCTTGGCCTCGACGTAGGGGGTCGCGAACACGTACTGCCGCAAGGCGCGATCGGTCATCGCGTTGAGCAGATCGTCCTTTTTGCGGAAGTACCAGTAGATACTCGTGACACCGACGCCGAGGTGCTTGCCGAGCAACGGCATGCTCAGGTTGTCGATCCCAACTTCTTCGGCGAGCTCGAAGGCACCCTTGATGATGTCGTCGGGATTGATGGACCCGCGCTCGCGTCGCTGACGCTTCTCAGCGGTTGCCTGCTTGGCCACGAAGGGCACCTCCATCAAGTGTTGGTGGACTCGAATTTACCGGCAGCCACACCTCTGAACTGCGTCTTTGCATGCGTGTCGCGAATCGGCCGTTGCCGTCAACCTTACCGGTAGCCATCTGTGCGACGGCGTCTTCACATTCTCATTCTTCTACTGTAAGACCTATAGTAAGCGTTTCTAGCAAAACGTGCGAAAGGTGAAGGGGCCAAGAGTGTCGGACGAAATTCTCACCGAGCGCCGCGGGCGGGTGCTTGTCATCACCATCAATCGGCCGGACGCGCGCAACGCGGTGAACCTCGCGGTGAGCCAAGGGCTGGCCGACGCCGTCGACGAACTCGACGAGAGCAAGGACCTTTCCGTCGCGTTGATCACCGGTGCCGGCGGCAACTTCTGCGCGGGCATGGATCTGAAGGCCTTCGCCGCCGGGGAGGTCGTCGCCATCCCCGGCCGTGGCATCGGCTTCACCGAACGGCCGCCGCGCAAGCCGCTGATCTCCGCCGTCGAGGGTTACGCACTGGCAGGCGGTACCGAGGTCGTGCTGGCCACCGACCTGGTGGTCGCGTCGCGCAGCGCGAAATTCGGCATCCCCGAGGTCAAGCGTGGCCTGGTGGCCGCAGGCGGTGGACTGCTGCGGCTGCAAAAACGCATCCCCTACCAAAAGGCGCTCGAACTCGCGCTGACCGGTGAGAGCTTCACCGCCGAACAGGGTGAGGCATGGGGTTTCGTCAACGTGCTCACCGAACCGGGAAAGGCGCTGGACGGGGCGATCGAACTCGCCGAGCGCATTACGGCCAACGGGCCGCTGGCAATTGCCACCACCAAGGAGATCATGACCAAGTCCGCGGACTGGAGTGAAGAGGAGATGTGGAAGAAGCAACTCGAACACATCATTCCGATCTTCACGTCCAACGACGCGAAGGAGGGCGCGATCGCGTTCGCCGAAAAGCGCGCTCCCAACTGGACCGGCTCCTAGGAGTAGCACCGTGGATCTCGGGCTCAGGGACGCGACGGCCGTCGTCGTCGGCGGCGGTCGCGGGATGGGCTTCGCGGCGGCACGCTGCCTTGCCGAGGACGGCGCGCGGGTGGCCGTTGTCGGCCGGACGAAGGATGTCATCGAGCGAGCGGCGAAAGAACTGACCGAGCGCGGAAGTCCGGACGCGGTGGGACTGGTCGCCGACACCACTGACGCGGATCAAGTACAGGGTGTCTTCGACGAGCTGAGCGTGCGCTGGGACGGCGAGCTCAATGCGCTGATCAATGCGGTCGGCCCCGGGTCGATAGGCTCATTCGAAGATCTCAGCGACGAGCAATGGCGGGCGGCGTTCGACGACGGCGTGCTGGGGATGGTGCGCTGCGTGCGATCCGCGCTGCCGCTGCTGCGAAAAGCGCAGTGGGCCAGGATCGTCAACTTCTCCGCACACTCAACCCAACGGCAGACCGTCATCCTGCCCGCGTACACGGCCGCCAAGGCGGCACTGACGAGCGCCTCGAAGAACTTGTCGCTGCTGCTGGCGAAGGACGAGATCATGGTCAACGTCGTCTCCCCGGGCAGCATCGCGTCAGAAGCCTTGCGCGGCTGGGCCGAGTCGGTTGGCGTCGACGGCGCCGATCCCTATGCGCTGATGGCCGCCATCGACGAGCACTTCGGGCATCCGGCGCACCTGCCGCGCGCCGGCCAGCCCGAGGAGATCGGGCCCGTCGTCGCGTTTCTCGCCTCGAAGCGCAACTCGTACATGACCGGCGCCAACATCAACGTCGACGGCGGTAGCGACTTCACCTAGGGAGTGAATTATGGCGACTGCCAAGGATGCTCGCGTATGGGCACACGCCGCGCTGCGCGGAATCGGCAACAGCCTCTACACACCGTTCAGCGGTACCGACGGCGACGACATCGACTGGGACGCCTACCGGGCGCTGGTGCGCTACTGCGTCGGCGAGCTTCGCCACCCGATGTTGTGGTGCACCAGCGGCATCGCCGAATTCTGGTCGCTTACCCTCGGCGAGCGAAAGCGCTTGCTGGAGGTCGCGATTGACGAGGGACGCGCGGCCGATCCAGATGTCGTCGTGCAGGCCTGCACGGCAGCCATGTCGGCCAAGGACTGTTTGGAGCTGACGCTGCACGCCCAGCAAGCCGGAGCGGACATCGTCTACATCCAGACGCCGATGATGGAGGCGCACGGAGGCGAAGGTGTGCTGAACTTCTTCCGCTACGTCGCCGAGCGCACCGACATCGCCCTGGGCATGTTCAATTCGCCGTCATCGGGGTACGTGTTGTCTCCCGCTGAAAGCGCACGGATTTACGACGAGATTCCAGCCGTCTGCGCCACCAAGGAAGGAGCCTTCCGGCCTGCCGCCAGCCGGATGCTGCACGAATTCGCACCCGATCTGGTCATCTGGGAATGCGATACGACCGTCTATCGCGCCGGCTGGCTGCGCGCAGGCATCGTCGGTCCAGCTCAGCTGGGCACGGCCGGCTATTTGTACGAAACCCCGCGACAGCCAATCCTTTCCGAGTACTGGCAGCTGGTGTGGAACGACAGGTTGGTGGAGGCGATGGACTTCGCAGAGAAGTCCGGGCTCGACCAGTTCGGGGTCGATATGCGCTCATGGTTCACCTGCTATCCCGGGCGGCCCGACTACTTCACGCACTGGGGCGGCGCCTTCAAGTACGCCGCGTCTGTGCTTGGCCTGCCCATCGGTGACTATCCGCACTCGAGGCCGCCGCAGGCGGTGTTGCCCGAAGAGGGCAGAGCGCAGATCCGTACGGCGTATCAGCGCTTCGGATTGATTGCCGAATAGAGGTGGCGGCGTCTCGGCGCTTTCACGGCTCTGTCGGGTGGTTGATCTGCTCGACGAGGATGTCGGCGTGGCCGGCGTGACGTGCGAAGTCCTCGATCCCGAGCAGGTAGATGAACCGCAGGCTCACGGTGCCGGCGCGGGGATGTTGCACAGTGTGATCGAGGTCGTACTGCGCGGCAATGCTTCGGGATCTGCCACTGGCGCGTTGGAACTCTGCGATCACGTCGCTGAGCGTCTCGTCGTCGGACACCGCGAAACTGCCCTCGCCCCGCCGTGCGTAACCGTCGCACTCGGCTTCGGGCAGTCCAAACAGGTAGTGCTGGAACCAAATCCGTTCAGCGGCGGCGGCGTGTTTGATCAAGCCTATCGGCGTGGTCGCCGAAGCAACGAGACGACGGCGCGCCTCTGCCTCCGAGAGTCCCCGCACGGTCTCGATCAGTGCAGCCCGGTTGTAGTCCAGCATGTTTTCCAGCAGCGCCCGCTCGGGCCCAACGGTGATCCGGGCAGGAGGGTTCATCGATTGTCTCCTTCTAGCGAGTTGTGTTGCGGCCGAAAATGATTGGCCAGATGATGTCGATTCCTGCAGAGCTGCTGCCGGCGCCCGATGCCGCATCTCGTCGCGGCAGAATGAAGGGAAACGACCGTCAGGCGAAAGCCCGACATTCGACTGCGCCCCAGAACAGGAGCGGCAGCGCGAGCTTAACAAAGCGAAGGCCTTCTGGAGGTGGTCTCGACGCAGGCCCGTCCCGCTTCGAGGGCGCGCAACCCGGTGCGGAAGGCGCTACCGATAGGTGTACAGTATGGGGATACACCGAGCTCGAAGCCGCTACTGAGGAGGTTCGCCGGGTGAGTGCGGCCAGCGACACCGATCCGGTCCTGTACGAGGTTCGCGATACCGGTGTCGCGGTGTTGACCCTGAATCGGCCTGAGCGGATGAATGGCTGGGGCGGAGGCCTCGCCTCCGCGTTCTACGAACGCCTCGACGAAGCGGAGGCCGACCCCGGCGTGCGGGCCATTGTGGTGACCGGCAGCGGCCGCGCCTTCTGCGCTGGCGCCGATATGGGCAACCTGAACACGATCGGCAACGCCACCATCGACAGCGCAGGCGACACCGATGTCACCAAGCTGGTCGGCTCGCACCATCCGCACCACGTGATGACCATGCGCAAGCCCGTCATCGCCGCGATCAACGGCGCGTGTGCCGGCATGGGGCTGACCATGGCGCTCGTGTGCGATGTCCGCTTCGCCGCCGAGGGCGCCAAGTTCACGACGTCGTTCGCCCGGCGCGGCCTGATCGCCGAGTACGGCATCTCGTGGATCCTTCCGCGCGTCGTCGGCTGGGGCGTGGCCATGGATCTGCTGCTGAGCGGTCGCGTCTTGCTCGCCGACGAGGCGGCGGAACTCGGACTGGTCAACGACGTCGTCGCCCCCGACCAGCTGCTGCCGCGGGCCATCGGCTACGCCGAGGACATCGCGGCCAACTGTGCGCCCAGTTCTCTAGCCGTAATCAAGCAACAGGTGTACGCAGACACCATGCGCGATGTTTTCGAGGCGAGCGCGGTGGCCGAGAAGCTGATGCACGAGTCGATGCTTCGACCCGACTTCATCGAGGGCATCACGAGCTTCTTCGAGAAGCGCCCACCCAACTTCCCGCCGCTCAAGGAGGAGACATGACACTGGACTACCGGGCCATCGATGTCGACAACCACTACTACGAGACGGTGGATTCCTGTACGCGGCACCTGCCCAAGGAGTTCAAGCGCCGCGGCGTGCAGATGGTTCAGGACGGCAAGCGCACCTTGGCGGTGATGGCCGAGAAGGTCAATCACTTCATCCCGAATCCGACCTTCGATCCGATCATCGAACCGGGTTGCCTCGACCTGTTGTTTCGCGGCGAGATCCCCGAAGGCGTCGATCCCGCGTCGCTGATGAAGGTCGACCGGTTGGCCGATCATCCCGAATACCAGAACCGCGATGCCCGGGTGAAGATTCTGGACAAGCAGAACCTCGAAACCGTGTTCATGCTTCCGACATTCGCGTGCGGCGTCGAAGAAGCTCTCAAGCACGACATCGAGGCGACGATGGCCACGGTGCACGCGTTCAACCTCTGGCTCGACGAGGACTGGGGTTTCGACCGTCCGGATCGCCGGATCATCGCCGCACCGATCATCTCGCTGGCAGATCCGGAAAAGGCCGTTGCGGAAGTCGAGTTCGTGATCGGCCGTGGCGCCAAGATGGTGCTGGTGCGGCCGGCACCTGTGCCCGGCGTGGTCAAGCCGCGGTCGTTGGGTGATCCACTGCACGACCCGGTCTGGGCACGGCTGGCGGAAGCAGGGATTCCGGTGGGATTCCATCTTTCCGACAGCGGCTATCTGGCAATCGCGGCGCTGTGGGGCGGAAAGTCAACCTTCGAGGGATTCGGCAAGAAGGACCCGCTCGACCAGGTACTGCTCGACGACCGCGCCATCCACGACACGATGGCCTCGATGATCGTGCACCAGGTGTTCACTCGGCACCCGACGCTGAAGGTGGCCAGCATCGAGAACGGGTCCTACTTCGTCTACCGCTTGATCAAGCGGCTGAAGAAGGCGGCGAACACCGCGCCCTACCACTTCAAGGAGGACCCGGTCGAGCAGCTGCGCAACAACGTCTGGATCGCACCGTATTACGAGGACGACGTGAAGCTGCTCGCTGAAACCATCGGCGTCGACAAGATCCTGTTCGGCTCGGACTGGCCACACGGCGAGGGGTTGGCGGATCCGATGTCGTTCACCGCCGACATCCCGCAGTTCCCCGAGTTCAGCGCCGAGGACACCCGGAAAGTCATGCGGGACAACGCATTGGACCTACTCGGCGCCAAGGTTTCGGCATAGCCCTCCGATGAGCGAGTGGACCATCGGCGCGGTTCTGGACGCCATAGCGGAGACGGTTCCCGACCGCCTGATGACGGTCTGCGGCGCGCGGCGCAGCACGTTCGGCGAATCGGCGGACCGGACCCGCAGGCTGGCAAACTTTTTGGCAGATAACGGGTTCGGCGCCCACCGTGAGCGCGCCGAGCTCGAGAACTGGGAATGCGGACAGGATCGCGTCGCACTGATCATGCACAACGACCTCTATCCCGACATGGTGATCGGTTGCCTGAAGGCGCGCACCGTTCCGGCGAACGTCAACTACAACTACACGCCGCGCGAGGTCGCCGAGCTGTTGGAGTACCTGCGACCGCGGGCGGTCATCTACCACCGGTCGTTGGGGCCGAAGTTCGCCGAAGTGTTGTCGCCCGCCTCGGCCGACCTCCTGATTTCGGTGGACGACGGTAGCGACGTTGCGGAGCTGTCCGGCGCCATCACGCTGGAAGACGCCCTGGCGCAAGGGGATACCGACCATCCGATCACCCCGTGTCCCGATGATCTGCTCATGGTGTGCACCGGCGGCACCACCGGGCGGCCCAAGGGGGTGATGTGGCGGCAGAGCGACAGCTACGTCGTGTCCATGAACGGCGCCGATCACGAGTCCGCCGGCGACATACACGACAAGGTGCGCCACGGCGGACAGCCATGGTTCGCCGTGTCCCCGTTGATGCATGCGGCCGGCATGTGGACGGCGTTCGCCGCCCTTCTCAACGGCCTGCCTGTCGTCCTGTACGACAAGGCGAAATTCGATCCTCCAGCCGTGCTCGCGACCGCTGAGCGCGAAAAGGTGGGAATGATGACGATGGTCGGTGACGCGTATGCCGGGCCGTTGGTGGACGAGTTGCGGCGCGGTTCCTACGACCTGTCATCGATGTTCGCGATCGGCACCGGGGGAGCGGCGACGAACCCGAAATACCAGCGGGCGCTGCTGGAATTGCTCCCGCAGATCACCCTGATCAATGGCTACGGCTCGTCGGAGACCGGCAACGTCGGGTTCGGGCGCAGTCAGCGCGGCGACGAGAAGGACACGTTCGAATTGCGCGAGGGTGCACTGGTGGTGTCGGAAGACTACAGCCGATTCCTGCAGCCCGGCGAAGACGAGATCGGTTATGTGGCACGCGCAGGCAGGATTCCGCTCGGCTACTTCGACGATGCCGCCGCCACGCAGAAAACTTTCCCGGTCGTCGAGGGCCAGCGTGTGGTGATCTCCGGGGACCGGGGCTCGCTTGCCGCCGACGGCACCATGCGGCTGTTCGGTCGCGACTCGCTGGTGATCAATACCGGCGGGGAGAAGGTGTTCGTCGAGGAGGTCGAAGAGGTGTTGCGCGCGCACCCGTCCGTCGCCGACGCACTGGTGGTCGGGCGGGCGAGTGAACGGTGGGGTCAGGAGGTTGTCGCTCTGGTGGCGCTACGTGACGAGCTGGATCGCGCAGCGTTGCAGGAACTCTGCGCGTCGCGGCTGGCCCGGTTCAAGTCGCCCAAGGAGTTCATCTTCGTCGAGCAGGTCCGTCGGCTTGGCAACGGAAAAGCGGACTATCGCTGGGCGAAGGGCATTGCGACACAGAAGGCTTCGGTATGACAACCCAAGTGATAGACGGACTGGTCAACGTGCACTTCGGCGAGACCGAGAAGCAACCCACCTGGATGCTCAAGGTGCGCGACGACTACTTCAAGGGACCGGAGTCGATGTTCGCGCCGGTCGACCTGGCCGAGTTGCTGGACGAGATGGACGAGCAGGGCGTCGCGAAAGCGATTCTGATGGACAGTGTCGCCAAGCCGTCGGTGACCGCGCGTAAGTTCGTCGAGGCGAAGCCGGACCGGTTCGCGCTGGCGATGGGCGGGGTCAATCTGCTGCGGCCGATACCGGCACTGAGGGAGCTCGCCGCCGTCGCCTCGGATCTGCCAGTGGCGTATACCGTTGTGGGGCCGAGCTTCTGGGGCGACGGCCAATATCCACCCAGCGACGCCGTGTACTACCCGCTCTACACCAAGTGCGCGGAGCTCGAACTGCCGCTGTGCATCAACACCGGCATCCCGGGGCCGCCGATACCGGGTGAAGTCCAGAACCCGATTCATCTCGATCGGGTGTGCGTACGGTTCCCCGAACTCAAGCTGTGCATGATCCACGGGGCCGACCCGTGGTGGGACGTCGCCATCCGGTTGATGATCAAGTACCAGAACCTGCGGCTGATGACGTCGGCGTGGTCACCAAAGCGGCTGCCCGACAGCCTCTTGCATTACATGCGGACTCGAGGATCCAACAAGGTGATGTACGCCTCGGACTGGCCGGTGCTCAAAATGCGCCGTGTCGTGCCCGAGGCGCTCGCGCTGGAATTGCCTGCCGACGTACTCGACAACTACCTCTTCAACAACGCGAACGAATTCTTCTTCGGCGCCAAACAGGAGAACTGATGGATCGTTACGAACTGCGCAGAATCGACTACAGCCTCACCGAGGACCATCAAGCCCTGCAGGCTGCGTACAAGGACTTTTTCAAGACCCACTGTTCGATCGAAACGGTGCGGGCCGCAGAGGAGTCCGGGTTCGACAAGAGCCTGTGGGAACGCCTGTGCGCCATGGGGGCGACGACGATGGCGTTGCCGGAATCCGTCGGCGGAGACGGGGCGACGCTCGTCGACCTGACCCTGGTGGCAGAAGAAGTCGGGCGCTCGCTGGCGCCTGTGCCGTGGATCGATCATGTCTGTGCGGCCCGGCTGCTCGCACGTCTGGGGGCGCTGGAGCCCGACGTCGTCAACGGCAAGCAGTTGGCTTCGTTCGACCCGCAGCACGACAATGTGACCGGTGTACGGCTGATCCCGACGGGTTCGATCGCCGACCAGATCGTCGTGCGCGACGGCCAAGACATCGTGCGGCTGAAGTTCGGCACCCGTCCCGCCAAGGTGGACAACATCGGCCGGCTGCCCATGGCGTGGGTCGACCCAGCTGCCGCCGACAGCCGTACAGTGCTGGCCAGTGGTGCCGAGGCGCTGGCGGAATACCAACGCGCGCTGGACGAATGGCGGGTGCTCACCGCTGCGGCGCTGGTGGGTCTGGTCGAGGAGACGCTCACGATCGCCGCGGAATTCGCGAAGAACAGATACACGCTCGGCGTGCCGATCTCGACGCTGCAGGGCATCTCGCATCCGCTGGCCAACATTGCGATCACCGTGCAGGGCGGCCGCAATCTCGCCCGTCGCGCAGCGTGGTTCCTGGACAACGAGCCCGACGAGCGACCGGAGCTCGCGCCGTCGGCATTCGTGTTCATGGCCGAGGAAGCCTCCAAGGCCGCGACGATGTGTGTGCACGTGCAAGGCGGCCTTGGGGTTTCAGCTGAGGCGGCGGCATCGGCCTATCTTCTTCGCGCGCGTGGCTGGGCCTTGGCAGGGGGCGATCCCGGAGCGAGTGCGAAGTACATCGCGGAGCTCGTCGCGGCCCGCGAAAGCGGTTCAGGAAAGGGCGAATAAGTGGATTTCTCACGGGTTGAGCTGGCCGAGGACGATCAGGCGTTCGTCCAGGAGGCGCGTGACTTCCTGCGCACACATGTGACCGACGACGTCATCCGCCGCGACCGTGAGACCGGCGACAACTTCGACGAAGACGTGCACCTCGCGCTGGGAGCCGCCGGGTATCTGGCGAAAGAATGGAAGTCCGAAGCCGAGGGCGGCTTCGACCGTGTTCGCCGGCGGATCTGGGAACTGGAGAAGCGCCGGGCACACGTGCCGTGGGTAACCTCCGGCACCACTGCGATGATCGCGCGGTCGGTGGAGAAGTTCGGCTCACCCGAGCTGAAGGCCGAGGTGATGCCAGGCGTGTTCAGCGGACACATTCGGTTGTGCCTTGGTTACACCGAGCCCGAAGGCGGCTCCGACGTCGCGACCTGCAAGACCCGCGCGGTGCGGGATGGGTCGAGCTGGCTCATCAATGGTTCGAAGATGTTCACCACCGGCGCGCACAACTGCCAGTATGTCTTCTTGATCACCAACACCGATCCCGAAGCCCCAAAACACAAGAGCCTCACCATGTTCCTGGTTCCGCTGGATTCACCAGGCATCGAGATCCAGGGCATCCGCACCGTCGACGGCGACCGCACCAACATCGTCTATTACAGCGATGTCCGCGTCGACGACAAGTACCGCCTGGGTGAGGTGAACAACGGCTGGACCGTGGTGCGAGAACCGCTGAACGTCGAGCACGGCGCCGTCGATGTCGCCCCGGACGGGCTGCAGGACGTGTCGATCATGATGCATCAGGCCGGGTTCATGGCCGACGCCGTCGACAAGGCCGCGGCGAAGGTAGCCCAGCCGGACCCCAACGGGCGCAGGCTAATTGACGACGGCGCGGTGGCATATCGGCTCGGCCGCAGTGTCGCCAGGATGGAGGCCGCGCTGAGCGCCACGACAATCTTCGGACGAGTGGCGTTGGCACAGACGATGCGCGATATCTCGCCGGACCTGATGGACCTCCTCGGCACGGCAGCGTCGCTGCCGGTCGGCACGGACGGCGCGGCCGACGACGGCGCCGCGGAATACGTCTACCGGTTTGCCCCATTGGTCGGCATCTACGGCGGCACGCTCGAGGTGTTCCGCAACATGATCGCCCAGTACGTGCTCGGGCTTGGCAAGCCGGCGTACGCGCCCCCAGCGCAGAAGAAGGCCTCCTAGCGCTCGACGCAAGAAGGTCACCGCGGCCGCCGGACTGGCTACCATGTCGTCCATGGGTGACACCTGGCTGTCCGAAACCCGCTCCTCATACGACACCGACGCCACCGGATACGCCGAGAAGGTACGTGGGTTGCTTGGCGAGAAGCCTTATCTGCGGCTGAGTTTGGCGATGTTCGCTGAGTTGGTGCGCGACGTCGGAGGTGGACCAGTCGCCGATGTCGGCTGTGGGCCGGGGTACGTCACTCGCTACCTCCATGATGCCGGAGTGGATGCTTTCGGCATTGACCTGTCACCCGAGATGATCGCGATCGCGCGGCGGGACTATCCCGACCTACGCTTCGAGGTCGGGACGATGACCGACCTCGCCTTGGCGGACAACTCCGTTGCGGGCGTACTCGCGTTCTGGTCGGTGATCCACGTGCCCGACGACGCCGTGCCCGGTGTTTTCGAGCAGTTCTGCCGAGTGTTGCGGCCAGGGTGTCCGCTGCTGGTCGGATTTCATGTCGGCGACGAAACACAACACACGTCAGAGGGTTACACGGGTCGCTCGATCAATGTCGACAGTTACCACCGGCCGCCGAGCAGGGTCGCGGGATGGCTTCGTGACGCGGGCTTCACGATCGAGGCCGAACTGGTTCTGAGGCCAGACGACGACGTCCCAGGAGCCGTCATCTTTGCGCGCAGCCCCAGCTGACCATGCCTAGTGGCGGGATGAATTGGGTCATAGCGACACGACGGTCGCCGCTGCGGTGCCTGGTGCACCGTAAAGCTGCGCGAAGCCGACCTTCGGCTCGCCGGGCACCTGGCGATCGCCCGCCTCGCCGCGCAGCTGGCGCACCAGCTCATGGATCTGACGCAGACCCGACGCGCCGATCGGCTCACCATTGGCGATCAGCCCGCCGTCGGTGTTGACCGGCATGGCGCCGTGGATTTCGGTTGCCCCGTCGGCCAGCAGCTTCTCCTGCTCGCCGTCGGCGCAGAAGCCACATTCGGCCATGTGGATGATCTCGGCCCCTGCGTCGGTGTCCTGCAACTGGATCACGTCAACGTCCTCCGGTGCGACACCGGCCTTTTCGAACGCCGCCCTGGCGGCATACACCGTCGGCGCCACGTCTTCGGTGACAGGAGCGAACGTCGTATTGACCTCATAGGCGCCGTAGCGTCGGGTGCGCACCTCGACGGCCCTCAGATACACCGGCTTGGAGGTGTAGCGGTGCGCGACGTCGGCGCGGCACATGACGACTGCGGCGGCGCCTTCATCGGGCGCGCAGAACATGTACTGCGTCAGCGGGTAGTTCAGCATCGTCGAGCTGAGGATCTCGTCCTCGCTGATGGGCTTGCGCCGGAACGCATTCGGGTTCAGCGCCCCGTTGCGGAAGTTCTTCGCCGCGACCTTGGCGAGGGTCTCCTGTGAGATGCCGTGGTCGTGCAGGTAGCGGTTCGCCTTCATGCCGAAGAACTGGGTGGTCAAGTATTGGCCGTTCTCGGCGTACCAGCTCGGCATGCCGACGAGTGCGGGATCCTCGGTGAAGGCGCCGCGAGGGTGCTTGTCGAGGCCGATCGCGATGCCGATGTCGTAGTCGCCCAACCGGATTCCGTCGGCGCATGCCTTCGCGGCGCTGGCCGCGGTAGCGCATGCGTTGAAGACGTTCGTGAACGGGATGCCGGTCAGGCCAACCATTCCGACGATCGCGTCGGGGTTGGCCACCGTCCAGCTGCCGCCGGTGGCGAACTGCACATCACTCCACTGCACACCAGCGTCGGCAACCGCTGCGAAGATCGCGTCGACACCCATCTCCATTGCGGATTTGCCTTCGAAGCGCCCGAACGGGTGCAGGCCAACTCCGATGATGGCTACGTCGTTCATTGGGCGGATCCTCTCTAGACGGGTTTGAACGCGAACGTGACGATCTCGTCGCCGTCGTCATCGGTGGTCAAGGGGATCATGGTGAGCTCGACTGGCATGCCGAACTCGAGCTTGGCCGGGTCGTTCTCGGTCAGCCGACCCTCGACGCGGATGACGTCACCGAGTTCGACAAGCCCGACCCCGAACGGAACGAAGTCCTCGCCCGTCGGGCCTCGATAGGGCGGCCCTGGCGGAAAGCCCTGTGTCGTCCAGGCGACCAGAGTGCCGCGGCGGGGGAGCAGCACCCGCGACATCTCACCGACACTGCAATTGGGGCAGTGCGGCTGGACCGGGAACGCGGTGGCGCCACAGTCACCGCAGGTGCTTCCGATGAGCTGGGGGTTATCGTCAGGCCAGGTCGAAATATCCGGCGCCAGCGCCTTCTGCATGCGACGATCCTCCGTTCAGCCCGGTCAAGTGGAAGCAACTGTAAATATTACAGTATCCCTGCTGAGTGGGTCTCAGCGAGGATCGATGAGGTTGCGCAGACGTTCCGCCGCAAAGGTGGACGCACCCGCGGCCTGAACACGTTCGGCCAGAGCGCGATCCGAGGTTGCGACGCAGATGTTTTCGGGATGGGCGTCGGCGTGCACCAGCCGGACGATTTCATCATCCGCCGAATTCGCGGCGGGCTGCGGCGCATACGCCACGGTGATCACCGCCGATTCGATCGGTGGCGACGGAGGCCGCTCGAACACCACGGTGACGTCGGCGCCTTCGATCACTGCCCATTGCTCGAGCCGCTCGACCAATGCCGTCATCGCGCGGTTGCGGTCACGCCACCAGCCGTCGGGGCGAGACCCGATCACGTTCATGCCGTCGACGATCCACCGCACCCAGCCACGCTATATCCAACTACCGCGAGCGTGCGTGTCTGTACGCCAACACGCCGGGTGCTGTGCACATTTCGCGCACGGTGATGGCGCCACGAAGGTGCGCAGAATGTACACGATTTGCGGCGTGTCGACGTGCAGACGCGCACGCTCGGCGAAAAGAGGGAAGTCAGGCGATGGCGCCGGAGTCCTTGAGTTCCTCGATCCGATCCCATTCCATGCCGAGTTCCATCAGCACGAGCTCGGTGTGCTCGGACGCCTGCGGGGCACGCGTGGTCACGAGCGGTTCGTGGTTGAACTGGACCGGTCCGCGAACGACCTTGAACGGCTTGCCGCCGTCGCTCGCCTCGACCTCGACGATCATGTCGTTGGCGATCGCCTGTTCGTCGGACGTCAGATCGATGAAACTCTGGAACGGCGCCCACTGCCCCTTCATCGTTTTGAGGTGCTGGCGCCAGTAGTCGAAGGGCTTGCTGCGAATCCGTTCCCTGATGAGTTCGGCTGCGGCTGCGGCGTTTTCGATCAGCGGCATGACATCGGAAAACCGCGGATCATCGGCCAGTTCCGGCAGCCCGAGATGTTCGAACGCGTCGCGAATGTAGCCCGTCGGGCTGACGATGCACAGGTTGATGGTGCCACCGTCGGAGGTCAAATAGTTCGCCATGAACGGGTTCACACTCGGACCTGTTGCGTCCGGCATGACCGAACGCATCGTCTCTCCGGTTTCCATGCCCTGCGTGACGCTCGCCCCGCCGGCCCACCAGGCTGTGCTGAGCAGCGAGACGTCCAGTTCGACCGCCTCGCCGGTGCGCTCGCGGTGGAACAGGGCCGCAGAGATTCCGCCTGCGATGTTCATCCCGCCGATCGAGTCCCCGAACGCCGGAATGCCTTGCGACAGCGCGCCACCCAACTCCTCAGGCGTCAGCGCATGACCCACGCCGCTACGTGTCCAGAACGCGGTGCCGTCGAAGCCACCGGTGTCGCGCTCGGGCCCTTTGTCGCCGTAGGCGCTACCGCGCGCATAGATGATGTTCGGGTTGACCGCGCGAATGTGCTCGATGTCGAACTTGTTCTTCTGCCGCTGTGCGGGCATGTAGTTCGTCAGGAACACATCGGCGGTCTTGGCGATCTCGTACAGCACGTCCTGACCGCCCGGCGTCGACACATCGATGCCGACGCTGCGCTTACCGCGATTGGGATGCTCCATCAAGGGGTGCCGGTTCGGGTCGAGTTGGAAGCCGCCCATGTTGATGAAACCGCGCTGGGTGTCGCCACGCACGGGATGTTCCACCTTGATGACGTCGGCGCCCCAGTCGGCGAGGATCGCCCCGGCCGCAGGAACGAACGTGAACTGTGCGACTTCGAGGACGCGGACGCCCTCCATCACCTTGATCAAGTGAGCCTCTCTAGCTGTTGAAATATCTTACTGTAATGTTTACAGTTGATCGTCCCGCAGAGTCCGATTGTACGAGGTAGCAGGGTGAGCTCCACCGAGAATCGTGAAGAACGGACCCAGACCAGCGTCGAGCTCGGCGGGCGGGTGGCCGAACGCGCGGAAGCCCGAATGCTGATCGACGGCGAACTCACGCTCGCGGCAACCGGTGAAGTGTTCGACAATTTCAGCCCGGCCACCGGACTGCTGCTCGGCCAAACCGCCGCCGCCCAACCGGCCGACATGGACCGCGCCATCGCGGCCGCGCGCCGCGCCTTCGACGAATCGGACTGGCCGACCAACCGCGTGCTGCGCAAGCGCTGCCTGCATCAGCTTCAGGAGGCTATCGAGGCGGACAAGGAAGATCTGCGCGAGGAACTGATCGCCGAGGTCGGTTGTCCCGCGATGATCACCCAGTCCGCACAACTGGATTGGCCACTCGCTGAGGCACTGCGCTATCCCGGCCGGCTTATCGACGAGTTCGAGTGGGAGCGCACGCTGGAGGGTGGCGGCCTGTTCGGTGAGCGCAATGTGCGAACCGTCGTCAAGGAGCCGGTCGGCGTCGTTGCGGCGATCACGCCGTCGAACTTCCCGATCGAGGTCATCCTCAACAAGCTCGGCCCAGCGCTGGCCGCGGGCAATACCGTTGTGCTCAAACCGGATCCGCACACTCCGTGGAACGCGACCCGACTCGGTCGGCTGATCGCAGACCACACCGACATTCCTGCTGGCGTGGTCAACGTCGTGCCGACGCCGTCCAACGACGTGGCCGGACTGTTGGGCACCGATCCGCGCGTCGACATGATCTCGTTCACCGGTTCGACGGCCGTCGGCAAGGTGCTCATGCGCCAGGGCGCCGAGACCATGAAGCGGATGTTCCTCGAACTCGGCGGAAAGTCGGTGTCGATTGTGCTCGACGACGCGAACCCCGCCGCGGTCCTCGGCGCCGCTATCGGGGTGTGCGTCCACGCGGGGCAGGCGTGCGCGGCGACCACGCGCATGCTCGTCCACCGCTCGCTGTACGACGAAGCGGTCGCCACGATCACCACTGCCTACTCGGCGGTGCCCGTCGGCGATCCGATGCAGCCTGAAACCCTTGTCGGACCGCTGATCAGCGCGGCGCAGAAGGATCGCGTGCTGATCGCCATCGACCAGGCACGTCGCGACGGTGCCGAAATAGCTGTCGGCGGCGGTGAAGTCGACGACCTGCCTGGGCATCTGAAAGGCGGCCACTATGTGGCGCCGACCGTGATCGTCGGCGTCGACAACAGTGCGGCGATCGCCCGGGAAGAGGTCTTCGGCCCGGTGCTGATCGTGATGCCGTTCGATGACGACGACGAGGCGGTGCGTATCGCCAACGACAGCGCGTACGGCCTTGCGGGCGCGGTCATGTCGCGATCGATGGAACGCGGCATGAACATCGCGCGTCGCATCCGCACCGGCTCGTTCGGCGTCAACGGCGGCATGTTCTACGGCGCCGACGCGCCGTTCGGCGGCTACAAGAACAGCGGTGTGGGCCGACAATGCGGCATCGAAGGCTTTCAGCAGTATCTGGAAACCAAGACCATCGGCTGCCGAGTGCCACGAAAGAGCTAAGCCTCGTGGAGTCTGACAACAAGCTCACTTTCGGCGATCAGGCCACCGCATCGAACGTCACCGGAATCGCGGTAGGCGACCGGAACGGCTGGCCGAAGATGTGCGGGTCGTCGTCGGTGACCAACTCGATGTTGGTCAGCCGGGCCAGCAGGGTTTCGACCGCTACCCGCGTCTCCATCCGCGCCAGGTGCAGTCCCATGCAGGTGTGCTCACCGGCGGCAAAGGAGAGGTGCGGGACGCGCCTGCGGAAGATATCGAACTCTTCTGAACGCTCCCAACGCTTTTCGTCTCGATTGGCTGAGCCGATACAGACGTCGACGACCGCGCCCGCGGGCAGTTCGACGCCTTCGATCTCAGTCGCCTCGCTCGCGTAGCGCTGCACCGTGGTCAACGGTGTCTCGAAGCGCAGGCCTTCCTCGATCGCAGGCGCGATCAGTTCGTGGTCTTCCTGCACGGCCCGGAACTGCTCAGGGTGACTGAGCAACAGATACAAGAGGTTTCCCGAGGACCGATAGGTGGTCTCCAGTCCAGCGGGCAGCAACAGCCGAAGGAACGAGTAGATGGCCTCGTCGGAGAGCTTCTCGCCGTCGATCTCCGCGGTCACCAGATCGCCGATGATGTCCTCAGTCGGCTTGGATCTGCGCTGCTCGATCTGTTGCAGGAAGTAGTCTTTCAGCTCCGCCGACGCCTCGAAGGCCCGCTTGTAGCGGACGGTGTAGCTGATCAATTCGACGGCGCGTTTGCGGAACCATGCGAGGTCCTCTTCAGGCAGGCCGAGCAGCTTCGAGATGACTCGCGTCGGAAACTCGAACGTGAAGTCCTTGACCAGGTCGGCCTCCCCGGTCTCGATGAACTCGTCGATCAGTTTATTGACGACGGGCCGAACGATCTCCGGCTCCCAGCGCGCCAACGAGCGCGACTTGAAGGCCGCCGACACGAGATTGCGGTGTTCCCAATGCTTTTTGCCCTCCATCGCAAGGATGGTCGGGCCGATGAACAGCCCGATGGTGCTGTCGTAGATGTGCGAGTTGAACACCTTGCCATCCCGGAAGACGCGGTTGACGGCGTCGAACGACACTGCTGCATATAGGTGTTCGGGCTTCATCGATTCGGGTGTCTTGGACCAATCCATGACGCTGCCCTCGAACACCCCGGCCTGGCTCCGCTTCTGTGCGAACAGCGGATAGGGGTCACGATGGAGGTCAAACGTCTCGTCGGCCGTGACTGGGCTTTCCACCGCTGATCTCCAGCATCGTCGATCGGACACGCATCCTGCTCTAGGTACTGTAAAGCTTACAGTATTGTAAACCTAGAGCTGAATCGGCGGTCCCGCGAGCATCGAGTTGATGAAGCCGGCATCGACATGGATGTCCTGCCCCGTGATCCAGCCCGCCTCGGGCGACCCCAGGAACGCGATGATCGGCGCGATGTCGTCGACGCATGCGTGCCTGCCAACGGTGGCGCGACATGCGTCGAGCACCTCTTTGCCCATGGTGGCCTCGAAATCCGTCAGGATCGGCGTCTCGACCGGCCCCGGGCTCACGGTGTTGATCCGCACCCCGTATTTCGTCCAGGCGGGGCCTGCGAGGCGCTTGCTGTACAGGATCACCGCTTGCTTGGAGGTGCTGTACACCGGGTAGCTCGGGTCCTGTTCGGCCTGCCACTTCTCGACGGCCCCGGCGTCGGTGAGCTCCAGGAGGCCGGACAGTAGTTCCAGGCGCTGCTCCCAGCCGAGCGCGGCCGTCGACGCCACCGCGACAACCGATCCGCCCTCGCGCAGCAGCGGCAGCATGCCCTCGGTCATCAGCCGCATGCCGAGGTAGTTCACCGTGAGCACGTCGGCGGCAGGCGCCGTTCCGGGGATGCCCGCGACGTGGGCGAGCATGTCCCAGCCCGAACCGATCTGACCGAGCAGCGCGTCGATGTCGGCCGCGTCGCGCAGATCGCACCGCATGTACTCGGCAGCCGGAGTGTGGTGCTCGCGAACGTCGACGGCAAGCACGTGGTCGCCGCGGTCATGAAACAGTCTCGCGACCGCTGCCCCGATACCTGATCCCGCGCCGACCACCACGATCCTGCGTGTCATATGACCCAACCTTCCCAACGCACCGACCAGCCTGCGTATCATCGAACGGCCGACAGTAAGGTCGACAGTAAACAATTCTGGTTCGCCAGACAATGACCGTGGGACGGGCGAATGAGCACAACGCAGGAGCGGGTCGACGGCGCTATTGGGCTGCGCGCGATGCTCGAACGTCAGCGTGCCGCGTTCCTGGCCGATGGCCCGCCCACCGCGGCGGTGCGGCGCAATCGCATCGACCGGCTGCTCGCACTGGTGCTCGAAAACGCCGACGATTTCGTCGACGCGATGCAGGCCGATTTCGGCACCAGACCCGCGACGGGAACGCTGTTCACCGAGGTGCTCGGCATGGTTTCGGTCATCGAGCACACCAGATCACAAGTGCCGCAATGGATGCGCGCGACAAAACTGATGCGCGCAGCGCGGCTGGTCGGCCTCAAGGCGGAGGTGCAGCCCTCGCCGCTGGGTGTGGTCGGGATCATCGGCCCGTGGAATTTCCCGCTGCAGCTGGTCGTGCTGCCCGCATCGGCGGCCTTCGCCGCCGGCAATCGGGTCACGATCAAGATGTCGGAAATAACCCCCCGCACAGCGGAACTGATGAAAACGACGGCACCGAAGTATTTCGACGCGACCGAGCTCGACATCGTCACCGGGGGCACCGAGGTTTCGGCGGCGTTCGCGAGCCTGCCGTTCGATCATCTGTTCTTCACCGGTTCACCGTCGGTCGGTTCACTGGTTCAGCAGGCCGCCGCGCGGAATCTCGTTCCGGTCACCCTCGAGTTGGGCGGGAAGAATCCGGTGGTGGTTTCGCCCGATGCGGACCTCAAGCGATCGGCAAGGCGCATAGCCGCGGCGCGAATGATCAACGGGGGACAGGTGTGTATCTGCCCGGACTATGTTTTCGTGCCTGCCGATCGCATCGGCGCATTCGTCGACATCGCCCGTGAGACGCTGCGTGGCATGTTCCCGTCGATCGTGCCCAACGACGACTACTGCTCGTCGGTGAACGACGCCAACTTCGATCGCGTCGTCGGGTTGATCGAGGACGCCAAGGCCAACGGCGCCACCGTCGAAACCATCGCTCCCTCAGCCGAATCGCTGCCCGACCGCGCCACCCGCAAGATCGCACCAACGATCGTTCGGGACGTCGACGAGACCATGAGGATCGCCAACGAAGAGGTGTTCGGGCCCGTCCTCGACGTTCGACCGTACGAGAATCTGACCGATGTCATCGAGCACATCAACCAGCGGCCCTCGCCGTTGGTGGCGTACTGGTACGGCCCGGACGACGACGACTTCCGACGCTTTGTCCGGCATACCCGCAGTGGCGGCGTTGCGCGCAACGACTTTGGCGCGCAGATGATCCCATCGGCCGCGCCGTTCGGTGGCGTAGGCCGCAGCGGGATGGGCGCTTATCACGGCAAGGCCGGTTTCGACGCGTTCAGCCACCATCGGACGGTGGTCGGCACCGACTTGCCGTTCAGTGTCACCGGTGCGGCGGCGCCGCCGTTCACCGGCTCAACGCGCGTAGGCGCGAGGATGGCGCTGTGCATGGCGCGCAGCCGCACTCGCCGACGGCTCAGGCGCCGGCGCTGATCGCTTGCTCGCGGGCCCACCGGTAGTCGGCCTTTCCGGCGGGGCTGCGTTCGATCACCGGCCGGAACACGATCGCCTTCGGCAGCTTGTAGCGCGCGATCGAGCCGGCGGCGTGGTCGATCAGTTCCTGCTCGTCGACGGTGGCGCCCTCGGCGAGTGCCACGATCGCAACGACTTCTTGGCCCCACTTCTCACTGGGCCGGCCCGACACCACGACGTCGGCCACCGCGGGATGAGACGCGACCGCGGTCTCGACCTCCTCGACGAAGATCTTCTCGCCACCGGAGTTGATGCACACCGAGTCACGACCGAGCAACTCGATCGTGCCGTCCGCCAGATGACGGGCGCGGTCGCCGGGCACCGAGTACCGCACGCCGTTGATGACCGGGAAGGTCGCGGCCGTCTTCGACTCATCTCCCTTGTAGCCCAACGGCACATAGCCCCGCTGCGCGAGCCAACCGATGCCGTCATGACCCGGCTCGAGGATCGCGCCGAGGTCTTCGGCCGCGACGAATGTGTCGGGTCCCGCGTTGAACGTGCCTGTTGCCACGGCGCCAGGGGCCGACATATGCGTCATCTGCGCGCCGGTCTCCGACGACCCGACACCGTCGACGACGATCAGGCCGGGCTTGACGTCGATGAGGCGTTGCTTGGCCGTCGGCGTCAGCAACGCGCCGCCGTTGGCCACCACCGCCAACGACGAGAGATCGGCACCACCGCGTTCGATGGCCGCAGCGAGTGGTCGCGCCATGGCGTCGCCGACGACGGTGACCGCCATGATCTTCTCGCGCTCTATGGTGTTGACGACTTCGTCGGCGTCGAAGCGGTCGGTGACCGTGGAGAAGACCACCGACTGGCCGGTCGTCATCGCGGTCATCACGGCCCATTGCGCCGCGCCGTGCATCAACGGCGGCAGGATCATGAGCCTCGATTCCGGCGCGTCCGCAACGCGTTTCGCGATGTCGTCGTAGGACCTGGCAAGCTCCCCGGTGTAGAGGCTGCGGCCGCCGAACGAGGTCATGAAGATGTCGTGCTGGCGCCACAGCACGCCCTTCGGCATGCCCGTCGTGCCGCCGGTGTAGAGCACGTACAAGTCGTCGGGCGACGGCTCGTCGGGCGGCAGTACCGGAATGCCCGAGCCGACGATGGACTCGTAGTCCACCGCGCCGTGCACGAGATCGTTGCCCGATCCGTCGGCGATCTGGATGAGCACCCGCAGTTTGGGCAGTTGCCGAAGCACGTCGTTGACCCGCGGCGCGAACGTCGCGTGATAGATGAGCGCGGTCGCGCCGGAGTCGGCGAGCAGGTAATGCAGTTCGTTCTTGACGTACCGGTAATTCACGTTGAACGGCGCCACCCGAGCGCGCCACGCGCCCAGCATCGCCTCGACGTACTCGGGTCCGTTGTATGCGTAGATGCCGAGGAGGTCCTGACCGACTTCGTGACCGCGCAGCGTCGACCGGTCGGTCTTACACCCCAGTCCGCGGGAATGCAGGTAGGCCGCGAGCCGGTTGGATCGCTCGACGACCTGCGCGTACGTGTAGCGGCGCTGGCCTTGGATGAGGAATTCCCTGTCGCCGATCACAGCCGCGACGGTGTCTGCGGCGGCAGGGACGGTGAATTGTGTTTCGGAGTCGGACATCGTGCCTCTCAGGGCTGGTGGGGCAGCAGCTTGATCATCAGGCCCTTGGCCTCGGATAGTACGTTGCCGTCCGTGTCGGTCATTTCCGCCCTCACAAACATCTTGCGGCCCTCGACCGAGTCGACCCAAGCTCGCGACAGCAACGGCTCGTCAGTGGGCGTGATCTTGCGGTAGTCGACATGCAGGTAAGCGGTCCGGCTGTCAGGTCGACCTGCTGCTGAGACGACCATGCCGAAATGCCAGTCGTAGAACAGTGGGATCACCCCGCCGTGCACCGCGCCGTTGCCTCCGACATGGAAGCGGGTGAAGTGCCCGCGCATGGTCACCTCGTCGGGGCCTGACTGCACCACCTGCCACGGCGGCATCAGCGGATGTCCGTTTCCCGGAAGGTCCCTGGTACGTCCGCCCGGCGCTACGCCGGCTGGTGCCTTGTGCTTCTCCAGACGGGCACAGACGTCCTCGACGAGCGCGGCCGTTTCGTTCCACACTGTGGCGTCGGGGCTCGTGGACACGACGATGTCCTGCAGCCGCCGCATCGCCGCCATGAATCGGGCCAGCTCCGGCGTTGCGTCAACCGGTGTGACCCTTGCGAATTCGCGGATATCGTCCTCGGTGTCGGTCATTTCCATGCCTCGATGAGGTCGTCGGTGGTGGTGATGGTGGCAAGCAGCGACAGCGTGTTGTCGATGATCGAGGCGGCGTACTCGGTCGGGATGCCCGCGACCGCATCGCGCGGCACCACAACGCGGTAGGCCCGGTTCACGGCATCCATGACGAGGTTGGTGATCGCCACGTTCACCGAGACGCCGACGGCAACGATCGTCGAGACCCCGAGGTTGCGCAGTGTGATGTCGAGGTCGGTGCCGCCCATCGGCCCGATGCCGTGCGATCGGTGCAGCACCACATCCGTTGGGGCAGGGCCTAATTCGGGGAGCAGGGCCGCGCCGGGACTACCCGGTGCGATGTCGACACCGCTGCCGACCGCGAAGATCTTCGCGTTGTGATTGCCGCCAAGGCCGTCGGGCCGCCGCTGCACCAGACAGTGCACGATCTTCACTCCCGCTTCGCGGGCCGCAGGAAGAAGGCGTTCGATGTTGGGCAAAGCCTCGCGACGCGCCTCGTTCGCGAGCACCGCCAGCCCTGCGTTGGGGCCGACGACGGCACCCTGGCACTCCTGGGTGACGATCGCGGTGTGGCCGGGCGCCGCGACCTCCGCGAGGTCGGGTTTCACCCGGACACGACCGCGGCGGTCGGGGGGACTTGATAGAACTGCGTCGCCCATTTGCGCAGTGCCATATAGGGTTTCGCGTCTACCTTCGACAGTGCCGGTCGCTCGATGTATTCCTGATAGCGCCAGATGTTGAGGTCATCCCACACGGTGCCCATGAACTGGCGCTGGACCTGCTCGCGCACGCTGTCGGGTGGCACGTCGGAGGTGTCGCCGGGCAGTCGCGGCCACCAGATGGAATAGAACATGTCCGAGTATCCGTCCTCGACAGGCGTGCAGGCGAAGATCAGCCGGTGGTTCGACGATCCCTCGAACGCGCTGATCGCAAACCCGAGGCCGGAGAAGTGGCTGTGGATGTACAGCGCCATCTTGTTCGGATCGTCACTGCGCGTGTCGGGCCAGCCGGTCAGAAACCGCCACTCCTCGTCGACGGCCTCCCAGTTCAGGCACACCGGCGTGACAGTGGCTCCGTGCACGTAGTGAAAGTGCGCGCTGTCCGGTCCGTTCTCCGCGACGATCTGCGGATGCACGGGCTCGCGCACGGCTCGACTCGAAAACTCGGGATACGGGCGGTAATACGCTTCGGGGTCGGTGGGAAACTGTGGGAACTTTCCGAACAGGTCGGGCATCTCCCAGTGTGGTTCGTTGCCCTCGGGTTGGTGCCAGGCGAACACGCAACCGTATTGTTCGCGCACCGGGAAGACGCGTAGCCGCAGCGATTTGTTAGGTCGATCCGGCTGGTAGGGGATGTACTGATTGGTGCCGTCGGGTCCCCATCGCCAGCCGTGAAATGGACACTCGACGCAGTCGCCGACGACCTTGCCGCCGTGACCGATGTGGGCACCGAGGTGGCGGCAGTGGGCCGTCATCACATGTAACGCACCGGACTCGTCGCGATAAGCGACGAGGTCCTCGCCGAAGTATCGAAGCGGACGTACCTCGCCGACGGCGAACTCAGCCGACCAGCCGATCATGAACCAGCCGGTGACCTTCCAGGTGAAGGGGACCTTCACGGTGACGCCTCCAGGGTCGCAGATACTAAATCGATTACAGTATAGATTTCCGCAAACAGCAACATCGGGCGGCCGAGGCGCTGGTAACCGCCCGAAACGGCTGTCGTTCAGCGCCTTTCAAGAGACACTTGATTTTCCCAAAACCTACGCTAGCGTAGGTTACGCAGCCGTAGGTATCAGACAAGCCGGGAGAGTCTTGATGACATCAACCCAAGAGGCATTGCTCACTGAGCTGGAACCCGTGGTGGAGGCCAACCTGAACCGACACCTCGAGAAGGCGAAGCCGTGGAATCCGCACGACTACGTGCCGTGGAGTCGTGGTCGCGACTTCGCGTTGCTGGGCGGCCAAGACTGGACACCGGAGGACTCCCAGCTCGACGAGGTGTCCAAAGCCGCCATGATCGTGAACCTTCTCACCGAGGACAACCTGCCCTCCTACCACCGCGAAATCGCGACGCGTTTCGGGCGCGATGGCGCCTGGGGTCAGTGGGTCGGTCAGTGGACGGCTGAAGAGGGTCGGCACAGCATTGCGCTACGCGACTATCTTCTCGTCACCCGAGGCGTCGATCCCGTGGAGCTCGAGCACGGTCGCATGGTGCACACGGCGGCCGGCTACGACTCCGGCGACAAATCGCCAATAGAGGCCCTGGCCTATGTGTCCTTTCAGGAACTGGCGACGCGGATCAGCCACCGCAACACCGGCCGGGCATCCGGATGTCCGATCGCGGAACAACTCCTCACCCGGATAGCGACCGACGAGAACCTGCACATGGTCTTCTATCGCAACCTGGTGAGCGCTGCGCTCGATATCGCACCGAACGCGACGATGCGGGCGATCGCTCGCGAAGTGATCAACTTCCAGATGCCGGGAAGCACCATGCCAGGGTTCGCAGAGAATGCTCTGAAGATCGCCAAGGCCGGCATCTATGACCTGCGTTCGCATTTGGACGACGTCGTGCGTCCGGTCTTGCGGTTCTGGGGCGTGTTCGAGCGTGAGGATTTCGACGGTGAAGGCGCGCGCGCTCGCGACGAACTGGCGGCGTTTCTCGACCTGGTGGAGGAAAAGGCCTCGTACTACGACCAGCGTCGCGAAGAACGGATGGCAGGCGCAGGCGCACCGTCCGGACGCTGACGCGTCAGCCGCGGGCAACCACGGCTTCGCCGAAGGCCTTGATGAAGTCGACGGCAGCCTGCGGACTCGACCCGTCGGCCTGTACGACGGCGGAGGTGGCTCCGTAGGCGCCCAACTCGTCGAGCACGTCGCAGGCACGTTGCAGTGATGCGGGGTCGTCGATCTCGATGTGGGGGCACACCACCTGCACGTCGATCGACATTGGGTCCCGCCCCGATTCGGCCATCCCGTCCCGGAGTTGGTCGACCATGGCACCGAACTGCGTGGCGTTCTCGATGGCCGCGGTGCGGATCGTCGTGGCCATTCCGGCCGGCGCGATGATCGGCATCCACCCGGTCCCGTAGTCGATGACCCGGCGCAGCGCCGCCTTGCCGTTGCCGCCGATCCAGATGGGCGGATGCGGACGTTGCGCGGGCCGTTGCAGCCAGACCGGGCCGGGCGTGTTGAAAGCTGTCCCGTTGACCGGCGCGTCGGGGTCGACCCAGATCGACCACAAGGCGCCGAGGGCCTCGTCGAACAGCTGTGCGCGACGGTCGAAGTCGACGCCGACCGCACAGAATTCAGACCGCAGATAGCCGGCGCCGACACCGGCGATCAACCGGCCACCGGAGATCAGGTCCAGGCTGCCCAGCGCTTTCGCCGATAGATAGGGATTGCGGAACGGCAGCACGTACAGGTTGGTCATCAGCTTGATGCGGGCGGTCACGCCCGCCATGAAACTCAGCGCGGCGATCGGATCGAGCGTGTTGTGGCCGCCGTTGCGTCGCCACTTGACCGAGGGCGCCGGGTGTTCGGACAGCGCCACCGCAGAAAAGCCGGAGATCTCGGCTTGTCGGGCGAGCTGTCGAATGACGTCGGGCTCCAGGAATTCCTCGGATGCGGTTGGCAACTCGCTCGGATACTCCAGCGTGTACTTCATCGGTCCCCCGGAAAATCGCACCAGAACCCGGACTCATACTGTAAGAGTTACAGTAACATGTCGTGTTGAGCCGGGGCCGAGGAGGAGCAATGACGACCACGTCGACACGCTTCGAAGCGATCGTCATCGGCGCGGGCTTCTCAGGTCTATATGCGCTGCACCGTCTGCGCGAACTCGGCGTCCGCACCCGTGTGCTGGAGATGGCCGAAAACGTCGGCGGGACTTGGCTGTTCAACCGGTATCCGGGTGCGCGCTGCGACATCGAGAGCATCGAGTACTCCTACAGCTTCTCCGAGGAGATTCAGCAGGAGTGGGTGTGGACCGAGACGATGCCTGGCCAGCCCGAGATCGAGGCGTACCTCAACTTCGTCGCCGACCGGCTCGATCTGCGCCGGGACATCTCGTTCAACACCGAAGTCGTCGCGATGACCTTCGATGAAGACGCCGGTGAGTGGTTAGTCGAGACATGGGCGGGGGAGTCCTTCGTCGCTCCCTTTGTGGTCGCAGCGTCCGGCATCCTCTCGGTGCCGCTCGAACCGCAGATCGCGGGCATGGATACCTTCGCCGGCCAGTCGCTGTACACCAGCTGCTGGCCGAGGGAGGGCGTTGATCTCGCCGACGAGCGCGTCGGGGTCATCGGCACCGGTTCCACCGGCGTGCAATTGATTCCAGTCGTGGCACGGCAAGCCGCGCACTTGACGGTGTTTCAGCGTTCGCCTGCCTACACACTGCCGTGGCAGGTGCGGCCACTCGAGCCCGGTGAGCTCGACGAGATGAAGTCCCGCTACGACGAGATTCGCGCGGCGCAGCGCCAACACCCGGTCGGGGCCGCGCGACTGAGCGCCTTCTCGGTGATGCTCGAGATGATCCAGCGGCCGCCGCTGAAGTCGGCCACCCGCGAGGAACAGCTGCGGGCCATCGACGAGCACGGGGTGATCGGCGCGCTCAGTTGGGGTGATGTGTTCTTCGACATCGAGGCCAACCACATGGCGGCGAAGCTGTACGGCGAAGCGGTCGCGCGGATCGTCAAGGATCCCTCGACTGCCGCTGCGCTGACGCCAAGCCACCCGTTCGGATGCAAGCGCCCGATCATCGACCAGGGCTACTACGAAACGTTCAACCGCGACAACGTGACCCTTGTCGACCTGCGCACGGGCCCGATCCGTAGCGTCATGCCGACGGGTATCGACACCGAGCAAGGCTTCCACGAGCTCGATGTCATCGTCTACGCGACCGGATTCGACGCGATGACGGGCGCGCTGACGCGGATGGACATCCGCGGTCGCAACGGCATCTCGCTGCGGGAGTTCTGGGCAAGCGAGGGCCCGCTGTCCTATCTCGGGCTGGCGATCGCGGGATTCCCCAACCTGTTCATCATCCAGGCGCCTGGAAGTCCTTCTGCAGCGACCAATTTCGTCGCCGCGCTGGAGCAGCACGTGGAATGGATCGGCGATTGCATCGCATACCTGCGCGGACACGACTACCAGACCATCGAGGCGCTGCCCGACGCCCAGCGGGAGTGGATCGAACACACCACCTCGTTGGTGGCGCCCACTGTGCTCGTCCACCCGAGCTGCAATTCCTGGTACAACGGTGGCAACGTGCCCGGCAAGAAGCGGATGTATATGGGCTACACGGCGGGAATTCCGGAATATCGTCGCAGGTGTGACGAGATCGCGGCGGCCGGATACAGCGGCTTCAAGCTCGGTTAGCCGATGAAGACTTCAGAGCGCGTTTGGCGGATCGGAACCGATGTCGCGGGAGTGGTGCCGCGCGCGCACGCGGCGCTGAGGTCTGACGGTTGGAATCCGCTGTCATCGAATGGTCTTCGCCTGCTGGCTGAAGTAGTGATGGACGAGGCGGCGTTGACGGGCATGACCCTGACGGCGCCGCCGCCGAAGCTGGAGCGCTCGGAGCAGGCATGCGCCGCCGCGGCCGGCGAGCTGTCGGAACTGGGAATCGGTGCTCACGCCGACCCGGAACCGTTGCGCGTGAGGGACATTCGGAGCCGGCGGTTCGGGCGCACAGTGTATGAGCGGCTGACCTTCGAACACGACCCGAAGCTGCCGGGCACGCTGACGGACTTCGGCGGGTCCGCCACCGCCGCGGTGCACCTGTGTCGGCGCGGCGACGACCGGCGGCCCTGGTTGGTGTGGGTGCACGGTGCGGGTCAGGGGCAGCCGCTGGATCTGCTGTTCTCGCGGGCGCGGCGCATCCAGAACGAACTCGGCTTCAACGTCGCGCTACCCGTTCAGCCCGGCCACGGGGTTCGACGCCAAGCATGGCCGGCATATCCCAACATGGATCCGTTGGCCAACATCGCGGGGATGATGCGCGCGGTGTCGGAGGTCCGAACCGTCGTGCGTTGGCTGCGACCGCAGTCCACCGCGATCGCGATATCGGGTGTGTCCATGGGCAGTCCGGTCGCGGCGCTGGTGTCGCACCTGGAGGCGGTGGATGCCGTTGCGGTCTACACACCGATCTTCGGGCTCAACGCGATGATCGCGCAGCACCTCGGGCGGTGGGGGCCGTCGGTCGTCGACGTCAGCGATCTGTTGCGATCATCGACTGTGGCACAGCTGGCGGCACCGGTCGATCTGCTGGCCACGGAACCGACACCACCACCCGAGCGCCGCCTCATCGTCGGTGCCTGGCACGACCGAATGGCGTTGCGGGAACCCGCAATTGCCCTCCACGCACGGTGGGGCGGCGAACTGTACTGGCACGACGGCGGTCACGCGGGGCACTTGCTGTCACGACGCGTGCAGGCGGCGTCGGAGCGGTTCCTGGCCGGGCTCAGTGCGGAAGGCGCCCGCCGATCGTCCGGGTGACCTGCTCGGCGTATCCGACAAGGAGATCGATCCATGCCTCGCACTGGGACTGCGGCATGCGCACGGTCGGGCCGCTGATGGTGATCGCGCCGAGGATGTCGCCTGCGGCATCGAAGACCGGTGCGGAGAGCCCCGAAGCGGAGTCTTCGCGTTCGCCGGCTGTGATCGCGTAGCCGTCGGCCTTGGCCTGTGCGATGAGCCTGCGTAACTCGTCGGCACTGGTGACCGTCCCGCCCGCCATCGGCTCGAGCGGCGCAGCGAGGATCTTGTCCGCGAGGTCTGGGCTCCAGGCCAGCAGCACGCGCGACGCAGAGCCGACATGTAAGGGAATGACCTTGCCCACGTACATGTCTCGACGCAAAGCGTGGTGAGTCTCTGCGACCGCGACGGCGACCCTGAAGTTCTGTTCGATCTTGAAGAAGCACGCCGTCTCACCGGTCTTGTCGCGGATCTCCTTGAGTACCGGGTTGACAATCGCCAACACGTCGAGGTCCTTCAGCGCGGTGGCGGCCCAGTAGGACATCCGCACGCCGATCCTGATGCGATCACCCGTCCTGTCCAGCAGGCCTTGGGCGACCATGTTGCTCACGAGGCGCTGCACGGTTGACGTGGGCAGTCCGGTCGCCTGCTGGATCTCGCCGAGCGACATGTCCGGGTGGGTCAGCGAGAAGGCGTCGAGGATCTCGGTGATCTTGCCGAGCACCAGTAGCGGTTGCTGCTTGGCCACGTCTTCGGTTGCCATGACGAGAATCTACCCGCGGTCGATGACCCACTCGAAAGCCTTGGCCTTGGCCCGCGCGCCCTGAGCCGTCCGCGAGCGGTTCGGCTCGCCAAGCTCGGCCAGCATTTTGTCGGTGAGGTCCACCATCGAAGCGAGCGTGGCCGGAGTGAACCAGTCCGGGCGGGTCGCGAACAACAGGTCCTCGGTCGAGGTGTTGCCGCTGGCGCCGGGGGCGAAGGGGCAGCCGCCGAGACCGCCGAGGGATCCGTCGACCATCGAGGCGCCAGCGTCGATCGCAGCAAGCGTGTTCGCGACTCCGAGGCCCCACGTATCGTGACCGTGAAACACGATGCGCCGCTCGGGGGTTCGCGCCTTGACACCGGTGATCAGGTCGGTCACCTGGGTGGGAATCGCCTGCCCGATGGTGTCACAGACGACGATGTCCTCGGCTCCGTAGGTGCGCGGATCGGCGGCAATGCCGATCACCCGTTCGGGGTCGGTGAGGCCCTCGAACGGGCACGTGAAAGCCGTCGCGATGCACAGCTGGATGGCACCACCGGCGTCCTGCGCGATCCGAACCGCGTCGGGCATCGCGGCGACGCTGTCCTCGGTGGTGCGCCCGATGTTGGCTTTGTTGTGCGAGTCCGACGCCGAGAAGCAGTACTGGAAGTTCCGCGCGCCCGCTGCCGCCGCCTTCTCGACATGTCGTGGCGTCGCCACCCAGATCCAACAGCGGTCCAACTCGCCGGGTTCGAGAGCCGTGATCACGTCGAGCGTATCGGCAAGCGGCGGAACGAGATCCGGGCGGGCCATCGAACCGATCTCGAGTGCCGAAACGCCGAGCGCCAACAGTTCGCGGATGATCTCGACCTTGCGCTCGGTGGGCAGCATCTTGGCGGTGAGCTGCAGGCCGTCGCGCAGCGTGACATCACGCACTTCGGCGCGGGGGGTGTAGGGGCGGGGTGTCATGTCAGTGCTCCTATCTCGTCGTCGCTGAGGCCGAGCACCGACGAAAGCACTTCGCGGGTGTGCTCGCCGAGATCGGGGCCGACGTTGCGGATGGGCAGCGATTCCCCGCCGATCACCGGCACGATGCCGGGAAAGCCGACCGTCTTGGGCTGCGCTGCACCGGTGTCAACGTCGAAGTGCTGGATCATGTTTCGTGCCTCGTACTGCTCGTCGGCGCAGATGTCGGCGGCGGTGTAGATGGGGCCGGACGGTACGCCGGCCTCGTCGAGCAATTTGAGCGCCTCATCGCGGCCGCGTTGGCTGGTCCATTGCCCGATCGCTTCGTCGAGTTCGTCGCGCCGACGCCAGCGGCCTGCGTTGGTCTGCAGTTCCGGATCCTCGGCGAGGTCTGGCCTGCCGATTGTGTGCATGTAGCGCTGAAAGATCGCATCGCCGTTGCCTGCGACGATGATGCTGGCGCCGTCCGCGCAGGGATAGGCGTTGCTGGGAGCGATGCCCTCCATCCGGCCTCCTGCGCGTTCCCGGGTGACCCCGTAGGCGAGGTAGTCGGGCACGAGCGACTCCATCACAGACAACACCGACTCGTTCAGCGCCACGTCGATAACACGCTGGGGTAGAGGCACTTTGACGCGTTCGCGCTGAAAGAGGGCCATCACCGTTCCGAAGGCGGCGTAAATGCCGGCAATCGAGTCGCCGATCGACACGCCGGTACGCACCGGCGGCCGGTCCGGATCGCCGACAAGTTCACGCAGGCCGCCGAACGCCTCCGCAACAGCGGCGAAACCGGGTCGCTGGGACATCGGGCCAGTCTGGCCGAATGCCGAGATGCGGGTGATCACCAGATCCGGGTTCACCCGGTCGAGTTCGTCGGGCCCGAGTCCCCACTTCTCGAGTGTGCCTGGGCGGAAGTTCTCAAGCAGCACGTCGCAATGGGAGACCAAGTCGAGGACGGTCTGCCTGCCGCGGTCGGTCTTGAGGTCGAGCACGACGGACTTCTTGTTGCGGTTGATGGTGCGGTAGAGCATCGAGGTGCCTCCGGAGTACAACCGCCAGTTGCGCAGCTCGTCGCCGGTGACCGGCCGCTCCACCTTGATGACCTCGGCGCCGAAGTCGGCCAGCATCCTGCCCGCAGTCGGCGCGGCGATGTAGTTGCCGAGCTCGAGCACTCGTACCCCGGCCAGTGGGCGAATGTCATTGGTGTTCAACGGTGTTCCTGCCCCTCAGAACAGGGCGCTCATCGGCAGGATGAGCAGGATGGCCACGACCGATGCGACCGATACCCCGACAGTGACGGTCTTGAGCGCACCGCGGGTCGACTGGCCCAACAGCGACTGCAGCAACCAGAACGTATTGCTGGTGACGTGTACGGCGAACAGCGAACCCGCGCCGGCGGCCAGGGCGATCAGTACCGGGTCGAGTCCGATGATCGGCGCGACGGGTGCCAGGATGCCTGCCGACGTGATCGCGGAGATTGTCACGGAGCCGACAGCGACGTGCAGTGCGGCGGCGATCGCCCATACGACGAGCAGCGGTGCTGCCGTGCTGGCGGTGAAGTACTCACCGAGGATGTCGCCGAGGCCGGCGGCCTTGATGGTTGCGGCAAGTGAGCCGCCAACGCCGGTCAGGATCAGGATCTGACCGCTCTCCTTGAAGCCGGTGGCGATCGCGCGCTGGATGGGCTCCGCGCCTAATGCGTGACGGCCGACGAAACTCGTGCCGATCAGACCGATCAGCAATGCGATGACGGGGGAGGAGACGAACTTGACGACCGGGTTATGGATGTCGGCGGCGTCGAGAATGGCACCCGTCGCGATGAGCACCAGTGCGGTCAGCATGGGTGCGAATAGCACAATCAGCGGCGTCTGAGTACGGGTGACCGTCGCCGTCTTGGTGGCGACGCCGCCACCCGAGTCCGGTGTGGTTGCCCCGCTTGCGGATTCGTCGTCCGAATCGATCGGTTCCGCATCCGCGCCGAGGAACTCCTGCTCGTCGCGCTCCGGGTTCCACCAGCCGTGGTTGAACAGGAACGACATGATCGCCACCGAGATCGCGACAGTTGGGATGACGAGAAGGACACCGAACAACAGGTACTTGCCGAGTGGCACGCCGAGCAGGCCGGCCAGCGCAAGTGCGCCGACGCCAGGCACGGTCAGGACGATTCCGCATTCCAGGCCGATGGCCATTGCTGTGGCCATGCGCGGGGTGCCGTTCTTGCCGATCTTCTTGGCCAGACTGCGGCCCAGTGGTGCTGAAATGACAAGCAGCACATCGAGAAAGATCGACTGAAGCAGCGTGGCGATCGTCAGAGACATCGCATAAGGCATGCGTTTTGGCCCGAACAGTTTCAGCAGTGTCTGAACGAGTCGCTGAATGGCACGTGTCTGCTGCAGTATTGCGCCCATCAACACGCCGAACGCGATCAGCAAGCCGACCTCGGCCATGATGTCGCCGAACCCCTTCATGATCGCGTCGATCGTCTTCTCAACGCCAAGGCCAGCCGCAAGGCCGAGGTAGGCGGACCCCACCACCAACGAAACGACCGGGTTGAACTTGAACCGCACGATCATCACGACCACCGCGATGATCGCGACCGCGGTATTGAGGACGATTGCGGTATGTGACATGGATACGGCCCCTTCAGAGGTGTGACCTACAGCGCATTCATATTATGAGCATGAACCCACGATATAAGCAAGACATCGAGCAGCAGGGAGCCCGAGCTGCGGTTTTATGAGGTAAGGGTGCGCTAGGTGGCGTTGCCGTAGGTGTCCACGATGCGCTCCCGGACCTTCGTCAGCTCGCGCCCGAGGTCGCACCGGTCGGGCAGCGCGGTCCACCAGAATGCGATGCCGAACACCGACGTGCTGATGTCACTGACGGCGCGGGCGATATCGACACCTGAACGAATCGAACCGTCGTGGATGCCCTTGTGCAGGCCCTTCTCGACTTTCGAAGCGCCGCTTTGCAGTTGATCCCGCACACGCTGACGCAAGGGCGAGGTGGTCTTCACCGCCTCGAAGGTCGCGACGAACATCGCAAGCAGCAAACCCTGGTCCTCGGTGTAGATCTCTTCGATGCGGTCGAAGTGCGCAAGTACCTGATCCATGCCGCTGGCCCTGGGGTCTGGCTCGGGATTGAGTCGCTTTACGTATTCGTGAAGGAAGGCTTCCAGGATGGCATCCTTGCTGCCGAACCTCGCGTGCACCATGGCCCGGCTGTAGCCCGCCCGACGTCCGATCTCCGCGGCAGTCGTTGCCTCCCAGCCCTTTTCGACTATCAGTTCCGCGGCAGCCTGGAGCATCCGCCGGTTCGAGGTCTCAACGCGCTCCGGCTGCGTCAACCTGCGGGCAGGAGAAGGCACTCTTGCATATTAGACGCTCGACAACTAACTTAGTTGTTCTGCGTCAAATTTCTTTGCGAGGGGGTCGATGGTGACTTCGGGGATGGCGTGGCCGTCGACTATCGATGACGTCACCGCGCAGTGGTTGACCGTCGCGCTCGACAGCGGAACGGTGACCGACGTTCGGGCCGAAAGGATCGCCGAGGACACCGGGTTTTCGTCGTTGTTGTACCGGCTGCACCTCGAAGGCGATGGCGTGCCGTCGACTGTGATCGTCAAGCTGCCCGCTCTGTCGGAGGCGCGGGGTGCCATGGAGTTGCTGGGCGGCTACCAGCGTGAGTTGTCGTTCTACCGGCATGTGGCCGGGAGTGCGCCGATACAAACACCGCATGTCTACGCGGCGCACATGGTCGACGGCTCCGCGGAATTCGTGTTGGTGCTCGAGGATCTGTGCGACTGGGAAAACGCCGATCACCTCGCCGGGCTGTCGCTCGATCGCGTGAGGGTGTGCATCGAGCAACTCGCGGGCTTGCACGCTTGGTCGAGTGATAGCAGGAATGCCGCTGTGCTGGAAGCATTTCCGAGCATCGATACCGCGATCGTGCGCGACCTGCTGATACCGGCGTTCGGGCCGGGCTGGCAGATTTACCTCGAGCACTCGTCGAAGCCGGTTTCGGCTGCAGTCGAGGGTTTCGCTGAACGGTTCACCGAGGCCGCGGGCCAGGCGTTGGACGCACTGTCCGCACGCTCGATGCTTCTGCACGGTGACATCAGAGCCGACAACATGTTTTTCGAAGGCGATCGACTCAAGGTGGTCGATTTCCAATTCGCCGCCCGCGGCGCAGGAGCCGCCGACATCGCCTACCTGGTGAGCCAGGGACTGCCGACGGAGGTGCGCCGCGGTCACGACGAGGAGCTGGTCTGCGAATACCTCGCGTACCTCAGTGCCGACGGCGTGACCGACTATTCGTTCGACGAGGCGTGGCGCCATTACCGATTCGCCGTGGCCTACCTGATGGTTCTGCCCGTCATCACGCTGAACGGCTGGGACGCCATGCCGGAGCGGTCGCGTGCGCTGTGCCTGAAGCTCACTGAACGCGCGGTGGCAACAATCGAAGACATAGGCGCACTGGAGGTGTTTTCATGACCCGCACCGCACGGGAGGTGGTGGAGCTCTACAACCTCGTCGTCTGGAACAAGAAGGATTTTGCGCTCGCCGACGAGCTGATCGGTGACACGATAATCCGGCATGAAGTTGGCGAGGCACACACCTTGACCCATGACCAAGCGGTGAATCGCATCGTCGACATGTGGGAAGTATCGGAGGAACTCCGCTTCGACCTGAACCTCGTAGTCGCCGGCGACGACGGAGAACACGTGGCGATCGTCTATGAATCGCCGATACGGCTGAAAGACGGCACCGAGACCACCGTCGGCAGCATGGAGATCTTTCGTGTGGTCGACGGCAGGATCACCGAAGTGTGGAATTGCGGCTACAAGCAAGGGGTTTGGCAGTGACGCGAGTACTCGATGAGCTTGGCTACTACCTGCTGGCCGGAGCCGGCGGTGAAGGTCCGGCCACGCTGATGGCCGAGGCCCGGCGGGGCGAAGAACTCGGTTTCGGCACCGCCTTCATCTCCGAGCGGTGGAACGTCAAGGAGGCATCGTCACTCGTCGGCGCCGCATGCGCGGTGACCGACCGGATGCAGATCGCCACGGCGGCAACCAATCACAACACGCGCCATCCACTGATCACCGGTTCGTGGGCCACGACGATGCACCGCTTGTCCGGCGGGCGGTTCACGCTCGGCATCGGTCGTGGTGTGGCGGCCATGTATGCGGCGTTCGGAATATCGGCGGTGACCACCGCGCAGATGGAGGACTTCGCGCAGGTCATGCGTCGGCTGTGGCACGGCGAGCTGATCTTCAACCACGACGGACCCATCGGTAAGTACCCGGTGCTGTTTCTGGATCCGGACTTCAACGAAGACATCCGGTTGGCGTTGGTCGCGTTCGGACCACAGACGTTGGCACTCGGTGGCCGGGCCTTTGACGATGTCATCCTGCACACCTACTTCACACCGGAGACGCTGCAGCGGTGCGTGAAGACGGTGAAGGACGCCGCGGAGCAGGCCGGCCGCGATCCGGCCAGTGTCCGCGTGTGGTCGTGCTTCGCAACAGTCGGTGATCACCTGCCCGAGGAGCTGCGACTGAAGAAGACCGTCGCGCGACTGGCGACGTATCTGCAGGGCTACGGCGATCTCATGGTGGCGACGAATGGCTGGGATCCTGCTGTGCTGCAACGCTTTCGGGAGGATACGGTCGTCACGTCGATACCTGGCGGCATCGATCACAAGGCCACGCCCGAGCAGATCGAACACATCGCGACCTTGATCCCCGACGAATGGCTGGAGCCGTCGGCGACCGGATCGGCGCGGCAGTGCGTCGACCGGATCCGCAAGGAGTTCGACTACGGCGCCGACACGCTGATCATGCACGGCGCCACGCCCGACGAACTCGAGCCGATCGTCGACGCGTACCGCGCGTTGTGATTTGGGCGCGCAAACCGTCGCTGAGCGTGGATCAGCGCGCCGAAATCGCAAACTCAGGGTGT
Source organism: Mycobacterium sp. OAE908 (assembly GCF_017872775.1). NCBI lineage: Bacteria > Bacillati > Actinomycetota > Actinomycetes > Mycobacteriales > Mycobacteriaceae > Mycobacterium > Mycobacterium sp. OAE908. The sequence continues at coordinate 3,977,714 of NZ_JAGGJL010000001.1, forward strand.
GATCACCGTGCGGGACACCGGTTCCGCTGCCGCCTGCCTGGCGTAGATGCCCCGCTGCAGCGCCGACAGCAGCGCGTTGCGCGTTTCCTCGGGATGGATGAGGTCGTCGAATCCGAGGTGGCCGGCCGAGCGGAACGACGCCTCGACCTCTGCCTTGCGAAGCTTGGCCTCGACATCTTCGGCGGCGTGAGACGCGCGACTGAGTGCGGCAGCGCTCATCGCGCCCATCGTGGCGCCCGGGTAGGCAAATGTCGCGCTCTGATTGTCGAACCCCAACAGCGACATCACCATTGACCCGAACCCGTAGGCCTTTCGCAGTGTCACATGCAGTTTGAGCGTTGTCGCGGCGGTCTGCGCGGCGAACATCCTTGCGCCACTGCGTAACACCCCGCTCTTCTCGGACCGGCTGCCGGGCAGCATTCCGGGATTGTCGGCGAGGAACACGATCGGCAGGTGGAACGAGTCGGCAACGGTGATGAAATGTGCTGCCTTGTCGGCGGCGTCGGCGTCGATCGAACCGGCAATCACCTGCGGCTGGTTGGCTACCACCGCGACGGGATGGCCGCCGAGATGGGCGAGCGCGCAGATGATCGCGGGCCCGAACTTCGGTTGCACCTCGAACCAGCCCCGCGCGTCGAATACCACGTCGAGCACCGCGCGCATGTCGTAGACCCGGCGGTTGCCCCGCGGGACGATGTCGAGCAGTTCGGGGGTCGAACGTGGTTCGGCGGCTTCGTCTTCGGGCAGCGACGGCGGATACGACCACGCGCTGGGCGGGAAGTACGACAGGTACCGGCGGATGTCGTCGAGCACCGCCTCGTCGTCCTCGGCCAGGTTGTGGATTACTCCACTGGCCAGCGCCACGCTCGGGCCGCCCAGCTCTTCCTTCGAAATGTCCTCGCCCGTTGACTCTTTCACCACTGGCGGCCCGGCGGTGAAGATGGCGCCCTGCCTGCTCATGATCGTGAAGTCGCAGACCGGTGCCACCAGCGCGCCGTGGCCAGCCGAAGGGCCGAGCAGTCCGCCGATCATCGGTACCTTGCCGGAACACTGTGCCTGCGCCAGCAGGTCGGTCGGGGTGCGGCCGTAATGCTCACCGCTAGGCCGGAACCCCGCGCCCTCGAGCAGCATCACGAGCGGGATCCGGTCGCGCAGCGCGAGTTCGGCGAGCCGGTAGCGTTTGGCGTTGCCGCCCGGACCGATGCTGCCCGCCAGGGTGGTGAAGTCCTCCGCGCCGACCATCACCGGCGAGCCGTTGATCAGCCCGGAGCCGGCAACAATCCCGTCGGCTGCGATGTCCCCGCCGACGAGCGTGCCGAACTCACGGAACGAACCCTTGTCGAGAAGATGCTCGAGACGGGCGCGGGCGTCGAGCTTGCCCTTGCCGTGGTGCTTGTCGAGGCGTTCCGGGCCGCCCATCGCGTGGGCGTGTCGACGTCGGCGGGACAGCTCGTCGAGCGTGTCCGTCCAGTCTTCGGACTTGGTCATGCCGCAGCTCCTGTCGTCAGAAGGCGATCGTCGCACCGGTATGTTCACGTTGACCATACTGAATTGCTTACTGTAGCGTCTGCGAGTATGGGTAGCGACGGCGGCCTGAAGGTCGACGCAGCCGTGGCCAGCGGGCTCACCAACGTCGCACAGGCAGCGACCAAGCTCGAGCGGCGAGGCTACGACTGCTGCTGGACCGCCGAGATCAATCACGACCCGTTCCTGCCTCTGGTGCTGGCCGCGGAGCACACCACTCGCATCGAATTGGGCACCAGCATCGCCGTGGCGTTCGCCCGCAACCCGATGACGGTTGCCAATGTCGGGTGGGATCTACAGGAGTATTCGGGCGGCCGATTCATACTCGGCCTGGGCTCGCAGGTGCAGGCCCACATCGAGAAGCGGTTCAGCATGCCGTGGAGTCAGCCCGTCCGGCGGATGCGTGAGTTCGTGATGGCGTTGCATGAGATCTGGTCGTGTTGGCGCGAGGGCACAAAGCTGCGCTTCGAGGGCGATTTCTACACCCACAAACTGATGACGCCGATGTTCACCCCCGAGCCGCAACCGCATTCCTCCCCGAAGGTGTTCGTCGCCGCGGTCGGCGAGGCGATGACGGAGATGTGCGGCGAGGTCGCCGACGGTCTGCTTGCTCATGCGTTCACCACCAAGCGGTATTTCGAAGAGGTGACCACCCCGGCGTTGCTGCGCGGCATGCAGCGGTCTGGCCGCCAGCGCAAGGACTTTCAGCTGTCGGCCCCGATCTTCGTGGTGACGGGGGAGACCGACGACGAGTTGGCGGCGGCCGGCGTCGGCACCCGCAAGCAGATCGCCTTCTACGGCTCCACCCCGGCGTACCGAAAGGTGCTCGAGTTACACGGCTGGGGCGATCTGCACTCCGAACTGCACCGGCTGAGCCTGCAGGGCGAGTGGGACATCATGGGCACGCTGATCGATGACGAGATCCTCGAGGCGTTCGCGGTCGTCGCCCCCATCGACACGGTGGCCAGCAAGATCCGCGACCGCTGCGCCGGGGTGATTGATCGTGTGCTGGTCGGTTTCCCGTCCTCGGTTGGCGAGGACACCGTCATCGCCGTGCTGGAGGAGTTGCGCGGCCAACCCGTGAGGAGTCGCCCGTGACCGCGCCGACGATGGATGAGGCCGCCAAGGTTTTCGTTGATCCGTTGGCATACACCGACGAGGCCAAACTCCATGCGGCACTGACCCATTTGCGGACCCGTAACCCGGTGGCGTGGGTGGACATGCCCAACTACAAACCGTTCTGGGCCATCACCAAACACGCCGACATCATGGCGATCGAACGAAACAACACACTGTTCACCAACTCGCCGCGACCGGTGCTGATGACGGCCGAGGCCGACGAACAACAGGCGGCGATCGGAATCAGCACGCTGATTCACATGGATGACCCGCAGCACCGTGTGGTTCGGGCCATCGGCGGCGACTGGTTCCGCCCGAAAGCCATGCGGGCGTTGAAGGTTCGTGTCGACGAACTGGCAAAGCGTTTCGTCGACAACATGATGGAGTCGGGCAACGAGTGCGACTTCGTCCAAGAGGTAGCGGTGAACTATCCGCTCTACGTGATCATGTCGCTGCTTGGCTTGCCCGAATCCGACTTTCCGCGCCTGCTCAAGTACACCCAGGAGTTATTCGGAAACGACGACGCCGAATTGCAGCGCGGTGCCTCCAAAGAGGAGCAGATGACCGCGCTGCTCGACATGTTCGGCTACTTCACCGCACTGACCGCCTCGCGCCGGGCCGACCCGACGGAGGATCTGGCGTCGGCCATCGCAAACGCAAAGATCGACGGCGAACCCCTTTCGGATATCGATACGGTGTCGTACTACGTCATCATCGCCACCGCGGGCCATGACACCACCAGTGCCGTGATCTCCGGCGGCCTGCAGGCCTTGATCGAACACCCCGATCAGCTTGCCCGCCTTCGCGATAACCCGACGCTGATGCCGCTTGCCACCGAGGAGATGATCCGGTGGGTCACTCCCGTCAAGGAGTTCATGCGCACGGCCCGCGAGAACACCACCGTACGCGGTGTGCCGATCAAGGCCGGCGAATCCGTACTGCTGTCGTACGCCTCGTCAAATCGGGACGAGGAAGTATTCGACGACCCGTTCCAGTTCGACGTGGGCCGTGACCCGAACCGGCACAACGCGTTCGGCTACGGCGTGCACTTCTGTCTGGGAGCCGCGCTGGCCCGCATGGAGGTCAACAGCTTCTTCTCCGAACTGGTCCCTCGACTGAAGTCGATCGAGTTGACGGGCGATCCAAGCCACATCGCCACGATCTTCGTGGGCGGCCTCAAGCACCTGCCGATTCGTTACTCGCTCAGGTGAATTAGACGGCCGCCCCGAAGATTTCGAGGCGGCCGTCGTCAGATCAGACCGGGAGCGGGATCCAGATCCCGAAGAACCAAAAGCCCCATTGGTTGTAGCCCGGATCCCAGATCGGCTGCTCCTGGAAGCCCCAGTAGTTGATCGGCGGTGGCGGCGGCCCCCACGGATCCGGCAGCGGACCGTCCCATGCAGGCGGCGGCGGCGCGCCCCAGCCCCATGGCGGCAGATCGCCACCCCATGGCGCACCGTGGAATCGGCCGCGCCAGTCGTTGTCGCCGGGATTCCACGGTGGTCGCCAATCGTGGTTGTCGGGCGTGTGGAAGTCGGGGCCGCCTGGGTTGTGGAAGTCGCCAGGCGGGGGACCACCCGGACCGCCGCGGTCGTGGAAGTCGCCAGGCGGGGGACCACCCGGACCGCGGAAGTCACCCGGCGGCGGCCCATCGGGCCCGCGCTGCTCGGGCGGCGGGCCACCCGGTCCTCGTTGCGCCGGCGGCCCGCCCGGACCACCCGGGCCACACTGCACCCCGGGCGCCGGGTTGCATTGAGGCGGTGCGGCGCTGGCAACGCCTGACCCGAGACTGAATCCTGTCATGCCAAGAGCGCAGCTGATCGCCGCTCCGGCGACCACTTGTTTGAGCTTCATAACCTGGCCTTTCGCGCGTCGGTTGACGCCCCAACCCAAAGGCGAGGTTAGGTAGGCACCCTAAGAGCCAGCTATGCGGTCAGTAGCAATCTGCTGGGCGGCAACTCAGCCCGAAGCGTTGCTCCTGTCCAGCTGCGCCTGCAACGTGTTGGCGCCGAGGCTCGAATCCTTCTTGCCATGCGACCGCGGCTGGATGGAGACATCGTGGCCCTCGGCGGCCTTGCGCAGCGCGCCGATGGTGGCCTGCTCACGGCTGATGTGTGTGAACGGGTCCCAGTGATACCAGCGCATCGCGTTTTCGAAGGTCATTTTGTTGACCTCGTCGTCGGGCACATTGTTCTTCTCGAGTACCTCGTGCAGTTGCTCGGGGGCACCGGGCCACATGCTGTCGCTGTGTGGGTAGTCGGCTTCCCAGCAGATGTTGTCGATGCCGATGTCGTTACGCAGTGCCACCCCAACATGATCGGAGATGAAGCAGGTCAGGAAGTGCTCACGGAACACCTCTGACGGCTTCTTGCCTTTGAAGTCCTGACCGGTCCAGGTCGAGTGCATCTCATAGGTGCGGTCGGCCCGCTCGAGGAAGTAGGGAATCCAGCCGGTCCCGCCCTCGGAAAGGGCGATCTTGAGATCCGGATATTTCTTGATTGGCTTGGACCACAGCAGATCCGCGGCGGCCTGCACGATGTTCATCGGTTGCAGCGTGATCATCACGTCCATCGGGGCATCCGGCGCGGTGATCGCGAGTTTCCCGGAGGAGCCGATGTGCACGTTCATCACGGTGTCGGTGTCCACCAACGCTTCCCACAGCGGCGTCCAGTAGTCGTCGTGGAAGCTGGGATAGCCCATGGCGGCGGGGTTTTCGGTGAAGGTCAGCGCATGCACGCCGCGCTCGGCGTTGCGGCGCACCTCTTTGGCGCAGGCCTCGGCGTCCCAGATCACCGGCAGGCACATCGGGATGAAACGTGCCGGGTAGGCGGCACACCATTCCTCGACGTGCCAGTCGTTGTATGCCTGCAACAACGCCAGCGAGAACTCCGGGTCCTCGGTGACGAACAGGCGGCCGGCGAAGCCGGGGAACGAGGGGAAGCAGATGGAGCCGAGGATGCCGCCTGCGTTCATGTCCTTGACGCGCTCATCGACGTCGTAACAGCCGGGGCGGATCTCATCGAGGCCCGTTGGCTCCAGTCCGTACTCCTCCTTCGGCCGGCCCGCGACAGCATTGAGCGCCACATTCGGGATCACCACATCGCGGAACTGCCAGGTGTCAGACCCGTCCGGGTTGTGCACCAGTCGGGGCGCCTCGTCCAAGTACTTTTTCGACAGGTGATTGCGGAACATGTCGGGCGGTTCGACGATGTGGTCGTCGACGCTGACAAGGATCATGTCGTCTTTGTTCATGCCCGGTCCCTCCAGAGGATGCCCTTACCGTATGGGCAACAGTTTAGCTATGAGTTGGTCCTGGGTACCAACGTACGGCGTCAGGTCCGATGGCGCGCCGAGATTGGGCGTGCAGGAATGCCGCTTCGGCGCCCCGCGATCAGCAGCACCGTGGATTGGGATTGCTCTCCGTTGCGTCATGACGCATGCGCCAGTACTCGCGTTCCGAGATGACATCCTCACCCGGGTGGATGCGGCGGCGATGTTCGACGTAGCGGCGATAGTGGTTATCGCCCATCAATGAACCCCAGTACCAACCGATCTGGTGGACGATTTTGGCAGCGCGTCCCATTGCTTTTGCACCTCCCGTTCCGTCTTTGTCGGGATGAGCCCCGATGGCGCGAAGATGCGCGACGGCACCGGTTCGTCCTCGGCCAGCGGTCGGCCCGAGCCTCGAATCGACTTGAGTACGACCATTGTTCCGGCGATGAACACGATGACGACAAGCGACGCGAAGATGATCGACAATGTCCCCTGAATGAACGTGTTGCGCACGATCTTGTCGACGTCAGCGGGGGATTTGGCGGTCAGACACAGCTTTCCGGCCTGTTGTGCCGCTTGGCAGATGCTGTGTTGCTTCCAGTAGCCGACCTTCGGATCGGCGGAGAAGATCTTCTGCCACGACGCGGTGAGGGTGACGATGAGATCCCAGAACAGCGGAAGTGCCGGTATCCAAGCCCATTTCACCAGGCCCCGTTTGACCACAACGACCGTGACGACCGTGAGCGCTATCGCGGCAAGGAGTTGATTGGCGATGCCGAACAAGGGAAACAGCGTGTTGATGCCACCGAGCGGATCGGTGACACCCATCAGCAGGATGCTGCCCCACGCGGCGACGACTATCACGCTGCAGATCCACGCGCCGACCCGCCAACTCGGATTCTGCAGCCTCTTCATCGGGCCACCGAGATTGCCGAGTCCGTCGGAGAGCATGAACCGGGCGACGCGCGTGCCTGCGTCGACGGTGGTGAGGATGAACAGTGCCTCGAACATGATCGCGAAGTGGTACCAGAACGCCTTGAGGCCCGTGCCTCCGAAGACCTGGTGCAGCACTTCGGACATGCCGAACGCCAACGTCGGCGCGCCGCCCGTGCGCGACACGATCGACTTCTCACCGACACCCTGTGCGGCGTCCGTGATCTCCCCAGCGGTGATCGGGGCGCCGGACAGCCCCAGTTTGTTGACGTAGTCCGCGGCCGTCTGCGCGGTAGTGCCGGTCTGGCCCGCGGGCGCGTTCATCACGAAGTACAGGTGCTGGTTGATGATGGCCGCGGTGATCAGCGCCATGATGGCGACGAACGACTCGGTGAGCATGCCGCCATAGCCGATCAGGCGCATTTGGCTTTCTTTTTCGAGCAGTTTGGGTGTGGTGCCCGACGAGATCAGCGCGTGGAATCCCGACAGCGCGCCGCACGCAATCGTGATGAACAGGAACGGGAACAGGGAACCGGCGAAGACCGGCCCGGTGCCCTTTGTGGCGAACTGCGAGATCGCGGGCGCTTCCATGATGGGGCGGGCCAACAGGATGCCGATCGCCAGTAGCGCGATGGTGCCGACCTTCATGAACGTCGACAGGTAGTCGCGCGGGGCCAGCAGCAGCCACACCGGCAGCACGGAGGCCGCGAAGCCGTAGATGATGATGCACCACGACAGCGCCACCTTCGACAGCGTGAACCAGTCTGCGCCCCAAGATGTTTCGGCGACCCATCCGCCGGAGATGACTGCGAGCAGTAGCAGCACGACACCGATCAGCGACACCTCCGACACCCGGCCGGGGCGCAGGAACCGCAGGTAAACACCCATGAAAAGCGCGATCGGAATGGTCATTGCGATGGAGAAGACGCCCCACGGACTCTCGGCGAGCGCGCCGACGACCACCAAGGCCAACACCGCGAGCAGGATCACCATGATGACGAGCACGCCGATGATTGCGGCGGCACCGCCGATGGCTCCGAGTTCGTCACGCGCCATCTGGCCGAGCGAACGGCCGCGTCGCCTTACTGAAATCGCCAGCACGAGATAGTCCTGCACGCAGCCGGCCACGACTGCGCCGATGATGATCCAGATGGTGCCGGGAAGATAGCCCATCTGCATCGCGAGGACCGGGCCGACAAGTGGACCTGCGCCTGCGATCGCGGCGAAGTGATGGCCGTAGAGCACGCGCCGATCGGTTGGCATGTAGTCGGTCGCGTTTTCGAAAAGCTCAGCCGGAGTGGCGTTGTCGTCGCGCGGACGCACGATCTTCATCTCGATCAGCCGCGCGTAGAACCGGAAGCCGATCACATAGGTGCAGATTGCCGCGATGACGAACCACACCGCGTTGACCGTCTCCCCGCGGAAGAACGCGATCATCGCCCACGCGATCGCGCCGAGCAACGCGATGACGCCGAAAACGATCTTGTGTTTGGTGGTGATCGGGGAGCGGTCGATGATCGCTACCGGCGGCAGGTCCTTATCGGTGCGGATATAGGTGATGTCGCCGTCGGTTTCCTCGACGCGGTCAGATGGTGTGGCAGTGGGTGTGGCCATGGACCGATCCTTCCACCGCGCAAAACAGCGTTGGGGGAAATCTGGGCTTTGGCTGCTTAACCGCTGTGTTTGTAGAGGAATCGCAGGAGTTCCGCTGCGAATAGCTCTGGTGCGGTGTGGGTTGCGAAGTGCGATTGACCTTCGAGTACGCAGCGGTCGGCGGCAGGCAGCACGCTCGCGAGCCGCTCCATCGTCGACGGGATGGGCGGCCAGGAGTTCGCACCCTGCATCAGCAGGGTCGGAATGGTGATATCGGCCCAGCGATCGACGTCTGTTTCGTCGCGTGCCATCGCGCGTAGATCACTCAGGCAGCCGGCAGCCTCGGCAACATCGTCGTCCTCGGGCTGCAGCGTCACGAGCAGTTCGGTGGGGACGCGCGCGACCTTCTCGGCGAACAGTCGCGCGGCGGCAGCCAACTCGCCGGAGGCGATCAGTGACTCGTATGACTCGAGCACCGAAAGCAGTGCGGCACCGGACGCAAACAACGGCGGCTCGAATATTGTCAGGCTCCTCACGGCCGAGGCGTTGTTGCGCGCTACGTGAAGGGCGACCGTGCCGCCGTAGGAGGCACCGACGAGGTGGGCATCGCCGCCTGCGGCGTCCACGACCGCAAGCGCGTCGGCCACCTCGTCGGCGAATGTCTTCGCCTGCGCACCTGTTCCGCTGGGTGCATAGCCGCGACGGGCGTAGACCCAGACCTCGAACGCATCGGTGAGAAACGGTGCGACACCATCCCACGAATCCAGCCCGCCGGCCGAACCGTGAATCAGGACGACGGGTATGCCGTGGCCGAAACTTCGCGCAACAAGCGTCGTTTCATCGGCGCTGACGACGTTGGTCATGAACCGCGCTCGTAGAAGGCGCGCACAGTGTCGATCGTGTCGGCCTCAGCTGGACTTTTGTCGTCACGGTAGCGCAGCACGCGCGCGAATCGCAGGGCCATGCCGCCGGGATAGCGCGTCGAGCCCTGCACGCCGTCGAACGCGATCTCTACGACCTGTTCGGGCCGAAGCTTGACCACATAGCCGTCGGTGGGACCGTCGGCCAATTCCATGAAGCGGGTGGTCTGCCACTCCAACATCGCGTCGGTCATGCCCTTGAAAGTCTTGCCCAGCATGACGAATCCGCCCGTTTCCGGGTCGCGTGCTCCGAGGTGGATGTTGGAGAGCTTCCCCGTGCGCCTGCCCGAACCCCACTCGACGCCGAGGACGACGAGATCGAGTGTGTGTACCGGCTTGACCTTCAGCCAGCCCGCCCCGCGTCGGCCGGCCTCGTACGGTGCGGTCAGCGATTTCGCCATCACCCCTTCGTGTCCGGCCTCGAGGGTGATGTCGAGAAACCGCTGGGCGGCGTCGGCGTCGGCGGTGATGAGTCTGTCGACGCGATGGGCCTTTGGCACGATCGCGTCCAGCGCATCGACGCGTTCGCTGGCCGGCCGGTCCAGCAGGTCTTCGCCGTCGAGATGCAGCAAGTCGAAGACGAACACCGACAGTGGCTGCGCCTGGCGGGCGGCGGCAATGTCGACTCGGCGCCCGAACCGCGAGGCTGTTTCCTGGAATCGATGCGGGCGTCCGTCGGGTCGCAGCGCGATGGCCTCCGCGTCGGCGATCAGATCGGTGACGGGTAGCGCCAACGTCGCCTCGACCACCTCGGGCAGGCGTTCGGTCACGTCGTCGAGGCTGCGGGTGTAGATCGATACCGCGTCGCCCGCGCGGTGGATCTGCACCCGAGCGCCGTCCAGCTTGGCTTCGAAAACCGCTGTGCCGCCGAGACGTTCGAGCGCTTCGCGGACGCCGGTTGCGGTCTGGGCGAGCATGGGACCGACCGGCTGGCCCACCTTGAGGGTGAACTGCTCGAGTGCGGTTTCGTCGCCGGTCAACGCGGCGGCGGCGACGGCGGGCAGGTCGCCGCCCAGCATCGCCGCGCGCCGCACGACGGGCGCGGCGATCTCGGCGGCCTTGGCGACCGCGTCGGCCATCACCCCGACCAGCGCGCCCTGGCGTAACTCGCCGCTGAGCAGCCGTCGCAAGAATGTCTGTTCGGGTTCGGTGGCCGCGGAGAACAGTCCGTTGACGAGCTCGGCGCGCCGCGCCTGCGAGCCCTTTCCCGCGACCTGGCCGATTTCGCTGAACACCGCATCGACCTGCAGCACGGTCAGCGACGGTTCGGCGGCCGGGGGCGGAAGCGAGCGCAGCGCGGCCCAGCCGACGCCGATCTGGCGTTGCGGCAGCTCGCCCGACAGCCAGGACACCACGACCGCGATCAGCTTCGCGTTGTCCTGGTCGCCCGCGTGACGCAGCAGGTCGGCGATGCGGGCGATCTTGGCCAGCCGCGCCGAGGTCGCGCCGACCTCGACCGACGCGGCGGCGACGTCAGTCAGCTGCACCAGCCAAGCCTCGCACGCGCGTCAGACATCTCCGAGGAGTCCGGTGAGCACGGCCGCCTCGGCGCGCAGGTTGTCCGCACGTTCGGTGTGCGTTGTCTCGATCGCCGCGGCCACCGTCATCCGCTCGTCGATCTCGGCGCGCATCAAGTCGCGGATTTCGTCGTCGGACAGTTCCCGGCGCGCCACCTCGGCCGAGCCGAGGCCGATGACGGCGTTGGCGATCGTGCCGCTCGGCTGGGCATCCAGCTGCGTGCCCTCCGGCGTTTCGGCGTTGTCGATCGCACTGAGCGCAGAGCGCAGCGCCGCGACGCGGATCGCGTCCCGGTCTTTGCGTGCGGCCATCAGCGCGTCGCGCAGCTTGGTCCGCCAATTCGTTGCGTGCGACATGGCACGCCAAATTAGCCGCGAGCGTGCATGTTTGCACGTCATTTTCCGGCGTGTCCGCGTGCAGACACGCACGCTCGCGGTAGTTATTTCACTGCGAACGAGACCGTGTGCCAGCCGGTGGCGCCGTCGGGGACCGGCGACGCCTCGTCGGCCGTCTGGACCGCGCCGGTGTTGTCGGTCGCGCGCACGGAGATGGTGTGCTCGCCGGGCTGCGTGGCCTGCCAGTTGAAGCTCCACAGCCGCCAGGTGTCATTGGAGTAGGAGGCGCCGAGATCGGCTGGTAGCCAGGGGCCTTGCTTATTTGGGCTGTCGATGCGCACCTCGACGCTGCGCACGCCGCGGTTCTGCGCCCACGCGATGCCACCGAATGTGACCGGCCCCTCGGCCACCTCTTGTCCGCTGCGAGGCACGTCGATTCGCGACTCGGTCTTGATCGGGCCCTTTGCCGACCAGCCGTGCTGCGTCCAGAACGCCTCGGCGCGATCGAATCGGGTCAGCTCCAGGTCGACGACCCACTTGGTGGCCGATACGTAGCCGTACAGCCCGGGGACGACAAGCCGGGCGGGATAGCCGTGCTCGGTGGGCAGCGGCTGGCCGTTCATCCCCACCGCCAGCAATGCGTCCCGCTTATCGGTCAACGCCTCGACGGGTGTGCCCGCGGTGAACCCGTCGATCGACATCGACAGCACCATGTCGGCGTCGGGATGCACACCCGCGTCGGCCAGCAAGTCGCGCACCCGGTAGCCCGTCCACGTCGCGTTCGAAATGAGGTCGCCGCCAACCGGATTCGACACACACGTGAGCGTCACCAATTTCTCGACGACGTCGAACCGGTCCAGGTCTTCGAAGCGGTAGGTGACCTCGCGGTCCACCATGCCGTGGATCTTGAGCTGCCAATCTGCGCGGCTCAGCTGTGGCACGCTCAGCGCCGTGTCGATCCGGTAGAAGTCGGCGTTGCTGGTGACAAACGACGGCAGCGCAACACCTTTGGGCAGTACGGCCGGCGGCACCGGCGGCGCTGCGACGTCGACCTTCGGCAGCGCGAACGCGTCGCGATCACCAGAGACCGACGACAGCATGCGTGACAACACAACGCCGCCAACGCCCGTCACCGCTCCTGCGCCGAGAAAACCCAGCGTCACCAGCGACAGTCGGCGGCCGCGGTCGGGGGCGTCGGAACCCTCTTCAGGCTCCGGTGCGTTGGTGAACCGCCCGGAGATCAGCAGTCGCAGCACGGCCACCCCGCTGACGGTGCCGATCACCGTTGGCACGATGTCGGCGACCGTCGCCCCCGCCCGAGACAGCACGGCGGCGCAGCCCGCAATCCCGGCGGCAACGATTGCGGCGCTGCCGACAGGGACGCGGCGCGTCTCCCATCGCGCCGTGACAGCGGCGATCAACGCGATCACGCCGAGCACGACAATCGTCAGGAAAAGCTTGTCCGCGGTGCCGAAGGTCTGGATAGTCCACTCTTTGACCGGACCTGGCGTCAGGTCGATGATCGCCGAGCCGATTGCCGTGCGGGCGTCGGCCTGCGGGCCGAACGCGACGGCAAGCAGCTGCGTGACGCCGAGGGCTACAGCGGCAGCCGCAATGCCCGCCAGCATCCGTGATTCGGCAGCTGGTCTGGCCATAACCAGAACCTACCTGCGCGCCGGATCGCCAGGGCTTACGAAGTTGTGACGGCACCCGAAAGGCTTACCGGATGGACGATGAGATATGTTGCGAAGCGGTCCGACCACAGGCGTGAAAGGGAGCTAGATGGAGATCGAGGGCAAGAAGGCCGTCGTCGTCGGCGGTGCGTCGGGATTCGGCAAGGCGACCGCCGAGTCGCTGGCCAAGCGTGGCGCCAGCGTCGCGGTGCTGGACCGGCCTCAGTCGAAGGGCCAGGAGGTGGCCGACGCCATCGGCGGCACGTTCCACGCGGTGGACGTCACCGACTTCGACGGCACCGAAAAGGTGCTGCAGCAGGCGATCGATGCCCTGGGCGCTCTCCACATCATCGTGACGACGGCCGGCGGCGGCATCGGCGAGCGCACGGTCAAGAAGGACGGGCCGCACAGCCTGGAGTCGTTCCGCAAGACCGTCGATCTCAACCTGATCGCGACCTTCAACATCAGCAGGCTCGCCGGCTGGCAGATGAGCAAGCAGGACCTCGTCGACGACGAGCAGGAGGAGCGCGGCGTCATCATCAACACCGCGTCGATCGCCGCGTTCGAAGGTCAGATCGGTCAGGTCGCCTACACCGCTTCCAAGGCCGCGATCGCCGGCATGTGCCTGACCATGGCGCGCGATCTGGGCAGCCTGGGCATCCGGGCGCTGGCCATCGCGCCGAGCCTGTTCGCGACCGGGCTGACCGAAGGGATCCCCGACGAGTTCGCCAAGGCCCTCACCAAAGACGCAGCGTTCCCGAAGCGACTTGGTAGGCCGGAGGAATACGCCAAGCTCGTGCTGGCGATCGTCGAGAACCCGATGCTCAACGGCCAATGCCTACGGTTGGACGCCGGCCAGCGCTTCGCCCCGAAGTAGGTCGCCCGACGCTAGGCTGCCACACGTGGCGACCGTTGCCGATCACGTCATCAATGCATTACGGGTCAGCGGCGTTCGCCGCGTCTACGGGCTGCCTGGCGACAGCCTGAACGGATTCACCGACGCGCTGCGGCGTTCCGGTGAAATCACTTGGGAGCATGTCCGTCACGAGGAGACGGCCGCGTTCGCCGCTGCGGCCGACGCCGCACTGACCGGAGCGCTCGCGGTCTGTGCGGGCAGTTGCGGCCCTGGCAATCTGCACCTGATCAACGGGCTGTTCGATGCGCAGCGCAGTCGCGTTCCGGTGCTCGCCATCGCGGCGCACATTCCGCGTACCGAGATCGGCTCGGACTATTTCCAGGAGACGCACCCGCAGGAGTTGTTCCGCGAGTGCAGCGTTTACCGCGAACTGGTCAGCACACCGGAGATGGCCCCGCGCATTCTCGAGATGGCCATGCGCGCAGCAGTCGAAGAACGCGGGGTCGCCGTCGTCGTCATCCCCGGCGAGATCTTTCTTCAGCGTGCCGAGGAATCGGGATACCTGACCCGTCCGGTCACGCCGACCCGGTCGGTGGTGCGACCCGACGACGAATCGCTGCGTGCGGCCGCCGACATCCTCAACGGCGCGCAGGCCGTCACGATTCTCGGCGGCGCAGGCACCGAGGGCGCGCATGACGAATTGATCCAGGCGGCAGCGACATTGGGCGCGCCGATCGTGCATGCGTTGCGCGGTAAGGAATTCATCGAATACGACAACCCGTTCGACGTCGGCATGACCGGACTGCTCGGGTTCGCCTCGGGATACAAGGCGATCAAGGAAGCCGACGCGCTGCTGATGCTGGGCACCGACTTCCCGTATCAGCAGTTCTATCCCGACAACGCCAAAGTCGTGCAGGTCGACATCCGCGGCCGCCACCTCGGCCGTCGCACTCCGATCGACCTCGGCCTCGTCGGCACGGTGAAGGACACGCTGGCCGCTCTGCAGCCGTTGCTGACTCAGAAGGGGGACCGCGGCCACCTCGACCGCTCGCTTCGGCACTACGGCAAGACCCGCAAGACGCTCGACGAGCTGGCGGTCAATGATCGCGACCGTACCCCGATTCGACCGGAATACGTTGCGGGACTTGCCAATCAGTTGGCTTCTGACGACGCTGTCTTCACCGTCGACGTCGGATCGCCGGTGGTGTGGGCGGCACGGTATGTGAAGATGAACGGCCGCAGGCGACTCGTCGGCTCGTTCAACCACGGCACCATGGCCTGCGCGCTGCCGCACGCGATCGGCGCGCAGACGGCGTACCGCGACCGTCAAGTGGTCGCGTTGGCCGGCGACGGCGGCCTGACGATGATGTTCGGTGAACTCGTCACGCTGATCCAGAATCGGTTGCCCGTCAAGGTGATTGTGTTCAACAACTCGTCGCTGAATTTCGTCGAACTGGAGATGAAGGCGGCCGGCATCGTCAACTTCGGCACCGACCTGATCAATCCGAACTTCGCCGACGTCGCACAGGCGATGGGAATTTTCGGCAGGCGCGTCGAGCAGCCGTCGGATCTGCAGCAGGCACTCGCCGATGCCTTCGCCTACGACGGACCCGCGGTCGTCGACGTGGTGACCGCCCGGCAGGAGCTGTCGATACCGCCGGCGATCACCGTCGAACAGGCCAAGGGCTTCTCCCTGTACGCAATCCGGACCATCCTGGCGGGCCGCGGTGACGAGTTGCTGGACCTGATCACCACCAACGTCGCGCGCCGCATCCTGGACTGATCTTGGTTTTGGGGCTTTCCAAGCCAATTCCAAGCATCACCGCTACTGTTTGCCCATGCAAATGAGGGTGTGGTCAGTGGCTGCTGTCGTTTTGCTCTTGGCGGCCTGTGGTGGCCCCAAGCCGCAGGTCTCCGGGATGGCGCAAAAGACCGGGTCGCCTCCCGACACCAGCAACATCCAGATCAACGGCGACGCCTCGGCAGCTGTGAACAAGCTGGCGATCGAGGCGATCGCCGATCTGCAGGACTACTGGGGTAAGGAATTCCCGGAGCTCTACGGCAAGGACTACGAACCGGTCAAGGGCGGCTTCTACGCGGTCATCCCGTCCTCGGGCGATTTCCCGCCGTGCGCGCAGGACGCCAGCGAGATCTCGGGCAACGCGTTCTACTGCGCGACCAAGGACGTCGTGGCATGGGACGCCGAGGGGCTGCTGCCCGAGTTGAAGGAGAAGTACGGCGATTTCGTCATCCCGGTGGTGCTGGCCCACGAGTGGGGGCACGCCATCCAGGGCCGGTCGAACTTCACCGCCCGCACGGTGACCAAGGAGTTGCAGGCCGACTGCTTCGCGGGGGCGTGGTCCAAACACGCCAAGGACGACGGCGTGTTCAAGGTGACCGCGGCCGATATGGACACCGCGCTGGCCGGCATCCTCGACCTGCGTGACACGCCCGGCACGTCCAACATCGACCCGAACGCGCACGGCAGCGGCTTCGACCGGGTCAGCGCCTATCAGGACGGTTTCGACAACGGGCCCGAGAAGTGCAAGGGCTACCGCGACGACGAGCCGATGGTGCTCGAACTTCCTTTCAACGACGAGCAGGATGCGGCGCAGGGCGGCGATGCGCCCTACGACTCGATCATCAACGGCGTGCCCTACGACCTCGAGGACTACTACACGCACCTGTATCCCGAACTGACCGACGGAAAGCAGTGGCCGCCGGTGAAGGGCCTGGAGCCCTTCGACCCCAACCATCCGCCGGCCTGCGGCGGGCAGTCCGCTGAAGGGTTCGCGTTGTTCTATTGCGTGCCAGACGATTACGTCGGCTGGGACAACGTCGATGCGATGCCCGAGGTGTACAAGCAGGGCGGCGACTATGCCGTCGCGACGCTGCTCGCCACCCAGTACGGGCTGGCCGCGCTGACCCGGCTTGGCGACCAATCCGATGAGAAGACGTCGACGCTGCGCGCCGACTGTATGGCGGGCGGCTACACGGCCAGCGTCATCCTGCACAACCGCGCCGATACCAGCACCTGGTCCGTCTCGCCCGGTGACCTGGACGAAGGCATCAAGGCGCTGCTGGTCTTCCGCGGCGAGGGCGACGTCGAACGCCAGGGCGCGGGTTGGTCACGGATCAAGGCGTTCCGCTCGGGCGTCATCGACGGCGCGGAGTCCTGCCTGAACTACGAGGACAAGTAGGCCAGGCGGGCGAGATCAGAATTGTGACACGCTAAACCGCCGATTTGCGTACCGGACCCTTATTTCGGCGCAGGTGCGGCGAAGAATTTCAGGCGGGCCGCGGCACCGACGAGAGGGCCGACTGTCCGATCCACCCGGGGATAGCGCGGCGCACATCGGCCGGGCCGGACACCTTGACGGTGCCGTCGAGCAGCGCATGCTGCCAACTGACGTCACCGCGCCAGATATGGGTGAGCGTGCGCAGGCTCGTTTCGACGGTGGCGTTCACCTCGTAACCGGGGTCGAAATCGCACACGTCGGCTTCACCGTCGGCCACCACCAGCCACCACCGCGACGCCTTCGCCGCCACGCCGTCGAGACGGAAAGCGAGCGTGGTGCGGGTGCGCGGCCACGCGTCGATCGGGATGGTGCGGCGCATGTCCCACATCAACAGGTGCGGATCGAGGTCCTGCTCGCCGAGTTCGCCGATCCAGCGCACCCCCCATGCGCCGAGCGCGTCGACGACGTCGGCGAGCTCTTTGCCACACTCGGTCAGTGAATACGTTGTGCGCCCGTCGATTTCATTGCGCTCGACGACGCCTGCGCGGGTCAGCGTTTTCAACCGCTTCGACAGCAGAGCAGGCGACATCTTCGGCACGCCGCGGCGCAGGTCGTTGAAGTGCCTGCTGCCCAACAGCAGTTCCCGCACGACGAGCATCGTCCAGCGCTCGTCGAGCAACTCCATCGCCTTGGCCACCGGACAGAACTGGCCGTATCCGGACATCGCGGTGCCTCCCCGGTTGGCAACATCCCAGTACAGATATAGAACCAGGCGTAGTACAGATCTGTTACTGGTTTGGTCGGGGCGATCAGGCGACGATGTCAGCCATGAGCAACCCAACCGCGGCCGTCGACGACAGTCAGATTGCGGCCAAACACCGAGCCATCTGGGCATCGGGCGACTACCCGAAGCTCGCCGCCGAACTCGTCGCACCCCTTGGCCCCGTGCTGGTGCAAGCCACCGGCATCGGCCCTGGCGACCGCGTCCTCGATGTCGCGTCCGGCACCGGAAACGCGGCGATTCCCGCTGCGCGGACAGGGGCCCGCGTGGTCGCCAGCGACCTGGTTCCCGAGTTGTTGGAGAGCGGCCGAGCAGACGCGGCCGAACAGGGCGTCGAACTCGAGTGGCGCGAGACCAACGCTCACGCATTGCCGTTCGGGGACAACGAGTTCGACGTCGTGATGTCGTGCATCGGCGTGATGTTCGCGCCGTTTCATCAGCAGGCCGCAGGCGAGCTGGTCCGGGTGGCCAAACCCGGCGGCAGGATCGGCCTGATCAGCTGGACGCCAGAGGGTCACATCGGTCAGTTGTGGGCCACGATGAAGCCGTACGCACCGCCCCCGCCGCCTGGCGCGCAGCCCCCGCCGTTGTGGGGGCAGGAGGACCACGTCCGGCAGCTGTTGGGCGACCGCGTCACCGACCTTGTGACCGAGCGTCGCACGCTGCCGGTCCACCATTTCCCGGACGGCGCCGCCTTCCGCGACTACTTCAAGGCCGTATACGGGCCGACGATCGCGGTGTACCGCAACATCGAGGGCGACCCGGACCGGGTGGCTGAGCTCGATGACGCGATCGCACGGGTCGGCGACGACGTTTTGAAGGGCGGGAACGCCATGGAATGGGAGTACCTGCTCGTGACGGCGCGCAAGGCCTGACACGATGTCGGCATGGCCGACGACGCCCAGCAGCTGCCGACCCTGACCGCCGAGGACCAGGCTGCGGTGCAGCGCTGGGTCCAAAAGCAAGGCCTCGGGTCGGAGGTCACTGACGTCGAGCCCTTGACCGGGGGAACCCAGAACATCGTGGTACGGCTGCACATCGACGGCAGGCCGGTCGTATTGCGACGGCCGCCGCTTCACCCGCGGCCGACGAGCAACAAGACCATGCTGCGGGAGATGGCGGCGCTGCAGACGCTGGCGGGCACGCAGGTGCCGCATCCAGGTTTCATCGCGGGCACCGACGACCCCGACGTGCTCGGCGTGGTGTTCTACCTGATGGAAGAGGTCGACGGCTTCAACCCCGGCGACACCATGGACGAGGCGTATGTTCGCAACGCCGGCTGGCGGCATCAGGTCGGCCTGTCGTATGCAGCCAGCCTCGCGCAGCTGGGCAACGTCGAGTGGGAGGGCAGCCCGCTCGCGGAACTCAAGAGGCCCGGTTCGTTTCTGGAACGGCAGGTGCCGCAGTTTCTCGGGTTGCTGGAAAGCTATCGACACGAACGCTATTCGCCCGAGTCGCTGGCGGTGACGGAGTTGGCGGATTGGCTGGAGGCGAATCGTCCTGCCGATTCGAAGCCGGGAATCATGCACGGCGACCCGCATCTGAGCAACGTGCTGCTGCGCCGCGACAAACCGGAGTTGGCCGCATTCGTCGACTGGGAGATGTGCACTGTCGGTGACCCGCTGTTGGACTTGGGCTGGATGCTGATCTGCTGGCCGCTGGAGACAAACACGATCACCGCGGGCGGTCAGCTCGCGGCGCTGGGTGGGCTGGCCAGCAGGCGTGAGCTGCTCGACGCGTACCTGGCTGCCGGCGGTCGCGAAACGTCAAGCCTGGATTGGTATGTCGCGATGGCGTGCTTCAAGCTGGGCATCGTCATCGAGGGCACCTGGTCGCGGTATCTGGTGGGGCAGGCGAGCCGGGAGGCAGGCGAGCGACTGCATTCCAACGCGCAGAACCTGATCGATATCGGCACTCGGGTTGCCAAGGGCGACAGCCCATTTCAGTGAATCACCCGTAGGCGTCGATACCCAGTTTGACTGCGAGTGCCAGACCCGCGGCGCCGATCACCACGCGCAGCGGCCCCGTCGGGGCATGCCGAACGACCACGGGGCCGAGCCGCGACCCGATCAGGCAGCCGATGCCGACAGCGATGACCGCAGGCCAGTGGACAGGTGCGAAGACGGTAAAGATCAGTGCCGCAACCCCGTTCGCGACGGCCAGGATCACGTTCTTGCCTGCATTGGCGTGCGCAAGCGTCGCGCCTCCTGCGCGCAGCAGCATCGCCAGCAGCAGCACTCCTGCCGCTGCGCCGAAGTAGCCGCCGTAGATGCAGATCACGAAAATGGCCGTGGATTCGAGCAGCACCCGCAGGGTATGGCGTTGGTGATGCGCGACTCTGGCTTCCTGACGGGACGACGTCGGCAGCAGGATCGCGACGGAGGCGAACCCGAGTAGGAGCGGGACAATCCTCTCGAAACCCTCTGCGGGCGTGGTCAGCAGCAGAGCCGCACCGATGGCGCCGCCTGCCGCCGCGGCGGGCAGGATTCGCTTGATCCACGCGCCCTGCCCCGCCAGCTCGGGTCGCGACCCCGCAATGGAGCCAATGCCGTTGAACACCAGCGCAACAGTGTTGGTGACGTTGGCGGTAACCGGCGGCAGGCCGAACACGAGCAGGGCGGGATACGTGGCCACGGACGCCAGGCCCGCGATGCTGCCGGTGAGACCGCCGAGCACGCCGGCAGCTGCGAGGAAGGCCCAGTCCATGGGCCGCCCACGTTACTTCTTGCCGCGAACCAGCGCGTCGACGGGCTCCGGTGCGCCCTCGCGGTCCTTGACGACTCGGTAGGCGAAGAACCCCGCGATCAGCGTGATCACCACGAAGATCGCGGCGAAATACTGCAGCACCAGCGAGGAGCCGTCCGGGTCGTACACCTCCTGGCGGGGCCACGCGATGTTGATGCACAGCGCGGCGCCCATGACGACCGCGGTCAGGTTCACCGGGATGCCCCACTTGCCGAGGTCCATGATCGGAGGGCCGTAGCTCAGGCTGGTGCCGCGCAACCGGTGCAGCAGAGCGGGCACCGTCACCATCAGATAGGCCAGGTACACGATCACCACCGACACGCTGGTGATGGCCGCGAAAACCCCGGCCTGACCGAGGTTGACCAGCAGGACCAGGATCGCCAGCACACTGACCGTCGTTCCGGTGATGAGCGGAGTTCCGGTGCGCTTGTTCACCTTTGACAAGAACTTGCCGAGCGGCAGCCGGTTGTCGCGCGCCATCGAGAACATCACCCGCGACGCCGACGCCTGGATCGCCAGCGTCGCCGAGAAGATCGCGACAGCGACGGTGATCAGCAGAGCCTTGCCCAGCCCGGTGTTGAGCTGGCTGGTGATCACCCATGCGATGCCTTCGGTGGACAGCATCGGATCATCCAGCGACGGCGCCGCCATCAGCGCGGCGAGGATCATCAGCCCGCCACCGACGAACGACACCAACAGCGCGTTGACGATCGCCTTCGGGGCGGTCTTGCGTGGATCGCGCGTCTCTTCGGAAAGCTCTGCGGCGCTGTCGAATCCGTACATCACGTAGGCGGCCATCAGCATCGAGGCGAGGAACGCCGGCGCATATCCAAGGCCGGAGCCGTGCCCGCCGGTGGACAGCACGGCCTGCGCCGGATTGCGTTCGGCGGTGAGGAACATCGCCACGACGATCAGCACGACACCAATGATCTCGATGGTCACGCCCGTGACCGTGATCTTGCCCATGAAGGACACGCTGACGCTGCTGATGACCGTGCACAACACGATGGTGACGGTGCCGAGAATGATGCCGTTGGTGGCGCCACTGACCGAGGTGAGCGAGGGGTCGTCGCCGACGAGTTGGAAGCCGCTCCAGATCGAGGGCAGCACGCTCTGCATGGCGATGGCCAAGGCCGAGACGCTGACGATGTAGCCGATGAGCATGAACCACCCGGCGAACCAGCCGACGGCGTTACCGGCCAGCCGTCGCGACCACTGATAGATGGCGCCCGCGACGGGGAACTTTCCCGACAATTCGGCGAACACCAGGCACACGCAGAACTGGCAGACGAACACGATCGGCCAGGTGAAGAAGAACGCGGGGCCGCCGAGCCCGAAGCCGAGTGCGAACAGCGCGAACACCGTCGTCAGGATCGATACAAACGAGAATCCGGACGCGAAGGCGGCGTATGCGCCGATGCCGCGGTGCAGTTCCTGGGTGTAGCCGAGTTCGGCCAGCGAGTCGGCGTCCTCCGCCGACGAGATCGCGGGGTCCACCGGGTCAGCGGTCGCAGTCACGGGCGGTCTCCTGACGTCCAATACCTGTCATGCGATAGAAATTAGCGGTGGTTTTTGTTTCGCAGGTTTCCTGGTTGTCACAACTGTGTGACCAAGCCGCTGATCGGTGAGAATCGATGCCGTGTCCAGCAAGTTGGGGATCGCCGCGACGATCGGTGACATCGATGCCGCCGTCGATGAACCCGCGCTGCGCGCCGGCGTGCTGGGCGCCCGAGAGGCGGTGGCAGCCGAATTGGCTGCCCACACGCCAACGCTGACCTTGGCGGCGGCCTGGTCGGAGGTGCTGCGGCGGTCGGTCGCTGCCGCCGCGCGGCTGATCGCTGATGGCAGACCGCTGGGATGGACGTGGTTCGTCTCGGGCAGCGTGGCGCGCGGCGAAGCGATACCGGGGTCAGACGTCGAGACGTTGATCGCGCTCGACGATGGGCTCGGCGATGAGGACAAGGCCGAGGCGCTGGCGCTGGCCGCGGACGTGCACGCGCTGCTCGAGCGATGCGACGTGGCGCCGGACGCCAACGGAGTGCTGGCCAGTCGCGGCCGGTTCTGCCGCAGGCGCGCCAACTGGGACGAGTCGATCGACCGGTGGTGCGCCGAGCCCGCTGAGGATCGCGGCGTGGTGATGACCGGGCTGCTGGCCGACACCGCCGCGGTGGCGGACCTCGGCGACGAGCTTCGGTCACGCACGGTCGAGGCCGCCAAGCGACACCCGCAGGCGCGGCACGCCATGTTGCAGGACGCGACCGCGGTGCGGGCCACCATCCCGTCGCGACTGCGGGTGTTCGCGACTCAAGACGACACGGTCGATCTGAAGCTGGCTGCGGTCGACCCGATCGTGAAGATCGCGCGGTGGGGCGCGCTGTCGGCGGGTTCCTCGGAGATCTCGACGCTGCAGCGGCTCACCGATGCGGCCACGGGGCGCCTGCTCGACACCGACGATGCATCAATACTGCGCGAGTGCTACGTGTCGCTGTCGCGGATCCGCTGGCGGGTGCGCGCCGGCGCCTGGATGAAAGGCGAACCCGTTACCGAGCGAGTGTCGTTGTCCGCGTTGGCGCCTGCCGACCGTGCGACCGTACGTACGGTGGCGCGTGAAGTGAGTGGCATCCGGCGCAAGCTGACGTACCTCGCCTCGACGTCGACGTTTCGCTGACAGGCCGTGTCCGCCCGTGACGGGCTGCCCGATTCTCTCCGGCACGCCATCGACCAGACCATCGCGGCAGAACGCCTCGAGGGCTGGCGACCGACCGACGACCACGTCGACGCGCTGGTGCGGTTGCTCTGCGACGAGGTGTCCTTCGGCGAGTACTTGGCGTCCTATCGGGCCGACAACCCGACGACACCCCCGCAACAACCGCGCGAGCACCGGAGGATCTTCCGTCGCAACAGGCCCTACCTGATACCGGGAACGACTGTGCTGCGCAACAACTTCGGCGTCGACAACCAGGCGGTGCTTTCCGACCTCGAGTTCGTCGCGACGGCCGGCCGGATGGTGATATGGCATCGGATGCTGGCCGAGGGCGCCATCGC
This sequence comes from Mycobacterium sp. OAE908, assembly GCF_017872775.1. Taxonomy (NCBI): domain Bacteria; kingdom Bacillati; phylum Actinomycetota; class Actinomycetes; order Mycobacteriales; family Mycobacteriaceae; genus Mycobacterium; species Mycobacterium sp. OAE908. The sequence goes on from NZ_JAGGJL010000001.1 coordinate 4,001,268, forward strand.
CGCGAGCGATGTCGACATCCGCGCGATCCACCTGCATCTGTTCGCCGACGTGTACTCGTGGGCGGGCAACTACCGGATCACCGAATTGCGGCGCGGCGACTCGCTTTTCGCGTGGCAATCGACACTAGGCCGGCTGACGGCACTGCTCGAGGAAACCGCGCGGGCCCTTGCGATCAACGGCGCCGGACTCGATCGGCCGGGGCTGGCGTATCGGCTGGCCCGGCTCTACGCCGACTACAACCTCATCCACCCATTCCGCGAGGGCAACGGTCGGGCGGGTGCGTTGTTGTTACACACCATCGCCACGCTGTGCGGTCGTCGTCTCGACCTGTCGGCGGTCTCTCGCGAGGAGTGGTACGTCGCGTCGCGCGACAGCATGCCGTTTCGTCGCGAGGGCGCACCCAACCACCGGCCGTTCCTGCCGCTGTTCGCCGATGCACTTCACTAGTTCGCCGCGACGGGTTTGTTTCTGGCTGGACTGAGCCAAAAAGGTTTGCATGCCGCGGGGTGGGGCGCCTAACATCGCCAACGTGCCGAGGCGACTCGTAGTAGCAACCCGCAGCGGGGTCTGATCCAGACCGACCCCTCGCTGTGGGTCGTTGCTACCTCGTCGGTCATTTCCACCTGAGTGAGAAGACCGGCACATGACAAGCTCTATTGCTACTCGATCCGCTATCAGCGCAGCGCCGCCGACGCCCTTCGCGGCCCGCATCACCGGCCCGATGCCCCGCGGTCTGCGCCAGGAGGCCGACGCGATGTCTTTCGAAGCGTTTCACGACCGATATGCGTCCAGTTCGGGGCCGCTGCGGCTCGGTAATTGGCAGTGCACCGACGCCGAATGTCCGTCGACCCGGCTGGGCCCGCAGGCCCGCCACTACCAAGCCACGTTGGCCGTCGGCGATCGCATCACCACGTCGTCTGCTGCCGCGTGCGGACCTGTCGCGGCGCTCACCGAGATGCTGTATGACCGCGGCATTGCGGTCGAGATGACGGCGTTTCATCAGGTTCCGGCCGGCGAGCACACCGCGACATTCGTCCGCGGCTCCGACGGTGCCCGATCGCTTTGGGCGATGGGTTGGTCCGACGACCCGACGCAGTCCGCTCTGCGCGCGGTGATCGCCTGCGCCAACCGGCTGCTGACCGAGGCCTGATTTCCGCCGAGATAGCGTTATCGCAAGGGGCGCAGCACAATTGGCATGCCGTCGAGTGGCACCGGCATGCCGCCGTAGTCGTAGCGCGGCTTGTACCCCGGGTGGGGCAACTCGAGTCGATACTTCCGCAGCAACCGGTGCATGACGGTTTTGATCTCCAACTGACCGAAGACCATGCCGATGCACTTGTGCGCTCCGCCGCCGAAGGGGGCGAACGCGTAACGGTGCTTCTTGTGCTCCGAGCGCGGCTCGGCGAAGCGTTCGGGGTCGAATTTGTCCGGGTTCGTCCACAGTTCGGGCAGCCGATGGTTGAGCGACGGCCACGTCACCACGTCGGTGCCGGCCGGGATGAAGTAACCGAGCAGGTCGATGTCGCGGACTGCGCGCCGGAAATTCATCGGCAGCGGCGTGACCATCCGCAGGGCCTCGTTGATCACCAGGTCGTAGGTTTCCAGCTTGTCGAGCGCCTCGATGTCCAGCGGGCCGTCGCCGATGCGAGCCGACTCGTCACGGCAGCGCTCCTGCCATTCGGGGTTGGCCGCCAAGTGGTAGGCCATCGTCGTCATCGTCGACGTCGAGGTGTCATGGGCCGCCATCATCACGAAGATCATGTGCGCCACGATGTCGTCGTCGGTGAATCGCTGGCCGTCCTCGTCTTCGGCCTGGCACAGCACGCTGAGCATGTCGGTGCGCTCGTGACCGCGCGTCTCGGCGACACGAGCAGAGAAATAGTTCTCCAGCGTCTTGCGTGCCTCGATGCCGCGCCACCAGGTCAGCGGCTTGACCGGTTTGCGGATGATCGCGTTGCCGGCGCGGGTGGTGGTCGTGAACGCGTGGTTGATCGTGGTGACGAGGTCGTGATCGGTGCCTGCTTCATGGCCCATGAACACCACCGAGGCGATGTCGAGCGTGAGCTCCTTGGCGGCGGGATGGAACAGGAACCGGGCGTCGTTGGCGACCCAGTCGTTGCCAACCACCTTGCTGGCCACCGAGTCGATGTGCTCGACGTAGCCGGCCAGGCGCGAGCGGGTGAACGCCTCCTGCATGATCCGCCGGTGGAACATGTGCTCGTCGAAGTCGAGCAGCATCAGGCCGCGCTCGAAGAACGGTCCGATGACCGGGTCCCAGGCCCGCTGCGAGAACTCCTTGTTGCGGTTGGAGAAGACGGCCTGCGTGGCGTCGGGGCCCAGCGCCATCACCGAAGCCAGGGCGGGCGAGTACTGGTAGTGGATCGGGCCGTACTTGCGATAGACCTCGACGGCGAACTCCGGCCCGAGGCGGAAGAACTCGATCATGTGGCCGATGATCGGCAGCCCCGAGTCACCCATCGCCGGCTTGAGACCGCTGCCCGCGGGTGGCTGGGCCAGCGCGAACTGCTTCCACTCGTGCCTGCGGAGCCGCTTCTCGGCCAGGCCCATGCCGGGGATGGTCACCGGGGTCGGCTTCAACCGACGCTTGGCCTGGTCAAGCAGGTAATCCTTGGTGCTGATGGTCGCCATGAATTCTCCCTGGGCAAAAGACTGTGGCCGTTGTCACTCCTGATCCTCATCCTGGATGGCAGACTTGACGCATGTCAAGTTTTGTTTCGGCGCGGCGTGGGTGCAAAGGTCTAGGGCGATGACCGCCCAGCCCGCTCCACAGCAGGTTCGCCGCAGCCGCGGGGACCGGCAGCGCGAGGCCATCGTCAACGCGGTACGCGAGCTTCTTCAAGAGGGATCGTTCGCCGATCTGTCGGTCAGCACGATCAGCGAGCGGGCCGGCGTCGCCAGGTCCGGCTTCTACTTTTACTTCGACTCCAAATACGCGGTGCTGGCGGTGATCCTCGCCGACGCCAGCGAGCTGCTCGACGAGCTGACGCATCACTTCGCGCCGCGTGAGCCCGGCGAGACGCCTGAAGCGTTCGCGAAGCGGATGGTCGGCAGCGCGGCTGCGGTATACAACAACGACGATCCGGTGCTGAAGGCGTGCTCGGTGGCGCGAAATACCGATGCCCAGATCAGCGAAATGATGGACGACTTCTACGACGGCATCATCGACAAATTGATCACGCTCCTCGAGCAGGACTCCGACGCGCGCCCGATCTCGGATGATCTGCCCGCGCTGGTGCGAACGCTGGCTGCGGTGACGTCGTTCACGTTGACCGAGGACAGTGCGTTCGTTGGCCGCGGCGAGGACCCTGCGCGCGCCATCGACATCGTCGAGCGATTGTGGCTGAGCGCGTTTTGGGGTGACCGGTAGTCTCACCGCCATGGCACAGCGGAGCTTTGCGGCAAAGCGTTGTTTTCTCACCGGTGCCGCGAGCGGAATCGGCCGCGCCACCGCGCTGAAGCTGGCGGCCGAAGGCGCCGAGCTCTACTTGACCGACCGTGATGCCGAAGGCCTTGAGAAAACCGTCGCCGACGCGCGTGCGCTCGGCGCCAACGTGCCAGAGCACCGCGTGCTCGACATCTCCGACTACGACGAGGTGGCCGCGTTCGCCGACCACATCCACGCCAACCATGCGCCGATGGATGTGGTGATGAACATTGCGGGCGTATCGGCGTGGGGGACGGTCGATCAGCTCACGCACCAACATTGGCGCTCGATGGTCGACATCAATCTGATGGGCCCGATCCACGTCATCGAGACCTTCATTCCGCCGATGCTGGCCGCCCGTCGCGGTGGGCATCTGGTCAACGTGTCATCGGCCGCCGGCTTGGTCGCGCTGCCCTGGCACGCCGCCTACAGCGCGAGCAAGTATGGGCTGCGCGGAGTTTCGGAGGTACTGCGCTTCGACTTGGCCCGCTACCGCATCGGCGTTTCGGTGGTGGTGCCAGGTGCGGTGAAAACGCCTCTGGTGCAGACGGTTCAGATCGCCGGAGTGGATCGCGAGGATCCCAATGTGAAGCGGTGGACCGACCGCTTCAGCGGGCATGCGGTCTCGCCCGAGCACGTCGCGGACAAGATTCTGCGCGGCGTGTCGAAGAACCGGTTCCTGATCTACACGTCGCCGGACATCCGGGCCCTGTATGCGTTCAAACGTGTTGCGTGGTGGCCGTATAGCGTGGCGATGCGGCAAGTCAATGTTCTGTTCAGTCGTGCGCTTCGGCCGTCGTCTCGCGTCTAGCGCTTACCCCAGTCCCATGGGGGCGCGGTCAGCATGCCCAAGCCCTTGATGCGGGTCTCGCCGAGTTCCTTGTACAACTCGATCTCCACTGCGCTGCCCTCGTCGGCGTCGCTCACCGGCACGGTGTCCAGAAACTCCAGCATCGCCCTCGAGTGCGTGACCACGACGACCTGCGTCTGACTGGCCGCCGCCTGGATCAGCGACGCCAACGGACGTACCAGGTCGGGATGCAGTGACGTTTCCGGCTCGTTGAGCACCATCAGAGAGGGCGGTCGAGGAGACGTCAGCGCGGCTGCCCACAGCAGGAAACGCAGTGTGCCGTCAGACAACTCGGCTGCGCGCAGCGGGCGCAGCATGCCGCGCTGTTGCAGCTGCAGATCGAAAAGGCCGTCACGGACGGCCACCGACACCGTCGCACCGTCGAAGGCGTCGGCGACGGCACGCTGGAGGTCCTCGAATCCGGCCTCGATGATCGTCTGCACTGCGGCGGCGAGGTCGGCGCCGTCGTCGGAAAGCACCGGTGTGCGAGTGCCGACGTGGGGCAGTCGCGACGGTGCTGTCGCATCCACCCGGAAGCCGTCGTAGAACCGCCAGCTGCGCAGCCGATGCCGAACGGCGGCGAGCTCCGGATGCGCACCCGGGTGGGCGTATTCGGCGAGGACACTGCGGTAGGTGGGCAGCGATCGCGTCATCTCGTCGAAGCCCCGCCCGGATTCCGCGCCGGCCTCGGCGAATTCACGGGTGCGACGCACCAGCGTCGAACTGGTCCGCATCACGCGGCCGACGAAAACCGCCTCGCGCTTGATCTCCGGATCGCGTGCGAACAACGAATTGTGGCCCGCCATCTGCGGCAGCCCGAGGTCGACCAGGTAGCCGAAATCGTCGGACGCGAACCCGAGTTCGAGCGAAACCGGCCCGGTGCGCCTTGTGCCCTCGACCTTTCCGGTACGACGCGTGCCCGACAGGTGTTCCGGTCCGGCCCACAGCACCGACTCCAGGCCGCCCTCGCGGGCCAGCGAGCCGATCACCTCGCCGCGGCCGCAGTCGGCGAGCAGTCGCAGCGCGCGATACAGCGACGACTTTCCGGTGCCGTTCGCGCCTGTGACGACCGTGAGCCGCGCAAGAGGCAGCACGATTTCCCGCAGCGAGCGGTATCCGCGGATGGCGACCGTCTGCAGCATCTGGCTCAGTACCCGCCGTCCGGAGGGTTAAGTTCCAGCCGGACGCCGAGCAGCCGGACGGGGCGGTCGAGTTCGAACTGAGCGAGAAGCTCCAGCGCCGTTTGTTTGATGGGTTCGGCATCGACGGTCGGGGCGGCAAGCTTGCGAATCTTGGTCCGGGTATAGAACGTGTTGGTGCGGACGGTGACCGCCACCCTGGTGACGATTCGACCCTGAGCGATGATCTCGTCGAGCGTCTGCTGCGCGAGATCTCTTACAGCGGAGTCCATTTCGCCTCGATCGGTCAAATCGGCGGCGAAGGTGATGACGTGGCTGCGCGAGCGCGGCACCCATGGTTCGGCGCTGACGGTGGTGTCGCCGCCGCCTTTGGCCAGCAGCAAAATCCACAGCCCGGTCGTCGGGCCGAATGTCGACGTGAGCACCGTCGCACCGGTCGCAGCCAGATCGGCCACCGTCGTAATGCCCATTCCGGCAAGCTTTTTCGCGGTCTTCGGGCCGACACCCCACAACGCATCGACCTCGCGATCACCCATCACCGCCATCCAATTCTCATCGGTCAGCTGATAAATGCCTGCCGGCTTACCGAATCCCGTCGCGACCTTGGCGCGCTGCTTGTTGTCACTGATGCCGACCGAACACGACAACTGCGTCTGCCCGATCACCTCACGGATCTGCTCGGCCAGCGCGACGGGGTTGTCAGACTCTTCCAGGTCGGCGCCGACATAGGCCTCGTCCCAACCCCACACCTCGACGGGGTGGCCGAGGTCGCGCAGCAGCGTCATCACCTCTTCAGACGCTTCGTCGTAGGTCGCGGTGTCGAGCGGTAGAAACGTCGCGTCCGGGCACTTGCGGGCAGCGGTGCGCAGCGGCATGCCTGCATGCACTCCGAACTTGCGTGCCGGGTACGACGCGCATGTGACGACCTTGCGCGGCTCGTTCGGATCGCCGTTGCCGCCCACAATGATCGGCAGGCCGGCAAGTTCGGGCCTGCGGCGCACCTCGACGGCGGCCTGAAACTGATCGAGGTCGACGTGCAGGATCCACCGCTGATTCATCGGCCGCAGAGCTTGCGCGCCACGCTTTCCCACGCCGCGCCGAGCTGCTCGAGGGTCTGGCCGCGCTCGATCATCTGGAACTGGACATAGTCGGGGTCGAGCAGGCCGAGCAACGCGAACGCCTGGGCATCCAGGTCACCGGTCGTCCCGGCGGCCTCCAGCAGCACCCGGATGTGCCTGTGGTGAAACATCACCGGGGCGATGAACCGCATCTGCGGATCTCGGTTGGCGTCGGAGAGCAGCGCGTGGTGGGTGTTGACGAACTCGAGCCGATCGGCGCCGTATGCGAGCAGCCGGTCCAGCGGCGGCGCACCGGGGCCAAGCGGCGGCGGGCCGAACATCAACGCCTGCTGTTCGGCCTTCTCGTCCTCGTCGAGCAGCACGATCATCAAGCCGGCCCGGCTGCCGAACCGCCGGAACAGCGTGCCCTTGCCGACGCCCGCGGCCGCGGCGATGTCGTCGGTGGTGACCGCATCGGGGCCGCGCTCGGCTATCAGGCGCCGCGCAGCGTCGAGCAGTAGCGTTCGGTTGCGGGCGGCGTCGCCGCGTTCCTGCGGCGGTTGATCCGTGACCGGCAACTCACGCAGCGGGGGAGTAGCGGTCATATCAGCAGTTTAGTTCAGGCGGAATAAATCGGACCATGGTCCGGTTGCGGCGTGCGAGGATCTTGCAGAGACCGAAGGGAACGAGAGATGTCCGACACCAAGGTTTTGGTGCTGTTGGGAAGCCTGCGCGCCGGATCGATCAACCGTCAGCTGGCTGAGCTCGCGATCGAGTCCGCGTCCGACGGCGTGCGCCTGGAGCTGTTCGACCGGCTTGGCGAGCTGCCGTTCTACAACGAGGACGTCGACACCGAGGAGGTGGCGGAGCCGGTGCAGGCACTGCGTGCCGCTGCCGCCGACGCCGACGCCGCGCTCGTCGTCACCCCCGAATACAACGGGACTATCCCGGGTGTGTTGAAGAACGCGATCGACTGGCTGTCGCGACCGTTCGGCAACGGCGCGCTCAAGGGCAAGCCCGTCGCCGTCGTGGGTGCCTCACACGGCCAGTACGGCGGCGTGTGGGCGCACGACGAGACGCGCAAGTCGTTCGGTATCGCCGGAGTTCGGGTGGTCGAGGATCTCAAGCTGTCGGTGCCGACGCCGGTATTCGACGGTAAGCACCCGCGCGAAAACGCCGAGGTGGCCGCGAACCTGCGCGACATCGTCGGCAAGCTCGCCGCCGAAATCGCCTGAGCGCGAACAGCGTCAGCTCGCCAGCAGCCTGCCCAGGGCGTCGGTCAAGACATCGGTGCTCAGTGGCTCACCGGTGATCAGCGCGTGCAACAGGGCGCCGTCGATGAAGATCGCCGCGGCCTGCGCAGCGTTGTGACCTGTCTTCGGCTCGAGGATCGCGATCAAACCGTCCAGCCACAAGCGGGCGTGCGGCCGCAGTTCGGGCCGATGGCTGGCCGCTGTGTACAGCTCATTGCAGGCGCGGTAGCGGTCGTGGTCGGTCAGGTAGTCGGCCGTGAGTCGGGCGAGCGTGCCGGGTAGGTCGGCAGTGGCACGCAGTTGTTCTGCCCATTCGTCGAGACCCTCGATGGAACCGCGAGCCGCGGCGGCGAGGGCGGCCTCGCGCAGTTCGTCGAGATCCCTGAAGTAGTAGGTCGTGGAGCCGACCGGTACGCCGGCGACCTCGGCGACCCGACGATGCGTCAGCCCGGCCAGCCCGGCTTCCGCGATGACCCGGGTCGCGGCTTCGACGATGAGCTGTCGACGGCCGACGGGATCACGCGGCCTGCGCCGCGGCGGCGCGGTCAATGGGCGCCTGCCATGTTCAGCGTGACCACGCCGCCGATCACCAGCGCTATGCCGACGACCTTGCCCAGCGACATCGGGGAGCCGAGAAACACTACGGCGATCACGACGATCGCGGTCGTGCCCAGCGCCGACCACAGCGCGTATGCCACGTCGATCTGCATGCCGCGGGCGATCGCCATCGCCATCAATGCGAAGGCGACCGCATACCCCGCCAGGCACGCCACCGTCGGCCACAGCCGAGTGAAGCCGTCGGTCGACTTCAGCAGGCTGGTCGCGAGCACTTCGGCCACGATCGCGACGGCCAACAACAAGTAAGCCACGATTCTCCTTAGTGTACGTATGTACATGTACAAACGTACACTACTTGCCGTGCCCCTTCGGTCGGTTTGCTGTTACGTCACCGTGACGGTTCGCGTCGGGTCACGTGTCGGTGCCCGGTGGTAGACCAGACGTCAGGCGCGACACAACCGCAGTGTGATGTGCGACACGCCGGGCGTGTTGACGCCGGAATGCTTACGACCAGGGAATTTCAAAAATGTTATTCAGAACATCTTGTATCCCTTCGCAATGTCGGACACCAGGTGTAGTGTTTCGAACACCGACAGACCCCCACCGGTACCAGTACCCCAGGGTCGGCCGGAGGCCACAAATCCGGCGGTGTCGGTTCCCAGACCCCCCGGGCGCGTGGCCGCAGGGCACCTGGAATTTTGAGGGCCCAAGGGTCGCTGAACTTCAGCGAGATGCAGTACCAGAGCAGTTGCCAGTCTCAGTGCAGTGTCAGTCAGTGCCAGTTGTAGAGGAGCCGTACCGCAGATGACCGTCACCGTCTACACCAAGCCCGCATGCGTGCAGTGCAATGCCACCTACAAGGCGCTGGACAAGCAGGGCATCGCCTACGAGAAGGTCGACATCAGCCTGGATAGCGAGGCCCGTGACTATGTCATGGCGCTCGGATATCTTCAGGCGCCCGTCGTGGTGGCCGGTAACGACCACTGGTCCGGCTTCCGTCCCGATCGCATCAAGGCGCTGAGCGGCGCGGTCGCGGTAACGGCATAAGGGGTATCCCGACAGCAGAGAGGAGACGACCGATGAGCAATCTCGTGTACTTCTCCAGCGTGTCGGAAAACACCCACCGCTTCGTCCAGAAGCTGGGTCTGCCCGCCGTCCGGATTCCGCTGCACGGACGCATCGAGGTCGACGAGCCGTTCGTGCTGGTGCTGCCCACCTACGGCGGTGGGCGCGTCACTCCCGACATCAATGACGGCGGCTATGTCCCCAAACAGGTCATCGCCTTCCTCAACAACGAACACAACCGGTCGTTGATCCGCGGCGTCATCGCCGCGGGCAACAACAACTTCGGCGCCGAATTCGCATACGCGGGCAATGTGGTGTCCCGCAAATGCGCAGTGCCGTACCTCTATCGCTTTGAACTCATGGGTACTCCCGAGGACGTGGAAGCCGTCCGTGCGGGCTTGGAAGATTTCTGGAAGGAACAGACGTGCCACCAACCGTCACAGCTGCAGAGCCTGTAACCACCGGCGCGCACGCGCTTCCGGGCGAAACGGATTACCACGCCCTCAACGCGATGCTGAATCTGTACGACGCGGACGGCAAGATTCAGTTCGAAAAGGACCGCGAGGCCGCGCACCAGTACTTCCTGCAGCACGTCAACCAGAACACGGTGTTCTTCCACAACTACGACGAAAAGCTCGACTACCTGATCCAAAAGGAGTACTACGAGCGCGAGGTGCTCGATCAGTACAGCCGCAACTTCGTCAAGAGCCTGATCGACCGCGCGTATGCGAAGAAGTTCCGGTTCCCGACGTTTGTCGGCGCATTCAAGTACTACACGTCCTACACGCTGAAAACCTTTGACGGCAAGCGGTATCTGGAGCGGTTCGAGGATCGCGTCGTCATGGTGGCGCTGACGCTGGCCGCGGGCGACACCACCCTGGCAGAGAAGCTGGTCGACGAGATCATCGACGGCCGGTTCCAGCCGGCCACGCCGACGTTCCTCAACTCGGGTAAGAAGCAGCGCGGTGAGCCGGTGTCCTGCTTCCTGCTGCGCATCGAAGACAACATGGAGTCGATCGGCCGCTCCATCAACTCGGCGCTGCAGCTGTCCAAGCGCGGTGGCGGAGTTGCATTGCTGCTGAGCAACATTCGCGAGCACGGCGCGCCGATCAAGAACATCGAGAACCAGAGTTCCGGCGTCATCCCGATCATGAAGCTGCTGGAGGATTCGTTCTCCTACGCCAACCAGCTCGGTGCGCGGCAGGGCGCAGGCGCGGTGTACCTGCACGCCCATCACCCGGATATCTACCGCTTCCTGGACACGAAGCGCGAGAACGCCGACGAGAAGATCCGGATCAAGACGCTGAGCCTCGGTGTGGTGATTCCGGACATCACGTTCGAGCTGGCCAAGAAGAACGAGGACATGTACCTGTTCTCGCCGTACGACGTCGAGCGCGTGTACGGCATTCCGTTCGCCGACATCTCTGTGACCGAGAAGTACTACGAGATGGTCGACGATGCGCGGATCCGCAAGACGAAGATCAAGGCGCGTGAGTTCTTCCAGACGCTGGCCGAACTGCAGTTCGAGTCCGGCTACCCGTACATCATGTTCGAGGACACGGTGAATCGGGCCAACCCGATCGAGGGCAAGATCACGCACAGCAATCTGTGCTCGGAGATCCTGCAGGTGTCGACGCCGTCGGTGTTCAACGAAGACCTGACGTATGCCCAAGTGGGCAAGGACATCTCGTGCAATCTGGGCTCGTTGAACATCGCAAAGGCGATGGACTCGCCCGATTTCGCGCAGACCATCGAGGTGGCGATCCGGGCGCTGACGGCGGTGAGCGATCAGACGCACATCTGGTCGGTGCCGTCGATCGAGCAGGGCAACAACGACTCGCACGCGATCGGGCTGGGGCAGATGAACCTGCACGGCTACCTGGCGCGCGAGCGGATCTTCTACGGCTCCGAAGAGGGCGTCGACTTCACCAACATCTACTTCTACACGGTGCTGTATCACGCGCTGCGAGCGTCGAATCGCATTGCGATCGAGCGTGGTTCGCACTTCAAGGGCTTCGAGAAGTCGAAGTACGCGTCGGGGGAGTTCTTCGACAAGTACACCGAGCAGGTGTGGGAGCCGAAGACCGATCGCGTCAAGGAGTTGTTCGCAGACGCCGGCATCCGCATTCCGACGCAAGAGGATTGGGTTCGGCTGAAGGAGTCGGTGCAGGCGCACGGCATCTACAACCAGAACCTGCAGGCGGTTCCGCCGACCGGCTCGATTTCCTACATCAACCATTCGACGTCGTCCATTCACCCGATCGCGTCGAAGGTCGAGATTCGTAAGGAAGGCAAGATCGGGCGCGTGTACTACCCGGCGCCGTACATGACGAACGACAACCTGGAGTACTACCAGGACGCGTACGAGATCGGCTACGAGAAGGTCATCGACACGTACGCCGCGGCGACGCAGCACGTCGATCAGGGGCTGAGTCTGACGCTGTTCTTCAAGGACACCGCGACGACACGTGACGTGAACAAGGCGCAGATCTACGCGTGGCGCAAGGGAATCAAGACGCTGTACTACATCCGGTTACGCCAGATGGCGCTGGAGGGAACCGAAGTCGAGGGCTGCGTGTCCTGCATGCTGTAGGACCGCGCCTTTTGCTACCTCACCCTGCTAGACCCCACCTGAGGCGTCTTGGTGGGGACCGGCGTTAAGGTCACGGTTGAAATATCGCCAGGGATTTGGCGTCCATACACGTCACCAGCCCAGTGGCACCACCCAGCACCCGAAGGTTGAATGATCCATTCCCCGCCGTGCAGGATGCAGCAAGTCTCCTGCGTCACCGGGTCGTCCAGGCCATTGTGCTCATTGATGCAATCCATGTAGTCGCTCTTGTCTCGCGCCTTGTCCGCGTGGGCGATTGCGGGAGCTCCGATTGCGCCGAGTGCTAGCCCGGCCGCGATGAGCGACGTGGGCACTAGTCGCCGTATACGGGCGCGACTGCAAACAGTTGTTGAGTCGTGAGTTGTCATTCTGATTGTTCTTTCGGTGCTGGCCATGTGGCGGGTTAGACCCTTGCGGGTCGCTGACACCGGTAAGCGTCACGAGCGGCCAGCATGGTGACAGTTTTTGGTAATGCGCCGCCGGCGAGTGTGGACTTGATACACGCGATGCGGGAAGTAGGCGTGCAATATGTCCACACTCGCCGATGATGCGGCCGCGCTAACCCATCGCGTAGACGGGCAGGCGATCAACCCGCGTCAGCACTGCGTGCTTCGGCGGAACGCTGGGGCCGGGGTGGGCCTCCTCTAGCTTCGCCTCGTCGTCTATCCAGCACTCGCCGGTGCGCTCGTCGTAGTCGCCGCCGTAGAACACGCAGCAGACGCCAATGTCGTCCGGGTGGTCGGCTGCGCACTGCCAGAAGTCGTCGCCCGCGGCGTTGACTGGTTGTGCACTCGCGTTGGCGGCCAGTCCGATGGCCAGGCCTGCCGTCATTGCGGCCGTAACCAGAAGTCCCTTGATGTTCATGCGCTAAGCCTGAAGCGCAGCCGTCGTCGCCAAAACGGGGCGAACTCCGCTCGACACCGATCACGCGTCAGGGTTGTGGCGGCCGCACCCGGTAGGGGATTAGGGGCGCGGCCAATGGCCAGTTATGACACGCAAATCCCGAAATCGCGTGCCATAAGTGGCCGCTCGACGCGCGTCGAACCTACTTCTTGACGGTGTGCTGCGGGCCTTGTGCCTTCTTGTACAAGGCCTTGAGCATCCGATCGCGGAAGGCCGCGTTGTCGATCAGCTTGATTCCGGCGTTCGCAAAACGCGGATAGCCCAGCAGCTTGTGGAAGTAGCGGCCACGCCGATACTCCCTGCCCCACGCGTCTTCCATCCGAAGCGCGTAGTTGGTGAAGTCGTCGGGCCCACCGTTCTGCAGCGCCGCGATCGCACATTCGCCTGCGGCCAAACCAGATTCGAGCGCCTTGGAGATGCCCGCACCCGATGCCGGCTTCCCCGCGCCCAGCGAGTCACCGGTGAACAGCACGCCGGGTCGCCACGGCGGCCACGCAGTGAAGCCCATCGGCAGTCGCCACGCCCGCACGCTCTTGTTCTTCTTCAGCTCTTCGATCGGCGGCAACTCCCACTCGCGCGGCAGCGTGCGCAGGAAATCGCCAAGGAACTGCGTCGCATTGATCGACTGCCAATTCTTGTAGCTGTTCACGTAGCCGAGCCCAATGTTGAACAGACCGTTGCCCATTGGGAACACCCAGCCGTAGCCCGGCAGCTGATCGCCCTGGAACGCGAGCTTCAAATAGATGTCGAGGCTGTCGGAATCCGGCCGGTTGGCGTGCATCTCCGATCGGATCGCGATCGCCGAGTAGCCGTTGTACTCCGAATCGATCTTCAAGGCCCGCTTGATGGGGGAGTAGGCGCCGTCTGCCGCGATCACCGCATCGCCGTACACCTTCTCACCGCTCTTCAACACGACGCCGACTACGCGTCCGTTCGCATCGAGTTCGGGCCCGGCCACCTCGGCGCCCTGACGCACCTCGGCGCCCGCGGATTCCGCGTGCTTGAGCAGTAGCGTGTCCAGGTGCTCGCGGCTCACGGTGTGGCCGTGGTCTGGCATCCCTGGGCGCTTCGGGAAAGAGAGCTCCCACTGAGACGGGCTGAACACCGTGACCCGGTTCACCCGATGGAAGGTGTTCACCTCGTCGGCCAGGCCCATCTTCTGCAGATAGCTGACGGCGCGCGCGGTCAGGCCGTCGCCACACGGCTTGGCCCGCGGAAACTCCGCCTTGTCCAGGACCACTACCTTGGCGCCGGTCTGTGCGGCCTGCCACGCGGCCGCCGAACCGGATGGTCCGCCACCCGCGATGACCAGGTCGTATCGCTGCGTCATACGTCTCTCTCGTTAATTGGCTGTCGCACAAATATTACCCAGCGTGACTGGTCGGTTGTCGGCAAGCAAATTTGCCTGGCCAGGGCAGCGAAACGCCATGTTGCGGGACGGTCTGAGCAGGTCAGCGACGTCCGGGCGGTACAGTAAGCGGGTGCGACGAGGGTCGAGGTCACGTTCCAGCAGTGAGCCGGGTGTCAAAGTAGACGCCCGCAGCGAGCGCTGGCGCGAGCATCGCAAGAAGGTGCGCTCGGAGATCGTCGACGCCGCTTTCAGGGCGATCGACCGACTCGGGCCCGAATTGAGCCTGCGTGAAATCGCCGAAGAGGCGGGCACCGCGAAGCCAAAGATTTACCGCCATTTCACCGACAAGTCGGATCTTTTCCAGGCGGTCGGTGAGCGTCTGCGGGACATGTTGTGGGCCGCGATCTTCCCGTCGATCAACTTGTCGAGCGACCCGGCGCGCGAGGTCATCCGCCGCAGCGTCGAGCAGTACGTGCGACTCGTCGACGAGCACCCGAACGTCATCCGGTTCCTGCTCGAGGGCCGCTTCGCCGAGCAGAGCGCTTCTGCGGTCAAGGCGCTCAACGAGGGCCGCGAAATCACCCTCGCGATGGCCGAGATGTTCAACAACGAGCTGCATGACATGGAACTCGACGCCACGGCGATGGAGCTGGCGGCCTACGCGGCGTTCGGGTCGATCGCTTCGGCGACGGACTGGTGGCTGGGCCCCGAGGAAGACAGTCCCCGCCGCATGCCGTCAGAGGAGTACGTCGCGCACCTGACGACGATCATGGTCGGCTCCATCAACGGCACCTGCGAATTGCTCGGCATCAAGATCGACCCGGACCTCCCGCTGCACGAGGGTGTGCGGCGTCGCGAACACGTCGCCTGACGAATTTGAGGCAGACGCCTCATGTGCTGAGTCCGTGCCGCGCCTGACCATCGGTGCATGACAAAACAACTCACCCCACAACAGACCGTCGCGGCCGTGCTGGCCAACCCGATACTGCCCCCTGGCGACGACGAACGATTCGTCGGTTTCGGAATCATGGGCCTGCCGTTCGCCAACGGGCACTACCTGGCGATGCGCCAGTTTCCCGCGACTTCCTTTGCGCCGCCTTATATCTCGGTGTGGCATCGCGACCCGTCGTGTAATTGGACGTTCTACGCAACGACGCCGGGCCAGCAGAGCTGCGCACGCTACTTCGGCTCGGCCACTCCGAACGACGCGGTTCGATGCGATATCGATGTCAGTTGGACCGGCCCGTCTTCGGTGCTCATCGAAATACCGGGAGTGCTGCGGTGGGCAGCCGATGTCGACACGACGAGGGCCACTCGGCTGATGAGCAGGATCGGCGGTCGGCTGCCGGACGAGACATGGGCCGATCCGACGGTCTCCCGCCGGCTGAGCCGCGTCGCCCGCCGCACGCTGGGCGTCGGCGATGTCCGGCTGACCGGCCGCGCCCCGAACGGGCAGTGCTACACGATGGCGCCGAAGCAGTTGTGGATCGTCGCCGACTCGGCCGCGGTACTGCACGGTCGTGACCTCGGCCCGTCCGGACCGCTGCTGCGGCAAGCCCGGCTCGGGGACTTCCGGATGCCGCAACGCGGTATCGCAATGGTCGGATCGGGCCACTTCGAGACCTTCGACGCGGATCGGCACCTGTCCGCCGAGCGCGCCATGTCATATGCCTGAGCGGCGCGCCGTTGGCTCCGCTGGCCGCGACGGCTAACCTGGGAAGCTGAAGTACCCGGTACCGGCGTTCCCAGGAAGGACCGATCGATGACGGTTGCCCCCGAGCAGGCTGCGTCTAGCACCGAACAGCCCGTGCACACCCGCGCACTGATCATCGGCACCGGCTTCTCCGGTCTCGGCATGGCCATGGAGCTACAGCGCCGCGGCGTCGAGTTCCTGATCCTGGAAAAGGCCGACGAGATCGGCGGCACCTGGCGCGACAACACCTACCCCGGATGCGCGTGCGACATCCCGTCGCACATGTACTCGTTCTCGTTCGAGCCGAAGCCCGACTGGCAGCACATGTGGTCGTTTCAGCCCGAGATCTTGGACTACCTCAAGGGCGTGACCGAGAAGTACGGGCTGCGTCGCTACATCTCCTTCGGATCCCACGTCGACCGCGCGCACTGGGATGACGACGAGTTGCGCTGGCATGTCTTCACCAAGGACGGCCGCGAGTACGTCGCGCAGTTCGTGGTTTCCGGTGTCGGCGGTCTGCACATCCCGTTGATCCCGGAGTTCGAGGGGCTCGACGAATTTGCCGGCGCCGCATTCCATTCCGCGCAGTGGGACCACACCGTCGATCTGACCGGCAAGCGGGTCGCGGTCATCGGGACGGGCGCGAGCGCGATCCAGATCGTCCCCGAGATCGTCAAGGACGTCGGCGCGCTGCAGTTGTATCAGCGCACTCCGGCCTGGGTGATGCCGCGGCCCAACAACCCGATCCCGGAGTGGATGCGCGACGCGTTCACGAACGTCCCGGGCACTCGGGCGGCGATGCGGGCGGGCATCTACTGGATTCATGAGGCCGTCGGCTTCGCCATGACCAAGCAGCCGCGGCTGCTCAAAATCGGTGAGCTGATGGGCAAGTGGAACATCCGGCGTTCGGTCAAAGATCGCGAGCTACGCCGAAAACTCACGCCGAACTACCGGGCCGGCTGCAAGCGAATCCTGAACTCCGACACCTACTACCGGGGTGTGGCCGACCCCAAGACCGAAGTCGTCACCGACGCCATCACCCGGTTCACCCCGCGGGGCATCGTCACCTCCGACGGCACCGAGCGCGACGTCGACGTGGTCGTCTTCGCCACCGGATTCCATGTCACGGACTCGTACACCTACGTCGACATCAAGGGACCCGGCGGCGAGGACCTGGGCGACCGGTGGACCCGCGAGGGGGTGTCGGCGCTGCGCGGCATCACGATCGCCGACATGCCGAACCTGTTCTTCCTGCTCGGGCCCAACACTGCGCTTGGCCACAACTCGGTGGTGTTCATGATCGAGTCGCAGATCCGGTACGCGGCGCACGCAATCGCAGCCGTCGACAAAGCGGGCGCGCAGGCGCTGGCGCCCACACGGGCCGCGGCCGACGCCTACAACGCCGAATTGCAGCGCGACTTGGCGGGCACGGTGTGGAGCACCGGAGGTTGCCGGAGCTGGTACATGGACGAGCACGGCGTGAACCGGACCCTGTGGAGCGGGATGACCTGGCAGTACTGGCTGGCGACCCGCAGATTCAAGGCGTCGGAGTACAAGTTCATCGGCGCGGGCTCGACAAACTGAGGCGACACGCGGCCACAAGATGTCGCGGTTCCGGCCGTTGTCGCACCCCAGGGGTAGTGTCGGGGATGCCGGTTCGGCAACCTACTTCTGCGGCGAAATGGGGTTCTCGTGAGTGATGGCATGAAGCTGATCGACCGTGTTTCGGCCATCAACTGGAACCGCCTACAGGACGAAAAAGACGCCGAGGTCTGGGACCGGCTGACCGGTAATTTCTGGTTGCCAGAGAAGGTTCCGGTGTCCAACGACATTCCCTCGTGGAACACGCTGACCGCACACGAGAAGCAGCTGACGATGCGGGTGTTCACCGGCCTCACGCTGCTGGACACCATCCAGGGCACCGTCGGCGCCGTGAGCCTGATCCCAGATGCGCTCACGCCGCACGAGGAAGCGGTCTACACGAACATCGCGTTCATGGAGTCGGTCCACGCGCGCAGCTACAGCAACATCTTCTCGACGCTGTGCTCGACTGCCGAGATCGACGACGCGTTCCGCTGGTCGGAGGAGAACCCGAACCTTCAGCGCAAGGCCGAGATCGTCATGCAGTACTACAAGGGTGACGAGCCGCTCAAGCGCAAGGTGGCCTCCACGCTGCTGGAGAGTTTCCTGTTCTACTCCGGCTTCTATCTGCCGATGTACTGGTCGTCGCGCGCGAAGCTGACCAACACCGCCGACATGATCCGGCTGATCATCCGCGACGAGGCCGTGCACGGCTATTACATCGGCTACAAGTACCAGAAGGGCTTGGCGCTCGAGGACGACGCCCGCAGGGCCGAGCTCAAGGATTACACCTACGAGTTGCTGTTCGAGCTCTACGACAACGAGGTCGAGTACACCCAGGATCTGTACGACGAGGTCGGGCTGACCGAGGACGTCAAGAAATTCTTGCGTTACAACGCAAACAAGGCGCTGATGAACCTCGGCTATGAGGCGCTGTTCCCGCGCGATGAGACCGACGTGAATCCCGCTATCCTGTCGGCACTTTCACCGAATGCCGACGAGAACCACGACTTCTTCTCGGGCTCGGGGTCGTCGTATGTGATCGGCAAGGCCGTCAACACCGAAGACGAGGACTGGGACTTCTAGGAGCTATAGGTCGAAACGAGTACGGCCACCGAACTGTCCCGCAGTTCGGTGGCCGCAACAGAAGAGGCGCTGAACCTAGTTCTTGAACGCGTCCTTGACCTTCTCGCCGGCGTCTTTCAGGCTGGATTTCGCCTGATCGACCTTGCCCCGGTTTTCGGTGTCTTTATCGCCGGTCGCCTTGCCGAGAGCCTCTTTGGCCTTGCCGCCGAGGTCGTCGATCTTGTTGCTGGCTTTGTCTTGGGCGCCCATTATTCATCCTTTGGTTGAAGGTGGGTGTGGGCTCAGAATGAACCTTTTGGCTGCATACCCACCCGCAGAGCCCGCTAAACCCCTGCGACCTAATTGCGGGCCAGAGTTCAGACGGTCGCGACGATCAGTTGTTCGGCGCTCGGCGGCCGCAACCCGTCGGTGCGTCCGGCGAAGTAGCGGGCCGTGAGTTCCTCGGGGCCGACATGCTGCGCCGTGGAAAAGCCTGCGCTGAGACACATTTCGACCATCTCGCCGGGTGTGTAGTGACTGATGAAGGGCGTGCCTGACTGTGCCGCGGCAGCCTCGACGGATTCCTGCACCGGGCGCTCGACCGGGTCGACCAAGTCCACCGGCAGCATGAACGTCATGGCCAGGACCGTACCGCTCGCGAGGGCGGCGACCTGCCGCAGTGTCGCTTCGGTCGCCTCCTTGGTCAGGTACATGCTCACGCCCATCGACGAGACCACCGCTGGCTGATGAGCGTCAAAGCCGTTGGCCTGCAGGGCATCCGGGAACGTATCACCGTGTTCGAAGTCGACCGGCACGAACTGCAGATTCTCTGCGGGCGGATAGCCGATCTCCGTGAGTCTGCGCCTCTTCCAATCCTGCGTTCCTGGCTGGTCCACTTCGAAGATCCGTACCGCGACATCGGGGTGGCGCTGGGCGAAGCTGTCCAGCCCGGCACCGAGAATGACGTACTGCTTCACGCCTGTTGCCGCGCGATCGATCACGAGATCGTCCAGATATCGGGCACGCGCAACGATCGAGGCGCGAAACGGGCGCGTCGCGTCGGGATGCATGTCGCCGCGCTCGCGCCAGTGCGGATCGGGGTCGGCCAGTTGTAGACCGATGGTGTCGTCGAGGACATGCGGCGGCGCGTCGACTTCGACGTGCAGGGCGCGCCACAGCGCAGTCCGGACGGCGGTGCTGTCGGGTGCTGACGTTGCCTGGTTCATTTGGCCGGCGCCTGCAGCTTCCACTCGCGCCCGTCAGGATCGCGAACCGTCATAAGCCTTGTGCCCCAATGGGTGTCCTCCCACGGACGGACAACCTCGATGGAGCCGTCCAGCTCGAACGCGTCGGCATCGGCCACCGCCAGCACGACATGTCTGCGCGTCGGCTCAGTCTCCGGAACCTCCGCGATGAACAGGTACGGCCCGTCGCCGCGGCGCAGCTGCCCGGAGTTGTGGTCGGTCGCGAACTCGATTTCGTAGCCAAGTGTCTGAAAGAACTTGGCCGACTTGCCCCAGTTGTGGGTTTCCAGGAAAACGGCCTCGATGCCGTCGGTTGTCATTCAGTCCTCCTTCGTCGATTGCCCGTGGGTGTCGAGGTAGGTCCGTAGCGCTTCGGCAACCAGCGCCGAGAGCGAGGACTCCGTTTCGATCGCATGGTGTTTGACCCGCCTGATCAAGCTGACCGGCAGGTACACGTTGAATTGCTTGACGTCCTCGTCGCCCACATGACCGATGCTAGCATGCTAGCAATCTAGCGCTAGCGCGTCCCCGCGAGAAGACGCAGAAGGCCCCGACACGCCGAGCGTGCGGGGCCTTCTGCGTCTGTTCGCGGTATCAGGTCTCCACGCGCTCGTGGGCGTCCTCGATGACCGTCCGACCGATCTCCGCGTACGCCTCCGGCTTGACGAATCGCATCCAGACCGCGTAGGCCAGGCCGAGCACGAACACCGCCAGGATGAGGTACGGGCCTGTCTTGAACACCAGCGAGTTGGCGGCATAACCCGCGGCGAAGGCACGGTTGTCCCACAGCAACCACACCACGTACAGCATCGCCACTCCGCCGATCAGCGGAGCGATCAGGGTGGTGATCACGTTGCCGCGGTGGGTCTTTCGCACCCAGAAATACCAGATCACCGCCGCGGAACAGATGGCCTGCACCAGCAGGATCGCCGCCGTACCGATCATCGCCAGCAGGCCGTAGATGTTGGTGTAGGGCACCAGTGACGGGGTGTCCACCGGAACGCCGTTGGCATCGGGTACCTGCACCGCGGTGAAACCGGCGAACAGCAGCACGATCACCAGCGTGATCACGGCCTGTACGGCCGAAGCGATGTGCGGCGACCCGTGCGTGGTATGCGTCGCACCGACGGTGGAACGCATTGCCTTAGAAGGAATTTCGCGGCCAAGTGCATACAGGTAACGGGACGCCGCGTTGTGGAACGCCAGTGCGCACGCGAACGACCCGATGACCAGCAGGATCTTGTATACGTCGAGCAGCACGCTGCCGAGGTTGTCCTTCACCAGCCCGAAGAACAGGTCGAGCGGCGACGCGCTGATCGAGGTCTCGATCGAGGTCTTGGCGCCGTTGCCCGCCACCACCATCGCCGAGATGAACGTGTAGAAGAGGCCAAGCCCGATCACCGCGATCAGGGTGGCCTTCGGGATGATCTTCTTCGGGTTGCGCGACTCCTCGCCGTAGACGGCGGTCGTCTCGAAGCCGACCCAGGACCAGAACGCGAAGAACAGACCGATCGCCATCGACCCCGCCGCCGCCGCTGTGCCGAATGCGCCCGCAGGCAGGCTCTCGAATGCGTTGTTCAGCAGCACCGTCTGGTTCAGCATGAACCCGTCGGGGCCGCCGCCCTTGAAGATCACCGAGAAGGCCAGCGCGAACAGCACGCACACCTCGGAGATGAGAGTGACTCCGAGGATCGCCGCGGTCAGGCTGATGTGGAAATGGCACAGCACCCCGATGATCACGATCGCGCCGATCGCGAAGACCAGCCACGGGATGTTCACTCCGGCAATGGTGTTGACGGCGTCGTTCGCGAAGTACGCGCACCCGCCGATCAGCGAGCCCTCGAAGATCACGTAGGCGAACGTGGCGAGCAGGCCGCTGGCCATGCCCCAGACCTGGCCCAGCCCGTGGGAGATGAAGCCGTAAAACGCTCCCGTGGTGGTGATGTGCTTCGCCATCGCGACATAGCCAAGCGCGAAAACCGTCAACACGATCGTCGCGAACAGGAAGCCCGCAGGGGCGCCCAACCCGTTACCGAAGCCGACGGCGATCGGGACGTTGCCCGTCATCGCCGTGATCGGTGCCGCGTTGGCGACGGCCATGAAGATGACCGCGACGATGCCGATGGCGCCCTTTTTCAGGCCCGCCTGTGGCGCGGCGACAGGTTCGACGGCTGCGGATTCAGTGGTCACCGCGGGCCTCCTGGTTCGGATCGGAGTGCGAAAGCGGCCTGCGATGCTGCAGTCCGCACATGAGCGTCGCATCCCGCGACCATCTCGACAACCCGAAGACACACGGCGTTAACAAACGACCAAGCCGGCCGCGGTGCAATGACCGCTGGCCGGCTTGGCGGCGTTTCCGCTAGCCCCGCAGTGACGACGTATCGATAACGAAGCGGTACCGCACGTCGCTGGCCAACACGCGCTCGTATGCCTCGTTGATGTAATCCGGTGCGATGACCTCGATTTCGGGCCGCACGTCGTGTTCGGCGCAGAAGTCCAGCATCTCCTGAGTCTCGGCGATGCCGCCGATCATCGAGCCCGACAGGCTGCGGCGCCCGCCGGCCAGCGGGAAGGCAGGCACGGCCATCGGGTGTTCGGGGATGCCCAGTTCGACCAGGGTGCCATCGACGGCGAGCAGGTTCAGGTAATCGCCCATGTTCAGGTTGGCCGACACCGTGTTCAGGATTACGTCGAAGCGGCCGGCCAGCTTGGTGAAGGTGTCAGGGTCGCCTGTCGCGTAGTACTCGTCGGCGCCGAGGCGAAGACCGTCCTCCATCTTCTTCAGCGACTGGCTCAGCACCGTCACATGTGCGCCCATCGCGTGCGCGAGCTTGACCCCCATGTGGCCCAGACCGCCGAGGCCGATGACTGCGACCTGCTTGCCTGGGCCCGCATTCCAGTGCCGCAGAGGCGAATACAGCGTGATCCCGGCGCACAGCAGTGGCGCGGCGGCGTCGAGTGGAAGGCTGTCGGGGATACGCAGCACGTAGTTCTCGTCGACGACGATGGCTCCGCTGTAGCCGCCGTAGGTCGGCTCACCGTCGGAGAGGAAGGCGTTGTAGGTGCCGACCATGCCGGTGCCGGTGCAGTACTGCTCGAGGCCGGCCTTGCAGTTGTCGCATTCGCGGCACGAGTCGACGAAGCACCCGACGCCGACGCGGTCGCCGACCTTGTACTTGGTCACCTCGGAACCGACCTCGGTGACGATGCCGGCGATCTCGTGACCCGGGACGACGGGGTAGTTGGGCTGACCCCACTCCGCCTTGACGGTGTGAATGTCGGAGTGACAGATGCCCGCGAAATGAATGTCGAACGCAACGTCGTGCGGTCGTACCTCGCGGCGGGTGATCGTGGTCTTGGTCAGTGGTTCGGTGGCCGACGTAGCGGCATATGCGGTAACAGTGCTCATCACGATCCTCTTTGGTGTCTTCACAGCAAGCGCTAAGGAATTAGCGAAGCCAGATTGGAATTGCCGCAACGGTGCGGCCCACCGGAGACAACGGTTGACCCGTCGGCCTTAATCCCGGTTGTGCCTGTGAATTAGAGCCTAGAGCCCGGGCGCGCGGAATGCGCCGTTGAAGGACACCCGCTCGTAGCGGGCGACGTCGGCCTGCACATACGGGTCGCGATCGAGCAGCGCCTGTGCTTCTTCGCCTGTCATATCGGCGGTGATCAGCACGCCGCCTGACCCGTCCTCCTGACGACCCGCCAGCAGCAGATGGCCCGCCACTATCTCGGCCTCCAGAAATTTCAGGTGAGCAGGCCGGGTCTGCTCGACGACGTCCGGCGCTTGCAGGTACGTCGACTTGAGGACGTGGATCACGACCGCGACATTAGTTGATCGGGGCGTTGAGCCACTTCAGGTCCGCCAGCATCCCGCGCGCGGCGACAATGCCTTCACCGGTCTGCCACACCTCGTTGTTGACCGCGAACACCCGGTTGTCGCGGTTGGCGGACAACTTCTTCCACGCGTCGCTGTTCATCACCGTGGGGGCGCGATCCTTCGCCGCAGCGGAGGCGAACGAGATGTAGACGATGTCACCGTCGGCGGCCGAGAAGTCCGGCGACTCCTCCATGGCGGAGTCGGTGATTCCGATCTCGATATATGGCTTGTCGGTAAAGCGTTGTGCCGCAGGGCGATCCGCGCCGACGGCCGCCAGCACGCTGCCCGGGAAGGTATCCGCTCCATACACCCGCATCGTGGTGTCGGTGAACTGCACCACCGACGCCTGGAAGTGGGTGGCGTCGTTGTCGGCGCCCGTCTTGTCGGCGTCCCTTTCGAAGCCGTCGACCAATCCGTTGGCGGCATCGAGTCGTCCGGTCGCCGCCCCGACCGTGCGCAGGTTGTCCTCCCACTTCGCCCCCGGTGGACCGGTGAACACCGTCGGCGCGATCGCGGTCAGCTGCGGATAGGCGTCCGGTGTCAGCGCTGCGGAGCCCAGGATGAGATCGGGGTTGGCGGCCTTGATGGCCTGCATGTCGGGCTCGCTGCGCGTCCCCGCCCCTGCGACGTCGTGCACGACCTTGCCCAGATAGGACGGCTGGGTGTTCGAGCCGTCGGGCAGGGCGGCGGCGACGATGCGCGACTGCAGGCCCAGCGCACACAGCGCGTCGAGCTGGTCGCCCGACAGCACGACGATGCGCTGCGGGTCGGCCCGCACGGTGGTGGTGCCTGCCGCGTGGCGAACTTCACGATCCGGCGGGCCCGGATCGAGCGCCGCGGGATCGGGTGCACACGATTCGTCGGGCCTGCGCTGGTTGCCGAGCACGCCGGCGCTTGCGATCTTGGTGGTGCTGGTGATGACTGACTGTTCGCCGGCTTGCGACGGGGCGCTCTGGGATCCGCACCCGCTGACCGCGGTGACCGCGAAAGCCGTGACGACCGCCGCCACACCTACCCGCGCTCGGCTGATCAGCACGCCGCCGACGTTAACATCCGGCCACCTTGCCGCTGGTGAGCCCGCGTCTGGCAGCATTTACGACAGTTTGTAGGACCACCCCGACTTCCGGGTATTCCGGGAGCTAGGATTCACTTGAAGACCGCGGGGATGTCCCCACCAGATATTTGGAGGACCTGTTGGTAGCCGAAGCGCCCCCAATCGGAGAACTCGAGGCTCGCCGCCCGTTCCCGGCCCGGCTCGGCCCGAAGGGCAACCTGGTCTACAAGCTCATCACCACGACCGATCACAAGATGATCGGCATCATGTACTGCGTCGCCTGCTTCATCTTCTTCTTCATCGGCGGGTTGATGGCGCTGTTCATGCGCACCGAACTGGCGCTGCCGGGGTTGCAGTTCCTGTCCAACGAGCAGTTCAACCAGCTGTTCACCATGCACGGCACGGTGATGCTGCTGTTCTATGCGACGCCGATCGTGTTCGGGTTCGCGAACCTGGTGCTTCCGCTGCAGATCGGCGCGCCCGACGTGGCGTTCCCGCGGCTTAACGCGTTCTCGTTCTGGCTCTTCTTGTTCGGCGCGATGATCGCGATCGCCGGCTTCATCACCCCCGGCGGTGCGGCCGACTTCGGCTGGACCGCCTACACCCCGTTGACCGACGCGATTCACTCGCCGGGCGCGGGCGGTGACCTGTGGATCATGGGCCTGGCCGTCGGTGGTCTTGGCACCATCCTGGGTGGCGTCAACATGATCACCACCGTGGTCTGCATGCGTGCCCCAGGTATGACGATGTTCCGGATGCCGATCTTCACCTGGAACATCCTGGTGACCTCGATCCTGGTGCTGCTGGCCTTCCCGCTGCTGACCGCCGCGCTGTTCGGCCTGGCCGCCGACCGCCACCTCGGCGCGCACATCTACGACCCCGCCAACGGCGGTGTGTTGTTGTGGCAGCACCTGTTCTGGTTCTTCGGTCACCCCGAGGTGTACATCATCGCGCTGCCGTTCTTCGGCATCGTCACCGAGATCTTCCCGGTGTTTTCCCGCAAGCCGATCTTCGGTTACACCACGCTGATCTACGCGACACTGTCGATCGCCGCGCTGTCGGTCGCGGTCTGGGCGCACCACATGTACGCCACCGGCGCCGTGTTGCTGCCGTTCTTCTCCTTCATGACGTTCCTGATCGCGGTGCCCACCGGCATCAAGTTCTTCAACTGGATCGGCACGATGTGGAAGGGCCAGTTGACGTTTGAAACACCGATGCTGTTCTCGGTGGGCTTCCTCGTCACGTTTCTGCTCGGTGGCCTGTCCGGCGTGCTGCTGGCCAGCCCGCCGATCGACTTCCACGTCACCGACTCGTATTTCGTTGTGGCGCATTTCCATTACGTGCTGTTCGGCACCATCGTGTTCGCCACCTATGCGGGTATCTACTTCTGGTTCCCGAAGATGACGGGTCGACTGCTCGACGAGCGACTCGGCAAGCTGCACTTCTGGCTGACGTTCATCGGCTTCCACACCACGTTCCTGGTGCAGCACTGGCTGGGTGACGAGGGCATGCCGCGCCGCTACGCCGACTACCTGCCGACCGACGGCTTCACCACGCTGAACGTCGTGTCGACCATCGGCGCGTTCATCCTCGGTGTGTCGACCATTCCGTTCGTGTGGAACGTGTTCAAGAGCTGGCGCTACGGCGAGCCGGTCATGGTCGACGACCCGTGGGGCTACGGTAACTCGCTGGAGTGGGCCACCAGCTGCCCGCCGCCGCGGCACAACTTCACCGAGCTGCCCCGAATCCGTTCGGAGCGGCCGGCGTTCGAGCTGCACTATCCGCACATGGTTGATCGGATGCGTGCCGAGGCCCACGTCGGCCGCGCTCACGGGCCGGATGACGGCGATGTGACGCGACTGGACAACGAGAACGTCCGCACCTGACATTCAGGCGGTGAGCATGTCAAAGGTGTCGGTGCTGATCACCGTCACCGGACACGATCAACCGGGTGTCACTTCGGCGTTGTTCGAGGTGCTGTCGCGGCACAAGGTCGAACTCCTCAATGTCGAACAGGTCGTCATCCGCGGCCGTCTGACGCTGGGCGTCCTCGTGGTCGGCCCGCAAGACGTGGCGGGCGGTTCGCAGCTGCGCCGCGAGGTGGAGGACGCCATCCACGGCATCGGCCTGCTCGACGTGACGATCGAGCGCAGTGACGGGCTGCCCGTGATGCGCGAGCCGTCGACGCACACCATCGTCGTGCTGGGCCGGCCGATCACGGCCGAGTCGTTCGGCGTGGTGGCCCGCGAACTGGCGGCGCTCGGCGTCAACATCGACTTCATCCGTGGCGTCTCCGACTACCCCGTAACAGGTTTGGAGTTGCGGGTGTCGGTGCCGCGGAACGGCGTGTACGAACGACTGCAGGCCGCGATGGCGAAGGTGGCCGTCGACGAGAGCGTCGACATCGCGCTGGAGGACTACAGCCTGTCGCGACGGGCCAAGCGGCTCATCGTCTTTGACGTCGACTCGACGCTGATCCAGGGTGAGGTCATCGAGATGCTGGCCGCCCGGGCGGGGGCGGAGGCCGCCGTCGCCGCGGTCACTGAAGCGGCGATGCGCGGCGAACTGGACTTCGCGGAGTCGTTGCACCGCAGGGTCGCGACACTGGAAGGCCTGCCCGCCGAGGTGCTCGACGATGTCGCCGAACAGATCGAATTGACGCCGGGCGCGCGCACCACGCTGCGCACCTTGCGTCGACTGGGGTACCACTGCGGCATCGTGTCCGGCGGCTTCCGTCAGGTCATCGACCCGCTCGCGCACGAGCTGAAGATGGACTTCGTCGCCGCCAACGAACTCGAGATCGTCGACGGGAAGCTGACCGGCAGGGTGATCGGCCCCGTGATCGACCGTGCGGGAAAAGCCAAGGCGCTGAGGAACTTCGCCGCTCAGGCCGGCGTACCGATGGAACAAACGGTGGCCGTCGGGGACGGTGCCAATGACATCGATATGCTCTCCGCCGCGGGCCTGGGGGTGGCGTTCAACGCCAAGCCCGCGCTGCGCGAAGTAGCCGACGCATCCCTGAGCCATCCGTACCTGGACACGGTGCTGTTCCTGCTCGGTATCACGCGTGGTGAGATCGAAGCCGCCGACTCGCGCGACGGGGTAGTGCGCCGGGTCGAGATCCCTGAAGACGACTAAAACCTGCGATTGGCTGTCGGTATGCGCTAGGCTTTGCATACAGTATTCGACGAGGGAATTTCCATGGCCACCCTGCTTCTGCACCATTCGTGCTTCGCCAATCATCAGACCGCACACGGCCATCCGGAGCGGCCGGACCGCTACCGGGTGGTGGAGTCGGTGCTCGGGCGGCCCGAGTTCGATCCGCTGATGCGCGAGGAGGCCGAGCTGGCCGATCTCGACACAGCGCGCTACGTGCACAGCAACCGCTACGTCGACGGACTGGAATCCGTGCGCCCGGACGCCGGCTACGTCTACCTCGACGGCGGCGACACCATGATGGAGCCGTCAACATGGGAAGTCGTGCTGCGTGGCGTCGGAGCGACGGTGCAAGCCGTCGACAAGGTGTGCAGCGGCGAAGTGCAGAACGCGTTCGTCGCATGCCGTCCGCCGGGTCACCACGCGGAAACCGAACGGGCCATGGGGTTTTGCCTCTTCAACAACATCAGCATCGGTGCTCGACATGCACAGCGTCACCACGGCCTGGAGCGGGTGGCGATAGTCGACTTCGACGTGCACCACGGCAACGGCACTCAGGAGATCTTCTACTCCGACCCCAGCGTGCTCTACGCCTCAACGCATCAGATGCCGTTGTTCCCCGGCACCGGGGCAGTCCGCGAAACCGGGGTGGGCAACATCTTCAACTCGCCGCTTGCCGCGGGCGATGGTGGCGCCGAACTCCGCGAAGCCTTCGAGGACAGGATCCTGCCTGCGCTCGATGCGTTCAGTCCGGAGTTGATCATCGTCTCCGCGGGCTTCGATGCGCACGAGCGCGATCCGCTCGGGTCGTTGCAAATGACGGCCGATGATTTCGCGTGGGTGACCCGCGCGCTGATGGAGTCGGCCGAGAAGAACTGCGACGGTCGGCTGGTGGCGGTGCTCGAAGGCGGTTATGACCTTGTCGGCCTTGCGGATTCGGTCAGCGCCCATGTCGGCGAACTGATGAAGGGCTAGACGACCAGCGCGGTCGGCTCGGGCGCCGCCGTACCCGTGACGCTGTGCCAGGCGCGGGCCAGTAGCTCGACCGCCTCCTCCAGCCGCT
The DNA here is from genome assembly GCF_017872775.1 of Mycobacterium sp. OAE908. Taxonomy (NCBI): domain Bacteria; kingdom Bacillati; phylum Actinomycetota; class Actinomycetes; order Mycobacteriales; family Mycobacteriaceae; genus Mycobacterium; species Mycobacterium sp. OAE908. Next base: position 4,030,241 of record NZ_JAGGJL010000001.1, read on the forward strand.
CGTCGGGCAGCGTGTACGGCACCCGGATGAACCGCTCCAGCGTGCCGTCGACGCCGAAGCGCGGCCCCGGCGGGATGATCAGCCCCAGCCGCGATGCCGCTGCCGACAACGCCGAACTGGTTGGCGCGGGCAACCGAACCCACAATGACATTCCGCCGTGGCTTTCACTGGCCGACCAGTCCGGAAGGTGTTCGTGCAGCAGCCTTCTCAGTAGCTCGCGGCGATGACGCAGGATATCGCGGCGCTCGGCCAGGAGCTCGTCGGCCTTGCTGAACACGCGCGCCGCGGCAAGCTGTTCGACGATTGCAGTGCCCATGTCGATCGAGGGCCGTACCGCGGCGATGGTCGCCAGTGTGCTGCGCTCGGCGCGGATCCAGCCGATGCGCAGGCCGCCCCAGAACGACTTCGACACCGACCCGATGGTCAACACCAGATCGCGCCGCGACGACATGAATGCCGCCATGGGCGCGGGCACCGGCCGGTCGAGCCACATGTCGGCGATCGTCTCGTCAATGATTGTGCGAGTGCGGGTTTCGGCGATGATGGTGCCAAGGCGTCGACGGCCCGCCTCGGAAAGAGTCATGCCGGTCGGGTTGTGATTGTCCACGACCAGGTATGCCAGGCTGGGTGAAAGTTGACGGACCGCCGCGTCGATCGCGTCGAGTTCCCAACCGTCGTCGACCATCGCCACGGGGACAGGCCGGGCCCCGCTGGTGGTGATCGCGGACAACGCGCCGTGGTAGGTCGGCTGCTCGACCAGGACGCGGTCACCGGGTTGGGTGTAGGTGGCCAGGATCAACCCGATCGCGTGCAGTGCACCCGTCGTCACCATGATCTCGTCCGGCTCAGTGGGTAATCCTCTTGCGCAATATCTTTCGGCGATCGCCTCACGCAATGGCGCGACGCCGACCAGTTCGACCCCGATGTCGTGCAGGTACGGCATCACGTCGCGCGCCGCGTCGGAGAACGCGTCCATCATCGGGCCAACCGGCGCGGCCAGCGTTGCCTCGGCCAGGCTTGCGGTGGCTGCAGCTTGTGCCGCGACGGGCGTGCTGCCGGAGACGGGCAGCGCGGTGGTGCTGCGCGCGCCGCGGCGCGCATTGAGGTAGCCGTCCTCGCGCAACTGCGTGTAGGCGGCGGTGACGGTCGTGCGCGAGACACGCAGCGAATCGGCGAGCGCCCGCTCGCTTGGCAGTCGGGCGCCGACGGGCAGTCGCCCGTCGACGATCAGCATCCGGATGCCGTCGGCCAGCCCCAGGTATGCGGGTCCGCTACGACTGGACGTGCGCCAGTTACCGAGCTCGCGGGCCAGTAGGTCCTCATCGAGCGCTCTGGCTCCCATTTCAATCGACATTACAGGCCAGTATGCGCCAACTGGATATTGAGAAGCAAGCCAGTCGGTCGGATTATCGAGTCATGAGCATGAATTGGACATCCAAAGTGGCCCGGCCGCTGGCTCGGTTCTTCCAACCGGCGGAGGCCATCCCTGCCGAGTTCCTCGACCGCGACGCCGAACGCATCCGCCGGGAATTAGAACTGATCCGGATCCGCTTTCCCCACCATGCGTAAAGCCACTCTGCGCGGCCTGGCTCTGCTGGTCGGGCTGTGCGGTTATGGCTTCTCGATGGCGGTGATGGTGCGGGCCGGGCTCGGCCTGGATCCGTGGGACGTGTTCCACCAAGGCCTCAGCCGGCACACCGGCATGACCATCGGTGTCGCATCTGCTGTGGTCGGTGTCGCGGTGCTGTTGGCATGGATCCCACTGCGAAACCGGCCGGGCATCGGCACCATCGCCAACGTCATCGTCATCGCGGTCACCGTCGACGCCGGGCTGTGGCTGCTGCCGACGCCGACGGCACTTCCGCTACGCATCGCGATGATGGTGGGCGCAGTCGTGCTCAACGCGTTCAGCACTGTCCTCTACATCGGCGCCGCGCTCGGGCCAGGACCGCGCGACGGCCTGATGACCGGATTGGTTGTGCGCACCGGCCTTTCGGTGCGCCTGGTCCGCACGTCGATCGAGGCCACCGTGCTCGCCGTCGGCTGGCTCCTCGGCGGGACCGTCGGCGTCGGCACCGTGCTGTACGCGTTCGGCATCGGCCCGCTGGTGCAAATGTTCGTGCGCATCACGCCAAGGCGCGTGCTCGCTGTCAGCGGCTGGGCTTCCGTCGCCGAGGCCAGCGACTTGGGCGCGCAATACTCAGCAGATGGCGATAGCGGATCTGCTGGCTCGCGACGCGATCGCGCTGGCGTCTGATTCGGCGCGCGCGGTCCTCGGCATCGCGGGCAGCCCCGGTGCCGGGAAGTCGACGCTCGTCGAGGAGCTTCTCGACCGCATCCGCGCAATCAAGGGCGACGACTGGGTCGCACACATCCCGATGGACGGCTTCCACTTGGCCGACGCCCAGCTCGACCGCATCGGCGCCCGTGGCCGCAAAGGCGCGCCTGACACGTTCGACGTGGCCGGCTATGCGCATCTGCTCGAGCGGGTAAGGCGCGAAATCGACGCCCCGGTGTACGTGCCGGGGTTCGACCGCACGCTGGAACAGCCGCTGGCGGCCGCGCTCGTCGTGCTGCCGTCGGCACGGCTGGTCGTCACCGAGGGCAACTATCTGCTGCTCGACGATCCGCAGTGGGTGCGGGCGCGCCGGGCCATGGACGCCGTCTGGTTCGTCGCGAGCGAGGAGGCCACGCGGGTGGAGCGCCTCGTCGCGCGTCACATCGAGTTCGGAAAGTCGCCCCAGCAGGCCCGCGCCTGGGTAGCGACCACCGACCAACCCAACTCGGAATTGGTGGCAGGCACGGCAGGCAGGGCCGATCGCGTCATCGTCAACGGCGCCGCAGGATGGGGCCTCGGGTAAGCGACCCCCGTCGAGTACGGCACGATGGTCGGGTGGCCGACGCCGAAGCAGATGCAGCCGACCCCGACCTGCTGATCGACTTCGCCAAAGTTTCTATGCGACGTGGCGGCCAGACCCTGGTCGGGCCCGTCACCTGGGCGGTCGAGCTCGACGAACGCTGGGTGGTCATCGGCCCGAACGGCGCAGGCAAGACGTCGCTGCTGCGGATCGCGGCCGCCCTGGAGCATCCGTCGTCTGGGACGGCGTACGTGCTGGGCGAGCGCCTCGGCCGCGTCGACATGTCGGAGCTGCGCTCGCGGGTCGGCCTCTCCAGCTCGGCGCTTTCGCAGCGGGTGCCCGACGGCGAGTTGGTGCGCGACCTCGTCGTCTCCGCCGGCTACGCGGTGCTGGGCCGCTGGCGCGAGTCCTACGAAGACGTCGACTACATCCAGGCGATCGACATGCTCGAAAGCGTGGGCGCCGAACATCTGGCCGACCGCACCTACGGCACGCTGTCCGAAGGTGAGCGCAAGCGGGTGCTGATCGCCCGGTCGATGATGACCGATCCCGAACTGCTGCTGCTCGACGAGCCCGCCGCCGGACTCGACCTCGGTGGGCGCGAGGAGCTACTGGCGCGGCTCGAGGATCTGGCAGGCGATCCCGACTCTCCGGCGCTGGTGCTGGTGACCCACCATGTTGAGGAGATCCCGCGCGGGTTCTCGCACTGCATGATCCTTTCTGAGGGCAAGGTCGTGGCTTCCGGGCTGCTGACGGACACGCTGACGTCCGAGAATCTGTCGAAGGCGTTTGGGCAGTCCATCGCCCTCGAGGTGGTCGACGGACGCTACTTCGCCCGTCGCACGCGAAGCAGGGCCGCGCACAGGAGGCGAAATGACTGACCATCCATTGGTGCCTCGGCCTGCGGCGACGGTGATGCTGGTGCGCGACAAGGGCCCGGGCATCGAAATCTTTCTGATGCGGCGCCACTCCGCGATGGAGTTCGTGGCGGGCGTGATGGTGTTCCCCGGCGGCGGGGTCGACGACCGCGACCGCAACGCCGACATCGCGTGGTTCGGCCCGCAGCCCGGCTGGTGGGCCGAGCGGTTCGGCGTCGCACCGGATCTCGCCGAGGCGTTGGTGTGCGCCGCCGCGCGCGAGACGTTCGAAGAGTCCGGTGTGTTGTTCGCCGGACCAGCCGACGACCCGGACGGCATCGTCGGCGACGCGTCGATTTACCGCGACCAGCGCGCGGCGCTGGAAGACCGCTCGCTGTCGTTCGGGGAGTTCCTGCAGCGGGAGAAGCTGGTGTTGCGCGCGGATCTGTTGCGGCCGTGGGCGAATTGGGTGACGCCGAAGGAAGAGCAGACCCGCCGCTACGACACCTATTTCTTTGTCGGGGCGTTGCCGGAAGGACAGCGCGCCGACGGGGACAACACCGAAACCGACCGCGCGTTCTGGACCACGCCGCAGGCCGCACTTGACGAATTCGCCGACGGCAAGACGTTCCTGCTGCCGCCGACCTGGACGCAGTTGGACTCGCTGAACGGCCGCACCGTTGCCGAAGTGCTTGCGGTGCAACGTCAGATCGTCGCCGTTGAGCCGCACCTGGCCGCCAACAAGGACACCGGCAACTGGGAGATCGAGTTCTTCAACAGCGACCGCTACAACGCTGCGCGCAACCGTCGCGCACCCCAGGGCTACGTCGAGAAGTCATGAACGAATTCGTCTCCATCCACACCAGCGATGACCAGCCCGGCATCGCGACGCTGCTGCTGTCCCGACCGCCCAGCAATGGCCTGACCCGTCAGCTTTATCGTGAAATCACCTCTGCTGCAAGCGATCTCAGTCGGCGAGACGACATCCACGCCGTCATCGTGTTCGGCGGCCACGAGATCTTCTCCGCCGGAGACGATATGCATGAGCTGAGCACATTGAACGTCTCCGAGGCCGAGGTCGCCGCGGGGGTGTGTCGTGATGCCGTCGACGCGTTGGCCGCTGTCCCCAAGCCGACCGTGGCAGCCATCACCGGCTACGCGCTCGGCGGCGGGCTGAACCTGGCGCTGGCGGCGGACTGGCGGGTGGCCGGCGACAACGTGAAGTTCGGCGCGACAGAGATCCTGGCAGGGCGGGTGCCGCAGGGTGGCACTGCCCGGCTGGCCCGCGCGGCCGGTGAGAGCAAGGCCAAGGATCTGGTTTTCACCGGGCGGTTCGTCGACGCCAAGGAGGCACTCGCGCTCGGCCTGATCGACGAGATGGTGGCGCCTGACGGGGTCTATGACGCCGCGGTGGCCTGGGCCAAGCGCTTCTTGAACCACTCACCGCAGACACTGGCTGCCGCCAAGGCAACCTTCGACGTTTAGGCTGCCCTGTTATGACGAGTACCGACCCCAAGCCGAACCCGCATGCTACTGCGGAAGAGGTAGAGGCGGCCCGCCACGACTCCAAGCTCGCGCAGGTGCTCTACCACGACTGGGAAGCCGAGAGCTACGACGAGAAGTGGTCGATCAGCTACGACAAGCGCTGCGTCGACTACGCCCGCGATCTGTTCGACGCGACCGTGCCCGCCGGCGAGCTGCGCGAGTTGCCCTACGACCGGGCGCTCGAGCTGGGCTGCGGTAGTGGATTCTTCCTGCTGAACCTGATTCAGGCCGGCGTTGCGCGGCGCGGCTCGGTGACCGACCTGTCGCCGGGCATGGTGAAGGTGGCCACGCGCAATGGCGAGAATTTGGGCCTGGAGATCGACGGCCGCGTCGCCGATGCCGAGGGCATCCCGTACGAGGACAACACCTTCGACCTCGTGGTCGGGCACGCGGTGCTGCACCACATCCCCGATGTCGAGCTGTCACTGCGCGAGGTCGTGCGGGTGCTCAAGCCGGGCGGCCGCTTCGTGTTCGCCGGCGAGCCGACGAACGCGGGGGAGAACTACGCACGCCCGTTGTCGACGCTGACCTGGCGGGCGGTGACGAACGTGACCAAGCTCCCGGGGCTGGGCGGTTGGCGCCGTCCGCAAGCCGAGCTCGACGAGTCCTCGCGCGCCGCAGCGCTGGAGGCGATCGTCGATCTGCACACCTTCAATCCCGGCGATCTGGAGCGGATGGCCCGCAATGCCGGGGCGGTTGAGGTGTCGACCGCCACGACCGAGTTCACCGCGGCAATGCTCGGCTGGCCGCTGCGCACGCTCGAAGCCGCTGTGCCGCCCGGCCGATTGGGTTGGGGCTACGCCAAATTCGCGTTCCACAGCTGGATCACGCTGAGCTGGGTCGACCACAACCTGTGGCGCCGCGTGGTGCCGAAGAGCTGGTACTACAACGTCATGGTGACCGGGGTCAAGCCGTCGTAGCGTTTGATATCGAAACCGTCGCTTACCTGCACTCCGACGCGGGCGCACGGGATCTCAGCGAGGTCAACGAGTTTCGGCTCACCGAAGCGTCGCGGCTTGCCGACATTGCCGCGGTGCGTGAGCGATTCGGTGACCGTGCCGCCGTCCTGGTGGAGACCACACTGTTGCGGCGAAGGGCCGCAGCCAAGTTCGCCGACGCCTCGCGGTGGCTGTTCACCGATGAGGCGCTGCAGCAGGCGACCGCCGAACAGGTCGCCGTGCATAGGGCGCGGCGGTTGGCCGGGCTGACCGTGCACGATGCGACGTGTTCGATCGGTACCGAGCTTGCCGTGCTTCGGGATTCGGCGTCCTATGTTGTCGGCAGCGATATCGATCCCGTGCGACTGGCGATGGCCGCGCACAATGTTCCTGGCGTCGACCTGTGTCGCGCCGACGCGCTGCGGCCGGTCACTCGCGACGCGGTCGTTCTCGTCGATCCGGCCAGGCGCAGCGGGGGACGGCGGCGCTTCAACCCGGCTGACTACACCCCAGCTCTTGACGCCCTGCTCGAGGTGTACCAGGACCGCGATCTGGTCGTAAAGTGCGCTCCAGGAATCGCTTTCGACGAGTTGTCGCGGCTTGGTTTTCGCGGCGAGATCGAGGTCACCTCGCTGGCCGGCAGTGTGCGCGAGGCCTGTCTGTGGTCGGGCGGTCTCGGTGAAGTCACCCGCAGGGCGACGATGCTCGACACCGGCGAAGTCGTCACCGACGCCGATCCGGACGACTGCCCAGTGGCGCCCACAGGGCGGTGGATCGTCGACCCCGACGGCGCTGTGGTGCGCGCAGGCCTGGTGCGGCATTACGCCACCAGGCACGGGTTGTGGCAGCTCGATCCCGAGATCGCCTACCTCTCGGGGGATCGGCTGCCCGACAACGTGCGTGGGTTCGAAGTTGTCGAGGAGCTCAGCTTCAGCGAACGGCGACTGCGCCAAGCGCTTTCGGCCCGTGATGTCGGCGCCGTGGAGATCCTGGTTCGCGGAGTCGACGTCGACCCCGACGCGTTGCGGACCCGGCTGCGGCTGCGCGGAACGCAACCGGTCTCGGTCGTCATCACCCGCATCGGATCCGGGGCGGCAAGCCGGGCAACGGCATTCATCTGTCGCCCGTCCCGATGATTTCGTGCTCCGCGCATGCTCGGTGAAAACGCCACGTACCCTGGAATCAATGCGCCGGTGCCGAAGCCGGTGCCGGCTCGCGAGGACGTCCGACGATGCGCATTCTCAGGGTGGCTGCGATTCTCGTGGCCGGTCTGCTGGCCTGCTCGGCGCCTGCCGCGGCGCAGTCGGCCTGTGTCGATCTGAACGGCACCGTCGGGCCTGACGGCATCTGCACGGTCCACAGCGCGAACTCCACCTACACGATGGACCTCACGTTCCCCAACGACTATCCCGACCAGCAGGCGCTGACGGCCTATCTGACGCAGGCCCGCGACGGCTTCGTCAACGTCTCGGAGATGCCTGGGTCATACAACCTGCCGTACGAACTCGACGCCAAGGGAACCGGATACCGCTCCGGCCCGCCGACGGGCGGTACGCAGAGCGTGGTGCTCACCATGTGGCAGAACGTCGGCGGTGCGCACCCGCAGACGTGGTACAAGTCGTTCAATTGGGACGTCGGCAAGAAGGCGCCGATCACGTTCGACACGTTGTTCAAGCCCGGCACCAAGCCGCTCGACGTGATCTTTCCTGCCGTCGAGCAGTACCTGCAGAAGCAGCAGGGTTTGATGGACGGCATCCCGCCCGCGATCGGCCTCGATGCGGCCAAGTACCAGAACTTCGCGTTGACAGACGATTCGCTGCTGTTCTTCTTCGGCCAGGGCGAGCTGTTCCCGGAGTCGGCGGGTCCTGTTGAGGCGACAGTGCCGCGCGCGACGGTCGCGGCGCTGTTGGCCTAATACCTACTCGGGCGCGAACCCGTACACCTGACCGTCGCTCGTCGCGGTGACGACGCGGCGGTCGTGGCCGACGGAAACTCCGACCGGCCAGCCCGTCGCCTGCGGCAGCGGATAGTTGTTCACCGTGTGGCCGTCGTTCGGATCGAACGCCAGTAGCGCCTGACCGTTCTCGCCGTCCTTGGCGACGGTGTAGGCGATGCCGTCGCCTGCCCGGCTGGTCGTGGCCAGTGGGGCGACGTCGTCACGGGTCCACAGCACATCGGCGTGATCGCCCTTGTCGCGGACCGCGATCAGCTTGGCGCCCGGCCCGCCGCCTGCCACGATCAAGCCGTCGGGCGTCACGGACGGCGGCGTCTGCGCCAGATAATCAAGCGGCACCGACCATTTCGGCTTGCCGTCCGCCGAGTTGACTGCCCACAGACGTTGGTCACGGCCGTTGACGTAGACGGTCGACCCGTCGGCGGACAGCACAGGACTGGAGATCGGGCCCTGCCCAACCGCGTCGGTTGTCCACTCGCGGGTGATGGTGGGGGGATCGCCCGCACGGTAACGAAGACCGACCAGCGTCGGCGCGGGCGCGTCGGGTTGCCATACGTTCACGACGACGATTCCGTTGGCAGATGAGAACGCGGGCGCCGCGGCCACCGGACAACCCCGCCGGGCGGGTTGGCAATCGGCGAGCCCCCGATTGGAGTCGGTCGGATTGACACCGCTGACCAGATCCAGCGTGCCGAGGACGCGACCGTTGTGGGCTTCGAACACCAGCACCTGCCCGAGGTGTGTCACCACGAGCAGCTGACCCGGCTCGAGAATCCTTGGCGTGGTGGGCATTCCGATCACCGGCTGACGCCATCGAATCCACTGGGTGGGCGGGAACGACAGCATCGCGCCGGGCTGGCCGATGTAGAGGTTGTCGAAACCGTCAAAAAGCGGACTGGACAGGGGGCTTCCGGTTCCCGGCACCTGCCACAGTCGGGTGCACCAGCGCTGTCTGGCCTTGTTGTCGGTCTCCCACACCATCAGTGAGCATCCGCCCGCCGACTGTGCGTTGATCGCCAGGTAGCTGCCCGACCCGAGCGCCACCTGGGCGGCCAGGTTGCCCTTCACCGAACGTCGCCACTCGAGTCGCAGGGCGCCGGCACCGCCGACCGTCGTGTAGCTGCTGTTGGCCGCGTTGCCGTACTGAGCGGGCCAGCCGTCCGCCGCGTGCGCCTCGACCCAGGAATCGGTGGTGCCACACCCGGCAAGTACACCCGTGATCAGCGCCGTTGACGTGAGCACGATCAATCGCCGGAACACTGGATCCTTTCCCATTCCTACCGTTCGGTCCACGTGAGGGTAACCGTTGACGGTACGAGCGCTCGCGTAGGCTTTCCGGCCATGACGACGATGTGGGGCGCGCCGCTACACAAGCGGTGGCGGGGGTCCCGGCTGCGTGATCCGCGCCAGGCCAACTTTCTGACCCTCGCTTCGTTGAAGTGGGTGATCGCGAACAAGGCGTACACGCCGTGGTATCTGGTGCGCTACTGGCGCCTGCTGAAGTTCAAGTTAGCCAACCCGCACGTCATCACCCGCGGCATGGTGTTCCTCGGCAAGGGTGTCGAAATCCAGTGCACGCCTGAGCTGGCGACGATGGAGATCGGTCGCTGGGTGCACATCGGCGACAAGAACACGATCCGCTGTCACGAGGGCTCGCTGCGGTTCGGCGACAAGGTCGTGCTCGGCCGCGACAACGTCATCAACACCTACCTCGACATCGAGCTTGGTGATTCGGTGCTGATGGCGGACTGGGTCTATGTCTGCGACTTCGACCACAAGATGGACGACATCAACGTGCCCATCAAGGACCAGGGCATCATCAAGGGCCCGGTCCGGATCGGGCCGGACACCTGGATCGCCACCAAGGTCACGATCCTGCGCAACACGACGATCGGCCGCGGCTGCGTGCTGGGTTCGCACGCGGTGGTCAAGGGCGACATCCCCGATTTCTCGATCGCCGTCGGAGCGCCGGCGAAGGTCGTCAAGAACCGGCAGCTGGCGTGGGAGACGTCGGCGGCCCAACGCGCGGAATTGGCCGCGGCGCTCGCCGACATCGAGCGCAAGAAGGCCTCCCGCTAAGCCCTACTCCCGCGAGCGTGCGCGTTTGTACGTCGACACGCCGCGAAACTTGAGCATTCCCTGCACGCTCGCTGTGAACCGAACGTGGCGATCCCGCCCACCAATGGCATGCGGCTACCTGCAGATCGCTCTCATGGTTGGGGTCGTTGCGGTCGCCGCGATTCTCGTCGCGCTGGGCGCTCAGTAGCCGGCCCAGTCGATGTCGAACGCGTCGGCAAGAGCAGTACGCCCTTGATCGGTGACGGTGAGCGCGCGTCCACGTGGCACTCGCTTCACCCAACCTGCGGACAGGAACCGATCCAGCACCGCGCGGCCGAGCCCGCCGCCGAGGTGGTGCCGCTGCTCGGTCCAGTCCACGCAGTAGCGCACCAGTGGCCTTTTGCCCGTTGGCATTTCGACGCCGATGCCGGCCAGGAAATCGCGGCCGACGTCGGTCAGTTCGTAGTGCAGATCGCGGCCCGGCTTGCTGAGGGCATCGTGGCCGTCGCGAGACGGGTCGTAGCGCCCGTCGCCGCCGACGAGCGCCTCGCGGTCAAGCAGGCTGCCCATGACGGCCACCCCGAGACGGCCGGCGACATGGTCGTAGCAGGTGCGGGCCGAGCGCAGCCGCGCCGCACGGGTGCCTTCGCGCAATGATCGCACCGGCCGTGACGGCGCGAGGCGTCCCAACTGCTCCAGCAGCTCGCCGACCTCCGGGCCGGACAGCCGGTAGTAGCGGTGCCTGCCATGCGTTTCGACCGTCAGCAGGCCGGCGTTGGTCAGTTTGTTGAGGTGGCTACTGGCCGTCGGCCTGCTGATGCCCGCTTCGTCGGCGAGCACGCTCGCAGGCAGGGCTCGTCCGTCGTCGAGGGCGAGCAGTACCTTGCACCGTGCCGGGTCGGCCAGCAGTGACGCAACCGCGGCGATGTCGGCGTCACCGCCGGTCGGCAACTCGGCAGCGTTACGCATGGCGGTCCTCCTGCTTCATTTCGCGTCCCACACCTCGAAGGTAGGCCTGGAATGATTCGACGCGCATCGAACTTTCTGCGGCCCGCAGCAGCATCGAGGGAGTTGAGCTCACGGATGCCGGCGCACCGGCCCGGCCCACAGTGGGCGCTCGGCACGCGGCGGCTGGTCGGCGTGGCGATGGGTAACCGGAATCTGGACTGGGCCAACAGAATTCGTGCGCGGACGCACCGGGGGATTCGATTCGCGCGGTCGTGGCGGGGGAGGCTCGGTGGCGGCGCGATCGTATTCGGCGCGGCGGGCCGGGTCGCGCAGTTGAGCGTAGGCGGCCAAGACTTCTCGCAGCTCGGCATCCCCGACCCCTGCTGAACGAGTGTCGGGATGAAGCGACCGCAACTTGGCGCGAAAGGCGTGCGTGATCTCGGCCGGTGTGGCCGTGCGTGTCACGCCCAACACAGCGTAGGGATTGGAACGCTCGATCATCGACAGTCTCCCCGCCGGGATTGATCCGCCTGCATGCCACCGGGCCCGCCGCCGATGGGGAATCCCGGCGGCGGGCGGACCCGGGCTGCGCAGTGACATCACGCACGACCCATTCACCACGTGCCACTGCCGGTGGCGGTGCGCGCGCAGGTCGAGGACGCGACACTGCGTCTGCGCGAATGCACAGTGATTGGTGTGTTGGACGGTGCGCGAGTCACTGCCCGCTTGTGCTCATCGCCGATAGCATCACCTCCCTTGCGGGACAGCACCTTTCGATAAGCTCCTGCTTGGACGCGCGGCCGTTGCGGTCAGGCGTTGATAGATCTCTTCTCGTCGCTACCGGCAATCTTGATGCGGCGCGGTTTGGCTTTCTCGGCGACCGGGATGGATAGCCGGAGCACCCCGTTGTGGTAGCTGGCCTGGATCCGGTCGGCGTCGAGGTTGTCGCCCAGGAACAACTGGCGACTGAACACCCCGCGTGGGCGCTCCGCGGACACCATCTCCCGGTCCTGATTCAGCGCCGGGCGCTCGGCATGCACGGTCAACACGTTGCGTTCGACGTCGAGATTCAGCGAGTCTTCGGTCACACCAGGCAGGTCGAACTCGACGATGAACTCGTCACCCTCGCGCCAGGCATCCATCGGCATCACCGCGGGGCGGGCGGCGGTACCTAACACCTGCTGGGTCCAGCGGTCGAGATCGCGGAACGGATCGGTGCGCATCAACATCATCTCCACCTCCCTTGAATCCCAGAGATCATCTATGTGATCTGGTATAGATTTGTATATAGCACTGGTGCTAGGTTCGTGCAAGAACAGATTTCGACCGAATGGATAGCCAGTTGAGTCAGCAATCGGGCGCCCGATCTCGGCGCGGGGTCTACAGCATCTCGGTGGCCGCGGAGTTGTCCGGCATCCCGGTGCAGTCACTGCGGCTCTACGAGCAACGCGGACTGATCACCCCCGCCCGGACGGCCGGGGGCACCCGCCGCTACAGCGACGACGACCTGATTCGCCTGCAGCGGATCGCCGAATTGCTTTCCGATGGAGTCAACGTGGCCGGCATTGCCCAGATCCTGCACCTCCAAGATCGCAACACCCAACTCGAAACGCACAACACCGAGTTGAGAACGGCCAACAGTCAGCTGAAGACCGACAACGCCGCGCTCGCCTCCGCCGACGGTCGTGCCAAAGGCGGCAAGGGCCGATCACAAGCGAAGAAAAGGCAACGCTAGACGTCTGACCGTCAGCGGTCAGGCAGTGGGTGCTCGACGATGACGCGACGCCGGTGCGGTTCGCGTTCGCGGCGCTTGGCGGTGAGATATACCTGCGCGGTTTCGTCGGCGACGGTGTGCCAGTCGAAGTCGGACGTGAGGCGCTCACGGGCAGCGATCGCTCGTTGTTGGGCAGCGTCGGGATCGTCGAGCACCGCGCGCACGGCCGTGGCCAGACCCGCCACATCGCGCGGGGCATACGACATTCCGGTCTGACCGTTGATCACAGCTTCGCCAAGGCCGCCGACATTGGACGTGACGAGCGGGACGCCGGTGGCCGCCGCCTCGAGCGCGACGATGCCGAACGGCTCATAGTGGCTGGGCAGCACGCACGCGTCGGCGGTGTGCAGCAGCTTCACGAGCTCGTCGTGGTCGAGTCGGCCGACAAACGTTGCGGCCTTGAGCACCTTGTACTTTCGCGCCTGCTCGACGAGCCAGTCGAGCTGTGTGCCGTCACCTGCGACAGTCAGCGTCGTGCCGGGGTGTGCGCGCCTGATGCGGGGGAGTGCCGCGATCGCGTCGTGTATGCCCTTCTCGTACTCGAGCCGACCCAGGTACATCAGCTGCGCGGGCCCGGTGCGGGGTCGGCGTCGCGCGAACGGCCACAGTGCCGCATCGATCCCGTTTCGGATGACGCGGGTCTCGACGAGGCCGGGCCCGAAGAGCTCGGTGATCTCGTCGCTCATCGAGTGCGAACACGTGATGAGCGAATCGGATTCGTGAACGAGCCAGGATTCGACGGCATGCACCTGGCGGCTGATCGGACCCGCAACCCAGCCCGAGTGCCTGCCGGCCTCAGTGGCGTGGATCGTGGAAACCAATGGGACGTCGAAGTATTCGGCTAGCGCGATCGCCGGGTGCGCGACGAGCCAATCGTGGGCATGTACGACGTCGGGGCGCCATGCTCGGCCGCGGCGGTCCTTGATGGCGAGGCCCGCGCGAACCATGGAGTGGCCCATGGCAAGGGTCCACGCCATCATGTCGGCGCCGAAGTCGAATTCGTGCGGGTCTTGCGCGGCGGCGATAACTCGTACGCCCTCGGCGATTTCGTCGGTCGACGGGTGCGTGCTCGGGTCTGTGCCGCTGGGTCTGCGGTTGAGAACCACGACCTCGTGTCCGGCCGCGGCCAGCGCCGTCGCCAAGTTGTAGACGTGCCTGCCGAGTCCGCCGACCACCACCGGCGGGTACTCCCACGACACCATCAGTACTTTCATGCGCGAGCGACCCCAACATGCCAACAATTCGCGGCGTGTCGTGTACAGACACGGACGCTCGCGGGAAGAAGCTTCACCTCGGTAACCGCCTCGCGTCGAGCGCGCCGAACAGGCCGTCGGCGCGGTTCCACCCCTCGGCGAGGCGCCCAGCGTGCTCGCTGCGGCCTGACGCGAGCGCGTCGGCGATCTCGCGGGTGGCGTGGGCGTGTAAATGTGCGCGGTAGCGCGCGTAGTCGGCGGCGGAGTCCTTGCTGACCATGAACGGCCAGTCGCTGGAGACGGTGAGCAGCGTTTCGCGCAGGATCTGGTCGGCGACGAAGTTGCGGGCGGGCGGTGCGTCGGTCTCACCGAGTGCCTTGTCCACTGTGGTCAGCGCGGTGTCGACGACCTCGGCGTTCAACTGCACCAGATCGGCGACCTGCTCGCCGGCCCATACCTGCCAGTCCTTGCCGGAACCCCAAGAGCTGGGCGGCAATTCGACGGGCGCGCCAACGAATCCGTCGGCGACCGCGTCGGACAGCGTCCCCACTCGCACCCCGGCCGCAGGCAGCGCACGCAATACGCGCTCCAGCCACAGCGGGCCCTCATACCACCAATGCCCGAACAGTTCGGTGTCGAACGCCGCCACCACATGCGCCGGTCTGCCGATGCGTTCTGACTCGCTGACAAGGCGATCGCGCACCATCCCGACGAAGTCCTCGACGTGCGCGTCGACCGCCCGGTCCGCGCGTTGGGGGTCATAGGGCGCCTTGGCATCCGAGGGCACGTTGCGGCCCGTCACGCGGGCCGGCTTGAGGCCGGTGACGTGATCGTAGGTGTGGAAGTCGCGATACGCGGCGTGCCCGGGGTAGCCCGACTTCGGAGACCACACGCGGTAGCTGACCTGTAGATCGCGCCCGAATGCGACGACGTCCGAATCGGCGACCGGCCGGCCAAGCGCGGTGTCGCCGTGCAACGACGGCCCGTCGACCATGAAGTGGCCGACACCTGCTGCGGCGTAATCGATTTCCATGCCGGGCGCATACGCACACTCGGGTGCCCAGATGCCCCTCGGCGTGTGGGCGAACCGCTGGCCTGCGTCTGCGAGGCCCTCGCGTAATGCGAACTCGCGCAGCCGCGGACTGAGCAGCGGCTGGAACGGATGCGACAACGGTCCGCCGAGCAGTTCGATGGTCTCTGCGTCGATCAGCCCGCGCAGCAGTGGGCTGCCGCCGTGGCGCCACAGCGTCGCGAAGTCGTCGAGGGCGCGCTCGGCTTCTGTCTGCTCGCGAATCCCGAACGCACCCATCGGCTCAGGCAGCGTCGTGGCTTCCAGTGCCCGCAACCGCCAGTTCGCCAGCCAGTGATGCATGCCGGACAGGCAGTACGGATCGTCAAGCTGTGCCGTCACCACCGGCGTCATGCCAAGCGTCACAACGTGCTTGCGGTCTTCGTCGGCCAGCGTGCGCAGCACCCGCAGCAACGGCAGATAGGCCGCCGACCACGACTGGTAGAGCCATTCCTCGCCGACCGGCCAGCGGCCATGATGGGCCAGCCACGGCAGGTGGGTGTGCAGCACGAGGGTGAACAGCCCGGGAACCGGGTCCGACTGAGTCACGGCCGCACCGCGATTGCGACCAAGTCCAAACTGGCGTCGATGTCGGCCGTGTCGTTGAGGTCGAAGTCGTCGGTGGTCACCGAGGCGACGTCGGCGAGCAGGTCCTCGGGCCAGGGGGCGTCGGCCACCGCGCGAGCGATCTGGGCGTCGATGATCGATCCGCCGTGCCGCGCATCGAGTTCGGCCAACCGTGGACCATGAAAGACCCCGAGCATCGACTCGAGCGAAAAGCCCGCTGCCGTCAGCAATTCGGTGAGCTCCGCAGCGTTCAGTTCACGGGTGTGGAACGGATTGATCGGAGTGTCGCGCCCGGGAGAGAAGGTGATCCGGTTCGGCGTCGACATCAGCAGTACACCGCCGGGCCGCAGCACCCGCAAGCACTCGGCCACGAATTGCCCTTGGTCCCACAGGTGTTCGATCACCTGGAAGTTCACGACGACATCGACGGTGCCGTCCGCCAGTGGCAGCTCGGCCAAATTGCCGTGCAACATCTCCACCCGCGGATACCGCGCCCGCACGTGGGCCACGGCGGACTCGTCGTAGTCCAGCCCGATCACCCGGCGCGCCACAGCGGCGATCAGGTCAGCGCCGTAGCCTTCGCCGCATCCGGCCTCGAGCACGTCGCGACCGGCGCAACGATCGGCCAGTCGCTCATAGACGACCTCATGGCGGCGGAACCAGTAGTTCTCCTCCGCCAGCCCGGGGATGGTGCGTTCGCCGGTCAGGGGCAACGCGGCACCCTCGTCGGGGCACCCAAGGGGACCGTTGCTAACGAATGAGGCGCTCATTGCAAGGCAGGCTAACGCGGATCGGCCCGATGGCGAACGGTTCGCCGACTACGGGCTGCTAGAACGCAAACTTCGACCAGCTATGGTGTTCCTGCGAACCGCCATAAGTTACCGGCGAGTAACATGGTGGTGGTTGCTTCAAGCGTGGTAATGCAGGCCGGCTCGCCCGGCCTCTGCTGAGGAGGACGAACCAGACTCATGACGAACATCGTGGTCCTGATCAAACAGGTCCCTGACACGTGGTCGGAGCGCAAGCTGACCGACGGCGATTTCACTCTCGACCGTGAGGCGGCCGACGCCGTGCTCGACGAGATCAACGAGCGCGCCGTCGAGGAGGCGCTGTTGATCAAGGAGAAGGAAGCCGCCAATGGCGGTGAGAGCACTGTGACAGTGCTCACAGCCGGACCGGAGCGGGCGACCGAGGCCATCCGCAAGGCGCTGTCGATGGGTGCCGACAAGGCCGTGCACCTGCTCGACGACGGCATGCACGGCTCGGACATGATCCAAACCGGTTGGGCGTTGGCCCGCGCGCTGGGCACCATCGAGGGCACCGAACTGGTGATCGCGGGCAACGAGGCCACCGACGGCGTCGGCGGCGCGGTTCCCGCGGTGATCGCCGAGTACCTGGGCCTGCCGCAGTTGACGCACCTGCGCAAGGTGTCGGTCGAGGACGGCAAGGTGACCGGCGAGCGCGAGACCGATGACGGTGTGTTCACCGTTGAGGCGCCGCTACCTGCGGTGGTTTCGGTCAACGAGAAGATCAACGAGCCCCGCTTCCCGTCCTTCAAGGGCATCATGGCCGCCAAGAAGAAGGAAGTGACGACGCTGACGCTGGCCGAGATCGGTGTCGAGGCCGACGAGGTCGGCGTCGCCAATGCCGGTTCCAAGGTCACCGCGTCGACCCCGAAGCCGCCGAAGACGGCCGGCGAGAAGGTCACCGACGAGGGCGACGGCGGCACGAAGGTCGCCGAGTACCTGGTTGCTCAAAAGATCATCTAGCCGATAACCCATTAGCCGATAGACCCAGAAAGACTTTGAAGACATATGGCTGAAGTACTTGTGCTCGTTGAGCACGCCGAGGGCGCGGTGAAGAAGATCACCGCCGAATTGATCACCGCCGCGCGCAAGTTGGGCGAGCCGTCCGCCGTTGTGGTGGGCAAGCCGGGCACCGCTGCGGCGCTGACCGACGCGTTGAAGGAGGCCGGCGCCGCCACGATCTACGTCGCCGAATCCGATGACGCCGAGAACTACCTGATCACCCCTTACGTCGACGTGCTGGCCGCGCTGGTCGAGTCGGCCACTCCGGCTGGTGTGCTGCTGGCCGCCAGCGCCGACGGCAAGGAGATCGGGGGCCGGCTGGCCGCCCGAATCGGCTCCGGCATCTTGACCGACGTCGTCGACGTCCGCGAAGGGCCGGTCGGCGTCCACAGCATCTTCGGTGGCGCGTTCACCGTCGAGGCCGAGACCACCGGCGACACCCCGGTGATCACGGTCCGTCCGGGTGCGATCGAGGCCGAGCCCGCAGCGGGCGCCGGTGAGGTGGTCAACGTCGACGTGCCCGCGCAGGCCGAGAATGCGACCAAGATCACCAAGCGTGAGCCCGCGGTCGCAGGCGACCGTCCGGAGCTCACCGAGGCCACCGTCGTGGTTTCCGGTGGTCGTGGCGTCGGCAGCGCCGAGAACTTCAGCGTGGTGGAGGAATTGGCCGACTCGCTCGGTGCCGCCGTCGGTGCCTCGCGTGCGGCCGTCGACTCCGGCTACTACCCGGGCCAGTTCCAGGTGGGCCAGACCGGCAAGACCGTGTCGCCGCAGCTGTACATCGCGCTGGGCATCTCCGGCGCGATCCAGCACCGCGCAGGCATGCAGACGTCGAAGACGATCATCGCGGTGAACAAGGACGAAGAGGCGCCGATCTTCGAGATCGCCGACCTCGGCATCGTCGGCGACCTGTTCAAGGTCGCACCGCAGCTGACCGAAGCGGTCAAGGCCCGCAAGGGTTAATCGCCGCCGCGCGAAGCCCCCGGACACCACGGTGTTCGGGGGCTTTTGCGTGCAGCGGCATCGGGGTCGGCGAAGACTACGGACTTTCAAGGGTTCGGCCACGGGCCGTGACCGCGAGTCTGAACGTATGACTGATACCGCTGATCTGATGAAGGCCATCACGACGATCCAGACCGTCACGCCCCCGTTCATTCCCACCGACGCCGAGGTGATGACGTCGATCATCGAGTGGCCTGCCGGTAGCGCGGGAGCGCCGCCGCACCGCCACCCCGGCGGCCCGTCATTCGGCTACGTGCTGGAGGGCGAGATGCTGTTCGAGCTGGAAGGCGAAGCGCCGCGGGTGATCAAGGCCGGTGAAGCCTTCTGGGAGCCAGGCGGCGACGTAATCCACTATTCGGACGCCAACAACCGTTCAGATGTCCCGCTGCGGTTCCTCGTCACGATGGTGTGCACGCCGGGCGTGCCGATGCTCGTGGTGGTCGACGAGGAAGAACTCCAAGCGCGCAAAGACCGGCGGGTGCCGCGATGACTGAGTTCGATGACGTTGTCAGGCAACGTAATTCGACGCGCATGTTTCTGCGCGACAAGCCCGTTCCGCGCGAACTCATCGAGGAAGCCGTCGAGCTGGCGATGCGGGCACCGTCGAACTCCAACATCCAGCCGTGGCGCTTGTTCATCGCCTCGGGGCCGCGCCGGGACCGGCTGGTCGAGGCGCTTCTGGAGGAGGCCTCCGTCGACCTGCCGGTCACTACGGGCATTCCGGAGACGTTCCTGCCGCTTCGGCAAGAGCTCGGCGGCCTGGTTTACGGGTCCATGGGCATCGCACGTCATGACAAGGACGGCAGGCGGCTGGCGCAGCTGCGCAACTGGGAGTTCTTCCGCGCGCCCGTCGGCGCCGTGGTGTGCATGCACCGCGACCTCGGGCTGGTCGACAGCCTCGGCGTCGGCATGTTCCTGCAGACGCTGGTGCTTGCGTTGACCGAACGCGGCCTCGGCACCTGCGTGCAGGTGTCGATCGCGGCGTATCCCGAGATCCTGCGCGCCCAACTGGGCATCCCGGATGACCTGACCGTGCTCTGCGGACTGGCGATCGGCTACCCGGACCCCGCGTTCGCAGGCAATAGTCTCTTCACCCCACGCAATCCGGTCGAGACGAACGTGGTCTTCCTCGATAGCTGACAGCGGGCCGCTTCAAGTCGTCACCTAGCGCTCACGGACACGTCACCGCCGCGATGCCATCCGGAGATGCGGCTACGCGACCGTGCAGCCATGAGCACTGCTTCTGTACTCATCGCCGCAGATCCGCCGACCCTTTCCTCAGACACCCCCCGCTACACCCTGCTGTTGACCACCGATCCTGCGCTCATCGAGGCTGCGCAGCGCCTCCGTCACGATGTGTTCACCTCCGAGCCGGGTTTCGAAGTGTCGGACGCGAGCCCCGGATTCGAAGCCGGCCGTGACGCCGATCGGTTCGACGAACACTGCGATCATCTGATCGTCCGCGAGGACAACTCCGGCGAACTCGTCGGCTGCTACCGGATGCTGCCGCCGCCGGGTGCGATCGCAGCCGGAGGTCTTTACACCGCAACGGAATTCAACGTCGGAGGGCTCGACACGCTGCGGCCGTCGCTGGTCGAAATGGGCCGTGCCGTGGTGCGCGAAGACCATCGCAACGGCGGTGTGGTGCTGCTGATGTGGGCGGGCATCCTGGCCTACCTGGACCGCTGCGGCTACGACTACGTCACCGGCTGCGTGTCGGTTCCCGTCCACGGTCCCGAGGACGCGGCGCCGGGTGCCCAGATCCGCGGCGTACGCGACTTCGTGCGGCGCAGGCACGCCGCACCCGAGCAGTACACCGTGTATCCGTACCGGCCGGTGACGGTCGACGGACGCGGACTCGACGACATCGAGCCGCCACGCCGGGTCGGCGTGCCGCCGCTGATGCGCGGTTACCTGCGACTGGGCGCCCAGGTCTGCGGCGAGCCCGCCCACGACCCGGAGTTCGGCGTCGGCGACTTTCCCGCCCTGCTCGACAAGCGCAAGGCCGACGTCCGTTACCTGAAACGGCTGCGGTCGGTGGGGGCGGCGGCCGCCATGGCCGACGGGATGTCGTCATGACCGTCGAGCATTCCTGGGTGCCGCGCGCGACGTGTGACGCCAGCTGTGTGCACACCGACACCGCGGCCGGCCATTCGGTGATCGTCGCGTGGCGCATCGCTGTGCGGGCCACCTTCGCGGTCGTACTGCTTTTTGCGCTGCCGTTGCTGGCCATCCCGATGCCGGGCCGTTCGCACATCCAACGCGGTTACTGCCGGATGATGTTGCGCTGTCTCGGTGTGCGAATCACGGTGTCCGGCGGGCCTATTCGCAACCTGCGCGGCGTGCTGGTGGTCAGCGGACATGTGTCCTGGGTGGACATCTTCGCGATCGGCGCCGTGATGCCGGGCTCGTTCGTCGCCCGCGCCGACCTCATCGACTGGCCAGCCCTTGGCGTCCTGGCCCGCATCATGAAGGTCATCCCGATCGACCGGTCCAGCCTGCGACGCCTGCCCGACGTGGTGAGCACGGTCGCGGGCAGGCTGCGCGCCGGCCACACCGTGGTCGCGTTTCCCGAGGGGACAACCTGGTGCGGGCTGGCCTACGGCCCGTTCCGCCCAGCCATGTTCCAGGCGGCCGTCGACGCGGGCAGGCCTGTGCAGCCGCTGCGGTTGAGCTATCACCACCGCGACGGCCGACCCTCGACGCTGGCCGCCTACGTCGGCGACGACACCCTGATGACGTCGATCCGCCGCCTGGTCACGGCCAGACGCACGGTGGTCCACGTGCAGGTCGAGTCGCTGCAGTTGCCGGGCACATCCCGCCGTGATCTGGCGGCGCGCTGCGAGGCGGCGGTCCGCGGAGACACGGCGCGGCGCAGTCACGGGCACGCCCTGGTGGCCTGACCTCGGATTCGGGCCTGCCAGTCCGTGGCCGCTAGCATGGACTGGTTATGACCTCTCACAAGACGGTCTACCTCGATCACGCCGCAACCACCCCGATGCACCCCGCTGCCATCGAGGCGATGACGGCTGTGCTCGCGACCGTCGGCAACGCGTCGTCACTGCACGGCACGGGCCGGATGGCGCGCCGTCGGATGGAAGAAGCTCGCGAGTCGCTGGCGCAGTTGCTCGGCGCGCGCCCGTCAGAGGTGATCTTCACCGCGGGCGGCACCGAGAGCGACAACCTCGCCGTCAAGGGCATCTACTGGGCCCGCCGCGACGCCGAACCCCGACGCCGCAGGATCGTCACCACGCCCGTCGAACACCACGCGGTCCTGGACGCGGTGCAGTGGCTGGCCGAACACGAGGGCGCCGAGGTCACCTGGCTGCCGGTTGGCGATGACGGCTCCGTCTCACCAGCCGATCTGCGGGACGCGTTGCAGGCCAACGACGACGTCGCGCTGGTGTCGATCATGTGGGCCAACAACGAGGTCGGCACCATCCTGCCGATCTCCGAATTAGCAACCATCGCAGCGGAATTCGGCGTGCCGATGCACAGCGACGCGATCCAGGCCGTCGGGCAGATCCCTGTCGACTTCGCGGCGAGCGCCCTGTCGGCGATGAGCGTCGCAGCCCACAAGTTCGGCGGCCCGACCGGCGTCGGCGCCCTGCTGCTGCGGCGCGACACCAGTTGTGTGCCGCTGCTGCACGGCGGCGGCCAGGAGCGCGACGTGCGTTCCGGCACACCGGATGTCGCAGGTGCGGTCGCGATGGCCGCTGCCGCGAAGGTGGCGATCGAAGGCCTCGCCGCCAACAGTGCGCGTGTGCAGCAGCTGCGCGACCGGCTGATCGACGGTGTCCTTTCGGCGATCGACGACGTGTATCTCAACGGCGCTGCCGGTGACGCGCGGCTGCCCGGCAACACGCACTTCACCTTCCGCGGCTGCGAAGGAGATTCGCTGCTGATGCTGCTCGACGCCAAGGGTGTCGAGTGCTCGACGGGTTCGGCGTGCACCGCAGGCGTCGCACAGCCGTCACACGTATTGCTGGCGATGGGCGCCGATCCGGCCAGTGCACGCGGATCGCTGCGATTGTCGTTGGGTCACACCAGCACCGAGGCCGATGTCGACGCCGCGTTGGCTGTCCTGCCGGCCGCCGTCGATCGTGCCCGCCAGGCGGCGCTGGCCAGCGCGGGAGCTGCCGAACAATGAGGGTGCTCGTCGCGATGAGCGGCGGCGTCGACTCCTCGGTCGCCGCCGCGCGGATGGTGGACGCCGGCCACGACGTCGTCGGCGTGCATCTGGCGTTGTCTGCGGCTCCGGGCACGCTGCGCACCGGGTCGCGCGGCTGCTGCTCGAAAGAGGACGCCGGTGACGCTCGCCGCGTCGCCGATGTGCTCGACATCCCGTTCTACGTCTGGGATTTCGCCGACCGCTTCTCCGAAGACGTCATCGACGACTTCGTGGAGTCCTATGCGCGCGGCGAGACACCGAACCCGTGCGTGCGGTGTAACGAGCGAATCAAGTTCTCCGCGTTGGCCGCCCGCGCGTTGGCCCTGGGTTTTGACGCCGTCGCCACGGGTCACTACGCACGGTTGACCGACGGCCGCCTTCGCCGCGCCGTCGACGCCGACAAAGACCAGTCGTACGTGCTGGGCGTGCTGACCGCCGAGCAGTTGCGGCATGCGGTGTTCCCGATCGGTGACACCCCCAAGCCGCAGATTCGCGAGGAAGCAGCGCGTCGCGGCCTGGCGGTGGCGGAAAAGCCGGACAGCCATGACATCTGCTTCATCCCGTCGGGGGACACCCGCGCGTTCCTCGGCGCCCGCATCGGCGTGCGGCGCGGCGCGGTCGTCGACTCGGGCGGCACGGTGCTCGCCGAACACGATGGCGTGCACGGTTTTACGATCGGACAGCGCAAGGGACTCGGCATCGCGGGCCCCGGCCCGGATGGATTGCCCCGCTACGTCACCGGAATTGACGCCGAGACCGGAACCGTGCGCGTCGGCGGCAAGGCCGAGTTGGACGTGTGGACGCTCACAGGCGAGCGGCCGGTGTTCACCTCCGGCGTTGCATCAGACGGACCGGTGGAGTGCGACGTGCAGGTGCGGGCACACGGCGGCATCGTCGACGGCGTGGCCGAACTGCACGACGGGCGTCTGGTCGTCGATCTGCGCGCGCCGCTGCGCGGGGTGGCGCCGGGGCAGACGATGGTGCTCTACCGTCGCGACCCTGACGGTGACGAGGTCATCGCCAGCGCGACAATCACGCGCTAGCTCGCGCGCCGAGCTAGCCGGGCACCTTCGCCAGCATGTTCGTCAGCACGATCTCGGGCACCGAATCCGGGAACGCGCACGAGGTGACCTCGACCAAGACGACGCCCTTCACCCGATAGTCGCGGCCGCAGCCATTGCCTGGCCGCATCTGCAGTGAATCCGGTGACGCGGTCCAGTCGCCGACGAACATCGCACCCAACGGTGTGGAGGCGCAGCCGTCGGCAAGTGCAACCAAGCCTACGAAGGCACGTCGGGCCGTCGCGGGATCACGGTAAGCCGCCGCGCCCTCGGAGATCAGCCCGCCGCGGGGTGGGTTCTGAAACGTCGTCTTGTGAAATTCCTCAACGTCGGATCCGAACGTCTGCGTCTCTTCGAAGACCCATTGGCATTGCGGGGGAGTGGTTTTCGCGAGCTGGTCGATGTCGACGGGGGACTTGCCGTCCATGCTCGGGATGATCGTCAAGTCGTCGCCGGCCCCGGTGATGGCCCGCATCTGCGACTGGTCCAGCATCACCGTCTCGACATCGACCGGCGACCGGGATCCGTCGTCGATCTCGGGCGCTGCCCGCAACGCACGGCCACCGACCGTCTGAGCACAGCCCGCGGCCACCAGGACAGCCGCACAGCAGACCGTCAGCGGTCTCGGCCATACGGGCATGCGGCCAGGCTATCCGGATCGAATATCGTCAAACGAGTGAGTGTTTTCGCCGCAGCGACCGGGATCGGGTCTTGGCCGGGGTCGTCGCCGCGCGAAGCCGCCGAGATCGTCATCGGCGAGCTGCATACGCTGCCCCATCTGGTCGAATTGCCTGCCCGCGGCGTCGGGGCCGACATGATCGGGCGGGCAGGCGCACTGTTGGTCGACATCGGCATCGACACGGTGCCACGCGGGTATCGCATCGCCGGCGGCCGTAGTTCCGCTGCGCGCCGGGCCGCCAGCCTGCTCGATGAGGACATCGACGCGCTCGAAGAGGCGTGGGAGAAGGCAGGCTTGCGCGGGGGGGCGCGCACCGTGAAGGTGCAGGCGCCGGGGCCCATCACGCTTGCCGCTGCCCTTGAACTCTCCGGCGGTCACCGCGCGATCACCGACCCCGGCGCGCTGCGGGACCTGGCAGGCTCGCTTGCCGAGGGATTGGCGGTGCATCGCGCGCAGCTCGAAAAGCGCCTCGAAACTCCCGTCGTGGTGCAGTTCGACGAGCCGTCGCTGCCTGCTGCGTTGGAGGGCAGGTTGACCGGGGTGACCAGCCTGACGCCGGTGCACCCGGTCGACGAGTCGGTGGCAATCGGACTGCTGGACGACTGCGTATCCGTCGTCGGTGGTGAGGTCGCACTGCACAGCTGCGCTGCTGGGCTGCCATGGAAGGCGTTGCAGCGCAGCAGTATTCGTGCGGTGTCGATCGACGTCGGCACGCTGACTGCTGCCGACCTCGACGGGGTTGGCGACTTCGTGGACTCCGGGCGCACAGTGATGCTCGGCGTCGTCGCGCCGACCGCTCCGGAAATGCGGCCGTCAGCGGAAGAAGTCGCGCAAGCCGCGGTAGCGGTCACCGATCGCCTCGGCTTCGCACGCTCGGTGGCACGCCAGCGCATCGGCATCACGCCCGCGTGCGGACTGGCAGGCGCCACCCCCCAGTGGGCGCGCATCGCCGTCGAATTGGCGCAGAAGGCCGCCGACGCGTTCGCCGACGATCCGGACGCGATCTAATAAAAGCAACCAAAAGGTTGCGCTTCGATCCGCGTCGCGATACCGTGATAGGCAACCAGGAGGTTGCACATGAGTATGGATCGAATCGAAAAAGAAGTTGTTCTGCGGGCATCGCTTGCCCGCGTGTGGCAGGCGATCAGCAACGCCGACGAGTTCGGCCAGTGGTTCGGAGTCCGGTTCGACGGCCCATTCACCGAAGGCGCGTCGGTCACCGGGGTGATCACGCCGACGACGGTCGACGAGGACGTCGCCCGTAGGCAGCAAGAGCACGCGGGAAAGGCGGACACCTGGCAGATCGTCGCGATCGAACCGCAGCGCCGCTTGGCGTTCCGCTGGCATCCGTATCCCGGAGAGGCCGACGGATCCGAGCAGCCGACGACGTTGGTCGAGTTCACCCTCGCCGAGACCGAGGGCGGTGTGTTGCTGCGCATCGTCGAATCCGGGTTCGACCAGATTCCGGCCGAGCATCGGGCGTCGGCCTTCGAGGGCAACAGCGAAGGCTGGGCCAAGCAGACCGAACTCGTGAGCAAGTATTTGGCGCTCAGCGAGAAGGTGTGAGCACGTCCGCGGCCGGGGTTCATGCGGAGCCGCTGTCCCCGGTTTTCAATGCGCTCGGCGATCCGAATCGTCTGCGCATTGTCACGCGCTTGTGCGACGGCGGGCCGTGTTCGACGACGCAAGTCACGCAGGTGATGTCGGTCAGCAGGCAGGCGGCGACCAAGCATCTGTTGTTGCTGGAGGCGGTGGGCCTGGTGAGCAGTGAACGCCATGGCAGGGAACGTATCTGGCGGATCGAACCCAAACCCCTCGGCGATGCGAGCGACTACCTCACAGCGCTGTCGAGACGCTGGGACGCCGCCATTGACCGGTTGCGGGCTTACGTCGAAGACGAATAGCACGGCTAACGTAAATTTGCATGCATTCTGCGAAGCTCTGGCTCGACGGGGCATGGGCATGCAAGAATTCAGTCCGCATGCCTCTGCAAATCTTTGCCACTCGCAGGAGAGGAACTGTGGCCCCACCGAGCATCCGCCTAACGGCAGGTGTTGGAGTCCTGGCCGCATGCCTTTTCGTCGGCGGGCCCTGTGCGGCCGTCGCGTTTGCCGACCCTGGTGGCGGGCATTCCGGCCGCTCCGACAACAACAGCAGAAGCGGATCGAGCGGAGGTTCGCGGGGCTCGGATTACAGCGACACCGTGCGCAGCGGTGGCGGTAGTGGGGCCACCGACAGCCGTCCTTCGAGCAGAGTGGGTTCGGGCCGCGAATCCGGTACGTCCCAGGAGCGGCCCAGCAACGACTACAGCCCGGACCCGCCAGGAGAAAGCAGGTCGCCGAAGGTGACCTTCGGCGACGGTCGCACACCCGGGGTTCAGGGCCACGAGCCCGGACCACGCTGGGGCTGGGATGCCCCGCAGCCGCCTCCGCCGCCCCCGCCGCCGCAGATCATCACCGTGCCGCTGAATCCGCCGAGCGTCGCCCCCGTGGACACCCACCCGGGCGTGGTCCAGCAGTTGGTGGCGCCAACGGCGGGAGTCGCAGACCCGCTGTGGGGCGTCGCCGGGCTGCTGCTGATACCCGCCGCGGGCGCCGTCCTCGGCTACCGGCAGGCGCGAGGCGCGCACGCGGCGGCGGAACTAGGTCGCCACCCGTAGCTAGCGGTCAACTCGCTGCGCAGGCATTGCCCGCGCTTCTACGCTGCATTCGTGCGCTTTGCGTGGCCGTTGACGGGCCGCTCCGAAGAGATGCGGATCATCGATGTGGCGCTGTCTGCCGCGCATGTGTCCGGGATCGTGGTCGCCGGGGCGGCCGGCGTCGGGAAGAGCCGGATCGCGCGCGACGCGCTGTCGGCGGCAGCCACCCGGGGCCACGTGGTCCGATGGGCGGTTGGCACATCGTCGGCCCGCACGCTTCCGCTCGGTGCGTTCGCCGCGTGGGCGCCTTCGGCCGTCGCGGACCAACTCGAGCTCGTGCGCGGCGTGGTCGATGCATTGACGTCGTCCCCGCCGGGCAGCCGCGTCGTGCTGGGAATCGACGACGCGCACCTGCTCGACGACCTGTCTGCGTTCGTACTGCATCAGATTGTCCAGCGCCGCGCCGCCAAGGTGGTTCTCACCGTCCGCGACGGTGAACCGATTTCCACAGCGGTGCAAGAGCTCTGGAAGAGCGGCCAATTCGACCGGCTCGACCTGCAGCCGCTGTCGCGCGCCGAAACGACGGAGTTGCTGTCAGCGACGCTCGGCGCTTCCGTGGACCACGATGCCGCCGAACGGTTGTGGAAGCTGACGCGCGGCAATGTTCTGTACCTGCGCAACATCGTCGAGCAGGAAACAGGTGACGGGCGCCTTGCACTCCAGCGCGGATACTGGCGTTGGAGCGGTGATCCGATCCTGCCGAACAGCCTGATCGAACTCATCGAGTCGCGATTCGGCGCGCTATCGGATGCCGTGTGCGATGTTCTCGACATCGTCGCGGTGGGTGAGCCGATCGATCTGGCTGCACTGGCCCGGATCACCGATCGGCAAGCGGTCGAGGAGGCGGAGACACGCGGCCTCGTCACGCTCGACCGCGGCGACGAAGGCGTGGAAGTGCGTGCGGCGCACCCGCTCTACGCCGAGTTGCGACGCAGCAGAGCCCCATCGTCGCGGCTACGACGCTTGCGGGGATTGCTCGTCGCCGAACTGGCGGCAGGTGACAAGGACGACATCCGGCTGGTGGTGCGTCGCGCGGCGTTGAGCCTCGATTCGGACCTGGAACCGGATGCGGACCTGCTTGTCACCGCCGCGCAGGGCGCCGTGTGGCTGGCGGACCTGCCGCTGGCTGAACGGCTGTCCGATGCCGCGATTCGAGCAGCAGGTGTCGCGGAAGCGAACTTCGTTCGCGCGCATGCCTTGTCGTGGCTCAGCCGCGGCGAGGAAGCCGACAGCGCACTTGTCGACATCCCGACGGACGGCTTCACCGACAAGGACCGTGCGCGCGTTGCGTTTCTGAGGGCGACGAACATGTTGTGGACACTCGCCGATCCCGGCCGAGCGAAGCAGCTGATAGACACGGTGGCATCCACCGTGGCAATTTCAGGACGGGCCTGCGTCGATGCGTTTCTGGCCGCGTATTGGGCGGCGATGGGCAAGCCGAAGGCCGCACTGAAAGCGGCGGAAAGCGTTGTCCTGGAGCAACTACCGACCACTGTCGGCGCGGTAACCGCTTGGGCCATCACCGCCGCATCGGGCGACAGCGGGCGTCTCAACGAGGCACTGGCCGCCGCCGATGCCGGCTACGCAATCGTCGGTCGGTCCTACGAGGCAGCGCACATGCGATTCGTCATCGCCGATGCTCACATCGGCGCGCTGGTGCTGTCGGGTCGAATCGCAGAAGCCCGTGACGCTGCCGATGTGCTGAGCCGTCAAGCCGCCGACCTCCCAGGCGCGGCAAGGCTATTCAGTGGGGCAGTAGCGGCCCGCGCTGTGCTGGGGGCGGGCCGAGTCGAGAGCGCGGCTGCGATGCTCGAGCCAACCGTCGAGGCGTTGATCGGTTCGGGTGAGACCAACGGCTGGAGCTACCGGTATCAACTCCCGCGCGCCACCGCACTTGCGATCCGCGGTTCGCGCGACGAGGCCGACACAGCACTTCTGGCCTCGCAGGAGTCGCGACATCCGAGCTGGGGATGTCTGGACTACGAGTACGCGCTTGCCAGGGCGTGGGTGGCCGCCGGCCATGGAGCGATCAGCGAAGCCATCGCACTGGCCTTGAATGGTGCTGAAATAGCAAGGGAGAATTCGCAATTCGCGGCCGAGGTGATGTGCCTGCAGACCGTCACACAGTTTGGGGATCGTTCGGGCGCGGCGCGTCTGCGCGAACTCGAAGACCTGGTCGAAGGTCCACGGGTCGGCCTGGCCGCGAGGTTCGCCGCGGCATCGACCGCGTTCGACGCGTCGGGCCTCGAGGTGATTTCGGATGAATACGAACAGATGGGTGACGTGATAGCCGCCATCGACGCGGCCGCCCTTGCCGCCGTCGCGCATCGACGCGACGGTAAGGGAGGTTCGGCTTACGGGTGCGCGTCGCGGGCGGCCATGCTTGCCGAAAAGTGCGGCGGCGCGGTCACCCCGGCGCTGCGCAGGGCAGAGGAGCGGTCACCACTGTCGGATCGAGAGCGCGAGATCGTCGCGCTGATCGGAGAGGGGTTGTCCAATCGCGCGGTCGCCGCTCGACTGAGCCTTTCGGTTCGGACCATCGAGGGCCACATGTACCGGGCGATGGGAAAGACTGGCGCGGCCAGCCGCGACGAGCTCGTGGCGCTGATGCGGCAGCACTCTTCGAAATAGCTTCTGTCGAACCTGTCTAGCTCGTACGCAAGTCCTTGCGCAGGATCTTGCCGGACGCGGACTTCGGGATCGCGTCGATGAACGCGACCTGACGCACCTTCTTGTACGGAGCGACCTGGCCTGCGACGAACTCCATCACCTCGGCCTCGGTCAGCTCGGCGCCGGATTGCTTGACCACGAACGCTTTTGGCACCTCTTCGCCTTCGGCATCGTTGACCCCGATGACCGCGGCGTCGGCGATCGCGGGATGCGAGAGCAGCACCGCCTCGAGTTCGGCGGGCGGCACCTGGTAGCCCTTGTACTTGATCAGCTCCTTGAGCCGGTCGACGATGTACACACAGCCGCAGGCGTCGACCTGCGCCAAATCGCCTGTGTGCAACCAGCCGTCGTCATCGATGGTCTCATGCGTGGCCTGCTCGTTGCCGAGGTAGCCGGCCATCACATTGGGCCCCTTGAACCACAGTTCGCCGGTCTCGCTGAGACCCTCTGCGGGAAGCTCGATTTCGTCACCGGTCTCTGGATGAATCAGCTTGGATGCCGCATTGGACACCGTCCAGCCGACGGAGCTCAACGGGGCAACCATGCCCATGTTCTGCTCGCCGCCGTCGAACGGCGTGATGTGACTGACGGGGCTCAGCTCGCTCATCCCGTAGCCCTGCACCACCCGGCAGCCCAGCCGCTTCGCGACGGCATGACCGAGGTCGGCATCCAGCGGAGCGGCGCCTGACATCACGACGTTCAGCGATGACAGGTCGTACTCGTCGATCAGCGGATGTTTGGCCAGCGCGACGGCCACCGGCGGCGCGATGAACGCGATCGTGCACTTGTGGTCGGCGATGTTGCCGAGGAAGTCGCCGAGGTCGAAGCTCGGCATCACCACCAGCCGGGCCCGGGCGTGCAGCGCGGCGTTGAGCAGAACCGTCATTCCGTAGATGTGAAAGAACGGCAGCACCGCGAGGACCACGTCGTCGGGGACCATGCCGTGCAGCGGCCTGATCTGTGCGACGTTGGCCACCAAGTTGCGGTGCGTCAACATCACGCCCTTGGGGTTGCCGGTCGTGCCGGAGCTGTAGGGCAGCGCGGCCAGATGCGCTGACGGCGCGAAGCTTACGTCCGGCGCGGGCAGCCCGTTCGCCATCAGGTCGGCGCCGTTCGGATGTCCCGTTGCGTCCTGTCCCTCGCCGTCGAGCACCACCAGATCGGCGTCCGATATGCCGGCCGCCGCCGCACCCTCTTTGGCCTGGGCCAGCAGCGCCGTGACTGTCACCAGCATCTTGGCATTCGAGTCGGTCAACTGCTTGGCGATGTCCTTGGCGGTGAACAACGCGTTGATCGTGGTGGCCGTCGCGCCGGA
This sequence comes from Mycobacterium sp. OAE908, assembly GCF_017872775.1. Lineage (NCBI taxonomy): Bacteria > Bacillati > Actinomycetota > Actinomycetes > Mycobacteriales > Mycobacteriaceae > Mycobacterium > Mycobacterium sp. OAE908. The sequence continues at coordinate 4,061,406 of NZ_JAGGJL010000001.1, forward strand.
TCGCAGGATGCCGTGAAAGGCCACCGCGAAACCGGAACTGTTCGGGGACAGCAGGCCGACGACGTCGCCGACACCGATGCCTCGGCCGGCCAGCGCGCCTGCGAACGCCTCTATGCGCCCGATCATCTCGCGGTAGGTGGTCTCCCGGCCGGACTTGGCGTCGACGAGCGCGACGCGATCGAGGTCGGCGTCGGCGATGTCGCCGAACAGGAAGTCGTAGACGCTCGTCGACGGGATGTCGACTTCGGGAAAGGGGCTGGCGAAACTCAAGGTGCCTCCGATCAGACTTCGTCGAGCTGTTTGACCAGTTTCTTCGGTGCGATCAACCGGAATGACGCATCGACGAGCTCATGCACCTCGTCCCAGTCGACTTTCTTGCGTGCCGTGAAGTCCATACCCAGCCAGCCGAACGGCCCCATGTAGGCCGGGAAGAAGAAGCGGGTGTCTTGTTCGAGAGCCTTGCGGTCGCTGTCATCGACCTTGACCAGGATGGAGTAGGGGTATTGCTGGTACTCGCCCTTGACGCCGGTTTTGGCGCTGCCGCCGTACATGACGAACATCTTCGGCGCGCAGAACACCGGTCTGCCCCAGGAGATCTTCTCGAAGGCGCCCGGGAAGCCAAGGCAGATCTTTCGCACTTCCGCCAGCCCGAGGTCGTCGTCTCGGAACATGATCGGGTGCGGCATGGGAGCCAGCGTAACCGCTGCCGTTCGGGTGTCGGCCTGCTCGGATAGCCTCACCAGAGTGAGTCCGAAGAAGCCGGAAACCGTGCTTGCCGAGCAGGCCGACGAAGCCCCCGATGCCGACCTTCGCCGCCGCTGGCAGGAACTCGCCGACGAGGTGCGCGAGCATCAGTTCCGGTACTACGTGCGCGACGCGCCGATCATCTCCGACGCTGAGTTCGACAAGCTGCTGCGCGAACTACAGGGGCTCGAGGACGAGCATCCGGAACTCCGGACTCCGGATTCGCCGACGCAACTGGTCGGCGGGGCGGGGTTCGCCACCGACTTCACCCAGGCCGAGCACCTCGAACGGATGCTGTCGCTGGACAACGTCTTCTCGCCCGACGAATTGGCTGCCTGGGCCGCGCGGACCAAGAGCGAGATCGGCGAGAAGGCGCACTACCTGTGCGAGCTGAAGATCGATGGGGTCGCGCTGGCGCTGGTGTACCGCGACGGCAGGCTGGAGCGCGCCGCAACCCGCGGCGATGGCCGCACCGGTGAGGACGTCACGCTCAACGCGCGCACCATCGACGACGTGCCGGAGAAGCTCACTGGTTCCAAGGAGTTTCCGGTGCCTGCCGTCCTCGAGGTGCGCGGCGAGGTGTTCTTCAGGGTCGCCGATTTCGAGGACCTCAACGCCGGCCTGGTCGCCGACGGCAAGCCGCCGTTCGCGAACCCGCGCAACAGCGCCGCGGGCTCGCTGCGGCAGAAGAATCCAGCCGTCACCGCCCGGCGCAAGCTGCGGATGATCTGCCACGGCCTCGGCCACGCCGAGGGTTTCAAGCCCAAGTCGTTGCACGACGCCTATCGCGCGCTGGCGTCGTGGGGACTGCCCGTCTCCGAACACACCGCCCGCGTGCAGGGCATCGACGCGGTCACCGAACACATCGCCTACTGGGGTGAACACCGCCACGACGTCGAACACGAAATCGACGGCGTAGTAGTCAAAGTCGACGAGATCGCATTGCAGCGCAGGCTCGGCTCTACGTCGCGGGCACCACGCTGGGCGATCGCCTACAAGTACCCGCCGGAAGAGGCCACCACCAAGCTGCTCGACATCAAGGTCAACGTCGGACGCACCGGTCGCGTCACCCCGTTCGCGTTCATGGAGCCCGTCAAGGTGGCCGGTTCGACGGTCAGCCAGGCCACGCTGCACAACGCGTCGGAGGTCAAGCGCAAAGGTGTGCTGATCGGCGACACCGTGGTCATCCGCAAGGCCGGCGACGTGATCCCCGAGGTGCTCGGTCCCGTGGTCGATCTTCGCGACGGCAGCGAGCGCGAATTCGTCATGCCAACAACATGTCCCGAGTGCGGAACCAGGCTGGCACCGGCCAAGGAGGGTGACGCCGACATCCGCTGCCCGAACACCCGGTCGTGCCCGGCGCAGTTGCGGGAGCGGGTGTTTCACGTCGCAGGCCGCGGAGCGTTCGACATCGAGGGCCTCGGTTACGAGGCGGCGGTCGCGCTGCTGCAAGCCGGCGTCATCACCGACGAGGGCGACCTGTTCACCCTCGGCAGCGGCGACCTGCTGCGGACCGAGCTGTTCAAAACGAAGATCGGTGAACTCTCCGCAAACGGCAAGCGGCTGCTGGTGAATCTGCATGAAGCCAAGTCGAAACCGCTGTGGCGAGTGCTCGTGGCGTTGTCGATCCGGCACGTCGGGCCCACGGCTGCGCGCGCACTGGCCACCGAGTACGGCAGCCTCGAGGCGATCATGGCGGCGTCGGAAGAGGAGTTGTCGGTGGTCGAGGGTGTGGGCCCCACCATCGCCGCTGCCGTCGTCGAATGGTTCACCGTCGACTGGCATCGCGCGATCATCGACAAGTGGCGCGCCGCCGGAGTCCGCATGGCCGACGAACGTGACAGCAGCGTCGAGCGCACACTGGAGGGCCTGTCGATCGTCGTCACCGGATCGCTTCCCGCGTTCTCCCGCGACGACGCGAAGGAGGCCATCGTCGCGCGCGGCGGCAAGGCCGCCAGCTCGGTGTCGAAGAAGACCGCCTATGTGGTGGCCGGTGATTCACCTGGGTCGAAGTACGACAAGGCCGTCGAACTCGGGGTGCCGATCCTCGACGAGGACGGCTTCCGCAGGCTGTTGGAGAGCGGGCCCGACGGCGTCTGAGTTTGTCTGCCGCATCGACCGGGCACCCGCGTCCTATGGCGATATGCGATACCTGCGGCAACCACTACGACAAGTCGTTCACCGTGACCTTTCACGACGGCCGCACCGCGACGTTCGACAGCGTCGAATGCGCTGCGGTGCAACTGGCCCCGGAGTGTTTGCACTGCGGCTGCCGGATCCTCGGGCACGGCATCGAGACACCCGACGGGATCTTCTGCTGTGCGCATTGCGCGCGTAAGGACACCAATGCCGATGTCAACGACCGCTATCCGGTGCCCGCCGGGGCCTGAGGCGAGTCAGCCCAAAATCGTCGCGACGATCCCGGCCAGGTAGCCGAGCCGGGCCACCTCGGACGGACGGAACTGTGGGCCACCCGGGCGTCCCAGCACGACGGCGGTGCGGTGATCACCCAGCGGCGCAGCCGCCAGCGTGGTGTCCATGTCGCGCCACAGCTGGGGCACCCACTCGTCGTCGAGCGCCTTCGCGTGGTCGAGTGGCAGCCACGGAGTTTCGGCAGCCTGCGTTTCGGGAGCGCCCCGGCTGCCGACGACGCGCTTAGGTCCCGATTCGGTCAGCTCGATCACCGTGCACCAGCCGACGCGCAGCACCCGCGGGGCCTCGTCGACGAGCACCTGCAATCTCTTTTGCTTGCCGTCGGCGGCGGCCACATGGTCGATGAGCTCCAGCTCGCGGTGTGCCTCGAGCAGTCCGGTGTGCGGGCGGATGGCGTCGACGTACACACCGTTGAGGTTTTCGGCCGCGGTGATCAGCATGTCGGGCATCGCCCCGGCCGGTAGCTCGACCACCAGATCGTCGATCGCGTATCCGGCAGCGCGTTCGACGACGTCGAGGGACAGGATGTCGGCCCCCACCGAGCCGAGCGCCACGGCGAGTGAGCCGAGGCTGCCCGGGCGATCCTCCAGCTGGACCCGCAGCAGATACGAAGGCACGCGCACACTGTTCCACAGCACCAGCGGCTCAGCATTCCGGCCACATGGCTCGCAGGTGCGGCCGCGGCGGTGACTAGGCTTGCCTGTCGTGTCCCAGATCTCCCGAGACGAGGTTGCCCACCTGGCGCGGCTCGCGCGCCTGGCGCTGACCGATGACGAGCTCGACAGCTACGCCGGCCAGTTGGACGCCATCCTCGGCCACGTCAGCCAGATCCAGGCAGTCGACGTCACCGGCGTGGAAGCCACCGACAACCCGCTGAAGGACGTCAACGTCTTCCGCCCCGACGTCGTCGAGCCGTGCCTGACCCAGGAGCAGGCGCTTGCCGAGGCGCCGAAGTCGGCCGAGGGCCGGTTCGCGGTGCCGCGGATTCTGGGGGAGGCGGAATGACCGAGCTGATTCGGCTGTCGGCCGCCGAGCTCGCGGGCAAGATCGCAGCCAAAGAGGTGTCGTCGGTTGAGGTCACGCGGGCGTGCCTGGACCAAATTGCCAAAACCGACGAGAAATACCACGCGTTTCTGCATGTGGCAGAGGACAAGGCGCTGGCTTCGGCAGCTGCCGTCGATGAAGCCGTCGCCGCAGGCGAGTCGCTGCCGTCGCCGCTTGCCGGTGTGCCGCTGGCGTTGAAAGACGTCTTCACGACCACCGATATGCCGACGACTTGCGGGTCGAAGATTCTCGAGGGCTGGACGTCGCCGTACGACGCCACGGTCACGGCACGGTTGCGCGCGGCGGGCATCCCGATCCTCGGCAAGACGAACATGGACGAGTTCGCGATGGGTAGCTCCACCGAGAACTCCGCGTACGGTCCGACCCGCAACCCGTGGAACGTCGACAGGGTGCCCGGCGGTTCGGGCGGCGGCAGTGCCGCAGCGCTTGCGGCATTCCAGGCGCCGCTGGCCATCGGATCGGACACCGGTGGGTCGATCCGTCAGCCCGCAGCGCTGACGGCGACCGTCGGGGTGAAGCCCACCTACGGCACGGTGTCGCGCTACGGGCTGATTGCGTGCGCGTCCTCGCTGGACCAGGGCGGGCCGGGTGCGCGCACGGTGCTCGACACCGCGCTGCTGCACGCGGTGGTCGCCGGGCACGACGCGAAGGATTCGACGTCGGTCGAGGCCGAGGTGCCTGACGTGGTCGCCGCCGCGCGCGCCGGGGCGTCCGGTGACCTCAAGGGCTTGCGGATCGGTGTGGTCAAGCAGTTGCGCGGCGACGGCTATCAGCCCGGTGTGCTCGCGTCGTTCAACGCGGCGGTCGAGCAGTTGACGGCACTGGGCGCAGAGGTCAGCGAGGTGGACTGCCCGCACTTCGATTACTCGCTGCCGGCGTACTACCTGATCCTGCCGTCGGAGGTGTCGTCGAACCTGGCCCGATTCGACGCGATGCGCTACGGACTGCGCGTCGGCGACGACGGCACGCACAGCGCCGAAGAGGTGATGGCCATGACGCGGGCTGCCGGTTTTGGCCCAGAAGTCAAGCGCCGCATTATGATTGGCGCATATGCGTTGTCGGCGGGGTACTACGACGCGTACTACAACCAGGCGCAGAAGGTGCGCACGCTGATCGCGCGTGACCTTGACGAGGCCTACCAAAAGGTCGATGTGTTGATCTCGCCTGCGACCCCGACCACCGCCTTCCCGCTGGGGGAGAAGGTGGACGACCCGCTGGCGATGTACCTGTTCGACCTGTGCACGCTGCCGCTGAACCTGGCGGGGCACTGCGGGATGTCGGTGCCCTCGGGTCTTTCGCCGGACGACAACCTGCCGGTCGGTCTGCAGATCATGGCCCCTGCGCTGGCCGACGACCGGCTCTACCGGGTGGGCGCTGCATATGAGGCTGCCCGAGGTCCGCTGCCAACCGCGATCTGACAGGGGAGGATGGGGGATATGCGCATCGGAGTTCTCACCGGAGGCGGCGACTGTCCTGGCCTGAACGCGGTCATCCGCGCGGTGGTGCGGACATGCGACGTACGCTACGGATCCTCGGTCGTCGGCTTCCTGGACGGGTGGCGCGGTCTGCTTGAAGACCGCCGCGTGCAGCTCAAAAACGACGATCGCAACGACCGTCTGCTGGCCAAGGGCGGCACCATGCTCGGTACCGCGCGCGTCAACCCCGACAAGTTGCGGGCCGGTCTGCCGCAGATCAAACAGACACTGGAAGACAACGGCATCGACGTACTGATCCCGATCGGCGGCGAGGGCACGCTGACGGCGGCGCACTGGTTGTCGCAGGAGAACGTGCCAGTGGTCGGGGTGCCGAAGACCATCGACAACGACATCGACTGCACCGATGTGACATTCGGACACGACACCGCACTGCAGGTTGCGACCGAGGCGATCGACCGGTTGCACAGCACTGCCGAGTCGCACCAGCGCGTGATGCTGGTCGAGGTGATGGGTCGTCACGCCGGCTGGATCGCATTGAATTCGGGGCTGGCGTCCGGCGCGCACATGACGCTGATTCCCGAGCAGCCCTTCGACGTCGAAGAGGTGTGCCGGCTCGTCAAACAGCGCTTCGTGCGCGGAGATTCGCACTTCATCTGCGTGGTCGCCGAGGGCGCCAAGCCCGCCGAGGGCACGATGAAGTTGCGACAGGGCGGCACCGACGAATTCGGACACGAGAAGTTCACCGGCGTGGCCGCGCAATTGGCCGTCGAGGTGGAGAAGCGGATCAAGAAAGACGTTCGCGTGACCGTTCTCGGCCATGTGCAACGCGGTGGCACGCCAACGGCTTACGACCGGGTGCTGGCCACTCGCTTCGGTGTCAACGCCGCCGACGCTGCGCACGCAGGCGAGTACGGAATGATGGTGTCGTTGCGCGGCCAGGAGATCGGCCGGGTGTCATTGGCCGACGCGACCCGTCAGCTGAAGCTGGTGCCGCAGGGCCGCTACGACGACGCCGCCGAATTCTTCGGCTGAGTTCTTTCGCGCGAGCGTCACGCGCACTCCGCTGACTCAGCGAGTGTCCGGGCGTAGTGGTCCGCTATTTCGTCGGCCGTGGTGATCCACACACCTGGGTGGTTGACAACGTAATCGAGTGCCTGGTCCAGATACTTCCGGCGGAAGGCCTGCCCGATGACGAATGGATGCAACGCCAGCGCCATCACCCGGCCGCTGCCGATGGAGTCTTCGTAGAGCTGGTCGAGCTGGTCCTTGACGATCTGCACGAAGTCGGACCCACTGAGGCTCTTGCCGACGAAGAGCCCAATATCGTTGAGCTCCACCGAATACGGGACGCTGAGCATCCCTGGCACAGACAGCGGGTACGGCTGGTCGTCATTGGTCCAATCGAGTACGTACTGCAGGCCGAGGTCGGCGAGGAGTTGTGGGGTGTGAAACGTCTCAGTCAGCGCGGGCCCCAGCCATCCCCGTGGACGGCGGCCGGTCGCTCTCTCGATGGTGTCGACCACGTCAGTGAGATAACCGCGTTCGGCGTCGATTGTCATGTCGGCCTGCAGCGTGGAGTTGTTCTTGCCGTGCGCCAGCCATGCCCAGTCGCGGGCCTGCCCGGCATGGATGATCTGCGGATAGCGTTCGGCAACATCGGAGTTGAGCAACACGCTGGGTCGGATGCCGTATCGGTCGAAGCTCTCGATCATCCGCCAGATGCCGACCCTCGTCCCGTAGTCGCGCCAGCCGTAGTTCAACGGATCGGGAACCAGGTTCGAGGTGTCGGAGTAGATGCTCGTCGCTGGTCTGTCGACGTTGAAGTGCTCGACGTTGAGCCCGACATAGAACGCGACCCTCGCATCGTGGGGCCACTGCAGTGCTGGCCGCTGAACAATGGGGGAGTACGCGAAGAGTTGGTTGTCCATGCCTCTATGCTCAAACCTTCACACCTATGTGAGGGTCAAAGAGTCGTCGTGTGAGGTGCACCACATGCGGATAGGTGAGCTTTCCCAACGTACTGGAGTTTCCCGTCGGCTTCTGCGCTATTACGAAGAGCAGGGACTGATCGCTGTCGCGCGCTGCGCCAACGGCTATCGCGACCATGACGCGCGCCTGGTCGATCAAGTGATCCAGATCCGGGGCCTGCTCGAAGGCGGACTGCCGACGCGGCTGATCAAGCAGATACTTCCCTGCCTGAAGACCCCGCGCGAAATTCACTTCGCTGAAGCGTCGCCGGAGATCATCGCGACGTTGGAGCGCGAGCGCGACCGCATGACCGAGCGCATCGATTTCTTGACGCGCAACCGCGACGCCATCGTCGACTATCTGAATGAGTTGCGGAAATGTGCTGCTCCCCAATGATTTCAGCTATGGCAGTGCCAGAGCAAGCGCCGCCACGTTGAGGCCCAGAAATCCGATCGCGAGCCCGAACTGCGCCCCGTAATCGCTTGCCCGGATGTGCGTATAGATGGCGCAGACGAAGAACAGCACCAATCCGATCGCCGCGCAAACACCGAGTGGGCGAAACACCAGTCCGGCCGCTAGTCCCAGTGCACCAAGCGTTTTCAGCGTTCCGATGGGAAAGGTCAGCCACGAGACGGGGACGCCTGCCTTCGCCATGCCCGGCATGATCGGCTGAAAGTGCAGCAGCGCTGCGGTCCCTGAGAATCCATTCGCGGCGATGGCGGTCAGTGTGACGACGAGGTAGGCGGTCGTCATGAGGCACTCTTGAACGCTTCTCGGCGGATCATCTGCCACATCGTCGGCGTGCCCTCGGTGGTGGAGACGACAACGGTCTTGCCCGCGGGGGATGCATCGTAAGCCAAGGCGATCAGGTAATCCGCCAAGTCGATACGAGCAGTGAACCCGCCGACCGGATCTACCTCGCCTGCAACGTAATTCGTGACCTCCGGCAAGTCGAACAACCCCGACGGCCGTACGACGGTCCAGTCCAGGCCGCTCGCCCGCACGATGTCCTCCATGCGGCGTTGATCGTCATACGTGGACTTGCCGATGGTGCGCGTGATCACCGGTTCGAAGATCCGCAACGACATCGGTGTGCCGATCCGGTTCGGGTAGTGGTATGCGCCAGTCGAACTCACCACGACCAGTCGGCGGACCTCTGTCGATCGCATCGCGTCGACGATGTTGCGCACGCCGACCGAGTATGTGTCGATGGGCCGGGTGCTGAACGGCACGCCCAACGTGGACACCACTGCATCGGCGCCGCGCACGACGTCGGAAAGTGACGACGGGTCGCGCACGTCGGCGCGGGCGACCGTGAGGTGCGGGTCGGCGATCGGGAAGTCATCCGGGTGCCGCGTGACGGCGACGACGGAGTGCCCCTTGTCGAGGGCCTGCCGGGTCACCAATCTGCCGGTCTGGCCGTTCGCGCCGAAAACCACGATGCTCATCGCTCCTCCTAATTGATCCCTGGACATGATTATCACTCTACGTGACTATCATCCGAAGTGCTAATGTCGAGCGCATGGCCGACCGCGAAGCCGGTATCGCCGGACTCCACCAGCGCATTCCGTTCCTGCTTTCGCAGCTCGGCGTGCACCTCGCCGACGATTTCGTGCATCGACTGGGGCCGTTGGGCGTCGAACCGCGGGCATACGCGGTGCTCAAGGCGTTGAGCGAGGACGACGGACGATCACAGCGCGAACTGTCGACCCAACTGGGCATCCACCGCAACGTGATGGTGACCGTCGTCGACAAGCTGGAAGGCGACGGGCTGGTCAAGCGCATGCCCCACCCCGCGGACCGGCGTGCGTTCGCGGTGACGCTGACCGACAAAGCCCGCGAGTTGCTGCCGAAACTGGACGCACAGGGCAGCGCGCAGGAAGACGAGATCACCGCATCGCTGACGGACGTCGAGCGCCGCGCTGTGTTGGATTACCTGCAACGGATGTCGAGAGCGGCGGGTCTGATCCCCGGTGTGCACCCCAAATTGGGCTAGCACGCTGCCACTAGGATCGAGCCATGACGATCGCCGCTGCTGAACTGGTCGACTACGACGACGTCGTCGCACGCTACGAGCCGGTGCTCGGCCTCGAGGTGCACGTCGAACTGTCCACCGAAACCAAGATGTTCTGCGGCTGTGCCAACAAGTTCGGCGCCGAACCCAACTCCCAGGTGTGCCCGGTGTGTCTCGGCCTCCCGGGGTCGCTTCCGGTGCTCAACCAGACGGCGGTGGAGTCGGCCATCCGCATCGGGTTGGCGCTCAACTGCGAGATCGTGCCGTGGTGCCGGTTCGCGCGGAAGAACTACTTCTATCCGGACATGCCGAAGAACTATCAGATCAGCCAGTACGACGAGCCGATCGCGATCAACGGCTACCTCGACGTCCCGCTCGACGACGGAACCACCTGGCGGGTCGACATCGAGCGGGCCCACATGGAAGAGGACACCGGCAAGCTCACCCACCTTGGCAGCGACACCGGCCGCATCGAGGGCGCGACGACATCGCTTATCGACTACAACCGTTCCGGTGTGCCGCTGATCGAGATCGTCACCAAGCCGATCGAGGGCACCGGCTCGCGTGCCCCGGAGATCGCCCGCGCCTACGTGACCGCTCTGCGGGACTTGTTGCGCGGCTTGGGTGTTTCCGATGTGCGGATGGATCAAGGCTCGATGCGTTGCGACTCCAACGTCTCGCTCAAGCCGACGGGTCAACAGGAGTTCGGCACCCGCACCGAAACCAAGAACGTCAACTCGCTGAAGAGCGTTGAGGTGGCGGTCCGCTACGAGATGCGCCGTCAGGCAGCCGTTCTCGATTCGGGTGCCCGAGTTCTGCAGGAGACCAGGCACTTTCACGAGGACGGCTACACCTCGCCGGGTCGCAGCAAGGAGACCGCGCAGGACTACCGCTACTTCCCCGAGCCGGATCTGGAGCCCGTCGCACCCGATGCGGGGCTGATCGAACGACTGCGGGGCACCATTCCCGAACTACCGTGGTTGCAGCGCAAGCGAATTCAAGAGGACTGGGGCATCTCCGACGAGGTGATGCGCGACCTGGTCAACACCGGTGCGATCGAATTGATCACCGCCACCGTCGCACACGGTGCGTCCAGCGACTCGGCCCGCGCATGGTGGGGAAATTTCTTGGTGCAGAAAGCCAATGAAGTAGGCGTCGAACTCGACGCGCTCGCCATCACCCCCGCGCAGGTGGCCGCGGTGGTCAAGCTTGTCGATGAGGGCAAGCTGTCGAACAAGCTGGCGCGCCAGGTCATCGAGGGTGTGCTGGCCGGCGAGGGTGAACCCGAGCAGGTGATGAAGGATCGCGGGCTCGAGGTCGTGCGCGACGACTCGGCGCTTCAGAGCGCCATCGACGAGGCGCTGGCCGCCAACCCGGACGTGGTCGAGAAGATCCGCGGCGGCAAGGTGCAAGCGGCCGGCGCGATCGTCGGCGCGGTGATGAAGGCGACCAAGGGTCAGGCCGACGCCGCGCGAGTGCGCGAACTGGTGCTCGCGGCTTGCAGCTGAAGGCGTGAACGTCTAGCGGTGTACCCCTTGACCAATGAGCCCGTCCCACGCGGAAATCGCCGACTCGGCGACGGCCGAAAGCTTTGATCGATCAGCGCCGTCGCGCGCCTGAATTGCCATGCCCTGGTTGACCGCACTGTAGAACGCGGCGATCGTCGCGGCATCGGCGCCTGCCGGGACGTCACCCTCGGCGATGCCGCGTTCGATGCGTTCTCGAAAGTCGTGCTCGGTGGCGATGCGCCACTCGGCGAGGTGCGCGTGCACGGCCTTGCTCTGCTCGGTGTAGGTGGTCGCGGTCAGCACGATCATGCACCCACTCGGCTTGTCCGGTGTGGTGTAGAAGATCGCGTTCTGGCGCAGAAACCCGCCGATCGCTTCCTTGGCAGTGGGTAGTTCCCGCAACGCCTTGACCGCGTCGACGCCTTCGGTTTCGTCGTAATAGGCGACCGCTTCTCGGAACAGCGCCTCTTTGCAACCGAACGCCGCATACAGACTCGGCGAGTTGATTCCCATCGCTGATGTCAGGTCCGAGATCGACGCGCCCTCATAGCCGTGTTTCCAGAAGACCTCCATGGCCTGGCGCAGGGCATGAGCGCGGTCGAAACTGCGTGGCCTGCCGCGAGCCGCCATGTCACACCCCATTTCTGTATCGAACGACACGAAATCTATTGACGAGTGTACCCTGGCGTGAGTAATTATGTATCGAACGACACAGAAAGGAAGAATGCGAATGTCTGAACTCACAGGCAAGGTGGCGTTGGTGACCGGCGGCAGCCGGGGGATCGGAGCGGCGATCGCCGCGCGGTTGGCGCAACTCGGTGCGGACGTGGCCATCACATACGCCCAGTCGAAGGAACGCGCCGACGAGGTCGTCGACGCCATCAAGGCGCATGGCAGCCGTGGGTTGGCCATCAAGGCGGACAGCGCGGTCGCGGACGACGTCGTCTCTGCCGTCGGACAGGTCGTCGATGAGTTCGGCCGCCTCGACGTTCTGGTGAACAACGCGGGCGTCTTCCCGTTCGGGCCAATCGAGGATGTTTCGCTCGAAGAGGTCGACCGCACGCTCGGCATCCATGCCCGCGCGGTATTTCTGGCCAGCCAGGCCGCGGTGCAGCACATGGCCAGTGGCGGTCGGATCATCAGCATCGGCAGCAATCTCGCTGAGCGCGTGCCGTTTTCGGGTGTCACCCTCTACTCGATGAGCAAGTCCGCGCTCATCGGCTTCACCAAGGGCTTGGCCCGCGACCTCGGTGAGCGCGGGATCACCGTGAACCTCGTGCAACCCGGGTCCACCGACACCGATATGAATCCCGCGCACGGCCCGACCGCCGACGGTCAGCGTGAACTTTCTGCGCTCGGGCAGTACGCCGATCCCACGGACATTGCCAACACAGTCGGTTTCCTCGCGGGCTCAGGCGCGCGGATGATCACCGGTTCGGTGGTCACCGTCGACGGCGGCACGAACGCCTGATCGCGATGCCATGGCTGCTCCTCGTCGGCGCCGGTCTGCTTGAAATCGTCTGGGCCACAGCGCTCAAGCACTCGTACGGGTTCACCCGGCCCTGGCCAAGCGCGATCGGCGTCGGCGGGGCGGTGGCAAGTTTCATCTTGCTCGCGCTCGCGCTGAGGCATCTGCCCGCGAGCACTGGCTATGCGGTGTGGGTCGGCATCGGCGCGGTCGGCGTCGTGATCGCAGGCGTGGTCCTGTCCGGTGAAACCGTCAGCGCGGCGCGGGCCCTGTTCCTGTCACTCATCGTCGTAGGGATCGTCGGGCTGCGCCTCGTCGAGAGCTGAAATCCGTTGCGCCTTAAGTGTTGTCGGCGTTGCTGCGCGGGAAGCCGCCGCCCTGCGGGAACAGCGGGAAGACGACGTCGTCGAGCTTCTCGGCGTCACCGGAAGTCTTGTTGACCGTGGCGCCCCACACGTTGCCGTCGGGCGCCAGTTGCAACGCCCACGCGTGACCGTGCTGATCCTGGCGGACCACTTCGGGTTCGCCGGTCACAGCGCCGGTGTCAGGTGCCAGCCGAACTGCGACCGTCTGCTTGGTGTTGACGAGATTCACGAGCACGGTGCCGTCGAGCGCCGCGCAGCCCGCTACGCCCGGACGGTCAGGCCACGTCCACACCGTCGACACCTTGGAGTCCTTGGTGATTCGCTGTAGTCGATCGGCGGTCGGGCTGCGGTCGGTGACATACAGGGAACCGTCCGACGGGTCGATGCACAGGCCGCCGCCCGCGCCCAACCCGGACAGCGCGGTGGTCTGCGGCGCTTGATTGATCGTGGTCGGTTGCTCGATGCGAAGCAGCTTGCCGGCCAGCGAGCCCGGGTCACCCGCCTGCGCGGCATTGCCCGCGTCACCGGTGAGCACGTCCAGCGTCGTCGGACTCGTGAAGATCAGCGCGCCGGTGTTACCGGTCGGACCCTTGGGAATGCCGGTCAGAATCGGCTTCGGAACGTCGCCGTCGGCGATGCGGATGACCCGATTGTCGGTGGGGGTGCTGACGTAGGCGTACATCAGCCGGTCCTGTGAGTACGTCGGCGACAGCGCAATGTCCATCAAGCCGCCGTCACCGGACGGATCGACCGGGATCACCAACTTGACCTTGGGTTCGGCGTGGGTCGACACCTCCTTGACCGCGCCGGCGGTCCGCTCGGCCACGAGCGCCGACTGGCTGTCGGGAAGCATGATCAGCCCGCTGGTGCTCTCCAGGCAGCCCTGCATGACGCCGGGCGCCGGGCATGCCTTCGGAAACGGCTTCGGCGGCAGCGGCGGCGGGGGCGGCGGGGTCGACGAGGGACCCGGCTTGAGTTCCGGTTCGGTGGTGAACGGCTGCGACTGCGCCTCATCGAAGCGGGCACATCCGGAGCCGACGAGCAACGCCGCACACAGCAGGACGATCACACCCCGCATGGGCCGGCGTCGTGTCATGCAGGCCAGGTTACGGATTGTTTGGCGATACGCGCCACGCGCCTGTCACGGCGTGGCCGATTCGACCTCGCGAATAGGGACGCCAAAGCGCCGCGCCAATGCTCGAATTGCGGGTGACGAGCACTTACCCTGGCAATCGTGACCAGTCAACCTGATCCACGCACCTGGCAGCGTCCGGCGTCTGCGAGCCTGGTCGACCCCGAGGACGATCTGCCGACCTCGAACTACGCCGGTGATTTCGAGACCACCGCGATCCCGCGCTACGACGCTGCCAAGTCGGCCGAGCAGCCGTTCGGCCTGATCAGCGACCCAGAGCCGTTGCCCTACGTGCAGCCCGGCGGCAGACATTCACTCGGCCCGTATGGCGCCGAGCCCGTCGAGATCGAGCCGGATGCCAATGATCAGGCCCGCGACCGCCGCGGCACCCAGGACTTCGGACTGCTCCTGCTGCGCCTCGCGGTTGCGGCGGTGCTCATCGGGCACGGCCTTCAGAAGGCCTTCGGCTTGTGGGGCGGCCCGGGATTCGGTGGGCTCCAGACGTCGCTCACCGACCAGGGTTTCAAGTACGCCGACATCTTGACCTATGTGGCGGCCGGCGGGCAGCTTGCCGCGGGCGTGCTTCTCGTACTGGGCCTCTTTACTCCTGTGGCGGCCGCCGGGGCGCTCGCATATTCGGTGACCGGCCTGTTGGCCGAGGCGATGATGGCCCACGAAGAGGCCAGGCTGGCGTCCTTCCTCACCGACGGCCACGAATACAAGGTCATCTTCGCGTGCGCGATCGCCGCGATCATCCTGATCGGACCTGGTCGCTACGGGCTGGACGCCGGCCGGGGCTGGGCGCGTCGACCGTTCGTCGGGTCCTTCATTGCGCTGGTGCTGGGCATCGGCGCAGGCGTCGCGGTGTGGGTGCTGCTGAACGGCGGCAACCCGCTGGCCTAGCCGTACGGGTTGGGCACGCGACCGCCGCTTGCCTCGGTCAACAGGGGCAGCGTCGAGAACGTCACCGCAGGCAGTCGCAGTTCGCTGCCGTCCTTGAGCTGCGCGTATGCCCACGAACTCCTGCCGAACCGCAGACCGGCGATGTCGTCCCATGAGACGGTCCGACTGGCCAGAAACGTGCGCACGGTGACTGCGTCGCGGTCGGCCGCCGTGCGGTAGCGGACGATGAACGCCGACAGCCCGATAGGAATGATGAGCAGCGGCGCGAACCACGACGGGCCGGCGAACACGACGGCCAGCATGCCGAGCGCGATGAAGCCAACGGCGAAATGCGCCATCGGCGAGATCCGGATGACGACGCGGGTCTGCTCGGGGTGGGCGGGCACTCAGCCATCTTCGCATTGGGTGGTGATTTGACCCGCTACCAGTGCGGAGGCTACGGTCGTCTGTTATGCAGACCCTGGCATTGCTCGTAGTAATTGGGAAGCGCGTTGATGCCGCGCTTGCCTTCTGCCGGGCATAGCACAAGCATCAACGCGCGACCCTCGTACAGCGGCCAGCTGACGGGGGTTTTTTCTTGCCCGAACACCGATTTGAGATCCTAGAGACGACGACGGAGATGACGAGGACACCGTGAGCGCACCAACCACGCGACCGCCGGAGCAGACGAATGGGGGTCAACCCGTGCCTGCTGCCGCCAAGCCAGCGCCGAAGACCAGCACCGCGCAGCCGAAACGTATTGCGCCGCACCAGCTCACCGGTGCGCAGGCCGTAATCCGGTCACTAGAGGAACTCGACGTCGACGTCATCTTCGGCATCCCGGGCGGCGCCGTGTTGCCGGTCTACGACCCGCTTTTCGACTCGCAGAAGCTGCGCCACGTGTTGGTCCGCCACGAGCAGGGTGCCGGGCACGCCGCCAGCGGCTACGCGCACGCCACCGGCAAGGTCGGCGTGTGCATGGCGACGTCGGGGCCCGGCGCCACCAACCTGGTCACCCCGCTGGCTGATGCGCACATGGACTCGATCCCGATGGTCGCGATCACCGGTCAGGTCGGCCGCGGGCTGATCGGCACCGACGCTTTCCAGGAAGCCGACATCTCCGGCATCACCATGCCGATCACCAAGCACAACTTCCTGGTGCGCAACGGCGACGACATCCCGCAGGCGATCGCTGAGGCGTTCCACCTCGCCTCGTCCGGTCGCCCGGGCCCGGTGCTGGTCGACATCCCGAAGGATGTGCTGCAGGGACAGTGCTTGTTCAGCTGGCCGCCGCAGATCGATCTGCCCGGTTACAAGCCGAACACCAAGCCGCACAACCGGCAGATCCGCGAGGCGGCCAAGCTGATCGCGGCGGCCCGCAAGCCGGTGCTCTACGTCGGCGGCGGGGTGATTCGCGGCGAGGCCACCGAGCAACTGCTGGATCTGGCCGAGCTGACCGGCATCCCGGTCGTCACCACGCTGATGGCGCGCGGCGCGTTTCCCGACAGCCATCCGCAGCACATGGGCATGCCCGGCATGCACGGCACGGTCTCGGCGGTCGCGGCGTTGCAGCGCAGTGATCTGCTGATCGCACTCGGTACCCGCTTCGACGACCGTGTGACGGGCAAGCTGGATTCCTTCGCGCCAGAAGCCAAGGTGATTCACGCTGACATCGACCCCGCCGAGATCGGTAAGAACCGGCACGCCGACGTCCCGATCGTCGGCGACGTCAAGGCGGTCATCACCGACCTGATCGAGGCGCTGCGCCGTGACGGCACCATCGGCTCGATCACGATCGACAACTGGTGGGAGTACCTGCGCGGGGTGCAGTCGACCTACCCGCTGAGCTACGGCCCGCAGAGTGACGGCAGCCTGTCGCCGGAGTACGTCATCGAAACCCTTGGCAAGATGGCCGGCCCCGACGCCGTCTACGTCGCAGGCGTTGGGCAGCACCAGATGTGGGCCGCGCAGTTCATCAAATACGAGAACCCGAAGACGTGGCTCAACTCCGGCGGCCTCGGCACCATGGGCTTCGCGGTTCCCGCGGCGATGGGCGCCAAGTTCGGCCGCCCGGAGGCTGAGGTGTGGGCCATCGACGGCGACGGCTGCTTCCAGATGACCAATCAGGAACTGGCCACCTGTGCCGTCGAAGGCGCGCCGATCAAGGTGGCCATCATCAACAACGGCAACCTGGGCATGGTGCGGCAGTGGCAGACACTGTTCTACGAAGAGCGCTACAGCCAAACCGATTTGGCCACCCACTCGCATCGCATCCCGGACTTCGTGATGCTGGCCGAGGCGCTTGGCTGCGTCGGATTGCGTTGTGAGCGTGCCGAAGACGTCGAGGACGTCATCCGGCAGGCGCGGGAGATCAACGACCGGCCGGTCGTGATCGACTTCATCGTCGGCGCCGACGCCCAGGTGTGGCCGATGGTGGCCGCGGGCACCAGCAACGACGAGATCCAGGCGGCCAAGGGAATCCGGCCGCTGTTCGACGATCCCGAAGAAGGGCACGCGTGATGACCGTTTCCACTCACACCTTGAGCGTTCTGGTCGAAGACAAACCCGGCGTGCTCGCGCGCGTGGCGTCGCTGTTCTCGCGGCGCGGCTTCAATATCCAGTCGCTGGCTGTTGGTGCGACCGAGCAGAAGGACATGTCGCGGATGACGATCGTCGTCAGCGTCGAGGACTCTCCGCTCGAGCAGATCACCAAGCAGCTCAACAAGCTTGTCAACGTGATCAAGATCGTGGAGCAGGAGCCCGACAACTCCGTCGACCGTGAACTCGCGCTGATCAAGGTGCGCGCTGATGCCGCCACCCGCAGTCAGGTCATCGAGGCGGTGAATCTTTTCCGCGCCAAAGTCGTTGATGTGTCTACGGAGTCGTTGATCATCGAGACAACCGGCACTCCCGAGAAGCTGGAGGCGCTGCTGCGGGTGCTGGAGCCGTATGGCATTCGTGAGCTCGTCCAGTCCGGTGTGGTTTCGCTGTCGCGCGGTCCGCGCGGCATCGGCACCGCCAAGTAAGCCCCAAGTCAGTTACGAGATAAGGAAATTCAGTGGCAGTAGAGATGTTCTATGACGACGACGCGGACCTGTCGATCATTCAGGGTCGCAAGGTCGGCGTCATCGGCTACGGCAGCCAGGGCCATGCGCACTCGCTTTCGCTGCGCGATTCCGGCGTGCAGGTGAAGGTCGGCCTCAAGGAAGGCTCAAAGTCGCGCGACAAGGTCACCGAGCAGGGCCTCGAGGTCGATACGCCCGCCGAGGTTGCCAAGTGGGCCGACGTGATCATGTTGCTGGCACCCGATACCGCGCAGGCCGAGATCTTCAAGAACGACATCGAGCCGAACCTCGAGGACGGCAACGCGCTGTTCTTCGGCCACGGCCTGAACATCCACTTCAATCTGATCAAGCCGCCTGCCAACGTCACCATCGGCATGGTGGCGCCGAAGGGCCCGGGTCACCTGGTGCGTCGTCAGTTCGTCGACGGCAAGGGTGTGCCGTGCCTGATCGCGGTCGACCAGGATCCCAAGGGTGAGGGCCAGGCGCTCGCGCTGTCCTACGCCAAGGGCATCGGCGGAACGCGCGCAGGCGTCATCAAGACCACGTTCAAGGACGAGACCGAGACCGACCTGTTCGGTGAGCAGGCCGTGTTGTGCGGTGGCACCGAGGAACTCGTCAAGACCGGCTTCGACGTGATGGTCGAGGCGGGATATGCGCCCGAGTTGGCCTACTTCGAGGTACTGCACGAGCTCAAGCTGATCGTCGACCTGATGTACGAGGGCGGCATCGCGCGGATGAACTACTCGGTGTCCGACACCGCGGAGTTCGGCGGCTACCTGTCGGGTCCGCGCGTGATTGACGCCGGCACCAAGGACCGGATGAAGCAGCTGCTGACCGAGATTCAGGACGGCACGTTCGTCAAGCGCCTCGTCGCGAACGTCGAGGGCGGCAACAAGGAGCTCGAAGACCTGCGCAAGCAGAACGCCGAGCACCCGATCGAGGTGACCGGCAAGAAGCTGCGCGAACTGATGAGCTGGGTCGACCGCCCGCTGACGGACACGGCCTAATCGAGTTGTGTGCAGTTGGTTGCGCTCAGCGCCACAAAGTGCACACAACCGCTAAGAAGTAAGGCGATCTGCGACCGCGACAACGCGCTTGGCCAAATGGTCGAGCGCGTTGTTCGTTGCGTCGTCGAACTCGCTGATGTTGTCGTGGTCGGCGATGACGCTCGCGCCGTACGGGTTTCCGTCGACGAACTTCAGCGCATCGGTGTACCCCGGGGCGACGATGATGCCGCCGAAGTGCATCAGCGTGACGTAGAGCGTGAGCAGTGTGGTCTCTTGGCCACCGTGTGCGGTGTTCGTCGACGTGAAGCCGGCATGAACCTTGTCAGCCAGCTTGCCCTGCGACCACAGGCCGCCGAGCGAGTCGAGGAAATCGCGCAATTGCGAAGCGACCGAACCGAATCGGGTCGGCGAGCCGAAGATCACCGCGTCGGCCCACACGATGTCGTGGCCGGTCGCGTGTGGCAGGTCCTTAGTGGATTCGTAGTTCGCCGTCCACGCGGGATTCTGCGCGAACGACGCGGGGTCGCGGGTTTCGGCGACCGGACGGACGCGCACCTCGGCGCCGGCGGCTTCGGCCGCGGCGGCTACCCGCCCTGCCATCGACGTCCCATGGCCGGTTGCTGAGTAGTAGATGACCGCGAGTTTCGTCATGGCGCCAGCCTCGGCAGCTTCTTGATACCGAACTCGCGGCGCAACACCGTGCGCGCCGCGTAGTACCCCGACATGCCGTGCACGCCGCCGCCCGGTGGCGTCGCCGATGAGCACAGATACGCCTTGGGAATCGGTGTGCTCCATGGGTTGAGCCGCGGCGTCGGGCCCGCCAGCGCGTGAAACAGTGTGTTGCCGCCCACCCCGATGTCGCCGCCGACCAGATTGGCGTTGTGATCGGCCAACCCTGCGGCAGGTATCGACCGGACCGCCACCACGACATCGCGGAAGCCCGGGGCGAAACGCTCGAAGACCTTTGTGACAGTTTCGCTTTGGTCCACAGTCGAGCCCGATGGCACATGCGCGTACGTCCACAACGGCCGCCGGCCAGCTGCATCGATGCGGCCGGGATCGACAAGATGCGGCAGCGCGGCCAGCACCATCGGCCATTCCGGGTGGCGGCCGGCTGCGGCTTCGGCCTCGGCGTGCGCCATCTGCTCGCGGGTGCCGCCCATGTGCAGTGTCGGAGCCTCGGCCAGCCGCGGGTCGACCCAGGGGATCTCATCGGACAGCACGAAATCGACCTTCGCCACGCCTGGCCCGAAACGGTAGCGCTGCAACGCCTTTGCATACCGCGACGGCAACCGGTCACCGTAGATGGACAGCAGCGCTGTCGGTGCGGTGTCGTAAAGCACCACACCCGAAGGAGGTTCGGTGATCTCCGCACCCGAGGTCACCGTGCCGCCGTGGGCTTGCAGGTCGGCAATGAGCGCGTCTGGAATGGCTTGGCTACCGCCAGCCGGGATCGGCCAACCGACTGTGTGCGCCAAGGTGGCCAGCATCAGCCCCGCGCCGGAAGAGACCAGCGACGGCATCTGTGAAATCGTATGCGCCGCAACACCGGTGAACAAAGCGCGAGCATCCGTCCCCGCCAACGCCCGCCAGGCAGGCGTGCCCTGCTCGACCAGTCGGCTGGCCACCTGTACCGCGGCGATCAGATCGGTGGTCGGAATAGAGCGTTTGTCGCCGAGCAACACCTTGAGCACCGAGGCGTCGCGCTCGACAAGCGGACCCAGCAGTCGACGCCAAGACTGCCCGTCGGTCAGCTCCGCGCACGTGCGGTCCAGATCGTGGTAGCCCACCGCGGCGGGGCGCCCAGGAAGGGGGTTGGCGTAGGACACCTGCGGCGCCGTCACAGTCACACCGCGGGCCGGCAGATCGAACGCCGCCAGAAACGGCGATGCCAATGCCAGCGGATGCACGGCCGAACAGATGTCGTGGCTGACCCCGGGAAACTCGGGATCAGCCAGCGTGCGCGCGCCGCCGCCCAGAGTTGGCTGCGCCTCGAACACCTGCACTGAAAGACCGGCTCTGGCGCAGATGACGGCGGCCGCCAGGCCGTTGGGTCCACTACCTACGACGGTGACGTCCACCTCATGATTCAAGCCCACTACGCTGTGTGGGCGTGAGCCTTCCCGTTGTACTGATCGCCGACAAACTGGCTGAATCGACCGTCGCCGCACTTGGTGACCAGGTAGAGGTCCGCTGGGTGGACGGCCCGGACCGAGAGAAGCTGCTGGCCGCGGTGCCGGAGGCCGACGCGCTGTTGGTGCGCTCGGCGACCACCGTCGACGCCGAGGTGCTGGCCGCGGGGTCCAAGCTCAAGATCGTCGCCCGCGCGGGCGTCGGCCTGGACAACGTCGACGTCGACGCAGCGACTGCCCGTGGCGTGCTGGTGGTCAACGCCCCGACGTCGAATATCCATAGTGCCGCCGAGCATGCGGTGGCGTTGATGCTCGCCGCGGCAAGGGAGATCCCCGCGGCTGACGCATCGCTGCGCGAGCACACCTGGAAGCGGTCCAAGTTCTCCGGCACCGAGATCTTCGGCAAGACAGTTGGCGTGGTCGGCCTGGGCCGCATCGGTCAGCTGGTGGCGCAGCGACTGGCCGCGTTCGGCACGCATGTCGTGGCGTATGACCCCTATGTCTCGGCTGCGCGGGCCGCGCAGCTCGGGATCGAGCTGCTGACCCTCGACGAACTGCTGAGCCGGTCGGACTTCATTTCCGTGCATCTGCCGAAGACACCGGAGACCGCCGGGCTGATCGGCAAGGAAGCGCTGGCCAAGACCAAGCCGGGCGTGATCATCGTCAACGCCGCTCGCGGTGGACTGGTCGACGAGGAAGCGCTGGCCGACGCGGTTCGCTCCGGACATGTCCGCGCTGCGGGCATCGACGTGTTCGCCACCGAGCCGACCACCGACAGCCCGCTGTTCGAGCTGCCGCAGGTCGTCGTCACGCCGCACCTCGGGGCCTCGACCGGCGAGGCGCAGGACCGCGCCGGCACCGACGTCGCGGAGAGCGTGAAGCTTGCGCTGGCCGGCGAATTCGTGCCAGACGCCGTCAACGTCGGCGGTGGGGTCGTCGGTGAGGAAGTGGCGCCCTGGCTCGATCTGGTCCGCAAGCTCGGCGTGCTCGTCGGTGTGCTGTGCAGCGAGCTGCCCGTGTCGTTGTCGGTGCAGGTGCGCGGCGAACTGGCGTCGGAAGACGTTGAGGTGCTACGACTTTCGGCGCTACGGGGACTGTTCTCCGCCGTCATCGAAGATCCGGTGACGTTCGTCAATGCGCCTGCGCTGGCCGCCGAGCGTGGCGTGGAGGCCGACATCAGCACGGCCACCGAAAGTCCCAACCACCGCAGCGTGGTCGACGTCCGCGCCGTCTACGGCGACGGGTCAGTGGCCAACGTCGCCGGTGCGCTGTCGGGACCGCAGCAGGTCGAGAAGATCGTCCAGATCAACGGCCGCAACTTCGATCTGCGCGCCGAGGGTGTCTATTTGATCGTCAACTACGTCGATCAGCCCGGCACACTCGGCAAGATCGGCACCCTGCTGGGCGCCGCTGACATCAACATTCACGCGGCGCAATTGAGTGAAGACGCCGAAGGGCCGGGTGCGACGATCCTGCTGCGCATCGACCGCGAAGTGCCCGCCGACGTTCGCGCCGCGATCACCCAGGCCGTCGGCGCCAAACTGCTGGAAGTGGTGGACCTTTCGTGAAACTGGCGATCATTGCCGGCGACGGTATCGGCCCCGAGGTCGTAGGCGAGGCGCTCAAGGTGCTCGACGCGGTCGTGCCGGGCGTCGAAAAGACCAACTACGACCTCGGCGCGCGGCGCTACCACGCGACCGGCGAGGTGCTGCCCGACTCGGTGATCGACGAGCTGCGGGGACACGACGCGATCCTGCTCGGTGCCATCGGTGATCCGTCGGTGCCCAGCGGTGTGCTGGAACGTGGCCTGCTGCTGCGTATTCGGTTCGCGCTCGACCACCACGTGAATCTGCGTCCCTCGCGGCTGTATCCAGGCGTCGCCAGCCCGCTGGCGGGCAACCCCGACATTGATTTCGTCGTGGTCCGCGAGGGCACCGAGGGTCCGTACACCGGAAACGGTGGGGCCATTCGCGTCGGCACGCCCAACGAGATCGCCACCGAGGTCAGCGTCAACACGGCGTTCGGCGTGCAGCGCGTGGTGCATGACGCGTTCCGCCGCGCCCAGCAGCGCCGCAAGCATCTCACGCTTGTGCACAAGAACAACGTGCTGACGTTTGCAGGCGCACTGTGGTGGCGCACCGTGCAGGAGATCGCCTCCGAGTACCCCGACGTCGAAATCGCCTATCAGCACGTGGATGCGGCGACGATTCACCTCGTCACCGATCCGGGCCGGTTCGACGTGATCGTGACCGACAACCTGTTCGGCGACATCATCACCGACCTCGCTGCGGCCGTGTGCGGTGGCATCGGGCTTGCCGCGAGCGGCAACATCGACGCGACGCGGACCAATCCGTCCATGTTCGAACCGGTGCACGGCAGCGCGCCGGATATCGCGGGCCAGGGCATCGCGGACCCGACCGCGGCGATCATGTCGGTCGCGCTGTTGCTGTCCCATGTCGGCGAACACGACGCTGCGGCCCGCATCGACAAGGCCGTCGAGCAACACCTCGCCACCCGCGGCGACCAGAAGATGTCCACCTCAGAGGTCGGCGAGCGGATCGCGGCGGGCCTCTAGGTCGGCGAAGTGGCGACACTGTCTCGGCAGTGCTGGCTGTTCGCGGTCGGTTCGACATTGTTCGCGATCGCCACGTTGCCGGGGGTGTCCGCCGTCGCAGGTGCGGGGCTCGTCAACCTGTTGTGTTTCGTCGGCTCCTGGTTTTTCACCACCGCGGGGTGGATGCAGTTGGTGCTGTCCGGGCCGGCGCTGCGCATCGGATGGCTCTCGGCGGCCGCGCAATTCGCCGGGACGATCCTGTTCAACATCAGCACCGGGGCCTCGTTGTGGGCTCACGCCGTGAAGCCGGAGCGACGTTTGGTGTGGGCGCCGGACTTTGTCGGATCGCTGGCTTTTCTGGTGAGCGGCGCGCTCGGGGTCGTCGCAGTGACCGCGGTCGTGGGGATCTTCGAGCTGAAATCCCGAGACTGGCAGGCGGAGTGGATCAACATGATCGGCTGCCTCGCGTTCGGCGTATCCGCCTTAGCCGCCTTCGTCACGAAATCGGGGGTCACCGAGGATGCGCTGCTCGCGAACGTCGGCACCTTCGTCGGGGCGCTGTGCTTTCTTGTTGCCGCACTGCTGATCCTTCCGCGGCAGTCGAGCGCGTAACCGGCGGGCTAGAAGAGCCCGTGGCCGTGATGTGTGCCCCAATGGTGCTTGACGGCGACCGGCGTGCCTGGGTCGGACGACAAGACCCGTTTGTTGGATGTGGGCGCCGAACCCGGTGCAGACGCGGTTTTCGTTGATGACGACGATGCCGCCGGTTTGTGCGAAGTGCCGCCGTTCGGCGTCGCTTTGGCGGAATTGCGGACGACGTGTTGGCTCGACGCGGTGGAGTTTGTCGTGCTCGACGGCGCGGCCGCGGCGGGCACGGCGAGCGCGACACTGACTCCTGCAGTGGCCAACCCGGCTGCGAACACAGCTGGAACGGACACGTTCATACCGATCCTCTCCTTACCTGGACGTCAAATAGCGAAGCGGGACAACGACTTTAGTTAGTAGCCTAAAACGCCGATTTGTAATCCCTTGCGACAAAAGCGCCTAACGCGGGGTGCATCCAGGTAACTCTCAGGCGGCGTTCAGCGTGCCTTCGCTCGTCGCTGATCGACAGGGACGAGTGGTATCGCAACGAGGGGGAAAACCGCGCACACGGCAAAGGCGACGGGATATCCCGCGGCGCCGATCAATGCGCCGAACAACGGAGGCGCAACGCCGGCCGTCAGCAACTGGCTGGTGTTCTGGGTGCCGAGAGCGCGACCACTCCAAAACGGCCCGGCGATCTCCGCGATCGCGGTGAACGCTAAGCCGTTGTCGGACACGGTGATCACCGAAGCGAGCACCATCACCGCGACGCTGACGGGGGAGTGCAGCCAGTCGGTAAGGGCCAACAGGCCCATAGCCGCAGCAGCCGCCAGCGCGATGGCGCGGATCGGTCGCAGTCGCGAGCCAACCACGTCCGACCAGCGGCCCGCGGCGATTCGTCCACCGGCACCGAGTATCTGCGCGCCTGTCACCATCGCGCCCGCCGACGCGGCCGACCAACCGCGGTCGGCCATCAGCCACACCAACGTGAACGTCCACACCACCACCTGCGGCGCCACCAACAAGCACGACACGGCATGAATGCGCCACAACACCGATGAGCCCCGATAGGGGTTGGCCAGATCGGCTTCGTCGGCCTCGTGCCGCGGTGGCCGTGGCGGATCGATCACCGCGACGGCGCACACCACCGCCGACGCCGCGCACACCACTGCTGGGAAAAGCAACGCCACGGAGACACCGTGGCTTTCCGCAAGACGCGGAATCACCAACGCTCCCAACCCGACTCCCAGCGGCTGTGCCGTCTGCCGGATGCCCATCACCAGGCCGCGCTGCTCCGGTGGGAACCATCCGACCACCAGCCGGCCGCTAGCAGAGTTGCTGCTTGCCGCCGCCATGCCGCCGAGCAACAGAAACGCGCCGACCGCGACGAGTGAGTGCACCGACGCCGCTGCGAACGCCGCGGCTGCCGTCAGCGCCGAACCCAGCGCCAGCACGATCCGCTCGCCGACCCTGTCGACGAGGTAACCCCATGCGATCAGCGTCGCCACCATGCCGAAGCTCGGCATCGACGAGAGGAGGCCGGCCTTCGCCAGATCCAGCCCGAGTTCGGTGTGCAGCGTCGGGATGAGGAAGGCCGCCCCGTTGATGAACACGTTCGCGAACAACGTCGCACCCAGCGCGATGGCCAGCATCGACCAGCGCCGCACTGTGCTGATCGTCTCGATGGACACGCGATCATCGTCGCACAGCTGTCTCAGAATGCTGAACCATCTTTCCAGATGGTGAGACGACGACCGCAGGCGGGCGTCGCGACCACGGCCACTAGGCTGGGACCATGCGCCTTGGTCGAATCGCCAGCCCCGACGGAGTTGCTTTCGTCAGCATCGAAGGACCCATCGACGACCCGGCAGAGGCGGTCGTCAGGGAAATCGCGGAGCACCCCTTCGGGTCGCCCAACTTCACGGGTCGTCAATGGCCGCTCGCCGATGTGCGTCTGCTGGCGCCGATTCTGGCGAGCAAGGTGGTCTGCATCGGCAAGAACTATGCCGCCCACGTCGCAGAGATGGGCGGCGGCGACTTCCCCGATCCCGTGATCTTCATGAAGCCCAACACGTCGATCATCGGTCCGAACGTGCCGATTCAGATGCCGGCCGACGCCGACCCCGTGCACTTCGAAGGCGAACTGGCCGTGGTCATCGGGCGCCCGTGCAAGGACGTTCCCGCGGCGCGGGCCGCCGAGAACATCCTCGGATACACGATCGGCAACGACGTCACCGCGCGGGATCAACAGAAGAAGGACGGCCAGTGGACCCGCGCGAAGGGCTATGACACCTTCTGCCCGATCGGCCCGTGGATCGTCACCGATCTCGACCCGACCGATCTGGATCTGCGCACCGAGGTCAACGGTGAGGTCAAGCAGCACAGCCGAACGTCGCTGATGATTCATGACATCGGCGCAATCGTGGAGTGGATCTCGGCGGTGATGACTCTGCTGCCCGGCGATCTCATCCTCACCGGAACACCGGAGGGTGTCGGGCCGATCGAGGACGGCGACACCGTCAGCGTTACCATCGAGGGCATCGGGACGCTGAGCAATCCTGTTGTGCGCAAAGGAAAGTGATGACCGTAAGGGTAAGGTTCTGCCCGTCGCCCACCGGCACGCCGCACGTCGGGTTGATCCGCACCGCGTTGTTCAATTGGGCGTACGCGCGCCACACTGGTGGCTCGTTCGTGTTCCGGCTGGAGGACACCGACGCCGAACGGGACAGCGAAGAAAGCTATTTGGCGTTGCTGGACGCGCTGAGCTGGCTGGGACTGAACTACGACGAGGGTCCGGATATCGGCGGCCCGTATGCGCCGTACCGGCAGTCCGAGCGCAGTGACGTCTACCGCGACATCGTGCAGCGACTGCTTGATGCCGGCGAAGCCTACGAGGCGTTCTCGACGCCGGGGGAGGTCGAGGCCCGGCATATCGCCGCAGGCCGAAATCCCAAGCTCGGCTACGACAACTTCGACCGAACCCTCACCGATGAGCAACGGGCAAGGTTCGTCGCCGAGGGACGCGCTCCCGTCGTGCGGTTGCGAATGCCCGACGAAGACATCACCTGGCACGACCTCGTGCGTGGCGACACCACCTTCGCCGCGGGGACCGTTCCGGATTTCGCGCTGACGCGCGCCAGCGGAGATCCGTTGTACACCTTGGTCAATCCGGTCGACGATGCACTCATGAAAATCACGCATGTGCTGCGCGGTGAAGATCTGTTGCCGTCGACGCCGCGTCAGATCGCGCTGTACCAGGCGCTGATCCGCATCGGCGTGGCCGAGCGTGTTCCTGAGTTCGCGCATCTGCCAAGCGTTCTCGGCGAGGGCAACAAGAAGCTGTCCAAGCGTGATCCGCAGTCGAATCTGTTCCTGCACCGCGAGCGCGGCTTCATCCCCGAGGGTCTGCTGAACTACTTGGCATTGCTCGGCTGGGGCATCGCCGAGGATCGCGACGTGTTCAGCCTCGACGAGATGGTCGCCGCATTCGACGTCGTCAACGTCAACTCCAACCCCGCGCGTTTCGACCAGAAGAAGGCCGACGCGATCAACGCCGAACACATCCGGCTGCTCAGTGAGGACGATTTCGCCGAACGCCTTGGCGCGTATTTCCTAGCTCACGGTCACGAGACCGGTCTGGACACCGCGCAGTTCGCAGAGGCGGCCAGTCTGGTGCAGACGCGAATTGTCGTGCTCGGCGATGCGTGGGATCTGCTGAAGTTCCTCAACGACGGCGAATACCAGCTCGATGAGAAGGCCGCAGGCAAGGAACTGCGCGGTGATGCGGCCCCGGTGCTCGACGCAGCGATCGCAGCGCTAGAGGACGTCGGGGAATGGACCACGGCCAAGATCGAAATTGCGCTCAAGGTGGCGCTGTTGGAGAACTTGGCGCTCAAGCCGCGAAAGGCCTTCGGTCCGATCCGGGTGGCCGCAACGGGCGCGTCGATCAGCCCACCGTTGTTCGAGTCGCTGGAACTGCTCGGCCGCGATCGCAGCCTGCAGCGGCTGCGCGCGGGCAGAGACCACGCGGCGGCCGCCGCCACGGCGGAGGCGTGAAAAGACAGCCTGAAATCTTTGGTAGTCTGCACGTCGGCCCGATACAACAGGCGGCGGGAGCATCTCTCCGCTTGGCCGGTCCGAAAACAGCCTGTGACCTGCGGTTATAGGCAGCCAATGGGGTATGGTGTAATTGGCAACACAGCTGATTCTGGTTCAGCCATTCTAGGTTCGAGTCCTGGTACCCCAGCGTCTGTAACGGATTAGGTCCGCGTAACCCCGTGCGTTATGCTGGCAATCCGGTTCTGGCCCCGTCGTCTAGCGGCCTAGGACGCCGCCCTCTCACGGCGGTAGCGTGGGTTCGAATCCCATCGGGGCTACAAAATCGGATTCTTCACAGGAATCCGATGTCTTTTCTGCCAGAACCGACCACCCGCTCCGGATCTGCGCGCAGCGTCTTGTGCAGCAGCTCGTGGTAGATGTCGCGGAAGTCGGTCGTCGTCTTCAGGTCCCCGTCGTCGAGGTCGGTCAGGCTGGGCTCGTCGCCGTAGAAGCCACCCTTGACGTGTGCGCCTGCGATGAAGACCGGTCCCGACGTGCCGTGGTCGGTGCCCGCAGACGCATTGGCCGCTACCCGCCGCCCGAACTCCGAGTAGGCCATGACGACCACGTTCTTGCCGAAGCTGCTGCTTCTCATGTGCTGCAGGAAGGTGGTCAGGCCGTCGTCGAGAACCTTCAGCAGTGACTGGTGTGCGGCACGCTCGTCGGCATGGGTGTCGAAATCGCCAAGGGAAACCATGTACACCCGCGACGGCACCCCGGCCTTGATGCAGGTGGCCACCAGATCGAGGTCGGCCGCCAATGTCTGTGCGTTACCGCTGCCCGTCGTTTCGGCACCAGGGGTCGCGCCCTTGACGACCCGTGCGAACTCGGGTGTCGTCTTGCTGTTGGCCCGGTACGCCTCGCACACTGCGGCCATCGCCGCGGTGTCCCTCGGGTCGTCCTTGCTCAGCGCCTCCAGCGTTTTGGCGATGTCGTCGGGCACTGGCGGCACCCAGTTGGAGAGGGCTGCCGACACGTGTTTTTGCCCAATTCCCAACGGCGCCAGCACGGCTCCGACATTGACCGCGCGCAGGGGATCGTCGCCCGTCGCATCCAGCCAGCGGCCGATCCACCCCGTCTTCACGGGCTCGTCGACAGACGCTGTCTGCCAGATGTCCATCGACCGGAAATGGCTGCGGTCCTGTTTCGGATATCCCACGCCTCGCACGATCGCGAGCTGGTTTTCCGACCATAACGAATTCAGCCCTGGTAGCGCCGGATTCAGACCCAGTTGACCGTCTAGGTGCAGGACTTCGCCGGGCGCATAAGACAGTTCGGGTCTTGCGTCGTGATAGGCATTGTCCGCGTAGGGAATCAACGTGCTCAGTCCGTCGTTGCCGCCGTACAGTGTGACGATCACGAGGATGCCGCTGTCGGCCGCGAGCGGCGGCTGATTTTGAGTGCGGTGCAGCAGGTCCGGAAGAGTCAGCGCACCCACCCCGCCCAACACTCCCACCGCGCCTGCTCCGGCGCTGGCGATCAGAAACTTCCTGCGGTTGAACTCGGCCATCGAATCTCGTTACGACGTCAGGTATTCGGGTGTGTTGACCGCGGCGGCTACCAACTGCTGCGGATCGTTGACAAGAGGCTTGAGTGCGGCCGCAGTCCGATCGGTCCACGCGCCGATCCCGAGCAGATACCCCACGGCGTCGACGCGGTCACCCCGAGCGGATTGCTCAACGACAGACAGGTCACCGGATTTGGTGAACTTGTCGGCGGCCCACGCCCGCGCCGAGATACTGCTGGTCGACAGCCACGCCTGGCCGCTGGGCCAACCACCGACGTTCGGCGGATAGAAGGGCCGCTGACCCATCACCGTCAGCGCGACGACGATGGCGTCTAGCAGATCGGGATCATCGATGGGCGCCTTGAGCGAACGGATGACGCCGATCAGCCATTCGATCGGGGTGTTCACCACGGTGCCTGCGCGGTCGGAGAATTCGGGGTCGAGCAGGATCGCCTTCGTCAAAGCTTTGAGATCGCGCCCTTGGCCATAGGCCGACACGAGGCGGTCGAGCGTCGCCGTGGACGGATCGGTGTCGGAGGCGAGCATTCGCCACAGTTTGGCGGCGACGAACTGCGCTGACTTCGGGTGGCCGAGAACGATGTCGCAGAAATTGGCTTCGTCGAGATCGCCTGCCACACCCATGACTGTCTTCGGCGTGCTGTCGTGATGGGTGGGTGAGATGTCGGCCTTGCCGCCGGGACCGATGAACCAGCCGGTTAGTGCGCGGGCGCCTTCCTTGACATCGCGTTCTGTGTAACCGTTTCCGTGTCCGAGGGTGAAGAGCTCCATGAACTCACGCGACAGGTTCTCGTTGGCCGCGCCTGCGCTGTTTCGAACGCCGTCCAGCCAGAACAGCATTGCCGCGTCGGTCAGCATTGCGTAGGCCAGCGTGCGGAAATCGCCGAGTTTGAGCGTGCGCAGCTTCTGGTTCTGGTGTCCCATCCATTCGGCGGCAGGCACCTTCTGCGCCGAGGTCGCGAAGTGGTTGTGCCACACCAGAGTGAGCTTCTCGTGTATCGGTTCGTTCACCGCGGCCATCCGCCGCACCCACCACGACGTCAACTCGGTCATTTGATCCGACAGGGTGCTGCTGAACTCGTTGAACGCGGCGTCGCCCGCGTTGTCGTCGGGCATGTCAGGGGTGACGGGCATCGGACGCGGTGTGGCCACTGCTCCTGGGTCGGCATCGGGATCGAGGCCCAACGCCTGGTCGAGGTAGATCGACCAATCCTGATTCGCAACCGCGTCGATCTGCGGCCCGGTCGCGCCGAAGCCGGCACGCCGCAGCAGGCGTGCGGTGGCAATCCACCGAGATGATTGCGACGACAAAGATTCTGACCCCCATCAGATCTGTGGTGCGTGCCCCCAAGCTGAAGTATCGCCTGGCTTAGCGGAAAACGATAGGCCCTCCCGCGAGTCGACACAGCCGAACAGCTGTCGCTGTGTCTCCGCTGAGAGCCGGGTTCAGGGCTGCTTTATCGGATCTTTGGTGCCCTGCTCGGCGTCCCGATCGTTCGGCTTCGTCACGTTGTCGTTCGCGGTCATCGTGTCGGTCGCGTTGGCTGATGACTCCGCGCCCTTCTTCGGCGTCGGGTCCTCCTTCGGTGCAGCCGCTACTTTGTCGGCCGGCTTGTCGACAGCATCGCGATCGGGCTTCGAGCCAGCAGTGTCGGTTGTGTCGGCATTGGCATTGGCATCGGCTTTGGGGGTGCCGGAGTCGTTATCTCCTTCTACCGCTGCCGGTTTGGTATCGGCGATGTTCGTACTCGAATCCGGCTTGGCTGCCGAAGACGCATGGCGCTGCGTGGGGACGGATACTTTGGCCGTATCCGCGGTCATAGCGGTGGGGACGTGCAGCGCTGTCGTGGCGGGGGACACGGCGTCGTCGGGTCTGACGCGATCGCCTATCGAGTCGATGACACGGCCGATCGCGTCGACCACACCGGAAATCACTGCAACCGTCGCGGTGGCCAAACCCTTCACCACGCGGACACCCAGATCGACCAATCCGGCGATCACCTTGACCGTCGCATCGACTGCGGCGGCGAACAATTGGGCGCCCGCGTGGATCACGCGGGACGCCGCGTTGACGATCGCACGCGTGATCGCCAACGCCGCGTCAATGAGCGGGCGGTCCGGGCGTTCCGGGAGCTGACCTCCGGCGAACTGCGCGATGACTTGAGCGGCGAGCTTCGGCGTCCAGTCGGTATAGAAGATGCCGAAGTTCTTCTGAATGTCCGGATCGCCGCTGAACGAATCGCGGAAGGTATAGATGAAGGCAGGACCCGCGCCGTCCACGTTCTGCCAGGCGTGCAGAAAATCCTCGATGAACGCCGCCTGCTGTTCTTCGGTCACGACCTCACCGGTCGAAAGCGCAGAGGTCGGCATGCCGTATTCGGTCGCCCAGATCTTCAAGGCACCGTCACCGTGCTCGAGCATGACCTGCCGCATCTCTTCGACCTGCTGCTCGGCCGACAGCGGATGGTTGTTGCCCTCGGAGAACTCCAACGAGAAGTGATACGGATGGAATGAGATCGCATCGAAGTAGCCCTTGGCGCCTGCGTCATACATCGCGGCGATGAAATCCTGCGGGTTGATCGTGACGTTGCCTGCGGTGAAAAGCGACGCAACCACGCCGCCGACGACTACCGCGTTGGGATCCTCCGCCTTGATCGCGGTGTAGCCCGCTTTCAGCAGTTCGGTGTAGGCCACCGGATCGACGGGGTTCCAAAACGTGATCGCGTTCGGTTCGTTCCAGACCTCGTAAGCCGCGATGTCGCCTTGGTACCGGTCAGCGACCAAGCCTGCGAATTCCGCGAAATCGTTGGGGTCGGGATGCCCGCTCAAATATCTGTCGCTGGCCCATGCCGGCGTGGAATTGAGGACGGCCAACACACCCATGTTGCGCGCGGACGCCGCATTGACCATTCGATCGACGTTGACCCAGTTGTAGAACGGCAAGTTGAGCGGTTGCACGCCTGCCCACGGGATGACGATTCGAACGTTTTGCACGCCCATCGCTTGAAGGGTGTCGAGGGTTCGGTCGATGTCGGCCTGTGACTGGTTGTACAGGTTCGAGTCTGCGATGCCGACAACGCTCGGTGCCTCAACAATGCTTGCCGTCTCAACGACATTGCGCGCCACAGATTTTGGCGGGACTTGTTGGGCGGCAACGGCAACGACCGCGGCGGACATCGCGGCGATCAGCAGACGGATGCCGAGGGCGCGAAGAGTTCTGCGATTGCATACGGTCATCGCCCCGCCTCCAACCCGGCGAGTGGGCCATCGCCGTTGTGGTCCGCGTAGCTGACGCTACCGTAAATGGCCGGGTAGAGGGCCGATTTTGGCGATCGGCGCCAGTTGAATTCAATTCAAAGGCGGCGGGTCAGCGCGTCCGCGGCTGCCAACAGGTCGGCCGCCCAGCGGGCGCCGGGCCTGCGTCCCATCCTGTCGATCGGCCCGGACACCGAGACTGCGGCGATCACCGTGCCGCGGCCATCGCGCACAGGGGCCGACACGCTTGCAACGCCTGGTTCGCGTTCGGCGGCGCTTTGCGCCCACCCGCGCTTGCGAACTTCGGCAAGAGCGCGATCGGTGAACATCGCTGCGGGCAGCACCGCCTGCTGGGTCGCCGCGTCGGCGTATGCCAGTAGCACTTTGGCGCCCGACCCGGCCGTCATCGGCAGCCGGGCACCCACCGGAACCGTATCGCGAAGCCCCGCAGGCGGTTCCAGTGCGGCAACACAAATCCGGGCGGTGCCCTCGCGGCGGTAAAGCTGCACGCTCTCGCCGGTGATTTCCCGCAGCCGCGGCAGCACGACGGCGCCTGCGGCCAGCAGTGGGTCGTTCACCTGTCCCGCCAATTCGGTCAGCCCTGGGCCGAGCCGCCAGAGGCCGTCGCCGTTGCGACTCAGCAGTCGGTGCACCTCCAGGCCTGCGGCCAGCCGATGCGCGGTCGCGCGTGGCAGGCCCGTGCGCTCGACCAGCTCGGCCAGCCCGCACGGCGATTCAGCCACCGCGTGCAGCACACCCACCGCTTTGTCCAGCACGCCGATGCCGCTATCCTGTCTCACAAGGAGATACTAACGTCCTAGATTGTGAGATAGTCAAGTATGACCAGTGTCCACACGCCGCGCACGATGGCAGAAAAGGTGTGGGCGGACCACGTCGTCGCCCATGGAGCAGGCGAAGGCGCGGGCCGCGAGCCCGACTTGATCTACATCGATCTGCACCTCATTCACGAGGTGACGAGCCCGCAGGCCTTCGACGGGCTCCGGCTGGCCGGCCGCACGGTGCGCAGGCCCGACCTGACGATCGCCACCGAAGACCACAATGTGCCGACGGTCGACATCGATAAACCGATCGCCGACCCGATATCGCGGACACAGGTCGAGACGCTGCGTCGAAATTGCGAAGAGTTCGGCATCCGGTTGCATCCGATGGGCGACGCCGAACAAGGAATCGTGCACATCATCGGTCCGCAGTTGGGACTGACGCAGCCCGGCATGACAGTGGTGTGCGGTGACAGCCACACGTCGACGCACGGCGCATTCGGTGCACTCGCGATGGGCATCGGCACATCCGAGGTCGAGCACGTGTTCGCAACACAGACCCTTGCACTGCGGCCATTCAAGACCATGGCCGTCAATGTGGACGGCCAACTGCCGCCCGGAGTGAGCGCGAAGGACATCATTCTCGCGGTGATCGCGAAAATCGGCACCGGTGGGGGACAGGGCCACGTCATCGAATACCGCGGCAGCGCCATCGAATCGCTCTCGATGGAGGGCAGGATGACGATCTGCAACATGAGCATCGAAGCCGGCGCGCGCGCCGGCATGGTGGCACCGGACGAAACCACGTTCGAATTCTTGCGCGGCCGCCCGCATGCACCGAAGGGTGCGGAATGGGACGCAGCGGTCGCCGCATGGCTGGCATTGCGCACCGACGAAGGCGCTGAATTCGACACCGAGGTGTATCTCGATGCGGCCACGCTGAGCCCCTTCGTCACGTGGGGTACCAACCCAGGACAGGGTGTTCCGTTGTCGGATTCGGTCCCGGACCCGGAGCTGATGTTCGACGAATCTGAACGGCAATCGGCCGAAAAAGCGTTGGCGTACATGGATCTTCGTCCCGGCACGGCGATGCGTGACATCGCGGTGGACGCAGTTTTCGTCGGGTCGTGCACCAACGGCAGGATCGAGGATCTGCGCGTCGTCGCCGACGTTCTGCGCGGACGCAAGGTGGCCGACGGGGTGCGGATGCTGATTGTGCCCGGTTCGATGCGTGTGCGCGCACAAGCCGAATCAGAGGGGCTCGGGGAGATCTTCACCGCGGCAGGCGCGGAATGGCGCCAAGCCGGTTGCTCCATGTGTCTTGGAATGAATCCAGACCAGCTGTCGCCCGGTGAACGTTGCGCGTCGACATCGAACCGAAATTTCGAAGGCAGGCAAGGCAAGGGTGGTCGCACCCATCTGGTGTCGCCTGCAGTCGCTGCAGCCACTGCGGTGCGCGGCAAGCTGTCGTCCCCTGCCGACCTGACTCAGTAATAGGAGATCGTCATGCAAGCGTTTCGCACGCACAAAGGTATCGGCGTTCCACTGCGCCGGTCGAATGTGGATACCGACCAAATCATCCCCGCCGTCTATTTGAAGCGGGTCACCCGAACAGGTTTCGAGGACGGCCTATTCGCGGCCTGGCGTAACGATCCGTCTTTCGTGCTCAATCTGCCGCCTTTCGACAAGGGCTCAGTGTTGGTGGCCGGACCCGATTTCGGCACCGGCTCGTCACGCGAACATGCGGTCTGGGCGCTGATGGACTTCGGTTTCAGGGTGGTCATCTCATCGCGATTCGCCGATATTTTTCGCGGCAACGCGGGCAAGGCGGGACTGTTGGCGGCCGAAGTAGCGCAAGATGATGTGGAACTCCTGTGGAAGCTCATTGAGGAGCAGCCGGGGGTGGAAATCACTGTGAACCTTCAAGATCGGAATATCGTCGCGGGAACGGTCATGGTGCCGTTCAAGATTGACGATTACACCGCCTGGCGATTGCTCGAGGGTCTTGACGATATAGGTCTTACGCTGCGGAAACTCGATGAAATCGAGACCTACGAAGCGCGTCGGCCGAACTGGAAACCGCGCACTCTGCCCGCGTGACTCAATGGCTCCGGCGAGCCGAAATCGCCGCCTTTCACCCGCTTCTCGGGGCCCTCGACAGGAGTCCAAGGGGGGCAAGAAAGTTCGCTAGTTTCGCTTGAAATTGCGCGTGGCTCTTGGAAATCAGTGGTCATTGGGTTTACCGTGTCCTCTAGTCGGTCCAAAGAGGACCACTGGTTTCGGAGGTTTTGCATGAACAAAGCGGAGCTCATCGACGTACTCACGGAGAAATTGGGCTCGGATCGTCGGTCGGCAACCGATGCGGTGGAGAACGTCGTCGACACCATCGTGCGTGCGGTTCAAAAGGGTGACAGCGTCACCATTACCGGCTTCGGTGTTTTCGAACAGCGCCGTCGTGCCGCTCGTGTCGCGCGCAACCCGCGTACCGGCGAGACCGTGAAAGTCAAGCCAACATCCGTGCCGGCCTTCAGGCCCGGCGCTCAGTTCAAAGCGGTTATCTCTGGCGCACAAAAACTCCCGGCGGAAGGACCAGCAGTGAAACGTGGCGCAACCGCGGGCGGCGCCCGCAAGGCCGTGAAGAGGGCGGCCGTTAAGAAGGCAGTGAAGCGGGCCGCAGTCAAGAAGGCCGTGAAGCGTACTGCCGCGAAGAAGGCCGTCAAGAAGGCCGCAGTCAAGAAGGCCGTGAAGCGGACTGCCGTCAAGAAGGCAGTAAAGCGGACCGCAGCCAAGAAGGCCGTGAAGCGTACTGCCGCGAAGAAGGCAGTGAAGCGGACCGCCGCCAAGAAGGCTGTCAAGAAGGCCGCAGTCAAGAAGGCAGCGAAGAAGGCTCCGGCCAAGCGCGGCCGTCGCTAAATTTCGTCATCGGGCACGCCGTGGGTCACCTGGCCCGCGGCGTGTCTGTGTGTGGTGAGTTCAGCGGAACGTCGCGGACTTTGGCTCTAACTCAGCAGGGCACTACTTCTTAGAGGCCAGCGGGCTGCCGATATGGTCGGCGGCGATCAAGCGGTCATCGGTCAATGACATCACCCACGTGCTGCCTTTGCGATTGCGCGACTTGTCAGGGCGGACTCCGTCCCGCTCGCACCACCATGCGATCAGATCGGGAATCACCTTGCCCTGGGTGCAGATGACGGGCGTCCCACCGGCCGCCGCGATTTCGAGGATCCGGTGTCTGGCCGCTTTTCGATTGTCAGCGTATGCCTCTTCGGTCAACGCGGGCTCGCCGGCGATCGTGGCGCCGAGTTCTTCGGCGAGCGGTTCAAGCGTCTGATGGCACCGGGCGCGGTCGGCGGCGTAGAGCGTATCGGCGCCGAACGACAGCAGCACACCGACCAACGACTCGGCCTGTGCGCGGCCGTGCTTGTCCAGCGGTCGCTTCCTGTCGTCGCCCTTGTACCGCGACTTGCTGCCGGCAGTCCCATGCCTCACGATCAACACGGTCTTGGTATCGACGGGTTGTTTTGCGAAGCGGCGCAAGACTTTTCGATCGTGTGGATACTCCAGGTGCTTCAATGCCTCGGCGACGGGAAGCCACTTGAGTTCGTCGACTTCGGCGTTCGGACTGAACTCCCCGTCGACTCTGCGCGCCGCCCAGTACCGCACCTTTTTGGTGCCCTGCTCGACGGGATAGCTGACCGCGGCGAGTCGCCTGCCGAGGATCGACGCATAACCGGTTTCCTCGTGTACTTCCCGCACGGCCGTCACGGGTTCGGTCTCGCCGGGATCGACCTTGCCCTTGGGCAGTGACCAGTCGTCGTAGCGGGGGCGGTGGATGATCGCCACTTCTGGCGCCGACGGGTCGCCGTTGTGCCGCCACAGCACCGCACCGGCTGCGAGAACAGCCTTGCTCACCGGGACAGCACCCGATGACAGTTCCTTCGGCACCTCAACTCCTGCAGGTCATCCGGGCCCGACGGGCCGTCATGCTGGTCTGTTCGGTCACGGATGTCGGTGGCGTTCCATCAGCGAAACCTGATGGTCGCGTACGGTCTCGCCCGCACTCGGCAACGCTGTCCAGTGCCCGTCGGCACCGAGTTCCCAGCATCGTGTCGCGGGATCCATCGTGGAGTCGAACACCTCGTCCAGTTGAGCGGTCAGCCTCGGATCCTTCACCTGAGCCATGACTTCGACACGCCGGTCGAGATTACGATGCATCATGTCGGCGCTGCCGATCCAGAACTCGTCGATGGCGCGGAAGTGAATAATCCGCGAGTGTTCGAGGAATCGGCCGAGAATCGAGCGAACGACGATGTTGTCCGAGTATCCCTGCGCGCCTGGCTTCAGCGCGCAGATGCCGCGCACCACCACTTCTACTTTCACACCCGCCTGAGAAGCGCGATACAGCGCATCGATCACCTGCTCGTCGACCAACGCGTTGGCCTTCATCCGAATGCGGCCCTCCGCGCCGTCACGGGTGGCGGCGATTTCTCGCTCGATGCGTTCGATGATGCCCTTGCGCACCCCGTACGGCGCCACCATCAGGTTGCGGTAGGACTCCTTGCGGGAGTAACCCGTCAGCGAGTTGAACAGATCGGTGAGGTCGGCGCCGATGTCGGGTGCGGCGGTCAGCAAGCCGACATCTTCATATAGTCGCGCGGTTTTCGGGTTGTAGTTGCCCGTGCCGATGTGGCAGTACCGCCGGATGGTCGAGCCTTCGCGCCGCACCACCAAGCACGTCTTGCAGTGCGTCTTGAGTCCGATCAAGCCGTAGACCACGTGCACGCCCGCCTGTTCCAACGCGCGGGCCCACTTGATGTTGGCCTGCTCGTCGAAGCGGGCCTTGATCTCAACGAGTGCAACAACTTGCTTGCCGGCCTCCGCCGCATCGATGAGCGCGTTGACGATCGGTGAGTCACCGGAGGTGCGGTACAGCGTCTGCTTGATCGCCAACACGTTGGGATCGGCCGCGGCCTGCTCGATGAATCGCTGCACCGTGGTGGAGAACGAGTCATACGGGTGATGCACCAGCACATCGCCGTCGCGAAGCGTGGAGAAGATGCTCTTGGGTGTTTCGCGTTCACCGAAGGCCGGCGGTGTCGCGGGTACGAATGGCGGATCCTTGAGCGCGGGGCGGTCGACGCCGTAGATCTGCCACAGCGACGACAAGTCGAGCAGCCCAGGCACTTCGATCACATCGCCAGGGTCGACGTCGAGTTCGCGCAACAGCAACTCGAGCATGCTCTCGGTCATGTCGTCGGACACCTCGAGACGAACGGGCGACCCAAAGCGGCGCCGCGCCAGTTCTCGCTCGAGCGCCTGCAGTAGGTCCTCGTCGCGATCCTCTTCGACCTCGAAATCTGCGTTGCGCGTGATACGGAACGCGTGATGCTCGACGACATCCAAGCCAGGGAAGAGCACCGACAGGAACGCGGCGATCAACTCTTCCATCGGCAGGAATCGCACGACGTCGGAACTGCCTTCGCGGCGTGCGAGTTCCACGAACCGGTCGACGTTGTCGGGTACCTTGACCCGCGCGAAGTGCTGCCCACCGTCGTCGGGATGTTTGACGGTGATGGCGAGGTTCAAGCTCAGCCCGCTGACGAACGGGAACGGGTGCGCCGGGTCGACGGCCAACGGCGTCAACACCGGGAAAACCTGTTCGTGGAAGTAGGTCGACAGCCGCGACCGTTCGTCGTCGTCGAGTTCGTTCCACGTCACGATGACAACGCCTTCGTCGGCCAGCGCTGGTCGCACGGAGTCGAGGAACACATGCGCATGCCGGTTGGCGATCTGCTGGGTGCGCTCGTTGATGCGCCGCAACTGCTCGCGCGGTGACAGGCCGTCGGCTGATCGCACCGAAAGCCCCATCTCGTCGCGACGCTTCAGGCCGGCGACGCGCACCATATAGAACTCGTCGAGGTTCGACGCGAAGATCGCCAGGAACTTCGCTCGTTCGAGCAGCGGTAACGAGGTGTCGGCCGCGAGTGCAAGCACCCGGGCGTTGAAGTCGAGCCAGCTCAACTCGCGGTTGAGGTACCTGTCGTCGGGCAGCGGGTTCTCAACGGCCGGTGACGTGGCAGCCGGTGGTGCCTCTGGCGCCGAGTCGACCAAGTCCGCGCCGTCGGGTCGGATCTGGGCTTCGGCTTCTGTCATGTTTCCGATGATTCCTTATTGAGCAGCTACCCGGCTACCGCCGTGGTGCATCCCGTCGCCTGCTGTTCATCTCGGGCGGCCGATGGCCTGCGCCGTTGCGGTGCCGACGCCGAGGCGGCGGGCCATCAGCAGGTCGTCGGGGGTATCGATGTCACACCGCAGGCCCGGCCACGCACCGGTCAGCTCGATGGCTCCTGAATGTCGATGACGCTGAGCCGAATCAGGGCCGAATTGAGGGTCGAGTCCGACTCCGAAGGCAAACAGCGCACTGGTTCCGGTGCCGTGCCGGTCCCCGACGAAGCTTCTCGGGTAGCCACGGGCCGCGGCGATCGCCTCCGCGAGCTCCTGCGTCTGCAGGGCCGGCAAATCACCTTGCAGCGCAACGACATTCGGTGTCTCGAGCCGGGCCGCGCTTTCGGCTGCCGCCAGGGCGTTGTTCAACGGATTGGGGTGCCCCTCCGGGGTCGGGTCGACGAGCACGCGTGCGCCAAGCGCTCGCGCGGCGGCCGCGGCAACCTCGTCGGGGGTGACGACGGTGATGGAGCGCAACGCGGGAACGGCCGAGGCGGCGGTGATGGTGTCGATGAGCATCGCCAGGACCACGTTCTCGCGGGTCGCCGCCGAGAAGACAGGGGCCAGGCGGGTCTTGGCCGCAGTCAATCGCTTGACGGCGATCACCAGCGCCACATCTGCGACGTCGCCGGTTCCGGTGCCGCTCATGAGCGCCATCCTGCCAGCCCCCTCGACCGGTCAACTAATGTGAAGCGGTGGTCGAGGCGGCGGTGATGGGGGCCGGTGCATGGGGGACTGCACTGGCGAAGGTGCTGGCTGATGCAGGTAACAACGTCAGATTGTGGGCGCGTCGTCCCGAATTGGCCGACGAGATCAACGACACACAACGCAACACCTCCTATCTAGGTGATACGGAGCTGCCGAAGTCAATCCGCGCGACCAGCGATCCGGCCGACGCGCTGGCCGGCGCCTGCACGGTGTTGTTCGCGGTGCCGTCGCAGACGATGCGGACCAACCTCACGAGCTGGCGAGAGCTGATCGGCGACGACGTCACGTTGGTGAGCCTGGCCAAAGGCATCGAGCTGGATACCTTGATGAGGATGAGCCAGGTCATCGTGCAGGTGACAGGAGCTGACCCATCGCGCGTCGCTGCGATCACCGGCCCGAACCTGGCAAGCGAAATCGCCGAAGAACAACCAGCGGCCACCGTTGTCGCGTGCAGCGACTCGGGCAGGGCGGTGACGCTGCAGCGGGCGCTGTCGACCGGGTACTTCCGTCCGTACACCAATGCCGACGTGATCGGTGCCGAAGTCGGCGGTGCATGCAAGAACGTCATCGCGTTGGCATGCGGCATGGCCGCCGGTGTCGGACTGGGGGAGAACACCGCGGCGGCGATCATCACGCGCGGCCTCGCCGAGATCATGCGGCTGGGAATCGCGTTGGGCGCCAAACCCGCAACCATGGCCGGCCTTGCCGGTGTCGGGGACCTGGTGGCCACGTGCACGTCCCCGCATTCACGCAACCGTTCGTTCGGCGAGCGCCTGGGCAGGGGCGGCACCATGGAGTCGGCGCTGGCGGCCGCGGGCGGCCACATCGCAGAGGGCGTCACCTCGTGCGAGTCGGTGCTCGCGCTTGCGGAAAGTTACGACGTCGAGATGCCGCTGACCGATGCGGTGCAGCGCGTCTGCCACAAAGGGTTGTCGGTCGACGAGGCGGTCGCCCTGCTGCTGGGGCGCAGCACGAAGCCGGAGTAGATTCATGGACGGCACGTACGGCGATTCCACCCGCAGCGTCAAAGCCGTTGGCTCGGAAGCGATTCCTGGCAGTCCAGTCACACCGCCGCCTGTGCCGGCTTCGGCATATCACCTGTCGCCCGACGAGACCGAATCACTGGATAGTTACGGTCGCAGTTCCAATCCGACTTGGCGCCAATTGGAATCGGCACTGTCCGAACTGGAAGGCGCGGCAACGGCGTTGACGTTCGCATCCGGGATGGCGGCGATCACCTCGGCGCTGCGCGTGCTCGCCAAACCCGGCACCAAACTGGTGGTGCCCGCCGACGGCTATTACCAAGTCCGCCGCTATGCCGCGGAATACCTTGCACCGCAGGGCGTTACGGTGGTCGAAGCGCCCACCACTAACATGTGCGAGGCCGCTGCGGACGCCGACGTGGTGTTGGCGGAGACGCCGTCCAACCCCGAATTGGATGTCGTCGATCTGCACCATCTCGCGATGAACTGCCGCGGCCGCGGCGCCACGTTGATCGTCGACAACACCACCGCCACGCCGCTCGGCCAGCAGCCACTGTCCTTGGGCGCCGATCTCGTGGTGGCCAGCGCAACGAAAGCCCTTTCGGGGCACAGTGATTTACTCGCCGGCTATGTCGCGGGCAGCCAACCCGATTTGATGCAGGCCCTCGAACGCGACCGGCTGCTCGCCGGACCCATACTCGGTGCGTTCGAGGCGTGGCTGATGTTGCGCAGCCTCGGCAGCGCGGGGCTGAGGTTCGAGCGGC
This sequence comes from Mycobacterium sp. OAE908, assembly GCF_017872775.1. Taxonomy (NCBI): domain Bacteria; kingdom Bacillati; phylum Actinomycetota; class Actinomycetes; order Mycobacteriales; family Mycobacteriaceae; genus Mycobacterium; species Mycobacterium sp. OAE908. Next base: position 4,104,101 of record NZ_JAGGJL010000001.1, read on the forward strand.
AATGCCAGAACGCGCAGGCGCTCGCGGTGATGCTGCGCGCGCATCCTGCAGTGAAGTCCGTGCGGTATCCAGGTCTGCCCGACGATCCGTCGCATCCGATCGCCACGCAGCAGATGAAACGCTACGGCGGGCTCGTCGCAGTGGAACTCGAAGATGCCGCGGCCGTGCGCACGCTGGTCGAGCGCAGCGCGCTGGTGATCGCGTCGACCAGTTTCGGCGGAATCCACACGTCGGTGGACAGGCGCGCCCGCTGGGGAGATGCGGTCAGCGACGGGTTCGCCCGCATCTCGCTAGGCATCGAGGACACCGACGACCTGATCGCCGATTTCGAGGAAGCGCTGCGGTAGCGCAACCGCCCCAACCTGAGCGTGTGGTCGAAAAATTCGCGAGATCTCGCACACAAGCTCAGATTCGGCCAGGTCGGAGCGCTGCATCATGCGTGCGTGGGCCAGAGCGGTAGCCTCTCTAGGTTGTGACTGCCCACCAGTCCGGTCCAACCGGACGCATCCGCGTCGCTGTCGTGTACGGCGGGCGCAGCTCCGAGCACGCGATATCGTGCGTTTCCGCTGGCAGCATCCTGCGCAACCTCGACCCCGAACGGTTCGAGGTGGTCGCGGTGGGCATCACGCCCGGCGGATCGTGGGTGCTGACCGACGGTCGCCCCGAAACGCTCGCGATCACCGACGGCCGGCTGCCCGAGGTCAGTGCGGCATCAGGCGCCGAATTGGCGTTGCCCGCCGACCCGGTTCGCGGCGGTCAGCTGCTGTCCCTCGGTCAGGGTGGCGAGATGCTCGAAGCGGTCGACGTGGTGTTTCCCGTCCTGCACGGCCCGTATGGAGAGGACGGCACCATCCAGGGGTTGCTCGAGCTCGCCGGTGTGCCGTATGTCGGAGCGGGTGTCCTGGCCAGCGCGACGGGAATGGACAAGGAATTCACCAAGAAGCTGCTGCTGGCCGAGGGACTGCCGGTCGGCAAGCATGTCGTGCTGCGGCCGCGCCAGGACACCGTCGAACTCGAGGACCGCGAGCGGCTCGGACTGCCGGTGTTCGTCAAACCCGCACGCGGCGGCTCGTCCATCGGTGTCAGCCGCGTCACGGCGTGGGACCAGCTGCCCGCCGCAATTGAGTTGGCCCGCAGGCATGATCCGAAGGTGATCGTCGAAGCGGCCATACCGGGGCGCGAATTGGAGTGCGGCGTACTGGAATTCCCCGACAGCAGAATCGAGGCCAGCACGGTGGGCGAGATTCGGGTCGCGGGCGTGCGCGGCCGTGAGGATGGCTTCTACGATTTCGAGACCAAGTACCTCGACGACGCCGCAGAGCTCGACGTGCCCGCCAAGATCGATGACGAGCTGGCAGACACGGTGCGGCAGTTGGCTATTCGGGCCTTCAACGCCGTTGATTGCCAGGGCCTGGCACGCGTCGACTTCTTCCTGACCGACGAGGGGCCGGTGGTGAACGAGATCAACACCATGCCCGGCTTCACCACCATCTCGATGTACCCGCGGATGTGGGCGGCCAGCGGCATCGACTATCCGACGCTGTTGACCACCATGGTCGAAACGGCACTGCGGCGCGGCACCGGCCTGCGCTGAACATCCTGCCGTAGGCGGCAGCGGCTCCTACCGCCGTAGGACACCAAAGACCGGACTTGGGCACGATGTGTGTCCGGTGCCGATTTTCTAGCGTCAAAGCATGACATGGGCAATCGCTACGCCGGTACCGCACACCAACATTCGACGCTGGCTGGCCGAAGTGGCCCGCCTTGTCACGCACGCCTTCCGCAGCGCCCCGCGCCCGCCAAAGCCCGGTCCTGTGCACGGACATCGGGAACCGTTCATCGAGGACGCCGCGATGGCGCGCGAAATGTCGCGACTGTGAAGCTCAGCGCGGCGTGACGATGCCATGGTCGTAGGCGTACACGATCGCCGCGGCGCGGTCGCGCAGATCGAGCTTGACGAAGATGCGGCCGATGTGGCTCTTCACGGTGACGTTGGAAATGCCCAACGCGTCGGCGATCTCGGCGTTGGAGCACCCCTTCGCAATCAGCGTCAACACGTCGAGTTCGCGTGCGGTGACATCCGCGACCGGCTTGGCGGGTGAGGGCGCTGCCGCGTTGCGGTAGGTGGCGAGTACGCGCGCGGTGACCGCCGGGTCCAAATAGCTGTCACCGCGCGCGACCGCTCGGACGGCGCGGATGAGTTCCTCGGCCGACGAGTCCTTGAGCACGAAGCCGGCCGCGCCGGCACGCAATGCGCCCGACAACAACTCGTCGTCGTTGAAGGTGGTCAGCGCGAGCACCGGCGGACCGCCGTCGGCCGCCAATCTGCCCGTCGCTTCGATGCCGCCGACGCGTTTCATCCGCAGATCCATCACGACGACGTCGGGTCGGTGCTTCGCGACGGCGTCGGACACTTCGTCGCCGTCGGAGCATTCGGCGACGATCGTGAAACCGTCCTTGCGGCGCAGGATTCGGCGCAGGCCGGAGCGCACCAGATCCTGATCGTCGACCAGCAGCACTGCGACGTCGAATGGGTCGTCGTTCACCGGGTACACCACGGCGGAAAGTGCACGGAGTCGGCGTCGGGCAGCGGAATGTCGGCGCGTACCAGCCAGCCGTCGTCGGACGGCCCGATGTCGATGGTGCCGCCGAGTAGCTCAACGCGTTGCCGCATGCCCCGAAGGCCCCGTCCTTCACAGGCACTCGTGGCGACCACAGGTGCGGGCAGTCGATTCGCGATGGTCAGCGTCGCCGACGCGCGTGCGATGGCCAACCTCACCGTGGACCGCGAATCAGGGGAGTGCTTGGCGATGTTGGCCAACGATTCCTGCGTGATGCGATACAGCGCCAGCCCGATAGCGGCCGAGACGCGGTCTAGTCGCCCGTCGATGTCGAGATCGATCGCCAGACCCGCGCGAACGAAATCGTCGACGAGGCCGCTGATGTCGGCCACGGTGGGTTCGGGAGCCAGCTTCATCGGAGCGCCGTCGAGTAGCCCAACAGTGCGACGGATGTCCGACATTGCCTGCCGACCAAGCTGCTCGGCTTGTTCGAGCGCCTCGACCGCATCGTCGACGTCGCGGTCCTGTTGCAGCCCGCGCCGTGCACCGGTGACATGAAGAAGCGTGACCGACAAAGAGTGGGCGATGACATCGTGTACTTCGCGGGCAATGCGTCTGCGCTCATCGGCTGCGGCGTGCTCGGCCAACTGTGCCTGCGCCTGCTGCTGTTCGAGCAGCAACTGCTGCTGAGTGCGCATGAGATAGCCGACCAGCCAGGCCATTCCGACGATGCCGAGGTACAGGGCAACCGAGTCGAGGCGGTCGAGCGCCGAGGCGAGAAGCAGCAGAGCGGTGGCCGATGCGGTGGCAATGAAACCCGCGACGGCCGTCGAGATGGCTCCGACCTCGCCGATCATCAGCGCAAGTATCAGCGGGGCGAAGTCGGTCGGAACCGGTGTCGCCGTGGCGAACAGGAGGATCGCGGCCGATGCCGTCCAAGCAATGCCGACCACATCGGCTACCCACTTGACGCCGAAGACGAAGAACAGCGCGAATGGGAAGAGGGCCACCGTGACGCCGAGCAGCCCCACCAGCAGATCGGCAGCGGGCCGCTGCAGCGTTGCGATGACCACGGTGGTGACCAGGGTGACGTCGATGGCGATGACGAACGGCCAGTTGTAGCCAAGCGGAATCAGCTCACCCCGTTTGCGCAGAGTATCGCGCACGTGGCGCATCACCGCACCCAGCATCGTGCCATCGTAGAAGGATTCGCGGCCGCCGTACATCATGCTGCGGTCGATACCGGCCTCCTACCACGGTCGTAGGCGGAGATTCGGACTTCGGCACGACGACACCGCGTCGAATCATAACGTCGAATGACGGTCACGAGCCGCTATGCCGTCTGCGACAAGTGCGGTCGCCCGCCGAACTGTTCGGCGAGCAGTCCAGTGACAACTTCGATTACATTGTGCTGGAACTTGATCAGCCGCTGAACGACTTCGCCTGCCGACTTTAGGCACGTACTACCGCGCCGGTGCGGGATCAATCGGCTTCGCGGGCAATGCTTTTGCGATGACGTCCGAGATCTCCTGTATCGGTGTCGGTCCGGAGCCCTGCGGCAGAGTCAGCGCTACATACACCGACCGGTCAACGGCGAACCATGTGCTGCGGCCTTGATCGGCCAGCTCGAACCACTGCACGGCGTCGACCACTTGGAGGGGAGAGCCGACGACGAACTCGGCAGGCCGGTCAAGGCCGCAGCGCAGAATCACCGCTTCGCCGCCCGCCGTCCAGGCAGCCGCCCCTGCTGGCGCAGGCTGTAGCGCCGGGGCACGACGATAGTCACCCAGTTGGCCCGGAAGCGCGCCTAGAAGCGTTCGGCATTCGGCGCTGTCACCCTTGGGTGCGGGCACCGATGCGATCGCGACGGGCTGCTGGCCGGGCGGCGACTGCCGCAGCGCGGCGACGACGAGGATGCCGACCATCGTCCCGACCGCAACCACCAGCGCCGCGATCAGTAGCGCCCGCGGGGGCCCGTCGCGGGTCTCGGCATCCACGGCCCAAACTCTAAGGGCCGACCCCGTTGGCGATCGGGCAGGTCAGCGTGCGGGTGATGCCGGTGACCTGCTGCACGCTTGGAACGATGTCGGCCTGCAGGTCGGCCAGGGTGTCGGCGCCGATTCGGGCCACCACGTCGTAGGGGCCGGTGACGTATTCCGAGGACAACACGCCAGGCAGCGCGGCGAGTTGCTTGGCGACGACCTCGGCGCGGCCCACCTCGGTCTGGATCAGCATGAAAGCCTCGACCACCCGGTTCCCCTCCATCTCGCTGCATAGACTGCTGGCCGCAGGGCCCAAACGTACCGCAGCCCCGGGGAGGTGACATGGCGAGCGACGAGGCCGAGACCCTGGCCGGCGTGGGGGAGTTCGCCGTCATCGACCGGTTGGTCGCGGGCAGGCGTCAGCCCGAAACGGTGCAGTTGGGCCCAGGAGACGACGCGGCGGTTGTCAGCGCTACCGATGCCCGCGTGGTGGTCTCCACCGACATGCTGGTCGAGGGAAAACATTTCCGGCTGGACTGGTCCTCCCCGCACGAGATCGGGCGAAAGGCGATCGCTCAGAACGCCGCCGACATCGAGGCGATGGGCGCTACCACCACCGCTTTCGTCGTCGCCTTCGGCGCGCCCGGTGATACGCCGACACAGCTGGCGGTCGAACTGGCCGACGGTATGTGGCACGAGGCAGGGCTGCTCGGCGCAGGCATTGTCGGTGGTGATCTGGTGAGCGCTCCGCAGTGGGTGATCTCGGTGACCGCGCTGGGGGATCTGGCAGGGCGTGCAGCGGTACGGCTCGACGGAGCTTCCGTCGGTGACACAGTCGCGGTGGTGGGCGACCTCGGCTGGTCTGCTGCCGGATATGCGTTGCTGCGCAACGGCATTGAGAGCTTCGAGGCCTTGCGCCGTCGTCATCTCGTGCCCGAGCCACCGTACGGGCAGGGTCGCGTCGCCGCCGAAGCCGGCGCCACCGCGATGACCGACATCTCCGACGGCCTCGTCGCCGACCTCGGACACATTGCGAAAGCCTCGGGGGTCGGCATCGATCTGTCGGGTGATGCGCTTGGGTCATACCGTGACGCACTCTCGGCCGCAGCCGCCGCGACGGCGATGGACCCCTGGGCGTGGGTGCTTGCCGGGGGTGAGGACCACGCGTTGGTGGCGACGTTTTCCGGCGAACCGCCGACCGGCTGGGCCACGATCGGCAGCGTGCTGGGCGGTGCACCCCGCGTTCTGCTGGATGGTGAGCAATGGCACGGCGACACGGGTTGGCAGTCGTTCTGAGCGACCCCCGCGCACGCTAGGTTGACGAGTCATGACCGCACGTCCGCTGACCGAACTCGTCGAAGAGGGCTGGGCCGCCGCGCTGGAGCCGGTCGCGCCGAACGTCGCGGCGATGGGCGAGTTTCTGCGTGCTGAGATCGCGGCGGGCCACCGCTACCTGCCTGAAGGTCCGAACGTGTTGCGCGCCTTCACCTTTCCGTTCGACCAGGTGCGGGTGCTGATCGTCGGGCAGGATCCGTACCCGACACCGGGCCATGCCGTCGGGTTGAGCTTCTCGGTCGCGCCCGACGTGCGGCCGCTGCCGCGCAGCCTGGACAACATCTTCGCCGAGTACGGCAAGGACCTGGGGTTTCCGCCGCCTGCCAACGGCGACCTGTCGCCGTGGGCGCAGCGGGGCGTGATGCTGCTGAACAGAGTGCTCACCGTGCGGCCTGGTACTCCGGCGTCGCATCGCGGCAAGGGGTGGGAGGCCGTGACCGAATGTGCGATCCGGGCGCTGGTTGCCCGTCAGCAGCCGCTGGTTGCGGTGTTGTGGGGCCGCGACGCATCCACGCTGAAGCCATGGCTCGAGGGTGAAGACTGCGTGGCGATCGAGTCGCCGCATCCGTCGCCGCTCTCGGCATCGCGCGGGTTCTTCGGCTCGCGACCCTTCAGCCGAGCCAACGAATTGCTTGAGAAGATGGGCGCCGAGCCGATCGACTGGCGCCTTCCCTGATTCGCTACTGAATCCCAGCGCGTGTGTCGACGCCGGGAGGCAGTACCACCGTCGCTCCCGGTAGAGGCGGACCTCCGGAAGACTGATCGTCGGGGCGTGCGACGGACCCGTCAGGCAATGTGCATGTCGCGCCAATCAGAGGATCGTTGGCATCCGGCCCTGGGTTAGACGTGCCTCCAAGCGTGATGCAGCAATCGAATCGAGCGTTATACATGTCCCTCGCTGTGTAGCTGCCGCCATTCTTCTTCTTGACCTGTTGGATCTGGTCACTGATGCAGCCGTAGTAGTCATTCACCCCGGCCGGCGGTTTTGGCTTGGCGTCGGCGGTTTCGGCCGAATTGAAGCTGACAACGCTAACCGCGACGATGACCACGGCAGCAGCCGCGAATCGGTGTGATCGGCGACCGAAGGCGCTACTCCCTCGGACATGCCACCTACAGTGAATTCCAAGGCTTTTCACAGCAAACCCTCCCTGTTGTCAAACTGAGCAAACTGTACGAGTTGTCTGTCAGAATCTCTGTGGATCGTTTCGCTCATTGAAACGACGCATCACCAAGCGGGAGTCGAACCGACGTGGCAGGTGAGGTTGTATCCGACGACCGCACCATGGTCGGCCGCGCCTTCGCTGTCATCGAGGCCGTCGCCGCGCACGGGCCGCCGGTGTCACTAGCCGAATTGGCCTACATAACAGGGATTCCCAAGCCGACCACGCATCGCATCGTCAACAACCTGGTGGCACGCGAGCTCCTGAAGCGCACCGACCGCGGCTACGCGCTAGGCCCTGCCTTGAGTCGGCTGGGCGAAACGGCTTCTCTACAAAGAGATTTCGAGCGTTATATTCCGGTACTCGAGGACCTGCATGCGGCATACGGAGGGGCTGCGTGGCTGACCGCCGGACGTGAAGTGGACAAGGTGCAGCCGGTTGTGATGGTGTGCGACAAAGGCCTTGTGGCAGCTGCGCGGGCGCTCTGGCCCGCACCAGGCACCTCGGCGATGTTGGCGAATACCGCCGGAGGGCATCTGGCGTTGGCGCAGCGGCCCGAATTATTTGAACAGGTTGCCCGCCGCGGGATGGCGCCGTCGACCCCGAATTCACTGCGTGAGGTGAGCGAGTTGTCGGCCACCGTGGATCGAGTACGCAGAGACGGATTCGCCGTGGAGTCCGAGCAGAGCACTCGCGGATGGAGTTGCGCGGCGGCGCTATTGCCAAGCACCACTGACACGCTCGCCGTCATCGGCGTCACGCTGCAGGTCGGCCGCGCCAATTCGCGCGAAGTTCTGCGTGCACTTCTGCGGGCATTCAACGCAATAGCCGCCGACGATGGGCCGCTCAGCCGCCAGGGGGTCCGACGGCCGTTTCAGTGACTGAAACGACCGAAAGACACCTTGCCAAGCCGCCTCGTAGTGTTTGCCCATTCAAGGTTTGGCAGCGGAGCAGCGACTGTGCCGCTCGCCGCCGTCTAGAGGAGGGGGCGTACCAATGGCCACACACCGCACTATTACCGCTGCGCTCGCCACGGGTGTGCTCGTCGCGAGCGGCGCCGCAGCCAGCCAGGTCCGAACCGAGTCAGTGTCGACGCCTGTTCCTGTGCGGAGCGTCGTCACGACGCCGGACCCAATGTTGGCGGCGGCCGTCACACCGAACAAGTTGTTTTCGGCGGCGTTGTCGTATCTGGGCTCTGCGGGCGGAGCGGTCGACACCGCAGCGCCGGCTTCGGTCGACACCGCAGCGCCGGCTTCGGACGGCTCCGCTGCGCGGAGAGCCGAAAGCCCAACCGGCGCAGCTACTTCCAATCCAAGCCTGTTCTTCGCGCCAGCTGACCTGTCGGCGTCGGTGACACCGTCGTCCGGCGGATCGTCAGCATTTGCCCCGGCCTTCGCGCCGCTGGTGCCTCTCGGCGGATCGACGGCGTTCCTCGGGCTGATCGGGCCGGGCGGATTCCTGATCGGCAACGGCGTGCTGCCCGGCCAGAACGGCGGCATTCTCTTCGGCAACGGCGCCGACGGTGGCCCCGGCCAAGATGGCGGCAACGGCGGCCTCTTCTTCGGTAACGGCGGCAAAGGCGGCGACGGAGCAGCCGGACAGCAGGGCGGCAACGGCGGGCACGCGGGACTCATCGGCAACGGCGGCGCCGGTGGACGCGGTGGCGATGACCTGGAGACCACGGCCGACGCACGCGGGCGCAGCGGCGGTAGCGGGGGCGCAGGCGGCCTGCTCTTCGGCAACGGCGGTGCCGGCGGCGACGGCGGCCAGGGGATCACTGTCGACGGTATTGGCCGCGGCGGCGGAGGCGGCGACGGTGGCAAGTCCGGGCTGTTTGGCGGCGCGGGCGGTGCGGGCGGCTTTGGTGGGCTGGGCGACAGCACCAACGGCGAAGCCCAGGGCGGCCACGGCGGTGACGGCGGTGACAGTGCGCGCGGAGGTGGTGGCGACGGCGGGCCCGGCGGCGAGGGCCTCAGTAAAACCGACAATGCGTTCGGCGGCTCCGGTGGCGACGGCGGCAATGCGACTGTTAGCGGCGACGGCGGTGCCGGCGGCTTCGGCGGCATTGGCATCAGCACGTCGGGCCAGGGCGTGGGCGGCAACGGCGGCTCAGGCGGCGATGGAAAGGGCAGCGGAAGCGGCGGCGCAGGCGGTGGCGCCGCATCCGGTAACAGCAACAGCGGCAACGCATTCGGCGGCGGCGGCGGCTTCGGCGGCGCGGGCGGTTCGCGCGGAAGCGGTGGTGATGGCGGCTTCGGCGGCGCGGCCGGCAGCCAGTCCGGCGATGCAGTGGGTGGCATGGGCGGCGCCGGTGGGCCAAGCGGCACCGGTAAAGCGGGAGGCGCAGGAGGCGGTGGCGGGGGCGCCGTCGATGTCTCCGGCAATGCTTTCGGCGGCGATGGTGGCACCGGCGGGCACGGCGGTAAGGGTGCCCCTGGGGGCGCGGGCGGCGCGGGCGGCCCAGCCACAAGTACTACGGGAAGTGAGACGCCGGGCACGGCAGGCGCTGCCGGCGCCGACGGATAGGTTCCGCGTTATCGAAGCTCGCCGAAATCGACGTTTTAGCGGCGTCTACTCGGCCTTTCCCGCCTATTTGTCCGTTTGGCGCGTCAGCCCGCGTGAGCCAGCGGTCAGCCGCGCGAAACCTTGCCCGCCTTGATGCACGAGGTGCACACGTTGACGCGCTTCTTGTTGCCGCCGGGGTGGGTCACGGCGCGCACGGTCTGAATGTTCGGATCCCAGCGACGGCTGGTCCGGCGATGGGAGTGCGACACCGACTTGCCGAAGCCGGGGCCCTTTCCGCAGATCTCGCAGACGGCAGCCATATCTAGAAACTCCTCGAATCAGTACTTGGGGGGTCTGGGCTTCTCGCTGGAGACCAGCAGGTGAACCCGACAACCTGACCAGGATACCGGCCACATGATCGAACACCAAAAACGCATCCACCGGCGCGAACGTTGTGACGAGCCTGTCAGCGATCCTAGCTAGGCTGGCGCCCACGGCGGCACGGCGCACGGGGAGGTTTTGAATGTCGGCTCGGCGGCTCGATGCCTCCGCTCTGCGGGACTGGGCACATACCGCCGTCGGCGACCTCATTTCCCATACCGACGAGATCAACAGGCTCAATGTGTTCCCGGTCGCGGACGCCGACACCGGGACAAACATGCTGTTCACGATGCGTTCCGCGTGGGCGCAGGCCGACACGCACGCCGACAGCGACGACGTCGCCGAGATCGCGGCAGCACTGGCCGCGGGCGCGCTGCACGGCGCGCGGGGCAATTCGGGCGTCATCCTTTCGCAGATCTTGCGGGGCCTGGCCGACGTCGTCACCACCGCGGCGGCTGACACCCGAGGAGCGCTGGCCGACATCGACGGCCCCCTTTTCGCAGCGGCCCTTCGGCATGCGATCGGCCTTGTCGTCGCGTCGATGGGGGAGCCGGTGCCCGGCACCATCGTCTCGGTACTGCAGGAAGCTGCGGGTGCGGCCGAACACGCAGGCGCCGACGGGGCAGGCCTCGCTGACGTGGTGAATGCGGCAGCCGAAGCGGCGGCGGTCGCGTTGGACAAGACCACAGGACAACTCGATGTGCTGGCCGAGGCCGGCGTGGTGGACGCAGGCGGCCGTGGCCTGCTGGTACTGCTGGACGCGATGAGCACGACGCTGACCGGGCGCGCGCCGCACCGGCATGCCTATCAGCCGTCGCCGCCCCAAGCCGACGCCGCCGTCGCCGCGGCGGCCGCGCCGCAATTCGAGGTGATGTACCTGCTCAGCGGTTGCGACGCCAACCGCGTCGAGACGCTGCGCGATCGGCTGGACCAGTTGGGCGAATCAGTTGCCATCGCGGCGTCGGCCGACGGTGCCGGCCACTACTCGGTGCACGTCCACACCGACGATGCCGGCGCGGCGGTGGAGGCGGCGTTATCGGTCGGCAGGCCGAGCCGGATCCAGATCACCTCGCTGTCTGGGGGTTCGGGTGCCCGGCCTGCCGGCGGGTGGACCCGTGAACGGGCGGTCCTGGCCGTGGTCGACGGCGACGGCGCGGCGGAACTGTTCGACGGCGAGGGCGCACACGTGTTGCGACAGGAAGCCGATGCGCCGGTGAGCGCCAAGCAACTGCTGCACGCGCTCGTCAACACCGGCGCCGCACAGATCATGGTGCTGCCCAACGGCTATGTCGCAGCCGAGGAACTCGTCGCTGGCTGCACCGCCGCGATCGGGTGGGGCATCGACGTCGTGCCGGTGCCTGCGGGATCGATGGTTCAGGGGCTCGCGGCGCTGGCGGTGCACGACGCCGAGCGGCAGGCCGTTGACGACGGGTACACCATGGCCCGTGCTGCCGCGAGCGCCCGGCACGGCTCTGTCCGCGTGGCCACCGAGGAGGCGCTGACATGGGCGGGCATGTGTAAGCCGGGCGACGGGCTGGCGATCTCCGGTGACGAGGTGCTGATCGTCGGAAACAACATCACCGAGGCCGGCGCGGGCCTGATCGATCTGCTGCTGGCCTCCGGCGGTGAACTCGTGACCGTCCTGACCGGAGCCGGTGTCGACGGCAGTGTCGGGAAAGCGTTGCAGGAGCACGCACATCGTCATCACCCGGGGACCGAGCTGGTGACCTATCAGACCGACCACCGCGGCGATGCGCTGCTGATCGGGGTGGAGTAGCCGTGGCCGCGTTGACCGACCGGCTCGAGTTCGTCCTCGGCAAGAAGGCCGCGGATCCGCTCGCCGAACACTTCGGCATGCGCACGGTCAACGACCTGCTGCGCCATTACCCACGCAAATACAGCGACGGCATGACGGTGCTCGAAGAGGGCGAGGAACTCGAGGAAGGTGAACACGTCACGTTCGTCGACGTCATTGCCAAGGCGGAGACCAGGTGGACCAACCGCGCGCCCAAGCGTGAGTACCTCGTTGTGACGCTGCGCGATCGCCGACCGAAGGTGACGGCCACCTTCTTCAACGCCAAGTATCTGAAGAGGGGTCTGGTCGAGGGCACTCGCTTGATGCTGTCCGGAGAGGTCGGATACTTCAAGGGGACAATGCAATTGACCCATCCGGCGTTTCTGGTGCTGGAGTCGCCCAGCGGCAGGCAATTCGGCACCAAGTCTCTGAAGACCATCGCTGCGACGTCGGACGCGACGGGCGAGGACTTGCTCTCGGTATTCGAGCGGGAATTCTTCCCGATCTATGCCGCGAACTCCAAGGTCCAGAGCTGGGATATCTACGCGTGTGTGCGCCAGGTCCTCGACGTGCTCGATCCCGTCACCGAACCGTTGCCGAAAGCTGTTCTGCAGCAGCGCAATCTGATAACCGAGGACGAGGCGTTACGTGCCATCCATCTGGCCGAGAAGGCGGCTGAACGGGAGCGTGCCGAGGAACGGCTGCGGTTCGACGAAGCGGTTGGGCTGCAATGGGCCTTGGTGGGGCGTCGATACAGCGAACTGAGCGAATCCGGCCCTGTCGCACCTCCGCAACCGGGCGGTCTGCTGGCCGCGATGCGCGAACAACTGCCGTTCGAATTGACCGACGGCCAAAAGGAAGTGCTCGAGGTGCTGACGGCCGAGCTTGCGGCCAGCAGGCCCATGAACAGAATGCTGCAGGGCGAGGTGGGTTCGGGTAAGACGATCGTCTCCGTCCTCGCCATGCTTCAGATGGTCGATGCCGGCTACCAATGCGCATTGTTGGCGCCGACGGAAGTCCTTGCCGCCCAACATGCTCGGTCGGTCCGCGATGTCCTTGGCCCCTTGGCGATGGCGGGACAACTCGGCGGAGCGGACCGGGCGACTCGCATCGCGCTGCTGACGGGATCCATGTCGGCACAGCAAAAACGCGAGGTGCGCGACGAGATCGCGAGTGGCGAAGCAGGCATCGTCATCGGTACCCACGCGCTGCTGCAGGAGTCGGTCGAGTTTCATCGGCTGGGCATGGTGGTCGTCGACGAACAGCACCGGTTCGGCGTCGAGCAGCGAGACACGTTGCGCGCCAAGGCTCCTGACGGACTGACGCCCCACCTGCTGGTGATGACTGCGACGCCGATTCCGCGCACGGTCGCGCTGACTCAATACGGTGACCTGGAAACGTCGACGCTGCGCGAGCTTCCGCGAGGCCGCCAACCGATCACCACCAACCCGATCTTTGTCAGGGAAAAGCCGGCGTGGCTCGAACGGGCCTGGCAGCGCGTCGTCGAAGAAGTGCGCGGCGGTCGTCAGGCCTATGTCGTCGCATCACGGATCGACGAGGATGACAAGCCCGCCAAGAACGACCAAGGTCCGCCCGCGACCACGGTGGTCAAGTTGTTCGATCAGCTGCGCCGTGGACAGCTTGCAGGCTTGCGGCTGGGCTTGATGCACGGGCGGCTACCCAGCGACGAGAAGGACGCCGTGATGGCCGAATTCCGCGCGGGCCAGATCGATGTGCTGGTGTGCACCACCGTCATTGAGGTCGGCGTGGATGTGCCGAATGCGACCGTGATGGTCGTGGTCGACGCCGACCGGTTCGGCATCAGCCAGCTGCACCAGCTTCGGGGCCGCATCGGCCGCGGCCAGCACCCCAGCCTGTGCCTGCTGGCCACGCAGCTACCCGAGGATTCGAAAGCCGGGCAACGGCTGAAGGCCGTCGCGGGCACGCTGGACGGTTTCAAGCTCGCCGACCTCGACCTCGCCGAACGCCAAGAGGGAGATGTGTTGGGGCTCACGCAATCCGGCCGACCCGTCACACTGCGGTTCCTGCTGCTCGCCGAGCACCTCGGTGTCATCCTCGACGCACGTGAGCTCTGCGAGGAGCTCTATGAGAAGAACCCGGCCGATCCGGGTATGGCGTTGCTGGCCGCGCAATTCGTCGACAACGACCGGGTCGAATACCTGGACAAGGCATGACGCGTAACCGCCTGTTGTGGTTGGTGCTCTCGGTTGCTTTGGCCGTCGTGGTCGCCGTTCAGGTGACGACATCGGACGAGCGTGGGCAATTCGTCGCTCAGGCCGACATCCCCACAGTCGCGCCGGGTGTCGATGTGCTCGCGGACATTCCGGAGGTGCCGTTCCGAATTCGGAGCTACGACTATCACCGGGATGCGTTCGGTGACTCGTGGACCGACGACAACCCGGCACCGGGCGGTCACAACGGCTGCGATACCCGAAACGACATCCTCGACCGCGATCTCGTCGACAAGACGTATGTGTCGATCAAGCGGTGTCCCAAGGCCGTTGCGACGGGCATATTGCACGACCCGTACACCAACACGACCGTGGCGTTCACGCGCGGCGCGCAGATCGGCGCGGCGGTGCAGATCGACCACATCGTCCCGCTGGCGTTGGCGTGGGACCTCGGCGCCCGCAACTGGCCCGACGACATGCGCGTGCGGTTCGCCAACGACCCGGCGAATCTCATTGCGGTAGAAGGCCAGGCGAACCAGGACAAGGGCGACAAGGAGCCTGCGGTTTGGCTGCCGCCCAACCACGCATTCTGGTGCCAGTACGCGGTGCAGTTCGCAAACGTATTGCGCGGCTACGGTCTGCCGGTCGATGCGCCGTCGGCGACGGCACTGCGTGACGCGGCAGCCACCTGCCCGACGGGTTGACTGTCCGGTTAACGGGTTGATTACTCATGCCAGGCGTGAGTAATCAACCCGCCAAGCCCGCCTCATCGAAGTTGTCCACAAGAATGGGCGTCGCGCGCTGGCCGCGACCCAGCCTGTGGTGCAACCCTAACGACCATGGCGCGACGGGCTTGGCATCTCGGGCACGTCGAGCACCTGGCCGGGGTGCAGGATGGAGTCGTCGGGCGCCGTCAGATCCTCGCCGCCGGCGGCACCGACGGCGACATCACTCGATTACTGCGTCGCCGCGAACTGACGCAGGTGTATCGCGGCGTCTACGTCAACCACACCGGTCGGCTGACCTGGGCGCAGCGGGAATGGGCTGGGGTGCTGGCCTATTGGCCCGCCGCGCTGGCTCACGCGTCGGCATTGCCTGACCCGCCGACCGCGGTCCTGCCCGTTAGCGTGCCCGACGATTAGGTTCCCGTGTAGGTGTCTGGATTCGGGCGGAAGCGGGTGCCGTCGTCGAGGCCGTTCAGCGTGGCCATCTCGTCGTCGGTCAGCTCGAAGTCGAACACGTCGAGGTTCGACTTGATGCGCTCCGGGTTCGCCGAGCGCGGGATGACCACATTGCCCAGCTGAATGCTCCAGCGGATCAGCACCTGCGCCGGTGTCTTGCCGTGTGCCTGCGCGACGGTCCCGATCGTCGGGTTGTCCAGCAGCTGGCCGATGCCGAGCGGTCCGTAGGCCTCGGTGACGATGCCGTACTCCGCGTTGACCCTCCGTAGCTCGGCCTGGTTCAGCAGCGGGTGCAGCTCGATCTGGTTGATGGCAGGCGTGAAGTACGACAGGTCGATGATGTCGGAAAGGTGCTCTGCGTGGAAGTTGGCCACACCGATCGAGCGGGTGTCGCCGTCCTGTTTGCGCTTCATCAGGCCACCCCAGCTGTCCACATATTTGCCCTGCTCGCCTGCGGGCCAATGGATCAGGTACAGGTCGACATACTCCAGACCCAACCGCTCAAGACTCGCCTTCAGCGCGTCCTGCGACGACTGGAAGCCCAGATCAGCGGTGGCCAGCTTGGTAGTGATGAACAGTTCCTCGCGGGGCACACCCGACGCGGCGACGGCCCGGCCGACAGCCCCCTCGTTGCCGTAGGCGGCCGCAGTGTCGATCAACCGGTAGCCGGCTTCGAGCGCTGTCGAAACGGCCTGTTCGGTTTCGGAGTCCGACAACTCGCCGACGCCAAGACCGATGACGGGGATCGTGTTCTCATCGTTGAGAGTGATGGTGGGAATCGCAGCCGGCGGCGTCATGGCACCTATCCTGTGAAGTTGAACGTCCGTGGATCGGGACCCAGTCGCGTTCCGTCGCCCAGCGAAGAGATGGTCGCCATCTCCTGCTCGCTCAGCTCGAAATCGAACACGTCGAAGTTACTCACAATTCGCTCGGGGGTCACCGACTTCGGGATGACTATATTGCCGAGTTGGATATGCCACCTAATCAGTGCCTGCGCTGGCGTTTTGCCGTGGGCATCCGCGACGGCCGTGACGGTCGGATTGCTCAGCAGCGAGCCCTGTCCAAGCGGGCTCCACGCTTCGGTCGCGACGCCGAGTTGGGCGTGCACCTCCCGCAACTCCTCCTGCTGCAGCAGCGGGTGCAACTCGATCTGGTTGACGGCTGGGACGATTCCGGTGGCGTCCACCAGCATTCGCAGGTGTTCGGGTTCGAAGTTGCTCACCCCGATCGACCGGATTCGGCCCTGGTCGCGTAGCTGCGCAAACGCCTTGAAGGTCTCGACGAACAGGTTCTTCGCCGGCATCGGCCAATGGATCAGGTAGAGATCCAGGTATTCCATTCCGAGGCGTTCCATGCTGGCGTCGAACGCCGCGAGCGTGTTGTCGTAGCCCTGGTCGGCGTTCCACAACTTGGTGGTGACGAAGACGTCCTCGCGGGGTAGGCCGGATGCTGCGACGGCCTTACCGACCTCGCGCTCGTTGAAGTACCCTGCGGCGGTGTCGACGTGCCGATACCCGGCCTCCAGTGCGGTCGCCACCGCGCGCTCGGTGTCTTCAGCGGGCGTCTGCCAGACGCCGAGTCCAACCTGGGGCATCGAATAACCGTCGTTGAGCGTGATCAAGGGAGCAGCCATGACTCAGAGTCTGCCAGGACAGGCGACGA
Source organism: Mycobacterium sp. OAE908 (assembly GCF_017872775.1). Classification (NCBI taxonomy): domain Bacteria; kingdom Bacillati; phylum Actinomycetota; class Actinomycetes; order Mycobacteriales; family Mycobacteriaceae; genus Mycobacterium; species Mycobacterium sp. OAE908. The sequence continues at coordinate 4,120,855 of NZ_JAGGJL010000001.1, forward strand.
CTGTCGGACCGGCTCGACCCGCCAAGGCCCCGATCGTCAACGCCGCCGCGGGGCTGACGATGCGGTCGCTGCCCCGGATACCGCAGCCCGTCAAACGCCTTCTGCTGGGCGGCCGTTCGATCACGATCGACGGCAACACTCTGGACACGACACTGCAATTGATGCTCGCAGGCATGACCGCCACCGGCCTCAACCGTCTCGTCGCCAGTCCGGACGTCCCCGTGGCCAGGCAACAGTTGCGCGTGACGGCGGCCGGCTTCAAACGGCACCTTGCCGTCGGCTCGGTGACCAATCTCTCGATACCGGGGCCTGCGGGGCCGATCGCGGCACGCCACTACCGGCCCACCGACGGCGACGGCCAACCGCTGTTGGTCTTCTACCACGGCGGTGGTCAGGTCACCGGTGACCTCGACACGCACGACGACCTGTGCCGGCACATCTGCCGCGAAGGCGCGTTGCACGTCTTGTCCGTGGACTACCGGCTCGCTCCCGAGCACAAGGCGCCCGCAGGATCGGAGGACGCATATGCCGCGTTCAGTTGGGCGTTGAACCACGCCCAGGAGGTGGGCGCCGACCCGAGCCGGGTGGCCGTTGGCGGCGACAGCGCAGGAGGCAACCTCGCGGCAGTCGTATCGCTACGTGCGCGCGACGAGGGCGCGCCACCGCCGGTGTTGCAGTTCCTGCTCTATCCGGTCGTCAACTACCGCGACGAAACCCGTTCGCAGACATTGTTCGCCGACGGGTTCTTCCTCACCAAGGCCGATCTGCACTTTTGCCGCCACCAATTCCTGGACGGCGCGGACATCGACGCCTCGGACCCGCGGGTGTCACCGCTGCTGGCCGATGATTTCACCGGTCTGCCGCCTGCGCTGCTGCTGAGCGCCGGCTTCGACCCGCTGCGCGACGAGGACAGGCAGTACGCGGACGCACTGCGAAATGCGGGGGTGCCGGTCGATCATCGCGAGTTCGGTTCGCTCATCCATGGTTTTGCCAACTTCTTCCCGCTCGGCGGCGGCAGCGCGACGGCGATGGCCGAAACCATCTCTGCCCTGCGTGCCCATCTCGCCCGCGCGTGAAAAGGCTCGGATGAGCCGCCGGTACTCTTGACGCCGTGGCGACCAAACCGAAGAAGCAAGCCAGCTACGACCTGAAGGCAGCCGACCGCAAGCGCAACCTGGCGATCCAGATCGGGCTGACCGCGGTCGTCGTGGTCTTCGCCGTCGCACTGGTGCTCTACATCGTGATGTCAGGCGACAAGAAGCCGGTGTCGGGCGATGCCAAAGCCATCCGCGTCGCCTCGAGCAATGTGATCAAGAAGGAAGGCAGCGACGACCCCAAGGTCGTGCTGTCGATGTACGAAGACTTCCTGTGCCCGCACTGCGGCGAGTTCGAGCAGCAGTTCGGACCCACGGTGAGCAAGCTGATCGACAGCGGTGCGGTAGCCGCCGACTACTACATGGTCGCGATCCTGGACCGGCAGGGCAACGGATACTCGTCGCGCGCCGCGAACGCCGCCTACTGCGTAGCCGACGAATCCACCGATGCGTTCCGTCGTTTCCACGCCGCGCTTTACGCGCAGCAGCCCCAAGAGGGCGCGGGCGTGTACCCGGACAACGCGCGGCTGATAGAGGTCGCTCGGCAGGCCGGTGCCGCGGGCGGCGTTCCGGACTGCATCAACAAGGGCCGCTACACCGAGATGGTGCAAGGCCTGGCCAAGGCGACCGGCATCCAGGCCACCCCGACCATCCGGATCAACGGCCAGGACTACCAATTCAGCACACCCGACGCGTTGATCGCCAAGATCAAGGAAACCGTCGGTGACATTCCGGGCCTGAGCGCTGCGCCGGCCGCTCCCGCTCCGACGCCGGCGGCCGCGCCGCAGGCTCCCGCTCCCGCTCCTGCGCCGGCCCCGTCGATCACACCGCCGACAACAACGCGATGACGGTGGCCGCGCCCAGCGACGTCCAGCCGAGTGAACCCGCGGCCGACGGGCCGAACCGGGTGCCGGTCGGGCGGGCCAGCGCGGTGTGGATTCTTCTCGCCGGCGTCGTCGGGCTCGCCGCTGCGCTGACGCTGACGGTCGAGAAGATCGAGATTCTGATCAACCCCGCCTATGTGCCGTCGTGCAGCATCAACCCGGTGCTGTCGTGCGGTTCGGTGATGATCACTCCGCAGGCGTCGGCGTTCGGCTTTCCCAACCCACTGATCGGCATCGTCGCGTTCAGCGTCGTGGTGGTGAGCGGGGTGCTCGCATTGGCCAGGGTGAGCCTGCCGCGCTGGTATTGGGTCGGTCTGGCCACCGGCACGCTGCTGGGCGTGGCGTTCATCCACTGGCTGATCTTTCAGAGCCTGTACCGCATCGGCGCGCTGTGCCCGTACTGCATGGGCGTGTGGGCGGTCACCATCCCGCTGTTCGTCGTGGTCGCCTCGATCGCGCTGCAGCCGGTGGAATCGAACGCGGTCGCCCGGGTGCTCTACACCTGGCGGTGGTCGCTGGTCGCGTTGTGGTTCACCGCGCTGGTCTTGATGATCCTGGTGCGTTTTTGGGACTACTGGTCGACGCTGCTCTAGTCGGCGTCATCGGGGGATAGGGTCGTCTCGTGATTTCGAAGGTTCTGGTCGCCAACCGCGGGGAAATCGCGATCCGCGCGTTTCGGGCGGCCTACGAGATGGGCATCGCGACGGTCGCGGTCTACGCGCACGAGGACCGCAATTCCCTGCATCGTCTCAAGGCCGACGAGTCATATCAGATCGGGGATACGGGCCACCCGGTCCGGGCGTATCTCTCGGTCGACGAGATCGTGCGCGTTGCGCAGCAGTCCGGCGCCGACGCCATCTACCCGGGCTACGGCTTCCTTTCGGAGAACCCAGATCTGGCCGCTGCGTGTGCGGCGGCAGGCATCACGTTCGTCGGGCCCGGTGCGGAAATCCTCGAGTTGGCGGGCAACAAGTCGCGCGCGATCGCCGCCGCCAGGACCGCGGGATTGCCGGTGCTCAACTCCTCGGCGCCGTCGGCATCGGCCGACGAGCTGATAGCGGCCGCGGCGGACATGGAGTTCCCGTTGTTCGTCAAGGCGGTCTCCGGCGGCGGCGGACGCGGCATGCGCCGGGTGGCCGACGCCGCGGCGCTGCCCGAGGCCATCGAGGCTGCGTCTCGCGAGGCCGAGTCGGCGTTCGGTGACCCGACGCTGTACCTGGAGCAGGCGGTGCTCAACCCGCGTCACATCGAGGTGCAGATCCTGGCCGACACCCACGGCAACGTGATGCACCTGTTCGAGCGCGACTGCAGCCTGCAGCGTCGGCACCAGAAGGTCATCGAACTCGCACCGGCGCCGAATCTGCCGGAGGACTTGCGAAACAAGATGTGCGCCGACGCGGTCGCGTTCGCCCGCCAGATCAACTACAGCTACGCGGGCACCGTGGAGTTCCTGCTCGACGAGCGCGGCCACTACGTGTTCATCGAGATGAACCCGCGCATCCAGGTCGAGCACACCGTCACCGAGGAGATCACCGACGTCGACCTGGTCGCCAGCCAGCTGCGCGTAGCCGACGGTGAGACGCTGGAAGAGCTTGGGCTGAGCCAGGATTCGTTGCAGCTGCACGGGGCCGCTATGCAGTGCCGGATCACCACTGAGGATCCAGCCAACGGCTTCCGTCCCGACACCGGCCGGATCACCGGTTACCGATCGCCCGGCGGTGCCGGCATCCGGCTGGACGGCGGTTCGCATCTGGGTGCGGACATCAGCGCGCACTTCGACTCGATGCTGGTGAAGCTCACTTGTCGCGGACGAGATTTCTCCGCTGCGATCGCCCGGGCCCGCCGAGCGTTGGCCGAGTTCCGGATCCGCGGTGTTTCGACGAACATCCCGTTCTTGATGGCGGTGGTCAACGACCCGGACTTCCGCGCCGGACGTGTGACGACGTCGTTCATCGACGAGCGGCCCTATCTGCTGACCGCGCGCACGCCCGCCGACCGCGGCACCAAGATCCTCAACTATCTCGCCGACGTCACCGTCAACCAGCCGCACGGGCCAAGGCCGTCGACGGTCTACCCGCAAGACAAACTTCCCCAGATCGATCTCGACGCGGCGCCACCACGCGGCAGCAAGCAACTGCTGGCCGAGGTGGGCCCGGAGGGCTTCGCTCGGTGGCTGCGCGAATCCAAGTCCGTCGGCGTCACCGACACGACGTTCCGCGACGCGCACCAGTCGTTGCTGGCTACGCGGCTGCGCACCACCGGTTTGTTGATGGTCGCCCCGTACATCGCGCGGATGACCCCGCAGCTGTTGTCCATCGAGTGCTGGGGTGGTGCGACTTACGATGTGGCACTTCGGTTTTTGAAGGAAGATCCGTGGGAACGGCTGGCAGCGCTTCGCGAAGCGGTGCCCAACATCTGCCTGCAGATGCTGCTGCGGGGCCGCAACACGGTTGGCTACACGCCATACCCCGAGTCCGTCACGTACGCGTTCGTGCAGGAGGCGACGGCGACCGGCATCGACATCTACCGCATCTTCGACGCGCTCAACAACGTCGACTCGATGCGGCCTGCCATCGACGCGGTACGCGAAACCGGTACGGCGGTGGCCGAAGTCGCGATGAGCTACACCGGAGATCTTTCGGACCCGAACGAGAACCTCTACACGCTGGACTACTACCTCAAGCTCGCCGAGCAGATCGTCGACGCAGGCGCACACGTGCTGGCGATCAAGGATATGGCCGGGCTGTTGCGCCCACAGGCCGCCACCCAATTGGTGTCGGCCTTGCGCAGCCGGTTCGACCTGCCGGTGCATGTGCACACCCACGACACCCCGGGCGGGCAGTTGGCCACCTATCTGGCGGCCTGGCAGGCCGGCGCCAACGCCGTCGACGGGGCGTCGGCGCCGCTGGCGGGCACCACCAGTCAGCCCGCGTTGTCCTCCATCGTCGCGGCGGCCGCGCACACCGAGTACGACACCGGGTTGTCGCTGTCGGCGGTGTGCGACCTGGAGCCGTACTGGGAGGCGCTGCGAAAGGTGTACGCGCCCTTCGAATCTGGGATTCCGGGACCGACGGGTCGGGTGTATCACCACGAGATCCCCGGCGGTCAGCTGTCGAATCTGCGTCAACAGGCGATCGCGCTCGGCCTCGGTGACCGGTTCGAGGAGATCGAGGCGAATTACGCTGCCGCGGACCGGATTTTGGGCCGGCTGGTGAAGGTGACCCCGTCTTCGAAGGTGGTCGGCGATCTGGCGTTGGCATTGGTCGGCGCCGGCGTGTCCGCCGAAGAATTCGCCGAGGACCCAGCGAAGTTCGACATTCCCGACTCGGTGATCGGCTTCCTGCGTGGTGAGCTCGGCGACCCGCCCGGCGGCTGGCCGGAACCGTTGCGCACCAAGGCACTTGCGGGGCGCCCGCCGGCCAAGGCCCAGCAAGAGTTGTCCCCGGAGGACGAGGCAGTGCTCGGGCAGTCTGGCGAGACCCGCCAGGCTGCCTTGAACCGACTGCTGTTCCCTGCTCCGACGAAGGAGTTCGAGGCCCACCGGGAAGCCTTCGGCGACACCTCGAGTCTGAGCGCCAACCAGTTCTTCTACGGGCTGCGCAGTGGCGAAGAGCACCGCGTCAGGCTCGAACGCGGTGTCGAGTTGCTGATCGGGCTGGAAGCGGTCTCCGAACCAGACGAACGAGGAATGCGCACGGTGATGTGCATCCTCAACGGACAACTGCGCCCGGTGGTGGTCCGGGATCGCAGCGTCGCCAGCGAAATTCCGACCGCCGAGAAGGCCGAGCGGTCCAACCCCGACCACGTCGCAGCCCCGTTCGCAGGCGTCGTCACGGTCAACGTCGTCGCCGACGATGAGGTCGAGGCCGGACAGACCATCGCCACCATCGAGGCCATGAAGATGGAGGCCGCGATCACCGCCCCCAAAGCAGGCAAAGTCAGCCGCGTGGCCGTATCGGCCACCGCGCAGGTCGAAGGCGGCGACCTGCTGGTGGTGGTCAGCTGACCCGCATCGTCGCCGGCGCGTTCGGCGGGCGGCGAATCGCTGTGCCGCGCACCGGAACTCGGCCGACCACCGATCGCGTGCGGGAGTCGCTGTTCAATGTGCTGGCGTCACGCGTCGATTTCGCGGGCGCTTCGGTGCTCGACCTGTACGCGGGTTCGGGCGCTCTCGGTCTCGAGGCGCTGTCGCGGGGCGCGACGTCGGCGGTGTTCGTCGAATCCGATCAGCGCGCCGCGGCCGTCATCGCCAAGAACATCGCGTCGCTGGGAGTAGCGGCCGACGTGCGGCGTGCACCCGTCGCCGCTGTGCTGTCTGGGCGCGCCGGCCGGTCGGTGGATCTGGTGTTCGCCGACCCGCCCTACGAGGTCCCTGCCGCCGAGATCGAAGCGATGCTGACCGCGCTGGTCGACGGCGGCTGGGTGCGCGACGGGTCGGTCGCGATCGTGGAACGCGGGACATCAGGGCCGGAGCTGGCCTGGCCCGCCGGGTGGGAAGCGTGGCGCTCACGCCGCTACGGCGACACCCGCATCGAGCTCGCCAGCCACGCGTCGACCCGATCGTCGTAGTCGCGCGCAACGCGCAAGCTGCGTCCCGTCCCGCGGGAGATCCAGCCCAGTTCGAGAAAGCGACGCGTCAGGAGCGCAGGAAGCGCACCTGCCAGATGGGGCCTGCGCTGCGTCCAGTCCACGCAGTCGCGGGCGAACACCCGCCGCTTCGTATTCGGTTGTGCCGCATCGATTCCCAGAGCGTTCATCAGATCGTGCCCGTGCGCGGTCAGCCGGTGATCGCGGCCGTCGACCATGTGCAGTGCGTCGGCGTCCAGCAGCCGCTCGCGCAGTTCGACCCCACGCCTTCCCGCGATGTGGTCGTAGCACGTCCTGGCTTCGGCGAGGGATCTGGCCGCACGATCCGTCCGCAGCGAACGCACCGGGGTCGGCGGCGCCAGCTGTGCCAGCGCTTCGATCACGGCCGCCACGTGTGGCCCGGCCAGTTCGTGATACCGATGCCTGCCCTGGGCCCGCACGGTCACCAGCCCGCCGTCGACCAGTTGGCGTAGATGAGCGGTGGCGGTGGCGGGATGCACTCCGGCGCGATGGGCGAGTTCGCCCGCGGGCAGGCAGTGGCCCTCGGCCAGCGCACACAGAATCGCGATGCGCGTCGGATCACCGATCAACGACGCCACAGGTGCGAGATCCCGGTCGAGAACTCGGCCGGTGTCGTGTGGCTGCGCCATACCGCCACCATCGCACAATCACACTTCGGTCCAGACCAAAACATCGCGGACCTACCGTCGACCCCATGAACGCAAGCACCGAACAGATCGAGCACATCTTCACCGCATGGGACGCGGCTCTCGGCGCGAAAGACGTCGACGCCGCGCTAGCGCTCTATCAGCCCGACGCGACATTGGAGAGTCCGTTGGTTTGCCACCTGCTGGGCACCGAGGACGGCATCGTGCGGGGCCGAGAAGACTTGCGGCGCTTCGTGTCCAAGGTCTTCGAACACCAGCCGGCCAAGCGTCGTCGCCACCGCGCCGGCTTTCTGACCGACGGCGGCCGACTGGTCTGGGAGTATCCGCGCCAGACGCCGGAGGGCGACCAGATGGACATCGTCGAGGTGATGGAGATCCTTGACGGACTGATCGCCCGCCACCGGGTCTATTGGGGCTGGGTGAGTGTGGGAATGCTGAAGAGCGGGGCCCACTCGCGCTAACCGCCCTGCTAGCGTCATCGACCATGAGTGGCGCCGTGTGCCCTGGATCGTTCGACCCGGTCACCCTCGGCCACGTGGACATCCTCGAGCGCGCGGCCGCACAGTTCGACGAGGTCGTTGTCGCGGTGCTGATCAACCCCAACAAGAAGGGCATGTTCACCCCCGACGAGCGCATCGCGATGATCGAGGAGTCGACGACGCATCTGCCGAATCTGCGCGTGGAGTCGGGGGAGGGTCTGGTCGTCGACTTCGTGAAGTCCCGTGGGCTCACCGCAATCGTCAAGGGTCTGCGCACCGGCACCGACTTCGAGTACGAACTGCAGATGGCACAGATGAACAAACACATCGCCGGCGTCGACACGTTTTTCGTCGCGACCACGCCGCGGTACTCGTTCGTGTCGTCGTCACTGGCCAAAGAGGTGGCAACGCTCGGTGGCGACGTCTCAGAACTGCTGCCCGCGCCCGTCAATGAGCGGCTGCAGGCAAAGCTGAAGGGTTAATTGACGCTCGGCGTGGGTAGGACTGGGGTTGGCGTACAGCCCGTCAGCGCCTAGACCAACCCACGACCAGCGGAGGTGTATTGCCGTGGTTCAGACATTCGTCCAGTCGACCGATGATGTCGTCAAGTTCCTCAAAGACCAGCACAACCTGATCAAGGACATGTTCGAGGAGGTCTTCTCGGCCTCCGATCCGAAGGCCCGCGAGAAAGCCTTCATCGACCTGCGCACGCTGCTCGCGGTGCACGAGACCGCCGAGGAGATGGTGGTTCATCCACGGGCCCGCCGCGAGGTCGCCGACGGCGACACGATCGTGGACGCCCGGTTGAAGGAGGAGCACGAGGCCAAGGAACAGCTGTCCAAGCTGGAGAGCATGGACATTTCGTCAAAAGAGTTCCTCGACGAGTTGTCGAAGTTCCGCGACGCGGTGATCGACCATGCCGAGCATGAGGAGAACGAGGAGTTCACCAAGCTGGCTCGCGAGCTCGATGCCAACGACCGGGAGCGGATGGCCAAGGCCGTTCAGGCTGCAGAGGCGATCGCTCCGACCCGGCCGCACCCTGGCGTCGAGTCGGCGAAGATGAACTTTGCTGCCGGGCCGTTCGCTTCGATGCTGGACCGGGCCCGCGACCTCATCAAGCAGGCCACATCGTAGTGTGCTGAGCTGAAGCGAAATCGCCCGCCACCTCGCGGTGGCGGGCGATTTCGATTTTGCTACGAGCTGGCGAGGGCCGATGCTGCCGGCGTGTTGACATAATGTCAGCGAAGCAATTCAAGCGGGAGTTGCGGCCTGGGGGAGCGCGGGACACAGCAAAAGGGTCAAACGACGACACACCGGCCCGGAAACTGAGTCACACCGGTAACACCAGGCACACTAGTAACTGTCAACTACGCCTGGAGGGTGTTGCCGTGTACCGAGTTTTTGAAGCGCTCGACGAGTTGGGTGCGATTGTCGAAGAAGCACGCGGCGTGCCGATGACGGCCGGCTGCGTGGTCCCACGCGGTGATGTCCTCGAGCTGATCGACGACATCAAGGACGCCATCCCCGGCGAGCTCGACGATGCTCAGGACGTCCTAGATGCGCGCGACAGCATGCTGCGCGAAGCCAAGGACCACTCCGATCAGATGGTGGCCACGGCCAGCGCCGAGGCGGACTCCCTGATCAACCACTCGCGCGCCGAAGCGGATCGGCTGCTGGCCGACGCGAAGGCCCAGGCAGACCGGATGGTCGCCGAGGCTCGTCAGCACAGCGAGCGGATGGTCGGCGAGGCCCGCGAGGAAGCGGCCCGCGTCACCGCAACCGCCAAGCGGGAGTACGAGGCCACCACCGGGCGCGCGAAGAACGAGGCCGACCGGCTCATCGAGAACGGCAACCTGGCCTACGAGAAGGCCGTGCAGGAAGGCATCAAGGAACAGCAGCGCCTGGTCTCGCAGACCGAGATCGTGCAGACCGCAACGGCCGAGGCCACCCGGTTGATCGACTCCGCGCACGCCGAGGCCGACCGTCTGCGCGGAGAGTGCGACATCTACGTCGACAGCAAGCTCGCCGAGTTCGAGGAATTCCTCAACGGAACCATCCGCTCGGTGGGCCGCGGTCGTCACCAGCTGCGCACCGCTGCGGGCACCCACGACTACGCGGCGCGGTAGCTCGGCGCTGTCGCCGTAGAATCGACATCCATGGCGACGCATGCGAACGCGGCGGCGCGCCGCGCCTCACGATCGCCGCTCGTTATCAACATTTCCCGGCTTGGCCGGCGGCCAGGGTCGATGATGACCTTCACCGAGACGGTGCCCAGCCCGTCGCGGATCGGGCTGGACCTGATCGGCGTCGAGGCGGGCGCGCCGCTGACGCTTGACCTGCGGATCGAGTCCGTGTCAGAGGGAGTGCTGGTCAGCGGGACGGTGTCCGCGCCGACGGCAGGCGAATGCGCCCGCTGCCTTACCCCGGTCACCGGTGACGTCGAGATCGACCTGACCGAGCTGTTCGCCTACCCCGACAGCGCCACCGACGAGACCACCGAATCCGATGAGATCGGCCGGGTCGGCGGATCGGGTGAGCCCGATACCGTCGACCTGGAGCAGCCGATCATCGACGCGATCGGGCTCGCGCTGCCGTTCTCACCGCTGTGCGGGCCCGACTGCGCGGGGTTGTGCCCGAACTGCGGGGTGCCGCTGGCCACCGCCGAGCCCGGTCACCACCACGAGCAGATCGATCCGCGGTGGGCCAAGCTCTCGGGCTTCCTCGACGAGGACAAGCAGTGACGGATCGGGCGGCCCTGCTCAAGGCGTTGGGCGTCGACCTGCCTCCAGAACTGCTGACCATGGCGCTCACCCACCGCAGCTATTCCTATGAGAACGGTGGGCTGCCGACCAACGAGCGCCTCGAGTTTCTCGGTGATGCGGTGCTCGGGCTGACCATCACCGAAGAGCTCTACCACCGGCACCCCGACCGCTCCGAGGGCGACTTGGCCAAACTGCGCGCCAGCATCGTCAACACCCAGGCGCTGGCAGATGTCGGCAGGCAGCTGTCCGACGACGGACTCGGCGCCTACCTTCTGCTCGGCAAGGGCGAGGAACACTCGGGCGGGGCCGACAAGTCCAGCATCCTGGCCGACGGTGTCGAATCCTTGTTGGGCGCAATCTATTTGGAGCACGGCATCGCGGTGGCCAGAGAGGTGATCATGCGGCTGTTCGCCTCGCTGCTGGACACCGCGCCGACGCTGGGCGCAGGGCTGGACTGGAAGAGCAGCCTGCAGGAGTTGACCGCGTCGCGGGGCATGGGTGCTCCGTCGTATGTGGTGACGTCCACTGGTCCCGACCATGACAAGGAGTTCACCGCGACAGTCCTGGTCACCGATGTCGAGTACGGCAGGGGCGTCGGACGGACGAAGAAGGAGGCCGAGTTGAAGGCGGCCGCCGCGGCGTGGACCGCGCTCTCAGCCTCAGGCGTAGATGCCTGAACTACCCGAAGTCGAGGTCGTCCGGCGCGGATTGGCTGCCCATGTGACGGGTAAAACCATCACCGCGGTGCGGGTGCATCATCCGCGCGCGGTGCGTCGTCACGAGGCAGGCCCCGCCGACCTGACGGCGCGACTGCTTGACGCGAAGATCACCGGAACCGGGCGGCGCGGCAAGTACATGTGGCTCACGCTGGACGACGGATCGGCGTTGGTGGTGCACCTCGGCATGAGCGGACAGATGTTGCTCGGTGAGGTGCCGAACGAAAACCACTTGCGCATTGCGACGCTGCTCGACGACGGCACCGCGCTGAGCTTCGTCGACCAGCGCACGTTCGGGGGCTGGATGCTCGCCGACCTGGTCACGGTGGGCGGCACCGACGTTCCGATGCCGGTCGCGCATCTGGCCCGCGACCCCCTGGACCCTGCGTTCAATCGCGACGGCGTCGTTACGGTGTTGCGGCGCAAGCACTCTGAGATCAAGCGACAGCTGCTGGATCAGACCGTCGTTTCAGGCATCGGCAATATCTACGCCGACGAGGCGCTGTGGCGGGCCCGCGTCAACGGCGCGCGGCTGGCGTCGTCGTTGTCGCGGGCGAAGCTGGGCGCGCTGCTCGACGCCGCCGCCGAAGTGATGTCCGACGCGCTCGGGCAGGGGGGCACGTCGTTCGACTCGCTCTATGTCAACGTCAACGGTGAATCCGGCTATTTCGATCGGTCCCTGGACGCATACGGCCGCGAGGGCGAGCCGTGCCGGCGGTGCGGCGCCGTGATGCGGCGGGACAAGTTCATGAACCGGTCGTCGTTCTACTGCCCGAAATGCCAACCGCGGCCCCGGGTTTCCCGGGAATAAACTGCCGCGAGCGACCGTGTTTGTACGTGGACACGCCGTCAACGCGTGGCATTTTGCGGTCGCTCACGAGGAAGAGGAGTCATGACCGAATTGTGGGTTGAGCGCACCGGCGTCCGCAGCTACACCGGCCGCAGCACACGCGGCGCCGAGGTGCTCGTCGGCAATGAGGACGTCGACGGCGTCTTCACGCCGGGCGAACTGATGAAGATCGCGTTGGCGGCGTGCAGCGGAATGGCCAGCGACGCGCCGCTGCGGCGCAGGCTCGGCGACGACTACCAGACGACGATCAAGGTGTCCGGGCCTGCCGACCGTGAGCAGGAGCGCTACCCGCTGCTCGAAGAACGCATGGAACTCGACCTGTCCGGGCTCTCAGCCGACGAGGTGGCGCGGGTGCTGACGGTCGTCGAGCGGGCCATCGATCAGGTGTGCACGGTCGGGCGCACGCTCAAGTCTGGGACCAAAGTGACGTTTGAGGTCAGTGATGCAGGAGTTAGCTGACGTCCGGTTGACCGCCTGGGTGCACGGCCACGTCCAGGGGGTCGGTTTCCGGTGGTGGACACGCTCCCGGGCGCTGGAGCTCGGCCTGGCCGGATACGCCTCGAACAGGCCCGATGGCCGCGTCCAGGTGGTCGCGCAGGGCCCCCGCGAGGCCTGCGAAAAGCTGCTTGAACTGCTAGAAAGCGGCAACACGCCGGGTCAGGTCGACAAAGTCATCGCGGACTGGTCAGAACCGGGCGACTCGCTTTCGGGGTTCACCGAACGTTAGCCTCTGCGACGGTAGTGTGGCGCGTTGTGCACCTCAAGAGTCTGACGCTGAAGGGCTTCAAGTCCTTTGCCGCACCCACGACTCTGCGTTTCGAGCCCGGCATCACCTGCGTCGTCGGCCCCAACGGCTCAGGCAAGTCGAATGTGGTCGACGCGCTCACCTGGGTGATGGGTGAGCACAGCGCCAAGACCCTGCGCGGCGGCAAGATGGAAGACGTCATCTTCGCGGGCACATCGTCGCGGGCCCCGCTGGGCCGCGCCGAGGTCACGGTGACGATCGACAACTCCGACAACTCGCTGCCGATCGAGTATTCCGAGGTGTCGATCACCAGGCGGATGTTCCGCGACGGCGGAAGCGAATACGAAATCAACGGCAGCAGTTGCCGTTTGATGGATGTGCAGGAGTTGCTCTCCGACTCAGGCATCGGGCGTGAGATGCACGTCATCGTCGGTCAGGGCAAGCTGTCTGAAATCCTCGAGTCGCGGCCCGAGGACCGTCGGGCATTCATCGAGGAAGCCGCGGGTGTGCTCAAGCACCGCAAGCGCAAAGAGAAAGCGGTCCGCAAGCTCGACGCGATGTCATCGAACCTCGCCCGGCTCACCGACCTGACCACCGAACTGCGCCGTCAGCTCAAGCCGCTGGGCCGCCAAGCCGAGATGGCCCGTCGCGCCCAGACCATCCAGGCCGACCTGCGCGACGCCAGGCTGCGACTGGCCGCCGATGACCTGGTGACGCGCAAGGCCGAGTTCGACAACACCGATCAGGCCGAGACCACCCTGCGCCGCGAGCACGACGAGGCCGCCGCCCGACTCGAAGCCAAAACCGTCGAGCTGAATTCCCATGAGGCGGCGGTCAATACGCTGAGCGAGCGCGCTGATGCCGCGCAGCAGACGTGGTTTCGGCTGTCGGCGCTCGCCGAACGCGTCAGCGCGACAGTGCGCATTGCGAGCGAGCGGGCACAGTACCTCGACGCCGAGCCCGAGGCATCCACCGGTCCGGACCCGGAAACCCTTGAGGCGCAAGCAGAAGAGATGGCTGAGCAGGAGCGGCAGCTGCTCGCCGAACTAGAAGAATCCCGCGCCAGGTTGGAGTCCGCGCGCGCCGAGTTGACGGAGTGCGAGCGCGCTGCGGCCGAGGCCGAACGCGCCCACCTGGCCGCTGCCCGCGCCGAGGCTGACCGTAGGGAAGGGCTCGCGCGGCTGGCGGGGCAGGTCGACACGATGCGGACCCGCGTCGAGTCCATCGACGAGACCGTGGCCCGGCTCACCGGCGGCATCGACGAAGCCGCGGCCAAGGCCCAGCAGATGCAGGCCGAATTCGAAACCGTCCAGAGCCGCGTGACTGCGCTCGACGAAGGCGAGGTCGGCCTCGACGAGCACCACGACCGCACGGTGGCTGCGCTGCGCCTTGCCGACGAGCGCGTTGCCGAACTACAGGCCGCCGAGCGCGGCGCCGAACGTCAGGTCGCCTCGCTGCGGGCACGCATCGAGGCGCTGTCGGTCGGGCTCGATCGCAAGGACGGCGCGGCCTGGCTGCAGCGAAACCACGGCGGCGCAGGGCTTTTCGGCTCCATCGCCGACCTTCTGAAGGTGCGGCCCGGCTATGAGGCAGCCGTTGCGACGGTGCTGGGCGCTGCCGCGGACGCGTTGGCTGCGGAGAACTTCGGCGCGGCCCGGTCGGCCGTCAGGGCGCTGAAGGAATCCGACGGGGGCCGTGCGGCCATCGTGCTGAGCGACTGGCCGCACCAATCGGTGCCACATGATCCGTTGCCCTACGGCGCGTCCTGGGCCGTCGATCTCGTCGAGGCGCCGCACCGGCTGCAGGGCGCAATCACGGCGATGTTGTCCGGCGTCGCGGTGGTTTCGGACCTGTCCGCTGCGCTGGATCTCGTCGCTTCGCGCCCGCAATTGCGGGCGGTCACCACCGACGGCGACCTTGTCGGTGCCGGCTGGATCAGCGGCGGTTCGGACCGCAAGCCCAGCACTTTGGAAATCACTTCGGAGGTCGAGAAGGCCCGCGCCGAGTTGGCCGACGCCGAACGGCAGACCAGCGAGCTGTCCGCCGCGCTGTCGGGTGCCCTCGTCGAGCAGGGGGCCCGCCAGGACGCAGCGGAGCAGGCGCTCGCGGCGCTCAACGAATCCGATGCGGCGATCTCGGCGATCTACGAGCAACTCGGCAGGCTCGGGCAGGATGCCCGGGCGGCCGACGACGAATGGCAGCGGCTCATCCAGCAGCGCAACGAGCTCGAGGCCGGCCGCAACAGGACTGTCGAGGAACTGGCTCAACTCGAGCAGAGGCTGCACAACGCCCAGCAGGAACCGACGTTCGAGTCCGAACCCGTCGACCGCCAGGCGTCGATGGCGGCCGCAGAAGAGGCGCGCGCCGTCGAGGTGGAGGCCCGGCTGGCCGTGCGTACCGCCGAAGAGCGGGCGAATGCCGTTCGCGGACGGGCGGATTCGCTGCGACGGGCGGCTGCGGCCGAACGCGAGGCGAGGTTGCGGGCCCAGCGGGCGCGGGAGGCACGCGAACATGCGGCGGCGGTCGCGGCCGCGGTGGCGGAGTCCGGACGTCTGGTGGCACTGCGGCTGAGCGCAGCGGTGGGCGTGGCATCGCGTTCCCGCGACGAGGTGGCCGCCGAACGGCAGCACCGCGCAGGGGCGCTGACCAAGGCGCGCGAAGAAGTCAACGAACTGTCGGCCAAGATCACCGCGATCACCGACTCGCTACACCGTGACGAGGTCGCCAAAGCCCAAGCAGCACTTCGCATCGAGCAGCTCGAGGAACACGTCCTGGAACAGTTCGGGATGGCGACCGCCGACCTGATCGCCGAATACGGTCCCGACGTGGCACTGCCGCCGTCGGAGCCGGAGATGGCCGAGTACGAGCAGGCACGTGAACGCGGCGAACAGGTCACAATGCCGGCGCCGCTGCCGTTCGACCGGCCAACCCAGGAGCGCCGCGCCAAGAAGGCCGAGCGTGAGCTCAACGAGCTCGGTCGCGTGAATCCGCTTGCGCTGGAAGAGTTTGCAGCACTCGAGGAGCGTTACAACTTCCTGTCCACCCAGCTCGAGGACGTCAAGGCGGCCCGCAAAGACCTGCTCGACGTCATCGCCGATGTCGACGAGCGCATCCTGCAGGTGTTCACCGAGGCCTTCGCCGACGTGGAACGTGAATTCCGCGACGTGTTCTCGTCGCTGTTCCCCGGTGGTGAGGGACGGCTGGTGCTCACCGATCCCGACGACATGCTGACCACCGGCATCGAGGTCGAGGCGCGGCCCCCGGGCAAGAAGATCAAGCGGCTGTCGCTGCTCTCCGGTGGCGAGAAGTCGTTGACCGCAGTGGCGATGCTGGTGGCCATCTTCCGCGCACGGCCGTCTCCCTTCTATGTGATGGACGAGGTGGAGGCGGCGCTCGACGACGTGAACCTGCGCCGGCTGCTGGGGCTGTTCGAAATGCTGCGATCGCAGTCGCAGCTGATCGTGATCACGCACCAGAAGCCGACGATGGAGGTCGCCGACGCGCTCTACGGCGTCACGATGCGCGATGACGGCATCACGCAGGTGATCTCGCAGCGCATGCGCGGCCAGGAATTGGTCGGCGCCGCCGCCAACTAACCGATCTTGGTGACGCCGCGACGCCGCAACGCCACCAGGTTGGTCGCACCGCAGCCGTGCAGGCACACCCGCAGCTCGCCGATGAACCGCTGCAGCCAATCCACAACGGCGGCAGGCGATTCGATCGCAGGTGCCAGCAGGGGGCGCGCTACCGCCACGGCGTCGGCGCCCATCGCCAATGCCTTGGCCGCATCCATGCCGGTGCGAATGCCGCCCGACGCAATGATCGGCACATCGGGCAGTGTGTGCTGCACTTCCAGCAGCGCCTCCGCTGTCGGGATGCCCCACTCGGCAAGCGCCGGGTAGCGGATCTCGCCGAACCGCACGAACTGCTCGACCCGCGCCCATGAGGTGCCACCCGCGCCTGCCACGTCGACGGCGGCGATCGGACAGTCGACCAACTCCGCTGCCGCGGCCGCGCCGATGCCGTGTCCGACTTCCTTCAGGATCACCGGATAGTCGATCGATCTCGCGATATCGCGCAAGCGGGCAATCGAGCCGGAGAAGTCTGTGTCGCCCTCGTGCTGCATCGCTTCCTGCAGCGGATTGGTATGCACCGCAAGGGCATTGGCGCCGACGGCATCGAGCAGCTTGACCACGTCGGCGACCACGACCTCGTTGAGTTGGGCCAGCCCGATGTTGCCGATCAACAGTGCGTCGGGCGCCACATCGCGAACAGTGAACGACGTGGACGCGATGCCGTTGTCGAGCATGATGCGCTGCGAGCCGAGCATCATGCCGATGCCGAGCTGCTGAGCGGCCGCGCCCAGATTGCGATTGATCGTGGCCGACAGCTCGGCGCCGCCGGTCATCGCGCCGATCAACACGGGTGCCCGTAGCCTCGCACCGAGAAAATTCGTGCTCAGGTCGACGCTGCCCAGATCTGTCTGGGTCAGCGCGTTGTACGGCAACCGGTAGCGCTCCAGCCCGGT
This sequence comes from Mycobacterium sp. OAE908, assembly GCF_017872775.1. Taxonomy (NCBI): domain Bacteria; kingdom Bacillati; phylum Actinomycetota; class Actinomycetes; order Mycobacteriales; family Mycobacteriaceae; genus Mycobacterium; species Mycobacterium sp. OAE908. The sequence goes on from NZ_JAGGJL010000001.1 coordinate 4,138,168, forward strand.
GGTGACGGTCTGATAATCGACCGCGTCCGACAGGCACACGTCAATGTGGCGCTGTTTGCGCGTTTCCATGCCCCCGGGGTCGAGAGTCACCGCCTAACCCCCCTGAGACAATGGCGTCGTGTCGGATGCTCTGTGGATCGCAATCGCGGTCGTTGCCGTTCTGGTCGTGGTTGCGCTGGTCGTCGGGCTGGTGCGATACCGGCGTCGACGGATCAACCTGTCTTCTCCCGACACTGCCACTCCGATCGACCGCTCCGGCGGATATACCGCGTCTTCGGGCATCACTTTCACCAAGTCAGCGCCTGCGGAGCCGGTCGAACGCATAGACACCAGCGGGCTGCCCGCCGTCGGCGATGATGCCACCGTTCCACGGGACGCGCCGAAACGTCCCATCGCCGACATTCAGCTGCCCGAGGCTCCCGAGGCACCGGTGGCTCCGCCCACTCCCGAGCCGGCGCCCGCCGCAGCCGCCGAGCCTGCGGCGCCGGCCATCGAAGCGATCGAACCAGCAGAGGGCCGCCTCGATCGACTGCGCGGCCGACTGGCCAAATCGCAGAACACGCTCGGCCGCGGCATGCTCGGCCTGCTCGGCGGCGGCGACCTCGACGAGGAATCCTGGGAAGCCGTCGAGGACACCCTGTTGATCGCCGACCTCGGTCCCGTCGTCACCGAGTCGGTGGTCACCGCGCTGCGGTCGCGGATGGCCAGCAGTCGCGTGCGCACCGAGGCCGATGCCCGGGCCGTCCTCCGCGAGGTGCTCATCGAAGAGCTGCGGCCCGACCTCGACCGTTCGATCAAAGCGCTGCCGCATGACGCCAAGCCGTCCGTGCTGCTGGTTGTCGGCGTCAACGGGACCGGCAAGACGACGACGGTCGGCAAGCTGGCCCGCGTGCTGGTCGCAGACGGCCGACGCGTGGTGCTCGGCGCCGCTGACACCTTCCGCGCCGCCGCGGCCGACCAGCTGCAGACCTGGGCATCGCGAGTGGGCGCGGAGGTGGTCCGGGGTGCCGAGGGGGCCGATCCCGCATCGGTCGCGTTCGATGCCGTCGACAAGGGCATCGAATCAGGCGCCGACGTCGTCGTCATCGATACCGCGGGCCGCCTGCACACCAAGACGGGCCTGATGGATGAGCTCGGCAAGGTCAAAAGGGTGGTGAGTAAGCGCGCCGAGGTCGACGAGGTGCTGCTGGTGCTCGATGCCACGATCGGGCAAAACGGCTTGCCCCAGGCGCGCGTGTTTGCCGAAGTCGTCGACATCACCGGGGTGGCGCTGACCAAACTCGACGGCACGGCAAAGGGTGGGATCGTCTTCCGCGTGCAGCAGGAGTTGGGTGTTCCGGTCAAGCTCGTCGGTCTCGGTGAAGGCCCCGACGATCTCGCCCCGTTTGAGCCCGCGGCGTTCGTCGATGCGCTGCTCGGGTAACAAAGCGTCGTCAAGAAACGCGTGATGTAACACCGTCGAAACGTCGTCTGCGTATCCGTTCACACGAGCGAAACACCGCAGCGTCTTAGACGAAACAACCACTCAGCATTGTCTTGCAACAGGTCAACGGACGTAAAAAGCTGCGGCCGTGGCATGTTGAAGGAGGAAACTGCGAGTGGATGGCTTTCCAATAATGGGCATCCCCGACACCGGGGATACGGCATGGATGCTGGCAAGCTCAGCGCTTGTCTTGCTGATGACGCCAGGCCTGGCGTTCTTCTATGGCGGCATGGTTCGCGCCAAGGGCGTGCTCAACATGCTGATGATGAGCATCAGCGCCATGGGCGTCGTGACCGTGTTGTGGGTGCTGTACGGCTACTCGCTGTCCTTCGGCAACGACAAATTCGACTTCGTCGGCGATCCGACGCAGTACTTCGGACTGAAGGGGCTGATCGCCGGTAACGCGACCGCCGCGGTTGCTGCGGACCCCGCCACCGGGACTGCCGCTGTCGATGCGGTGCACATCCCGCTGGCGGGCACCATCCCGCAGCTTGTGTTCGTGATGTTCCAGCTGATGTTCGCGATCATCACGGTTGCCCTGGTTTCGGGTGCGGTAGCCGACCGCCTGAAGTTCGGCTCCTGGCTTGTCTTCGCGGGCCTGTGGGCGACGTTCGTCTACTTCCCGGTCGCACACTGGGTGTTCGCGTTCGACGGCTTCACCGGTGAGACCGGTGGCTGGATTGCCAACAAGCTCAAGGCAATCGACTTCGCGGGTGGTACCGCGGTGCATATCAACTCGGGTGCCGCCGGCTTGGCATTGGCCCTCGTTCTCGGCAAGCGCAAGGGCTGGCCGGGAACGCCGATGCGGCCGCACAACCTGCCGTTCGTGATGCTCGGAGCCGGCCTGCTGTGGTTCGGTTGGTACGGCTTCAACGCCGGATCGGCGCTCAGTTCCGGCGGTATCGCCGCGTCGACGTTCGTGACCACCACCGTGGCCACCGGTACCGCGATGCTCGCCTGGCTGCTCGTCGAGAGAATCCGCGATGGGAAGGCGACCTCGCTGGGTGCCGCATCCGGCATCGTCGCGGGCCTCGTTGCGATCACACCGTCCTGCTCGTCGGTCAACGTCCTGGGCGCGCTGATCGTCGGTCTCCTGGGCGGCGCGATCTGCGCGCTGGCCACCGGGCTGAAGTTCAAGTTCGGCTACGACGACGCCCTCGACGTGGTCGGGGTGCACATGATCGGTGGTCTCACGGGCACATTGCTGATCGGTTTCCTCGCCACCCCGGAGGCACCCGCCAAAGTCGCCGGCCTGTTCTACGGCGACCACTCATTGGATCAACTGTGGCGTCAGGCGGTCGGTGCGTTCGCGGTTCTCGCATACTCGTTCATTGTTACGACTATCTTGGCGTTGATCCTGAAGTACACGATTGGCTTGCGCCTGGGTGAAGAGGATGAGGTCAGCGGCATTGACGAAGCCGAACACGCCGAGACTGGTTACGATTTCGTGCCAGTGGGTGGTAGCTCAGTGCTGGCGCGTTCCGGCGCGGAGGGATAAGGGAATATGAAGCTGATTACTGCGATCGTCAAGCCGTTCACGCTCGAGGACGTCAAGACCGGCCTCGAACAGACGGGTATTCTCGGCATGACCGTCAGCGAGGTGCAGGGCTACGGCCGCCAGAAGGGTCACACCGAGGTGTACCGCGGCGCTGAATATTCGGTCGACTTCGTGCCGAAGGTCCGGGTAGAGGTTGTGGTCGATGACTCCGCCGTCGACAAGGTGGTGGATGTCATTGTCCAGGCTGCTCGTACCGGAAAGATCGGCGACGGCAAGGTGTGGGTCAGCCCCGTCGACACCGTGGTCCGGGTACGCACCGGAGAGCGGGGGGCCGACGCCCTCTGAGCCGCATCTGAAATGCAACGTCGTCTCCCGGCGTGCACCGTGAGCGTCTACAGGTAAAGGCCGGGGGAGGACTCGAAATGACAGAGCAGACACCAGATTCCGCTGACGAGCGCTTGCGCGAGGAACAGAAGGCCGCCGCCGGCGCTTCCCGATGGGAAGCTCCGGCGGCGGGCTCGTCTCCGCGTCCCGCAACGGATTTGGTGGCCGCTTGCGAAAAGCTGCTCGCGGGCGGTGCGCGGCAATTGGATTCGGCCGCGCTTCGCGATGCACTGCTCGACTTGCATGATTTCTGGCTCACCACCAAGGCCACCGAGATCGGCGTCACCGCCACCAGTGGATTCGCCATCGTCGCCACCGGCGGCCTGGGCCGGGGCGAGTTGCTGCCGTACTCGGACCTCGACCTGACCCTGCTGCATGACAACATGCCCCGCGACGTCGTCGCCCAAGTCGCCGAATTGCTGTGGTATCCGTTCTGGGACGCCAACATTCGCATCGATCACAGCGTTCGCACCGTGCCCGAGGCCCTGAAGGTCGCCGGTGAGGACATCTCGGCGGGCTTGGCGATGCTCGAGGCGCGACACATTGCGGGCGACTCCGATCTGTCGTCGTTGTTGATCAGCGGAGCACGACGACAGTGGCGCACCGGAATCGCCTCGCGGTTCGACGAACTCGTCGCGCACACCCAGCAGCGGTGGGACCGCAGCGGTCAAATCGCCCACCGGGCCGAACCCGATCTGAAATGCGGTCGCGGCGGGCTGCGCGATGTGCAGTTGCTCAATGCACTTGCGATCGCTCAACTCGCCGACGTCTATCCCAGCCGCTCGCTCGCCTCGCCGATCGGCACTCTTGGCGAGGCGCATCTTGCGCTGCTCAACGTCCGCACCGAACTGCACCGCGTGTCCGGACGAGGAAGGGAACTGCTGCTGGCCCAGCACGCCGACGAGATCGGCGCCGCATTGCACATCGGCGACCGATTCGACTTGGCGCGTACGCTTTCTGACGCCGCGCGCACCGTCAGTTACTACGTCGACGCCGGACTGCGCACTGCCGCAAATGCGTTGCCCCGCCGCGGCTTGGCGGCCTTCAAGCGTCCCGCCCGCAGGCCGCTCGACGAGGGCGTCATCGAGTTCAACGGCGAAGTGATTCTGGCGCGCGACGCGCGTCCCGAACGCGACCCAGGGTTGATCCTGCGGGTCGCGGCCGCCTCGGCCACCACCGGATTGCCGATCGCGGCGTCAACGCTCGCCCGCCTCACCGAGTCCGCTCCCGAACTGCGCACGCCGTGGCCACGTCAGGCGCTCAAGGACCTGCTGGTGATGCTGGCCGCCGGGCCGGCGGCGGTGGCCACCATCGAGGCGCTCGACCGCACCGGATTGTGGGGCAGGCTGTTTCCCGAGTGGGGTGCGGTGCGCGACCTTCCGCCGCGCGACGTGGTGCACATCTGGACCGTCGACCGCCACCTCGTCGAAACCGTCTCGCGGGCAAGCGCATTCACCACCCGCGTATCGCGGCCCGACCTGCTTGTGCTCGGCGCGCTCTGTCATGACATCGGCAAGGGGCGCGGAGGGGACCACAGCGTGATCGGTGCCGAGTTGGCCACGCAGATCGGCACCCGGCTGGGGCTGTGGCCGTCGGACGTCGAGCTGCTGTCGAAGGTGGTGCGCCACCACCTGCTACTGCCGCACACCGCCACGCGACGCGACCTGCAGGACCCGAAGGTCATTGCCATGGTGGTCGACGCGCTCGACGGCGACCCGGTTCTGCTTGAGCTGCTGCAGGTACTGGCTGAGGCGGATTCACTAGCCACCGGCCCCGGCGTGTGGGGCGACTGGAAGTCGTCACTGATAGGCGATCTGGTCCGCCGCTGCCGGTTGGTGATGGCAGGTGAGACACTGCCCAAGCCTGATCCCGTTGACCCGCACTACCTTTCGTTGGCGTCTGATGTCGGCGTGCACGTCGACATGACGCCAGGGGACAGCCCGCACATCTACAACGTGACGATGATCGCCCCCGACCGGCGCGGCCTGCTGTCAAAGGCCGCCGGTGTGCTGGCGCTCAATTCGCTTCGGGTGCATTCGGCTTCGGTGAACGGCCATCAGGGTTCGGCGATCAACACGTTCGTCGTGTCACCGCACTTCGGTTCGCCGCCCGCGGCGGAGCTGTTGCGGCAGCAGTTCATCCTCGCGTTGGAGGGCGAACTCGATGTGATGTCGTCATTGGACAAGCGCGACGGCGACGCCGCCCAGCACGGCAGCAGGCGAGCGGGTGAGGTGCCCGACGCGGTGCCGATCAACCACGTGCCTGCGCCGCCGAGGATCCTGTGGACCGACGGCACCGAGCCAGGCGAGCTGGTCGTCCAGATCCGCGCGACCGACCGCCCCGGCCTGCTGGCCAGGCTGACGGTGGTATTCGAACGTGATGGTGTGGACATCGCATGGGCGAAGGTCACCACGCTGGGATCGTCGGTGGTCGACGTGTTCGGGATTCTGGTGCCGACGCTCGCGACGGGGGATCGCTCGGTGCGTGACGCCTTGGAGCGCGATCTGTACGCCGTGCTGCCTGCGCCAGCGCCCGCGAAACCGGTATCTGAAGCCAGCTAGGCTGGTCGGCGTGTTTGAATCGCTGTCCGACCGGTTGACCGGTGCCCTGCAGGGACTCCGCGGCAAGGGGCGGCTGACTGACGCCGACATCGACGCCACCACCCGGGAGATCCGGCTGGCGCTGCTCGAAGCCGACGTCTCGCTGCCCGTGGTGCGCTCGTTCGTCGCCCGCATCAAGGACCGCGCCAAGGGCGCCGAGGTCTCCGGTGCGCTGAACCCTGCCCAGCAGGTCGTCAAGATCGTCAACGACGAACTGATCGCAATCCTCGGCGGGGAAACCCGCAGGCTGGCGTTCGCCAAGACCCCGCCGACCGTGATCATGCTCGCCGGTCTGCAGGGCTCCGGTAAGACGACGCTGGCAGGCAAGCTCGCGAAATGGCTTCGCGACCAAGGACATACGCCGCTTCTGGTCGCATGCGACCTGCAGCGGCCAGGCGCCGTCAACCAGCTGCAGATTGTCGGTGAGCGCGCGGGCGTGGCTGTGTTCGCGCCGCACCCTGGCGTGTCGACCGAAGGTTCGGAGCAGGCGGGCAACGGCGATCCGGTCGCGGTCGCCGCAGCGGGCCTGGCCGAGGCCAAAGCCAAGCACTACGACGTGGTTATCGTCGACACCGCCGGCCGGCTCGGCATCGACGACGAGCTGATGGGCCAGGCGGCGGCGATCCGCGAGGCCGTCAACCCCGACGAAGTCATCTTCGTGCTCGACGCCATGATCGGCCAGGACGCCGTGACCACGGCCCAAGCCTTCCGTGAGGGCGTCGGGTTCACCGGCGTGGTGCTGACCAAGCTCGACGGCGACGCCCGCGGTGGCGCCGCGCTGTCGGTCCGCGAGATCACCGGGGTGCCGATCCTGTTCGCGTCCGCGGGCGAGAAGCTCGAGGACTTCGACGTCTTTCACCCCGACCGCATGGCCAGCCGGATCCTTGGCATGGGCGATGTGCTCACGCTCATCGAGCAGGCCGAGCAGCATTTCGACGCGCAGAAGGCCGAGGAGGCCGCCGCCAAGATCGGCTCCGGCGAGCTGACGCTCGAGGACTTCCTCGAGCAGATGCTGGCCATCCGCAAGATGGGCCCGATCGGCAACCTGCTCGGCATGCTGCCCGGCGCGGGTCAGATGAAAGATGCGCTGGCCGCCGTCGACGACAGCCAGCTCGACCGGGTGCAGGCGATCATCCGCGGTATGACGCCCGCAGAGCGGGCCGACCCGAAGATCATCAACGCCTCGCGGCGGCAGCGCATCGCCAACGGCTCCGGCGTCACGGTTTCGGAGGTCAACCAGCTTGTCGACCGCTTCTTCGAAGCCAGGAAGATGATGTCGCAGATGGCCGGCCAGATGGGAATGCCGTTCGGCCGCAAGGGTTCTGCGCGCAAGGGCGGGAAGGGCAAGAACAAGCAGGCCGGCAAGAAGAAGGGTAGGGGACCGACACCGCCGAAGGTGCGCAATCCGCTCGCCGCGGGTGGGTTGCCAGCCGGATTCCCCGACCTGTCCAACATGCCGAAGGGCCTCGACGAGCTGCCGCCGGGCCTAGCGGACATCGACTTGTCGAAGCTGAAGTTCCCCAAGAACTAGTGGTCGCTCACCCCGCGCTTCACGTCCGCGGCCGTGGCTTGCCGGACGGCGAGCCGATCGAGTGGTGGATTGTCAACGGGGTGTTGAGCGCCGAACCGGTGGCCGATGCGGAGACCGTGTTCGGTGCTGATGGGTATGGCGGCTGGATCGTGCCCGGCCTCGTCGACGCGCATTGCCATGTCGGGCTCGGCCAGCACGGCGTCGTGGAAATAGAGGAAGCGATCGCGCAGGCCGAGACCGAGCGCGACGCGGGTGCGTTGCTGCTGCGCGACGCCGGCTCGCCGACCGATACCCGCAGCTTCGACGACCGCGACGACCTGCCCCGCATCATCCGGGCGGGGCGGCATCTGGCCAAGCCCAAGCGCTATCAGCGCGGCTTCGCCCTCGAATTGGAGGACGAGTCACAACTGCCCGACGCCGTGGCCGACCAGGCGCGTTGGGGCGACGGCTGGATCAAGCTGGTCGGAGACTGGATCGACCGGGACACCGGCGACCTGGCGCCGCTGTGGTCCGACGAGATTCTGAAGCAGGCGATCGACGCCGCGCACGCCAACGGCGCGCGAGTCACCGCGCACGTGTTCAGCGAGGATGCGCTGCCGGGTCTGATCAACGCAGGCATCGACTGCATCGAGCACGGCACCGGGCTCACCGACGACACCATCGAGTTGATGGTCGAACACGGCACCGCGCTGGTGCCGACGCTGATCAACATCGAGAACTTCCCCGGCATCGCCGCGGCGGCCGAGAAGTACCCGGCCTACGCCAGGCACATGCGCGATCTCTACGCCACCTGCTATCCACGCATCGGTGCCGCGCACGAAGCGGGCATTCCGATCTTCGCCGGCACGGATGCGGGCAGCACGGTCGCGCACGGCCGGATCGCCGACGAAATCGAGGCGCTCAAGGGCATCGGCATGAGCCCGACCGAAGCGCTCGGCGCGGCCAGTTGGACCGCGCGCGAGTGGTTGGGGCGACCCGGGCTGGAACACGGGGCATCGGCCGATCTGGTTTGTTACGCCGACGATCCGCGGTCGGGCGTCGACGTGCTGACCAACCCGGCACGAATCATCTTGCGCGGCCGCGTTTTCTAGCGCCTCACCAGTCTCTCAGCGGTATTGGCTGAAGCCCCAATCCAGCAGGCCGATCGCCTGGTCGTACATGTCGCCCGAGCCGTACATCTGCACGACGACGAGGTTGTGGCCATTGCGTTGCGCGGCGCCGACGAAGGTTTTCTGCGCCAGGTCGGTGTAGCCGGTCTTACCGACCAGCGTGCCGGGATAGCGCGACAGGAGTTCGTTCTGGTTGATGATCTTCTTGGGTCCGTCGTCGGTGGGGAACAGCGAGGACGGCTGCCGCACGATCGCGGCGAACGCCGGATAGCGAAGCGCCGCACGGTAGATCGCCGCGAGGTCGGCAGGCGTCGTGACCGACTCCATCCCTGGGCCGTCCAGACCCGACGGTGAGGAGGCGTGCGTGTTGCGTGCGCCGAGCGCTGCGGCCTTGGCGTTCATCTTCGCGACGGCAGCCTGATAGCCGCCGAGTCCCTCGGCCAGGGTGTTGGCCGCATCGTTGCCCGACACCAGCATCAGCCCGTCCAGCAGTTGACGCACCGTGTACGACCGGCCGTCTTTGACCCCGACGCATGAACACTCGACATCGGTGTTCGCGGGTGTCGCGGTGATCACGGCGGTGAGCGGAAGCTGGTCCAGCACCACCATCGCGAGTAAAGCCTTGATGGTGCTGGCGGGCGCGTGCGGCTCATATGGATTGCGGGAGGCCAGGATTCGGCCATTGTCGAGATCGGCGAGCAGCCAGGCCTGCGCAGGTCCCTGGGGCAGATCCACCGCGCCCGCTGGCTGGATGGCCGGCTCGGCCCACACTGGAGGCGCGACCATTACGGCCGCAGACAGCGTGATGCTCAACGCGGCCAATAACTTTCGCACGGCCGCCGAGCCTAGTCAGCGCGGTAGCCGACGAGATCTCGGATCAGTTGCGATTGCGCAACTTAAAGCGTGCCGACGCCGGCCCCGCCGTCCTGGGCGAAGCCCCAGTCCAGCAGCGCCGCGGCCTGATCCCAGTACGTCGGGCCGCCCTCTTTGATCAGTCCGTACATCATCGCGATCACCAATCGACGCCCGCCACGGTCGGCCGCCGCGACGAACGTCTTCTTTGCCGCGTCGGTGAAGCCGGTCTTGCCGCCGATGGTTCCGGGGTAGCGATGCAGCAGTTCGTCCTCGTTCACCAGCGGCTTGTCGCCGGTATCAGAGGGGAACATGGCCACCGGCTGCGACGTGATCTGGGCGAAGGTCGGATTGGCCATCGCGGCGCGGAAGATGATCGCCAGATCCCGCGGCGTGGTGAATCCCGAGCCGCCCGGCCCGTCCAGCCCCGACGGCGTCGACGCGTGCGTGTTCACCGCGCCGATGGACGCGGCCTTGGCGTTCATCTTCGCGACTGCGGTGTCGTAGCCGCCGATCATGTCGGCGAGCGCATTGGCGGCGTCGTTGCCGGACGCCAGCAGCACGGCGTCAAGCAGCTGGCGCGCGGTGTACACACGGCCCGGTTTGATACCCGCGCAGTTGCATTCGACGTGGGTGTCGGCCTCGGTGCCGACGACCGTCGCGTCGAGGCTGGGCAGCTCGTCCAGTGCGGTGAGCGCCAGCAGCGTCTTGATCGTGCTGGCGGGTGGGTGGGCGACGTCCATGTCGCGGCCGGCCAGCACCTGGCCGGTATCCATGTCGGCGATGATCCACGCGGGAGCGGGCCCGTCGGGAATCGGCACGCTGCCGACGGGTTGGATATCCGGATCGGCGGCCGCGAGCGGCGACACGGACAGCAGGATCAGACTCAGGCATGCGGTGATGACCGCGAAGAACCTCCCCATGGGGTCTGCAGCCTAACCGCGGCGCCTGATCGTGTTCAATCGACTCATGTTGAGCCTGGAAGAGATCTCCGACCGGTTCGAAATCCAGCAGTTGCTGATCGACTACTCGACGGCGATCGACTCTCGACGATTCGACGATCTGGACCGGGTGTTCACCGCGGACGCCTACATCGACTACCGGGCCATGGGCGGCATCGACGGCCGCTTCCCGGACGTCAAGGCGTGGCTGGCGGACACCCTGCCGAAGATCTTCCGGAGCCACGCACACATGCTGGGCAACTTCGATGTCCGCATCTCCGGCGACACCGCGTCGTCACGGACGTTCTGCTTCAACCCGATGGTGTTCGAAGGCGACACGAATCAGGTCATGTTCTGCGGGCTGTGGTACGTCGACGAGTTCGCGCGCACACCAGAGGGCTGGCGCATGACTCGTCGCGTCGAAGAGAAGTGCTTCGACAAGGTGGTGTGAGTCAGCCGCGTGTGCCGATGAGCAGGTAACGCGGTATCGGCTTGTCCTCAATCCGTCGTTGCTCCACTTGCAAGCCCGAATTCTGCAGTGCCGCAGCAATTTCGCCGACTGGCCTGATCGTGAAGCCGTGCTTCGCGAACGGCAGCCGCGCCATCACGTCCGGATCGCCGATGCCGATCACCGCGCGCCCACCCGGCCGCAGCACGCGCGCGAATTCGCGGCAGGCGCCGTCGAGCTCGGAGATGAAGTACACCGTGTTGACGGTGATCAGCGCGTCGACCGTGCCGTCGTCCAACGGCAGTTCGGTCAGCGAGCCACGCGCCAACCGCAGTCGGCGGTCGCTGCCGAACTTAGCTTTGGCCCTGCTCAACATGTCGTCGGCAATCTCGATGCCGTGCACCACGCCGTCGTTGCCCACGCGGTCCAACAGCAGTTGTAGTCCGAGGCCACCCCCGAAACCGATGTCTGCCACGACGCCGCCGCGCGCAGCCTGCGCCGCGTCCACCGCAGCGACGATCGCCTTCTCATTGCCCCGGTTGAGCGCCCGCGCCACAAAAGGGCTCAAGATGCCGTGGGGGCGGCCGAGTTGCCCGGCCACCGCGGACAACAACCGCTCGCGCAAGGACGTCATGGCTCCAGCATGCCCGGTTCAACGCATCGCTGTGCGCGCGACCTTCCCGATCACATCCCGGAGGCGGGGAGAGACGTATACGGAGATGAACATGTTGAAGATGTCCTCGCGCAGCCGCGTCAGCGTGGAGCTGGTGATCAGCCACTGGCCGTCGGTTTTCTCGTAGCTCTCGTGGTAGTGGCCGTAACCGCGCAGGTTCACTCCTGGCGCCAGCCGGACCACGTCCTCGAGGGCCCAGATGCCGCGGGCGGTAGTGGCCGAGGTCAGCTCGATCTCGGGCGCGTGCACCTGATGGGCGGTGGCCCGGTTTCCGAGGCTCTTGCTGGTGAACGCGACGAAATCGTCGGCGCCGCGGATCACCTTGCCGCCCGCCTGCGAGGTGTCGCTGAGGAAGTCGTCGCTGAAAATCCCACGCCACGCCGCCCAGTCCTTGGTGTCGAGGTAGCGGCAGTAGCGGGCCTTCAACTGTTTGATCGCCTCGATCTCGATCAGCGCGGCGGCGTCATCCATAGCCGAAGCGTGACACTATGGGTAGAAGTTGTAAAGCTCGACTGACCGCGATTTTCGCCGGTAGCGCCTGTTCTGGCACAATGGGCGGCTGTCTGGCGCACGACTACGGCTGTGCGGCGGTCACACACGTAAGGCAAAACCGGATCCGGGCATTCCGCCCGCATCGCCGAATTGCAGCGTGGCAACCACAGGAGATCGTTTCATCATGGCTGTCAAGATCAAGCTCACCCGGCTTGGCAAGATCCGCAATCCCCAGTACCGCATCGCTGTCGCCGACTCGCGCACCCGCCGCGACGGCCGCTCCATCGAGGTCATCGGCCGCTACCACCCCAAGGAAGAGCCGAGCCTGATCGAGATCAACTCGGAACGCGCCCAGTACTGGCTCAGCGTCGGCGCCCAGCCCACCGAACCCGTGTTGCAGCTGCTGAAGATCACGGGTGACTGGCAGAAGTTCAAGGGGCTGCCCGGCACCGAGGGCACGCTGAAGGTCAAGGAGCCCAAGCCGTCCAAGCTGGACCTGTTCAACGCCGCGCTTGCCGAGGCGGAGGGTGGCCCGAGCACCGAGGCCACCACGCCCAAGAAGAAGAAGGCGCCCGCCAAGAAGGCCGAGAAGGCCGACGCCGAGGCCCCCGCTGAGGCTGAAGTCGCGCCGGTCAAGGACGAGTCCGAGCCTGCCGCTGAGGGCGCGGACGCCACTGTCGACGGCGCCACCGAGAACACCGAGAGCTGACCGCGGCCATGAGCTCTGTCGTCGTTGACGCCGTGGAGCACCTGGTCCGCGGCATCGTGGACAATCCGGACGATGTCCGGGTCGACATGGTGACAAGCCGGCGCGGTCGCACCGTCGAGGTGCACGTGCACCCTGACGACCTCGGCAAGGTCATCGGCCGCGGCGGTCGCACCGCAACCGCGTTGCGCACGCTGGTCGCAGGCATCGGTGGCCGCGGCATCCGCGTCGACGTGGTGGACACCGACCAGTAGTGTCCCGATGGACCTGGTAGTCGGGCGCGTCGCCAAAGCGCACGGCGTCACCGGCGAAGTCGTCGTCGAGATCCGCACCGACGATCCGGACATCCGGTTCACGCCCGGTTCGTCCCTGCGGGGCAGGCCATCTCGGGGTGGCCCGGAAAGCCGATATGTCATCGATTCCGTTCGCGAACACGGCGGGCGACTGCTGGTGCGGCTGGAAGGCGTTGCCGACCGCAATGCCGCTGACGCGTTGCGGGGCACGCTTTTTCTCGTCGACTCGCAGGACCTGCCGCCGATCGAGGACCCCGATGAGTTCTACGACCATCAGCTCGAGGGGCTGCAGGTCGTGACGGCAACCGGCACTGTCGTCGGCTCGGTCGAAGAGGTATTGCACACCGCCGCAGGCGAATTGCTGTCAGTACGCAGCGACGAGGGCGAGGTGTTGGTGCCGTTCGTCAGCGCCATCGTGACGTCGGTCTCGCTCGCCGACCAGACGATCGTGATCGACCCGCCAGACGGCCTGCTGGAGCTGGGCTGATGCACATCGATGTCATCACGATATTTCCGGACTACCTGAACCCGCTGCGACAGTCGTTGCCGGGCAAGGCGATTGAAGCCGGCATCATCGAGCTTGCGGTGCACGACCTGCGGCGCTGGACCCACGACGTCCACAAATCGGTCGACGATTCGCCGTACGGTGGCGGCCCGGGCATGGTGATGAAGGCGCCGGTGTGGGGCGAGGCGCTCGACGAAATCTGCTCGGAGGAAACACTTCTGATCGTTCCTACGCCTGCGGGCCGGCTGTTCGGACAGGCCGACGCGCAGCGATGGAGCAGCGAGAAGCATTTGGTGTTCGCATGCGGGCGATACGAAGGCATCGATCAGCGCGTCGTCGACGACGCGGCCCGCCGGATGCGCGTCGAAGAAGTCTCGATCGGCGACTATGTGTTGCCGGGCGGTGAATCAGCCACGCTGGTGATGATCGAGGCGATCGTTCGTCTGCTGCCCGACGTGCTCGGCAATCCTGCGTCACACCAAGACGATTCGCATTCCAACGGCTTGCTGGAGGGGCCGAGCTACACTCGGCCGCCGAGCTGGCGTGGACTCGATGTGCCCGAAATACTGCTGTCGGGTGACCACGCGAAGATCGCGTCGTGGCGATACGAACAAGGGCTGCAACGCACGCGGGAGCGCCGCCCCGACCTGCTCAATTAAGGCGACTTGTGTGCGTTTCAGAGCGCTGAGCGCAACAAGACGCACACAAATCGCGGCTAGATCCGGCCGCCAGGGAACATCGTCTTGACGGCCTGGGTGATGGTGGCGCGGGCGGTGTCCGCATCGGTGGTCTGCATCGAGCCGATGGCCACGACGTAGCGGCGGTCCGGTCCGATCACGCCGGTCGACAGGTGCACCCAATTACCGCCGTTCCAGCAGCAGAACCAGCCCTGCTTGACGGCGACCGGCTCCGAATACAGCCCCTCGGGGATGCCGAACCGCTGCGGATACACACCGCCGGGCATGGTGCCGTCGATCGCCAGCGGTGTGGAAGCCGCCAGGTTGGACATGATGATGTTTGCCCGCTCCTGCGGCAACCCGCCGGTGCCGTCGAGCAGCTTGTCGTAGTACCGGACGAGGTCACCGGTCGTGCTCAACGTGTTGTACCAGCGACCGTCGTAGGGGGTGGTTGTCGCGCCCAAGCCGTACCGCCCGGTGACTCGCGAAACGATCGCGCTTCCGCCGCTTCGATTCCAGAAGACCTCCGCAGCGCTGTCGTCCGACGACCGCAGCATGGCGTCAAACGACTGCCGATCCTCGGGTGACAGCTGGGTCTGTCCCTTCGCCTCCTGCAGCATCAGGTCGTCGGCGATGAACAACTTGACCACCGAGGCGATCGGCATTGGTTTGTTGTTGCCGTTGGTGACAATTTGCCCGGTGTTTCGGTCGAGAACCGTGATGGTTACGTCTGCACCGGCCTTCGCGGCGTCGGCCGTCGCCTGTTTGGCCCGGGCGTCAAGGCCGGCGAACGTGGCCGCGGGCTCGTCGGGCGGGGATTCGGGCAGCGGGGCCCTGGTGCCCATCGGGGCGATAACGGTGAGCTGGGGCGCGGCGGGCGCGTCGGTGTCGCCGTAGACCCTGGCTTCGCAGCCGGCCAGCAAGGGCGCCAGGATGGCGACGGCAGCGGTCGCCTTCACCAGTGTCGGCGACGGCCGTCGCATGGTCCTCCCTTTGCGTTTCCCAATCCCGGATCAGGTTTGCCAACCGCCCTGTCGGTGGCCTCAAGCGTAGCGGTTGACTCGCATCGTCGCGTGCTTAGCGCCAGCGCGTTTCGGAAGGGTCTGGCTCGCGTCGTCGGGCGGCGATTTCACTCGATTTCAGAGATTGAAGTACGTCTGGCACAATTGAGCAGTTGTCCGCGCGGGCCTAGGCCGCCCGCTGCGAGACGCCCTGAACGCCCGAACAGATCGGCTCGGCTACCCGTCACATCGTGACGTAGGCGCCCGCAGTCGCCAACGACAAGGAAGTGTCACCGATGAACACGCTGGACTTCGTCGATCAGACGTCGCTGCGCGACGACATCCCGGACTTCGGCCCCGGCGACACCGTTAACGTGCACGTCAAGGTCATCGAGGGCTCCAAGGAGCGCATCCAGGTTTTCAAGGGTGTCGTCCTTCGCCGCCAGGGCGGTGGCGTCCGTGAGACCTTCACCGTGCGCAAGGAAAGCTATGGCGTCGGCGTCGAGCGGACCTTCCCGGTGCATTCGCCCAACATCGACCACATCGACGTCGTCACCCGCGGCGACGTGCGCCGCGCAAAGCTGTACTACCTGCGCGAACTGCGCGGCAAGAAGGCCAAGATCAAGGAGAAGCGCTGATCTCGCGCATCGACGAGGTCTGATCCTTGGCAACCGACGAGCCCGGCGGTAAGCACCGCGCTGGCTACTCTGATGCGGTGACCGACTCCACGGACCCGCAGGATTCGTCTTCCGACCCAACGCCCGAAGGCTCCGATTCGGTCACCGACGACGCGACCGACCCGGTCAGCGACGAAAAGGTCGAAGAACCCAAGAAGCGCGGTGCGGTGCGCGAAGCGGCGCTGCTGATCACCATCGCGGTGGTGCTCTATTACGTGATGTTGACGTTCGTCGCGCGGCCTTATCTGATCCCGTCGGAGTCGATGGAGCCCACGCTGCACGGCTGTACGGGCTGCACGGGTGACCGGATCATGGTCGACAAGCTCACCTACCGGTTCGGCACACCGCAGCCCGGCGACGTGATCGTGTTCAAGGGCCCGCCCAATTGGAACATCGGCTACAAGTCGATCCGCTCGAAGAACACCGCCGTGCGCTTCGTGCAGAACACGCTGTCGTTCATCGGTTTCGTGCCGCCCGACGAGAACGACTTGGTCAAACGGGTGATCGCGACGGGCGGACAGACTGTCCAGTGTCGCGCCGACACCGGGCTCACGGTGGACGGCAAGAAACTGACCGAGCCGTATCTGGATCCGTCGACGATGTTGGCCGACCCGAAGATCTACCCCTGCCTGGGTCCGGAGTTCGGGCCGGTGAAGGTGCCCGATGGGCGGCTCTGGGTGATGGGCGACAACCGCACCCACTCAGCGGATTCCCGTGCGCACTGCGGCAATACGCCCGCCGAGGCGCAGCAGGGACTGATCTGCACGGGTGACCCGACGCCTGGCACGGTGCCGGTAGACAATGTGATTGGAAAAGCACGGTTCATCGCCTGGCCCCCGTCGCGATGGGGTGGAGTCCACGCGGTGAACCCGCAGACTCAATAGCTCAGGGGGAGCTGCTCTTGCCGGCGACATGGCCTCCGCGAACTGTGATCCGGAAGTCCTCAGGCCTGCGCACCCTGGAGTCCGCGCTGTACCGCGGCGGACTCGGTCCGGTGGCGGGCGTCGACGAGGTCGGCCGCGGCGCGTGCGCCGGTCCGCTGGTGGTCGCGGCATGCGTCCTCGGGCCGAACCGGCTGGAGAGCCTTGCGGCGCTCGACGACTCCAAGAAGCTCAACGAGAAGGAGCGCGAGCGGCTGTTTCCGCTGATCCGCCGGTACGCGCTGGCCTATCACGTGGTATTCATCCCGTCCGTCGAGGTGGATCGGCGAGGCGTGCATGTCGCGAACATCGAGGGCATGCGGCGGGCGGTGGCCGGTCTGTCGGTGCGGCCTGGTTATGTGCTTTCGGACGGGTTTCGGGTGCCGGGCCTGCCGGTCCCGTCGCTTCCCGTCGTCGGCGGCGATGCGGCCGCGGCGTGCATCGCGGCGGCCAGCGTGCTTGCGAAGGTCAGCCGCGACCGGTTGATGGTCAACATGGAGGCCGAACATCCGGGCTACGGGTTCGCCGAGCACAAGGGCTACAGCACCCCGGCCCACAGTGCGGCGCTGGCCCAGCTCGGGCCCTGCAGCCAGCACCGATATTCGTTCATCAACGTGCGCCGGCTGGTGCCGGTCGGGGGTGAGCTCGTGCCGGAATCCGCCCTGGAGACCGAACCCGAGCAGCAGAGCCAATTGGGGTAGGGGAGAATTGGAAGTTGCGATGAGCGCTTGCGCGAAGAGCCGATGGCGTCGCCGATATGAAGGACAGCTGAGCCGATGAGTGCCGAAGATCTCGAGAAGTATGAAACCGAGATGGAGCTCTCGCTCTACCGCGAATACAAGGACATCGTCGGTCAGTTCAGCTACGTCGTGGAGACCGAGCGGCGGTTCTACCTGGCCAACAGCGTCGAGTTGGTGCCGCGCAACTCCGAGGGCGAGGTCTACTTCGAGCTGAGGCTGGCCGATGCCTGGGTGTGGGACATGTACCGACCGGCCCGGTTCGTCAAGCAGGTCCGGGTCATCACGTTCAAGGACGTGAACATCGAAGAGGTCGAGAAGCCCGAGCTCCGACTGCCCGAATAGTCAGCCGAACGCGCCCCGCGGGATCGTCAACGGCAGGTCGACCGAGCTGAGTAAGCCGGCGGGTGCCGCGACGACGTACGGCACGGCGTTGACAACCCGCATGGCGGTGGCAACCATCGCGCCCGCCCCAGACGTCATGCCCTCGATGCCCGCCGCCTTGCGGTCGCGAACCGTGGCCGCCATGGTGCAGTCAATGTCGGGTTGGCCGGTGATCACGACGCGGTAGCCGAGCGCGCCTGGCAGCGTGGGCCAGTCGGGCGCGACGTCGGGCGCCAGCCGGGTTACGTGTTCGATGACGATGGCTTCGCGGCCGTCGACCACGCCGATCGCCTGCATCCGCAATGCGCCGCAGGTGCCGGATTCGACGGTGCCCATCGCCACCTCGAGTGTCCGATCCGTCACCGCGCGATCGAACGTCTCGCGCACCTCTTGAACCTCGACACCGAGCGCCTCGGCGACCATCCGTATCTGTCCCTGCCACTCTCCTGCGATGGCACCGGGAAAAGCGATCCACGGTTGGTAGTCGAGCGGGCGACCGAAACCCATTGCGTCGCTCATGATGTCGGGCACGCCGTAGTCGTCGTACAGGCCGATCTCATACGCGTGGATCTTCTCGATCCGCGACGACTGCGTGGTCAGCACCAGTGGCAGGTAGTCGGCGGCGAATCCGGGTTCGATGCCCGACGCGTACAGCGACGCCTGGCCTTCTTTCGCGGCGACGGTCAATTGATCGCGCCACTCGGCCGGCTCGTAGGCGTGCGGGTTCACCAATCGAGTGGTGCTCGTCGTCACGACGTTGATTCCGGCGCGCAGCAGTCGGACGTAGTCGGGGACCGCGAGGGCGTCGCGTTCGGGACCGCTGGCCGCGTACACGACACAGTCGGGGTTGAGCGCGATCAGCGCGTCGGCATCGGTGGTGGCTTGCAGACCGATCGGCTCGCCGTTGGCCAGTTCGCCGGCGTCCTTGCCGTTCTTCTCCTGCGAGTGCACCCACACCCCGACCAGGTCGAGGTCGGGCCGCTGGTGGATCGCGCGGATGGCGATCGATCCGATGCCGCCCGTCGCCCACACCACGACGCGGTGCTGACCTTCTGCCATGTCGACTCCTCGAGAGCTATCGCGTACGACTGTCGGATCGCTTTAGAATAGTAATCACTATTATATGCGAGGGGAACAAAATTTAGGTTAGAGTCCGTGCCGAGTTTGGTGTGAACGAGAGGTAGGCCTGTGACATCCCCGCTGAGAACGGCTATGTGGTCGAAGCGCCGGCAGGGCTGCTGAGCTCGCTCGACTTGCCGAACACCCTGCCGCGCTATGCATTCGAATGAAGAGGAGGCCGACATGACGACCGGCGCGAACGCCACCGATCTCTATTACGACCCGTTCGACTTCGCCATCGATGACAACCCGTACCCGATCTGGCGGCGGATGCGGGACGAGGCTCCGCTCTACCACAACGAGAAGTACAACTTCTATGCGCTGAGCCGGTACAACGATGTTGCGCGTGAACTGCACAACTGGGATACCTACCGGTCAGGCAAGGGCACGACCATGGACATCATCATGAGTGGTGTCGAGGTGCCGCCCGGCGTAATCCTTTTCGAAGACCCACCGCTACATGATCTTCATCGGCGTGTGCTGTCAAGGGTTTTCACGCCGCGCCGGATGGAGGCCATCGAGCCGCTGACTCGTCAGTACTGCGTACGCGCGCTCGATGAGCTGGCAGGTGCCTCGCGATTCGACTTGATCACCGACTTCGGGGCGCTCATCCCGATGCGGACCATCGGCTACCTGCTTGGCATCCCCGAAGAGGGACAGCAGCAGATCCGGGACAACACTGATGCGTCGATCGGCCTCAAAGACGGTAGTTTCCTGTCGGTGTCGAGCGCCACCTTCGAGAATGCGTACCAACTGTTCGCCGACTACATCGAATGGCGTGCCGAGCATCCGTCCGACGATGTG
Source organism: Mycobacterium sp. OAE908 (assembly GCF_017872775.1). Lineage (NCBI taxonomy): Bacteria > Bacillati > Actinomycetota > Actinomycetes > Mycobacteriales > Mycobacteriaceae > Mycobacterium > Mycobacterium sp. OAE908. Next base: position 4,158,002 of record NZ_JAGGJL010000001.1, read on the forward strand.
ATGACGCAACTGCTCAACGCGGAGGTGGTCGAGGACGGTGAGCTGCGACCGCTGACGCGCATCGAGGTGCTGACATATACGAGCATGATCGCTGGCGCGGGCAACGAAACGACCACTCGGCTGATCGGCTTCATCGGCCAACTACTCGCCGAGCACCCCGACCAGCGACGCGAACTCGTCGAGGATTTCTCGCTGATTCCCCGCGCGATCGAGGAAGTGCTGCGCTACGAGTCGCCGTCGCCGGTGCAGGCCCGCACAGTCGCCCGCGACACCGAAGTGCACGGGCAGACGATCGCGGAGGGTTCGATCATGTTGCTACTCAACGGTTCAGCCAACCGGGACGAGCGGCAGTACCCCGACGGAGACAGTTTCGACATCCACCGCACCGGATCGCATCTCTCCTTCGGTCAGGGACTGCACTTCTGTCTCGGATCGTCGCTGGCGCGGATGCAGGCGCGGGTCGCGCTCGAAGAGATGCTGACGCGGTGGCCGGAGTGGGAGATCGACCTTGACGACGCGGAGATGGCGCACACATCCAGTGTCCGTGGGTGGGGGAGACTGCCGCTGATCACGGGTTGAGAAGGGATGGTCACATGTCGCGCACAGCGATTCCCCGCAGGGTCGTGTCTCGCGCGAGAATCAATGCGTTCCGCGTCCCGATTTCCTGAAGGATGTTCTCCGGAATCCACTGCTCGCCGATGATGCACCGGGCGAGCAGGTCGGCGGTCGGACTGTCCACCTGTATCTCGCCGGCGCGCATGCCCTCGGAAAGGAGTGCTTTCATCTGCCGGATTCGTGTGGTGAACGACCATGCCGGGGTGGACGTGTCCGGAGGCGTCTGCCGCAACCACGCCAACTGAATTCGGAACTCGTCGGGGAACTGGTCGAGCGCGTTGACGTTCAACCAGCTCAACGCATCCAGCTTCTCGACTGTGGTCGAATCCGAACGAACGATGTCGGTCCATGCGCCGCCGACCTTGTGCCCGAATTCGAGCATGATCGACATCAACAGCTCGTCCTTCGAACCGATCACCCGGTACACAGTGCCCGTCCCCAACCCCGCGGCCGCCGCGATGTCGCGGATCGTGGTCATCTCATAGCCGCGGCGACCGAATTCGGCCCGTGCCACCGCGCGCACATGAGCGGCCTTCAGGTCCGTGTCATTCTCGGTGTCGACCCAGCTGTCGATCACCTGCTGCGCCACTGCGAACGCGTTCGACTTGTCCAATTCGGTGTCGGTGGGCGGGTCGACGGCGAGTCCTTGCAGGGCGATCCGGCTTTTCAGCCTGGCCACCTCAGTGGCCGAGGCGTTGTGGCGAACGACGTCGAGACCGGCGTGCAACATGCTTTGGCAGAGGCGATCGGCCAGCGTGGGGAGGTCGATGTCTCCTCGGATGTATCCGCTCCAGCGGCCGGCGCGTAACGCCTGCAACATCGCGGCCTGAATTTTCGTCGGCGGCCGTTTCGCCAATTCGACGAGCTCCGGGTCGGTGCTCGGACCCTCGTAGAACGACATTTGAAGAGCTGCGCGATGTTCCACCGCGCAGCGAGCGATCTCGCATCCGAGTTCCGTGATCTGCTCGGAGGCCGGACGGGGATCGGGCTGATCGATGCGTTCGAGGGCGCGATCACCGACGCGGTCGAGATCGATGTGGTAACGCCGGATCAGTTCGACCAGGATCGCTTCCTTGGATTCGAAATGGTGATACAGGCTGCCGGCGAGGATGCCTGCGGCGTCGGCGATTTGCTGCAGCGAGCTCCGTAGTCCCGTCGTGGCGATGACAGTGTCGGCCGTTCTCAGGATCTCGGTGCGCCTGGTGGCATCCACCGTTGGCTCTTCCGTGACGGCAGAGAGCTTGGCGGTGCGATGGCCCTTCTCGCTCGCGGGACGGCCGCGGACGGACCTCCGCTTCACGGCGTCGGCGTCGGCCATCGCTGAGTCCTCCTTCGCCGGTCGTCGCGGGTGCGGACCTGAGAATTGATCCTACCGAGCGCGGAACGGTCGGCGCTCACTCCGGTGTCGCGTGCCGCACGGCCACCAGCGGACGGTCGTACGAGGCATCGGACCTGTCATGGGTGGCGACCCTCATCGTCGGTGCCATCATCGCGATCACCTCGTCGGTGACCAACGACGTCGACTCGGCGTTCCACTCGACCACACAGACGCGGTCGACGATCGCCCACCGCCCATCCCTTCGCTCCAACCGGTCCACGTATCGACCGCCAGACAGCGTCAGGTGATTCGCAGGCTCCTTGTCGGTGCCGACGAACAGGTAGTACGTCTCGGCGTGCGCCTGGTCGCCGTCGATGTCGGCGGTGTGGTTGAGCAGGTAGTGCTGGTACCTGGTCTGCGTCGAGTGATAAGCGAACGCCCAATCGATGAAGTCGTCCACCTCACCGACGAAGCCGACGTGATCGTCGACAGCCCCGTCGTGGTACGCAGACCGGAGGATCTCGCGATCGCGGCGGTCCATCCCTCGCGCATAACGTTCGATGCAATCCCGGATCTCGGTGCGAGCCTCGAGGCGGGCTAGGCGCTCCTGCAGATCTGCATTCATTGGCAACCCCATTCGTTGACGGCAATAACTTCTTCCAGATTGCGACGAGGCGTTGGCGCGAATACGTGTCCGGTGCGCAACCTTGCGACGGGAAGGAGGCAGCCCTGGACGAAGGTCGCGGGAATGCCCAGCAATTCGCCGACTTCTCGCTCGTGTTCGAGGTGCATCGTCGTGATACACGTGCCATAACCGCGCGAATGCAGCGCGAGTTGAAAGTTCCACACAGCGGGGAACATCGATCCGTAGAGGGTTGCCAGGTAGAAGGACTCGTCGCCGTCGGTGCGCGGGTAGCTTGGCTCGTAACAAGGGATCACGAGCACCGGTACCTGGTGCAGGTTCTCGACGAGGAACTCCGTCGAGGACATCAGTTTGGCCTCCGACGTGCCTGCGGGCATCAGGCCGGAAACCAGCTGACCGCCTACCTTTTTCAGGTAGGTGTCGCGGTAGATCTCGGCGATTCGTGCCCGCAGCGACGGTGCGGTGACGACCATCCACCGCCACGCCTGCTGGTTCGAGCCGTTCGGCGCGTGCAACGCGATCTGCAAGCATTCGCGGATCTCATCCAGGGCGACCGGAGCCGCCAGATTTAGCGCCTTGCGTGCGGACCTCGTCGTGGTGAGCAATTGGTCGATGTCCACGGCTGCCTCGACTACGTCGCGATCTTCGACGCGAGGTCGAGCACGGTAACGGTGTCGGTGCCTTCTTTCTTCAGCCGCTCCGAGGATCGGACGCCAAGATCGACGTCGGTGGCCTGGGCGCGCAGGGCACCAACGGTCAGCTGCTCCTTCGGAATGTGGCTGAACATATCAAAGTTGTACAGCCGCAAGGCATTCCCGTGGGTAATCTTGTGGTTCGGCGCTGCCGCCACCCCGTCGGCGTTCATGTCACCGATCCGCTCGTCGATGTTGTAGCAGCCTTCGCGGATCTCGGACAGTTTCGTCGGTTCGGCGCCGTACTCGTCGGGAGGACGGCCGGCGACGGCGTTGAGACCGACATTGGTGGCCTCCGCACCTTCGAAAACCCAAGCGTCCGTGCCGTCTTCGCGTTGGATCAGCTTGGGAACGTCGTCCTTGTACTTGGCGGGAATGTGGTTGTCGAACAGGCCGGGTGGTTCGACCATGTGGTTGTCCACGGAGACGAGAACCATGTCGTTCATGTTCACGGGCACTCCTTAATTCCTTGTGGGTTCCGGAAAGGAGACGTCGGCGTTGTCGGGCATTGCGCTGATGCCGCGGCGGTCGCACACCTCGAGGACTTCGTCGACGATGGAGTCGGGCACGATGAATTTGTCGGTCGCCGAAATCTGTTTGATGTGTGCGAGGACATCGTCGGCCGTGGGCTCGGTTTCTGAGTCCGCCAACCAGCCGTCAGCGAGTCCCATGAACACGCGCGCGTAGCGCCCTGCGCATGCCGAGTAGTTGCGATGGGTGAAGTCGCAATCGGCGCTGGCAAGGAGGACTACGAGGGGCACCACGAGTTCCGGCCTGATCGCGCGCATGAACCCTGATTCGGCGAGGAACTTTTCGTCGCCGACGGTCTCGGTGACCATCCGCGAAAAGCCGGTCGGAAGAACGGTGTTGGAAAGAATGCCGTGCGCGGCGCCTTCGATGGCGATGACGTTGGATAGTCCAACAAGGCCGGCTTTAGCGGCAGCGTAATGCGCTTCCATCGGCTGGCCGAAATTTCCCGCCGACGAGGAGATGAAGACGAAGCGCCCGTACTTCTGTTTCGCCATCACCTTGTACGCGGGCTGGCTCAGATAGAAGCCGCCGTCGAGGTGCACTCGCAACATCTGCCGCCAGCGGTCGGGCGAGATCTCGTCGAACGGGATGCTGTTGAAGATGCCGGCATTGCTGACGACGGCATCGAGTCGGCCAAAGGTCTCCACTGCGGTGGCGACGATTGTCTGCCCACCCTCGGGGCTGTCGACCGAGTCGTAAGATGCGACCGCCCGGCCACCGGCGTTGGTGATCTCCTCGACCACCTGGTCGGCGACGCTGGGGTCGACACCCTGACCGCCCATGGTGCCGCCCAGATCGTTGACCACCACCGCGGCGCCCCGCTTCGCCAGGTCGAGGGCGTAGAGCCGGCCGAGCCCGCGTCCCGCTCCGGTCACGATCGCAACCTTGCCATCGAACTCGATCATCGCGGACTTCTTACCAATTGGTCACTGCAGTCGTCGTTGAAGAAAACCTCGGCGAAGTCGGCATCGGGCCAGGGGTACGAGAAATCCACGTGTCCGAACAACCTCATCTGACTTGGTGCTTGATTGACTCCACTTCAAGCGGACTCTACGGTGGAACAATTATTAGGTCAACATTGCGCCGGTGTGTGAGGAGGTGGCCCGATGGTCGCTGATGTCGACACCGAGCGTTTGCAGCTGCTCGGAATGTTGGCCTCCGCACTTGCGGGCCGTCCGCTGGCTGTGGCCGCCGGCGGCGCGGGCGAACCGTCGTGGACCGACGGCCAGACAGTGTTCGTCGATCCGTCCGTACGCGCCCGCGCCAATCTCGAATCGGTAGCCGTACACGCGTCGTTGCTCGCCGCGGACAGTCTCACGCCCGACGTCGTCGACCAGCTGATACGGCGACCCAAACTGGCCAAGCGCTACTTGGCCGTCGAGGGACACCGGGCGCTGGTTGCCAACAATGATCTGCTGCCCGGCGTACTTACATCCTTGGCCGATCGCAAGCTCGCATCGCTCAGTGATTCAGCGGCATCGTCTCTTCGCATTGCGACCGCCAAGGATCCGCTTTCCGACCCGCCAACCGGGTTCGGTGTCATTCGCGCGAAAAAGCTGGCGGCGGCCATCAAGCGCACCGAGGCCGACGACCCGAAGGCCGGTCACGTGGCGCGCAAAGAGGCCAAGGGCGAGCTGGAGGCGCTCGACGAGGAGGCTGTCGACGACAGTGACGAGCCCGATGTGTTCACCAACCCGGTCGGTGGCGGCGGCTTCATCGGGAAATTGTTGAAGAAGATGTTGTCGTCGGCGCGTAAGACGGGGAGCGACGGCGGCGGACCTCCCGGCGCGGACACGCCGACCCACCGAACGAATTCGGCCAATCGGGGCGTCTACGCGGTGTCCTCGACCGCAGTGGCGACGGGAGAGGACGCCGCCGACATCAAGCAAGACGGGCTGAAGTATCCGGAGTGGGACGCCTCCCGCGGCGTCTACCGCCCAGACTGGTGCACGGTGCGCGAAGTCGAGCCGAAGATCAAGCCGTTCGCGACGCAGGCCATCGAGAGTGCGATCGGGGTGCGCCGACCGCTGGCCCGGCTCGGTATGGGCTTGCACCGCAGGCACCGTCAGCCGCAGGGGGACGACATCGACATCGACGCGGCTGTGGAGTCGCGGGTCGAGGTGATGGCCGGTTCGGTGCCTGACGAAGCCGTTTACCTCGACAGCCTCCGCAGGCGCCGCGACCTGTCGGTGCTACTGCTGCTGGACATCTCGGGGTCGACCGCCGAACCGGGGACACTCGGACGCACTGTGCACCAGCAACAGCGGACCGCGGTCGCCAACCTCGCGGTCGCACTGCACGATCTGGGCGACCGGGTGTCGTTGTACGCCTACTACTCGCAGGGCCGGGCGGCGGTGAGCATGGTGCCGGTCAAACGGTTCGATGAGCACCTCGACGCAGGCATCTTCAGACGACTCAACAGCCTTGAGCCGGGTGCATATTCGCGACTGGGAGCGGCGATACGACACGGGTCGTCGGTGCTGGAGAAGCGTGGGGGAACTTCCCGGCGGTTGTTGGTCGTGCTGTCCGACGGCCTGGCCTACGACCACGGATACGAGCGTGACTACGGCGCCGCGGACTCGCGTCGAGCTCTGAACGAGGCGCGGCGCCGGGGGATCGGGTGCGTGTGCCTCACGGTGGGAGCGGGCACCGACGTGCGATCGTTGAAGAAGGTCTTCGGCAGCTCCGCGCACGCCACCATCGGCAGGCCCGAACAACTCGCAGGTGTCGTCGGTCCGCTGTTCAGATCGGCGGTGCGCGCCGCCGAGATGCGGAGACGGGTGTCGTGAGATTCGTCCGCGAACTCGGAAATGTATTGCCCAACAACACTATTCAATGTATGCGGTCACCGAGAAACCGTAGCCTTCACATGCTTGAAACAAACATCTGTTCCGATTAGGCTGTGGGTGGTCGCATCGATGCGGCTGATACGGAAGGGCACTATGGCAAACGAGGCCGGGCTGGCGGAGCAGAACGGCGCCAGGCCGCACACCGAATCGGCGCGCCCGTATTACCAGTCGGTGGGTAACGAGGAGGCGGTCTTCAAGGCGGCCTACCGTCAGGGACTTTCGCTGGTGCTGAAGGGCCCTACGGGCTGCGGCAAGACCCGCTTTGTGGAGGCGATGGCGCACGATCTCGGCCGACAGTTGATCACGGTGTCCTGTCACGACGATCTGACCACGGCCGACCTGGTGGGCCGGTATCTACTGCGGGGGGATGAAACGGTCTGGGTCGACGGCCCGCTGACCCGTGCTGTGCGCGAAGGGGCCATCTGCTATCTGGACGAGGTCGTGGAGGCCCGGCAGGATACGACCGTCGTGTTGCACCCGCTGGGCGATCACCGGCGGCAGCTACCGATCGAGCGGCTGGGCATCACCCTCGACGCGGCACCGGGCTTCGGCCTCGTCGTGTCATACAACCCCGGCTATCAGAGTGTGCTGAAGGACTTGAAGGACTCGACCCGGCAGCGCATGGTCGCCATCGAATTCGGTTATCCCGCCCCGGAGGTCGAGGAGGCAATCGTCGTCCACGAATCGGGTGTCGATGCGCCGACTGCGGCCGAGCTGGTCAAGTTCGCCCAGGCGATCCGCCGACTGGAGACCGGGGGACTGCGCGAGGTGGCGTCCACCCGCGTGCTCATCGCTGCAGGTCAGCTGATCTCCGAAGGGCTGTCTATCAGCGATGCGGCGAGAGCCGCGATCGCGGGACCACTTACCGACGACCCCACGGTGGGTCGCGGGCTCGACGAGATGATCCATGTCTATCTGGGCGGGGCCACGCGCGACAGGCAGTGATTGACGTTGCGCGGCGGGGGACGCTAGGGTCTGAACAAATATTAGGTTTGGTGCAGCGGAGGCCACATGTCGTATGTCAGCGGGGCGGAGCCGATCAAAGTCGGCTATTTGATGGACTTCACGCTTGCCGCGGACTTTCCGAAGGAATTGCTGGATTCGTTCGTCCAGTCCTTAGACCTCGTTTTCGAGGATGCCCTCGAAAAGGGGATTCTGGATCGGCGCGTGGAGGTGATCTACAAGGAGGTCGAGGGTCTTCCCAAGGGCACCGTGAAAGCGGTGATCGACGCTTATGCCGAGCTTGTCGACGAGGGTTGCCTTGTGGTGTTCGGGCCCAACATCACCGACAACGTGGTTCCGACGCGCGAGGCGATCGAAGAGCGTTTCAAGGTGCCGGCGATCAGTGTCACCGGGACCGACGACTGGTTGGGCGAGTGGACGTTCTCCTTCCCGCAGGGTTCGATGACCGATGAGCCCATCTTCATCGCCGACCTCGTGGCAAAGCGGGGATTGACCACGGTCGGCATCCTGGTCGAGCAGAACCTGATCGGCGAGTCGTACTTGAGCAACATGCGAAAAGCCTGTGTTCGCAAGGGTATTCGGATTGTTGCCGAGGCGCCCATCGCTCAGACGGCGCAGGACTGCAGTGCTGCAGTGGCCTCGCTGCATGCGGCAGGGGCCGAGGCGATCGTCCACTTCGGCTTCGGGTTTGGCGTCGTCTTCATCAACCCGGCCCTCGAAGCCCTCAATTGGGATCCGCCGCGCTTCACCACCACCGCCTTCCAGAACGCGTGGATCAATCCCGTGATGTGGAAGGCGTTCATGGGGTGGATCGGTGTCGACCAGTACGACGAGGAGAACAAGCTCGGCCAGGACTTCCTCGACCGCTACGAGGCCAAGTACGGCAACCGTCCCGAGTATTGCGTTTCCGTGGTCAATCACGATATCGCCTCGACGTTGGTGCGTGCTTTCGCCGATGCGCATCCGTTGAGTCCTCGCGGTGTCAAGGAGGCAATCGAGCGGGTGAAGATGATGCCCGCGGCCTCCGGTGCGCCCGGGACGCGCGTGTCATTTGGCAAGTGGACCCGCCGGGCCTGGATGGGCGCGGGGTACCTCGTCGCCCGGACCTTGGACGCCGACGGCGTCAATTCGCATTTGGTCGACCGATTTGGTCAGGAGTGAACGCATGAGCACCGAAGAATCCACGCCGCTACTGGTTGATTCCCGAAAGCAACCACCCAGGGGGCGAAGAGGAAAGGGAAGCCTGGGGTCGTGGCTGGCCGGTATCGGCCTGCTCGCATTCATCGGCTTGTTCATCGCGGTTTCGCGTACTGCGCTCGATCCGCGAGTGGCCAATCCCAACACTGTCGGCAGGCCGCGTCCGGTGGACTATCTCTTCGACTTCACCGGGTGGATGGGGTTCATCCAGGTCGCCACGGCGCTGATGCTGGTGACCCTCGTGGTCGTTTTCATCGTGGGCTGGCGACGTAATCCCGGCAGTCCGGTGATGTTGATGTTCTTGGTCACGACGTTGATCGTCTGGCAGGACCCGATCATGAACTGGGCGCCGTACGCGGTGTACAACCCCGACCTGCTGCACTGGCCGGAGTCCTGGTATCTGATCATGATGTCGCCGACGGTCGAGCCGTTCATCGTATTCGGTTATGTGACATTCTATTTCGGACCGTATTTCCCGGCAGTCTGGATTCTTCGCAGATGGCAGGCCAAACGCGGTCCCGAAGCATTTGTCAGCAGGCATCCGCTCATCAGCCTGGGCGGACTGGTGCTGGTTATCGGCTTCGTGTTCGATGCAATGCTTGAAGTCGGATCGATCCGCACCGGTCTGTACATCTATTCCCAGGTGATTCCCTTCGGGTCGATATTCAACGGCACCCCATTCCAATTCCCGCTGATTTGGGAATCCCTCGCGGTGACGTTCGTGATGATCCCGGCGGCCATCCTCGTCTACCGCGATGACACGGGGAAGTCGGTGGCCGAAAAGCTGGCCGCGAGAGCCAAGCTGTTTCCGACCAAGCCGGTGCTGGGCACGTTCTTGGTGATGTTTGCGATCATCAACGTTGCGTACTTTGCCTACGGCGGATGGTTCTGGGCGATCAAGGCGAGCGGGTTGGCGACATCGGTTGCGTGCCCGTGGCCGTATCCCGAGGCGAAAGTGTATGACCCGCAGGGGTATTACCGGGCCAATGGAGCCGAGGGGCCGTATTCGGTCGGTAAGTGGGCCACCTGGCAGCAGGGACCGTTCCGCAATGTCGACGTCGAGCTGGGGTCGAAGAGCATGCGTTGTGCGGCAGGAAGTCAGCATGGCTGAGCCGCGCAGCGTCGTCATCACCGGCGCCTCACGAGGACTCGGGTTCGCGTCGGCGTGCCATCTGTACAAGCAGGGCTGGCAGGTGGTGGCCGCGATGCGGTCAGTCGATGCGGGCATGGAGCAACTACGTGAGGCGACTGGAGCGCGCGAAGGTGATCCACGCTTGATCGGGGTGACCGTCGATCTCACCGACGCAGCGTCCGTGGCAGCCGCGGGGAAGTCGATCTTAGAGATGGTTGGCGCTCCTTATGGATTGGTGCACAACGCCGGTATTAGCCCGACAGGGATGGTCGAAGAGACGCCGATGAGCGTATGGGAACAGACGTTCGCGACGAACATCTTCGGTCCGGTGGAGCTGACCAAGGCGCTACTTCCCTCCATGCGCAATGCCGGGCAGGGACGCATCGTCCTGGTGTCCAGCGCAGCTGGAGTCCGTGGAATGCCGGTAACCGCAACCTATTCCGCGGTCAAGGGTGCGCTCGAACGGTGGGGCGAGTCGATGGCAGGTGAGGTCGCAGCATTCGGGATCGGGGTCACCATCCTGGTCGCCGGCTTCTACAAGACCGAGATCATCACGAATCCGCGTGCCGCAAGCTACTGCGATTTCGACGGGCCGTATGCATCCCACCACAGCGCCTGGGACAAGCGTGGTTTCGAACAATTGGCCGTACGTATGGCAAGGCCGCCGGAGCAGTTTGCCGTCAGACTGGCCGAGGCCCTCGATGATTCGGCGCCGTTCGTCAAGCGGGGGATCGACAATGACGCGCGAATGTTATTGGTCGCCAACCGCCTTTTGTCCGGCGCCGCGATGCATCGCATGACGCGGTTGATGATGGGCATACCGCGGTTCGGCGCCATGCGCGGGGGAGCATATCCGTTGACCGCGAGCCAGCGGGCAATGGTCTTCGCGGCGAAGGTTCTTCCCCAGCCCGTGCTACACCGACTGGCGTCGCTCGCGGCGCGGCGTTCAGCCACCACGCACGCTCCAAATGGAAGTGAGAGCAATGGCTGACACACCGAAGGTTTCGTTCGAGTCGAGGATGCTGATCGACGGCAAGCTCGTCGACGGTGAGTCAGGCACGTTCACCAACATCAACCCGGCCAACGAGGACGTGCTCGGCGAGGTCGCAGACGCGTCGAAGGCCGACATGAACCGTGCCATCGACGCAGCGCGGCGTGCGTTCGATAAGACCGACTGGTCGACCAACAAAGAGCTGCGTAAGCGTTGCCTGCTGCAACTCCACGACGCGATCGAGAGCGAATTGGAGGATTTGCGTGAGGAACTCATCCTCGAGGTCGGCGCGCCCAGGGCGGTGACCCATGGTCCGCAGTTGGATGCTCCTCTTGAAGATGGCCTCAAATACCCTGCCAGACTGATTGATTCCTTCGAATGGGAAACCGACCTCGGTGACAAGGTCATCTCCGTGACCGGCGTCAACACCAGGCGCAAGGTCTGGCATGAGCCGGTGGGCGTCGTCGGCGCGATCGTTCCATGGAACTTCCCTTTCGAAGTCACCATCAACAAGCTCGGGCAAGCCCTGGCCACCGGAAACACCGTGGTCCTCAAGCCCGCACCGAACACACCCTTCAACGCCACCCGATTGGGCCGGCTCATTGCCGAGAAGACCGACATCCCGGCGGGTGTGGTCAGCGTCGTGACCGCATCAGATCACTTCGTCGGTGAGGAACTGACCCTGTCGCCGAAGGTCGACATGATCTCGTTCACCGGTTCGACCGTCGTGGGCAAGCGGATCATGGAAAAGGGCGCGGCTACGGTGAAGCGGCTGTTCCTCGAACTCGGCGGCAAATCGGCGACGATTGTGCTCGATGACGCGGACTTCAATACCGCCTGCCTGATCGGAATCGGCCCGCTCATGCACGCCGGCCAGGGTTGCGCGACGCCCACCCGAATGCTGTTGCCGCGCAGCCGTTATGACGAGGGTGTGGCGATTCTCAAGGGTCTGTACGAGAACATAAAAGCAGGCGATCCGCAGGACCCGGCCACCATCTGCGGACCGGTGATTTCGGCGAAGCAGCAACAGCGCATCCTGGGCTATATCCGCAAGGGTGTAGACGAGGGAGCGACGATGCTCGTCGGAAGCGCCGAGCCGCCGAAGGAATTCGACAAGGGCTTCTGGGTCACCCCAACACTTTTCACTGACGTCGACAACTCGATGACGATTGCTCAGGAAGAGATTTTCGGGCCCGTGCTTGCTGTCATCGCCTACGAGGACGAAGAAGACGCGATCAGGATCGCCAACGACAGTGTGTACGGGTTGGCGGGAAATGTGATGTCAGGCTCGACGGATCGCGCGTTGGCCGTCGCGCGTCGGCTGCGTGCCGGGTTCATCGGCCTCAATGGCACCGCTGGATACAGCGCCGATACACCGTTCGGGGGCTATAAGGACAGCGGGGTCGGACGCCAGAACGGCCTGGTCGGCTTCAGCCAATACACAGAAGTGAAATCCGTCGCCTACCCGGCGACTTGATAGGAGCCAGCATGTCAGAACTGTTCGACCAGCTCGAAGACTTCGCGGCGTTCGATGATGTCGTATCGGGCGACGTCCGCGACCCCTACCCGGAGCTGGCCAAACAACGCCACGACACTCCGATCCAGCGCATCGATATGTCGACGATGCCCGGCGAGGAGGGCAAACCTGTCTTCATCGTCTACCGGCACGAGGACATCCAGACCATGCTGCGCGATCACGAGACCTTCTCGTCGCAGGCCGTGATCCAGATCTTCGGCGACGTCTTGGGTCATGGGGTGATGCTGGGTATGGATGAACCCATCCATGGTCGGCTCCGCTCCTTGGTGACGAAGGCGTTCACCCAAAAGGCCCTGGCGCGTTGGGAAGACGAGATCGTGGGGCGTATCGGCAACGAGCTGATCGACCAGTTCGCTTCGGACGGCAAGACGGACCTGGTCAAGACGTTCACATTTCCGTACCCGAGCCGCATCATCGCCGCCCTGCTCGGCCTGCCGGAGGAGGATTTCCCGCAGTTCCAGCGTTGGTCGATCTCGATGCTGAGCTACACCATCAACCCCGAACGCGGTCTGGCGGCGTCGAAGGCCCTTGTCGACTACTTCACCCCGATCCTGGAGGCGCGCCGAGCCGAACCTCGCGAGGATTTGATCAGCAGCTTGGCGGCCGCCGAAATCGATGGACAAAAGCTCGCCGACGAGGACATCTACTCCTTCATCCGGCTCCTTCTTCCGGCTGGTGTGGAAACCACCTACCGGTCGCTGGGTAGCTTGCTATTCGCGCTACTGACCCATCCCGACCAACTCGATGCGATCCGCGCCGACCGCTCGCTGTTACCCCAAGCCATCGAAGAAGGCGTGCGCTGGGATGCGCCGCTGCTCAACATCACTCGCGTCGCCACTCGCGACACCGAGTTGGCGGGAGTGCCCATTCCCCAGGGATCTTCGGTCATGCCGATGCTCGGTGCGGCCAACCGCCAAGAAGATCGCTACGTCAAACCCGACGCCTTCGACATCTTCCGGCAGGCGAAAGTGCCCATCAGCTGGGGGCACGGAGTCCACGTATGCCTGGGCATGCACCTGGCCCGGTTGGAAATGCGTACCGCCATCAACCTGCTCCTGGACCGACTACCGAACCTCCGCCTCGACCCTGACGGCGACGATCCGCACATCCGCGGCATGGTGTTCCGCTCACCAACGTCACTGCCGGTGCTGTTCGACCCGGCTTGAGAGGGTTCGCGGCTCGGCGTGGGTGCGAGTCCGATTGCAGGCAATGAACATTGAAAGGAATGAGAAGCGCATGACCGACTTTGACACCGTGGACTTTTTCACTGACGAAGGCCTTGTTGCTGACCCGTACGGCTACTTCGACCATCTTCGGTCGAAATGTCCGGTAGCGTCGGCAACCCCCTTCGACGTGATGGCGGTGACGGGCTACGAGGAAGCTCTGGCGGTCTACAAGAACAACGTTGACTTCTCATCATGCAACTCGCTGGCGGGCCCGTTCTCCGGTCTGCCCTTTGGCCCGGATGGGGCCGACGACGTCACCGACCTGATCGAGAAGCATCGCCATGTCGCCCCCATGGCAGAGCACATCTCGAATCAAGATCCCCCGCTGCACAGTCGGACCAGAAGCCTGATGAACAAGCTGATCACTCCGAAGCGCCTGAAAGAGAACGAGGAGTTCATGTGGCGGCTTGCCGACGAGCAGTTGGACACATTCCTCGAGCGAGGTAGCTGCGAGTTGCTGGCAGACTACGCAAAGCCATTTTCCCTACTTGTCATCGCTGATCTGTTGGGTGTCCCACCAGAGGATCATGAAGAATTCAAAGCGCAGTTCGGTACTCAGGTGGCTGGAGAGCTTGGCGAGGGAACGACGGATCTCAATCCCCTGGAATGGCTCAACGAGAAGTTCCACGCCTACATCGAGGACCGGAGGCGCTCGCCGCGCGGTGACGTGCTGACCGAGTTGGCCCAGGCGAAGTACGACGATGGGTCGACGCCCGAGATCGAGGACGTCATGAACTTGTCGACGTTCCTCTTCGCCGCAGGGACGGAGACGACGACAAAGCTGGTCAGCGCGGCAGTACGGGTCATCGCTGAGAATCCGGAACTCCAAGCGTCCCTACGCAAGGACCGAGCCAAGATTCCGACCTTCCTCGAGGAGACGCTACGCATGGAAAGCCCTGTCAAGGCTCACTTCAGGATGGCCAGCAAGACCACCACGGTGGGAGGAGTGGAGGTGCGTGCGGGAACAACGGTCATGCTGCTGCCCGGTGCATGCAATCGCGATGAACGAAAGTTCCAGTCGCCGAACACCTTTGATATCAATAGGCCGAACGTCCGTGAGCAGATCGCCTTCATCCGCGGGGTGCACTCCTGCCCGGGTGCTCCGTTGGCCAGGGCGGAAGGTCGGATAACGATGACTCGAGTGTTGGATCGCATGGGGGACATCGCGATTTCTGAGGCGCATCATGGCCCGGCGGACCAGCGGCACTACGAATACGACCCGACCTTCATCTTGCGGGGTCTACGCGAACTGCACGTGACCTTCACCCCGATCGGCTGAACGCAATAACCATGTGGCGTTGCCTAATTCCGTCCGAAATGGAGGTTTCCCCGTGTCTGATCCTGTTGACGTGGTCCGCGAGTTCTGCGCCCTGATGGAACGTCGCGATCCCGAAGCTCTGCGTCCCCTGCTTGCCGACGACGCTGTTTACCAAAACGTCGGTATGCCCGCCTTCACCGGAGTCGACGCCATCGTGGAGAACATCGGCGCGCAGTTCTCGATGTTTCCAGACGCCTATGCGTTCGAGATAGTCAACATCGCCAGTGACGGTTCAGTCGTGCTGACCGAACGCCTCGACTACATCCAAGCCCCCGATGGATCCAAGCCGGCAATTCCGGTGATGGGAACCTTCGTGGTCGGAGATGACGGCAAGATCACACGATGGACTGACTATTTCGATGTCAACCTCACCGTCAAACTCCTTCAAGGAGAAGACATCAGCGAGCTGGTTCCCGCAGCGCCCAGGACATGACCCCGATCTGTGAACAAGCGACTGACATCACCGGGAGAAATCATGGCAGACACTGTCCTCGTCACTGGCGGCTTGGGTTTAGTGGGCTCGCAGACAGTCCGCAGATTGGCTGACCTCGGTCGCCGGGTGGTGGCAACGGATCTCGACACCCCCGCCAACCGGAAGGCGGCCGCGAAACTGCCGAGCGGCGTCGAGTTCCGGGGGGTCGATCTGAC
This sequence comes from Mycobacterium sp. OAE908, assembly GCF_017872775.1. Lineage (NCBI taxonomy): Bacteria > Bacillati > Actinomycetota > Actinomycetes > Mycobacteriales > Mycobacteriaceae > Mycobacterium > Mycobacterium sp. OAE908. Next base: position 4,173,662 of record NZ_JAGGJL010000001.1, read on the forward strand.
CGATTCCGCGCAAGTGCAGCGTCTCGTTTCCGACGTCGCCCCGGACGCGATCGTGCATCTCGCGGCGGTCATCGCACCGGCGATCTATCCGATACCCAAGCTTGCGCGACGGGTGAACGTTGATGCCACTGCACATCTTGTCCGCGTTGTCGAGGGGCTACCGAAGCCACCACGGTTCGTCCATGCGTCGAGCATCACCGTGATGGGTCCCCGAAATCCGCACCGCACCACCGCTCCGCTGACGGCGGAGGACCCGATGCGGCCCTACGACGTCTACAGCGGCCAGAAGTCCGAGGCCGAAGAGATCGTGCGATCATCGACGCTCGAGTGGGTGGTACTGCGCCTGGGCGCCGTGCTGAGCCCCGACATGGGGTCACTCCCGGTGACCACCGACGCGATGTACTTTCAAGCCGCACTGCCCAGCGACGGCCGAGTGCAGACCGTCGATGTTCGCGACGTCGCATGGGCGTTCGCTGCTGCAACCACCGCTGACGTTGCTCGCGAAATCCTGCTGATCGGCGGCGACGATTCCCACCGACTGACCTACGCCGAAGTCACCTCGAGCCTCGTTGCGGCTCTTGGTCTACCGGGAGCCATGCCGCCCGGCCGCCCCGGCGATCCGAACAGCGACGACGACTGGTTCGTCACCGACTGGATGGACACCACTCGCGCCCAAGAGGCGTTGCAGTTTCAGAATCATTCGTGGCCCGACCTGCAAGCCGAACTAGCGCAGAAATACCGCTTGCTGCGCTATCCGGGCCGGCTCGTCGCACCGCTCGTGCGACTGGTCATGGGGCTGCAGTCGCCCTATCGGAACGCACCGGGTCAGTACGCGGATCCATGGGGAAAGATACGCACCAAGCTGGGCGAGCCCTTGTGGGATCGGCCTCGAGTGTGATCCCGACCCCATTCTTCGCGCCGTGAAGTGTTCGGGTTGAATAGATTTGGCAATTGGAGAGGGACATTCATGCGCGTACCTCGTGCTGTCGCAAACTTCAATCGTCGAGTCACCAATCCCGTGGCTCGCTCGCTTACGCCGTGGCTTCCGTGCTTGGGCACACTCGAACACACCGGACGCAAGTCCGGCAGACGATATCGAAGTCCCCTCCTGGTGTTCCGGACCAAGAACGGGTTCGTCATCCTGATCGGCTACGGGCCGGAAACCGACTGGCTCAAGAACATATTTGCGGGAGGACCGACAGTACTGCACAAGGCGGGCAAGGCAGTCACGTTGACCAACCCTCAGATCGTCGAGAAGGCTGTTGCCGCACCGCTCGTCATGCCGGTGCCCCGGCTGTTTTATCGCTTGTTCCCCTACAGCGAAGCTGCATTGGTCCTGACGAAAACCGCTTAGTTGGAAAGGATTAGCCATGGTGAGCAAATCCCCGGAGGAGCACGCCCGTAACCTCGACCTTCGACACGACGATTTCAACGACCCGGAATACCTCTACGAGGTCTACGAGGTGATGCGGGAAAACGCGCCGTTCTGTCATCAGGATTCCCCATTCGTGGGACCCACGCCGGGCGGCGCGTGGGTCGCTACCCGGTACGACGACTGTTTTGAGGTCGCTCGTGATTGGCAAAGCTTCTCCAGCAAGCCCGTGGATCCAGATGGCTCCCTCATGTGGTTCGGCGACATCGTCATCACCATCGATCCGCCTCGGCAACAGCAGCTTCGCAAGATTCTGAACCCGTATTTCTCCCCGGGGCGGATGAAGCAGTTGGAACCTCAGGTGCGCACGGTCACCGATGATCTGATCGACGACTTCATCGAGTCGGGGCGCGGCGACCTCGCCCACGTGGCGTGGCGGCAGCCCGGGATCGTGTTTTTCAGGTATCTGCTCGGCATGCCCGTCGAAGACGTGGCGTTGTACATCGAGACGACGGACGTCACGATCAACGGTGAGAGTGAAGAGGTCCGACAGGCGGCAATGAACGATCTGTACCAGCGCGTACGCGCTGAGATCGACAGGCGTCGCGATGAACCGCCGCGTGACGACCTCATCAGTGTGTTGCTCGATGCCGAGATCGACGGTGAGAAGCTGAGATTCGACGACGTGGTCGCGAACGTGATATTACTGGTGCAGGCCGGGCTCGAAACAACCTCCAGCGCAATGTCTTTCGCCTTCTTCTACCTGGGTACCAATGCTGCGGAGTGTGACCGGTTGGTCAGCGACCCTGCGTTGATGCCTAGGGCGATCGAGGAATTCATTCGGTTCGCCGGATCGATCCACGGCATGAACCGCGCAGTCACCCGCGAGGTCGAACTCAGCGGCCACCAGTTCTGTCCTGGCCAGACGGTCGTCTTGAACTATGCGGCCGCCAACCGCGACGCGCGCGAGTTCGACGAGCCGAACAAGTGCATCATCGATCGACAGGCAAATCGGCACCTCGGGTTCGGAGTCGGCGTCCATCGCTGTCTGGGGTCCAATCTCGCCCGACTCGAGTTCCGGGTGGGTGTCGAACAGGTTCTGAATCGGATGCCCGACTACGCCATCGGCCCGGAGTCGGAAGTCGACTTCCACGGGAACTCGGTCACTCGCGGCTACCGGGCCCTACCCGTCAATTTCACCCCGGGTGCCCGCGTCGCCCAGTGAGTGGGATCGCTCATATCAGTTCGCCGCCAACGGTATAGCGCATCGCGAACCGACGCGTCGAAGTATCAAGTGATATGCATTAAGACCAAGCCGGACGAGCTCTGCGCGCCGCCACCCGGGCCGCACGTTGGACAGCACACGGAAGAGTTACTTGGCGCCCTGTCGGGCTACGACGCGGCCGGAATCGAGCGGCTTCGTTCGTCGGGTGCAATCGGATCACCATCACGTGTCAAACCACCGTGCGGCTAGAAACCGCCGGCGATGCGCACCACCGCGCGCCCGGAGTATCGGCCCGCGCGAACTTCATCGAGCACCCCGACAACGTCTTTGGCATCGACATCATGCAGCACATCCGAGATGTGTTGTGGGCGAAGCGAACTGCCGAGTTGCTCCCATAGTGCGCGGCGCGGTCCAATGGGTATTTGTACCGAGTCGATGCCGAGCAGGGAGACACCCCGCAGGATGAAGGGCATCACGGTTGTCTGCAAGCCCGCGCCTCCGGTGAGCCCGCTGGCCGCCACGGCACCGCCGTAACGGATGGTGCTCAGCACGTCGGCCAGCGTGGCCCCGCCGACGCAGTCAATTGCGCCTGCCCATCGTGTCTTGCCCAGTGGTCGCGGCTTCGCGTCCGGATCCTCGGGTAACCGGCCAATGACCTCCGTTGCGCCCAATGCCTTCAGACGTGCTTCCGCCTCCGGCTTTCCCGTCGAGGCCACCACCTCGTAACCCGCTGCAGCCAAGAGATCGACGCTCACCGAGCCCACTCCGCCCGTCGCGCCTGTCACCACGATCGGTCCGTCCTCCGGCGTGATGCCGTGCCGCCGCAGTGCCTGCACGCTCATCGCGGCGGTGAAGCCTGCGGTGCCGATGGCGGCTCCCTCATGCGGACTCAGGGAGCCGAGCTTAACAACCCAATTCGCGGGCACCCGTGCATATTCCGCATAGCCACCATGCCTGCCCGTGCCAATCTCGTAGCCGTGCGCCAATACCAACTCGCCGACCGCGAATTCGTCGGCTTCCGACGATACGACCTCGCCGGTGAGGTCGATGCCCGGCACGATCGGATAGTTGCGCACGACACTGCCTTTCGGCGTCAGCACTAGCGCGTCTTTGTAGTTGACACTCGAATAGTGCACCCGGATGGTGACCTCCCCGGGCGGGAAGTCAGAACTTCCCAATGTCTCGACCGCCGTCGTGATGCCGTCATCGTCCTGGCGGGCAACCAATGCCCTGAATCTGTCTGAGGAACTCATGAACAGTTGCCCTTTTCTCTAGGGGAGTATTTCAGTGATTGCGTGTTCGGGACAGTTCGCGATGGCGTCCGTAACCGCGCTCTCCAGAGCCGCGGGCACTTCACCCGGGTCCGCGACCGCCCAGCCGTCATCGGTCATCTGGAAAACCTTCGGACACAGCGTCAGGCACATGCCGTGGCCGGCGCAGCGGTCCTCGTCGACGGTGACCTTCATGTGTTGTCCTCTGCTGCATCCGCTTCGCGGCGCGTGATCAGCCGCATCAGCAGCCCGCGATGATTGGTGTGCATCGGCGAGACAGACGACTGCACGCCCAGCCACCACTTGCGCCGGTACGCCTATGGAGCTTAGCAGGTTGATGCCAATGGCTGTACTACCGAAATGCAAATACACTTTTCTTCGTTAGAAGAACCGAGTAATCTATTTCAGAGAGTCATCTTCTCACTTGAGATGTCCTTGGGGCGGTGGCGATAGTGCTTGTCGGGCGGATGGCGATCCGAACATCGGATCAGTCGCGCGATGCCGATATGGTGGCGGTATGCCGCCACTAGTCGCATATCCCCGCGGCCGCATACGTTGTCGCGGCATTTCGCAGTGGCGATCCGGTCACGCACTCGCTGGGGATGGTCGCCGATGAAAGCGGGGGACACACCCAACGGGGCGTCGGGTCCAAACGGCGTAGCGGGTAGTACTTGGCAAGAGCGTGCAGTCGAGCGTCGGCTCGGCGAGGCGCGGGCGCGGGCCGTTGAGCGCAGTACCCAGTTCATGGCGACCGCACTCGAGCTTGTTCAGGAGTCGGGGCCGGGCAATTTCACCTTGCAGGCACTCGCCGATCGAGCAAACCTCAGCCTGCGAACGTTCTATCAGCACTTCGCCGGCAAGGACGAGCTGTTGCTGGCGCTGTATGAAGACGTCACTTCGAAGTACACCGAGGCAATCAGGACCCAGGTCGAGGCCGCTGAGGACCCGATGGGGCAGCTGGAGGCGTGGTGCCGAGGTGTCTTGTCGCGCCCGGGCGCATCGAAAGCAGTAGGCGGCCGTTTGGTTTTGATCTACAACCTGAGCCTCGAGTTGGATAATCCAGAGGCATTCGCCAAAGTATGGGAGCCGCACCGGAAGCTGCTGACGGAGATCCTGACTGCCTGCTCGGAAGCTGGCTTGATTCGAAACGATCTCACGCTGCCGCAGTTGACTTCACTGTTGGGCTACACGCTGACATCTTTCGGCCAGTTCAACGCGTTGCATGAGGGGATGGAGGGCGCCAGCCTCACTGAGGACGTTGTTTGGTCCTGGTGTCGTCAGGCGATCATGCCGTCGGCGGCTGTGCTCGGGGACCATGGACCGGTTGGGCAGTCGTCAACCAGCGACTGATAGCCCGGCGTGTAAGTCATTGCTCTGTAACGGATTCGGATAACCTCAGCATGGCCAGATCGCGCAGATCACTTGCCTTGATTTTGTCGCTGCCGGTGAGCGTGATGTCGGCGTCGTCGAAGAACAGCACGCGGCGGGGCACCTTGTAGCTCGCCAGCCGGGCACGCAAGTATTCGCGAATCGCCTCCGGTTCCAAGCTTGTGCCTTCGCGCGGCACGACGCAGGCAACGACGATCTCGCCAAGCGTGTCATGCGGCACGCCAACCGTTTTGGTTACCTTCACACCAGGGTGCTTCGAGAGTGCATCGTCGACCTCTAGCGGTGAAACATTCGCTCCGCCTGTTTTGATGACGTCCGACAGCCTGCCTTCCCAATACAAGCGGCCGGCGTCATCGAGATAACCGTTGTCACCGGTATGAAAGAACCCTTCCGAATCCAGCGTCTCGTCCAACGGGACGCCGAGGTAGCCCAGCATCAAAGTGGGGCCCTTGACACAGATCTCCCCTCTTTCACCACGCGCAAGCACCACGTCGGTGATCGGATCGACGATCTTGAGGGTTACCCCGGGCAAGGGTAAACCCCAACTGTCGGCATGCACCTCTTGTGATGCGTTCAGCTCGAAAATAGTTGAGATAGTGAAGGTTTCGGTGTTACCGTAGGCGTGATCGGGGAGATGCCATTCGTGAGAGACCGTCGGATGGCGGGCTATTGGTGTCTTGACGTCAGCGAACTTCATGCTGCTGAGGTCGACCGTCAACCAATTAGGTGCGGCCTCGACTTGAGCCCACTGGTGCGGCCACGCGAACGGATAATTGACTCGTTCGGCAGCCATCAACTCGAGCGCTTCAATCGCATCGAACGTCGACTGCAGAACCAGGCACCCACCCGCCGCAAGCGTTGCGCCAAGCGACATCACGAAATTGCCAGACCAAAAGTAACCGTTCGCCGACCAGCACCGGATGTTGTCCTCTGGTTCGAACTCACACACTCGCCGAAAGCGCCACATCTGTATGGTGACGCCGCGATGTGCACTGAGAATACCTTTGGGTTTGCTCGTCGTGCCGGATGAGAAAAACAGCACTCCGGCATCGCTGGGGCGCGTTGCCTCGCCTGTCGCGCGGATAAGTTCGTGCGGCTCTTTTCGGCCGCGAGCAACGAAGGCGTCCCATGTGTCGATGCCAGGGGTCGCATCGCCGAAGGCTGCCAGGTAACGAAGGAACGGAAACTTCTCCGATTGCAGCGTGCCGGGCGCGGACGTGCTGATTTCGGGGGCAATCTCGGACAACACTGCCGCAAAGTCCGTCTTGAGCACCTGCCGCTCGAACAACAGCACGGCGACACTTGACGCGGTGAGCAAGTACTCGAGTTCGGTCGCCGTCGAGAACGTGCTGAGTGTGACAGCGACGCCGCCGGCGAGCGAGATCCCGAAGAAGGCGGAAATCCACTCGGGCCGGTTGGTCATCAAGACGCCGACCCGAGCGTCTTTGCCGATCCCAATCGCGCGCAGCGCGCGCGCTACTTCCACGGCGCGATCGCATAGATCGGCGTAGGTCCACCGAGTGCAGGCGTCGGCTGAGCGGAAAACCAATGCTTCTCTGTCGCGGTACATCGTGGTCACATCGCGCAGAAAGCCGGGCAATGTAAGGGTCCCAAGTCCTGGCTCATCGCGCAGCGACGGGCCGGACACTATCGAAAGCGGCAGACCCGCTTTAGAATTCACGTGGCAGGAGTTCTCGTCAGGCGGGTAACTCGATCTCGGCTACACACTTCACGAGTTCTTCGCCGTTCTGGTTTGTCAGGTGAAGTTGTATCTGGACGAGGGGGACACCCCAAGACGAGTCGGCCTCCTTACCGATGATCTCGGCGTCGAAGTACGTCACGTCACCCTCGAATGCGGGACCGCGGAAATCGGCTTTACTATGGCGGACCATCCCATCGTGGCCGGCCCAGTATGCGAGATAGTCTGTGCACCAAGCACCCATCGTCGCGCCGTAGCCGTACGCGCGGGCCATGCCCACTTCGGTCGCTCTCTCGGCATCGATGTGACCGCGTGACGGTCCGAGATAGAGCCCGTCGCGCTTGCGGGGATCAATGAACGCGTCGTCTTCGTCGAACGCGAAATCCTTGCCGAAACCGGGATCCTGGTAGACCCACGGATCCTCGACGTCGGGCGGCGTCACCCACTCGAAGCCGCCCCAGATATTGAAGACAAACGCGCGGTACTCGGTGGTGAAGGTCGCGATGCTGTGCGGACCGATGACCCGGCGGGGTAGGGTGTCGCCGACCTTGACTTCGTCGAAATGCGGTGATACGCCGAGCCGATTCGACTCCAGCCAATCGCGGCGGACTCTATCGATCTCGTCCATCTCGTGTTGTGACCATCGCTTGACCTCTCCGAGCTGGCTCTCGAACATGCCCCGTTTCACCGCTTCTTCGTAGAGGTAACGAATCGCAGTCGAGCGCTCGCGGGCGACAAGTACACCGTTCTGGTTCTTGTGAACGGTGTCACCACGCGAAAACATGGTGGGTCCGGCGAACTTTGTATCGACCACTTTGTAATCGTGGAAGCGCCGAGTCTGAAACAGCTTGTCCCCTGGACGCACCGGGCAACCGTAGAACCACCATTCCTCTCCACCGAAGATGAGATGGCTGTTCGGGATGTGACCGACGCATGCCGGTGCCGCGCCGTGTCCGTAGTCGAGCGCGACGGCGATGGACTGCGGAGCGATGAGGCCGCCGAACTTCGACGAGCGAGCGAATTGCTCGTTCCAGTGGATCGGGTTGGGATAATCCATCGCCATCACCCACCGGCGGATGTCAGACGAACTGCATGGATCCCACAGTTGACCGCCGCCGACGGGCTGGCCTACTCGATGGTCGACGTCGGATAGGTCGAGCTCGACTTGCGGCGACTTAACGGTGGGCTTGCTGGCCATAGTGATCTCCTGCGGTGGCTGATGGCGTGGCTTCCGGGGCTGCTCCGGCTAACGGCATGCGACCACTTGTGCAGCCATATGTGTGGCGATAGCAAATCACGTTCCACGCCATAATCGTCGGCGGTCCATGGCGGCGCCGCCTCTCCGATCCCTTCCTGGACAAAGGTGTCAAGCATGGATGCTGCTATTGGATCATCTCGATTGTCAAGATCTGCCTACGTTGACTTTCACAGAACGAGAACGTTATTCTCACGTTGCACGTTCGAACGAGATGGGGCGCCAGTGCTTCTAGAGCTCGACGACGACCAGCGTCTTTGGCGGCAAACTGTCGAGGAGGCCCTGGCCAAACAGTGCCCGCCGTCTGTGGTTCGGGCGATCGCGCAGGGCGAGGATGACGGTGATGACCTCTGGCAGTGGTACCGCGACCAGGGGTGGACGGAACTCACCGGCGCAGAGAGCTTTATAGAACTCGCCCTTGTTCTCGAGGAGTTGGGGCGAGCAACGGACCCGACTCCGTTCTTGGCCACCACCACGCAATTCGCGCCTCTAGTTGGTGACCGCGTGGATCCGCAAAGATCGGGCGCGGCCGTCTACGAGGGCGTGTCTGCACATCGCAAGGGCGTCGGATGGGTGCTCGACGGCGTAGCGCGGTACGTCCTCGACGCAGACCGCGCCCAGCATCTTGCGGTCGTCACAGAAGCAGGCGTCTTCGTGGTCGACGGCGATCGCGTGAAAGCCCGGCGCGCAGCCGTATTCGATCCCGCACTGCACGTGGTCGACGTGTTGTTCGACGGAGTCGAGGTCAGCGAGGAAGACCGGACCGCCACCGACACCGAGCGCGCACGACAAATTGCACTCACCGGCATGGCCATACATACCGTCGGTGCCTGCCAACGGATTCTGGACATGGTGCTCCAACACGTCAGGGAGCGGCACCAGTTCGGAGTCGCTATCGGCTCATTTCAAGCCATTCAACACAAGGCCGCCGATATGCATGTGTTCATCGAACGCGCACGCGCGCTGGCGTATTTTGCTGCGGTATCCATCGCGGCCGACGATCCGAGGCGCCGTCTGACCGCCAGAATGGCGAAAGCCGCTGCAGGAGAGGCGCAGTCGCACGTTGTGAGACACGGTATGCAATGCTTCGGCGCGATGAGCCTCACGTGGGAGAACGATCTGCAGTTCGCGATCAAACGTGCGAAGGCGGGTGACCTGATGCTTGGAGGAGCGGCGGAACACCGCGCGGTCATCGCAAGGGAGTATCGTGCAGCTGACTTTTGACGAGGACGTCGAGGCGTTTCGTGCGGAGTTCTCGGCATTTCTAGACGACAACCTGCCAGCCGAGTCGGACACGCTCGAGCGCCCGCAATCGGTCTCTCATATGCCGCAGTGGGCCAGGGACTGGCAACGTCTGCTATATGACAACGGCTGGTTGTTGCCCGCCCAGTCGCCGGAGTTCGGGGGCCGAAACGCCACTGTGCTACAGCAATTCGTGCATCTCGACGAGTTGTGCAGGCGCAGGATCTATCACAGCTTCAACCCGCAGGGCGTCAACATCATTGCAACGTCGCTGATCGCTTTTGGCACCGAAGAGCAAAAGCAGCGATGGGCGATACCAGTTCTTCGTGGAGAGATGACCGCGTCGCTGGGAATGAGCGAACCGAGCGCTGGCTCCGATCTTGCGTCGCTGAGCACGAGGGCTGTCCTCGAAGGAGACGAATTCGTCGTCAACGGTCAGAAGGTATGGACGTCAGGCGCGCACCACGCGGACTTCCTGCTCACTTTCGTGCGCACCGACCCGGATGCTCCCAAACACAAGGGGATGTCTGTGTTGGTAGTCCCTACCAACAGCCAGGGCCTGGAGTGTCGTCCGTTCGCTGATATCGCCAGTCAGGACAATCTGGACTTCAACGAAGTCTTCTTCGCCGACGTCCGGGTGCCCGCGGAAAACCTTGTCGGCGAGCTCAACAAGGGCTGGCGGGTGGCCAACGGGTCCCTCGGCCACGAGCGAACGATGATGTGGCTGCTGTTCGCCGACCGCATCGACAATCTCATCGCGGACTGCCGGCCGCGCACCTCGGTCGAGCGCGACCAGTACGCGTCGATGATCATGGACTATCACGCATTGCGCGCCATGGGGTCAGCAGCGCTGGCCCGTGCCGCACGCGGAGAGGCAGATACTGCCTCCGTGTCGGTACTCAAGCTCTTCGGTTCGGAAGCCGAAAGGCGGGCAGCCGATGTCTTATTGGAAACGGCGGGCATCGAAGGTCTGCTGCATCCAGTGACCGGTCGCTACGAACACATGAACTACGACGAGTATTTCGCAAGCAGTTTCGAGCGCTACACACGAGGTATCGCGGCAACCATCGCCGGAGGTACGTCCGAAATCCAACGCAACATCATCGCCCAGCAAGTTCTCGGCCTTCCGCGCGCCTGAGACCGTGGTCGTGCCGATTTAGCACATGAGCGAATAGGAGACATGTTTTGCCTGAAGCAGATTGGGCTGGCATGACGTGCGTGAAGGTGCAACGGCAGTCGAGCATTGTCACCGTACGCTTGAATCGACCCGAGAAGATGAACGCCATCAACAGCACGATGGAAAAGGAGTTCTACTCGGTACTCGCTGACTGTGACCGCACGGAGGACATCAAGTGTGTCGTGCTGACGGCGGAAGGTCCGAACTTCTCCTCCGGTCATGACATTGCGCAGGTTGCCGCCGAAACAATCGGCGGTCAGACACCGGCGACGATAGAGGACAAGTACTGGGTGCATACGGGCGATTTGCTCCCACCGTGGCGTTTCAGAAAGGGACTTGTGGTCGCCGCCAAGGGATTCGTGGGACCTCACGCGAATACCTTCTTGTTAGCCGCCGACGTGGTCATCGCCGCTGACAATTCGCGCTTCAGCTGGGAGGAATCTCGCGTCGGGGTCGGTGCGCCGTACGGCCCTTATGCGCTCATGCCGTTCCACTTTCCCATCCGCGTCATGAAACAGCTGTGGATGACCGGGGGTTGGCTGGACGCCGATACCGCCCATCGCCTGTTCTACGTCAACAGGGTCGTCGCGCTCGGCGAAGAAGAGGACATGGCGATGCGTTTTGCCGAGCAGATCGCGCGGATGGAAACCGGTGACCTCATCGCGAACAAGCGTGGTACGCATCGCCTCTATGAGGCTGCTGGACTTTCGGCGATGGTCGACGTCGGCCGAGATCCCTACGCTCCCAGCGCACAAGCAGCACTCGCCAAAGAGCATCACCTCCGTCTGATACACGAGAAGGGCGTGAAAGCCGCTGTCAGAGAGCGTGATACGGGCTGGGATGACGATGTAAGCAAAGTTTGACCGCGTGAACCGCCGAACGACTCGACAGTGCTAGAAGGGAACCAGAATGCCAGACGCCAATATGATCGTCGCGGCGATCAATGCGCATTGCGACACCCTCAGCGACCACGACAAGGAAGGTTGGTTGGCGCTTTGGGCTGATGACACCGTTTTGGAGGATCCGGTTGGAGTGGATACCTACACCGGTATCGAAAGTTTGCGAGCAGAGTTCTGGAAGTTGGTCACGGATCTTTCACCGATGAAGCTGTGGCTCGAGCGCGACGTCATTGTCTGTGGCAACGAGGCCATCGCCATCTTGCAGGGTGTGGTGACGCGCGAGGGTGCAATGCAGCACGTTGGTCCGCTCGTCGATCACTTCACCTTTGACGACAGCGGGAAGATCAAGATGATGCGTGCGTTCTGGAAGTACGCGTGACATCATCGTCAGCGGAAACGCTGCCCGCCATCGTGAATCGGATGGCGAAGGAGGATCCTGACCGGACGTTCATCCGGACCGTGGACGGTGAGTCCGCGACGTGGGGTCAACTGCAGTCGTCGATGGACGAATGGGCGGCTCGCTTCGTAGCACTCGGAGTACAGCGAGGCGACGTCGTTGTCACCATCCTCGACGCGGGTCTGGACTCGGTGGCCGTCTGGCTAGGGCTGGCGAGTCTGGGCGCGATCGACGCGGCGACAAATCCGGAGTTCCGTGGGCGCATGCTCGCTTACGCGATCAACAACTGCGCTCCCGCGTTACTGGTGGTGGCCCCAAAATATGTCGGCGTTGTCGAGACCGTCGCCGCCGACTTGCAAAGTGTCGAACACGTGCTCGTAATCGACGGTGAGCCGTACGACGCCGAACAGAACTCACCTCTGCCCGGCATCACACGGGACTCGAGTCTGCGACTTGACATGATGGCAACGCGCGAACGAGTCAGCGTGCCCGAGTTTCACGATATCGCCTGCATCACCTACACCTCGGGTACCACCGGACCATCCAAAGCCGTGAAGCTGCCGTGGGGCCAATTGCACTCCATCAACTCTGGGACATTTCCGATCGAGGACCTCACGTCGGCGGACGTCTTCTACTGCACGACGTCACATGCCCACTTTGGTTCGAAGTCGATTCCGTACAACGCCGCGATGGTCGGTGGGCAAGTAGTCATGAGATCGCGCTTCGCGTTGATCAGCTTCTGGGACGATGTGCTGAACTTCGGGATCACCACCGGCATGCTCGTCGGCTCAATGGCCGACGTGCTCCTGCGTAATCCCGAAAGTCCGACATGCCCAACGAGTCTCAAGAACGTGTTCATGGCGCCGCTGGGTGCGAATTATCGAGAATTCAGCGACAGGTTCGGCGTCCGCATCTGCACCGTGTACAACAGCACGGAAGGCGGTGTGGCCATCAGGTCCGGCTGGAATCCTTCGAACAGTCGCACTGTCGGCCGGCTGCGGGATGGCTATCCCGGGTTCGAAGTCCGACTGGTGGATGCGAACGACTACGAAGTCGCCGATGGAACGGTCGGTGAGTGTGTGGTTCGCTCTCGCGTGCCATGGGTGATGAATGCGGGTTACCTGAACAACGACGGAGCGACGGCAACCGCTTGGCGTAATGGATGGTTCCATACCGGGGATGCGCTCGTCCGCACCCCGGATGGTGACTACATCTTCGTCGATCGTCTCAAGGACGCGATCCGTCGGAGGGGCGAGAACATCTCGTCGTTCGAGGTCGAGGCGGAGGTGTTGCGCAACTCGGAGATCGTCGAGTGCGCAGCGGTCGCGGTACCCGCCGACAGCGTCGAAGACGAGGTGATGTTGTTCGCGGTGAGAAGGCAGGGGTCCACGATCAGTCCGCAGGATCTATACGAAGATCTCCAAAGTCGGATGACCAGGTTCATGATTCCCCGCTACTTGGAATTCGTCGACGAGCTGCCGAAAACCCAAGCGACCCTGCGTGTCATCAAAGCCGACTTACGGCGGCGGGGAGTCGGTCCCGACACGTGGGACGGCAAACAACAGTCGCCTCGCACACAAGCGAGCGCGGGTGTGAACACGTGACGGACGGAGGGCACATCTTGTGACGACCGAAAATTCAGCAGTGGAGACCGGTTGCCCGGTTGGCGCCGAGCGTCTGGACTCCCTCGACGGGGCGTCCTTCGTTGATCCGGCTATTCAACAGAAGCCGTTCGCCTACTACCGCACCCTCCGCTATGACGCCCCGGTCCATTTCGAAAAGGATCTGGGTATGTACCTGGTGTCACGGCATGAAGACCTCACTGAAGTACTTCGTGATCCTGTCGTGTTCTCGCAGGAACTCGGCTACTACCAGCAGATGGCACACGGCCACCTTGATGAAGTGAAGGCCATACTCGAGCGAGATGGCGGCGGTTTTTTCCCCGACGTCGCCAACATCGATCCGCCGCGCCACACGCGGGTACGCCGTCTGCTGTCACAGGCCTTCAGCAGAAAACGAATGAAATCCCTTGAGCCGCAGTTTAAACAGATTGTTGATGGACTGATCGATGGCTTTGTTGGGCGCGGGGAGGTAGACGGACTGCACGAACTCGCATTGCCGATGGCGATTGCCTTCAGCATGCAGCAGCTCCAGGTCGATGATCTCGACATGGCCACAATCAAGAAATGGGGCAGTGCCTATCTGTCGCAATTCAGTCTTGCGAACACGCGTGAAGACATGGTGCGTGCCGCCGGCGAGTTGGCCGAGATGCAGAACTACTTGATCGCGCTGGTCCGGCGACGCATGGACAATCCCGAGGACGACATGTTGTCCGACATCATCACGGCCCGAACGCCCGACGAGGAACCACTCAGCTTCGACGAATTGGTTGCCACCGCTCGCGCGCTTCTCATCAACACCCATGATTCGATGTCGACGGCGTTCACCAACATCCTGTTCCACGTGGTGACCGATCCGCAGATAGCCACCCACTTCTACGACGCTGTCGACGACGACTCCCAGATGGGACGATTCATCGAGGAGCTATTGCGTCTCGATCCACCGGTGCGAGCGCTGTCCAGAGTCACCACCGAGTCGGTGACCCTGGGAGGTACGGAACTGCCAAAGGGCGCGCACCTTCTCGTGCTGTTTGCATCTGCCAACGACGACGAGTCAGTGTTCGACTGCCCACGCCGGTTCGATCCAAGCCGAATCAATATCCGCAAGAGCATGACCTTCGGCGCGGGGGTCCACCTTTGCCTTGGCGTCTCTCTCGCGCGGATGCAGTTGCTGGTCGCGGCGAAACAGACGGCGAGGCGGCTGCGAAATCTCGATCTCGCGATACCTGTCGAGGAGATCCGTTACCTACCCAACGCCGCGCTCCTGGCGATGGAACGACTTCCCCTGACCTTCTCTCCTATGCCCGAAGGACGTGCCGATGACGTGTGATCCGACGAATCTGCCTGACCCGGAGGATGTCGATATCGCGGCCCTTCGCAAAAGGTATCGCGACGAACGGAATCGACGCCTTCGTCCTGAAGGTCAGGAGCAATACGCCCCGGCCGTCGAGGGCATAGATGCGATTGATTACAGCGATCCGCATATGCCCCGCATGCCGCGAAGCGCAGTGAGTGAAAGCTTCGATGTGGCCATTCTCGGTGGCGGCTGGGCGGGCATCTTGGCTGCGTATCATCTGCGCAAGGCGGGCGTCGAGGATGTTCGAATCATCGAGCAGGCAGGCGATTTCGGTGGCGTATGGTACTGGAACCGATATCCCGGACTCTCATGTGACAACGACTCGTACTGCTATCTGCCCCTATTGGAGGAGATGGAATTCTTCCCGACGAAGAAGTTCGCGGAAGGACTCGAAATTCGTGAGTACTGCCAAAGCGTCGCAGCCAGATTCGACCTCTATCGGTGTGGACTTTTTCACACCTGCGTGAATGCGCTGAGTTGGGACGAATCGATCAGTAGGTGGCGCATCGGAACCGACCGGGGCGATGACCTGCGGGCTCGCTTCGTGGTGATGGCCCTCGGGCCGATCAATACGCCGAAGGTGCCCCGCGTACCGGGCCTCGATGATTTTGAGGGCAGGATGTTTCACACTGCCCGTTGGGATTACGAGTACACCGGCGGCAGTCAGGAAGCGCCGGTTCTCGACAAGCTAGCTGACAAACGGGTTGCGATTGTCGGCACTGGCGCCTCGGCTATTCAGGCAGTGCCGTTCCTGGCCAAATTCGCCGGGCAGCTGTACGTGCTGCAGCGAACCGCTTCGACCGTAGATGAGAGGCACAACACGCCGACAGATCCAGCATGGCTAGCGACGTTACAGCCTGGCTGGCAACGCGAACGCCAGATGAACTTTCACCGCGCGGCGATAGACGGTCTGATGCCCGGTGAGTCGGATCGAGTCTGTGACATCTGGACCGAAATCAACCGGAACCTCTCGGCAGAGTTCGAACAGACAGGCTGGCCGCAATCACCGGAGGACTTCCTCGCGATGCGGGAGTTGATGGACTATCGGGTCATGGAGCGGTTGCGCAATCGCGTCGATGCGGTGGTGAAAGACAAAGAGACGGCGGCGATCCTGAAGCCATGGTATCGACACATGTGCAAGCGGCCCGCCTCGAGCGACGAGTTCTATCCGGCATTCAACAGGCCCAACGTGAAGCTTCTCGACGTGTCACGAACGCGAGGGGTGGAACGGATCACCGCCCGCGGATTCATTCATGAGTCCATCGAGTACGAGATTGACTGCTTGATTTTCGCTAGCGGGTTCGAGGTGACCAGCGATCTCCAACGGAGATGGGGAATCGATAAGGTATCCGGCCGCGGGGGCCGATCTCTCTATGATCAGTGGGCGCACGAATTTCGAACCCTGCACGGTGTCATGACACACGGTTTTCCCAATCAGTTCTACATGGGCTTCTTCCAGGGCGGCTTCAACGCTTCGACCACTGAGACATTCAACAACCAGGGTCGTCATATCGCATGGATTGTCAGCCAGGCACTCCAGCGTAGCGCGACGTTCGTCGAACCCAGCCTCGAGGCTCAGGACGCATATGTACATCATGTCCGTGAAGTGGCCATCGATACCACTGATTTTGTTCGAGAATGCACACCGGGCTACTTCAACAACGACGGGCAGGAAGTAACGGACGAGGACGGCAAGCTGCGGCCAAGAACGTACCTTGGGGAGACATATGGCCTGGGGTACTACGCATTTGAACAGCTTCTCGAGGACTGGCGTTCGGATGACAGCATGTCAGGCCTGGTGATCGGAACGTGAGTACGACAATGCGCTTGCGACTCGTGTGATGCGTATAGAACCGTTGCCGGCCAGGAATATTCCGAAGCTGAACAACTAAGCAACCCAACAGCTTCTCGACGTGATCTTCACCGTGGGCGGATATGACACGTTGGCGAAGGTGTTCGATTCACTGCAGCTGGAAATCAAGCCAGCGACCGTTGCGCTGATGACACGCGACAACAGGCCGGACAGTGATGCGGGTTGTATCGAAACATCGGAGATGGCCTAGCCGCCAGGACCGTTGGGCCACTTGAGCAACGAGCCGCCGTCGACCCGGATCTGTTGTCCGGTGATATAGCGGCTCTCCTCGCTGGCCAGGAAAACGCTCAAGTTCGCCATGTCGTCCGGTTCAATGTACGGAATCGGCATGGCTTGGAAGATCGTGAACAACGGTTCGGCGTCCTCGCGGGTGGCCTGCTTGCCCTGCTGGGTGAGGTCGGGTCGGAACATGCTGTACATCCCGTCGTTCTGCAACAGGTGGGTGTTGCAGTTGGTCGGGTGGATGGCGTTGACCCGAATCAGCCGGTCCGCCAATGCCAGTGACATCTCTTCGACGTATTCTATGAGCACCCGCTTGCTCCAGCCGTACCCCCTGCCGCCGGGACCCATGTTCGGGTTGTCGGTGGTGCCGCGGATCATGCCTGCGGTCGAACCCGTAATGATGACCGACGAACCGTTCGGCAGGTGTGGGACCGTGACGGCGACAGTGTTCATCACGCCGAGCAAATCGACATCGCTGGCGTCGACGAACGCCATCGCGTCGTGTGGGCGGCCCATCGCCATCGGCAGAATGCCCGCGTTCGCGAGGACGATATCGATCTTGCCGAGGTCCGCCAGTCCCGCTTCGACCGCGTCCCGCAGTTCATGTCGCTCTCGGACATCGCCCACGCGCGCAACGACCCGCCGGCCGAGTTCCTTCACCGAGCGTTCGGTCTCGGCCAAGTCGTCTGGTGTGGCGAGGGGATAGGGATTGGACGGAATGTCGCGGCAGATGTCGACGGCGATGATGTCGGCGCCTTCCCGGGCCATCGCGATCGCATGGGCGCGTCCCTGCCCGCGCGCCGCGCCGGTGATGAAAGCAACTTTTCCTTCGAGCCGACCCGGCATCCGGACCTCCTGAATCCACCGGACACCCGGCGCCCAAACATTTGTTCCGAACACTATATGGGAAGGTCGTCAGTAGGCAAGACCTGCATACGCTTCAGTCGGCGCGCCTCGATCTGCAGTGCGGTGCCTTCGGTATCGGTGCTCCACTCCCAGAGTCGCCGAAGGGGTTTGGAAGAGGCGAGCACGCGCGAGAGTGTCTCGACGTCAGCGCTCCGAAATCGCTACGGCCGGTGCAGGAAGCCGTGCAATATCGCCTGCACGAGCTCGTCGACGATAGCCTCCCGCGGTGGCGGATCGGCTCCGTAGAAGGTCGAGCGCAGCGCGACCATGCCCACGATCATCGCGACCGTCGAATGCGCAGGCAGGTCGGGCTGGGTAGACCGCATTCCGCGGATGCTCATACCTTCGGCGCTGATCTGCCCGAGCACGGTGAGGGCTCGTCGGATGTCCGCGATGCCCGCGCTCTCGATCTCTTCCTCGCTCAGCCCGTCCGCCGCCACCAGTGTCAACACCAGACCCTGGTGCTGCACCAGAACGTCATACAACTGGCCGACGAACTGCTTCGAGAGCTCTTCCTCGTCCGTCTCCTCGGGGACGACGGCATGCCACGTCTTGCCGAAGTCATCGACGAAGTTCGTAAACGGCAGCACGAGCGCTTCGCGAAACAATCCGGCCTTCGAGCCGAAATGGCGAAAGAGCAAGTACTCGGTGACGCCGGCGGCCTCGGCGATCTCACGGGTCGTGGTTGTCCGGTAATCCCGACGGGCGAACAGTTCTCGTGCCGCGTCGAGCAGCAGCCGCCGCGCTTCGCCGCGGCGGCGCCGCACCGACTCGGTGGCCGTTTGCTTCTTGACGGAACCTCGCTGGGGCACGGTAGTCACTCCTAGGTCCGCGCTCAGCGGCTGACGAAGGTCCCACGATAGCGCTCCTTGACCCATCACAAGTAATAGTATCCACTATTACTTGTTTGGTGGTCGTGCGGAAGGGAAGGGACTGTGGGCCAATTCATCATGCTCGGCACACTGGTCGGGCTGATCGCGCTGATCTTCGGCCTGGTCATCTATTTCGACCCCGAGGCGCGAAAGCGTTGACGCCGTTGTTGACGGCCGCCAACGCCTTCGGCTGGCTCAGCGGCATCGTGTTCACTGTCGCCGGGATCTATCTGAGCGTTCGCCGTGGACGGCTGCACCCGCTGCTGCTCTTGTGCATATCGGCGATTTCGTTCTCGTGGATCGAAGCGCCCTACGACTGGGCGATGTATGCGCAATTTCCGCCGGCGCTTCCACGCATGCCGTCGTGGTGGCCGTTGAACATGACGTGGGGCGGATTGCCGTCGTCGGTGCCGTTGGGTTACATCGGCTACTTCTGCATTCCCGCCGTCGTCGGCGCCGCGCTCGGCAGAGCGCTGAGCGCACGGTTCGGCTGGCGCAGACCGATCACGCTGTTGATCGTTGGCCTGGTCGTCGGGTTCTGCTGGGCACTGCTGTTCAACGGGGGCCTCGGTGCCCGGCTCGGAGTCTTCCACTACGCGTACGTGATTCCCGGGCTCGGGCTCTTCGAGGGGACGTTGCATCAGTATCCGATCTACGACGCGATCGCGATGGGCATCCAGATGATGGTCTTCACCTACCTGCTGGGCCGGACGGATTCGCAAGGCCGCAATGTCATCGAAGTGTGGTCGGACAGGTTGTCGAAGACTCGTCTGCAGTCGGCGCTGCTCTCCGTCGCCGCGGTCGTCGTCATCGGAAACGTGCTCTACGGTGCGGTTTTCGCGCCACATCTCGTCACCAAACAGCTGGGTTACGTGACCTCGGGCCCCGATGTGCAATTGTTCCCGGGAATTGCCAACCAGCCACGCTAGGGAAGGCCGGCGCGACGAATGACTATGCCGTGACGGCTGCGGCGATTGCGGCCGCCGAACGGTCGATGTCGTCGTCCGTCGTCGCCCAGTTCGAGATCGACACCCGCAGCACATACTCGCCGTTCCAGGTGGTCCCTCCGAGCCAGCACGTGCCCTCACGCTGAATCGCGGCGACCGCGGCACGGTTGGCCTCATCGCCGCCGGGCAGGCGGACCAGCACCTGATTGAGCACGACGTCGTTGAGCACCTCGGCACCGGGAATAGCGCTGAGCTGCTTGGCCATTCGAAGCGCCTGCTCGCAGTTGCGGTCGATCATCTCGGCAATTCCCGCGCGGCCAAGAGAGCGGATCGCCGCGTAGACGGGAACCGCGCGCGCCCTGCGCGAACTCTCCGGCACATAGTTGGTGTTGTCGCGCTGACCGGGATCGGCGACGAGGTACGGGCCCGACAGGCGCATCGCGGCGAGGTGAGCGTCCGGATCGGCGACGATCGCCATTGCGCCGTCGTACGGGACGTTCAACCACTTGTGGGCGTCGACGGCCCAGGAATCCGCGCGCTCGATGCCGTCGGTCAGGTGTCGGGTCCGCGCAGATGCCGCGGCCCACAGCCCGAACGCGCCGTCGACGTGCAACCACGCGTCATGCCGCGCGCATATGTCGGCGATCGGTCCCAACGCATCGAACGCACCGGTGGCGACATTGCCTGCCTGCGCGCACACAATCGTCGGACCGTCGTTGGCGGCCAACGTTTTTGCCAGCTCGTCGGGATCCATCCGGCCTTGTGCGTCGGCCTGCACCCGGATGGCGGTCTGCTCCCCGAGGCCCAGCAACCGCAGGGACGTGTAGATCGTCGCGTGGGCCTGCTCGCCGCACACGATGCGCACCCGCGGCGCGCCAATCAGGCCGTCGCGCTCCACATTCCAGCCCGCGCGCTCGAAGACGGTGTGCCGCGCCGCGGCCAGGCATGTGGTGTTGGCGCCTTGGCCTCCGGTGACGAAGCCGACGCTCGCGCCGGCCGGTAGGCCGAGCAGTTCGAGCGCCCACGCCGAGGTGATCTCCTCGATGGCCGCCATGGCGGGGGACAACGAATGAAAGGCCGCGCACTGGTCCCATGCCGACACCAGCCAGTCTGCGGCCAGCGCAGCGGGCAATGCGCCACCGATGACGAAGCCGAAGTGCCGTGGCCCCGGGGTGGCGACGAGGCCCGGTTCGGCGCCTGCAGCGAGCGCTTCGATCACTGCGGCAGGCTCTTCGCCGTGTTCGGGCAGCGGTGAGCCCAGGACGGCGCGGAGGGCTGCGGCGTCGGCACGGGCCGCCACCGGCCGCTCGTCGAGGGTGGCGAGAAACGCCTCCGCGTGCCGGGCGGCAACGCGGAGGCCTGCGGTGCGGTCAAGCATGAGCCGAACGTTACGCGTCAGTCCGGCGCGACTGTGGCCCGACAATACATAGCCGGAAGAATGTAGTTGCCGGGGCGGTTGCGGTCGGGACGGCCGGACGGTCTGAGAACAGCTGTACCGCAACAGCGTTCAATCACCATCCGTGGCAGCCACCCTCTACCTTGGCCGAATCCGCAGGTGTGTGCACCTGGTGCACGCGACGCAGGCGACCCTGTGAAGTGCCTGTGAACTGGGCGAACCGAGCCAAATATTGCCGCTATATAGGTCGAGTGATATAGATACGATGTGAAAGTTAGGTCAGCTGACGAACCCGCCGGCGACTGTGTTGGCGAGCTTCTCGACCAGGCTGTGGACCTGACAGTGCGTTTCCTGTCCGATCGCGCCGATTTGAGTGCGTCTGCGGCGTTTGCGATGAACAGGGTGTGTCGGGAAGGTCCCATCCGGCTGACGACGCTTGCCGCCAAGGAGGGCGTCAGCCAGCCGTCGATGACTCAGCTGATTCAGCGGTTGGAACGGCTGGACCTAGTGGCCAGGCTTGCCGACCCTGACGACGGCAGGGCCGCCCTGATCGGAATCACCCAGCACGGCCAAGCGTTGCTCGACGAGCGCAAGCGAATGCGCCGCGAACGACTGACAGCGTTGATGGAAACGCTGACACCTGAGGAGGAATCTGCGTTGTTGCTTTCGGCGCGGGTCGCGCTGCCGATTCTGCGTCGGCTGATCGCGAACGTGGACTGTCCGGCCGATGTCGGCGCCGCACAGTCCGCTGAGGTGACACGAAAGGTGTTGGGGTGAAGGCTATTCCGGCGAGTCGCGTGCTGAAGCGCGTATGGATTCCGCTGCTGCTGATTGTCGTGTTGGCGGTCTCGGGCCTGGTGGTCTCTCGTTTGCACAAGATGTTCGCCTCGGCGGACCTCAACGCAGGCGCGGGTGCAGGCATCGAGATCGTTCAGTTCAACCCCAAGGTCATGGTGTACGACGTTTACGGCGCACCCGGGACCACCGCCCAGATCAGTTATTTCGACACGGATGCGCATGTGCACTCGATAACCGCGCCGCTGCCGTGGTCGATCACCCTGTCAACGACGTTGCCGACCGTCAGCGCCAATCTCATGGCGCAGACCGACGGCGATCAGATTGGATGCCGCGTCACCGTGAACGGAACCGTCCGTGAAGAGCAATCAGCCGACGGAGTCAACGCTCAGACCTACTGCTTGGTGAAGTCCGCATGACCCACGCCGCTGGGCCCGAAACCGCTGGTATGCCAAAGCCGAAGCGGGCCGTCGTGCCGCACCTGATCCGAATCCTTGCTCTGCCGATCGTCCTGTTCTGGCTCGTCGTCGCTGTCGGGGTGAATGTGCTGGCCCCGCAGCTCGAAGTCGTCGGTGAGCAGCACTCGGCGCCAATGGCTCCGGAGGACGCGCCGTCCATGGTCGCGATGAAGCGGATGGGCGCCAACTTCAAGGAATTCAACTCCAACAGCACCATCATGATCGTGGTGGAGGGCCAGAAGCCACTGGGCCCCGACGCACACGCCTACTACGACGAGATCATCCGCAAGCTGCAGCAAGATCCCGAGCATATCCAGCACATTCAGGATTTCTGGGGCGATACGCTGACCGCCGCAGGCGCGCAGAGCCCCGACGGCAAGGCGTCCTACGTGATGATCAACCTCGCAGGCGAACAAGGCCAAACGCTGGCCAACGAAGGCGTTCAAGCCGTCCGCAAGGTCATAGAGGAGACGAAGGCGCCGCCTGGAGTTCAGGCTTATGTGGCAGGTCCGGCTGCGCTCACCGACGACCTGCACGTCATCGGCAACGCCAGCCTGGCACAGATCACCCTGATAACGCTGGTCGCAATCGCGGCCATGCTGCTGGTGGTCTACCGCTCGATACGGACCACGCTGATCCAGCTGTTCCTCACATTTCTCGCGCTGTTGACCGCGCGAGGCGTGGTGTCGATGCTGGCCACCCACGGAGCGTTCGGACTCACGACATTCGCAGGAAACATCCTGACGATGTTGGCCATTGCCGCGGCCACCGACTACGGCATTTTCATTTTCGGTCGGTATCGCGAAGACCGCGGTATCGGGCTGGACAGGGACGAGTCCTATTACGCCACCTTCAAATCCGTCGCACCCGTCATCGTGGGTTCCGGCCTGACGATCGCGGGAGCGACGTACTGCCTGTCCTTCGCGCGACTGCCGTACTTTTCCACCATGGGTGCGCCCGTCGCGATCGGCATGATCGTGGTCGTGGCGATCGCGGTCACGCTCGGTCCGGCCGTACTCTTCCTCGGGAGCCGTGTCGGGCTCTACGAATCGAAGCGGCCTCCCCAGAGCAGGTTCTGGCGCCGTGTCGGTACCGCGGTAGTGCGTTGGCCCGCACCGATTTTCGTGGCGAGCCTGTTCGTGGTGCTGATCGGCCTCGTGGCGATCCCGGGGTACAAGCCGGCTTACAACGACCGTTACTATCTGCCGAAGGACGCTCCGGTCAACGTCGGTTTCGCGGCAGCCGACCGGCATTTCAGTCAGGCCCGGATGAACCCCGACATCCTCGAGGTCGAAGCCGACCACGACATGCGCAATCCCGCCGACATGCTTGTGCTGAACAAGATTTCAAGCAATGTCATGCACACCGAGGGCATTGCGATGGTGCAGAGCATCACGCGGCCGCTGGGAATTCCGATCCAGCACAGCTCCATTCCGTTCCAGACGAGCATCCAGGGCCAGACCAACAACATGAACCTGCCGTTCCAGCGGGATCAATTGGCCAATCAGCTCAAAACGATCGATGAGACCAACCGCTCGATCGACATCTTGGAGCAGCAGTACCAACTGTCCCTCGAGCAGACCAAGCTGACGCAGGATTCTGCGGCCAAGTCGCAGGCGCTCCTGCAGACCACCGAAGAACTGCGAGACAACATCGCGAATTTCGATGACCAATTCCGGCCGATCCGGAACTACTTCTACTGGGAACCGCATTGTTTCGACATCCCGCTCTGCAATGCGACACGAAACCTGTTCGACGCCCTCGACGGGATAGACCGAGTGACCGACCAAACGGGGGCGGTGCAGGTCAACACCGACAAACTGGCGGACCTTGCGCCAAAGCTGACCGCGCTCCTGCCGCAGACGATCGCGTCGATGAAGGCGAGCAGGGACCTGTCCCTGGCGTCCTACAACTCACAGAAGGCGCTGCTGGACCAGTTGGAGGCCTCCAACGACACCGCGCTGGCGATGGGCGAGGCCTTCGATGGGGCGAAGAACGACGACCTGTTCTTCTTGCCGCCGGAAGCCTTCGACAACCCCGACTTCAAACGTGGCCTGACGATGTTCCTTTCGCCTGACGGCACGTCCGCGCGGATGTTCATCACCCATGAGAGCGATCCCGCAACGGTCGACGGCATCAAACGCGTTGACTCGGAACGCAAAGCCGCGCAGGAAGCGCTGAAGATGTCGTCGCTGTCGAACGCGAAGATCTATCTGGGTGGCGTGGCGGCGACCTATCGGGACATGTCGGAAGGCGCCAAATACGACCTGATGATCGCTGTGGTTTCGTCGCTGACGCTGATCTTCACGATCATGTTGATCCTGACCCGAAGCGCCGTTGCCGCTGCCGTCATCGTCGGCACGGCGGCAAGTTCGATCGCGGCGTCGTTCGGCATCTCGGTGCTGATCTGGCAGGACCTCTTCGGCATTCAGGTGCAATGGCTGGTCATGCTGATGTCCGTCATCATCCTGTTGGCGGTCGGCTCGGACTACAACCTCTTGCTCGTCTCTCGATTCAAGGACGAGATCCACGCGGGCCTGAAGACCGG
Source organism: Mycobacterium sp. OAE908 (assembly GCF_017872775.1). NCBI lineage: Bacteria > Bacillati > Actinomycetota > Actinomycetes > Mycobacteriales > Mycobacteriaceae > Mycobacterium > Mycobacterium sp. OAE908. The sequence goes on from NZ_JAGGJL010000001.1 coordinate 4,198,581, forward strand.
CCTCATCCGGTCCATGGCAGGCACCGGTGGTGTGGTGACGTCGGCCGGACTGGTGTTCGCGGCCACCATGGCGGGAATGATGGGCAGCAAGCTGGTCGTGCTGGCGCAGATGGGCTCCACGATCGCGATCGGCCTGCTGGTCGACACGTTCGTTGTCCGCTCCTTCCTGATGCCGTCCATCGCAACGCTTTTGGGCCGTTGGTTCTGGTGGCCGCAAGTCGTCTATCCGCGCGGCGACTATCACTTCCTGCCGCCGCAAACCAGGCGGCGGTCGCAGGACGACCCGGACACCGTGGCGCTGCCCGCGCAGTCGTAAGCGGAAGAGCCTAGGCGGCAGCCTGTTTGATCGCGGCCAGGAAGTCGGTGACCAGTCGGTTGGCGGCCGGCCGCCAGACGGCGGCGAGGTCGATGGTCGTCGACCCCGAGACCCGGATGACCCTGACCGAACTTCTGAGCTGATGGGCGCCTACCGAATTCGCGGGAACCAGCGCGACACCGAGACCCGACGCGACCATCGCCAGTTGACTGTTGATGGATCCTGCCCAGTGCTGACCGCGCGGGGTGAAACCCGCAGCGCGACAACAGGCGGCCACTTGATCGTGATAGTCCGGCGAGATGTCGCGAGGCACCCAGATCCATGGCAGCTCTGCCGCCAGCGCCAGGTCACGGCTCAACCCCCGCGGTAGTTGCCAATCAATTGGCGTAGCAAGCACGAGTCTTTCGCGCCGCAGGACAGCGTGTTCGCAATCATGTGGGGGCGCGAACTGCCGAATCAGCGCGATGTCGATCTCGCGGCGCCGGAGTAGCTCGATGCCGACGTGGGTGTCGACTTCGCGCACCCGCACGTCGACACGAGGATGAGTGTCCGCATAGGTGCTCAGCGCGGTGGGCAGCGGGTCGGTGAACGCCGAACTGACGGCACCGATGCGGAGTTCGCCCGCTTGGCCGTCGGCCGCATGCCGCGCGGCGGCATCGGCGGTCTCCGCGGCTGCGACGAGGATGCGGCAGTGGTCGAGAAAAACAGCTCCGGCCGGGGTCAGGCGGACCTCACGCGTGGTGCGGTGAAGAAGTTCGACGTCGAGTCGCTTTTCGACTGACTTGATTGCCGCCGACAGCGGCGGCTGAGACATGTGCAGTCGTTCGGCCGCCCGGCCGAAGTTGAGTTCCTCGGCAACGGCGATGAAATACCTCGCTTCTCGCACCTCAACCATTGATATCCATTCGCTATCACTGCATGACTGAATCGGTCCTTCACAATATATATCTGGCCGGGTGCAATGGCAGGTATGAACAGCTCACACTGGCGATTGTCGGCTGCACTGTGGTGCGCCGGGCTGGCGGCATTCGCGACGATGTACGCGCCGCAAGGGCTGCTCACCCAGATCTCGCGCGACGCTTCCGTCGACCCCTCGCAAGCGGCACTGCTGGTCTCGGCGGCGACGTTGGGCCTCGCGCTGTCGGTGCTGCCGTGGGCGTGGTTGTCGAATCGCATCGGGACCACAGCGGCGATGCGCTTGGCCGCCGCGGGCACAGCCGTCACCGCGATCGCGGTGCCCTGGTTGCCGACCTTCGACACGTTGCTCGCGGGCCGATTTCTGCACGGAATCGCGCTCGGTGGCATCCCGGCACTCGCTATGGCGCTGCTGCACAACTCCGCTGCGCCGCAGCGGGTCGCCACAATGGCTGGAAGTTATGTCGCGGCAACGTCATTGGGTGGTCTCAGTGGGCGCCTGCTCGTGGTGCCCATCGCGGATCACCTCGGTTGGCGCGCCGCACTTTTCATCCTCGGTTGTCTCGTCGCCGTGCTCATGGTGGCGCTGATCGGCGTGATCCCGCGGCCATCCGGCGCGTCAGCGAACGAGCCTGAACACGGCGCCGTGCTTGCGCACCTGCGTGACCCGGCGATGCTGAGCTTGTTCGCCATCGGCGCACTGCTGATCGGCGGGATGGTGATCGTCTTCAATTATTTGCCGTTCCGGCTGGAAGCGGACCCGTATCGGCTTGCGCCGACAATGGTTTCGCTGATCTTTCTGGCCTACCTCGGGGGCACTGTCGGCTCGCGGGCCGCCGGATGGCTGACCGACTGCGTCGGCGGGCCACCGGTACTCGCAGCGGCCGGGCTGTTGATGGCGGGCGGCGCCGCGCTGACGCTTGCGCGGCCGGTATCGATGATCCTGCTGGGACTCGTCGTCTTGACGACCGGACTGTTCGTCGGGCACGCGGTCGCGTCCAGCATGGTCGCGGCGCGGGCGAATCACGGTCGCGCGCAGGCGACTGCGATGTACAACATCAGTTATTACGCCGGGTCCAGTGCGTTCGGCTGGCTCGGCGGACTCGCGTGGCTCCATGCGCAGTGGTTCGCGGTGACGGCGCTGGTGACCGTGCTCGGGCTTGGCGCAAGCGTTTTGGGCGTCCGTCCCGTCCGGCGATTTGAGTGCGCGTTAGCCCGACGAAGCGCGGCGGCGCATTGCCTTTGAGAAGTAAACGCGCCGGAATCCGTCTTCGACGGCACGGGCCGTTTCCCGGTAGCCATGGCGCGGGTAGAAGGTGAGGTTCTCCGTCATCGCCTCGTTGGTGTACAGCCGGACCTCGGGCAGCCCGAGCTCTTCAGCATCACGTTCGGCGCGGGCCAGTAACCGCGCACCGTGGCCGCGTCCCTGGGCGCTGGGCGCGACGGCCACCGTCTCCAGCAGCAGGTGGTCTGTGCGGTCTTCTGTCACCAGCGTGCCGATGACAGCCCGGTCGCTGACAAGCACCCAGACCCGGCAATGCTCGAGCACGGCGGCGTAGTCGGCGGTCATCGGGGCAGGCGGCCGCCCGATGCGCTGAACGTACTTCGTGTATGCGTCGGTGATCAGTTGGTGAATCGCCCCCAGGTCAGCCGTTGCGGCTCGTCGGATAGACGTCTGATCCACGAATATCAGCCTAGGGTGGACCGGTGCGCTCAACACCGAAGTGCTGGCTCACCGATATGGACGGTGTCCTCGTCCGCGAAGAACACGCGCTGCCCGGCGCCGCAGAATTCCTGCAACGCCTGGTAGAGCGGGAGCGGCCGTTTCTCGTGCTGACGAATAACTCGATCTTCACGCCGCGGGATCTGTCCGCCCGGCTGAAACGGTCGGGGCTGACTGTGCCTGAGGAGTCGATTTGGACGTCGGGCCTGGCCACCGCCGCGTTTCTGGACGCTCAGCAGCCCGGTGGGTCGGCCTACGTGATCGGTGAGGCCGGCCTGACCACGCCGTTGCACCAGGTCGGCTACACGCTGACCGACACCGAACCCGACTTCGTCGTGCTCGGGGAGACCCGCACATATTCGTTCACCGCGATCACCAAGGCGGTCCGGCTGATCCTCGGGGGCGCGCGGTTCATCGCGACCAACCCGGACGTCTCCGGGCCGTCGGCTGAGGGGCCGCTGCCCGCCACCGGCTCGGTCGCGGCAATGATCACCAAGGCCACCGGCCGCGAGCCGTACTTCGTCGGCAAGCCGAATCCGATGATGTTCCGCAGCGCGATGAACCGGATCGAGGCGCATTCGGAGAGCACGATGATGGTGGGCGACCGGATGGACACCGACGTCGTCGCGGGTATTGAGGCGGGCCTGGACACCGTCCTGGTGCTCACGGGCTCGACCACCGTCGCCGACATCGCGCGGTATCCGTTCCGGCCCGGCCGCGTGCTCGACTCGATCGCCGACTGCATCGAACTGGTTTGACGCGCGTCGGACTCGCCCCACAAGTGCATGCGTCGCTGCGTGCCATGAAAGACCGCGGCACGCCGCCACCGCGATGCGATGAGGGCCTCGGTCAGGGCGAGACGCGAACGTCGTACCGGTACCAGTGGACCGAAGCCGGCAGGTCGATTTTGGCCGAGGAGGTCAAGAACGAGATTTACGACGGCGCCACCCCCTATACGACCTATGTTCGGGGGGTGATCGTCGAAGGTGATCGCGGCGTGTTGCTGACGGGCAGGGGCGATAGCGCCCTGGTCATCGAGGGCTGAGTCGCATGCCGCGGACATAAGGAGCGAAACAATCTCGGATATCGAATTGATCGGGGTGCCGTTCGACGGCTACGGGCGCAACGGGCATCAAGCGCGTGCGGCTGCTGCGCTGCGCGACGCCGGCCTTCTCGACGCGTTCGATCATCACCACGTCATCGATGACGACGACTTGGCGTTGCCCGATCCGGATCCCGGCCGCGGCGAGTCAACCAGCCTGATCAACGAGCGTGCGCTGCTGGCGATGACCGACGCGCTCAACCGCAAGGTCGGCGAAGTCATACGAGCGGGCCGGTTCCCGTTCGTCTACGGCGGAGACTGTTCGACGCTGCTCGGCATCGTGACCGGCCTGCGCGATCATGTCGGCGGTGTCGGGCTGGTCTTCATCGACGGCCACGAGGACACCATGCCGCTGGATGTGTCCGAAGACGGCGAGGCGGCCAACGCCGAGATCGGTCTGTTGCTCGGATTGACCGGTCGGCTGCTGACCGGCGAGCTCGGCGATCGGCTGCCTGCGCTGAGGCCCGAACAACTGGTGATCCTCGGTCCGCGCGACGACGACTGGCGGCGGCAGTTCAACGTCGGAACGCTTGCTGATTCAAGCGTGTGGCTGGCACCGCTGGCCGAAGTCGCCGACGACCCTTCTGGCACTGGACGTCAGGCGATCGAACAGCTGGCGGGCCGGGTGGACCGGTGGTGGTTGCATATCGACCTCGATGTGCTCGATCCCGTCGAGTTTCCGGCGCAGGGTCTACCGGATGTCGACGATGAACCCGGAGGCCTGACGTGGGATCAGCTCACCGATCTCGTCTCGGCGCTGTTCACCGGACCCGCGCCATGTGTCGGCGGCAGCCTCGCGATCTACGATCCGGATCAGGACCCCGACGGCGCCGGTGCCGCGCAGATCGTCGCGTTCATCCGAAATGTGTTGGTACGTCCGACAATCAGTCCTTAGGAGCCCGGTTGGCCGAACCGATCGATGAGCATTTCACCGCGACCGTCTCTGCGCTTAGTGCCGGTGTGCGCTCCTCGCAGGACGATTCGTTGCTCGGTGTGTTCGACGCTCAACTGGCAAGCAGGCACCTCGATCTGGCCGCGCGCTGGCTGCGGTCGAAAGGCAAGGGCTACTACACCATCGGCTCATCGGGGCATGAGGGCAACGCCGCGGTAGCAGCCGCGCTGCGCCCGACCGATCCCGCGTTGCTGCACTATCGCTCGGGCGGGTTCTTTCTGGCGCGCGCCGCGCAGGCCGGTGGCCGAGACCCGTTGCGCGACGTGCTTCTTGGGCTGGTGGCGGCCACTGCGGAACCGATCGCCGGCGGCAGGCACAAGGTGTTCGGGCGCTACGACCTGAACATCATCCCGCAGACGTCGACGATCGCGTCTCACCTGCCGCGCGCGCTCGGCGTCGCGTTCTCCATCGCCCGCGCCCGCAAGCTTGGCGTGGCATGCCCGTGGCCCGACGACGCCGTCACGGTGTGCAGCTTCGGCGACGCGTCGGTGAATCATTCGACCGCGGTCGGCGCGATCAACGCAGCCTTGCATGCGGCGTATCAGGGCGTGCCGATGCCGTTGCTGTTCGTCTGTGAGGACAATGGGATCGGCATCAGTGTCGCAACGCCACGGGGCTGGATCAGACACACCTACGGAAATCGGGACGGGCTGCGGTATTTCGGCGCCGACGGCTGGGATGTGGCGGCGACGTCGGAGGCGGCGGCCGCGGCAGCGGAATGGGTGCGCACACACCGACGCCCGGCGTTCCTGCATCTTCGGATGGTCCGGTTGATGGGACACGCCGGTTCGGACTTCGAGCCCGCCTACCGCAGTCCTGCCGAGATAGCAGCCGACTACGACCGAGACCCGGTGCTGTGTACGGCTTTGGCTCTGATCGAGGCTGGTGTGTTGACGCCTGAGCAGGTGCTCGACCGTTATGAGGCCATGCGCGCCAACGTGATTCAGCTCGCCGAAGAGGTCACCTTGGAGCCGCAGCTGGACAGCGCGGCGGCGATAATGAGGCCGCTGCACGACAGCCTCTCGGATGCCGCTGCCGCGTCGCCGGCGTCGCTGGCCGCGACGGTGAGATCAGGTGAGCCAGATGCGCCGCTGACGGTCGCCCTTGCGATCAACCGCGCGTTGCACGACATCTTGGACCGCTTTCCAGAGGCGATGATCTTCGGCGAGGACGTCGCCCGCAAGGGAGGCGTGTACGGCGTCACCCGTGGGCTTCTCGGCAAGACCAGTTCGGCGCGGGTGTTCGACACGCTGCTCGACGAGCAGTCGATCCTCGGCCTTGCGCTCGGTGCTGGGGTGTCGGGACTGCTGCCGATCCCAGAGATCCAGTACCTGGCGTACTTTCACAATGCCTCGGATCAGATTCGCGGGGAGGGCGCGACGCTACAGTTCTTCTCCAACCGGCAGTACCGCAATCCGATGGTGGTGCGGGTGGCGGGCTATGGGTATCAGAAGGGGTTCGGCGGGCATTTTCACAACGACAACTCGATTGCCGCGCTCCGCGACATCCCAGGAGTCGTCATCGCGTCACCGGCGCGACCCGATGACGCCGCCGCGATGCTGCACACCTGCGCGGCCGCGGCGAAAGCGGCAGGCGTCGTGTGCGTGTTCCTCGAACCGATCGCCCTCTATCACACTCGCGATCTGTACGCCGAGGGCGACGACGGCTGGCTCGCCCCGTATCCGGAGGAAGCGGTGCCGCTCGGACGGGCCCGGACATACGGCGACGGGACGGACCTGACGATGCTTACGTTCGGCAACGGGCTGCGGATGAGTTTGCGGGTGGCCCGCAAGCTGGAGTCGGTTGGCATCCGTGTGCGCGTCGTCGACCTGAGGTGGCTGGCGCCGTTGCCGGTGGACGACATGGTTCGCGAGGCCAACGCGACCGGTCGGGTGCTGATCGTCGACGAGACCCGCGCGACCGGTGGGGTGGGCGAGGGTGTGCTCGCTGCGCTGCTCGAGCACGGCTACACCGGCGCGGTGGAGCGGGTGGCCAGCAGCGACAGCTTCATTCCGCTGGGCGAGGCCGCTTTGCAGGTATTGCTGTCGGAGGACACCATCGAAGCTGCAGCGACCAAACTCGCCGGCGCGGGCGCTTGACCATCCGCCGAAACTGCGGGGAGATCGCAATTCGTCGGCATTTCACCATCTCCCCGCAGTCTCGCGGGGGTTTGTCGGGCGCTTGATAGCTTGGCCGGGTGACTGTAGATGCGGCCCGCCCGCTGGCCGGGGTGCGGATCGTCGAGATCTCGAGCTTCGTCGCGGTGCCGTTGGCTGGGATGACGCTGGGCCAACTCGGCGCCGAGGTGATCCGCGTCGACCCGATCGGTGGTGCCGCCGATTACCATCGCTGGCCGGTCACGGCTGACGGGGAGAGCATCTACTGGGCCGGCCTGAACAAGGGCAAGCGTTCGGTTGCCGCCGACTTCCGCTCGGCCCAGGGCCAGGATCTGGTGCAGCGGCTCATCGCCGACAGTGGCATCCTGATCACGAATGTCGCGGGCCGGGAATGGCATTCGTACGACACGCTGACGCGGTTGCGTCCCGATCTGATTCAGGTCGAGGTGTCCGGGCGTGCCGACGGCGGCACCGGGGTCGACTACACCGTCAACGCGGGCATTGGTTTTCCGTTGGTCACCGGTCCCGCCGAACTCGCGACACCGGTGAATCATGTGCTGCCTGCGTGGGATGTCTCGTGCGGCATTTACGCGGCGCTGGCGGTCGTCACCGCGTTGCGGCATCGCGATGCGACAGGGCAGGGTCAGCGGATCGGCATTCCGCTGGAGAACGTCGCGCTGGCGACCGCGGGCAATCTCAGCCTGTTCACCGAGGTGATGGTGAACGGCACTGCCCGCGAGCGGATCGGCAACTCGGTGTACGGCCAGTACGGCCAGGACTTCACCAGCAGCGACGGGGCGTCGTTCATGATCGTTGCGCTGACGGGTCGACACTTCCGCGACCTGACCGAGCTGACCGGTACGACGAAAGCCGTTGCTGCACTGGCCGATACACTCGGCGCGGACTTCTCCGATGAGGGGGAGCGGTACCGCCACCGCGACGCATTGTCCGGGTTGTTCACCGAATGGTTCTCCCAACACACCGCAGAAGAGGTCCGCGCGGGGTTGGCGAGCACCTCCGTATTGTGGGAGCGCTACCGCACATTCGCAGAAACGGCCGTCGACGAAAAAGTCACCGCCAACCCGATGTTCACCTCGCTCGATCAGCCTCGGATCGGGCAGTATCTGGCACCGGGCCTGCCATTGGAGATCAACGGCGACTACCCGCCCGCGGTCGCGGCACCGGCGCTCGGCGACGACACGGCCGCGGTACTCGGCGAATGGCTCGGGATGACTGCCGATGAGATCGGAAACCTCACCGAATCGGGCACCGTGGCATGAGCGCCCGTGGCATGAGCGCCCTGTTGAAGCTGCTCGAGGTTGCTCCAGGCTCCGCCGTGGACACCTGGATCGGTCCCGCCAGCGGACCGACCGGAAAGCGTTCCTACGGTGGACAATTCGTCGCCCAGAGCTTGGCTGCCGCGTGCCGCACCGTCGACGCGGACCGCTTGCCGACCAACATGCATCTGCAGTTCCTGCGCGGCGGTGAGGCAGGCGATCCCGTCGAATACACCGTCACACGGGTGTTCGACGGCAGGACCGCGGCGGCGCGTCGAGTCGACTCTCACCAGGGTGGGCGACTCTTGACGACCGCGACAGTGTCGTTCGCGGCGGAGTTGCCCGGCCCCGAGCACGGGCACGTTGCGGACATGCCCGGTGATCCCGAGGCGCTGCCCCGGACCGGGCCCGCCGGCCCCGCGCCGTCGATGCCGCTGGAGGAACTCGACATCAGGATCGCCGACGACAGTTCGAGCGGGGAGTTCGTCCGGCGGCTGTGGTGGCGGGCGACGATTCCGTTACCCGACGATCCGGTGTTGCACACGTTGGTCGCGGTGTACGTCACCGACGTCTACATGATCGACCCCGCGCTGCAGGTGCACGGGCATTCGATGAAGGCCCGTACCCATCGCAGTGGCACCACCGACTCGTCGATCTGGTTTCATCGGGCCGTTCGGGCCGATGAATGGAATCTGCTGGAGTGCCGCTCACCGGCGGCGGCGCGCGGGCGTGGTGTCGTGACCGCCAGCATGGTCCGCGCCGACGGTTTCATCGCGGCGACGTTGGCGCAAGAAGGCCTTATCGCCGACCGTTAGCCGCCTGCGCAGTGTCGAGACAAGCTGCGTGAGAACGACACCCACCACCACTGATGCGAGTACGCCAAGCAGCGGGTGACCCTTGAACAGCGGATAGACCTGGTAGTGCGTCAGGTAGATGTACAGCGACGCCTCCGCGATGACGCCTGCGGCGACTGACGCCGCGGGCGGGCAGCGCAACGCAGGCAACCAGATCAGCAGGACAAACCCGGCCAGCACCAGCAATTCTCGTTCGGTGCGGTCGAAATAGCCGTGCAGGCTGACGATCAGCACGACGGTCACCGCCACCCGCTGCAATGTCGTCGAGGATTTGGCCGCGGCCCAGCCGACCGCGAAGAACCAGAACGCCAGCATCGTGAACCATGCGCCGTCGCCGAGATGCAGTCCGAGGATGTCGTAGCGCAGCGCAAGCCCGACGGCCAGGACTGTGACGGCGACGGTGAAGGGCCACTGCCGTTCCCATCGGTCGACCGCCGGTAGCCAGCACAGCACGGCGAGCGCAACCAGGATCCACACCAGCACTTCGACGAACCACAATCGGCCTGCGGTCATGCTGTCGTGCGGGCCGAGGAATTTGTTGGCCAGCAGCAGATTTGTCGGCGCGTAGTCGTCGGTGATCAGCAGCGCGATCGCGGCCCACGCCACCGACGGTCCGGCGATCCATGCGATCGTGTTGCGCAGGTGCCTGACCCGCTCGGTGCGCGACACAGGTGTGAGGCAGAACCGGCCGAAGTTGTATCCGGCAACGCCGAGCAGCACGTGCGCTCCGCCCCACAGTTCAAACAGCCCGGCGTGCGAACCGGCGATGAGCAGGATCGCGGCGGCGCGCAGCGCGACAGTGGTTTCCAGCGTCGAACGCCACCGCCGCCGTGCCGGCTTCGGCATGGCTTCCAATTCCCGCAGCGGCAGCCGTTGCCAGTCAGCGGGTAGCCGACCGAGTGCCTGCTCCAGCCGCACCGACATCGTCACGTACGTCAGTGAATTGCCGCCGAGGTCCACGAAGCTTGCGGCGGGGTCGATGCTCTCGGCGTCAAGCCCCAGCACGTCGGCGAACAGGTTGCTCAGTCCAATCACACCGGGAGGCTTGGTGTCCGACATGCGTGCGAGGGCCCGCGCCCTCTGGTAGTCCGGTTTGCCCGACGGCAACATCGGCAACTCGGCGACGGTGACGGTCTGTACGCTCGCGGCTGGGATGCCCGCTGCGCACGCGGCGATGTGTTGCACCTCGTTGCGATCGTGCCCGGCCGTCAGCACCGCGAGGCGGTCGTCGACGTCGGCGCAGAACGCCGTCACACCATGGTCGGACAACGTCGCCTCGACGCGCTGCAGATCGATCCGTAACCCGTACATCTTGACGATACGACTGTTGCGTCCGATCACTTCGTACAAGCCATCAGGCCCGCGGCGCGCGATGTCTCCGGTGTGTAGCGCATCGACGGTCTTGCCGAGAGCGAGGTCGTCGGGCCGGTGTGCGTACCCCATCATGACGTTGGGACCGCGGTACACCAGCTCTCCGCTCGGTTCGATGCTGAACGCTCCGCCCGGTATCGGATTGCCTATCGCGGTCGGACGTGACGAGGCGAGTTGCGGTGGCAGGTAAGCCATTCGGGCGGTGGCCTCCGTCGCGCCGTACATGACGAACAAGTCCCAGCCCTGCTGTCGGCCGAGCTCTGCGAAGTGGCGGACACGCTCCGGTGGCATCCGGCCGCCCGCCTGGGTGAGGTAGCGCAGATGCGGCAGATCCAGCGCCTGCGCGCCGACCCGCTCCAACAGCTCGAAGGTATAGGGCACGCCTGCGAAGGTGGTGCCTCGGTGTGCGCGGAACAGGTCCCAGAACTCGTCGTCGACGACCGAGCGATCGGTGAGGATCAGACCCGCGCCGCGCAGCAGGTGGCTGTGGATCACCGAAAGCCCATAGCAGTAGGACATCGGCAACGTCGTTGCGACCCTGTCGGTTTCGCGGATGTCGAGGTAGTCGGCGATCGCCGCGGCGTTGCTGCACAGATTGCGGTGGGACAGCCGCACGAGTTTGGGGGAGCCGGTACTGCCCGAAGTGGACAACAACAACGCGAGATCGTCGTGCAGTCGGTGGTGTTGGTGGCGGTGGCGGATGCCGTCGGCGTCAATGACGACGCCCGGTTCGTACGTCTGCAGGATCGCCGTGTGGTCGTGGCCGGCAGAGGCAGGCAGGATGACGTGGCCGGTGGTCATCGCCGCCAGGTAGTGCACCAAAGTGCTTACGTCGTTGTGCGTTTCGAGCAGGACCAGGCGACGGGGCCCGTCGAGTTCGCTGGCGGCGTCGGCGACCGCATCCGCGAGTTGGTGATACGTGAGCTGCTGGGTGTCCGTCAGGATCGCCACCTTCTCGCCACGGGCGCGAAGGTGGTCGAGAATTCGGCTCACGTCAGCACAATCCCGGCGCCCACCACCTCGATCCGCACTTTGGCGTCGATGGGCGGCGGGTTGAAGCTGTGCTGACGCACGACGAGCGGCGCGGCCCCACCCGCCGGATCGATGGTCAACAGCACATCGTGGCCGAGGAATTCGGTGGCGATCACCGTACCCACGCCGTCGAGGTGCTCGCTGTCCGAAACCACCGTCGCGACAAGCTGTTCGGGCCGCAGCACCAGAGTGGCCGGCCCGTCGCCGGCCTGGACCGGCACCCGGCCCAGTGCACATTGGGCGAAGCCCGACGCGACCGTGCAGGGAAGTGAGATACAGTCGCCGAGGAATTCGGCGGTGAATCGGTCGGTCGGCTGCCGATAGACCTGCTGCGGGGTACCCACCTGGGTGAACCGTCCGTCACGCATGACCGCCACCTGATCCGCGATCGACAGTGCCTCTTCCTGGTCGTGCGTCACCAAAAGTGTTGTCACGCCTGCGGTGGCGAGCAGACCGGCGACCGCCTTGCGGGTCGAAGCGCGAAGGCCCGTATCCAGCGCGCTGAACGGTTCGTCGAGCAGCATCAACACCGGGTGCCTTGCGAGTGCGCGTGCGAGTGCCACCCGCTGCTGTTGTCCTCCGGACAGTTCATGGGGTCGGCGCGCCGCGTACGACGGATCGAGGGCAACGGTCTCGAGGAGCTCGGCGACGCGGGCGCGCACTTCGTCACGCGCCGTGCCGCGCAATCCGTAGGCGATGTTCTGCCCGACCGTCAGATGCGGGAACAGCGCGCCGTCCTGCGCGACATAGCCGACGCTGCGACGGTGCGGGGCCACCGCGCGCTGCGGACCGGCGACCTGCCGTCCGTCGATGGAGATCGTGCCCGCATCGGGGGATTCGAACCCCGCGATCAGGCGCAGCAGCGTGGTCTTGCCGCAGCCCGATGCGCCGACGACGGCGGTGGTGGTACCCGGCTGCAGGCTCAGATCGATGTCATGCAGCACCGTATGTCCGCTGAAAGACTTGGCGATTCCATTGACCTCGAGCGTCGCGGCGGTCATAGCGCGGCCACCTTCGTCGACTGCCGGAACAACACCAGCGTGACGGGGACGGCGAGCACCACCAACACAAGGGCGTAAGGCGCGGCGGCCGCATAGTCCAGTTCGCTTGACAACGACCAGAACCTCATCGACAAGGTGCTGGTTCCCGTCGGCGCCAACAGCAGCGTCGCGGTCAATTCGGTTGCCACAGCGACGAATACCAGCGATGCACCCGCCGCGGTCGCGGGTGCGGTCAGTCGCAGCGTGACCCGAAGAAAGGTGGCCGCCGGTGAACTACCCAACGACCGCGACGCCTCCTCGAGGCTTGGCGGCACCTGAGCAAGTCCGGCGCGGACATTGACGAGCGCGCGCGGCATGAACAGCAGCACGTAGGCGAACACGATCAACGCGATGCTCTGATACAGCGGCGGCGCGAGATGGATGGTCACTGTGACAAGCGCGAGCGCGGTGACAATGCCGGGAAGTGAACTGGTGACGTAGTTCGCGCCTTCGACGGCACGGGCGAGCAGGCCGCTGGAGCGCACGGCGACCCAGGCGACGGGGAAGGCGAGCACCGTCGTCAGCACCGCGGCAGCCGTTGCGAGCCCGATGGTTTGGCCCAGCGCGGTGAGGATGTCATCGAACACCCAGACGTCGGCCCCGCCGATCCACAGCCAGCGTAGGAGCGTCCACACCGGCACGCCGAGCGCGAGGACCGCCAGGGCGGCAAGAGCGATTTGCCCGGTTAGCATGTTGTGTCCCAACCGAATCGGTGTCGCCGCGCGCGGCGCACCCGACCCGACGCGGGAGAATCGGGCCCTGCCACGTGCCAGCGCCTCAGCGACCAGCAGCGCCAGACACAGCAGCACCAGCACCCCGGCGAGCATGCTGCCCGCCGCGCCGTCGAAGGTGACCTGGAACTGCTGGAAGATGGCGACCGTGAACGTGTCGAACCGCACCATCGCGAAAGCGCCGTACTCGGCAAGCAGGTGGACGCCGATCAGCAGGCCGCCGCCGAGGACGGCCAGCCGCAGCTGTGGCAGCACCACGCGGAAGAACACCCCGGCAGAGTTCGAGCCCAGCGCCCTGGCGGACTCCTCGATGGCAGGGTCGAGCCTGCGCAGAGTCGCGGCCACCGGCAGATACATGAACGGGAAGTACGACAGCGTCGACACCAGCACCCCCGCCCACAACCCGTGCAGCGACGGGACCACGCCCACCCACGCATAGCTGTTGACGAAAGCCGGGACCGCGAGGGGTGCGACGAACAACGGACGCCAGAACGCGCGGCCCGCAAGATCGGTCCGCTCCACCAGCCACGCGACCCCGACACCGATGACCACGCACACCGGCACCGTGATCGCGACCAGCGCCACGGTGTTGATCAACAGTTCGCCGACCCGGGGCCGCACGACAAGGTGATAGGCCTTCGTCCACCCGATCGACACCGCTGCCCACGCGACATAGCCGAGTGGAATCAGGGTGGCCGCGACGAGGATCGTGACGGCCGCGCTGACCAGCCTGCCGGGTCGAGCGGCCCTGTCGGGCCTCGAGACCGGCGCCGCCGGGCGCGACTGGGTCTGATCGTCGGCTCGGCCGACCGGGGGAGCGACCACCTATAACAACCCGGCCTTCGTCATCAGGTCCGTCACCTTCTGCGCGTCAAGCGTCGACGGGTCCACAAGAGGGGCGCCCAACTTGACCAGCGGGGTGAGAGCAGGGTTCGGGCGGACGTCAGCGGCCACTGGGTACTCGAACGAATCGCCCTTCTGCAGGACCTCCTGGCCGGTCTTGCCCGTGATGAAGCGGATGAACTGCTGGGCTTCCTTCTGCCGCTTGCTGGACTTCAGGACGCCCGCGCCGGAGATGCTGACGAAGGCGCCGGGATCCTGGTTGCGGAAGTAGTACAGCGCCGTATTCCCGCTCATCTCTTTGGTTTCCGCCTGATCGCGGAACCAGTAGTAGTGGTAGATCACGCCGCCGTCGACCTCACCTGCGTTGACCGCCTTGAGCGTGGCGATGTTGTCGCTGTAGATCACCGCGTTGGCCTTCATCGCCGCCAGCCACTGCGCGGTCGCGGGCTCACCTCTCAGCTGCAGCAGGGCGGCGACGATCGCCTGGAAGTCCGCCTTGGCCGGCGGCGCACCCCAGCGTCCCTTCCACTTGGGCTGCTCGAGGTCCAGCAGTGACTTCGGCAGCTGACCACGTTTGAGCTTGGCCGTGTTGTAGACGAACACCGTGGTGCGCGCGGCGACGCCGGTCCACTTGCCGCTGGCCGGACGGAATTGCGGCGGAATCTGTTTGAAGGTCTCGCCGTCGAGGTCCGCGAACAGCCCGGCGCGCTCAACGGCGGCCATCGCGGGGGAGTTCTCGGTCAGGAACACATCGGCCGGCGAGGCGTCGCCCTCGGCGATCAGCTGGTTGCCGAGCTCGGTGTCGCCGCCTTGACGGTAGGAAACCTTGATGCCGGTCTCCTTGGTGAAGGCGTCGATCCACTCTTTGGTCAGCGACTCGTGCTGGGCGTTGTAGATCAGTAGCTCGTTCTTGTCTTCGGAGCCCGAGCATGCAGTGGCGCCGAGCACGACGGCCAGAACTGATAGCAGTGCGGCGATACGGCTCCAACCTCGTCGCATCCAGTCAGATCCTTCCGTATGCACGCTTTTAGCTGAGCTTTGCCTAAGCGAATTTACCCGTAGCGGACTTTTGATCTGGGCGGGTGCCCGAATATGGGTTACCCACGGTTGCTGAAGGAGGCGCGCACCTGGCTTGATCTTGACCCCCCGGGGGTATATGTGCCCACATGACAACGTCAGCTACTGCCGTGCGCCGCGGCCTGTTCGGCGCCTTTGCCACTTGCGCCGTTGCAGCCGTGACGGTTGCTGTCCCGACGGCGGGCGCTCAGCCCGACTGCACTGCGAGTGGCTTCTCCCATACCGCCAGCGGGGTCCTCGCCGCGGCGGGTGCGTGGCTCGATGCCCATCCGGACGCCAACAACGTGCTGACGGCGGCCGGCATGCAGGGCGCTGGCGCCGAGCAGTCGGTCCGTGACTACTTCACCGGCCGACCGCAGGAATTTGCGGAGCTGCGCGGCATCGCGGCGCCGTTGATCGACCTGCAGCATGGCTGCAACGCAGCGATCCAGCCGATGCAGATCGCCGCGCTGTACCAAGCACTGTCCCAATCCGGCGCCCCGATGTAGCGCGCTACATCCGGCCATACCGGCTGCGGACAAAGCTGTAGCAGCCGAACGCGGCGATCCCAAGGGCGGCGACGACCAGCAGCACCTTCCCAAACGGAGCATGGCCGAGCGCCTTGACCGCCGCGTCGAGCCCTGTCGCCTTCGACGGGTCGGCTTGCACCGTCGCGATGACGACGAGCACCCCGGCGCCCGCCAGCACGACGCCCTTGGCCGCATAGCCGGCGATTCCGACAGCGGTGACCATCGATCCACCGCTGACCCGCAGATCCTTGAAGAACTTCTTCGTCACTCCCTTGTAGATGTGGTAACAGCCGACCACGACCAGACCTAATGCGACGGCGATGAGAATGCTTTTGCCCCAACCGGATTGCATCATGCGCGCGCTCAGTCCGGCATTCCGTTCGCTGCTCTGCTTGCCGCTTCCCATCGCAAAGCGCGCTGCTGAAAACGCGATCGCGAAGTTCACGATCGCCAGTCCGAGGGATTTCGCGCGCTTCCACACCGGGGTGTCGTCCTGCGTGGGCCCAGACCCTTCACCGGGTTTCGAGCCGACGATCGTTTCGGCGATGCGCCACAGGCCGAGTGCCATCAGGCCCGCCGCTACGGCCCAGAGGATCACCGGGCCACCGGTCTGACTGGCCAGTGCGGCCAACGCGCCGGATTGATCCGCGTTGCCCGTGGAACCGAAGGCGATGTGCGCAATCAGGTATCCGATGACGATGTGCAGGACACCGCTGACGGCAAACCCGGCGCGGGCTGCGTATTCGAAGGCGTCGCTGTCGGTAGCCCTATCGACTACGCCGTGAACTGAGTCGTCGACCATGGCCCCGTGTACCCGCATTTTGACGAAGGCGAAACTTGCTGCTGCAAGCGGTTTTCGAATCAGGCTTCTGCTGTGGATGAAGTCATGACTGTGGATAACTCCGCTTTAGGCGGGAAACCACGCGGGTGCCGGGTCCTGAGCGCACTGACGTGTCGGCCTTGCGCCGCACTGTGAAGCCATGACTTCGTTGACGCGGGCCGAAATCGGTGCGCTGGGTGAGCAATTGGCGGTCGATTACCTGACATCGCTGGGGCTGCGCGTATTGACGCGCAACTGGCGATGCCGGTACGGCGAATTGGACGTGATTGCGGCTGACGACGCCGCTCGCGCGGTGGTGTTCGTTGAGGTCAAGACGCGCACCACCGACCAGTTCGGTGGTGTGGCCGAGGCGGTGACACCTGTGAAGGTGCGTCGTCTTCGTCGTCTCGCCGGGCTGTGGTTGGCAACCCAGCCCGGCAACTGGGGTGCGGTGCGCATCGACGTGATCGGTGTGCGCATCGGGCGTAGCCGAACGCCGGAGATCACACACGTGCAGGGGGTCGGCTGATGGCGCTCGGGAGGGCCTTTTCGGTGGCCGTACGCGGACTCAACGGGGTGATCGTCGAGATCGAAGCCGACATCAGTTCCGGGCTGCCGGGTGTGCATCTAGTGGGTCTGCCCGATGCCGCCTTGCAGGAGTCCCGCGACCGGGTGCGCGCCGCGATCACCAATTGCGGCATGGATTGGCCGCAGGCGAGGCTGACACTTGCACTGTCCCCAGCCACCTTGCCGAAGATGGGCTCCGTCTTTGACCTGGCCTTGGCGGCCTCCGTCGTCTCCGCGGAGAAAAAGACGGCCTGGCCACGGCTCGATAAGACACTGCTGTTGGGCGAACTCGCCCTCGACGGCCGGGTTCGCCCCGTGAAAGGTGTGTTGCCATCCGTGCTGTCCGCCAAGCGTGAGGGATGGCCCGCCGTCGTGGTCCCATCCGAAAATCTCGCGGAGGCCAGCCTGGTCGACGGTATCGATGTATGGGGTGTGAGCAGTCTGGGGCAGTTGCTGGCCTGGCTGGTGGGCAAGACCGAGCTCGACGACCGTGTGGAGGTGCCCGCTTCCGCGCCGAGTTCGTCGGTCGACCTCGCCGATGTGGTCGGCCAGTCCCACGCTCGGTACGCCGTCGAGGTCGCGGCCGCAGGTGCACACCACTTGATGCTGACCGGTCCGCCCGGAGTCGGCAAAACCATGCTGGCACAACGGCTTCCGGGCCTGCTGCCGCAACTGACACACGAAGAAGCGCTCGAGGTGACGGCGATTCATTCGGTGGCTGGTTTGTTGTCGGGCGGCACACCGTTGATCACCCAGCCGCCCTTCGTTGCACCGCATCACACGTCAAGCGTTGCGGCATTGGTAGGCGGCGGGTCGGGGATGGCCCAACCGGGTGCGGTCAGCCGAGCACACCGCGGCGTGCTGTTTCTCGACGAGTGCGCCGAGATGGGGGTGGCCGCGTTGGAAGCCTTACGAACTCCATTGGAGGAAGGCGAGATTCGGATTGCCCGCCGTGGCGGGGTGGCTCGCTATCCGGCGCGTTTCCAACTGGTGCTCGCCGCCAATCCATGTCCGTGCGCGCCCGCAGACCCCAAGGATTGCACGTGCGGATCGATGGTCAAGCGGCGATACCTGGGCAAGCTCTCTGGGCCGCTGTTGGACCGAGTGGACCTGCGCGTCGAGATGCATACGTCACGGGCCGGAGCATTCGCGGCCGAGGACGGAGAGTCCAGCGCCGCCGTCCGCAAGCGCGTAGCCGCGGCCCGGATGGCGGCCGCCGAGCGATGGCGGCCGTACGGCGTCCGCACCAACGCCGAAGTCAGCGGCTCGCTTATGCGCCGAAAATTTCGGCTTGACTTCAACACCATGAAGCCGCTGCGAACGGCACTCGACCGTGGTCAGTTGAGTCCGCGGGGATTCGACCGAAGTTTGCGTGTGGCTTGGACATTGGCCGATCTGGACGGCCGGACGTCGCCTGGAGTCGAGCAGGTCACCACTGCGCTGAGTTTCCGTCAGGCCGGCGGTGCGCGATGAGCGATCCCGTCCTGCTCGCTATGGCATACCTCTCCCGCGTCGCAGAGCCGCCATGCCCGCAACTCGCGGCGCTGGTGGCCAGCGTCGGCCCCGTCGACGCCGCGGGCAAGGTGAAGCGCCGCGAGGTGCAGGGGCCGTTACTCCGGCTGACTGAGGCGCGCTACCAGATCGACTGCGCTGCAGATGATCTGGAGGTGATGGCACGGCTGGGTGGCCGCCTCGTCACCGCTGAAGACGACGAGTGGCCGCTGCTGGCCTTCGCGTCGTTCCATGGCATCGATTCGAGGCAGCGCCAGGAGGCGCATCCACCGCTGGCGTTGTGGGTGACGGGTCCGGAGCGGCTCGACGAGATAGCCGAACGTGCGGCGGCGATCGTGGGCACTCGGGCCTCAACCACATACGGAGAACATGTCGCTGGGGAGTTGGCCGCCGGTTTGGCAGAACGGGACGTGGCGGTCGTGTCCGGTGGTGCATACGGCATCGACGGCGCGGCGCACCGTGCGGCGCTGGCGGCCGACGGATTGACTGCCGCGGTGCTCGCCGGTGGCATGGACGTGGCCTACCCTGCGGGCCATGCTGCGCTGTTGCATCGGATCCGCGAAGCGGGGTTGATAGTCACCGAGTACCCGCCGGGCCTGCGGCCCCAGCGGCATCGTTTCCTCACCCGCAACCGACTCGTCGCGGCATTGTCGGGCGCCACGGTTGTCGTCGAGGCCGGTGCCCGCAGCGGCGCGGCCAACACCGCCGCGTGGGCCAAGGCGCTGGGGCGCGGAGTGTGCGCGGTGCCGGGGCCGGTCACATCGTCGGCGTCCGTCGGCTGCCATGTGTTGTTGCGCTCGGGCGCAATCCTCGTCACACGCGCAGACGAATTAGTGGAACAGGTTGGCCACGTAGGCGAGTTGGCCGCCGATCCCGTGCGTCCGACGTCGCCGCTGGACGGTCTTGCCGACGACGAGCGTCGGGTGTACGAGGCGTTGCCCGCCCGCGGTGCGCGCACCGTCGACGAGATCGCCGTTGGGTCCGGTTTGCCACCGACGCAGGTCTTGGGTCCGCTTTCCATGCTGGAGATCGCGGGCCTGGTCGTCTGTCAAGGTGGGCGTTGGAAGTTGGCGCTTCGGTAGGTTGGCTCCATGCACAGCGTGACGAGCAGGATCGTTGCCCGCGCCGCAACCATCGTCCTGCTCGTCGCCGCGATGACGGTCGTCGGCCAGCGCGCGGTGATCGCCGAAGCGGTGACCCCGCCGCAGGACGGTTACGGGTTCAGCGTCGGCGCGCCAATGACGTACATGAGTACCGTCGACGCCGATCGCGAACTCGACGCCGCGGCCAAGACCAACGCCTCTTGGCTGCGCGTGCTCATCGACTGGCACCTCGTCGAGCCGATGCCCGGCGCGTTCAATTGGGGCTACGTCGACCACTGGGTGAACGGCGCGCGGCAGCGCGGCCTGAAAGTGCTTGGCCTCATTGCGTACACCCCCGACTGGGCGCGGACGCCTGGAAGCTACTTCAGCGCTCCACCGATCGACCCCAACACGTTTGCGGCCTTCGCCGAAAAGGTGGTGCAGCGGTACCGCGACCGAGTCAGCGACTGGGAGATCTGGAATGAGCCCAACGTCCCGCTGTTCTTCGGGCAGATTCCCGATCGCGCGGCCCGCTACACCGAACTGCTCAAGGTGGCCTATCCCGCGATCAAGGCGTCCCAACCGGACAGCACCGTGATCGCTGCCGGATTGAGCCGCGCATGGGCGCCCGACGACCCGCCCGCATTCGTGAAATCGATGTACGAACTCGGCGCGAAGGGATCGTTTGACGCGATGGCGATGCACCCGTACGTCTATCCCAACGGTTTGGCCGTCGACGATCACAACGGGTGGTCCGACGTCGAGCGGGTACACGAACTCATGATCGACAACGGCGACGGCGGAAAGAAGATCTGGATGACTGAAATCGGCGCGCCGACTAGCGCGCCCTCGGCCGCCGGCGTCACCCAGCAGGAGCAGGCCCGCCAGATCACCGACATACTGTGGAAGGCCGCGGAGTCCGGGTTCAGTGGTCCGGCGTTCATCTTCTCGATCCGTGATGTCGACACCGCCGACCAGGACAACGAGCAGGACAACTTCGGCGCGCTGGTGACGTCGGACTGGCAGCCGAAGCTAGCAGCCAGCGTGCTGGCCAGGTAGCTCACCGAGCGGGCGCCCGATCGCATATAGTTGTGAAAACACAACCATAAGTTTGGCTAATCAATTTGGAGGAGTTGTGGCAGGACGTCCGTTGAATACGTTCGAGGTGGTGCGCACCGAGCAGTTGACCCCGCACCTCATCCGTGTCGTCTTGGGGGGCAAGGGCTTTGACACGTTCGTCCCGAACGAGAACACCGACGCCTACGTCAAGATCGCGTTTGTACCCGATGGCGTCGACGTCGCCGCGCTGCCGCAGCCGCTGACGATGGACAGCTTCAACGAGCTACCTGCCCATAACCGGCCCACTGTGCGCACCTACACCGTGCGCCGTGTCGACACCGAGCGCCGCGAGATCTCGATCGACTTCGTCGTGCACGGTGAGCACGGTGTGGCCGGGCCGTGGGCGGCATCGGCCACACCGGGACAACCCGCCTACCTGACGAGCCCCAACGGGGCGTACACACCGGATCCCGCGGCCGACTGGCACCTGTTCGCCGGTGACGAGGCCGCCGTGCCGGCCATCAGCGCCGCGTTGGAATCGTTGCCCGACAACGCCATTGGCCAAGTCTTCATCGAAGTCGCCGGACCTGAGGACGAGATCGCACTGAGGGCACCGGCGGGTGTCGACGTGAGGTGGATCTACCGCGGCGGTCGCGCCGACCTGGTGCCCGAAGACATGGCCGGCGACAACGCACCGCTGATCGCCGCGGTCAAGGAGGCGGCCTGGCTGCCAGGCCAGGTGCAGGTGTTCATCCATGGTGAGGCCCAGACCGTGATGCACAACCTGCGGCCCTACATCCGCAAGGAACGCGGTGTGGACGCCAAGTGGGCGGCATCCATTTCCGGCTACTGGCGACGCGGACGCACCGAGGAGACCTTCCGCCAGTGGAAGCGCGAGCTGGCCGAAGCGGAGTCGTCGGCCTAGAACCAGCTTGGCTGCGCGTCCACCGTGGTGCGGTCCAGGCTGGCCAGCAGGTCGAACTGCGGGCCGACCTTCGGCAGCTCGAAGGCGTAGAAGTATTGTGCCGCAGCGCGTTTGCCGTCGTAGAAGTCGCCCTGATGGTCGTTGGCGGCAATCAGCTGCTCCAGCCACATCCACGCGATCACGACATGCCCGGTCGCCTCGAGGTAGACGCTGGAATTGGCGAGCGTGGTGGCGACATCGCCTGCGGCCCAGAGCGTTTCGGTGACGTCGACCAGCCGTTGCGTCGCCTCACGCAACTGCCGGGCATAGCCCGCCGTGCTCTCGGTCTGCAACGCCTTGTCGACGGTTTCGTTGATCCGCTCGGCCAACAACCTCAGGCCCGCACCGTCTTGCATGACCACCTTGCGGCCCAGCAGATCCAGGCCGTGGATGCCGTGCGTGCCTTCGTGGATCGCGTTGAGACGGTTGTCGCGGTAGCACTGCTCGACGTCGAACTCCTTGGTGTAGCCATAGCCACCGTGTACCTGGATCGCCAGGCTGTTCGCCTCGAGGCACCACTGCGACGGCCAACTCTTGGCGATCGGAGTCAGCACCTCGAGCAGAAGATTGGCGCGTTCGCGCTCGGCCCCGACGCTGGTGCGCCCCTCATCCACCAGCATCCAGCAGTAGAGGCCGAGCGCGAACGCGCCCTCGACATAAGACTTCTGCGCCAACAACATTCGCTTGACGTCGGCATGCTCGATCAACGCCACCTGCGGGCGGTTGGGGTCCTTGTCGCCAACGGGCCGACCCTGCGTGCGCTGCTTGGCATATTCGAGTGACGCGAGGTAACCGGCGTATCCCGTGGCCATCGCCTGGTAGCCGACGGCGACCCGCGCCTCGTTCATCATGTGGAACATATAGGCGAGGCCCTTGTGCTCCTCACCGACGAGATAGCCGACCGCGCCGGGCTCTTCAGCCGGTTGATGCGTGCCGTCGCCGAAATTCAGCAACGCGTTCGTGGTGGCGTGGTTGCCCATCTTGTGGTTCAGGCTGACCAGAGCGACGTCGTTGCGGGTGCCATCGGGCAGGTACTTCGGCACGATGAACAACGAGATACCCTTGACGCCCGGGCCACCGCCGGGCGCCTTGGCCAGCACGAGGTGCACGATGTTCTCGGTCAGCTCATGGTCGCCGCCGGTGATCCACATCTTGGTTCCGGTGATCCGGTAGGTGCCGTCGGCTGCGGGGACGGCCTTGGTCGTGATGTCGGTCAACGAGGACCCGGCGTCGGGTTCCGACAGGCACATCGTGCCGAAGTACCGTCCCTCGAGCATCGGGCGGACCCAGGTGTCGATCTGTTCTTCGGTCCCGTACTCGACAAGCAGGTTGGCGTTGCCGACGGTCAAAAACGCGTACGACGTGGTGCTCGGGTTGGCGGCCCGGAAGAACGCCATGCAGGCCTGCGCCACCACTGTCGGCAGCTGCATGCCGCCGACCGCGTCGTCGAACGATCCGGCCAGCAAGCCCGCTTCGCTGAACGTGTTCAGCGCGTCCTTGATCTCGTCGATCAGCACGACCTTCCCGTCGGGGCCGACGGTCGGCTCGTTCTGGTCGCCCTTTTTGTTATGTGGCGCAAAGCATTTCGTCGCTATGTCGGCCGACAGGTCGATGACGGCGTCGAACGTGTCGCGGGAGTGCTCGGCGAAGTGGTCGCGCTTGGTCAGCTGGACCACGTCTAGCCACTCGTAGAGCAGGAAGTCGACATCACGCCTGGAGAAGAACTCCGCCATGTCGGGACAGCCTTTCCGAGATGTACATCACATAAGCGAGCGCTCATTTTATGAGCGCTCGCTAATAATGCGCCGACCGCCGGAATATGTCAATCACGTGTAGGATCCCGACCGTCATGACCATCGATCGAGCTGCGGATTCAGCTGCAGCGGAACGCATGCGGCGCGCCGCAATCGAAGCCTTCGCGGAGTCGGGATACGGCGGCAGCTCCACGCGTCAGATCGCAAAGCGACTCAACATGAGCGCGACGGCCATGTACCCGCATTACCGCTCCAAGGAAGAGCTGCTGTACGCGATCGCGCTCGAGGGTCACAGCAGTCTGCTGGCAGCGTTGAAAAAGGCCGACAAGCCGGTCGCTACCTTCACCGAGCGGTTGCGCGCGGTCGTCGCGGCGTTCGCGTCATGGCACGCCGAGAACCACAAACAGGCCCGCGTCGTGCAATACGAACTGCACGGCCTGACTTCGGCTCACTACCGCACCATCGCACCGCTTCGACACCAGGTGACCGACGTACTCACCGACATCGTCGCAGGCGGTGTGGCCGCGGGGGAGTTCGACGTCGACAACGTCGACGAGGTGGTGATGGCGATCTCGTCGCTGTGCGTCGACGTGTGCCGATGGTTCCCCTCGCGGCAGCACCGCGATGCCGAGAAGCTCGGTCTGGTGTACGCGGGGGTGGCGGAGCGACTGGTTCGCTGACCATCGCCCGCGTCGGGCTGGCACGCTAGGCGGATGGCATTCGGCGATTACCAGTTCGAGATCTACCTGCAGGGATTGTCCGGCATCGTGCCGTCGCTCCCGATGGCCTACGCGGAATGGGAGGCGAAGGCGCAAGCGGCGATGCCGCCGTCGATCTGGTCGTATGTGGCAGGCGGCGCGGGCGACGAACGCACCCAGCGAGTGAATCGCACCGCCTTCGACAACTGGGGCGTGATGCCGCGGATGTTCAACGCCCACCGCGAGCGTGACCTGTCGGTCGAGGCATTCGGTCTGACGCTGCCGTCGCCTGTCTTCATGGCGCCGATCGGCGTCACCGGCATCTGCACGCAAGACGGCCACGGCGACCTGGCCGCAGCCCGAGCCGCCGCGCGCACCGGTGTGCCGATGGTCATTTCGACGCTGACCGAGGACCCGATGGAGGACATCGCCGCCGAATTCGGTGACACCTTAGGCTTTTTCCAGCTGTACACGCCGACCGATCGCGAATTGGCCGCAAGCCTGGTCGCGCGTGCTGAGGCCGCCGGCTACAAGGGCATCATCGTCACGCTGGACACCTGGGTGCCGGGTTGGCGACCACGTGACTTGTCGACATCGAACTTCCCGCAGCTGCGCGGCCGCTGTCTCGCGAACTACACCAGCGATCCGGTGTTTCGCGCCAGCCTGCAACAAACACCAGAAGAGAATCCACAAGCCGCAGTGCTGCGCTGGGTTTCGGTCTTCGGCAATCCGCTGACATGGGACGACCTGCCATGGCTGCGATCCCTGACGGAGCTGCCACTGATCGTGAAGGGCATCTGTCATCCCGACGACGCGCGACGCGCGAGGGACGGCGGCGTTGACGGCATCTACTGCTCGAACCACGGCGGACGTCAGGCCAACGGCGGCATTCCGGCCATCGACTGCCTGCCAGATGTGGTGGCGGCGGCCGATGGCCTGCCGGTGCTTTTCGATTCCGGCATTCGCAGCGGCGCCGACATCGTCAAGGCGCTGGCGCTGGGCGCCACAGCCGTGGGTATTGGTCGCCCCTACGCATTCGGGCTGGCCATCGGCGGCGAGGACGGGGTTGTGCACGTGCTGCGCTCGCTGTTAGCCGAGACGGACCTCATCATGGCCGTCGACGGTTATCCGACCCTGAAGGATCTGACGCCAGACGTGCTGCGGCGCGTCACCTGAGACAGGGCGCCGGCGTCTGCGACGGTAGGGGAGTGGACGCGATTCTCGAGGAGTTCGACGAGTATCTCGCGCTGCAGCGCGGCCGCTCCGACCACACGCGTCGGGCGTATCTGGGCGACCTTCGCTCGCTGTTCGACTTTCTCTCCGAACGGGTTCCCGGCACCGGACTGGACGGGCTGAGCCTGCCGATCCTTCGGTCCTGGCTCGCTGCCCAGGCGTCGGCAGGCGCCGCGCGCACCACGCTGGCGCGGCGGACGTCGGCCGTCAAGACCTTCACGAAGTGGGCCACGCGCCGCGGCCTGATGGCGACTGATCCCGCCTCCCGGTTGCAGACGCCCAAAGCGCGACGGACGTTGCCTTCTGTGTTGAGGCAGGATCAGGCGCTGGACGCCATGGCTGCGGCGAAATCCGGTGCGCAGCAAGGCGATCCGCTTGCCTTGCGTGACCAGTTGATCGTTGAGTTGTTGTACGCCACCGGGATTCGCGTCAGTGAGCTGTGCGGACTCGACATCGATGACATCGACCGGCCCCGGCGGGTGCTGCGCGTTCTCGGCAAGGGCAACAAGCAGCGGACCGTGCCGTTCGGCGAACCGGCGCAGGCGGCGTTGACGGCGTGGCTGTCCAACGGACGCCCCGCGCTGGCCACCTCCGATTCGGGGCCTGCGCTGCTGTTGGGTGCGCGCGGCCGTCGACTGGATCCGCGACAGGCGCGCACTGTGGTTCACCAGACGATGACCGCGGTCGACGGCGCGCCCGACATCGGTCCACATGGGTTGCGGCACAGCGCCGCAACGCATCTGCTCGAGGGTGGGGCGGACCTGCGCGTCGTGCAGGAACTGCTCGGTCATTCGACGCTGGCCACCACACAGCTGTACACCCATGTGACGGTGGCGCGCCTGCGCGCGGTGCACGACCAGGCGCACCCCCGGGCCTGAGCGATTTCGGCGCGCAAACCGTCGCTGAGCGTGGATTAGCGCGCCGAAATCGCTAGCCGAGCGGTTTGAGTCGGATCTCGGTGCTGGCCAGCAGGCCAAGCGGGTCGACGTAATCGGCCCGCGATGCCGCGCCCCACATCGCGCCCCAGTGCAGACATGCGGCGGCCGAGCAACCGGCGTGGCCGGCGAGCAGCTCGCCGATCACGGTGCCCGCCTCGACGAGCTGCCCGGCGCGCACCGCGGGCCGCACCGGTTCGTAGGTGGTCCGCAGCCCGCCGGGGTGCGCGATCGACACCAGCGTCCGCCCGGCAAGCTCACTGGCGAACACCACCGTGCCCGCTGCAGCGGCGTACACCGGCCGGCCGGCGACCCCTGCGAGGTCGACGCCGCGGTGGCCGCGGTTCCAGTTCGGCGACGGCGCGTCGAATACCCGCAGCACGGCTGGTCGCGGCCGCAGCGGCCAGTCCAGCCTGCCGTCGTCAGCCCGGACCGCCGGTGCGCATAGCAGGACCATCGCCGACAACACCGCCAGAAACCGCATACTCCCAGCTCAG
The DNA here is from genome assembly GCF_017872775.1 of Mycobacterium sp. OAE908. Classification (NCBI taxonomy): domain Bacteria; kingdom Bacillati; phylum Actinomycetota; class Actinomycetes; order Mycobacteriales; family Mycobacteriaceae; genus Mycobacterium; species Mycobacterium sp. OAE908. Next base: position 4,225,561 of record NZ_JAGGJL010000001.1, read on the forward strand.
CGCGCCGACCTTGAAGAAATCCAGCCCTGATCGCCAAACTGTGGATAGCGGTCGCAGTGTGGAAAAAGCACCCCTGTCCAGCGTGTAAACTCCTAATCGCAGCTCGCTCGCGCGGGCTGACTTCGCGTGTCTACCCATGGCCACCCAATGGCGGTCATATCCGGATGCCGTCGGTCCCGTACTCAGGACGGGTTCGGCATCCCGCAGACACCAGGGCTCGGCGCCACCCGGCGCTGCGCGACAACCGACAACAAAAGAGGCATAAACCCATGGCCGTAGTGACCATGAAACAGCTGCTGGACAGCGGCACCCACTTCGGGCACCAGACCCGTCGCTGGAATCCCAAGATGAAGCGGTTCATCTTCACCGACCGCAACGGCATCTACATCATCGATCTGCAGCAGACGCTGACCTACATCGACAAGGCGTACGAGTTCGTCAAGGAGACTGTTGCCCACGGCGGCAGCATCATGTTCGTCGGCACCAAGAAGCAGGCGCAGGAATCCATCGCCGAAGAGGCGACCCGCGTCGGCATGCCCTACGTGAACCAGCGCTGGCTGGGCGGCATGCTCACCAACTTCTCCACCGTGCACAAGCGGCTGCAGCGCCTCAAGGAACTCGAGGCGATGGAGCAGACCGGTGGTTTCGAGGGTCGCACCAAGAAGGAAATCCTGATGCTGACCCGCGAGAAGAACAAGCTCGAGCGCAGCCTCGGCGGTATCCGGGACATGCAGAAGGTGCCCTCGGCCGTCTGGGTCGTCGACACCAATAAGGAGCACATCGCCGTCGGTGAAGCCCGCAAGCTGGGTATCCCCGTCATCGCGATCCTCGACACCAACTGCGACCCGGACCTCGTCGACTACCCGATCCCGGGCAACGACGACGCGATCCGCTCGGCCGCGCTGCTGACCAAGGTCGTCGCGTCCGCGGTCGCCGAGGGCTTGCAGGCCCGTGCAGGCGTCGGCAAGGGCGACGGCGAGGCCGAGACCGAGGGCGCCGAACCGCTCGCCGAGTGGGAGCAGGAGCTGCTGGCCGGTGCCACGGCGTCGACGGAGACGGCCGGGGCGGGCACCCAAACTGAACCCACCACAGACGCTTAGTAGGAAAGGCTGAACATTGGCTAACTACACCGCTGCCGACGTCAAGCGACTTCGGGAGCTGACCGGCGCCGGCATGCTCGACTCCAAGAACGCGCTGGTTGATGCCGACGGCGATTTCGACAAGGCCGTCGAACTGCTGCGCATCAAGGGCGCCAAGGACGTCGGCAAGCGTGCCGAGCGCGCAACCGCCGAGGGCCTGGTTGCCGCCAAGGACGGCGCGCTGATCGAGCTGAACTCCGAGACCGACTTCGTCGCGAAGAACGCCGAATTCCAGACGGTCGCCGATCAGATCGTCGCGGCGGCTGCTGCCGCCAAGGCGACCGACATCGACGCGCTGAAGGCCGCCAAGGTCGGTGATACCACCGTCGAGCAGGTCATCGCCGACCTGTCCGCGAAGATCGGCGAGAAGCTGGAACTGCGCCGGGTCGCGTACTTCGACGGCACGGTCGAGGCCTACCTGCACAAGCGGGCGTCTGACCTGCCGCCCGCCGTGGGTGTCCTCGTCGAGTACGAAGGCTCTGACAAGGAGGCCGCGCACGCGGTCGCCCTGCAGATTGCCGCGCTGAAGGCCAAGTACCTGACGCGTGAGGACGTTCCGGAGGATGTCGTCGCCAACGAGCGCCGCATCGCCGAGGAGACCGCCCGCAACGAGGGCAAGCCCGAGCAGGCGCTGGCCAAGATCGTCGAGGGTCGCGTGACCGGCTTCTACAAGGACGTCGTGCTGCTCGACCAGCCGTCGGTGTCCGATAACAAGAAGACTGTCAAGGCGCTGCTCGACGAGGCCGGTGTGACCGTGACCCGGTTCGTCCGGTTCGAGGTCGGCCAGGCTTAGTCGCCGCACGCACACGCGAAGGCCCCCGGGATTCCCGGGGGCCTTTTGCGTCGGCAACCACAGACGCGGTACGACTTGGTACCGTCTGGGCATGAACCGCATTCACGCCTTCGGCGACGACGCCCTCGGCGACCACGATGCTGTCGGCCTTGTCGAGAAGTTGCGCGGCGGCGAGGTGTCGCCGCGCGAGTTGGTCGAGGCCGCCATCGTCCGCACCGAAATGGTCAACCCGACGCTCAACGGTCTCGCCTACGAGGCATACGACCGTGCGCGGGCCAGGGCCGAAGCGCGGCGACCGTATGGCGGTTACTTCGACGGGGTGCCGTCGTTCATCAAGGACAACGTCGCTGTCGGCGGCATGCCGACAATGCAGGGCACCGATGCATGGGAGCCGCGACCGCTGCCGTCCGATGGCGCGTGGGCGCGCGTGTTCTTGAGTACCGGTCTGGTACCGCTCGGCAAGACGCAGATGTCGGAGTTCGGCTTCAGCGGCTCAGCTGAGCATCCTCGGATCGGCCCGGTGCGCAATGCGTGGAACCCGGAATACACAGCCGGAGCGTCGTCGTCAGGTTCGGCCGCTTTCGTGGCTGCCGGCGTGGTGCCGATCGCCCACGCGAACGACGGCGGCGGTTCTATTCGAATTCCCGCCTCCTGCAACGGATTAGTTGGTCTGAAGCCGACCCGCGGCCGCCTTCCGTTGGACAAAGAGACCGCGCGGATGCCGCTGCACCTCGTCGCCAATGGAGTGGTGACGCGCTCGGTGCGTGATACCGCCGCGTTCTTTCGCGAGGCCGAGCGAGCGTACCGCAACCCCAAATTGCGTCCGGTTGGCGATGTCGGCGGACCCGGCGCACAACGGTTGCACATCGCGTTCTGCACCAAATCGATTCTGCGAGAGGCCAGCCCGGAGATCCGCGAGATCACCCTCAAGACGGCGGCGCTGCTCGAGGAGCTCGGCCACAAGGTGACCGAAATCGACAATCCGGTGCCTGCGCGGTTCAAGGATGACTTCCATCTGTACTGGATGTTCTTGGCTTTGGCGGTGGTGCGGGGCGGCCGCCGCATGTTCGGGCCCAGTTTCGATCGCACGCGGCTCGACAACCTGACGCTCGGGTTGGAGCGAGGCGCGACCCGCAACCTGCACAGGATGCCGCTCGCCATTCGAAGGCTGGCAGCGTCGCGCCGGATCACACAGGGATTGTCGGGCACCTACGACGCGCTTCTGTTGCCGACGCTGGCGGAGGTGACTCCGCGTATCGGCCATCTCGATCCGACGGCCGACTACGAACAGGTCATGGACCGACTCATCGACTGGGCAGCCTTCACACCGTTCCAGAACGCCACCGGCGACCCGGCGATCTCGCTTCCGCTCGGGGAATCCGCGTCGGGCCTGCCGGTCGGCATGATGCTGTCCACGGTGTGGGGCGGAGAATCCCGGCTGCTGGAATTGGCATACGAACTCGAGGAGGCGCGGCCCTGGGCCAGAATCCAGGCATGACGCGCGACTACGTCCTCGACCCGGGTTTCAGCAAGGAGCGGGCCAGGCTATCCGGCATGGAAGCACTCTGGGATCCCGGCACGCAGGCGCTGCTCGACGAACTCGGCATCGGTGCCGGCTGGAACTGCCTCGAGGTCGGCGCGGGCGGCGGGTCGATGGTCGAGTGGATGGCGTCTCGTGGCGCCCATGTCACCGCGATCGACATCGACACCCGCTTCATCGAGCAGCTGGCTTCCGATTCGATTACCGTGCGCCGCGTCGATCTCCGCGAAGACGAACTGCCGACCTCCGAATACGACCTCGTCCATTCGCGGTTGGTCCTCGAACATCTCGCCGATCGCAGGCAGATTCTCGAGCGCTTGGTCGCCACGCTGAAGCCCGGCGGGTGGATGGTCATCGAGGACTACGACTGGACCAACTACGGATTCGAGGACGGGAGTGTCGGATTCAGTGAAATCGGTGAGGTCATCTTCGACTTCATGACGACGGCAGGATTCGAGCGTGACTACGGACGGCGCGTAGTCAGTGACATGGAAGCTGCCGGTCTCACCGAGATGCGGGGGGAGGGACGGGCCAGGCTGATCGATTCGGCGTCGCCCGGCTTCGATTTCTTTCGGTTGACCTTTGAGAGCCTGCGCGAAGCCATCGTGAAGGCCGGACTGCTGTCGGCCGAGCAAGCAGCAGCCGCGGCCTCCGTATTTCAGGAAGATCGTCGATTGCTCACGCCGATGATGATGGCGGGTATCGGCCGCCGCGGCTGAACAGACAACGAAATCCGTTGCGCCTGCGCAATCGCGCCGTAACCCCACCACGTTCGAGTTAACGCTGTCGACATTGCGCGTAGCTACGGGTGAAACTTTGCAGGCCGACCATCCCTCTTTGTGGAGACCATCCCGGTCAGTACTGCACCCACCGGCGTTCGAACGCCCGCGATAGCCGCCGCGTCGGGGAACACCTTCATGTGCCTCATCCGCTTCGCTCTTGCCAACATCCGCCGTCGCCCAGAGCGCTTCGTGCTGTCGGTGCTCGGTATTGCGCTGGCGATCGCCTGTGTGATGGTTGTCCGGACGATCTCGGCGAGTTTTGCGATCACCGGCGCAGATTCGGTGACCGATGTGTTGGGCGATGCCCAGTTGTGGGCGGTGCCCGCCGCCGGTGTGCACTACGACTCCGATGCGCAGGCCCTCGTCGCCGACGGGCCCGCTCCTAGCGTCAGCGTTCCCGCAGGCTGGACCGCGACCCGTGTGCCGTCGGGCATCACCGATATCAACGGCAACAAGGTATCGCTACGCGGCAGCGACGAAATCGCAAGTGGCCAAGCAACTTTGGGAGAAGAGGTGGCCGGCCGGCTGGATCTGCACCCGGGCGATCGGCTCGTGATCGGCGGCCAGAGCCTTGTCGTGAACGTCACTGGCAGCGGCCAATCGATCATCGTCGCCACTCCTCTTGCCCGTTCGGTTGTCGGCGACAAGGGTTGGTGGTTGATCTTCGCACCCGCGGCCGACCAGAAGCGCCGCGATCTGGGGCAGATCATCGGCGATACAGTCAGGCTGCCATCGACATCGGATCCGTCGGTCAAGCCGGATCCAGCCGGGAACGGGCTGATCTACGACACCGTCGGGGGCACAGGACCGCTCACGTTCGAGCAGAAGTTCTCCGCACTGTTCTCCGGCAAGGTGACCAGTTCGACCCTCGGCCTGATTTCGACGATCGGACTCGGTCTCGGTTTCGTGATCGCCGTGTCGTCGTTCCTGGCCGCGGTGCAGGAGCGACGACGCGAATTTGGCATCATGTCGAGCATCGGACTGGCCGACGAGGTGCTCTACTTCTTCCTCGTCGAGTCGGGGATCGTGTTCGTCACCGCTTATGTGGTCGGAGTCCTCGGCGCGGGAGCCGCTGTGGCGCTGGTGATCCCCGGTATCGCAACACCTATCGCATGGCTGCAGGCGGCCGGCATGGTTGCTGCGTTCCTCCCGGCAATGGCTATCGTCGGCGCCCTGGTACCGGTGCACCGGTTGTTGCAACAACGTCCGGTCTCGTTGTTGGGGGACAGGTGATGTTGCGCAAAGGGTTGTCCTACGGGTGGCTGGCCGCGCGGCGCCGGATCGGTGAGATGGTGCTTCCTGTCGCCACGACAGCGACGGGTGCATTCCTCGTGGTGATCGTGTTCGGTATGTCCGACGGAATCCGCGCACAGTCCGCGTCATTGGGCCACGCGGCCGAGATCGGCCGCGCCGTCGTGCTGATCGCGGTGACGGTTCTGCTCGTGGGCGTGGTCGAGGTCGCGGTGGCCACCACACGCACCGTCGCTCATCGCACCCGCGAACTCGGGGTGCTCGGCGCCAACGGCGTGCCGCGCACACCAGTGGTAGCCGCATTGCTGGTTGAGCCGGTGATCGCGGCGATACTCGGCGCGCTCGTCGGGGCGTTGCTCGCCGCTGTGACCGGGATCGTGCTTGGCGCAGCCGGTTTGGTGGCGACGGGAGTGTCGGTCGAGGGGCTGACGCTCGGCGCGGTGATCTCGATCGGCGTGAGTATCGTCGCGGCACTGGCCACCAGCATCGTGCCCACCTGGAACGCCGCCTCGCGCCCGCCGATCCGTTCGTTGACCGCAGGAGGTTAAGAGATGACCACCATCGACAAGCTCGACGAAACCGCAGACACGACCATCGCGGCCGGCGGTCAGTCCCCGGTCATCGAGATCTCGGACGTATGGAAGCTGCACAAACTCGGTGACGAGGTGGTCCGTGCACTCGTCGCGGCCGAACTACAAGTGATGCCAGGTGAATTCGTCTGCCTGATGGGACCCAGCGGTAGTGGCAAGTCGACGTTGCTCAACATCATCGGCGGCCTCGACCGTCCCACCAAGGGGACGGTGAAGCTCGCGGGTCGCGACACCGCACTGCTGACCGAGAGCCAGTTCGCGGCGCTGCGGCACGACACCATCGGGTTCATCTTTCAGAGCTACAACCTGATTCCGTTCCTTTCGGCGGTTGAAAACGTCGAGCTGCCACTCATGTTCGAGCCCTACGACCGCAAGTCGTTGCGTAAGCGGGCGGTCGAACTGCTCGAGCTCGTCGGTCTCGGACATCGGATTCACCACCAGCCGACGAAGATGTCGGGCGGCGAACAGCAACGCACGGCGATCGCGCGGTCGCTGATCAGCAACCCGACGCTGGTGCTCGCAGACGAGCCGACCGCCAACCTCGACCACCGCACCGGGGAAACGGTGGTGCGCATGCTGCGCGACCTGTGTTCCACGCTCGGCGTCACCGTTGTCGCCAGCACGCACGATCCCACGGTGGCCGAAGAAGCGACCCGTGTCGTCCGCATGAGAGACGGACAAATCGCCAACTGACCCAACGGTATTGGGAGAGCCATTTATGACGCAAGAACTCGAGGCAGCCCCGCCGGCCGGGCGCGACAAGCTGCTGACCACCGAACTGGTCCCTGAGCAGGTTTTGCCCAAGGTGATGACCACGTTCGGTCTGACCGCAACCTACGTCTTCATCATCTGCTGGATCACCGGCTCGTCGATCATGGCGGCCGGTGGCTGGACAGCCATCCCCATGTGGGTGCTGGGCATCATCACGTTCCTGGTGCCGGCGGGCATGGCCGTCGCGGAACTGGGCAACCTGTGGCCCGGTGAAGGTGGCGTCTACATCTGGGCGACCCGCACCATGGGCGAGACGTGGGGGTTCATCGGCGGTTATCTGTCGTGGATACCGGTGGTGCTGAACTCAGCGTCGTCGCCGGCGATCATTCTGCAGTTCCTGCTGCTGGCGTTCCACGCGGAACTCGGCTTGACGCTGACGATCATCCTGCAACTGGCGCTGCTGTGGGCCGTGGTGGGTCTGGCGCTGGCGAAACTCGCTGCCAATCAACGCATCATGAACGTCGTTTTCGTCGTCTACCTGGCACTGACCGCGGTCATCTTCATCTCAGGCCTGGTGTACGCGTTGAGCAACGGTTCGGCCCAGCCGTTCAGCGCACACGCCGCACTGGTGCCTGACTTCGCCGGTGCCGGTTTCCTTTACGGCACTGTCCTGCTCTACCTCGTCGGCGTCGAGACGCCCTACAACATGGGTGCGGAGTTCCTTTCGGTGCGCAAGAGCGGACCGAAGATGGTGGTGTGGGGGTCGATCGCGTTGGTCGTCATCTACCTGCTGACCACGCTGGGCACCGTGATGGTGTTGCCCGCCGATCAGATCAACCCGGTCACCGGGGTGATCGGGATGCTGGGAACTGCGGCGCCCAAGGGTGTGATGGAGGTGTGCGCGATCGTGCTCGCGTGCATCGTGTTCGTCGCTTTGATGTCCTACCAGGTCACCTATTCGCGACTGATCTTCGTCTCCGGACTGGAGCGTCACCTGCCGCGGATCTTCACCCACCTGAACCCCCGCACGCGAAACCCGGTCACCGCAGTGCTGATTCAGGGCGTGCTGTCGTCACTCATCCTGGTGGGGTTGTATTCGCAGAGCAGCATGGCCAACGTCACCATCTTCCTGCAGGGCGGTCTGTCCATCGCGTGGCTGATCTCCGGGTTCTTCTTCCTGGTGCCCGTCGTGCTGGCGCGCAAGAAGTACGCCGACCGGTACGCCACCGAGAAGTTCTGGCGCATTCCCGGTGGCATGGCGGGCGTGTGGGTCACAGTCGTCGTCGGCAGCCTGGGCACCATCGGCGGCATCTACTACTCGTTCGCGAAGTCGTGGATAAAAGACGTCCCGGACGGCACATGGATGATGTGGACCGGCAGCATCGCGGTGGGCATGTTCCTGCTCGGCGTCGTCGTCTACATCTTCGGCCGCCGGGCGGCGCACAAGACCTCCGCGGAAGACGCACTGGCACACCTGGCGGTACTCGAGTTGAAGGACGAAGCCAAATGACGATGGAAAGCACCGTGCCCGGCACGGAGGCGATCGACAATACGGCTCCATACGCGCTGGATCCACTGACCGGTGCAGAGATCGAAGCCGCAGCCGCGGTGATCACCGACTCCGAATATGCCACGCCGACACTGAGATTCGTGATGATCCAGTTGGCGGAGCCGGACAAGACCGCCGAGCTGACATTCGAGGGTTCGCAGGTGCCGCGGTGCGCGTTCGTCACGATGTACGACGGTGCGGCCAAGCTGATCTATGAGGCGGTCGTCGACCTCGGCGCGCGGATCATCGATTCGTGGACGGCGGTGCCGGGCCGGTTCCCGTCCTATCTCGTGGAGCACATGACCGGTGTGGAGGAGGTGGTGCGGGCCGACCCACGCTGGCAAGAGGCGATGCTCAAGCGTGGCGTCACCGACTTCGACCTGGCGATGATCGACCCCTGGCCCGCAGGCTATTACGGCGCTGGAGACCACTACGACAACTCCCCGCTGATCTGTCGGCCGTTGACATTCATGCGTGCCGCGGCCTCCGAGCACGGCTACGCGCGGCCCGTCGAGGGCCTGATCGTCACATTCGATCTGGACGCCATGAAGGTGATCGACATCGAGGACCACGGCGTGGTTCCGCTGCCGCCGACCGCGGGCAACTACGCCGAGAAGTTCATGTTCGACGAGAACAACCGGCCCGCCTTCAAACAATTTCGCGACGATGTCAAGCCCATCGAGATCACCCAACCCGACGGCCCCAGCTTCACTGTCGACGGTTGGAAGGTGCAATGGCAGAAGTGGTCGATGCGCGTCGGCTTCAACCCGCGAGAAGGCATCACGCTGCATGAGGTCACCTACACCGATCGCCGCGAGACGCGGCCGATCATCTACCGGGCTTCACTGTCGGAAATGGTTGTGCCGTATGGCGATACCGCACCCACACACTGGAACAAGAACGTCTTCGACATGGGTGAGGTCGGGATGGGCTTCTCCGCCAACCCGCTGACGCTTGGCTGCGACTGCCTCGGCGAGATCTATTACTTCGATGGGACGGTGAACGATTCCTCGGGCAATGCGGTGACCATCCCGAATGCGATCTGCATGCATGAGGAGGATTACGGAATCTCCTGGAAGCATACGGATTTCCGGACCGGTGAGGTGGAGGTGCGGCGGGCCAGGCGGCTGGTCATCTCGATGATTTGCACCGTCGGCAACTACGAGTACGGCTTCTTCTGGTACTTCTACAACGACGCCTCGATGGAGGTGGAGGTCAAGCTCTCCGGGGTGCTCACCACCGGGGCGGTCAAGGACGGTGAGGAGCCGCGATGGGGAAAGCTGGTCGCCCCCAACATCTATGGGCCTAATCACCAACACTTCTTCAGCTTCCGCCTCGACATGAGCGTCGACGGCGCCAACAACAGCGTCTACGAGGTCGACTCGATCCCCGAACCCGATCCAGACCTCAACCCGCACCACAACGCATGGATCACGCAGGACACGCTGGTCGCGTCGGAAGCCGACGGGGCCAGAGACTGGGACTGGTCCAAGGGCCGCTATTGGAAGATCGCGAACCCGTCCAAGCGCAACGAACTGGGCAATCCGGTGGCCTACAAGCTGACGCCGAGAGACGTTGTGCCGGTGATGGTGCAGGAGGGTTCCTACATCTATGACAGGGCCCGGTTCGTGCAGCACAACCTGTGGGTGACGCGCTACGACCCCGCGGAGAAGTTCGCGGCAGGCGACTACATGTATCAGTCCGCGGACGTTCAGGGCCTGCCGCAGTTCATCGCCGATGACGCGCCGCTGGAGAACACCGATGTGGTGCTGTGGTACACCGTCGGCGCGCATCACGTTGTGCGGCCGGAGGACTGGCCGGTGATGCCATGCGCCTATACCGGCTTCCACCTGAAGCCAATCGGCTTCTTCGATGGCAATCCGGCGCTGGACATTCCACCCTCACCGCCTGCGGCCTGCCACCACCACTAGGAACCCGGCCCACGCGCAAGTTGGGGAACGCAAAAGGTCTCATTTCACGACGAATCCGGGTCTTCTGAGTCTTGTAGAGCTCGCGTGTCGGAACGGAGTTGTCTAGTTGCATCCGGTCCCCGCGTACCCTCGGGATCTATGGGCGTCCTTCGGCCGAACTCGCTTTCATCCCTTGGGTAAGAGCTTGACTTGGATTGACTCGTCGCCGTCGGGGAGAATCACGGTAGGGGCTTTCTCGTTCCAGTCCGTGCGAACTAAGAACCACCTGTCGCTGGCATAGATCAAAACTCTGTAGCCCGTGAACATGGATCGCCACGGCTGCTGGGAGTCACTCTTGGCTGACTGTATTGGTATACCGCCGCTGAACGGGAGATCTTTCTTGCTGAGGATCACAACCTCGGGAAGCGCGTGGGGGGTGTGTGCGATGCTCTGCGCCGATTCGGACCCTACTTTCTGTGCATAAATTGAAGTTGCCCAGAAAGCGGCGCCTGTTATCAGCAAAACTGCAATCGCCACTGTAGCGATGGGCGGCTTTAGTCCTGCCCGTGAGCGATACATCTGATATTGAATAATCAGGAGCGCTCCGCTGAATGCTAATGCAATCGGTGCACTTAGCTTGAGAGTGGAATTCTGACTTGCGGTAACGAATGACAAGGCCGACAAGGCGTATATGGCTGCGAGCGCGGTTACTATACCTAGCGTGCAACGGAAGGTAACGCGCCACTTTGCGCTCATTTCTGCTTCGACATGCCCCGCGGCCAGGGACAAAGCTGAAATAACCGCAAGCGCTACGGTTGCCCAGATAACCGGACGAAAAAATGTGTCCGGGCTACGTAATAGATAATCTGTTGTGCTGAAGTGAAGCGCACCTACTGGAATGCCAAAGTATTCATAGAATATGCGGGTACGGGCATAACCGAAGTACAGCATAAGCGCTGACAGAACTGCGGCATACCCCGTAATCGTCGTGATTAGTTCAACGACCCGTTTGATGGTGGTATCAACACCCGCCGATTGTCCGGCCATTGATTCGGGCGACTCTGCAGCGTTACCGTTGCCGTGTGTACTCCCGCTCCGCCACGAGCGATATTCCTTTACAGGCATGTGTAGTAGGTGTGGTCATCAATAATATAGATTTTGATGCCGGGTACGCCTTCCCACGTTTGAGGCGGAGGCGATGGAACGCTTGCAGGTGGAGGGGACACGACGCCTTCAGGCGGTGGCGAGGAAGGCCCATCGGCGTCGTTCAGAACCTCCGATCCTGGTATCGACTCGTAAGTTGGGGACGAGTCCGCCAGAGAAGGGGACTCATACGTTCGTAGGACACACAAAGGATCGTTCCAGGGCGGAATCGCGGAAGCGCGTCCACTGGACTCAAAAGTCCCGACGATGACTGTTGCCGCGAGCAAGCCGATCAATATCCATCGGTACCTCATTTGTCTCCCCCTATTCGACGGCCCGTCGTCAAATGCGGATCCCCGCTTCATTTGAAGTCCGCCTGCTAAAGGTAGCGTTAATTAACGGCCCCACGGGATGCTTGTTACACGCTTACTGCGAATATAGTTGCGTATGCAAATAGGTATTGACACCGCAAAGTACCTCTTGAAGGTATCTTTCCTTTTCAAGAACGTTTTATGGCGAGAGAGCATCGGCGGTAGCGAACCCAATTACCATCGTGCGGTATGCGGCTTGGGCGACGTGCTCGACCCCGTCAGCGAAGTTTTGTTGGTGCGTCAAACACTTCGCTCAATCGCTCAGAGCGGATCCGAACCCAGCGTGGCGAGGATGCGCCTGAACTCGCGGCGCTCTTTCTCGGTCAGGTGGGTCATCAGCCGGTCCTCGGCCGCAACCACACCAGCGTCGGTGCGTTTCAGCAGTTCTTCACCGTCGCGGGTCAGCTGCGCGGGCAGCGATCGGCCCGACGAAACACTCGTCGGCCGGCTGACCAGACCGCGATTCTCGAGGCCGCGCAGCACCATGTTCATCGCCTGCGGCGACACGTTCAGTGCGCGGGCCAGTTCGGCGTTGGAGTGGCCGGGATATTTCGAGAGCACCCGCATGCACAGGTACTCGGGGAAGGCCACCTCGAGCGGATCGAGGACGGCCGCCGACACGTCGGTCTTCAGCGCATGCATCACCCGGTGCAGCAGGTAACCCAGCGGCTGGTCCTCGAGGTTGTCGCTCATGTCAATCATATTGACACATATCAACTAGGTTGATATACCGGACGCATGACCACACCACAGGATTTGTTCGAAAACGCATACAAGGGCGAGGCGCCCGAAATGGGTCTCGGCACCAAGCCGCCGTGGAGCATCGGTGAACCGCAGCCGGAAATCGCGGCGCTGATCGAGCAGGGCAAGTTCCGCGGTGAGGTGCTCGACGTCGGCTGCGGCGAGGCTGCGGTCGATCTCTATCTCGCCGAGCGTGGCTTCACCACCGTCGGCCTCGACCTCTCGCCGACGGCCATCGAGCTCGCCAGGGCCGAAGCGGCCAAGCGCGGCTTGACCAACGCCAGCTTCGAGGTCGCCGACATCAGCGCGTTCGGCGGCTACGACGGCCGGTTCAACACGATCGTCGATTCGACGTTGTTCCACTCGATCCCGGTGGAGGCCCGCGAGGGCTACCAGCAGTCGATCGTGCGCGCGGCAGCGCCCGGGGCGTCGTACTTCGTGTTGGTCTTCGATCGCGCCGGACTGCCCAATGGGCCCGCCAACCCCGTCACCGAGGACGAACTGCGCGCCGTGGTGTCGAAGTATTGGACCATCGACGAGATCCGCCCGGCCAGAATCCACGCCAACTTCCCTGCGCAGCTTCCCGAGCACATGCCGATGGCGTTCGGCGACCTGCGCGACGAACCCAACGGTCGCAAGTCGGTCCCCGCGTTCCTGCTGACCGCACACCTGCCGCAGAGCTGACCCGCCACGCGCCACCGACCCCATAGCGGCTTTCGGGCCGCTATGGGGCAGGATTAGGGGTGATCTCATGTGAGGACCCCGAAGGAGTCGGATGGCGGACCCCGAGCTCACCAACCCCAACGGCGCCGAACCATCATCGATCAGGCCGATGTACACCCGTGTGCTGCTAAAGCTCGGCGGTGAGATGTTCGGCGGCGGCCAGGTCGGCCTCGACCCCGACGTCGTGCACCTGGTGGCACGACAGATCGCAGAGGTGGTGCGCAGCGGCGTGCAGGTCGCTGTCGTCATCGGCGGCGGCAACTTCTTCCGCGGCGCACAGCTGCAGCAGCGCGGCATGGAGCGCAGCCGCAGCGACTACATGGGCATGCTCGGCACCGTGATGAACAGCCTTGCGCTGCAAGACTTCCTGGAAAAGGAAGGCATCGCGACGCGTGTGCAGACCGCGATCACGATGGGACAGGTCGCCGAGCCTTACATTCCGCTGCGGGCCCGCAGACACCTGGAGAAGGGTCGCGTGGTGATCTTCGGTGCAGGCATGGGCCTGCCGTATTTCTCGACCGACACCACGGCCGCGCAACGCGCACTGGAGATCGGCGCCGAGGTGGTGCTGATGGCCAAGGCCGTCGACGGCGTGTTCACCGCCGACCCGCGGGTCGACCCCGAGGCCCAGCTGCTCACCGCGATCAGCCACCGCGAGGTCATCGATCGGGGGCTGAAGGTCGCCGACGCCACCGCGTTCAGCCTGTGCATGGACAACGGTATGCCGATTCTGGTGTTCAACCTGCTCACAGACGGCAATATCGCCAGGGCGGTGGCAGGTGAGAAGATCGGAACACTGGTCACCACCTAAGGAGCAGCAGTGATCGACGAAACCCTCTTCGACGCCGAAGAGAAGATGGAGAAGGCGGTGTCGGTAGCGCGCGACGACCTGTCGTCGATCCGCACCGGCCGGGCCAACCCCGGGATGTTCGCCCGCGTGAGCGTCGACTACTACGGGTCGCAGACTCCGATCACCCAGCTGTCGAGCATCAACGTGCCAGAGGCCCGGCTGGTTGTGATCAAACCCTATGAGGCCAACCAGTTGAAACATATCGAGGACGCGATCCGCAACTCCGACCTCGGGGTCAATCCGACCAACGACGGCAACGTCATTCGGGTCTCGATTCCGCAACTGACCGAGGAGCGTCGCCGCGATCTCGTCAAGCAGGCCAAGGCGAAAGGTGAGGACGCCCGCGTCACCGTGCGCAACATCCGTCGTAAGGCGATGGAGGAACTGCACCGCATCAAGAAGGACGGCGAGGCAGGGGAGGACGAGGTGGCCCGCGCCGAGAAGGATCTCGACAAGACCACGCACACCTACACCGCTCAGATCGACGAGCTGGTCAAGCACAAAGAAGGCGAGTTGCTGGAGGTCTAGTGACCCAGCAGCAAGCGACTCCCGTGGCAGACACCGAAGCCGGCCCGACTGAGCCGCCCAAGAAAGCGTCCCGCGCCGGCCGCGATCTGCCGGCTGCCATCGCCGTCGGCGTCCTCTTGGGCGGAATGGCCATTGCGGTCTTGTTCTTCGCTCCGATCGGCTGGCTGCCGGTCCTGGCGGTGGCGATGCCGATTGCTACCCATGAGGTCGTCCGCAGGCTGCGCGAGGCCGGTTACGCGCTACCCCTGATTCCGTTGTTGGTCGGCGGGCAGGCGATGATCTGGCTGACGTGGCCGTTCGGCCCGACCGGGCTGCTGGGCGCCTACGGCGGCACGATCGTGGTGTGCATGGTGTGGCGCCTCGTCGGGCAGGGTCTCGGCGAGCAGCCGGTCAACTACCTGCGCGATATTTCGGCCACCGTGCTGCTGGCGACGTGGGTGCCGCTGTTCGGCAGCTTCAGTGCACTGCTGATCTTCCAGGATCACGGCGGCTTCCGAACCTTCACGGTGATCGTGACCGTCGTCTTCGCCGACATCGGCGGGTATGTCGCCGGGGTGTTGTTCGGCAAGCACCTGATGGCGCCGGCGATCAGCCCGAAGAAATCATGGGAGGGACTGGGCGGCTCGCTGCTGTTCGGCATCACTGCGGCCGTCTTGTCGGTGACCTTCCTGCTCGACAAACCCGCGTGGGTCGGCGTGCCACTGGGACTGATGCTGGTGGTCACCGGCGTTCTCGGTGACCTGGTCGAGTCTCAGGTCAAGCGCGATCTCGGCATCAAGGACATGGGCACGCTGCTACCCGGTCATGGGGGCCTCATGGACCGGATCGACGCGATGTTGCCGTCCGCCGTCGCCGGCTGGATCGTTCTCACGCTGTTGGCGTGACACCCTGGCGTTCAGCCAGCACGCCGCCGCGCCGACGACGAGACCGACCGCGATCCCGATATCGGGCCGTTGGCCCAGCATCAGCCACGACAACACACCGGCGACCGCGGGAATGACAGCGAACAGCATCGCCACCGCGGCGGCACCGAAGTTGTTGATCGCGCGGACGTACAGCGTCATGCACAGGGTGGCGTTGAACAGCACGACGGCCGCGACCGCACCGGCGGCCTTCCACGGATCGGCGACCGTGAACGGTGTGACCGCGGCGAGCACCGCGACGGGCAGCAGGGCAACGCCGTTCTGCAGCGCCGCGGCGGCCCGGAAGTCGACGCCCGAGCAGAACCGCTGCTGGTAGACCCCACCGGCGGAGATGGCCAGCAGCGCCCCGAGCAACAGCAGTACGACGGTGTCGACCCTGCCGACGGCGATCAGGCGTCCCGCGCAGGCGGCCAGCACCGCGAGTACACCGAGGACCAACGCGCCGACCCGCGTCCACGTCAAGCCCTCGCCCAGGAATAGCGTCGCGAGCACAGCGGTGACCACCGGATTCATCGAAATGACGACCGCGCCGAGCACGGCAGGTGCACCGTGCATCAGGGCCAGGTACAGGCAGATGAACTGCAGCGCGTTGGTGAGCAACCCGGCGACCAGAACGTGTGCCAGGGTGCGGCCAGTGGGCCACGTCACACGGGAAAGCAGTGCCCAGCCGGACAGGATCATGCCGGCGAATCCGAAGCGGAAAGTCAGCACCGCCATCGGCGACATCGCTGAAACAGCTAGTGCGCCAATGGGATAACCGAGCGCGTAGAAAAACGTCAGATTCGACGCGGCGCGCAGCGGCATCGGTGGCAGGGGCATGGTTCCCATGGTTGCGATCAACGTCTGTCATAGCCAATCAATTTCGGCCAGCCACGGGTGAGATACTGACAAGACATGTCTTTACCTTTGGTTTTCGATGCCCCGCGTCGCGCGATGCCGCCGCGGCACTTCGCCGACCTCGACGAAGAGGGGCGCGCGGCCGCCGTCGCTGAGCTGGGACTGCCTGCGTTTCGGGGCAAGCAGTTGGCCAGTCAGTACTACGGCCGCCTGATCGCCGATCCGCGGGAGATGACCGACTTGCCCGCTGCGGTGCGCGAGCAAGTCGCCGACGCGTTGTTCCCGCGACTGCTCGATGCGGTGCGCGAGATCGAGTGCGACGCCGGCGAGACGCGGAAGATGCTGTGGCGGGCGGTTGACGGTACGACCTTCGAGTCGGTGCTGATGCGGTATCCGGAGCGCAACACGGTGTGCATCTCGTCGCAGGCCGGTTGCGGCATGGCGTGCCCGTTCTGCGCGACGGGGCAGGGCGGTTTGACGCGCAATCTGTCGACGGCGGAGATTCTCGAGCAGGTGCGTGCCGCGGCGGTCGAATTACGCGATAGAGACCACGGCAGGTTGTCCAACATCGTCTTCATGGGCATGGGTGAGCCCCTTGCCAACTACAACCGGACGTTGGCCGCGGTGCGGCGCATCACCGCGGCAGCGCCGAATGGGTTCGGCATTTCGGCGCGGTCGGTGACGGTGTCGACGGTGGGGTTGGCCCCCGCGATCCGCAAGCTCGCGGACGAACGGCTCGGCGTGACGCTGGCGTTGTCTCTGCACGCACCCGACGACGAACTGCGCGACACGCTGGTGCCGGTCAACAATCGGTGGAAGGTGTCCGAAGCGCTCGATGCGGCAAGGTATTACGCCGACGTGACGGGGCGGCGGGTGTCCATCGAATACGCGTTGATCCGCGACATCAATGATCAGCCTTGGCGGGCAGACCTTTTGGGCAAGCGCCTGCACGGCGCGCTCGGTCCGCTGGCACACGTCAACGTGATCCCGTTGAATCCGACACCGGGCAGCGAGTGGGATGCCAGCCCGAAGGCGGCCGAACGCGAATTTGTGCGGCGGGTGCGGGGGCGCGGCGTGTCATGCACAGTGCGCGACACCCGAGGTCGCGAAATCGCCGCGGCCTGTGGGCAATTGGCGGCCGAGGGCTGAGGGTAGGTCTGCTGTCAGTTTGTCGGAGGAGTGGTGCTGAAGATCGGCCAACAGATCTCTGTGGCGGTGAACGCTGTCGGATCTGAGGGCGTGCCGCCGATGTAGTGCTCGCGAATCGGCCCCTGGTCGCTGATCAGATGCTCGTTTGCGTATATTCCCAGCGCCCCATAACTGCGGTCGATTCCTTCGTGACCACCGGAGTGGGTGAGCACGGCGAATTGGGCCTGCGGTAAGACCTCGGCGCGGATGCCCTTCGGTGGTTCCGCGGACTGCGGCGCGGGTACGAATAAGGTTGCGTCGCCGTACGATTCGAGAAATATCGATCGTTCGTATAGGCCACCCGGCACGACCGCCGACGGAGCGCCTCTTGCCGCGGCAACCGCGTCCCACAGTTGGCTCAATGTCGCCATGAACCAGTTGTCGATCTCGGCAACCTCGATGGTGGCGCCAATGGACCACACCGCCAGCGCGGGTTCAGTGCGCAACTCGACATGGGGAGGAGTGTTTACAGGCGACAGTAGTTCGCGCAGCGCGCCCACGGTGTCACGAGTCTGCTGCAATTGCACCTCCATCTGCTCGAGATGACTCGTGATGATCTCGGTGCGAGCCGCGGCGTCGTCGGTGCTCAGCAGCGCCTTGATGTCGGGAATGGACATGCCCAGCGAGCGGAACCGGCGAATGATGTGTGCATGGTCGACCTGGCCGGTGTCGTAGAAGCGGTAGCCGGTGTGGGAATCGATGTGAGCTGGTTCGAGAATGCCGATGTCGTGGTAGTGCCGTAGCGCCTTCCTGCTCAGGGTGGTCATCACTGCGAAGTCACCGATCGATACTCGTGCTCCCATGGCGTCCTCCTCTGCGATCCGCCGCCCGCGGTATCGGGTAAGGCCATCGTGCAGCTTCCCCCTAGGGAATGGTCAAAGGTTGACTTTCCCGTTAGGGGAACCTCCACCGTGGGGCCATGACCACAGAATGGGATGCACTCCCGGACACCATCAAGACGTTCATGACCGCACTCGACAACCGAGAGACCGAACGAGCGCTCGCCACGATCACCGCCGACGCAACCGTTACCGACGAGGGCCGTGACTACACGGGCCATGATGACATCGGGTCCTGGATCGCCACTGCGGCCAGCGAGTACACCTACACCACCAAGGTCACTGGCGCGACCACGACCGACACGACCATCGATGTCGCACAGCACCTCGAGGGCGACTTCCCCGGCGGCGTTGCCGACCTGCACTACCGGTTCACCATGGACGGTGCGTCGATCAGCCGGTTGGTGATTGAGCCATGAGCAGGAGATGGTTCATCACAGGTGGCACGCCCGGCGGCTTCGGGGTGGCGTTCGCCGAGGCGGCGCTGGAGACGGGGGACCGCGTGGCGCTCACCTCTCGGCGCCCGCAGGAGCTGGCGGCGTGGGCCGACCAGTACGGCGACCGGGTTCTCGTCGTGCCACTGGAACTCACCGATGCGACGCAGGTGCAGCGCGCGGTGCATGCCGCCGAGGACCACTTCGGCGGCATCGACGTGCTGGTCAACAATGCCGGCCGCGGTTGGTACGGGTCGGTCGAGGGGATGGACGAGTCCTCGTTGCGGGCGATGTTCGAGCTGAACTTCTTCGCGGTGCTGTCGGTGACGCGTGCAGTGTTGCCGGGGATGCGCGCCCGCGGAAACGGTTGGATCGTCAACGTGTCCTCGGTGGCCGGGCTTGTGTCGGCGGTCGGATTTGGCTATTACAGTGCGACGAAGTTCGCCATCGAAGCCATCACCGATGCGCTGCGCGACGAGGTTGCCGCACAGGGGATCTCGGTGTTGACGGTCGAACCCGGAGCGTTTCGCACGAACGCCTACGCCGGCTTCGCCAACGAACCTGTCATGGAGACCATTCCGGAGTACCACGACATGCTGGAGCAGGTCCGTGCCGACTTCGTTGGGATGGACGGTGTGCAGCCCGGCGATCCGCGCCGCGGTGCCCGTGCGGTGATCGCGGCGATGACCCAAGATCCGCCGCCCCGTCGGCTGGTCCTGGGCAACAGCGGATACGACGCGGTGATCGATGCGCTGGAGCAGGCCCTGGCCGACATCCGGGCGAACGAAACGCTCTCGCGTAGCGCGGATTTCCCCGCGGAGTCACTCGCCTGAGCGAGACACCCGACCTGGCCAGCTGATCTTCAGACAGCGGGTCCCGTGGTCCCGTGCTGGCGCGGGGGCATATACGAAAGTGCCCACGTACTGAGCGACAACTCGAGCTCATAACCGGAAACCGCGGAAGTACAAGGGTTTCGCCGCGGCGCGCATACCATCATGCGCGTGTATATCCGATGCTCGGTGCCGCGTGGTACGTATCCGGGGCCGTAGAGTCCTCGCGCTGTTCGACGGACACGGCCGCGACCCCGCTCCCACCGCAGCGCGTCTGATACTTGTTTCGAAGCGCGCCCGGGGAAGTCGAAGCCCTGCCACTCCAACGCCTCGAGAAGTTCGTCGACGGTTGTTGGGCCGTGTTGCAACAGGTACATCGTCAGCGCGTATCGCAGGTCGATGCCCCGCAACAGATGTCTGGTCTGCATCGTCGAACCGAAGCAGGCATGTCCGACATGTCGGGGCGTTGTCGCTCGCTACGCGGGCACTTTCACATATGGGTTTGGGCCGCGCCCGCCGGCGAGATCAACACCGCCGGCCGCGGCCGCCTGGCCCACTAGTCGGGCATGCCGATCGTCTTGGCCTCGAGGTACTCCTTGTAGCCTTCCTCGCCGTTGCGGTAGCCAAGCCCGCTCTGCTTCGTTCCGCCGAACGGGCTGCCGATCCCGAAGTGGCTGCGACTGTTGATCGTCACGTTGCCGGTCCGCATCCGCTTGGCCACCTCGAACGCCCTGTCGACGTCCGCACTGCTGACCTCACCCGAGAGCCCGTAGATCGTGTTGTTGGCGATCGCCACCGCTTCGTCGTCGCTGTCATACGCCGTCACCGTCAGCACCGGTCCGAAGATCTCCTCCTGCGCCACCTGCGAATCGGGATCGACGTCAGCCAACAGCGTCGGCTGCACGTAATAACCCGTCGGCAGGTTCTCCGGAATGCCACCGCCGGTCACCAGGCGCGCACCCGAGTCCAGGCCGCTGCGGATCAGCCCCAGCACCTTCTGCCGTTGCGTCTCGCTGATCTGCGGTCCCTGCATATTGCCCGGCGTCCACGGATCGCCGACCGGGAAATTCTCCATGGCGCCCTTGAGTATCGCGAGACCTTCTTCATACCGGCTGCGCGGCAACAGGATTCGACTCGGCAGAATGCAACTCTGGCCCGACATCACGCACGCCATCATCGCCGCCATCGGTAGCGCCGAGTTGAAGTCGGCGTCGTCGAGCACGATGTGCGCCGACTTACCGCCCAGCTCCAGCAGCGTCTTCTTCACCGTCGGCGCGCCCGCAGCCAGGATCGCGCGGCCGGTCGCCGTCGAACCGGTGAACGTGATCATGTCGACGCGCGGGTCGGCCGACAGCGCCGCGCCCACCTCGTTCGCGTTCGACACCACGACGTTGAACACCCCCGGCGGAATGTCGGTCTCCTCGGCCACGATGCGGCCGTACTCGCTGCCCGACCACGGTGTCAGCTGCGCCGGCTTGAGCACCACGGTGTTGCCCGCCATCAGCGCAGGCACTGTCTCGGCGACGTTCAGGTAGAACGGCACGTTCCACGGCGTGATCGCCCCGACCACGCCGACCGGCTCGTAGTGGATCTTGCGCCGCGCCGGGCCCAGCGGCGTCTCATGCAGCCCGTTGTCAACGAGGTACTCGAAAGCCTTGCCGTGCTCGGCCCAGTGTTTGACCTCCGCGATCGGGCTCTCGATCTGGCTGCCGCTCACCGTGACGGGACAGCCCACCTCGGTGATCAGCACCCTGCGCAGCCGTTCCTTGTTGCGCTCCAGCGCCTCGTGCAACTGGGTCAGGCAGTGGTAGCGGAATTCCAGATCGCGCGGCCAGTCGGTTTCGTCGAACGCCCGACGCGCGGCTGCGACCGCGCGCGCCATGTCGTCGACCGTTCCGTCGGTGGCCTGCCCGGCCACCTGCTCGCTGGCCGGGTGGACGACGTCGAATGTCGCTTTGCTTCTTGTGATCTGCAATTCGCCGTCGATGAGCATCCGCTCGTCACCGGCGAGCACCCCGGTTTCGGTCTGCACTCCCGTCATGGGGGACAGCTTTACAAACTAGCGGGAGAATGTCACCCGTTCTGTTTGATCCCTGCCGCATGCCGCAGCTGTGCGAGGAACTGATCGCCGTCGTCGCTGCGCACGATGTAGTGCGCCACCGCGACGCGGATCACCGTCGCGGCCTTGACGGCACCGTTCGGCCCGGGCATCAGCTTCTGCAGGCGGGCCCGCATCATCGGGATGATCCTGCCCAGTTGGGCGATGACGACCTCGGGTTCGATGTCGACGAGCCGCACACCGGAGTACGACTGCTGGTACTCCACGATGAATCGCAGCGCACCGTCGAGCTTGTCGGTACCGCGCAGGCCCGATGTCGCGCGGCTGATGCCGCTGTCGAACATCTCGCGCTCGAAGACCCCGAACGCGTCGAGCAGCTCGCCCTTCGAGGCAAACCACCGGTACAGCGTTGGACGGGACACCCCGGCCTGCAGCGCCACCTCGGAGAGGCTCAGCTTCGTCTGACCGCTGCGACCGAGCACTTCCGCGGTCGCGACGAGGATCCGGTGCCGCGTCGAGGTGTCCTCGACGCCTCCGGATGCGTCGCGCAGCGGTTCGTTCACTTCCCAGACCTCAATCGTTTGGTCCAGCTGATCCTAGATGGTGCGGTCACAGTGACTTCTCAAGCAGCGATACCGTGTCGAGATCGACATAACCCCGATCCACCTGGTGAGTTTACGAACTAGCGGGATTTTGTAAGGCGATTCGGAAGGATGTCCATGGCCGGACCGATGGAGGGCATCAGGGTCGTCGAACTGGGCGTCTGGGTGGCCGGCCCCGCGGCGGGCGGCATCCTCGCCGACTGGGGCGCCGACGTCGTCAAGATCGAACCGCCGGACGGCGATCCCGCGCGCATGTTCGGCCGGATGCTCGGCATCGAGGACGACGTCAGCCCGCCCTTCGAGATGGACAATCGCTCCAAGCGCAGCATCGTGTTGGACCTGACGACCGACGACGGTCGCGACACGGCATTCGAATTGCTCAGCGGCGCAGACGTTTTCCTGACGAACATCCGCCCGGGTGCATTGGCGCGGGTCGGCCTTGACTTTGAAACAGTCGCCGCGCGCAATCCGCGACTGGTTTACGGCCTGATCACCGGGTACGGCGAGACCGGACCCGACGCCGACCGCGCGGCATACGACGTCGCCGCATTCTGGGCGCGGGCCGGCCTGGCGCATCTGCTGACCCGCCCTGGCGATACGCCGCCGTTTCAGCGGGGCGGCATGGGTGACCACTCGGCGGGTATGACGCTGGCGGCTGCGGTCTGTGCGGCGCTTGTCGCGCGAACACGAACCGGCGCCGGGCAATTGGTCAGCACATCGCTGTACCGGCAGGGCGCGTACACCGTCAGCTTCGATCTCAATACGTTCCTGATGACCGGGCATTCCATCGCGATCGGCCAACGCGAGACGATGGGAAATCCGTGCATGAACAACTACACCGCGGGCGATGGCAGGCGGTTCTGGATCGTCGGCCTGCAGGGCAGCCGGCATTGGCCTGCGCTGTGCCGTGCCGTCGATCGGCTTCAGTGGTTGACCGATCCGCGCTACGACACCGCACATGCCCGCGCCGCCAATGCCACCGAGCTCGTCGGCGAGTTGGACGTGATCTTCGCGACGAGGCCACTCGACGAATGGGCGAAAATCTTTGCGGCAGAACCTGAGTTCTTCTGGTCGCCGATCAACTCCATCGAGGATGTGGTGGCCGACGAGCAGTTTCACGCCGCCGGCGGTGTGGTCTACGTGCCGGACGCCGACGGTGGCGGGCCGATGATCGCGACGCCTGCCGATTTCCACGGCACGCCATGGGAACCCCGTTCTGCCGCACCGCGACTCGGCGAGCACTCCGACGAGATCCTCGCCGAGCTCAAGGCGCGTGATGCCTGACCCGCGCCGCGTGCCGTAGTTGATCCAGAAAATCTGCGTCGTCGTCGCTGCGCACCAGATAGTGCGAGACCGCAACGCGCACCGCCGTCGCCGCGGCTTCGGCGCTATCGGGTCCGGGGATGAGCCGTTCGAGCCGTGCCCGCATCAGCGGAATGATGTGCGACAGCCGTCGGATCATGTGTGCAGGTTCGATGTCGACCACGCGCAGCCCGGGATACGAATGTTGGTACTCGACGATGTAGCGCAACGTCGCGTCGAGCTTCTCGTTCGCGGGCAGTCCCGCGCAGGCGTCGGCGACGCCGCGTTCGTACATGTGCCGTTCCCAGATGCCCAACGCATCGAGCAAGTCGTCCTTGGAGGCGAACCAGCGGTAGAGCGTCGGCCGGGATACCCCGGCCTGCAGCGCGACCTCCGACAGGCTGAGCTTGGTCTTGCCCATCCTGCCGAGCACCTCTGCGGTCGCGAGGAGGATTCGCTCGCGACTGGAGTTGTCGACCGGCTGCACGGTGACAGCTTTACAAATTTTCGCTCAAGTGTCACGCTGATTCGGTGACAGCGGCACCGGTGCAGGCGCGTGAATACAGTCCGATCGACATCACGTCACATGACTTCTGGAGTCAGCCGTTCGCAGTACGCGACGAGACGTTCGCGCAGCTCCGCGCCGCCGAGGGGCTGAGCTGGCACCGGCCGTTTCCGTCGATGTTCCCGATGGAGGAGCCGGGCTACTGGGCGCTGACGCGGCGCGCCGACATCGTGTTCGTCAGCCAGCACCCCGAGCTGTTCACATCGACGCAGGGCGTCGCGCTCGACCCGATGCCCGCCGAGATCCAGCAGTTCGCCTCGTTCTTCCTGACCATGGATCCGCCGCAGCACACGGTGTATCGACGGCTGATCAGTTCGGCCTTCACGCCGCGACACGTGCGCCAGATCGAGGAGCAGATCCACACCAACGCGGTGAGCATCGTCGAGGACCTCGTCGGTGCGGGCGATGTCGACTTCGTCGAAGCCTGCTCGGCGCGCCTGCCGATGCTGACGATCATGGAGATGCTCGGCGTCCCGAAGGCGGATCAGCCGGCGGTTGCCAAGGCCGCCGAAAAGCTGTTCGGGCTCAGCGATGACGAGTACAGCTCGCTCGAGGAACGCGCGCAGGACACGATCAACGAGATCATGCTGTTGAACACCACCGGTCAGGAGCTGGCGAAGTTCCGGCGCGCCAACCCCGGCGACGATTTGATGACGAGCATCGTCAACGCCGAGGTCGACGGTCACCGCCTGACTGACGAGGAGATGGGCGCATTCCTGATTCTGCTGGCGTCCGCAGGCAACGACACCACCAAGCAGGCGACGACGCACACGATGATGGCGCTGGTCGAGAACCCTGACCAACGTGCTTGGCTGATGGAGGATTTCGAGAACCGGATCGGCCCCGCCATCGAGGAGTTCGTGCGGTGGTCGTCGCCGGTCCTGCAGTTCGCGCGGTTCGTCACCGAAGACACCGAGATCAACGGTCAGCCGGTCAGCGCGGGCGACAAGGTCGGCCTGTTCTACTGCTCGGCCAATCGCGATGAGGCGGTCTTCGACGAGCCGGGCCGGTTCGATCTGCAGCGCTCGCCCAATCCGCATCTCGGCTTCGGCGGAGGCGGCCCGCACTTCTGTCTTGGCAACCAGCTGACCAAAGCTGAACTGCGAAACCTGTTCCGCGAGTTGCTGACCCGGCTGACGACCGTGGAGTTCGGTGCACCCGATCTGCTCCACAGCAGCTTCGTCCACGGCGTCAAACGCCTCCCGGCATTCGTCAAGTAGGAGACATCATGCGGGTCGAAGTCGACCTCGACAAGTGCACCGGACACGGCATCTGCGAGTCGATCGCCGAGGACGTGTTCGAAGTGCAGGACGACGGCACCGTGTCGATCCTCGACAATGAGCGCCCGGAATCGGACCGCGATCGCATGCAGCAGGCCGTAACGCAGTGCCCCGCAGCGGCATTGCGTCTCGTGGACTAGCGGCGCTAGGATCGCCGGCGAACCAGCACGGACTGCTGGATACCGCCGACGGGTCCGCTTTCGTCGAACAGCGTGCCGATCGTCGTGCCGATACCGTCAGGGCCGTAATTCGTTTCCGCGCGAATGCCGATCCACTCGCCGTCGGGTACCCGGTGGATGTGCACGACGAGATCCGTGTTGAGGAACGTCCATCGGCGGATGTCCAGTTTCGCGCCTATGCCGTTGGCGTCGTCGGCGACTGCGAACAGTCGCTCCAGCGCAGTCATGCTCTCGCCCTTGACCAGATCGACCTCGGGCCTGATCCACGATTCGCCAGGCCCTTCGCTCAGGGGCTTGGTCAGCCAACGCCAATCCAGGCTGTGCACGTAGTTCGGATCCCAGTCCTTCTTCATGTCGCGACCGCGCGCCTCGGCCACCGGACGCAGCGGCAGCGCTGACGTGTGGACGACCTCGGCGGTGTCCAATGTCTGCAACCGCCATCCGCTGGCTCGCGCAACCGGTCGCGGTGCACCGTCGGGGCCCGGGGCCAGCATCTCTGCGGTCACCAATTCGATTTGCTTGCCGGAGCGTTCGCGTTGCGCACGCACCCACAGGTCACCTTCGGCGGGCACCGGCCCCAACAGGTCGACCATCACGCGGCTCAGCCGGGTGTCGTCACGGCGCTCGCAGCGCTCCAATCCCCGTACCAGCAGGGCGGATACGGGCGCCGCATGCTGAATCGCGGCCGACCATGTGCTGCGCACCATGTCCGTTGCTATGAACTTTTCGCCGAGTTCGTCTTCTGCGTCGACCGATTCGTAGTACGAGTCGCTCACGGCCGGCCTGCTCCGGGGACGTCGACGATGGTCGCGTCCAGGCGCGCGAGTTTCGTGCCGACCAGTCGGTCCGGATAGGCGCTTGTGCTCGACAGCATGAAGAGCGTGCGGCGTTCGGGTCCGCCGAGCATGCACGCGATTGCGGTGCGGTCGCCGATGTCGATGCGGTCGGTGACATTGCCGCCCTGCACAATCCGGTCGAACCGGTTGGCCAAGGTCATCGACGTCCAGATTCCGCCTTGCGCGTCGAGGCAGAGGCCGTCGGGCGGCCCGTCGAGTCCTTCGGCGAAGATTCGTCGATCCGACAGTGAGCCGTCGGCTCCGATTGTGTATGCCGTCAGCCGCCTGCCGATCGACTCCGCGACGATCAACGTGTCGCCGTCGGGTGTGATGACCATGCCGTTCGGAAAGTCGAGGTCGGTCGCGACGACGGTCGGGGTGTCATCGTGATCCACGCGCACGATGATGCCGCCCTCGCGGGCCTGCGATCCGACGTACGCGCGCCCGACGCCGTCGATCACCATGTCGCCGAGGTTCGCGGGCACGATGTCGGAGAGGTCGACGACGGTCGAGACGGCGTCGCCGTCGTAGCGCAGCACTTGGCGCTTCTCGGTCGACGCGATCAGCAGCGACCCGTCCTGCCGAAACCCGAGGCCCGACGGGGCATGGCCCGGCAACGGCAGCTTGGTCATGTCCCCATGCAGGTTGACGGTGTGCACCGCCTCGCCGAGCATGTCGGAGAACCACAGCAGCCCCTCGAACCACCTGGCTCCCTCCCCGAAGCAGAAACCATCGGCCAGCGGCGTCAGCGTCGCACCTTTACAAATCACGCCGTAAGTGTCACGCTCGCTGGGTGCCACTGTCAACCACTTGCGGTCTTTGGTGAGCATGAAGCGCTACCACGGCCACACACTTCTGTACCTGCACGAGACGATCGACCTGGGATCATCGGGCAGCGGGATATTCACTCAAATGTTCAGCGACGTGTACCACCCGATGATGGAAGAGCTTGGCGCACGGCTGTTCGCGATGTGGGAGACGACGACCTACAACGGGCATTGGCCGCAGGTGACGATCATCTGGGAGATCGACGCGTTCGCCGACTATTCGCGCATCGGCAAGGCGCAGGCGCGCGGTGGCAGCCACGAAGCGTCCGCGGCGAAGTGGGCGGCGTTCCTTTCCGAGATCGGTGCCGCGGGGGAGGGGCGCATCATGTACGCCGGTGCGAGCAACAAGCCGCTCGCCGAACTCAAGGAGTCCAATTTCGCGGCCGGACTGGTGATCCAGGAGATCATGCAGACCAAGCCGGGCCGTCAGGACGACTACATCCGTGAACTCGAGCGGCTGTACGTCCCGTGGTCGGAGCGCACCGGAAAGCGTTGGCTTGGCTCGTTCATCACCACCTTCCGGTTCAACGAGGTGATCCACTATTGGGCGCTCGACGGCGACTGGGACTGCTTCGCCAACCACTACCCGTCGTGGAAGGACAGCCCGCCCGCCGAGATCGTGACGTGGATGAGCGTCGCGCCCGCGCTGCGTGACGACTGGGAGGATTCGATCCTGCAGGCCCTACCTCCGTCACCGCTGCAATGAATTCACCACTGATGCAGGAATTTTCATACGATCCGTTCGATCCGGCGGTGATGGCCGACCCGCTGCCGTACTACCGGTTTCTGCGCGACGAGCATCCCGTGTACTACATCGAAAAGTGGGACACTTACGCACTTTCGCGGTTCGCAGACATCTGGGATGTGCTCGAGATCAACGACGGCACCTTCGTCGCCTCAGAGGGAACGCTGCCGGCCGCAACCGTTTTGGCACAGCGAAATGACGGGCCTGTACCCGAGCCGCCGCTGCACCCGATGCCCTTCCACGCCAACTTCGATGCCCCGATCTATGACGGCGTGCGGCGGTGCACCTCGGGCCCGTTCCGACCGAAGTCGGTGTCGCAGCTCGCTGACCGGATTCGCACCCTTGCCAACGAACGCCTCGACGAGCTCTTGCCGCGCGGTAGCTTCGACCTGACGCAGGAGTACGGCGGAATCGTCGCCGCATCCGTGGTGTGCGAACTGCTTGGTCTGCCTGTCGATCTCGCAGCCGAGGTGCTGGCGACGGTCAACGCGGGCAGCCTCGCGCAACCCGGCAGCGGAGTGGAGGTCGCCAACGCCCGGCCGGGCTACCTGTCGTATCTCGTGCCGCTCGTTGAACAGCGACGCGCTGACGCGTCCGACGGCGCCCAGACGATTGTCGACAACCTGATCGGCTACCGGTTGCCCGACGGCTCCGGGTTCAGCGACATCGAGGCCGCGACGCAACTGCTTGGCATCTTCATCGGCGGCACGGAAACGGTGCCGAAGATCGTCGCGCACGGGCTATGGGAACTGGGCCTGCGGCCCGACCAGATGGCCGCCGTGCGCGCAGACCTCGACGCCAACGTACCCGCGGCCCGGGAAGAGATGATCCGGTACTGCGCGCCTGCACAGTGGTTCGCGCGGACCCTTCGCAGGCCGTTCACCATCCACGGCACCACAATCGAGCCGGGCCAGCGGATCATCACGCTCCTCGCGTCGGCCAACCGTGACGAGCGCGAGTACACCGAACCCGACGACTTCGTCTGGAATCGGCCCATCGAGCGACTGCTGGCGTTCGGCCGCGGGCAGCACTTTTGCCTCGGCGTCCATCTCGCGCGCCTGGAGATCGCGATCATGGTGACCGAGTGGCTCAAGCGGGTCGACGAGTGGCGGATCGACGGTGACTCCGCATCGCGACCGCCGTCAAGTTTCCAGTGGGGCTGGAACACCATCCCGGTGGAGGTCTGACGATGTGGGCTTATCGGCTGGTCGCCCCGTACACCTTTGAGCGAGTGGATATTCCGGCGAAGACGCCGGAAGACCTCGGCGACCGGCAGGTGCTGTTGCGTTTCCTCGTCGCAGGGGTGTGCGGCAGCGACTTGCCCGGCTTCCGCGGCACCAAGGGCAAGCTGCCGGGTGACACCGGGCTCAGCGCCGCCGAGATGGACGGCTTCCCGATCCACGAGGTGGTCGGTGAGGTGATCGCCAGCCGGCATCGAAGCCATGGTGTCGGCGATCGTGTCGTCGGCTGGGCGTCCGGCTTCGACGGACTGATGGAACACGTGGTAGCCGACGGCGACGGCCTGGCCCCGTTCGATCCCGGGCTCACGCCGCAGCACGCGGTGGCGCTGCAACCGTTGGCGTGCGTGCTGTACGCGCTCGAACAGATTCCCAACCTCAAGGGAAGTCATGTCGCCGTCATCGGGCAGGGCTCCATCGGCCTGCTGTTCTCCTATGCGGCAAAGGCTTTCGGCGCCCGGCAGGTGACGGGTGTCGATCCGATCGACCGCGACGGTATCGGCAAGGAGTTCGGCGTCGACACCATCGTCCGCGCCACCAGCGACCGGTGGATCAGCCACCTGGATCCCGGCGCCAAGCCCGACATCGTCGTGGAGGCCGTCGGCCACCAGGTCGCGACGCTCGGCCACGCGATCGAAGCGGCCGCGTTCGGTGGCACGGTCTTCTATTTCGGCGTCCCGGACGACGACAGCTATCCGATCAGCATGCGGACGATGCTGCGCAACAACCTGACTCTCAAATCGGGTGTGACGCTGGACCGCCGACGCGTGCTGTGCTCCGCCAACGAATTCGCGCGCAGGCATCCCGAGTTGCTCGGCGCGTATGTCACCCACACCTTCGGTGTCGACGAGGTGCAGGCCGCGTTCGAACTGGCATGCCGCCCGACGCCGGAGCGCATCAAGATAGCGATCGTCGGATGACATCGAGGCTGCAGGACGCGCTGGCCACCAAGGCGCAGGTGTGGGGCGGATGGGTAGTCGGCCCGACAATCATCGGCCCCGAGGAGTTCGCCGCCGCGGGGTATGACTATGTCGGATTCGATTTACAGCACGGCTATCTCGACGACGCCGACGTCGCACTGCTGCTGCGTCGACTCGAGCACGTCCCCATCGCCACCGCGGTGCGACTGCCGTCGACGGATCCCGCCCCGATCGGTCGGGTGCTCGACGCAGGCGCCGACGCCGTGATCATCGCGATGATCGAGTCGGCCGAGCAGGCTGCCGCCGCCGTCGCTGCGACGCGCTATGCGCCCGACGGCGTGCGCAGCTACGGCCCGCTGCGGGCCGGCCTCGGACTCGACCCCGCTGCGCTCGAGGCGCGCGTCAGCGTATTCGCGATGATCGAAACCGCACGGGGACTGGCGGCAGTTGACGAGATCTGCGCGGTGCCGGGACTGACGGGCGTCTACGTCGGCCCCGCCGACCTCGCGATCTCGCTCGGATACGGGCCTGCCGAAGCATGGACACAGGTCGACGTTCGCGATGCGATGGCCCGCGTCCACAAGACGGCGTCGGCTGCGGGACTGGTGTCCGCAGTCCACGCGAGCACCGGAATCCGCGGTAAAGCCATGGCGGAGACGGGTTTTCAGATGATCACGCTCGCCTCGGAGTCCCAGGCGCTGAGGCGGGGAGCTGCCGACCATCTCAACGAAGCCAAAGGGCGGAATGCGCCATGACAGCGGATCGGGTCGCGCTCGTCACCGGCGCCGCGCGCGGTCAAGGCGCGGCGATCGTCAAGCGGTTGCGCAAAGACGGATTCCGCGTCGCGGCCTGCGATCTGCTGCCCGCTGACTTGCAGGACGACGGCGACGTGATCCCGATATCTCTGGACGTGATCCACGAGGACCAGTGGGCCGCCGCCGTCGCGACGACAGTCGAGCGGTTCGGCACGTTGACCACGCTGGTCAACAACGCCGGTGTCCTGCACCGGGCTTCGCTGGCCGACGAAACGGCAGCCGGCTTCGAGGGCAGCTGGCGGGTCAACTGCCTCGGCCCGTTCCTCGGCATTCAGGCGGCGTTGCCACACCTGCGAGAAGCCGCCGGCGCGTCGGTCGTCAACACCTGCAGCACCAGCGCCATCCGCCCGTTTCCGTACCACGCGGCGTACGGCTCGTCGAAATGGGCGCTGCGGGGCCTAACCCAAGCTGCCGCAGCGGAATTGGCGCCAGCCGGAATCCGGGTGAATGCTGTGTTTCCAGGGCCGATCTCGACGCCGATGCTCGACGATGTGACACAGCACAGGCTGTCCGCCACGTTCGGCAGACTCGGTGAACCCGCAGAGGTCGCGGACGTGGTCGCGTTCCTGGTGTCTGACCAAGCATCATTCATGACAGGGGCCGAAGTCGTCGTGGACGGAGGTCAATGTCTGCGAATGGGATGAACCTATCGGTCGGCATCATCGGCGCAGGTCCTGGCGGGCTCGCGCTGGGAATCTTCCTGCGCAAGGCCGGCTTTTCGGACTTCACGATCTTCGACCGCGAAGACGGTGTCGGCGGAACGTGGCGGATCAACACCTATCCGGGCCTGGCCTGCGATGTGAAGTCACACTTGTATTCGTACTCGTTTGAGCTCAACGCGAACTGGTCGCGAATGTGGTCGGGGCAGGCCGAGATTCTGGAGTATTTCGAAGAGTGTGCGAGGCGCTATGAACTCGCACCGAACCTGAAACTGAACACCGAAATCACTGCGGCCCACTGGGATGGTGCGGCATGGCAGCTAACGACGAGCACCGGGCAGCGGTACACCTTCGATGTCGTGGTGTCGGCCATCGGCCTGTTCACCCAGCCGGTGCTGCCAGAGCTGCTCGAAGAGGAGAGGTTCACCGGCACGCTGATGCACACCGCCCGGTGGGACCACTCCGTCGATCTGCGAGATGCCCGCGTGGCCGTGCTCGGCACCGGATCGACAGCGGCGCAGCTGGTTCCGGAGGTCGCCAAGGTGGCGAAGAAGGTGTACTCGGTGCAACGGTCGCCGACCTGGATCCTGCCCAAACCGGACCGACCCTACACCGAGCGGGAGAAGTGGCTCTTCCATCGAGTTCCGTTTGCCAAGAAGGTCTATCGAACCAGACTATGGCTGCGCAGCGAGTCGAACATCTCGGTGATCGAGAACGGCAGCGACAAAACGCAGGAGTTCAAGGACATCGCGCTGCGTGTGCTGGAAACGACGGTGCCCGGTGAAGACCTGCGCCGCAAGCTGACTCCGGATCATCCGTTCGGCTGCAAAAGGCTCGTCTTCGCGACGGACTATCTGCAGGCGTTGACGCAGCCACACGTCGAGGTGGTTTCAAGTCCGGCGCGTTCGCTGCGCGCCCGGTCGTTGGTCACCGAGGACGGCACCGAACTCGAAGTGGACGTGGTGCTGTGTGCCACCGGGTATGCGGCGGCCGACTACCTGGGGCAGATCGATGTCACCGGTGAGCGCGGGGTGACGCTGCGGGAGACGTGGAGCGAGGGGGCATACGCGTATCTGGGCATGGCGGTTCCCGGCTTCCCGAACTTCTTCATGCTCTACGGGCCCAACACCAACGTCGGTTCCAACAGCGTGATCTTCATGCTGGAGGCACAAGCCCATTACATTGTGCGCGCGCTGAAGTACATGCGGCGCAGGCGTAAACAGTATGTCGCGGTGCGGCCGACAGCCATGGCGGACTTCATCGCCAAGATCGACAAGTGGATGGAGGGCACCGTGTGGCTTACCCGGTGCAGCAACTACTTCCGCGCCGCCAACGGTCGAGTGGTCACCCAGTGGCCCCGCAGCGCGCGAGCGTTCTGGGGGATGACCCGTCGATTCAGGCCTGCGGACTACACGTTTGATCCCGCAACCGAGAAGCGGTCCATGCAGCAGGTCGACGCCTCATGTTCGCCGACCG
Source organism: Mycobacterium sp. OAE908 (assembly GCF_017872775.1). Taxonomy (NCBI): domain Bacteria; kingdom Bacillati; phylum Actinomycetota; class Actinomycetes; order Mycobacteriales; family Mycobacteriaceae; genus Mycobacterium; species Mycobacterium sp. OAE908. The sequence goes on from NZ_JAGGJL010000001.1 coordinate 4,258,736, forward strand.
TCTAGACCCCGCGCTGCGGCAATTCGCCGCGGCGCGCACCGACCTGTCGCCTGCCTTGCTCGGCGTCGTCCGTGATTCGCTGAACCAGCGGCGCGCCGAAGCGGCCCGCGCTGTCAACACGGTCGGAGTCGAGATCGAGAACCGCGAAATCGCAGGGATCCCGGTACGGATCTACCGCGCGAGTCCGGCACCGTCGCCGGCGTTGATCTATTGCCACTCAGGGGCTTTCGTCCTGGGAAATCTCGACACCGACCACCACCAGTGCGTGGAGTTAGCACGACGCGCAGCGTGCGCGGTGATCTCCGTCGACTATCGGTTGGCGCCGGAGCATCCGTATCCCGCTGGACTCGACGATGCGGCGGCCGTGCTGGACTGGGTCGCGGCCGAAGGATCGAACCTGGGTGTCGACCCCGCACGGCTGGCGGTCGGGGGCAGCAGCGCGGGCGCAGCTCTGGCGGCGCTGCTCGCTCAGCGCGCCGCCGAAGGAACCGCGCCGCCGGTCGTGTTTCAGTTGCTGCATCAGCCGGTGCTCGACGATCGCCCGACGCCGTCGAAGGACGAATTCGTCACCACGCCGGGATTCGATGGCCAGGCGGTGGCGCAGATGTGGCAGCACTACGCGGCTGGCGAATCGGTACCTGACGATGCTGTTCCGGCCAGTGCCGATGAATTGGCTGGTGTTGCAAGCGTATTCATCTCGTGTTCGGAGCTGGACCCATTGCGGGATGAGGCCGTCGACTACGCGCTGCGGCTGATGTGGGCCGGCGTCGCCACCGAGCTCCATGTCTTTCCCGGCACCTGCCATGGCTTCGACTCGCTGCTGCCGGAGTGGGAGACAAGCAGGCAGCTATTCGAGCTGCAGGGCGCGGCGCTGCGCCGGGCGTTGCATCATGTGGCGAGTTCGCGCGCAATGGCGGCGTGGTAGGCGTCGATATTGGCGGGGTTGACGGTTCGAAAGAAACCGTCCGGCAGCGGAGCGTGCTTGTAGGCCTCGATCGTCATGGTCCTGCTGAACAACGTGATGTCTTCGCCAGGCTGGGTGAAGTGGTATTGGACGGTGATTCGGCCTTCCATGCCACCGTTGCCGTCGCGGTCATGACCGAGGCGGCCGACCGAATTGAAGACCCACAACGTCGGCCGCATCGCGATGGCGAGATGCCATGTGAAGATCCGTTCGGCGTCCGGCCCCGACTCGGTCCATGTGTCGCCGACCACGAGGGGCAGCGACTCAGGCAGACCGCCCACGTGCGTGCTGTGGGGGTAGGTCTTCGTCCAGTTCGCCGGGTTTGTGACGAAGTCGTAGATCGTCTCCGGCGCATGGCTGAACGCGGTTTCCGAACTCGTGGTGACGATGCCCAACGTCGTGCCTCTCTGCTTGTTTGACCGCCCTACTTTACAGAATGACCTAAAAGTGTCACGGTGTCTGGGTGGACTTCGCGCGCGTGGAACTGTCCGAGGACGACCGGGCGGTTCGCGATGAGCTGCGGGCGTTCCTCGGCAGGATTGTGACTGACGAGGTCATCGCCAGGGACCGCCAGACGGGTGAGAACTTCGATGAAGGTGTGCATCTGGCGCTCGGCGACGCCGGATATCTGGCAGCCGACTTCAACGACGAGGCCGACGGTGGCTTCAGCCGGGTGCGACGGCGGATCTGGAATCTCGAGATCGGCCGCCGGCACACGCCCTGGTTCCACTGGGGCACCACCGCGATGGTCGCGCGGGCGGTCGAGCAATTCGGTTCGCCCGAACTCAAGGCGGAGGTCATGCCGAACGTGCTGTCGGGGCGGTTTCGGCTGTGCCTCGGCTACACCGAACCCGAGGGCGGATCGGATGTCGCGACGTGCAAAACGCGTGCGGTGCGCGATGGGGACGGCTGGGTTATCAATGGCTCCAAGATGTTCACGTCGAACGCCCACAACGCGCAGTACGTCTATCTGATCACCAACACCGACCCGGATGCTCCGAAACATCAGAGCCTGACCATGTTTCTGGTACCGCTCGACAGACCCGGCGTGGAGATCCAACCGATCCGCACGGTCGACGGCGATCGCACCAACATCACCTACTACAGCGACGTGCGCATCGAGGACAGGTATCGCGTCGGTGAGGTCAACCGTGGGTGGTCCGTCTTGCGGGATGCACTCAACGACGAGCACGGCACGGTGGAACGCGAGGACGACGGTCTGCAGAAACTCGCCGCCATGTCCGAACATCTGCTGTTACTGGCTGAGGCCGTCGACAACGTGGCGGCCCGCGCGGGCAATGACGACGCGGTGAAGTATCGCCTTGGCCGCAGCATCGCCCGAATGGAAGCGGCGACGAGCACTCCAGATATGTTTGGCCGCGTAGCGATTGCGCAGACCATGCGCGACGTGGCACCGGAGTTGATGGACATCCTCGGCACGGCTTCGAGTGTTTCCCACGAAGCGGCGGAGTACATCTTTCGGCTAGCGGGGCCGACAGGCATCTATGGCGGCACCCTGGAGGTGTTCCGCAACATGATCGCCCAGCACGCTCTCGGGTTGGGACGGCCGAGCTACGCGCCGCCGAAGACCTAGGAGGCTCGTTTTTGCAGTGAGGGTCGTGACGTGTCGGATATCCACAGCCCTCGGTGCAAAATTGAGGCAGCTAAAGTCGAGCGATCACCTGTGACGCCAGCAGTTCGAGCGTTTCGTCCGAACCTCGGTCGTGGGTGAACAACACGATTTGGCCGAAGCCGAGATCTGTCAACTCATGCAGACGATCGACGACGGCAGGTGGCGTGCCGACCAGGCCACCCTCATTTAGGCCGAATGCCGGTACCCCGAAACGCTTTTCGGCGAGCTCCCGCACCGCAGGCAGCGCGGCATCGTCTGGGGCCAGGGCCATGACCGCCTCCACCGAGAGCACGATGCTCGACGGGTCGCGGCCGATCTCCTCGCAGATCGACCGCAGCACCGACACCTTGTGGTCGAGTTCTCCCAGCGCGTAGGTGGGGACGTTCCACACATCGGCGTAGCGCGCGACCAGAGGCAGCGTGTACTTCTCGCCGACACCACCCACGACGATCGGCGGTCGCGGCTGCTGCACGGGGCCGGGCTTGATCGGCATGTCGCGAACGGTGAAATGCTTGCCCGTGAAATCGATTACCTCGTTCGTGAACGCCTGATGCAGAATCGCCAGCGTCTCGCCCAGTCGTTCCGAGCGCTCGCGGAAGGTTCCCCACTCCAGCCCGACTCGGTGATGCTCGTCTTCGATCGAACCGCTGCCGATGCCGAGTTGCAGCCGGCCTGCCGAGATCTGATCGAGCGTCGTGGCCATCTTCGCCAACACGGCCGGATGACGGAATTGGTTGCACAGCACCATATGTCCGACCTGGATGCGCTCGGTACGGCTGAGCAGTGCGGTGGCCAGCGTCCAGGCTTCCATTGAGGGGTAGCCGGGAGCGCCTGGTCCGTAGAGGTGGTCGTAGAGCCACAGCGAGTCGATGCCGAGTTCGTCGCAGCGCTGCGCGCGGTGCAGGATCTGCTCGTAGGTAAAGCCCATCTGGGGCAGATAGACGCCGATCTCCGGTTTACTCATGATCGCAGTTCCAGCCTTCCGTGGGTGATCGTGGTCGTGCCGTTGGCGATGGCTTCGAAAGCGAACGAATTCTCGTCGATGCCAAAGGCATTGACGGCTAGCTCGGAGTCCAGCGGCGTCGGTGAGGCAAACCGGACCGCTACCCGTCGGACCCGGCCCGGGTCGGCGTCCACGAGGCCGAGTAGCAGGTGCGTCGCAATACCCATCGTGCACAGCCCGTGCGTGAACACGGAGTCGAAGCCCGCCGCTCGCGCCACCTCGATGTCGAAGTGATGCGCCGCCCAGTCACCCGACACTTCGGCGTAGCGATGTGCCACGTCCTTGTCGATGTACTGACTCGCGGACCCGACGGGCTTGGCGCGTGCATTGTCTGGGAAGCGGTGGTCGGGTGGCATCGCGCCGAGGTCGGCGACATCGTGCAGGCCGAGCAGCACCATCGTCCACCACTGCTCGACAGCGACGGCGCCGTCCGCGTCGAGCTGTTCGAACTGCATGACGATCTGTGTGCCCGCGCGCGACGTCCGCACCGCCGAGATCCATGACGACGTATCCAGTTGCTCACCGGCGACCAGTGGCCGATGAATCACGATGTCGTGCTCACCGTGCACGCCGCCGCGAACGTGCCGCCACACCGATTCAGGGAGGTCGGACCTGGCGGCCTCCTGCGGTTCGAAGATCAGGATTGCCGGGAACACGGCAGGCACAGCGCGACCATCCAGCACCGCCGCGGTTCGATCTCCGGTGGCGGCCGCATAGGCGGCGATGGCGTTGAGTGCGAGAGCGCCGGGAAACGGGCCGTGCCGGCCGGGTGCCAGCACCAACTCGCTCATGCCCTGACCTCTTCTGACGCTGAAGCTCTGTACTTTCCGACGTTCGCATGGTAACGACATTCTCAGAAAACGAGAAGATTGTTCTGAAGCGGAGCTCCTACATGCGGTTCACGGTCACTCACCCGATGCACAGCCATCCGTACAACCCGGAGTTGGTGACTGGCTCGGGCATCGCGGCCGTCGCAGCCGCTGCCGAGTCGGCGGGCTTCGATGGCTTCGGGTTCACCGATCATCCGGCGCCCACCCAGAGGTGGCTGGAATCGGGCGGACACGACGCGCTGGACCCGTTCGTGGCGATGGGCTATGCGGCGGCGAGGACGACAACGCTGCGGCTGATCCCGAACATCGTGGTGCTGCCTTACCGGAATCCGTTCGTGGTGGCCAAGGCCGGCGCGACGCTGGATCTGCTGTCCGATGGCCGGTTCATCCTCGGCGTCGGCGTCGGCTACCTCAAGCGCGAGTTCGCCGCGGTGGGCGTGGACTTCGACGAGCGGGGCCAGCTGTTCGACGAGGCGCTGGAAGTGATCCGCGGCATCTGGACCACCGATGACTTCTCTTATGAGGGAACACATTTCACCGCAACCGGCATCACCGCCCATCCGCGGCCGGTGAGCCGACCGCATCCGCCGATCTGGATCGGTGGCAACACCGCGGCCGCGCGTCGGCGAGTGACCACACACGGCGACGGCTGGTGCCCGTTCCCGGCGCCAGCGATGCTCGCCCAAACTGCCCGCACCGCGGAGATGAACTCGGAGGTCTTGGGTGCGGGCATCGACGACCTACGTCGGCGACTGGAGGCAGCGGGCCGGAATCCGGATGCGATCGACATCAGCTTCACCAATGCCGAGGGCGGCAACCCGGGGGCCGAAGAATTCAATGCCGATGCCTATCTCGGCGGCGTGGAAAAGCTTGCAGCACTGGGTGTTACCTGGTTACAGGTTGGCCTGCCCGGCGACAGCCTCGCTCATGTTCTCGAGACGATCGAACGCTTCGGCAAATCGGTGATCGCCCAGGGTTAGCCGAAGTGGCGACATGAGGTCAGCAGAACGTCTGGGTATTGTGAACGGCTGAAGAGGCTTTCGGCGGATCTGGACAGCGCGGTGAGGGCGGCGTCCACGTCGACCCCCCGAAGCCGTCCATCGCTCTTCACGATTTCACCGCCGACGATGACGGTGTCGATGTTGCTGGTGTCCATGTGGTGGACTACAGCACCGGTCGCGTGCGACATCGGGGCGGTGTTGAGCGTACGGGCGTTGAGCACGACGATGTCTGCGATCTTGCCGGGTGTGAGAGATCCGACGAGATGGTCGAGGTGAGCCGCTTGCGCGCCGCCAAGTGTCGCCATCCTCAGAATGTCGCGGGTGGTGACCGGCTTCGGATTATCAGGATTCACGTTGCGTTGCGACTGGAACGCCGCGCGCATTTGGGAGAACATGTCGACCGGTCCCAAGCTGGCGCCGTCGGTGCTCAAGCCGGCGGCGACGTTGTAGTCGATCGCCGACTGTATCGCGGGGGTTCCCATGCCGAGGGCGTGCTCGACGAAGCACGACAGCGACACCTTGCCGTCGGTGCGCGCAATGGCCTGCCAGGTCGAGTCGTGCAGACCGATGCAGTGGATATAGGTGCTGCGCGGACCCAACAGTCCTTCATTCTCGAGTTCTTCCAGCGCGCGACCGAACCATTCGTTGTTGATGTGTGCGAACACGGGAAGATTCAGTTCTCGCGCGATTCGAAAGTCCGTGGCATCGGGTAGGTAGCCCATGGCCAAACTCACGCGCGTGCCGGTGTCAGCGGCGCCTGCCGCCTCGACCAATCGTCGAATATCGTTGGGATAGTTGTACGTCGGCGCCGCATCGTGGCCCATAACCGGGGTGAGACTGAAAACGCAACGAATCCCCGAACGCCGGATGGCGTCGAGCGCGGCGTCGGTGTGCTCAGGGGTGTAAGAGCACTGAGATGTGTCAACGACCGTCGTCGTTCCGGCGGAGAGGTTCTGCAGGGCGCCCACAAACTCACTCCAATACACATCCTCTGGGGTGTAGTGGTGAAAGATCGCGTCGCGTCCTGTCCGCGACTGAGCGAAATAGTCGTCGGCGAGCGCATCAGACCAGTAACCTCGCAGTGCTGTCTGAAACATGTGCAGGTGAGAATTGACGAAACCCGGCAACACGATTTTGTCAGTGCAATCCAGCACGTGAGCGTCGGCGGTGAGATCGACCCCGACGCGGCTGATCACGGCGTCCTCGACGAGCACATCGCCGCGCGCGAAATCACCGATGTCGTCGTCCATTGTCAGCACGGTGGCGTTGCGCAGCAGGATGCGGGTCATGGTTGCGATTCCTCCCGCGTCGAAGGGGCGACGATCCGCACCGGAGGGGCGAGTCTGCTGATGGCTGCCCTGGCCCGGGTGAGCATGTCGCGGGTGGCAATGCTTGCGATGTAGCCGTCGGGCCGGATGAGCAGGAGAGTGTCGGCGTCCAGGCCGTAGATTTTCTTGAATGTTGCAGCCGGGTCTTGCAATAGCTTCTCGCTGAGGGCGGTGTCAGTGCCGATGGTGACTCGCCGGAGCGGGGCGCCAATGGCGGGCCACGACAGCTGCGCGAGTTCGCGCGCCGCCCGTTCGCCGTACGCCAGCGCCGTGAAATGCGTTCCCCGATAGACATCGAACAGTCGCACCGGCTTACCGTCTGCGTCACGCAGCACCGCATCGGGGGCGCGGTCACCCGCTTGCAGCGTCGCGGTGCGTTCGTCGGTGTCCGCGGCGAGCGGGCCGCCACGGTAGCTCAGTGACAGCTGCTGTTCGTCCTCGCCCCGCCGAATGCTGGAGGGGTCCATTTTTCCCAGCCCGCTGTACTTCTTGGTGGACAGGCCGAGCACACCCGCCGCGATGGGTTGGCGTTCTGTCTCGTACGTGTCGAGCAGTTCAGGTGGGCCGCCGGCGAGAACCTGGCCGAGTTTCCAGCCGAGGTTGTAGGCGTCCTGGATGCCGGTGTTCAGCCCCTGGGCGCCCGCGGGGGTATGCACGTGTGCGGCATCGCCTGCGAGGAAAACCCGGCCGCGCCGATAGCTCTGCGCCAGCCGAATATTGGGACGGAACACCGACTTCCACGCGATGTCATGCACGGCCAGCCGCTTGTCGCCGGTGCGCGCACGGACGACCTCGGTGATTTGCGCTTCGTCGATTGGCGGTGACTCGTCGGGGGCCAGCCGGATCATCCACTGGAATTGGTCACTGTGGGGCAGCGGGCACGCTCCGACGAAGCGGCCGCGTAGCCCGGGCCACACGTGCCAGCGGTCGCGCGACAGGCCGCCGTCGACGGCGGCGTCGACGATGAGGACACGGTCGGCCTCGTCGGTCGACCCGACGAAATCGATGCCGACCTGTTTGCGCACGACGCTACCGCCCCCGTCTGCACCGATGACGAAGCGAGCGGTGATCGTCTCCACGCCGTTTCTGGTCGTCACCGAGCTCACCACCGCGTCAGGTGTTTGTGTCAGTTCGGCTATCTCACAGTGGAATTCGACGGCGCCCCCCAGCGCGCGCAGGCGGTTGTGCAGCGCGCTGTCGGTGCGGAACTGCGGAATCAGCCACGTGTCTGGGAACGGCACGTCGTCGCCGGCCTTCCGGCTTCGCATCATCCGCCATGGCACGGTGAAAGGTCCGAGGTGAATGCCCATCAGCGGATAGGTCGATCCGCCGGCCAGTATCTCCTCGAGGGCGCCGAGATCCTCGAGCACTTCGAGGGTACGGGGTTGAATGCCTTTGGCGCGGGAGCCGTCGAAGGCGTGATCTGCCTTGTCGATGATGCGCACGGTCAGGCCGCGTCGCGTCAGGTCGATGGCCAGCGCGGTGCCCACGGGGCCTGCGCCGACGATGAGGACATCGAGGATGGGTGTGGTCATGGGGTGATCCGATCGGTGTATGAGGCTGCGAAAGCCGCGAGATGTTCGGCGACCTCGATGGGCCGCTCATAGGGCGCCATGTGGCCGCAGTCGATTACATGGGTTTCGGCGGGGCGCAGCAGCGTGCATGCCGTGTCCATGTCCGAAATCGGGGTGACCTTGTCCTGGGTGCCCCACATCAGCATTGTCGGCACCTTTCGGTCACCGATACCGCGGTACAACGGCTTTCGTCCGGAGAGCGGAAAGTTCTGCAGCGTCGAGAAGAACGCGAACATCGATCCCTGATAGACGTAAGTGTCGGCGATCATCGCCGTCAGTTGCGGTGCCAGCGTTGGGTCGGCCACGTTGTGCCCGAGGTGGCCCAACAGAATGCGCCGCCCCAACAGTTTGGCCGCGGCTCTGGCGACCACATCGCTGCGCAACAGTCGCTGCTGACGCGCGGTGGCATCCGATAACCCTGCCGGTCCCACCAATGTCAGCGTCCCCACGGACTCGGAGTGCTCCGCCACATACCCCATGGCGATCAAGGCGCCCATTGACGTGCCGACGACGTGGTGGCGCGCGGGCAAGTCCAGTGCGGTGATGATTTCGCGCAGTTGACGGCCGAACAGCGCGTCGTCGTAACGGCCGGGCACCCGGTCGGAGTAGCCGCGTCCGTAGGCGCTGAAGGCCAGGGTGCGCAGGCCGCGGGCGTGCAGTTCGTCGGCGAAGGCGTCCCAATAGAACAGCGGGATGGTCAATCCCGGTACGAGAACGACGAGCGCACCTTCCTCGGGACCGCGCAGTTCGTAATGCGTGACACCGTCGCTGAGTTCGATGAAGCTGCCGCGCAACTCGCGGCGTGTGACGTCGTCGAGGTGGCGGTTCTCGCTGCTGACCGTGAAGTACCTCAAGACACGTCCTTGTCAGTGAGGCCGTCCAGAAATGTGGTGACCTGATCGGCAAACCAGACGGGATCTTCTTCGGGCAGTAGGTGCCCGCTGTCGGGGTGGATGGCTTCGCGGCTGCCGGGAATGTCCCTGGCGAAGTGTTGGCCGTCGATGCCGGCGCTGCGCAGCACCAGGGTCGGCACCGTGATGCGGGTGATTTCGGCGCTGCGGTCGGGCTGGTCGGTGTTGACGAAATCGACGAACGCCGAACGGTTTCCGGGTTGGTTCCACAGGTGGTGTACCCGGCTGACCATCGCGTCATCGACGATGGTGCAGTGCGGTCCGACCGCTTGTTGTAGGCCGCGTTCGACCATTCGTCGCGGCATCCATGCGCGCATGAGCGGCCGCACAACGGGATTGCGGGCCAACCGCATGCCCACGGGCATCGACTTCTCCGGGTAGCCGGTGGCGTTGACCAAGACGAGCGCACGTAAACGTTCCGGGTGATCGAGCGCCAGATTCCAGGCGACGTTGCCGCCCAACGAGTTTCCGGCCACCGCGTAGCGCGGAATGTTCAACTTCTTCATGAACTGGGCCATGGTGGCGGCATAGGTCACCACTCGGTAGTCGCCGTGCGGCCGCGGCCCTGTGAGTCCGAAGCCGGGCAAGTCTGGACGGATGACATCGAAGGACTTTTGCAGGAGTACCGCGGCGCAGTCGAAGTGCTCCAGCGAGGAGGTGGTGCCGTGCAGCAGCAGCAGTGCAGGACCGCGCCCGGCACGTTTGTAGTGCAGACGCAGGCCGTCGACGTCCATGAACTGCGACCGCGTGGTGGAGTGTACCGACATAATGGATACAGTGTTGCCGATATTGCTTTCGCTGTCAATGCTGGGCATACTGAGCAGCGTGAACACCGCCAAGGCCGGCACGGAGCAAGCGTCGACGCGACGCTCCCGGGGGCGTCCGGCCATGCCGCCGGACCGGATCGTCGCCGCCGCTCTCGAACTTGTCGACGCCCAGGGTGCCGAAGCGCTGTCGATGCGGACACTGGCCCAGCAGCTGAACTCCGGTACGGCCACGCTCTACCGCCATTTCGCCAACCGCTCAGAACTGATCGCCCACGTGGTGGACCGCGTTTACGGAGAAGTGCATCTGGATGCCGCCGAGTTGGCCGGCCAGAGCTGGCAGCGCTCGTGTGAAGCTGTCGCCGGCACCATGTATGAAGCGCTGAACCGCCATCCCAATGTCACCCGCCTGATGCTCGATCAGACTCCATTCGGCCCCAACGCGATGGCGATCCGCGAAACTTGTCTGTCCATGCTCCTCGACAGCGGCTTCGCCCCTGACCTTGCCGCCCGCATCTACGCCACGCTGTCGCGCTACGTGCTCGGCTTCGCCATCCAATTCTCCGGAAACCCCGACGCGCATGCGGCGCATGACGCGGCGGCGTTTCACCACGTCGACCCGTCGCAATTCCCGGCGACGCTGTCTGTGGCCGAGGCGATGCCTGTGCCGCTGGACGTCGAGTTTTCCTTCGGGCTGGATCTGCTCATCAAGGGACTCAGTCAGATCCGCTGAGTGCCAGCGTCTTCCGATACAGCCCTAGGCCGGAATGAGTTTGACCGGCAGGCTTTCGTGTCGGCGGATGATGTTGTTGACCGCCCATGTGGGCGTGCCCGCGAGTTCGATTCGGTCGACGCGTTCCACAAGCGCCCGAAGCATCGCGGATGTCTCGAGGCGGGCCAGACCTTGTCCAGCGCAGGCGTGGGCTCCGTGGCCGAAGCCGAGTTGACGGGTGGCGTCCCGTTCGATGTTGAAGCTGTCGGGGTCATCCCATTCGAGCTCGTCTCGGTTCGCCGAAGCATAGATGACCAGCACGCGTGCTCCGGCTGGAACCAGGTGTCCGGCGATCTCTGTCGTCTCCTTGGCTTCGCGGGAGAACGCGCGCAGCGGAGATTCATAACGGAGAATCTCGTTGATGGCGTTAGGGATTCGCGTGGGATCCTGCCTGAGGACCTGCCATTGCTCGGGATGGGTGGCGAAGAGGTGCAAGGCGTGCGAGATGGCGCTGATGGTGGTGTCAAGCGATGGTGCGATGTAGTCGATCATCAGGGCTGCACACACTTCGGGTGAAACCTTGCCGTCGTCGGCGGCGAGAAGGACCTCGTGGCCGATGCTGCCTTTGATCAGGCTGCGTTGTCTGACCACTCGACGGGCGAATTTCAGCATTCGCAAACTGGCCGGTAGCGACCTGACCGCGTGCTTGTTGAGCGGGCCGAGAATGTCGAATGTCGCTGCGCCCCAGGGTAAGAGATTGTCACGCTGGCTGCGTGGCCATCCGACGAGGTCAGGGACGACCGCCAACGGCAGCGCACATGCTAGATCCTCGACGCCATCGATTTCGCTTTGACGCAACGCGGTGTGCACCACCTGTGCGGCCTGCTCCTCGATGTTGTCACTGACGGAGCGGAGCGCACGGGGCAACAACCGGTGGGCAACGAGCTTTCGCCGCTCATCGTGTTCGGTGCCGTCGCTGTTGAGCGTGGTGCCGCGGGACAGCCGGTTGGTGAGGCGGTTCAGTGCAACGCCGTTCCCTGAGACGAACGTTTTGTCGTTACGCAGCACCGCTTTGCATTCGGCGTACCTCGGCAGCGCAAATGCGCGATGGCGCGACATCCATACCACCGGCCCGAGCTGCCGCAGCCGCGCGTAATGCGGATACGGGTCAATGATCGCGTCGGTCGTGTATATGTTGCTGCGGTACTGCGGAACAGCGTTGCGTGTTTCAACCATCGTGTGCCTTTCTATGTGGCGGGGGAGACCTGATTGCTGCGAACGGCCGGCGTAAACGCGGGCATCGCCGCGCACAGTCGCGATAGGTTCCGTCCCGCGTACATGACCGTTCGATCGGGCCTGATGATCGCAGCGGTCGCGTGTCCGCGGCGGAGCCACTGCGCCAGTTCACTGCCGGGTTGGACGACGTGGATAACGGCACCGTGCGCTTCGAGCAGCTCGTACTGGAACGCCGACGGCCGCGTGGTCGTGACGAGTGCGAAGCCATTACCGAACACCTCATCCAGGCTTTCGCCCTCGGCGAGAACCGGATTGGGACAAAGTGTCCCGGCCAGCTGACGCGGACGGCGGCTCCTGACTACCAGTGCGGATCGGTGCAGCGCCGGCGTCGTGCCGTTGACCAGTTTTTCTCGCAGGCCGGGAACCAGGCGCAGACGCGGGGCGATGAAGCGTCGGGCTGCGTTTCCGATGCTGCCGCCCGCGGTCATCGCCCAACCCATGCCCAACGCGAGGCCGATCATCGTGCGCGCGTGCGGCTTTCGCTCCTGCTCATAGGTGTCCAGCACATTCGTGCCGAGGTCGCCTTTGAGCACGCCGGCGAGCTTCCAGGCCAGGTTCATCGCATCGCGAAGTCCTGCTCCCATTCCTTGGCCGATGAAGGGCGGTGTCAGGTGGGCGGCGTCGCCAAGCAGAAAGACGTTTCTATCGCGCCATCGGTCCGCAATCTGTGCACGGAAGGTGTACTCGGTTACCCGCACCAACTCGAGTCTGTCGTTGGGTATTGCGTTGACCCACGGGGTAATCAGGCCGCGAAGGGCTTCCAGTGTGCCGTAGTCTTCGGCCGTCTCATCGGTGAGCAAGCGAAACTCCCAGCGGTACCGGTTCGGGCCGATCCGCATGTAGGTCCCGGCGCGGGCGGGATCACACACCTGATGTACGCCGTCCCATTGGTTCAGCTCTGCATCGGTGATCACGTCGGCGACCAGCCAGCGCTGCTCGAATCGCAGATTCTGCATTATCGCGCCGATGGAGGCGCGAACGACGCTGTTGGCGCCGTCGCATCCGAGCACATACTCTGCGTCGACGATGTGCTCGTCGCCAGAGACGCGATCGGTGTAGGTCACCCGTACCCGACCGGGTTCGTGCTGAGTGATGTCCGTGACTTCCGCGTTGCCCTTGAGCTCCGCGGCCGAGCGCTTCGTCAAGTTGGATCGCAGCAGTGCTTCGAGTTCGGGCTGGTCGAACATGTTGGCCTGGGGGAAGCCGTGGATGCTTTCGGTCGGGTCACGGTCGAATTGGGCCAGCACCCGGTGGTCATGGTCGAGCAGTCGCAGACCCAGCGCAGGTCGTGAGATCGCGGCGAACTGCTCGGCCACACCGAGTCGCGCGACGAGGCGGTAGATCTCGTCATCGAGGTGAACCGCCCGCGGCTGCGGGTAGACCGATTCCCACCGGTCGAGAACCAGGCACGAAATACCGTAATCGGCAAGCAAAGTCGCCACGGTGACGCCGGTAGGGCCGGCGCCGATGACCACCACTGGGACGGACTCCAGCGTCATGACCGCTCCTTGATGTCCCAGGCGATCGCGTAGCGACCGAGCGTGGCTTTGACGGCTTCGGCATCCGTTGCGGCGTCGACAGCGACCATGACGACAATCGATCCGTCGTCGATGGTGGCGTCGACGCGGTCCACACCGACGGTTCCTGCCAGGGCGTCCTGGATAGCGCGGCGGGCCGCGTCGGCTTTCAGGCTCAACTTGTACGGCTTGCCGACAGCAGTGACAGGCAGCGCGTCGACGATCGTCACCGATTTGGGCGCGGCGGCGCGCTCTGCGACATGTCCTGCGGCCCAGGCCTCCAGCTCCAGCTCGGTGACCGAAGCAGTGCGATTCACGACGACATAGGCGACGGGTACCTCACCGGCGTGCGCGTCGGGTCGGCCGACAGCTGCAGCGCCGGTGACATCTGGATGGGCGAGCAGCGCGTCTTCGATCATTGCCGGGTCGATGTTGTGGCCGCCGCGGATGATGAGGTCTTTGGCCCGTCCGGTGAGGTGGACGAAGCCCTCGGCGTCGACCCATGCGAGGTCACCGGTGTCGAGCCACCCGTCGTTGAGTTTCCCCAGGCCGTCGAGCACGTACGAGTCGCCGGTGCGAGCCGTGACGTATCCGGGAAAGACGGTGGGTCCGCTGATCACGAGGTTGCCCACCTCGCCGCTGGGCAGATCGTGCCAACGACCATCGGCGTCGATTCGCACGGTCTTGACGTGTTGGTAGGGGAGTCGTTGGCCCACCGAACCGGGCCTGGGATGGTCTGGGAAGCTGCGGACACTGGCGCAGGTGGCCTCTGTGAGGCCGTACCCCTCGACAAGGGGGACCCCGGTGTGCGATTCGAAGTCCGAACGCACCGCGGCGGGCAGCGCCGAGGCTCCGACCAAGGCGTAGCGCAGGCTCGTGATGTCGGCGTCGACCGGACACTGCGCCAGGACGGAGTAGACCGTCGGCACCGCGCTCATCGCGCCGATCCCATACTGCTGCACCAACTTCCAGAAGGTCGCGTACAGCGCCGTGTCGCGGTAGCCCAGCGGTCCGGCCCATACCGCCTGCTGGCCACGCAGCAGCGGGGCCAACAGCGTCACCACCAAGGCGTTGACGTGAAACAGCGGCAGGCCGGCGAAGAGCACCGAGTTCTCGTCGAGCAGGGTGTTGGCGGCGATCATCCACGCATCGGTGACTTCATTTGCATGCGTGTGTGCTGCGGTTTTCGGTTTGCCTGTCGTTCCACCGGTGTGAAACAACGCAGCAATATCCTGCGCGACCGGCGGCTGCCCGTGAAACGCTGTGCCATCGTACTTTTCGGCGAGATCGCCAAGGTATTTCACGCCGCTGTCCGCCCGAGTGACTGCGCCGGTTGGGCGAAGAGCGAGAACGGTATCCACCACGCCTGCATTGATCAGGTGCTGGGCCGTGTCCCAGCTGGCCGTGTCCAATTCCGGTGCGGCGGCAACCAGCACGCGTGCGCCGGCCCTCGTGACGAGTTCGGCGATGTGGTCGACCGACAGCCCGCCGTTGATCGGTGCGGCGATACCCGCGAGCTGGGCTGCCAACGTCACGGTGATCAACTCGTCGCAGTTGGGGGAGATGATCGCAACGGCGTCGTGCCGCCGGACACCCACGTCGCGCAGCAGGTTCGCGGTCTTGTGCACGTCGGCGAGCAGTTCTGAAAAAGTGCGACACTCCGGCTCGGCCCACCGGCTGGCATCGGGCAGAGCCGTCAACGCAATGCGCTGCGGCCACAGGGTGGCTGCACGCTGCAGTGCTGCGTACGTCGACTCCGGAAGGCCTCTGTCTGCCAAAGGAATTGATTCGATGGCGACGATGTCGGCCGGGACGGCGTAGGACGGCCAGAGCAGGTCGGTCACGCGTATTTCACCGCGGTGCGTTGCGTGCCGAGATCGATGGCGCCGTCGTCGGTGGCTACCGACAGCTCGACGATGTCGCCGTGCTGCAGATACTTGTCGTTCTTGGCTTGTTGGGCAAAGAACGCCTTCCACTTGACCGCAGGCGGCAGCAGGGCACTGATCGTCTGGATGAGCTTGGGCGGGGCGCTGAGCGCGGTGCCGACGGGAGTGCCCGTCATGATGAGGTCGCCGGCGTTCAGGCTCTGGAATCGGGTGAGCGATTGCAGCGCCTGCAGCGGTCCGTAGATCATGTCTCCGTCGACGAGCATGTTCTGTCGTACCTCGCCGCTGACTCGAAGCTGCAGGCGCAGATCGCCAAACCGCTTGAGCTCATCGGCGTCCAGCAGCACCAAGGCGGGCCCGACGGGAGTGAAGGTCGGGTACGACTTCGCCTCGTAGAACTGTGTTTGCGGCAACTGGATATCGCGGGCCGAAACATCGTTCGTCACAACCAGACCCGCGACGTAGTCGGCCAGATTCGACTCGGCGATCTCGGTGCCCACCGGGACGTCCCGGCCGATCACCAGGCCGATCTCCACCTCGTAGTCGAGGAACTTGACGTGTGCCGGCTTGACGATGTCGTCGAACGGTCCGCTGATGGATGCCGACGCCTTGCGAAAGAACGTGAGCGGAATGGTCTTTGGGTCCATTCCCGCGTCCTTGACGTGTGAGACGAAGTTCGTCATCTGGGCGACGACGCGGCACGGCGCGGTCACGGGGGAGACGAGGTCGAGGCTTTCGACCGGGACGCTCACGGCGCCATGCGAAGCGGCATCGATGGCGGACCGGTCCGACAACAGCTCACCGGTGGTCATCGCGTCGGTATCGATTTTGACTGCGCCGGCGGTTGTTTGGACCCACCAGGCATCGGCGGTGCGAAGTACGGAGACGGTCATGAAGTCGCAACTTTCAGTAGGCCGAGCAGGCGGTTGATATCGAATTCGTTGTCCTCGCGCAGCGCGGTGATCGTCGACCGCACTTCGTGGGGAATGGCTTTCGGGTTGGTGCCCAGGAAGTCCTTGCTTGCCGGCGGGCCCCACTGCGCCAGGCCGGAGGCGGTGAATGGCGCCCAACCCGGCTCCAATGTCGAGTCGAACATGTCGCCGTCGGCGAAGTGCTCGACCATGAAGCCATCCGGGTCGCGCCAGTAGTCGAACAGCTGGCTGCCCTCGATGTGGCGGCCGATGCCCCACGACCGGAAATAGCCGCGCTCCCTGAGGTATTCACCGCCTGCAGCCAGTGCGTCGAGATCGCAGACCTGGTAGGCCGAATGCACATAGCGGTTGGCCGGCCCGAGCGCCAGCGCCAGCGTGTGGTGATCGGCGGGTACGGTTCCGCGGTCGCAGCGGATGAAACTCATCGTCGGTCCGCGGTCCCGCTGGCCGGGGTAATAGAGGAAGTCGCTGACGATCATGCCGAGGGTGTCGAGATACCAGTTCAGCGTCTCGAGGTATTTGGTGGTCTGCAGCACGAGGTGCCCGAGTCGCTGCACCTTGGTGGGTGCGCGCGGCGGGCGCTGAGTCGCGTTCACCCGGCGCAGGTCGTGTCCGAAGTTGAAGGTGTGCGGGGCCTGCGCCGGCAGCGATTCCATCGAATGCATGCCCGCGACCACATGCACGGGGACACCGCTCGGGTCGATCAGATCGACGGTCAGGCCGCCGATGAAGTCGGGCAGCGGCTTGGGTCGGGTTCCGGTCGCGTCGCCAAGGCGCAGCAGGTCGGTCTCGTCCTGGGCTCGGTAGGCGGCGCCGAGGAATCGGGTGCCCGCGCCGCGGCGAACGATCACGCACGGTGCACCGGCGTCGCTGCCCCGGAGCAGTAGCTCGTTCTGAGTCCGCAGCGCGGTGGCGAAACCGAAGGCGTGGGCGAACGCCTCGGCTCGCACCAGATCGGGCTTCTCGAACTCCAACCAGGCGATGTCGGCGACCTTGATGACCGGGTCGGCTGACCGTCCTGCGTGCTCACCCTTGCGTGCGCCCTGCTCGCTGTGCAGCTCATTGTGGGCGCCGAACAGGTCGTTCATGCCGTCTCCTCTCGTACTGACGAAATCGTCACATACGACGCAATGATCAGTCAAGCGTTGCTGACGAAATCCTCAAAACTGACTAAGTCTGCTATCCTGCGCTTGTGAGCGAACAGCTGGAGGGGCCGGTCAACCGGCTCGAGCGGCGCAAACAACGCACCCGCTCGGCACTGATCCAGGCGGCACAGGCACTGATCGCCGCGGGCAAGCTCAACGTGCCGGTGCTCGAGATCACCCAGGCCGCCGACGTCGGGATGGGGTCGTTCTACAACCACTTCGACAGCAAGGAAGAACTGTTCGAGGCGGCCGTTGCCGATGTGCTCGACACCCACGGCGCGCTGCTCGACCAGCTGACGGCCTCGATCGACGACCCTGCCGAAACCTTCGCATGCAGCTTCCGGCTGACTGGCCGACTCTTTCGGCGCCGCCCGCAGGAGAGCCGGATCCTGCTTGTGAGCGGGCTCAATCTGATGGGATCGGAGCGCGGCCTCGGCCCCCGCGCGCTACGCGACATCACCGAGGCCACCGACGCCGGCCGGTTCACGGTCGACGATCCGAAACTGGCATTGGCCGTCGCGGGCGGTGCCCTGCTTGGACTCGGCAAGCTGCTGCAGGACGAGCCGGAACGTGACGACGCGGCTGCCGCCGATCGCGTGACCGAAGATGTGTTGCGGCTGTTCGGACTTCCCGCAGACGAGGCGCACGATGTTTGCACTCGTCCGCTTCCGGACATCGCCGAACTGGCGCTGCCCGACTCGGCTTAGTCCGGTAGCCGCACGCTACTGATCCTCTTGTGCCGGTGTTTACGCTCGGCTACTGTACGGTTGCCGATCGTCACTCAAACAGTTGCCGATCGTCAACTAGACCTGGTGCGAGGGAGTCGACATGGAACAGCTCATGCCCGGCCGGCCAATTCGTATCCCCGCAGGAGTCGCCCCTTGAGCCATCGGCCGGGGGCAGGTCTAACAGCACAGTCGGCGTCTGCGGCGGGGGACGAACCTTCGGCACCGAATTCTTTTGCGCGGCCGCTCGCCGGCTTGGCGTTGGTCGTCTCGTTGCTGGCGACACTCGGTCTCGCTGTTTATCTGTTCCAAGGTGGCTTCAGTCAGACAGTGCCCATCACCGTTGTCTCAGAGCGGGCTGGACTTGTGATGAACCCCGACGCCAAGGTCAAGTGGCACGGGGTACAGGTCGGTCAAGTGGAGCGGATCGAGGCCCGACCCGACGGCAGGGCCGTGCTGCACCTGGCGATGGACTCATCGCAACTGCAGAACATTCCGGCCAACGTGACCGTTGACATCATGTCCCCCACGGTGTTCGGCGCCAAGTCGGTCGACCTGCTTGCGCCCGCCGTTCCCTCGTCGAACGCGATCCAAGAAGGCCAACAGCTGGATGCCCAGCATGTCATGGTTGAGACGAATACCCTTTTCCAACAACTCAACTCGGTGCTGCACGCGATCGACCCGGTCAAGCTCAACGAGACGCTCGCCGCGATGTCAGGCGCACTGAACGGGCGCGCTGACAAACTCGGCCAGACAGTGACCGACTTCGACCAGTTTCTCAAGACCGTGAATCCGAGTTTGGAGAACATCGATGCCGATCTCGCGGCGGCGCCCGTGGCACTGGACGCCTATGCCGACGCCGCCCCCGACCTCGTCGACATCCTGGACAACAGCACCCGGGTGGGAAACACCTTGGTGGACCAGGAGCAGAGCCTTGATCAGTTGTTGGTCAGTGCCGTCGGACTTGCGGACGCCGGGAACGACGTCGTTGGCGCGAATCGCCAAGCGCTGACCGATGTTCTGCATATGTTGGTCCCCACCACCACGGTCCTCGATCAGTACAACGACAACCTTCGGTGTGGAATCGAGGGCCTCAACGCATTTGTCCACGCGCCGCCGCCGGAGAAGCCTGGTGTCGACGTCTCGGCCAACTTCACGCTCGGCGTCGACCGATACCACTACCCCGAGGATCTGCCCAAGGTCGCTGCCAAGAGTGGGTCGTCCTGCCATGACCAGATGCTGCCCATCGTGCCCAACGGCAAACGGCCCCCGTTCCTGGTCGCCGACGTCGGCGCCAACCCGTGGCGATACGGAAACCAGGGGATCCTGCTCAACGCCGATGCACTCAAGCAGGCGCTGTTCGGACCGATCCAGGGGCCGCCGAGAAACAGCGCGCAGATCGGCATGCCGGGATGACAGGCTCATGGAAGGTCATAGTCAAGTTCGGCATCTTCGCGACGATCATGTCGCTGCTTACGGTGTTCCTGTTCTTCACCTTTGGGCAATACCGGACAGGATCCACCAACGGCTACTCGGCGATCTTCACCGACGCCTCGCGATTGCAGGAGGGTGACACCGTCCGCGTTGCGGGGATTCGCGTGGGAACGGTGACGGCGGTCTCGCTGCATTCCGACGACGAAGTGCGAGTTGAGTTCGACGCCAACCGCAACGTAAAACTGACCGCAGGCACGAGGGCCGCGATCCGCTATCTGAACCTGACCGGCGATCGCTACCTGGACCTGATCGACAGTCCTGGCTCGACACGGCTGGTGCCGCCAGGTAGTGAGATTCCCGTCGAAAGAACCCAGCCCGCACTCGATTTGGACGTCCTTCTCAGCGGGCTCAAACCGGTCATCAAGGGACTCAACCCGCAGGACGTCAACGCGCTCACGTCCTCACTGGTGCAGGTGTTCCAGGGCGAGGGTGGAACCATCAACTCCCTGTTGACCAAAACCTCGTCGTTCACCAACACATTGGCCGACCACAACCAGACCGTCGAGGAATTGATCGGCAATCTGAACAACATGCTCGGCACCATCTCGAAGGACGGTGACCAGTTCGCCACCGCGATTGACCGCCTCGAGAAACTCATCGGCGGCCTGTCGCAGGACCGCGACCCGATCGCCACCGCGATCGAATCGCTCGACAGCGGAACCGCTTCGATTGCAGATCTGCTCACCCAGGCCAGGCCCCCGCTCGCGGGCACGGTGGATCAACTGAATCGGTTGGCGCCCAACCTGGAAAGCGGTAAAGGCTACCTCGACGGTGCGCTACAGCGGGCGCCGGGCAACTACCGCAAACTCGCCCGGATCGGGACCTATGGAGCATTCGTCCAGTACTACATCTGCGAACTCACGATCCGCGTGACGGATCTGCAGGGCAGAGCCTCGCTGTTCCCCTTCGTCAAGCAGGAAAACGGAAGGTGCGCTGAGCCCTGATGCTGAAGTACCGAGGAGGACGTCTCGCCCGGGCCGGCTTCATCGGCGTGGTGCTGGCGATCCTGATCATCGCAGTCGGCCTCCAACCCGAACGACTACTCGCGTACGCGACGTCGTTGCAATATCAGGCGCTTTTCACCGAGGCCGGCGGCATCGCCGTCGGCAATGACGTCACATTGGCAGGCATCAAAGTCGGCGCGGTAACCGATGTCGTACTCGACGACGGGAAGGCGCTCGTCCGGTTCACGGTCACCAGTGAGCACTCGCTGAAGTCCGAAACATCGGCACACATCAAGACCGGAACGCTGCTCGGAGAGCGGGTGCTGACGCTGAAATCGACCGGAAGCGGCATGTGGGAGCGCAACGAGCCGATTCCGGCCACGCGGACGTCGTCACCGTACTCATTGAGCGATGCCGTCAACGAACTCACGGCGAATACTGCGGGCACCGATACGCAGCAGCTCAATCAGGCTCTGGACACCCTCACGCAGACCCTCAACGACGTTGCGCCCCAATTGGGTCCGACGTTCGACGGACTGTCCCGACTGTCGCAGGCTTTGAACAGTCGTGACGGCACCCTCAGCGATGTCCTGCGGTCGGCCTCTGACGTGACGGGAATTCTGTCGGAACGAAGCCAGCAAGTGAACAGCCTGATTCTCAACGCCAACGATCTGATGGCGGTGCTGGTCGAACGGCGCCAAGCGATCGTCGATCTCCTTGCCAATACCTCTGTCGTCTCCAAGCAACTGGTTGGCCTCGTCAAGGACAACGAGGCGGAGTTGGCCCCTACCCTTGACCGGCTCAACCAGGTGAACGACGTCCTGGTGCGCAACCGTGACAACCTCGCCAAGGCAATCCCGGGGGCGGCCAAGTACCAAACCACCCTCAGTGAAGCGGTTTCCAGCGGGGCGTACTACACCGCGTATGTGCCGAACTTCAACCCGATGCAGATATTGCAGCCCTTCCTGGACTACGCCTTCGGTTTCCGCAGGGGCGCTTTCGGTGCTGGGCAGCCGCCGGCCACTGCGGGCCCGCGTGCGGAATTGCCGTTGCCGTACAACGCGATTCCAGGAGGATCGCGATGACCGGCCGGTCTCGAAGGTGGGTGCTATCTGCGGTGGCGGTGATGCTGACGGTTGCGCTCGTCGGCGGCATATTGGCGCTGCGTGCAACGCTGTTCGCGCCTACCACGATCGTCGCCTACTTCTCCGCGGCCACGGCCGTCTATCCGGGTGACGACGTGAAGGTGGCCGGTGTGAAGGTCGGCACCATCGATTCCATTGAGCCGCAGGGCACGCGGGCCAAGATGGTGCTCAAGATTGATCACGGGGTCCCAGTGCGTGCCGATGCGAAGGCAGTGGTGGTTGCCCAGAACTTGGTCGCCGCTCGTTACGTTCAGTTGACGCCGCCGTATGAATCTGCGGTCGGGGGGCCGAAGATGACCGACGGTGCCGTCATCCCACAGGATCGGACTGCGGTGCCGGTCGAGTGGAACGAGGTCAAACGGCAACTCGAACGTCTGGCAACAGATCTCGGACCGACCGGTGACATGTCCACCAGTTCCGTCGGGAGGTTCATCGACAGCGCCGCCAATGCCCTCGACGGCAATGGCGACAAGCTGCGCCAGACGTTGGCGCAACTGTCCGGGGTCAGCCGCATTCTGGCCGAGGGCAGCGGCGACTTCGTCGGGATCATCAAGAACCTTCAGGTCTTTGTCACGGCCCTCCGCGACAGCAATGAGCAGATCGTGTCGCTCAATGATCGACTCGCGACGTTGTCCAGTGTGCTCGACGGAAGCAAGTCCGACCTCGACGGCGCCCTGACCAACCTTTCCGTCGCGGTCGATGAGGTGAAACGGTTCGTCGCAGGCACCCGCAACCAGACGGTCAAACAGGTCCAGGATTTAGCGCAAGTCTCCCAGGTCCTGGCCGACAAGAAGGACGACTTCGAACAGGTGCTGCACGTGACACCGAACGCCTTCGCCAACGCCTACAACATCTTTGACCCGGACACCGGGGCCGTCCGAGGCGGGTTCACGATTCCCAACCTCGCCAGCCCGATGCAGTTCGTCTGCGGCATGATCGGCGCGACGCAGAACACCACCGCGGCCGAGACGGCGAAGCTCTGGGCGCAATACCTGGGTCCAGCGCTGCGGTTGCTCAACCTCAATTACATTCCGGTACCGATCAATCCGTACCTGGCCAAATCGGCCAGCCCCGAAAACATCGTCTACGCCGACCCCAGGCTCGCGCCCGGAGGCGAAGGCGGCGCACCGTCCGCACCTGAAATACCGCCGGCGGTTTCGGCATACACGGGCGCTGACGATGTGCCGCCGCCGCCCGGGATGGGGCCGCCCGACGTGCCGCTGCCGGTCAACGATCGCCAACCGGTGTCTCCGTTCCCCGCCTTGTATCCCGGTGCGCCAGTACCGTCTGGGCCACCGCGCATCGGTCCGCCCGCTCCAGACGCAGCCGCGCCGACCGAACAGGGCACACCGGGTCTTCCTGGGATGCTGCTGCCCGCAGAAGGTGGATCCCAATGAGTGGACGGGCCGTGTATCGACTTCTTGCCGTCGGCATGTGCGTGGTGATCAGTGCGACGGGTTGCGCGTTTCAAGGCGTCAACTCGCTGCCGTTGCCCGGCGCGGTCGGTCGTGGGCCTGGCGCGGCGGTCTACCACGTGCAGATAGCCAATGTGGCCACGCTCGAGTCGAATTCGCCAGTGATGATGAACGACGTCGTGGTGGGCAGTGTCGGCAAGATGGACGCCCAAGATTGGCACGCCAATGTCGACATCTCGGTTCGGCCTGACGTCGTCATCCCCGCCAATGTCGTTGCCAGTGTTGGGCAGACCAGTCTGCTTGGCTCAATGCATCTCGCGCTGAACACCCCGTTGGGACAGCAGCCGCAAGGCAGGCTGGCGCCGGGGGCCACGATCGGACTCAACGAGTCGTCGACTTATCCGACGACCGAGGAGACCCTGTCGTCGCTTTCGGTGGTGGTCAATGCCGGGGGATTGGGCCAGATCGGCGAGATCGTGCACACCTTCAACCGGGCGCTGTCGGGTCGGGAAGCCGATTTCCGCGATCTGCTCACCCAACTCGACGCGTTCGTCGGCACACTCGATCAACAGCGGCAGAGCCTGGTCGGCACGCTCGAAGCGATGAACACGATCGCGTCGAACTTCGCGGGTAGACGTGACGTGATCGATCAGGCGTTGCAGCGGATCCCACGCGCACTTGAGGTCCTTGACCGAAGGCGACCGCAGCTGACCACTGCGCTCACCAAGCTCGGCGAATTCAGTCGAACAGCCAACCGGCTCGTCAACGACACCCAGGCCGACCTGGTCAAGAACCTGCAGAATCTGCAGCCGACCATTCAGGCGCTGGCCGATGTCGGGCCCGACCTGGACGCGAGCCTCGCGTACGCGACCGTGTTTCCGTACGGGCAGAACCTCATCGACAGAGCGGTCCGCGGCGACTACATCAATCTTTTTGCCACCGTTGATCTTTCGGGGCCTCGGCTGCGAAAGTCGATCTTCCTTGGTACCCGAGGTGGCCAGGAGGGCCGCGACCTGGTGCCGCTGCCGGGCGAACCGTATTTCCAGCGCTACACCTATGACCCGGTGGGCCTGCCCATCGATCCGCCGCCTCCCGGCGGGCCGTTGTCAGCGCTGCCAGGGACACCGCCGACCGCGGGATTGCAGGCCGACCCGCCCGGTGCGGCTGCAAGCCTGCCAGGCCCGGGTTCGCTTGCCGCTCAAGCTCAGACGCCACAGGCGCCGCCACCGATCACCGGTCCGGTGTTGCCGGTGGTACCGCAACAAGACGGTCTGGACACCACGACAATCGATCCCGCAGCGATCCGCGGCGGACCGATTTTCGCCGGGCCGTACGCACAGACGGGTGGAGGCAACTGATGCTGACACGCTTCGTCAAAACCCAACTTGCGATATTCACCACCGTGGGCATCATCGGCATAGTGGTCATGGCGATCAGCTATGTCCAGGTGCCGACGCTGCTCGGAATCGGCAGGTACGAAGTAACCCTGCAGTTGCCGACGTCCGGCGGCCTCTACCGGTTCAGCAACGTGACCTACCGCGGAGTGCAGATCGGCAAGGTCACCGAGGTGCGATCGACCCGCACGGGCGCAGAGGCGACGCTGTCGCTGGCGTCCTCGCCGAAGATTCCCGCGGATCTGCAGGCCGAGGTCGCGAGTGTCTCTGCGATCGGCGAACAGTACGTCGAGCTCAAGCCACGTGGCGACTCGGGGCCCTATCTCCACGACGGCTCGATCATCACCGCTGCGCAGGCCGAAATACCCACGCCGGTGGGACCCGTGCTCGACCGTGTCAGCAAGCTGGTGGAAACCTTCCCGAAGGACAGGTTGAGCGCACTTCTCGACGAGACGTACAAGGGATTCAACGGCGCGGGATACGATTTCGGATCGCTGTTGGATTCGGGCGCAACGTTGAGCGCGCAGCTGAAGGGTGCGGCCGATCAGACTCGAACGCTGGCCGACGACGCTCGACCACTGCTCGAAGGCCAGGCCGCGACCGCGGACCCCATCCGCACGTGGGCACGCAGCTTGGCCGGGTTCACGGGCCAGGTCAGGGCCAACGACCCACAGCTGCGCGCTGTGCTGCAACGCTTCCCGGGCTTCGCCGACCAGACTTCCGGCCTGCTGAGCCAGCTCAAGCCGACGCTGCCGATACTCCTGGCGAACTTCGGCACCGTTGGCGAAATCCTCATGACGTACAACGCATCGTTGGAACAGCTCATGGTGTTGTTGCCGCCCTACATCGCCCAGCAGCAGTCATACACCGTCACCAGCGATTCCACGGGACAAGCGCGCGGGGATTTCGCCTCTACCGTCAGCGATCCGCCGGCATGCACGGTGGGGTTTCTTCCGCCGTCGTCGTGGCGGTCGCCCGCCGACGAGTCCGACATCGACACGCCCGACGGGCTCTACTGCAAATTGCCGCAGGATTCGCCGATCTCGGTGCGAGGGGTACGAAACTTTCCGTGTATCCGGCACCCCGGCAAGCGAGCGCCGACGGTTCAGATCTGCAACAGCGACAAGCCTTTCGTGCCGCTCGCCATGCGTGAGCATGCGACCGGGCCGTACCCGATCGACCCGAGCCTGGTCGCGCAGGGCATCCCGATCGACGACCGAACGACGTTCAACGACAATATCCACGCTCCGGTTGAGGGAACGCCGTTGCCGCCGGGTGCTGTTCCGTCCGGTACCCCTCCCGACGCCGGGCAGCCAGTCCCTGTCACGAATTCGCCGCTGGAGGCGCCGATCGCCGACGTGGCACCACCACCGCCGGCTCCCGCACCGGACGCCCCGCCAGTACCCGACGGCAGCGCGCTACCGGTTGCACCGAGCGGGTTTGGGGCTGCGAACCCCGATGTAAAACCCACAGTGGCTGTGGCTCAATACAATCCGCGCACCGGGGAGTACGTCGGATCCGATGGCCAGTTGTACAAGGTGACGAACCTGGCTGCCGATACACCGATCGACAAGACGTGGAAGGACATGCTGCCCCACTAGGTGTGGTGCGCGCGATGGGAGATAACCGTGGTCACAATGGTCAACGCAGTCGCACCGGTAGTGGGGTCTGTCGTTCTGGCGTCGGCCACCATAGCGCTGGCGCCAACCGCAGGGGCTGCGGGGATGAAGATCGGCAATTACGAGGTGGCCAACGATCGATGGAATGATCACTCATGGGTGTGGTCGGTCACTCACTCATGTCGAAACGATCCCGAATGCGGGACGTACATCGTGGACCCCGTGATCGCGCCCGCGACCGACAACCTCAACGTGCTTGCCATTCCGCGGCCTTTGAAGAGCCAAAGATTCCAGAACACAGCATTTTACGCCGATGGTCGCTACACGTTGACAGTCGACGTGATCGATGGCGTGCGTTGTATCGGTTACAACCTGCCGTCCCACGATGTGTACAACTGGGATGCGGCGTCCTTGGCGGGAACCATCGTGTCCACGTTCGACGCCGGCTGTTACGGCGCACCTGGAGGCACGGCCACCTATGACTTCTCACTCATCCGAATGTGAGATCGCAATGAATCCGATCAGAGTGCATTCTGCCGCAGCAATATTCACCATGGTCGCGCTGCTGCTCGCGCCTAGTGCCGGCGCGGAGTACGAAGAGTACGCGATGAACGGAACCTTCTCGGTGGTCTCGAACGGCGAGTGGGCCAGGATGAATGACCGCTACCAGGACGAACCGACAGTACGAAGCACCTGGACCGTCGACACGGTGTGTTCGTCGGCGATCACCTGCTCGGGCAAGGTCACCAGCAGTCTGGGATGGACCGAAGATATCTACACTGGTGCAGGCAACTTGTGGTACGTCAAACACCTTGTTCCGGACTGGATTCCATGCCCGGACGGCACCAGCGCACCTGGTCTTCAGGTGTACAAGTTCTATCCGGCCACCGAGGAGGGCATGTCTCAGCGCATTTCAGACTTGTGGCTGGGCGAAGACGAGACCACCGGGGTGAGTGGCAATTGCGGCAGGAACCGCTCGCTGGTGCTCAACCTGCCGGTGAAGATCACCAGAATCAGCTGACGTCGAGATTGATGAACGCACGCGCCTGCTTCAGCAGTAGCGCGCGCAGCGCGTCGTCGTCCATGCGGGTCGACAACGGGTGCGTCACCGCAACGGCGACGGCACCGGAAAGCATCGCGGCGACCAGTTGGCCCTCTTCGCTGGAGTTGCCGACAAGCACGCAGTAAAGCCGCTCGTTAAATCGTTGAAACGGTGGATGTTCAGCCAGCAGCCGCGCTACGACGGGATCGAACTGAAGTGTGCTGGCCCGCTGGCGCTCAGCGACGGCAACATCCACAACGGTTGACAGCAGCATGGATCGGGCACGCGGAAGACCCTCCGATAGTTCGGCGACGATCAACGCATCTTCCAGTTGGCCCAGTTGCTTCTCGATCAGGGCGATCACCAGGTCGTCCTTGGCTTTGTACTGGCGATAGACCCCGGCCTTGGTAATGCCAATCGCGTCGGCAATCATCTGGTACGAAGTTCCGGTAACGCCGTGAATGGCGATGAGGTCCAGTGCGGCATCGAGGATGCGACTCTGCGCTGCCGTGACTGGCGTCGAGAACTGTCGCACAGGGGCGTTTGCCGGACTGCTCATTGGTAAAGGGTACTTGCCGACGCTTCAGATCAGCGCGGGACCGCCTCCGGTCTGGCGATCAGGTCCAGCGCGATGTCGACGAGCATGTCTTCCTGGCCGCCCACCATCCCGCGACGGCCCGCCTCCTCCAGCAGAGCGCGCGCATCGACGTCGTATCGGTCGGCGGCGGCTTCCGCGTGCCGCAAGAAGCTCGAGTACACCCCGGCATAGCCCAGCGTCAGCGTCTCGCGGTCGACACGTACGGGCCTGTCCTGCAGCGGCCGGACGATGTCGTCGGCGGCGTCCTGCAGCGCATGCAGATCGCAGCCGTGCTGCCAGCCCAGCTTGGTGGCAGCGGCCACAAACACCTCGAGCGGCGCGTTGCCCGCCCCGGCGCCCATGCCGGTCAGCGAGGCATCAACCCGATTCGCGCCATGCTCGGCAGCCACGATCGAATTGGCCACCCCCAGCGAGAGATTGTGATGGGCGTGAATACCGATCTCCGTTGCGGGGGAAAGGCTTTGGCGTAACGCATCGACGCGGTCCGCCACGTCGGCCATGGTCATGGCGCCGCCGGAATCCACGACGTACACGCACGTCGCGCCGTAGCTCTCCATCAGGCTGGCCTGCTCGGCCAGCGCGGCCGGTGTTGTCATGTGGCTCATCATCAGGAAGCCGACGGTGTCCATGCCGAGCGCCCGCGCCGCGGCGATGTGCTGGGCTGAGATGTCGGCTTCGGTGCAGTGTGTCGCTACCCGCACGACGGTGGCGCCGGCGCGGTGTGCGTCCCGGAGGTTGTGCACGCTGCCGACGCCGGGCAACAGCAGGGTGGCCACCTTGGCCCGCTGCACCACGCCGGCGACGGCTTCGATCCATTCCAGATCGGTGTGCGCACCGAAGCCGTAGACGCAACTCGACCCGCCGAGGCCGTCACCGTGGGCGACCTCGATCGAGTTCACGCCGGCGGTGTCGAGCGCCTTGGCGATCGTCACCGCCTGCTCGACGCTGTACTGATGGCGTACGGCATGCATGCCGTCACGCAGGGTGACGTCGCTGATATAGATCATGTTGGCACTCCGGCGGTTTCGGTGGTGTGGGTGGCGATCCGCTCGGCGGTGGCCTTCGCGGCCGAGGTCATGATGTCGAGGTTTCCGGCATAGGCGGGTAGATAATGCGCGGCGCCAGTGACTTCCAGCATCACGGTGACCCGGGTGCCACTGAACTTCCCGGTCTCGGGGATGTAGAGCGGACTCTCGGCGCTGAAAGTCTCGAACTGCACCCGCTGTTTCAGGCGGTAACCAGGGATGTAGGAGTTGACCTTTTCGACCATCGTCAGTACATCGTTCTCGATCGCGTGGTGGTCGGCATCGCCGTCGACGAGGCAGTAGACGGTATTGCGCATCAGGACAGGCGGATCGGCCGGGTTGATGATCATCACCGCCTTGGCGCGCTGGGCGCCACCGACGGCTTGCAGTGCGGTAGATGTGGTTTCGATGAACTCATCGATGTTGGCGCGGGTGCCGGGGCCTGCCGACTTCGCCGAAATCGACGACACGATCTCGGCGTACGACACGATCCCCGACCGTCCGACCGCCGCAACGATCGGCACCGTGGCCTGTCCGCCACAGGTCACCATGTTGAGGTTGGGGGCGTCGAGGTGTTCGTCGAGGTTCACCACGGGCACACAGAACGGCCCGATGGACGCAGGCGTGAGGTCGAGTACCCGCACACCGGTTTCGCGCAGTCGGGCCCAGTTGGCGCGGTGTGCGCCAGCGGAAGTCGCGTCGAAGACCAGTTTGATGTCGCCGAAGTTCGGCATGGCCACGAGCCCGTCGACACCGTCGGCGGTGGTCGGCACGCCCATCCGGGCGGCGCGGGCAAGACCATCGGAGGCGGGATCGATGCCGACCATCGCGCCGACGGTCAGCGGCCCGTCGCCGCGCAGGATCTTGATCATCAGGTCGGTGCCGATGTTGCCCGAACCGATGATGGCGACGGGCCAATGGCGTTGTCGTGTCATGGTGTTTCCTTTTCGGTGATCATCCGCAGCGCGGTGTCGTACAAGACGCGGGCGTGCATCTCGAACAGGGCGACCAGGTCGATCGAATCGCCCCCGATCTCTTTGGCGATGAACAGACCGTCGGCGCCCGCAATCGCATAGGTGGCCAGCTGATGCGTTTGGGCGTCGGTGAGGTCCGGGGTGAGTTCACGGATGACGTCGATCATTTGGCCATACGCCTGCGCCCGAGCCTGCAGGAACATCGACCGTGCCCGCGCTTCAACCGGCCGCCGTTCCAGCGCCAGCATCAGCCCCAGGCGGATGAAGTCGGGGGAGTCGAGCAATGCCTTGGCGATCTGCATCGCCATGCCTTTCATGCGGTCGGGCGCGTCGCCCTCGTCCGGGAACTGCCAAGCCGCCAGCCAGTGGGCGAAGCTGCGCTCGATGACCGCGGCGATCAGGTCGTCCTTGTCTTTGAAGTGCCAGTAGATCGAGCTCGCAGGCAAGCCGCACTTCTTGCTGACCAGCGCGATGCTCGTGCCCTCATACCCGCGCTCCGCAGCGATCTCGGTGGCGGCGTCGAGGATGCGCTCGCGCGACAGCTCGCCGTCCGCGCGCTTGCGCCGCGTCGGCTGCTTCTTCTCTGCCATGTCAGCTCCCCGGTATCGCCTATTGACTCCGTAGTGATCACTACAGTACCGTAGCAATCACTACAGAACAAGCCCATCGACGATGAGAGCAGAAAATGAGCAACACCTACGACGTGGCGGTGATCGGCTACGGTCCCACCGGTGCCACCGCTGCCAACCTGCTAGGCCAACTGGGGTTGAAGGTGCTCGTCGTCGAGCGTGACCCCGACGTGTACAGCCGCGCCAGGGCGATCTCCACCGACGAGGAAGTCATGCGGGTATGGCAGTCGGTTGGCCTTGCGGATCGCCTGCAGCAGGACATGCTGCCCGACCGTCCGTTGAACTTCGTCGATGCCGCCGGTGTGCCGTTCATCGACCTGAAGATCACGTCACGGGGGACCGGGCATCCGCCGCAGCAGTTCCTGTATCAGCCAGCTGTCGATCACGTGCTGCGCGAGGGTGTGGCCCGCTTTCCGAACGTCGACATACTGCTCGAGCACGAATGCCTGCGCGTGCTGACAGATGACGACGAGGTCGAACTCATGCTTGCCGACCTTCGCGCCGATGTCTTCAAGCGAGTCCGTGCGTCCTATGTGATTGCCTCCGACGGTGGCTCGTCACCTACCCGGGGGCAATTGGGTGTCGGCTATTCGGGCCGCACCTACACCGAGCGGTGGGTGGTCATCGACACCAAGGTGCTCAAGGAATGGGATGCCCACGACCGACTCCGTTTCCACTGCAACCCAGCTCGTCCGACGGTCGACTGCCCAACGCCGCTGGGGCATCACCGGTGGGAGTACCCAGCCCGCACGGATGAGGATGAGCAGACGCTCCTGCGCGAAGAGAACATCTGGAAGGTCCTCAACGATCAGGGCATCACAGACGAACATGTCAAGATCCTGCGGGCGGTGATCTACAGCCACCACGTCCGGGTCGCCGAACGCTGGCGCGTGGGCCGCGTCTTTCTTGCCGGCGATGCAGCGCATGCCATGCCGCCGTGGATCGGCCAGGGCATGTCGGCCGGCGTGCGCGATGCAGCCAACCTGTGCTGGAAACTGGCCGCCGTGCTGCGGGGGCAGGCGCCGGACTCGCTGCTGGATTCGTATCAGGCGGAACGGAAGCCGCACGTCACCGAGGTGACCCGCCGCGCATGCTTCGTCGGCCGCATCATCACCGAGCGCAACCGCGCCATCGCCGCGATCCGCAATCACGCGTTCCGTGCGCTGACCCGCGTGCCCAGGGTGGACGCGGGGCTGCAGAAGCTGACGTGGATTCCCGATGCCCGCTACGAGGACGGCTTCTTCGTGGGGAAAGGCGGCGCGGTTGGTTGGCAGATACCGCAACCGTGGGTCACCGACGAGACCGGCACCAGGATTCGCCTCGACGATGTGCTCGACGGACAGTGGGCCGTCCTGCACACCGGAACACCGCCGGCCGGTACCCCGGCGTGGACCCAGGTGGGCGCCAAGGTGATCCGGATCAGCGACCCCACGCTCAGCCATTGGCTGCACCGCAGGAAGGCAGCCGCGGTTGTGGTGCGTCCCGATGGATTCATTTACGCCTCAAGTCAATCCGGGCAGTCGCTACCCGCCCCTCGCGCCATCGCGCCCATCAAGACTGGAGTACCGGCATGACCACCACCAACCTCACCGAACGCACCGTCTCCGTCAACGGAAAGCCGATCTTCTTCGCCGAAGCCGGTAGCGGACCTGCGGTAGTGATGCTGCACGGCGGCGGCCCGGGTGCTTCGGGGGTATCCAACTACTCGCGCAACATCGATGCGCTCGCAGGGCATTTCCGCGTCATCGTGCCGGACATGCCCGGCTACGGCCGCTCGGTCAAGGGCGTGGATCAGGACGACCCGTTCGGCTACCTCGCCGACACGATCCGCGGTCTGCTCGACGAACTCGGGATCGACACCGCGCACATGATCGGCAACTCGTATGGCGGTGCGGCTGCGCTTCGCCTCGCCCTTGATACTCCGCACCGCGTTGACAAGCTGGTGCTGATGGGACCGGGCGGGATCGGGACGACGCGAGGTGTCCCGACCGCAGGCCTGAAGAGCCTGCTGTCCTACTACGGTGGCGACGGGCCCAGCCGCGACAAGCTGGAGGCGTTCATCCGCAATTACCTTGTCTACGACGGCGCTTCGGTGCCCGACGAGTTGATCGAGCTGCGCTACCGTGCCTCGATCGATCCGGACGTGGTGGCCGACCCGCCGCTGCGCCGCCCGTCGGGTCTGCGCACCCTGTGGCGGATGGACCTCACCCGCGACAGCCGGCTGGCGACACTGCGGACGCCGACGCTTGTCCTGTGGGGCCGCGACGACAAGGTTAACCGACCCACTGGCGGGCCGATGCTACTGAACGCCATGCCGAACGCCGAACTGGTGATGACCTCGCACACCGGCCACTGGATGCAGTGGGAACGAGCCGAGTTGTTCAACGAGCTCGTCACCGAATTCCTCAGCGCCGATTCGAGACTCGCACATGCCTGACATCTTCGGCAATGTCCACCTCGGTTACATCGTCATCGAGACCGACAAGTTCGCGGACTGGCGGCGGTTTGGCCGCGACGCCATCGGCATGCACCTCGACGAGACCCTCAGCGACGTCATGCGATTCCGACTCGACGAGAACGAGTGCCGGTTCCTGCTGCAGCGCGGGCCGGCCGAGGACGTCACGACCCTCGGCTGGCAACTCGACGACCACGCGACTTTCGACGAGGTCGTCTCCCGTGTCATCAGCCACGGCGTGCCCGTCGTCGAGGGAACCGCGGAGGAAACGGCGCTGCGCGGTGTGGAACGGCTCGTGCGATTCCCCGGCCCAAACGGACTGGCGCAGGAGATCTTCACGACAGCCAAGACCACCGATGCGCCGCTTGACATCCGGGTCGGCGGCTTCGTCACCGGCGAGAGCGGCATGGGCCACGTCGCGATCACCTCGAAGAAACCGCAACAGATGCACGGCTACTTCAACACCGTCTTCGATGCCCGCCTGTCCGACTTCATCGATGAGACGATCAGCGGCATCAAGCTCAAGATCCGTTTCCTTCGGGTCAATCAGCGCCATCACTCGGTGGCGATCGCCGCGGTCAACCGGTTGCCCGTCAACCCGGTCCGCACCCATGTGCAGCACCTGAACATCCAGGTCGCCGAGCTCGACGATATGACCGCGTCGTATCAGCGTCTTAAGGAACTCGGGTTCGACATGGCGTTGGGTGTCGGGCAGCACACCAACGACAAGGAGCTGTCCTACTACGCGATGACGCCGTCGGGGTTCGAATGGGAAGTGGGCTGGAATCCGATTGTCGTAGACGATGAGGCCGAGAACACCTGGGAGCCAACGACTTACCAAGGCATCAGCATCTGGGGACACACCCCGGAAGGGCAGACGATCGTCGATAAGCTCGCCATGTTCAAGACAGGTGTCCAGTCGCTGCTGCGCCGGGAGGAAAGCATTTCGGCACTGGCTGGTGCCGGCATTTCTGACAATTGAGGACAACCGTGCTGCGTATCGATACCCATCACCACCATAGGTGCGCAACGCTATTCGCCACAAATATCCGAACGTCCGTTTTATCCTCGGCCATTCGGGCGGCTTCGTCCCTATGCGTCGCATCGGATGGCCGTCGCGATCGTGAGCGATACCGGACGCAGCCCCGCCCTCGCTGTTGCCCCCGCACCCGTGGCCGCGGGCAAGCTGTTCCCGCGGCTCGGCACCGCGCCCGCAATCGCTGACTGACGCTCGAAACTGCGGGGAGATCGCACTTTCGAAGAGAATCGCGATCTCACCGCAGTTTCGGTGATTCGTCAGGTCAGAACGCTGCCTCGGGCAGGCTCATGATGTCGTCGTCGAGGTTCTCGACGATCTCGCGCACCGCCGCCAGGTTCGGCAGCATGTTGGCGGCGAAGAACGCCGCGGTGGCGATCTTGCCCCGATAGAACGCCTCGTCGCCTTTGGCGGCAGCGAGCGCGGCTTGTGCGATGTTGGCCTGGACCAGAAGGCGCCACCCGATCACCAGGTCGCCGACTGCGAGCAAGTACCGGACCGACGCGAGGCCGACTTTGTAGATCTCCGTTGGCTGCTCGGCGGCGGCCATCAGGTAGCCGGTCAGCGTTGCGGTCATCGCCTGGACGTGCTCCAGCGCGGTGCGCAGTTGGGCGGCCTGGGTCTTCAACGCTGCATCGGAACTGTCGATCGTCTGGCTGATCTGCGTCGCGACATGTGCCAGCGCCTCACCACGGTCACGAACGATCTTGCGGAAGAACAGGTCCAGCGCCTGGATCGCGGTGGTGCCCTCGTACAGCGAGTCGATCTTGGCGTCGCGGATGTACTGCTCGATCGGGTAGTCCTGCAGGAAGCCCGAACCCCCGAGCGTCTGCAGCGACTCGGTGAGCAGTTCATATGCGCGTTCGGATCCCACGCCCTTGACAATCGGAAGCAACAGGTCGTCGACGCGGTGCGCCATCTCGGCACTCGCGCCCGAAACCTGCTGAGCCACATCATCATTCTGATGCGCGGCGGCGTACATATACAGTGCCCGCAACCCCTCGGCGTACGCCTTCTGCGTCATCAGGCTGCGGCGCACATCCGGGTGGTGGATGATCGTCACTCGCGGCGCCGACTTGTCGGTCATCTGAGTGAGGTCGGCACCCTGGATGCGCTCCTTCGCGAACGCCAGCGCGTTGAGGTAGCCCGTCGACAATGTGCCCGCGGCTTTGACACCGATTGTCATCCGGGCGTTCTCGATGACGGTGAACATCTGCGCGATGCCGTTGTGGACGTCGCCAACCAGATAACCGACGGCAGGGATGCCATGGCCGCCGAACGTCAATTCGCATGTGGGGGAGGACTTCAACCCCATCTTGTGCTCCAGCCCTGTTGCGAAGACGCCATTGCGTGGGCCGAGCTCGAAGGTGTCTGGGTCGAACAGGAACTGCGGCACATAGAACAGGCTCAGGCCCTTGGTCCCCGGGCCGGCGCCCTCCGGCCGGGCCAGCACCAGATGGAAGATGTTCTCAGCGCTATCTCCGACGTCACCACCGGAGATGAACCGCTTCACGCCCTCGATGTGCCAGGTGCCGTCGGGTTGGGCAATTGCCTTGGCACGCCCAGCGCCGACGTCGGAGCCCGCGTCAGGCTCGGTCAACACCATGGTGGCCGCCCAGCCGCGCTCCAAACCCACTGCAGCCCAATGCTTTTGCTGGTCGTTGCCCTCTTCGTACAGCGCGAGCGCCATCGCGGGCCCCAGCGCCCACCAAAACGCGGCGGACGGGTTGGCGCACAGCAGCATTTCGTTGACCGCCCACACCAATGCCCTGGGCGCGGGCACCCCGCCGATCTCCTCGGGCAGACCGATACGCCACCACTCGGCGTCCTTGACTGCCTGCACCGACTTGGCCAATTCGCCTGGCACGCTGATGGTGTGGTGCTCAGGGTCGAAGACCGGCGGCTTGCGGTCAGCCGAGGCGAAGGATTCGGCCACCGGTCCCTCTGCAAGCCGCGCGACCTCGTCGAGCATCGTGTGCACCGTGTCGGCGTCCAGATCGCCATAGCCCCCGGACTCGAGAACACCGCCGAGGTTCAGCACCTCGAACAAGTTGAACTCGATGTCACGGAGGTTGGTGAGGTAGTGGCCCAACGCTTTTCCCTTCGCTTGGCAAACTGCGAAAAGTGTGGCGGGCCAGGCAAAACGTACGCAACCGTAACCACGGCAACCTACGGTGACGGAACCGTAGGGTACGAGGTCAGGCAGCTTGCTGTGATGGGCGTCACATAGCGGGAAGCTCGGCGACTACCTCGGCTCGGGCCGCGTCGAAGCTCAGATATCCCTTGATGGGCAGACATTCGGGTGGGGGATCCTCGTAGCTCCACGCCACGTCGTCGGCCACGGTGTCGCCAACGACCGCCGCCCAGTACGTCGCGTGGCCCTTGTAGTTGCAATAGGACGTCGTCGTCGTGCGGCGCAACAGGTCGGTGCGAACGAGCGAAGGGTCGACATAGAGGCGAGGGTCAAGCGCGGTCTCGAACACGATCACCGTGTCCGCGGTGTCGACCAGGGTGGCGCCTGCGACGTCGACCCGCAACTGGCGATGAGTCGGTCTGCAGTCGATGCGGTGGTACGGGTTGGGCGGGTAATGGACGAGTTGGCGGCCTTCCTCGAGCCAGGTGTCGACCGCGTCCCACGGCACGTGGACGTATCCGGGCGCCTGCGGTTCGGCTTCGGTGGGCAGGTCGCCGACGTCGTCGGCCGGGAACGCGTAGCTCAGTGGGTGATCGCGCCGATGCACGAGCAACGCCCGCTCGGTGTCGATCACCGTCTGCCCGTTGCGGATGGCCTGCACACGGCGCGGGTGCGGCTCGACGAAGACCACCTCTCCGGGTAGGGGAGGCGAGAACCAGCCTGCGGGGTCCTTACTGAGTGGACCGCGTCCGGCGACGAGACTCATTGCCAAAGCTTTACAGAGTGCGCGTGCAGTGTCACTGCCGTGGTGAATGTTCGCCGAAGCCGCATGGCGGGCAGCTGTAGGGAGTGCAATAGGGCAAGGGAGAACGGGGTGGGGTATGAGGCGACTCAATGGCGTCGACGCGTTGATGTTGTACAGCGAGACGCCCGAGGTTCATATGCACACGCTCAAGATCGGCATCCTCGACGTGTCCGGCGTCGAGGGCGGATTCACCTTCGATCTGTTCCGCGAAGTCGCCTATCCGCGGTTGATGACGTTGCCCGCGCTTCGCTACCAACTGGTCGACATACCGCTGAAGCTGCATCACCCGATGTGGGTGGAGAACGACGACATCGACCTCGACTATCACTTGCGCCGCGCGCGGGTGTCCGCTCCCGGTGGACGCCGCGAACTCGATCAGCTGATCGGCGAGATCGCCAGTGCGCCGCTGGATCGCAGCCGTCCCCTGTGGGAGATGTATGTCGCCGAGGGGCTGGCCGACAACCGCATCGCGATCATTCACAAGGTCCACCATGTGCTGGCCGACGGGGTGGCCTCGGCCAACCAGATGGCCAAGGCGATGGCGCCGCCGGAAGCGCTGCCCGTCACGGCACCTCCCTCGTCGGCGCAGGCGAGCGGCAGCCTGCTGAAGGCGGCCGGTCGCGATCACCTGCGCCTGATCGGAAAACTGCCTCGGCTGGTGCGCGAAACGGCCCGCGGCGTGTCGCGGGTCCGGAGTCGCTCGAAGGAGCGCGGTCAGCATCCGGATCTCGCCCGCAACTTCGCGCCACCCCAGTGCTTCATCAACCATGTCGTGTCCCCTGGCCGCCGGTTCGCGACGGCACCGCTGGCGCTGGCCGACGTGAAGGAAACGAGCAAGCATCTCGGCGTCACCCTCAATGACATCGTGTTGGCGACCGCGGCGGGAGCCCTTCGTCAGCTGCTGCTGCGCTACGACGGTACGGCCGATTCACCACTGATCGCCGGAGTCCCGGTGAGCTACAACCCTTCGCCGGAGCGGTTGGTGGGCAACGAATTCACATATATGACGCCGTCGTTGCCGGTGCACATCGAGGATCCGCTCAAGCGGGTGGAGTTGACGTCGGTGGCGACCGCCATCGCGAAGGAAAACAACCAACTTCTGGGGCCGACAGTCCTGCCCGCGTGGCTGTCCTATCTTCCTCCTGCGCTCGCGCCGGGACTGTTTCGTAGCCAGGCCCGCCGGCTCGAGTCGGCCAGCGTCATGAATCTGGTCATCTCGAATGTGCCCGGTCCGCGGGAACGCGGCAACATCGAGGGCGCGACGGTCAGTGAAATCTATTCCGTTGGACCGGTGGTCGTGGGCAGCGGGATGAACATCACGGTATGGAGCTATGTCGACCAGCTCGCGATCTCGGTGTTGACCGACGATCTCACTCTCGACGACCCGCATGAGGCCACCGACGCAATGGTCGACGCCTTCATCGAAATACGCAGCGCGGCAGGGCTATCCACCGACCTGACACGGATCGGTGCGGCCATGCCGCTGGCTGCTGCGGCCGGCTGACCGCTCGGCACAAGCCAGGATTTTCGACCAGCCGGTTGGCCGGACGGCGGTTGGCCAGGAAAATCTAACCTTTACAGATCATGACAGAAGTGTCACGCTCTAGGCATGGCTACCCGATCCGTCATCGCCGACGACAAGACCGCCGCGGGTATCGATCGCGCGGCCGCAAGCAGGGTGCTCCGGTACCAACTCAACGTTCTCGCAGCCAGCGCGGAGGATGTCGTGCGGTCGGCGGGCGGTTGGCTGTATGACCGCGCGAGGGCCGGCTGGGATGTCAATGTGATGGTCGCCGACGGAGCCGACCCCCGGCCGCTGACGATTCTGGGTGCGACGGCACGAGACGCGAACGAGGGTTTCCTGTCGATGGTTCGCAGCTCATCGCGCGTCGGTGCACTGGCCGTCAGCGCCGAACTGCTGGCTGCCGATCAGCTGGTCCGCGACGAGGTTGTCCACGTGCTGAAGCGCGGACTCACCGAAGTCACCGTGTGGGGTTCGCCGTGGCCGGCCGAGCTGGGTCGCCAGACTGATGCGATCCACCATCGGGTGAGTTCGGCTGCGCGGGCCTTCAAATCGCAGGCGCTTGTCGCCGCCGACGTCTCAGGCGACAACGCCACATCGAGCGAGACGCTCTTCCGGATCGGCTCGGGGGCCTTCCGCCCGCTGTACTCGGTCTGAGGGCGCTACCGAATCCAGCCCCGGCGGCGCAACCACCAGTCACGCGCCACCGCGATCAGGATGAGGATCGCGAACGCGATCAGGAAGCCGTCCTCAACGTGGCCGACGTGATTGCCCCGCAGCATCAGCAGCATGAATCCGGCGGCCAGCAGCCCCCCGATGTGGATCACCTTGTGGTTCTCCTTGGACCAACCCCACTCCGCGGAGGGCACATCTTCGACGTCCGGAGCTTCCCTGCCGGTGTGTCGTTCCACCTCGGTGTTGGCCACGGCTACTCCTCATGGTCGGGCTGAGTCTGCAGACATTCTGGCACAGGCCTACTACGCGCGGCAGTACACCCGTTGACGTCGCCTTTTCCGTTTGCCGGCATCGCGGACTGGCGGAGCGTAGCGTCGTCTTCGCGCCGAAGGGGGAGTCTGATGGCATTGCAGTTGGAGGGGAAAGTCGCGTTCATCACCGGCGCCGCCAGGGGGCAGGGCCGCTCGCATGCGGTTCGGTTCGCCGAAGCGGGCGCCGACATCATCGCGTTCGACCTGTGCGACCAGATCGACAGCGTCGCTTATCAGATGGCCACGCCGGAGGATCTCGACGAAACAGTGAACCTGGTCGAGAAGACGGGTCGCCGCATCGTCGCCGAACAGGGCGACGTCCGTGATTTCGAACGGCTGAAGGCGGCGGTCGCCAACGGCGTAGCCGAACTCGGTCGGCTGGACTTCGTTCTCGCCAACGCCGGGATTCTGCCGATGGTCGGTCAACAGGCACAGGACATTTCGGCTTTCAACGACGCGATCGCCGTGATGCTCAACGGCGTGTATTACACGATCGAGGCGGCGTTGCCCGCACTGCTCGCCCACGACGATGGCGGAGCGATCGTGATCACCAGCTCCGTTGCCGGGCTGTCCGGTATGCATGTCAAGCTGAGCCAGAAGACTCACGGCGGGGCAGGCTATCTAGCCGCCAAGCATGGGGTTGTCGGCATCATGCGCGGCTACGCAAACATGCTCGCCGAGAAGAACATTCGCGTAAACACCGTCCACCCGACGGGGTTGAACAGCGGGATGATCGTCAACCCGCAAGTCGAACAGCTGCTGGCCGAGCAGCCCGAGTACGCCGCGGCATTCGAAAACCTGCTGCCGGTCCCCCTCATCGAGGCCAGTGACATCAGTGAGGCCATGCTCTACCTCTGCGGACCGTCGGGCCGCTACATCACCGGCATCCAGCTTCCCATCGACGCGGGCTTTCTGGTCAGGTGAGCTGGCTGTAGCGGCGCAGCGCTTCCTTCCGCTCTGCCGCATGGTCGACAATCGGTTCGGGATAGTCGTCGTCGTCCACCTCGGGCACCCAACGGCGAACATAGGCACCGTCCGGATCGAACTTCTTGCCCTGCGTAGCGGGGTTGAACACGCGGAAGTACGGCGCGGCGTCGGTGCCGCAGCCGGCGGCCCACTGCCAACCGTGTTGGTTGTTGGCGATATCGCCGTCAACCAACTGCTCCAGGAACCACCGGGCGCCCCACTGCCAGGGCAGGTGCAGATCCTTGACCAGAAACGACGCGACGATCATCCGGACCCGGTTGTGCATGAAGCCGGTCTGAGCGAGTTGGCGCATGCCGGCGTCGACGATCGGAAAACCGGTGCGGCCCGCCTTCCACGCCTCGAACAGCTCTCGGTCATCGTCGACCTGGATCGCGTCGAACGACTTGTTCCAATTCCACCACGCACTGTCGGGCCACTCGTGAAGCACCGCGGCATAGAAGTCACGGAACGCCAGTTCGCGTAGATAAGCCTGGGCGCCCGTGGTGCCGTTGAGATCGGCGGCCATGGTGCGCGGATGGATCGCGCCGAACTTCAGGTGCGCCGACATCCGGCTGGTGGCGTCGAGGTCGGGCCGGTTGCGTTGCTCGGCGTAATTGTCCAGTTCGCTGTCAACGAATTTCGCCCATTGCTTGCGGGCGGCCGTCTCGCCGGCAGGCAGCTCCAGCTCCACCCCGGCGTCGGGGATGTCCACCCCGCCGGGCACGTCGGCCGGGTCGATCCAGCGCGCTGAGCTCGCGCTCGAGTCGGCGGGCGGACGCCAGCCGTGCCGCCGCCAAGCGTCGTAGAACGGGGTGAACACCTTGTAGGGCGTGCCGTCGCTCTTGACGACCCGGCCTGGCGAAACCAGATACGGCGACCCGGCCTCCTCGAGCGATACGTCACCCAGCGCGTCGCGAACCGCGTCGTCGCGTCGGCGGCCGAACGGCGAATACTCCGCCGACACATGCACGGATGGGGCACCAATATCCTTGGCTAGCTTGGGAATTCGCTTCTCCGGACGACCGCGCGTGACAAGCAGCCGCCCATCGAGGGAGCCACGCAGATCCCGTAGCGCGTCGTACAGATACTGCAGCCGGCGCGATCCAGCCGAAGCCGTCAGTCGAGGGTCCAGCACGTAGCAGGCCAGCACCTCGCCGTCCTGGGCGGCGGCGTCGAGCAGCGCAGGCAGGTCACGCAGCCGCAGATCGCGCCGAAACCACAGCAGTGTTGGCATCCATTGATGCTGCCCGAATTTCGAGATAAAGAAACAGGATGCAGTTTTGGAGCGGCACACCGTTCATGAAGACCACCGAGATCATCGCGGTGGCCCGGATGTTCGACGAGGCCGGCTTTGACGGGCTGATCTGTTCCGACCACCTGATCTATCCCCGCGAGCTGTCCTCGCCGTACCCGGACTCATCGACGGGAAGGCCAGGGTGGGCACCCGAAACCGCCTGGCCGGATTCGTGGGTGCTGACTGGTGCGATGGCGGCGGTGACGCATCGGCTGCGCTTTTCGAACGCGGTCTACGTGGCGCCCGCACGGCCGTTGATCGAGGTCGCCAAACAGGTCGCGACGGCCGCGGTGCTGTCGGAGGGCAGGGTGTCACTGGGTGTAGGCGTCGGGTGGATGCGCGAGGAATACGACCTGCTGGGCCAGGACTTCGAAACCCGTGGCAAGCGGCTCAACGAAATGATCCCCGCACTGCGGGCGCTGTGGCGCGGCGGCTGGGTGTCCTGGAGCGGTGAGTACTACCAGGTTCCCGAGCTGATGATCGAACCCCATCCCGAGGCGCCGGTGCCTATCCTGTGCGGCGGTGAATCCGAAGCCGCGCTGCGGCGCGCGGCCAGACTGTGCGACGGCTGGGTCGGCTACGCGTACGCATGGGACGACGCGGTCCATTACGCCGAGAGGCTGACGAAACTGCGCCGCGAATACGGCCGCGAGAACGAGCCGTTCGACGTCCTGCTGGCGCTGCTCGAACCGCCGACGCCTGACCTGTACAAGCGGGCCGAGGATGTCGGCATCACCCAGGTGATGTCGGCGCCGTGGATGGGGGCGGAGTTGGCGCCCGGCGGCGTCGACCGTTACCGCGCACCGATCGAGCGGTTCGCCGAAACGATCATCGCCAAGGTTCGTGGGTAAATATCGTTGGCCTCGTGCCTGATTCGAACGATGACGCGGTCCGGGAACTGGTGGAGTGCTTCTACGCGGCGCTGGACAGACGTGACTGGGACACCATCGAGGCGTTGGTCTCGCCTCGGTTGATCGCTGAGGTCGGTAGTTCGGAACCCCTCGGGTGGGCCGAGTGGCGGGCGAATCTGGAGGAGTTCATTCGGGGCTTTCCCGATGGTCAACACGAAATCGAGGAAGTCCTCGTCGACGGCTCGCACGGCATAACGCGCTGCCGATTCACCGGCACCCATACCGGTGAATTCCGTGGCATCGCGCCGACCGGCACCAAAGTCTCGATCGCGGGCATTCACATCGACCGCTTCCAGGGGGATTCGCTGGTGGCGCATCGCGGCCAACTCGATCTGCACGGGCTATTGGAGCAGCTCAAGGGGTCCTAGCTGGCTGTTGCGTCAAACTGACGCTTGCAGTGACACCATAGTGGTGTCATCATGACACCATGGACTTGCAGCCATATGTGGATTCGGTGCGCCACGAGTTGTCTGTGGCGGCAGCCGCCGGGGGACAGGATGCGCAGGCGCTTGCCGAGCGACTGACCGCACCCCTGGAATCGGCGATTCGGCTGGCCCTGCTCGAGGCGCTGTCGGAGGCGGCGCAACAGATCACCCGCGACCTCGCGCCCCGCTCGGTCGACGTGCGACTGCGGGGGCGCGATCCCGAGTTCAGTGTGTCGACCGGCATAGAGGACGGGCCGGACATGCCCGCCGTCGTACCCGAATCCGACGACGACGGCGGCACCTGGCGGGTGACGCTGCGGCTTCCCGAACACCTGCGTGCCCGCGTCGACGCTGCCGCGCGCGGCGACGGCCTCTCGGTGAACGCGTGGCTTGTCCGCGCGGTGTCGGCGGCGCTCGGGGGGTCCCGGCGTCCACGCGGCGATTCCGGCAAGCACTTCAGCGGCTGGGTCCGCTAGCCCACAACACCCAGGAGGAGAAACGATGCCCACTTTCGCTACGCCCCAACCGATCACCGCGACGGTCGAAATTTCCGCAGGCGCTGTGCAACTGGTCGCCAGTGACCGCGACGACACGGTCGTCGAGGTGCGGCCTCGCGATGAATCCCGCAGCCATGACGTCAAGGCGGCCGAACAGGTGTCGGTCGACTTCAGCAACGGTGCGCTGCGGGTGTCGAGTCAGCGCGGGTTCGCGTTCCCGCGCCGGGGAGCGGTCG
Organism: Mycobacterium sp. OAE908; assembly: GCF_017872775.1. Lineage (NCBI taxonomy): Bacteria > Bacillati > Actinomycetota > Actinomycetes > Mycobacteriales > Mycobacteriaceae > Mycobacterium > Mycobacterium sp. OAE908. The sequence continues at coordinate 4,302,503 of NZ_JAGGJL010000001.1, forward strand.
TTGTCGACATCGCGCTGCCCGCCGGTTCGCGGGTCAACGCATCGTCGGCGTCGGCGTGCATCACCGCCGAGGGTCGATACGCCGACTGCAAGTTCGCGTCGGCGAGCGGGAATGTCGAGGTCGGCAGTGTACACGGAAACCTGAAGGCGGACAGCGCATCTGGAGGATTATCCGTTCGCGAGATCAACGGCTCGGCGGCCGTCTCGACGGCATCCGGTGATGTTGTGATCGGAGACCTGCATGCCGATATCAAATTCCGCGCCGCAAGCGGTTCGCTGACCGTCAAACGCCTACAGGGCAAGGTCGACGCGCAGACGGCTTCCGGTGACATCAATGTGGCAACGGCCGTCAACGGCGGTGTGTCCGTGCATACCGCCAGCGGTGAACTCCTCGTCGGTGTCGCCGAAGGTACGGCGGCCCAACTGGATTTGACGACGGGATCGGGCGAAGTGCGCAATTCGCTGGCGTCGACCGACGGTCCGGCCGATGGTGATCAGACGCTAGTCGTGCACGCGCGGACCCGCTCCGGCGACGTCGTCATTCAGCGCGCGCTTCAGGACGGCCCGGTTACCACCAGCTGATGCCCGTTCGACAGCCGGACAACGAATTCCCGCATGCTCCAAGGCTGTTCGACGGGAGGCGAGGCTATGCATGCTCCTGCGGTAACGGCGCGGGCATACGACGCATCGAACTCGATGCCAACATCGACGCTTACGGTGATGGGCGCACTCGACGACGCCGCCACCAGCCGTATGACAGGGCCGACGCTCCACGGACCGAATACCACGCCGACCATCGTCGGTGGATCGCCCACGTGGTAGCGCGTCCTGGCGCCGAGCACACACCGCAGTAGCTCGAGCTCGGCGGTGACATCGTGCACCGGAAGCGTGACCTCGACACCGAGCACGGCGGTGGGCTCCGGTGCACGCGACCGACCCAGGACGATCGACTCGTGCGCATCCTCGCGATGCGGGTACCGTTGCGCCAGTCTGCCGTGTTCGGTCAGGCCCAGCCTGCGGGCAGTGGCCAGCGATCGGACGTTCGTGGTGTCGACCCAGGCCTCGACGCGGGCAAGTCCCAGCGGGCCGAATGCATACTCGATGACCGCCGTCGCCGCCTCGGTCATCAGCCCGCGACCCCACGCTCGCCTGCACAACATCCAACTCAGACCGGGCACTGCTACGTCGCCGAGCAGCCCGACCACGCCGACGGGAGTGGTTGCCTCCCGCACGGTCCACGCCTGGGCGCCGTCGCCCAGGACGTAGCGCGCCAAGTGTTCGCGGGTTTCAGCGACGTCGACGCATAGCGGTGCGTCCCACCAACGCATTACGTCCGGATCGCTGTAGGCCACGTGCAGCGCCTCGGCGTCGCGGTCTGGATCCAACGGAGTCAACGACAGCCGGGCGGTCGTCAGCTCCACCCAGACGAGGCTAGTCGCCGGGGTCGAACCGGAACACCGCGAGTTGGCCCGCCAAGCCCGCGAACTCCTCAGGGGCGCCGTCGCGCACCAGGCCCGCGCGTTTGGCGAAGCCGACACCGACCGGCACCTTGACGGCGAACGCTCGCAGCACGGGCCGCGACTGCGCCGGATCCAGTTCGACGATCTTTACGCGCCGCGACTTGCGTCCTCGCGACAGCGTCCCCGCGCCTGCGGCGCGCGCGTTGGACGCCCAGTCGGCCCCCGGATAACCGGCGACGACATAGAGGCCGCCGTCATGCTCGAACGGCGTCATCGGCGTGCTGCGCGGCTTTCCGCTTTTCCGTCCCGGCACTGTCAATACCATCGCCGGGCCGGTAGGGATGCCGAGCTTCTGCACGGCCATCATGAACTTGTTCATCGGTTTGAGATACCGCGGCGGGCGAAAGTCGGACATGGCTTGTCTCCCTTACTGTTTGATGAACAGGTCTTGATTGGCGGATACCGCGTCGGCGAATGTCTGGGCGGGCCTGCCGAGGATCTTCTCCACCTCGTGCGTGACCAACGCCGGCTTTTCGACGGTCGCCTCCAGAAACGCGATATAGGCGTCGGCGAATTCGGCCGAGAAACCGAGTCCGATGAAGCGCTGACGAACAAGGTCCGCGGGGACTTCCTGATAGCGCAGCGGTCGGGAAATCACCGATCCGATGATCTCGACCATTTCGGTGTTGGTGAAAGCCTGCGGTCCGGTCATCGGAATCTTGCGGCCGACGAGTTCATCGGTGAGCAGGGCCTTGGCCGCCACGGCGGAGATGTCGCGGTCGACGATCGGTGCTGTCGATGCCGTCGCATACGGTCCGTTGACCACGTCGCCCGTCTGAATCTGCGGCGCCCACATGCCAAAGAAGTTGGTGATGAACACCGTTGGACGAAGGCTGACCCACTCCAAGCCCGAGTCGACCGCGAGTTGCTCGACTTCCTTGTTGCGGTCGCCGCGAAACCGTGAGGGCTGACGCGCGAAGTCGTCGTCGGCGTTGATCGCCGACAACGCCACGAGTCGGCTGACACCTTCGAAGCGCGCCTGGCGGACGACCGCCTCCAACTCGTCGCCCAACGCACGCGAGTTCAGGAATACCGCCGAGGCGCCGGCCAGTCCCTCTGCTGCGGTGCGCACCACCTTGACGCCATCGGGAAAGCGGGCGGCATCGGGTTGTCGGGTGACGGCGCGCACCTCCACGCCGGCTGTTGCGAGTTCGTTGACGAGTGGGCGGCCGACGTTGCCGGTTGCGCCGGTGACGAGAATTGCGTTCATGGAGTCAAGGACGACGTCGCGTCGAGAAAAGTTACACAGGCGTCCGTGCACAGGCGGCTGTAACTTTTCGCACCGACGTTTCGTCTTAGTCTCATGAGTTCTGCACCCGAGGTGGACGCGGCGTGGCGCAGCCACCGTCCGTACCTGGTGAATCTCGCCTACCAGATGCTCGGCGACGTCGGCGACGCCGAGGACGTCGCACAGGAGGCGTTTCTTCGGCTGTCACGCGCGTCGCAAGTCGACGACGTCCGCGCCTGGCTGACAGTGGTCGCCGGTCGGCTGTGCCTGGACCAGATGCGGTCCGCGCGCGCCCGCCACGAACAACCCGATGAGTCAGGGGCGCTCGACGCCGCCGTGTCGCGGGACGCCGATCCGGCCGACCGGGTCACGCTCGACGACGAGGTGCGCTCCGCGCTGCTGGAGGTGTTGCGGCGGCTGAGCCCCGGCGAGCGGGTGGCGTTCGTGCTGCACGACGTCTTTCAGATGCCGTTCGAAGAGGTCGCCGAGACGGTGGGCAGGCCGGTCGGCACCTGTCGTCAGCTTGCCAGACGTGCGAGAGCGAAATTCGCAGATTCGGCGGGCTCACGGCCTCGGCCCGCCGATGTGACAGATGTCGAGCACCGGATCGTCACCGAGAAGTTCATCACCGCGTGCGCGAACGGCGACTTACAAGCCTTGACGGCGGTACTGGATCCCGCGGTGTGGGGGATGGCTACCTTTGTCAGCGGTGCGCCCCCGCAGATCAACCACGGGCGGGATTCGGTGGCGCCCAACCTTCTTCATTTCCTCGGCCATGGTGCGACGCTCGTCGCCGGGCCAGCCGGCGAGGTGCTTGGCTTCACCGACCGCAGGCTCGCCGTGGTGCTGGTGCTGACGGTCCGCGGTGACCGGATCATCAAGATCGAGGCGACCGTCGATCCGTCCGCAGCTATTGGTGGGTGACCGCGTGCACCAGCACAGGCTGGTCGCGGTACAGCTGCGGAAACTGTTGCCGCAGCGCGGCTAGCTTCGGCATGTCGTTGACCGCGATGTACGCCGCGGTCGGGTGCGAGTTGAGGTAATCCTGGTGGTAATCCTCGGCGGGGAAGAAACCGGAGTCCGGTTTGGTCTGCGTGACGACGGGATTATCGAAGACCTTCGCCTGATTGAGTTGAGCGATGTAGGCGTCGGCAACCCGCTGTTGCATGTCGTTCTGGGGAAAGATCGCCGAGCGATACTGTTCGCCGACGTCGGGCCCTTGCCGGTTCAGTTCCGTCGGATCATGGACAACGGCGAAGAACACGTGCAGCAGCTGGCCGAACGTCACCTGGCTGGGGTCGTAGGTTATGCGAACGGACTCGGCGTGCCCGGTGGAACCATTGCTGACCGTCTCGTACTGGGCCGTCGACGCGTCGCCACCCGCGTAGCCGGAGACCGCCGCCGATACGCCCTTCACGTGTTGAAATACGCCCTGAACACCCCAGAAGCAGCCGCCTGCCAGCACCGCGGTCTCGCTCGCCCCCTGGCTACCCACAGGCTCGTCGAGCACAGGACTCGGAACCGTTGTCGAGGCGCTTGCCGGGAACAGCGCGAAACCCAGTGCCACGAGCACGGCGAGCGCGGTGATTCCGGCCGTCTTGGCGGTCAACCTCATCGGTTCAGGCTAGCGACTCTAGTTGCGCAAGCGATCGGATCATTCCTTACCGAACTGTGACACTGCTTCTAGGACAACGGTTATGGCCGCCACTGCGGGCATAGATTCCTCTGATGAGCCTGAAGCGACGGCAATTCCTGGTCGGCGCGGCGTCGGCGACCCTCGTTGCGACCGCGGCGTGCGCGCGGGCGGCGTCGGCTAGTCCGCCGGCCGATTTCGAGGTGACTCATACCGACGCTGAGTGGAAGCAGCTGTTGACCACCGAGCAGTATAACGTGTTGCGCAGGGCAGGCACCGAGATGCCGTACAGCAGCCCGCTCAACGATGAGCACAGGCATGGGGTGTTCGGTTGTGCGGGCTGCGCGCTCGACCTGTTCTCCTCTGACACCAAGTTCGACAGCGGCACCGGCTGGCCGAGTTTCTGGCGGCCGCTCGACAATGCAGTATTGGAGCGCCAGGACGACAGCATCGGCATGGCACGCACCGAGGTGCTCTGTCGGCGCTGCGGTGGTCACCTCGGCCACGTGTTCGACGACGGTCCGCAACCGACCGGGCTGCGCTACTGCATGAACGGCGTCGCGATGAACTTCCGTGCCCTCTGACCTACCCGAAGGTGAATGAAAACGCTTGCAGCCCTTGGCTCAGCTGCACCTCGAGCGTCTTGCGGTCGACCTCGCCGTCGGCGGCGATCTGGCGCAAGGTAGGCGGACCGCTGACCGGTATCTGCTTGGACTCGCCCTCGCGGGTGACAGTCACCGTGCCGGTCCCGCCGACCACCAGGTAGACATCGCGCGCGCGGTAGTTCAGTTCGATGGCCGAGTTCGGACCGCTGGCCGTCGCGCCCTGGTAGTCCAGCTTCCAATCGCCTTTGTAGGCGAACGTGTCGTCGGGCAGGAGCGTTGGATAGTCGTAGGTCGTTGTGCCCTCGTCATAGCCACCGGCCCCGCCGTAGTTCACCACCTTGCCGACGCCCAGATAGGTCTCCCGCGTCAAGTCCGATGGGGGAGTCGTGTCGGACGCATCGGTGGGAGCCGGCAGTGTGATGCCGGGGTGCGCTTCGGAAAGGAGTTGGCGGATAAGGGTTTCCGTCTGCGCGTAGTCGCCCTCGCCGAACTTGATGTGGCGCACGGCTCCATTGGCGTCGATCAGATACTTGGCGGGCCAATACCGATTGCGGTAATTGCTCCACGTCGAGTAGTTGGAATCGAGCGCCACAGGATAGGTGATGCCCAGATCCCTGGCGCCGCTGGCCACGTTGGCGGGTACGCGCTCGAATGCGTACTCCGGTGTGTGCACACCGATCACCTCCAGGCCGGCGTCCTTATAGGCCCGATACCAGTCGACGATGTGGGGGATGGCGCGCTGGCAGTTGATGCACGAGTACGCCCAGAAATCGACGATAACCACCTTGCCCCGCAGCGATTTCAGATCGACGGCGGCTTCGTTCGGCGTGTTCAGCCAGCCGGTGATCCCGGTGAGATCCGGGGCGGGCCCGCAGTTTTCCAGCTCGGGCGCGCCGTTGGTGCAGTTGGACAGCTCCTTGTTCTGGTCGTTGACAAGGCCGCCCAGATTCAGCTTTTCGCGCACTTGCTCGTCGCCGCCGACGGTTTCCTGAAGTTTGGCGGTGTAGTCGGGAATGGCGCGTTGTAGCGCGGCGGGCAGGTTGAACACCAGCGCCACGGCGAGCAGGATCGTGACAATGCCTGCGGCGATGCGGATTTCGCGCTGACGTCGGCGAAACGCCGCCACGCGTTCTGAGACACGGCGACCTGCCAAGGCGAAGAACAACAACGGCAGCGCGGCGCCGACCGCGAACGACAGTGTCAGCGCCACCGTCGGCAGACCGATGGTGCCCGTCGCGCCAGCGATGACGATGGCAGCCAGCACGGGACCCGCACACGGCACGTACAGCACGCCAAGCGCCAGACCGAGCCCGAAACCGCTACTGCCGGAACCGAATTGCTTCTGCGGCAGCCGTGAGAACGGCTTCTCCAGCAGCGCTTCGACTCTCGGGAAGATCAGGCCGACTCCGATCGCTGCCAATGCCACCAACGCGACCCAGCGGATCGCGTCCTGCGGCAGGTGCAGCAGTGACAGCAGCGCCGAGCCGGCAAGCGTGACGATTGAAAAGCTCAGCACCAGGCCGCCGATCACGCGGTATGGCCGCGCTTTCGGCTCGCCGGCCTGGGCGCCCGAGAAGAAGATGACCGGCAGTACCGGCAGGATGCACGGCGAGATTCCGGTGATCAACCCACCGAGAAAGCCGATGAGCACGAGGGTGAACATGTCCGCTCTTTTTCATGACCGAGCTGGGCCTGCTCGCGCGAGGCCCAGCTCGGGGAGTGGGTGACCTAGGCGGCCGGGGGCATCAGGACGGTGTCGATGAGATACACGGTCGCGTTGGCCGTGCGGACGCCGCCGCACACCACGCTTGCATTGTCGACCTTCAGGTTGTTGCCCATGCCGGTCACGTCGACCTGACCGCCCTGCACGGTCTTGTGCATGCCGACGACCTGCGCGGGGCTCGCCTGTCCGGGCACCACGTGATAGGTCAGGATGCTGCTGAGCAGATTCGAGTCGGTCTTCAGCTTCTCGATGGTGGCCGGGTCGATCTTCGCGAACGCCGCGTCGGTCGGTGCGAACACCGTGAACTCGCTGCCGTTGAGGGTGTCGACGAGGTTCACGTTGGGGTTGAGCTTGCCCGACAACGCCGCGGTCAGCGTGGTCAGCAGCGGGTTGTTGGACGCCGCCACCGCCACCGGATCCTGCGCCATGCCCGTCACCGAGCCGGGGCCGGTGGGGTTCTGCGCGGCGTAATCGGCGCAACCCGGTCCGACCAGGCCTGCGCCGGGATCCATTGGCTGATCCATGGGCTTTGGCGCCGGACTGCTGGCCGCCATCGTCGAGCTGGTGACGGACGCCGGAGCGGCGGTGGACGGGTCGCTCGAACACGCCGAGAGGCCGAGAACCGCGACGGCGGTCAGGCCTGCCACCGAGATTGCTTGACGGTGAGTAATTTTCATGACGTTGTGACTCCCTTGTCGTGACGGGCGTGGTGCCCGCCTTTGTGCTGACAAGGGGGATTCGGCGTGAGGCGCCTCACGGATGGAAGCGGACCGCTGACGTCACATTTGCGTCACACTTCTCTTTCTCCCAATCGCGAACGTGGGTTACCCGCACGCCTCAGCGGCTTTTTGCGTGCGGGTAACCCACGTTCGCGGGGGTTGTGGATGCGGGACAATGGGTCGGTGAGCAGAACGCGCGTGCTGATACTCGGCAGCACCGGCTCGATCGGAACCCAGGCGCTGGAGGTCATCGCCGCCAACCCCGACCGGTTCGAGGTCGTCGGGCTGGCGGCCGGCGGCGGAAACCCCGCTCTGCTGGCCCAGCAGCGCGCCCAGACCGGTGTGACGTCGATCGCCGTCGCCGACGACGCAGCGGCCGCCGAGGTCGGTGACGTCACCTACGCAGGTCCCGATGCCGCCACCCAGCTCGTCGAGAGCACCGAGGCCGACGTGGTACTCAACGCCCTGGTGGGCGCTCTCGGTCTCAAGCCGACGCTGGCGGCGCTGGCGACCGGCGCCCGCCTGGCGCTGGCGAACAAGGAGTCACTGGTCGCGGGTGGCCCGCTGGTGCTCAAGGCCGCCAAGCCGGGCCAGATCGTGCCCGTCGACTCCGAACACTCCGCGATGGCCCAATGCCTGCGCGGCGGCACCCCCGACGAGGTCGCCAAGATCGTGCTGACCGCATCGGGTGGACCGTTCCGCGGTTGGCCGGCCGAGCGACTGGAGGACGTCACGCCCGAACAGGCCGGCGCGCATCCCACCTGGTCGATGGGCCCGATGAACACGCTGAACTCGGCGTCGCTGGTCAACAAGGGACTGGAGCTGATCGAAACCCACCTGCTGTTCGGCATTCCGTACGACCGCATCGACGTCGTCGTGCACCCCCAGTCGATCGTGCACTCGATGGTGACCTTCACCGACGGGTCGACCCTGGCGCAGGCCAGCCCGCCGGACATGAAGCTGCCCATCGCGCTCGCGCTGGGCTGGCCGTCGCGCGTCGCCGGGGCGGCGCTGGCCTGCGACTTCTCCACCGCCTCGACGTGGGACTTCGAGCCGCTCGATGCCGCGGTGTTCCCCGCCGTCGAGCTGGCCAAAGAAGCGGGCACGAAGGGCGGCTGCCTGACTGCGGTCTACAACGCCGCCAACGAAGAGGCCGCCAAGGCCTTCCTCGACGGTCGGATCAGATTCCCGGCGATCGTGCGAACGATTGCCGAGGTCCTGCGCGCTGCCGACCAGTGGGCCGCCGAACCCGCTACCGTGGAAGACGTACTCGATGCGCAGCACTGGGCCCGCGACCGGGCAAAGGGCGCAGTTTCCCGGGAGGTCGTCACCACCAAATGATGTGGATCATCGGCGTCGCGCTGTTCGCGCTGTTCATCTTGGTGTCGGTGGCGCTGCACGAATGCGGGCACATGTGGGCGGCCCGCGCGACCGGGATGAAGGTGCGCCGCTACTTCGTCGGCTTCGGCCCGACGCTGTGGTCGACGCGGCGGCCCAACAAGCTCGGCTACACCGAGTACGGCGTCAAGGCGGTCCCGCTCGGCGGCTTCTGCGATATCGCGGGCATGACCGCTATCGACGAGATCGCGCCCGAGGACCAGCCCTACGCGATGTACAAGCAGAAGACCTGGAAGCGGGTGCTGGTGCTATTCGCGGGCCCCGCGATGAACTTCGTCATCGGGCTGGTGCTGATCTACGGCATGGCCCTGGTGTGGGGACTGCCCAACCTGCATCCCCAGCCCGCCGCCCATGTCGCCGAAACTTCTTGCGTCGCACCACAACTGAGCAAGGACCAGATGGGCCATTGCGAGGGGATCGGTCCGGCGGCAGCGGCGGGCATCAAGGCCGGCGACATCATCGTCAAGGTCGGCGACAAGGACGTGAGCAACCCCGACGAGATGGTCGCTGCGGTGCGCGAGCTCACCGGTCCGACGCAGTTCGTCGTAGAACGCGACGGCACCAAGATCACCACGATGGTCGACGTCACCCGCACCCAGCGGTGGACCTCGAAGGACGCCCAGGCTCCGTCCACTGTGGGAGCGGTAGGCGTCTCCGCCGCCGAGTTCGGCCCCGTGAAGTACGAGCACTTCAACCCAGTGACGGCGATACCGGGCACCGTCGCGTTCACCGGTGACCTCGCCGTCCAACTGGGCAAGTCGCTGGCGAAGATCCCCACCAAGATCGGCGCATTGGTGCACTCCATCGGCGGTGGCGAGCGCGACCCCGAGACGCCGATCAGCGTCGTCGGCGCGTCGATCATCGGCGGCGACGCGTTCGAGCATGGCTACTTCATGGCGTTCTGGTTCTTCCTGGCGCAGCTGAACTTCGTGCTCGGCGCCATCAACCTGGTCCCGCTGCTGCCGTTCGACGGCGGCCACATCGCGATTGCCGTGTTCGAGAAGATCCGCAATATGATTCGCAAGGCGCGCCGCATCGACGCTGCACCGCCGGTGAATTACCTCAAGCTCATGCCTGCCACCTACGTCATCCTCGTCGTGGTGATCGGCTACATGGCGCTCACGGTGACCGCTGACTTCGTCAACCCGATCAGACCGTTCCAGTAGGAGACACAATGACTGGCCAGACAATCGGGCTGGGCATGCCGGCTCCGCCTGTTCCCACTCTCGCGCCGCGTCGCAAGACCCGCCAGCTGATGGTCGGCAACGTCGGCGTCGGCAGCGACCATCCGATCGCGGTGCAGTCCATGTGCACCACCAAGACGCATGACGTCAACTCCACACTTCAGCAGATCGCCGAACTGACCGCGTCCGGTTGCGACATCGTCCGGGTGGCCTGCCCGCGGCAGGAGGACGCCGACGCCCTGTCGGAGATCGCCAAGCACAGCCAGATCCCGGTGATCGCCGACATCCACTTCCAGCCGAAGTACATCTTCGCCGCGATCGACGCGGGCTGCGCAGCCGTGCGCGTGAACCCCGGCAACATCAAGGAATTCGACGGCCGGGTCGGCGAGGTGGCCAAGGCCGCGGGCGCCGCAGGCATCCCGATCCGCATCGGGGTCAACGCCGGCAGCCTCGACAAGCGGTTCATGGAGAAGTACGGCAAGGCGACGCCCGAGGCGCTCGTCGAATCCGCGCTGTGGGAGGCGTCGCTGTTCGAGGAGCACGGCTTCGGCGACATCAAGATCAGCGTCAAGCACAACGACCCGGTCGTCATGGTCGCTGCCTACGAGCAGTTGGCCGCACAGTGCGACTACCCGCTGCACCTCGGCGTGACCGAGGCAGGCCCTGCGTTCCAGGGCACCATCAAGTCCGCCGTCGCATTCGGCGCACTGCTGAGCAAGGGCATCGGCGACACGATCCGGGTGTCGCTGTCGGCGCCGCCGATCGAAGAGGTCAAGGTCGGCAACCAGATCCTGGAGTCGCTGAACCTGCGGCCACGCGGACTCGAGATCGTGTCGTGCCCATCGTGCGGGCGCGCGCAGGTCGACGTCTACACACTGGCCAATGCGGTCACCGCCGGACTCGATGGGCTCGACTTCCCGCTGCGCGTTGCCGTGATGGGTTGCGTTGTCAACGGTCCCGGGGAGGCACGTGAGGCGGACCTCGGTGTCGCATCCGGCAACGGCAAGGGTCAGATCTTCGTAAAGGGCGAGGTCATCAAGACCGTGCCCGAGGCGCAGATTGTCGAGACGTTGATCGAAGAGGCGCTGCGAATCGCAGAAGAGCGGGGCGACGAGGCATCTGCCAGCGGTTCGCCGATTGTCACCGTAAGCTGAGCATGACCCCGTGAGCGGGGTCACCGCCCCCGGGACCGGTTGAAAAGAGTCTCCATGTCGGCTCCGCCGCTATTCCGCCTCGTCGATGAGCGACGGGTGTCGGTGGTGCGTGACGCCGCGGCGGTGCGCCAAGTGCTCGACGAGGATCCCGTGGGTAGCTGCATGGTGGCCTCGCGGGTTGCCGAGCACGGCGTCGAACCCTCGGCGATCGGCGGCGAGCTATGGACGCGGCGGCGGGTCAGCGAATCGCTGTGCTACGCGGGAGCGAACCTGATCCCGCTGCGCGGCGACCTCACCGATCTGAATGCGTTCGCGGACAAGGCGATGAGTACCGCGCGGCGCTGCTCGTCGCTGGTGGGCCGCGCCGAACATGTGATGCCGATGTGGCGCCGACTCGAGCACGCCTGGGGTCCGGCCCGCGATGTCCGCGAGCACCAGCCGCTGATGGCGCTCGACGGGGCACCGCAATCAGCAATGGATCCCGCGGTGCGCCCGGTGCGTGTCGACGAACTCGACGCCTATCTGGTGGCTGCCATCGACATGTTCATCGGCGAGGTCGGCATCGACCCGCGACTCGGCGATGGCGGCCGCGGCTACCGGCGCCGGGTCGCAGGCCTGATCGCCGCGGGCCGGGCGTGGGCGCGCTTCGAGCGCGGCAAGGTGGTGTTCAAGGCCGAGGTCGGATCGCAGTCGCCGTCGGTCGGACAGATTCAAGGCGTCTGGGTGCACCCGGATTGGCGCGGGCACGGTCTCGGCACGGCAGGCACTGCGACACTCGCATCGGCGGTGGTGCGCAGCGGCCGCATCGCGAGCCTGTATGTCAACGACTTCAACACCGTCGCCCGCGCGACCTATGCGCGCATCGGTTTCAAACAGGTCGGCAGCTTCTCGACAGTGTTGCTGGACTGATTGCCTCGGCAAGTACTGCAGGACCGCGGAACGCGGGCCGGTGATCATCCGGCGAAATGTGCGCCAGCTGTTGACAATTCACAGATCTCCCGCTTATCTCCGCTGCGCATGGCGTGAGAGCTGGGCCAATCTGTCTCGAAACGGTGAAATGACCGATACGTCAATCGCGACCGTGGTTACATCGAGCAAGCGAGGCAAGTAGGGGGCGTCGTGAATGCCGCATCTTTCGTCGGTCGGGTTGGTGGATTAGCTGTCGCACTGGGAATCGGTGCTGCGGGCGCAGGGGGAGCGGCCGTCGCCTGGGCAGATGGCGCGGCAACAACGGACACGAAGGATACGACTGCATCGGCGTCGACGGACTCGACCGCATCCACTGCAGGTGCTGCCGGCCCAAGCGCTTCGGGTGCCGATGATCAGACGGCGCCCGCGGGCGATACTGCGAAGGACACCACCACCACACCGCCGGGTCCGCCAACCGGAACACGCAAGAAAACCACCAAGACGTCCGGTGAATCCGCGGTCACCCAATCGACGACGAACAAGAAATCGCGGCGGTCATCCGCGGCGGCCGTCTCCGATCCCGGCCCGTCTGTCCCGACCTCTCTCAGCGCCAACACGGTGACTGCCAGAACGCCTGGGCCGTCGGCCAATACAACGGTGACCACACAATCCACGGGCGAATCGGCAGGCGCGACAACGCAAACAATGTCGTCATCGTCGGGACTCCAACGAATCGCAGCACCGACAACGCAGACCGAGTCGCTAACCGTTGTCCCTAAGACGGCCCCCGCAACGAACCCGTTGACGACTCTCGTCACGAGTCTGTTGTCGGTGTTCGGTCACAACCCGTCGGCGACCAGCGGTACGCCGGCGGCCCCGATCGACTTGATGGGCATGGTCTGGGGTTTCTTCGACGCAGTTCGCCGCCAATTCGACGGATCCGCGCAAGCCGCGACCGTGCAGCCGGCAGCGATGCTCACCACGAGCCAACGCGCCGCGGCGACGGCCAATCGGGCCCCGACGATCACGTTCAACCCGTCGGAGAACGTCGTAGGCACCGACGGCAAGATTCGCGGTGTCGTGCATGGCTTCGACCCCGACGGTGATGCGTTGAAGTACTCCGTCGGGGCGCGGGCCAACGGCGGCTCGGTCGTCATCGACAAGACGGGCAAGTTCGTCTACACGCCCCCGTCCGGCTGGGGCAACATGGGTAGCACGGACGTGTTCAAGGTCACGGTCAAGGAAACCTACCTCGGCAAGTCGGCAACCACCTGGGTCACCGTCGACAAGTCCACCACCGCCGCGGCGAAATTCGGTTGGGGCTCAACGCCGACGATGACCAATTTCATTGACTCGTCACATCTTTCGGGTTGGTCCATCTACGACGGCCCGATGGACGGGGGCCAATGGCGTCGCACCCCGAATGCGCTGACGTTCAGCAGCCACACCTTGGTGATCACCGGTGACGCACAAGGCAATACGGGCGGCTTGGCGTACTGGCCCGGCGGCACCGGCCAGCAGTACGGCATGTGGGAGGTACGGGCCAAAGCGCCTGCAGGCGCGGCCAATTACAACCCGGTGCTGTTGACATGGCCCGACGCGGAGAATTGGCCCCAGGGCGGCGAGATCGATTTCATGGAGATCCAGAACGACCCGAACCGGACCTATACCAGTACGGCCCTTCACTATTCGGCGCAAAACCTTTGGGAAACAAGCTCAGTGCAGGTTGACGCCACCCAGTGGCACAACTACGCCGTCAAATGGACGCCGACCGAGATCACGGCCTATGTCGACGGAGTGCCGTACTTCACGTCGACCGACACCAGCCACTTCCCGCCGGGGCCGATGCATTTGGCCATGCAGCTCGACGTCGGCGGGTCCGACATCGCCGCAGGCGGCAAGTTCAAGATTGCGTGGGCCCGGCAATACGCCTACACGCCGTGACCCCCGGTTTTCGAAGTCCCACTTGGGTCACGCGTGCCGCTGGCTAGTCTGGCGTCATGGCGGAGTCGGACAACAAGGTCGAGCGCAGGGAGATCGCCCGCGCGATGGTACGGGCGCTTGAATGCAGACATGAGCTGCTCGACGCGGTCGTCGAGTCAGAGGACTACGACGCCGCGATCGAGGCGATCGCCACGCTGGTCGGCACGTCGCTGGTCGCTGCCGAAGCGGTCCTGCGTTTGTCGTTCGATCGGCTCACCAGGGTTTCGCGCGACAGGATCGCGGCCGAACTCGATGACCTGAACAGCCAGCTCAGCTTCATGTCGGAGCAGCCGGCGCGCCATGGCCACAACCTGGTGCTGCGGCCGTTCGCTGCGGACAAGGATCGCGACATCTTCGCCGCACGGACCGACGACGTGCGCGCGGCAGGCGACGGCTCGGGGGCGCCCGCAGGTGATCTCGATGACGAGATCCGCGCAGCCATCAGTCGAGTCGACGCCGAAGAGGCGGCGTGGCTGGTGGCCGTTGACGGTTCGGACAAGGTCGGCATGGTGTTCGGCGAATTGGCGGGCGGCGAAGTCAATGTCCGGATCTGGATTCACCCAGCGTTCCGGAAGCTCGGCTACGGCACGGCTGCGCTCCGCAAGTCACGCTCGGAAATGGCCGCCTACTTCCCGGCGGTCCCGTTGGTCGTCCGCGCTCCTGCCGCAGGGGCTTAGTCGGCGCTGCACTCGGTGCGCCTACCTGAGATTCAGGTCTCGACTTCGTAACATCTGCCTCAATGGCAACTTGGCTCTCAACTGCAACACGCACGGCCAGCCTGTTGATGGCCGTGGCATTGGCGGGGTCGCTCAACGCGTGCACCCCGAAACCGAACGGTCCCGAACCGATCGCCGAAAAGTTCTTCGCCGCCCTGGCAACCGGTGACACCGCGGCCGCATCCGAGCTGAGCGACAAGCCGGCCGACGCCCGGGCCGCGCTGAACGAAGCATGGGCCGGGCTGCAGGCGCAGCGGCTCGACGCGCAGATCCTCGGGTCCAAGTACGCCGACGACACCGGCAGCATCACGTACCGCTACACCTGGCACCTGCCGAAGAACCGGACGTGGAGCTATGACGGCCAGCTCAACATGGTCCGCGAGGAAGGCAAGTGGGAGGTCCGGTGGAGCACCACGGGGTTGCACCCGCGGCTCGGCGAACACCAGACCTTCGCGCTGCGCGCCGACCCGCCCCGGCGGGCGTCGGTCAACGAGCGGGGCGGCAGCGACGTGTTGGTGCCCGGCAACCTGTATCACTTCGCGTTGGACGCGAAATCGGCTGGCGCAGCACTGATGTCGACGGCCAGGGCAGTGGTCGACGCGCTGCGGCCGTTCGACAACTCGTTGGATCCGCAGCGGCTCGCCGAGCAGGCCAGTTCGTCGAAGACCCCGCTGGACCTGATCACGTTGCGTCAGTCCGACCACGACAGGGTGGCAGGGGCGATCGGGGCGCTGCCCGGTGTCGTGGTGACGCCGCAGGCCGAGTTGCTGCCCACTGACGACTCGTTCGCGCCCGACATCATCAATCAGGTCAAGACCGCGGTAATCGACGATCTCGACGGCCAGGCCGGGTGGCGCGTGGTCACCGTCAACCAGAACGGTGCCGACGTCGACGTGCTCAACGAAGTCGCGGGTGCGCCTGCGCCGTCGGTGACCATCAGCCTGGATCGGGCAGTGCAGAACGCCGCGCAGAACGCCGTCAACACCACCGGCAAGAAGGCGATGATCGTCGTGATCAAGCCGTCGACGGGCGAGATCCTGGCCGTCGCCCAGAACGGCAGCGCCGATACCGAGGGACCGCTGGCGACGACGGGGCTCTACCCGCCGGGGTCGACGTTCAAGATCATCACCGCGGGTGCGGCGATCGACCGCGACATGGCTACGCCCAACACGCTGCTGGGCTGTCCCGGCACGCTGGACATCGGGCACCGCACGGTCCCCAACTACGGCGGCTTCGATCTCGGCACGGTCCCGATGTCGCGGGCGTTCGCGAGTTCGTGCAACACCACGTTCGCCGAGCTTGCGAGCAGGATGCCGCCGCGCGGGCTGACCATGGCTGCGGCGCAGTACGGCATCGGACCCGACTATCAGATCGAGGGCATCAGCACGGTTTCCGGTTCGGTGCCGCCGACGGTGAACCTCGCCGAGCGCACCGAGGACGGCTTCGGGCAGGGCAAGGTGTTGGTCAGCCCCTTCGGGATGGCGCTGGCCGCCGCTACCGTCGCTGCCGGGAAAACGCCTGTGCCGCAATTGATCGAGGGTCGGCAGACGGTCATCACCGGGGACCGCACCCCGATCACGTCGAAGATGCTCGACGGGCTGCGGCCGATGATGCGGCTGGTGGTCACCAACGGCACCGCCAAGGATCTCGATGGTTCCGGCGACGTCCGCGGCAAGACCGGTGAGGCCGAATTCGAAGGCGGTTCGCATTCGTGGTTCGCCGGCTACCGTGGCGACATGGCGTTCGCCGCGCTGATCGTCGGCGGCGGATCGTCGGAGTACGCGGTGCGGATGCTCAAAGGCATGTTCGCCCAGCTGCCGCCGGACTATCTGGCGTGACCGAACATGATTGACTTCCAGAACGGTGCGGTCTTCAAGCTCAGCCCGTGCAACCCGCAGGAGATACAAGCGCAGTTGGCGCCGCTTCTGGTCGACGGAGAGGGCGTGTACCTGAGCTTCAAGGGCGTCCGCGATTTCGTTGCTTTCACGAACAAGCGATTGATCGCAGTCAACGTGCAGGGGCTGACCGGAAAGAAGCGGGACTACTCGTCGTTGCCCTACAACAAGATTCAGGCCTGGAGTGTCGAGACGGCAGGCACCTTCGACCTCGACGCCGAACTGGAGTTGTGGTTCTCCGGGCTGGGGAAAGTCCATCTCGACTTCAAGGGCCGCGTCGATATCCAGACCATCGGCAAGCTGATTGGTCAGCACGTTCTCTAAGGCCGATGCGCTCGGTCGTGCTCGACGTGCATATTCCACGGGTGCGACGGTGGAGGTCTTGAGCCCGGGCTGACGGGCGGTACCGTTGGTGGCGGCTATGACGGACATCAACGGTGAGTACGCGATGCGCATCTCCGATGCGGACCGTAACGGCACGCTGCGGCGGTTGCACAACGCGGTTGCCCTCGGCTTGATCGACATCGACGAGTTCGAGGAGCGTTCGGCGTTGGTGTCGCAGGCGCGGCTGCGGACCGACCTGGATTCGCTCGTCGGCGATCTGCCAGGACCCGGCGCGATCGTCACCACCGCCACCGACCGGGTGGAACTGCGTGGCGTGCTCGGCTCGCTCAAGCGCCAGGGGGAGTGGATCGTGCCGACCCGGCTGGCCCTACATCGGCGGATGGGCTCCGTCGACCTGGATCTGACTCGGGCCCGGTTCGCGGGCCCGATGGTCGTCGTCGAACTCGACCTGAAATTCGGCGGTCTCGACCTGCGGCTGCCCGACGGCGCCAGCGCCTCGATCGACGACGTCGAGGTCATCGTCGGCAGCGCACACGATCACCGCAAGGACGCGCCCGCCGAGGGCAGGCCGCATGTCATCCTCACCGGCAAGGTGGTCTGCGGGTCGGTCGACATCCGCGGCCCCCGCCGCTCGTTTCGATTCGGCCGGTCTACTTGAGCGGCTCGTCAGGCACTGAATAGCGCTCTTGGTACGCCCTGACCTCCTCGCGCACCAGCCCCGCATCCAGCCCGGTGTCGGCCCACGAATACCGGCCGCCACCACCGTCACCCGGATGGGCCGCCAAAAATGCGCGCATGTTCTGCTCGGCGACCGGCTCGAGCTCACGGCCGAGTTCGCCGTACAGCGCCCGGATCGTCGCGAATGGATCGCGGACGAAGTCGGCGAACTGCACGTCGACTACCCGCTGCGCCAACGAATCCCGCAGCTTCATGCCGCGCTCGAGGCCGACGACGATCTCCTCTCGCGACTGCGCGGCACATTCGGTGATCGAGCTTTCGTCCGACGCGAGGTGCCGAAGGTGGTGGGTGAGCGCGCTGATCGACGAGATGACGTTGAGCGGATCGCGGTGGGTCTGGACGATCAGCGCGTCCGGGTACTCGGCCACCAGCGCATCGAGCTGCCACAGGTGCGCGGGCGACTTCAGCAGCCACTGTCCCGGCACGCCAGACTGCAAGTGCTGCAAGAACATTCGATGATAGGCGTAGGCCGGGTGATGATCGGCCTCGTAGAGCAGCCACCGGTAGTAGCTGGGCAGGTGGTATTGCACCGAGAAGATCATGCTGCAGAACTGGCCGGCGGTGATGCGGACACACTCCTGACCGACCAGCGCACCCATCGGATGCCACGTCAGCAAACCGGGAACAATCTGTTCGGACATCTCGATACTGGCCTGTGTCTGGGCGATTCGTGGGTCGGTCGCATAGGTATCGGGTTGGGGCAGCGGGAACGGATTGTCGACCTCCCACGTCAGCGGCGGGCGTAGCGCGGGATCCTGGGCGAGCAGGTCGAACAGGATCGTCGTCCCGGTCCGCGGTTGACCGACGATGAAGATCGGCCGGGTGATGGGCTGGGCAGCGACGTCGGGATTCTCGTTGCGCCACTTGATGATCTGCAGACGGCTCGTCATTGCGCGGACGATGTCGAGAACCGCGATCTCGACGCCGATGTCGTTCAACCGGGCCTCCGAGACGAACCCCTCGCACAGCCGACTCAGCCCGTCGCGCCAGGTGTCGTCGGTGCCGAAGTCATCGCTGCCGACAAGCTCGCACGCCTGCTCGATGAGGCGGTCGGATCGAAAGCGCTCGGCGGTCACGCTGTCACGACCGTGGTGCGCACCGCGAACGGTTCCGGGTTGTCGAGCCAGCGCAGCACGACGAAGCCGCGGCGCCGACCCCCGGTATCCAGCCAGTGTCCTCGCCCGAAATCGTTGGCGCCGATCGCGATTCGCGTACTGCCGTCCGCGTCCGGCTGTAGACCTTTGTTGGTGACTGAGCTGTGCCGATGCCGCGGCTCCAGACATTCGTGCCAGATGCTTTCGAGCGTGATGTTCCAGTACCGCGTCTGGGGCGGGCGGAACTCCAGCACCAGCGACTCGTCGGGCTCCAATGCGAATGTGCCGATCATGTACAGGTTGTCGGGTGTGGTGTCGGCGCTGCCCAATTCGGCGGCCTCCGCGGTCAGTAGCTCGTTGGGCCGCGTCATCAACTCGGGTTTCACGGTGCGGTGCAGCGTCGCGAGCTTGACGATCGTCCATGCCATCGCGGTGAACTGCTCGGCCGCGTCGGCGTCGGTGACGGGTTGCAGCGGTGCGGCGTCGATACAGTCGATGTGCATGGTTGCGGGTTCCTCGGTGGCGGCGTCGCCGATGTACTCGCGCACGACGATCGACGAGGCGTCGGCCGGGATGGGTACCCACTGCGCGTCGGCTAGATCGGCAGGCTCGGTCGCGGCGAACACGAGCGTGAACGATCCGGAGTCGAGCTTGAGGTCGGTGTCGCTGAGATAGGCGGCCATCCGTCGCGGCGTCAGGCCCGTGCCCGCGAGCACCTGGAACCCGAGATAGGCGGTGCTGCCGCGGGTTCCGGTGACTCGGTAGGTGCGGTCGCCGCGGATCATCGCCAGCAGGTATCTGCCGTCGGGGTTGGGTCCGCCGACCATCCGGGTTGGCGAGCACATGTCGAAGAAGTGCGGGCGCTCGGCGTCGGCCTGTACCGACAGTTCTGAGCACAGGCCGGTCACCTTGGCGATGACACGCAGCCCGTCCAGTAGTTCGCGTTCGTCCACCGCATCGTCGCTGACCATCTGGGTGACATCGGCCAGCATCTGCTGCACGAAGCGCCACGCCTCGAGTGTTTTCGGCGCCCAATCGTTGCCAATCTTCTCCATGGTGAGACATAGTCTCACCATGGACGTCGTCTCACGGCAGAATCCGCGCGAAAGCCTGACCGCGCGCAAGCAGAAGGCAACCCGCGCCAGGATCGCCGCCGCGGCGGCTCAGTCCGTCTCCGAAAACGGCCTGGCAGGGGCCACCATCGAGCAGATCGCGCACGCAGCGGAGATCGGCCGCGCGACCTTCTTCCGGTACTTCAGCTCCAAAGAGGACGCAGTCGCCGAAGGGCTGACGACGCATTGGCTGGACTTGATCACCGCCGCGATCGCACAGCAGCCGGCCGAACTGTCGGCCACGGAAGCCGTCGTCGCGGCATTCGAGGATCTGGGCGACGGCTTCGACGCGATCAGCGGCCAGGTCCGCGAGCTCGCGGCGTTGACGCGGTCGTCGCCCGTGCTGTCCGCGTGGACTCTGCAGATCTACCTTCGGTACGAGGCGGCCATCGCGGACCTGGTTGCCCCGCGGCTTGGCGACGCCGTGCCCGACGATCCGCGGCCGCGACTACTCGGCGCGCTGGCAATGGCGTCGATCCGGATCGCACTCGACGACTGGCTGGCCCACGGCGGCCCGCTGCCATCTCGGGTGCGCGCGGCGATATCGTCCGTGCGCGTCTAGTGATCAGCGCTTGAACAGCGCAGAACCGATACGCACCAGCCGGTCCCAACCGGCAGGGCGGGCGACCAACTTGCCGATCAACGGCGTCGAGTCGAAGTATGAAACCCGTTCGGCGATCAGGCCGTTGGTGAACATGAAACGGTCGACGGCGTCCCACGCGATCGGCTTGCCGCCATAGGTTCCACTCAACGTGAACTCGATGAACACCTCGTGCTTGCCGTGGCCGACCCGATGCACGTCGGCGTGTAGATCGGGCACGAGCGCAAACAACCGCTGAAACGATTCCCGGCACGCCTGCTTGCCGCGCAGGGTGCCCATCATCGGCTGGATGAGCACGATGTCATCGCTCCACAGCGCCTCATGCTTGGCCAGGTCGGGTGTGCGCCAGGTGTCGGCGAATCGTGCGGCGAACTCCGTCGCGAACTTCTCGTCGACCGCGTCGATGGTCATGGCACCCGAATCTAGTGACGCGGTGCTTGGCCGAAGACGAAGTTGTCCGGATCTCTGGGGTCGCCGTCCGTTTTTGCCACTCACCGGGTCCAGCTACTCTGGCGTCATGCCTGTTCGCACTGCACTTCGCCCCGGCGTCGTCTCGCCGACACTGCCGGTGCCCCGCTCGATCGCGCCTCCCGAGTACGCGTGGCAGCCGACGGTCAAGGAGGGCAGCGAACCCTGGGTGCAGACGCCCGAGGTGATCGAGAAGATGCGCGTCGCCGGACGTATCGCGGCGGGCGCGCTTGCGGAGGCGGGTAAGGCCGTCGCGCCCGGTGTCACGACCGACGAGCTGGACCGCATCGCCCACGAGTACATGGTCGACCACGGCGCCTACCCCTCGACGCTCGGCTACAAGGGCTACCCGAAGTCCTGCTGCACGTCGCTGAACGAGATCATCTGCCACGGCATCCCGGACTCGACGGTGATCGAGGACGGCGACATCGTCAACATCGACGTCACCGCATATCTCGACGGTGTGCACGGCGACACCAACGCCACGTTCCTGGCGGGTAATGTGTCCGAGGAGCACCGCCTGCTCGTCGAGCGCACCCACGAGGCGACGATGCGCGCGATCAAGGCCGTCAAACCCGGCAGGCAGCTCTCGGTCGTCGGCCGGGTCATCGAGTCGTATGCAAACCGGTTCGGCTACAACGTGGTTCGCGATTTCACCGGGCACGGCATCGGTACCACCTTCCACAACGGGCTCGTGGTGCTGCACTACGACCAGCCTGCGGTCGAGACCGTGTTGGAGCCGGGGATGACGTTCACCATCGAGCCGATGATCAACCTCGGCGCGCTGGACTACGAGATCTGGGACGACGGCTGGACCGTCGCCACGATCGACAAGAAGTGGACCGCGCAGTTCGAGCACACGCTGGTTGTCACCGACGACGGCGCGGAGATCCTGACCCAGTTGTGAGCGGCGCGCTGCTGGTCGCGGGCACCACTTCCGACGCCGGGAAGTCCATGGTCGTGGCGGGACTGTGCCGGCTGTTGGCGCGCAAGGGTATTCGGGTGGCGCCGTTCAAGGCGCAGAACATGTCCAACAATTCGGCGGTCACCGTCGAAGGCGGGGAGATCGGCCGCGCGCAGGCCATGCAGGCCCGCGCCGCAGGACTTGCGCCCAGCGTGCGGTTCAATCCCATCCTGCTCAAGCCGGGCAGCGACCGTACGTCACAGCTGGTGCTACGCGGTCATGTCGTCGACACCGTCAGCGCAGCAGACTACTTCACCCATCGTGACCGCCTCGCCGCGCTCGTGGCCGACGAATTACATTCGCTACGAAGCGAATTCGAAGCGGTCATCTGCGAAGGCGCCGGCTCGCCGGCCGAAATCAACTTGCGGGCAACCGATTTAGCTAACATGGGGCTGGCCCGCGCAGCGGAGCTGCCCGTCATTCTGGTCGGCGACATCGACCGCGGGGGGCTACTGGCGCACCTGCACGGCACGGTCGCCGTTCTCGAGCCCGACGACCAGCGACTCATCTCCGGCTTCGTAGTCAACAAGTTTCGCGGCGACGCCGCGCTGCTCCAGCCCGGACTCGATCAACTGAGACAGCTGACCGGCAGGCCGACATACGGCGTCATTCCGTTTGCCGACGGGCTGTGGCTGGACACCGAAGATTCGCTTTCGGTGCACGGCTCGCTCGGTGTTCCTCAGCCACCGCGAGGGACGGCCTGGCTGCGGGTGGCAGCGATCCGGCTGCCGCGCATCTCCAATTCCACCGACGTCGAGGCGCTGGCCTGCGAGCCCGGCGTGCTGGTGCGGTGGGTGACCGATCCCGCCGACGTCGCCGACGCCGACGTCGTGGTGCTTCCGGGCAGCAAGGCGACCGTCTCCGACCTGGGGTGGCTGCGCGACGGCGGTCTCGCCGACGGCATCGCCGCCCACGCCGCGGCTGGCAAGTCGGTGCTCGGCATCTGCGGCGGCTTCCAGATGTTGTGCAAGCGCATCGACGACCCCGTGGAATCCAAGGCAGGACAGGTCGAGGGTCTTGGCCTGCTCGACGCCGACATCGCCTTCGCGCCGGACAAAACCCTGCGGCACTGGGAAGACCCGCTGCACGGCTACGAGATCCACCACGGCCAACTCGAACGTCACACTGAGGACGACTGGCTCGGTGTCGGGATCCGGCGCGGTCACGTCTACGGCACCCACTGGCATGGGTTGTTCGACAACGACGACGTGCGCCGCCAGTGGCTGGCAGACCTCGGAAAGCGGGGATTCGTCGTCGCCGACGACGTCGACGTCGGCGCGCGCCGCGAAGCTCAGCTCGATCTGATGGCCGATCTGCTGACGGCCCACCTCGACATCGACGCCGTCCTGGCGCTGCTGGAAGGCGCTGCGCCGCAACGCCCGACCATCATCACGACGCTGCAGGGCTGACGACGTCGCCGTGGCCGGCGCTGACTTTCTCGCCTGGTGCCGCGCAGGACGCCCGCGTCACCAGTGAAACCGGCAGCACGGTCCGTCGGCGCAGCCGCCGGGTCGGGTGGTCCAGCCGCGTGAACAGCCGGTCGGCGGCGAAGCGGCCCATCTCGTCACCGTCCTGATGGATGACCGTGACGGCAGGTTTGAGCGCGGCCGCGGTCGGGAAGTCGCCGAAGCCCACCAACCCAATGTCCTTGCGGCGCAACGCTTGCAACGCCGTCACCATCGCGATCGTGACGCGTGCGTTCGAAGAGAACACCGCGCTCGGCGGGTCCGGTGTCGCCAGCATGCGACGCAGCACCGCCGTCAGCGTGGCGGCATCGATCGCACCGACATGCGCCAGATCGCTGCGCTGCGGCAGCCCCGCCTCATCCAGTGCGTTCTGCAGACCCTTCAGCCGCAACAAGCCGGTGAACGTGTCGTCTCCCATGAACGCGATGCTGCGGTGTCCGTGCGAGATCAGGTGCCGCGCCGCGTCATACCCGCCACCGACGTCGTCCTGCAGGACCGTATCCGCCGTCACCCCAACGGGTTCACGGTCGACGAACACCAGCGGTGTGCGTTTTTGCCACGGTCGCAGATACGACATGTCCTTGCCGACCGGGCAGATGATCATGCCAGCCACCTGACGCTTCAGCACGGCTTCAATGGACTGTTGCTCGTGTGACGGTTCCCAGCCGACTGCGGTCACGATGACAGCGACGCCCCTTCTGCTGGCCTCGCGCTCGACCGCGCCGATGATGCTTGCGAAGAACGGGTCGGCCACTCCGGGCACCGCAACGCCGATCGCGGCGTCCCGGCCGCTGCGAAACGTCACCGCAAGCATGTTCGGCACGTACTGCAGTTCGTCGATCGCGCGCTCGACGCGTTCCCTGACGTCCGCGGAGACGTAGCGGTCGTTGTTGACCACGCGCGAGACCGTCTTGGCGCTCACCCCCGCCCGGTCGGCAACGTCGCGCATGGTCGCCATCGAGCATCCTTTCGCGGGTCGGTCAGCGGCCAGTATGTCACCGATGTCATATCGGCGGAGCGAGATTCTCTGACACCGGTGACATAGACCCGTTTGTGGCGTACTGTCCGGCGTGACTCAGGTAACACCGAGGAGAAGACCACGACGACCGTGAAGCCTCAGCTCCTGCCTCCCAACGTGGTGCGGCACTGGTATGCGGGCGGGCCTGCGCTGGCTGCCTGGCGCGGGCTGCCACCAGTCGGTGACCGTTCGCCCGAAGAGTGGATAGGCGCGACGGTGGCCCGCTTCGGCGAGCCAGAACTCGGGCCGGCGCGCCTGGCCGACGGCACGCTGCTGCGCGACGCGGTCAGCGCCGACCCGCTCGGCTGGCTCGGCCGTGACGACGCTGACCCAGGTGACACCGGCGTGCTCGTCAAGCTCTTGGATGCCGGCCAACGCCTGCCGGTACACGTGCATCCCACCCGGGCCTACGCCTCCCAACACCTCGGCTGTGTCTACGGCAAGACCGAGGCGTGGTACGTGCTGGAAGCCGACGAGGACGCCGCGGTGTGGGTCGGCTGGCGCGAGCAGGTCGGTCACGACCGGCTCTCGATGCTGGTGGAAACGCAGGACGCCGAGGCGATGCTGGCGCTCATGAACCGGATTCGGGTGCGACCGGGCGACAGCGTGCTGGTGCCGGGCGGAGCGCCGCACGCCATCGGGGCAGGCATCCTGCTCGTGGAGGCACAGGAACCCACCGATCAGTCAATTCTGTTGGAGCGCACCAACACCGCCGCTTCCGATGACGAAGTCTTTCTCGGCCTCGCCCGCGACGTGGCGCTTTCGGTGGTCGAGACCACCGGCCGCGTCGATGTCGCCGTGCTGACGCGCCACACCGGCGCCGGCGCCGACGGCCTCGTCGACGTGCTGCCCGAGGAGGCGCAGCCCTTCTTCCTGATGAACTTGCTGACGCCCGGTGCCGACGTGCCGTGCGGGTTCGCGGTCGCCGTGGTGGTGTCGGGCGCCGGTGCGCTGAGGGCAACGAACAGCGACCCCGTCGACGTCGAACGCGGCCAGACGCTCGTCGTGCCAGCGGCTTCGGGGGATTGGCACGTCGACGGCGACGCACGGCTACTCGTCTGCAGGCCGGGTACCACCTGGCCGCCGAACACGAAGGAAGACGCAGCATGACCTTGCTGGAGGCGCGCGCCGTCTCGCGGAGTTTCGGTCACGTCCGCGCGCTCGACCGCGCCGACTTCGACATCAACCCCGGCGAGGTCGTCGGACTGATCGGCGACAACGGCGCAGGCAAATCGACGCTCATCAAGGCGTTGTCGGGCAGCCTCGAGTTGGACGAGGGCGAGATCTACTTCGACAGCAAGCCGGTGCGACTGTCCTCTCCGCGGCAGGCGAATGATCTCGGCATCGAGGTGGTCTATCAGGACCTGGCCCTCGCACCGCATCTCGACCCCGTCCAGAACGTCTTCCTGGGCAGGGAGATCTCGCGCAAAGGCGTTCTCGGCAGGCTCGGCTTCATGGACGAAAAGGAGATGCGTCGCCAAGCCGCCGCGTCGTTCAAGGCGCTCGGAGCCACGGTGCGTTCGCTCAATTCGCCGGTCGGTTCGATGTCCGGTGGGCAACGCCAGGGCATCGCGATTGCAAGGGCCATCGCGTGGGCGGACAAGGTCGTCATCCTCGACGAGCCGACCGCCGCGCTCGGTGTCGTCCAGACGAAGAACGTCCTCGAGTCGGTGAAACGGGTGCGCGACAAGGGAATCGCGGTGGTGTTCATCAGCCACTCGATGCCACATGTGCTTCAGGTGTGCGATCGCATCCAGGTGCTGCGGCTGGGCAGGCGTGTCGCCACCTTTCCCGGCCGCACCACGACAGTCGAGACGCTCGTCGGCGCCATGACCGGTGCGCTCGACACGAAGGAAGGCGCGGCGTGAGCGCGGTGGCCGATCAGCAGGCCGTCGTCGCAGACGAGCAGAACGGGTTCGACGGCACCCAGTCGCTGTTGAAACGCGTTGTGGGGCTGCAGGCGTTCTGGATCCTCGGCGTGCTGATCGTCATCTGCGTCTTCTTCACCATCATCGCCGGTGACCGTTTCCTGTCCGCGGGTAACTTCTCGCTCATCTCGCAGAACGTCGCTGTCTGGGCGGTGCTCGGGGTCGGGATGACGTTCGTCATCATCACCTCGGGCATCGACCTTTCAGTCGGTTCCGTGCTGGTGTTCTCCTCCGTGGTCGCAGCCAAGGTGATGGAAGCGATGGGCGGCAGTGGAATTGGTGTCGCGGCGGCCGGGATCGCCGCTGCGATTCTGTCGGGTACGGCATGGGGCGTCGTCAACGGCGTGCTTGTCGCGATGGCCAAGGTGCCCGCGTTGATCGTCACGCTCGGGACGCTGTCGGTTGCGCTCGGCCTCGCGCAGGTCCTCACCGGCGGCATCGACATCCGTTCGGTGCCAAGCGAACTGACCGACTTCAGCGCCTACACAAAGGTGTTGGGCATCCCGGGCCTGCCGTTCGTCGCGCTGGTGGTGATCATCGCCGGCGCGGTGCTGTTACACAAAACGAGATTCGGTCGCTACACGTATGCCATCGGGAGCAACGAGGAGGCCGCGCGCCGGACCGGCATCAAGGTGACGCGCCACCTGGTCGCCGTTTATGCCCTGGCGGGAACTCTCGCCGGACTCGGCGCGCTGCTGTCGCTCGCGCAGTACGGCACCACCACGATCGCCGGTCAGTCGTTGACCAACCTCAATGTCATTGCGGCCGTGGTCATCGGCGGCACCTCGATTTTCGGCGGCTTCGGCACGATCTTCGGCACGGTCGTCGGCCTTTTCATCCCCGCCGTGCTGCAATCCGGTTTCGTGATCATCGGTGTCCAACCGTTCTGGCAGGGCGTTGCGGTGGGGTCGGTGTTGATCGCGGCCGTCTATGTCGACCAGACGCGCCGCGCCGCCGCGATGCGCAGCGCGAAATCGCGAGGGCTCTTCAAACGCAAACGATCCAACTGATCCAAATGAAAGGAAAACCAGTGAACCGCAAGGGCGTAACGTCAGTTGCCGGTGCTCTCGGGGCGGTAGTGCTCACCCTGTCGATGACGAGCTGCACATCCTCCAAGCCGCAATCGGGCGGCTCGGGCGAAACCTCGAACGGCGCGACGGGCACGACTTCTGCGGCCGCAGCCACCACCGTCACCGCGCCTGCGAAGGCCAGCAAGAACTACAAGATCCAACTCCTGCAGGGTGTGGTCGGCGATCAGTTCTACATCACCATGCAATGCGGCGCGCAGGAGGAGGCGGCCAAGCTCGGCGTCACGCTCAACACCCAGGGCCCACAGAAGTTCGATCCGACGCTGCAGAAGCCGATCCTCGACTCCATCGTCGCGGGCAAGCCGGACGCGCTGCTCGTCGCGCCAACCGATGTCCAGGCCATGCAGCAGCCGCTGCAGCAGGCCGCCGCCGCCGGAATCAAAGTCGTACTCGTCGACACCACGACCAAGGACCCGTCCTATGCGGTCTCGTCGATCGCCAGCGACAACGAAGGCGGCGGCAAGGCGGCCTTCGACGCGATCAAGCAACTGCATCCCGAGGGCGGCAAGGTCATGGTCATGAACGTCGATCCCGGTATCTCGACCACCGACGCGCGGGCGAAGGGCTTCGAGGACGCGGTCAAGGCCGACGGCAAATTCACCTACGTCGGCGTGCAGTACAGCCACGACGACCCGGCGACGGCAGCACAACTCATCGGTGCGCAGCTGCAGAAGGACCCCGACCTCATCGGGGTGTTCGCGACGAACATCTTCTCTGCCGAGGGCTCGGCGACCGGCGTCAAGCAGGCAGGCAAGAGCGGTCAGGTGAAGATCGTCGGTTTCGACGCAGGCCCGAACCAGATCCAGGCGCTGCGGGACGGCACCGTGCAGGCGCTCGTCGCGCAGGAGCCCGGAATCATCGGCAAATACGGTGTCGACGAGGCGGTCTCCGCTTTGGACGGCGGCCAGAACACCAAGAAGGTGCAGACCGGCTTCACCATCATCACGCAGCAGAACCTCAACGGTGACGGCGGCGCGGCGGCTTACAAGTCCAGCTGCTGATCCACCCGCAGGCACCGTCCGTCGAAGCGGACACCACGCAGGTCGGCGATCGTGACGGTCACATTCTCGGCGGCCGCTGCGGTGCCGACGCCGACGATGGTTTCGACGCCGGCGGCGCGCGCCGCTGCGATGCCGGCGGGGGCGTCCTCGAACACCGCACAGCGTTCGGGCGGTAGGCCCAGGCGCTCGGCGGCGAGCAGATAGGGATCGGGGAAGGGTTTACCGCGTTCGACGTCTTCGCCCGTGACCAGCACGTGGGCGGGCGCCAGACCGGCCGACGCCATGCGTGCGGTGGCGATGGCCCGACCGCCGGAGGTGACCACGGCCCAGCGCCCCGCCGGAATCGACGCGAGCAGTTCGCGTGCGCCCGGTATCGGTACTACGTCGGCGGCGTTGTCCACCTCCAGCTGAATCAGCTCAGCGGTGGCCGCTTCGACATCGCTTGGGGCGCTTACCAATTCGGCGACGACGTCGCGTATTCGCCTGCCGTGTTCGATATCGCGATGAAAGTCGAAGCCCGGCGCCCAGCGTCGCGCCCACTGGTTCCATGCGACCGCCGCCGCGTTGTGCGAGTCGACGAGGACGCCGTCGCAGTCGAGTAACAGCCCGTCGACTCGCAGCGCGTTCCCGGTCACGAGCAAGCAGGGTATGACATTGGTATGGCTGATTTCACGGGTCGCGGGGTTCTGGTGACGGGCGCGAGCGGTGGGATCGGAGCCGCGACCGTGCGCAGGCTGGTCGATCGGGGTGCGATGGTCTATGCCGGCGGACGCAACGTCGAGCAGCTGACAAAGCTGTGTGACGAGACGGGCGCCCGGCCTCTTCCGTTCGATCTGACTTCGGAAGACGAGATCCGATCCGCGGTCGCGGGCCTCGAACTGTGGGGCGTGGTGAACTGTGGCGGCTTCGGCGGGGAGATCGCGACGCCGCAAGACACCGACATCGCGGTATTCGACAAGGTGATCAGTATCAACGCCAGGGGAAGCCTGTTGGTCATCAAGCACGCGACGCCCGGCATGATCGAGCGCGGTGTTGGCGGGTCGATCGTGAATGTGTCCAGCCAAGCGAGCCTGGTCGCGTTGCCGGGCCACATCTCCTACGGTTCGTCCAAAGCGGCGCTGGACAACATCACCCGCGTGGCCGCACTGGAACTCGGCAGACACAACATTCGGGTCAACAGTGTCAACCCGACGGTGGTCATGACGGACATGTCGGCCTCGTACTGGGGACGGCCGGACGTCGGTCCCCGGTTCCTGGAGCAGATGCCCCTCGGTCGGTGGGCCACCGGAGACGAGGTCGCCGCTCCCATCTGCTTCCTGCTCAGCGACGACGCGTCGATGGTCACCGGGGCCTGCCTGCCGGTCGACGGCGGCTATTCCTGTCGCTAGCGTCGGTAGCCTGATTTCATGATGCGACGAACAGTGCTGGCGCTGCTCGTCACGCTGGCCACCGGCTGCGGACACGTGGTGTCGGGCACGCCGACGTGGCCCGGAGCCACGCTGGAACGAGTGGTGCTGACCGCGGCGGACTTCCCGCCTGGCGTGCAATACGACCGCATCACCAGGTCGCCCGGTCAGTCCGACGGCGCCGGTGGTCCACCCGCCATGCTGTCCGACCCCGAAGGCTGCTCGGACGGGCTGACTCGCGCCATCGCAGACACGGCCGAGCGGGGTCCTGGCGCCGCGGCCGAGTACGTGGCGGCCTACGACGGCGCCCGGATGGTGGTGACGGTGTTGACCTCGCGGTTGGACCTCGACCGGTTGGCCGCGACCGCCGAGCGCTGTTCGCGGTTCCAGACGTTCTTCGACCCGTCGACACCCGGCATCCCGATGACGACCACCCGGCTCAAGACCTCGCGCCCGGACGCGCTCGTGTACGAGCAGACGATGCGGCTGGGCAACCAGAGCAACAGCGCCTATTTCTCGTTCGAGAACGTCGGGCGGATGGCCGTCTTCGGGGTTGTGTTCGCGACACCGAACCCCTCGATCACCGTCAAAGCCACGCTGCCACAGACGTTTCTGGACATCGCGGCAAAGCAGGCCGAGCGTGCCGAAGCCGTCTGATGCACGGGTTGAGACCGGGAAAATCCGCCCGCCAACGCGGTCGGTCACTGTAGCGTGACCGAATGCCTCCCACCATGGTGACCGTCGACGGGATTCCCGTGCCTGTCGACGTCGCAGGCCCCGACAAGGGGTCGGTAGTGGTGGTGCTCGGCGCAGCGCATCACGCACCCTCGGCCTACGAGGCGATATGCCAGCGACTGCACACGGCCTCGCTGCGGACCGTCGTGATCGGCCCCGATCCGCGGCTGACTGCCAAATCCGTGGTCGGCATCCTCGACTCGCTCGATGTGCGCTGGGCGCTGCTGGTCGGCGACCGCATCGGCGGCGAACTGGCGTGGGAGCTGGCCGCCACCCGACTGGACCGGTTCATCGGGCTGGTGGTGATCGACCGCGGCCATCCGCGGGTCGCCGACCTCACCGGCGTGATCCGCGACGAGCACTGCCCGCCCGTCGAGATGAACACGACCGCCCTGGTCAGCACCCCTGCGGCGCGAGCCGTCGCCAAGGCCAGCCAGCGCTACGTGTACGGCGACTTCCGGCTGGTCGATCTGCTCGGCAGGCGCAATGCCCAGGAGTCGACCGCACAGTTGGCCGCCGAGATCGTGATGCGCACCAGCACCTGGTAGCGGGTTACTGCGGCGGTTGATCCGGCGTCCACGCCTGCGGCAGGCCGGGGTTCTGGGGGAACAGGAAGTCGACGAACGCCTGTGCGGTCGGCTGCGGCTCGTGGTTGGCAAGGCCTGGCCGCTCGTTGGCCTCGATGAACACGTAGTCGGCTCCGGTGACGTCGGGAACCAGCAGGTCGATGCCGGTCACGGGGATGCCGATCGCCTCGGCGGCGGTCACCGCGACCGCGCACAATTCCGGGTTCACCTCGGCGGTGACGTCGTGAATGGTGCCGCCCTGATGCAGATTCGCGGTCCGGCGAACACGCAGCCGCACGCCTTCGGGCAGCACATCGGAAAACGACCAACCGGCTTCGGCCACCGTCGCTTCGGTGACCTCGTCGATGGGGATGCGGGATTCGCCGCCGGTGGCCGCCGCCCGGCGCCTACTCTGCGCCTCGATCAGCTCGCGGACCGTGTGATGCCCGGTGCCGATCACTTCCGCCGGGCGCCGCAGCGCGGCTGCCACCACCTTGTGGTCGATCACCACCAGCCGAAGATCGTCGCCGGGTGCCCGCTGCTCGATGAGCACGTCCGGGTGTTGTTCGCGGGCCCTGGCCAGGGCGGCGTCGAGTTCGTCGTGGCCGTCGATGCCGACCGTGATGCCCTTGCCCTGCTCGCCTCGGGTCGGCTTGACCACGACGTCGCCGACCTCTTCGAGGAATGCGTAGTCTTCGTCGTCGAAGGTGGCCAATCGGCCCTTCGGCACGGCGATTCCGGCCTCGGCGACCAGGCGCCGGGTCAGTCGCTTGTCGTCGCACCGGGCCATCGCAACCGCGGAAGTGAACTCCGACAACGACTCTCGCGTGACGACGCTGCGCCCGCCGTGGCTCAGCCGCATCTCGCCGGCCTCGGCGTCGAGCACCTCCACCCAGATACCGCGTCGCATGGCTTCGTCGGCGATGATGCGGGCGTACGGGTTGAGGTCGTCGACGGTCTCCGGTGGGTGAGTGAACAGCGGTTCGTTGATCGCGTTCTTGCGCTTGACCGCCATCACCGGGACACGCGTGAATCCCAGCTTCTCGTACAACGCGATCGCTGCCGCATTGTCATGCGCCACAGACAAATCCATGTATGCCCGGTCGCGGTCACGGTATATCGCCGCGAGAGCGCGGGTCAGGGCGGCGCCGACGCCGGGCAGGCTCGACGTGGGGTCGACGGCCAGTGTCCACAAGCTCGAGCCGTTCTCCGGATCGGAGAACAGTCGCTGATGGTCGACGCCTGTCACGGTGCCGACGATGGTCCCGTCGTCGTCGCGGACGGCGACGAGATAGTCGACGGGATCGCGATGAAGATGGTTGTCCCAGATGACATCGACAGGTGCGGGCACCATCCCGCATTGCAGGTACACGCGGTTCATCGCGTCGGCGTCCTCGATGCCTTGCAGCGTGCGCACCGAGAAACCGGTTGGCGCGCCATCCGGTTCGTCATCGGAGAACCGCAGCCGATAGGTGTGGCTCGGGTCGATGAACAATTCGGCGGGTGCGAGCGCGACGAGGACCTGCGGTTCGCGGGCGTACATGCAGATGTCGCGTCTGCCCTGCCCCTCGTGCCGCAGCACCTCGGCAAGCTTGTGTGGATCGGCGAACGTCTGACCGAAAATCAGCCGCCCCCAACCCAATTCGACGACGACATCGTCGGCCATGGCGTCGACCATGTGCTGCGGCGACGCATCGTGCAGGCCGAGGGTGATCGCCTCGGAATGGTCGGGATCCAGCGCCGTCATGCCGCGGCACCGGCGATGCCGTGGCGCTGCAACCACAGTTCCAGCAGCGCGATCTGCCAAAGCTCGTTGCCCCGCAACGGGGTGAGCCTGCCGTTGGGGTCGGCGAGCAGCCGGTCGACGGCCTCCGGCCGAAACAGGCCACGCTCCTTGGCGGCGGGCGCGTAGAGCGCGTCACGGACGAGGTCCAGATAGGGGCCTTCCAGGTGAGTCAGCGCGGGCACGGGGAAATAACCCTTGGGGCGGTCGATGACATCGGCCGGAATCACCTTGCGCGCAGCCTGTTTCAGCACACCCTTGCCGTCGTGTGCGGTCTTCAAATCGGGCGGGCAGGTGGCGGCCAGCTCGACCAGCTCGTGGTCGAGGAACGGGACCCTGCCCTCCAGGCCCCACGCCATGGTCATGTTGTCGACGCGCTTGACCGGGTCGTCCACCAGCATGACCGTGGTGTCGAGCCGCAGCGCGCGGTCAACACCGGTCGCGGCGCCGGGGTTGGCGAAGTGCTCGGTGACGAATTGCTCGCTGGGATCACCGTCGACCAGATAGGTCGGTGCGACAAGCGCCTGGTAGCCGGCCGGATCGCGGTCGAAGAACGCCTCGCGATACTTGCGAACGGACCCCTCGACCGAGGTGGCGTCGGCCATCGGGGGATACCAGTGGTAGCCGGCGAACACCTCGTCGGCGCCCTGCCCGGACTGCACGACCTTGACGTGTTTGGCGACCTCCTGGCTGAGCAGGTAGAAGGCGACGCAGTCGTGGCTGACCATCGGTTCGCTCATGGCGCCGATCGCGCCGTCGAGCGCAGGCAGCATGCGATCGGTGCCGATGCGGATCTGATGGTGGTCGGTGCCGAAGCGCTCGGCGATGATGTCGGAGTAGCGGAACTCGTCGCCCTTGACGCCGCCAACGGACTCGAAGCCGATCGAGAACGTGGCAAGCCCGTGCTGGCCGGCCTCGGCGAGCAGGCCGACGATCAGGCTCGAGTCGACGCCGCCCGACAGCAGGCACCCCACGGGCACGTCGGCCACCAACCGGCGATCGACGGCCACCCGCAACGCCTCGAGAACCGCGTCCTCCCAATCACGTTCGGACCAATCGGCGCGGTCGTCGCACGGCGTGAAGTCCGGTTCCCAGTAGGTCGTGGTGGTGCAGCGCCCGTCCGGCTCGATGGCGACCAGCGACGCGGGCGGCACCTTCCGCACGCCACGCAAGATCGTGCGGGGCGCGGGGACCACGGAGTGGAAGGTCATGTAGTGGTGCAGGGCTACCGAGTCGATGCGGGTATCGACATCGCCGCCCGCGAGCAGCGCGGGCAGCGACGACGCGAACCGGATGCGCTTGGCATCCTCGCTGAGATACAGCGGCTTGATGCCAAGACGGTCGCGGCCGAGCACCACCCTGCCGCTGTCGCGCTCGACGATCGCGAACGCGAACATGCCGTAGAGGCGGTCGACGAAGCGATCGCCCCAGTGGTGGTAGGCCTTCAGCAATACCTCGGTGTCGCTGTGCGAGAAGAACCGATAGCCCTGCTCGCTCAGTTCGCGCCGCAACTGCTTGTAGTTGTAGATGCAGCCGTTCCAGCAGACCGCCAAGCCCAGGTCGGAATCGACCATCGGCTGCGCGCCCGCTTCGGACAGGTCAATGATTTTCAGGCGTCGGTGGCCGAGCGCCACCCGGCCCTGAGACCACACTCCGGCGGCGTCGGGACCCCGGGGAGCCATCGCCTCGGCCATAGCCGAAACGGCAGCAACATCGGGTGTCCGACCGTCCAGACGCACCTCGCCAGCGGCTCCGCACACTCAGCCGACCCTACCCACTGGCGAGGATTGTCAAACCTCTGCGCCGCGGCTAGGACACGCCCTCGAGCTGTTCGCCCGTCTCGTCGACCTGCTTGATCGGCCCGGTGAACCAGTTCTTCACCGAGGCGTGCCAGTAGATCCACAGCAGGATCAACACGCTGCCGACCAGCAGCGGGGTGTAGTTGACGAATTTCCAATCGAAGCTGCCGCCGAACGGCACGCCGCCGATCGATGTCGGGAAGAGCGCAATCAGCGATGTGATAGCGATCTCAATCAG
Organism: Mycobacterium sp. OAE908; assembly: GCF_017872775.1. NCBI lineage: Bacteria > Bacillati > Actinomycetota > Actinomycetes > Mycobacteriales > Mycobacteriaceae > Mycobacterium > Mycobacterium sp. OAE908. The sequence continues at coordinate 4,337,519 of NZ_JAGGJL010000001.1, forward strand.
CGCGACGGGCGCCATCCACTTGTGGTGCCCCCGCAGGTTCCATCGACCGACCTCAAACGAGTCGCCCATCTTCCACCGGTAATAGATCGGCACCGCGAAGCACAGGTACAGCCCGACGACGCCGATGGAGACCACCGCGTAGAACGCGATCGGCGCCGGCGCTCCGTTGATATCCACGTTCTTCAGGGCCGGCAGGGTGATGATCCCGGCGAGCAACGCGGTGACCATGACACCGTTTGCGGGGATCTTGTTCGAGCTCACCTTCGACCAGAGCTGATGACCCGGCACCGCCCGGTCGCGGCTGAACGCGAACAACATCCGCGACGCACTGGTCTGGCAGGCGGTCGTGCAGAAGAACTGGCCCGCGGTCGAGATCAGCAAGACGATGGCGACCCACTTGCTGTCCAGGGCCTGCGCGAAGATGACCTGCACGAGGCCGCCGCCCTTGGTCACCGCGTCCACGTCTTGGACCGCGAACAGGAATGACAGCAGCAGAATCCAGCCACCAATGGCCGAGTAGAAGATCGAACGCCAGATGCCCTTGGCCGCACCGTCGGCGGCGCTCTTGGTCTCCTCGGACAGGTGCGCGGACGCGTCATAGCCCGTGATCGTGTACTGCGTCAGGATCGCCGCGATCGGCAGCACGAAGATCAGCCAGCCAAAGCCCTTCTCGCCGTTGAACATCCCGGTGTTGTTGACGGTGGTGGCGAAGACGTCGCTGAAGCTGGCGTGCCGCTTGGGAATCAGGAACAGGATCAGGATGACGGCCGCGGCGCCTGCCACGTGCCACCACACCGAGATGTTGTTGATGACCGCCAACAGGTGCGACGAGAAGATGTTGATCAGCGCCGAGATCACCAGGATGCCGACGAACATGTAGAACACCCTGGTCAGGCTGTAGCCGGCGGCCCAACTCTCACTGAAGGTGCTCAGCGTCAGGTCCAGGAACGTCGCACAGCCGTACGCGACCGATGCCAGGATGGCGATCAACCCGATCAGGTTCAGCCAGCCGGTGTAAAAGCCGGCCTTCGCCCCGCCGAGTTTGCTTGCCCACCAATAGATTCCACCCGAGGTGGGGTATGCCGACACCAGCTCCGACATGCACAGCCCGATGACGAGGATGAACGCCGAAACCAGTGGCCAGCCCCATGCGATCGCCGCGGGGCCGCCGTTGTTCCAGCCGAGGCCGAATGAGGTGAAGCAGCCCGCCAGGATCGAGATGATCGAGAACGAGATGGCGAAGTTGGAGAAGCCCGACCACGACCGCGACAACTCCTGCACGTAACCGAGCTTGGCGAGATGCTGCTCGTCGTCATTCAAATGCTCATGGCCCTCTGGCACGACGGTTCTCCTTCACCGATGGGGACAGCGCAGTTCCGTAGGAGACAATAGGCCGCTATTGGTCTGGCGTCCTACCTTTGGAGATGACGGCCGCGTAAAACTTCCCCGCAGGTGGCCCGGCGGGGCAGCTAGCTGGTATTTCGGCTGTTTCCGAACTGTCTCCGTCTCGATATTGACGTGGGGATTCACCGTCATTATTGTCCAAGTTGTCTGACAACTTTGGCCAATTGCCGAGGAGGCCGCCATGGCGGATAACAAGCGGGCAGTCGGATCGGTCACCTATCGGGACGCAGAACACGGTTACTTCGAACGGCGCAAGCTGCGCCGTCACGCCGCGTTCTGGTCGCTGTGGGCGCTCGGTGTCGGCGCCGTCATCTCCGGAGATTTCTACGGCTGGAACGTCGGTCTGGACGCCGGCGGGTTCGGCGGCCTGCTCATCGCGGGCGTCATCATCACGGTCATGTACTACGGCCTGTGTTACAGCATCGCCGAGATGTCACCCGCCTTGCCTCACACAGGTGGCGCTTATTCCTTCTCCCGGTCGGCGATGGGACCGTGGGGCGGATTCGTGACCGGCCTTGCCGAGAACATGGAATACGTGATCACACCCGCGGTGGTCGTCAGTGCCATGGGCTTCCTGTCCCACGACATCGTTTTCGAGTTGGCCGGTGCCGACGGGTGGTGGAACAGTCCGGTGCTGTGGGCGGCGGTCTTCTACATCATCTTCGTCGGCATCAACATCATGGGCATCGAGATCACGATGCGGTTCACCGTGGTGATCACGTTGCTGGCGCTCGGCATCCTCGGGTTCTTCTTCCTCGCCGTGCTCTTCTCGGGCAAGTTCGACTTCGGCCTGCTCACCAACATCCCCCCGGACGAGGGCGGAAACAGCTTCCTGCCCAAGGGACTTTGGGGCATCTTCCCGGCCTTGCCGTTCGCGATCTGGTTCTACCTGGCGATCGAGGAACTGCCGCTGGCCGCCGAGGAGTCGCACGATCCGAAGCGCGACATCCCGCGTGCCACGATCTGGGGTCTCAACACGCTGGTGCTGTTCGCCGTGCTGACTTTGTTCCTGAATACCGGTGTCGGGGGTGGCGCAGCGAGCATCGGCACGTCGGCGACCCCGTTGTTCGACGGGTTCAAGGCGGTCTTCGGCGAAGGCACCGGGGCCGCGATTCTCGCCACGATCGGGCTGATCGGGTTGATCGCGAGCTTCTTCACGATCATCTACGCCTACGGGCGCAACACGTATTCGCTTTCGCGCGCAGGCTATTTCCCGCAGGTCCTTTCGATAACACACCCGAAGCGGAATACGCCGTACGTCGCGTTGATCGCGGGAGCGGTTGTCGGGTTCCTGCTCGTGTGGCTGATGTATCTGCTCGGCCAGAGCGAGAATGCCCTCGCCGGAAAGATCGTCGGTGCACTGCTGTACATGGCCGTCTTCGGTGCGGTGATCTCGTACTTCATGCAGTGCACCGCGTTCATCATGCTGCGGCGCAAGCTGCCGAACATCGAACGGCCATACCGCAGTCCGTGGGGCGTCGGGGGTGCGGCCGTCGCCGCTTTCATTGCGCTCGTCGCGTTGGTCTCGTTGTTCTTCAATCCGGACTATCGGCCCGGTGTCGTCGGAACACTGATCTATTTCGTGATCGGTCTGCTGTACTTCGGGATCGTGGGCCGGCACAAGCTGGTGCTCTCACCTGAAGAGGAGTTCGCGCTTTCGCATGGGCAGTACGGCGTGAACCTGGAAAAGGAGGGCTACGGCACGATGTCCGCGACCCAGATCGCGGCCGACGAGACGCCGACCCGCTCGCCGTGAGCTGAGGACAGCCGTGTCTTTAGTGCTGGGAGTCGACGTCGGCTCGCAGAGCATCAAGGTCGTCCTCGTCGACGAGGCAGGCGACGTCGTCTCCACCGGGTCGGCAGCGCTGAGCATGACGCACCTGCACGACGGCTGGGCGGAGCAGGACCCCCAGAGTTATTGCGCTGCACTGCAAGACGCCGTACGGACGGCAATGGACGGCGTCGATCCTTCCCGGGTCGTTGCGATGGGTCTCGGCAGCCAGGTCGACGGCATCGTCGCCTGCGACGTCAATGGCGAGCCGCTGCGTTCGGCCATCATCTGGCTGGACAAACGCGCGACCGAGCAGTGCGACCGGCTGGTCGCTGCGGTCGGGGAGGAGGCGCTGGCCGAGCGAACGGGCCTGGTGGCCGACGCCTCGCACAGCGCACCGAAGATGATGTGGATCCGCGACCACGAACCCGAGGTCTGGCAGCGCACCGCGACGCTGGCGCCCGTCGGGTCGTATCTGCTGCATCGCCTGACCGGTTCTCACGCCCAGGACGCCGCGAATGCGTCGTCAACGATGATGTATGACGTCACCCGCGGCTGCTTCGACCAATCGCTTTGCACCGCAGCCGATCTGGATCCGTCCATGTTCGCCCCGGTGCGCCGCTCCACCGACGTGGTTGGCACGCTATTGCCGGGCATCGCCGCAGCGTTCGGCCTGCCCGCGGAATGCGTGGTGGTCGTCGGCACCGGTGACGAGCACGCCGCATCGGTGGGGGCAGGCGCGATCGAGGCCGGCGTCGTCGTCGACGTCACCGGCACCGCCGAACCGGTGACGACGGTTTCGGCGACGCCGGTGCGCGACCCGCTCGGTCTGGTCGAGACGCACGGCCACGCGGTTCCCGGCGCATGGCTGATCGAGAATCCCGGATTCGTCAGCGGCGGAAGCACCCTCTGGCTTGCCGGCGTGCTCGGCATGCCGCAGGCAGAGGTGTTTCCGTTGGCGTGCAAGGCGCCGCCCGCCAGTGAAGGCGTGTTGTTCCTGCCTGCCCTGTCGGGGGCCACGGCACCGCGGTGGAATGACCAGATGCGCGGCGCGCTGCTCGGCCTTGCGATGAACCACACCCCGGCTCACGTCGCCCGCGCAGTACTGGAAGGCTGCGCATTTGCGTTGCGCGACATCGTCGAACGCCTCGACGCGCTGGGTCTCGGTCGCGGCGAGGTGCGGATCGTCGGCGGCGGCGCCCGCGACAACCTGTGGGCGATGATCAAGGCCAGTGTGCTCGGGCGACCGGTGCGCCGGGTGCTCACCGAGGAGGCCACCGCCGTGGGCGCTGCGATGGTCGCAGGCGTCGGCAGCGGATTCTTCGCTGACTTCGCCGAAGCATCGGTCGCCGTCCGGCTCGCTCCGGCCGCGATCGAGCCCGAGCCGGAGGCCACCAAGACCTACGCGGAGGCCTACCGCCGCTACCTCGCTGCCTTCGATGCCGTGGAATCGGCGTTGGCGCAGCCTCGTTCATCGGCTGGGCCAACGTGATCACCGTCCCCGATCCGGCATCGCTGTTGTCGACGCTGCGCGCCGACGGCCACGACGGCCTGCCCAATGTCGATGTCCGGGTCGGCGCGTCGGTGTTGGACGGCGCGATTGCGGACAGCGTCGAGAGATTCATCGGAAGGGATCCGCTGATCCTCAGCGACGGCGCGCCGTATCGCACCCCGGCCGGGCCGGTGGTGGAGCGGCTTGCAGGCCGGCTCGGCTGCCGGGTGGTTCAGCTCGGCGCGGGAACGGTCAGGGCCGACGAGGTGACCGTCGAGCGGGCCGTCGCCGAAGTGGGGGAGCGCCGGCTGCTGATCTCGGTCGGGTCCGGCACGCTCACCGACATCGCCAAGGTCACCGCACAGCGCACCGGCAACCATCACGTCGCCGTCCAAACCGCTTGCAGTATCAACGGTTTCATCGCTGACCGCAGTGTGCTCGTCATCGCAGGGGCGAAGCGAACGGTGCAGTCGAGGTGGCCCGACGTGCTGGTCGCCGACACCGATATCCTCGCCTCGGCGCCATGGCAATTGAATCTCGCCGGGGTTGGCGATCTTTCGACGGTCCCCAACGCGGTCGCCGAGTGGCGGCTGGCCGCCCGGCTCGGCCACGGACCGCCGTACAACGCAGCGGTCGTCGAGGACATCCTCGGTGCCAACCCGGTGCTGCCGAGGCTTGCCAGGGCGGCGCGTGACGCCGAGCCCGGCGGAATCGCCGATCTGGCCCGGCTTCTGGCGGCAAGCGGATTGTCGATGGGGATAGTCGGTTCGACGGCGCCTGCCTCGGGTACCGAGCATGCGGTCTCGCATTTGATGGAAATGGCACGCAGTCGCCAGGGCCGTCCTGCCGCGGCGCACGGCATGCAGGTCACGGTCGCGACCCGGCTGGCCGTTCGGGTCTGGCAACTCGTCGATGCCACGATCCGGTCTGGCGATGCGAAGGTGCGGATACCCGACGAAGAGAAGAGCCGCGACGCCGTGAGTCGGGCATTCGCCGAATTCGACCCGCAGACCGCCGAAGAGTGCTGGACGGCGTATTCGGCCAAACGAGACTGGTTGCTGGCGAATCGATCCGAGCTCGAGTCGGTGGTTTCGGAGTGGGATGGCTTTGCCCGGTCGCTGCGACTGTCCTCACCGGAACAGTTCGACGAGATCAGCCACGCGAGCGGCCTGCCCACCCGGGCGGAAGATCTGGGCGCAGGCTATGACGACGACCTGTTGTTCTGGGCGCTGCGGAATTCCCACCTGCTGCGGGAACGGATTTCGATCGCGGACCTCGCCGACGTGCTCGGCGTGTGGTCGGACGAGACGGCGCGGTCGATCGTGGCCGACGCCGCGAAAGCAATGGAATAGGAGCGCTGCCGTGTCTGAATTCGTGTTCATGCTCACCCACGGTGACCGGACCATCGAAAACGCCGCCGAGGTGGTGCCGCAGTTGGCCGACACCGGGCTGCGCTACATCGGCTTCAAGGACGTCGGCGCGGATGCCGCACGGCAGCGGGAGCTCACCGCGCTGGCCCACGACACGGGCTTCGAGGTGATGTTGGAGGTGGTCTCGACCAGCAAGGAAGACGAGCTGGCATCGCTGAACGCGGCGGCCGCAGCGGGCGTGGACTGGGTGCTCGGAGGCACCCACGCGGCAGACGCGGCCGGTCTGCTGCCGGATGGCGTGCGGTACTGCCCGTTCCCTGGCAAGGTCGTCGACCATCCGAGCGTGCTGCTCGGCAGCATCGACGAAATCGCAGGCGATGCCGCACGGCTCACCGCGCTTGACCACGTCAGCGGGCTCGACCTGCTGGCGTATCGCCATCCGAGCGCCGATCACGAGCAGCTGATCCGTGAAGTGGTGGGGCGCTCGAGTGGCCCGGTGATCGTCGCGGGATCGATCGCGACCATCGACCGAGTGCTCGCGGTCAGCGACGCGGGGGCGTGGGGCTTCACCATCGGCAGCGCCATCTTCGACGGGTTGTTGCCCGGTGCGCCGTCGGTGGTGGACCAGGTTCGCTACGTCATGGAGGCGACGACCGCGGGTGCCGCACGCGAGGGCCGGACGTAGGCTTTGTAGCGTGTCCGGCCGTACTCTGCTCGCCGATCGGCTGCGTGACGAGTTGCTGGAGGAGATCTCCAGTTCGCAGTTGCAGCCGGGAGCCAAGTTGCCGAGCGAGGGCGAACTCGCCAAGCGTTTCAACGTATCTCGCGCGACGGTGCGAGAAGCGGTGCGTGGACTGGTCGAGGCCGGATACGTCAGCCGTCGTCGTGGATCGGGCAGCTACGTCACCGAGCGTCAGCGCATGCCGCACGGACTCGACGCGACGCTGAGCTACCTGGCGATGATCGAGACGGCCGGTGCCCGCGCCGGCATGCGCATCCTGCAAGCGGCCTTCGAGCCGGGTGGGCTCGACGATGCACCACTTCAACTCGAACCGGGGGAGACCGTATTGGCGGTCGAACGAGTGCGTACCGCCGACGAGCAGCCCGTGATCTACTCGCTCGATCGCATCCCGGCGCGACTGCTGCGCACCGAGCTCGATCTGCAGAACCTGGACCCGTCGCTGTTCGCGTTGCTGAGCGCCTGCGGCCACGCCGCGGACCACGCCACCGCGACGCTTCGCGCAGTCGCAAGCACCGGCCAGACCGCGAAGGTGCTCGGTGTGCGGCGGGGCAGACCGCTGCTTTACATCGAGGAGGTCGACTACGGCCGCGACGGCACTCCGGTCATGCTGTCACGGGAGTGGCATGTGTCCGAAGCCTTCGACGTCCGGATCAACCGGAGGGCCAACACGGTGCGCACTGCCCCCTCATCGACGACGGTCTGAGCAGCGTTATTGAATTCTAATGGTCTGATGCCCTACCTTTAGGGTGAGAATTCGGTAAATGTCCAAGGTCAGGCAGGCGAGATGCGGTTTCTAATGGTTGACTTCTCGTCATGACTGGCATGCTGTCGCAATCCGAGCTCGAGTCGCTGGTGGCCGCAGGCGACATCGACACCGTCATCGTCGCCTTCTGTGACATGCAGGGCAGGCTGACCGGCAAGCGGGTGTCGGCCCGGTTGTTCGTCGAGGATGTCGCCGCCCACGGCGCCGAGTGTTGCAACTATCTGCTCGCCGTCGACGTCGATATGAACACGGTTGACGGCTATGCGATCTCGAGCTGGGAGACCGGCTACGGCGACATGGTGATGACGCCCGATTTCACCACTTTGCGGCTGCTGCCGTGGCTGCCCGGCACCGCAATGGTGATGGCCGACCTGTCCTGGACCGACGGCAACCCCGTCACCCAGGCGCCGCGCAGCATTCTCAACCGCCAGATCGACCGGCTCGCCGAGCGGGGACTGGTGCCCTACGTCGGCACCGAGCTGGAATTCATCGTGTTCGACGACGGTTTCCGCGAAGCCTGGGCGAAGGGTTACCGCGGGCTGACCCCGGCCACCGATTACAACGTCGACTACGCGATGCTCGCGTCGACCCGGATGGAGCCGCTGCTGCGCGACATCCGGGTGGGGATGGACGGCGCGGGCATGTATTGCGAAGGCGTCAAGGGCGAGTGCAATTACGGCCAGCAGGAGATCGCATTCCGCTACGACCACGCGCGCGTCACGTGCGACAACCACACGATCTACAAGAACGGCGCCAAGGAAATCGCCGATCAGCACGGCAAGAGCCTGACCTTCATGGCCAAATTCGATGAGCGTGAAGGCAACAGCTGCCACATCCACATCTCGCTGCGTGGCGACGACGGCGCTGCGGTGTTCGCCGACTCAGATGACGAGCTCGGCATGTCGCCGATGTTCCGCAGCTTCATCGCCGGGCAGCTGGCGACGATGCGCGAGCTGACGCTGTTATACGCACCGAACATCAACTCCTACAAGCGATTCGTGGAGGGCAGCTTCGCGCCGACCGCGATCGCGTGGGGCCTCGACAACCGGACCTGTGCGCTGCGGGTCGTCGGCCACGGCTACGGCATGCGGATGGAGAACAGGGCGCCCGGCGGCGACGTCAATCAGTACCTCGCCGTTTCGGCGCTGATCGCGGGCGGGCTGTACGGCATCGAGCGCGAACTCGACCTGCCGGAAGCGTTGGAGGGCAACGCGTATACGTCGGGCGCGGAGCGGCTGCCCACGACGCTGGCCGAAGCGGCGGCGCTGTTCGGCAAGTCCGAGGTGGCCCGTGAGGCCTTCGGCGACGACGTGGTCGAGCACTACCTGAACAACGCACGGATCGAGCTGAACGCGTTCAACGGGGCGGTGACGGATTGGGAAAGGGTGCGTGGTTTTGAGCGGCTCTAGACCCGTTCTCGGGTTGACGACTTACCTGCAGCAGGCGCAGACCGGGGTGTGGGATGTGCGGGCCAGCTTCCTGCCTGCGATCTACATCGAAGGGGTGAACCTGGCGGGCGGCATTGCGGCGTTGCTTCCGCCGCAGCCCGTCGATGGCGAGATCGCATCGCGGATCCTCGACGGACTGGACGGGTTGATCGTCACCGGGGGCCGGGATGTCGGTCCGGAAAGCTATGGGCAGCAACCACATCCGGCTACAGATGAGGCGGTGGCCGATAACCGCATGCGGGACGCACTGGAGTTCGCCTTGGTCGGCGAGGCGATCCGGCGGGGCATTCCTGTGTTGGGAATCTGTCGCGGGGCACAGGTGATCAACGTCGCGCTGGGCGGGACGCTGCACCAACATCTGCCCGACGTCATCGGGCACACACACCACCAGCAGGGCAACGCGGTGTTCGCCACCTCGGCAGTGCGCACTGTGCCGGGAACCCGGCTGGCCTCGCTGATCGGCGAGTCGTCGGACGCGCAGTGCTATCACCACCAGGCCATCGACAAGTTGGGCAACGGCCTGATCGTGTCGGCCCAGGATTCGGACGGCGTCATCGAGGGTGTCGAAATCCCCGGCGAGGACTTCGTTTTGGCGGTGCAGTGGCATCCCGAGGAGCGCCTGGATGACCTGCGACTGTTCGCAGCGGTGGTGCAGGCGGCCGCCGTATACGCCGAGGAGAAAGTGAACGCGTGACTGCAAGCGAATTGATCAACCCGGCCACCGAAGAGGTACTGCGCACCGTCGAGCAGACCGATGAGGCGGGAGTCGACGATGCGGTGGCCCGCGCCAAGTCGGCACAACGCGAGTGGGCGCGGCTGGCCCCCGCCGAGCGGGCGGGCGCGCTGCGGGCGTTCGCTGCAACGGTCGACGCGCACGTCGACGAGCTCGCGCAGCTGGAGGTCGCCAACTCCGGGCACCCGATCAGCAATGCCGAGTGGGAGGCCGGCCACGTTCGCGATGTGTTGCAGTACTATTCGGCGACTCCGGAGCGGTTGTCCGGCAAGCAGATTCCGGTAGCGGGCGGGCTCGATATCACGTTCAACGAGCCGCTGGGTGTCGTCGGCGTGATCACGCCGTGGAATTTCCCGATGACGATCGCCTCATGGGGGTTCGCGCCCGCGCTTGCCGCGGGTAACGCGGTCCTGGTCAAGCCGGCGGAGTGGACGCCGCTGACCACGATCCGGCTCGGCGAGCTCGCTGTGCAGGCCGGTCTGCCTGCCGACCTGTTCCAGGTGTTGCCGGGCAAGGGTTCGGTGGTGGGGGAGCGCTTCGTCAGCCACCCCGACATCCGCAAGATCGTGTTCACCGGGTCGACCGAGGTCGGCACCCGGGTGATGGCCGGTGCCGCGGCCCAGGTCAAGCGGGTCACGCTGGAACTCGGCGGCAAGAGCGCCAACATCGTGTTCGACGACTGCGATCTGGAGAAGGCCGCGGCCACCGCGCCGTACGGGGTGTTCGACAACGCCGGGCAGGACTGCTGCGCGCGGTCCCGAATACTGGTGCAGCGCAGCGTCTATGACCGTTTCATGGAACTGCTCGAGCCTGCCGTCAAGGGCGTGGTCGTCGGCGACCCGCGCAACAAGAAGACCGAGATGGGTCCACTGGTGTCGAAACCGCATTGGACCACCGTGGCCTCCTATGTACCCGACGACGCACCGGTTGCGTTCCGCGGCGATGCGCCGTCCGGCCCGGGTTACTGGTTCCCTCCGACGGTGTTGACGCCGTCGCGCACCGACCGCACCGTCACCGAAGAGATCTTCGGCCCGGTGGTGACGGTGCTGCCGTTCGAGGACGAGGCCGACGCGATCACGCTTGCCAATGACACCCCCTATGGCCTGTCGGGATCGATCTGGACCGACAACCTGTCGCGGGCGCTTCGGGTGTCGCGCGCCGTGGAATCCGGCAATCTGTCGGTGAATTCGCATTCGTCGGTGCGCTACAACACGCCGTTCGGCGGGTTCAAGCAGTCCGGATTGGGTCGCGAGCTCGGCCCCGACGCGCCACTGTCGTTTACCGAAACCAAGAACGTCTTTTACGCGATCGGAGATAGCTAGATGGACTTGACCCAACGACTGGCAGGCAAGGTTGCGGTGATCACCGGCGGGGCCGGAGGCATCGGCCTGGCCACCGGCAGGCGGATGCACGCCGAGGGCGCGCGAATCGTGGTCGGTGACATCGACCCGACGGCCGGCAAGGCCGCGGCTGACGAGCTCGACGGATTGTTTGTCCCCGTTGATGTCTCGGACGAAGCGGCCGTCGACAACCTGTTCGACACCGCCGCAGACACGTACGGCTCGGTCGACATCGCGTTCAACAACGCGGGCATCTCGCCGCCCGACGACGACGTCATCGAGACCACCGAGTTGCCGGCGTGGCAGAAGGTGCAGGACATCAACCTCAAGTCGGTTTACCTGTCCTGCCGGGCGGCGCTGCGCTACATGGTGCCCGCCAAGAAGGGCTCGATCATCAACACCGCCTCGTTCGTCGCTGTGATGGGATCGGCGACCTCGCAGATCTCCTACACGGCGTCCAAGGGCGGGGTGCTGGCGATGTCGCGCGAGCTCGGAATTCAGTACGCGCGCAGCGGGATCCGGGTCAACGCGCTGTGTCCGGGACCGGTGAACACCCCGCTGCTGCAGGAGCTGTTCGCCAAGGATCCCGAGCGTGCGGCGCGTCGCCTGGTGCACGTGCCGATGGGCCGGTTCGCCGAACCGGAGGAATTGGCGGCCGCGGTCGCATTTCTGGCCAGCGACGACTCGTCGTTCATCACCGGGGCCACCTTCCTGGTCGACGGTGGCATCAGCGGCCACTACGTCACGCCGATCTAATGACCGCCGACCCGGACGTCCCATTGGCCAGCGAGGCATTGCTGCGCCCGGTGCGGCCCGGGAACCCCTTCGAGGACACCGTCGAACGGCTGCTGCAGACCATCCGGCTCGGTGTGCTGCAGCCGGGCGAATCACTTCCGCCCGAACGACAATTGGCCTCGCGGTTGGGAGTAAGCCGTGACACGGTCCGCGAAGCCATCAAGTCATTGGCTGACGCGGGCTACCTGGTTTCGCGCCGGGGACGGTACGGCGGCACTTTCCTGGCCGACGCGTTGCCTCGGCACACCGAAACCCCGCGTGTCACCCGCGACGAAATCGACGACGCGCTGCGGCTGCGTGAAATTCTCGAGGTCGGGGCGGCGCGGATGGCCGCCAGCCGCACGCTGACCGCGGCGGAGCGGGAAGTGTTGTGGTCGCGGATGACCGATGTCCGCGGTGCGCCGCCGGACGACTACCGTCGGCTGGATTCGCGGCTGCACCTGGCGATCGCGGAGGCGGCAGGCTCGCCGTCGTTGGTTCCGCTGGTTGCCGAGAACCGGATGCGACTGAACGGACTGCTGGACCAGATTCCGTTGTTGCCCCGCAATATCGCGCACTCCGACGAACAGCATGAGGCGATCGTCGTCGCGATACTGGCCGCCGACGGTGACGGTGCGGCCGCGGCGATGCGTGCGCACGTCGCGGGTTCGGCCGCACTGCTGCATGGCTTCCTGGACTGAATGGCTCAGTACTTCTGTTGGGGCGGTTTGTGTTTCAGCGCATACCGGTAGAAGTCGGCGTTCTTGAGCTGACCGGCGGCGGCCTCGTCGACCACTACCGTGACGTGTGGGTGTAGCTGCAGCACGGACGCCGGGCAACTCGCGGTCAACGGACCTTCGACGGCGGCCGCGATGGCCTCAGCCTTATGGCCGCCGGTCGCGATCAGCACAAGATGGCGCGCGTCGCAGATGGTTCCGAGACCTTGAGTGATGACATGCCGTGGCACCTCGTCGATGCCGGTGAAGAATCGGGCGTTGTCGCGCCGTGTCTGCTCGGTCAAGGTCTTGACCCGGGTGCGCGAGCGCAACGACGATCCCGGTTCGTTGAATCCGATGTGGCCGTTGCCGCCGATGCCGAGCAGTTGAACGTCGACCGGGCCGAAGTCGCGAATCAGCGCATCGTATTCCTCTGCGGCGGCGAAGATGTCGTCGGCGACGCCGTTGGGGCTGTGCACCCGCTCGGAATCCATGTCGACGTGGTCGGTGAACTCGGTGCGGATGACATGTGCGTAGGACTGCGGGTGGCTAGGCGGCAAGCCGACGTACTCGTCGAGCAGAAACGCCTGTGCGTCGGCGAAACTGAGGCCCTCCTCGCGATGCCTGCGGATCAGCTCGCGGTAGACCGACAATGGCGATGAGCCGGTGGCCAGCCCCAGCGTCGCAGCACCCGAGGTGATCGCGTCGGCGATGATGTCGGCTGCAGTTGCGCCGCACTGCGTTTCGTGATTCCTGATGACGACTTCCATTGGCTATTCCCCACTCGCGGTTTTGCGTACCCGGCGGTCGAAGACCAGGTCCCACGCGGTGTTCTTCGCCGACGCGATCGCGCCGACGAGGACGGCATCCGCGCCGAGATGGCCTCCGACGATGTCGGGGACGACAGGGATCTTCTGGGCCAACTCGCGGCGCATCGGCCCGGCCAGCAGGTCGGCGTTGCGGCCGATGCCGCCTGTCAGCACGACAAGACCGGGGTCGAGGACCGCGGTGACGATCGAAACCACATGGGCGAGTTTGGCGGCTTCCTCCGCGACGACCTGCATGGCCAGCTGATCGCCTTCGCGAGCCAGGTCGAAGACCGCCTTCGCAGAGCGCACCTGCTTCAAGCCGGCCTCGTTGGCGGCCGAAACCACCGCCTCTGCCGCGGCCGCGGTCTCCACCGGTCCCGGTCGGTGTTGCGCCACCCCCGCGGGCACCCTGTCGAACGGTAGATCCGCGATCTCGCCTGCGGCGCCGTGCGCGCCGCGGAAGAGTTTTCCGTTGAGCAGCAGGCCCATTCCGATGCCGGTGCCGACCGTCAGGCACGCGACGACGTCGACGCCCTGCGCGGCGCCGCGCGCGTGCTCACCGACCACGCAGAGATTCGCGTCGTTCTCCACGATCACTTCGGAGCCCGCCGCGCCGAGCGCGTCGACCAACTGGCCGAGGAGTCCGCGGCGTTCCCAACCGGGCAGATTTGGCGAGCGGTGCACGGTTCCGGCACTGACGTCGGGAATGCCCGGTGTGCCAACCACAGTGACGACGATGCCGTCGGGCTTCAGCCCGGCGTCGGCGATTGCACGCTCGACGGATTCGCATGCGGTGCGCTGCAACATAGCGCCAGAGCGGCTCTGGTTCGGCTGATCAACCCTGGCGACGACCGTGCCGTCGAGGTCGGCGACCGCGACCCGGATCACGCGACGCCCGATGTCGACACCCACGATATGTCCGGCGTCAGGGGCGGTTTGGTAGATGACCGCGGCGCGCCCGGGACCCGAGGTGCTTCGTCCGATCGCGCGCACCAGGCCATGCTGCTCCAGATCCAGCAGCGCCTGACCGACTGTTGGTTTCGATAGGCCGGTGTCGTTGGCGATCTGAGGACGGGTTGCTTCGCCATGCACCCGGAGTCGCTCCAACACCAGTCGCTGGTTCAGTGCCCGCATGCTCGCCGGCGTGCCCGCCTGCGGCGCGGCTTGACCCACCACCGTGACCGTCTCCGTTCCAGTCGCAGGGAATTTACAAACCGACTCTTCCAGACCCGCCGATAGTATGTTAAGAAACTTTCCTAACAAAGTGTTTAGGAGGATCTCGTGAGTTCCCCATCCCTCGACTCCGTGTCGGTGTCCGGTCAGCCGGCGCTCGAACGCAAGATCGGGCCGTTGCAGGCCACGGCCATCAACATGACGCAGATGTGCGGCATCGGTCCGTTCGTCACGATCCCGGCGATGGTCGCGACCATCGGCGGGCCGGAGGCGATGTTCGGTTGGATCATCGGGGCCATCGTGGCGCTGGCCGACGGCCTCATCTGGGCCGAACTCGGCGCCGCCATGCCCGGTGCCGGCGGTACCTACATCTACCTGCGCGAGGCATTTCAGTACCGGACCGGACGGTTGGCGCCGTTCCTATTCGTCTGGAGCGCAGTCCTTTTCATTCCGCTGATCATGTCGACGGGCATCATCGGGCTGGTCCAGTACCTGGGCTACCTGATACCCGGCGTGACTGATGCGTCCGGGAACACCGCGCTGGGCAAGATCATCGGAGTCGGCATCACGCTGCTGATCATGGTGGCGCTGTTCCGCAAGATCGGGCAGATCGGCAAGCTCACGACGGCACTGTTCGTTGTCATGCTGATCGCGGTGCTCAGCACCATCGTCGCGGCGTTCAGCCACTTCAGCGGAGCGCAGGCGTTCGCATTCACGCCGGGCGCGTTCGGCAGCCATGGCACGTTCTGGGCAGGACTGGGCGCCGGCTTGATCATTGCGATCTACGACTACCTCGGCTACAACACGACGGCCTACCTGGGCGCCGAGATCCGCGATCCCGGCCGCAACATCCCACGGTCGATCGTCTTCTCGATCCTCGGCATCATGAGCCTGTACTTCCTGCTGCAGATCGGTGTACTCGGTTCAGTGCCGCTGGACGAGTTGAAGAGCGCCACGTCGGTCGCGTCCACGGTGCTGGAACAGGCGTGGGGATCCGGTGTCGCGCAAGCGATCACCGCGCTGATCGTGATCGCGGCCATCGGTTCGGTTTTCGCCGGATTGCTCGGCGGTTCGCGCGTCCCGTTCGAAGCCGCCCGCGACAAGGTATTCCTGCCGGTGTTCGGCAAGCTTCATCCCAAGCTGAACCTGCCCACCGCGGGTGTGCTCACGATGGGCGCGATCACGATGATCGGTTCGCTGTTCACGCTGACCACCATCATCAACGCTGCCGTTGCAACGCTGGTGCTCATCCAATCGTTGGCTCAGGTCGCCGCGATCGTCGTACTGCGGGTTCGCCAGCCGAATCTTGTTCGCCCATACCGGCAATGGCTGTATCCGCTGCCGACGATCATCGCGTTTGTGGGGTGGTTCTACATTTACGTCTCCGCCAGCTGGCTGTCGATCGGGCTGTCGCTGGGCTGGATCGTGGTGGGCGCCATCGCGTTCTTGATCTACGCCAAGGCCGAAGACACCTGGCCGTTCGGGCCCAAGGAGATCAAAGAAGCCTTCCTCGACGCGCCAACCACTCAGAACGGTGGTGGGTCGGCTTCGTAGCGGGCGCGGTTGAGGCCGCGTTCGTAGTCGATGCGGTATTGGCGGTCTTGGGTTCGGGTGCGTTTGCGTTTGGGCATGGCCAGGTCGCGGTTCGGGTCGGGCGGTGGACTGTTGAGCAGGGTCAGTGTTTCGGTGGGTTGGCCGAGTTGGGGGAAGAAGCGGGCGCCGGCCGGTGCGGTGGTGTAGGTGCGCCCGCGTGGTGAGGTCCACTCGATGGTGCCGTCGGGCAGTTGGCGATCGCGCCAGCCGCAGAAGGTTTTGAGTAGGTGATGGATGCGGCATTTGAGCCCGGTGTTGGAGGGATGAGTCGGGCCGTGCGGGTAGGGCACGCTGTGGTCGATATCGCAACCCACCGCCTGCTGATCACACCCGGGGAACGTGCACGTCAGATCCCGGGACTGAACAAACCGCGTCAGTGCCGCCGACGGGCGGTAATGGGGTTCAGCAACTAGGTCTTTCGCACTCGGGATCGGGCGCACCGAGGCGCTGTTGGCCAACTCGGCGACCGTGGCCGCCGGGACGGCGCCGTAGCCGGGCAGATACCCCGGCTTGCTACTGGTGCCGTCGACGGTGGCGGCCTCGGCGATCACATTGATCACCATCGGACTCGAGGGCACCTCGGCGGTGGCGGGGCAGTCCGGGGATCCGCACAGACACGCCATGTTCATTGCGCGGGCGGCCAGCGGTGTCAGTGCGTCGGTGCGGCGCTGTTTGTGGGTGCGTGGATCATCGGGGCACACCGTGGCCGCTAGTTCGTCTAACGCGGTGTCGAAGACCGCGGCGTCCGGGCCGCGGACCTGGCCATAGATTTCGGCGGTCCCGTTGGCGCCGGGGCGCACCGCGATGTGGCGATCGGCATCGGCCTGTTTGGCGACCCGGATCGCCTCGGGGTCGGCGGCGATGACCATCCAGTCGACCAACTCGGCGACCCTCTCACGGGACAGCTTGTTCCACGAGGGCGCCTTGACCGCCAACTGCGCATCAACGCTCGCCAACGCGGCCTCGTCAACGATCAAATCGGTGCGGTAAATGGCGGCCGCGATCACCCGCAAATCCACCTGCCCTGCGGCGAACACTGCGGCCAGTTTGGGCAGGCGTTCGATGAGGCTTTGCCCGTCGCTCATCTGAGACGACGCGCGTTTGCGGCTGATGCCCAACTGCGCGCTGATCTCCGCGGCGATCTGCTCCCAGCCATCGACTGCCCAGAAGTTGTGTTCATCGGTCTGCTCGGCGATGCGGCGCACGGTGTACTGGCCGATGGCCAGCAACCGCTGAGCCGACGCGGCCCGCTCGACCTGCTGGGCATCACCCATCAGATCAAGCAACTCGCCATCACCACACCCCTCGAACACATATCCGATTCTTCTGGCGCCATTGACATCTCGCCACCACCACCCGCCAGTCTGTGGATGAATTCACGCCTGGGGATAACCTCACCCAAATGTCGGACCCGTGGTGTAGGCAAAGCGCCTCCTTCCGACTCCCAGCGGTGCAGAGCGACTTCGCCTGCGGGGCACATCAGTTCAGCTCCGCGGTGTGAAGGCCGTAAGGCACGGCGCTGAGCACGGTGACCGTGAGCGTGACCCCGCTGGGCAAGCTGTAGGAGCGCTTCTGGCCGGGCCGCGCTCCTGCGATGGCTGCGCCGAGCGGCGAATGGGTGGAATAGACCTCCATCTCGCCGTATTCGGCGCCACGCACGCCGAGGAGGAAGGTTTCGGTGTCGCCGGTGTCGTCGTAGCGGACGGTGACGACCATTCCGGGTTCGGCTATCCCGTCGTCGGGTGGATCCTCCCCGACGACGGCATTTATCAACAGATCGTGAATCTGTTGAATGCGCGCTTGCCAGCCACGTTTGACGGCAGCCGTGTTCTCGTCCACGCCGTCGTCAACGGTTCCTGCGCACAACTGGCGCAGGGTCGCCAGCTCCCGGTGCAGCCGCTCATGGGCCTGTGGCGATATCCAGACGCGTTGCGTCTCAGTCATTGTCATTGTCCTTTCGTTACGCATAGGTGAGGGATCTGGCGCGATAGGGCACCGCTTCCAGCAGCGTCACCGGCACGTTGATGCCACTCGGAAGGGCATATGTGCGTTGTTCGCCCGTGCGTGCTCCGATGATGGCGGCGCCCAACGGAGACCGCGGCGAGTAGACCTCGATATCGGCTTCTTCGGCACCCCGCAGGCCGAGGAGGAACGTTTCGATCTCGCCGGTGCTGTCGAAGCGGACGGTCAGCACCATGCCGGGTTCGGCGATGCCATCGTCGGGCGGATCTTCGCCGACATCCGCATTCATCAACAACTCGTGAATCTGATGAATGCGCGCCTGCCTTGCCCGCTGACCCGCGACCAGCGAGTCATCGCACTCCATCAAGTCATCGGGCACCTCGACGGTGGGTTGAGAACGTAACGCGGCGAGCTCCATCTGGAGGCCGATGTATGCCTTCCGTGTCATCCAAACACGTTCGCTGTCAGTCATTTTGGACATCTCCTTCGAAACTTCATCGGCGCTCAGCGGCCGACGCGGCGTAGCGGGTTGAACTCGCGCAGAGCTTCAGGCTGCTTGCCGGTGGTGATCTGTTCGGTCAGCAGACGGCCCGTCACGGGGCCGTGTGCCAGTCCCCACATGCCATGGCCCCCGGCGACATAGACGCCGCGCGACACCTCGCCGATCAGGGGTCTGCCATCGGGAGTGACTGGTCGAGGCCCAACCCAGACGTCACGGCGCTCTGCCCATTGCACGCCGTCTAGCAATGGACTGGCTGAGGCGACGATGGCCCCGACCCGTTCGGGCAGCACCGGCTCAGCTGGATCGCGGAACTCCATCGTGCCCGACACCCGCAATTCGCCGTTGTACGGCGTGCACGCCACCCGAACATCAGGCAGATAAATGGGGCCTGGGATGGGGCGGTCCACGGGGACGGTGAACGAATAACCGCGGCCGGCTTGTACCGGAACGCGTACCCGACCGCCCGCCAACCGCGGTAGCCATGCGCCGGTGGCGAGGACAACGGCGTCCGCGGTCAACGGCGGACCGCTGCGCGGGTACACGGAAACGCCGCTGCCGGAGCTGAATACGCCGTTGATCTCCAGTGTGTTGATCACCGCGCCACGGTCGACGACTGCGCGCGCAAGCGCATGCACGAACCGCCCCGGGTCGACAAAGCGCTGACCGTTGATGTTCAGGCCCGCTGCGATTGCAGGCGAGGCAAGCGGCACCTGCTCACGCAGCGCTTCACCGGATAGACCGGTGACATCGATTGTCTGGCCCGCCTTCTCGAGTTGGCGAAGCTCACGCAACATGTGCTCCGCTTCATCCGTATTGCGGAACAGCGCGGTGATTGGTGCGTCGGTCACTGGCGCGTCGACGCCGTTGGCGACGAGGACGTCGAATGTTTCGATGCATTCCTCGTTAAGCGGGACGTTGGCCCGTACCGCCCGCTTCCACGACGACCGCCGACAGTTCGCGGCGAACTGAATCAAGAAGACAGCGAGTGACGAGTCGGCGGTCAGCGGAATGTGGAGCGGTGAAGCCGGATTTCGCAGCGAGTGCAGTCCATAGCGCAGCACCGCAGGGGAGTTCAGCGGAATCGTCAATGCCGGCGCGACCCATCCGGCGTTACCCCACGACGCACCTGCCGCCACCCCACTGCGGTCAACGACGGTGACGTCGACTCCGCGCTCCTGCAGGAACCACGCCGTCGACAACCCCACGATTCCCGCACCGACCACGATCACCGATCGCGGTCCGCCGTCAAGGCGCGCAACGCCTGTCATGACATACCTCCATAGTTGAAATTCGTTGAAAAGTAACGGCGGTTCAGCGGAACCGCGTCTCGTATCGCTGCGCTGCATCGCGGCGGAGGATCGCCGCGAAATTCAAGTGTTCCCCACGCAGATAACTGGCGGCGCCGAGCATCGTCACCAGTGCGCCGACGACCCAGGCCGTCGCTGCGGCGCCGTCCCCGAGGAAGCCGGCGACCCACGGCGACAAGAACAGTGCGAAGCCTGTGATAGCCAACGTCAGGAAGTCGTAAGTCGGATCCACTGCAAGCAACGACCAGAGACCGATCACCGCAATCAACCCGCCCAGCCCAATCGTCACGGCGGTCCCGGTCGTGTTGGTCCTCGTCAACCCCAAAACAACCGAGGTCAGGCCGATCACCAGAGCCACGCGCCCGACCCAGAAACTCGACGCGCTGCGCAGAGCCTGGCCGCTACCGATTCTGTTGAGGCCGTTGGCAATTGGTGACTGACTGCTGGTCCAGCCGATACCGCCGAGGACCATCGCAGCGCTGCCTGCGACCCAGCACGTCCACGACGCCGCGGGATCGGCCGTGTAACCGTTACCGAGGAACGGAACGATGAACATCGCGAGGCCGACGACGACAAGGCCCCAGTGATCGGGCCTGCGGTTGCGCGCCAGCACGGTCAGCATCCCGAAGAAGGCGATGAACGCGCCGAAACCGAGCGCAAAACCTTCGCCGACCCGGGTGGAACTTGTGGTGACAGCTGCCACGACGGCGCACACGCCCACTGCGACCGCGGCCCACCCGATCCATCGCCTCTCTTTACCCAGCATCGAATAGCCCCTTCTCGCCTTGGATTGATTGCCGGCTGCGGCAGTTGCACCGCCTGCAGCCCTAAGTCCATGGTGTGCGGGATGCGGTTGTCCGGGCTTGCCCGCGTCGGACAAAGACCTCGTCGCGCTTTGTCGGATCTCGACAGCGTCTACCGCTGATCGGCGTCGGTGGCGGCTAATTCGATCATCATCGCCAGCCGCTTGTTGGCGTCGTCGAGCGCGAGGTTGGTGATCTCAGCCATCTTGCGTAGCCGGTAGCGCACGGTGTTCTCGTGCACCCCCAACCGCTTACCCGCCGCCACTGGATCTCCCTGCGCCTCCAGCCACGCTTGAAGCGTCAGCACATACTCGGTGCCGTTCGCGCGATCGTGGTGGCACAGCTCCGCGACTGGGCCGCGGTCCGGCATCCGACCCGTCCGCGCCGCCGTGCGCAGCCGTTGCAGCAGGATGTCGTCCCACGATTCGTCATAAACCGGAGGCGGCGTGCCCGGAGACCGCCCCTCCTGCAGGGCCAGACATTCATCGGCCTCGTGGCGCGCCGCGACCAGATCGGCCGCTTCCGCGGGTCCACTGATGCCGGCCGATACAGTCGCGTCTTCAGGAAGCGCCGCCTGCAGGCCTGCGACCCAGCGTCGCGCCGCAGCGGACGGCTCGCCGGGCAGCAAGGTGTAGACGGTGTTGCCGGCCAGCGCGCTGCGCCCGGGCCTAGACCAGCCGAACCCGGCAGTGGCACGCTCGAACGCCAACAACAGCGCGGCATCGCGATCGGCGCCGATGAACGCCTGCACCGCGATCACCCGCAGCTGACCGCGCTGCAGGCCCAGTCGGCTGGCGGCGGTGGCGGCATCCGGGTGGCCCTCCAGCAGCCGGATCACCAGCTCGGACTCCACCTGTCGCTCCAGATCCGCACTCGCTCGTGACCGCAACAAATGCAAGGCCACAATGCGGGCTCCGTCGGCCAAAGCGGTGAGCGCGGCGCCTTCCAATGGCGCCGAACACGCGACCCACACCGAGCCGATCAGTTCTCGACCGGAGCGCGCAGCCACCACCATGCGACCGGTCACGCCATGCTCGGTGTCGGCAGCTACGAAGAGCGGCTCGTCTGAGACCGCAAGATGTTTGAAAACGCCCCGGCCGTCGAAGAATTCGCGCAATTGCGATGGCGCCTGCCGATCCATGATGGTCTGCACCCTCGCCGGGTCGGCCTGGTGCTGCAACCGGGAATATGCCAGCACCCGCGAGAGTCGGTCCTCGATGGTCACCGCACCTCCGGTGGCCTCAGCCAGACTGTCGGCAAGCGCGAACAAGTCCGTTGGGCCGCGGCCGGATTCGGTTTCACGGCCCTCCAGCACCAATCCGTAAATGACGGCGGCCAACTCGCTCCACGACATCGCGGGGTCGACCAGCATGACAGCGACGCCCTCGGCGAGACCCTCGAAGGCGCTGTCGTCCTCGCCGCGAAACAGCACGACGACCGCGCGTGCCGAGGCCGCCCAGCGCACCGCTTCGGCGACCGAGCGTGCACCGACACCCAACAGCACGTCACCGACAACGACGCGATCTTCGGTGCGCTCATGCATGACCACGCTGCGCAACTCGGTGGTCCGGGGTACCGGACAGAACCGCAGCCGCACGCCATAGTTACCCAGCACATTGACCAGGCGGTCCAAGGTGACCACGAGCTTCTCCTATGCCGAAGCCGATCATCCAGCCTAGCCATCCCGACGGGAGCCGCTCGTGGTTACAGCGTCTGGCACGTGCGAGGGATTAGCCTTGACGGGTGGCGCAACCCGGTGACCAGAAGACGGTGCGACGGGCGTCGTCGGCGCTCGCCGATGTCGACACCGCCGGCTGGGCGCAGCGCTTCGACCTGCTGTCGGACCCCAACCGCCTGGAGATACTGCTGGTCCTGCACCGCACGCCGGGAATCTGCGTCGGCGACCTGGCGGCGGCCCTTGGCCGATCGGAGAACGCGGTGTCCCAGGCATTGCGGGTACTGAGGCAACAGGGCTGGGTCTCCTCGACTCGCGTGGGTCGGCTCGTCAGCTATCGGCTCGAAGACGAGATCGTGCACGACCTGCTGCACCGGATCGGCGCCAGGCACGGCTGAAAGCTGCGATATGCGCGTGTTGACGATGGACGATCCGCTGCTGGCGGAGCGGCCCGACCTGGCGGGGGCAGCCGAATTGCCCGCCCACTCCCGCATCGGCAGTTGGCTCGAGCAGCTGATCGTGTCCCGCACATTGAAGCCCGGCGACAAGCTGCCCTCCGAGGTGGAGATCGCCAACGCGCTTGGCGTCAGCCGAATGACCCTTCGCCAGGCGCTCAGCGCCATCGAAGCCAAGGGCCTGATCGACCGCAGACGCGGCCGGTTCGGCGGCAACTTCGTGGCCGCGCCGCGGTTCGAGTTCGACCACGCGAGTCTGCCCGGCTTCACCGAGCAGATGCGCCGAATCCGTGTCGAAGCGGGCGCGCGGGTCTTGCGCGCCACCACCCGCAGGCCCGAGGCCGATGTACGAGAGGCCCTTGGGCTCAACCGCAAAGCACAGGTGCATGAGGTGCTGCGCGCGCGACTGGCCAACGGTGAGCCGATCGTGTTGGAGGAGGCCTACCTGCCCGCGGCGGTGTTCCCGGGGCTGTTGTCCGCCGATCTCACCGGCTCGCTGTACGCGGTGATGCGCGAGTACAACGCGTCCCCGTTCGCCGCTGATGAGGAACTCGAGGCGACGCAGGCCACCGACGAGCAGGCCGAAATCCTCGGTGTCGCAACGGGAAGTCCGCTGCTGTTGATCACCCGTACGTCGTTCACCGAGGACGGAGTCGCAGTCGAGTTCTCCCGCGACTACCACCGATCCGACCGCGCGCGAATCCGGATCAAATCGCGGGTGGAGTCGCAGTCGGCTGTCCGCGACGCCAGCGGCTGAGCGGCGCCGCGACGAGGTCGACCGACAGTTGGGGCACTATCGCCGGCGCCACGGCGCGCAGTTCGGGGGACGGCTCGTCGGCACAGACCGCGATGCAGTGCATGCCTGCGGCCACCGCGGCCTGCACACCGGGAACCGAATCCTCGAAGACGAGCACGTCGCTGGGGTCGCAGTCCAGTTTGGCCGCTGCGCTGAGAAAGCCCTCCGGGTGCGGCTTGCCGTCGTTGACGTCCTCCTCGGCGATCAGGAAGCCGACCAACTCGCCGGTGGGACTGCCGTTCAGGACGGCAAGCACATCGTCGCGCTGGGCTCCGGTCACGATGCCGACGGGAATCTGGTTGTCCGCCAACAACTTCACCAGCTGTGCAGCGGCCGGGCCGATCGGATTGTGGTCGGCGACCCGTTGCTGATAGATGCCTTGTCGTAACCGCAGCAGTTCGAGGACTTCTTCTTCGGTGCCGCCGCCGTGGTGCGTCACCGCATGCTCGATGATCTCGCGGTCGCTGCGGCCCAACAGGTCGGTGCGGTAGTCCCGGGCGGTCATCGCCCACCCGAGATGGACACGGAACAGGTCGCTGAAGATGTCGAACAGGATGTGCTCGTCGTCCGACAGCGTGCCGTTGAAGTCGAAGACGACGGCGGGGCGTTGGCTGCTTAACCACTCTTCGATCACATCGGTCGCTGACGACATGATCAATAGTCTAGACCTTTAACCAGGCGAGGGTTACAGTGAACCGATGCCGTTTCCGTCGACCGACGCCCAGCTCGATGCGGCGCTGGAGCATATTCCGGCCCTGGCGGGACGGCCGCGGCAACTGGAGGAACTGTCGGGCGGCCTGACGAACCGCAATGTCAAAATCACCACGCCGGACGCGATCTATGTCGCGCGGTGCACCGGCGCCGCGACGAATCTCCTGGCCATCGACCGCGACGCGGAATACCAAAACTCCGTGGCAGCCGAACGCGCCGGTGTCGGCGCGCCGGTGATCGACTTCCGCCCCGATCTCGGCATCCTGCTGCTGGGCTATCTGCCCGGAAAGACGCTGTGCAACGCCGACTTTCAGCGCCCCGGGGTAATCGCCAAGGTGGCCGCGGGCTGTCGGGCGCTGCACGCCGGGCCGAGATTCCGCGGCCGGTTCGACATGTTCGAACGCCAGCCCCGAT
This sequence comes from Mycobacterium sp. OAE908, assembly GCF_017872775.1. Lineage (NCBI taxonomy): Bacteria > Bacillati > Actinomycetota > Actinomycetes > Mycobacteriales > Mycobacteriaceae > Mycobacterium > Mycobacterium sp. OAE908. The sequence goes on from NZ_JAGGJL010000001.1 coordinate 4,362,272, forward strand.
ATCTGAAAACCGTGTTGGACAACGGGTTCAAGCTGCCGTCCGACTACCTCCATTACGCCGACACCTTCGGTCGGATCCGCACTGCGCTGAGTGCCGATCAGACGACAGTGCCGTGCAACAACGACCTGCTGGCAGAGAACTTCATCGAAGACGGCGACCGCGTCTGGATCATCGACTACGAATACTCCGGCAACAACGATCCGTGTTTCGAGCTCGGCAACATCTGGAGCGAATGCGGCCTGTCCACCGAGCAGCTCGACGAACTCGTCACCGCCTACTACGGCCGCGCGCTGAGACACAAGACGGCGAGGGCGCACCTGCAGGGAATTGTCGCCAAATACGGCTGGACGTTGTGGGGCTGCATCCAAAGCGCATCCAGTGCACTCGAATTCGACTTCTGGAGCTGGGCGATGCAGCGCTACGAAGCCGCCGTCGCAGAGTTCAACGGCCCGCACTTCGATCGCCTTCTAGCCGACGTTCACGCAGGAGACTGAGGACCATCATGGCCACCACATCACTTCCCGACCGGGCCCATGTCGTGATCGTCGGCGGCGGCGTCATCGGCACCAGCGTCGCCTATCATCTGACCAAGCTCGGCATCGCCGACGTGGTGCTGCTCGAACAGGGCCAATTGTCCTGCGGCACAACGTGGCACGCCGCCGGCCTGGTCGGCCAGCTGCGGGCCTCCGAAAGCGCCACCCGCCTGGTGCAGTACTCGACGCAACTCTATGCCGAACTCGAGGCCGAGACCGGACTGTCCGCAGGCTACAAACAATGTGGGGGAGTGACGGTCGCGCGGACCGAGGACCGGATGATCCAGCTGCGTCGCACCGCAGCCAACGCCGCCGCGTTTGACATGGAGTGCGAGCTGCTCACCGGTGAGCAGGCGCTCGAGCACTACCCCGTGATGCGCGTCGACGATCTCGTCGGCGCGATCTGGTTGCCCGGCGACGGCAAGGCCAACCCCACCGACCTCACCTTCGCGCTGGCCAAAGGCGCCAGGATGCGAGGCGCCCGCATCATCGAAAAGATCAGGGTGACAGACGTTCTCACCCGCGATGGCCAGGCCGTCGGGGTGCGCACGGACCAGGGCGACCTCGAGGCCGAGATCGTCGTCAACTGCGCAGGCCAATGGGCCAAACAGGTCGGCGCGATGGCAGGTGTCAACGTGCCGTTGCACTCGGCCGAACACTTCTATGTGGTCAGCGAACGCATCGAGGGTATGCATCCGGACCTGCCGATCCTTCGCGATCCCGACGGCTACACGTACTTCAAGGAGGAGGTCGGCGGTCTCGTCATCGGTGGCTTCGAGCCAGAAGCCAAACCGTGGGTGGCGCCCGACGCGATTCCGTATCCGTTCGAATTCCAACTCCTTGACGAAGATTGGGACCACTTCGAGATCCTGATGAACAACGCGCTGCTGCGCATCCCCGCACTAGAGGCGACCGGCATCAAGAAGTTCTACAACGGGCCAGAGAGCTTCACCCCCGACAACCAGTTCATCCTCGGCGAGGCCCCCGAAGTCGCCAACTTCTTCGTCGGCGCCGGCTTCAATTCGGTCGGCATCGCCACCGCAGGCGGCGCCGGGCGTGCGCTCGCCGAGTGGATCGTCAACGGGGCAGCGACCAGCGACATGACGGGCGTCGACATCCGCCGGTTCGCACCGTTCAACGGCAACAACCGGTGGCTGCGCGACCGGGTGGCCGAGGTGCTCGGCATCCACTACGAAATCCCTTGGCCCAACCGGGAAATGACGACCGCGCGACCGTTCCGCCGGTCACCGGTGCACCATCTGCTGGACGCGGCGGGGGCCAACTTCGGCAGCAAGATGGGCTGGGAGCGGGCGAATTTCTTCGCGCCAGAGGGTGTCGCACCCACGATCGAGTACACCTGGGGCAAGCCGAACTGGCTGGGGTGGTCGGCAGCCGAGCAGACCAACACGCGCACCAACGTCACCGTGTTCGACCAAACCTCGTTCTCCAAATATCTCGTCGTCGGTCGAGACGCCGAGGCGGCGCTGCAGTGGTTGTGCACCGCCGACGTCGGCGTCGACATCGGCACGTCGGTCTACACCGGAATGCTCAACGAGCGCGGCACGTACGAGTCCGACGTCACGGTCACCCGCACAGGGCGCGAGGAGTTCCTGATCGTCAGCAGCGCGGCCACCACCGAACGCGACAAGGACCACATCCGCAAGAACCTGCCCGACGGCGCCGGCGCATCACTCGTCGACGTGACGTCGGCGTACGCGGTATTCGGCGTGATGGGACCGAAGTCACGCGACCTGTTGGCCACGCTGACAACCGCCGACCTGTCCGACGAAGCGTTCCCATTCGCCACGAGCCAACAGATCTCGCTGGGCCACGCCACCGTGCGCGCCACCCGCATCACCTATGTCGGTGAACTAGGTTGGGAGCTCTACGTTCCCACCGAGTTCGCGGTAGGCGTCTACGAGGATCTCATAGCGGCGGGTGCGAGGCGCGGTGGTTATTACGCGATCGACTCGCTTCGGCTGGAGAAGGGCTACCGTGCCTTCGGCAGGGAGCTGACTCCGAGCGAGAACCCCGTCGAGGCCGGTCTGCTGTTCGCGTGCAAGCTCAAGACCGACATCGCGTTCCTCGGGCGCGAAGCCGTCGAGAAGGCCAAGGCAGAGGGGCCGCGCAAGAAACTCGTCGGGTTCAAGGTCGATTCGCCGGAGGCGATGCTGTGGGGTGGTGAGCTGATCATGCGCGACGGTGCGGTCGCAGGTCAGGTGACCTCGGCGGCGTGGGGGGAGACCACGGGTGCATGCGTCGGGCTCGCCTACGTGCGCGCGTCGGACGGCTCCGTCATCAACGCCGAATGGGTCAACGCGGGCAGCTACCAGGTGAACGTCGGCGGGCAGTGGTACCCGATCGCGGTATCGCTGAAGTCGCTTTACGATCCGGGCAACGCCCGAATCCGCCGATAAGGCATGCCCCATCCACATGAACATCTGTTCATCTAGACAGGTGACGTGGCGCGGGCATAGGGTCGACCCATGACCGTCGTCGATCAGCCGGAAGCGACCGTTTCGAGGAGATTCGACCGCACCGACTGGACGACGATCGCCGCGATGGGCGGCGTGATCGTGGCGCTGCACCTCTTCGGCTGGGGAGTGCTTGTGCTCGGGGTGGCACCGCAGCACATCACGCTCGGCTCGGCGGGCGTGTTCGGTGTCGGTCTCGGTGTGACCGCCTACCTCCTCGGGGTGCGGCACGCGTTCGACGCCGACCACATCGCCGTGATCGACAACACCACCCGCAAGCTTGTCGGCGAGCGCACCCGCTCGCTGTCGGCCGGATTCTGGTTCTCACTCGGCCATTCCAGTGTGGTGTTCGGGCTGGCGTTCCTGCTGGCCATCGGTGTGCGTGCGATCGTCGAGCCCGTGCAGGACCAGGGTTCGCCGATGCTTCAGACGCTGGGATTGGTGGGTTCGCTTGTCGCAGGCACCTTCCTGATCCTGATCGGGCTGTCGAACCTGTTCGCCGCGGTCGGCATCGCCAAGGTCTTTCGCCGGATGCGCAGCGGCGACTTCGATGAGGCCGAACTCGAGCGGCAACTCGAGAACCGCGGTTTCCTCGCGCGAGTGTTCAGCCGGGTCATGCGCCGGGTGAGCAAGCCGTGGCACCTCTACCCGGTCGGGCTGCTGATGGGGCTCGGCTTCGACACCGCCACCCAGGTCGCTCTGCTGGTGCTGGCGGCGGGAACAGCAGCGTTCACGCTGCCCTGGTACGCCATTCTGGTGCTGCCTGTGCTGTTCGCCGCGGGGATGAGCCTGTTCGACGCGCTCGACGGCATCCTGATGTCACGTGCCTACGGATGGGCGTTCCTACAGCCGATCCGCAAGGTGTACTACAACCTGACCGTGACGGTGCTGTCGGTGGTCGTCGCCATGGTCATCGGGGTCATCGTGCTGTCGGGACTCGTGGCCGATCGTCTCGGCATCGAGTCGGGGCCATTGGCCGCGATCGGATCGGCGAACCTGGAGTTCGTCGGCTTCCTGATCGTCGGGCTGTTCATCGCGGCCTGGTTGATCGCGCTGGCGGTCTGGCGCTTCGGGCATGTCGAGAGGCGCTGGGCCCCAACGCTCGACGCCCCCTAGTGCCGCTTCGACGGCGGCCACGGCGGCTCGCCGCACAGCGCCAGTAGTGCGTTCTCGACCACTTCGGGCAGCGCGGGATGAATCCAGTACTGGCCGCGCGCCATCTCCTGCGCGGGCAGATCGAAGGACATCGCCTGGATCAGCGGCTGAATCAACGACGACGCCTGGTGACCCATGATGTGTGCACCGAGAATCAGCCCGCTGTCGTCGTCGACGATGAGCTTCGCGATGCCGGTGGTGTCTTCCATCGCCCAGCCGTAGGCGACGTCGGCGAAGTCCTGGACCTTGACTCTGATGTTGAAACCCTTTGCCCGGGCCTGGTTTTCGGTCAGGCCGACGCTGGCGATCTGCGGGTCGGTGAACACCGCCGATGGCACGTGCCGGTGACTGGCCGGCATCAATGCTTCGGTGTCGTCCCAGTCCTGCAGCAGGTTGTGCTTGACGACGCGGGCTTCGTGGTTGGCGACGTGTTTGAGCTGATAGTCCGATGACACGTCGCCGAGCGCGAAAACGCCACGCGCCGAGGTGCGTTGGTATTGGTCGACGACGACCTGGCCGCCGGCGGTGACCTTGATGCCTGCCTGCTCAGCGTCAAGTAGGTCGCCGTTGGGCACTCGGCCCGTCGCGACCAGCAAGGTGTCGCCACGGAGCTTCGTTCCGTCCGTGCACCGGATTTCGACTCCGTCGCCGACGGCACGCGCATCGGCCAATTCGTGGTGGCTGCGGACTTCCCACTTCTTGCTGGCGATGTCGGTGAACCGCATGGTGATCTCGTCGTCGTGGCCGCGCAGCAGCGTGCTACCCCGGATCAACAGGGTGACTCGGCTGCCGAGCGACGAAAAGATATGGGCGAACTCGCATGCCACGAACCCGCCGCCGATGATGATCAAGTGCTCGGGTACGTCGGCGATGCGCATGATGGTGTCGCTGGTGTGATACGGCACGCCGCATTCGGTCACGGCCTCGGGTGCGACTGCGCGGGAACCGGCCGCGATCACCACCTGGTCGGCGGTGAACTCGTCGCCCTCATCGGTGCGCAGTCGGTACCGGCCGTCGGCAAGCGGTGGCCGAAATCGCGTATGGCTGGCGAACACCTCCACGTTCGGAGAGGACCGCCGATAGTTCTCACCACCCATGGCGATCGGATCGATGCGGCCGAACACCCGGGAGACGATGTCGCTCCACCGCACGCCGTCGACGTGGGCGTCGACCCCGTATTGCGCTGACTCACGTGCATTTTGGGCGACATCGGCGGCGTAGACGAACATCTTGGTCGGGATGCAGCCGACGTTGAGACAGGTGCCACCGAACACGCCCTGCTCGCAGATCGCCACCCGCCTGTCGGCGTAGCGCTCGTCGAGAATCGAGTTGCCGGAGCCGGTACCGATGACCGCGATGTCGAAATGGCTCATGTGCTCACCCTCGCTCGGATTTAGTTGTCGCATCTGAGGTTTCGGCCAGATACCAGTCCAGCCACTGGTCCACGGCCCGATACGCCGCCTGCCGCGGCTGGGGCAGTGACAGGAACACGTCGTGCTTGGCGTCGACGATCGGCACGATCGTCGAGCGATTGCCGATGCAGCCCGCCCACCGGGCGATCTGCTTGACGTCGAGCACCGCGTCACCGCGCTGGATCAACTCAACCTTGGCGGGGTCGGTCACCTCACGGACACTGCGGTCGGAGCGCAGGATCAGGTTGGGCACCCCGACGTCGAGCCCGCGGTGCAGCTTGGTCTGCGCACGGCGAACCGCGTGCAGCCAGCCGAACGTCACGGGGAAGCCGCCGATCGGCTTCCAGGTGAGGTTGTAGTCGAACTCGCCGCCGTATTCCTTGTGCAGCGTCGCGCCGTATCCGCCCTCTGTGGGCGAGCGCAGCACGCGCTTCTTGCTGATGCGCGACATCGCGCCGATCGCCGCCCGTGTCGGGGCGGTGCGCAGAATCGCCGGGCCCTGCAGATCCAGCCACGGGCTGTTGAGCACAAGGCCCCTGATGCGCCGCCGTGCCGTCTCGCCGCGGCGCCGCACCCGGTCCAGCCACAGCGCCACGATCAGCGCTCCGGTGGAATGCGCGCAGACCAGAACATCGGCTGACGGCGCATCAGCGGCGATGGCGTCCAGCGCCCGCTCGAGCTCGGCGTCATAGCGGGCCAGATCGGTGGTGAAGTGCGGCGTCTGGCCCTCGCGCCAGGATCGCCCACATTTGTGCTGATCCAGGGCGTAGACGGCGAAGCCGCGGCCCGCGAAATGGTCGGCCTGTTCGGTGTTGAAGAAGTAGTCGGTGAAGCCGTGCACCAGCAGCACCGCGCGGTTGGCTGACGGCTCGGCCTCGCCGCGGCGCACCAGCGTGGCGGCCAACTCGCCCTCGCCGTCGGGGTCCGGGCCGAGGTCGAAGGTCTGCTGCCAATAGCCAGGCAGCACGTCGGGCTCCCATCCAGGCACAACAGCCACCTTAATGGCGCACGTCGACCGACCCGGCCCCATGAGTAACCAACCCCGGCGGGATAGCCTGAACAGCGATGACCGACCCGAGGACCGCAGAGGCCGACGTCGTGTTGGTGGGCGCCGGCATCATGAGCGCCACACTCGGCGTCCTGCTGCGGCAGGTGGAACCGAACTGGTCGATCACGTTGGTCGAACGTCTCGACGGCGCGGGCGCTGAAAGCAGCTACGCGTGGCACAACGCGGGAACCGGCCACGCAGGCCTCTGCGAACTGAACTACACGCCGCAGCGGCCCGACGGCTCGATCGAGACCAGCAAGGCGATTCAGGTCAACGAGCAGTTCCAGGTCACGCGGCAATTCTGGGCGTACGCGGTCGACAACGGGCTGCTGCCCGACGTGCGAACGTTCCTGAACCCGATCCCGCACGTCAGCTTCGTGCGCGGTGCGGGGGCCGTCGGCTACCTGAAACGCCGCCACGACGCGCTGGTCGGCAATCCGTTGTTCGCATCGATGGAATTCATCGACGACACAGACGAATTCGCCAGGCGGCTGCCGCTGATGGCCGCGGGCCGTGACCTTCGCGAACCGATTGCGCTTGCCTGGGCGCAAGACGGGACGGATGTCGACTTCGGGGCACTGTCGCGACAGTTGATCGGCCACGCGGCCAAACGCGGCATGACCACCCTGTTCGGTCACGAGGTCCGCGCTCTCAGCCGGCGATCCGGCGGCGGCTGGACGTTGTCCGTCATCAACCGACGAACGGGCAGCAAGCGAAAGCTCAACGCCAAGTTCGTGTTTGTCGGCGCCGGAGGCGGGACGGTGCCGCTGCTGCAGAAGGCGGGCGAGGCCAAGGGGTTCGGCGGGTTTCCGGTTGGCGGCGCGTTCCTGCGCGCGAACCGGCCCGATCTGGCCACCGCGCACCGGGCCAAGGTGTACGGCCAGCCGCCGCCGGGTGCGCCCCCGATGGCGGGTTCGCACCTGGACACCCGGGTGATCAACGGCAAGCCGTGGCTGGTGTTCGGTCCTTTCGGGAGTTGGTCGCCCAAATTCTTGAAACAGGGCCGCCTGACCGATCTGCCGTTCTCGGTGAATCCGAACAATGTGTCAGCGATCCTCAAGGTCGGTGCCACTCAGGCGGGTTTCGTGAGATATCTGATCGGCCAGCTACTGCAGTCCGACGCTGAAAGGATGCAGACGTTGCGCGAATTCGCGCCTGGCGCAGTCGATTCCGATTGGCACCTTGCCGCTGCGGGGCAGCGGGTGCAGGTGATCCGGCCCGTCAAGGGCAAAGGCGGGGTGTTGGACTTCGGCACGACGGTGCTGTCGTCGGCCGACGGCACCATCGCCGGTCTGTTGGGAGCCTCGCCGGGAGCCTCGACCGCGGTGCCTGCGATGCTCGACGTCATGGCACGCTGTTTCGCCGATCGCTACCCGGCATGGTTGCCCAAGCTCAAAGAGATGGTGCCTTCGCTTGGCACTGAACTGTCGAACGAACCGGCGTTGTTCGAGGAGGTCTGGTCGTGGGGGACGAAGGTGCTCAAGTTGGATAAACCCGTCATGACGGCGGCGGGCGAATGACTGTCGCGTTACGCCGCAGCTGGGCCAAGGATCTCGACGCCGCGACGCTGTACGAGCTGCTCAAGTTGCGGGTCGAGGTGTTCGTTGTCGAACAGGCGACCCCGTACCCGGAACTCGACGGCCGCGACCTGGATGCCGAAACCCGGCACTTCTGGCTGGAAGGCCCCGACGGCGAAGTCATCTCGACGCTGCGGTTGATGGAGGAACACCCCGGCGGGCAGAAGGGTTTCCGGATCGGCCGGGTCTGCACCAAACGCAGCGCCCGCGGACATGGCCACACCAACCGGCTGCTGCAGGCGGCACTGGCCGAGGTCGGTGACTACCCCTGCCGCATCAATTCGCAGACCTACCTTGCCGAGATGTACGGCAGACATGGATTCGTGCGTGACGGCGACGAATTCCTCGACGACGGCATCCCGCACGTGCCGATGATCAAGGTCGGAGCCGGGCAGCCGTGACACCGAGCTATCCGTTCAGCGCGATCGTCGGCCACGACCGACTGCGGTTGGCCCTGCTGTTGTGCGCGGTGCGGCCCGAGATCGGCGGTGTGCTGATCCGCGGCGAGAAGGGCACGGCGAAATCGACGGCGGTGCGGGCGTTGGCGCATGTGCTGGCCGACATCGACGGTGCGTCGTTGGTCGAATTGCCGATCGGCGCAACCGAAGACCGGGTGGTCGGCTCTCTGGACCTGCAGAAGGTGCTGCGCGACGGCGAGCACGCGTTCCAGCCGGGCCTGTTGGCCCGCGCACACGGCGGCGTGCTGTACGTCGACGAGGTCAACCTGCTGCACGATCACTTGGTCGACGTGATCCTCGACGCCGCCGCGATGGGCCGCGTCCACGTCGAGCGTGACGGCGTTTCGCACAGCCACGAGGCGCGCTTCGTGTTGATCGGCACGATGAATCCCGAAGAGGGCGAACTGCGTCCGCAGCTACTCGATCGGTTCGGGCTCACCGTGGACGTGCACGCCTCGCGCGACGTCGAGGTGCGCGCCGACGTGATCAGGCAACGGATGGCGTTCGAGGCCGATCCCGCGGCGTTCGCCGAGCGCTACGCGGCCGCGGATGCCGAGCTGGCGCGCCGGGTTGCGGCCGCCCGATCGGTTGTTGGCGCGGTTGTGTTGCCGGACAACGAGTTACGGCGCATCGCAGCGCTGTGCGCCGCTTTCGATGTCGACGGGATGCGCGCCGATCTGGTGGTCGCTCGCACCGCCGTCGCGCACGCGGCATGGCGAGGCGCGGACGTAGTGACCGAAGACGACATCCGAGTGGCCGCGGAACTCGCTCTGCCGCATCGGCGTCGGCGCGACCCATTCGACGATCCGGGGCTGGACCAGGATCAGTTGGACGAGGCGATGGCGCAGGCGGGTGAGTCTGCGGACGACCCGGAGCCCGAACCCGACCCCGATTCGCCGGGCGGTGGTTCGGAGACCGGGTCGGGTTCGGAAAATTCTATGCCGCAACGTAATTCAAGCGCGCAGTCGCGCCCGAATGCGGCGCCGTCTGCGGTGTTCCGGACGCGTGCGCTGGTGGTGCCCGGCGTCGGCGAGGGAGCGCCTGGCCGCCGGTCACGGGCGCGCAACCGCACGGGCAAGGCGATCTCGCCGACCGACGACCGCCAAGCGGGCCACGGTGTGCACGTGTTCGGCACGCTACTGGCCGCCGCGGGCCGACAGCGCCGCCCCGGCAGGCCTCGCCCGCAGCCCGATGACGTCCGCCGCGCGATCAGGGAAGGCCGCGAGGGCAACCTCGTCATTTTCGTCGTCGACGCCTCGGGATCGATGGCAGCGCGGGACCGGATGTCTGCCGTCGGTGGGGCGACATTGTCGCTGTTGCGCGATGCGTATCAGCGCCGCGACAAGGTGGCAGTGATCACGTTCCGGCAGCAGGACGCCCAGGTGTTGTTGCCGCCCACGTCGTCGGTGCACATCGCGAGCAGGCGGCTGGCCCGGTTCGACACCGGCGGGAAAACGCCGTTGGCGCAGGGCTTGTTGGCCGCCCGCGATGTGGTGGTGCGGGAGAAGGCGCGCGACAGGGCGCGGCGCAGCCTCGTCGTCGTGCTGACCGATGGGCGCGCCACCGGCGGTCCGGATCCGCTGGGCCGGGCGCGGACAGCTGCCCGGCTGCTCGTGGCCGAAGGTGCGGCCGCGGTTGTCGTGGATTGTGAAACCTCGTACGTCCGTTTGGGTTTGGCTGAGCAACTGGCAGGCCATCTCGGCGCTCCTGCTGTGCGGTTGGCACAGCTACGCGCGGACGCTCTCACCGACGTCGTGCGCACGGCGGCATAAGGAGACGCGAAAATGCCTCAGGGCCAACCGCTCACCGTTCCAGAAGACGGCCTGACGACACGCGCCCGGCGCAACGCGCCGCTGCTGGCCGTGCACACCGGCGCAGGCAAGGGCAAGTCGACCGCGGCCTTCGGGATGGCGCTGCGGGCATGGAACCAGGGGTTCGCCGTCGCGGTGTTCCAGTTCGTCAAGAGCGCGAAGTGGAAGGTGGGCGAGGAAGCCGCATTTCGTGAACTGGGCCGGGTGCACGACGAGCACGGTGTCGGCGGGCCCGTCGAGTGGCACAAGATGGGGTCGGGCTGGTCGTGGTCGCGCAAGCACGGTAGTGAGGTCGACCATGCGGCGGCCGCCGCCGACGGCTGGGCCGAGATTTCGCGCAGGCTGGCCGAAGAACGGCACGACTTCTATGTGCTCGACGAGTTCACCTATCCGCTGAAGTGGGGCTGGGTCGACATCGATGAGGTGATCGCGACCCTGGCGTCGCGGCCCGGCACTCAGCATGTGGTGATCACCGGCCGCGATGCCCCCCAGCAGTTGCTTGACGCGGCCGATCTGGTGACGGAGATGACCAAGGTCAAGCACCCGATGGACGCAGGCCGCAAGGGCCAGAAGGGCATCGAGTGGTGACACTCGATCCGCGCGAGCGACCGCAAAATGACAACTTTTGCGGCGCGTCGGCGTACAAACACGGCCGCTCGCGGGGGTTGGGGTGAGCGTTCCCGGCGTCGTCATAGCCGCGCCGGCGTCGGGCAGCGGAAAGACCACCGTCGCAACGGGTTTGATGGGTGCGCTGCGGCAGGCCGGTAAACGAGTGGCGCCGTTCAAGGTCGGCCCCGACTTCATCGACCCGGGCTACCACGCACTCGCGTCGGCGCGCCCCGGCCGCAATCTCGACCCCGTGCTGGTGGGGGAGCAGCTGATCGGCCCGCTGTACCGGCATGGCAGCGCAGGTGCCGACATCGCCGTCGTCGAGGGTGTGATGGGCCTGTTCGACGGGCGCATCACCGACGACACCGCAGGAACCGCACAGGGATCCACGGCCCATGTCGCGGCGCTGCTCGGCGCGCCCGTCATCCTGGTCGTCGACGCCCGCGGCCAAAGCCACAGCATTGCCGCTCTGCTGCATGGCTTTTCGACGTTCGACCAATCGGTACGCCTCGCGGGAGTGATCCTCAACCGGGTCGGCTCACCCCGGCACGAAGAGGTGTTGCGGCAGGCATGCGAGCACACCGGCGTGCCGGTGCTCGGGGCGATTCCGCGCGCCGACGAACTGTCCGTGCCGTCGCGGCACCTCGGCCTTGTCACCGCTGTCGAACACGGCGAACGCGCACGCGCAGCCGTCGACGCGATGATCGAACTGGTGGGCCGCCACGTCGACCTGGCAGCCGTCGCTGCGGCTGCGGCAAGCCGGGTCACCGTCGAGCCGTGGAGTCCCGCCGTCGCCGGGCCGGCCGCCCACGGCATCACGGTCGCGCTTGCGGCAGGCAAGGCGTTCACCTTCGGCTACACCGAACACGGCGAACTCCTGCGCGCCGCGGGCGCCGAGGTCGTCGAATTCGACCCGTTGACCGACCCGCTGCCAGCGGGCACGGCAGCGTTGGTGCTGCCCGGTGGCTTCCCCGAGCAATTCGGCGCCGAACTGTCAACCAACGATGTTGTGCGTCAACAGATCCATGAGCTGGCCGCGGCAGGCGCCCCGATACACGCCGAATGCGCGGGCCTGACGTATCTGGTCGACGAGCTCGACGGGTCTCCGATGTGCGGGGTGCTGTCCGGTTCGGCGCAGTTCAGCGACCGGCTCACGCTCGGTTACCGGGAGGCCGTCGCGGTGGCCAACAGCCCGCTGCACACCATCGGTGATCGCACCATGGGACACGAATTCCACCGCACCACAGTCACATTCGCCCACAGCTACCAACCCGCGTGGATGTTCGCAGGTCGTGTGCAAGACGGCGCCGTCGACGGTGGCGTGCACGCGTCGTATCTGCACACCCACCCGGCTGCGCATCCACACGCGATATCCCGCTTCGTGGCCGTAGCGGCCGCAACCTCTAAGCTCGCCGGGTGACCGATAACGCCTACCTCGTCGGCCTTCGCCTGACCGGCAAGAAGGTCGTCGTCGTCGGCGGCGGCACCGTCGCGCAGCGTCGCCTGCCGCTGCTGATCGCCAACGGGGCCGACGTGCACGTCATCACGCGCAGCGCCACCCCGGCGGTCGAAGGAATGCCCGGAATCACCTTGACGCTCAGGGAGTTCCGCGCCGGTGACCTCGAGGGCGCCTGGTATGCGATCGCGGCCACCGACGACCCGGACGTCAACGCCGCGGTCGTCGCCGAAGCTGAGCGCCTGCACATCTTCTGCGTGCGCGCCGACGTGGCGCGCGAGGGCACCGCCGTCACCCCCGCCTCATTCGAGTACGAAGGGCTGTCGGTCGGCGTGCTCGCCGGCGGCGAACACCGCCGCTCGGCGGCCATCCGGTCCGCCATCCATGAGGCGTTGCAGCAGGGGCTGATCACGGCCGACACGCCGGGCGTCGTGCACGGCGGTGTCGCGCTGGTGGGTGGCGGACCTGGAGATCCGGAGCTGATCACCGTGCGCGGCAGGCGGTTGCTCGCGCACGCCGACGTCGTCGTGGCAGACCGGCTGGCGCCGCAGGAGCTGCTGGCCGAGCTACCGCCGCACGTCGAGGTGATCGACGCGGCCAAGATCCCGTATGGCCGCGCGATGGCCCAGGACGCGATCAACGAAGTGCTCATCGACCGGGCCAAGGCGGGCAAGTTCGTCGTCCGACTCAAGGGCGGCGATCCATTCGTATTCGCACGCGGCTACGAAGAGGTGATCGCGTGTGCGGATGCTGGGATCCCCGTCACAGTTGTGCCGGGTGTGACCAGTGCCATAGCAGTTCCTGCGCTCGCGGGCGTTCCCGTCACCCACCGGCACGTCACGCACGAGTTTGTGGTGGTCAGCGGCCATATAGCGCCCGACCATCCCGAATCGTTAGTGAATTGGAATGCGCTGGCCAAGCTTTCGGGCACGATCGTGTTGCTGATGGCCGTCGAGCGCATCGAGTTGTTCGCCAAGGCGTTGCTCGAAGGCGGCAGACCTGCGGATACGCCGGTGATCGTCGTTCAGCACGGCTCGACGACCGCCCAGCGAACTTTGCGTGCCACGCTTTCTGACGCCCCGGAGCGCATTCGAGAGGAGGGCATCAGGCCTCCCGCGATCATCGTGATCGGCCCTGTGGCGGCATTCGGCGGTTAAAGGATTCTTAAGATTACTGTAAGGTAACCTGCTATGACCGCTCTCAATGACGCAGAGCGCGCTGCCATCCAGCGCGACGCCGAAGGTAGGGCTAACAGGTCTTCTCCTATGCATATGGAACACACACCACTGGAGCAAACAGGCAGGTATCCGGCTTGGCTGCCGTCGCGGCGGTTCGTGGCCGCGGTCATCGCGATCGGCGGGATGCAGTTGCTCGCCACGATGGACAGCACCGTAGCTATCGTCGCGCTTCCTAAGATTCAGAACGAGCTGAGCCTGTCCGACGCGGGCCGTAGCTGGGTGATCACGGCCTATGTGCTGACCTTCGGCGGGCTGATGCTGCTGGGCGGTCGCCTCGGCGACACGATCGGCCGCAAGCGCACCTTCATCGCAGGCGTCGCGCTGTTCACCATCGCCTCGATCCTGTGCGGTCTGGCGTGGAACGAGACCACGCTGGTCACCGCCCGGCTGCTGCAGGGTGTCGGCGCGGCGATCGCGTCACCGACCGCGCTGGCGCTGATCGCGACCACGTTCCCGAAGGGGCCGGCACGCAACGCGGCTACCGCGATCTTCGCCGCGATGACCGGCGTCGGCTCGGTGATGGGCCTGATCGTCGGTGGCGCGCTGACCGAGGTGTCCTGGCGGTGGGCGTTCTTGATCAACATCCCGATCGGGCTGCTGATGATCCAGCTGGCCCGCACGACGCTGCGGGAGACGCACCGCGAGCGGCTGAAGCTGGACGCGACGGGCGCGATCCTGGCGACGCTGGCCTGCACCTTCGGAGTGTTCGGCTTTTCGATGGGTCCCGAGCACGGCTGGCTCAAGCCCCTGACGATCGGCTCGGGCGTGGCCGCGCTGGGCTTCTTCATTGCATTCCTGATCGTCGAGCGCACTGCGGACAACCCCGTCGTGCCGTTCGAGTTGTTCAAGGACCGCAACCGGGTGGCGACGTTCGCGGCCGTCTTCCTGGCAGGCGGCGTGATGTTCACGCTGACCGTGCTGATCGGCCTGTACGTGCAGGACATCATGGGCTACAGCGCTTTACGCGCAGGCGTCGGCTTCATCCCGTTCGTGATCGCGCTCGGCATCGGCCTCGGGCTGTCGTCGCATCTGGTGTCGCTGTTCCCGCCGCGGGTGCTTGTCATCGCCGGTGGGATTCTCGTGCTGGGCGCGATGATCTACGGCTCGACGCTCAACGGCGGCATCCCATACTTCCCGAACCTGGTGCTGCCGATCACCATCGGCGGCTTCGGCATCGGCATGATCGTCGTCCCGCTGACGGTGTCGGCCATCGCCGGGGTCGGCTTCGACCAGATCGGTCCGGTATCCGCGATCGCGCTGATGTTGCAGAACCTCGGCGGGCCGGTCGTGCTGGCCGTCATCCAGGCCGTCATCACGTCGCGCACGCTGTATCTGGGCGGCACCACCGGGCCGGTGAAGAACATGGACACCTCTCAGCTGCACGCGCTCGACCAGGGCTACACCTACGGCCTGCTGTGGGTCGCGGCGGTCGCGGTCATCGTCGGCGCCGTTGCGCTGTTCATCGGCTACACCTCCGAGCAGGTGGCGCATGCGCAGGAAGTCAAGGACGCGATCGATTCCGGAGAGCTTTAGCTCCATCGATTTGACTCTCGGTAGTCTGGCAAGACATGTCTGCCGGGGAGTCAACTGAGCGCTCCACCGCACCGCTGTCTTCCTCGGTGCTCGGCATCGCGATCATCGCGATCACCGGCATGCAGCTCATGTCGACGCTGGACGGCACCATCGTCATCGTCGCGCTGCCCCGGATGCAGGCCGACCTCGACCTTTCCGACGTCACCAAGGCCTGGATCATCACCGCCTATGTGCTGACGTTCGGGGGGCTGCTGCTGCTGGGTGGCCGCGTCGGTGACGCGATCGGGCACAAGCGGGCCTTTTTGTCCGGTGTCGGTGTGTTCACGATCGCGTCGTTGGTGTGCGGTCTGGCCAACGACGGCATCACGCTGATCGTCGCCAGGGCGGTGCAGGGCACCGGCGCAGCAGTGGCAGCGCCGACGGGTCTGGCGCTGATCGCCACGACGTACGCGGTCGGGCAGGCGCGTAACCAGGCGATGGCCGTGTCGGCCGCAATGCAGGGCATCGGGTCGGTCCTGGGTCTGGTGCTCGGCGGCCTGCTGACCGTCATCTCGTGGCGACTGGCGTTCTTGATCAACGTGCCGATCGGCATCGTCATCATCGTCATCGCCGTGTACCGGATCAGCGAAACCCACCACGAGCGCCTCAAACTCGACATCACCGGTGCGCTGCTGGCCACCCTCGGGTGCGCATCCGCGGTCCTGGTCTTCACCCAGGGACCGCCGCGCGCCTGGGTCGACCCGTGGGTGATCGGCGCAGCGATCGCGACCGTCGTGTTCTTCGCCGCGTTCTTCGTCGTCGAGCGCACCGCCGAGCACCCGATCGTGCCGTTCTCGGTGTTCGACAACCGCAATCGCGTGATGACGTTCATCTCGCTGTTCCTCGCGGGCGGCGTGATGCTGACGGCGACGGTGATCATCGGCCTGTATGTGCAGGACGTGATGGGGTATTCGGCGCTGCGGGCAGGCATCTGCTTCATCCCGTTCGCGCTCGCGATGGGAACGGGAAACGTGATCGCCGCCCGCATCGCCCTGTACGTCGCCCCGCGCTGGCTGATCATCGGGTTCGGCGCGTTGGTGTTCGGCGCCATGCTCTACGGGTCCACCCTGAATCGGCACATCCCGTACTTTCCCGACCTCGTGGTCCCACTTGTGGTGGGGGGCTTGGGAATTGGGGTCCTTTCCGTCGTTCTGCCGCTCTGCGCGATCGCCGAGGCAGGCCCGAACGAGATCGGTCCGGTTTCAGCGATCACGTTGATGGTGCAGAACCTCGGCGGCCCGGTGGTGCTGGTGGTGATCCAGGCGGTGCTGACCTCTCGCACGCTGTTCTTGGGTGGCACAACCGGGCCGGTCAAGGACATGACGTCGAGCCAACTCGACGCGCTGGACCATGGCTACACCTACTCGCTGCTGTGGGTCGCGGGCATCGCGGTTCTGGTCGGCATCGCCGCCTTCTGGATCGGCTACTCCGCGCGCCAGATCGCCAGCGCGCAGCACACCCGCGAAGCCGTCGAGGCGGGCGAGCTCTAGATACGCTGTCGCGGTGCATGACGACGCGCGACCGACGCGACAGCAGATCTCCGACGCCGTCGATCCCTCAGGCTGGGCGCTGATCCTCGGCGCGATCTATGCGGAGATACCGGTGGCCACGCTGGCCGACGCGGCCGAGGCGGCCTCACTTGCGGTTGCGTCGGTCGGCGCCGACGGGCACGGCCATCTGACGGTCGACATCCGCGCGGACCGGGCGGTGCTGCGACTGCAGTCAGCCGAGGTCGCCGCGGTCACCGGGCGCGACGTCAGGTTGGCGCGCGACGTCTCGCAAACGCTGACAGCGCAGGGATTTGAACCGCGGCCGGGTGCCGTGCAGGCGCTCGAAATCGCGATCGACGCCATCGACATCCCGCTGGTGCGGCCGTTCTGGAAAGCGATCACCGGCTACGCCGACGAACCGGGCTCCGAGCTCAACGCCGCGCTGATCGATCCCGCGGGCCGCGCCCCCGCGATCTGGTTTCAGCAGATGGATGCGCCTCGGCCTCAACGCAATCGGATTCACATTGACGTCGACGTGCCGCACGGCGTGGCCAAGGCGCGGATCGACGCGGCGATCGCGGCGGGCGGCCGTCTGCTGTCCGACGCCGAGGCGCCCGCGTTTTGGGTGCTGGCCGATCCGGAGGGCAACGAGGCGTGCATCTGCACATGGCAGGGACGGGACTGACGTGACCACACCGAAACACGAGGCGCCGGAACCGCCGGACACCCTGCGCGACCGGTTCCGCGACGCGATCGCACCGCGCACGCTGGCACTCGGTGTCGGCGTGTTGTTGCTGCAGTTCGCGTTCATCCTGTCCTACATCGGCGCCTTCCATTCGCCGTCGCCGCATCGGATTCCGGTGATCGTGGTCGCGCAGGACGGCGTGGCTGAGCAAGTCGTCGAGCAACTCAACGCGATACCGGGACAGCCGCTACAGGCCAGCGCCTCCGACGACACCAGGGTCGCGCTGCAGGCGCTGCGCGCAGGCGAGACCTCGGGGGTGTACGTGGTCAGTGCCGCGGACACCCATGACTTCGGCATCGTCGCTTCCGGCGGAGGAACGTCGGTGGCGACCGCGGTCGAGGACCTGTTCGACGCCGCCGCCAAACAGCACGACAGGACGGTGTCGATCCAGGACGCGGTGCCGCTGGATCCCGGCGATGCCCGCGGGCTGTCCGGCTTCTACCTCGTCATCGGCTGGGCCGTTGGCGGCTATCTGTTCGCGGCCATGCTCGGCGTCGCGAAGGGCTCGCGGCCTGCCACGCTGCCGCGGGCGGTGTGGCGGCTCGGCGCGACGGTGCCGTACGCGCTGGCGTCCGGTCTGGGTGGCGCGGTGATCGCAGAGCCGGTGCTCGGCGCGCTCAGCGGTCATTTCTGGTCCGTCGCGGGAATCGGCGTGCTGGTCACACTTTCGGCAGCGACGGTGACGATCGCGCTGCAGACGTTGTTCGGCGTCATCGGCATCGGGCTGACAGTGGTGATCTTCGTGATCCTCGGCAACCCCACGGCAGGCGGCGCTTACCAGGCGCCGCTGTTGCCGCCGTTCTGGCGGGCGATCAGCGGCTTTCTGCCCAACGGCGCGGGCACCGAAGCGGTCCGGCGCATCATTTACTTCGAGGCGCACGGCGTGGCGCACCCGATCATCGTGCTGACGGTGTGGATCGTCATCGGCGTGGCGCTCACGCTGGCAGCCTCGGCAACCAGGAAGCGGGCACGTCAGTAAGCTTGCCCGCTGTGATCACCCGCATGTCCGAGCTGTTCCTGCGCACCCTGCGCGACGACCCCGCCGACGCCGAGGTGCCCAGCCACAAGCTGTTGATCCGGGCCGGCTACGTCCGCCCGGTCGGGCCAGGGCTCTACAGCTGGCTTCCCCTTGGCCTGCGGGTGCTGCGCAAGATCGAGAAAGTCGTCCGCGATGAGATGAATGCCATTGGCGGACAAGAGATTCTGTTCCCCGCGCTGCTGCCCAAGGCGCCCTACGAGGTGACCAACCGCTGGACCGAGTACGGCGACGGGGTGTTCCGGCTGCAGGACCGCCGCAAGAACGACTACCTGCTCGGCCCGACGCACGAAGAGCTGTTCACGCTGACGGTCAAAGGGGAGTACAGCAGCTACAAGGATTTTCCGGTGCTGCTGTACCAAATCCAGACGAAGTACCGCGACGAGGCCAGGCCACGCGCTGGCATCCTGCGGGGCCGCGAGTTCCTGATGAAGGACTCGTATTCGTTCGACGTCGACGATAAGGGTCTCGAGGCCGTCTACCTGCGGCACCGCGACGCATACCAACGGATATTCGCCGAACTCGGCGTCCGTTACGTCATCGTGTCAGCGGTGTCCGGCGCGATGGGCGGCAGTGCATCGGAAGAGTTCCTTGCCGAAAGCGAGATCGGCGAGGACACCTTCGTGCGGTGCCTGGAATCGGGATATGCCGCCAATGTCGAGGCGGTCGTGACCGCGGTGCCGGAGCCGCTGCCGATCGAGGGGCAGCCCGAGGCCAAGGTGTACGACACGCCGGGCACGCCGACGATCGCCACGCTCGTCGAGTGGGCCAACTCCGCGCTGGACCGCGAGGTGACCGCCGCGGACACACTGAAGAACGTCGTGCTCAAGACGCGCCAGCCAGGTGGGGACTGGGAGTTGCTCGCGGTCGGTGTACCGGGCGACCGCGAGGTCGACGAGAAGCGGTTGGGGGCCGCGCTCGATCCGGCCGAGTACGCGTTGCTCGAGGATGCCGACTGGCCGAAGTACCCGTTTCTGGCAAAGGGCTATATCGGGCCAAAAGGATTGCTGGCCAACGGTGTTCGCTATCTCGTCGACCCGCGGGTGGTGGACGGGACGTCGTGGATCACCGGCGCCGACGAGCCGGGCAGGCATGTGGTGGGGCTGGTCGCGGGGCGTGACTTCGTCGCCGACGGCACGATCGAGGCCGCCGAGGTGCGCGACGGCGACCCGTCGCCCGACGGCGCAGGCCCGCTCGTCTCCGCGCGCGGCATCGAGATCGGCCATATCTTCCAGCTCGGGCGCAAGTACACCAACGCCTTCTCCGTCGACGTGCTCGGTGAGGACGGCAAGCCGGTGCGGCTGACCATGGGTTCCTACGGCATCGGCGTTTCCCGGCTGGTCGCTGTGATCGCCGAACAGCATCACGACGAGCTGGGCCTGCGGTGGCCGTCGTCGGTGTCGCCGTTCGACGCGCACCTGGTGATCGCGAACAAGGACGAGGACGCGCGTGCGGGCGCCGCAGGGCTGGCCGACGAGCTGGATCGGTTGGGCATCGAGGTGCTGCTCGACGACCGGAAGGCCTCACCCGGCGTGAAGTTCAAGGATGCCGAACTGCTCGGTGTGCCTTGGATAGTCGTGGTTGGCCGCGGCTGGGCAGACGGTGTCGTCGAGCTGCGCAACCGGTTCACCGGCGAGACGCGCGAGATCGCTGTCGACAACGCGGCGGCCGACATTGCCGCGGCCGCAAGGAGCTAACGGCTATTCGGAGCCGCCGGGGAAGGCGACCGTGATCGGCGAAATGCCAAGTACCCGGCTCCATTTCGCCGCAGTCACCGCGCACTGGCTCAGCGCGGTCACCGCGAAGGTCCTGTCCTTCTCGTCGGTCGCCTGCTCGAGAACTGCTCGCCAGGCGACCGCGGCGTCCTGTTCCATCCGCACGGCCAGGTTGGCTGCAGCGGTCGGGTTGTCGACCGCCATCGGCAGCTGATAGCCGGCGGCAGGCAGCGGCGGGTCAACCGAGCGCGGCTCGAGCAGGGCGATGGCCCCCTCACGTCGTTCCCGATGCTCGGCCATTGCGGTCGACACCAGCTCGTTGACGTCCGGCGTCGAGTGCGCTGACACCAGCCCGTACCCGTAGATCGTTGCGTGTTCGGTGGCGATCGCGTCGAACAGCGCGCCGTTGGCTGCGTCCGGCGGCCGCGTCGGTTGCGGAGAGGTCATTGCGCCGCCTTCGGCGGCACCAACGCGACGCTGTAGGCCGCGGTGCACGCCGCCGCGATCGAGCCGAGCAGACCCGCGCGATAGCCCGACTGCGTGGCCGCCAATTGCGCAGCGGCATCGGCCGACTGACGCAGCGAAGCGATCACGTCCTCGGTGGTGGGCGCCTTCGCCGGCGGGACCGTGGTCGTCGTCGGCGAGGCAGTCGGCGCTTTCTTGCCGACCATCCGCACGAGCTCGTCGGACAGCGCCTGTGCGTGTGCCGAACGCTCGTTTGCCACCGCGGTCAGTGCCTGCGCAGTCGGTGGGGGAGGCTTCGCCGCCGCTGCGTCGGAGGCCAGCTGGCTGTCGGCGCGGGCCCGGTCGAGTTGCCCGGCGAGCTCGTCGACCCCCGGCGGTGGCGGCGGCTCGCCGCACGCGGCGGCGGTGGTGACCAGTGCCAAAGCTGCCGCTGAGAACAAGATCTGTCGTCTGCTGACGGTCGGCGGCGAGCTCGGCACGTGCAACATCCTGCCATTGCGCGCGGACTGTGTATTCGCTGGACGCCGCAGCGCGTTTGGGGCTCGGCACGGGCGCCCTGGCGTATCGTTGATAGTCGGTTCCACGTTGCGCTGTGCGGAATCGTGTCAGGACAACTCAAGATGAGGAGCTCGCCGTGACGGAGCGGTCTGCGGGATTACCGTCGCAGAAACAGGTGATCGAGCTACTCGACGGCGAGTTCGCGCGCGCGGGCTATGAAATCGAAGACGTGATCATCGATACCGCCACGCGCCCGCCGCGGATCACCGTTATCGCCGACGGCGACGAACCCCTTGATCTTGACTCGATCGCCGAGCTTGCGCGCTCGGCGTCCGAAGCGCTGGATCGAATCGATACCCCGCCGTACGTGCTCGAGGTCACCTCGCCAGGCGTCGATCGCCCACTGACCACCGAGAAGCACTACCGGCGCGCCCGCGGCCGCAAGGTCGAGGTCACGCTGTCCGACGGCTCGCAGCTGACCGGCCGGCTCGGTGAAATCCGTGGCGGCACTGTGCGACTCGTGGTGCGCGAGGGCGCGAAGGCAAACTTCTCGATCCGCGAATTGCCTTTGGAAGGCATCACCAAAGCCGTTGTGCAGGTTGAGTTTTCGCCGCCAAACCAGCGTGAGCTGGAGCTGGCAGGCCAGTCTGGGGAGGAGGCTTCAGCGTGAACATCGACATGGCGGCACTTCACGCGATCGAGGCGGACAAGGGCATCTCGGTCGACGTGGTCGTCGAGACCATCAAGTCGGCGTTGCTGACCGCCTATCGCCATACCGAAGGCCACGAGGCCGACGCCCGCATCGACATCGACCGCAAGACCGGCGTCGTCAAGGTGCTCGCACGCGAGACGGACGCCGACGGCAATCTCATCCACGAATGGGACGACACCCCAGAGGGATTCGGACGTATCGCGGCGACCACCGCGCGTCAGGTGATCCTGCAGCGCCTGCGCGATGCGGAGAACGAGAAGAACTATGGCGAGTTCTCGGCGAGGGAGGGCGACATCGTCGGCGGCGTCATCCAGCGTGACGCCCGCGCCAACGCCCGCGGGCTGGTCGTCGTCCGAATGGGCAGCGAGACCAAGGGATCCGAGGGTGTCATTCCCGCCGCGGAGCAGGTTCCCGGTGAGCGCTACGAGCACGGCGACCGGTTGCGGTGCTACGTCGTCGGCGTCACCCGCGGTGCCCGCGAACCACTGATCACGTTGTCGCGCACCCACCCGAACCTGGTGCGCAAGCTGTTCTCACTGGAGGTGCCGGAGATCGCCGACGGGTCAGTCGAGATCGTCGCGGTGGCGCGTGAAGCAGGCCACCGCTCGAAGATCGCGGTCACCTCGCGGGTGCCTGGCCTCAATGCCAAGGGCGCCTGCATAGGGCCGATGGGGCAGCGGGTGCGCAACGTGATGAGCGAGTTGTCCGGCGAGAAGATCGACATCATCGACTACGACGAAGACCCCGCTCGGTTCGTCGCCAATGCGTTGTCGCCGGCCAAGGTGGTGTCGGTCAGTGTCATCGACGAGTCCGCCCGTGCGGCCAGGGTCGTGGTCCCGGATTTTCAGCTGTCGCTGGCGATCGGCAAGGAGGGCCAAAACGCCCGGCTGGCGGCCCGGTTGACCGGCTGGCGGATCGATATTCGAAGCGACGCCGCACCGCAGCCGGACTCCGGGGCGGCGCATGGGGCGGCGCGCGACCGGCAATAGTCCCCAGACCAGCACGACCGTTTGTCTTTCGTGAGCAGGCTGACGGTAGACTCAGCTGTGATCCAGCGCGAGACTTCGGCTCGGACGTTCGAAAGCGCCACCGCCCCCTCGGGTGGACCGGTTCGGACGTGCGTCGGCTGCCGGAAGCGAGAGCTGGCCGTCGAACTGCTTCGGGTAGTCGCCGTCGACGGGAATGGCGAGTACGCCGTGACCGTTGACCCAGCGAGAAAGCTGCCGGGGCGGGGTGCCTGGTTGCATCCCGACCCAGCGTGCCTAGACGCAGCAATTCGGCGGCGAGCATTCGCACGAGCGCTACGGATCACCGGTTCACCGGACACCACCGCGGTGGTTGAGCACTTCGAGCAATCGGAGCACCCGACCACCCCGGTTCAGAGAACAGGTAGCGAAGAACATGAGCACACCGTGAAGTCCCGATGACCATGCGTCATAGCTAACCCGAGGCGCGGCGCCTACCACCGCTGACGCCTCTAGAGATGGAGATGTAGTGGCAGGTAAGGCCCGTGTACACGAGTTGGCCAAGGAACTCGGTGTCACTAGTAAGGAAGTTCTCGCCCGACTGAGCGAACAGGGCGAATTCGTCAAATCCGCGTCCTCCACGGTGGAGGCACCCGTCGCGCGTCGACTGCGCGAATCATTCGGTGGCGCAAAGCCCGCAGCGGAGAAGGTCAAGGCCGACGGCAACGGCTCGCCGGCCAAGCCGGCAGCGGCAAAGGCCGCGCCCGCGAAGCCGGCCGCCCCCAAGCCCGCGGCCCCCGCAGCTCCGGTGGAACCGGCGCCAGCGCCCCCTCCCGCGGCAGCTGCACCAGCAGCCCCGCCGGCGGCGCCGCCGACGCCCGCAGCTCCGGCCGCGCCCACCCCAGGCGCAACGCCCGGCGCCACTCCTGGCCCGCGGCCAGGCCCGGCGCCCAAGCCCGCTGCGCGCACGCCGCGCGTCGGCAACAACCCGTTCTCTTCCGCGCAGCCCGTTGACCGGCCGATTCCTCGTCCGCAGGGTCCGCGCCCCGGTCCCGGTGCGCCGCGGCCGGGTGCGCCGCGGCCAGGCATGTCGCCTGGCAACATGCCCCCGCGTCCCGGCGGACCCCGTCCGCCGGCCGGTGGTCGTCCAGGCGGGCCGCGTCCCGGCCCCGGCGGTCGTCCTGCGCCAGGTGGCGCCGGTCGTCCTGGCGGTGGCGGCGGCGGTAACTACCGCGGCGGCGGTGCAGGCGGCGGTGGCGGTGCTCCCGCGGGCGCCGGCGGTGGCTACCGCGGTCGTCCTGGTGGCGGTGGCGGCGGACGCCCAGGTCAGCGCGGCGGAGCGGCCGGTGCATTCGGTCGTCCCGGCGGCGCGCCGAAGCGTGGCCGCAAGTCGAAGCGGGCGAAACGCGCCGAGTACGAAAACATGCAGGCGCCGGTCGTCGGTGGCGTGCGGCTGCCGCACGGCAACGGCGAGACCATCCGGCTGGCCCGCGGCGCGTCGCTGTCCGACTTCGCCGAGAAGATCGACGCCAACCCGGCCTCGCTGGTGCAGGCGCTGTTCAACCTCGGCGAGATGGTGACCGCCACCCAGTCGGTGGGTGACGAGACGCTCGAGCTGCTCGGCAGCGAGATGAACTACGTCGTGCAGGTCGTGTCTCCGGAAGACGAGGACCGCGAGCTGCTCGAGTCGTTCGACCTCACCTACGGCGAGGACGAAGGCGGCGAGGAAGACCTCGAGACCCGCCCGCCGGTGGTCACCGTCATGGGTCACGTCGACCACGGCAAGACCCGACTGCTGGACACCATCCGTCAGGCCAACGTCCGCGAGGAAGAGGCAGGCGGCATCACCCAGCACATCGGCGCCTACCAGGTCGAGGTCGACCTCGACGGCACGATCCGGCCGATCACCTTCATCGACACCCCGGGTCACGAGGCGTTCACCGCCATGCGTGCCCGCGGCGCGAAGGCCACCGACATCGCGATCCTGGTGGTCGCCGCCGACGACGGTGTGATGCCGCAGACGGTGGAGGCGGTCAACCACGCGCAGGCGGCCGACGTGCCGATCGTGGTGGCGGTCAACAAGATCGACAAGGAAGGTGCCGATCCGCAGAAGATCCGCGGGCAGCTGACCGAATACGGTTTGGTGCCAGAGGAATTCGGCGGTGACACGATGTTCGTCGACATCTCCGCCAAGCAGGGCACCAACATCGAGGCCCTGCTCGAGGCGGTCGTGCTGACCGCCGATGCCTCCCTGGACCTGCGGGCAAACCCCGACATGGAAGCCCAGGGTGTTGCGATCGAGGCGCACCTGGACCGTGGCCGCGGTCCCGTGGCGACCGTGCTGATTCAGCGCGGCACGCTGCGCGTCGGCGATTCGGTGGTGGCAGGCGACGCCTACGGTCGCGTGCGCCGCATGGTCGACGAGCACGGCGAGGACGTCGAGGCGGCGCTGCCGTCGCGGCCGGTGCAGGTCATCGGCTTCACGTCGGTGCCGGGCGCAGGCGACAACTTCCTCGTCGTCGACGAGGACCGCATCGCCCGCCAGATCGCCGACCGGCGCAGCGCGCGCAAGCGCAACGCACTGGCCGCGCGTACCCGCAAGCGGATCAGCCTGGAGGACCTGGATTCGGCGCTGAAGGAAACCAGCCAGCTGAACCTGATCCTCAAGGGCGACAACGCGGGCACCGTCGAGGCGCTGGAGGAAGCGCTGCTGGGCATCCAGGTCGACGACGAGGTCGAACTGCGCGTCATCGACCGCGGCGTCGGCGGCGTCACCGAGACCAACGTCAACCTGGCGTCGGCCTCGGACGCGATCATCATCGGGTTCAACGTCCGCGCCGAGGGCAAGGCCACCGAACTCGCCAACCGCGAGGGTGTGGAGATCCGGTACTACTCGGTGATCTACCAGGCCATCGACGAGATCGAGAGCGCGCTCAAGGGCATGCTCAAGCCGATCTACGAGGAGCGCGAACTCGGTCGCGCCGAGATCCGGGCGATCTTCCGGAGCTCGAAGGTCGGCAACATCGCCGGCTGCCTGGTCACCTCGGGCGTCATGCGCCGCAACGCCAAGGCGCGTCTGCTCCGCGACAGTGTCGTGGTCGCCGAGAACCTCACGGTGTCGTCGCTCAAGCGCGAGAAGGATGACGCGACCGAGGTGCGCGACGGCTACGAGTGTGGTTTGACGCTGACGTACTCCGACATCAAGGAGGGCGACGTGATCGAGACCTACGAGCTGGTCGAGAAGGCACGTGCCTGATCCGGCGCGTGCACGCCGGCTGGCTAAACGGATCGCGACCATCGTCGCTTCGGCGATCGAGTTCGAGATCAAGGATCCGCGGCTGGCCGGCGTGACGATCACCGACGCCAAGGTCACCGGTGACCTGCACGACGCGACGCTGTTCTACTCGGTGTTCGGGCGCAATCTCGAGGACGAGCCGGACTACGCCGGTGCGGCGGCGGCGCTGGAGAGCGCGAAGGGCACCCTGCGCACCAGGGTGGGCGCCGCGCTCGGCGTCCGGTTCACTCCGACGTTGGCGTTCGAACGCGACACCGTGCCCGACACGGCGCATCGGATGGAAGATCTGCTCGCTCGCGCGCGGGCCGCAGATGAGGATTTGGCTAGAGTTCGGCAGGGTGCCAAGCATGCGGGCGAGGAAGACCCGTACCGTAAGACCGGGGCTGAGGGTTCGAGCGGGGACCTAGATGACGGGCTTGACGCTGAGGACACCGGTGACCGCAATCGACAAGATGACTGACGCGCCTGTAATCGAAGGCCTGCGCGTCGATGCGCGGCAGGCCGCCGATCTACTGGAGGCGGCCGCCACCGTCAGCGTCGTGTGCCACGTCTATCCCGACGCGGATACCATCGGCGCAGGTCTGGCCCTTGCGTTGGTGCTCGACCATGCGGGCAAGGCCGTCGAGGTGAGTTTCGCCGCGCCCGCTCGGCTACCCGAGTCACTGCAGTCGCTGCCGGGCGGACACCTGCTGGTCGGTCCGGACACGATGCGCCGCGACGCCGATCTCGTCGTCACCGTCGACATCCCGAGCGTCAACCGGCTCGGTGCGCTCGCTGAGCTCGCCGATGTCGGACGCGAGGTGTTGGTGATCGACCACCACGCCTCGAACCTGATGTTCGGCACCGCCAACTACGTCGATCCGTCCGCGGACTCCACCACGATGCTGGTGGCCGAGTTGCTCGATGCGTGGGGCAAGCCGATCGACCTGGGCGTCGCCCACTGCCTGTATGCCGGGCTGATCACCGACACCGGTTCGTTTCGGTGGGCCAGCGCCCGCGCGCATCGGCTCGCCGCCCGGCTGCTGGAGCTCGGAGTGGACAACACTTCGATCAGTCGCGCGCTGCTCGACAGCCACCCGTTCGCGTGGCTGCCGATGTTGTCGCGCGTGCTGTCGTCGGCGCAGCTGTTGCCCGATGCCGCAGGCGGTGCTGGACTGGTGTATGCCGTTGTGACGCACCGGGAATGGGCCAATGCGCGGCCGGAGGAAGTCGAGAGCATCGTCGACATCGTGCGCACCACGCAGCAGGCCGAGGTGTCTGCGGTGTTCAAGGAGATCGAGCCTGCGCACTGGTCGGTGTCGATGCGCGCGAAGTCCTACGACCTCGCCGCGGTCGCCAGTGCCTTCGGTGGCGGCGGGCACCGCCTGGCCGCGGGCTACTCGGCGACCGGATCCATCGACGACGTCGTTCAGGCGCTGTACACCGCTCTTGGCTGAGGGTGACCTCCCGGTAGCCCCGGCCACCGGCCGTCGCATCGCCGCATTGGCGTTCCCCGCGTTGGGGGTGCTGGCCGCAGAACCGATCTACCTGCTCTTCGACATCGCCGTCGTCGGCCGGTTGGGCGCGCTGGCGCTGGCCGGCCTGGCGATCGGCGGACTCATTCTGAGCACGCTGAGCTCGCAGATGACCTTCTTGTCCTACGGCACGACCGCGCGCTCGGCCCGCTTCTTCGGGGCAGGCGACCGCGCCGCTGCCGTCGGCGAGGGAGTCCAGGCCACCTGGCTGGCGCTGGGCTTGGGCGTCGTGATCGTCGTCGTGGTCGAGGCCGCTGCGGTGCCGTTGGTGTCGGCGTTGGCGGCAGGCGGCGGCATCGCGGACGCCGCGTTGCCGTGGGTGCGCATCGCGATTGTCGGCGTGCCCGCGATCCTGTTGTCCGCGGCGGGCAACGGGTGGATGCGCGGCGTGCAGGACACCACGCGGCCGCTGCGCTACGTGGTCGGCGGGTTCGCGGTGTCCGCGGTGCTGTGCCCACTGCTGGTGTACGGCTGGCTCGGCATGCCGCGGATGGAGTTGGCGGGCTCGGCGGTCGCCAACCTGGTGGGGCAGTGGGTGGCTGCGGCGTTCTTTCTACGTTCGCTGCTCGCCGAGCGGGTGCCGCTGCGGGTTCATCCGGCGGTGCTGCGAGCCCAGGTCGTGATGGGTCGTGACCTGGTGCTGCGCACGGTGGCATTCCAGGCGTGTTTCGTATCGGCGGGGGCCGTCGCTGCCCGGTTCGGTGCGGCCGCCGTCGCCGCCCATCAGGTGGTGCTGCAGCTGTGGAATTTCCTTGCGCTGGTGCTTGATTCGTTGGCGATCGCCGCGCAGTCGTTGGTGGGCGCGGCGCTGGGGGCCGGGCAGCTCGCGCATGCGAAGTCCGTGGCGTGGCGGGTGACGATCTTCTCGACGCTGGCTTCGGGGGTGCTGGCCGTCGTCTTCGCGGTCGGCGCGTCGGTGTTCCCGAGCGTTTTCACCGACGACCGCTCGGTGCTCGACGCGATCGGGGTGCCGTGGTGGTTCATGGTGGCCCAATTGCCCATCGCGGGAATCGTTTTCGCGCTCGACGGGGTGCTGCTCGGTGCGGGCGATGCGAAGTTCATGCGCAACGCCACATTGATCAGCGCACTGGTCGGGTTCCTGCCGCTGATTTGGTTGTCGTTGGCGTTCGGCTGGGGGCTGCTCGGAATCTGGTCAGGGCTGAGCACTTTCATGGTGCTGCGGCTGGTGTTCGTGGGCTGGCGGGCGTTCTCCGGACACTGGCTGGTGCCGGGCACGCGCTGACGGTCACATTCGCTGTCACCGTAGGTAACGGCATCGGTCTCGATCGCAACCGTTGATCGTCCGCCAGCCCGGGGCCGCGGGATGCGTCATACGCGGTTCGGTCTAACTGGCGGTCGGAACGTCCACCATCGGTGCGTCGACGTGCGCGCACCCGGCAGCTTCGTCGCCGACCGCAACGGTTCGGCCGGTGGCCGATTCGTTGAATGGGGTGGGCTGTGCGGCGTTGTACGCGGTCAGGGGGACGGTCAGGGCCGCGCTTGCGGCGAGGATGGCGAGGACCTTCTGGTAGTTGCGAACGTTGTTCATGGTGGTAGGAGTCGCAACCGCGGGGTGCTCGCACACTTTTTTCGATGAATTTTGCGGCGGGTGTTACGGAGCGGTCCCTCGGTTGCCGGATCCGCCGCCACCGCCACTCGGCGGGGCCGGATTGCTCGCGGTCGCCGTCGGCGCGTACGACGACGGGCTCCTGGTCACCGGGGTCGGCCGACCCTGCGAAGACGGTGCGACCTGCGGTGGTGACTCCGACGCCGAAGGAGGCGGTTCGGTCGGGATCAGCACGGGTGCGTCGGACGGTGACATCGGAGCCACGGGCGGCGGGGGCGGCGCCGGCGCGGTGGTCTGCGACGGCGGTGCGACGGCGGGGACCGTGGCCTGGGTGGTGGTTGGATTTTCGGTGATCTCGGTGGGCAGCACCGAGACGGGTTTCCCGTTCAGCCACGCCAGCAGTAGCGCGGTGGCAGCACCCAGCACGACGACCAAAACCGCGGCGAGCAGGAGCCGTCGGCGGCGGTCGTCGGTTTCAGAGGCGCCGGCGTCGCTGTCGTCGATGCCCGACTGCCCAGCGATGGCACTGGTGTGACAGACGAGTTGGATGTCGTTGATCGTCTTGTCGCGCAACCACTTCGGGGCTGGAATGAACGCCGGTGCAGCGGCCAGCAAGGCACTGGGGCTGACCAATCGACGCCGTTCGTCGTCGCACTCTTGGCACGACTCGATGTGGCGCGCAACGCGTTTGCGCATGAGCACACTGAACTGTCCGTTCCAGCCCGCGAGGATCTGGCCGAGCTCGTCGCAGCCGCCCGATGCCCGTCGTCCGCGGCACACGAGCAGTGCGCCGAGCGAGCGTTCGACGGTCTGCCGCAACCGGTGCACCAGCGTGTTGGCGTTGGTGTGGCTGACCCCGAGAGCTTCGGCGAGCTCTGGGCCGTCGAGGCCCTGGCGGAAAGCGAGATCAAAGACCGCGCGGTCGCGGTCCGTCAACCCGCCTGCGGCCTCTGCGATCAGGTCGGCGAGTTCGGTGCGGGCGGCAAGCGTGTCGGGGCCGGCATCCTCTGACTGGACATCGGGCAACTCCTCCGACGGTGCCTCCCGGCGCAGCTCCCGCAGTCGACCAAGGGCTTCGTTGCGGGCGATCGAATACAGCCACGGCCGCAGTTTGTCGGGGTCCCGCAGCTGCGGCAGGCGAGTGGCAGCCACGCAGAACGTCTCCTGGACGCAGTCGGCGGCAGCGTCGTAATCACGCAACATTCCGACGCAGAAGTCGTACAACCGGTCGGCGTAGCGGTCGTAGATCGCAGCGAATGCCGCGCGGTCACCGGCCAAGCTGCCGCGCACCAGGTCCGCGTCAGTGTCGCGCGGGTCGACGGTGTCCAAATTCGGTACCGCAGTCACGACGCCTCCTCATCGCCTCAACTCTCGACAGTGCAGCAACCTGTGAGATTACTGGCAATGCCGCCTTGTTCGCAGCAAACCTCACGGCACACTCGGCGCGGGCGGGCTGACCGCGATGTCCGACGGGCCGCTGAATTGACCGGCAGGGCCACCGGGGCCGCCGGGATCGCTGCCCGGCCACTGCGGCCACGGCGCCAATGGTGGCAGCGTAGGCAGCGGCGGCATCGGCGGTAGTGCAGGTGGCGACGTCACTGGCGGTTGCGAAACCGGCGGCGGTGCAACCACTGTCGGCTCGGCCGTAGGTTTCGGCATGACTGTGATCTGCGGTGCGGGCGCTGCCGGTGCGGCCGCAGTCGGCTGGGCGCTCACCGGCGGTGGCGGCGGTGGCGCTTCGACGCTTGGCTCAGCCTTCGGAGGAGCAGCCACTTGGCTGACCTCGATCGACCCCCGCGGCGTCGTCTGCTGATTCATGAACACGACTGTCACCCCGAGCACGGCGAGCAGGGCGGCGACAAACGCGACGACCGGGGTCAACCAGCCATTGTTGTTGCCGCCCACGGGTGTCGCCTCGCACGTCAGTTGAATCTCGTTCAGCGTGCGCTCGCGAAGCCAGGCGGGCGCCGGGACGAAGGCCGGAGCGGCCCCGAGAAGCGCGACCGGGCTGACAAGCCGCCGCCGTTCCTCTTCGCAGACGTCACACGACTCGATGTGGCGTGAGATGCGTTTGCGCATAAGGACATTGAACTGTCCATCCCAACCGTCGAGCATCGCCGCCAGCTCGGCGCAGCCGCCGATGTTTCGGCAACGACGTGACACCAGCAGCGCCCCCAGCGAACGCTGGATGGTTTCGCGCAGCCGATGCACGATTGTGTTCGCGTTACTGGGGCTGATCCCCAGCGCTTCGGCAAGGCACGGCCCGTTGAGACCGTGACGGAACGCCAACTCCAGGACGGCACGGTCGCGGTCGGACAACCCGCCCGCGGCGTCGGCGATCAGATCGCCGAGTTCCAGGCGGGCTGCCAACGTCTCTGGACCAGGTTCAGCGGACTCGGTTTCGGGCAGCTCCTCGGAGGGAGTTTCCCTGCGGCGCTGACGGATTCGCCGCAACGCTTCGTTGCGGGCGATCGAATACAGCCAGGGCCGCAGCCGGTCCGGGTCTCGCAGCTTTGGCAGCTCGGTCGCTGCGATGCAGAAGACGTCCTGCACGCAGTCCGCGGCGCCGTCCCGGTCGGCGAGCATGCCTGCGCAGAAGTCGTGCAGCCGGTCGGCGTGGCGGTCGTATATCGCAGCGAATGCTCGCTTGTCGCCTGCCGCGGAAGCCCTTGCCAGGTCGGCGTCGCTCTCGGACGCGCCGACCGTGTCCCAGTGCGCTACCGCCGTCGTCACGACGACAGCCCGAGATCCGGGACGATGCCCGACGGCGGCTCCGGCTTCGGATCGGGTTTCGGCACCGGCGCCTTGGGCAGGTCGGGAAAATCCACCGGCGGCTGCGGCTCGGGCTGTTCGAAGTCGCCGGGTCCTGGCGGTAGGGGTTTCGGAAAAACCGATGTGGGCAGGGGTTCGTTGATCTCGGGCTCATCGGCAGGCGCCGGGGTCGGGATCTCGACCACCGTGGTCGCCGCGGGCGAAGTGGGCACGTTCGCGGGCGGGGTGACGATGGCAGGCGCAGCGACTGGAGCCGTCGCAACGATCGTCGGCAGCGGCGCCTGCGTGGTCGGCGCGACGACCACGGCGGGTTGCGGGGCCGTGCTACCCGGTACGACGACCACGTCATCAGCCGGTGTCAGGTCGACGAACGTCAATGCCAGTGCGGCGCCGACACCGATCCCGCCTGCCAACGCGAACGCGAGGACGGCGTGCTTGCCATTTGAGCGCGGCGCGTCCGGCGTGAAGCCGTCGTCGACTTCGTGATCGGGCCGGCCGAGCGGGCTCGACGCCCACGCGGCGGCAACGGTGTGAGCATTCGGGTCGGTGTCGTACGCGGTGGTCATGGCTGGTTCCTCGGTGTGCTTTCGCCGCCCCGGTTGGGCTGCGGTTACAGGTAGGAGCGTCGACCACGCGCTCCTCGCACACTTTTCTGCGGAACTATTTCTTGGCGCGCGCGATCACGGCCCAGCCGAACTCGTTGGTGCGCACGTCTATCTGCTCAAACCCGGCGTCTGCCAGCCGGGATGGCAGCGAAGACGGATCGACCGGGTTGTAGGTGTCGTCCTCGTGATGTGCCGCGAGCTCGTCGCTGCCCAGGCTGTCGCTGGCCACCAGCGCACCGCCGGGCCGCAGCACCCGGGCCACCTCGGCGAACAGCTTGTCCTGCAGCTCAACGGTCGGCACGTGATGCAGCATCGTGAAGCAGGCCGCGCCGGTGAAGCTGTCGTCGGCGTAGTCGAGCGACGTCGCGTCGCCATGCACGATATGCACCGACGGCACGTCGGCGAACCGGTCCGTCAGCATCGCGGCGAGCTGGTCGTCGATCTCGACCGACGTGAGCCGCTGCGCCGACTGGCTCAACACATCGGTCGTCGCGCCGTAACCGGGGCCGACCTCGAGCACGTTGTCGCCGAGATCCGTCTCGCCCAATGCCCACGGCAGGATGACCTCTCGGATCGCCTGCCGCCATTCGTCGCTGCCGCACGCCTCGTGTGCCTTGTTCATCGCACTTGCGCCCGTCCCCGCTGCAGCACCGCGTCGCGGTTGGCGGCGATGTCGTCACCGGTGGCCGAACTCATCCACTGCTTGGCCGAGGCCGCCTCGATCCACAGGCCCGCGTCGGTCTGCGACGCGTCGATGCGGTGATACGACGCGAGCAGCGCACGCACCGCGTTCTGATTGTTGCCGACGATCGACGCGGCGACCTTTCGCGCCGTCGGCAGCAACTCGTCGTGCGGAACCACCTCGGTCACCAGCCCGGCTCGCAGCGCGTCGGCCGCAGACAGATAGTCACCGGTCAAGCTCATCCGACGGGCCAGCCCGACGCCGACTTTCTGCGGCAACCGGACGCTGAGCCCCCAGGTGGGCAGCAGCCCGACACGGGCGTGGGTGTCGGCGAAGCGGGCCTGCTCCGAGGCGATCAGGATGTCGCAGTACAGCGCGATTTCCAGCCCGCCGGTCACGGCTG
This sequence comes from Mycobacterium sp. OAE908, assembly GCF_017872775.1. Taxonomy (NCBI): domain Bacteria; kingdom Bacillati; phylum Actinomycetota; class Actinomycetes; order Mycobacteriales; family Mycobacteriaceae; genus Mycobacterium; species Mycobacterium sp. OAE908. The sequence continues at coordinate 4,396,079 of NZ_JAGGJL010000001.1, forward strand.
CACCGTTGATCGCGCCGATCACCGGCTTGGCCATCGGCGGCCACTGCGGCGAGATGTCGGGCAACTGCTTGGTATCGCCCAATTCCTTGAGGTCCAAGCCGGCGCAGAACACCGGGTCGGCGCCGGTGACGATGACGACGTCGACGTCCGCGTCGGCCTCTGCATCGCGCAGCGCGCCGAAGAAACGCGTGCGCAGTTCGGCAGACAACGCATTGCGGGACTGCGGGCGGTTCAGCGTCAGCGTCCGGACCCGGTCCTGCGTTTCGATGCGCAGTACGTCGGTGTTGTTGGTCATGGATGGAATCTATCGTGGGGGTCATGTGCCGAAACATCACGGAGCTACGTGGCCTGGAACCGGCGGCGACGGCTGAGGAGATCGAGGCCGCGGCCCGCCAATACGTTCGCAAGGTCAGCGGCATGACCCGCCCGACGGGCGCCAATGTCGAGGTCTTCGAGGCCGCGGTCGCCGAAGTCACCGAGGTCACCACCCGGCTGTTGGCAGGCCTGGCGCCGCGACGCCAGCCGCCGAAGACCGTTCCGCCACTGCGTCGGCCGGAGGTGCGGGCCAGGCTCGCAGCCACATGACGGCGGCCCTCAAGGAGTGGAGCGCTGCGGTACACGCGTTGCTCGACGGCAGGCAGACGATTCTGCTGCGCAAGGGCGGCATCCACGAAAAGCGCTTCGATGTCGCAGCTTCGCGCTTCCTGCTGTTTCCGACAGTCGCCCACAGCCACGCCGAACGGGTGCGCCCCGAACACCGCGACCTGCTGGCCGTGGCGGCCGCAGACAGCACCGACGATGCGCTGGTGGTGCGGGCAGGCGCGAAAGTGGTTGCCGCCGTTGAAGTCAACCGGCCCGAGGTGCTCGACGAGATCGCGTCGCTGCACATCTGGACAGCCGAATCCGTCAAAGAAGACCGGCTCGACTTTCGGCCGAAGCACCGGCTGACCGTGCTTGTCGCGCAGGCCTGTCCGCTGGTCGAGCCCGTTCGGCTGGAGCGCGCGCCCGAGTACGCAGGCTGTAAGAGTTGGGTTCCGCTGCCGCTCGACCCGGACTGGGCGCCGCCGGTGCACGACGCGGCGACGCTGGCCGAAATCGCCGATCGAGTGCGTAGTTCGGTGGGTTGACGACCGGTCCCGTTCTGCCCGGCCGGAAAAAGTCTTTCGAAAAAGTGTCAGACCCGCACTGGGTCGCTCCTCCTACCTGTACACGCAGCCCGTCGGGGGCAGCGCCACATCAAGGAGAGCACCCATGAACGTCACCAAGATTCGGAACAGGTTTGCGGCAGGCGTCGTCGGCGCTGCGATTGTCGCGGCACCCGCGCTGCTGATCGGGGCGGGGACCGCGCAGGCGGCATCGAACCTCGATCCGCACCCCGCGATGACGATCACCATCGAGCATCCGGGCCACATTGCGATCCAGGTCGAACCGGCACCCGTTTCGGCTCCGATTGTCTGGGGCCAATACGACTCGCCCACTTACATTTTGAACGACTGAGCAGACGGTGGACGCGGGCCGGCGGGCAGCACCAGTCGCGAGGTACCACCCTCACCGAGATGCACGGTGTGCGTTGCCGCCGCGAGACGTCGTCCGCTGCTCAGCGGCTCCCCGGTGCCGAGATTGCGGGCGAACCTCGGATGAGATCCGCCCGCGATCAGCACCCGGATGCGGGTCCCTGCGCGGAAACGGTGGGCGATCGCGTCGAGCTCGATCCGAATGTTACGCGAATCCGTTGTCCCGCAGACATATCCATCGCTCACATTGCGCGACCGCCCGCGTGCGTCCACCTCGCTGATCCGGACGAACAGGTCGTTGTAGCGGTTGTCACACGAGTGCGACAGGTGCAGCAACGGAGTTCCGACGGCGTAGAGGTCCGCAAGCAGCGGGGCGGTGGTGAACGTCAAAACGTCCGCGCGCTGGGCAAGTCGAGTGTCGTTGCGGTAGCCGCCTTCTGGCGACAGCAGCCGACCGCCGACGCTCGGCGTCGGGTCGCCGGGGTCGTAGGTGAAACTCGACGGGGGAGTGTCCTGATCGGGCGCGGCGGCGCCGAGGTGGCCAGCAGGCCGCAGATACAACACCTGCTCCGGCATCGTGGGCGGCCAGTCGTCGAGCTCCTGCCAGCCGTGGCCGTTGATGTGGATTCGCAGCGGCTTGCGCGTCACCTGTCGGGTGCCCGCCAGGTGAGCGTCCAACCACTCCAACGATTCCCGGATGACCGTCGGTGCGCCCTTGGTCGTCATCTGGGTGTGGGTCCACGGCCCGATCGTGACGGCGACCGGCACGTGGCGTTCGCGCAGGCGTTGATACTGCGCCAGCGTCTGCTCGAGGAACACGTCCTGCCACCCGCTGAGCAGCAGCACCGGGATCTGCGTGCGTTCCAGCGCCTGGTGCAACTGCAGCGGCGCCCAGTGCGGGTCGTCGTACTCGGGATGCTCGAGCCACGACTCGAACCACGGTGCGCCAGTGCCCAACAGCGTGCGGCCCGATTCCCCGACCGGCAGCGCGCCCGTCGCTCGAGCCAGCGCACGTCGCGCGCGTACCTGGCGGACGAGGGCGCGGATACCGCGGGGCTCCTCCTGGTGGGCGACCATGTCGGACCAGCCGAGGAAGTCGTTGAGGCCGAACGATCCGGTACCCCAGCGTGGGCCGCTCAGGTCGTGCGGGCCGACGGTGATGACCGCGGCCGTCATCTCGGGTGGCGGATCGGTGAGCAGCGCCCACTGGGTGAAGCCGAGGTACGAGACTCCCACAGTGGCGAATGACCCGGTGAACCACGGTTGGTCCCGCAGCCATGCTGCGGTGTCCGCGCCGTCGGCGATCTCGTTGACCATCGGATCGAACTCGCCACCGGAGCCGAATGTGCCTCTGACGCTTTGGAAGACGACGTGATAGCCACGTGTCGCATAGATGTGCGCGAACAACGTCGAGAACGGCCAGCCACGACCGTACGGCCCGCGGATCAGAAGTGTGCCTGCCGGGCCGGCCGTCAGAGGTTCGTAGTGGTCGGCGATCAACTCGATGCCATCGCGCATCGGTACTCGCAGGCCGCGGTTAACCCGGTAGTCGGTGGTGTGTGGCGGCAGCTTCAGCAGCGTGCTGACCGCGCGGCCCGCGTACTTCTTGACTGTGGAGCGAAGCGGTGACGACGAAGGAGCGGTGGTTACTGCGGTCACCTAACAAATTCTACGGAAGCGGACCGCCCTAGAACTTGTAGTAGTTGCTCAGCTCGCGGCCGCGCTGCAGGTTGGTCTGCAGGCAGTCGACGTCATCGGCGGCGTAGATCGGGGAGTAGAACAGTGTCTGCTGGATGACGCCGTAGCTGGTCTTGTAGGCGATGGCGCACGTGATCCACCACCGGTCGTTCCAGTCGGTCGGCTTCATGATCCAGTACTGCGCCGCGCGGTGCCCGTTGATGTCCAGCTCGAGGGCATCAGGCGGGATCGTTTCCTCGTAGGTTCGCCAAACGAACGCCTCGACCGCCATTTGGTAGTTCCCGGCGTCGAAGTGGCAGCGCAGACCTTCCTCGGGCGTGGGAGGTGTGGCGGCCAGGCCGATCCGCTGAATCACGTCGATCGGAATGTCCTGACAGGGATCGAAGGGCTTCGGGTCGACGGTATCGACCACCGGCCACTTGATGGACGTGGTGACATTGGTCATCGGGATATCGGTCGCCTCAACCCGCAGTGGGCCCGACGGGTTCGACTGCCAGACCATGATCACCGCCGCGACCAGCGCGCACAGCGCAGACAGCAGGCGAAGTTTGGCGACCATCACACCCCTCACATTCGTCCCGACCCTGCGGGGAGTGTAGCGGCCCGCCGCTGCCGCCCGGACGGGAAACAGGAACATGTTCTAGTTGCGGGTCCGGGTGCTCACCGTATCGCAAGTAGGCTGGTCGGTTGTGACGCGAGACGGCCGCCGACCCACGCTATGGGCGATCAGCGACCTCCACACCGGTCACACCGGCAACAAGCCGGTCACGGAGTCCCTGCATCCGTCCACGCCCGACGACTGGCTGATCGTCGCGGGAGATGTGGCGGAGCGAACCGACGAGGTGCACTGGTCGCTCGACCTTCTGCGCAAGCGCTTCGCCAAGGTGATCTGGGTGCCCGGCAACCACGAACTGTGGACAACCAACCGCGATCCGATGCAGATCTTCGGCAAGGCCCGCTACGACTACTTCGTCAACATGTGCGACGAGATGGGCATCATCACCCCCGAACACCCTTTTCCGGTGTGGACGGAGGAGGGCGGCCCGGCGACCATCGTGCCGATGTTCCTGCTGTACGACTACACGTTTCTGCCGGATGGCGCGGCCACCAAGGCGGAGGGGCTGGCGATCGCCCGCGAGCGCAACGTCGTCGGCACCGACGAGTTCCTGCTCTCCGCGGAGCCATATGCCACTCGCGATGCGTGGTGCCGCGAGCGAGTGGCCTACACCCGTAAGCGACTCGAAGACCTCGACTGGATGGACCAGACGGTCTTGGTGAACCATTTCCCGCTGGTCCGCGAACCCTGCGACGCGATGTTCTACCCGGAGTTCTCGTTGTGGTGCGGCACAACGGCGACCGCCGACTGGCACACCCGCTACAACGCGATCTGCTCGGTGTACGGCCATCTGCACATTCCACGCACCACCTGGTACGACGGGGTCCGCCACGAAGAGGTGTCGGTCGGTTATCCGCGAGAATGGCGGCGCCGCAAGCCATATCGATGGTTGCGCCAGATCCTGCCCGACCCGAAGTACGCACCCGGCTACCTCAACGAGTTCGGCGGTCACTTCCAGATCACCCAGGAAATGCGCGACCATGCGGAGAAGGTGCAAGAGCGCATCAGGTCCAGGCAGTCATGACGGCCGCCCCGCTGCTTGCCGCGGTGCTGCCCGGCGTCGACAGCCTGGCGGCCGCCGAATTGTATGACGACCCACCGGGATTGGCGCCGCTGCCGGAAGAGGAGCCACTGATCGCGAAATCGGTGGCCAAGCGGCGCAACGAATTCATCACCGTACGGCATTGCGCGCGGCAGGCGTTAGGGGAGCTGGGTGTGCCGCCGGTGCCGATTCTCAAGGGGGACAAGGGCGAACCCTGTTGGCCCGACGGCCTGACCGGTAGCCTGACCCACTGCACAGGGTTTCGCGGTGCGGCCGTCGGCAGGATCGGCGCGGTGCGCTCGGTGGGCATCGACGCTGAACCGCACGACGTGCTGCCCAAGGGTGTGCTCGACGCGGTGAGCCTGCCGATCGAACGTGCGCAACTGCAGGAGCTGCCTGTGGGTCTGTATTGGGATCGAATCCTGTTCTGTGCCAAGGAGGCGACGTACAAGGCGTGGTTTCCGCTGACGCATCGCTGGCTTGGCTTCGAAGACGCCCACATCACCTTCGGCGTCGACGACAGCGGCACTGCTGGCACGTTCGAATCGCGCATCCTGATCGATCCGGCCGCCGAGTCGGGCCCTCCGCTGGACACGTTGTCGGGACGTTGGTCGGTTCGCGACGGCCTGGCGTTGACGGCGATCGTGTTATGACCGACGCCGGGATTGTCGTCGTCGACAAGCCCGCAGGCATCACCAGCCATGACGTGGTGGGCCGCTGCAGGCGCATCTTCGGCACCCGCAAGGTCGGACACGCGGGCACGTTGGACCCGATGGCCACCGGTGTGCTCGTCGTCGGCATCGAACGGGCCACCAAGATCCTCGGCCTGCTGACCACCACCGACAAGTCCTACGCCGCCACCATCCGACTCGGCCAGACCACCTCGACCGAAGATGCGGAAGGTGAAGTCCTGAAATCTGTTTCGGCCAGCGCCGTGTCCGACGGTCAGATCGGTGAGGCGGTCGGCGTGCTGCGAGGCGAGATCGCGCAGGTGCCGTCGGCGGTCAGCGCCATCAAAGTCGACGGCAAACGGGCCTACAAGCTGGTCCGTGAAGGCCAGCCGGTCGAACTCGCACCGCGCAATGTCCGCATCGAGCGGTTCGACGTGCTGGCCATCCGCCGGCACGACGAAATCGTCGACGTGGACGTCGAAGTCGACTGTTCGAGTGGCACGTACATCCGGGCGCTGGCGCGAGATGTCGGCGCGGCACTCGGTGTGGGCGGTCACCTGACCGCGTTGCGACGCACCCGCGTCGGACGGTTCGGGCTGGAGCAGGCTGCCACGCTCGACGACCTCGCCGAGCGGCCCCGGCTGAGCTGTTCACTGGACGAGGCCTGCCTGCAATCGTTTCCGCGCCGCGATCTGACCGACGCGGAGGCCGAGGACACCCGGCACGGGCGGCCGCTGACGGCCGCTGGAATCGAAGGCGTTTACGCCGCCACCGCACCCGATGGAAGAGTCATCGCGCTGCTGAAAGATCAAGTGTCACGGACGAAGTCGGTTGTTGTACTACGGCCGGCGACGCTGTAGCCGCATACTGGCGACATGGGAACACCCTACAAACTCCTTCAACTCGCATTGGCTGTGTTCGGAGTGATCATGCTGCTGCTCTATCCATTGGCCTGGGTGTGGCCGTCGGGCTGGGCGTGGCACCACGGCTCGCCGCACGATTCGGTGTATTTCATGATGATCGTCGGCATCTACGCGACGCTCGGAGTGTTTCTGCTGCTCGCGGCGCGCAACCCGGCGAACAACCTGAGCGTGATCTGGTTCGCGGTGTGGTCAAGCGTCGTGCATGCCGCGATCATGGCGGTGCAATCCTTCACCGAACACCAGATGGGCCATCTGTGGGGAGATGTCGCGGCGTTGCTTCTGGTCGCGATCGTGTTGTCGACCCTCGTGTTGTCGGCCGGCCTGAAGCAGCCGGCACCCGACCCGGCCGGGATGCGTTAGCCGACCACCCAGATCGCTTCGGCGGCAGGGCTTCCCAGATCGACAGTGGTGCCGGGATCGTCCTCCCTGGCGTTGGCGGACTTGATGGCCACCGAGATCATGCCCGCGAAATCGCGTCTCGCCAGCACGTGCAACCGCGAGTCCAGGCTGATGCCGACGGTGTCGAAATACCGCAGCATCTCGGGGTCGGCGTCGGAGATGCGGGCCACGGTTCCCGTCTCACCGTTCTGGCAGACCGACAGCTGCCGCGCGTCGGGGGTCGGCACCTGGCCGTCCTTGGCCGGGATCGGATCGCCGTGCGGGTCGCGGGTCGGGTGGCCCAGCTTGGCGTCGATCCGGTCGAGCATCCGCTCCGAAACGGCGTGCTCGAGCACCTCGGCCTCGTCGTGCACCTCGTCCCAGCTGTAGCCCAGTTCGCGAACGAGGAAGGTCTCCATCAGCCGATGCCTGCGCACCATGCCGAGCGCGGCGCGCCTGCCCGCCTCGGTCAGCGTCACCGCGCCGTACTTCTCGTGATCGACCAGGCCCTGATCGGCGAGCTTGCGGATGGACTCGGACGCGGTGCTGGCAGAGACGCCGATCCGGTCGGCGAGCAGCTTGGTGCTGACCTTCTCCAGTGACCACTCCTGGGCGGTCCAGATGACTTTGAGATAGTCCTGGGCAACCGTGCTCAGGTCGCGAGGGTTGCCGTCTGGACTCACAGTTGGAAAGTTTAGGCAATCTTCACCTGATCTGGTGATCCAGCGAAGCCACCGGTATCTCTGCGCCGTAGGCTTGCGCTGTGCAGCGCTGGCGGGGGCAAGAGGACATCCCGACGGACTGGGGCCGATGCGTGGTGACGATCGGCGTCTTCGACGGGGTGCATCGGGGGCATCAGGAGCTGATCAACCACGCCGTCAAGGCCGGCCGCAGTCGCGGCGTGCCTGCGGTGCTGATGACGTTCGACCCTCACCCGATGGAGGTCGTGTTCCCGGGCAGCCATCCGGCACAGCTGACGACACTGACCCGGCGTGCCGAACTCGTCGAGGAGCTGGGTGTCGACGTGTTCCTGGTGATGCCGTTCACGACTGACTTCATGAAGCTGACCCCGGACCGCTACATCCACGAATTGCTCGTCGAACACCTGCATGTCGTCGAGGTGGTGGTGGGGGAGAACTTCACGTTCGGCAAGAAGGCCGCGGGCAACGTCGACACCCTGCGCAAGGCGGGCGATCGGTTCGGCTTTGCCGTGCAGGGCATGTCGCTGGTCAGCGAGCACCACCAGAACGAGGACATCACGTTCTCGTCGACGTACATCCGCTCCTGCGTGGACGCCGGGGATGTGGTGGCGGCCACCGAGGCGCTCGGCCGTCCGCACCGCGTCGAAGGCGTGGTGGTGCGGGGCGAGGGACGCGGAACCGTGCTTGGCTTCCCCACCGCGAACGTGGCGCCGCCGATGTACTCGGCGATCCCGGCCGACGGTGTCTACGCCGCGTGGTTCACCGTGCTGGGGCACGGCCCGATCACCGGCAGCGTGGTGCCCGGTGAGCGTTATCAAGCCGCGGTATCGGTTGGCACCAACCCGACGTTTTCGGGCCGCACGCGCACCGTGGAGGCGTTCGTTCTGGACACCAGCGCGGACCTGTACGGCCAGCATGTCGCGGTCGATTTCGTCGCCCGCATCCGCGGTCAGGAGAAGTTCGACCGGGTCGAGGACCTGGTCACGACCATGGGCGAAGACACCGAGCACGCCCGCACGATTCTTTCCGCCACGTGACCCGCTGCTAGACTCCCTGCCGACCCGGCGTGTGCTGCAGTTCGCGGTGGCCACGCTTATTCGGGCCTTTGGCCCTAGTTCGCGGACCGATTGATGGAGTTGATTCGTGGCGCTCACTGCCGAACAAAAGAAGACCATTCTGGGCGAGTACGGCCTGCATGGCACCGACACCGGATCCCCAGAAGCCCAGGTCGCGCTGCTGACCAAGCGCATCTCCGACCTGACCGAGCACCTGAAGGTGCACAAGCACGACCACCACTCGCGGCGCGGGCTGCTGCTGCTCGTCGGCCGTCGTCGTCGACTGCTCAAGTACGTCGCTCAGGTGGACGTCGAGCGCTACCGCTCGCTGATCGAGCGGCTCGGCCTGCGCCGCTGAGCTTTCCTGTTCGGGACGTGTTTGCTGAAAATCGCGCTACCGTCGCGAAATGAGCACGCCCGAATACATTCTGGGTAGCGACGACGCCGAAATCGCGCGGTTGCAATCTCAGGCAGCGATCATTGCCGAGCCGACAGCTCTGCTGTTTCAGCGCGGTGGCATCCGACCCGGCATGCGCGTTCTCGACCTGGGCAGCGGCCCGGGCGACGTGTCGTTTCAAGTCGCCGAGATGGTTGGGGCCGAGGGCTCAGTAGTCGGCGTCGAGCAGGACACCGCCCAGATCGGCGTCGCCAACCAGCGTCGCGACCGGCTGGGACTGACCAACGTCGAGTTTCGCAACGGTGACGCGCGCAGCTTCGTCGACGAGCAGGCTTTCGATGCCGCAGTCTGCCGGCTGTTGCTGATGCACCTGCCCGACGCGGTCGACGTCCTGGCTCATCAGATGCGCAACCTCCGTCCGGGCGGGGTCTTCATCGCCATCGATTACGACATGGGCGGAGCGCGAGCCCTACCCGAGGTCGAGCTCTACTCCCGCATCAGAGACTGGCTGGCAGCGGGTTTCGCGCACGCCAAGGTGGATCCGTTCGTCGGGATGCGACTACCTCTCCTTTTTGAGCAAGCCGGGTACGCGGATGTGGGGTCACTCGGGCTGCAGGCGTTTTGGCCGCCCTACGCGCGGGACGCGTCGTCGTATGTGGTCGGGGTGCTGCGCGCGATGAAGGACGCCGTAGTCGCCTCCGGCGGGGCGACGGAGGACGAGATGGACCTCGACACGCTCGACGAGCGACTCGGCGATGCCATCCAGGCCGCGAACGCGGTCTTCACGGTGCCGACCGTGGTCGGCGGGTGGGGCCGACGTCCCTGAGTGAGCGGTTTCGGCCTCGTACCTGCGGCAAGGTAGGATGGCTTCGTTCGCCGGCCGTTTCGGCTCGAACAATGGGTGCGGTTTCGCATATCCGCGAGCCCGCTCCCGCGTCTCATATCGGGACCCGCCCTGATCGCGCGGTCTTCGGTAGTGGTTGCCGGGTAGCAATCCCGACAGCTTCGATCGATGGCCGTAGCCGCATCAAGGCCGGTGGTTCACACGCTGTGACGACGCGAAATAGCTGAACAGTGAAACACTGAACCAAGAGAGGCCATACGGACGCCCATGTCTGTAGTCGAAATTGAAGACGGCGTGTACGAATCCACCGCCGTGATCGACAACGGGAGCTTCGGCACCCGCACCATCCGCTTCGAAACCGGTCGGCTTGCTCAGCAGGCCGCCGGCTCCGCCGTCGCTTACCTCGACGACGAGACGATGCTGCTGTCGGCGACCACCGCCAGCAAGAGCCCCAAGGACCACTTCGACTTCTTCCCGTTGACCGTGGACGTGGAGGAGCGCATGTACGCCGCCGGGCGCATCCCCGGCTCGTTCTTCCGCCGCGAGGGCCGTCCCTCCACCGACGCGATCCTGACCTGCCGGCTGATCGACCGGCCGCTGCGGCCGTCGTTCGTCGACGGCCTGCGCAACGAGATCCAGGTCGTGGTGACGGTCATGTCGCTCGACCCTCAAGAGCTCTACGACGTGGTGGCGATCAACGCCGCCTCGATGTCCACCCAGCTGGCCGGTCTGCCCTTCTCGGGTCCGATCGGCGGGGTGCGGGTCTCGCTGATCGACGGCACCTGGGTCGCGTTCCCGACCGTCGAGCAGGGCGAGAAGGCCGTGTTCGACATGGTCGTCGCGGGCCGCGTCCTCGAGGACGGCGACGTCGCGATCATGATGGTCGAGGCCGAAGCCACCGAGAACGTCGTCGAGTTGATCGGCGGCGGTGCCCAGGCGCCGACGGAATCCGTTGTGGCAGAAGGCCTGGAGGCCGCCAAGCCGTTCATCAAGGCGCTGTGCGCCGCGCAGCAGGAGCTGGCCGATCGTGCGGCCAAGCCGACCGGCGAGTACCCCGTCTTCCCCGAGTACGGCGACGACGTGTACTACTCGGTCGCGTCGGTGGCCACCGACGAGCTGTCCAAGGCGCTGACCATCGCGGGCAAGCATGAGCGCGACGACCGGACCAACGAAATCAAGGCCGAGTTGGTCGAGCGGTTGGCAGAGCAGTTCGCGGGCCGCGAGAAAGAGATCGGCGCCGCGTTCCGATCACTGACCAAAAAGCTTGTGCGCCAACGTATCCTGACCGACCACTTCCGCATCGACGGCCGCGGCATCACCGATATCCGCGCGTTGTCCGCCGAGGTGGCCGTGGTGCCGCGCGCACACGGCAGTGCGCTGTTCGAGCGTGGCGAGACCCAGATCCTCGGTGTCACCACGCTGGACATGATCAAGATGGCCCAGCAGATCGATTCGCTGGGACCCGAGACGTCCAAGCGCTACATGCACCATTACAACTTCCCGCCGTATTCGACCGGCGAGACCGGCCGCGTCGGTTCGCCCAAGCGTCGCGAGATCGGCCACGGCGCGCTGGCCGAGCGGGCGCTGATGCCGGTGCTGCCCAGCATCGAGGAGTTCCCGTACGCGATCAGGCAGGTGTCGGAGGCGCTCAGCTCCAATGGCTCCACGTCGATGGGTTCGGTGTGTGCTTCGACGCTGTCGCTGCTGAACGCCGGTGTGCCGCTCAAGGCGCCGGTGGCGGGCATCGCGATGGGCCTGGTGTCCGACGACGTCGAGATCGACGGCAACACCGAGCGGCGCTTCGTCACGCTCACCGACATCCTCGGCGCCGAGGACGCGTTCGGCGATATGGACTTCAAGTGCGCAGGCACCAAGGACTTCGTCACCGCGCTGCAGTTGGACACCAAGCTCGACGGCATCCCTTCGCAGGTGTTGGCAGGCGCGCTGGCCCAGGCCAAGGACGCCCGGGTGACCATCCTCGAGGTGATGGCCGAGGCCATCGACAGCCCCGACGAGATGAGCCCGTACGCGCCGCGGATCACCACCATCAAGGTCCCCATCGACAAGATCGGCGAGGTCATCGGGCCCAAGGGCAAGATGATCAACTCGATCACCGAGGAGACCGGGGCGCAGATCTCGATCGAGGACGACGGCACGGTGTTCGTCGGTGCCTCCGACGGCGTTTCCGCGCAGGCCGCGATCGACAAGATCAACGCGATCGCCAACCCGCAGCTGCCCAAGATCGGTGAGCGGTTCCTCGGAACCGTGGTCAAGACAACCGATTTCGGTGCTTTCGTGTCCCTGCTACCCGGCCGCGACGGCCTGGTGCACATCAGCAAGCTCGGCAGGGGCAAGCGGATCGCCAAGGTCGAGGACGTGGTCAAGGTGGGCGACAAGCTGCGTGTGGAGATCGCCGACATCGACAACCGCGGCAAGATCTCGCTGGTCCTCGTCGACGAGGACACTTCGGAAGCCGCCACCGAGGCGCCCGCGGACGCACCTGTCGATGCCGCAACCGCCAGCAGCTAGGTCCCGGGCACTGCATCGCGGCGCCCGCGCCGACGAAACGTCGGACGCGGTGCGCTGCACCACCTTGCCCGGTGGCCTACGTGTCGTCACCGAGTTCATCCCGTCGGTGCATTCCGCATCGGTGGGCGTATGGGTCGGTGTCGGATCGCGCGACGAGGGACACAGCGTGGCAGGCGCCGCGCACTTCCTGGAACACCTGCTGTTCAAGTCGACGCCGTCCCGCACGGCGGTCGAGATCGCGCAGGCGGTCGACGCCGTCGGTGGTGAGCTGAACGCGTTCACCGCCAGGGAGCACACGTGCTACTACGCGCATGTGCTCGACACGGACCTCGAATTGGCCGTCGACCTGGTCGCCGACGTGGTGCTGCGCGGGCGTTGCGCTGCCGAGGACGTCGAGGTCGAACGGGACGTCGTGCTCGAGGAGATCGCGATGCGCGACGACGACCCGGAAGACACGCTCGGCGATGTTTTCCTCTCGGCGATGTTCGGCGAGCACCCTGTCGGCCGTCCCGTCATCGGCAGCGTCGATTCGATCTCCGCGATGACACGCGCGCAACTGCACTCGTTTCACCTTCGCCGCTACATCCCCGAGCGGATGGTGCTGGCGGTGGCCGGCAATGTCGACCACAACGAAGTGGTGTCACTGGCACGAGAACACTTCGGGCCGAGGCTGATTCGCGGTCGAACTCCGGTGGCACCGCGCAAGGGCACCGGCCGGGTCACCGGCAGGCCGACGCTGCAACTGGTCCGCCGTGACGGTGAGCAGACGCATCTGATGCTCGGTGTGCGCACGCCAGGACGCCACTGGGAACAGCGGTGGGCGCTGTCGGTGCTCAACAACGCACTCGGTGGCGGACTGAGTTCCCGGCTGTTCCAAGAGATTCGGGAAACGCGCGGCCTTGCCTACTCGGTGTACTCGACCATCGACACGTTCTCCGACTGCGGGGCGCTATCCGTCTACGCGGGGTGTCAGCCCGACCGATTCGACGAAGTGGTCCGGGTGACCACCGAAGTGCTCGAGAAGGTGGCGCGCGACGGCATCACCGAAGCGGAATGCCGCATCGCCAAGGGCTCGCTGCGGGGCGGGCTGGTGCTCGGACTGGAAGACTCCGGTTCGCGAATGAACCGTATCGGCCGCAGCGAGCTCAACTACGGCGAGCATCGCAGCATCGCGCACACCCTCGGCAAGATCGAAGCCGTCACACTTGCCGAAGTCAACGCCGTCGCACAACAGTTGCTGACCCGGCCCTACGGCGCCGCTGTCCTTGGTCCGCAAAGATCGAAAAGGTCGCTGCCACAGCCGCTTCGGAATATCGCGGGCTGACCGGTAGCCTGGAGCCGATGACTGGATTGTCGCGGCGCCGGGCCCTGCTCGGCGGATTGATGTTGGCGGCCTCTGCATATGCGACCAAACCCGCGGTGGCGGATCCAATGGATCCAGCACCGCCGATTCAGGACCGCATCGCAGCGCTGGAGCGCCGTTACAACGCGTACGTAGGCGTGTTCGCCGTTGATGTCGACGGCGCCCGCACCATCGAGCACCGCAGCCAAGAAGCGTTCGCGATCTGCTCGACGTTCAAGGCCTACGCCTCGGCACGGGTGCTGCAGATGGTCGAACACGGTGAGCTGACGCTGGACCAAACAGTGTTCGTCGATCCGGCCGGGATAGTCGCGAACTCGCCGAGGACGGCGCCGCGCGCCGGAAGCGAGATGACGCTCGACGAGCTGTGCCAGGCAGCATTACAGGTGAGCGACAACACCGCCGGCAATATGCTGCTGAAAACCATCGGCGGCCCGCCAGCCGTCACCGCCTTCGCCCGCAGCATCGGCGATCCGAGCACGAGGCTCGATCGCTGGGAGACCGAGCTGAATTCGGCGGTTCCAGGCGACCCTCGCGACACGAGCACGCCACAGGCCCTTGGCGGCGGGTATCGCAGTCTGCTCACCGGGGACGCGCTGGCCCCGCAACAGCGCCAGCAGCTCGAGGATTGGATGCGAGCGAACGAGACGTCGAGCATGCGGGCCGGCTTGCCACCGGACTGGACCACGGCCGACAAGACCGGCAGCGGCGACTACGGCAGCACCAATGATGTGGGCATCGCGTACGGCCCTGCAGGTCAACGCGTGCTGCTCGCGCTGATGACGCGTTCGCAGGCCAGCAACCCCGAGGCCCAGAACCAGCGGACGCTGATCGGTGAGCTCACCGCGCTGCTGGTAGCCGAATTCATGGGTTAGGCCCAGTTCGAGGGAAACACCTGATTCCTCGGACGCCCCTTCTGCAATACGTTCTTGTCCAGCAGACGAGCCGCGCCTGCATCGCGGACCGGCGGGGGGAGGGAGCAGCAGACGTGGCGATCGAAACGATTGCGATTCACTACGGAATGGATATCGGCACTGGCGCTGTGGCAGTCGTCGACGAGCACGACGCGACCCACGCGGCCGTCGAGCTGTGGTGCAGCAAGGCGCAACCACGGATTCCGTTGGCAGGTACGTACTTTTCGGCCGACCAGTTTCTCGCCGAGCATCCTTCGCCATCCGTGTCGAACATGGGTCCGGTCGTGCTCGAACTGCCGCAGCAGCGCAACGGTGTGGACTTCAGCGGGTTGGACCGCATTGTCTCCCGCCGGCACCGCGCAATCGTTTACTCGCACATCGCAACCGACGAAGTCATCCTGACGGCGCTGGAGCGCGGCGCGGTCACCTATTTGACGAAATCAGAGAGTAAGGATCATCTGATCGACGCGATCAGGGCCGCCGGCGCAGGCCGGCCCTATGTCGGGCCGCGGATGGCCTTGGCGATGCTCAACGACAGCAAGACCGGTCGCGCGAACCTTGCCCCGCGGGAAAAGGAAGTGCTGGTCGCCTGGTTTCGTACCGAAAGCAAGGATCTCGTTGCGCGCCAACTGCAGATCGCGCCGACAACCGTTCGTACTCACCTACAGCGGGTCCGTGCCAAGTACGCCGCGGTAGGGCGGCCGGCCACCACCAAGGCGGCGCTGGTGGCCAGGGCGATTCAGGACGGCATCGTCAACGTCGACGATATCTAGCTACTGCGGACGGATCAGCGACAGCCGCGGCGCGGCATCTACGCGGTGCAATTGATTCATCGATCGGTAATGCGTGCACTGGCCTGCCCTGCACAACGCGCAGTCAGTCCCGGCGCGGTAGTGCTCATGTGCACTTCTCCCGTGGCCACACCTACACGACAAAGTGGGCACGGCCACACTGTACGCCGAGTTCGCCAAACGCGGAAGTTCGTACCACCAAAGCGATTTCGACCAATGTCGGCAATACCGTGACAGGCGGCAGCCGCATTTCGTCGTGCATGAAATGCGTCGCTCGCAATGTCGAAAAATGCACGGATAGCCCTGGCGTACGTCGGTTCAATTTGTGGCTATTCGGAATTGGTCTCGACGTGCCCATCGATATCGCACCGTGACTGGGCTGCCAGTGTGGCTTTGGTTGATGGGTAAGCCATCTGGCCACGCCTGACAGGCCGCTTCGCAGGGCAGCGGGCGGATCCGCTGAACACTCGGCGGTTTCAGTGGTTGTGCTGAACATTTGCCAGGCCGAACTCAACTTAGTCAGATTGCGAAATCGGGTAAACGCCGTTTTCGCAATCCGACAGTGCCGGCAAGCTGTGAGCCACGGGGCGGTCTTTCGCGGCAATTCACACGCCGCGTGGGTGAAGTCTCGACCGGAATCGCTCGACACGTCCCCGGAGCGTCGATTTGAGCAACTCCACTTGTAAGGGTGACCTGGTCGCCCGACAACCCCTCGCGGCCGGGCGACCGGGCCTCCCGTGGCACCTGGCTCAACGCCGCTGCGTGCGCGCTGGAGGCGGTTGGATGTCCTGTTTTCCTTCCCTGCCGTGGGGCTTCACCCTCCTGGCACCGTCCATGCGTGCTAAGAGCGTATGCCCTTCCACGCCAAATTCACACGCGTAGTTCCATTGAATCTGAGATTGTGTCGAATTTTTCAGTCCCTGACAGCAGCAAATAGCCGTGGATGGTCCGCGCTCGTAACGGCGGTGTCATCGCGGCCATCCCCGCCGACCTGATGACGTGGAAAAACGCGGCGCCCATTCCCATGAATGGGACTGCAAGCCCGTTCTTGGGGTGGCATCATCGCCGAGAGTGAGACAGCACTATAATTGTCGCTTCCAACAATTTGCTGAACCTGCACAGTGGCCACCTGTTCGTCGAGTCTCTCGGTACGGGACATGACGGTATGGCAATTCCCAGATGTGGGAATCAGGCGAATCCCTACGGTTGTCGCGTCTTGACCCCACGCAACAGCAAACCCGGGCACCGCTCGATTGCGGCGCCCGGGTTCGCGGGGGTGGGAAGCGTCAGGCCAGCACGGCGGCAGGCTCCGTGAACGGAAGGTCGAGATCGGCTGCTACCTGCCCGGAGAGCAGCGCGCCCTCATGCGTGGACAGGCCCTTGGCCAGTGCCGCATCGGCCTGACAGGCGGCCTGCCAACCCTTGTCGGCCAGCTTGAGCACATAGGGCATCGTCGCGTTGGTCAGCGCATAGGTCGACGTGCGGGGCACAGCGCCTGGCATATTGGCCACGCAGTAGAACAGCGTGTCGTGCACGGCGAAGGTCGGATCGTCGTGGGTGGTCGGCCGGGAATCCTCGAAGCAGCCGCCCTGATCGATCGCGATGTCGACCAACACCGCACCCGACTTCATATGCGCGACAGTCGAATTCGTCACCAGCTTGGGCGCCTTGGCGCCGGGCACCAGAACCGCACCGATGACCAGGTCGGCCTGCTTGACGGCATCTTCCAGATCCAGCCTCGAGGAGTAACGGGTCTCGATGGCGCCGCCATATTCGGCGTCGATCTTGCGCAGAATGTTGATGTTGAGGTCGAACACGGTGACGTGCGCGCCCATGCCCCAAGCGACGGCGGCGGCGTTGTCGCCTGCCATGCCACCGCCGATCACAACGACCTTCGCAGGAGCGACGCCGGGGACGCCGCCCATCAGCACGCCGCGGCCGCCCTGGGTGCGCATCAGGTGGTAGGCACCGACCTGGGCGGCAAGCCGTCCGGCGACCTCGCTCATCGGGGCGAGCAGCGGCAGGGCACCGTCGGCGGTCTGCACCGTCTCGTAGGCGATCGACGTCGTGCCCGACGCGAGCAGTGCATCGGTGCACGGCTTGGACGCGGCGAGGTGGAGGTAGGTGAACAGGGTCTGGCCCTTGCGCAGCCGGGCGTACTCGGCCTCGATCGGCTCCTTGACCTTGAGCAGCAGGTCGGCCTCTTCCCACACCTGGTCGGCGCTGGTGATCAGCTGGGCGCCCGCTCGTTTGAAGTCTGCATCGGTGATGGCCGACCCCTCGCCGGCGCCGGCCTGGATGATCACCTCGTGGCCGCGATGAACCAACTCGGCGACCCCGGCGGGCGTGATCGCGACGCGGTACTCGTTGTTCTTGATCTCGGTCGGGATTCCGACGCGCATGACGGCTCCTAAAAGTCGTGGTTTCCTATCAAAGTGTGAAGAACTTTCGATGTAATGGCAATCACTCCGAATACTCTTCGATAAGGTAGCGGTATGTCAGAAGGAGTCACGAAAACGGTGCCGGCGCTCGCCCGGCCGTCGAAGGATGTTCGGCCGGTCGAGATCGATGACGTCGACCGGCGCATCCTGACCGCCCTGCACGCCGATGCGCGGATGTCCAACAGTGCCCTGGCCGAACTCATCGGCGTCGCACCGTCCACATGCCACGGCCGCGTACGTCGACTGCAGGAGCTCGGCGTCATTCGTGGCTTCTATGCCGACATCGATCCCGCCGCTATCGGTCTCACGCTGCAGGCGATGATCTCGGTGAGCCTGCAGTCGAATGCCCGCGGCAAGATCCGCAACTTCATCGCCCACATCCGGTCCAGGCCGCAGGTGATGGATGTCTACTTCCTCGCGGGCGCGGACGATTTCATCCTTCACGTTGCCGCACGTGACACCGACGATCTTCGCGCGTTCGTGGTGGAGAATCTCAACGCCGACGCCGACGTGGCAGGCACTCAGACCTCGTTGATCTTCGAACATCTCCGCGGAGCGTCACCGCTATAAGTTGGTTTCATGCTGCACGGGCGGGCGGCGGAGCTGGGCGACATCCGTGAGTTGCTCGCGGATGCGCGGACCGGTCGCAGCTCAGTGCTCGTGCTCGCCGGCGAGGCAGGCAGCGGAAAGACGGCCTTGCTCGAGCATGTTGCCGCCGAGGCCAAGGACTTTCGGGTACTGCGGTGCACCGGCGTCGAGTCCGAGGCCGAACTGCCGTTCGCCGCACTGCATCTGCTGCTTCACAACTGCCTCGACCGGCTGGACGCGCTGCCCTCGGCGCAGGCGTCGGCGTTGCAGGCGGCATTCGGTTTAGCGGAAGCGCCTGGCGTGGACCGTTTCCTGGCCGGTCTCGCCACGTTGACACTGCTGTCCGAAGCAGGCGGCGACCGACCGCTGCTCTGTCTGGTCGACGATGCCCACTGGTTGGACCGGGCCTCGCGAGACGCGCTGCTGTTCGCCGCTCGCCGACTGGGTGCAGAGGGTGTGGTGCTGCTGCTGGCGGTACGCGACAGCGCGGCCGACCTTCGAGGGCTTCCGGTGATGAACCTGGGCGGCCTGAGCGAATCGGCGGCAGGCGCGCTGCTGGCCGAACAGGCCGGCGACCTCGCGCCCGATCTGCGGGCCCGGTTGATCGAAGAGACCGGTGGCAATCCCTTGGCACTGCTCGAATTGGCCGCGGCAGCGCGGTCCGGTGATCGAGCCGCCGGGGTGCCACCCACCGTGGGCGGCGGGCTCACCTCTGCCGCGCGCAGGGTGCTCGACGCATTCGGTTCGCAGGTGGATCGGCTGCCGGCGGCGGCGAGGCTGGCGCTGCTTGTCGCGGCTGCGGAGGACACCGGCGAGATGGGGGTGGTGCTTTCGGCGGCTCAGCGAATAGAGCTGGGGCTGAACGACTTTGAGCCAGCTGAACGCAACCGGCTGATTCGCCTCGACGAGGGTGTGGTCACGTTTCGGCACCCGTTGATCCGGTCGGCGGTGTACGGCCGGGCGACCGCGGCCGATCGGATCACCGTCCATCGCGCGCTTGCAGACTCGCTGCCGGAGCCTGATCGACGGGCGTGGCATCTCGCCGCCGCGGCCGTCGGATTCGACGACAACGCGGCAGATGCGATGGAGGCCGCTGCGCTGCGTGCCGACGCGCGGGGAGGATACGCAGCCAGTGCAGCGGCACATGAGCGGGCGGCCCGTCTGACCGCGGATCCGATCGTGCGCGGCGCACGGTTGGCGGCCGCGGCGATGAGCGCGCGTGATGCGGCTCAGTTGGACAGGGCGGCCAGACTCGCACGGGATGCGTCGGCGCTGACCGAAGACCCGCGGGCATTGGCGAAGCTCACCTGGGTCCGTGCGCGGCTGGAGTTCGAGCGTGGCACCCCCAGGCACGCCTCGGAGATGGTGCTCGCAGGCGCCGAGATGGTCTGCGACCGCGACAGCGAAGAAGCCGCCAGGATGCTGATCGAAGTGGTGAGGATGGCGTACTTCGCCGACGACGCACCGGAATTGGCGCGCACCGTTGAGCTCATCGACTCGTTGCCGCTGGCCCCGGATCATCCACTGCGTCCGATGCTGACGGCCAGTTCGATCCTCGCCAGGCTGCAGTGCGGGGAGGATGTGGACAAGGTTCCGCCGTTGCCACCCGCGGTGCGGGCAATCCGCCCCGAGCAGCTAGGGATGACGATCGGCAATCTCGCAATTCACAGTGCGTTTCTGTTGATGATCATCGGTGACGCCGACGAAGCGTGGGCACAGACCGAGCGGATGCTGGTGGAGGCGCGGGAGCGCGGGCTGATCGGTGGCCTGCCGCACATCCTGCTGCAGCATTCGCAGGCGGCGCTGGTGGCAGGCCGGTTACGTGAGGCGCTGCGCACCGCGAACGAGGGTGTGCAGATCGCAGAGGACACCGGCCAGCTGCACTCGGCGGTGAACCTGCGCGGCGTTGTCGCGAGGATCACCGCGATGACAGGTGACGAGGAAACCTGCGTCGCGCTGGCGGGCGAAGCGATACACCGTGGCGTGGAACGACATTCATCCAGCGTCGGACTAGCGGTGCTCGCGCTGGCGGTGCTCGAACTCGGGTTCGGACGTTATGCCGCCGCGCTCGAACGGCTGGCGTCGTTGCCGCCGCGGCTGCGCCGGCATCCGACGTTTGCCTACCTGTCGCCGCCGGAGTGGGCCGAGGCCGCCGCGCGCAGCGGACAGCCGGAACGCGCGGCGGAGACGATCGCGATCTATGAGCGGTGGGCTGCTCACCGTGACAACCCTGTCGTCAGGGCGCACCTGCATCGCTGTCGCGCGCTGCTGGGCACCGACGATGAAGCAGAAGCGCACTACCAGGCGGCCATTCGGCTGTACGACGACATCAATCGGCCAATGGCACGGGCGCGTAGCGAACTGCTCTACGGCGAATGGCTGCGACGAATGCGGCGCCGATCCGAGTCTCGGGAACCGCTGCGGGGTGCGCTGCGGGTGTTCGAACGGATCGGTGCCCGCTCGTGGGCCGAACGCGCAAGGGCCGAGCTACGGGCGACGGGGGAGAGCGTCGCCGCGGCCGCTGAAACGGGCGGCGCGCAGCTGACGCCGCAGGAACTGCAAGTCGTACGTCTGGCTGCCGCGGGCCTGTCCAACCGGGACATCGGCGCACAGCTGTTCATCAGCCCGCGCACCGCCGGCTATCACCTGTACAAGGCGTTTCCGAAGCTCGGGGTGGCCGGTCGGCACGAACTCGCGGGTCTGGACTTGCCCTGAATACAGTCATCCGACAGATTCGGTGGCTGCGGTACGCGCGTCATCGTGGGCGGCATGAAGTTTGGAGTCGACGTCCCCACCTGCTTGGCCGGGATGGCGTATCCGGTCCCGTTCGCCACCGCCGACGAGGTGGTCCGGATCGCGGTCGAGGCCGAGCAGCTCGGATACCACGAGGTTTCTGGTAACGATCATCTGAGCACTCAACGGTTCGTCCGGGAGGCGTGGCCGCAGCCGCCGGATTACTTCGAGCCGTTGATGATGTTGGCGACCATCGCCGCGAAGACTTCGGTGGTCCGGCTGGGCACCGGCATTCTGGTGCTGCCGATGCGTGAGCCGGTCCTGCTCGCCAAACAGGTGGCCACGCTCGACCACATCAGCGGTGGCCGCGTCACTCTCGCGGTGGCGGCAGGCGGATACCGCGACGAATTCGAAAGCGTCGTACCTGATCTCGCCGACGCATCGCGAGTCGACCTGATGGCCGAGGGCATCGAGTCGCTGCGCGAGCTCTTCGAAAAGCCGCGATCCAGCTACGAAGGTAAGTATCGGCGGTTCCTCGACGTCGAATCGTATCCGAAACCCGTACAGGATCCGTTGCCGATCTTTTCCGGCGGCAACGGCAAGGGCGCTCTTCGACGTGCCGGTGAGCGTTGCGAAGGTTGGCTGCCCGCCAAGATCGGGCCCGCCGAGATCGCCGCGGGCCGGGCGACGGTGTCGAGCTATGCGCGGGCGGCGGGCCGCGACCCCGCAGCCGTCACGATCGGGCTGCAATCGGTTGTGTGCATCGCGGACACGACCCAAGAGGCGCGCGATCGCCTCGAGCGGTCCACGTTCGATCTGTTCCGGCGATCGCTGAAGGACACCATGATGAAGGGCGTCGATCTCGACAAGTACCTGGCCGACAACCTCATCGGCACGCCGGACGAGGTCTGCGCGAAGGTGGCGGCGTTCGAGGAGGCCGGTCTCGACGGCTTCTTCGCGACGCTGTTCGTCGCCGACACCGTCGACGAAATGCTGGAGCAGATGCGCCTTTTCGCGCATTACGTGTTGCCCGCCTTCCCGGACGCATCATGAACCGCCATCACGTCGATGTCCTCGTCGTAGGAGCTGGACCGGTCGGTCTGACCGCAGCCGCAGAACTGCGGCGCCGCGGTGTAACGGTGCGATGCGTGGACGCGGAGCGTTTCCACAACGTCAGCACCAAAGCCGCTGGCATCCAGGCCAAAACACTCGAACTCTTCGAACGGCTCGGTGTGGTCGATGCTGCTGTGGAACGGGGGCTTCCGGTGCGCAAGTTTCACATCCTGAGTGAGGAACGTCCGATCGCGCATTTCGACCTCGGCCGGCTTGACACCCCGTATCCCTATCTGTTGATGCTGCCGCAGAACCAAACGGAGGAGATTCTGCGGGAGCGGTTGGAAGAGTTTGGCGGAGCAGTGGAATCCGGCGTGCAGCTGGTTGGTTTCACACAGAACCACGCCGGCGTCGACGTCGTATTACGTTGTGCTGATGGACAATCCGAGCACGTCCGGGCGGACTGGATGATCGGTGCTGACGGGGCGCACAGCTCGGTGCGCCATCTGTTGGGTCTGCAGTTCGAAGGTGGAGCATTCCGCGAAGAGTTCGCCACGGTGGATGTCCGCATTGATTGGCATCTGCCGATGGACGAGTTATACGCCTACCTCAACAGAGGCGACTTCGTCGCGTACTTTCCACTCGTCGGCGGATGGCATCGCGTTGCAATCGCCTACAACACCCGTCGTGCGCCCGATGGTGAGGTCACCCTCGCCGAGGTTCAGTCGGCGATCGATGCGTGCGGCCCCACCGGTGCGCGCGCTGTGGAGATCGGCGATCGGTCCCGGTTCGTGATCCACCAGCGGACGGTGGAAAGGCCGTCCGTCGGCCGGGTATTTCTCGCAGGCGATGCAGCGCATGTGCATTCGGTGGTCGGTGCGCAAGGCTTGAACATCGGTGTGCAGGATGCGTTCAACCTCTCGTGGAAACTCGCCGCGGTGATATCAGGCCAAGCGAAGCCGGAATTGCTCGACACCTATGCAGCGGAGCGGCGTCCTGCCGCGAGCCGAACCGTGAGGGGAACCCGGCGCGCGACGCGGATGACGTTGTTGCGGCGCCCACCGACGGTGTTCGCGCGACAGCACGTCGCCCCGCTGGTGCTCGGGCGACGCCGGGCCAGAAGCACGATCGAACGCGCGCTGTCGCAGCTCGACATCTCGTACCGTGCACCGGGGGCAGTGGCGACCGGAACCATCGTGACCGGTGATCGAGCGCCCGACGCGCCGGTGCGGCGATTCGGTGTCGCGCGGACTCGGACCGCACCCGTCACCCGGCTGTTCGAAGTGATCAGGCGCGACGAGTTCTCGCTTGTTTTGGTTGGCGAACCGGATGATTTCGCGGTGGGTTACCCGCCGATCGCCCGAATGGTCACAGAATTCCCGCTGATCCAGCAGTACGTGCTGCTGCCGGACGATGCGGTGTACGGTTCGCTGCATACCGGGGTCACCACGCTGGTTGACGCAGGCAATACCTTGCGGCGCAAGTACGAAATCCATCGGCGCGCGATGCTGCTGATCCGGCCCGACGGTTACCTCGCACTGCGCCATGACGAGTGGGCTGCCGAGACACTTCGAAACCACTTGCAGCGCTGGCTTATTCCTGTCCGAGCGAATCAATTGGAGGAAGCATGACGTGCACTCTTCGACATGTCGTCGTAACCGGCGCCTCTACCGGTATCGGACGGGCGACCGCGGTGCGCCTGGCCGCCGCGGGTTGGCATGTGTATGCGGGGATACGCGCGCTCGCGGACGCGCCGATGGCCGAGACGGTCACACCGTTGCTGATGGATGTCACCAACGCCGGACAGATCGGCGACGCCGTCGAGACCGTCACCGAACACGTCGGCGCAGCCGGACTGAATGCGTTGGTGGACAACGCCGGAATCGGGGTAGCGGTTCCGATGGAACTCGTGCCGCTGGAATCGCTGCGGTGGCAACTCGAGGTCAACGTGGTCGGCCAGGTCGCGGTGACCCAGGCATTCCTTCCGCTGCTTCGCCAGGCCAGGGGGCGGCTCGTGATCATCGGTTCGATCGGGGATCGGTTCACCCCGCCGTTCGGCGGTCCGCTCGCCGCGTCGAAGTCGGCGATCGCATCGATCGCCGACGCGTTCCGGCAAGAGTTGGCGCCGTGGGACATCGACGTGGTATTGCTGGAACCGGCGAGCATTCACACCGAAGCGATCGACAAGCTGCGGCACGATTCGCAGAGCGCCGTGGAAGAGTTCTCGACCGCAGGCAAAGAGCTCTACGGTGAGACCTATCTCGGCATGGTGAGCGCGGCGCTGAAGCGGGAACGCAAGGGAAGTCCGCCCGATGTCGTGGCTCGCAAGGTGCAGACGGCGCTGACGGCGCGTCGGCCGCGTGCACGTTACCTCGTCGGCAAGGACGCTCAAGTGCTGGCGAATCTGGTTCGGTTCATTCCGACACCTACACTCGATGCGTTGCGCCGCAGGATCTTCCACCTCCCGCAGCCCGGTTCATCGGCTGTCGTCTCGGCTCGCGAGGGGGCCTCACGGTGAAACTCGCCAACCAAGATCAGGTAGCCGCACTCGATCCGACGTTCGGCAGGATGGCCGCCGAGGTCGGCATGCACGCGTGGTCGTTGCCGCAGTTGACCATGCGAGAGAAGGCGTTCGTGTTCCTCGCCGCCGACCTGTGTACCGCCAACGTTGGCTTCCCCTTGTTGACGCACGTTCAAATGGCAGAAGCCAACGGGGTTTCCGTCGCGGAGGGCGTGGCGGCGATCCGTCATCTGGCACCGTATGCGGGTTATCCGACCGCAGCGGTGGCGCTGCAGCAGGTGAGTTCACGGGGCGAGGCGAAGGAATCGCAGCCGGTCCACGATTGGGATCTCCCCACCGAAACCCTTGCCGCACTTGCTGATTTGGACGATGAGTTCGCGACTTTCGTCGCCAATCAGTACCACCAGCGGTGGGGCAGCGGTGAACTTTCGCCGCGTGAGCGGGCACTGGCGTGCATCGCGGTCGATGTGTTGAACCAGACCCTCGACGAATCCTTCAGTCTGCACATCGACCTGGCATACGCCGCGGGTGCCGGTGACGAGCAGGTGCGCGCGGTGTTGCTTCTCGTCGCGGAGTATGGAATCGCGAAGGCGTGGCGGGCCTTCCGCGCACTGGCGGCCCGGTGACGGCAAAGAGAAGGCGCCCCTACCGATTTCGGTAGGGGCGCCGACTCTTCAACTGTTGCGGTGTCAGCCGTTGGCGCCGTCGCTGCCGCTCGAACTGGTCTTGCCAGTTGCGGTGCCACCGGTGCCGCCGGTTCCGCCGGTGCCACCGACGCCTGCCGTGCCACCTGCGCCACCATCGCCGCCCGTGGCCGTTCCACCGGTCTTGTTGGTTCCAGTTGTCGCGCTGCCGCCGGAACCGCCGTCACCACCGTTACTTGCCAGTCCGCCGCCGGTGCCGCCCGTGCCGCCGGTCCCGCCAGTGGCGTCGCCCGAACCGGTGTGAAGGGTGGTATTGCCGGAGGTGGCCGTGCCGCCGCTGCCGGCAGTGCCGCCATCGCCGAGCACGCTGCCGCCGTTGCCGCCGCTTCCGCCGTCGCCGGCCGTGGCATCGCTGCTGCCCCCGGTGCCGGTGCTGGTGGCGGAGCCGCCGGTGCCGCCGCTGCCGCCGTCACCGACCACGGTTGTGTGACCGCCGTCGCCGGCGTCGCCACCGGTAGTCGCGCCGAGCGCCTTGGCATCGCCGCCTGAGCCGCCGTCGCCGCTGGCACCGAGCACACCGCCGTCGGCACCGCTGCCGCCTGCGCCGCCGGTCGCGGTGCCCAACGTGCTCGTGGCGTCGCCGCCGCTGCCGCCGGAGCCGCCCGTGCCCGTCACGATTCCGCCGTCGCCGCCGCTGCCGCCGGCGCCACCTGTCGAGGTGCCGGCCAGGACAGAGGAGCTGCCGCCGTCGCCGCCGTCGCCGCCGGAGCCAAGCAGCACGGTGTGGCCGCCGTCGCCGCCGTCGCCGCCAGTGGTGTTGCCGAGGCCGACAACCGCGCCGCCGTCGCCGCCAGAGCCGGCGTCACCGATGACGATGCCGGAATTCCCGCCGTCGCCACCGTCACCGGCCGCGCCGCTCAGCGCGCTGGTGCCGTTTCCGCCGTCGCCGCCGCTGCCGATCAGGATGCCGCCGTCGCCGCCGTTGCCACCGTCGGCGCCCGGCGTGAGCAGCGCGCCTGCGCCGTCGCCGCCATCACCGATCAAGCCCGCATGTCCGCCGTTACCGGTGGTCGGGTCGGTGTCGGTGCTAACGATCGAGTCACCGCCGTTGCCGAGCACGATGCCGGAGTCGCCGCCGTTGCCCGTGAGCGAGGTGCCGCCGCTGCCGATGAGCACCGCGCCGTTGCCGCCGTCGCCGGTGCCCGAGAGACCCCCGTTGCCCAACACCAGGCCGGCGTTGCCGCCGTCACCGGTGAGCGAGCCGCCACCGTTGCCGAGGACCAGGCCCCCGGCGCCACCGTCGGCCCCAGCGGCGGTCGCCGTGCCGCCGTTGCCGATCAACAGGCCTCCGTTGGTGGCGGTGCCGTCGGGGTTAGTGGTGCCATTGCTGATCAGCGGCGTCACCACCGGCGCCAAGGGCGCCAACGGCGATGTTGGCGCGACAAGAGTGTCCACGGTCGTCACCACGACCGGCGTCGCCACTGTCGGCACCGCGGTCACGACCGGCACCGCCGTCGACACGACATTCGAGACTGTCGACACCACCGGCGACACCACTTTCTTCACCAGCGAGCCGAGTAGGCCACCAAGGCTGGTCAGTTGCACATCATGCGGTCCGGTTGGCTGCGGGGCAGGGGTCACCGCTGCCGTCAGCGCGGCTGCGCCGCCACCACTGGCGATGACGCCGGCAGCGAGGTAGGTCGTTACTTTGAGCTTCCTGGAAGTTTTCGTCTTGCTGTGTTTGGCCATCGCCCCGAGATACCTTTCGTTGCCGAATGCAGTTCTGCACGCCGGACAGCTAATAGTTCTAGATCAGCGAGCAACATAATGCCACTAATGGTCTGGTTGACAGAGCAAAATCAGGAAGATTTTTTTACGCGCGTCGAGTGCGGCCGAGTTTTGCCTGGGCATTGGCGTCGAGGGAGCGTTTGGTGGGCTAATCTTAGGGGTCTAGCAGCTACGTTTCCCATCACGGTGCGGCGCCGCCACGGGCAATGCATGCGGGCGGCTTGCCCGGGCGAAGGTTCAGCTTGCAAAATTCCCATTTGTAATAATCGACGTGAGCGCAAATAAAGGCAGCGCTGGCGGCAATGTTCACAGCCATTTCAGGAACTCTTCAGCTTGTTGCTGTAGCGCACCAGCCGTCGGCGCCGGTGGGTGTAACGAATGGCGGGCGTCGGCACACCACAGTCAGGAAAGCCACTTCGAAAGGAAGACCAATGAAGTCCTTCATCCTGTCGGTCATCGCCCTCGGCGCCGCCGCCTCGGGTTTCGCCGGTACCGCCACCGCGGCGCCGTCGGCAGCCGCTGACGCATCTCAAACGATCAGCCAGTTGCGCGCCAGCGGATTCGAAGTGATCGTCAACAAGCTCGATACGGCACCACTCGACCACTGTGTGGTCAGCGCGGTACGGCCAGGGCAGACATTCAGCCGCATGGATTCCGGGGCACCCGGTGCGATGGACGACATCGTCACCACCGTCACCGCGATGACGGTGTACGTCGACTTGGCGTGCTGAACTCTGGCGGGGTCGACCCAAGCTGCCGGAAGCTAGGGTAGCCCCATGCGAGTCGGAGTGCTTGGGGCCAAAGGCAAGGTCGGCGCGACCATGGTTGCGGCCGTCGAGGCGGCGGAAGATCTCACCTTCACGGTTGGGGTCGACGCCGGCGATTCGTTGAGCCTGTTCTCCGACAGCCAGACCGAGGTCGTCATCGACTTCACCCACCCTGATGTCGTGATGGACAACCTGAAGTTCTTGATCGACAACGGAATCCACGCCGTGGTCGGTACCACCGGATTCACCGACGAACGCCTGAACCAGGTCGGGAGCTGGGTCAAAGACAAGCCCGGCGTTGCGGTGCTCATCGCACCGAACTTCGCCATCGGCGCGGTGCTCTCAATGCATTTCGCCAAGCAGGCCGCCCGCTTCTTCGAGTCTGCCGAAGTCATTGAACTGCACCACCCGCACAAGGCCGATGCCCCGTCGGGCACCGCGGCTCGCACCGCCCGCCTCATTGCAGAGGCTCGAAAAGGCTTGCCGCCCAATCCCGATGCCACCAGTACCGGCATCGAGGGGGCCCGCGGTGCCGACGTCGACGGCATCCCGGTCCACTCCGTGCGGCTGGCCGGGCTGGTCGCTCATCAAGAGGTGCTGTTCGGCACCCAGGGGGAGACCCTGACGATCCGGCACGACAGCCTGGACCGCACCTCGTTCGTGCCCGGCGTCCTGCTGGCCGTGCGAGAGGTCGGCGGACATCCCGGTCTCACAGTGGGTCTCGAGCCTTTCCTCGACCTGACATGAGCGATGGGGCGCGCGCACTGCGCATTCAGCTGGTGATCGGCTTCATGTGCGTGGCCCTGGTCGTGTACTTCCTCATGCTCGGCCGCATCGCGATGGCGTTCGTCACGTCGGGCCGGCCCGCCGCCATCGGCCTCGGTCTTGCGTTGATGGGCCTGCCGTTGATCGGGATCTGGGTGATGGTCAGCACGCTGAGAGCCGGCCTCGCGCACCAGCGCCTGGCGCGCATGGCCAAGGAAGAGGGGATGGAGCTCGACGTCAGCTCCCTGCCGCGGATGCCCTCCGGGCGGATCGAGCGGAACGCCGCCGACGCGCTGTTCGAGACCGTCCGCGGCGAACTGGAAGCCGATCCCGACAACTGGCGGCGGTGGTACCGGCTGGCACGTGCGTATGACTATGCGGGTGATCGCGGCCGCGCTCGCGAGACGATGCGCAAGGCCGTCGATATGCAGGAGCGGCAGCAATGAGCAAGACGCTGCTGATCGTGCACCACACCCCGTCGCCCTACATGCAGGAGATGTTCGAGGCCGCTTTGAAGGGTGCGACCGACCCCGACATTCAGGGCGTGGAGGTGGTGCGGCGTCCGGCGCTCACAGTTTCACCGGCCGACATGCTGGAGGCTGACGGTTATCTCCTGGGCTCGCCGGCGAACCTCGGGTACATGAGCGGCGCACTCAAGCACGCGTTCGATGTTTGTTACTACCCGTGTCTCGACGCGACGCGAGGACGACCGTTCGGCCTGTACCTGCACGGCAACGAGGGCACCGAGGGGGCCGAAAAGGGAGTCACCGCGATCACGACCGGGCTAGGTTGGGTGAAAGCCGCTGAGTACGTGGCGGTGTCGGGCAAGCCGGGCAAAGACGACCTTGAATCCTGTTGGGAGCTCGGCGCGACCGTCGCCGCTCAGCTGATGGAGTGACTGGGGATCGGATGCTGAACGGGCTCGCGCTTGTCATGGCGACGATTCTGCTGATGGTCCTGCACACCTGGCGGTATCGTCAGTGAGCCGGCATGCATGATGTCGGCAGTTCGGTTAATTCTCTGGTCAAGCAGACACTTTTCGGTTAGGCATTGATCGATGGGGGACAAGGCCGTACACACCAAGCGCGGTGCGATGGGAGCGTGTGACATCGCGCAGGCGGCGCTGTTCGCCGACATCCTTTCGGCCGAAGTCGCGACGCTGCGTGCACAGGTACGCAGGGCGGAGAAGCAGTGGAACGACCGACGCGGCCGCAGCCGCCACGATGTCGACACGCCGGCCAGGTTGCTGCGTTTGCGGGAGCAGCTCGAAGAGGCGAAGCGGCTCTCTGCGCGGTTGCGCAGACTGCCCACGCCATAAAGTGACGCTATGCGAACGGCTTTTCAAGAGCAGCTACATGCCCTGACCGCCGATATCGCCGAACTCTGTGGGTTGGCCGGAGCGGCGATGGAACGCGCTACCCAGGCCTTGCTGCAGGCCGACCTCGTATTGGCCGAAGAGGTGATCGCCGATCACGAGGCGTTCACGCTACGCATCAAGAAGACCGAAGAAGCGGTGATCACGCTACTTGCCTTGCAGGCTCCGGTCGCCGGTGATCTGCGCCTCGTCATCAGCTCGTTGTCGAATCTCGCCGACGTCGACCGAATGGGCGCTCTCGCGCTGCACGTCGCCAAGCTCACCCGTCGCCGCCATCCTGCCAAGGCGCTGCCTGAGGAGGTCAACGGCTACTTCACCGAGATGGGCCGCATCGCCGTTGACATCGGTAACAGCGTCAAAGACGTTGTGGTGTCTGGAGATCCAGACCGAGCGGCACAACTCGACGACGATGACGACGACATGGACAACCTGCACCGGCACCTGTTCTCAGTGCTGATGGACCGGGAGTGGAAACACGGTGTCGCTGCCGCCGTCGACGTGACCTTGCTCGGCCGCTACTACGAACGGTTCGCCGACCACGCCGTCGAGATCGGACGCCGGGTCATCTTCCAGGCCACCGGCGAGCCCACGGGATAACGGAGGAGACATGCCCGGTATTGCTGAACTCGCCTTGGGTGCAGCGCCGATCGCAGGTGGGGCGCTGCTGGGCGTTGCGGCCGGCAACCTCAAACCACCAGATGTACGCGGCAACATCGCCAAAGATATGGATCTGCTCGAGCGGATCCCGGACGATCGCCCCGAACTCAAAGCCCGGCTCAAGGAAAGCATCGACCGACGGATCGAGAGCCTTATCAAGGCCGATGAGCGCAGTCGTGAAATCCGGATCGCCGCGATGTCCTACACCGGTAACTGGCGAGACATCGTGGTGTTCTTGTGCGCGATCCTCTTCACCATCGTCTGGTGGAACGTCAGCCACAGCCGGGCCAACTGGCTGGTGATGTTCATCGTCATGATCATCGTGTCGATCGTGGCAGGCATTTACGCCGGCCGGGGTCTACTGCGCGCCGTCACCCGTTTCCGACGCTCAAACGACGCTGACGAGTAATCTCCACCTGCGGCTGGCTTACCCCGAACGCCAACTGCAGCAAGCGATTCCCCTCGTCGATCACTTCGTCGACAACATCGATGTGACGGTACGGCCGCACCTGCATGCTGGTCTGATCACCCTTGCCGACGAGTTCCCATGTCCCCGAGACGAATCCGTCAACCAGCACGGTGCCGGGAAACACCCCGTTCTTTCCCGAGAACAACCGCTTGCGGTCCTCGCCAGAGATCACCCGCGAGCGATCGGCGTGTGAGAGTAGTACGTTGTCGAACGGTGCGACCAGCCGCACGGGCGCCGGTGCATCGGGATCGGGCCGCGGAGCGTTTGGGGCGTCGTAAAGCGTCTGCCCGTCTTCGCTTTTCAGTCGGATCAACTTCAGTCGCTCGAGTACCTCGCCCAGCCGGGTGAGCCCGCTCCACGTCTGCACGTCGGCAGCGCTCGCTGGGCCGAACGCCTTGACATACCGCATCACCAGTTCGTCGATCGTCACTGGCTTGCCGCGCGGCTTGCCCAGCCAGGCAGTCGCGGTGGTCAGCCGGACTTGTCCGCTGCGCTGCCACAGCGCCCGCGGCGGGACCTGCACCAACGGCAACTTGCTGCGTGCTGCCTCGGCCAGTGCTCCCGGCGGCGTCTGGGGCCACCTCTCGGCGAGCCGCGCACCGACCTCCGCCGGGGTCAGGTGTTCTGCGTCAAGAAGTCGCTGGGCGGCCTTGACGACTGCCGAGACATCGATTTCGGCCAGCGCCTTGCCATGCGCGGTGTTGCTGCGCAGCATCCGATCGAGCGCCGGCTGGAGCAGTGGACGCAGCCGATGACAGTCTTTCGCCGAGACGAGGTGGATGGTGCCGCGCATCAGCACGATGCGGACCGCTTTTCGGGCCGTGAGCAGGCCGGACAGTTCATTGCCGGTGAAGCCGTCGAGCCGGCTCCACAAGCCGTAGTACGGCGCGAACGGTGCCTGCGCCTGCATGCCGACCAGGTGTTCGATCGCGGCGAGCGCGCCCATCGGTGAGCGCTGCAGCAGCAGCTGTCGAGCGAGAGTGGCCCGGTTCAGTGCCCGCAGCGAAACCGTCAATTCGGCAGTGCTGACCCGAACAGCTGCTGCAGCGCGATCCAGTGCCGCTCTGCGGCGTCCTCGTCGTATGGCGGGTTGTCGGGCACCGCGAAACCGTGGGCGGCCGGATAGAACTCGACCGTGTGTGTGACGCCGGCGGCGGTCAGCGCCTTGTCGAGCGTCTCGGCCTGTTCGGGAGTGAAGCTGGCATCGTTCTCGGCGCCCGCGACGTACACCGTCGCCTTCATCTGGTCGGCGAGCAGGTGCGGGCTGCCGGCGTCGTCGGTGACCAGGCCGCCGCCGTGAAACGAGCCGGCCGCCGCCACCCGGTCGGGCACCCGGCCCGCGACGATCACCGACGTCCGCCCGCCCATGCAGTAACCGCAGACGCCGAACGCGTCGCCCTTCACCTCGGGCCGCGACCCCAGGAAGTCGAAGAATGCCGTCGCGTCGGAGGCGATCATGTCGGGCGTGAGGCTGCCCACCATCGTCATCAGCCGCTTGCGCTGCTCGGGGTCGCCGAACACGGTCTCCATGTCGAACGGCTCCCAGTCACCGTCGCGGTAGTACACGTCGGGCAGCAGCACGGCGTGTCCGAAGCCGGCCAGCCGCGCGGCCATCTCCTGGAAGGTCGGCCGGACACCGCCGGCGTCGGGATACATCACGACCGCCGACCATGGGCCGGTTCCGTTCGGGGTGTGCAGGGTGACGGGGCAGGCGCCGTCGGGCGTGGTGACGGTGGCAGAGATACTCGGCATGGCATCCGTTCTACCCGCTGCGCCGACAGTAAGCTGACCGACGTGCCCATTGCCACGCCGTACGAGGATCTGCTGCGGCTCGTGCTCGAGCGCGGCACACCGAAATCGGACCGCACCGGCACCGGAACTCGAAGCCTGTTCGGCCACCAGATGCGCTATGACCTTTCGGCCGGCTTCCCGCTGATCACCACGAAGAAGGTGCACACCAAGTCCGTGATCTACGAGCTGCTGTGGTTCCTGCGCGGCGACTCGAATGTGCGGTGGCTGCAGGAGCGTGGCGTCTCCATCTGGGATGAATGGGCAAGCGACACAGGCGATCTGGGCCCGGTTTATGGTGTCCAGTGGCGATCGTGGCCGACGCCGTCGGGCGAGCACATCGACCAGATCAGCGCAGCACTCGAGCTGCTCAAGTCCGATCCGGACTCGCGACGCAACATCGTGTCGGCCTGGAATGTCGGCGAGATCCCGCAGATGGCGTTGCCGCCGTGTCATGCGTTCTTCCAGTTCTACGTAGCCGACGGGCGGCTGTCCTGCCAGCTCTACCAGCGCAGCGCCGATCTGTTCCTCGGTGTGCCGTTCAACATCGCCAGCTACGCGCTGCTCACCCACATGATGGCCGCGCAGGCCGGACTGCAGGTCGGCGACTTCATCTGGACCGGCGGCGACTGCCACATCTACGACAACCACGTCGAGCAGGTCACCGAGCAGCTGTCCCGCGACCCGCGGCCATACCCGGAACTCGTTCTGGCGCCGCGTGATTCGATCTTCGACTACACCTTCGACGACGTCGCCATCGTCAACTACGACCCGCACCCGGCGATCAAGGCCCCCGTCGCGGTATGACAGTCGGGCTGATCTGGGCTCAGTCCACCTCAGGTGTCATCGGCCGCGACGGCGGCATCCCGTGGCGGCTACCCGAGGACCAGGCGCGGTTCAAAGACCTGACCATGGGCCACACCGTGGTGATGGGCAGGCTGACGTGGGAATCGCTGCCGGCCAAGGTGCGGCCACTGCCGGGGCGCCGGAACGTCGTCGTCACGCGGCAACCCGATTACCGGGCCGAGGGGGCCCGGGTCGTCCCGTCGTTCGACGACGCGCTCACCGACGACGACATCTGGGTGATCGGCGGCGCGCAGATCTACGCCCTCGCGCTGCCGATCGCGACGCGGTGTGAGGTCACCGAGGTGGAGATCGATCTGCCGCGCCAAGACGCCGACGCCGTCGCCCCGGTGCTGGACGAAAGCTGGCTCGGTACCACTGGGGACTGGCTCACCAGCAGCTCCGGATTGCGCTATCGGTTCGACAGCTACCACCGTGAGTCCAGGTAGGCACTTGTCGGTGGTGTGCTGCACGATGACGAGATGCCGCCGACTCTGACGGGCGCCCAGGCGCGTCGCATCGCCGTCGCCGCCCAGGGCTTCGCCGAGCCGAAGCCGCGTGGCCCGGTCACCCGCGCGCATCTGCGGCGGCTCATCTCACGCATCCAGGTGCTGCAGCTGGACTCGGTGTCGGTGGCGGTGCGCGCCCACTATGCGCCGGTGTTCAGCCGGCTCGGACCCTACGACCGTGACGTGCTGGACCGTGCCGCGTGGAGCCACACCACGCGTTCGCCTCGGCTGCTCGTCGAGTACTGGGCGCACGAGGCCGCGTTGATGGCCGTCGACGACTGGCCGCTGTTGCGATGGCGCATGCGTGAGTACACCCACGGGCGGTGGCGCACCGAGGTCGTCAAGAAACGGAAGCGGCTCGCCGACGACATCGTCGCTGCGATCGCCAAGCACGGTCCGTCGACGGCCGGGCAGATCGAGCAGTACGTCGGCGAAGAGCGCCCCGGCAAGAAGGGCCCATGGTGGGACCGCAGCGACACCAAATGGGTGACGGAGGCATTGTTCTCGGCCGGAGTGCTGACGACGGAGACCCGCATCGGGTTCGCCCGCCATTACGACCTCGTCGAAAACGTGCTGCCGCCGGAAGTGGTGGCCCGCGAGGTCGACGACGAGGAAGCGGTGCGAGAGCTCACGCTGAGGGCGGCCACGGCGCTCGGTGTCGGAACGGAGACCGATATCCGCGACTACTTCCGGCTGTCTCCGAAACGGTCGAAGCCTGCGATCGCCAAACTCGTGGCCGATGGGGAGTTGGAGCCGGTCGAGGTCGACGGCTGGTCAGCGCCGGCGTATCTGCCTGCGGGTCAGAGCATTCCGAGACGCGATCGCGGGACGGCGCTGCTATGCCCGTTCGACCCGTTGATCTTCTTTCGGCCCCGGGTGGAGCGGCTGTTCGATTTCCATTACCGCATCGAGATCTACGTTCCCGCGCCCAAGCGCCAATTCGGTTACTACGTATGGCCTTTCCTGCTCGACGGACAACTCGTCGGCCGCGTCGACCTCAAGGCCGAGCGCACCCGCGACGCGCTGAACGTCGTCGGAGCGTTTGCCGAACCCGGTCAAGACAAGTCGCGGGTCGCCAAGGCCATGGCTACGGAACTGCGAACGATGGCGTCGTGGCTGGGGCTCTCTGATGTCACCGTTGGGGACCGGGGTGATCTGACGGCGCAGCTGTCGCGGGCTCTGGGGTGATGCCTTCGCCGCGCACTGTGCGTTCCTCGCTGAGGTCCGGCACGCCTCGACCGCGCACCGTGTTGACGATGAACACCACCGTGCCGACAACCAGCCACACGAGGCCGCCGATCTTCGCCAGGGAGTCCGCGTTGAACAGCACGTACCCGATGATCAGGAAACCGAGCGTCGGCACAACGAGGTGCAGCAGGTAGTTCTTCGACTTCTTGCGCCCGATGTAGTACCAGACGACGGACACGTGCAACAGGCAGAAGGCAAACAGCGCACCGAAGTTCACCAGCGACGAGATCAACGCGATCTGCCCGACGAAGAACAGCACGAGCACGACGCTGATCGCGCTCACCACCAGGATCGCGGCCATCGGCACCTGGCGGGAGCTGACCTTCGACAGGAAGCCAGGCAGCTGGCGGTCACGGCTCATCGAGTACAGCAGCCGGCTGGTGGCTGCCTGCGCGGCCATCGCATTGGCGAAACCGACGGCAAGCACGTTGACGACGAAGAACGCATTCATCCAACCGGTGCTCGACGCCGCCTCGACCAGTTTGAAGAACGCATTGCCCGCCTCGTCATCGCTGAACGATTCCCGTCCGCCCGCCAGCAGGCTGGCCAACCACGTCTGACCGATGAAGAAGAACGCGACGA
The DNA here is from genome assembly GCF_017872775.1 of Mycobacterium sp. OAE908. Taxonomy (NCBI): domain Bacteria; kingdom Bacillati; phylum Actinomycetota; class Actinomycetes; order Mycobacteriales; family Mycobacteriaceae; genus Mycobacterium; species Mycobacterium sp. OAE908. Next base: position 4,432,283 of record NZ_JAGGJL010000001.1, read on the forward strand.
TGAACAGCGCGCCGATCATCGCCTTGCCGGCTGGATTCTTCTCGCCGGTGGACTCCTCGGCGAGTGTCGAAATACCGTCGAAGCCAAGGAAACTCAGCACAGCGATCGACAGGGCCGCGGCAATCAAGGGCGCACTGACAGTTTCGGGGTTCCAGATCGGCGTGGTGCTCCAGTGCACGTTGGGCAGCGAGTCGCCGTTGATGGCGCGCACCGCGATCACCACGAAGATCCCCAGGAAGACCAGTTCGAGCGCCAGGAACAGCCGGTTGGCGATCTTCAGCGAGTCGACCCCGAGCAGGTTGATCACGGTGTTGACGGCGACGAACACCAGCGCCCACATCCATCTCGGCGTCCCGGGGAACAAACCGATCATCGATTCGGCGGCCAACACGTACAGCAGCGTCGGTATCAGCAAGTAGTCCAGCAAGATCGCCCACCCGGCGAAAAAGCCTGCGCCGGGATGGATTCCGCGGCCGACATACGAGAACACCGACCCCGCCAACGGGAACGACTTGGCCATCTGCGCGTACGCCATCGCCGTGAACACCATGGCGATCAGGCCGATGAGGTACACCAACGGCACCATGCCCCCGGCGCTGTTGTAGACGACACCAAAGATCGTCCACGGCGCAATGGGCACCATGAAGATGAGCCCGTAGACGAGTAGGTCGACGGTGGCCACCGAGCGATGCAATTCCTGCTTGTAGCCGAAGGATTCGAGCGTGCGCTGAGCGTCCATGAGCGTCCTATCGGGATGTGAGGGGTGGGCTAGATGCGGGCTACCGCGTCGTGGCTGGCGAGGAAGTCGGCGACCACAGCGCGGAATTCCTCGGGCTTCTCCAGATGTGAGCAGTGACTGGCGTCGCTGAACACGTGGCTTGTCGCGTCTGCGATGTGATCGACGTAGGGCTGCCAGGCCGCTGGCGTCGCTTCGTCGAACTCGCCTGCGATCACCAATGTCGGTGCGGTGATCTTGGCCAGCCGGTCGATGATGCTCCAGCCACGCAGGGTGCCCCAGACGTAGAACTCGTTGGGGCCGTTCATGGTGTGGTAGACCGTCGGCTCGGCCTCCATCTGCGTGATCGTGTCGACCAGGTCCTGCGGCATCGGGTCGACCCGGCACAAGTGGCGACGGTAGAACTCGTTGGTCGCCTCCAGGTACTCCGGATCGGTGACGGTGTCAGCCTGCTCGTGACGGTCCAACGCGGCCTGCGTCTCTGCAGGCAGTTGTGCTCGCAACTCCGCGCAACCGGCCATCCACAGTTCCATCGAAGCCGGGGAGTTGCAGATCGACAGCGACGCAAGCCCGGGCGGTTGCCGCACCGCGATCTCCGCACTGAGCATTCCGCCCCACGACTGGCCGAGCAGGTGGTACTCGTCGATGCCCAGTGCTTCGCGCACGGTGTGGAACTCGTCGACGAACAGGTCGGGCGTCCAGAAGTCGGCGGGGGCGTCAGGCAGGTGCGTGCTGTTGCCGCAGCCGATCTGGTCGTAATGGATGACGGTGCGGCCCGTCTCGCCTGCGAGTTCGGCGATGTTTCGCACGTAGTTGTGCGCCATTCCCGGGCCGCCGTGCAGGACGAACAAGGGAAGGGCTCCGCTGCGTGCATCGTCGGGCGAGGTGATCTGCACCCAGGTTTCGTAGCCACGGAACGGGACCAGCCTGGTCGTAGAAGCCATGGCGCTCAGCATGAACCCGTAAAGGTCTCATGACAAGACCATTGACCGAGATTTAACATTTGCAGATGGCGCACAACGGAGCACCCGCAGGTGACGGGGAACTGCCGGGGCTGCTCCAACAGCAGCTGGACACCTCGTCCCGGGTCGACGAGGTCACCGACCGGCTGATCACCGCGATCGCGATCGGTGAATACCTGCCCGGTGCCCGGCTGCCGGTCGAACGCGATCTCGCCGCGTCGCTGGGCGCCGGGCGGATGACGGTCCGGGCCGCGCTGGCGCGCCTCGTCGAGCGGGGCCTGTTGGAAACGCGCCGGGGTCGCGGCGGCGGGTCGTATGTGCTCGACCAGTGGCCGGAGTCATCGACCGATGTGGTGGGCCGCACCCTGCGGGCGCGACTCGACGACCTACGTGACCGCTGCGACGCGATCTGCCGACTGCAGGGCACGGTTTGTCGCGCGGCCGCGGAGTCTCGATCTGACGACGATGTGTCTGTGCTGCAAGCCAGATTCGAGGCCTACCGGACGGCCGAGAGCGGTCTGGCGGCGCAGCAGGCCGATAGCCGGTTCCACCTCGCGATCATGGACGCCGCCCACAACGACGTCCTCAAGCAGGTGCTGCTCGACCTCAAGGCCACCGTGAGTATCGGTTCCCCCGCGCATCTGTGGGGTGAGCCATCGACCATGCGCGGCATGGAATTACGGGCGCTGCACGAACACGAGCAGTTGGTGCGGGCCATTGCCGACGGCCGCGGGGACGACGCCGACGAGCTGGCGCGCCATCACGGTGCGATCGACTTCGAGCTCATCACTACGGCGATGCACCGCGCCGGCGTGCTCACCGACTGAATCCACATCGGCAAGCGTCACGTTAGGGTGTGCCCGTGGCCGAGACCGCGCCGCTACGCGTGCAAATGATCGCCAAGACCGAGTTCTTGGCGCCGCCGGACGTGCCGTGGAGCACCGATGCCGACGGCGGCCCTGCGCTGGTGGAGTTCGCCGGGCGGGCCTGCTATCAGAGCTGGTCAAAGCCGAATCCGAAGACCGCGACGAACGCCGCGTACCTGCGCCACATCATCGATGTCGGGCACTTCTCGGTGCTCGAGCACGCCTCGGTCACCTTCTACATCACCGGCATCTCGCGGTCGTGCACCCACGAGCTGATCCGTCACCGGCACTTCTCCTATTCACAGCTCTCGCAGCGATTTGTCCCCGAGCACGACGCGCAGGTGGTGGTGCCGCCCGGCATGGAGGACGACGAGGAGCTGCAGGACATCTTCACCGCGGCGGCCGACGCCAGCCGGGCGACCTACACCGAGTTGCTGTCCCGGCTGGAGGCGAAATTCGCCGACCAGCCGAACGCGGTGCTGCGGCGCAAGCAGGCGCGGCAGGCGGCCCGCGCGGTGCTGCCGAATGCGACCGAGACGCGCATCGTGGTGACCGGAAACTACCGGGCCTGGCGGCATTTCATCGCGATGCGAGCCAGCGAGCACGCCGACGTCGAGATTCGCCGCCTCGCGATCGAGTGTTTGCGTCAGCTCATCGCTGTCGCCCCCCAGGTTTTCTCCGACTTCGAGATATCCACGCTGGCTGACGGGAGCGAAGTGGCCACGTCGCCGCTGGCGACCGAGGCGTGACGCCGCCGGGCGTATATAGCTACGGAACCGTGAGGTCGAGCGGGTAATCTGTGGCGCGTGAGTACCAGCGGATTCGACGTGACCGCCCGTTTGGGCACCGTGCTAACCGCTATGGTCACTCCGTTCAAGCCCGACGGGTCGCTGGACACGGACGCCGCCGCCCGCCTTGCGACCCACCTTGTCGACTCCGGCTGCGACGGCCTGGTGCTAAATGGCACCACGGGAGAGTCGCCGACCACCACCGACGACGAGAAGATCGCGCTGCTGCGGGCAGTGCTGGAGGCGGTCGGTGACCGGGCGCGGATCGTCCTCGGTGCGGGCAGTTACGACACCGCTCACAGTGTGCATCTGGCGAAGGCCTGCGCCGCGGAGGGCGGACACGGCCTGTTGGTCGTGACGCCGTATTACTCGCGCCCGCCGCAGGCGGGGCTGCTCGCGCACTTCACCGCGGTGGCCGACGCCACCGATCTGCCCGTGATTCTGTACGACATCCCGCCGCGGTCGGTCGTCGCGATCGAGTGGGAGACCATGCGCACGCTGGCGCAGCATCCCAATATCGTCGCGGTCAAGGACGCGAAGGGCGATCTGCACGGCGGCGGGCAGATCATCGCCGAGACCGGACTCGCGTACTACTCGGGTGACGACGCGCTGAACCTGCCCTGGCTCGCGATGGGTGCCGTCGGCTTCGTCAGCGTATGGGGACATCTGGCCGCCGGTCAGCTGCGAGACATGTTGTCCGCGTTCAACTCTGGAGACGTCGCGACGGCCCGCAAGATCAACGTCACGCTCGGGCCCCTAAGTGATGCGCAGGCGCGCCTCGGTGGCGTCACCCTGTCCAAGGCTGGACTGCGCCTGCAGGGTATCGAGGTCGGCGATCCTCGATTGCCTCAGATCCCGGCCACTCCCGACCAAGTCGAAGCGCTGGCCGCCGACATGCGTGCCGCCGCGGTGTTGCGGTAGTGAACGAAGAACTCAAACCGCCGGGGCCCTTGGCCCCAGGGGCGTTGCGGGTTACCGCGCTGGGCGGAGTCAGCGAAATCGGCCGCAACATGACGGTTTTCGAGCACCTCGGCCGGTTGTTGATCGTCGACTGCGGCGTGTTGTTCCCGACGCACGACGAGCCCGGGGTCGACTTGATCCTGCCCGATCTTCGACATGTCGAAGACCGTTTGGACGACATCGAGGCGCTGGTGCTGACGCATGCGCACGAGGACCACATCGGTGCGATTCCGTTCCTGCTCAAGCTGAGAGCCGACATTCCGGTGGTCGGCTCGAAGTTCACCCTCGCGCTGGTGGCCGAGAAGTGCCGCGAACACCGGATCAAGCCGGTGTTCGTGGAGGTAGGTGAGGGGCAGAGCTCCCGGCACGGCGTGTTCGAGTGCGAATACTTCCACGTCAACCACTCGATTCCGGGCTGCTTGGCGATCGCGATACACACCGGCGCGGGCACCGTTTTGCACACGGGGGACATCAAGCTCGACCAGTTGCCGCTGGACGACTTGCCGACCGACCTGCCTGGCATGTCGCGGCTGGGCGACAGCGGAGTGGACTTGTTCCTTTGCGACTCAACGAATTCCGAGATTCCTGGCGTCGGTCCGTCGGAGAGCGAGATCGGGCCGAACATGCACCGACTGATCCGCGGCGCCGAGGGCCGGGTCATCGTCGCGTGCTTCGCCTCCAATGTCGCCCGTGTGCAACAGATCATCGATGCGTCAGTGGCGCTAGGCCGCAAGGTGGCGTTCGTGGGCCGGTCGATGGTGCGCAACATGGGGATTGCGAAGGAACTCGGCTATTTGCGGGTCGCAGACGACGATGTAATCGACATCGGCGCGGCGGAGATGATGGCGCCCGAGCGGGTCACACTGGTCACCACCGGGACGCAGGGTGAGCCGATGGCCGCGTTGTCGCGGATGTCGCGTGGTGAGCACCGCAGCATCACGCTGACGTCTGGTGATCTCATCATCATGTCGTCGTCGCAGATCCCGGGTAACGAAGAGGCGATTTTCGGTGTGCTGGATGCCTTGGCCAAGATCGGCGTTCGTGTCGTCACCAACGCTCAAGCGCGAATCCATGTTTCGGGGCACGCGTACGCCGGCGAGCTGTTGTTTCTCTACAATGCGGTGCGCCCGCGCAACGTGATGCCGGTGCACGGCACGTGGCGGATGCTGCGGGCTAATGCCAGGCTGGCGCAGCGCACTGGCGTGTCGCCGGACGCGATCATGTTGGCGGAGAACGGCGTAAGCGTCGACCTGGTGGCGGGCAGGGCGTCGATCGCGGGTGCGGTGACAACTGGAAAGATGTTCGTCGATGGCTTGATCACGGGTGACGTGGGCGATGCAACCCTGGGTGAGCGCCTCGTCCTCTCGTCGGGATTCATCGCCGTGACGGTCGTGGTGCGCCGCGGCACCGGTAAGCCGGCAGCCCCCGCGCATCTGCACTCGCGAGGTTTCTCCGAGGATCCGAAGGCGTTGGAGCCGGTGGCGGCCAAGGTCGAAGAAGAGCTGGAATTCCTTGCCTCAGAGAACATCACCGAAGTGACGCGGATCGCGCAGGCGGTGCGTCGCGTCGTCGGCAAGTGGGTCGGGGAGACCTACCGCCGCCAGCCGATGATCGTCCCGACCGTCATTGAAATCTGACCGCGGCGATCGCGGGACATCAATTCGCAGGAATCACCAACGGGACGTTGACGTCGCAGTCACTGTCGGCCGCGTGCAGCCATGCGTCCTGGCATGCCGCGGCTTTCAAGACCCGCGGGCGCGCCGACCAACCACATGAGCACGCCGCGTACGAGTGCCCGATGCGCACCCGGTAGACAGTGACGATCCGAGGCGCGCGTGACCGCAACACTGCGGTCGCCGTTTCTTGCTCGGAGTACATGATTGAAATATTGGCGTGCAGTGCTGAACTGGCGAAACGGGATCAGAGCCTAGGTCCGCGGGATGCCGTTAGGGATTTCAGAAGCCGGTCCCGCTAGGGGATTGGGGGCTGCCGGGCAGATGCCAAACGCCATCGCGGGCCGGGAACTATCTTGAAGGTGCCCAGCGCAACATCGTCATCTAAGGGAGGAGCGGCATGACATACATGGGCAAGCCTTACTACCCGGAGTGGCTCGACAATTTGGCCGAGGACGCCACTCTCGAGGCGGCGGCAATGGATGGTGCTGCGCATGGAGCGGCGGATGTCCGGTCGATCGTCGTTGCGGCGAAAGAGCTCTACGACAACCAGCAATTCAGCTACGCCGGACCTTGCGGCGACGACGGTTTCCTGGAGATCTACACCACCGACATCCGTGGCGCGCACACCCGTGTCATCGTTCTGGTGAACTTCAACGACGCCGGTCAGACGCAGCAGATCGTCGTCAACCACCGGCCGCGCAGCGCGCTGCTTGCATTCTCTCGCGTGATGCTGGAGAAGTTCAGCGGCACGCCGTTGGCCAGGCATTGGCAAGACACGCCATGAGCGGTCGGCTAGCGCTTCTCCGCGTAGGCCGACCACTCCAGCTGTGAGGCGCCCAGATTCCGTCCGGACGGCCGAATGTAGTGCTGCTGGAAGTACTCCGGCCCGGCCTGCTCGAGGAGGTGCCACCCGTATTCGGCCAGCAACCCCGAAACCTCGTCGGGATCCAATCCGAAGCGCCACACCTGCCGGCGTTGCCGGAACTTCTTGTAGAGGATCGCGGCGTCGTACAGGTTCGTACCCTCGATGAAATCCCTGCGCACATAGGTGAACGCCAGCCGGCTTCCCGCAGGCGCGGCTCGAAGCGCATCCAGTGTGGCCCGCGCCGCGTCCTCCGTCAGATACTGCGTCACACCCTCCCAGATGAAAAACGTGCGCGCGTCTTCACGGTAGCCCCGCGCGCTCAGCGTCTTCATCAGGTCGTCACGCTCAAAATCCAACGGCACCAAGTGAACTGACGCGGGAACCGCGCCAATCGCTCGCTGTACGGTGGACTTCTTGCGCTCGATGTTGATCGGCAGGTCGACCTCGAAGACGGGGACGTCGGACTGTCGCGCTAGCCGGTAAGCCCTGGTGTCCATGCCGGCGCCCAGATCGACGACGGCATCGATGCTCGCGAGCGCCTCGCCGAGCTTGTCGTCGATGAACCGTTTGCGGCACGCGATCAGCGCCCACGACCCTGGCACTGCCCGCTCGCCCGCCGATATCGTCATCCCACGCAACAGCGGCCACCGCATCGCGCGGACCAACGCGCGTTGGCCGGTTGGCAGGAAGGACAGGGCAAGGTCGTCGGTGACCAGACGGCGCGCGGCGGGTTCGTACTGCTCGATGGCCACCTGCACCATCGGGCCGAAGGCGGTCTGCGCAGCGGGATTTCGCGCCATGGTCAGCGTTTGTTGGCGTAACCTGCGTCGACGGGCAACGTGACACCGGTGATGTAGCGGGCCTCGTCAGAGACAAGCCACGCCACCGCGGCCGCGATGTCCTCCGGATCGAGCACCTGCACCGGCATCGCGTTGCCCATGTCCGGTGGCTGCTTCGACTGGGCGAGCATGTTGGACAGCCACTGGCGGGTGTGATCGTTGTCGATCATCGGCGTCAGAACACCGCTGGGGTGAATCGAATTCACGCGGATACTGTGCGGCGCGAGGTGATTGGCATAGGCGCGCATGAGTCCCACCACGCCGTGCTTGGCTGCCGTGTAGCCAAGCGATCCGGGGTCGCCACCGCCGATCCCTACCAGCCCCGCAGCGGAACTGATCAGCACGATCGATCCGCCCTCACCCTGCTCGACCATGCGCGGCATCGCCGCCTCGACCGTGTTGTGCACGCCGGTGAGGTTGACGTCGATGACGTCTCGCCAGCCTTGCGCGCCAGACTCCATCGGCGCGATTCCGGCGTTGGCGACCACGATGTCGAGTCGGCCCAACTCGTTTATCCCGGCCTGCAACGCAGAGGCCAACGACGCGTCGTCGCGAACATCGGCCTCCCGCGCGATGATTCGCGCGCCGGTGTCCTCGACGAGCTTGACCGTGGCGGCCAGGTCGTCGGCAGTGGCCATCGGATAGGGCACCGAAGAGATCTGGTCGCAGATGTCGACGGCGATGATGTCTGCGCCGTCAGCAGCCAACCGGAGCGCCTCGGCACGGCCTTGACCGCGGGCAGCGCCGGTGATGAACGCGACTTTGCCTGCGAGAGAAGCCATTAGGGACGCAGCTGGCCCTTGGCGGGATCACCGGCAACGACGGGTTGCAGCATCTTGATGTCCGGTGCGCCGTCGAGCAGTTCGCCGACCGTCCCGAAAAGTGCGCCGACCGCGGGCGCGGTGCTGTGGGTCTTCAGTGCGTCAGCGTCGGCCCACTGTTCGACGAAAACGAAGGTGCCGTCGGCCTCGTGCAGCGAGTAGAGGTCGCAGCCGGGCTCGGAGTGCACCGCCTCGATGGCCTGCTTGCATGCGTCGCGGACCGCGTCCACCGACTCGGGCTTGGCTTTCATGGTGGCGACGACAGTGATGGGCATGGGACTCCTCGCTGAGTACGTGCTGGACAGTTGCCTAGCCTACCTAGCGGGTTTCCGTCTCGGTCAGCCCATGTCGACCCAGATGGTCGAGCCAACCGCGACCACCGCGAGCAGCGCGAGCAACACAAGGTCGGCAGCGCCCAACCGAGTGGTTTGGGACCTACCGATGCGAAGTTCCCTGGCGATCAGGAACAGGGGGAACGTCACGCTGATTGCGATGGCAAAACCGCCGGCGATGTAGGCCCACACGTACTTCACCCCGTGCTTGCGTGCCTCGATCACCATCAGAATCCCCGCAGAAAGGAAGAACAGCACAATGTCGGCCGACAATGACCGCGACGCGGGCGTGACCTTCGAGTCGTTGAGGAAGTCGAGCAGGAAGCCTCCCGGGTCGTCGAAGTACGCGGCGTTCTGACTCCACGTGGCGATCAGGGCCACCGCCGCGATGACGGCGTAGACAGCGCACAGCACCTTGCTTGACGTGGGAAGGGCCGTTGCCGGCTCGGTTGTGGTCATCTCGGCACCGTAGGGCCTCACAGCCGCCCAATTGATACGTTTCTGTGACCCGTGTGGCAGATGGTGAATATGGGGCTGCTGCGACTAGGCTGGGAGGCATGCCAAGTAAGACCGCCGCCCGCTCCGGTGCCCGTTCGAGCAGGTCAAAGGCCGGCTCGCGGGGTGGGGCCCGCCCGGCAGCCCGTCGCAAGCCAGCACCGCGGCGCAGCCCGTCCGCCGTTTCGTCGGCGGGTGCCACGGTCGGCCGCGGGGTTCGCGCCGGCTGGTTGATGCTGGCGAAGGGAGCCGGTTCGACCGCCCGGTCCGTCGGCCGCGCCCGTGACCTCGAGCCCGGCCACCGCCGCGACGGCATCGCGCTCGCGCTGCTGGGCATCGCCGTGGTGATCGCCGCCAGTTCGTGGTTCGACGCCGCCCGTCCCGTCGGCGGATGGATCGACAGCGTCCTGCGGACGATGATCGGGTCGGCAGTCGTGCTGGTCCCGATCGTGCTCGGCGGGATCGCCGTCGTGTTGATGCGTACCGAGCCCGACCCCGACGCGCGGCCGCGACTCATCCTCGGCGCGACGATGATCACGCTGCCCTTCCTCGGACTGTGGCACCTGTGGGCGGGTTCGCCGATGGGCCCGGCCGAGCGTCAACACGCCGCAGGGTTCCTCGGGTTCGCCATCGGCGGCCCGCTGTCCGATGGGCTCACCGCCTGGATTGCCGCGCCACTGCTGTTCATCGGTGCGCTGTTCGGACTGCTGCTCGTGACCGGCACGACCATCCGCGAAGTGCCCGCGACACTGCAGCGGATGTTCTCCGCGCGCGCATTCCGCGGTGAGGTCTATGGCGAGGACTACGACGAGGGGCCGTACGACGAAGAGCCCGAAGACTTCTCGGACGGCTACTACGACGACCCGGCGTCGTACAAGGAGGACGAGGCGCAGCCGTGGCCGGGCGGCACGCCGATGGAGAACTATCCGATCGACGACGAGGCGCCAACGGTTCCGGAGCCGACGGTCAAGACCCGCAAGAAGAAACCCGCCAAGAAGCAGGCGATCGTGGTGGACCGGGTGGTCGACGGCCCGTACACGCTGCCGTCGCTGGATCTATTGATCGCAGGCGATCCGCCGTTGCGACGCAGTGCGGGCAACGACCGGATGATCGAGGCCATCACCGAGGTGCTCAATCAGTTCAAGGTCAACGCAGCGGTCACCGGCTGCACCCGCGGACCGACCGTCACCCGTTACGAGGTCGAACTCGGCCCCGGCGTCAAGGTCGAGAAAATCACTGCGCTGCAACGCAATATCGCCTATGCGGTGGCGACCGAGAGCGTGCGTATGCTGGCGCCGATCCCCGGAAAGTCCGCGGTGGGCATCGAGGTTCCCAATGTCGACCGCGAAATGGTGCGACTGGCCGATGTGCTCACCGACCCGGCCACCCGTGGCGATCACCACCCATTGGTGATCGGCCTCGGCAAGGACATTGAGGGCGAGTACATTTCGGCCAACCTTGCGAAGATGCCGCACCTGCTGGTGGCCGGCTCGACGGGTTCGGGCAAGTCCAGTTTCGTCAACTCGATGCTGATCTCGCTGCTGGCGCGGGCGACGCCCGAAGAGGTCAGGATGATCCTGATCGACCCGAAGATGGTGGAACTCACGCCGTACGAAGGCATTCCGCACCTGATCACGCCGATCATCACGCAGCCGAAGAAGGCCGCGGCGGCGTTGGCGTGGCTCGTCGAGGAGATGGAGCAGCGCTACCAGGACATGCAGGCGTCGCGCGTGCGTCACATCGACGACTTCAACAAGAAGGTGCGCTCCGGTGAGATCACCGCGCCGCTGGGCAGTCAGCGCGAATACCGGCCGTATCCCTACATCGTCGCGATCGTCGACGAGTTGGCCGACCTGATGATGACCGCGCCCCGCGACGTCGAGGACGCCATCGTGCGGATCACGCAGAAGGCGCGCGCCGCGGGCATCCATCTGGTGCTGGCCACGCAGCGACCGTCGGTCGATGTCGTCACGGGTCTGATCAAGACGAACGTGCCGTCGCGGTTGGCGTTCGCGACGTCGTCGCTGACCGACAGCCGCGTCATCCTCGATCAGCAGGGCGCCGAGAAGCTGATCGGCATGGGCGACGGGCTGTTCCTGCCGATGGGCGCGAACAAGCCGCTGCGACTGCAGGGCGCCTACATTACCGACGACGAGATCCACCACGTCGTGCAGGCGTGCAAGGACCAGGCCGAGCCCGAGTACACCGAGGGCGTCACCAAGGCCAAGCCCAACAGCGAGCGCACCGACGTCGACCCCGATATCGGCGACGACATGGACGTGTTCCTGCAGGCCGTGGAGTTGGTGGTGTCCAGCCAGTTCGGCTCGACGTCGATGCTGCAGCGCAAGCTGCGGGTGGGCTTCGCCAAGGCGGGCAGGCTGATGGACCTGATGGAGACCCGCAACATCGTCGGCCCCAGTGAAGGCTCCAAGGCACGCGAGGTGTTGGTCAAGCCCGACGAACTGGCCGGGACGCTGGCGTTGATCCGTGGCGGCTCGGATGCCAACGGCGGGGACGACGACGAAGACGGCGACTAAGCCCCGACGCCGATGCCGCCTTCGAGGCCGACCCTGACGTCCGGCGGCGGCGGGAGCAGCGGCGGCTGGACCCCGACGCATTGATTGTCGATCACCGCGGTGCAGTCGCCAGGCCCCGTGCAGCCGGCCATGACGATCGGGCCGTCGCCGCATTGCGGTGGGCCGGCCTGTGCGGGTGCGGACGCGAGCAACCCCGCCGCAGCCATCGAGGCCGCCGCGACACAGAACGCTATTCGACGCCGCACACCTGAAACGGTACGCCTCAGAGCGTCAACAGCATTCGGGTATTTCCGAGGATGTTGGGCTTCACATAGGACAGGTCCAGGAACTCTGCCACGCCGGTGTCGTAGGAGCGGCACATCTCCTCATAGACCTCCGCGGTGACCGGCGTGCCCTCGATCTCCTCGAAGCCGTGCCGGGAGAAGAATTCGACCTCGAAGGTGAGCACGAAGATCCGCGACAGATGGAGTTCCCTGGCGACGTCCAGTAGTCGGTCGACAATCGCGTGGCCGACGCCTTGGCCCCGCACCTTCGGGTGCACCGCGATGGTGCGGATCTCGCCGAGGTCCGACCACAGCACGTGCAGCGCGCCGCAGCCGATCAGTTCGCCGTCGAGTTCGGCGATCCAGAATTCCTGGACCGCTTCGTAGAGCGTCACGAGGTTTTTCTCGAGCAAGATCTTGCCGGAGTAGATGTCGACGAGTGCTTTCATGGCCGGGACGTCGGACGTGCGGGCACGCCGGACGACAACCCGCGCAGGCGCTCCAGTCACACGTGCGAGGGTAACTGTCGCGGCAACCGATATTCTGTTGCGGTGTCGGGCCAGCCAGATATCGATCCGGTGGTTCCGCGCGCCCGTGTCGCGAACATCGCCAACATGCTCACCGGCGTGCGAATGGTGTTGGTCCCCGTCTTCCTTGTCTTGTTGTTCGTCGGCGACGGGCATGAAACATTTTGGCGGATAGCCGCATTCATCGTCTTCGCGGTCGCGGTGATCACCGACCGATTAGACGGCGCGCTGGCCCGCAGCTACGGGATGGTGACAGAGTTCGGCAAGCTGGCCGACCCGATCGCCGACAAGGCACTCATCGGAGCGGCGCTGATCGGGCTGTCGATGCTCGGCGACGTGCCGTGGTGGGTGACCGCGGTGATCATGGTCCGTGAGATCGGCATCACCGCCCTGCGATTCGCGGTGCTGCGACACGGCGTCATTCCGGCCAGCCGCGGCGGCAAGCTGAAAACGCTCGTCCAGGGCGTCGCCATCGGTCTGTTCGTGCTTCCGCTCTCCGGGCCCTGGCTGACCGGCGCATGGGTGGTGATGTGGGCCGCAGTGGCGCTCACGGTGCTCACGGGCGCGGACTACGTCGTGTCGGCGGTCAAGGATTCGCGTGGACGACCCGCTGGTCACTGAGGACGCTCGCGCGCTGATCGCCGACCTGACCGTCCGCAGACAGAGCGTCGCGACCGCCGAATCGCTGACCGCGGGCCTGCTTGCCGCCACCCTGGCGGGGGTCGCGGGCGCCAGCGTGGTGTTGCGCGGAGGCCTGATCACCTACATCGAGGACACCAAGATCGCGTTGGCGGGGGTGGCGCCGCAGCTGTTGGACGCGGTCGGGCCCGTCGCGGCTCCGACGGCGCGCGCGATGGCGGTGGGAGCCAGGCAGCGCTGCGCGGCCACCTGGGGCGTCGGGCTGACCGGGGTGGCGGGCCCCGAGCCGCACGGCGGCCATCCCGTTGGCACGGTGTTTCTCGGCCTGGCCGGGCCGGTCGACACCGAGGTCGTCGAGCTGGCGCTGTCGGGTTCACGCTGGGAAATAAGGGTTGCCGCGGTGAATGAGGCGATCGCGAGGCTGCGCGCGCTCGTCGAATCTCAGTGATGAGCGCTTGCGCGAAGAACAGATGACACCGATCTGAGCCGTCCGGGAACCAACACGGTGCCGGGCAGCGTTGCCGTAATAATCAACGCCCAGTGAGGGAGGACATGATGACGGCATTGCTGCGCGAGGTGATCGGCGACGTGCTTCGTCGTGCCCGCACCGACCAGGGCCGCACCCTGCGTGAAGTCTCGGATACCGCCCGGGTCAGCCTGGGCTACCTGTCGGAAGTGGAGCGTGGCCGCAAGGAGGCGTCGAGCGAACTGCTCAGCGCCATCTGTGGCGCTCTGGACATCCCGTTGTCGCGGGTGCTAACCGACGCGGGCGAGGAGATGGCCCGCGAAGAGCTCGCGGCCCTCCCGCGCGCCGGAACCCCCAACATCGACGCCACGACGAAGGTCGTCATCCCGCAGGTCGTGTCGATGGCTGTGGCCTGACCGGCAAAACGGCCGCACACGGTGTAGCGATCTGCGCGGAACCGATAAGTTGGCAGACAGCACACACAACGACACGAAGGCGGAAGTGATCTGATGGCCAATCCGTTCGTCAAGGCGTGGAAGTACTTGATGGCGCTGTTCAGCTCCAAGGTGGACGAGTACGCCGACCCGAAGGTGCAGATTCAGCAGGCCATCGAGGAGGCTCAGCGCCAGCACCAAGCGTTGTCCACGCAGGCGGCGCAGGTCATCGGCAATCAACGCCAGCTGGAGATGCGGCTCAACCGTCAGTTGGCCGACATCGAGAAGCTTCAGGTGAACGTCCGTCAGGCGCTCACGCTGGCCGATCAGGCCACCTCTGCAGGTGATGCCGCCAAGGCCACCGAGTACAACAACGCCGCCGAGGCATTCGCCGCGCAACTCGTGACGGCCGAGCAGAGCGTCGAAGACCTCAAGACGTTGCACGATCAGGCGCTGCAGGCGGCCGGACAGGCCAAGAAGGCCGTCGAGCAGAACGCGATGGTGTTGCAGCAGAAGATCGCCGAGCGCACCAAGCTGCTCTCGCAGCTGGAGCAGGCCAAGATGCAGGAGCAGGTCAGCGCGTCACTGCGGTCGATGAGCGAGATCGCCGCGCCGGGCACGACGCCCAGCCTGGACGAGGTGCGCGACAAGATCGAGCGGCGCTACGCAAACGCCATGGGCTCAGCGGAGTTGGCGCAGAACTCGGTGCAGGGCCGCATGCTCGAGGTGCAGCAGGCCAGCGTTCAGATGGCCGGGCATTCCCGGTTGGAACAGATTCGGGCGTCGATGCGCGGGGAACAGCTGCCGGCCGGTGGCGCTCCTGCGGCGGCACCCGCAACACCAGTGACGGATACCCAAGCGACACCGGAAAACCCGCTGTCGCAATAACTTTCGTAGGACGGGGCAGTGAACACACGCGCGGGTCGACCAGAAGCATGGCGCACGCTTGTGCAACGCGGGGTCGACACCGCCGCGGACTGGTCGGATGTCTTGGCTCAAAAGCTCAATGCGGCAGCGGATCCGCGGGCCAAGTTGATGCGCAAGCGGCGCTGGGCGCTGCGGCTGGCGATTTTCCTCACGGTCTCGAGCGTGTTCTGGGTGGGGGTGACGGCGCTGCTGGCGTCGTGGAGCACGCCTGCGTGGGCGTTGTTCATCCCGGCGCCGATCGCGGTCGGCGCGGCGTTCCTCGCGACGCTGGCCTTCCTGCGCTATCGCTGGCTGCGAGGCGAACCGCTGCCGCCACCACGGCGTGAGGGCAGGCGGCTTCCGCCTTGGGGGTCTGCGGCCCGGCAGCCGATGGCCGCCCTGGCCGCCTCCGAACGCGGGTTTTTCTCACTGCTCGGCGTGATGGAGCGCGGCCGGATGCTGCCCGCCGACGAACTGCGCGAGCTCACCGCGGCGGCCAACCAAACCGCGGCCACCATGGCGGCGACCGCCAATGAAGTGGTTTCGATGGAGCGCGCGATCTGTTCCGCGCCGCAGTCGCGATCACACCTCACCCCGACGATCGCCGCGTTCAGTGCCCAGCTCGATTCCGGTGCCCGGCAGTACAACGAGATGGTCACCGCCGCAGCGCAATTGGTGTCGACAGCCAGCTCGCCGATGTCGCAGCAGCGCTACCGCGACGAGTTGGTCAACGCCACCGACCGGCTGATGGGCTGGGCGCAGGCCTTCGACGAACTAGGCCACCTGCGCGGCGCCTAGACGTCGTGCGAACTGGACGGGCCTGTCCGGGGACCGTACTTCGCGATGTAGGCGTCGTGGATGTGCGCGTCCTTCTTGCGCCTGAGCTCGTCGGCGAGGGCAGGGTCCAGGCCGTGCTGACGGAGCCGATGGCGGCGGTACACCTTGTTCAGCGCATGGGAGAACAGCACGAACGGGATGAAGATCGGCAGCGTCGTGCTCAGATGGAGATACAGCGACATCGGGATGAACCAGAACGGCGAGAGCACAATGAGCGCGGGTATCGCCGCGCGCACCATCGTCCTGGCAGTCGCGCCCTTGCCCGCAAGGTCCTCGCGTACCCAGTCCCGCATCGGATCCGGCAGGCGGCGGCCGTAGCAGTAGCCGATGTACTGCCACAGGTTCGGCTTGGTGCGGGAAGGGTTTTCGGCCACTAGAACGACGGCTTCAATGACGGCACCACCAATCCCGCGATCGCTCGCAGTGGCGCCTTGACGAAGATGTCGAACATATCGAAGTAGTCGCGCCACAGCGTGATTCGGCCGCCGTGCACTTCGAAGGTTCCGCAGACCCAGAACTGGAGCCGGACCGGCCCGACGATCAACGCGTCCGTGCGCTCAGTCAGCACGACGTTTCCCTGTGCTGCGATGCGGTGGATCTTCACCTCGAAGCCGAGTCGGCCTTGTCCCTGGCGCATGAGCTTCACGATCCGCTGACGGCCCCTCAAGGTCGGCAGACCGACGTTCTGCCACACGATGTGGTCGGCAAGCAGGGAATCGGCTGTATCGAAGTCTTCGTCCTGGACGGCGTAGAGAAAATTCTCGACGGTACGGGCGTTGTCGACGTCCGAGCCAACCGCGGAAACCTGGTCAGTCATGGCCGCCAGAGTAGTCGTCGGGGGTTGTGGCAGGGTAGGCCAGTGCGGGTCGCCGTGGTTGCCGGGCCGGATCCCGGGCACGCCCTTCCGGCCATTGCGTTGTGTCTTCGGTTTCTCGCTGCAGGGGACACCCCGACGCTGCTGACCGGAACCCGATGGCTCGACACCGCGCGGCAGGCCGGGCTGGGCGCTGTCGAGCTCGCCGGACTCGACCCCACCGCCGCCGACGACGACGCCGACGCCGGTGCGAAGATCCATCAACGCGCAGCGCGCATGGCGGTGCTCAACGTGCCGCGACTGCGCGGGCTGGCGCCGGACCTCGTGGTCTCCGATGTGATCACCGCCTGCGGCGGGTTGGCGGCCGAGTTGATGGGACTGCCGTGGGTCGAGCTCAGCCCTTCCCCGTTGTACCGGCCGTCGAAGGGATTGCCGCCGCTTGGCAGCGGGCTGGCGCCGGGTGTCGGGCTGCGGGGCCGGCTGCGTGACTTTGCATTGCGGGCGCTGTCGGGTCGGTCATGGCGGCAGGGGCTGCGCGAGCGGTCGGCGGCCAGAGTCGAAATCGGTTTACCCGCAAGCGATCCCGGGCCGCAACGGCGTCTCATCGCGACGCTGCCCGCTCTCGAAGTGCCGCGCCCCGACTGGCCGCAGGAGGCGGTGGTCGTCGGTCCGCTGCACTTCGAACCGACAGAGACGGTGCTGGAGATACCGCCCGGGTCGGGGCCGGTCGTGGTCGTCGCACCGTCGACGGCAGTGACCGGCGCCGTCGGCATGGCGGAGTTGGCGCTCGAGGCGCTACGGCCGGGGGAGACGCTGCCCGACGGCGCCCGCGTGGTGGTGTCCCGGCTTGGCTGGGCCGACATCTCGGTGCCGCCGTGGGCCGTGGTCGGCCTTGGCCGACAGGACGAACTGCTGACCAATGCAGATCTGGTGATTTGCGGCGGAGGGCACGGGCTGGTGGCCAAGGCGCTGCTCGCCGGTGTGCCGATGGTGGTGGTGCCCGGCGGAGGGGATCAGTGGGAGATCGCGAATCGCCTTGTGCGACAAGGCAGTGCACAGCTGGTGCGACCGTTGACTTCGGAAACGCTGGCGGCTGCCGTCGGCGAGGTGTTGTCGAAGCCGAGCTATCGCGAGGCAGCCCGAGCCGCCGGTGCCAGCGCCGCGGATGTCGCAGATCCGGTACGGGTGTGCCATGAAGCGCTCGCGAGCTCAGCGTAAGTTGGGTGCGTGCGGCTGACCGAATTCCAGGAACTCGTCGCCGGCCAGTTCGGCTCGGTGCGCGGCGCCTCCCTGCTCGTCGACCACGTGCTCAGTGGGCTCGGCGGACGGACCGCCGCGCAGGCTATCGAGGACGGCGTTGACCCCCGCGACGTCTGGCGGGCGCTGTGCGCCGACTTCGACGTCCCGCGTGATCAGTGGTGACTTGTGCACGAAAATCCGCGCTGAGCGCCGACTTTCGTGCACTAATCGCTAACGCTTGTTCTCGGCGCGCCCGGTCCCCGGCGTATGTGCAGGCGCATCGACACCGTCGTCGCTGCGACCTGTCTCCGGGGCCTGCGACGCCGGCTGTTCCTGCGCGGGTGAGGTGGTTCCGCCGCTGGCCGAAGAGTCCTTCGAGCTGGCCTCGCTCGTCGGTTTCACCGCACCGCCGGTGCGTGCGCCGCCCTCATCACCCTGACCGCTGTCCGGCTTGGCCGTCGTCTGACGACCCTCGTAAGGCGGCACCTCGGGTTTCACGTCGCGCGGTGGTTCTGTCGTGAAGCCCGTTTCGAAGTCGGGCTTCTCGGCTTCGCCATGTTCGGGAACGGACTCGTCGCCCTTGTACGCCCCGGACGGCCGGTCAGCGGGCCCGCCTGAGGGCAAATCCGATCCGGTGTCGCGTGAGCCTCGTTCGTCTGGCTTGGTCATGGCAACTCCTCACAGCCCGCCGCACGCACTGCGACGAAGCTAGTTGCTGGCTACCCGCGGCGGCCCCGACACAACCCTGTCAACCCCGGACAGGGTGAGGATCCGCGGGCCCGCTTCGGTGATCGCGATGGTGTGCTCGGAATGCGCAGTCCTCGACCCGTCCGCCGAGCGCAGCGTCCAGCCGTCGGCGTCCATCACCAGACGATCGCTGCCGCGTGCCCACCACGGCTCGAGCGCGAACGTCATGCCCGGCCGGAGAAGCAACCCGCGGCCGTGCCGTCCGCGATTGGGGATGTGCGGATCCTCGTGCATGGTGCGACCCAGCCCATGCCCGCCGAATTCGGTGTTGACGCGATAGCCGGCTTCGGTGGCGACTTCGCCGATGGCGGCCGAGATGTCGCCGAGTCGCCCACCGGGCACCGCGGCAGCGATACCCGCGGCGAGCGCTCGTTGCGTCGAGTCGATCAGCGCTTCGTCAGCGGGGTCGGCGGCCCGACCGACGATGACCGTCACGGCAGAATCGGCCACCCATCCGTCGATCGACACCGCGAAGTCCAGACTCAACACGTCGCCGTCGCGGAGCACGTAGTCGCGCGGCATGCCATGCAGCACAGCATCATTGACCGACAGGCAGATGACATTGCGAAACGGACCGCGACCGAATGACGGCGCGTAATCCCAATAGCACGACGTCGCCCCGCGAGCGTCGATCAGCTCACGGGCATGGTGCTCGAGCTGCATCAAATTCACGCCTGGCTGCGCCTCGATCGACAACGTCGCCAGTGTTTCCGCCACGAATTGACCCGTGACCGCCATCTTGTCGATCTCGCCGGCAGTCTTGAGTTCGATCATCTTGCACACCCATCGGCTATCGGTATTTTTATACCGACCCTACCAGCACCGGTATTTGAATACCGGCTATGCTGAGCGTCATGGTGCGCGTACCGCTGAGTCCGGAACAGGTGAAAGCAGGCCAACGGCTCGGCGCGCTGATCAGGACCACTCGTGCAGGCCGCGATCCCGAGTTGGTCGCGCGTGAGGCCGGCATCTCACCCGAGACGCTGCGCAAACTCGAGGTCGGAAGGATGCCGAGTCCGAGCTTCGGCACCGTCATAGGACTCTGCAATGCGCTCGGCCTGCCTCTGCAGGATGCCGTCGACGCGTGGCACGGGACAGCCAACCAACGCGTGGCCATCTGAACCCGCTGACTAGCGCTGACCCAACAACTGTGCGGTCTCGCGGTGCAGCCTGCCGAAGTTGTAGTACGCCGCACAGGCGCCCTCCGGTGACACCATGCAGGTGCCGATCGGCGTCTCGGGGGTGCACGCGGTCCCGAACACCTTGCACTCCCACGGCTTGATCACGCCCTTGAGCACCTCGCCGCATTGGCATGCCTTCGGATCGGCAACCCGTACGCCCGGCATGTCGAACTTGCGCTCGGCGTCGAACTCGGCGTAATCGGGATGCACCTTCAACGCGCTCTGCGAGATGAATCCCAAACCGCGCCACTCGAAGTGCGGCCGCAGCTCGAAGGTCTCGGACATCAGCTTCAGCGCTTGGGTGTTTCCTTCTGGGCGCACCACCCGGGTGTACTGATTCTCGATCTCGCACCGACCCTCGCGGATCTGCTGCAGCAGCATGTGCACCGACGCGAGGATGTCCAGCGGCTCGAAACCCGCGACCACCATGGGCTTTCCGTAAACCTCCGAAACGAACCGGTAGGGCCGTATCCCGACCACCGTGGAGACGTGGCCGGGGCCGAGGAACCCTGACAGCCGCAGATCCGGTGACTCGAGGATCGCCTTGATGGGCGGCACGATCGTGACGTGGTTGCAGAACACGCTGAAGTTCTGCACGCCAAGTGAGCGTGCCCGCACCAGCGTCACCGCGGTGGAGGGCGCAGTGGTCTCGAAGCCGACCGCGAAGAACACCACGTGGCGGTCGGGATTGTCGATCGCGACCTTGAGCGCGTCGAGTGGGGAGTACACGAAGCGCACGTCGGCGCCTCTGGCCTTCGCCTCTATCAGGTTGCCCTTCGATCCCGGCACCCGCATCATGTCGCCGAACGTCGTGAAGATGACGCCTGGCTGCTCGGCCAGCCACATCGCGTCATCCACTCGGCCCATCGGTATCACGCACACCGGACAGCCCGGCCCGTGCACCAATTCGACGGACTCGGGCAGCAGGTGCTCGATGCCGTGCCGGTAGATGGTGTGCGTGTGACCGCCGCAGACCTCCATGAATTTGAAATGGTCGGTACCCGCCAGCTCGGTGATGGACTTGACCAGCGCGCGTGCGGCCGCCGGGTCGCGGAATTCGTCTACGAACTTCATTTGTCTGGCCTCTCAGGCGATTTCGGACGCGTTGAATGCTTCGATCTCATTGACGTAGTCGGCGCCCATCTTCTCGACCTGGCTCAGCGTCATGGCGGCCTCGTGCTCGTCGATCTTGGCCATCGCGAAGCCGACGTGCACGAGCACCCAGTCACCGACTTGCAGGTTGTCGTCGGCCAGCAGCCGCACGCTGATGTTCCTGCGAACACCGTTGACGTCGACCTTGGCCAGCGACTGTTCGGCGTCGACGATCTCGACGACTTGGCCCGGTATCCCTAGACACATGGTCGGTCTCCTCTCAGCAGATCCGCGGCAGCGGGTCACCGACGAGCATGTCGACAATCCGGCTGCCGCCGAATGACGTTCGTAGCGCCACGATTCCGTGCGGTTCGGGAACGATCTCACCGACAACGGCGGCATCGGCGCCTTGTGGATGCTCGTGCAGGGCCGCGACGGCGGCATCGGCTTCGTCGGCTGCGACGATGGCGACGAACTTGCCCTCGTTCGCCACATACAGCGGGTCGATGCCCAGCATGTCGCAGGCGCCGAGCACCTGCGGCTGCACCGGCAGCCGCGCCTCGTCGAGGATCAGTGCGAACGGCGAGTCCTTCACGAGTTCGTTGGCGACGGTGCCGACGCCGCCGCGGGTGGCATCGCGCATCCAGCGCGTCGACGGCGCTGCGGCAAGCAGGATTTCGACCAGTTCGTGCACGGGTGCCGTGTCCGACTCGATGTCCGCGTCGATGGCCAGGTCGCCGCGGGCCAGCATGACGGCCATGCCGTGCTCGCCGATGGTGCCGGACAACAGCACCTTGTCGCCGGGCTGGACGAGGTCGCGGGACAGCCGCCTGCCCTCGGGGATCACACCGACGCCTGCGGTCGAGATGTAGACGCCGTCGGCGGCGCCCTTGCCAACCACCTTCGTGTCCCCGGTGACGATCTGTACGCCGGCGTTGGCGGCGGCTTCGCTCATGTCGGCGACGATTTCGCGGAGTTCGACGATACCGAACCCCTCTTCGATGACGAACGCCGCCGACAACCACTGCGGGCGGGCGCCTGACACGGCAAGGTCGTTGATGGTCCCGTGCACTGCGACGTGGCCGATCGATCCGCCCGGAAAGCGGCGCGGCGAAACGACATACGAGTCGGTCGAGAACGCGAGCCGTTCACCCGATGCGGTGCGCAGTACGGCGGCATCGCCGAGTTGCTCGAGTTCGTCATTGCGGAACGCCTCGAGGAACACCGCGTCGACGAGCGCCGCCGAAGACTTGCCGCCCGCTCCGTGCGCGAGCGTCACCACGTCGTCGAGCAGTCGCGGCCTGCGCTGCCGGAACTTGTCGATGCGTTCCAGCACCCGGTCTTCGCGGTCGGCGGTGGTGCTCATGCTCGGGCCTGAGACATCGGCCGTGCCATGTGTTCCTGCGTCACCGACCACAATCGGTATCCGAGCATCGCGTGGCTCTCCTGGATGCGGTGGATGCTCTGCGAGTGCACAGTGAAGCAGAAGTCGAGATCCTCGGCGACGGCCATCCTGCCCCCGTCATGCCCTGAGAACCCGACGGTGAGCAGACCCCGCTGCTTGGCTTCGGTGATCGCCGACATCAGGTCTTCGGAGTTGCCCGATGTCGACAACGCGATCGCGACGTCGCGATCCCTTGCGTGAGCGATGATCTGGCGTTTGAAGATCAGGTCGAACCCCACGTCGTTGCCGAGTGCGGTCACCACCGCTTCGTCGGCGGCCAGCGACCACGCCGCCACCGGCCTTCCCCGCGCGGGCCGACTGAACAGCGTCGCCAGGGTGGCGGCGTCGGTCGAGCTGCCACCGTTGCCGAGCGTGTAGAGCCTGCCTCCGCGCAGGAACCGTTCGGCCATCTGGGTTCCGGCCGCGGTCACGGCCGACGCGTACTCGTCGAGCGATTCTTGTTGCAGCCGTGCGCTTTCGGTCGCCTTACCGCGCGCCGAGGCGGCCAGATCATCGAGGAGACTGGTGGCGTCCGTCTCCTCGGATTCGATGAACGGGTAGAGGAAGCCGGTGCTTTCGGGTTCGTGCCGGGTTGTCATGACATCGCCTCCAGACGTGTGATCGCCGCTCCGGCGTGCACCAGAACCAAGTCGTTGACGCCGACGTCGTCGAGGATTGTGGTGTCCACCCATTCCTCGCCCCTGGCCGTTCGCACGAGCGCCTGACCGTCTGCCGGCTCGAGCACGACCTCAGCGAGGCGGCCCTCGTCACTACACGTCACGCACACGTCCTCGGCGCATTCCTCGGCGGGCGGCTTGAGCAGTCCGGGGTGTTCGAAGCAGACGTGGGTGAGTTCCCACAGCAGGTGATACATCAGCACGAACGTTCCGGTGGCGGGCACCATCGGGTCGTCGGAGTCGATCCACAGGATGTGGTTGGCCGCACCGGCAGGCGGCCGCGGCCCGGAACCGATCCACAGCGTCAGCACCCCCCAGGCGGGCGCGCGTCGCATGGCTTCGACGACGGCGGGCTCGTCGGCGGACGATACGGCGATCAGCAGATCACCGGGCTGACTGGCGACCCGCGCCTGTGCGACAGGATCCGGTTCGACGAGCGCGACGGAGGGCAGCGCCCGTTTCCCCATCACCACCGGATGGACGAACTCAACGGCGACGTGGTGCGCGTGCGGCTCCCACTGGGGGGAGATCACCCACAGCGTGGCGCCGTCGTGGAATCTGCGAGCCAGGTCCAGCGCGGCGGCAGCCAGATCGGCGGACAACTCCACGTCGATGTAGGAGCCCCCGAGTTGCGCGGTGGTCGTCATAGTCGACCTCCCCTCAAGGTATTGACCAGATCGAGCGTTGACTGGGTGGCGGCTTCGAGTGCCGTGAGTTGATCGGCTTCCAACTGCTCGCACACCCAGTTCCAGTGCGCCGCAACGATGGAACCCGGGCTCGGGGCGGGCGCCAGCGAGAGTTCACCCTTCTTCCACTGCACCCGCTCGGGCCGGGGGTCGCCGAGTATCAGCTCGCCACCGGCGAGCCCCAGCGGGGGTGACGTGATCACGGCGTGCTCGCCGTCGATCGATTCGACGGTGCCCCAGCGGATCCGGCAGTCCTGCATGACGCCCAGCGCCGTCGCCGCATCGCGGTCGAGGAAGCGGACCCAGGGGTAGACGACGAAGACGTGGAAACTGTGGTGGGCCAAAACGTCCGGGCCCGGGACAACCGCGTCGAGCAGTCCGGTGACCTGGCCGGTGAAGGATGTTCGCAGCCGGGTTAGTAGCGCGGCCGGATCGACCTTGGCCAGCGCGGGCCCGCCCACCCAGTAGCTGCTGACGACCTCCTCGTCCAGCGGATCCGAGGCGCCGAGCGCCTCGGCAATGGCTGCCAGATATGGCCATGCGCCGTCGAACTCCTTGGCGTGGGCGGCAAGTCCGAACGCGCCCCCGCCATCGGTCGGCCCGCAGTAGCCGAGCTCGTTCGGCGGATAGGCGTACTGATCGAACAGGGTCATCCGCAGTTACCCACCATCAGCTGACCCAACGCGACACCACCATCGTTCGGCGGCACCGCGCGATGCGTGATCGCCGGTATTCCTTTGGCGCGCAGGCCTTTCAGCGTCAGACGCAGCAGCAGCGCATTCTGGAAGACGCCGCCCGAAAGCGCGACGAGCTGGGCTGCGTCGCGACTTCGATCCGCAATGTCGACGATCAGATCGGCGACCGCCTGGTGGAACCGTGCGCCGATCGTGCCTGAGGGCACGCCACCGCGCTGGTCTCGGACCACGCTGTCTATCAGCGGAGTTGGATCGATCAGTCCGTCCTGCACCCCGAAGGCGTAGGCGAGATCCTCACAGTCGGCGTTGCGTGCCAGCCCCTCCAACTCGATGGCGGCCTGCGCCTCGTAAGCCACCACGTGGCGGACACCGGCGAGCGCGGACACCGCATCGAAAAGCCGGCCCATGCTGGACGTTGGCACACAGCCGATCCCGGTTTCGAGTTGCCGTCGCAACACCCGTTGTTCGTCGGCGGGGCACGCCGCCACGGGCGGCAGATCGGGCTCCCATGCGATGCCGGCCGCCCACAGGTGCGCTAGCGCCATCCGGTACGGCCGAAGCACGCTGATGTCGCCGCCTGCGAGCGGCACGTAGGACAATTGCGCGAGGCGTTGGTAGCCCTTGTAGTTCGCGAGCAGCACCTCGCCACCCCAGATCGCCTCGTCGGATCCGTAACCCGTCCCGTCGAACGCGAAACCGAGCACCTGCTGAGACCCGTCCAGGCCATGCTCGGCCATCACCGCAGCGATGTGTGCGTGGTGGTGCTGCACGGCTCGGACGGGCCGCCCACGGGCATTGCGATGCGCCCACGCCGTCGACCGGTACAGCGGATGTGCGTCGGCCACGAGTACTTCGGGCGCTACGGCAGTCAACTCGCACAGGTGTTGTTGGGCGGCGTCGAACGCCGACAGCGTTGCGAGGTCGTCCATGTCGCCGATGTGCTGGCTCAGCCAGGCGTACTTGCCGTCCGCCACCGCCATCGTGTTCTTCAGATCGGCGCCGACCGCCAACGTCGGCGGCACCGATACCGGCAGCGCGATAGGTAGCGGCGCGTATCCGCGCGACCGCCGGATCGGCAGCTCAACGTCATCGACCATCCGGATCACCGAGTCGTCACACGGCACCAAGATGTCGCGGTCGTGCATCAGCCAACCATCGGCCAGGTGCGAAAGCCGTTCGAGCGCATCGTCGTCGGCGAAGCAGATGGGTTCGCCGCCCAGGTTGCCGGACGTCATCACCAGCACGGGCGGGCTCGGCGAATCGCCCGGCAGACCGAACAGCAACGCATGCAGCGGCGTGTAGGCGAGCATGACCCCGAGATCAGGGTTGTGCGGCGCCACCGCGTCGGCGATCCGTGCATCGGCCCGTCGAGGCATCAGCACGATCGGTCGCTGCGGACCCGTGAGGAGCCGAGCCGACGGGTCATCAACTCTTGCGATTGCGTATGCCGTGGACAGGTCCGGCACCATGACCGCGAATGGCTTGTCGCCCCGGCGCTTTCGGTCGCGCAGTTCGCTGACGGCCCGCTCGTTGCTGGCGTCGCACGCCAAGTGGTAGCCGCCGATGCCCTTGACCGCGAGGATGCCACCGTCCCGCAGCAACCGCCTGGCCAGTGCCAGCGCATCGTCGCCGTCGGTCGCGCCGTCGTCGTCGCGATAACTGAGCGTTGGCCCGCAGCGTGGGCAGCACACGGGTTGGGCGTGGAAGCGCCGGTCGGCCGGGTCGGCGTATTCGCGGGCGCAATCGGCGCACATCGGGAACGCCGCCATCGTGGTCGAGGCGCGGTCGTAGGGCAGGCTGGCGACGATCGTGAAGCGCGGCCCGCAGTTGGTGCAGTTGACGAACGCGTGGCGGTAGCGCCTGTTCGAGGGGTCGCGTTGTTCGGCAACACATTCCGTGCACATCGCCACGTCGGGGGAGGCCAGCGTGCGACCGCCGTCGGACCGCATCGTGTCCGCGATGACAAATCCGGTGCCGCCCACAACCGGGATGTCCTGCGTGTCAACAGATTCGATGACTGCCAGCGGTGGCGGCTGCTCACGCAAGCGGGCGAGGAATCGATCGAGCTCTTCGGGATCGCCTTCGACCTCGATGAGGGCGCCTGCAGTGTCATTGCGTACTGCCCCGGACAACCCGAATGCGGCCGCGCATGCGTAGACGAACGGGCGAAAGCCAACGCCTTGGACCACGCCCTGTACGCAGACACGCAATCTGCGCCGTGTCGTCATGGCTGTCATGGTGAGGCCTCGGTGTCGCGTCCTCGGCCCATTAGCTCGAGGCCTTCCATCGCCGCATCGGCGCCGGCCTTGTCGGTCTTCTCCACGACGAAGCCCATGTGGATGATGACCCAGTCGCCGGGCGAAAAGGTCTCCTCGGGCAGCATCCCGACGTTCACCTTGCGCTGTTCGCCCGCGACGTCGACAAGCGCGAGCTGATCGCCGTAGCCCTGCAGCATGTGGATGACTTGCCCGGGGATGCCAAGACACATGGTCAGCCTCCCTTCACCGGCTGGAGCAGCCGGGCGATGACGTCCTCGAGCGCGCGAACCGCCTCGGGTATCGCGGCGGCGACCGCAGGCGAGAGCCCTATGCCTTCGTCGACGTCGGCGGCCTCACAGCCGATGACCACCGTGTAGGGCGGGGTGCCGCCGAGGGCGTTCAGGCTGGCGAACACCGCTGTCGGGTCCATCGCATGGGCATCCAGACCGGTTGCAGCGGTCAAGCTTTCATGGTCGGCCTCGAAGACATGAACAGCGCCCGGCGATCCGCGGCTGGGGATGGCGTCGATCAGGACCAGCGCCTCGCAGCCGTCCAGCAGGTCGTAGGCCAGATGCATGCCCCGGATGCCGTAGTCCACCAGTCGAACTCGTGGATCGGTGACTCGCTGTGGGGCATGGCGAATCACCTCGGGGCCGAAGCCGTCGTCACCGAGGAAGATGTTGCCGATCCCGGCTACCAGGATTGTTGACGTGATCGCACCCGCTACATCCGTCGAATCTTCATGTACCGCATGGCATCAGGAACCGACCTGACCCCCAGCGCAACCGCCACGAGGGCGACCAATGCTGCGATGACCACGGCAATCCAACCCACTATTTCCATCTTCTAACCCCTTTCGATGAGTGGTTCGACCTCGTCGGGTGCGAAATACAAATAGCGGCCGTACCAGTCGTGCAGGTCGGCCGCCGGATCATCCTCGAGGACGACGCCGACGTGCTGGTCGCCGTCGACGTCTTCGTGCACCGACGTGACGCGCGCGACCATGTCGGTGTAGAAGAGGTCCTGCGCGTCGGCCCGGCGCGACGGGTGCAGGCGGACCCGAGTGCCGCGCGCCACGCGGGTGCCATTGACGAGGATCGCATCGACGTCAGGCCGCACTGCGGTGTCTGCAGTCGGATCCCACCAGTCGACGTCGGCGGGGACTTCCGGTATCAACCCCGGATCTGCTGTCGGCGCATGCGGATTGCGCAGCACACCGTGCAGATCGAGCATGGCCTCGGGCGACATCGTGTCGCAGCGGTCGATGATCTGGGCGGCCAACGGGTCGGTGGCGCGGGCCTGCGCCTTCTCCTCGTCGGTCATCGTCATGATCCGTAGCGTGAGGATTTCGTCTATCTCGGTGGAGTCGTAGAGCGCGCCCTTGCTCTGTTCTGCGATCTCGGGATGGTCGTAGAGGATGATCGGTGACACCAGCACCAGATCATTGACCCCGGGAGGGCCGGCGAGCACCGGGAAGCAGCGGTGGTGCGAGCACCGGTCGACCGCTGCCGCCGCGACGTCCGGCGGCTCCAGAAGCGAAACGAATTCGCCGTCGGTGACCTCGATCAACAGATGTGTGCCGATCAGGGAGGTGGCAATCGCCTCGTCCTTGTCCGCGGCGGGCGGGGCGACATTGCGTACCTCGAACGACACCCGTAAGTGGTCACCGTCGCGTTCGGCGGAGATGTCGAGTCGACCGTGCAGGCCGCGCCGCGTGCGCACCAGCCGGCCGCCGTCCAGCATCTCGATGTCGCTGCCCGCCGGCACCGAGATATCAAGTGTGCGTGGCAAACTCGTGACAGCGAACCGTTCTATCGCGATCTCGCACTCGACGGCCTCGTCCCACGTGAGCCAGCTGGCGGAGCCGGTGGACAGTTCTTCGGTCGGCTGAAAACGACCGCCGACGTCCCGCTCGGCCGCGCGGTGTTGCAACTGCAGAAAACGCACTACGCCAGACAGCGAGGGAACCGCATTCGAGGCAACCAACACCTGCGCGGCCAGCGAGTCCTGCTCACCGATGCCCGCGTCAGCAGCGCCCTGGGGACCCAACACTCCGAACTGCCAGCGTGACTGGTTCTTTCCCGAGGTGGCGCGATACGGGTAGAGCAGATAGCCCTCGTAGAGCACCGCGTCGGCGACGGCACGGGCGTGGTCCCAGGGGGCGGTCATGAGCTTTCCCGCGTCGCCGAGATCTCCGCCAGCAGTGCGGTGATTGCCTGGTCGAATCCGAGTAGGCCGCGCGCGGAGCGGTACGCCGCCAGCGCGTCGATGGTTTCGCGGTCTAGTCGC
The DNA here is from genome assembly GCF_017872775.1 of Mycobacterium sp. OAE908. NCBI lineage: Bacteria > Bacillati > Actinomycetota > Actinomycetes > Mycobacteriales > Mycobacteriaceae > Mycobacterium > Mycobacterium sp. OAE908. The sequence goes on from NZ_JAGGJL010000001.1 coordinate 4,461,354, forward strand.
ACCCAGCCGGTGTTAGGGAAGTGCTGCTGGATCAGGTCACGCCACACCGAAACCGGCATGTCGTAACGCTCCTCGCGGTCCCATGGCACCTGTTGGACGGTAAAGCCGTTCGAACCGCGGCCGAAAACTGTTCCGCTGAACAGAAACTGCAGGGGAATGGTGCCGTCACCGAGCGCCTGCAGGTACTTCGCGGCCGCGACCTCGAAGTCATAGGTGCACTCCAAGGGCATGTGCACCTGCGTGGTCCCGGTGAATCCCGGCACCATGGCGGTCGCGTGCTGCCACAGGAATGAGTGTTGTGTCGCCGCCCAGCGGTCCCGCGGCCCGAACAGATCGACGAGTGCGGCGGCTTCGTCATCGGAATACTGACGTCGCGAGGGCTCGATACGCACCTGACAACGCAGTGCGACGGCGTGCACCGGTTCCTCGGCGACCGACGCGATGCCTACCCGCGCCATCAGAATCGGTGTCACCGCATACGGTTCCGGTGCCACATCGAGGACGGCGAACGTGATGTCGGTCATGCGCGGTCAACCAGTCTGCTCCGGTTGTCGAGCTGATCGAAGAAGCTCTCGATGTAAGTGCGGGCGTCCTGGCCGCCGTCGAATCCGCGCCACATCATGCGCAGCCGGCCGACGAACTCGTAACAGGCGTCGATCGGAACCAAATATGCTCGGGTAGAAGCTGTTTCGTCGTCGGGCACCCGAACCAGCAGCGCCTCTGTATCCGCGGCGACGGTGTCAACGCGTGGATCGGCGGTGCGGATGTCGTTCCACGCCACGAGGTCCAGTTCGGACTCGGTGGCGCCGGCCGGCCCGGGATAAAAGGCCACGGTGCGGTCGAGGCTCGAGTTGTGGAAGAAGAACGCCAGTCCGACCGGAATCTGCAGCCCCTCCCATGCACGGCGATCCAACGCGAAGTCATTGAAGACGAGGTAGCGGTCCGGAACGGCGCGGTAGCGTAACTGGGCATCGGTGTCGGTGAACAGCAGATAGCACCCGCGGCAGACACACATCAGTTGTCGGCCTTCGAGATTCACCACGTGCTGGTGCTCATCGGCAATGGCCTCCGCGCACATCTCGCAGCGCTCGCCAGCCGGCTGTGGCGCGCCGCGATTGGCACGTATGCGCGCCAGCACGTCGAAAGCACCCTCCACTACGCCACCTCCTCAGGGACTGCCATCGACAGCACGCCGTCGCGCACCAGAACCGGTAGCGGCTCCAGGTGGCTGTCGCCGCCCACGCCCGCACCGGCGTGCACGGCGTCGAAACCGGCGCCGCACGCCGGACACTGCAGCACTGTGCCGCGCAACCCTGCACCCGCCAAGGTGCCAAGACAACTGGGGCATCTGTCGCGGTACGCGTAGAGTTCGCCGCTCACCCGGCAGACCAGCGCGGTGACGCCTTCGACGCGGAACCCGCCGACTTCACCGTCGGCCAATTCGGCGAGCTCCGGCACCGGCTGCCAGTGGTGGCCGTTGGTGTGCACGCGACGCATCAGTGACGCGGCGGGAATCACACTCGGCGTCGAGACATTCTCCGCCGCAACCACTTCGATCGATTCGATCTCCGGCGCCGCGGCCCGCACCGCATCCTCGACCGCCAACTCCAAGGTCACCGACGACGACGGACAGCTCTTACAACTGCCCTGGAACTGCAGTCGGACCACACCGTCGACGACGCCGAGCAGCGACACGTCTCCGCCGTGCGAGCCGAGGTAGGGCCGCACGCTGTCCAGTGCGTCCGACACCCGTCGCTCGACGTCGTGCGGATGCAACCCGTGCACCAGCAGGAGGCTGGCGACGAGGTCGTCGGCCGCGAACCGGTTGGCGAGACCCGGATCCGCGGCCAACGCCATCTGCATCATCCGCATCAGCGCCGCTCCGTAGAGGTCGGTCACCTCACGGACGAGTAGTTCGGCGCGTTCCCTCGCGACGGCGCCACCCGATGACGACGCGTCGAGCAGGTTCTGTATTCGCTCGCCCGCCGTGCGCCACTGCGCGTCGTCCTGGGAATCCGGAAGGCCTGGCAGTGTCGGCGGGGCCATACGCTATTCCCCGGTGAGCGATTGGGTGGGGGAGTGCAGCAGATCCAATGACTTGCCCTTACCGAGGTACATGTGCACCCCGCAGGGCAGACACGGATCGAAGCTGCGCACCGTGCGCATGACGTCGATGCCCTTGAAGTGCTCCCTGTCGTTCTCCTCGAAGATCGGTTGGCCCTGTACCGCATCCTCGTACGGACCAGGCGTGCCGTAGCTGTCGCGCGGATTGGCGTTCCACGGCGTCGGCGGATACGGGTGATAGTTCGCGATCTTGCCGTCGCGAATCACCATGTGGTGAGACAGGACTCCGCGCACCGCCTCGGTGAAGCCACAGCCGATGCCTTCGTCGGGCACCTCGAACTTCTCCCAGGTCTTGGTGCGGCCAGCGCGGATCTCCACGAGCGCCTTCTCGGCGAAGTGCAGCGCGCATGCCGCCGCGTAGGCCTGGAAGTAGGTCCTGGCGCGATTGCGTTCGAGCGTGTTGCTGCCGTAGTGCGGCACTTTCCACTCGAACGACACCGGACCCTTGAGGGCTGTCTTGGGCAGGTTGATCTGCACGCTGGTGCCGGTGGCCTTCACGTAGCCGATGTCGACAAGGCCGGCGAGCGCGGTCGACCACAGCCGGGCCAGCGGACCGCCGCCGGTGTCCAGCGCCAAGTGGTCGGTGCCGTCGAACCACCGCGGCGCCATCACCCAGCTGTAATTGCCTTCGAAGTCGCGCTTCTGCGGCCGCGGGTTGGTGTGCTGATTCCACGGATGCCTGCGGTCGACCGGGTTGCCGAGCGGATCGGTCTTGACGAACATCTCCTGGTCGGTCCAGTCATCGTAGTAGCTGTGGCCCAACAGGATTCGGATGCCGAGGTTGATGTCGACCAGCGAGTGGGTGTGCAGCTTGCCGTCGATCACGACGCCGGGCGTGACGAACATGGCGTCGCCCCAGCGCTCCATGTCCTTGTATTCGAAGTTGCACACCTCGGGATCCTGGAAAGAACCCCAGCAGCCCAGCAGCGTACGCCGCAACCCCACCTGGTCGTAGCCGGGCAGCGCCTCGTAGAAGAAGTCGAAGAGGTCGTCGTGCATGGGCAGGACGGACTTCATGAACTCCACGTAGCGCATCAGCCGGGTCATGTAGTCCGTCATCAGCTGCACGGTGGCGGTGGTGCCGATGCCGCCCGGGTAGAGCGTGGACGGGTGCACATGGCGGCCTTCCATGAGGCAGAACATCTCTCGCGTCCACCGGCTGACCTGTAGCGCCTCCCGGTAGAACTCACCGGTGAACGGGTTGAGTGCCCGCATGATGTCGGCGATCGTCCGGTAGCCGTGCATGTCGGCGTGCGGCGCCTGGGTGTTCTCGGCCTTGGCCAGCACACTCGGATTGGTTTCCGACACCATCTTCTCGCAGTAATCCACGCCGACCAGATTCTCTTGGAAGATGTTGTGGTCGAACATGTATTCCGCGGCCTCACCAAGGTTGATGAGCCACTCTCCGAGATGCGGCGGCTTCACCCCGTAGGCCATGTTCTGGCAGTAGCACGAACAGGTGGCGTGGTTGTCGCCGCAGATGCCGCAGATGCGGCTGGTGATGAAGTGGGCGTCGCGAGGATCCTTGCCCTTCATGAAGATCGAATAGCCACGGAAGATCGACGAGGTGCTGTGGCACTCGACGACCTCTCTGTTCTCGAAGTCGATCTTCGTGTAGATACCGAGGCTGCCGACGATGCGGGTGATGGGATCCCACGCCATCTCCACCAGTTGACCGGGATCTCGCTTCACATGTGACGGCTCGGGGATGATCGTTGTCATCGAACTCTTCTCTTTCGTCTAGTGGGCAGCGCCACAAGGGATTTCGGCGATCGCGAAATGCACGCCCAGCAGCGCCGAAGAGCCCGCACCTACCAGGTGCGGGTAGCTCCGGTTTCGAGTTTTGTGCCGGGATGCCGCCACTTCGGTTCTTTGTCCACCGTGCGCCCAGTGACGTGGCGAAGGCTGCGGATGACCGAGCCGTACAGGCCTGAGGCCGTCGTCGAGACCTTGCCGCCGGGCGGCTCGTCCATGAACGGCATGAACTTGTCGGGGAAGCCGGGCATCGTGCAGCCGATGCAGATGCCGCCGACGTTCGGGCAGCCGCCGATGCCGTTGATCCAACCCCGCTTGGGGACGTTGCATTTCACAACGGGGCCCCAACAGCCAAGCTTCACAATGCATTTCGGTGAGCCGTATTCGGTAGCGAAGTCACCCTGCTCGTAATACCCAGCGCGATCGCAGCCCTCGTGCACAGTCGCGCCGAACAGCCACTTGGGCCGCAACGCGTCATCAAGCGGAATCATCGGCGCCTGGTCGGTCGCCATGTAGAGCAGATATGTCAGTGTCTCGGCAAGATTGTCCGGATGGATAGGACAGCCGGGCACACAAACAATCGGGATGCCCGCCTTGCTCTTCCAGTCCCAGCCGAGGTAGTCGGGGACGCCCATCGCGCCGGTCGGGTTGCCTGCCATCGCATGGATTCCGCCGTAGGTGGCGCATGTTCCGACCGCGACGACCGCGGTGGCTTTCGGGGTGAGCCGGTCCAGCCATTCACTCGTGGTCATCGGCTGCCCGGTCGCGGGGTTGTTGCCGAACCCGCACCAATAGCCCTCATCCTTGAGCTGCTCGTTTGGAATGGACCCCTCGACAACGAGGACGAACGGCTCCAATTCCCCACGTTCGGCCTTGAAGAACCACTCCAGGAAATCGTCTGCGCCCCCGTTGGGTCCGCACTCGAAATCTATTAGGGGCCAGTGGACGGCGATTTTCGGCAGCCCGGGAAGCGCGCCAAGCGCGATCTCCTCGATGCTGGGTTGGGTAGCGGCAGTCAACGCCACCGAATCGCCGTCACAACTTAATCCCGCATTGATCCAAAGAACATGGATCAACGCCTCTTCCGCTTTGACTGCTGCTTCGCTTGGCATGCGTAACAGCTCTCTGGGGCCGGGCTCGCAGCCCCTCTCGCAGGAATATGCTTGCGCCCGCTTCTTAAGCGCTGGTTCTCGGTTTACTCCGGGCGATATGTCTTGTCAACGAGTCTTAGCGACATTAGGCGGAGTTTGCCGGTATGCCGATTTCGGCGCGGATCCAGTCGTACCATGCTTCAAGTCCATCGCCACGCGTCGCCGAGATCGGCAGGATGCGAACGCCGGGGTTCACCGACCGCGCGTAGCCGAAACATGTTTCAAGATCAAAGTTTACGTACGGAACAAGATCGATCTTGTTGATCAGCACCAGCCCTGCTGCCGCGAACATGTGCGGGTACTTCAGGGGCTTGTCCTGACCCTCAGTCACCGAGATCACCACCACTTTGGTGTGCTCACCCAGATCGAACAGCGCCGGGCACACCAGGTTGCCGACGTTTTCGATGAACAGCACGGACTTGGGCTCCGGATCCAAGGCGTGAAGAGCGCGATGCACCATATCCGCGTCCAGATGGCAGCCGGCGCCGGTGTTCACCTGCACCGCGCGGGCCCCAGCCGCCTGGATTCGCTTGGCGTCGAGCAGTGTTTCCTGGTCGCCCTCGATGACTGCGACAGGCAGGTCGTCGCCGAGCTCGCGGATTGTGCGCTCGAGCAGCGTCGTCTTCCCGGCTCCCGGCGAACTCGTCACATTGAGAGCCAGGATGCCGCGCTCGACCAACGACTGGCGGTTGTGCTCGGCGATCTGATCGTTTTTCGCGAGCACCTTCTGTTCGAGCGTGATGCTTTTCGAGTGGGGATGGTCGTCACCGGCGACCGTGATCGTCGTAGTGTTGTCGCCGCATCCACAGGTCGCGCACATCGCTAGCTCACTTCCATCGACAGGATCCGAAGGTCCCGTCCGGTCAGCACTTCGACATCCGCGCTTCCGCACGGGCATAACAGGATCAGGTCGAGCAGTTCGAAGTTCTCACCGCAGCCGCGGCAGCGCGCCGAACCGGGCTGCACGTTCAGGTCGAGGCGAGCGCCGTCAGCGAGCGTGCCCTCGGTGGCGAGCTCGAAACAGAACTGCATGGCGTCGGGTACGACGGCGCACAGCGCACCGACCTCCACCTTGACGCTCTGCACGTGGCGGCCCGCGGCGTGTTCGCACACCGCGTCGACAACGCTCTGCGTGATCGCCATCTCGTGCATGTCGGTCCGTTCTGCCGGATGGATCCCACGATAGGTCGGCGTCGCATGCGATGGCCGAGAAGAGGCAGATCGGCACTCGCCGTTTCTGGCGATTGTGGTCAGAGCTGCCAGTCGTTGGAGCCGTCGTGCCGGGAGTAGGTGCCGCCGCTGGAGTTCTTCACCACGATCGGATCACCGGCATTGAAGTTGTCGAAGAACCATTTCGCATTGCTCGGGCTGATATTGATGCAACCGTGACTGACGTCGCGCTTGCCCTGGTCGTCCACCGACCACGGAGCGCTGTGGACGAAGTCACCGCTGTCGTCGAAGCGGACGGCTAGTTCCACCGTCGTCCGATATCCGTACGGCGAGTTGACCGGGACACCGTAGGTCGAGGAGTCCATCACCACCGAGGGCATCTTCTCCTGGACGTAGTAAGTGCCGTTGGGGGTTTGGTGACCGCCGGCGGTCATACCCATCGACATCGGAATGGTCTTCTCCACGTTGCCATTTCGCGTGACGGTCAACTGATGTGTGGCGTCGTCGGCCGTGGCAACCAACGCATCACCGGTCTGGAAGCTGGACACCGTGCCACCGGCATCGATCGTCACCGTCGTGTGCGCGGGCCAGAAGCTCAGCGGACGCCAGCGCAGCTGCGTGGGCGTCATCCAATAGAACTTGCCTGCAACCGGCGGGACCGAAGAAACGTGCACGGCGCTTTCGGCCGCAGCAGAGTCATCGACGAGGCCGGGGAAGTTGATGATGATCGGCTGGGCCACACCGACCGTCGCACCATTGGCAGGAAAGAACCTCGGCGGCCCGAACGGCGCCGTGCCGATGAACGGTGTCGGGTCCTGGCCGGCATCGGGACCCGCGACGATCCCGGGATCGCCGGGGGCCGGGTCGGCCAGCGCGGGACCTGCGCCCGTCATCAACACCCAGCCCGCTACCGATGCCACTGCCGCCGCCCGTAGCCGGCTTCCCCTGGTGGCGCCTGACATCACGTACCTCCCTGTCGCTCGGTCAAAACAGTCTTGCAGTCGCGCGCAGAGTGGCGCGGAAAAGGTGCGCGGAAGAATCGCACGGCGTGTCTACTTGAATCGAACAGGTGTTCGTCTACTGTGGGCGACACGACTTGTCAGACCCTCTGGCTAGCGTCACGGCCAACCGATCGAAAACCGATCACCCACCAGGACGGAGACCACCCCATGAGTCAGGCACCCGACCGCGAGAAGGCCCTTGAGCTGGCGCTCGCACAGATCGACAAGAACTTCGGCAAAGGCTCGGTGATGCGGCTCGGCGAAGAGGTGCGCCAGCCGATCTCCGTCATCCCCACGGGCTCGATCGCCCTGGACGTGGCGCTCGGCATCGGCGGACTGCCGCGCGGCCGGGTCGTCGAGATCTACGGTCCGGAATCCTCCGGTAAGACCACCGTCGCGTTGCACGCGGTCGCCAATGCTCAGGCCGCAGGCGGCATCGCGGCGTTCATCGACGCCGAGCACGCGCTGGATCCGGACTACGCCCAGAAGCTCGGTGTGGACACCGATTCGCTGCTGGTGTCCCAGCCCGACACCGGGGAGCAGGCGCTGGAGATCGCCGACATGCTGATCCGCTCCGGCGCGCTGGACATCCTGGTCATCGACTCGGTGGCCGCACTGGTGCCGCGCGCCGAGATCGAAGGCGAGATGGGGGACAGCCACGTCGGCCTGCAGGCCCGGCTGATGAGCCAGGCGCTGCGGAAGATGACTGGCGCACTGAACAATTCGGGCACCACCGCGATCTTCATCAACCAGCTCCGCGAGAAGATCGGCGTGATGTTCGGCTCGCCCGAAACCACAACGGGCGGAAAGGCATTGAAGTTCTACGCCTCGGTTCGCTTGGACGTCAGGCGAATCGAGACGCTCAAGGACGGCACCGACGCGGTCGGCAACCGGACCCGCGTCAAGGTCGTCAAGAACAAGGTGTCGCCGCCGTTCAAGCAGGCCGAGTTCGACATCCTCTACGGCAAGGGCATCAGCAAGGAAGGCTCGCTCATCGACATGGGTGTCGAGCAGGGCTTCATCCGCAAGTCCGGTTCCTGGTTCACCTACGAAGGTGAACAGCTGGGACAGGGCAAGGAGAACGCCCGCAACTTCCTGCTGGAAAACGCCGACGTGGCCAACGAGATCGAGAAGAAGATCAAGGAGAAGCTCGGCATCGGTGCCGTGGTGACTGCTGAGGTGGCCAATGACGAAGTCCTGCCCGCCCCCGTCGACTTCTGAGTCTTCTCCGGCGGCTGAACCCAAACGCGAGGAGCAGGCGCGGGATCTGTGCCTGCGTCTGCTCACCGTAAGGGCCAGGACCCGTGCCGAACTCGAAGGCCAGCTGACCAAGCGGGGATATCCCGAAGACGTCAGCGGTCGCGTGCTCGACCGGTTGGCTCAGGTTGGTTTGATCGACGACGTCGACTTCGCCGAGCAGTGGGTGCAGTCTCGTCGGGCGAACGCCGGAAAAGGCAAGCGCGCCTTGGCCGCTGAGCTTCGGAACAAGGGCGTCGACAACGACGTGATCACCACGGTGCTCGCAGACATCGACGTCGCGGCCGAGCGGCGGCGCGCTGAGGAGTTGGTCCGCGACAAGCTGCGACGCGAAAAGTTTGTCGACGACGACGACGACACCAAAGTCGCGCGCCGGCTCGTCGGGATGCTGGCCCGCAGGGGCTACAGCCAGTCGATGGCGTTCGACGTCGTCAAGAATGAACTGGCCGGCGAGCGGGAACGTCGACGGGTCTAGTTCGGCGCCACCACTTCTCGGCTCCGGTCGGCTAGATCGAGCCGCCGGCACCCGCGCCGAACGAACCCTGGGTGACGGGTTGGATGTGCATGGGTTCGGGACCGCGGCTGGAACGACGCATGCGGCCCTCCAGCCACGTCGCGAACCAGGACAGCGTGAAGTTCACACTGATCATCAACACCGCGATGACGATCAGAGCGGGCACGTAGTTGCCGTACGACGCGCCGACCTGGGTGCCCTGGCGCACCATCTCCAGGAAGGTGATCTGGTAGCCGATCGCGGTGTCCTTCAGAACGACCACCATCTGCGAGACCAGCACCGGCAACATCGACGTGACGGCCTGCGGCAGCAGGATCGACCGCATGGTCTGGCCCCACCGCAGACCGAGCGCTGACGCCGCTTCCGATTGTCCGCGGGGCAGCGCAAGAACGCCTGCGCGGACGATCTCGGCGATGACAGCACCGTTGTACAGAGTCAAGGCGGTGATGACGCCCGCCAGCGCCAGGTGCTTGGACGGGAAGACGTCGTACAGCGCGTACAAGAAGTACGCGAAGATCATCATGATCAGCACCGGCACCGCGCGGAAGAACTCGACGAACACCGCGGACGGCCAGCGGATCGCGGGGTGGGTGGAAAGCCTGCCGACGCCGAGAAGGAAACCCAGCGCCAGCGCCAGCACGATCGATACCGCAGCGGCGGTCAGCGTGCCCTGCACACCGGGCAGGATGTACGTCTTCCACAGGTTGGCCGTGAGGAACGGTTCCCACTTCGCGGCGGTCAACTGACCCTTCGCGTTCAGCTGCGCGTACACCACCCAGGCCACCAGCGCGATGACGAGTGCCGTGACGACGTTGAAGATGCGGTTGCGCACCAGTGCCCGCGGTCCCGGCGCGTCGAACAGAACCGAACCCGCCATTACCGCGCCACCGCCAGCCGCTTGCCGAGCCACCCGAAGAACAGCCCCATCGGCAGCGTCAAGATGACGAACCCGGCCATGAAGATGGCGCCGATGTAGATCAGCGCTGCCTCGTTTTCGGTCATCGTCTTCATCAACAGCGCCGCTTCCGACACACCGATCGCCGACGCGATCGTGGTGTTCTTGGTCAACGCGATCAACACCGAACCCAGCGGATTGATCACAGCGCGAAATGCCTGGGGCAGCAGGACGATGCGCAGGTTTTGGGCGAACGTCAGGCCAAGGGAGCGTGCCGCCTCCGCCTGGCCCAGCGGCACCGTGTTGACGCCTGACCGCACTGTCTCGCACACGAACGCCGCCGTATAGACGGTGAACCCGAGTATCGCCAGCCGGAAGTTGCTGTCGTCGATCGAGGTCGACGACTTCGAATCCACCAGCGTGATGCCGAGCGTCTGCGCCAGTCCGAACGAGCAGAACAGGATGATCAGTGTCAACGGGGTGTTGCGCACCACGTTGACGTAGGTCGTCCCGATCCAGTTCAGCATCGGCACCGGCGAGAGTCGCATCGCGGCCAGCAGCGTGCCCAGGATGAGTGCGCCGACGGCCGAGAGCGCAGTCAGCTGAATAGTGGTCCAGAACGCCCCGAGGACGTCGTAGGCCCTATCACCAAAGTGCAGCACGTCGGCGCGACTCGGTTACTTGTCGACCGGTGGCGGCGCCGGTGCCGCAATGCCCGCGGGGCCAAGGTTCTTGTCCCACGCGGCCTTCCACGCGCCGTCCTGCTCCATCTTGGTGATCGCGTCGTTGATCTTGGTCCGCAGGTCGGTGTCGCCCTTCTTCAGGCCGATGCCGTAACGCTCTTCGGAGAACGGCTTGCCAACGATCTTGAACGCACCGGGGGACTGGGCGGCGTAACCGGCCAGGATCACCTCATCGGTGGTCACCGCGTCGATGGCACCGTTCTTCAGCGCCTCGACGCAGGCCGAATAGGTGTCGTACTGCTGCAACTGGACGCCGGGATACTTGTCCTTGATGCGCTGCGCCGGCGTCGAGCCCGACACCGAGCACAACTTCTTGTTGTTCTGCAGCGAATCGGGGCCGGTGATGTCGGTGTTGTCCGCCTTGACCAGCAGGCTTTGTCCGGTGATCAGATACGGCCCGGCGAAGTCGACCTTCTGCTTGCGGGTGTCGGTGATCGAATACGTCGCGGCGATGAACTTCACCTGGTCGTTTTGGATCAGCGTCTCACGCTGGCCGGACGGCGATTCCTTCCATTCGATCTTGTCTTCGGCGTAACCGAGTTGCTTGGCGACATACTTTGCGACGTCGACGTCAAAGCCGCTCATGGTCCCGTCGGGATTCTTCAGGCCGAGGCCCGGCTGATCGAACTTCGTTCCGATGACGATGGTGTCGCCACCCCCGCCACCGCCGCCGCAGGCGGTCGCCGCGAACGGCAGCGCGATGGCGAGCGCGATGGCACCTACGACACGCACTTTCATGGACGACATTGGTCGTTTCCTTTCGCCGGAGCGTTAGTGACGGAGAATCTTGCCGAGGAAGTCTTTGGCGCGGTCGGACTGCGGGTTGTCGAAGAATTGAAGGGGTTCGGCGTCCTCGACGATGGCGCCGTCGGCCATGAAGACGACGCGGTTCGCCGCACCCCTCGCGAAACCCATTTCGTGGGTGACCACCACCATGGTCATCCCGTCCTTCGCGAGGCCGGTCATGACGTTCAGCACCTCGCTGATCATCTCCGGGTCCAGCGCGCTGGTCGGTTCGTCGAACAACATCACCTTGGGGTCCATCGCAAGCGACCGGGCGATCGCCACGCGTTGCTGTTGACCACCAGACAGCTGCGCCGGATATTTGTCGGCCTGGTTGGCCACGCCGACCCGCTCGAGTAGCTCCATCGCCCTTGCGCGGGCCTTGTCCTTGGACACCTTGCGCACTGTCGTCGGGGCGAGCATGACGTTCTGCAGAATTGTCTTGTGCGCGAACAGATTGAACGACTGGAAGACCATCCCGACATCTGAGCGCAGTTGTGCGAGCTTGCGTCCCTCGGACGGGAGCACCACCCCGTCAATCGCAATCGTCCCCGAATCGATGGTCTCGAGTCGATTGATGGTGCGGCATAACGTCGACTTGCCCGAACCCGACGGACCGAGCACCACGATCACCTGCCCGCGGTCCACCTTCAGGTTGATGTCCTTGAGTACGTGCAGGGCGCCGAAGTGTTTGTTGACCGCCTCCATTGAAATCATCGGCGCACCACCGGGCGTCCCCATGGGTGCAGACCTTACCCAGGGAACGCTCAGCTTGCCCGGAACTTGGGAATCCGTTCGAGTGGCGCAATTGGTGCGTCCGTACCATGGGGCCGTGACTTCGATGGTGACGCGGAAGGCGGCAGCGGCTGACGCTGTTCGCCAGCAGGCGCGCACGTATCAGGTCCGCACCTACGGCTGCCAGATGAATGTGCATGACTCCGAACGGCTGGCCGGGTTGCTGGAAGCCGCAGGTTACGAGCGCGCGGCCGACGGAACTGATGCCGACGTCGTGGTGTTCAACACTTGCGCGGTTCGCGAAAACGCCGACAACAAGCTGTACGGCAACCTCAGTCACCTCGCACCGCGCAAGCAGGCCGACCCCGACATGCAGATCGCCGTCGGCGGCTGCCTGGCGCAGAAGGACCGCGACAGCGTCCTTTCCAAGGCGCCATGGGTGGACGTGGTGTTCGGCACCCACAACATCGGGTCGCTGCCGACGCTGCTCGAACGCGCCAGGCACAACCGCACGGCGCAGGTCGAAATCGTCGAAGCGCTCGAAGAATTCCCATCAGCATTGCCTGCTGCGCGCGAATCCGCTTACGCCGCATGGGTTTCGGTTTCGGTCGGCTGCAACAACACCTGCACGTTCTGCATCGTGCCCGCACTGCGCGGCAAGGAGGTCGACCGCAGGCCAGGCGACGTGCTCGCCGAAGTGCAGACGCTGGTCGACCAGGGTGTACTCGAGGTGACGCTGCTGGGCCAGAACGTCAACGCCTACGGCGTCTCCTTCGCCGACCCGGATCAACCGCGCGACCGCGGTGCCTTCGCCAAACTGCTGCGCGCCTGCGGACGCATCGAGGGTCTCGAGCGGGTCCGCTTCACCTCGCCGCACCCCGCTGAGTTCACCGACGACGTGATCGAGGCGATGGCCGACACCCCGAATGTGTGCCCGACGCTGCACATGCCGCTGCAGTCGGGCTCCGACCGGATCCTGCGGGCCATGCGACGGTCGTACCGCTCCGACCGATACCTCGGCATCATCGACCGCGTCCGCGCCGCCATCCCGCACGCCGCGATCACCACCGACCTGATCGTCGGGTTCCCCGGTGAAACCGAAGAGGACTTCCAGGCCACCCTCGATGTCGTAGCGCAGGCACGGTTCTCGAGCGCGTTCACCTTCCAGTACTCCAAACGCCCAGGCACCCCGGCCGCCGACCTCGCCGATCAGCTGCCGAAAGCCGTTGTCCAAGAGCGCTATCAACGGCTGATCGACCTGCAGGAGCGCATTTCGCTGGAGGAGAACACCGCGCAGATCGGCCGCACTGTCGAATTGCTGGTGGCCACGGGTGAGGGGCGAAAGGATGCGAGCACCGCACGCATGTCCGGCCGGGCCCGCGACGGTAGGCTGGTGCACTTCGACCCCGCCGGCCTCGAGATCCGGCCCGGCGACATCGTCACCACCACCGTGACCGGCGCCGCGCCGCACCATCTGATCGCCGACGGTGCCCCACACACTCACCGGCGCACCAAAGCCGGCGACGCCCATGCCGCGGGTCGCAAGCCCACCACTGGGGTCGGCCTCGGCATGCCCGGCATCGGTGCTCCGGCGCCGGCGCCCACCTCGTCCGGGTGTGCCCGGTGAGCGCGGGCGATCAGAACAACGGCAGGTTCGACGAGTTCAAGGGTGACCTCGAGGCTGCCGAGCGCAAGGTCGCGCGTGAAATCGACCCCGGCGCACGCGCTTTGGTGATCGCCATCGCGGTGTTCGTGCTTTTGCTGAGTTTTGTGTTGCCGCACACCGGTGACACCAAGGGCTGGGACGTGTTGGTCGGCGACGACGCCGCGATCCGCAACGGCATTGCGTTGCCGTCGCGGGTGTTCTGCTGGCTGGCGCTGGTATTCAGCGTGGGCTTCTCGATGTTGGCGCTGTTGACCCGCCGCTGGGGTCTCGCGTGGATCGCGCTGGCCGGATCGACGGTGGCGTCGTTCACGGGTCTGCTGGCGGTGTGGTCGCGGCAGACCGCGCCTGCACATCATCCAGGGCCCGGCATCGGACTGATCCTCGCTTGGCTCGCGGTGATCGTGCTCGCCTTCAACTGGGCCCGCGCGGTCTGGGCGCGCACCGCGCTGCAACTCGCGGCCGAGGAAGACCGCCGCAGACAGGTCGCCGAACGTCAGAACAAGGGCTTACTCGACACGCTGAACGACGACACCGACGACGGCGAAAACGGTCCGGCGAATACCTAGCAGCTAGCGTCGTCGCGCGATCAATATTGCACTGAGGGTCGTCAGAGCGCGGGCTGCCACAGCCCTCACTGCAATTTCGATGTGGCCTTTAGACCGGCAACGGCTAGCTGCCCTTGAGCGCCTGGGCCGCCGCGTCGGCCCACTGCCGCCACTGTTCGGCGCTGGCGCGCGCCTCCTCGGCGTCCTTCGTCCGTCCGGCTGCCTCGGCCTTCTCCGCCTGACGCTCGAATTGCTCTGCGCGAGAACGGAATTGGTCCGCCCTGGCTTTTGCTTCTGGATCGACGCCTCCGGTGGGAGCGTCACGCACCTTCTTCTCGATGGCCCGCAGCCTGCGTTCCAGCTCGGCGCCCCGCTCGCGCGGCACCTTGCCGATCGCGTCCCATTTCTCGCCGATCGTCCGTAGTGCCGCTCGCGCCGCCTCCAGGTCGGAGGTGTCGACCCTTTCGGCCTCGGCGAGCAGCGCCTCCTTGGCTTCGGCGTTCGCGCGGAACTCGGCATCGCGTTCGGAGCTGGCTGCGTTGCGGGCAGAGAAGAAGACGTCCTGCGCTGCCTTGAATCGCTGCCACAGCGAGTCGTCGACGTCCTTGGCGGCGCGGCCCGCCGCCTTCCACTCCGTCAACAGGTCGCGGAACGCCGCGCTCGTCGGGCCCCAGTCCGTCGAGGCCGACAACTCCTCGGCCCGCTCGCACAGCGCTTCCTTGGCCTGCCGCGCACCTGCACGTTCGCGGTCGAGTTCGGCGAAGTGCGATCCGCGGCGGCGGTTGAACGTTTCGCGGGCCGTCGAGTAGCGCTTCCACAGCGCATCGTCGGTCTTGCGGTCCAGCCCGCTGATCGTCCGCCACTCCTCGAGGATCTCGCGTAGCCGGTCGCCTGCGACCTTCCACTGCGTCGAGTTCGCCGCGATCTCTTCGGCCTCGGCGGCCAGTGCTTCCTTGCGCGCGGTCTGCGCTGCGCGGAACTCGTCGCGCTTGGCCCGCTCCGCCTGCGCGGCTTCGTCGGCATGCTCGGCGATCGCGGTCAACCGGGCGGCCAGCGCGTCGACGTCGCCGAGCACGTGCGCCTCGGGCAGCGTCTCGGCGAGCGCCGCTGCGGCGGACTTGATCTTGCGCGCGTCGCCCGTCCCGGACTCCAACCGGTGCTCCATCAACGCGACCTCGGTGTGCAGGTCGTCGAAGCGCCTGCCGAAGTGCTCGAATGCCGCCTCGGTGTCGCCGGCCTGCCACGAGCCGATGACGCGCTCGCCCGATGAGGTGATCAGCCAGACGGTGCCGTCGGGGTCGACGCGGCCGAACCGGTGCGGATCGCTCGAAGCCGGGATGGCGACCGTCGGCGTCGGATGAGGACCTGGGCGGGGCGCTGGCCGCGGCGGACCTGGCCGGGGAACGGGTTTGGGAACGGCGGGTTGAACCGATTCCCCGGTCGTCCCCGTAGCCTCCGGGTCGGCGGTGTCCCCGACGCTCCTCGCCGCCGGTCCGCCATGCTCGCTGGTCGTCATCTCCGTTACCTCGCACCCTCCGCGCGGGAACCCGCGCACCTGCCGCGCGACGCGGCGCCTGCTAGCTCGAACGCTATTCAAACAGGTCGCCGCTGCCCATGCCCACGCCTTTCGCGATGCAAATGCCTACGCTCTTTCCCAACACAACGGGAGGCCGCGGATGGACAAGGCGGATGTCGCCGCCCTGCTTGCCCTCGGCGCGGCGTTTTTCATCGCAATCGGCGATGTGATCCACCAGCGCACAGCGCATGAGGTGACCGACGAACCGGTCAGCCACGTCCAGTTGTTCCTGCGTCTGCTGCGCGACGGTCAGTGGTGGCTGGGCAGTGTGGTCGCCGCAGTCGGGTTCGCGCTGCAGGCGGCGGCGCTCGGATTTGGCTCGGTGCTGTTGGTGCAGGCTCTGCTGGTGACGTCGCTGCTGTTCGCGTTGCCGATCAGTGCGCGGTTGTCGCATCGGCGCGTGTCGCGCTGGGAGTGGACCTGGGCCGCTCTGCTGGCGGCCGCCGTCGCGGTCATCGTGACGGTCGGCAATCCGACGGCGGGGCATTCCCGAGCGTCGCTGGAAACGTGGACGGCCGTGATCGCCGTGCTGGGGCCTGCCCTGGTGCTGTGCGTGGTGGGTGCCCGCATCTGGTCAGGACCCGTCAGCGCGGTGCTGTTGGCGGTGGTGTCTGGCGCGTTGTGGGGGTTGTTCGCGGTGTTGACCAAGGGCGTGGTCGATCGCATCGATGACGGTGTGTGGGCGCTGCTGCGCACGCCCGAGTTGTACGTCTGGGTGCTGGTCGCGATTGCGGGCACGTCGTGGCAGCAGTCGTCGTTCCGCGCAGGCGCGCTGACGGCGACGCTGCCGACCATGACCGTCACCGAACCGGTGGTCGGTTCGGTGCTCGGCGTCGTCGTGCTCGGCGAAACCCTGCGGCCGGGAGATGCCGGCTGGCTGACGCTGAGCGTCGCGGTGGCGGTGATGGTGGTCGCGACGGTCGCGTTGGCCCGCGGCGAGGCGGCCGGTGCCAGCACCCAACCCGCGTGAGCACTAACTTGGTGGCGTGCTGAGCGCCGTCGCGATCATCCCTTCGCCACCTGTGATGGTCCCGGAGTTGGCGGGCGATGCTGCCGGCGAACTGAGCGACCTGCGCGACGCCGTTTTCACGGCTGCGGCATCGATGCCGACCAGGTGGATCGTCGTCGGTGTCGGTCCCGCCGACGCTGTGCTCGGCCCTGACGGCGTCGGCACCTTCGCGGGGTACGGCGTCGACCTGCGCGTCACGCTGTCGCCCGACGCCGCGGGCGCGCCAACCGAACTGCCGCTCTGCGCGTTGATCGCGGGCTGGGTCCGCGGCCGGGCCACGCCCGACGCACGCGTCGAGGCCCGGGTGTACGCGGCGGACCTCGCCGCCGATGCCGCGGTCGATTGCGGTCGCCGGTTACGCGCCGAGCTCGACGAGGCCGCCGACGCGGTCGGTGTCCTCGTCGTCGCCGACGGCGCACATACCCTGACCCCGCCGGCGCCCGGCGGCTACGACCCTGACTCGATACCCAGACAGGCCGCGCTCGACGCCGCGCTCGCCGCCGGTGATGCCAATGCGCTGACCCGGCTGCCGGACGGCATCGTCGGCCGCGTCGCCTACCAGGTGCTTGCCGGGTTAGGCGAGCCGCGGTCGGCCAAGGAGCTGTACCGCGGCGCGCCGTACGGCGTCGGGTATTTCGCGGGCGTCTGGAACCCATGAGACCGCTTGCGATCATCGGCCCGACCGGCACGGGCAAGTCGGCGCTCGCGCTGGCCGTGGCCGAACGCGTCGGCGGGGAGATCGTGAACGCCGACGCGATGCAGCTGTATCGCGGCATGGACATCGGCACCGCCAAGCTGCCGGTTGCCGAGCGTCGCGGGATCCCACACCACCAGCTCGACGTCCTCGAGGTCACCGAGACCGCCACCGTCGCCCGCTATCAGCAGGCCGCGGTCGCGGATATCGAGGCGATCGCGGCTAGGGGCGCCGTTCCGATCGTCGTCGGCGGATCGATGCTCTACATCCAGTCGCTGCTGGACGAATGGGCGTTTCCGGCCACCGACGCCGCGGTGCGAGCGAAATGGGAGGCCCGGCTGGCCGAGATCGGCGTGGGCGCATTGCACCAGGAGCTGGCCCGGGTCGACCCCGACGCCGCTGCCTCGATCCTGGCCACCGACGGCCGCCGCATCGTGCGGGCACTCGAGGTGGTCGAGCTCACCGGACAACCCTTCGCCGCGTCGGCCCCCGTCATCGGCACGCCTCGCTGGGACACAGCGATCGTCGGATTGGATTGGGACACAGCCCTTCTCGATGACCGGTTGGTGCAACGAACGGACAAGATGTTCGTCGACGGCCTGGTCGACGAGGTCCGCACGTTATTGGGGCAGGGGTTACGCGACGGCGTCACCGCGTCCAGGGCGCTGGGCTATGCCCAGGTGATCGCGGACATCGACGAGGGCGGCGACGGTTCGGGCGCCCGCGAGCCGACGTTCTTCGGCACCCGCCGCTATGTCCGCCGCCAGCGGTCGTGGTTCCGCCGCGACCACCGCATCTCGTGGCTCGACGGGAGCGCACCCGACAACGTCGAGCACACGCTGCGGATATGGCGACACGTATCCTGAACACGTGGAATTCGCCAAAGGCCACGGCACGCTGAATGACTTCGTGCTGTTGCCCGACCCCGCAGGCCGGCTGTCGTTGACGCCTGCCGCGGTGGCTGCGCTGTGCGACCGGCGCCGGGGCCTTGGCGCCGACGGGGTGCTGCGGGTGACGAAGGCCGGTGCCGCCGGCCTCGACCGGCTGCCCGAGGGCGTGGCGGCCGGCGACTGGTACATGGACTACCGCAACGCCGACGGATCCATCGCGCAGATGTGCGGCAACGGCGTTCGGGTCTTTGCGCACTACTTGCGGGTCAGCGGGCTGGAGAGCCGCGACGAGTTCGTCGTCGGCTCGCTGGCCGGGCCGCGCCCGGTGGTGCTGCACCAATGGGACGACACCACCGCGGACGTCACGGTCGAGATGGGCAAGGTCAACCAACTCGGCACAGGCGAGGCGATCGTCGGCGGACGGCCGTTCGCGGGATTGGCCATCGACGTGGGCAACCCACATCTGGCCTGTGTCGATGCCGACCTGACCATCGACGAGCTCTCGGCCCTCGACGTCGGCGCGCCGGTTTCGTTCGACCGCACGCAGTTCCCCGAGGGCGTCAACGTCGAGGTTCTCACTGCCCCGCATGATGGAGCCGTATCGATGCGGGTACACGAAAGAGGTGTCGGAGAGACGCGATCGTGTGGCACCGGGACCGTCGCCGCTGCGGTGGCGGCGTTGGCGTTCGAGGGGGCGACCACCGGCACGCTGCATGTGCGCGTTCCCGGTGGCGACGTCATTGTCACAGTCACGGATGCCAGCAGTTTCCTGCGCGGGCCGTCGGTGCTCGTGGCGCAGGGGGAGTTGTCGGAGGAATGGTGGCGCGTTGCGCAGCGTTAATTGGGGTGCACGCGTGCAGGTAGCCGTGCAAATCTGTAATCACTTATGACGTATCCCGATTTTCGCCCCGGCACCCCAAGCGCGGGTGAGCTCGCCCTCGAAGACCGCACGGCGTTGCGCCGCGTGGCCGGTCTTTCGACCGAGCTGGCCGACGTCTCCGAGGTCGAGTACCGCCAGCTGCGACTGGAACGCGTTGTGCTGGTTGGTGTTTGGACCGAAGGCAGCGCCGCCGACGCCGACGCGAGCATGGCCGAACTGGCTGCGCTCGCCGAGACGGCGGGCTCCGAAGTGCTCGAAGGCCTCGTCCAGCGTCGCGACAAGCCGGACCCGTCGACATACATCGGCTCCGGCAAGGCCCAGGAGCTTCGCGAGGTCGTCCTCGCCACCGGCGCCGACACCGTGATCTGCGACGGCGAACTGAGTCCTGCCCAGCTGACAGCGCTGGAGAAGGCCGTCAAGGTCAAGGTCATCGACCGAACCGCGCTGATTCTCGACATCTTCGCCCAGCACGCCACCAGCCGAGAAGGCAAAGCACAGGTGGCGTACGCACAGATGGAGTACATGCTGCCCAGGCTGCGCGGCTGGGGCGAGTCGATGTCGCGGCAGGCAGGCGGCCGTGCGGGCGGCAGCGGTGGCGGCGTGGGTCTGCGTGGTCCCGGTGAGACGAAGATCGAGACCGACCGTCGCCGCATCCGTGAACGGATGTCCAAGCTGCGACGCGAGATCAAGGACATGAAGAAGGTCCGCGACACGCAGCGCAGCAAGCGGCTGACCAGTGACGTGCCGTCCATCGCGATCGTCGGCTACACGAACGCCGGCAAGTCCAGCCTGCTCAACGCGCTGACCGGGGCGGGTGTCCTGGTCGAGAACGCGTTGTTCGCGACGCTCGAACCGACCACGCGACGTGGGGAATTCGCGGACGGCAGGCCGTTCGTGCTGACCGACACGGTCGGCTTCGTGCGGCATCTGCCGACGCAGCTGGTCGAGGCGTTCCGGTCCACGCTGGAGGAGGTCGTCGACGCCACCCTGCTGGTGCACGTGGTCGACGGCTCCGATGTGAACCCGCTGGCGCAGATCAACGCGGTGCGGCAGGTGGTCAACGAAGTGATCGCCGAGCATGACGGTAAGCCGGCGCCAGAGTTGTTGGTGGTCAACAAGATCGACGCGGCCGATGGCCTGACGCTGGCGCAGCTGCGCAGTGCATTGCCCGACGCTGTGTTCGTATCGGCACGCACCGGCGACGGGCTGGACCGTCTGCAGCAACGGATGGCCGCGATGATCGAGTCAACCGACACCATGGTCGACGTGACCATTCCGTACGACCGCGGCGATCTGGTCAACAAGGTGCACGCCGACGGCCGCGTCGATGCCACCGAGCACACCGCCGACGGCACCAGAATCAAGGCGCGCGTGCCAGTCCCGTTGGCGGCCAGCCTGCAAGAGTTCGCGTCGTTCTAAGTGTCGTTCGACGTCGTCGAAGCGTCGGTCGCGCAGTTACGCGCCGCGCTCGACTCCGGTCAGGTGACCGCGGTCGAGCTGCTGGAAAGCTATCTGCGGCGAATCGCCGTCTATGACCACGCCGGTATCCGCCTCAACGCTGTGGTGGTGCTCAACCCGCACGCCCGCGCTGACGCGCAGGCATCGGACGTCCGCCGCGCGAGCGGGCGGACCCGCGGGCCGTTGGACGGAATCCCGTACACCGCCAAGGACAGTTACCGGGCTCGCGGGCTCACGGTGGCCGCGGGCAGCCCCGCGTTCGCCGATCTGGTGGCCCAGAAGGACTCCTTTGTGATCGAGCGGCTGCGCGAGGCGGGGGCGGTGCTGATCGGGCTGACGAACATGCCGCCGATGGCCAACGGCGGGATGCAGCGGGGCCTGTACGGTCGCGCGGAAAGCCCTTACAACGCCGACTATCTCACGGCCGCATTCGGATCCGGATCGTCGAACGGATCGGGCACCGCGACCGCTGCGTCGTTGTGCGCCTTCGGTATTGGCGAGGAGACTTGGTCATCCGGCCGGGCGCCCGCATCGAACAATGCGCTGTGCGCATACACACCGTCGCGCGGCGTGATCTCCGTGCGGGGCGGCTGGCCACTGGTGCCGACGATGGATGTCGTTGTGCCGCACACCAGGACGATGGCCGACCTGCTCGAGGTGCTCGACGTGATCGTCGCCGACGACGCAAATGCGCGCGGCGATTTCTGGCGCAGCCAGCCCTGGATCACGCTGCCTCGCCCCAGCGAGCACCGGCCGGCGGCATACCGGCAGTTGCCGCCCGCACGCCTCGCCGGCGCACGCTTCGGCGTTCCCCGCATGTACATCAACGCCGACCCCGACGCAGGCACCGCCGAAAGACCGGGTATCGGCGGCCCGACGGGTCGACGCATCGACACACGGCCGTCGGTGCTGGCCTTGTTCGCCTCGGCACGGCGAGACCTCGAGGCCGCAGGCGCCGAAGTCGTTGAGGTCGACTTCCCCGTGGTCAGCAACTACGAAGGCGATCGGCCAGGCACACCAACGATTTTCAGCCGCGGGTTGGTCAGTCCGCAGTACCTGGCCCGCGAGCTGCTCGACCTCAGCGCGTGGGCATGGGACGACTTTCTCGACGACAACGGCGACCCCGCGCTGAACGGGTTGGCGGATGTGGACGGCTCACGCATCTTCCCGCATCCGCCGGGTGCGCTACCAGACCGGTACACCGGGTTCGACGACGACATCGCAAGCTATCCGGCGCACGTGAGGAACCACCCGAGGAAGTCGTTTCTCGAGATCCCGCATCTGGAGGAGGGGCTGCGCGGTCTCGAGGAGACCCGTCGCATCGACCTCGAGCAGTGGATGGACAGTCTCGGCTTGGACGCGGTCGTCTTCCCTGCCGTCGCGGATGTCGGCCCCGCCGACATGGATGTCAACGAGGCGTCGGCCGACCTCGGGTGGCGCAACGGCGTGTGGGTTGCCAACGGGAATCTGGCGATTCGGCACCTCGGAATCCCCACCGTGACCGTGCCGATGGGCACCATGGCCGACATCGGCATGCCGGTGGGGCTGACATTCGCCGGTCGCGCCCATGACGACGTCGCCCTGCTGAGAATCGCCGTCGCATTCGAGGCGACCGGGACACGACGGACGCCGCCACCGCGTACCCCGGCTGTCGGCTGACTCGAGTAGCGCAGCGAAACCCGGCCGCGAGGCAGCGCCAGAAAATAGACGTTTCTGTAAGTAATCAGCTATCGGCCCAGGTTTGCACCGTTTACGGCTGCGAAAAAACATGTGTCTACCTGGACAGTTGTGGTTGACGCGGGCGTTAAGCGGGTAGTGCTGATGGATGGGCGAAGCGCCCGATGGTTGAACAAGCAAAGGTTGTGACGGATGGCCGATGAGGACCTCGGGGTCTGGGTGTACGCGATCACGCGGGCGGTCTGCGCTGAGAAGCACACGGCCGACCTGCGCGGGGTCGCCGACGAACCCGTGCGCGCCGTCCTCGGCGGTGGTCTGGCGGCAGTGGTCGGCACCGTCGGGCTCGACGAGTTCAGGGGGGAGGGCCTGGCACGCAACTTCAACGATGCCGATTGGTTCGCGGCCAATGCCCGCGCGCATAACGCGGTGGTCAGCGCGGTGCGCGGCGGCGGCCCTGTGCTTCCAGTGCGCCCGGCCACGATCTACCGCGACGACCGGCGAGTCTGCCAGCTTCTACTGAACGAGCACGATGACATTGACATGGCACTGCGCCGGATGTCGGGCCGAGACGAACTCGGCGTGAAAGCGTATGCAGACCCCAAAAGCCTGGCAGTTCAAGGCGATTTGATTCATTCCGCATCCACGGCGGGTCTGTCGCCTGCTGCACACCTATTGCGTCGACGACGGCAGCTCGCCGCCCAGCACGAGGGATACCAACTAGCGGCGGCGGAGGCCGACCGGATACACGCGGTTCTGTTGCGGTGTGCCGTCGACGGTAAGCGGAAATCGCCGGTCGATGACAACCCGTCGGGCAAGGGTCCCTGGACGGTGCTCGACGGGTCCTATCTGGTGGACGGTGATGTGGTGGGCCTGTTCATGGAAACCATCACCGCGCTCGAAAAGTCAACTGCCAGAATAACAATCGAAGTGACCGGACCGTGGCCGCCCTACTCGTTTGCTGAAGATCTGATCGCGATCTGACGCAACAAATACGAACAGACGCAAGGGACCCCTCGGGTTCCCTTGCGTCTGTGCGTATTTCGTTGAGGTGTTACCGCTGCTCGGCTTCCTGGCGCTTCTCAGCGGTCTTGGCTGCGGCCCGAGCGCTTTCGGCTTCGGCCTCTTTCTGCGCGGCATTGCGCTGGGCGTCGGCCTTGTCCTGCTGTGCCTGGCCTTCGCGATAGAGGTCATCGCGGCCCGCGACGGCGCCGACTACCTCTTTGGCCTTGCCTTTAACGCCCTCGACGACGCCCTTGATTGCTTCCTCGGGCCCACTGTTCTTGTCTGACATTGACTTCACCCTCCTGATCGGGACGATCACGTGTGATCGGGCGATCACGTGCCCCCGGAATCCCCAAAACCGCGGGTCGGCAAACATATGGCGGGTAGATAGTGGGCCAGCTCACGTCCATCAGGCGGTGTCGAACAGTTCCTCGCCTCTTGCGCTCATCACCCGTTGAGCCAGTTGGGCCTTCAACTCGTCGAGCCGTCGCTCCTGTACATCGGTGCGGTTTTCGGTGCGTGCCAGATCAATGAATTCATCGGTGACGAATCCTTGGCGCAGCAGGAGCGTGGCGGTGCGGTCGCCGATACCGACGAGGAACACGAAATCCTCGAGTAGCCGACCGCGGTCCGTCCTGACCAGCGTGCGGTCGACGGTGTAGCGCCCGTCGGACACCGCCCGCGTCACGGCTTCGAAGCCGTCGCGCGCCCCGGGACCCCGAAAAGCCGTGCGTATCTGGATTGTTCGACGTTCAGGAGCACGGTCGGGGGATAGCGCTGCGAATGCACGCTGCATGGCCTTGAACGCTATTGCGACTCCGGCGGGGGAGTGCAGACCGTGATAGCGCATCATGTCCTCGAACGTGAATGTGATTGTCCGGCCGCGCTCTTCGACCGTCAGCGCGTCGGTCATCGGTCCACGATCGCCGGTGGCTCATGTGCCCGCACCGGTGGCAGCGGGTCGGTGAACTTCTCCACCTCGACCAGCACGTGTGCGCCCGTGCAGCCCTGCGCCAACGACGACGTGCCGGTGTCATCGGTGAGCACATTCGGATTCCCATGCACACACATGGTGTTCGGGTCGGTGGGATCGGCCGGGTCGAACCACGCACCGGTCGACAATTGCACCACATCGCGGCGAAGGCGGTCGTCGATCACGACCCCGGCCAGGCAGGCGCCGCGGTCGTTGAACACCCGCACCACGTCGCCGTCGGCCAGTCCGCGCGCCGCGGCGTCGGCGGGATGCATCCGGATGGGTTCGCGCCCTTGTACTTTGGAAGCCTGGCTGACCGCGCCGATGTCCAACTGACTGTGCAGCCGCGTGGCGGGTTGGTTCGCCAGCAGGTGCAGCGGGTAAGCGGCAGCGCGAGCGCCGCCGAGCCATTCGGAGGGCTCGAACCACGTCGGGTGGCCGGCGCAGTCGTCGTAGCCGAAGCCGTCGATGTCGGCGGAGAAGATCTCGATGCGCCCGCTCGGCGTGTTCAACCGGTGCGTCACCGGATCCGCGCGGAAGTCCGCCAGCAGCGTCAGCCCGTGCTCGGTGGGCAACCGAAGCTGTCCCGTCGCCCAGAACTCCTCGAAGGCCGGCGCCGCGAAATCCAGTTCTGCCGCCCACTTCTCGTACAGGTGCACCAGCCACTGCTGCGCGGTGCGGCCCTCGGTGAATTGACTGCCGAACCCGAGGGCCTCGGCCAGGGCCGCGAATGTGGTGTAGTCGTCGCGGGACTGCGCATAGGGCTCTGCGAGTTTCGGCATGGCCATCAGCACCGGATCGTTGCGCGAGCCCGAGTAGTCGTCGCGCTCGAAAGCGGTGGTCGACGGGACGACGATGTCGGCGTGTTTGGCCATCGCGGTCCAGTACGGGTCGTGCACGACGATCGTGTCGACGCGGCCGAGCGCGCGCCGCAACCGCGCAATGTTCTGGTGGTGGTGAAACGGGTTGCCGC
Organism: Mycobacterium sp. OAE908; assembly: GCF_017872775.1. Classification (NCBI taxonomy): domain Bacteria; kingdom Bacillati; phylum Actinomycetota; class Actinomycetes; order Mycobacteriales; family Mycobacteriaceae; genus Mycobacterium; species Mycobacterium sp. OAE908. The sequence goes on from NZ_JAGGJL010000001.1 coordinate 4,486,825, forward strand.
CTGCCCAGTACACCAATTTGATATCGGGGTAGGTCAGCCGCCTGCCGTTGTAGTCGAACGGTTCGCCGGGGTGCAGCAGCATGTCGCTGATGGCCGCAACAGGGATGAACGTCTGCACCGGGTTGGGACCCTGCGGCAGTTTGGGCAGCCCAAAGCGCAGCGGCGGCAGACCCGGTTCGTTCATGGAGCCGTAGCCGTGCCCGAAACCGCCTCCGGGAAGGCCGATTTGGCCAAGCATCGCGGCGAGCGTGAGTCCCATCCACGGCGCCTGCTCACCGTGCCGGATCCGCTGCAGCGACCAGCTGACGGTGACGATGGTGCGCGCCGCAGCCATCCGTCGCGCAAGCGCTGTCAGCTTCTCGGCGGGCAATCCGCAGATCTGTGCGGCCCAGTGCGGGGATTTCGGCACGCCGTCGTCGAGACCGAGCAGATAGCGCTCGAAGCGGTCATAGCCGGTGCAGTAGATGCTCAGGAAGTCCCGATCGGCCAGCGATTCGGTTGCCAACACGTAGGCCAGCGCCAGCATGATCGCGACGTCGGTGCCGGGCACCGGCGCGTGCCATTCGCAGTCGCCGTCGACGTCGTCGCGCAACGGCGAGAGTGAGACGATGCGTCCGCCACGGTCGCGGAACCGGCGTAGCGCCTCGCGGGCGGGGTGCCCGGTGGTGCCGCCGTGGTTGGTTCCGGTGTTCTTCATGGCAAGTCCGCCGAAGCAGACCAGCAGATCCGTGTGCTCGACGATGACGTCCCACGCGGTGGATCGCTTGAACAGGTCGTTGTGCGTGCCCACCACCCGCGGCATGATGACGCCGGTGGCGCCGAGGCTGTAGGAATGCCGCGAAAAGGTATATCCGCCAAGGAGTTTGAGGAACCGGTGGACTTGGCTCTGGGCGTGGTGAAACCGGCCGGCGCTGGCCCAGCCGTACGAGCCGCCGAAAATGGCCTCGTTTCCGTGTGCGTCGATGACCCGCTTCAGCTCACCGGACAGCAGTTCGGTGAGCTCGTCCCATGAGACGGAGACGAACTCGTCAGCGCCGCGACGTGAGCTCGGCCCGGGCCCGTCGCGCAACCAGCCGCGCCGGACCGCCGGCGTTGCGATGCGGGCACGATGCCGGATCGCGCCGGGCAGGTTTCCCAGCAGTGGAGACGGGTCGGCGTCGCAGGCCAGTGCTGTCACCGAAGCGATGTCGCCGGACTCGATCTCCGCCGAGAATCCGCCCCAATGCGTCAGGCTCGTCGGGGCATGCGGCACGCCAGCGAGTCTAAGTCCTGCTCACGACAGTCTCTGGCCGACGACACCGCCCACCGCCCAACCATCCGGTTGGATGGGGTACGTTTGGCGGTAACAGCCCGTACCAACTCATGGAGGTCCGCCATGGGCAGCGTCGTCAAATACGACCGCACCCTCTTCGAGCCCGAGCACGATCTGTTCCGCGAGTCCTATCGCGCCTTCCTCGAGCGGCACGTGGCGCCGTACCACGAGCAGTGGGAGCGAGAGAAGATCGTCGACCGCGGCGTCTGGCTGGAAGCCGGTAAGCAGGGCTTTCTCGGCATGGCGGTGCCCGAGGAGTACGGCGGCGGTGGCAATCCGGACTTCCGCTACAACGTGGTCATCAACGAGGAGACCGTCGCTGGGCGCTATAGCGGCATCGGCTTCGGCCTTCACAACGATGTCGTCATGCCCTACCTGCTGCGATTGGCGAACGAAGAGCAGAAGCAGCGGTGGCTGCCGCAGTTCTGCACCGGGGAGACCATCACCGCGATCGCGATGACCGAACCGGGCACCGGCAGCGACCTGCAGGGCATCAAGACGCGCGCCGTCAAAGAGGGCGACCATTACATCCTCAACGGTGCGAAGACATTCATCACCAACGGGATCAACGCCGACCTGGTGATCGTGGTGGCCCAGACCGATCCGGACAAGGGCGCGATGGGTTTCTCGCTGCTCGTCGTCGAGCGTGAAATGGAGGGTTTCGAGCGCGGCCGCAAACTCGACAAGATCGGCCTCGACGCTCAGGACACCGCAGAACTGTCCTTCACCGACGTGAAGGTGCCCGCGGAGAACCTGCTCGGCGAGGAGGGCCACGGCTTCATTTACCTGATGCAGAATCTGCCCCAGGAGCGGATCGGCATCGCAGTGATGGCGGCCGCGGCGATGGAGGCCGTTCTCGAGGAGACCCTGCAATACACCAAGGAGCGCAAGGCATTTGGCCGCCCGATCGGTAGCCAGCAGAACAGCCGGTTCCTGTTGGCCGAGCTCGCCACCGAGGCCACCGTGGTGCGCATGATGGTCGACGAGTTCCTCAAGCTACATCTCGAGGAGAAGCTGACCGCCGAGCAGGCGGCGATGGCGAAGTGGTACTCCACCGAAAAGCAGGTGCATCTGATCGACCGATGCCTGCAACTACACGGCGGCTATGGCTACATGCGCGAATATCCGGTCGCCAGGGCGTATCTCGACGCCCGCGTGCAGACCATCTACGGCGGCACCACAGAGATCATGAAGGAGATCATCGGCCGCAGCATGGGCGTCTAGCCAACGCGCAACGGCACGCCGAACACCGGGTTGCGCCGTATCGCACGTCGAGCTTGGTTATCGTCGTCTGGCATGGTCACGAACGCCATCATCAACGTGACCTGTCTGATGACGAAACGGGGCATGGTGGGCAGGGGCCTGATCGCGCGAACGACCATCGGCCTGTTGAGTGCTGCGGCGCTGCTCTGGTTCGCACCCGTCGCGGTGGCCACCCCCCAGGACGATGCCGATGCCGCGATCACGGCGGCGTGGCAGGCCACCGGCGGCGATACCGGCCCGCTCGGCCCGAAGGACGGCGGCGTCTATCCGGCCGGTGACGGCTTCGGCCAGAACTTTCCCGGCGGCAAGATCTTCTTCACACCGGCCACCGGCGCCCACGCCATGATGGGCGCGATCCTCGACAAATACATGTCGCTGGGCGGGCCCGCGGACGGCGACCTCGGCTTCCCGACGATCGACGAAGGCGCGGGGAAGGCTCCTGACAGCCGCAACACCACGTTCAGTGCGCCGGACAACCCGGTCATCTTCTGGACGCCGGACACCGGCGCGCGGGTCGTTCGCGGGCCGATCAACGCTGCCTGGGACAAGCTGGGCGGGTCGGCGGGACAGCTGGGCGTGCCAACCGACGACGAGACGTATCGCGGCAACGTCGTCACCCAGAAGTTCACCAACGGTGAGGTGTCCTACGACAGAAAGTCCAAAACCTTCACGACGGTTCCGCCTGAGCTCGCCGCACAGCTAGCCGACCTGCAGATTCCGGAGGACCCGACGTCGGCGATCAACGCGGCACGGCGCGCCGCGGGGGGACCGCTTGGTCCGCTGGGCGCAGCGCAAGGCGAGCCGTACAAGATCGGCACCGACGGACTCGGCCAGAATTTCGCCGGCGGCAAGATCTTCTACAGCCCGGCTACGGGAGCCAATGTCGTCACCGGACAGGTTCTGGCGAAGTACGAAACTGTCGGAGGGCCGCAGGGCGACTTGGGCCTGCCGGCCACCAGTGAGGTCGACGGCGGTCTGCCCAACAGCCGGATGACCACCTTCTCCGGTAAGGACCAGCCGGTCATCTTCTGGACGCCCGACTACGGTGCCGTCATCGTGCGCGGCGCGATGAGCGCGGCCTGGGACAAGCTGGGCGGCGCAACAGGCGCGCTTGGCGCCCCCATGGCCGACCAGACCGAGAACGGGAATGTGGTCACACAGCGGTTCAGCGGTGGCGTCGTTTCCTGGGATCGCTCCAAGAATTCCTTCAGCACCGAGCCCGCGAGCCTGGCTTCGCAGCTCGCCGGGTTGCAGGTGCCGGGACAGGAAGCACCCAAGGCGCCGCCCGCCAACCCGCAGAGCTCAAATAGCAACGGCACGAAGTGGTTTGCGTGGAGCTGGTGGTGGCTGCTTGCGATCCTTCCGGTGGCGGTGTTGGTGGGACTGGTAGCGGTCGCGGCGATGCGCAACCGTCGGGGCCGCGCCGACGACGACTTCTTCGATGACGAGGACGAGGACGAATTCGGGTCGTCGTATCCAGACGATCATTCCGCGGAACTGTTCAGCAGTCGCTATGCGAACCAGGGGCTGGGTTCGCCGCCGTCGATGTCCGGCGGCGAGGAGCACCACCCCTCGCCGATGAGCGTATGGGGCGCGCCGCCCGAACCTCCCGACGACGCCGAAGAGGCTGACGAGGACGACGACGAAGCCGACACCACGCGCGAACGGTTCACCGCACCGGGAGCCGTGAAAGACGTTGCGCCACAAGACAGTGACGAAGACCCCGATAAGGTCGACACCACGCCGACCCGGCTGCCGACCGGCGGGGAACGCGACCCCTTGACCGACACCGGACGTCACGCGCGGATCGAGATCGACGAACCGTCGCCCAACGGCACCGCGCTGCATCTGCCGCTTGACGATCCCGACGAGGCGCCAGAGGGCTACCCGATCAAGGCGGACACCAAGACGGGGTTGTACTGGGCGCCGGGCACCACCCTCTACGATGACGCGCGCGCCGAAATCTGGTTCGCCAGCGAGGAACTCGCCCGCACCAACGGTTTCGTCAGGGCGAATTAGATCTTGCGGATCACCGTGACGACCTTGCCGAGCACGGCCGCGTCATTGCCGGGGATGGGATCGAACGCCGGGTTGTGCGGCATCAGCCACACCTGACCGCGGGTGCGCTTGAAAGTCTTGACCGTGGCCTCGCCGTCGATCATGGCCGCGACGATGTCGCCGTTGTCGGCCACGTTCTGCTGACGCACCACCACCCAGTCACCGTCGCAGATGGCCGCGTCGACCATCGAATCGCCGACCACCTTCAGCAGGAACAGCGACCCCTCGCCGACCAATTCGCGCGGAAGTGGGAAGACATCTTCGACCGCCTCTTCGGCCAGGATCGGTCCGCCCGCGGCAATGCGGCCGAGCACCGGAACGAATGTGGGTTCCGGGAGGGCGTCTGAGCCCGCGACGTCGGTAGCGACGATCGGCGTGACCCCTTCGTCGGAACCGCGGACATCGACCGCACGTGGGCGGTTCGGATCGCGTCGCAGGTAGCCCTTGCGCTCCAGCGTGCGCAGTTGATGAGCCACCGACGAGGTCGACGTCAGCCCGACCGCATCGCCGATTTCCCTGATGCTGGGCGGGTAGCCGCGACTGGTCACCGAGGCGCGGATGACTTCGAGGATGGTGCGCTGACGTTCTGTCAGGCCTCTGTCGAGGCCTCGGCGTCCGGGGCTATCGGCGCCGGCAGTGCCTTCACTCGGGTCGCTGTCATCGCTCATGGCGCCGAATGTAGTCCGCGCCGATCCAATAATCAAACATGTGTTCGAGGCGTGTCGCCTGTGGGACGGCCGGCGGATCGCATGGCCGGAATTTGTCGGTGGGCTGTCCTATCGTTTGGCAACAGTTCGATCACATGTTCTACAAATCGAACACATGAGCGATAGCATTCGAACACAAGAGCGAACAAAGCCGGAACGGAAGGCAAGCAGATGGCGATCCTCGACACGCGAGAAATCCACTCGGATTCGGTCCTCAGGCCGGTGGTCAGGCCGCGGTCCCGCCAGGCGGAGACCAGGCGGCCGCGGGCGAGCAGGCCCGACGCGGCGCCGATGCGGTACCGCGGTACCGGCGTGCTGATGTCGCGGGCATCGCATCGCCGGCGGCCGATCACCCCGGCGACCACGGTGTTGCTTGCCCTTGTCGCGGCAGGCATCACGGTGTGGCTGGGCCTGGTCGCGCAGCTCGGCGGGGTGACCGGAGGCGACGCGCCCGTGCCGGCCAAGTTGGCCGTGGTGCAGGTGCAGACCGGGGAGACGCTTCAGCAAGTGGCACACCGCGTGGCCCCCGACTCGCCCGTGGGCCAGGTCGTCGAGCGCATCCAGGAGCTCAACCAGCTCGATTCGGTGGCGCTGCAGGCCGGTCAGACACTCATCGCACCCATCGGCAGTTGATCCGACGTGAGCGGTGAAAGATATTGCCGCACAGCGCTTTCGGTAGCCACATCGACGACAGGCGCCCGAATAGGCCCGACGCTGGGCCAGGGTGGTGGCACGCAGGTACGCTCGAAGAGGTTCGAGGTAGTTGTATGTCGTCGTGGCGAAGGAGCGGTGATGCATTGTCCGTTCTGCCGTCACCCCGATTCCCGGGTCGTGGATTCCCGCGAAACCGACGAGGGGCAGGCGATCCGGCGGCGCAGATCATGCCCGGAGTGCGGCAAGCGTTTCACCACTGTGGAGACGGCCGTGTTGGCGGTGGTCAAGCGCAGCGGGGTCACTGAACCGTTCAGTCGCGAGAAGGTAGTCCGGGGTGTGCGGCGCGCCTGCCAGGGCCGACAGGTCGACGACGACGCGTTGAACATGCTCGCCCAGCAAGTGGAGGACGCAGTGCGGGCGACGGGTTCGCCGGAGGTGCCCAGCCACGAAGTCGGGCTGGCGATCCTGGGCCCGCTGCGGGAACTCGACGAGGTCGCCTATCTGCGGTTCGCCTCGGTGTATCGATCATTCGAGTCGGCCGAGGATTTCGAGCGGGAGATCGAGGCGCTGCGCGCCGCCCGCGAGGTCCCCGCGAAGAGCTGATTCGCCCGGCCGATTCAGTCGATCTGTTTGGTTCCGTCGTTTACGACGCGACCGGCGACGCGTACCCAGCCCTCAGGGCTCCACCTCGTGAGGATCACCGAGCCCTTTCCCTGCACGATGGTCAGGTCGCGGCTGAGGTAGTCAGTGATCCGCACCGCCGCGGCACCCGTCGCCTCGTCCTCGGGCACGCCGAGATTCGCGGCGAACATCCGCGATCGGATCACACCGCGCTCGCGGTCGGTCCATGTCCACAAGTAGTTCTGGATGTCGTCGGGGTAATCGTCCGGGTCGGCGTCGAAGAGTTCGTCGGTCGAATCCAGGTCGTAGATGGCGAACTCCGGCGCCCACTCCGAGCGCGCACTCACGGCGGTGACGTCGTCCTCATAGGTCACCTGCACCAGCCCCGCGGGCACCTGCAGGGTTTTCACTGGGGTGCCGCGGTCGCGCAGCCACCACGATGCGCCAACCGTCGGATGACCGGCGAACGGCAACTCGGTGGCAGGCGTATAGATGCGGGCCTGCGCGGTGGGGGTGCCAGGATTCGGCACGTCGATGAATATCGTTTCGCTGTAACCCAATTGGGCGGCTATCCGCTGACGCTCCGCCGGGGCGGCCTGACTGGCGTCGACGACGCCGAGGGGGTTGCCGAAGTTGCCGTCCTCGTCGGTGAAAACGCGCAACACTGTCACGTCGATGGCCATGTGGCCGATGCTACGTGGTCGCCGAATCAGGTGGCGCTGCGCTCGTCGGCGCCCATCGCGTCGAGCACTGCGACCCTGGTGTCGACCGATCCGGAGATCGCACCCTCACTGACGCCCGACCGCAACAAGCTGCGGAGGTACTCCTGGTCGTACACCGCGGGATCGTTCGAATCGATGAACTTCTCGACCACCTCGACGAAACGGTCGGGGTCGTCATGGAACGGGAAATGCCCGGAACCTTCGAAGATCTCCAACTGCGAGCCCGGCATCGCCGCATGCGCCATCCGGGCATGGCCCACCGGGATCACCGAGTCGCGGTCGCCCCAAATCAATTGCACCGGAACCGATTGCGTCAAATAACATCGGTCCAGCATGGTGACCACCTGGCCACGCCAGTCCACGACTGCACGCAGCGTACGGGCAAACGCCGACGAGGCGGTCGGCTCGGGCAGGTCGGCAAGGATGCGCAGCACGTCGGGCAGATCGCGGCCGAGACCGGTCGACCCCAACACGGCTCCCGCAACGCGGCCAACCACCTGCATCGCCGGCAGCACCATCGGTAACCGCAGCAGCGCCAGCGCCTCACTGCCCATCGGCAACGAGGCGATCCGCAGCGCGACGTTGACGTCCTTGGTCACCCCACCTGCGCCGACAAGAATCAGCCGGTCCACCAATTGCGGGAACTGATAAGCGAATTGCATGGCGACGCCGCCACCGAGCGAATGCCCGACCACTGTGACGTTGTCGATGTCGAGGACCGACAACAGGTCGCGCATCCCGTTGGCGTAGGCGGCCACGGAGTAGTCGGCGCGGGGTTTGTCGGACTTGCCGTGGCCCAGCAGATCGGGCGCAATGACCGTGAACCGTTGCGCCAGCTTGGACTGCACGGTGCTCCACGTGGTGGAGTTGTCGCCGATGCCGTGAATCAACAGGATCGCTGGGCCGGAGCCGGCCACCCGGAACGCGCGCCGGTATCCGTGGATGGTGCGGAACTGCAGCGAGGGTGTCAGTTCCCGCACGGGACGCAGATTGGGCTTTCGCTCCGTCAAGTTAGCCAACTTCGTCGTCGGGCCGGCGTGGCGGCTAGTTGTCGTCCTTGGGTTTCTCGTCGGCCTGTTGTGCGAGGAACCGCTCGAACTCGGCGCCGAGTTCGTCTCCGCTGGGTAGATCTTCGTCGCGCGCCAGCAGTGACCGATTCTCCTGAGCGGCGACGAACGCATCGTACTGGCGCTCCAGGGCCTCCACCACTTGAGCAACTTCGCTGCTGGCCTCGACCTGCTCGTTTATCTTGTCGTGCACTTCGGCGGCGGCCTGCGTCAGCTCGGCCAGCGGGAATTGCAGCGAACCGCTCCTGGCGACCTCGGAAAGCAGCGCCTCGGCTGCCGACGGGTAATCGGTCTGCGCCAGGTAGTGCGGCACGTGCACGGTGAAGCCGACCACCTCGTGACCGTGCTGGGCCATCCGGAACTCCAGCAGGTTGGAAACGCTGCCGGGCACCTGCACCTCGCCCACCCACGGCGTGTGCTCTTTGATCAGTTCCTTGTCGTTGGAGTGTGCGGTCATCGTGATGGGCCGGGTATGCGGCACCGCCATCGGGATGGTGCCGAGGCCGATCACCCGACGCACACCGAGGCGCTCGGCCAGCAACCGCACGGCCGTGATGAACCGCTCCCACCGCAGGTCGGGCTCCATGCCCGCGAGCAGCAGAAACGGCGTGCCTACGCTGTCGTGCAGCGCGTACAGGTTGAGCTCGGGCTCCTCGTAGGCGGTGAAGTGGTCGGTCTTGAAGGTCATCAACGGGCGCCGCGACCGGTAGTCCAGCAGTTCGTCGATCGCGAACGACGCGACCAGCTCGGTGTCCAGGCTGTTCTTCAGGTGCTGGGCAGCCAGCCGGATCGCGTGTCCGGCGTCTGAAAACCCCTCGAGGGCGTGGATCAGCACCGGGCCGCTGCCGTCGGCCGAGGACAGCTGCGGCGCGGGAAACTCCAGCTCATACATCCCGGTGTGCTCGGGCTGGTAGTGCTGCTCTGGTCGATCGGCGTTCTCAGTCATTCGTCGCCTCCTGGCACCTGTCTGTCTAAGTGTGGCGCATTTCGCGGTGGATGCGATTGCTGCCTACCCATTTGTTCGAACAAGACACCGCGGACATCTCATTCCAGCCCTGTGCCGCGGGTCTCGCCGAGCCTCGAAGAATATTTGCCGCAACCGCGAAACCCCGCGGTGAGGCAAGATCGGTGCTCATGCGCTTCTCTGCGACCGGGCGGGCCGCCCTGGTGGCCGGCCTGCTGGCCGCGTTGCCGTTGTCCGCGCAGGCGTGTGCGAAGCACGAGCCGGTCAAGCCGGCAGCGACCGCCGCCGCGAAAGCGCCGCAGTCTGCCAACGCGTCGCCGACCGCGAAGCCGATGCCGCCCGATCCGCGGGTTGGCGCGGTGTTCCTTGGGGGAGGTGATCTGCACACCTGCACGGGCGGGGTGCTGGACTCTGCCACCGGTGATCTCATCCTCACCGCGGCACACTGCGTGGCAGAGGGCGTCGACGCGACATTCGTTGCCGGCTTGCACGACGCCGCCGCACCTGAGGACTTCTGGCACGTCGACGCCGTTTATCTCGATCCCCGGTGGGTGCAGAACCAGGACCCGATGGCCGATTTCGCGATCGCGCGGGTGAGCCGGGTCGCAGGCGGATCCGTGCAAGAGTCAGCAGGCGGCGGCCTGAAACTCGGGCAGGCGCCCAAACCCGGAACGGTTATCACCGTCGCCGGCTACGCGATGGGCGTCGGGGGCGGCCCGATCGGCTGTCGCACCCCAACGGCGCCCACCACCAACGGATTTCCCTCGTTCGACTGCGCGGAGTTGGTCAACGGACTTTCCGGCGCACCGTGGATCGACGGTTCGACAGTCGCGGGCGTGATCGGCGGGCTGAACGGTGGGGGATGCGCAGACGAAAGCATCTCGTACTCACCGCCTTTCGATGACGCGGTCAAGCGGTTGCTGTCGCGTGCCGAGGCGGGCGGACCGGGCGACGCCGCGCCGACGGTGTTCGACGACGAGTGCGACTAGACGGCTAGGTGCGGAACTGGTTGAGTGCGCGCAGCTTGTTCATCACGTCGAGCGCAGCGACCTTGTAGGCCTCCGAAAACGTCGGATAGTTGAAGACCGCGTCGACGAGGTATTCGACCGTGCCACCGCAGCCCATCACGGCCTGACCGATGTGCACCATCTCGGTCGCACTGGTGCCAAAGATGTGCACGCCCAACAACTTCAGGTCGTCGGTCGACACCAGGAGTTTGAGCATGCCGTAGGAATCACCGGCGATCTGTCCCCGCGCCAGCTCGCGGTATCGCGACACCCCGACCTCGTAGGGGATCGAGTTCTTCGTCAGTTCGACTTCGGTGGCACCGACGTAGGACACCTCAGGAATGGAGTAGATGCCGATCGGCTGCAGATCCGTCATGCCCTTCGCGGGTTCACCGAACGCGTGATAGGCGGCCAGCCGGCCCTGGTCCATGGAGGTGGCGGCCAGCGCGGGGAAGCCGATCACATCGCCGACGGCGTAGATGTGGTCGACCTTCGTCTGGAAGTTACTGTCGACGACAATCCTTCCGCGACTGTCGGTTTCGAGGCCGGCGCTGGCCAGATCCAGGTGCTCGGTCTGGCCTTGGCGGCCCGCCGAGTACATGACTGTTTCCGCGGGGATCTGCTTGCCGCTCGCCAGGGTGGTGACGGTGCCGGCCGAACCCACGTCGACGGCGGTGACCTCCTCGCCGAACCGGAACGTCACGGCCAGGTCGCGCAGGTGAAACTTGAGCGCCTCGACGATCTCGGGATCGCAGAAGTCGAGCATGTTGTCCCGCTTCTCCACCACGGTGACCTTGGTGCCCAGCGCGGCGAACATCGACGCGTACTCGATCCCGATCACGCCGGCGCCGACCACGACCATGGTGGACGGCAGCGACTTGAGGTCGAGTATCCCGTCGGAGTCGAGCACCCGCTCCTCGTCGAACTCGACACCCGTGGGGCGGGCAGGCTTGGTGCCGGTCGCAATCACGACGTACTCGCCGACCACGGTGGTCCGCTCGCCCCGCGTCGGCTCCTCGACGAGCACGGTGTGTGCGTCGAGGAACCGGCCATGGCCCTGCACGAGGTCGATGCGGTTGCGCATCAACTGCGAGCGGACGACGTCCTGCTCCTTGCCGATGACGTGGCTGGTGCGCGCCAACAGGTCGCCGGGGGTGATCTTCTCCTTGACGCGGTAGCTGGCCCCGTACAGTTCGCGCTGGCTCATGCCGGTCAGGTAGACGACGGCCTCGCGCAGGGTCTTGGACGGGATGGTTCCGGTGTTCACGCAAACACCGCCGAGCATCCGACCGCGCTCAACAACCGCCACCGACTTGCCGAGCTTTGCCGCCGCGATCGCGGCTTTCTGACCGCCCGGACCCGAACCGATGACGACGAGGTCGTACTCAACCATTGAACCCATGGCAAAAGGTCTACGCCGCTTGAGGTCGATTCGCACGCCGACGGGCGTCAACGGCGCGTGAATATTTGCCTCTAGCATCGGCGCCTTAGGTTGTCCCCAGCCGCGAACTCATCCACAGGTGCCCGCGGATGAGGCGCCGCATCACGAAATCCGGCGGTGCGCGTTGCGACCTTGTGGGCATGACGACATCGCAATCATCCGACTTTCACCTCAACCGGCCCGGCGTGCTGATCGCGGCCTTACCCGCCGTACTCGGCTTCGTGCCTGAGAAATCCCTCGTGCTCGTGACCGTCGCCGGCGGCGAGATGGGATGCGTTATGCGCGTTGACCTTTCAGAGGAATTGCCGCACTCTCTCGCGCACATCGCCGACGTCGCGGCCGCAGCCAAACCTGATTCGGCGATCGCGGTGGTGATCGATGAGGACGGCTTCGGCTGCCGGATGTGCAGCGACGAGTACCGCGAGCTGGCCGAGGATCTGACGGCAGCGCTGGCCAACCGCGGCATCGAGCTACTCGCCGCGCACGTGGTCGACCGCGTCGCCGCAGGCGGGCGGTGGCACTGCGCGGACGGGTGCGGCAACGCGGGCACCGTCGACGACCCGTCGGCCTCGCCGCTCGCTATGGCCGCGGTCCTCGACGGCCGCAGGCTGTATGCCCGGCGTGCTGAGCTGCAGGAAGTCATCGAGGTGGTCGATCCCGGCCGAGCCGCGGCGCTCGCGCAGGTCATCGGAAACGACGCAGCAGATGTCGCCGGACGCCCGGACGAGGCGGCACGGGCCGACGTCGAGGCGGCCATCGCGGCTGCCTCACGTGTCGCCACCGGCATCGACCTCGATGACGACGAAGTATCCCGGCTGGCGTTGGCGCTGACCGATCTTCGGGTTCGCGACACGCTCTACGGGCTGGCGATCGGTGTGAACGCCGGACAAGCCGAGGGGCTGTGGGCGCTGCTGTCGCGCACTCTGCCGGAGCCGTGGCGGGTCGAGGCTCTGGTGCTGCTGGCGTTCTCGGCCTACGCGCGCGGCGACGGCCCGCTGGCGGGCGTGTCGCTGGAAGCCGCGCTGCGCGTCGACCCGACACATCGCATGGCCGGCATGCTCGACACGGCGCTGCAGTCGGGCCTTCGGCCCGAGAAGATTCGCGATCTGGCGCTCACGGGTTACCGGCTGGCCGATCGGCTCGGTGTGCAGTTACCTCCGGTGCGCACGTTCGGACGGCGCGCCGGATGAGGTTGTGGGTCAGACCTTTTCGACCTTCACGGCGTGTGCCATGTGGTGGGGAAGCTCGACCTGCTCGTGGCCGGGGATCACGATCATGACCCCGCCGTGGTCGTTGACCTCAACGGTCACCCTGGCATTCGGCACGACGCCGGCGTCCTTGAGCCTCGAGATCAGTTCGGTGTCGCCCTGGACGTGTTCGGTGAGCTGTCGCACTACTACCGCCACCGGCATCCCCGACGGCAGTTCGGTGAGCCGCACCAGGTTCACGGCATCGTTGCCCAAGTCGTCGACACCGAGTTCGGAAAGACCGGGAATGGGGTTGCCGAACGGAGAGGTGGTGGGGTTGTTGAGCACCTGAACGAGCCTGCGCTCGACGTCTTCGCTCATCACGTGCTCCCAGCGGCAGGCCTCGGCGTGCACTTCCTCCCACGGCAGTCCGATCACGTCGACCAACAGCCGCTCGGCGAGCCGGTGCTTGCGCATGACGGAGATGGCCAGCGAGCGCCCCTTGTCGGTGAGCTCGAGATGACGGTCACCGGCGACATGCAGCAGCCCGTCTCGCTCCATCCGCGACACGGTCTGGCTGACGGTCGGGCCACTCTGCTCGAGGCGCTCCGCGATGCGCGCACGCAGGGGTACTACGCCCTCTTCTTCGAGGTCGTAGATGGTACGCAAGTACATCTCGGTGGTATCGACAAGATCGTTCATTAGGCAACCCTCCGTCACGCCAGAGTCTACCGGTCAAGCTGGGAAAACTGAGTCGCACACGGCAACGACCCCGCCGGCGGGGGGTCCGGCGGGGTCGTTTGGTCAGTAGCTAGCTGGCGTAGGACCGCAGCCGATCGGCGCGCTCGCCATTGCGCAGCTTGGCCATCACCTCGCGCTCGATCTGGCGCACCCGCTCCCGGGACAACCCGAACAGCTTGCCGATCTGGTCAAGGGTGCGTGGCTGGCCGTCGTCGAGGCCGAACCGCAGCCGAATGACCTGCTGCTCGCGCTCGTCCAGCGTCGCCAGCACGTGGCGGATATCCGTGTGCAGCAGCTCGGAGATCACCGCGTTCTCGGCAGACATCGCCTCGGCGTCCTCGATGAAGTCGCCAAGCGGGGCTTCCTCGTCGCTGCCGACGGGCATGTCCAGGCTCACCGGATCGCGGCTGTGCTCGAGCAGATCGGCAATCTTCTCGGCGGGAATGCCCGATTCGGCAGCCAGTTCCTCGTCGGTGGCCTCACGGCCGAGGTTCTGGTGCATCTCGCGCTTGATCCGCGCCAGCTTGTTCACCTGCTCGACGAGGTGCACAGGCAACCGGATGGTGCGGCTTTGGTCGGCCATGCCGCGGGTGATCGCCTGGCGAATCCACCACGTGGCGTACGTCGAGAACTTGAATCCCTTGGCATAGTCGAACTTCTCCATCGCGCGAATCAGGCCGAGGTTGCCTTCCTGAATCAGGTCCAGCAACGGCATCCCGCGACCGGTGTAGCGCTTCGCCAGCGACACCACCAGTCGCAGATTCGCCTCCAGCAGATGGCGACGAGCGGCCTCACCGTCGCGGACGACGGCAGCAAGATCACGTTTGCGGTTCTCGCCCAAGCGCTTCCGCGTCTCGAGCAGATGTGCCGCGTAAAGGCCCGCCTCAATGCGCTTTGCGAGTTCGACCTCATCGGCGGCATTGAGCAAGGCCGTTTTGCCAATGCCGTTCAAGTACACGCGCACCAGGTCAGCGGCCGGACTTTGGGCGTCCAGGTCGGAGTCGATGCGTGCGGTGGTGGCATTTGCCATGACGGCCTCCTGATCGGGTCGAACTGTCATGAGCTACAACGCCCACGTGCCGCTAAGAGTTCCCACCCGTCGCCCGGTTCACACCTTCTGATCAGCGGTTATTCGGGCCCGACCTGAAATTCTCCTGAGAATAGAGCCAGAACTTTCTCAGCTGGGAACATCGCGCGGGGAATCGCCCTCGTCCGCTTGCGGCGCAGGCCGGGTGCCGCGCTCGAGGGCGGGCCGCTCGGCCGTCGGAAACAGCGGTATCCGGCGCGCTGTGTCGTAGCGCCGCGGTTCCTCGGCCCGCCGCGGTGGGCGATCGTTGGCGATCAGCACCGCCATCCAGGGCAGCGGAACCGAGACCAGAAGGATCGCCAGTGAGATGAGACCGTTCTGCCAGATGCCGTACGCGACGGCGGCGAAGATCAGTGCGGGAACGCGCCAGAACATCAGCGTCAGGTACTTGCGTACCCGCGCGCGGTGCTGGACTTCGTAGGAAGGCGCGGCGGCGGTGATCAGAACGGGCCGACCGTCGTCGTCGAAACTCAGCTCTGGGCCTTGTTTCATAGCTCCACTGTTCCACACTCGTGATCCGCTGTACGAGTCGGATTTCTTACAGGCAAAATGGGAACATGCGAACCCAGACGATCGAGCGCACCGACACCGACGAACGCGTCGACGACGGGACTGACAGCGATACCCCGAAGTACTTCCACTATGTGAAGAAAGACAAGATCGCCGAAAGCGCCGTCATGGGTACGCACGTCGTCGCGCTCTGTGGCGAGGTGTTTCCGGTGACCCGTGCCGCCAAGCCGGGCTCGCCCGTGTGCCCGGAGTGCAAGCGGATCTACGAGAAGCTCAAGAAGTAGCTTCCGGGTCGGCCGTCGTCGCCGTCGCCGGCTGGGTGGCCATCGGGCCGGATCCGTTGAATGACTCGGCCTTCTCCTCGAGCCACCAGCGGAACCGCTTGGCGTGGGTGACCGGGGCAGGCCATTCCTCTTGGATCGCGGCGTTCAACTCGGCGCCGATCATGATCGCGAACCCGAGGAAGAACGCGAACAACAAGAACGCGATGGGCGTCGCGAGCGCGCCGTAGGTGTAGCCGGTGCTGGTGATCCACGTCAGATAGAGACGAAGCCCGAACGTGGCGATCAGGAACACGGCGGTCGCGAGCACCGAGCCGATCAAGAGCCGGTGCGACGGTAGTGGTTTGGGCAGCGACACTCGGTAGAGGACGTTCATCGCCACGGTCAGGCTCACGATCAGCACCGGGTAATAGCCGTAGGCCAGCACGTTGTCCCAGCTGTCCGGGAGGTACTCGGCGATCTTGCGCGGTCCAAGCGCGAGCAGCGGCGCCGTCACGATCGCCCCGACGAGCATCACCACATACAGGCCCAGCGCGTAGAAACGCTGACGCACCGGGTGGCGCAGCGGAGTCTGGTCGTGCGCCTCGGTGATCGAGTCGACGAAGGCCGAGATCGCCGAGGAACCGGCCCACAACGAGATCACGAACCCGACCGACACCACCTCGCCGCGGGCACCTCTGACGATGTCTCGGACCGTCGGCGCGATGATCTCGTTGACGACGTTGGGCGAGAAAAACCGCCCGGCCGTGCTGATGAACTGCTCCTGGATCGTCGGCAGGGTGTCCGGACCGAACAACGGCGCGATGTAGGCCAGGCTGCCCAGCATCCCCAACAGCAGGGGCGGCAGCGACAGCGCGCACCAGAACGCCGCTTGCGCGGACTCCGAAAAGATCGAATCGTCCCAGCTTTTTGCCAATGTGCGCCGCGCGATGTGCCAGACGTGGTGACGCGACGGCGGCACCGGGAGAGGCTCGGACTGGTCAGTCATGACCAGACCAGCATTGCCTATTCGGTGTTACGGCTCCAGCGGACTGACTTCGATGACCGCGGCGAGTTCGACCAACTTGGTCTCGTGCTCGTTGGCGTGATGCTGGCAAAACAGCAACTCCGCTCCCGAAGGCAGCTTCGCGCGTACACGTGCGGCCGCCCCGCAGCGATCGCAGCGGTCAGCCCTGGTTAGTTCGGGACTGGTGAGCGTTGCGTTCATGGCGACCTCCGTAATGATTCGCGTACATCCACTGTCTCAGACGTTTTCGGTTCCGGCCTTGTTCCCCGGCCGTTTACGGGTGTGTCGTGTCTCACGCTTGTGCCGATTTGCAGCGGGTGCAGGCTGGCGGTATGCGTCAACGCCCGACCGTCCTGGTCCATCTGTGCAGCAACGACGAATGGCGCTCGGCCCTGGCCGCGGGCGAGCACCGGCCCGATTCGCTGCAAGCGAACGGCTTCGTTCACCTGTCGATGCCTGAGCAGGTTCATTTGCCGGCCAACCGGCTCTACGCCGGGCGAACCGATCTTGTGCTCCTGCGAATCGATCCCGCACAACTGACCGCTCCTGTCCGATGGGAACCCGGTGTCCCCTCCGATCCCGATGCCATGTTGTTCCCGCATTTGTATGGGGCATTGCCCGTAAATGCTGTGATAAACGTCACGCCCTACCTGCCCGACGAGCGGGGCCGGTTCGCCGAGCTGCCCTAGGCGATGTAGGCGTCGGCCTCGATCTCGACGAGCAGCTCGGGCGCGATGAGCGCGGACACTTCCACCATGGTGGAAACCGGCCGGATTTCGCCGAACACCTCGGCGTGCACCGCGCCGACTTCCTGCCACAACGAGATGTCGGTGACGTACATGCGGGTACGCACGACATCGGCCAACGAACCGCCCGCCTCATGCAGCGCAATTTCTATGCGGCGCAACGCATCCCGTGCTTGAGCCGCGACGTCGTCGCCCGCGCCTGTTGTCCCTGCCACCGCGATCAGCGGGCCGGTCCGGACCGCGCGCGAGTAGCCGACCAGAGACTCATACTCCGAGCCTGAAGACACCGTGCGGCGCTGCGTCATCAGTTCAAACTAGCGGCCGGTACCGGCCGTGCAAGAGGTTTACAGTTCGGCCGTTGACTGACAACTTAGACTGCCCTCCGTGGGCATTCTGTTGGGTTTCGCGCCGTGGATCGTCTATTGGGTCCTTGTCGGCAATGTTCCGTTCGCGACGGCGGTCTTGGTCGCGCTCGCGGTGGCGGTGCTGTCCTTCGTGATCGGACGGGTCAGGGGAGCGCCCGGCCGCACGCTCGAAATCGGCGCGATTGCAACGTTTTTGATTCTGGCAGCGCTGACGTTCACGCTGAATCAGTCCTTCATGGAGCGCTGGATACAGCCGCTCAGCAACGCCGGAATCTTTCTCGTCGCGTTGATCAGCGCGCTTGTCGGCAGGCCGTTCGTGCGCGAGATCGCCGAAGCGGACCAACCCAAGGAGGTGGTGGAAAGCGACCTCTTCAAGAAGATCACCTCGCTTTTGACGTGGATCTGGATCGCGGCGTTCGCAGGCATGACGGTGTCCTCGGCCATCCCGCCCATCGTTCAGGGCGACGCCACCATCCTCGACACCAAGACCCCGCTGTCGTTCGTCTGCTACTGGGTTGTCCCGTTCTCGTTGCTCGGCGCTGCGGCCCTGGCATCGCGGATCCTGCCCGAGAGGATGGCCCCGCCACCCGAGGACATCGTGCGCAAGACCACCTTTGTCGCGTTCGCCGAGGCCGAGATCGACCAGTTGATCTATCTGGCGACCGAACACGCCAACCGCGAAGTCGGCCCCGGCAAGGAGCCGTACGACATCAGGATCGGCAGCAAGGGCGTCCCGTTGGTCGGCGACGAGACCAGGGAGTCGTGGCCGTCGACGTACAAGGTGCGCGACAAGAAACGCTGAGCAGATTCCCAGACACGCCGCGACGGAATAATTTTCGCGACCGCGAGGTCGGACAGGCCATGACCAGACCGATCCGCATCTCCGTTCAGATCCCACCGGGAGGCACTCCGAACTACGCCGCGTGGCGCGACACCGTGTTGCGCGCCGAGGACGCCGGCGTCGACGTCCTGCTCGGCTATGACCACTTCGTCGTGCCGGCGATCACGGGCATCGTCGACGGTCGGCCAGTCGTCGACGAGGACCATCCGTCGCTGCCGAATTTCGAGAGTTGGACGGCACTTGCCTCGTGGGCCGAAATCACGAACAGAGCCGAGATCGGGCTGTTGGTCGCGGGTGCCGGGTTTCGCAATCCCGATCTGGTGGCCGACATGGCCCGCACCGTCGACCACATCAGCGGTGGACGCTTGATCCTCGGACTCGGCGCAGGCTGGTACGAGCCCGACTACACCGAGTACGGCTACGAGTTCGGCACTGTCGCATCACGCCACGCAGTGTTCGTCGACGCCTTGGAGCGCATCGAGAACCGGTTGCCCAAGCTCCTGCCACCGCCGGTGCGCAAGATCCCGATCCTCATCGGCGGGGGAGGCGAGCGCAAGACGCTGCCCACGGTCGCGCGATTCGCCGACATCTGGCACGTGCACGCCGACGTGGAGACCTTTCTGCGCAAGAACGACATCGTCGTCGACCACGCCCAGCGGATCGGCCGTGACGAGCGGGAAATCGAGCGAGCGGTGGCGTGGACGAACCCCGATGACGCTCAGCGCTTCGCCGACGCCGGGGTGACGATGTTTCAAGTGTCGGCACTGGCCAGCGACGGCTATGACCTCACAGAGCTGAAAGAGGCTCTGGCGTGGCGTGATTCGCGGAGCTGATCAGACCGGGACAGCCTCGATGATCGACACCGGCGTCGCGGTGCGGATGACCCTGTTCAGCCGGAAACCGGCCCGGCTCAACAGGTTCGCCCACTCGGCGTGAGTGCGTTCCTTGCCGCCGACGGCCACCAGCATCTCGAGGTCGATCAGCAGACCGATGTCCGATGAAGACCGTTCGGGCAGAACACTTTCCAGCAGCACCAGCTTGCCGCCGGGGGATATCGCCGACCGGATGTTGTTGAGGATCCTCAGCGCGTCGTCGTCGTCCCAGTCGTGCAGGATCGCCTTCATCAGGTACGCGTCACCGGCTTCGGGGACTGAGTCGAAGAAGGAGCCGCCGAGGACCTCGCAGCGGGCGGCCACACCGGCTTTCGTCAATTCCGGGCCCGCGCCGTCGACCACGGCAGGCAGGTCGTAGAGGACCCCGCGCGCGGCCTCCGCCTTCGCCAGGATCATCGAGAGCAGCCTGCCGTGCCCGCCCCCGACGTCGATGATCCTGCGGAAGCCGGTGAAGTCGTAGGCGGCCAGCACCGCGTAGATGGCGAATTCGCTGCCTGCCGTCATCGCGTTGTTGAACGCATCGGCCAGGTCGGCGTCGGTCTCGACGTACTCGAAAAACGGCATGCCGCGCAGCATGTCCACCGACGGCTTCCCGGTCTGCACCGAGTACAGCAGGTTGCCCCAGTCCTCCCAGCGCAGCGGATGACCGAGGAACAACGCGAAGTCACGCACCGACCCCGGGGTGCCGGTCCGCAACGCCTTGCCGATCGACGTGAGTTTGAATGTGTTGTTCCGGCGCTGGCGCAGCACGCCACGCGACGCCAGCGCACGCATCAACCGGTAGACCGCGCTCGGGTCCGCGCCGACGCGGCGGGCTACCTCGTCAGCCGAAAGGGGCCCCTTGGCCAGCTCGTCGGGGATGCCGAGTTTGACCGCGACGTAGAGCGACTGTGCGGTCCAGGCACCGGTCAGCAACTCGAGAATGTTGACGCCGCCGGGTGCGAGGACACGGCTGACGCGTTGCGCGCCGGCGCGCACGGTGTTGATCACTCGGACAAGCGCAGGCGGCGGAATCACCGGGGGCTTTTCAGGCACGGCGAGACCATACCTGTTCAGCAACCGCACAGCTTCGACCGGTCAGCGGTGTGTTCGAGTTACTGCGCTTCGATGCGATCCATCATGTCGACGGCCGTCTTGATCCGCTCGATTCCCTTGTCCCGGTAGGACACCAAGACGTTGGCTTGGTCCTGGGTCATCTGTGCATTGACCGTCACACACTCGCGGTCGAAGTCACGGAAGTGGCTGACCGCTTCCTTCAGCACGGCCGTCACGTCGTCGTCGGGTGTCGGCAATTGCCGCTCCAGACTGTCCACCCCGCCGGCGAATGCGCGACATGCGTCAAGCGCGCCGGTGTAATCGGAGCTTTTCACCGCGCCCTCGAACCACGTCATCGCGTCGTTCATTCTGTCGATCGACGGCTGCGCGTGAGTTCGCCACGCCTTCAGCGTGTCGGCGTGGCTGGGCGTGTGCGCAGACGAGCAGCCCGTCAGGCCGACGATCAGAAGACCGGCGGCCGCGACGACCGTCATGCCGCTGGGCCGTGAAACGCGAATGACCTAGTCCAGGTAGTCGCGCAGCACCTGAGAACGGCTGGGGTGGCGCAACTTTGACATCGTCTTGGACTCGATCTGGCGGATGCGCTCGCGGGTGACCCCGTAGACCTGGCCGATCTCGTCGAGCGTGCGGGGCTGTCCGTCGGTGAGGCCGAACCGCAGCCGCACCACGCCTGCCTCGCGCTCGGACAGCGTCTCCAGCACCGACTGCAGCTGATCCTGCAGCAGGGTGAAGCTCACCGCGTCGACCGCGACGACCGCCTCGGAGTCCTCGATGAAATCGCCGAGCTGCGAGTCGCCCTCGTCGCCGATGGTCTGGTCCAGCGAGATGGGCTCACGCGCGTACTGCTGAATCTCCAGCACCTTTTCCGGCGTGATGTCCATTTCCTTGGCCAGCTCTTCCGGCGTCGGCTCACGGCCCAGGTCCTGGAGCAGTTCACGCTGAATGCGGCCGAGCTTGTTGATCACCTCGACCATGTGCACCGGGATACGGATGGTGCGGGCCTGGTCGGCCATCGCGCGGGTGATCGCCTGCCGGATCCACCAGGTGGCGTACGTCGAGAACTTGTAACCCTTTGTGTAGTCGAACTTTTCGACAGCACGGATCAGGCCGAGGTTGCCTTCCTGGATGAGGTCGAGGAACGCCATGCCGCGGCCGGTGTAGCGCTTGGCCAGCGACACCACCAGACGCAGGTTGGCCTCGAGCAGGTGGTTCTTGGCGCGGTCGCCGTCGCGGCAGATCCACATCATGTCGCGGCGCTGTGCGGCGGGCAGCTTCTCGCCCTTTTCGGTCAGCTCGGACATCAACTGCGTGGCGTAGAGGCCGGCCTCGATCCGCTTGGCGAGCTCCACCTCTTCCTCGGCGTTGAGCAGCGCGACCTTGCCGATCTGCTTGAGGTAGGCGCGCACCGAGTCGGCGGACGCGGTGAGTTCGGCATCCTTGCGGGCCTGTCGCAGCGCCTCGGATTCCTCTTCGTCCCAAACGAAATCGCCTGAGGCCTTGTCCTTTTCGCTCGGCTCGGCGATCTCCTCCTCGTCGTCCTCGCCGACCGCCTTCTCAGCCGGTTTGACCTTGGGCTGCTTGGCTTCGCCTTCGACCGCTTCGGCCTCGCCCTCTTCGGCTACCTCGTCGGGGGTTTCGTCGTCGACCTCGAGGTCTTCCAGGTCGATATCGGCGTCGTCCTCCAGGACGTCAGGCTCGGCTTCGAGATCGTCGTCACCCTCGACTTCCTCAGTGAGGTCTTCGTCGATAGTGCCCTCCGGCGACGTCGCCTTCTTGGCGCGAGTGCGGGGAGCAGGACCGTCCGCTTTGGCCTTGGCGGGCTGCTTGGCCGCCGCGGCCTTGACGGCCTTGGCCGCGGGAGCCTTCGCCGCCTTGGCGGGGGCCTTGGTGGCCCGCTTCGCCGGGGCGGAGCCATTGGCTGACTTCACCGCCGCGGAAGCCTTCTTGGCGGGGGTCTTGGTAGCGGTGCGCTTCACCGGCTCATCGGTCGCCGGGCGTGCCTTTGTCGCTGCCACGTACACCCTTTCGGTCTTGCAAAATCCGACGGGCACGGTCGTGCACCATCGAAAAGCGTCGGCTATGTCGAATATTGGCGGTTGATCTCGCCGCTATCCGGGATGCGGCCGCCGTCGACCATTGTAACGACAGTGTGAGGTACAGCCGTGTTGAGCGGCAAATTTGGCGCGTCGGTGCGCTGGCTACTTGGCAGTAGCGGTGACGTCGACGTCGGCGGCCATCGCCGCACCGACGATGCCTGCGGTGTTCTGCAGCGCCGCGGCCACCACCGGCGTGCGGTTTTTCAACAGCGGAACCCACTTGTCAGCCTTGCGGGAAATTCCGCCGCCGGCGATGAACAGGTCGGGCCAGATTGCGTTCTCAATGGCAATGAGGACGCTGGTCACCTCTTTTGTCCAGCGCTCGTAGCTCCAGCCCTTTTTCTCCTTGATCGAGGACGCCGCGCGGTGCTCGGCTTCTTTACCGCCGACCTCGAGATGGCCGAACTCGGTATTGGGCAGCAGTACGCCGTTGTGGATCACCGCCGAGCCGATGCCGGTGCCGAATGTCAGCAGCACGATGACCCCGGAGTTGTCCCGGCCTGCGCCGAACTTCTCTTCGGCCAGGCCTGCCGCATCGGCGTCGTTGAGCACCGTCACCTGCTGGCCGTCGAGCGCGGTGGCGAACGCCTCGCGGACGTTGACGCCGAGCCAG
This sequence comes from Mycobacterium sp. OAE908, assembly GCF_017872775.1. Lineage (NCBI taxonomy): Bacteria > Bacillati > Actinomycetota > Actinomycetes > Mycobacteriales > Mycobacteriaceae > Mycobacterium > Mycobacterium sp. OAE908. The sequence goes on from NZ_JAGGJL010000001.1 coordinate 4,510,063, forward strand.
CGCTTGTCGACGTTGGCCGCGGTGCGCACGATCCCGTCGGTGATCACGCCGGGATAGGTGACGCCGAGCTTTTCGGTCCACCCGAACTCCCTGACGACCGCGGCGACCGTCTTGGCGACCGACTCCGGGGTGGCCGGTTGCGGGGTCTCCAGCTTGAAGCGCTCGCCGATCAGCTGCCCGGTGTCCAGGTCGACGATGCCGCCCTTGACGCCGCTGCCGCCGACGTCGATGCCGAAGCCGCGGCGTTGCGCGCCGCCGTTGGTGCTGGGGTCCGCGGCGGGTGAATCGGTGGCGGTCATGAGGGCTCCTCCAGACGCGGGCAGGTGCGACGCGACCCACACACTAGTAGCTCGGGAAACCTCGCGTGTCCCGTTGCGCGCGGGGCCCAGTCGCCCAACCGATTAACGGGAATGTGTTGCGATGGAACCGTGACGCAAAACGACACCGATCCCGTCCTGTTGCGCTCGATCGCCGAGCAGCTGGCGACGGAGGCCGCCGAGTTCGTCCTCCGGCGGCGCGTCGAGGTTTTCGGCAGTCCCCCGCCGGGCGGCGGCGCCACGGTACGGGCCAAGAGCACGCCAACCGACCCCGTCACCGTCGTCGACACCGAAACCGAGCGGCTGCTGCGCGACCGGCTGGCCGAACTGCGGCCGGGGGAGGCCATCCTCGGCGAGGAGGAAGGCGGCCCGACCGGTCGCGACGGCCTGACCTGGGTGCTCGACCCCATCGACGGCACGGTCAACTTCGTCTACGGGATCGAGAACTACGCGGTGTCCGTGGCTGTGCAGCGCGGCGGTGTGTCGCTGGCCGGAGCCGTCGCCAACGTGCCTGCCGGGCTGCTGTACTCCGCGGCGTTGGGACACGGTGCACACGTGCGGCGCGACGGGGTAGCGACATCACTGCGCTCGAGCGCGGCCGTCGAGCTGTCAATGTCGTTGGTAGGCACCGGGTTTTCCTACTCGCGCGAGGAGCGTGCGCGGCAGGCGGAGATTCTCACCGGGTTACTGCCTGCCGTGCGCGATGTGCGACGGATCGGCTCGGCTGCACTCGATCTGTGCATGGTGGCCGCGGGCGCGCTCGACGCGTACTACGAGGACGGCGTGCACGTCTGGGACTGGGCCGCAGGCGCGCTGATCGCGGCGGAGGCCGGCGCGACGCTGCGATTGCCTGCGGCCGATCGCACGGCAGGACGGATCATGGCCGCTGCGCCGGGCATCGCCGAGGCACTGGCCGACACCTTGCGTCGTTCGGGCGCCTTGTAACGCGAATTCCCGCCGATTCCAGCGCAATTCGACGTCAACAGGTGGCGGTGTGGATCTTCTTCAGCAGCGTGGGATCGGCTGGCTGGGTGGCGTCGGGCCGCAGGCTCGCCAGCACTGCGTCGATGTCGTCGCTGTGGGTCAACTCCGAAAACTCGGTGCCGATCGCCAGGTCGACGGTGTCGTCACCGCGCTGGTCCTGGAACAGCTCCGTGCAGGGCGCCACGAGCCACACCGCCGCTGCGGCGGCGCGCCCGGACGGACCGAAGCGGATCTGGCCGATGCACTGCAGCCGAGTGTTGGTGTACACGGGGTCATTGCCTGCCGCTGGTTCGGCGAATCCCAGGTCACGCAGCTCGCCGGCCACCTCGGCGGCTTGGCCACCCTGGCCGCTGGCGTTGAGCACGCGAATCTTGGAGTCGGAGAGCTTGGCGGGCGTCACGTCGGTCATGTCCGCGCGGGTCACCTGTTCGCCCAGCTTCGGCGCCGGGGCGGACGGGTCAGCCGGGGGCGGAGGCGGGTTGCAGATGGTCGCCTCATGGACATCGGGCGGTCTGCTCAGCGCCATCACCCACACCAGCAGCGTCACCACCGCGAGTGCGACGAACAGCAAGATGCCAGGCAGGTAATTACGCCGGCGAAAGGGCCGACCGCGCTTGTCGAACGCGGTACCGTCTGTGATTTGCGCGACCACGCCTGCACTCTAAGGCCAAAGACAAGCGGCCCTTCCTGCGGTCGGATCTACACTGTGACGTAAATCACACTGTAACGGGTGTCAGAACGGGCACGAATCGTTTGGGGAATGCGTTCGACGCTGGTACAAAGCTCTGCTGCAAGGTTTGACGGAGGGGACGAGGAAGATGGCTACCGATTACGACGCCCCGAGGCGCACTGAAACCGACGACGTTTCCGAGGATTCGCTGGAGGAACTGAAGGCGCGGCGTAACGAGGCCCAGTCTGCGGTCGTAGATGTCGACGAGTCCGAGTCCGCTGAGTCTTTTGAGCTGCCCGGCGCCGATCTATCCGGCGAGGAACTGTCTGTGCGGGTGATCCCGAAGCAGGCCGACGAGTTCACGTGCTCGAGCTGCTTTCTGGTGCATCACCGCAGCCGACTGGCCAGCGAGAAGAACGGCGTGATGATCTGCACCGACTGCGCGGCCTGAGCGGCTCAGGCGCGCAGCGCGGCGAGCACCCGGTCAGGATGGCGGCAGCTCACCAGCCAGTACGGCGTCGGATCATCGGGATCGTCGAGGATCAGCAGAACCATGGGACCTACCCATGCCCGGTGTACGACGAAGGCGGCCGGGTCGAGCTGGCGCCCGAGCGCTGCCGACTTCGCTGTTTTCGGCACTTCGGCCGAGCGTTCGATCACGGTGACCGGCAGATGTGCCGCGCCGACCCACAACTCGGTGCCGCCCGTCCCGCCGACAACGCTCACCTCGGTCTTGCCGAACCACAGCAGCACGACGGCGGCGACCGGCAACAGCACCGCAAACGGCACCCAGGCCGGCAGCGCGGGCACGCCCATGTTGACTTCGAACGCGATCAGGCCGGCAAGCCCAAGTCCCGGCAGCCACCACCACCAAGGCACAGCCAACCGTTCGCGGTAGCGAACGGTTTGCGACGTGGCGCGCGTGTCGGACACGCGGCCAAGAGTAATCTCTGACGTCGTGTCCACTTCTCTGGCGGTCGTGCGCCTGGATCGTGAATTGCCGATGCCCAGCCGTGCTCATGACGGCGACGCGGGCGTCGACCTGTTCAGCGCGCTCGACGTCGAGCTGGCGCCCGGTCAGCGGGCGCTGGTACCGACCGGCATCGCCGTCGCCATCCCGCACGGCATGGTCGGGCTCGTGCATCCGCGTTCGGGTTTGGCTGCGCGCGTGGGCCTTTCGATCGTCAACAGCCCCGGCACGATCGACGCCGGTTACCGTGGTGAGATCAAGGTGTCATTGATCAACCTGGACCCGGAGACGCCGATCGTCGTGAACCGGGGAGACAGGATCGCCCAACTGCTTGTGCAACGGGTCGAGCTGCCAGAGTTGGTCGAGGTGACGTCTTTCGACGAGGCCGGCTTGGCCGACACAACCCGTGGCGACGGTGGCCACGGTTCCTCCGGCGGACATGCGAGTTTGTGAGATGGCATTCGGAAAGCACAGCGATCCCGACGACGACCTGACGGGCGACCCGGTCGACGAAGAACTCGACGGCCCGTTCGACGTCGACGACTTCGACGACCCGTCGACAGCGGCACTTGGCAGGCTGGATCTGGGTTCGGTCCTGATCCCGATGCCCGAGGCCGGTCAGGTACAGGTTGAGCTCACCGAGGTGGGTGTGCCCAGCGCCGTGTGGGTGGTGACGCCCAACGGCCGGTTCACCATCGCGGCCTACGCCGCGCCCAAGACGGCGGGGCTGTGGCGGGAAGTCGCCACCGAGCTGGCGGACTCGCTGCGCAAGGACGTGCCCGAGGTCCGCATCGAGGACGGCCCGTGGGGTCGCGAGGTGGTCGGCGTATCGAAGCCCGAACCGGACCAACCGGCAGGCGTCGTGCGGTTCATCGGTGTCGACGGCTACCGCTGGATGATCCGGTGCGTGGTCAACGGCCCGCAGGACAAGATTGCGGCGCTGACTGACGAGGCGCGAAATGCCCTGGCGGACACCGTCGTTCGGCGCGGAGACACCCCGTTGCCGGTTCGCACTCCACTGCAGGTGCAGCTGCCGGAACCGATGGCAGCGCAACTGCGCGCGGCCGCCGAACAGGCCGCGCAGCAGCAGCTGCAACAGGCCCAGCAGGCTGCGCAGCAGCCCCCGCAGCCCGCAGCGCGCCGCAGCGAGCTCGGGACGGCCATGCAGCAGCTGCGCACGATCACCGGCGGCTAGCGATTTCGGCGCGGTAATCCACGCTCAGCGACGGTAAACGCGCCGAAATCGCAAGGGCTCAAGCGTCGAGCAGTGCGGCCAGGCACGCGGCGCCGAGCACCGACGGATTCGCGCCCATTTCGTCCAACGTGACGGTGCGCAGTGCCGCGCGCGGTGCGGCCGCGACCCATTCGATGCCGACCTCGACCGGATGTATCGGGTCGTCGGTGGCCGATGCCACACCCATCGGCGCGGTCAACCCCTCCAACTCGCCGCACGTCGGTGCGACGAACCGGGCCGCCTCCTCCATCGCGTCTGGCAGCGCGGGCCATTGCCCGACCCAGGACCGGGTCAGCTCGTCGGCCAGCCACGCCGGGCTGCCCGCCCGCATCTGCGCAGTGGCCGACGCCAGCCCGTCGCGCCGCAGCATCTCTGCCGAGTGTCGCGCGGCCAGCGCCGCAGGCGCGGTATCCGGGTCGCCCGTCCAGGCGGGCAGGGCCGCCAACACGGCGACCGCGTGACGCGGATGAGCCAGCGCCCATGCCGCGGCCACCGCGGCGCCGATGGATACCCCGCCGACAGCGATCGGGCCGCCACGCGAGGCGTTGTCGAGCTCGTCGCGGTAGCCGTCGATGAGCCGTTCCGGCCGCGGCGAAGGCGCCATGACGACGGCGCCGACATCGTGCAGAGCGTCGGAAAACGCCCGGTAGACGTAGTCGTCGTCGGATCCTGTGCCGGGCAGCAGAACCGTCGTGACGCCCCGCAGATTGACCGCCATCAGATGATCGTGCCCTGTTCATCGAGTCGTCGGCGTGGCGACCCGGCCCCGCGTGGCATATCGGAACCAAGAGGTCTACCGTGGCGTTGGATTGGGTAGATCCATGGTGGATCTGCAAAAGTCAGGAGAGGCCATGGCTACGGCCGAAGGGTATCTGCGCCGGCTCACCCGCCGGCTGACGGAGGACCCGGAGCAACTCGACGTAGAAGAGCTCAGCGACGAGGCCGCCAGTACCGGCGCCCAAAAGGCGATCGACTGTCACCGCGGCCAAGAAGTCACGATGGTCGGCACACTGCGCAGCGTTGAATGCAACGGCAAGGGCTGCTCCGGCGGTGTCAAGGCCGAACTGTTCGACGGCACCGACTCGGTGATGCTCGTCTGGCTCGGTCAGCGCCGCATCCCCGGTATCGAGTCCGGCCGCACATTGCGGGTGCACGGCCGGATCGGCAAGCTCGACAACGGCGGCAAGGCGATGTACAACCCGCACTACGAGATTCAGAAGTGACCGACCCCGGACCTGAACCGGGGAAGCAGCACAAAGCGAACGCCGTCCTCGAACAGATGGGCGGCATCAGCGGCCTGATCTACTCGTCGCTGCCCGTCGTCGTATTCGTTCCCGTATCAACCGCATTCGGGCTACTGCCCGCCATCTGCGCGGCCCTGGGAGTGGCGGCGCTGATCCTGATCTGGCGGCTCATCCGACGCGAGTCCGCTCAGCCGGCGATCTCCGGCTTCATCGGCGTCGGCATCAGCGCCGCGATCGCCTACATGGTGGGCGAGTCGAAGGGCTACTTTCTGCTCGGCATCTGGATGTCGTTGTTCTGGGCAATCGTTTTCGGGGTCTCGATCCTGATTCGGCGCCCGGCCGTCGGCTACATCTGGGGCTGGGTCAACTCGCACGACCGCGACTGGCGCGGGCTGCGCAAAGCGGTGGTGGCGTTCGACCTCGCGACGGTTGTGTGGGTGCTGGTGTTCGCCTCGCGATTCGTGGTGCAGCAGCACCTGTATGACGCCAACCAGACGGGCTGGTTGGGCATCGCGCGCATCGCGATGGGCTGGCCGCTGACCGCGGTGGCCGCGCTCGTGACGTATCTGGCCATCAGGACCGCCCAGCGGGCGCTGCACGCGCATCACGCGGAAACCGCGAAGACCGCCGAGGAACACGGGGACGTCGCCCAACCCGATGCCCACTGACACGGGTGCCGACCGGCCGCTGATCGCGGTCGCGGTGCTGGCCTCGTTCGTCGCGTTTCTCGACGGTTCGGTCGTCAACCTCGCCCTGCCCGCGATCGGCAGGGAGTTCGGTGGCGGCCTTGCGTTGCAGCAGTGGGTCCTCGACGGCTATCTGCTCACCCTCGGGGCGCTGATCCTGGTCGCAGGCGCGATATCCGACCAGTTCGGCCGACTGGCCGTATTGCGAATGGGCGTCGCGATATTCGGCGTCGCCTCGGTGATGTGTGCAATCGCACCAAGCGGCTGGATCCTCGTCGCCGCGCGATGCGTGCAGGGCGTCGGCGCCGCGTTTCTGGTGCCCAGTTCGCTCGCGATGATCAACGCGCGGTTCTCGGGCGCCGCGCAGGCCCGCGCCATCGGCACATGGACCGCGTGGACGGGCACCGCGTTCGTGGTCGGCCCGCTGCTCGGAGGGCTGCTGGTCGACGCGGTCGGCTGGCGGTGGATCTTCGGCGTCAACATCGTGCCGCTGGTGGCCACGCTCTACCTGGCGGCGAAACTGCCGACCGACAAGGGCGACCGGTCGGCGCGCATCGACGTGGTCGGCGCGACGCTCAACGCGGTCGGGCTGACCGGCGCGGTGTACGCGCTCATCGAAGGACAACGGCTTGGGTTCTCGAATCCGCCTGTGCTCGCTGGTCTGGTGATCGGGTTGGTATGCCTTGCCGCATTCCCGTGGTGGGAGAGCCGTACCCCGCATCCGATGATGCCGCTGCATATCTTCGCCGCCCGCAACTTCGCGGTGGGCAACCTGGCCACGGTGTTCCTCTATGCAGCGGTGTCGCTCGGGATCTTGATCGTTGCGCTGTTCCTGCAAGAGGCCGCGGGGTTGTCGGCAACCGAGGCGGGGTTGGCGACGCTGCCGGTGCCGGTGCTGTCGTTCTTGTTGGCCCGCCGGTTCGGCACGCTGGCGGGCGTGCACGGGCCGCGGCTGTTCATGGCGGTCGGCCCGCTGATCGCTGCGGGCGGATTCCTCTGGATGGCGACAGCGCACGAACCGTTCAACTTCGTCACGCAGTTGCTGCCAGGCGTGGTGGTGTTCGGGCTGGGCCTGACGATCACGGTGTCGCCGCTGACCGCAGCGATCCTGGCCGCCGTCGATCCCGCGCAAAGTGGGATCGGCTCGGCGATCAACAACGCCGTGTCCCGAATCGCAGGCCTGATCGCGGTTGCGTTAACGGGCGTAATTATCGGTGGCACAGTCGATTTCGACGGTTTTCGGCAGGGCGCGCTGGTGACGGCCGCGCTGTTCGTGATTGCCGGGCTGATTTCTGCGCTCGGTATCCGCAACGCGCAATGCGACCTCAGCCGCGTCACCCCTGCCGCCGCGGCCCGCTGCCACGACCGCCCGACCCCGCCGCCGGCCTACTCGTCGCGCTGAGGCTCAGCGCGACTGCGGATGCAGCAGCAGTTCCTGCAGCGCGTCCTCGACCTCTGTGGTGGCCACGAACAACAGTTCGTCGCCACCCTCGAGTGGTTCGTCGGCCTCGGGCACGATCACTCGTGGTCCGCGCAGGATCGTCACGAGCGCGGCGTCGCGCGGCAGCTCCAGCCGTTTGACGGGCTTGCCGCCCCACGGCGTGTCGTCGGGCAGCGTGATCTCGACGAGGTTGGCGTGGCCCTTGCGGAACTCGATCAGCCGCACCAGGTCACCGACGGCTACGGCCTCCTCGACGAGTGACGCCAGCATGCGCGGCGTGGACACCGCGACGTCCACGCCCCAGCTGTCGTCGAACAACCACTCGTTGCGGGGGTCGTTGACGCGGGCCACCACCCGCGGCACCGCGAACTCGGTCTTGGCGAGCAGGCTGACCACCACGTTGACCTTGTCGTCGCCGGTTGCGGCGATCACGACGTCGAACTCCTCGAGCTTGACCGACTCCAGCAGGCTCAGCTCGCACGCGTCGCCAAGGCGCCAGTGCGCGGCCGGGATCGCATCGACGTCGATGTGGTCGGGGTTGCGCTCCAACAGGGTGACCTCGTGGGTCTCGACGAGCTCACGGGCAATCGACCGGCCGACCGCGCCGGCCCCGGCAATAGCGACCTTCACGACCCCTCCACGTCCTCGCTGGGCGGCAGCGCCGCAATCGCCAAGGCTTCGGCGATGTGCCCGGCGATCGCGGCCATGTACACCTGGTCGCCCGCCTGGATGACGGTCTTGGGGTCGGGCAGCAGGCCCGCACCGAACCGGATCATGAACGCCACGCGCGCGCCGGTGGCCGTCTCGAGGGCGGTGACGCGATGACCGACCCAGTCCTCGTGCAGCGCCAGCTCGGTCACGCCGACGTTGCCCGTCGGATCGCGCCACTTGGTGGTCTCGGTTTCCCGGGTCAGCAGGTTGAGCAGCCGGTCGGTCGTCCACGGCACGGTGGCCACCGTCGGGATCCCGAGGCGTTCATAGACTGCGGCGCGCTTGGCGTCGTAGATGCGGGCCACGACACGCTCGACGCCGAAGTTCTCGCGCGCCACTCGCGCCGAGATGATGTTGGAGTTGTCGCCCGACGAGACGGCGGCGAAGGCGCCGGCCTCTTCGATGCCCGCCCGCAGCAGGACGTCGCGGTCGAATCCCATGCCGAGCACCCGCTCGCCGGGGAACTCGGGGGAGAGGCGATGAAATGCTGTGCTGTCGCGATCGATGACCGCCACGTCGTGGCCGATCCGGGCCAGGCTGTCCGACAGTGAAGCGCCCACCCGGCCGCATCCCATGACCACTACACGCACCTGACGGTCCTTTCCGGCATGTCTGTGGCGAACCCGCGCACACGGAACGCTACCGCTTTCCGACGGGCAACGGCCGTCGGGCTTACTCTTGGCACTCGTGTCCAAGCTTTCGACCGCTGCGCGCCGGTTGGTTCTCGGAAGGCCGTTTCGCAGCGACAAGCTCGCCCACACGCTTCTACCCAAGCGCGTCGCGCTGCCGGTGTTCGCGTCCGACGCGCTGTCGTCGGTGGCTTACGCGCCCGAGGAAATCTTCCTGGTGCTCTCGGTTGCCGGCCTGACCGCCTACTCGATGGCACCGTGGATCGGGCTGGCCGTTGCCGCGGTCATGCTCGTCGTGATCGCCAGTTACCGGCAGAACGTGCACGCGTACCCGTCCGGCGGCGGCGACTACGAAGTCGTCACCACCAATCTCGGCCCGACCGCGGGCTTGACGGTGGCCAGCGCGCTGCTGGTGGACTATGTGCTCACGGTTGCGGTGTCGATGGCTTCTGCGATGGCCAACATCGGCTCGGCTGTGCCGTTCATCAACCATCACAAGGTGTTGTTCGCGGTCATCGCGATCCTGGTGCTGGCATCGCTGAACCTGCGTGGCATCCGGGAGTCCGGCACCGCGTTCGCGGTGCCCACCTACGCGTTCATGATCGGCATGTACATCATGTTGGCCTGGGGGCTGTTCCAGATCTACGTGCTCGGCAACCCGCTGCGGGCCGAATCCGCCTCGTTCTCGGTGCAATCCGAACACGGCGACGTGCTCGGATTCGCGATGGTGTTTCTGGTGGCGCGCGCATTCTCGTCCGGTTGCGCGGCGCTGACCGGCGTCGAGGCGATCAGCAACGGGGTGCCTGCATTCCAGAAACCCAAGTCCCGCAACGCCGCGACCACTCTGCTGCTGCTTGGCGTCATCGCGGTGTCCCTGTTCATGGGCATCATCCTGTTGGCCAAAGCGACTGGTGCCAAGGTTGCCGAGACCACGGAACAGCTCGTCGGCGCACCCCCCGGGTATCACCAGAAGACGCTGATCGCGCAGTTGGCCGACGCCGTGTTCCACGACTTCCCGGTCGGGCTGTACCTGATCGCCGGTGTGACCGCGCTGATCCTGATCCTCGCCGCCAACACGGCTTTCAACGGATTCCCGGTGTTGGGATCGATTCTGGCGCAGGACAGTTACCTGCCGCGGCAGCTGCACACCCGGGGCGACCGGCTGGCATTCTCGAACGGCATCCTGTTTCTCGCGTTCGCGGCGATCGCATTCGTGGTCGCGTTCCGCGCCGAGGTGACCGCGCTGATCCAGCTCTACATCGTCGGCGTGTTCGTGTCGTTCACGCTCAGCCAGATCGGCATGGTCCGGCACTGGACGCGGCTGCTGCGCACCGAAACCGACTCCGCCGTACGCGCCCACATGATGCGGTCCCGGGTGATCAATACAATCGGTTTCCTGTGCACCGGCACGGTGTTGGTCATCGTGGTGGTGACGAAGTTCGTCGCGGGCGCGTGGATTGCGATCCTGGCGATGGGCGCGCTGTTCATCATCATGAAATCCATTCACCGGCACTACAACACCGTCGCCCACGAGCTCGAGCAGCAAGCCGAGGAACAGGGTGATGACATGGTGTTGCCCAGCCGCAACCACGCCGTCGTGCTGGTGTCCAAACTGCACATGCCCACAAAGCGGGCGCTGGCCTACGCCCGCGCGACCCGGCCCGATGTCCTCGAGGCGATCACTGTCAGCGTCGACGACGGCGAGACGCGCGAGCTGGTGCATCGGTGGGAGGACAGCGATATCAGCGTGCCGCTCAAGGTGATTGCTTCGCCGTATCGGGAAATAACCCGCCCCGTGCTCGATTACGTCAAGCGGATCAGCAGGGAGTCGCCGCGCACCGTCGTCACGGTGTTCATCCCCGAGTATGTGGTGGGGCATTGGTGGGAACAGGTGTTGCACAACCAGAGTGCGCTTCGATTGAAGGGCAGGCTGCTGTTCGAGCCGAACGTGATGGTGACTTCGGTTCCGTGGCAACTGAGTTCGTCTGAGCGGATCAAGACGCTGCAGCCGCATGCGGCTCCTGGCGATGCGCGCAGGGGCTTTTTGGATTGAGCGAACAGGTCGAAGAGGCACCGTCCTGGCCCGAGGAACTGACGCTGACCGCAGGGCCTCCCGCCAACGGCGGTAGTTGCGTGGCGCGCCACGAGGGTCGGGTCGTGTTCGTGCGCTACGCGCTGCCGGGTGAAACGGTGAAGGTCCGTGTGGTAGGCGACCACGGATCCTATTGGCACGCCGACGTTGTCGAGGTGATCGAGCCGTCACCCGATCGTGTCGACTCGCTGTGCCCGATCGCGGGTGTGGACGGCGCGGGTTGCTGCGATCTGGCGTTCGCGCAACCCGAGGCGACGCGCAGGCTGAAGGGTGCGGTCGTCGCCAACCAGCTGGCCCGGCTGGGCGGCTACCAGTGGCTCGATGAGGACTCCGCCGTCGCCGAGCCGGTCGGTGATGGCGAAGCGACGGGATGGCGGACGCGGGTGCGGCTGGACACCACGGCGGAGGGAACGGCGGGCTTCCATCGCTACCACAGCTCGGAGCTGGTCACCGAGCTCGACTGCGCGCAGCTTCCGGCAGGCATGCTCGACGGCCTGAACGACTGGAGGTGGCCGCCTGGCGCGCAACTGCACGTCGTTGTCGACGATGACGGTGAGCGCCACATCGTGCAGTCGGGGCCGCGGACCGGGCGCAAGACCACGACGCTGGTGGCCGAGGGCCGGTACGAGGCCGTGCAGCGCGTGGGTGAGCGGGTCTGGCGGGTGCCGGTAACGGCGTTCTGGCAGTCGCACCGTGACGCCGCAGCCGTCTACAGCGAGCTGGTGGCGGGCTGGGCGCAGCTCGACCCCGGCATGACGGCGTGGGATTTGTATGGCGGCGCAGGGGTTTTCGCGGCTGTGTTGGCGCAGGGAGTCGGGGAGCGGGGCAAAGTCGTCACGGTGGACACCTCGCGGGGTGCATCGCGGTCGGCGCGGGCCGCGATGGCCGACCTCGGTTGGGTGTCCGTGGTGACGGACTCTGTGCGCCGTGCGTTGTCGACGCAGACCGAGCGCGCCGACGTCGCGGTGCTCGACCCGCCGCGGTCCGGGGCCGGCCGCGAGGTGATCGACATGCTGGCTGCTGCCGAGGTGCCGCGGGTGATTCACATCGGTTGTGAGGCCGCGTCCTTTGCCCGCGATATCGGGCTCTATCTGGGCGCTGGGTACTCCGTGGAGGACCTGCGGGTGTTCGATTCGTTCCCGCTGACGCATCACGTCGAATGCGTCGCGGTTCTCACGCGCTGATGTTGGGTACCCGCCCGCCATGGTTGACAACGGGCAAAACGCAAAGCAAGACCAACTCGACGCTTCGCGCGTCAGCCGGGAGACCGGCTACCTGACCACCCAGCAGGGTGTCCGGGTCGACCACACCGACGACTCGCTGACGGTCGGCGAACGAGGACCCACGCTGCTCGAGGACTTTCACGCTCGCGAGAAGATGACCCATTTCGACCACGAGCGCATTCCCGAACGCGTAGTGCACGCCCGCGGCGCGGGCGCCTACGGGTACTTCGAGCCCTACGACGATTCGCTGGCCGAATACACGGCGGCGAAGTTCCTGACCACCCCCGGCACCCAGACGCCCGTGTTCGTGAGGTTCTCGACGGTCGCGGGATCGCGCGGGTCAGCCGACACGGTTCGCGATGTGCGTGGCTTTGCGACGAAGTTCTACACCGAGCAAGGCAATTACGACCTCGTGGGAAACAACTTCCCGGTGTTCTTCATTCAGGACGGCATCAAGTTCCCCGACTTCGTGCACGCCGTCAAACCGGAGCCGCACAACGAGATTCCGCAGGCGCAGTCGGCACACGACACACTGTGGGACTTCGTCTCGCTGCAGCCTGAGACGCTGCACACGATCATGTGGCTGATGTCAGACCGCGCGCTGCCGCGCAGCTACCGAATGATGGAGGGCTTCGGCGTACATACCTTCCGGCTCGTCAACGCCAAGGGCGAAGGCACGTTCGTGAAGTTCCATTGGAAGCCGAAACTCGGCGTGCATTCGCTGGTTTGGGACGAATGCCAGAAGGTCGCGGGTAAAGACCCCGACTTCAACCGGCGGGATCTGTGGGAGGCGATCGAGGCGGGTGACTTCCCGGAGTGGGAACTCGGCGTGCAACTGATCCCGGAGAGCGACGAGTTCAACTTCGATTTCGATCTGCTGGACGCCACGAAACTCGTTCCAGAAGAACAGGTTCCGGTTCGGCCGGTGGGCAAGATGGTACTCAACCGCAATCCAACCAACTTCTTCGCCGAGACGGAGCAGGTCGCATTCCACACTGCCAATGTGGTGCCCGGTATCGACTTCACCAATGACCCGCTGCTGCAGTTCCGCAATTTCTCCTACCTGGACACTCAGCTGATCCGGCTCGGCGGTCCGAACTTCGCGCAACTGCCGGTCAACCGGCCGCTGGCCGACGTCCGCACCAACCAGCAGGACGGCTACGGTCAGCACGCAGTGCCGCAGGGCAGAACCAGTTACTTCCCCAATACCCTGGGCGGCGGCTGCCCGGCACTGGCCGACGAGGGTGTGTTCCGGCACTACACCGAGAAGGTCGACGGCCACAAGATCCGCCAGCGTGCCAAGAGCTTTGCCGATCATTACAGCCAAGCCCGGATGTTCTGGAAGAGCATGTCGCCGGTCGAGGCCACACACATCGTCGAGGCGTACGCGTTCGAATTGGGCAAGGTCGAAACACGCGAGATCCGTGCCAGGGTCGTCGATCAGCTCAATCTCGTCGACCACGAGCTGGCGACCAGGGTCGCCGGAAAGCTGGGGCTGCCCGAACCCGCCGAGGAGCCGGTCGAGGACAAGATGCCTGCCTCACCGGCGCTGTCACAGCTGAACACCGCGACCGACAGCATCGCCACCCGCAAGATCGCGGTGCTGGCCGCCGACGGTGTCGACGTGAAAGGCGTGGAGCGATTCAAGAACGCGATGTCGGAATACGGTGCGATCGTCGAGGTGCTTGCCCCGGTTGCTGGTGGCACGTTGTCCGGTGGGTCGGGCGGCGAAATCGCTGTCGATCGGGCGATCACCACGATGGCGTCCGTGCTCTATGACGCGGTGGTGGTGCCGTGCGGGCCCGACTCGGTGGAAACGCTGTCGAAGGACGGCTACGCAATGCATTTCATCACCGAGGCGTACAAACACCTCAAGGCCGTCGGGGCCTTCGGTTCCGGCGTCGACCTGGTGCGAAAACTCGGCCTGCCCGAACAGCTCGCCGACGACACCGACATCGTCGTGTCGAACGGTTTGGTGTCGACTGCCGCAGCCGCCGACGACCTCACCGATGAGTTCGCCGAGGCCTTCGCCTCGGCGCTGGCTAAACACCGAGCATGGGAACGCGAGACGGATCCAGTGCCTGCCTAACGGCGACGAACTGTGGTAGCGGTTGGGTATGGCGCGGGTAGACGTGGCCGTCGAGACAGTCATTCATCGACGGCGTCCGGAAGTGGCCGCCTACGCCGCTGACCCTGACAACGCGCCGGCGTGGTACGTCAACATCAAAGGTGTCCAGTGGAAGACACCGCGTTCGTTGGAGCTGGGTTCGCAGTTCGAATTCACCGCCGCATTCCTCGGCCGCACGCTGACGTACACCTACGAGGTGGTGGAGTTCGAGCCTGACAGGCGCTTCGTCATGCGGACCGCCGAAGGGCCGTTTCCGATGGAGACGACGTACGAGTGGTCCGACGTCACAACCGATTCCACGCGGATGACGCTACGCAATCGCGGTGAGCCGTCCGGCTTCTCGGCGATCGTGGCTCCGATGATGGCAAGCGCGATGAAGCGCGCGAACACCAAAGACCTCAAGCTGCTCAAAGAAATTCTCGAGTCGGACAGGGCATAGCGTGCAGACGTTCCTGCCTTACGCCGACTTCGGCGCAACCGCGTGCGTGCTCGACAAGCGACGGCTAGGCAAGCAGCGGGTCGAGACCATTCAGGTGTTGCGTGCGCTCACCGTCGCAGGCTATGGATGGCGCCATCACCCCGCCGCGAAGATGTGGGCGGGGTACGAAGAGGCGCTGGTCCGTTACGGGCTCGATATCTGCGCGGTGTGGTGCGACCTCGGTAACGCCGACACGTGCAGCGGCACCCTTGTCGCCGATCTGACGCAAGGCACCGGCCTTTCGTCGCCGCGGGTGCAGCAGGATCTGGCAGCCGCCGGTGAACTGCCGCCGTGGTTGGGCGATCCGGCCTTCCACCGCAGTCACCAGTCGGCCCTGGTTCGCAAGGACCCCGCGCACTATCGGCCGATCTTCAATGACGTACCCGACGATCTGCCATACGTGTGGCCGGTTTCTGACCGGCCACGCCGCATGGATCCGTAGGTCAGTGTGTTGCGACCTGTTCGGCCGTGTGCGGTCCGAACTCGTTGGCGACGACGGTGACGGCGTTGGCGGGAAAGCCGCCGCGACGGGCATGCTCTCGGATGGCGTCGTCGTCTTCGGCTTCGTGAATGCAATAGATCTTGTCGCCTGCGACGTAGCTGGTGATCCACCGATACGGCACCCCAAGGGACGCGACGACGTCGTTGGACTTCGCGGCGATCTCGGCCAGCTGGGCTTCGCTCAGCTCGGACGCTCCGGGGATCTCCCGCTCGATGACATAGCGCTTCATGACTTCTCCTGACTGTTGATCGGCTCGCGGTGGGCACCGCGGTCGGGGTCTACGTTCGGCCGATCCGGTCACATCGGCATGGGGAGAAGTTCCCTATCTTTGCCAGTCCGACTATTTCGCCTGCTCAGCGACCTCTGCGTTCACTATCATCGGCAGCTGTGAAGCTCACAGAGCGTGATCATGAGCTCGCCGAACTCCAGGCCCGCGGCGACGAAGCGCGCACCGGTCGCGGCCGTATGGTGATGCTCTGCGGTGAGTCGGGGGCGGGCAAGACGTCGCTTGTGGAGACATTCGTCGAGCGGTGGGTTCGCGACGAACGTGTGCTGTGGGGCGTCTGCGATCCGCTGCCAACACCGCGGCCACTCGGTCCGATTCACGACCTCGCGCACCGCCTGGCACCCGCCACCAGGGCCGCGCTCGAGCAGGGCGACCAGCCCTATGACATCTTCGCCGCCGTGAACGACGACTTGCGAACTGCGCCATCGGTTTTCGTGCTCGACGATCTGCACTGGGCCGACCAGGGAACGATCGACCTGCTGCGGTTTGTGCTCAGACGGATCTCGCAGACGCGGTCGCTGGTGATCGGGATGCTGCGCGACGACGAGATCGGGGCGAGCCATCCCATGCGCGCGCTGCTCGGCGACGTCGCCCGCTCCGCACGAGCCGACTCGCTGGCCATGCCTGCGCTCAGTGTGCACGCCGTCCAGGGCCTCGTCGGCGAGCGGCCTGTCGATCCGGTGTGGCTGCATCAGATCACCGGCGGCAATGCGTTCTTTGTCTGCGAGATGCTGGACCATCACGGCGACGACCTGCCGACGACGGTGCGCGACGCGGTGCTGGAGCGCACCGCCGGCCTCGACTCGGCAGCGTGGGATCTGCTCAATCTGCTGACGTGCTCGCCGGGCTCGATTCCCGACTACCTGCTGGCGGATCTGGGCGTCACGGTGCCCGCTTCGCGCGCACTAGCCGACGCGGGGCTGATCCGGCGCAGTTCCCGCGGCGTGGCTTTCCGCCACGACCTGTGCCGCCTGGCGATCCGCAGCGTCATCCCGCCGGGTGCAGAACCGCGTCTGCATCGACGGCTGCTCGACGCATATGAGGCGACAGCACATGCTGATTCGGCGGTGTTGACGCATCATGCGCTGGGCGCCAGGGACGTCGAGCGGATCCGACGATGTGCCAGCGATGCGGGCATCGCCGCCGCGCGTTCGGGCGCGCACACCCAGGCATGTGAGTTCTTCACCACCGCGCTCGAGCACGGTGGCCCACTGGACAAGGCGAAAGAAGCCGAGCTGCTCGAACTGCTCGCCTGGGAGTACTACCTCATCGACCGGTTGGCCGACGCAATCACCGCCTGCCAGCGGGCAATGCAGATTCGACAAGAGTTGGGGGAGTCGGCCGCGGTCAGTGCAAACCATCACTCGCTGGCCGTCTACCAGTGGTACAACGCGCACCGCGATCTCTCAGAAAGCCATGCGGCCCAAGCCATGACGGTGCTCGACGAGAAAACTGAGGATACCGACCAACTGGTGCAACTCGGCCATGCGTTCGCGATGCAGGCCTATCTGGCGGTGCAAGCGTCCGATCTCGACCGCGCGAACACATTGATCGCCCGTGCCCGCGAGATCGCCGAGAGGACCGGCAATTCCGACTTGATGATCCGGGTTCGGTTGATCGAAAACTACGGCGTTGTGCTCAAGGGTGACGGCTCCGGTCGCGACGAGATTCTCGCGATTCTCGAATCGGGCCCCACGCACATCGACGAGTTGTATTCCGGCGGATGGAGCAACATCACCTACTTCGATGTCGAGCAGCGCAGGCTGGACGTCGCGGCCGAACTGCTCGATGTCAGCATTCCGCTGATGCACGAACACGATCTGCCGATCTGCCGGGTGTGGCAGATGGGTTCGCGTGCGCGACTGCAATTGATGGTCGGTGAATGGGATGACGCGGTCGCCGAGGCGGACCGCCTCCTGGACGGGCCGAGCGCTCCGCTGGCGCGCACCTGGCCGCATCTCATCCGCGCGCTGGTGCAATTGCGTAAAGGCGGAACGGTCAGCGCTTCACTCGACGAGGCGTGGCGGCTTGCATGCCGGTTCGGTGAACCGTTTCGGATGTTGCCCGTTGCGGCGGCGGTCGTCGAATTCACCTGGCTGACAGGCGAACCCGACGATCGGATGGCCGAATGCCGTGAGATGCTGACCGAAGGACCCGTCACCGGCCTCGAGTGGTCGCGTGGCGAGTTGGCGGTGTGGCTTCGGCGAGTGGGTGAAAACATCGACGTCGTAGGGGTGGCCGAGCCATACCGGGTGTTGCTCGACGGGGCGTACGAGGCCGCAGCCGAGGACTTCCACCGTCGTTCGATGCCGTACGACGCTGCGCTCGCGCTGGTGGATTCCGGTGATCCCGCACTGGCCGCGCGGGCATTGGACATTCTGGACCGGCTCGGCGCCGACGCGGTGGCAGGCAAGGTTCGCCGCGAGCTGCGGGCGCAGGGAATGCCTGCGGTGCCGGCCCGTCGCCGCGCGGCGACGCTGGCGAACCCTGCCGGATTGACTACCCGCCAGACCGAGGTGCTCCGGTTGCTCGACGAGGGGATGACGAACGCGGAACTGGCTGAGCGGCTGTATTTGTCGGTCAAGACCGTCGATCACCACGTCTCGGCGATATTGACCAAGCTCGACGTCGCCAAGCGTCGCGACGCCGTTCGCAGGGCCCGTGAATTGGGCCTGCTGACCTAGCGCGTGCCCCAGTTGTATTGCTGCTTGAGCGTTTTCAGATAGACCAGCGTTTCGGCAAGATAGACACCCGGTAGCGAGCGGATGCGAGTGTTGAGGATGTCGAGCAGTTGCGAATCGTCCTCACATATCACCTCGACCACGATGTCGAACCTGCCTGCGGTCAGGACGACGTAGTCGATCTCTTCGATCTTGGTGAGCTTTTCGGCGACGAGCAGGCTGTCGCCGGAACAGCTGATCCCGATCATCGCCTCGCGGCCGAAGCCGAGTTCGGTGGGGTCAGTGACGGCGACGATCTGCATGACGCCGGTGCTGACCAGGCGTTGCACGCGCTGGCGCACCGCCCCCTCGGAGATTCCGACCTCCTCGGCGATGGCCGAGTAGGGCCGCCGGCCGTCTCGCTGCAGCGCGTAGATGATCGCCTTCGAGGTCTGATCCAGCGGTGGCTTCTGCGCCGCAACGCCAATGTCAGCCATTGCTCGATTGTGCACCGTAGCCACCGCTGTACGCGGTTATTCGAATTTGCCCGTGTCGCTAGGCACTGTCGAAGTGCCGCTGCAGGCGCCGGTGCCGGTGGCCGAACAGGGCGCGCAGTCCCGCGGCGACGATCGGCGTGGCGGGGCGCAAGGGCGCCCGAAGCTCGAAGGTGATGCGGTCGCGCACAACGGTTTTCGTGTCGCCGTCGGGTGTAACCGTGCGTTGATGCCGCCATCTGCTCATGCTCATCATTGTCGATTGCTCGTCGAAACCGTGCCCGCGCTCCAGTTCTGCAATGGTCAGCAGGTCATAGTCGAACGGCAGCACACCGAACAGCCGTAACCAGCATCGTCCGATCGGGACGCCGACCGGCACGTTGTCGACGGTCAGGGCTTCGGCGCCGCGCGGCATCGACATGGTCATCCACGGCCGCAGTTCGTCATTGATGCCTTCCGGCGTGACCACGCGGGCCCACACCTGCTCGGCGGGAGCATCGACAACGCACCGTCGTTCGATGATCATGGCGCCTGACCGTATCTCGCGAAATCGCGACGCGGGGCGCTACCTTTTGCTGCTACCTTGGCCCGAGGTGTGCCGGGAAGGCTGGTCGGCAGTCCAACGAGGCTGACTGGAGGGCACACGATGAGCAACCGCCCGGCAAAGACTCGCTTGCTGACGCGCGGGTCGTGGTCGGAGGCCAAACGGTTCGCCGAGATTCTGCGCGAGGAAACCGTCGGCGGTGTGCTGCTGTTGATCGCCGCGGGAGTGGCTGTGGGATGGGCGAATTCACCGTGGTCGCACCTCTACGACAGGATGTCCGATTTCGCGGTCGGCCCGGAATCGCTGCACTTGCGCCTGTCGGTGTCGGCGTGGGCCGCCGACGGCCTGTTGGCGATCTTCTTTTTCGTCGTCGGCCTCGAGCTCAAGCGCGAGTTCGTCGCCGGTGATCTGCGCGACCCGCGCCGGGCCGCGCTGCCGATCCTGGCTGCGGTCGGCGGCATGCTGGTGCCCGCGTCGATCTTCGTCGCGATCAACGTCGCAGGCGGCCACCAGGAGAACCTGGTGGGCTGGGCCGTGCCGACGGCCACCGACATCGCGTTCGCCTTGGCGGTGCTGGCGGTTCTGTCTACCCATCTGCCGAGCGCGCTGCGGACATTCCTACTCACCCTGGCGGTGGTCGACGACCTGCTCGCGATCATCGTCATCGCCTTCTTCTACACCGACCACCTGTCGGCGGCCCCGCTGGCGCTGGCCCTGATCCCGGGCGGACTGTTCGCGTTGGCCGTTCAGCGCGGGTACGGGCGCTGGTGGCTGCTGGTGCCCCTGGCCCTCGCGACGTGGGCGCTGGTACACGCCAGCGGCGTGCACGCCACCGTCGCGGGAGTGGTGCTGGGCTTCACTGTGCCGGTCATCGGCAAGCATGCATCGGCCGAGACCTTCGAGCACCTCATGCGGCCGCTGTCCGCGGGGCTCGCGGTGCCCGTGTTCGCCTTCTTCGCGGCCGGGGTGACGGTCGGCGGTCTGTCTGGTTTCACCGCTGCGGTTGTGCATCCCGTCACACTCGGTGTCATCGCCGGCTTGGTCGTCGGCAAACCTCTCGGCGTGTCAGGCACGGCGTTCTTGTTGGCCAAATTCACCGGCGCGCGCCTCGACGACGACCTCGCCTGGCGCGACGTGCTCGGCGTGTCGTTGCTGGCCGGCATCGGGTTCACCGTTTCGTTATTGATCGGTGAACTGGCGTTCGGACAGGGCACGGCGACAGGCGACGACGTCAAGATCGGTGTGCTGGTCGGGTCCGTTATCGCAGGTGTACTGGCTTCGCTTGTGTTGTTGAGCCGCAACGCCGCCTACCGGCGAATCCATGAATTCGAAACTACGGACGCGGACCACGATGGTGTGCCCGACATCTACCAGTCTCGACAGGACTGAGGTCCAGGCGCGTGGCTACACTGGCCTAATGCTTGAACAGATCCGCGGTCCCGCCGATCTGCAGCACCTTTCTCAGTCGCAGCTCAGCGATCTGGCACAGGAAATCCGCGAATTCCTGATCCACAAGGTCGCTGCGACTGGCGGCCATCTCGGCCCCAACCTCGGTGTGGTGGAGCTCACGCTCGCCCTGCATCGGGTGTTCGACTCGCCGCACGATCCGATCATCTTCGACACCGGCCACCAGTCCTACGTGCACAAGATGATCACCGGCCGCAGCCATGACTTCGACACGCTTCGCAAGAAGGGCGGGCTCTCGGGCTATCCGTCGCGCAGCGAGAGCGAGCACGACTGGGTGGAGTCCAGCCACGCGAGCGCGGCGCTGTCGTACGCCGACGGCCTTGCCAAGGCGTTCGAGCTGTCCGGGCATCGCAACCGACACGTGGTCGCAGTCGTCGGTGACGGCGCGCTGACCGGCGGCATGTGCTGGGAGGCGCTGAACAACATCGCCGCGGCGCGCAGGCCGGTTGTGATCGTCGTCAACGACAACGGCCGCAGCTACGCACCGACCATCGGCGGGTTCGCCGAACACATGGCCGGACTGCGGCTCCAGCCCGGCTACGAGAAGGTCCTCGACGAAGGCAAGCGGGCCCTTCGTGGCGTGCCGCTGGTCGGCGAGCTCTGCTACCAGTGCCTGCACAGCGTGAAGGCGGGCATCAAGGACGCGCTGTCGCCGCAGGTGATGTTCACCGATCTCGGCCTGAAATACGTCGGCCCGATCGATGGTCACGATGAGCATGCGGTGGAGACCGCGTTGCGTCAGGCGCGCGGCTTCAATGCGCCGGTGATCGTGCATGTCGTGACCCGCAAGGGCATGGGCTACCCGCCCGCCGAGAACGACGAGGCCGACCAGATGCACTCGTGCGGTGTGATCGACCCCGAGACCGGCCTCGCGACGTCGGTGCCCGGGCCGGGTTGGACGTCGGCGTTCTCCGACGCACTGATCGGCTATGCCGCACGGCGACGCGACGTCGTGGCGATCACCGCGGCGATGCCCGGCCCGACGGGTCTGAGCAGCTTCCGGCAGCGTTTCCCCGACCGGTTCTTCGACGTCGGCATCGCCGAGCAGCACGCGATGACCTCGGCGGCCGGGCTCGCGATGGGCGGCATGCATCCGGTGGTGGCCATCTACTCGACGTTCCTGAACCGGGCGTTCGACCAGGTCATGATGGACGTCGCGCTGCACAAGCTGCCGGTGACCATGGTGCTGGACCGGTCCGGTGTCACCGGCCCCGACGGCGCAAGCCACAACGGAATGTGGGACCTGTCGATGCTGGGCATCGTGCCGGGCATGCGGGTAGCCGCACCGCGTGACGGAACCCGGCTGCGGGAGGAACTCGGCGAGGCGCTCGACGTCAACGACGGCCCGACCGCCATTCGGTTCCCCAAAGGCGATGTGGGCGAAGACATTCCGGCGCTCAAGCGGCGCGATGGCGTCGACGTGCTCGCGGCACCCGCGGACGGTTTCTCAGACGACGTGCTGCTGGTGGCCATCGGCCCGTTCGCGTCGATGGCGCTGGCGGTCGCCGAACTGCTGCGCAATCAGGGCATCGGCGTGACGGTCGTCGACCCCCGCTGGGTGCTGCCTGTGCCCGAGGCCATCGGCGACCTGGCCCGAGCACACAAGCTGGTGGTGACGGTCGAGGACAACGGCGTCGCGGGCGGCGTCGGCTCGGCAGTATCGGCGGCGCTGCGGCACGCCGAGATCGACGTGCCGTGCCGCGACGTCGGGTTGCCGCAGGAGTTCTTCGCGCAGGCCTCGCGCGGTGAGGTGCTGGCCGGGGTAGGCCTGACCGACCGCAACATCGCCCGCCAGATCACCGGCTGGGTGGCCGCGCTCGGCGCGACGGCGACTGAGCCAGCGGTCAGCGAACGCCTCGACTAGTCGTCGGCTCGCAGATCACCGACTTCGCCGATATGGATGCCGAACTGGAGCGCTGGAAATCCGGCGGCCAGTATTTCGACTACCTCGGGTTCGACGTCTTCTACCGCATGCAGGGCAGCGGACCGTATCTGCTGCTGATTCACGGCTATCCGTTCAACTCGTGGGACTGGTCGCTGATCTGGGACAGGCTGACCGAGCGGTTCACGGTCGTGGCGCCCGACATGCTCGGTATGGGATTCTCGGATAAGCCGTCGGCCTACCAGTACTCGGTTCACGACCACGCCGACATGCATGAGGCGTTGCTGGCGCACTTCGGTGTCGACTCGGCGCACATCCTGGCCCACGACATCGGCGACTCGGTGGGCCAAGAGCTGCTGGCGCGACACGAGTTCGGCCAACATGGCTACGGGGCGCTACGGATCGAGTCGATCACCTGGCTCAACGGCGGCCTGTTCAACGAGACCTACACGCCGCGGCTGATGCAGAAGGTGCTATCGCGAACACCGTTGGGGGACTTGCTGAGTCCGCTGCAGGGTAGTCCGCTGTCAAAGCGCATCATCGAACCGACGATCAACGAGATGTTCGGACCCGACACCAAGCCATCGCGACGAATGCTCGACCTGTTTCACCAAATCCTCGAGTACAACGACGGCAAGCGGGTGACGCACAAGGTCGGCCGGTTCGTCACCGACCGGTACGCCCATCGCAATCGATGGGTGCGCGCGATGCGCGAGACGGCCGTCCCGATGCGGTTGATCGACGGCCCCATCGACCCGAACTCGGGCAGGCACATGGCGCAGCGCTACCTCGAAGTCATCCCCAACCCCGACGTGGTGATGCTCGACGACAACATCGGGCACTGGCCGCAGATCGAGGCGCCCGACGCGGTGCTGGAGCACTTCCTGGCCCACATCGACCGGCTCACCTAGTCCGCAACGCTCTTCTGCGTCTGCTCGCCGTCAGAACTGAGTGCCTCGGCCAACACGGGCACCGCGAGCTCACGCTGCCACGGCCGCGCACCTGCATCGCGCAGAAAGTCGTCGACGGCGGCGGTGGTATCGGAGACGGGCTGCCAGTCCCAGCACAACCGCCGCACCAATTCGGGAGAGACCAGGTTTTCCGACGGTACCGAAACCCGTTGTGACACTTCGGTCAACGCGGCGCGCGCCGCCTCCAGCCGTACCGCCGCCTCCGGCTTGCGCCGAGACCACCGCGAGGCCGGCGGCGGCCCATTGGACGGCTCCTGCGCGTCCGGTGGGTCCACGGTTCGGGCGCGGGCGAGCGCATCGAGCCACACCTGCGCACTGCGCCGCTGCCGGTTGCCGCCGAACACCGGTAACTCCGTCAGCTTCTCGATGGTGTCCGGGTTGACGGTCGCGGCGTTGATGATCGCGGAGTCGGGCAGGATCCGCCCCGGCGCGATGTCGCGGCGGCGGGCGATGTGATCACGCGTCTGCCACAGCTCGCGCACCGCCGCCAACGCCCGCGGGTTGCGCACCTTGTGAATGCCGGACGTGCGCCGCCAGCGATCTCGTCGCGTCGGATTGGCTTCGAATGTCCGCACGAACTCGAATTCCTGTGCTGCCCAGTCGGTTTTGCCCTGCTCAGCCAGCACGTCGGCGATCGCGTCGCGCAACTCGAGCAGCACCTCGACGTCCAGCGCGGCGTAGTTCAGCCAGTCGTCCGGCAGCGGGCGCTTGGACCAATCGGCGGCGCCGTGGCCCTTCATCAGTTGGAGTCCGAGCAACCGTTGCACCATCGCCGCCAGGTTCACCCGGTCATAGCCTGCCAGCCTGCCCGCCAACTCGGTGTCATACAGCTTCGGCGGGGTGATGCCGACCTCGGCCAGACACGGTAGATCCTGATCGGCGGCGTGCAACACCCACTCGTCGGTGGCCAGCACCTCGGCGACCGGCGCCAGCGTCTCGATCGGGTCGTGGCCGTGGTTCACCGGGTCGATCAGCACCGTGCCGGCACCGGCGCGGCGGATCTGCAGCAGATAAGCGCGATTGGAATATCTGAAACCCGACGCCCGCTCGGCATCGACCGCGAATGGCCCGTGGCCGGAAGCCAAAGAGTCTGCAGCCCTTGCGATTTCGCTTCGGCTGACCGACAGCGGCGGAACCCCGTCGCGGGGCGCCAACAGCGGGGTGGCTTCCGGCTCGACCGTCTCGGCGGTCGCGGAGTCATCCGCCAAGGAATCCGCCATCGTCAGGCGCGCGTGCGGGAGCTCAGGTCGGTGACCCCCGCGGGAGGTAGCCCCGCCGCATGCTCGAGCACCTCGCAGAATGCCTGCACATGCGGGCCGAGTTCCAGCGTCGTCGCCGTCCACGAAGCCCGCAGCTCAAGTTGATGCGCGCGCGGCGGCCCGGAGATGTCGCCGTATCGCACCGACGTGGTGGCGGTGACCGTGCCGCCCAGCGCCGTGACATGCTCGGCGCGCGACTGCAGCGCCTCGACAAGCCAGCTCCACGCGACGTCCGGAAGCAACTGATCGAGGGCCTCGCTCGGGTCGAGGTCGGCCTGGATGTAGGCGACCAGCCGCATCGTGCCGTCCCACGCTTCGGCGCCTTCGGGGTCGTGCAGCAGGATCAGCCGGCCGAAAGCGTCGCCTTCTGACCGCTCGGGAACGATGGCCGTCTCGGGGTGCCGGACCTCTGCGCCCAGCGCATAGCTGTATGGCGCCAGCCGCTGCGGCGGCCGGATCGGGCCGAGCTCGATTTCCGGCCGTACGGTGGTGGC
Source organism: Mycobacterium sp. OAE908 (assembly GCF_017872775.1). Lineage (NCBI taxonomy): Bacteria > Bacillati > Actinomycetota > Actinomycetes > Mycobacteriales > Mycobacteriaceae > Mycobacterium > Mycobacterium sp. OAE908. Next base: position 4,535,429 of record NZ_JAGGJL010000001.1, read on the forward strand.
ATTCATCGCCGCCACCGCTTCGCGGAACTGAGCCGGTTCGGCGGTGGTCATGCCGTTTGACGCTAGACCATATTGGCTGGTCTGTGCGCAGGCGCGCCGATTTTGTGCGGGAGGCGACCATGCAGGCCCAGGTTGCTGTGACCGTGGTCAAGACACCTCAGCGCGCATGGCAGCATTGGGGAACGATGAGTACCCGCCGCGAGCTGCCCGAGTCGCCCTACCTGGCCGCAGCCACCGGCCGCAAACCCAGCCGCGTGCCGGTGTGGTTCATGCGGCAGGCCGGCCGGTCGCTGCCCGAGTACCGGGAGCTTCGGGCCAAGAACACGATGATGCAGGCCTGCTTCGACGCAGAGCTGATCACCGAGATCACGCTGCAGCCGATCCGCAGGCACGGGGTGGACGCCGCAATCCTGTTCTCCGACATCGTGGTGCCGCTGCGGGCGTCGGGCATCGAACTCGACATCGTGCCCGACGTGGGACCGGTGATTCAGCATCCCGTGCGCAGCACCGCGGACGTGAAGGCGATCAAACCGCTTGAACCGCAACAGGTTGCCCCTGTCGCGCAAGCGATCTCGCAACTGGTGGCCGAACTCGGCGACGTCGCCCTGATCGGCTTCGCGGGCGCCCCGTTCACGCTGGCCTCGTACCTCGTCGAGGGCGGTCCCAGCAAGCATCACGAACGCACCAAAGCCATGATGCTCGGCGAATCCGAGACGTGGCACGCGTTGATGACCGCGCTGACCGACGTGACCATCGCATTCCTGCAGGTCCAGGTGGCAGCGGGGGTGGACGCAATTCAGGTGTTCGACTCCTGGGCGGGCACGCTGTCGCTGGCCGACTACCGCAGCTACGTGCTGCCGCACAGCAGCAGGGTGTTCGCCACCCTCGCCGAGGCCGGGTTGCCGATGACACATTTCGGGGTGGGTACCGCCGAGCTGCTCGGCGCGATGTCGCAGGCGGGCGCGACTGTGGTGGGCGTGGACTGGCGGACGTCGCTGACCGACGCCGCCGCGCGCGTGCAGCCGGGAACCGCCTTGCAGGGCAATCTCGATCCCGTCGTGTTGTTGGCAGGCTTCGACGTGGCACAGCGCGCGGCGCGCGCGGTCGTCGAGGACGGTAGGCGCGCGGTCGACGCGGGCGCGGCCGGCCATATCTTCAACCTCGGCCATGGCGTGCTGCCGGGCACCGATCCGTCCGTCATCACCGACATAGTGGCACTGGTGCATTCGCTGTGAATGTGTCGTATGCCGTTGTGGGCGGCGGTATTTCGGGACTGGTGGCCGCATACCGGTTGCGGGTCGCGGCTGGACCGGATGCGACCATCACGGTGTTCGACCCGGCCGATCGGCTGGGTGGAGTGCTGCGCACGGAACGGATCGGCGGCCAGACGCTGGACGTCGGCGCCGAAGCCTTCATCGCGCGACGGCCGGAGGTGCCCGCGCTGCTGGCCGAACTGGGCCTGGCAGGCCGACAGATCGGCACCACCGGCGCGCGGCCGCTGATCTACAGCCAGCGCAGGCTGCACGAGGTGCCGATCGGCACCCTGCAGGGCATCCCCGCGGATCCGGAGACGCTCACCGGGCTGGTCGATGACGCCGCGATCACCTGGATGCGCGACGAGCACACCCGTCCGTTCTCCTGGCGGCCCGGCGCTGACCCCTCAGTGGCCGCACTGGTCGGTGACCGGTTCGGCGAGCAGGTTGTCACCCGCTCGGTCGATCCGCTGCTGGCGGGCGTATACGCCGGGTCCGCGGCGACGATCGGTGTGCGATCGGCCGTCCCGACGCTGGCCGCCGTGTTGGACCGCGGAGCGCGCAACCTCACCGCGGCGGTGCGCGACGCGCTCCCGCCGCCGCTGGCCGGGTCGGTGTTCGGCGCGGTCGAGGGCGGCTACGCGGTGCTAGTCGAGGAGCTCGTGCGGCGCGCCGGTATCCAGTGGGCGCAGGTCGCCGTCCACCGGGTCAACGCGGCGACGCGGGGCTGGGAGGTGGCCGACGACGAGGGGCAGAGCTGGCACGCCGACGCCGCGGTGCTTGCCGTGCCTGCGCCGGCCCTGCCGAAGCTGATCGACGCCGTCGCCCCGCGGACCGCGGCGGCGGCCCGACGCATCGAGGTCGCATCGTCGGCATTGGTGGCGCTGGCACTGCCGGGTGGCATCCCGCTGCCCGATCAGTCAGGGGTATTGGTGGCCAGCGGAGAACCCTTGCGCGCCAAGGCGATTACGTTGTCGAGTCGCAAGTGGGGCCAGCGTGGCAACGTCGAGTTGGTGCGCCTGTCCTACGGCAGGTTCGGCGACGACCTGGCCCGCAACGCCGGCGACGAAGATCTGCTCGAGTGGGCTTCGAAAGATCTGGGGACGGTGTTCGGTGTCAGCGTCGAACCGGTCGACTGCCATGTGCAGAGGTGGATTGACGCGATGCCGCAATACGGCCCAGGTCACCCCGCCCTGGTCGCCGAACTGCGGGCCGGCCTGCCGCCGACGCTTGCCGTGGCGGGCGGTTATCTCGACGGCATCGGGGTGCCCGCCTGCGTGGCCGCGGCGACGAGGGCGGCGGCCTCGCTGATCACCTCCCGCGTGGCACGATAGAGACATGGCCAAGCTCGACTACGACGCCCTGAATTCGATGACCAGATACATGATGATCTCGGTCTTCGCCGTGGAACCGGAGGCGTTGGGGGACGAGCGCGCGGCGGTGATCGATGAGACCGCGACCTTCCTCAAGCAGCAGGAGGACAAGGGCGTAGTCGTCCGCGGTATCTACGACGTCGCAGGCCTCCGCGCCGACGCCGACTTCATGATCTGGACCCACGCCGAACGTGTGGAGGACCTGCAGTCCACCTACTCGGCTTTCCGTCGCACCGCGCTCGGGCTGGCCAGCGATCCGGTGTGGAGTGTTGTCGCGCTGCACCGGCCCGCCGAGTTCAACAAGAGCCACGTGCCTGCGTTCATCGCCGGCGAGCCGCCGGGTGACTACCTCTGCGTGTACCCCTTCGTCCGGTCCTTGGACTGGTATCTGCTGCCAGACGACGAGCGCCGCAAGATGCTCGTCGAGCACGGCATGGCCGGCCGCGAGTACCCCGATGTGCGGGCCAATACCGTGCCGGCGTTCGCGCTCGGCGACTACGAATGGATCCTGGCGTTCGAGGGGCCCGATCTGGCCCGCATCGTCGAGTTGATGTGGAAACTGCGCTACACCGACGCGCGTCGCCATGTGCGCGAGGAGACCCCGTTCTTCACCGGCCCACGCGTCGGAGTGGAAGAGTTGGTCAACAAGCTTCCGTAACTGCGCCGGCGAAAGGACCCCAGTTGTCTGAGGCAAAGACCGGACAGGATCTGCTGTTCGATGCGTTGAGGACCAAGGGCACGGCTTTCACCCACGACGAACGTCGCAAGTACGGTTTGCTGGGGCTACTGCCGACCGCCGAGAAGACCGTCGACCAGCAAGTCGACCATTGCTGGAACGAGTTCTCCACTCGCCGTGAGGGTCTGGACCGGCACATCTATCTGCGCGCGCTGCAGGATCGTAACGAGGTGCTGTTCTACCGTGTGCTGCGCGACCACATCGCCGAGACGATGCCGGTTGTGTACACCCCGACAGTCGGCGAGGCGTGCCAGCGCTTCAGCGAGATCTACCGACGGCCGCGCGGGCTGTTCGTGTCGTATCCGGACCGGGCCGAGTTGCGTGAGGTGTTGCGTAACCGTCCGCATCATGACGTCGACGTGATCGTCGTGACCGACGGGCAGCGAATACTGGGCCTCGGCGATCAAGGCATCGGAGGGATGGGCATCCCGATCGGGAAGCTCTCGCTTTACACCCTGATCGGCGGCATCGACCCGGCTCGCACTCTGCCGATCGTGCTCGACGTCGGCACCGACAACGTCGAATTGCTTGAAGACCCACAGTATTTGGGTTGGCGGCACCGGCGGATCGGCGACGACGAGTACTACGCATTCATCGACGAGTTCGTCGCTGCGGTGCACGAGGAGCTGCCCGATGTGCTGCTGCAGTGGGAGGACTTCGCCACCGCACATGCGCTGCCGATTCTCGAGCGCTACCGCGACAAATTGCTCACCTTCAACGACGACATTCAGGGCACTGCCGCCGTTGCTCTCGGCGCACTGCATGGCGCCGCGAAGGTGGCCGGGCGCCCGCTGTCACAACAGCAGGTGGTGATGCTCGGCGCGGGTTCTGCGGGCATTGGGGTGCTCGACATGGTGCGGCGCGAGATGGTGGCGCAGGGGTTGTCGGAAGCGGATGCGGCCGAACGTATCTGGGTCGTCGACGTCGTCGGTCTGCTGACCGATGACCGCACCGACCTGTCGGCAGAACAGCAGAAGTTTGCCAAGCCGGTGGACCGGGTCGCGGGCTGGGGCTTGTCGGGGCCCGCCCAGCTGGCCGATGTGGTGCACCACGTCGACGTCGGTGTCCTGCTCGGATTGTCCACTGCCGCTGGGGCGTTCACAGAGGAGATTGTTCGCGAGCTGGCGGGCAAGACTGAACGGCCCATCATCTTCCCGCTGTCCAACCCGACCAGTCGCGCCGAGGCGCATCCGGCCGAATTGGACGCATGGACCGACGGTCGTGCCCTGATCGCGACGGGCTCACCGTTCGCCCCGCTGCACCGAGACGGCGTCGAGTACCCGATAGCGCAGTGCAACAACGTGTACATCTTCCCGGCCATGGGGCTGGCCGTCACGGCGGCGCAGGCCAACCGGGTCACCGATGAAATGATGCGCGTCGCGGCCGCCACTCTCGGCGACGCCTCGCCGGCACTGATCGATCCCACCCAGCCGCTGCTGCCTGCGTGGACGGACGTGCCCGACGTCGCGGTGCGCATCGCGCACGCGGTGGGTCTGCAAGCGATCGCCGACGGTGTCGCCCCAAAGCGCAGCGCCGAGGAACTCGCCGATCGAATCATGCAGGTGCGCTGGACACCTGAGTATCGCATCTGAATTTGCTTGGCATTTCGGGTGAGCGGGAATAACTGCGCCGCTTAGCCGATTGGCAACGCTCCGTCAGCATGATTCCAGATTGGCGGCGTTCACTAAGACTATGAGCCAGAAGCTGATTCACAACATGCGGCTCTGTGCCGCAGTAATCGGTAGTGGCGCCATGATCGCCCTTGGCGGCGTGGCGGTGTATTGCATGCAGGGCGAGCAGTTCACAGCGGCGGGAAGCTCCAGCGCGCCCGCCACGACGACTGAGCCAACGGTGCCTGCGATCGAGAAAGCGGTGCCGAGCATCACGGGGCCCGCGCCGCTGTACGCGGGGGAGGCGCCGAACTCGAATCCGCAGGCGGCGATCCCTTAGGGCTAGGACTCCGCAGGCACCAGTCGCAGCGAGATCGAGTTGATGCAGTAGCGCTGGTCGGTCGGGGTGGGGTAGCCCTCGCCCTCGAAGACGTGGCCGAGGTGGCTGTGGCAGTTGGCGCACAGCACCTCGACACGATGCATGCCCAGCGAGTCGTCAGAACGCAGGATCACCGCATCCGAATTGGCCGGGTCGAAGAAAGACGGCCAACCGCAGTGAGATTCGAATTTCTCGCTGCTGCGGAACAATTCGGCGCCGCACGCCCGGCACTCGTACACGCCCTCGGCCTTGGTATCGGTGTACTCGCCGGTGAACGGCCGCTCGGTGCCCGCCTGGCGAAGCACGTGGAATTCCTCAGGGGTGAGCTTCTTACGCCACTCGTCGTCGGTGAGCTGCAGCTTGGGGGCCGGTGTGGTCATGGTTCCACGCTAGCTCGCTCCTCGGCGTAAGCAAACGCCGCGGCCTCGTCGTCGACCTCGAATTCCCGCTCCGACGCCATCTGTCCGTCCCGAAACTCACTCACACTTAGTCGTGTCCAGGTGTATTGCTCGCTGTCGTGACCGATTGCCTTCCTCTCGTAGCGGCTCACGCAGCACATCGGCGAAACCCAACGGATCGCTGAGAGCCATGTATCTGTCGACGCGACCATCGCGTAGAAGTCTTCGACGGCCACGCGAGCCTCCGCTACCGAACTTTCCGGAAACGCTGAGCTCGATCGCATCTCGAAGCGCATCTCGGGCTTGGTGAGCTCACCGAACAACCGGTCAAGGTCACGGCGGTTCAGGGCACTGAGCCACTCAGTCTGAACGGCGCCTGCTTCGGCGAACGCCGACCCTTCTCCGGCGTAGTACCTCCGATCGAGTTCGCGGTAGGCACTATCGAAGTCGTCCTCGTCGAACCGTCCCTCGTAGGTGAACCGCCCGCTCTCGTCGACCTCATGAACGATCAGGTACGTCGTCTCGTATCCCGCGTCGTTCGACCAGCGGCTCCAGCCAAGGTGAAGACGCTCTCCCCGGACCGCGAGCGTGCGCCCTTCGAACTCGTTGTACTGAGCCAAGATGCCTTCAACGGCAGATCGCACGGTGCGGAGTGGATTGCCGCCCAACCGCCGTCGATCGTCGTAGACGAAGTGCTCGTGGTAGCACGCGGCCATACCGTCGGCGTCGTGGGCCTGCGCGGTGTCGCCCAAGGCGTCCCACGTCTGGCTGGCCCGGTTCACGACTGGCAGCCGGCTGGTGGTCGCCCGCACGCGTTCCTCGGCGTAGGCGAACGCCGCCGCCTCATCCTCGAGTTCGAAACGGCACAGTGAGACCAGCCGCCCGTCGCGGATCTCCGTTACGTGAAGCCTTGCCCACGTGTACTTTTCGCCACCTTGTCCGATGGCCTCCCGCTCGAGACGGGCAATGCCCCACTCGGGCGACAACCAGCACAATGCGGAGCTCCAGGACTTAGTCGAGGCGACCATGCCGTTCAGTTCCTCGAAGGTGGCGCGGAACTCGGCTGCAGTGGGATCTCCGAATACCGATAGCGACCGATTCTCGACGCGCAGGTCGGGGGCGGTGAGCTCGTTGAACAGTCGGTCGAAGTCTCCTCGGTTGAGCGCACATACCCATTCGGTGCCGACGGCACCCCCGGCGCCGAATGCCGCGCCCTCGCCTGCGTAGTAACGGCGTTCGAGTTCGCGATACGCGCTCTCGAAATCGTCCCCGTCAAAGCGACCGTGATAGTCGATTCGACCGTCGTCGTCCACTTCGAACACGGTTAGGTACGTCGCCTCGTTCCCGTCGTCGTCCCACCATCGAGTCCAGCGCAATTCCAAGAGCTCACCCCGGACGGCCAGGACGCGCCCTTCGATGTGTGGGTACTGCTCGAGAAGGCGCGCCGATGCCTGGAATAACTCTGCGGTGCTCTCGATGGGATCACCGCTCAATCGGCGGCGATCGTCGTACACAAAGTCTTGTGAATGCAGCGCTACGGCACCGCGGACATCATCGGCCTGCATCGCCCGCAACAGCGTATTCACGATCTGGGTCGCCCCGTTTGTGACAGCGAGTCTGCTCGCGGTCGTCCGGATTCGCTCCTCGGCGAAGGCGAATGCGGCGTCTTCGTCGTCGAGTTCGAAACGGCAGGCCGCTGCGAATCGCCCCTCGCTGATCTCGCTTACGTGAAGCCATGTCCACGTGTACTTTTCGCCGTCAAGCCCAATCGCCTCTCGCTCGAAGCGAAACACGACGATGGTGGGCGACAGCCAACACAGGGCCGAGTGCCATGACCGCGACCAGGCGACCATCGCGTTCAACTCTTTGAAGCTGCCGCGAATCTCAGCGGCCGAGCGATCCACGAAGACAGATCGTGAACGACTGACGACATGCATATCGGGGGTTGTCAGCTCACCGAACAGTCTGTCGAAGTCGCCTTGGTTCAGCGCTGCGATCCACTCGGTCGCAATTGCGCCGCCGGCGGCGAATTCCGCGCCCTCATCGGCGTAGTAGCGGCGCTCCAGTTCGCGGTAGGCGCTTTCGAAATCGTCTTCATCGAAGCGGCCGTCGTAGTGAATCAGTCCGTCATCGCCGATTTCGTATAAGTGCAGGTAGGTGGTTTCATACCCGGCGTCATTGAACCAGCGATTCCAAAACAGATGAAGACGCTCGCCCCGGACAGCAAGGGCCTGCGTATCGAAGTGGTTGTACTGCTGGAAGATCCGCTCGATCGCGGAGCGCATGCCTTCCAGAGTATGCAACGGGTCACCGCTGATGCGACGCCGATCGTCGAACACAAACGGCTCCGCATAGCACGCGATGGCAGCCTCGCGATCACCAGAGCGCATCGCGTTCGCAAGCTTTTCCGCTCTCTGGCTGGCTCTGTTCGCAATTGCGAGCCTGCGCGTGGATGCCCGCATCAACTCATCGGCGTACGCGAACGCCGAGTCTTCGTCGTCGATTTCGAATTGGCACACTGACACAAGCCGACCGTTGCGGAGCTCGTTGACAAACAGCCGTGTCCACGAGTAGCGCTCGTCGTCGTGTCCGATGGCCTCCCGCTCGAAGCGTCCAACGACCACCGTCGGCGATATCCAAGACAATGCGGAGAGCATTGTCCGCGTCGAGGCGACCCTCGCGTTGAGGTCCTCGAAGCTGACGCGAAGTTCTGCGGCGGAGAGATCTGGAAGTGCCGAGCGCGAACGGTTCTCGACCCGCAAGTCGCTGCTACTCAGTTCATTGAAGAGCCGATCGAAATCGCCCCGGTTCATGGCGTTCAACCAGTCGGTTACCGCGGCACTCGCTTCAGCGAATGCCGCACCTTCACCGGAGCAGTAGCGGCGCTCGAGTTCGCGGTAGGCGCCCTCGAAATCTTCATCGTCGAAGCGGATGAAATGGCTCACCCGTCGGTCGTCGTCGGTCTCAATTACGTACAGTGTCGGTGTTTGGTTACCGTCATCGTCTGACCAACGGCTCCACAGAAGATGCAAGCGCTGCCCGCGCACCGCCAGAACGCGAAACTCGAAGTGGTTGTAGTGCTCGAAGACGCGCTCGATCGCCGTGCGCATCGCATCGCGGGTGACAATGGGGTCACCGCTGAGGTGTCGCCGATCGTCGTAGACGAACTCATCGGCGTAGACGGAGAGCGTGGCGTCGACGTCGTGGGCCCGTGTCGCCTCGATGAAGCCCGGCAAGAACTCGCATGACTCATTTGTGATCGCCAGGCGGCTCGTGGTCCCGCGTAGCCGCTCCTCGGCGTAAGCGAAGGCGGCGGCCTCGTCTTCGACGTCAAAGCTGCAGACCGCCGCGATTTGACCGTCGCGAATCTCGCCCGCGCTGAGCCATGCCCACGCATAGTTCTCGCCGTCCGGTCCAATGGCTTCGCGGTCGAATCGACCGACCATCACAGTCGGCGACAGCCAGGTCACCGTCGAGTTCCACAGCCGCGCCGATGTGACCATCGCGTTGAGTCCCTCGAAGCCGGTGCGAATCTCGGTGGCGTAGTCGTTGGTGAAGGGCGCGCGAGAACGATTCTCCAAGTGTGCTTCTGAACTGATGAGCTCACCGAACGCCCGGTCGAAGTCGCCCCGATTCAGCGCGGTGACCCACTCCGTGATGAAACTCCCCGCGTCTGCGGAAACCACCCCGTCGCCGGAGTAATAGCGACGATCGAGCTCGCGGTAGGCGCCCTCGAAGTCGTCCTCGTCGAAGCGGACGTCGTGGGTCAGCAGTCCGTCATCGTCGACCTCGTACACGATGAGATAAGCGGTTTCGTAACCGGCGTCATTGGAACAACGGCTGTGCGCGAGGACCAGCCCTTCGCCGCGTACCGCCAACGTGCGTATCTCGAAGAGACTGTACTGCTCGATCAGCTTTTCGTACGACGCCCGCAACGTTGTGACATTGTCCACCGGGATGCCGCTCAACCGCCTCCGGTCTTGATAGGTGAACGTGTCCGAGCAGGCTGCAACCATACCGTCCACATCCCCGGCCTGTAGCGCGCGATAAGCAGCATCCACCGCTCGACTGGCCCGGTTGGTGACCGCCGTGCGTGAGGACGTCGTGGTCGGTGGAGCTGGTGGAACCGCACGTTCACCCCCCCGACTGATCGCACTCGCCACTTCCTTCGCTGTGTACAGCGCTTCGGCGTCAGCCCGAGCAGCGTTGCTGCCCTCCACATCTCCAGCTGCAGCAAGTACCCGGCTCAATGCGAGGCAGGCTTCGGCGTGGTCAAGTACCAGGTCGGTGCCTGCGGCGACGGCAACCGCATCCCGCGCCATAGTGGTGGCTTCATCGTATCGGTGCTGTGCTGCCAGGATCTCGGCCCGAACTGCGCGCCAGGCGATTGCCGTTTTCAGGTTGCGGCCTGCGAGGCGCTCGCTCTCCGTCGCATACCGGTCGGCTTCGTCAAGCCGGCCTTGGACGAGTACGGATCGCGCCAGAAGCGCCGCGGCCTGACCTGCGTCGGCGCCAACCCCGAGCGCATCCAAACCCTCGAGGGCAGTTCGGAAGTGGGGTTCGGCGGCGATCGGGTCGCCTTCCATCGACTCGATGATGCCAGCGAACAGTTCGGTCTCCATGAGCCCGTGCCGCAGGCCGAGATCGGCGACCACCTGCCGGGCGTCGGCGAGCATCGTGCGGGCCTTGGTCGACCGGCCTCGTAACATTTCCAGAACCGCCAAGCAGCGCAACGATGTTGCCTCGAGTGACGGTGCGGCGGTGGTCATTCGCTGCATCCGCACCACGTCGAGGCAGCGGCCGCCGGCCTTCGGCACGGGGCTAGGCCCCCATAGCGCGGCGCCGGGCGCGGCGCCAAGGGCGGCGGTGATCTGTCGGTGATCCCCGCTTCGGCGCGCCGCGATGAGCGCCTCGAACAGGTCGGCTTCGCAATCACCGATCCGGCCCAGGCGTGCGCGCGCGCCCGCCCGCACCCGATGCGCCTTCGCCAAACCTGCCGCATCGTTGCGGCGGACGAACTCGTCGATGGCGCTTTGCAGGCGGTCATCGACTTCCAATAACCGCTCCGGGGCGGTGTAGACCACGAATTGGCATCGATAGCAGGTCGCCCACGGCGCCAGCGCGTCGCCGGCGATGCGGTCGAGCTCATCGACCAGTGGCGCTCCGGCGGACACGTCGCCCGCCGAAAGGAAAGCCTCACAACCGATCAGCAGCAGTTCGGCGCGCAGCGATTCGTCCGCGGCCGCCAATGCTGCACCGCGAGCGGCCTGGGTGCCCGCAGAGACCAGTTCGTCGCGATCGAGGGCCCGCCGCGCCGATGCGGCATAGCGGTGGGCCGACCGCAGGGCGAGATCGCCTGTGGGGGTGCCCAGTTCGAGTCGATAGGAGTGTGCGGCTTCCAGATTCCGGGCGATGATCTCGTCGGATTCGAATGCCGCCCCTGAGCCGCCCGCTTCGACCAAATCGGCCAGCCGCTCGTGCAGATCCGCGCGGTCAGACTTCAGCAGGCGGCGGTAGGCCACGTCACGGATGAGGACGTGGTGGAAGCGCCAGACCGCCTCGTCGCCGAGGTAGGTCCCGCTGGGTTGCGCGAACTCGAGGCGTCGAAGCCGGTTGAGGGACACCATGATCTCGGCTGCGCTTGCACCGGCGAGGGCGGACACCGCCCCGGGCGAGAAGTCGTTGCCGATCACCGATGCGACTTCGAGGACGCGACGGTCGGAAGCGTTGAGCCGTTCCAGTCGCGACGCGAGCAAGGCATGGATCGTCGGCGGGATCGTGATCGCGTCAACGTCGATCGCAAGCCGCCAGCCCGTCGCCTCCTGCACGAGCACCCCGTCGTGTGCGAGCATGCCGATCAGTTCCCGTACGAACAGCGGATTGCCTCCGGTCGACGACGGCAGGCGGTGCAGGAGTTCGTCGGGCAGCGCCGTGGCTCCGAGCACCTTGGCGGCGAGTTCGGCTGTGGCGCCGGCGTCGAGGCCGTCAAGGTGCACCGCCTCCGATACCCATCGGCTGACGGTGACGAGGTCGGGCCGGATTTCGCGGAGTTCGGGGCGTGCCAGGGCCAGCAGCAGTATCGGCGCTTCCTGTGCCCATTCCACCAGATGCTCGATGAAATCCAGCAAGAGGGCGTCGGCCCACTGAATGTCGTCGAGAACCAACAGGACCGGGGACTCGGAAGCCAGCACCTCGACGAATCGCCGCAAGGCCCAGAAGTTCTCCTCGACAGAGCCCGCGACGCCGGTCGCCAAGCCGTTGAGGTCGCGCAGCAACCGATCGCGCTCGGGAACGCCTGCGGGAACGTCGGTTACGAGGTCTCTGGACCGGAGGACCTCCACGAGGGGTGCCAGGGCGACCGTCGCCGCGACGTCGCACCGGACCGGGATGATGCGCGTATCACCTTGCGCCGCGGTGAACTCCGCCGCCAACCGGCTCTTTCCCACGCCGGGATCACCAATGACCGTGATCATCCGCGCGGCCCGCGCGGCGACGACCTCGTCGAGTACCGCCTGCAATCGCCGCACCTCGTCGGCCCGGCCGACGAATGGAGTGGCATCGGTGTCCGACTGGCGGCCGAGCCACTGGTACACCGCAACTGGGGCGCTTCGCCCCTTCACCTGCACGTCGCCGAGCGACTCGTACCCGTGCCGTCCCCGTGTGGACCGCCAGGTTTCCTCGCCGACCACGACCCGTCCGCGTGGGCACTCGGCCTCGAGTCGGGCTCCGACGTTCAGCGCGTCGCCGACAAGGTCGGCATCGCCGGCCCCGACGACGACTTCACCTGTGTTCACCGCAACGCGCAGTGCGAGTTCGACCCCATGGATTTCGGTGACCATGGCTGCCAGGTCGACGAAATGCTCCTGCAACTCGACAGCGGCTTCGACCGCCCGCGCGGCGTCGTCCGGGCCGATCTCGGGCACACCCCAGACGGCCATGAACCCGTCGCCGATGTACTTCGTCAGCCCCGCCCTATGGTGTTCGGCGGTCGAGCGCAGCAGATCGTGGTAGCGGCCAATGACCTCGCGCGCTGTCTCCGCATCAACCTGCTCCTCGAAGCCGGTCGAACCGGCCAGGTCGGCGAACATCACCGTTACCGTCTTGCGAACCGGCCCGGCATTCGAAACGCCTTGTGACACTTGAGCATCCAGCCGTGCACCGCATCCCCGGCAAAACCGTGCGGTGGCACTGGCTTCCACACCGCATGTCGCACACTCTCGGGCCAGTGACGAACCACAGCCCTCGCAGAAGCGCGCATCCTCTTCGTTCGGCGTCCCGCAGGCGGGGCAGGCGCGGCGATGCTCGGCCATGTTCAGTCCGGCCTGAGCATGAGGGCGTCGTGGTCTTCGATTGCCGTCGCCGACCTGTTGAGCATCGCTCGCAGCAGATCGAGTTGACGGTCGTTGACGATGTCGATGCGGCCGGCCGCGATGACGGGGTAGCCGAAGCACCACGCTGTGGTGAGCCGGTAGTCGCGCAGCAATTGTTCTCGGGGGTAATCGATTCCGTGTTCGGCCAGCCGTTCGGCATACCGCTCGAGTAACCCACTTTCACAGCTTCGTCGGGTCTCGACGGTAAGGCTCTGGCTCAGGAAGTAGCCGACGTCATAGGCCCCTCGACCCTTTGCGGTGATCTGCCAGTCCAGCGCGGTCACCGGCGGGTCGTCGGCGTCGACCGCGAAGAACAATTGGTCGAGGCGAAGGTCTCCATGCAGGAAGGTGTGGGGCGGGTGCGTGAGTTCGGTCAGTAACCAGGGCATCAACGAGGGCAGCTTCCTGCCGAAATCGAGCAACGAGGGGGAGAGGTCGGCCCCCACGCGTTCGAGGAACACCGGCCAGCCGGTTGTGTAGTTGGCGATGGCGACGTCCGGAAAGGGAGGCAGGTTGAATGGCGTCAGCCACGACAGTGACGCGAGCCGGTCGTTGGCCCACCAATGGGCGTGGTGACGGGCGATGGCGTCGATCACGGTCTCGGCGTCCGCCAGGCTGCATCCGGCGGTCTGGTCTGCGAGCCGAAGCCGGCCCAGATCCTCGAGTACAAGGACGAAGTCGTGGGTGGCCTCGTTGAAGGCGGTGAAGTAGGGGAGCGCCGGCGGAAGGGGATTCGCGATGCCGATTTCGTCGTAGAAGCGGACCTCTCGGAGATAGAAGTCGGCGGCCTCGCAAATCTGCCTGCGGACCTTGGTGTCGAGGGTCGGCAGCTTCACCACCACGGAGGCCGGAACGCCGGGCCCGCCCTCGAGATGGACGCGAAACAACCGGCCCAGAAGGCCGACCCCGATTGCGATCTGGTCGATCGCGCATGCCCGTACGTCTGCCTGCAGGGTGTCGCTCAGCCATGCCGGGGTTACGGATAAGGGATCGACTGGAATCGTCGGCATACGCTTCGCCTCCCCGTGGCGCCCCCCGCCAGCGAATCAATCGTACGAGATTCGACCGCCATCAGGGCTGATAACGCACCCCGGGAAGTTGCAGAAGCAAACGCCGCCCCGGGTTCAAGCCGGCACGGGCTCCTTGGGCTTCATCCACGTCGGGTCGATGCCGTCGTCGAGTCGGCCGTCGGCTTTGGCGTCGAGATAACGGAAGTAGAGCACGCAGAACACCACGATGAGCATCAAGCACCACCCGTAGGTGAACTTCATGTACTCCAGGAAGCGTCCCGTCGTCGGCCAGTGCCCGAGCAGCCAGCGGTCGGCGCTCATGAACCCGTAGATCGCCAACCATGCCGGCCAGTTGCGGATCACCGAATTCGGCAGCACCACTGTCATCAGGAACGGGAACAGCATCATCGAGTAGTAGCCCTGGCCAAGGGAAAGCACCAGATACGAAGCAATCAGCAGGACACCCGACGAGGTCGCCATCCAGAACAGCGGGTCACGGATGCGGTAGTGGCGGTACAACAGCCACAGGCTGGCAATTGCCAACGCCAGAAACGCGATGCGCAGCAACAGGATCAGCCACCCCGGTAAGCCGTAGTAGATGCCGTTGCCCTGGATCGAGCTGTTGAAGTAGTCGCGGATCGAGAAGATGTAGGGAATCGTGCCGCGCACGAAGTTCATCGGATCGCTCACCATGAACCAGCCGATTGCGTTGAACACGACCGGAATCACGATCGCGGTGACAATGGCCCGCCATTGCCGGTTCAGCAGCGGCAACAAAAGCAGCGGTCCCAGAAGCGGTTTCACCACAAGTGACAGCCCGATCGCCACGCCGGCCCACCACTGATGATTGACCTTCCCGTCGAGCAGCCAGCGGAAGAACAACACCTCGAGCAAAAGAATGCAGCCGTTGATGTTGCCGAAAACCAGTGTGTTGACCACGCTTTCGGTGCAGAACATCGCGACGAGCAGTGCGGGCAGTGCCACCGACGTCCACGAGAACTTGAACAGGTTCACCAGCAGGAACGCCGCGATGACGATCGCGATCGTGTTGAACGTGATGAACCAGTACCGCGACGCGTCGACCGGCAGATAGCCGAACGGCGCCATGATCAGCGTGCCGCCGGGTGGGTACAGGTAGTGCGGGTCGACCTGATCGAAGTGCTCGTTGTAGATGTCCCAGCCGCGCTTGAAGTTGACGACTGCGCGGTAGACCGGGCCGTAGTCGTCGGTGATGTAGCCGTTGGTGGCCAGCACGTAGCTGCGGTGGATGATCATCACGATCGCGATCGGCCAGAGGATCGACCGCAGCACCGTTGCGACGCTTGGGGCTGACGTGGGGGGTGCAAACGCCTTCAGCAGGCCGGTTCGGATGGAGTCGGGAGCCGCCACCAGCGCACCGTACACCGACGGCCCGAGCGGCCCGTGTCAGGCAGGGCAGTATGTGTCGGTCGGCGGCAGGTTGCCGCTGTCCAGGTAACCGATGATCGGCGGCAGCGCGCAGTCCGAGTAGATGCTGGCGCCGTGCCCGATGCCCTGCCACATCACCCGCCTGCTGGTGGTGCCCGCGTTGATCACCGTCGCGGCGACCGCCGCCACGCCCTCGTTGCCGACGATCGGGTCGTTCTGCACACCGAGCAGCACCACCGGGATCTTTAGGTTCTTGGGATCCTGCGGCGCCGATCCGCTCGGCCAGTTCAGGCACTTGACCAGGCTCAGCGCGCCGACGAGGCCGAACTGCGGGTAGAGCTTGGGCCACGCGACCACGAGCTCGCGGACCCGGTCGGGCGTCGGCCGGTTCAACGAGTCGCTGCAGCCGTTGACGAACTGTCCGTCGGTCTGGCGCAGCGCCTCGGCGGCGGTGATCAGGTTGGTCATCTGGTTCGCATTGCCGGAGCGGGCCGCCGCCACGGCCGCGGCCAGGTCGTTGCCGGCGTTGACGCGGTCGCCGCGCGGGTACGCCAGCGCGGTCGAGATGGCGTCGGCGACGCTTGCCACCGACGCGCCGCCAGGCCCGCTTCCGTTGCGCGCCGACGTCAGCAGCGCGTCGATCGCCCCCTTGGGGTCGGGCGCGAGCGGGCAGTTGGTGGCCACGCACTGCGCGGCCCACGCGTCGAGCGCCGCCTGCTCACCTTTGACACGTTGTTCCATCGCGGCCTCGGCGGCGATGCCCAGCGGCAGCGGGGAGTCGAGTATCAGCCGGGCCACTTTGTTCGGGTGCGATCCGGCGTAGGCCAACGCGACCTGAGCGCCGTTGCCGACGCCGAGCAGTGCGAGCGTGGGCACATCCCAGGTGCTTCGCAGCCGTTCGATGTCCTCTGCGGCATGCCCGTTGTCGTAGGCCGAGTCGCCGGGCGCGATGGTGTCGGTGCAGCTGGTGGTCGCGGTCTGGGTGATGGCGCCGAGGTTGGCGACCGGGTCATCGCCCGACTGGAACTGCGCCTGGTCGATCATCTCCTGGCGGTCGAACACATCGCGGCAGTCCAGCGCACCCGACATGCCGGTGCCGCGGCGGTCCACCGCCACGATCGGATTGGTCTTGAGAATGTCAGCGCCCGCGCGAGACAGCCAGACGGGCAGCTGCGTCGACGACGGCAGGTCCGATCCGGTGGTCATCACCAGCGGTCCGGCGTCCTTGGGCGTCTGCGCCGACGTGGCCCGCACGACGCCGATGCTGACGGTCCCGCTGGCGCCGTTGATGGGGTCGAGGTCGGCGTCATAGCTGGCGCAGTCCAGCTTCACGCCGGGCAGTGGCGGCACGGCGGCCTCATTGAACAGCCGCGAGGTGCAGTCCCGCCAGGACAGGTCGTTTTTCGGCGCCTCGATCGGCGGCGGCCCGGTCGGCGGTTTGGTGGTCTGCGGCGCTCCCTGCGGGCCGGCGCCGGAGTCGGTGGCGTACCGAGGATTGGCGGCCAAACCCGGCGCGCATGCAGTCACCAACGCCAAAACAGTTGCCAAGCTCAGGGCTTTTGCGAGCTGACGACGCCGATGCATGCTGACCAATGTACTGATGGTCGACTTAGGCGCCCTTGACGTAGCGGCTGTACAGGTAGCCGTCGTCGTCGGTCAACAGGTGGGTGCGCCGCATCGCGGTGTGCACGCTGCCCATGCCGGTCACGATGCGTTTGGATCCGCCGCCGACGAGGATCGGCGCGACGGTCAGGCACAGCTCGTCGAGCAGCCCCTCCTCGATCAGCGAGCCGAGCAGTAGCGGGCCGCCCTCGGTGAGCACGCGGTAGAGCCCGCGCTCGGCGAGGATTCTCAAGACGGTCGCATTGTCGACGGATTCGGGTTCGCGGCCCGACGCATCGATGACTTCGGCCACCGAGCCGAGTCGACGACGTGCGTCGTCATGGAACCGGCTGGTGGTCAGGATCAGCGGCGGCACCTCGGTGCGGGTGAACAGCAGGGCATGCGGATCGATGTTGGCCGAACGGGTGACGACGGCGATCGGCGGTACCTCGGCCTGCCCGCGGTGCTGACGTTCTTGCCGGGCAGCGACGGGCAGTTGGGCGCCGGAGTAGTTCTCGATGCGGACGGTGGAGGCGCCGACCAGGATGACATCGGCGGCGTGACGCATCAGCGAGAACACCGCGCGGTCGCCGGCACCGGCCAGGCCGCCGGCCTTGCCGTCGTCGGTGGCGCCGCCGTCGAGGCTGGCGATCATGTTGCCGCGCACCCAGCACGACTGCAGGCCGTCGGGGTAGGAGTACAAGTCGACAAGCCGGCTGTCGTCGACGGAGTCGGTGGCGCCAAGCACTGTGAGCTGGATCCCGGCAGCGTCGTCAGGCATACGCAGAATTGCAGCACGTCGCTAAGGTGCGTGCATGCACGGGTCCAGTGGTGTCGCGCATTTGGTCGATCGGCACCCCACCGTGACGCCCGAGCGGCTGATCGCCCAGCTGATCCCGCCCCCGACCTTTTCCGACGTCAGCTTCGAAACGTACAAACCCGATCCCGCCGAGCCGACGCAGGCGGCAGCGGTGCATTCGTGTCGGCAATTCTGTGAGCAGGCCGTCGCGCGACGGGCAGGCAAGAAGAAGTTGTTCGGCAGGCACGAGGTACTGCCCGGGGTCGGCATCTACCTCGACGGTGGTTTCGGCGTCGGCAAGACGCACCTGCTGGCGTCGTCATACTTCGCGATCTCTGCGGCCTCCGCCGCGCCGACGGCGTTCGCGACGTTCGGCGAGATGACCCAGCTGGCAGGCGTGTTCGGCTTCGTCGAATGCATCGAGCTGCTGGCCGGCTACACCGCGGTCTGCATCGACGAGTTCGAACTCGACGATCCTGGCAACACCACGCTGATCTCGCGGCTGTTGTCCGAACTGGTCGCCCGCGGCGTGTCGGTGGCAGCGACGTCCAATACGCTGCCCGACCAACTCGGTGAGGGCCGCTTCGCCGTGCAGGACTTCCTGCGTGAAATCCAGGCTCTGTCAAGCATTTTCACCTCCGTGCGCATCGACGGGCCGGACTACCGCCATCGCGATCTTCCGCCGGCGCCCGAACCGCCGAGCGACGAGGAGGTCGCGAAACGCGCCGCACAGGTGCCCGGTGCGACGCTGGACGACTTCGACGCGTTGTGCGCACATTTGGCGACCATGCATCCGTCGCGTTATCTGACGCTGATCGAGGGCGTTAGCGAGGTGTTCATCACCGGCGTGCACCCGATCGATGACCAGAACGTCGCGCTGCGCTTGGTGTCGCTGACCGATCGGCTTTACGACGCAGGCGTTCCGGTCGTGGCATCGGGGACGAAGCTGGACACCGTCTTCTCCGCCGAGATGATGGCGGGCGGCTTCCGCAAGAAGTACCTGCGCGCGACGTCACGACTGTTGGCATTGACAGCCGCGGGTCAGAGCGGGCGCACCATCACATAGTCGTTCTCGACGCCGGCGCCGAGCCGAAAAGTCTTGGTGCCGTTGATCGTAAAGCCCTGCTTGCGGTAGAAGCGTTGAGCCCGCTGGTTGAGTTGGTTGACACCGAGCCACACGCACTTGGCGTCGAGATCGGTGGCGTACTGCAATGCCGCGGCCATCAACGCGGCGGAGACGCCCGCGCCGTGGCTGCCGGGCAGCACGTAGATCTTGGACAACTCGACGGCGGGCCGCAGCGTGACGGCCTGCTGCACATCGTCGTCGTCGGGCACACCGCGAATCAGCATGGCGTAGCCCGCAATTCGGCCGTCGTCGCGTGCGCACAGCACAGCGCGGTCAGGGTCGGCGAGGTAGTCGGCAAAGCGCGCCTGCGACAGGTTCTCCGCGACGAACGCGGCGATGTTCTCCGGCGTCGCCGACGGCGGGCACGCCAGCGGAAAAGTGCGGGCGGCCACGTCGGCGAGTTCAATTAGATCGGCCGCTACGGCCGCCGCGACATCAATGGCCACGGTTCTACGGTAGCGGCGCTCCCGGCTGCCAGATGTTCCACTGCGCCAAGTGCTCACCCGACTGGCGGTCGAGTAGCACCACGTTCGTCACGAGTGCGCGATAGACCTGCCAGTACACCGCCCCGTTGACCGTTGCCCCCGCCGGCGCATTCACCAGGGCAGCCATCAGCTCGTCCGGGGCGTCGGTGTTCTTGGGCTGGTATGCATCGGCATAAGGGGTGACGCCGTTGAAGGCGAACGATTTGGCCATCGCAAACGGGGTGGGCGCCTGAATGGTGTGGACGGTGACCAGTGCCTTCCACGGCCCGCCTTGGTTGATCCACCGCGGCGAACCGGTCGCCACGTACCCCGGCGGTGGGGGGTCGACGGGGATCACGTCGTGCACGGTCACGTCGGCGACGATGCCCTTGAACTCGACGCGCAGCGTGTCGCCGAGGTTGCCGATCGGGCTGCCCTCAGCCAACGCAGGCGGGGCTACGACACTGGCGAGGGCCATCAGCAGGGCGAGGAGGACCACGAAGCAGCGACGCATCCACGCATGATGGCACAAACTGAAACGTGTTACAGCCGGTTGGACGTCAGGAGGCCACCGCTCCGAAGCCGCCGACCTTGTCGATCCGGATGCGGGTCAGCAATCCTTCCGGAGCGTTCGGCGGCGGGAAGTGCTCGTCGCTGCCGAGCATCGCCTTGGCCAGCTTCTTGAGCAGGGCGGGCGCGCCGCCCTCCTCGATCCTCGCCGTCCCGCTGATCGCGAGGTAGGGCGTCTGCTGCTGCGGGTGCTTGGTGGACAGGATGGTGAGGGCCACCCGCGGGTCGCGGCGGATGTTGCGGGTCTTCTGGTACTCGGACAGATGTGCGGAGACGAGCTCGTCGCCGTCGGGGGTTGATTCCAGCGCCACCCAGACGACGGTCACCTGCGGGCTGCCGTCGGGGTTGATGGTGACCAATGTCGCGTCGGCGCCTTCGCCGATGAGTTCGCGAGCAGCGTCGTTGAGTTTCATGTACTTGTTCTACCGCGGCGCCCGCGGAGAAATTCCCTCTGTCAGGCGGCCTCGAGGTTCAGCAGCGTCGACTTGGCCAGCGGTCCGCCGATGTACTGGCCCGTCGACCCGTCGGAGCGCACGACGCGGTGGCACGGGATCACGACCGGCAGCGGGTTGTGGGCGCAGGCCGTGCCGACGGCGCGCACCGCGCGCGGGCTTCCGATAGCGGCGGCCACTGCCGCATAGCTTTCGCGGTGGCCGTAGCCGATCTCGCGCAGATGCTCGATGACGTTGCGGCGGAAGCCTTCGGCCAGCCGGAGGTCGACCGTCACCTCAAAGGCCTTGCGGCGCTTGGCGAAATACTCGTCGATCTGCCGTGCCACACTGTCCAACCGCGCCGGGGCGCGCAGCACACGGGGGCTGATCCGGTCGGCCAGGCTCGTGAGGACGGCGTCGTGGCCCTCGACGTCGTAGGCCACCCGGACCAGTCCTGCGGTGGTGGCCGCCAGCAGCAGCGTGCCGACGGGTGTGTCGACGGTGCGATACGCGACGTCGAGCAGGTCGGCCGCGTCGGCGTCTCGCTCCAGTCGTGCGTGAAGCCGCGGCAGTGCGCCGTCGTCGGCGTCGAGTTCGTCAAAAAGGTTGGTAGTCATGCTGTTTCGTCCTCACGGTAGTACTTGCGCAAAGTCTTGAGTCCGTCCGCCGCGGCGCGGCGCGCGGCATCGGGGGAGTTGCCGAGCAGTTCGGCGATCTCGGCGAACGGCAAGCCGGCGACGTGGTGGTAGGCCAGCGCCTGGCGTTGTTTGGTCGGCAGCCGCTGCAGTGCGGTCCACAGGTCGGGGTCACGCGAAGCCGGGTCGGCATGGGTGGCGGGCCGGTCGGGCAGGGTGTCGGTCGGCACGGCACGGCGTGAGCGGGCGCGGCCGACGTCGACGGCGCGCCGGTGGGCGATGGTGACCAGCCACGCTTCGATGTTGGCGTCGGCAGGCAGGTCGGGGTAGGCCCGCAGCGCCGACAGAAATGTTTCCGACCAGGCGTCCTCCGCGTCGATCGGGCCGACGACGGCACGGCAGACCCGCAGTACGGTTGCGCCGTGCTCGGCCACCACGTCCTCGAACGGTCGCACCCTCACATCATGTAGTCGCCGCGGCGCAGAAGGATGTGAGATCAGGCTTTGGTGTACGCCTCGAGTGCCGCGACGAGTTCGCGTTCGAAGCGGTCCCTGTCCACGCCGAGGCGATGCAGCGTGCCGTCCTCGTCCTCGGCCTCCCACAGCGCCAGCAGGATGTGTTCGGTGCCGACGTAGTTGTGGCCGAGCCGAAGTGCTTGGCGGAAGGTCAATTCGAGCGCCTTCTTGGCCTGGCCGTTGAACGGGATCAGCGTGGGCCTGTCGTCGACGCGCGGCGGCAGGGTGATGGCCTTGGACACCTTGTCGGCGTCGATGCCTTGACCGGCGAGCAGTTTGGGAGCCAGGCCGTCGGGGTCTGCGAACAACCCGAGAAGTAGGTGGTCGGGCGTGATTTCGTTGTTGCCGGCTTCACCGGCCTTGTTCTGCGCGACGACGACGACATTCCTGGCCCGCGGTGTGTATCGGGCGAAGCCCGCCTGCGGATCTAGGGCCGCGTCCGCTTTGGGCACGAACCGCTTCTGCGCCGCCTGCTTGGTGACGCCCATGCATTTGCCGATCTCGGTCCACGACGCGCCTGATTTGCGTGCCTGGTCGACGAAATGGCCGATCAGATGGTCGGCAACCTCGCCGAGGGTTTCGGCGGCGAGCACTGCGTCGGTGAGCTGCTCCAGCGGTTCCTCGTGGACCTGCTTGATCACGTTGATCAAGTCGTCGAGGCGGACGGGATAGGAGATCTTCGCTGACTCGGTCATGACGTCAACTCTAGGTTGACGATCCGGGTTCGTCAACTCCGGGTTGACGAACCCGGGTAACCGCGGTGCACTGTGCGGTCGAGGATGCCCAGGGTGGCGCGTAGTGCGCTCTCCGGCACGACCGGGAAGATGTCGGCCTCGCGCCACTGCGGATCGATGTCGGACCAGTCGTAGAAGGACGTGACGAGGGTTCCGTCGTCCGTCGGCTCGAGCCGATAGCCGTAGATGTGCCCGATCTGTGGCCGGATCCGGCCGAGGATCGTCCATGCGATGAGCCGGTCTTGGTCGTACTCGCGGATGGTCACGGTGACGTCGTATTTGCCCATCGGATAGTCGTTGAGCGATTCGCGATCCATGTGCACGACGAAGCTGTCGCCGACGGCCTGGGCGGGGGCGCCCTCGGCGTCCTGCAGCATGCCGCTTGCGTCGATGGCGACGTGACCCTGCGGATCGCACAGAACGGCGAAGATGTCGGCGGCCGGTGCGGCAATGGTGCGCTGGACTTCGATGCGTTCGGTCATGGGGCAGATCGTGTCAGGGCGCAGCGCGCGGCCGGGGCGGTTTGAGTTCTTCAGCGCCGGGTATGCGTCTGGCTAATGCGGAACTATGTCGGAACCTCTGTTGCGCAACCGCGGACGTTGCGCAGGGCAATCGCGTTCATCCACGAAAACGCGCATCGGGATATCGGTCTGAGCGACATCGCCGCCGCAATCAATGTCACCCCGCGGTCCGTGCAGTACACGTTCCGCCGCCATCTCGGCACGACGCCGCTGGAGTACCTGCGCCGGGTGCGTCTGGATCGCGCGCATCGTGATCTGCTGGCCGCCGACCCGACCGTCGACACTGTGATGGCGATTGCGGGACGGTGGCGGTTCAGCCACGCGGGCCGGTTCAGCATCGCCTACCGCGAAGCGTTCGGAACCCCGCCGAGCCAGACGTTGCGCGGCGCTTAGCCGCCGGCGAACTGTCAGCCCTGGAAGAATCCGTCGCGGGTGAAGAAGCCAGGCTGCCAACCTTGCTCGCCGAGGCACAACAGCGGGCGCCCGTCGGGGGACTGGGCCGCGGCTTGTGGCTTCGGGCAGGGCGTGCCGATTTCTTGAACGCCGAACAACTCGTATGTGATCACCCAAAAACCAGTCGTGACCGGGGGCCACTGATTGGCAATCCACCGGCACTGCAGGGCCTCGCCGCCGGGCCCGCGCCCGAAGGTGAAGAAGTCCATGTTGTCGCACGGCGCGGCGAGGTGGGCGTCGTAGTTCATGCCCGGCACGTCGGTGGCGTAATGCGCCGGCTGGTCGAAATACATGTTGTCGCCGTTGTCGGCGGCGGCGGCCGGTGCCGTGCTGACGGCAGCACCCGCGATCGCAGCGGCGGCGAGAAGTACGCGAATCATGTCCCACCCCTTGGTCGTCATGACCGGTTGGTCTCCGCGAAGCCTAACGGGTGCGGTCTGGGCAGTGAACGTTTTCCCGGACTGTGCTGCGCATCGTGTCACTGCACGACGATATCGAGCGGGATGTCGAATCGCTCATGGGTCCCTTCGACCCGGAAGCTGTAGACGTGCCGCCCTCCGCCGGGCTCGATCGGCAGCGTGATCTGGGTCAGCACCATGAACTTCATCGCGCTGGGGAGTTGGAATTTCGTCGACCATGCCGGCGTCCAGCGTTGCCCGGTGGGGCCCGCCGCGTCGATGTGCACGGTGTAGTGAAATCCCACGTCGCGTCGCCGCGTATCGCAGAGCACGACGCAGCAGCACTGGAACGTAGTGGCGCCCGAGGGCACCGTGGTACTCGCCCAGAAGCCGCCCTCGACATTGAGCATGTCGTCCACAACCTCCGCCTTGTTGGCGAAGAAGGCTCCGGCTAGCCGCATGCCACGGAAATTACCGCAAGTTGCAGCAAACATCGAGACGAACTGGATGGGTTGATGCGCCACGGGGAATCAGGCTGACAGCAATATCGGGTGCCCTGCGCTGTCGGGCGAGTTACAGCAACACCAAGGTCAGGAGTGCAACGGCCACCGCGACCATGACCGCCCCGACGATCCATACCACCGCGTAGCTCGGCCGCTCGGGTGCACGGTTGAAAATGCACTCGCTGGGGTGGTGGCAGTCGCACTGACGCGGGCAGTCGGTGGGCTTCATATCAGATCAAGGATGCCCGAACTTGGGTTGAGCTGGCGATGAATACGTTTGGGGACCAGCCGAGGTCTCTTATCCTGACTGGCAGGGCAACGTGCAGATCGATGAGAAGCACACCGGTGACCCCATACCCCTGTACGGCGTCACCGGCTTAGACCCCGACGAATCGTTCATCCTCGGCATCACCTCGGCGGCGGCGAGAGTGGCTACTGGGCTTCCGTCGTCGCGATCCCAGACAGGGAAGCCGCGGAGCCGCAACACCCTCCGATCTTCGACGGTAACGCGGGCTTCACTGGGTCGCATCTGACCTCATCCGCTGTTCGACCTTCTCGAGCTAATCCGTCGGCTAGGAGCACCGTGGACGGGTTAGGCGCTTCTCTTGCCACCCTGTCGAAACTTGTTGTCCGCTGAAGCGACCCAACTGGCTGCGTTGCTCATGAGGGGGACGTCACTGACGGCCTCCGATCAGGATGGCGATGCGCCGAATACGTGATACTCACCGAAGACCTTCTTCTAGGATCTAGCCCAGCAAAGCGGGATTATCGGGGGAGGTCGCGTGGAAAGAAACGAAACCGACGCTCACCCGAGTCGGCTTGCCAGGCTGGCTGTCATCGCGACTTTGGCACTCCTGTGCGGTTTGCTCGCATATGGACTAACGGTCTCAGGACTTTATACGGCGTCGGCAAGTCATTCGCGTGTGGCCGAGTTCACGGGGCTGCCTGGGCCCGCCCCGGCCTTGACCGGACCTGACGCGCAGACTTCTTCGCCGCCTGCCCCAGCCGATCCGGGAGTTTTCACGATGATGCAGAACGCGAGTCTCATGGTCAATTCGCTCGCAGCGACGTTCGGAACAATCGTTACTGCCGTCGTTTCAGTTATTACGTTGAAACGAACGCGCCCGTCGCCTGCGCCCCCGGCTGCTGCACCTTCCGTTGCACGGGATGAGCCCGGAATAGGTTCCGCGGTCGGATCCGGCACCGTAATTCGCCGGCGATCACGGGTGCCGTCGCGACATCCTCGTTCGCGCCCCTAATCGCGCTGCTGCGGTCTGCCGATCGGTACCCCACATTTGGGAGGGACTACCAATCCATAGCGGGCGATTCCGCTTGTATCTCGTAGCGGCAGAAGCCCGCCTCCCATTCCTCGGCTACGCGTTTGCCGCACCGGAAGTGCGGGCCCAACCGCGGGCGAGGTTGGCTTTCCTGTCGTCGTCAACGGATACGGTCACCTTCCATGTCCCGTCGCGGTTTCGGTAAATGCGGTAGAGGCGGGAATGGCTGGTGGACGCCGTCCACTCTTCGGCAGCGGATCCGTCGCGCCACAGCAAGTCGCTCACTCATGGTGTCCATTCTTCCCGCGCAGTTCGGCCTTCCAGCAACGGGAAACGAAACGGGCAGCAGTGCCCCCGCCACCGCAATTCGACGCCTGGGGCGCAACTGGTTAGGGCTGATCACTTCCGAGTCGTCGTCTGCACCAACTCGCCCAGCACGCACTACAACGCTACGTCGCCTGCCGACATGCGGGTGGCTTTCCTTAGCGAAGGCGCATTCGCCACCGGTCGTCCGGGGGATCGCAGGGACAATTATCTAGGCAGTCCCGCAACGCGGCGCCCCGATAGTGCCTGTAGCAGTCCCGCCGGCAGAACACACACTGAGGGTCGCGTGCATAGGACACCGGGTCTAACCAATTGTCTAGGGGCACACATCCTTCTAGGCATCGCTGCCGCTCGTCCCAATCGGAATATGTGCTGTAACACTCTCTCCGGCAGCGGATCACCTCCGGGTCGACCGGCATGGGTGCGATCGACCGCGACATTGCCGACCTGTTATTGGAATGGCCTGCGAGAAGCTTCGCGAACACAGTCGCTTCGTCGGATTGCGACTCATTCAAGCGGATTCGCGCAGAGTGATGGGTGTGGTCTTTGCAAGGCGCGGCACCCAGGGAATCGATGCTCTGGATCATTTTTAGCGGTATCGAAATCCAACTTCCGCAATCCACGCTGAATTCCAGAGCATCGTCATTGCCTTCGATCTCTCGTACCATGCCGACAACTTCAACGGGTGCAGCGAGCGCG
The DNA here is from genome assembly GCF_017872775.1 of Mycobacterium sp. OAE908. Classification (NCBI taxonomy): domain Bacteria; kingdom Bacillati; phylum Actinomycetota; class Actinomycetes; order Mycobacteriales; family Mycobacteriaceae; genus Mycobacterium; species Mycobacterium sp. OAE908. The sequence continues at coordinate 4,562,016 of NZ_JAGGJL010000001.1, forward strand.
CCGCTCCGAAGCTTGTCGAGGAATTCGCGCGGAGATAAACCACTCGGTTCGGCCATGATGCCCCCTTGTTCACGTCGCCGACCTGCGGTTTCACCTTATCGTGTCGGAGCCTGGGATTCCCCCTCTTTGACAAAACAACCTTCGGTCCGCCATCGGTTGGGATCTTGGATGCCCGATGGGCAGTCGATTCGAGGCGAATTGGTGTGGTGGCCAGATGACAGTCGGAGCCTATCCAGGCATCTGTCGCGCCCGTTAATTAGTGCGTTGGCAGAAGAACCGAGGATGCCTCTATTTGGGCGAAGCCTTTAAGTGACGGGTGACGAAGTTTGCCTGAGACCTCTCAGTAGTCGACGTTGACAACAACGACGGGTTCAACCCAGTTCACGCCCTCGCCGGTGCGCAAGTCGCTGAACGGTGAGGCCGTGCATCGATGTCGGCGAAGCGGGTGATCACTGGTGTCGAAGTTGGCCGGTGAATCCGAAACCTACATGACCGCAGTACACAAACTGTCCGACAGCGTCGTGGGCGCCGACCAACAGTGACCCAAGGGTGCCGCTGCGGCCGGCGACCCACCCGCCGACCACCATCGGCGCCCGATGTCGCACAACGCTTTTAATCCAAACGTTGGACCGGCGCCCGGGCTGATACGTCGAACTGGCCCGCTTGCACACCAAGCCTTCTAGCCCCGCGCTACGAACGCGAGATCCTGGCGACGACCCCGCCGGGATTACCGGCGTCAGCGTGACCGGCTGGCCGCTGAGCGCGCTGAACGGTCCGCCGAGGCCCGCCGCCGCTGCGACGACGTCGCGCAACGCCGCCGCGCCGAGGCGATCCGTGAGCGCGATCTCGCCGCGCTGGCCGTCGACCCCACCCTCGACGCCTTCGCGCTGATGATCGGTTCCGACACCGAAGCGGCGATGGACCGAGCCGGTGAGCGCGACGCCCGGCTGCGCGCCGGGCAAAGCTGGGGCGGCACCTTCCGGAGGGCATGAGATGGACGGACTGAGACTCGTCATGCCCGGTTCGACGGTGCTGCGCGACATCGCTGACCGCATCGAAGCCGAATGCCGCCAGCGCGATCACTGACCGAGATGCGCGCGCGCCGCCGACATGATCGCGATGTGCGACCAGCTGCGGACGCGCTGCCACTACTGCTCCGGTGGCCGCGACGTCCCAGCCGATGGCTGTCCGGCGTACGGGCGGTCCGTTGAGTCGCGGGTCACGCATTACAGGCCGTGCGTCGAGATACGTTCGTGCGGCCGGATCCTCGGGATCCGGTGATGCGGGGACTCACTCTGCCGTTGTTTGGCTTCGCACTTTCTCGCGGACTGCGTCGATGACGACAGCTTCGAGCGCATCCTGACGTGCGCCGTCGAGGTATCGCGATGTCCAAGAATCTGGTCGTTCGACCATCGCGATGATCCCCGCGATGTCGCCCTTGAAGCACTCCGGCGATTTTTCCGCCACTTGCAGTGCCGTGTCCTTGACTAGCTTGCCCGCCCGCGCCAATAGCCGAACGGCCTCAACTCGGGCGAGCCAATTGGAGGCATCCGATTCTGCGATTCGGCGTGCTTCCGCAAGGATCGATTTGTGTACGAGATCTGCCCGACGACTTAGTGTGCGATAGATCCATGCGCGCTCCCAATCGAGCATATGAACCTTATTCGTTAGTGCGTAATGGCAAGCTGCCACAACCTTATTCGGCTCGGTCTGTATCAGTGCCAGCATGTAGTTGGCGAGGTCCTGTACTTCGTCTGCGCGAGTAACGAGTAGCTTGCCGACCCAAGGTAGGGCAGCTGGCGACTTTGCATGTGCAAGTCGACGTATGCAGAACGTCAACCGCGCATGAGCGAGGGTTCCTGGGAGCTTGTCGGGCTCATCGTTCATTAGATCGGTGAACATCTCGGCCACGATCTCAATCGGCTTCGGCGTAAGGGATGGCGCTAGCACGGCGAGAAACTCACTGAGGGTGGCGGTCCCGTGATAGAAGAATCGCCACTGCATATCCTCGTCAACCTGTGCTTTCTCAGCCGCGTTCAGCAGGTCCTCTTCGGACGCCTCGGTCAACGCCTGTTCGCGAGCACTCTTCATTCGTTCGCGGAACACGGACGATGCGTCGTCAATGTCATTGCGGTGCTTTGTGTACTCGGCCAAAGGCTGAAGATACAACTTGCCGGTATTCAGCAAGAGGCCGCCGGCGCGAATCGCCTGCTCCAATTGAAACATTGCGCTGAGTGCATCGGGATAGGTTGCCGCCCAGACTCGGTAGTCGTCACCATGACGCCAGAATTCGAGACCAGCACGTTGCAGCGTGCTATCGACGGTGGACAGATAGGCAGTTGCAAGTACATCGGACGTTGCGACTCCCTGTGGGAGACCTCGGGTGTCCTTCATGATGTCGCCAGCTACGTCAACGATCGCGTCGCGAACTGACTTTGGCACCCCGGCGTCCGCGAGCACCAGAGCTAGGCGGCGATGGTCAACCGATTCGTAGAATCCTGCGATGTCCGCAGATATGACGAACCCTCCGCCCATCGACGTCGGACGCCGTTCGAAGTCTGCCCATTTGGGGCCTGAGTCATCGGCTCGTGGCCATAAGACAGACTCGTCCGAGACCAAGTACTTGGCTATCTTTGGCCGGGCGACTTCGACCAGTGCCTCAAAGACCACGCGGTCCTGCAAGGCTAGAACGGCAGCAGGCCGCGTTGTTAGCCGTCGTTTCGGAACGGGTACGAAAGCTGCGCCTTCGCAACGGTACTCACCATCAGACGTTCGAGCGTGAAGGCCCTCAATGAATCGACTGGCGATACGACCGGCAACCTTGTCATCCTCGCGGGGCGGCAGCATGTCATTGGTCCGCTCAACGGACTGGAGGGCGGACTCTAGTTGCTCCGCCGTTAGGGTCCTTATCAAGTCATTCGTTGCCACGGAACTAGTTGCCCACTAGCGGATCAACGTCCAGTCGAATGAAGCCGGTTGTCGGCGGTCGGTGGCGGTATCGGATTGGCTTCAGCGATGCCCGAGCTGGCGTCCAGTCGGTCCACATGCCCGCCTGGGCGCGACGGCAGCCGGGGCGGAGTCGCTTTACGACGACGACGGATCAGCGTGCTTGGCCGAGAACGTCCTGTAATTGGGGTTGTCGTCATTCATTTATCGCCTTTTTCCCGGCCAGAGAGCGAGCGAGGTAGTGGCATTGCCAACACTCAAATGAGGAGGCCCCCCTAGGAATGTTTTGGACTGCATTGCATCGAGGACAGGTGGCGGCTTCCATCCCCGGCGGCACATGGCTTGCAGGCTTCATACACGCCGCTGCGATCAGCCCGATAACCCCCAGGAGACCGCCCCAGGCGATGCCGACGCCCCACCCGCGATTCTTCGAATTGGTGATGGCGCCCCCTGCGACCATGCAACCCACCCACACCAAAATCAGGAATTCCATTCCCATATCCCCACTCTCACGGCTGGTCCTTGCCGATCACCACCGTACTTAGCCCTAGAGCCCGGTCGTGGACACTCCGTACACCGCCCGGCGTAGGTGCATCCGTCACCCGTCGTGAGTTGACTGATGAGTCCGTCTCGTGAGAAGGCCATCATTTCGAGGTTGCCGACACCTAATCGGCCCGTCTCAGTCTTGGTGCCCTATAGTCCGACCGCGGTTGCGCCATACGCCGCTTGCGAAGGCGTGAATTGATCGATCGAGGTGAGTTGTTCGATCATTCCCGAACGAGAGAGCCCAGCGACATCGAGATAACTCTTCGCGGCCCTGGCTGCCTGCGTGTTCCAGTCGACAGCAAGGCTGTCGACCGCATACGTCGCATCCGCGGTTGAGAAGCCGTCGATAGACACCAATTGGTCGATGAGCCCTTGGCGGGAAAGCCCAGCGACATCGAGATAACTTTGCGCGGCACGGATGGCGCTCTGCTGACTCGTGGGAGTGAGGGGTAGTTGACCCACCGGACTGAGCGGTACAAAAGGTACCGCCCGTACCGTGCCGGCAGCCGCCCCACTGATTGCGATGAGTGCGACGGCGGCAAAGGCGCTGATAAGCCTCTTCTTCATCCGCAAAAGGTACCGCTTCCTGCGGGTTAAAGGGGCGTTATCTGAAAGAATGCTTTTATCGTTTGCGCCGCGAGCAAAGTCTCACCGCCCTTCGACTCCGCGATCATGAATGGGACCGCAATGCGGGGACCGTCGTTCCTTCGAGTGTTTCAGCCAGTCGGTGCCAAATGCTCTAAAGCCATCCCAATCAGCAGGGCGGACGGGCTATTGGCGAGTAGTCGGTCTGCCCGGCGGGTCTCCGGTGAGGTTGAGCTTCGGCACAACGCAAACCCATTTGACTACCTAGCCGATGGTGGCCGCGTAACGTCGTCCGCGACTGGGGGAGGGGGCAAGTAATGAAAGGTCGAATTATTGCTATCGGCCTGCTGGGAGCGGGCCTGATGATAGGTACCGCGCCCAGCGCAAGCGCTGAGTGTGGCGTCGATTGGATCAATCAGCAAACGTGCAACAACATCCTGCACGAGTACATGGTCGGGCAGGACTTCGACGTGTATCTCTCTTACGTCGTTCCGGATCTGAATGACAGGGCGGCAGTGAGGGACTACCTCTGGCACAGCAGGATTTGAACTAAAACTGGATTTAGCGGCGACGCACGGGCGGGGCTGTCAGAGGGTTGCCCGCCCACGCCAATCGTCCACATATCGTCCACGCAAAGCAGAACAGAGCCTAAAAATAGGCTCTGAACTGCGTCAATAGTGGTGCGCGATACTGGGATTGAACCAGTGACCTCTTCCGTGTCAGGGAAGCGCTCTCCCGCTGAGCTAATCGCGCGGGTCCAACGTGGAGGTGGAGACGGGAATCGAACCCGTGTGCACGGCTTTGCAGGCCGTTGCCTCACCACTCGGCCACTCCACCGCTGGGGTTGATGCGACTGCACCCTCGAGCGGATGACGGGATTCGAACCCGCGACCCTCACCTTGGCAAGGTGATGCGCTACCAACTGCGCTACATCCGCGCGCCACGAACGACTGGTCGTCCGTCGCGAAGGACGACGATAGTCCACCAAAGTGTAGCCGCACAAATCCGATTGACGGCGAGGTCAGAACAGGCGATACGCCTCGCGAGAGATTGAGAACCCGTGGCCGGTGCGCACATCGCGGCATGTGATCCCTGACTGGGCACTCTCGCACGGACCCGGCGGCTCATCGCGCGACGATCACCCGCTGTATGTGCGCGCCGCAGTGTCCTTGCGGATTCGGGTGGCAAGGCGCTCACGTGCTAGTCTTCGACGTCGTTCGACCTATTCGGTCGGGCTCCCCGGTCTCGTAGCTCAGGGGGAGAGCGTCCGCCTCACACGCGGAAGGTCACTGGTTCGATCCCAGTCGGGACCACCGCAATCGGCGGTTCCCCAAGTCCCCCAGAGCAGGGTCTTTGTGCCCTCCTCAGGCAGCACGCCGGGCGTCATCGTGGATGCATGAACGCGTATTTCCCAGACGTCGAGACCATTCGGTCAGCGCTGTCGCTGGCCCTCCGCGCTCCGTCGGTGCACAACACACAGCCGTGGCGATGGCGCGTCGGGGAGCACAGCCTGCATCTGTACTCGGACCCCGACCTGCACCTGCCCCATACGGATCCAGACACCCGCGACATGATGATCAGCTGTGGCGCCGCGCTGAATCACTGCGTGGTCGCCTTCGCCGCGCTGGGGTGGCAGGCCAAGGTGCATCGGTTCCCGAATCCCGCCGAGCCCCAACATCTGGCCGCTATCGAGCTTCATCGGTATCCGGCCAATGACATGGATGTGGCTCTGGCCGCTTCCATCCCGCGCCGTCGAACCGACCGACGGTTCTATAGTTCGTGGCCCGTGCCGCAGGGCGATATCGCCCTGATGGGGGCGCGCGCAGCACGTGCTGGCGTCATGCTGCGCCGTGTCGACGGGCTCGACAATCTCAAGCACCTTGCGGCCGAAGCAGCACTTCGGCATTCGGCCGACTCTGACTACCTGCTCGAATTATCCACGTGGAGTGGACGATACGGGTCCCTGGCCGGCGTGCCTGCGCGCAACACTCCTGAGCCTGATTCGTCGGCTGTCATGCCTGCCAGGGCATTCGCGGGGCCGGTGCTCGCGCAAGCGCCTGGCTTTAGCGCGACTGAGGACAATGCCGCCGTCATAGCGCTGGGCACAGTCGAGGATGACGACATGGCGCGGTTGCGTGCTGGCGAGGTAACCAGCCTGGTGCTTTTGACGGCGACGGCATTGGGCCTGGCGAGTTGCCTGATCACCGAGCCACTCGAGATTGCTGAAACGCGGGCTGCCGTGCAGTCCGACGTCTTCGGAAGCGACGGCTACCCACAAGTGTTGCTGCGCATCGGTTGGGCGCCGGTGAACACAGACCCGCTGCCGTCAACTCCGCGGCGCGCACTGTCGGAAGTGGTTGCGCAGCTGGATGGTTCACCGTTCGGGTAGATCGGTCTCGGGAGCCAAGTCGACCTCGATGGTCAACACCGAACCGTCGAGTTTTCGCGCGCACGGCCACCCGGCATCGGCGAGCACCCGCAGCATCAAGTGGTTCTCCCAGAGCACCTCGGCGACGAAACGATGCAGGCCATTGCCCTTGGCTATTTGTCCGAGGCGGCGAAGAAGCGAAGTACCCACGCCGCGGAGGTGCTCTGCGTGTGCCACCACTACCGCAACTTCGGCATCGCCGGGTTCCGGACACATGACGTAATTGGCTACACCCAACAACTTTCCCGTGCTGAATGCGCCGAGCGAGCATTGGCCATCCCTGGGTTGCGCGATTGATCGCGCCCAACTATCCAGGCCCGCCGGATGCATCGCGAAAAAGCGAAGGTAGCGCTCCTCGTCGGTCATTGATTCATAAAGCTGTACTACCGCGTCGGCGTCAGCCGGCGTCAGCTCACGAAGTGAAATCACCGACCCGTCAACGAGTTCGGCGGTACAGGGTTGATCAAGCCCCTGGCGACTTCCCATCTCAATGGATTACGAGGACGGAGCAGTTACCGTGTGCAAGGATTGGATGACTGTGAGGGCCGACGATGCATGCGACATCGCTGGCTTCTGCGCCGCCGACCACCGCAAGTTGCACCGACAAGTCCTCGTGGCTGGCCAGGAATGCAGCCGCGCTGTCTGGGGTGCTCACGGGGTAGACACGAACGTCCGGGTACTGCTTCTTCCACTTTTCGATACGGCGATCCGGTTCATCGTGCGGCATTTCGCCGAAGTCCTCTTCCCAGACGCTGACCGCAAGCACGGGCGCGTTCCGCAGTCGCGCCTCCTCCATAGCCATCTCGATGACCGATTCGTTGTCTGCATGATCTTCGACTACGACGACGATCCAATCGGGTTCCGAGGCTGGCGCTTGGTGAGGTGACCGAATGATTGCCACTGGGCAGTATGCCTTTTCGGCCACGCTTGCGGCCGTCGACCCGCATATCCTCTCGGCCACAGCGCCGATTCCAACTGAGCCGACACACACCATGGACGCGTCGCGCGACTCGTTGATCAGGGCGGTGTCAGGTGATCCCCAGATGACGTCGGTTTCGATCTTGACTGGCTTCCCCGTTGCCTCGACGACGGCACTCGCAGCGCGTAGCGACGACTCCGCGTACTGAACTTCGAGCCGGAAATCCGTTGCGGGCGTGTCCCGATGACCTTCGATATGGGTGACGTGGACTATCCGTAACGGAACATCGCGGCTGATGGCCTCGTCGATGGCCCACTTGGCCGCATTGATCGCCGCGTAGGAGCCGTCGACACCGACCACTACCGGCGCAGAATTCCTCCACATGGTCCAGCGCTCCTTCATCGCGATGAGCGGCTATGCCGCGCTCGTCATACCGGACGCTATTGGCTCAGCAACAGCAGAACCGGGGCCATAAGTCCCCGGTCCCACGGCGAAGGTCACGAGGGTCGGATCTGCGCTTTTGTGTTATCGGCCCAGTGACATCCGTCCGCGGACTGAGGGTCGTTCGGCCCTGGGGAGCCTGGCCGGCTGCGGGCACGATCAATGGGTGGTCCCGCGCAAGCCGGACTCATGACCGGGGAGACGTCATGGAAACCTTCACGATTGGCCTGCGAAGCCCTTGGTGGATTCGGGTGCTCCATCGCAAGAATCCGCTGGTGCGCAGCACGGATCGCATAGAGGCCATGACTATCGCTATTGCTGTCATCGTCACCGTTTTCGCGATACCCATCGCGGCCGCCATCGGGACGTCCGTTCATGGTGACCGCGCGGGCAGGTATGCGGCCGAAGCGCAGACGCGGCATCAGCTGATCGCCACCGCGACCGAGAAGGGCCACGTAGTTTTGCATTCGAGGGTCGTCGATTTCAGTGCCGAAGCCATTTGGAGTGACGCGGGAAGAACCCATCGTGACGTCGTCTCATGGCCTGGACCTGTGAACATCAGTGATAGACAGAGCATTTGGGTGAACAACGACGGCGAGAACGTTGGCCACCCGTCGCCGCCCAGCCGTGCCGACGGTGAAGCGATCGGCGTTGCTTTGCTCATTTGGCTGGGCGTAGCCGAATTTTCGACGGCCATGCTGTACGTGGTCCGCCGCCGACTCAACCGGTCGCGATATGCCCAATGGGACCGCGAAATCAACCCATCCCCGGACTACGACAGCCGGAGGAACCACCAAACATGACACCGAGTGGACACACGTTACCGGCCGAACTGGCCGCACAAAGTCAGGAGATACCCATGCCCACAACCAATCACGGCATCGTCGTCGGGGTTGACGGCTCGCCAGCCTCAAGGGTCGCCGTCGACTGGGCTGCCCGAGAAGCGTCGTTGCGCAACCTTCCGCTGACACTCGTCCATGTCATTCCATGGAGCACGTTGGGGACCTGGCCCGGGTTGCCGATGCCGGGTGATCTCGAAGCCCAGGTTCAAAAGCACGGCCGCGAGGTCCTGAACAATGCGGTCCGAACCGTCGAAGACGCGACCAAGAGATCCGCTTCGATACAGGTCGAAACGGAGGTGGTCACTGCCGCCGTGGTGCCCACCCTTCGCGACCGGTCCAAAGGGGCCGCGATGATTGTCGTCGGCTGCCGCGGTCTTGGCGCAATCGGCCGGCGACTGCTCGGTTCGGTCAGTTCGAATCTCATACTTCATGCCCACTGCCCGGTAGCCGTCATCCACGACGAAGATCCGCTGATGCCAACGCCTGCGGTGGCACCCGTCGTGGTGGGGATAGACGGTTCACCGGCCTCCGAGTCGGCGACCGCACTAGCCTTCGATGAGGCATCGCGCCGCGGTGTTGAACTGGTCGCTGTCCACGCGTGGAGCGACTTCGCAGTTTCCGAGTTGCCTGGCATCGAATGGTCAGACGTGGAAAAGCAGGCCGAAGAGACGCTGGCCGAGCGCCTGGCCGGATACCAGGAGCGCTATCCCGACGTCACAGTGCGTCGTGTGGTGGTTCTCGATCGACCCGCGCACCAGCTGCTCGAGCAATCGGAGTCTGCACAACTGACGGTCGTTGGCAGCCACGGTCGCGGTGGATTCGCTGGGATGTTGCTCGGGTCGGTCAGTTCGGCAGTGGCCGAGTCGGCGCGGATGCCGGTGATCGTTACCCGTCCGTCCTGACGCTTACTGCTCAGGCGGACGGTGCGATTGGTCCAACTTGGAAATGAACACGGCCGCCTGTGTGCGGCGCTCCATTCCGAGCTTCGCCAAGAGGCGCGATACGTAGTTCTTCACGGTCTTCTCGGCCAGGAACATCCTGGCGGCTATCTGCTTGTTGGTCAGGCCCTCGCCGAGCAGATCCAGCAGAACGCGCTCCTGGTCACTGAGCCCCGACAACGGATCGGAATGCTCAGCTGCCCCGCGAAGCTTGGCCATCAGCGCGGCTGCCGCCCTGTTGTCGAGCAGCGATCGGCCGGCGCCGACGTCCTTGATGGCCTGCGCAAGCTCCATGCCTTTGATGTCCTTGACGACGTAACCGCTGGCCCCCGCCAGAATCGCGTCGAGCATCGCCTCGTCGGACGTAAATGAGGTCAGCATCAGGCACCGCAAATCCGGCAACCGCGACAAGAGATCCCGGCATAGTTCGATGCCGTTCCCATCCGGCAACCTGACGTCGAGGACTGCAACGTCAGGCCGAAGCGCAGGAATCCGCGCCAGCGCCTGGGCAACCGACCCGGCCTCACCTACGACCTCGAGTTCAGGGTCCACGCTGAGGAGATCGATAAGCCCGCGCCGCACTACCTCGTGGTCGTCGACGAGAAAGACTTTGACCACTCGAAGGCCCTTCGTCGGAGTTGCCGAGACGGTGGATGTACTGCTCACAATACGTTCTGTGGTTCGCAGATCAACACGGAACATTCGGCGTTTTGCAGCGCTGCCAGGCCTGGCGGCCCCACCAGCGTGGCAACTCCCTCTCGCCGTTCATGCCCAACGACGAGGAGCTGAATGGAGCTCGCGTTCTTGGCGAGGAAATTCAGGGTGTTGCCATTGACCGCGGCTGTATGCATGTCGACATCTGGATAGCGCTTCTTCCACTGCGCGAGGCGACGGTCGAGTTGCGCCCGCGCAAGACGATTGCCGTCAGCCACAGCGTTACCGTCATGAATATCGGTGTAGCGCGATTGCCATGCGGTCAAGACCCGCAGGGGGACGTTTCGGAGTCGTGCCTCCTCCAGCGCGCGCCGCAGCACACCGTCGCTGCCGGTTGTCGCGTCAACCTCGGCGACCACCCACTGGTGTTGTGTGCGAATTGGATCATGTCCGCGCACGATCGCCACGGGACAATGGGTGGAGGATGCAACCGCAGCCGCGGTCGACCCGATCCTGCCTTGCGAGCAATGTTTCAGTCCCATCGCGCCCACGCACAGCAGCGCCGCCGATCGTGCGGCCGTGAGCAGTGCCCGCGTCGGCGGTTCCTGCAGGATCTCGACCTCGATCTTGACGGGCTTGTCGGTTGCTTCAACCTCTGTGAACGCATGTCGGACGGCCACTTCGGCCCTGGCAAGGTCCCGTGCCGCGTCGCGTGGATCAGTGTCTGTGCACGTGGGATCGATGGCGTAGATCAGCCGCAACGGGATGTCCCTGCTGACTGCTTCGTCGACGGCCCAAAGGGCCGCATCGATTGCTGATCGCGAGCCGTCGATACCGACTACGACGGCCGGTGAGAGTGAGCTGTGGTCTTGCATGGTTCTGACGGTATCGACGTCGCCGAAACCCGCAGAGAGGCAAAAGTCCCTGTTGTGTTGTCATTGGTCCCGGGCGCGAACCTCGAACACCTCATCCACCGGGCGCCGCGGCGTCGGGGGAGGTACGTCCTCGATCGACGGGGCCCGACCGATGCGGATCAGCACCTGAGGGGTGACGTCCTGACTGCTGTGGCCGATCAACTCCGCGACGATTTGTCGACTCGCAGGAAGCTCGGTGATATGAGTCAGCGTGCACGTGGCGAGCCCGGCCATGGTCGCGTCGAGGAGTACGGCGGAAAGCAATTCACCACAACGAAGCACACTGTGTGGCGTGTCGTCGTATGTCGACAGCACCACGACCTTGGCGTGGTCTTCATCGACTTCCGGTCTGCGCTCGCGGTGGTGGGTTACCGGGAACACCCTTCCGACGTCGACGCGGTCGCTCTCGGCAGCCGATACCAGCGAGCTCTCCGGAATTCCTGCGGATAACTCGAAAGGCGCTGTCCACCATTCGAGTTCAGCGTGATACGAGGAATCGTACAGCCGAAGCGATTCAGTCAACTGTGACGCTTCGGCGAGTTCTGCGCGAAATTCGTCCGGGACGGTGTCCATGCGAACACGATCCGAGCGAACGGTATCGCGAAGTGTCGACTGCAACGAGTCCCAGTCTGGCGGCGCGGCGAACGGAAGTCGGTCGGTGCGTCGCTGCAGGATCGCAGCCGCACGTTGGCGATGCCCGTCGGTCACAAGTGTCATGGGTGTGAATTCGGTTGACGCGATGTGACCATGGTTGTTGGGGTTGGGAAACCGGTCGACATTGGCGGTATAGCCCACGCTGGCCATAGCTACTCGGAAGTGATCGAGCACAGCGCCGCAGGCCATCAACGCCTCCCGGCCCGAGGTGTCCGTGGCGCGAACGACCCGGCCCGCATCGGCGAAGAGGTGGAGCGTAGTGCCGTCTAGCACCCAATGCCACGGCTGGCTGTTGTGCAATGACGGCGCACGGCACGCCAGTCGCACGGCATCTGAGATGACCCCGGTGTCAACCATCGTCGTAGACATCGTGACCTCCCTCTCTGTCATCTCCCACTCTCGGCGTCTCGAGCGTCGTGCAACGAGGGTCAATGGTCCCGAAGGCGGGGTCTTAGGACCCTTGGGGGTGATCATCGAGGTCAGGAAGCTTGTGGCATGCCTGCGACGTCATCGGCTTCGAGCGCCCTGGCGGAACCGCGCACGGGCTCGGGAGACCTCAACGCTCAAGTGCGGGAAACCCATACGGGAATCGTGTTCCTTGTCGGCGAAAAGGCTTACAAGGCAAAGAAGCCACTTCGCAACGACTTCCTCGACTTCAGCACGCCGGACTTGCGTGAGCGGGCATGTGCGAATGAGGTGGCGCTCAATCGGCGCCTGGCACCCGACAGCTACCTGGGAGTCGCACACTTCGGCGGTCTGGAAAGTGATCAGGATGAGCCAGTCATCGTCATGCGCCGCTATCCGGATGCGGCCCGGCTCACCACGCTGGTCAAAAACAACGAGCCCGTTCATCATCACCTTTGCGCTATTGCGGAAGTGATCGCACGCTTCCATGCAAGGGCGGACCGTGGGTCTGCGGTCGACGCCGAAGGCACAAACCAGGCCATCTTGGCCCGCTGGCAGCAGAATTTCGTTGAACTGCAGCGATACTCGAACTCGATCATCCCAGCGCGGTCAATCGCTGAAGCGTCAAAGTTGGCGAGTCAGTTCATTTCCGGCCGCGCTCCACTGTTCGCTCACCGCATCGCCGGTCACCGAATCGTCGACGGACACGCCGATCTGTTGGCGGACGACATCTTCTGCATGCCGGACGGCCCGGCGCTGCTCGACTGCCTTGAGTTCGACGAGCGCCTGCGCCATGTCGACGGCATTGACGATGCGGCCTTCCTTGCCATGGATTTGGAGTTCCTGGGCCGGAAAGACCTTGGCGACTATTTCCTGGACGAATACGCGCGGCGCGCAGATGATTCCGCGCCGAAGGCGCTACGCGATTTCTACGTTGCGTATCGCGCGTTGGTGCGAGCGAAAGTGGACTGCATCCGCGTCGATCAAGGTCATCCGGAAGCACGCGATGACGCGTGCCGACATGTCGACATCGCGTTGCAACACCTGAGGGCCGGCGCCGTACGACTCATCCTCATCGGTGGTGGTCCCGGTACCGGCAAGACGACACTGTCGCGAGCGCTGGCACAACAAGTCGGTGCAGAGGTGATCTCAACCGACGATGTCCGTCGAGAGCTGGAACAACAAGGCGTTATCAGGGGAACGGTAGGCGAACTCAATACGGGTTTGTATACCCCCGAGAACGTTTCGCGGGTCTACGAGGAAGTGCTACGGCGCGCGCGCCCATTACTCGCATACGGGCGATCGGTAATCCTCGACGGGACCTGGGGCGATCCGCTTCAGCGTGAACGAGCGCGTCAGCTTGCGGCCGAAACAGCCACGACCACAACTGAATTCATGTGTGAGGTGCGAGACGCCACGGCCTCTGAGCGGATCCAGCGGCGCACGGGATCAACGTCAGACGCTACACCGGCGATAGCGGTGGCGCTGACACAGCGCAATGGTGAGTCGTTCGGTCATCGAATCGATACCAGCCGGCCACTGGCCGACTCGGTCGAGGAGGCGCAGAAGCTATGTTGCCCCGCGACTTAGGAAACGGCAGTCGAACCGCTGAGTCGACGAACCCCGTTGTCGTCGGCGTTGACGGCAGCCGCACCGCTCTCTCAGCGGTGCGATGGGCGGCAGCGGTCGCCATGAGGCTGGAGGCACCACTGTCGATCGTGCATGCCAGGCCCTCGTTCGGGCACAACCTATCCGATGCCGCCGCCGATCTTAAGGCGATAGAGATGGAGGTGGAGCGCGAGTCTGCCACCGCGATACTTCACTCTGCCAGGCAGGCTGCCGAATCTGAGTTTGCCGATCTCCGCGTCACTGCAACTGACATCGATCGCCCCGCCGACGAGGCATTGACGGAACTGAGCCAAGTCGCGCGCCTCGTCGTTCTCGGCAGTGACGAGGTGCTGCTCGGTACGGCAATGTTGATTGGGTCGACGACCACTGCGGTCGCTACACATTCGACGTGCCCGGTAGTCGCCTTTCGTGGCGAGGCGACGACCCCGACGATGCAGCCCATCCTGGTCGGCATCGACCACGACCATCACAGCCAGGTTGCGCTCACGGCCGCTTTCGAGTTGGCGCATCGACTCGGCGTCGGCGTGATTGCTGTTCACACTTGGTTGAGACGTCGGCCTGCAGGTGAGGTCAGGCTGCCGTTCATGATCGATTGGGAAGAACTAGAACACGCTGAACGCCTGCATCTTTCGGAAATGCTGGCCCCCTTGTTCGGCCTCTACCCTGATGTATCGGTAACGGAAGTGGTGGATCTCGACAAGCCCAGCCGGGCACTCCTACGCCGCGCCAGGGACGCGCAATTGGTTGTGGTCGGCAGCCGGGGTAGGGGCTTACTGGCCAGCGCCTTCTTGGGATCCACCGGGTTGAACCTGCTACACCACTCCGCGATTCCGGTCATGATTTGTCGCTCGGCGCACTCAGGCACCAACTACGAAAAGGAATATCGTGATGAATGAATGGACCACCGCTTTCGGCATCGCCGGCTCGACGCAGGGTGACGCACGATCGTGAGCGAGCAACTTTCCACGCTGGATGCTGGATTCCTCGAGGCAGAGGATTCTGATCGCCACGTGAGCCTTGCGGTAGGCGGGATTTCGATCATTGAAGGGCCGCTGCCCGACCACGACTCACTGGTGGCCGGTATCGCCGAGAGAGTGCTCAAAATTCCGCGGTTCAGCCAAGTGCTTCGCACGCACCTTCTCGATCTAGGACCACCGCAATGGGTAGACGATCCGCATCTCGATGTAGCGCACCACATCCATCGAGGTGCGCTACCGCACCCAGGCGATGACGCGGCGTTATACAGATTCGCGGCGGATGTCATGGAGCGGCGGCTGGATCGTGAACGGCCCCTTTGGGAATGCTGGATAATCGAGGGGCTGGCCGACGGCCGCTGGGCGATGCTGATGAAGATCCACCACTGCATCGCTGACGGCATTGCGACGATGCACATGATCTCGGGACTCAGTGACGACGGTGAGGGCGAGACGTTCGCCACGGAGATCCGCGCCGCGAACGAGCCGTCTGGCAAAGCGATCTCGCTGCCGTCGGTCAGCCTGAACCCGCTGAATTGGGCGAGTGGAATGTGGCGTCTGGCCAGCGACGCGACCAGTGCAGCCGCTCTCGTGGTCGGGGGAGCCTTAGAGCTTGCAACGGGATTGGTCCGTCCGGCCGCATCGTCGTCTCTGGCGGGACCCGTGACCACCATGCGCCGCTACAGCGCAGCGCGCGTCAGTCTCGCTGATGTGACGGAGATTCGACACAAATTCGATGTCACTCTCAATGATGTGGCGTTGGCCGCGATCACCGACAGCTATCGGGCGGCGTTGCTGCGCAGAGGCGAGCGTCCCAGCCGTAATTCCCTTCGCACCTTGGTCCCGGTATCGATGCGCACCAATGACGCGGCCGATGCCCCCGACAACCGGGTGTCGATCATGCTGCCCTTCCTTCCCGTCGAGAAGGAAGACCCAGCTGAGCAACTCCAGGCGGTGCACCGCCGACTGACCAGGACCAAGGCCAGCGGTCAGCGCCAGGCCGGGGGCGTTTTCGTCGCGGCGGTGAACCTCATACCCTTCCCGCTGACGGCTTGGGCGGTCCGCGCGTTGACCAGCTTACCGCAGCGCGGTGTCGTGGCTCTGGCGACCAACGTGCCGGGCCCGAAGCACCGGTTGCGGGTCATGGGCCGGGAAGTCGTGCGCGTCTTGCCAATTCCGCCTATCGCGCTTCAGTTACGGACGGGCATCGCGATTGTCAGCTATGCCGATGAGCTCGTGTTCGGTATCACCGCCGACTATGACGCGGCACCCGATGTGGACGAGCTGGCTCGGGGCATCGAACACGGGGTCGCGCGGCTTCGAGCATTGACGACATAAGGGAGCGACACATGAAGGCGAATGTCGGCGACTGGCTGGTGATGAATGGCGTCACTTCTGGCCAGCCGACGCAGCTTGGCACGGCGGCGGCCGGCCAGTCTTACGGGTTGGCCTTCGAGCCCGAAACTATGTGGTCAGGCGGCGTTTTGGGCAGGGCCGTTAGTCCTTCGGTCGGATGCCGGTAGTCCCTCTCACAGAGCCTTTCGGCTCTGTTGGCGATGGCGCTGTTGCGACGACGATGGACTGATCGCGAGCGAACGGAGTGATCATGATGTTCTGGTATGACCACGACATGGGCTGGTGGGGCTATGCCGGAATGGGCATTGGAATGGTGCTGTTCTGGGCGCTGGCGATCGCCGGCATCGTTGCACTGGTGATGTATGTGACCGGAGGCCGACAAAATCACCTGTCTGAGTCTGCAGAGCAGATACTGGCGGCACGGTTCGCTCGAGGTGAGATCAGCGAAACCGAATACCGGGATCGCGTGGCCACGCTGCATAATCCTGCGCGGCAGTGAGGCGACGTCCGCCTTCGTGTTATGTCGAAGTCGGCACAACCTTGTGCGCAGCAATCTTGGCGCGCACGTGATCCATGTCGAGAGACTTCACCTTGTCGATCAGGTCCTTTAGCATCGCCGGCGGCATCGCACCGGGCTGGCTGTAGACCAGCACGCCATCGCGGAACGCCATGATCGTCGGAATCGATTGAATGCCAAGGATTGCCGCCAGCTCCTGCTCGGCTTGGGTGTCGACCTTGGCATGGACGATGTCCGGGTGCGACTTTGCGGAGTGGTCGAAGACAGGGGAGAAGGCGCGGCACGGACCGCACCACGACGCCCAGAAGTCGACCAGCACGATCGAACTCTCCACGATCGTCGATTCAAAGTTCGCTCTGGTCAGATTGATGGTAGACATGGAGTATTCCTTTCAAATAGGTTGTGGCACCGGCAGTTAGGCGAGCGCGTGCTCGGTTAGCCAGGCGTTGTACCCGCCGGCCAGGTCCCACACGTCGTCAAAGCCCTGTGCGCGCAGGAGGGACACAGCGACGCTGGAACGCCAGCCGCCGGCGCAGTGCACGACGATGGGCCTATCCGTCGGCAGCATGTCTAGACGGTTTCGCAGCTGCGCCAGTGGGATGTTGACCGAGCCGGGAATACGGCCCTGTTCAACCTCGCCAGGATTGCGGATGTCGACGAGAACGACGGCGTCCTCGGCGAGCAGCCCATCGAGCTCAGCGGGGGTCACACGTGTTGACGCCTGCACAATGTCGGACAGTTCGGCGGGGAACTCGCCGCCACAATCCACGTTCAGATAGCCGACGGCATTGTCCGAGCCGACGCGCGCAAGCCTCAGCGCGGCGTCCTGTTCCTCGCCCGGGTAGGTGATCAGGGCGATCTTCTCGCCGATATCGGCGACCATGCCGCCCGTCTCGGCGAAACGCCCGTCGAATCCCACGTTGACCGACCCGCGCAGATGCCCTGCGGCGAAGTCGTCGACGCTACGCGCGTCCATCACGCGCACACCGTCGCTCAGTGCCAGCCGCACCTGCGCCGGACTCAATGCCGGGATCGCGCGTGATTGTTCGAGCAGAGGATGGACGCGCTTGTTCATGGCGGCGTCGACGGAGAAGTAGGTGGGCGCCGCAGGCTGGCCGTGCGTGAGCAGTTCGACGAACTCGTCTTCGCTCATCGGCTGCACCGACGGATTCGTGCCGCGCTGTTCGCCGATGGTGGAGGTCAATTCGCTCGAAAGGTTCTTGCCGCAGGACGATCCCGCGCCATGGGCGGGCATGACGGTGACATCGTCGGGTAGCTTCAGCAGCTTGTCGTGGATCGTGTGGTACATCGCGCGGGCGAGGTCGCTGGTCGAACTGTCTCCAATGTTGACTAGGTCGGGTCGGCCGACGTCGCCGATGAACATGGAATCGCCCGTCAGAACCGCGGTGGGCTCGCCGCCGGGGTGCTCGCGCACCAGCACGCTGATCGACTCCCAGGTGTGTCCGGGAGTGGACAGGATCTCGAGGTCGACCTGGCCAAGGGAAATGTGCTCGCCGTCGGCCAGTCGGCGGATGGGGTAGTCGGTCTCGGCAGCCTCGCCGAATCCGATCCATGCACCAGTCGCCTCGACCAGCTCCAAATGCCCGGACACGAAGTCAGCGTGGAAATGGGTGTTGATCACGCCTTCGATCGTCAGCCCGTATCTGGTTGCGTCGGCGAGGTACTCGTCGATATCGCGGCGGGGGTCTACGACGATTGCGCGGCCCGTCGCCTCATCGCCGATCAGGTAGGACGCGTGCGATAGGCACTCGATGTAGTACTGCTCGAGGATCATCGGTCTTCCTTCTCCTAGCTCTGGGGCCACGTTCGGCGTAGATACCCCTCTGGGTATATTCAAGTACCCCATGGGGTATATGTATTCCCTACTTGTTTATACCCCCATGGGTATGTATAACTGATGCTACGGCATACCCCACCGGGTATCAACAGGGGAAGGGCAGCCATGCACAGACCGACCACGATTAACTCGGCAGACCTGCGGATTCTGCTGTGCCACCTGTGATCTCCAGGCGGTCGTGGCGCAGTTCGTCGACTCGAGTGAAATGAAGGCGAGCTGATCTGCGATGGTGCTGTTGGCGATCGGATTGGCGGTTCTGGTCGGCGTCTCCCTCGGCCTCCTTGGCGGAGGTGGCTCGATTCTTACTGTCCCGCTGCTGGCGTATGTCGCTGGCTTGGACGCCAAACATGCGATCGCTACGTCGTTGCTCGTGGTCGGCGTCACCAGTGCGGTCGGAGCGGTCTCGCACGCCAGGGTAGGGCGTGTCCAGTGGCGGACCGGCCTGGTGTTCGGTTCGGCGGGTATGGCCGGGGCTTATGCCGGTGGTCTGACGTCGCGACTCATCCCGGGCACTGTGCTGTTGGTCGGTTTCGCTCTGATCATGATTGCGGCCGCGGTGGCAATGCTGCGCGGTCGCAAGGATGTCAGGACCGATCCGCCTCGATCGTTACCCCTGTTCAAGGTTTTGGCGCAGGGAGTGGCCGTCGGACTTGTGACCGGATTGGTCGGCGCGGGCGGCGGCTTCCTGGTGGTGCCGGCGCTCGCACTGCTTGGCGGACTGCCGATGCCCGTCGCGGTCGGCACTGCGTTGGTGGTGATCTCGATGAATTCTTTCGCAGGTCTGGCAGGGCATCTGTCCAGTGCGCAAATCGACTGGCGACTTGCCGGTGCTGTCACCGCCGCGGCCCTCATCGGCACACTGGTCGGTGCACGGCTAACGGCCTTGGTAAACCCTGCCACCCTGCGCAAGGCGTTCGGCTGGTTTGTACTCGTGATGGCGTCGGTCATCCTCGCAGAAGAAGTTCACCCGGTTCTCGGCGTCGCGGCTGCCGGCGTCACTGTAGTGGCCGCAGGCATCACGTTTGCGTGCACGCGATACGCGCATTGTCCGTTGCGCCGTATCACCAGCCGACACACCGTTGCCGCTGCGACTGGTTAGGAGAGGAATACCCCCGCGGGTACCATTGTTCCGGGGCTTGGAAAGGAGTCGACCCATGGTTGGTGATGAAGACGCCATCGTGGCAGTGCTGAATCGACTGCGCCGCGCTCGAGGACAACTCGATGGAGTGATCTCGATGATCGAACAGGGCCGCGACTGCAAGGACGTCGTCACCCAGCTCGCCGCGGTCTCCCGTGCGCTGGACCGTGCCGGGTTCAAGATTGTCGCGACGGGATTGCGGGAATGCGTGACTGGCGATGCAGCCAACGGCAATAAGCCCATGACCGAAGCCGAGTTGGAGAAGCTGTTCCTCGCGCTCGCCTGAGACGAGCTGGGATGGGTAACGCCGTTCGCGAACGTCCTGCGGCAGCGCTTTTCTTGATGCAGATACTCCCGGAAATCGAGGGCCGCGTACGCGATATTGCATTCCCCCGGCCCCATGCCGATGCAGGGGTTGGGCGCTGTCGCCCAATCGAATGTCGCGCGGGTTCTTTCGTAGTCAACGAGATTCGGTGCCACGCACCAAACGTCGGCCGTCTTGTGGATCACCGTCATGGGGGCTCCTAGTTGTTCGGCGACAGGGTTCCGTTGCGCAGCGCGGGCCCGACGTTCGCCATGATCCGTTCCAGCAGGGCGTTGTACGCAGATCCGTCGTTCATGAGTTCAATTGGCCCGTGGTGGAGCAGAAAGGCGTCGACACGCCTGTCGATCGGCCAGTCGGAGTAGATCTGTTCGGTGAACTCCGAGCGGAGAAATCTCCACGCGACGATCTCGAGTTCCGCCCGGTCCAGCTCCTGACGGTAGGTCGGCGGCATGGTCGCCCCTTTCGGTCAACTGCGATGCCCTCATCGTTTTCCAGCTGGAGCGCAGTCGATAGAGACGAAAGTCACCTACCCGACCGGCGGTCGTCCCGAGAAGGACGCAGCTGCCGTAGGGCCCTTGCTTTGTGGTCGCCTGGCCCTGCCTGAGTACCTCCCCTCGCGAGCAGGATCAAGAGATGACCAATGACACGCTGGCGCCGGTTGGGGACGCCGTGCGCTCGTTCAACAAGCACGTACTCAACCCCGCGACGTTGCATTTCGCCGGACGCAAGCACTTCTACGCGGGGAGGGTTCGGCACACTGGGCGCCGATCTGGAAAGGCTTATGACACCCCGGCCGTCATCGACCGAGTGACAGATGGATTCATCCTGCCGCTGCCATACGGCACACGGGTCGATTGGTTACGCAACGTGCTCGCCGCGGGCGAGGCGACGGTGACGGTGGACGGAGAGTCCTTCGATGTCGTCGAACCCGAAATCATCGATGCGGCAGCCGCACTGCCCCAGCTGTCGAACTGGCGCCGCCGCGCCTTTGCCCGATTCCGTATTGACGAATTTCTCAAAGTTAAGTTGGCGCAGTGACCTTGGACTCGCGGCGGACGGCTGGAGATGGTAAGTGCCGATGCCTGGCACTATTTCGGTCCGCTGCTCGACGGCTGATCATCGGTAAGGGTGAAGTAGTTCTCCTCCTCTTGTAAGAAGTGCAGCCGCAGTAGCGCATAGAGCCCGTACAGGCATGCGAGCAGATCTTCGACCTGGTCCTGCTGTAATCCGTTGCTGGCCTTCGCAAGGGCGATGTGAGTGGCGATCCGATCCGACAGTCGCTGGATCTCCGCGTGGGTGCGGCTCATCGTTGCCGTCGCTTCACCGCTGCCGAGCGGGCGGGCCAACGCAGGATAGAGCTGCGTTTCCTCGGCCCGTTCGTGGGGCAGGATCTGATCGGTCAGAAATGTGTTCGCACGTGTCAATGCCTCCAGTGCCACAGGGTCGGCGCCCGCGACCAGACGATCAGCGGCATCACGCAGCAGTGCGATCGTGTCGCGCAGTTCATCGTGTTCGGATGCGAAACGCCGCAACAAGTCTTCGGTTTCGGCGGGCAGATCGATCTCGACGTCTGGATTGCCCTTCAGTGCACGCAACGCGTTGAGAATCACGGCGACGTCTATACCCTCCTGTAGTAATGCGCCTGCGGCAGGTGGCAGCCAGCCCAGCGCCGCGATCACCATCGCGATCAACGACAACACCATGCCCACTGCGGCGCTCTGCACGGCAATGCGTCGCGACCACCGTGCGATGTCGATGGCGTCAGCGAGACGGTCCAAACGATCCGTGGTCAATACGATGTCGGCGGCCTCTGACGACGCCGTCGTGCCGCGCGCACCCATCGCGACGCCAACCGTTGCTGCGGCCAGTGCGGGCGCGTCGTTGACGCCGTCACCGACCATCACAGTGGTCGCGCGATCCCGTTCACCTCGCACCGCCGCCACCTTGTCGGCCGGGCTCTGCTGGGCGTACACCTCGTCCAGACCGAGCACGGCGGCCACTTCGCGCGCAGGCTCGGCTCGATCGCCGGTCAGCATCACCAGGCGGTTCAGCCCTGCCGTTCGCAATCGGCGGATGGTGCGAGGAGCGTGACGGCGCAATGGGTCTCGCAGCAATACTGCACCAATCGGCTCGTCATCAACGACTACCCATGCGATCGCGGCCGAATCAAGGCTCGCTCGGTTCATCGCAGCACGGGCCCATTCGGCGTCGATCTGGGGGGCGACGAACTTGCCGACTCGCACCCGGTGATCGTCGATCGAGGCGATAACGCCCCGGCCGGCTTCCTCGCTGACGTCTGTCGGCAGGGATAACCGCAGTTTTCGCGTGAGTGCCTCGGTCACAATCGCTTCCGCCAGCACATGCGGTGACATCTGATCGACTGATGCGGCGATCCGGAGAATCTCGGTTTCGTCATGCCCTGGCGCGGACAGGATTTCGACCACGGCGGGGCGTCCCATTGTTAGTGTGCCGGTCTTGTCCATCACGAGAGTCGTTGCGTGACCTAGGTTCTCCAAGGCGCCACCGCTGCGGATCACTACGCCTTGACGCGACGCACGTGACAACCCGGAAACGATTGCCACGGGTGCAGCCAGCAGCAGTGGACAGGGAGTTGCCACGACGAGCACTGCGACGGCCCGCACCGGGGAACCACTCGCCAGCCAGGCGACTCCGGCGATGAGAAGCGCCAACGGTAGGAACCATGCGGCAAAGCGGTCCGCCAGTCGGACGATCGGGGCGCTTTCTGCGCCTGCTTGCTCGGCCAGGCGGACGATGTCGGCATATGTGCTGTCTTCCGCGGTCGCGGTAGCGCGGAGCTCAAAAGCGTTGCCTGCGTTGACCACACCGCTGCGGACCGGCTCCCCGGTGGCGCGCTCCACCTGCAGGGGTTCGCCAGTGAGCACCGATTCGTCCAACACTGCAAGAGAGTCAGTGATGCGCCCGTCGACGGGCACCACCTCGCCAGGGCCGACGACCAAGAGATCGTTCACGACGACCTCGTCGAGCGGTATGACGCTCACGTCTGAGCCGACGCGCCGGCGTGCGAACTGGGGTGCGTGCTCGAGCAACGCGCGCAGATCGTGAGTGGCGCGGCGCTCGGCGGCAGCTTCGAGTGCACGCCCACCGGCGAGCATCACGGCGATCAACGCGCCGGCGACGCACTCGCCGACGAGCAGAGTCCCAACGAGAGACAGGACCGCGATCAGGTCCACGCCAGCCCGGCCGCGCCGCAGTGCCGCGAACACCCACAGCACGGCGGGCACCAGCGCAACCAACGTGCCGGCTATCCAGCACCAGTCGGCCAACCCGTACCGCCCGGCGAGCCATGCGATCCCACCCGAGGCCAGCGCAGCGACGGTAACCGCGACCAGCGCAGGCTCCGCCATCGATCGCCAGTGAACTTGATCAGGCATTTCACTCCTTAAAGCGATGGCAGTCGTCCAGGATGGCTGAACCGAGCCGCGCGGCGATGGACGCGATGTGCGTGTCCTCGGGTGCGATGCGGCTGACCTGCCACTCGCATGGGTTCGGCGTAGAACGCAGTCTTGGTGACTTCGACCAGCACCAGGTAGGCAATCGTGAGTCCCGCCAGTGCAGCGAAGAACTGCCACGGCAGCGGAGTGAAACCGAGCCGATGGGACAGCGGTGACACCGTCAGCGCGATACCGACCGCGACAACGCCGAAGGTGGCGATCGTCAGCGTGCCACCCGGTCTGCTCCGAAGGAACGGCACCCGTCGCGTTCGGATCGCGAAGATGATCAGCGTCTGGGTGGCAAGCGATTCCACGAACCACCCGGTACGGAATTCCACCGGACCTGCGTGCAGCACGCCGAGCATCAGACCGAAAGTGAGAAAGTCGAATAACGAGCTGATCGGGCCAAAGGTCAGCATGAAGCGTCGAATGAACGCGATGTTCCAATGGGAGGGGGCGTGGAGCTGTTCGTCGTCGACGCGGTCGGTTGGAATCGACAGCTGGGAGCTGTCATACAACAGGTTGTTCAGCAGGATCTGGCTGGGCAGCATCGGCAGGAAGGTGAGAACCGCTGACGCCGCAGCCGCGCTGAACATGTTGCCGAAATTGCTTGAAGTGCCCATCAATACGTACTTGATGGTGTTGGCGAAGATGCGTCGGCCTTCGGCAACGCCCGTCGCAAGCACGCCCAGATCCTTCTCGAGCAGCACGACGTCGGCGGCATCTTTCGCCACATCTGTCGCGGTGTCGACCGAGATTCCGACGTCTGCCGAATGCAGTGCCAGTGCATCGTTTACCCCGTCGCCGAGAAAGCCGACTGATCGGCCGGTCCGGCGCAGAGAGGAGATCAACCGCGCCTTCTGCTCAGGCGAGATCCGTGCGAAGATCGTGCGATCACGTGCCGCGGCGTCTAGTTCCGCGTCGTCCATTCGCTCCAGCTCAGCGCCGGTCAACGTTCCTTTCGTAACCAAACCTAAGTCATTGCAGACCTTTTCGGCGACCGTCGGGTTGTCCCCAGTGGCGACCTTGACCTCGATACCCAGGGCGGCAAGCTGGGTAAGCGAATCGCGTGCTGCCTTCTTCGGGTTGTCAGCGAACACCAGGAAGCCGTCGAGTGTCAGCCCACATTCATCGCTGGCCGTGAGGTCCGTCAGACCGGGCGCCAGCCGGCTGGCCACGGCGACGACCCGCCTGCCGTCGGCGAATAATGTTGCAAGCGTGCCCCGGGCACCGCTAGTCAGCCCGGTGCAGCGGGCCATCACTTGCTCGGGTGCGCCCTTGACAATCAGTGATCTAGCGCCGGACTGGTCAACGAGAACGGAGGTGGCCCTGCGGGTGTGGTCGAACGGCAACATCGCGACGCGGGTAACGCCCTCGATACCTCCTCGACCCTCCCACAGTGCCGCGTCCATCTCATTGGCGCTCATCCCGCCCATCGCCGGGTCAACGTCGCTTGCCAGCAGGCCGCATCGGAGCACCGACTCCGAGTGGTGACCGGCAGCATCGATCGCATCGATCAGCTTGATGTGTCCCTCAGTCAAAGTGCCGGTTTTGTCGGTGATCAGGATGTCGATGTCGCCGAGATCTTCGATGCACACGAGCCGCTTCACCAGCACCTTGAGCTGCGCGAGCCGACGTGAGCCCGCGGCCAGGCTGGCGCTCACGACCGCAGGAAGAAGCTGAGGGGTGATGCCAACGGCGATGGCAAGGCCGAACAACGCCGAATCGATGACGGGCCTTCGCAACAGCAGGTTGATGGCGATGATGACGACTGTCAGGGTGAGGGCCACGCGCAGCAGCAGATACGAGAAGCGGCGAAGCCCGGTCTGAAACTCGGTCTCCGGTTGGCGCTCACCCAATCCCGCCGCGATGCGGCCGAACTCGGCGTTGGCACCGGTCGCGTACACGACAGCGGTCGCCTCGCCGGCGCTGACCACGGTGCCCATGAATGCCAGACTGCTTGCGTCGGCAAGAGCGACGTCATCCGACGCCGAGTCGGACGATTTCTCGGTCGCGGTGGACTCACCGGTCAGGATGCTTTCGTTGCACTCGAGGCCATTGACGTCGATCAAACGGACGTCGGCGGGTATCAGCTGGCCCAGCTCGAGCTCGATGACATCGCCTGGCACCAGCGTGTTGACGTCGACTTTGGTCAACTGCCCGTCGCGGCGCACCAGCGCGTTGTGGTGAACACACGAGTGAAGAGCCGCCGTTGCGCGCTCGGCGCGGTACTCGTTGACAAAACTCAGTCCGACGCTGACCGACAAGATGAGGCAGATGATGACGGCCTGCGTGTTATCGCCAAGGAAGAACGACAACACCGCGGTCACCGCCAGTAGGCCGAGCACCGCGTTGTTGAGTTGGCGCAGTAACACGGCAGCAGCGCTGACTCTATGGGTACGAACGGAATTCGGACCGACGTGCGCTAACCGGGCCCCGGCCTCGGCAGTCGAAAGCCCCTCCGCCGAGGTGTCGAGCCAGTCCATCACATCGGCAAGAGGGGCGACTGCTAGGTGCCGTGGGTCCAGTGGCTTGTCGTCGAGGACCGTTGTCACAGCGATCTACCGTGCTGATTCCAGCAGCACGCGGCGTTCGGCGGCGGCGATGGTGCGCCGGGCGGCCCCGAGGGCATCAGGGTTCACCGAGACCGACGTGATGCCCATCCGGACCAGATGTTCGGCGAACGCCGGCTTGGTCGACGGTGCCTGACCGCACAGCGAGGAGGTGATGCCGAATTTCCGCGCGGTGCTGATGATCTGGCCGATAGCGTCGAGCACGGCGGGATCGGACTCGTCGAACAGCTCGGCGCAGATGTCGGAATCGCGATCGACGCCGAGCACCAGTTGCGTCAGATCGTTGCTACCGATGGAGACGCCGTCGATACCCATACCGATGTACTCCGGCAGCCAATGCACCACCGATGGCACCTCGGCCATCACCCAGCGATGCAGTCCGCGTTGGCGACCCAGCGGGCTCGCGTCGATCAACGACAGACATTCCTCGAGTTCCCATCGGGTCCGCACAAACGGGATCATCACGTGCACGTTCGGTGATTGTTCGCGCACCCGGGCCAGGGCTTGCAGTTCGAGGGCGAACAAGTCGGGTTCTTTGATGTATCGATAGCAGCCGCGGTAGCCGATCATCGGGTTGTGTTCGACAGGCTCGTATGCCGCGCCACCTACCAAACCGCGAAACTCGTTGGTGCGGAAGTCTGTTGCGCGGTAGATGACCGGACGGGGAGCGAACGCCGCGCCGATGCGGCCGACGGACGCCACCATTCCGTCAACGAGCTTGCTCTGCTCACCGTGGGCGATCAAGTCACGAGGATGACGTCCGCCGAGTGCTTCGGTCAGCATGAATTCTGCACGCAACAGGCCGACCCCGTCAGGTCCCAGGGCCGCGACGGTTTCCGCGGTGTCTGCCATGGCCAGGTTCACGTAGACCTTGGTGCCTGTCACTTCGGTCTGCGGTTCGGTTGGTGCCTGGCGTTCTGTGGCAGCCACCGTGGGCGTGGATTCAACGATGCCAGCAAGAACGCGTCCATGGGTACCGTCGACCGTCGCGGTGATGCCATCATGCAGATCTTCAGTCGCGGTCCGCGTGCCGACGACGCACGGGACGCCCAACTCGCGGGCGACGATTGCCGCATGACAGGTCATGCCGCCGGTGTTGGTCACCAACGCGGCCGCGCGGCGGATGGTGGGCAGCCAATCCGGGTTCGTCATCTGAGCGACGAGGATCTCACCCTCCAACAACCGGTTTCCCTCGTCGGGGCTCTGCAGCACGCGGACCTTGCCCGACGCCGTGCCCGGCGCCGCGGCGAGTCCGCGCGCCAGTACCGCATGCTTGTCGGACGACGGAGCGGTGGTATGGCGCAGGGTCGTGATCGGCCTCGCCTGAACCAAATACGTGTTGCCTTCCGAGATCGCCCACTCCGTATCCTGCGGGCAGCCGTTGTGCTGCTCTGTCGCGACCGCGAGTTCGGCGATGCGTCGGATTTCGTCGTCATCGAGCACCCGCGCATCGGCCTGAACGTCGTCGAGGTCGACAGGCTGGTCGTGTCCATCGGCGCCACGGACGATCTTGAACGCCTTGTGCCCCAACCGAACATCGAGTACTTCCAGGGTTTCCTTCGAAACGATGTAGGTGTCGGGCTCGACCTCTCCGGACACCACGACCTCGCCGAGGCCGAATGCGCCTTCGATGACTACCCGGTCCCGCGCGCCGTTGCTCGGGTCGGCGGTGAACGCGACGCCGGCCTTCTCGGAGTTGACCATCAGCTGGATGACGACTGCCATCGCGGGGTCGGCGGTGAAGTCTCGACTGGCGCGATAGGTGATGACCCGCGGGCTGAACAGCGACATCCAGCACCGAAGCACCGCGTCGAGCAGCCCGTCATCGCCGCTGACGTTCGTGATGGTGGCGTTCATGCCGGCGAAAGACGCATCACGGCCGTCCTCACCGGTCGCCGAGGACCGTACGGCCACAACAGCGTCGGACCCGAGGGCGTGATACGCGGTGAGGATGAGTTCGCGAACGGTATCGGTGACGCCGGCTTTGTGCACCAGACCCTGCATCCTCTCGCACAGCTCGGTGAGACGTGTGGTGTCTGCGACGGTGTCACGGGCCTCCCGGTGAAGTGCGCTCAGCTCAGCGTCGACCCCGCCCGCTCGCATCGAATCGCGGTAGCAGTCCCGCAGCAGAACGAAGCCGGGCGGGACGGGCAGCTTGGCCGCGACCATTTCGCCCATGTTCGCGCCCTTGCCGCCAGCTTCTTCGGCATCGGTGATGCGCAGCGTAGAGATGTCACGGATGTAGGTGTCACTTTGCATGAGTCCAGCCTTTTGCACGCTGCTCGGGCGGCGTAGCGTCCGAGGACCACAGCCGACCCGCTGAAGGTCACGAATGCCCAGGGCACTAAGTCCCTACCTGGCGAGATGGGACTTCGGTCCCTACCGCTGAACGCCTGCGCGTAGTCGGATCAACGTCATGAGTCCGACGAGCCCGGCAACGATCGTCACCTTGACGATGAACCCTGCGCTCGACATCAGCACCAATGCCGATGTGGTACGCCCGACTGACAAGATCCGATGCGGGACTGCTCGCTACGACGCTGGTGGCGGCGGCATCAATGTGGCGAAGACCGGCCATGTATTGGGGGAGCCGGTGACGGCGGTCTACCCCGCGGGCGGGCCGACCGGTGACGTGCTGACGCAACTTCTCATCGACGGCGGGGTGCCGATTCGCCCCGTCAAGATTGCTGCTCCGACACGGGAGAGCTTCACTGTCAACGAGACCAGCACCGGCGTGCAATACCGGTTTGTGCTTCCAGGACCGAATCTCGCGTTCGATGAACAACAGCAATGCCTCGGCGAGCTTCGACGCGCCGCGGCCTCAGCCAGATTCGTGGTAGCAAGCGGCAGTCTACCGCCGGGTGCGCCGGCGAACTTCTACCAGCAAGTGGCGCTGATCTGCCGCGATCTCGGCGTGCGCCTGATCTTGGATACCTCTGGCGGCGGTCTGAAGCACATCACTTCTGGGGTGTTTCTGCTCAAGGCCAGCGTGCGCGAACTGCGCGAATGTGCCGGGCGCGAACTCGTCACCGAATCCGAACAGTTGGACGCCGCCCACGAAATCATCGACTGCGGACAAGCGCAGGTTGTTGTGGTGTCGCTCGGATCCGCCGGAGCACTGCTTGCCGCCTCACAGGGGAGCCTGCGGTTTCCTGCCATCCCAATGCGCGCGCTCAGCGGTGTGGGCGCCGGCGACGCGATGGTCGCAGCCATCGCGGTTGGCTTGAGCCGAGATTGGGCACTGAGCAAGGCGATACGGTACGGCATCGCCGTCGGTGCCGCGATGCTGATGACACCCGGCACGCAGCCGTGCACGCGGGCCGATGCGGAACGCCTTTTCGAGGTTGCCGAAGCGCCTGTCGAGGTCGCCGGTGACCGCGTCGTCGAGGAAGCATTGGTCCGATGAGCACGTCGGTCACGATTGACCCGCGCTTACATGATGCCGTCATCTTCGACCTCGATGGTGTGGTCACCGACACCGCGTCGATACATGCCGCGGCATGGGCCACTATGTTCAACGATTTTCTCGAGCAGCGGCCGGCGCGCGATGGTGAGATCCACTCGCCGGTTACTGACGAGGACTACCGGCATTTCGTAGACGGCAAACCGCGGTATGACGGAGTGGCGGACTTCCTTGCGTCGCGGGGGATTTCGCTCCCACTGGGCGATCCGTTCGACAGTGCCCAGGACACGGTGTGTGGCCTGGGCAACCGCAAGCAGCAGCTATTTCTCGAGCGGATCGATGCCGGCGTGCCTGTGTTCGAGTCGACTGCCGCGCTGGTACGCAAACTGACCGACGCCGGGGTTGCCACCGCCGTTTATTCCGCGAGCCGCAAC
This sequence comes from Mycobacterium sp. OAE908, assembly GCF_017872775.1. NCBI lineage: Bacteria > Bacillati > Actinomycetota > Actinomycetes > Mycobacteriales > Mycobacteriaceae > Mycobacterium > Mycobacterium sp. OAE908. The sequence continues at coordinate 4,591,968 of NZ_JAGGJL010000001.1, forward strand.
TGCGAGCAGATCCTCAAGGCGGCAGGACTGGCAGATCTTTTCGCCGTGCGCGTCGACGGTGTGGTCGCCGACACTCTTGGGCTGCCCGGCAAACCGGACCCCGCCAGCCTGCTCGAAGCCACCAGCAGGCTGGGCGCGGTTCCGGGACGCACAGTTGTCGTCGAGGATGCCGAGGCCGGGGTCGAGGCCGGACGCAATGGAGGATTCACATTGGTGATCGGCGTGGATCGCACCGGACACCCGGACGCACTTCTGCGCTGCGGAGCCGACGCCGTGGTTGCCGACCTCGCCGATGTAGCGGTACGGACCGGTGACATACGCGCATCGCACCTGCCGAACGCACTTGACTCGTATGGCCAGCTGATTGGCGTAGTGGCGGGCCGGGAGCCGTTCGTATGCCTGGATTTCGACGGCACTCTGTCCGAGATCGTCTCGGATCCAGACGTCGCCACGCTGGTTCCTGGCGCCGCGAAGGCCCTGGAAAACCTCGCCGCGCATTGCCCCGTGGCGATACTCAGCGGACGCGATTTGGCGGACATCCGCGATCGGGTCGGCCTGCCCGGCTTGTGGTACGCCGGCAGCCATGGATTCGAACTCGTGGGGCCGGACGGCAGTCATCACCACAACGACGCTGCATCCGCGGCGGTGCCCGTCCTCGAAAGGGCGGCAACAGAACTGCGCGATGAACTTAGGGACGTACCGGGAGTACGCGTCGAGCACAAGCGCTATGCCGTTGCGGTGCACTATCGCAACGCTGCTCCTGAGAATGCTGGCGGGGTCATCGCCGCGACCCATCGACATGGCCACGCTCACGGCCTGCGCGTGACCGGCGGCCGGAAGGTCGTTGAGTTGCGTCCAAATATCGACTGGGACAAAGGCACAGCGCTGCAGTGGATCCGTGACAAGGTCCAGCAGAAGGGCCGTTCGCTGCCGATCTACGTTGGCGATGATCTCACCGACGAAGACGCCTTCGACGCAATTCGATTCAACGGTCTCGGAATCGTCGTGCGCCACGACGAGGATGGTGACCGTCCTACCGCGGCGCAATTCTGTGTCAACAATCCGACCGAGGTATGTGAGTTCTTGCGCCGGGGTGGCAATTGGCTCGCATATCAGCGGCAAACCTCGGACGAGGCTTGGACTTTCACGTTCGAGGACTATGATCCGCGCGCGGAAAAGCTTCGGGAGGCGCTGTGCACGCTTGGCAACGGATACTTCGCCACGCGTGGTGCAGCGCCGGAGAAGGCAGCGGGTCAGGTCCATTACCCGGCAACATATGCCGCCGGTGTCTACAACAGGCTCGATGACATCATCGACGGGAAGAAGACAGGACACGAGAGTCTGGTCAATCTTCCCAACTGGCTTCCGCTGACGTTCCGCATCGACGGCGGTGACTGGTTCGACGTCGACTCCGTCGCGTTGCTGTACTACCGCCAGACGCTGGACCTACGTGGGGCGGTGCTCACTCGTGAGTTGCGCTTCTGTGACGACGCCGGTCGGACCACCTCGGTCGTCCAGCACCGATTCGTGGCGATGGACCAGGCGCACATCGCCGCGCTCGAAACGACAATCGTCGCTGAAGACTGGTCGGGAACGATCGAAGTCCGCTCGACAATCGACGGTAATGTGCGAAATTCGGGCGTGGAACGCTACCGAGAATTGGCCAGCACGCACTGGGGATCCGTCACTACTCGCGTGCTTTCGGAGAACTCGGTGCTGCTGACGGCCGAGACGACGCAGTCACGAATCCCCGTTGCGGTGGCAGCACGAACGACTTTGTGGCACAACGACGTGGAACTAGGCGCGACATACCGTCTCGTTGACGACGAATTGGAAATCGGCCATGAAATCCTCACCGAGCTGACGGCAGGGGAATCGCTGTCGGTAGAGAAGATCATCGCTGTGGTAACGGGTCGCGACGTGGCAACATCGGAGCCCGCTGCCGGCGCCGAGCGAAGGCTCAGCCGACAGGGTCGGTTCGCCGAAATACGTGATGCGCACAAGCTCGAGTGGTCTCACTTGTGGGAGCGGCTGTCGATCGAGTTCGACGACCACGCCGACGAATTGCGGATCTTGCGGCTGCACCTGCTTCACCTGTTGCAGACCGTCTCGTATAACAGCGAGGACCTCGACGTCGGTGTGCCCGCGCGGGGACTGCACGGTGAGGCGTATCGCGGCCATATCTTCTGGGATGAGCTGTTCATCTTCCCGGTGCTCAATCTTCGTCTGCCCACTGTCACCCGGGCATTGCTGCGGTACCGGTACCGCAGGCTGGTCGAGGCGAAAGGAGCGGCCAAGCTGGCTGGCTACGCGGGCGCGATGTTCCCCTGGCAATCCGGAACTGACGGACGGGAGGAAAGCCCGGAGCTGCATTTGAATCCACGCTCGGGTCGGTGGAATCCAGACCCCAGCAACCGCGCGCATCACATCGGGATCGCCGTCGCCTACAACGTGTGGCAGTTCTATCAGGTCACGGGGGACCTCGCGTACCTGATCGATTACGGCACTGAGATGCTCGCGGAGATCGCACGGTTCTGGGTCAGCAGGGCGACGTACGACCGGGCGCGGGACCGTTACTGCATCAACGGCGTCATTGGGCCTGACGAGTTCCACTCGGGTTATCCCGACAGGCCCTATGAAGGCGTCGACAACAACGCGTACACGAACGTGATGGCGGTGTGGGTCATCCTGCGTGCGATGGAGGCCTTTGCACTCATGCCGCTGCCGAATCGGCTCGATCTGCGCGAAAGGTTGGGCTTGACCGACGAGGAGTTGGCGCAGTGGGATCACGTCAGCCGCCGGATGTTTGTGCCGTTCCACGACGGTGTCATCAGTCAGTTCGAGGGTTACAGCCGACTGGCCGAACTCGATTGGGATACCTACCGAAAGCGGTACGGCAACATCCAGCGCCTTGACCGCATCCTCGAAGCCGAACACGACGACGTCAACCGATACAAGGCATCCAAGCAAGCCGACGTGTTGATGCTGCTGTACTTGCTTTCGTCGGACGAATTGCGCGAGTTGCTCGAGCGCCTCGATTACCGGTTCGGGACAGAGCAGATTCCAAAGATGGTCGATTACTACCTGGCCCGAACATCTCACGGATCGACGCTGAGCGGCGTCGTTCACACGTGGGTTCTGGCGCGCTCGAATCGTGATCGAGCGCTTGACTTCTTCCAGCAGGTACTCAAGTCCGACGTCGCCGACATCCAAGGCGGGACGACCTCCGAGGGCATCCATCTTGCCGCCATGGCCGGCAGCGTCGACCTCGTGCAGCGGTGCTTCACCGGTCTTGAAACCCGAGGCGATCGCTTAGTTCTGTCTCCACATTGGCCGGAAGCGCTTGGTGCTTTGGGCTTTCCGATTCACTATCGAGGTCACCATGTACACGTCCGGGTCAGTGGTAAGGGTGCCGAGGTCAGCGTCGACCCTCGTGATCTTCCACCCGTGATGATCGAATGCCGCGGCCGCGTAGAGCAACTCGCACCAGGCCGCACGATCCGGTTCACCGACGCCCAGTAGCTCACTGTGCGCGTGCCACGATGACCGGCGCGCGGACAGATTGAACCACCGCCGAGCTGACCGACCCAAGGAGCATCCCGGCATACCCACCGCGACCGTGACTGCCCACCACGACGAGTTGCGCGGCTTCCGACCGCTCGACGAGCTGTCGCGCCGGCCTGTCGCAAACGACATCGCGTTGAACCATCACGTCTGGGTAGCGCTCCTGCCACCCTGCCAGCCGCTCGGCCAAGACCTCGTCCTCGGAGGCTTCAATCATCGCCCAATCGATATCGGGAAACTCCAATGCAGTGTCGCTCCATGCGTGCAGCGCAATCAGATTCACCTGCCGGCGCGACGCTTCGTCGAACGCGATCGCGGTGGCCAACTCCGAGACCGGCGAGCCGTCGATGCCGACGAGGACGTGACCCGGTGCTGGGGGTGGCGCCGGCGGCGGCACGTCGTCGTGGATGACCGCGACCGGACAGTGGGCGTGGTTCGCCAGGCCGAAACTGACCGAGCCCAGTAAAGGCCCGAATGCCCCTGCGCCACGACAACCCACCACCATGTCGGCGCCTTTCGACATGTCAACGAGCGTGGGAATGATGGCCGAGTAATACGTTTCGGTCTTGATCGGTATGGCGCGCGCTTCCCGCGTCGCGTTCTCGGCGATCCTGACCGCATCGGCGAGGATCTCGCGGCAGTGACGCTGTTGCCATTCGCCGAGCCCGACCGGCGGCGGGGTCTGCGACCAGGCCTGACCGAGGCCGCTGGCGACATGAACCAGGGTGAGCGAGACGTTGCGCAGCGCTGCGTCGCGCGCGGCCCAATCGATGGCAGCCTTCGAAGAGGTCGAGCCATCGACTCCGACCACAATGCCGGGACGGTCGATCGGAGTGGACATGTGGCGACGTTATGGCCATCGGCCTCCAAAAAGCAGGGCCGTTGGTCCCAACGGCGACGTCCGTTTGACCTCAGCAATGAGGGACCCCGGGCCGCCATTGGAAACATGAAACATGGCACAAATGCAGCGGCGGGACCGTTCCTTTGCCCCTACGGCGTCCACCGGCCCCGCTGGTCTGATGAAGAGGTACGACTCGACGAGGAGGCAGCGATGAGGTCACTAACAAGCCTGGTGCAGCGTCGACAGTTGATCACGACCTACCAGCTCACGGACTGCCTCCACCATGGACGCACCGTATGCGTCTCCAGCGACCGGATTGCGTGCACGGTGTCGGCCTGGCTGGCGGAGCTTGGTGTACATAGCCCCTTGGTTGAAGACCTGGCCCGGACCGTGCGTGACGGCGACTGGACTTCCGCGTACGCCATCGCGGACCTTCTCTCCGTCGACGTGGCCGTCGCGGCCTGAATCCGCTGCAACATGGCCGAATTCCTTCGCAACAGCGACGCCTTCGTTTGGTCGATTGAAAGGGACCCCCGCCTCAGGTCGACGATCGTCAGCCTGGTTCTGCTGGATCGGTCACCGGACTGGGGTCTACTCGTCGACCGGTTCGAAGCGCTAAGCCGCGCCGTGCCGATGTTTCGGCAGCGGATCGTGCCGTCCCCGCTTTTCGCGTCGCCGCATTGGGAGGACGACCCCGATTTTGACCTTGCCTTTCACTTGCGCAGGGTGAGTGCTGCGGCGCCGGCCAATCTCGACACAATTCTCGAAATGGCGCGCATTGCCGCGATGGCCGACTTCGATCGGATGCGCCCGCTATGGGAGGTCACTCTCATCGATGGAATGACCGATGGTGGTGCTGCGCTGCTGTGCAAGTTGCACCATGCACTCACGGACGGCATCGGCGCCGTTCAGATCGCGATGACTCTCTACGACAACAGGGAGCAAGCCGAACAGCGACAAATACCGGAGTCGGCCGCGAACACTGTCCTGGCCGGTTGGCGCGACGTGCTCCTGTCCGAGGCGAGCATTGCATCGAATAGCCTCGCGAGTTCATTGCGGGCGACACCTCGGTTCATTCTGAATAGCGTTCGCCGTCCGCTTCGTACACTGTCTGCCGTCGGCTCCACCGCGGCCTCGATTCTGCGGACAGCGCGCCCGATTCGACGTCCGGGATCACCAATCATGTTGGAGCGCAGCAAAATGCGGAAGCTTGGCGTGCATCAAGTGCAGAAAGAGGCGTTGTACCGCGCAGGCAAGGCCGCGGGGGGATCGCTGAACGACGCCTTCATAGCCGGGGTCGCGGGAGGCTTAAGGCGATACCACGACAAGCACGGCGCACATGCTGACGGGCTCGTCGTGACGATGCCGATCAGCATTCGAACCCCGACCGATCCGGTTGGCGGTAACCGGGCGACTTTGATGCGATTCGAAGTACCCGCAGGCATTGCCGATCCCGCACAAAGCATCCGTCTCATTCACGAGCAGACAACAATGCAGCGCAACGAGAAATCGCTGGCCTATACCCAATTCATCGCGGGCGCACTCAACCTCGCACCGCGCTGGTACGTCGGTTCGGCCTTGCGGAACGTCGATTTCGTGGCCAGCGATGTCCCAGGGCTACCGACGCCGGTATACCTGGCTGGAGCGAAAGTGCGAATGCAGTATGCCTTCTCGCCGACCATCGGAGCGGCTTTGAATGTAACGCTGCTGTCCTATGTCGACACCTGCGCGCTCGGGATCAATGCAGACACCGGCGCGATCCCAGACTTCGATGTCTTCTACGACTGCTTGGTCGCGGGCTTCGAGGACGTGCTGCGGTTGGCAACCTGAGTAAGCGTCCCACGCGGCGAGGGGCGTTTGGCAGCCCGTTCGGGACCAATGCCTCCAGTCGCGGCCGCAGACGGGCTCCTAACGTCATCATCGATAGTTCTCAATCGCTGAGGAGGGTCAGGAAATGTCGGATCAGATCTCACATCACGGCATTGTGGTAGGAGTCGACGGCTCTCCGTCGTCACACACCGCTCTTCGATGGGCAGCCCGCGAGGCGGCAATACGCCACGTCCCACTTGCAGTCGTTCATGTCGCGCCCTCCTTGTCAGCCGCGTCGTCGACGTTGATGTGGCCTGCCGGGCGCGTCCCGCAGGAAGTACTCGAGATTCAAGAGAACGACGCCCGCAACGTCGTTGCCGACGCGATGAAAGTCGCCGAGGAAATCTCGCAGGGCGGCGACCGGCCAGAGTTCACTAGCGAACTGTTTTTCGGAGGCCCGGTGCCGACGCTCGTCGATCTATCCAAGGAAGCCGAAATGGTCGTGGTGGGATGCCATGGCCGCACCGGGCGACATCGCCGCTTGCTCGGATCGGTCAGCACTGGCTTGATTCACCACGCTCATGGCCCCGTCGCCGTTGTCCACGACGAGAGCCCGCAGTCGCAACAGCCGTATCGTCCGGTACTCGTGGGCATTGACGGCTCGCGGGCGTCGGAGTTGGCGATCGAAATCGCCTTCGACGAGGCCTCCGCGCGCGGTGCTGATTTGGTGGCGCTACATGTTTGGAACGATGCCGATATGTCCACCGTCTTCGGTATCGATGCTTCGGTTGTGCAAACCGCTGCCGAAAAGGCCCTCGCCGCAAGCCTAGCTGGGTGGCAGGAACGGTATCCCGAGGTCACGGTCCACCGTGTGGTGGAATTCGAACGACCAGTCCGCCATATCCTCGCCCAGTCCGAGCGCGCTCAGCTCGTCGTTCTCGGCAGCCATGGCCGAGGCGGGTTCGCGGGCATGCTGCTCGGTTCGGTTAGCACTGCGGTTGCGCAGGAAGCGCGCATACCGGTGATCATCGCCCGTCGGCATTAGCGACTGGTGGCAGTCAACTCTTCACACGGGTGCCGGCGTTGCCAAGGACGATGTTGGCGATGTCGGCCAGCGACCCGATGACGGCTTCGTTGCCTGTGACCCGCGCAAAGCCGCACGCGGCCTGGACTTTGGGACCCATTGAGCCTGCGGGGAGCTCGAGGCTGACGAGCTCGTCGGGAGTCACCTTGCCCAGCCGGCGCTGATGCGGTGTGCCCCACTCGGTGTAGACAGCGTCGACATCGGTGGCGATGACCAATAGGTCGGCTTCGAGTTGCTCAGCTAACAGGGCGGCGGCGAGGTCCTTGTCGATGACGGCCTCGACGCCGCGCAAGTGGCCGTGTTCGTCGTACATCGTCGGGATGCCGCCCCCGCCGGCGCAGATCACGATTGTGCCGTGGTCCACCAGGCTGCGGATGGGCCCTATCTCGAAGATCCGTTTGGGTTTTGGGCTGGCGACGACTCGTCGGAACTTGTCTCCGTCAGCGGCGATCGCCCAGCCGCTGGTGGCCTTGAGTCGCTCCGCGGTCTCCCCGTCGTAAACCGGGCCGATCGGCTTGGTGGGATGGCCGAACGCTGGGTCGTCACGGTCCACCTCGATCATCGTCAGGACTGTCGCAAGCTGTTGCTCTGGCGGCAGCAGGTTGCCCAGTTCCTGTTCGATGACGTAGCCGATCATCGCCTCTGTCTGGGCGCCGAGCACGTCGAGCGGATAAGGCGCGACATCGTGGTATGCCGCCGCCTGGAGCGCCAGCAGCCCAACTTGTGGGCCGTTTCCGTGAGCGATCACGACCTCGTTTCCGTGCGCCACTTCGGCGATTCGCTCTGCCGCCAACCGAATGTTGGCTCGCTGGTTTTCGGCTGTCATCGGCTGTCCACGCCGCAGTAATGCATTGCCGCCCAGGGCGATCACGATCCGCATGACGGTCAGCCGAGCGCTGCCACGAGGACAGCTTTGATGGTGTGCATGCGGTTCTCCGCCTGATCGAAGGAGATGTTGGCAGGACTCTCGAAGACGTCCTCGGTCACCTCGATGCCGTTTGCAAGATTCGGATACTGTGCCGCGATCGTGGCGCCGACCTTCGTTTCGGAATTGTGGAAGGCCGGCAGGCAGTGCATGAATTTCACTCGGGGATTGCCGGTCATCGCGAGCAATTCGGAATTCACCTGGTAGGGGAGTAACTGCTCGATGCGCTCGCCCCAGGTCTCGATCGGTTCACCCATCGACACCCAGATATCGGTGTAGATGAAGTCGACACCGCTGACCGCCTTGTGCGGATCATCGGTGACCGTGAGGCGCGCGCCCGATGCCGCTGCGAACTCCCGGCACATGGTCACATGGTCATCGCTGGGCCATAGGTCTTGCGGTGCGCCGATCCGGACGTCCATGCCGAGCTTCGCGCCGATCAGCAGTAAGGAGTTCGCCACATTGTTGCGGCCGTCGCCGACGAACGCGAACGTGATGTCCGTCAGCGGCTTTGGGCAATGTTCGGTCATCGTGAGCACATCGGCCAGCATCTGTGTTGGGTGGAATTCATCAGTGAGACCGTTGAACACCGGCACGCCCGCGTATTCGGCGAGCTCCTCGACGACATCTTGGCCGGCGCCGCGGTACTCGATCGCGTCATACATCCGGCCGAGTACCCGAGCGGTGTCCTTCATCGACTCCTTGTGCCCGATCTGTGATGATGCTGGGTCGATGTATGTCACGTGTGCGCCCTCGTCGTGTGCGGCGACTTCGAACGCGCACCGGGTGCGGGTGGACGTTTTTTCGAAGATGAGCGCGATGTTCTTGCCCGCCAGGCTCTGTCGCTGGAGTCCGGAGTATTTTGCACGCTTGAGATCTCGGGATAGGTCGAGCAGGTAAAGCAGGTCGCGATCGCTGTGATGGACCAGGCTGAGCAGACTTCTGTTTCGAACGTTGAGTGCCATCTTGTTTCTGTTCCTCAGGTGTAGAGCGGATCTCGCTGGATCGGGCACGTCATGCAGCGGCCACCACCTCGGCCCCGGCCGAGTTCGCTGGCGGTGATGGTGACGACTTCGACTCCGGCTTTGCGTAATGCCGTGTTGGTCAGGATGTTTCGGTCGTAGCCGATGACAACGCCGGGTTCGAGTGCCACCACATTGTTTCCGTCGTCCCATTGCTCTCGCTGGATGCCGTAGATATCGCCAGCGGTCGCGACAACCCGGAAGTCGACGCCGACAGCTTCGCCGATCGTCGCGACGAGGCCCTTTGGCTCGCGGCGGATATCGAGGCCTGATGGCGCGCTGTCGTCCGGGCGCAGGCTGAACGGCACGATGCCGTCGACGATCGGTGCGTATGCAGTGACAAGGTCGTAGTCGCAGAATGTGAATACGGTGTCCAGATGCATTGCCGCACGGGACTTTGGCAGGCTGGCGATGATCACCCGTTCGGCTGCCCCGGCCGCGAACAAGCTGCGCGCCACCTGGCTGATGGCCTGATGCGACGAGCGTTCGCCCATGCCGATCACCACGGTGCCTTTGCCGATCGGCATCACGTCTCCACCCTCCAGGGTGGCCGCGCCATGGTCATGTGCGACGCCGTCGGCGTCACCGAGCCAGATATCGAACTTCTCGTCGGCGAAAGCGGGATGGAACTTGTAAACGGCTGTCGTGAGCAGCGTTTCCTGCCTGCGGGCGGGCCAGTGCATCGGGTTCAGCGTGACTCCGTGGAAAATCCACGACGAGTTGTCGCGCATGAATTGTGTATTCGGAAGCGGCCGCAGCACGAAACCTGCCGGATCGAGCTCACGAAAGATCGCCAGGAAGCTGCCGCCGACGTCGTCGGGCACATCCTGGTAGGCCACGCCGCCGATCAGCAACTCCGCAAGTCGTTCGGCAGGCAACTCGGCCAACCATGCCCGTATCTCGTGGGTCAGCCCCGATCCGACCAGATCGTCGGTGACCTTGCGGTCCAGCACCCATCGGCGCCCCTCTGGCACGGCCACGACCTCGGTGAGGAGGTCCTGCAGCTCGAGGACTTCCACGCCGTGATCGACCATCTTGGCGACGAAATCGAAATGATCGCGTCGGGCTTGCTGCAGCCAGATGACGTCGTCGAACAGCAGCTCGTTGCAGTTCTCAGGTGTCAGGCGTTGGTGGGCGAGCCCGGGTGCGCACACCATGACTCGCCGCAACCGGCCCGCCTCCGACCAGACTCCGAGTCGGGATGCGTTCTCGCTCATGGTATTCGGATCGCTCACAGCACGGCCAGATTGCCGGTGGCCATCAGCACGACGGCCGCTACCGATGTCAGCGCGACCACGGTGACCACGACGAGTTCGGACTTGCTGAACACCGGCAACCGGTTCTCCCGACGCGCCCAGATGAAGAGGCCGGTGCCCGCGAGGTAGAACAGGGCCGCGATCAGCAGGTACTGCCAGCCTCCGGCGTAGACCAGCCACACCGCGTACCCCAACGCGACGACCCCGATGATCAGATCGCGAGTCCTGCCGCGGCCCGATTCGTACGTCTCACCGCGCACCGCCAACAACACCTGATAAGCCGCCGACCACAGGTAGGGGAGCAGGATGAGAGACGTCGCAAGGTAGACGAGGTTGGTGTAGGTGCTCGAGTTGGCGAGAGTCCACAACAGAAGCGCCTGCACACACAGGTTTGTCAGCCACAGCGCGGTTGCCGGCGCACCGTGCTGGTTTTCTCGGGCAAGCGCTTTCGGCATCACCTGTTCATTGGCGGGCAGGCGCAGGATCTCGACACACAACATCACCCACGCGATCAGCGCGCCGAGCAGAGAGACGACGAGGCCTATCGAGATGAATGCCGCGCCCCAGCTTCCGACCTCGTTCTCGAGCACACCCGCCATGGACGGGTCAGGCACGCCGGCCAGCTTCGCCTGAGCCATCAGGCCATACGACAGCAGGTTGACCAGAAGCAGCAGGGCCAGCACACCCCCGAACCCCAGCACTGTGGCCCGACCGACGTCGCTGCGCCTGCCCGCCCGCTGGGAGTAGATCGAAGCGCCCTCGATACCGATGAAAACCCACACCGTAACCAGCATCATGTTCTTGACCTGACTCATGGTGTCGCCCAGGGGCGCTCCGTCGATCTGCGTTGTCTTTCCCCAGAAGTCGGCGGTGAACAGTCCTGCCTTGAACCCGACGGCCGCGATCGCGATGAAGACGATGATCGGCACGACCTTGGCGATCGTCACGACGACGTTCACGAACGCGGCGGTTTGGATGCCTCGCAGTGTCATCGCGTGCACAACCCACAGCACGATCGAGGCGCCGATGATCGCGGGCACCGTTGCACCGCCCTCGAACTGAGGGAAGAAGTATCCCAACGTCGAAAACAGCAAAACCAAGTAGGCGACGTTGCCCACCCATGCGGACATCCAGTATCCGAACGCCGATGTGAAGCCGATGTAGTTACCGAAACCGGCACGGGCATAGCCGTACACGCCGCCGTCGACCCCAGGCTTACGCGAAGCCAGTGTCTGAAAGACAAAGGCCAGCATCAGCATGCCGACGCCTGTGACCACCCACCCGATCAATAGCGGACCGGGGGCGGCGCTTGCGGCCATCTGTGAGGGCAACGCGAAGATACCGCTGCCGATCATCGATCCGACGACGATGGCCGTCAGCGCCGCCAGCCCCAGACCTGCTTTGGGAACAACAGGGCGAGTGGTGGGGGGCGGTGGGACAAGTGTTTCCGACATCGTTGTCTCCCAGCTCAGTTGATGCGAGACCGCTGGTGCAGCCTGCTGTGTTCGACGCTATGGGGGTGGCCTCGGGCGATGAGGAGTCTTTGGTCCTTGATCATTCGCCGGAAGTCCCGGCCCGAAGCTCCGGTCAGGAGAACTGCAGCACGTCAGCGATCGGACGCCTTCGAGTGTGAACCGGCGACGGGCCGGCGTCGGGGGCACGGCCGACGCGGATCAGCAGCTGCGGTTCAGCGCGCCGACGGGTCAGACGACGCACGATCTCGCGGCTCTCGTGTAGCTCGATCATGTGGGTCAATGTGCACGTCGCAAAACCCGCGGCGGTGCATAACAACAGCACACGCGAGAGCGCTTCGCCGCATCGAAGCGTGTTCTCCCTGCTGTCGTCGTAGGTCGACAGCACAATAATTTTCGAATGATCACGGTCGACTTGGGGTCGCCGGTCGCCGCTGTCGTAGGCAGGGAACTCGCGTGCGATGTCGACGTGCGACGCCTCCGCAGTTGAGGGCAGCGCACTGGATGGAACGCCGCCCTCAGAACTGGAACGCCCTGTCCACCAGAGCAATTCATATCGGTAGGAGGCATCGCCGCGGCGGTGTTCTTCGCTGCGCCGTGACGCGTCGGCAAGGATGGATCTTCCGTCGTCGTCGACGACGTCTAGATGAGTGGCAGTGCCACGAAGGAGTGCGCGCAGTTGCCGTTCCATCTCCTCCCACGGTTCTGGTGCGGCGAATGCCAGCCGATCGGTGCGCCGATGGGCGATCGCTTCGGCCAGAGTGCGTACGTCGTCGTCTATGTAGCCTGACCGGCGGAAGATGGCTGATGCGAGATGATCGTGATTGCGGGGATCGGGATATCTCTCGACGCTGGCAACCCACCCCGCGGCGGCCGCCGCAACCTGCAGATGATCGAGTGCTGCGCCGCAGCTGAGAATCACCTCCCGGCCGGTGCTGTCCGTGTGTACCCCGATCCGCGAGTGATCGGCGAATAAGCGCAGAGCGCCGTTGTCGAATTCCCAACGCCAAGGCTGACTGTTGTGCAGCGACGGTGCTCGGCATGCCAGCTCGATGATGGCGGTTAGTTGTGCGGCGGTGATCGTGTCGGCTGAAGTGGCTGGCTCGGCCATGGTGTCCTCCGTATGGCGTAGCCAAGACGGTCGGCGGCTACCTGCCGAACCTTAATTGCGAGAAGCGCACTCGCGATGAGCCCATTGGTCCCCTCGCAGCGACCATTGGGCCTCAGATCCTGGGACTTTGGCCCCTGCGCGGAGCGTCCTGTGCCGACCACCATCGACATCAGTCGGGCACCGAGCGCCTGTAGGGATCGAGGAGGCGACATGCAAACCTTTACCCTGACGCCGGGGAGTTGGGTGCGGCGCCTGGTCGTTCGCAATGGCCTGGTGCGCACCAGCGACCGCTTCGAAGCCTTCACAATGCTTCTGGCTGTTCTGTTTGCAATTCTCGCCGTCCCCGTTGCGGGGGCAGCGGGTACGGCCGTCTACGACAAGCAGGTCCATGTGTTCGCTGACGAACGGATGGCTCGCCATGAAGTGGCGGGGACAGCGACACATGACAGCTCAGTTACTGCCTTGCCGTTCCAGTTCTCCTATGTGTCAGAGGTGCGTTGGGAATTCGCGGGCCGAATCCATACCGGCGTCGCGAGTACTCGAAACCGAATGAAGGCCGGGGATCAGACCTCGGTGTGGGTCGACGCCGCCGGCGAGCCCACCCGTCCGCCAAGGGGTGACAAAGACGCTGCTGCCGACGCAATGATGGTGGCTCTCGGATTGTGGATAGCCATCGCCGGGGCCACCACTGCGGCCTATGCACTGTTGCGCGCTCATTTGAACCACCTGCGACACGCTGCCTGGGATCGCGCGCTAGCCGATCTGGCCGACAACGACGGTCGGGCCAACCACAACACTTAGCGAATGTAGAAAAGTCAGTTCAGCAAGAAGGAGAGGGCGAATTATTATGGAGTCGAACGGTTTTCACGTAGCGCACAGCATGGCCGACAAAGCAGTGGAGGTGGTGTCGTGGGACCCGGCAGATCATGTTGACCTGCCGGGGTTTGCTCATGGACTGACCCGCTACGGGGGCCATTGGATGGATGTGGGGATCTCCGTTATTCCCGTGGATGTCGATCCGTTGGAGGCACTCGATGCGGTTTTTCTTCGGCTGCGCGAGATAGTCGCCCAAGAGACACCCGACGTCGAGTACTTCACCGTCGATGTGCGCGTCGCATCCCGCACCGCGCCACGACGCCCTGACGTCAGCCCCCGCGCCATCACACCGGTGCAGCGCTGATTACGTCTAAGCCGCGCGTGGTAGATCCGCAGTCGGGACGTGTCATTGGTCGGCGGGTTGACGGTGCTGAGTCAACCTGTCGTGCGGCGTTCATCGGTGTACCTCCAACGGGAGTCGCTCGTCGATTGAGATGACATTCCTCGATCAGGCCGCGTGCGTGAATCCTTCTCCGCCGCTACTCGCGAATCTCGAGGATATCGTTCAGGGGCCGACGTGGAGTCTCGGCGATTGAGCCCGACATTCTCGTTGGTGTCTTGCCGACCCTGACCAGCACCTGTGGCAGGCCGTGCTGACCCGTGAGCTGGCGGACGATCTCCCTGCTTGGAGCAAGTTCGGTCATGTGAGTCAACGTGCACGTCGCCAGGCCCGCGGCCGTGCACTCGAGCAGCAGGCTCGACAATGCTTCGCCGCAACGGAGAACGTCTAGCCTGGCATCCTCATGATGCGTGGACAACACCACGATCTTGGCTCGATCTACGTCTTCACCATTCGCCTGTTCGCCTATCGCTGCTGTGGTCGGGAATTCGCGAGCCACGTCGATGTGCGCCGCCTCGGTGGCTGAGACCAGAGCGCTTTGCGGAATACCTTCATCGCTGACAAAAGACGATGTCCACCAGCTCAACTCGGCGTCATAGGTCGGATCGTTCTTTCGTATCTCTTCGGTGAGCCGGGATGCTTCTGCCATCCGGGGGCGTGCGTCGTCGAGTACCACGTCAAACATCACCTGATACGGGATCATCGCCTGCCGCAGTAGGACCTCGAACCGCATCCAGTCGTCCGGTGGCCCGAACGGCCGGCGATCAGTGCGGCGCCGCCGAATTGCGCCGGCACGAACTATGCCGACGGCGTTGGTATTACTTGTTGCCGGACGAAAGTCCATGGTAGCCAAGTGGAAAGGCTCGTATTGATCGGGATACCGCTCCACGATGGTGTCCCAACCGTCGGCAGCCATGGCGGCTACCAAATGGTCGAGGGCGGCCCCACAGCTCAGGATGATCTCGCGGCCAAGCGGGTCTGCGGCCGACATCAGCCGACCCACATCGGCGAAGAGGTGAAGGGTCGATCCGTCGACAACCCATCGCCATGGCTGGCTGTTGTGCAAGGACGGCGCGCGGCAAGCCAACTCGACCGCATCGCGGATGACCTTGATACCGGGTGTTTGCATCGTCATGGTCGGCTCCACTCATCAATGGATTCGAAGCTAGCGCCCCTTTCCCCGCCGGCAAAGGAGCCATTGGTCCCCAGCCCGGGAGCAATTCGACATATCGATCCCGATGTCATGGCCATCAACGAACGGCTCAGGCGTCGGTGACCTTCAGCCCTGCCATCGTCTTTCGACGCATGGTTGCATTCGAGATCAGCAGCTGAAGGTACACACCCAATGTCGGGAGGCCCAATGTCACTCAGCACTTCTTCACCTGTCGAAACCGACTGGACAGTAACCATTTCAATTCGCGAACGCGAAGGGCAGACACGAGCGACGGCCCGGTTGCAATACGGTGAACAGGAAACGGTGGGCGTCGGGCTGGTCGCGCTGAGTCCGGCCGAGCACGGCTTCGCCGGTGTAGGCAGTCAGCTGGCGGTGGCCCGGGCATTATCGGACCTGGCGCGCCATCTAGCCGCGTAACTCCTAGTCGCTACTCCCTCAGTTCAGAAACGATTGCCTCGGCCACCACGGGGACGGCGTTGGCGACGGCTGCTGTGAGTCCGACGCCGTGGCCCACGTCGTCGACGTCGACCGTGAAGACGACCAACTTGTCGGGGATCTGACCGACTGCCCTGCCCAGGGCGTAGGTCTGGGGAAACCCAAGCGCGTGCGAGCTCACGATCACAGTCTCGGCATCCTCGTCTGGGGTCCAGCGGCGGATCGTGCCTGGCGCGCCGCCGTTGCACATTGCTGCGTCGACTGCGATTGCGAACGGCACGCCGGTCCAGGCATCCAGTATCGAGCCGGGTTCACCGATCGCCATCATGACGCGAACACCCGGCAGCGCTCTCTCCGAGATTGCGGTTGCGACGGCGAGTCCCACTCCGTCGTCACGGCGGAATTCGTTGCCAACGCCGATGATGAGCGCTTCGCCGCTCATTTGCGATCGACGGTCAGGGTCAGGAAATGTGCTGAGCACGAGATGCAGGGATCGTGATTACGGATCGCCTTCTCGCACAAAGACGTCAGCGTCGCGTCGTCGACTGCCAGATTGGCTGCGACCAGTTCAGCCATCTCGTGCTCGATCGCGGCCTGATTCTGCGAAGTTGGCGGAACGATCGTCGCTGACCGGATCAGGTTGTCGTCGCCGATTTCGTACCGATGGTAGAGCAGGCCTCGCGGTGCCTCGCTGACGCCGTGACCGATGCCTGCGCGGGCCGGCACGTCGACGAAGGGCCGCGCGGGGCGCTCGTATTCGGCGATGATGCGCAGTGATTCCTCGATCGCGTAGATGACTTCGACGGCGCGGACGAGAATGCTGCGGAACGGATTCCGGCACTGCGCGCCCAGTCCTGCGGCAGTGGCAGCTTCGCGAGCGATCGGGGACAGCGCAGCTGAGTTCAGTGAATACCTGGCCAATGGACCTGTCAGGTAGCGCTGACCATCCAAGGTCGCGTGCAAGGCAGTTGAATGTTTGACCTGGGTTTCGACGACATGCTCGGTGAAATCAGCAACCTGGAAGGGCTTTCCGGTGCTGCGCTTGATCATGCCGTTCTCGATGGGATACCGATCGCCGGCCGTCAACGACAGCAGCTCATGATCGAATTCGGCGTCCGGGAACTCGAACTGCGCGACCAACTGCAGGACGTCGAGTGCTTCGTCGAGCGAACGGCGCAGCATCTCAGCGAGGGGATCGAGATCGTGCTCGTGGGGCACCGAGTAGAAACCGCCGAGCCGCACGTTGATCGGATGGATTGCCCGGCCGCCGATCTTTTCCATCAACCGGTTGCCGGTCTTCTTGATGGCAAGGCCACGTTCGATCAGATCCGGACGGTCCTTGGCCAGGCTGATGCCATCGGGATATCCAAGGAAATCCGGTGTATGCAATAGAAAGATGTGCAACGCGTGGCTGTGGATCCACTCACCGCAGTACAGCAGTCTGCGCAAGGCCGCTAGTTCCTCGGGAACGGTTACGCCGCAAGCATCTTCGATCGCATTGGACGCACTGATCTGATAGGCCACCGGGCAGATGCCGCAGACCCGTGCGGTGAGGTCCGGCGGCTCAGTGTGAGCCCGACCGCGAAGGAAGGCTTCGAAGAATCGTGGCGGCTCGTAGATGTTGAGCTCGACGCTTTCGACAACGCCGCCACTCAACGTGACATGGAGCGCACCTTCGCCTTCGACGCGTGTCAACGCACCGACCGAGATCGTGCGGGTTTCGGGATTCACGTGTCGTTCCGCTCTGCGGCGAAATTCGCGACGTTGAACGTCGAGAACACCCGCTCGACCCCCTCGGCGGCTATTCCGTCGCGGCGCAACACTGGGATCAATGCCGCGGTGTTGGGCGTTGCGGCTGGACCGAAGCAGCCGTAGCAGCCGCGGTGATACGAGGGGCATAGTGCGCCGCATCCGGCATGTGTGACCGGCCCCAGGCAGGGGATGCCTTCTGCCACAACGACACACGTCACGCCGCGCAGTTTGCATTCGGTACACACGGTCTTGGCCGGTAGCCTGGGTTTGCGGCCAACCAACAGGGCGGCCAGGGTTTCGAGTAATTGCCCCCGGTCGATAGGACAGCCTTGCAATTGATAATCGACTTTCACGTGTGCGGCCGCCGGCGTTGAGGTCGCCAAGGTGTCGATGTACTCGGGCTTGGCGTAAACGACCGACACGAACTCGTCGACGTCGGCGAAGTTGCGGAGAGCCTGGATGCCGCCAGCGGTGGCGCACGCACCGATGGTCACCAAGGTTCTGGATTGCTCACGTATTTCCTTGATTCGGCGTTCGTCGGCAGCGGTGGTGATCGAGCCCTCGACCAGTGACACGTCGTACGGTCCGCCGACGATCGCGCTGGACGCTTCGAGGAATGTCGCGATCTGCACCTGTCCGGCGATGGTAAGCAGTTCGTCCTCGCAGTCGAGCAAGGTCAGCTGACATCCGTCGCACGAGGCGAACTTCCACACGGCCAACGTCGGTGTGCGCATCTACAGCTCCTTGACCGCAAGTAAGGGTTCGGCGGCGTCATAGCCGACGACCGGCCCATCTCGACAGAGCAATAGCGGACCCAACTGACAGTGTCCGCACCAGCCGATCCCGCACTGCATGTTGCGTTCAAGGGAGACGCGGATATCGCTGGCGGCCATTCCCTTTCGCAGCAGCTCGATGGCTCCGTTTTGCATCATCGGCTCGGGACCGCAGAGGAGCGCGGTGGTGTTCGCAGGTCGAAGCGGTAGTCGGCGCAGCGGTTCGGTGACGAAGCCGACCTCCCCGGGCCAACCCTGAACAGGCACGTCGACTGTCATGTGCACCGCGATCGATGTGTCCCGCGCCCACTCGGCCAGCTCCTCGCTGAACAAGAAGTCGTCGCGCGAACGAGCACCTGCGATCAGCGTCACGCTGCCATAGGAGTCGCGGGCGGCGAACGCGCCGAGCACCACTGGCCGAAGCGGCGCCAGCCCGACTCCGCCGGCGACGATCACGAGGTCGCGGCCCACAGCTTCACGTAAGCCCCAGTTCGTGCCGAATGGACCGCGCATCCCGATCACGGTGCCCGGTTCCGCATCGTGCAGCGCGCGGCTCACCGCGCCCACCGACCGGATGGTGTGGGTGATAGTGCTGTCGGAGTCGGACGGAACGCCACTGACGGAGATGGCGACCTCTCCGATCCCGAACGCGTACATCATCATGAACTCGCCGGGCAGCGGTGCCTGCAGGGGATCGCGTAGCGGTTCGAGCTGTAGTGTCGACGAATCTCGGTTCTCCACAATGCGACTGCGGACCCGGTATGGCACAGGTGCCATCGCCGTGCGGGCCGTGCCGGACCAGGTCGCGGTGTCAGTCATCGCGGTGCTCCGCCAGGGTGGCCAGGACGTTCATCTCCTCGGTGATGTCAATCCCGGTGGGACACCAGGCAATACACCGTCCGCATCCCACGCAGCCGGAGCTGCCGAACTGGTCGTGCCAGGTGCCGAGCTTGTGGGTGATCCAGTGTCGATAACGCGACGGGCCCGATTGTCGGACGCTGCCTTCGTGTACGAACGTGAAATCGAACTCGAAGCACGAGGCCCAATTCATCCACCGTTCGGCATGCTCGCCTGTGAGATCGGTGACGTCCTCGACGCTGGTGCAGAAGCAGGTGGGGCAGGCCATGGTGCAGTTGCCGCATGTCAGGCACCGACTGGCGACCTCGTCCCAACGCGGCGACTCACGAGATTCGATCAACAGCTCGCGGAGGTCACCGGCTGGCATTTGCCGGCCCATGTGGTGGGCCGCCTCCGCGACATCGGCTCGAGCAGAATCAATTTCAGCACCGCGGGCCTCGCGATGCGGCAGCGCTGCAAGCACTTGAGTACCGGCGTCGCTGCCGACGTCGACCACGTACCAGCGGCCCTCGTCGTCGATGCGCTCGGTCAGGGCCAGGTCATAACCCGGGCCTACCTCCGGCCCGGTTCCCATGGACGCACAGAAGCACAGGCCCCCGGGCTCGGTGCAGTTGACCGCGACCACGAATATGCGCGCCAGCCGGTCGACGAAGCCCCCGTCGGGATGAGCGCCCTTGCCGAGAACACCGTTGAGCACCGCGATGGCGGCGAGATCGCAGGCACGTACACCCAGAAAGGCATAGCGCGGGGTATCCTCCTGCGCCACGCCGTCCGAGGACCACAAGCGTTGTCGCGGAGGGTGCAGGAACTCCTTCCACGACTGCGGACCGGCCGAGTGGCCGAATGCGGCTTCGTCGTCGCGGCGGAGCAGCCGATAGTGACCGGGGCCGACGTCGACACCCCAGCCCACGGGGAGCTCGGCGGCCGACGTGAGCTCGCCCAGCACGATCGCGTTATCCGACAGCGTGGGACCAATCACCCGGTAGCCACGGTCGATCAGCGTGGATACGAGTTGCTGTAGTCCCGCGGTGTCGATCACCGCACTGCTCATCGGCCCATCGTGCTCCTTTCCAGGGCACGATGCACGGCCCTTCGGTCTCATTGCCCATGCCAAAGGTCCCTACGGCGTCCCAAGTGTCCGATGGTTCTTGATTCGAGGGACTTCCGGCCGTATTGCTGGGTCCGCGAACTCACTAGCGTCGATTCCATGTCCATAGAATCGCAGCCAATCTCCATCCTCTCGGAGACCGAATCCTGGCAACTGCTGTCGAGCGTCGCATTGGGGCGGCTCGTCACGAGCGTCGATGGCGAGCCGGCGATCTTTCCGGTGAATTTCGTAGTTCAGCACCGCACGGTGTTATTCCGTACCGCCGAAGGCACCAAGCTGGTCAGCGCTGCCATCAACAACCAGGTGTTGTTCGAGGCCGACGATCACGGTGTGACTGAAGGTTGGAGCGTGATCGTCAGGGGGACCGCGCGCATCCTCCACACCGATGAGGAGATTGACGAGGCGGAACGAGGACAGCTGCTGCCATGGACGGCGACGGTCAAGCAGCATTACGTACGAATCCGTCCGTTGAGGATTTCGGGCCGACGATTCATGTTTGGCTCCGAGCCCGACCGCGAATTCACGGTCGTTTAGGCGTCGGCTACACGACGCGGTGCAGGCGGCCGCGCGCCTCGGCGTCGGCTGCCTCGCCCTGCACCTGTGCTTCTGCTCGCCGTTTGATACCGAGCAGGGTGCCCCTCGTCAGCAGGGCCCTCGCGGGTCCGGCGACTTCTGTGAACAGCACCTCTCCGGGATGACGCAGCTGTGCCCGTGTCCGGATCAGCAGTCGGCATCGATCTTCCCAGTGTTTGACGAGATGGAATGACCAGACCACCTCTGAGGGCTGGCCCGCGGGTGCCGCGCTCAGCACAATGTGCTGGCCTTCGACCACGTCAACGACGTACATCGAAAATCCTTGGCGGAGGCCCATCCAGCCCTTCGGCACCAGCCGAATCTTGTCGCCGCGGGCAACACTCTGCCATTCCGGGTGGACGCAGTCGGCGTTGTGATAACGCAGTCCCACAAGGTTTTCCAGTGTCTGGTAGCTGTACAGCCCGCCGCGGTCCTGGCCCATCTGCACCAGCCACGGCCATACCGTGCTGGCAGACGCGTTGATCCACACGCCTTCTGTCGTTTGATCGACGGGACGGCCGACAAGTTCGTCGCCGGGCAGGTCAGCGCGGCACTCTTCCTTCGTCGTGCCCCAATTGCGGTAGTACCGCCGTGCCGCACAGAGCAAAGCGGCAGCCGCCGCCACGCGGATGATCCTTATCGTCATGCCGCAACGATCCGCTTGTGGCGGCGGTATCGATAGGGCCGCTGGTCCCTCTTCCCGCCGTCGACGAACGACTCTTTGTCGCAGGACTTCGGTCCCTACCGGCGCGCCGCCGCAAGGAGTCGGATCAGAGTGGAAGCTCAACCTGGACCGAGGAGACGCGATGAGAAAACCTCTCTTATGGCTTGGTCCCGGATCGAGGGGTCCGGGACCACCTCTCCACATCCCAATCCACTCGCGGAAACACAGGAAATGCGATGAATGACAACCGCGCTCAGCATGTCCACAAGATGTGGACGGTCACCGTTTCTATCGACGAGCATGGCGTCGAGACGCGGGCGACGGCACGGTTACATTGGCGCGACCAGGAAGTCGTGGGCGTTGGTGTAGCGAAGCTGAACCGGTCAGACCGCTACTTCGCGGCGATCGGTGATGAACTGGCAGCCGCCCGAGCGTTATTCGATGCTGCGCAACAAGTGATGGCGGTGACCGAGGATGAGATCGAGAATGTCACCGACGAACCTGTGACATTTCGGCGCTGGAATGGCGTCGGGCTATCGATCGGGGCGGAGCAATGACCAGCGCCCGGGGGCTGATCAGGAACTCCCCACGGCAGATGTTTCGCAACCGTCGGGAAGCAGGCAGGGTTCTTGCAACTCTGCTGAGCGCGTATCGCGGACGCGAAGGCGTCGTCGTGCTGGGGCTGCCGCGCGGCGGCATCCCGGTCGCATGGGAAGTGGCCGCAGCCCTTGCCGCCCCGTTGGATGCATTCGTCGTCCGCAAGCTCGGCGCCCCCGGCCACGAGGAGTTCGCCGTAGGAGCCCTGGCCAGTGGTGGCCGAGTCGTAGTCAACGACGACGTCCTGCGCACATTGCGCGTTACACCGCAACAACTTCGGGATGTCGCCGAACGAGAAGGACGCGAACTGGTCAGGCGCGAGGCTGCCTACCGCGGTGGCCGCTCACCCGTCGACGTCGCGGGGAAGACGGTCATCTTGGTCGACGACGGCCTCGCCACCGGAGCCAGCATGCTCGCCGCGATTCAGGCTCTACGCGAGCAGGATCCAGCCGAGATTGTGGTCGCGGTCCCAGCCGCGCCTGAGTCAACCTGTCGGGAATTGGCCGGCATCGTCGACGATGTGGTCTGTGCATCGATGCCCACGCCATTCCTTGCGGTGGGGGATTCGTTCTGGGATTTCCGCCAGGTCGGTGACGAAGAGGTTCGTGAGCTTCTGGGTACCCCGACGAACGGTATGGGTACTGCGAGGGTTCGAATCGCCGAGACAGCCGCAGAGATCATCGATCGGACAGCCGTCGACGCGCCCGGTGGAGTGCCGCCGCGGGAAGCCCTCGAGGAGATCATCGGCGACGCGCGAATCGTGTTGATCGGCGAAAGTTCGCACGGGACACACGAGTTCTACCAAGCACGCGCGGAAATCACGAAGTGGCTCATTGAGGAGAAAGGGTTCTGCGCCGTCGCCGCTGAAGCGGACTGGCCTGACGCCTATAGAGTCAACCGATATGTGCGCGGACTCGGCGCAGACAGATCCGCGACCGAGGCGTTGAGTGGATTCGAACGATTCCCTGCGTGGATGTGGCGCAACGTCGTCGTGCGGGAGTTCGTGGATTGGCTGTGCGCGCACAACGAACATCGACGAGAGCGCGGTGAGCGCCAAACTGGCTTCTACGGTTTGGATTTGTACAGCCTGCATCGGTCCATGCAGGAAGTCGTCTCGTATCTCGAGAACGTCGACCCGGTAGCCGCGGCGCGAGCGCGAGAACGGTATGCCTGCTTCGACCACACGTCGGCCGAAGACGGTCAAGCGTACGGATTCACAGCCGCATTCGGCGCCGGGCTGTCCTGCGAGCGGCAGGCAGTCGAGCAATTGGTCGAGATGCAGCGCAACGCGCTGGAGTATGCCCGTCGCGACGGACTGATTGCTCCGGACGAGCAGTTCTACGCGCAGCAGAATGCGCAGACCGTGCGAAACGCGGAGGTGTACTACCGCGCGATGTTCAGCGGCCGAGTCACGTCGTGGAATCTTCGCGACAAACACATGGGCCAGACGCTGAACGCGTTGCTTGCGCATCTCGACAGGCAAGGAAGACACGAACCAGCCCGAATCGTGGTCTGGGCGCACAACTCTCACGTAGGAGATGCGCGAGCAACCGAGGTCGGCAGTGACGGCCAGCTCACGCTCGGACAGTTGGTGCGCGAACGCTACGGCGATGATGCTCGATTGATCGGCTTTACCACTTTTTCAGGGAGCGTGACCGCGGCGAGCGAATGGGGCGGAATCACCGAACGTAAGGACGTCAGACCAGCGTTGAACGGAAGCGTGGAAGAACTGTTCCACGAGACGCAAAGGCCCGAGTTCCTGGTGTCGCCGATGATCAGCCGGGCTGCGGACGAACCGCTCGACGTTGTTCGGCTGAGTCGGGCTATTGGTGTCATCTATCTGCCTGCCACGGAACGGCAAAGTCACTACTACCACGTCCGCCCAGGCGAGCAGTTCGACGCGATCATCCACATCGACCGAACGTGCGCATTGGAGCCGCTCGAGGTGACGAGCCTGTGGACCGCAGGCGAAAACCCGGAAACCTATCCCACCGGCCTGTGACCTGGTCTAGCCCCGTCTGGGCGGGACGCGGTACACCGCAGCGCCTGCGACGATTCCGGCACCTGCGGCGATCAGGAGAATGCGGTCGCCGGGGCGCGCTCTGGCGGCTGCCTGAACGAACGCCGCCACCATCGATGCGGTGTGGACGTTGTTGTCGGAGACGATGATTCGACTCTCGGAAACGCCGAGGTGCGCCGCGAGTTCGGCCCGAAATCGGAACCGGTTGGGAGCGGCGACGATCGCGTCGATGTCATCGATTTCGAGCTCTGCCTCGCGCAGGCACTCATCGACTGCACGGCCGGCCGCCACCGCGAACTGACGGTCAACGGTGTCCGTTTCGACGAAACGAAGCACGTTGCGGCCATCGACCAGACCCACCGTCGCGTTGGAGCTTTCACCTTCGTCGAGACTGCTGATCCACTGAACACGTTGCAGGCCGTAGTCGTCGTCTGTCCACCCGCAGAGCATCGCGGCTCCAGCAGGCGCGAACGGAAACCGCTCACTCATTCCACGCCCGGGGTTGGCGTCACTGGCCACGACAAGCGCGCAGTCAATAGCGTGCGACTTCAGGAATCCGTCGACGATCTGTAGCGCTGTGAGCGGTCCACACGATCCGTTTGAGATGTCGAACGAGAATGTTCCGTGCGTCTGTGCATGGGGATTCTCTGGGTTGGCGCCAATGTCCTTCTGAATCAGCGCCGCGAGTGCAGGCTCTCCGAGGTTGCGGTCACGATAGATACCTGCATTGACAAGGAGATCAACGTCGTCGGGCTGTCTTCCCGACATGTCCAAGCAGCTTCTGGCTGCCTTCACGGCGATGCGCAGGGCACTGTGGTGGTCGCGCCAGCCGCCGTGGCTGAGGCAGACCTGATCAATCAATGTGCCCATAGCGATCCACCAACTCCTCATCCAGGTTCAGTAGCACGACACCAATCTCCAGTCCTGATGCCAATGCGATCAGCGCCACGGTTTCGCCGGGCTTGATATGCCCGGCCTCGAGCTCTTCGACGAGGGCCACGGTGTGGGTGGTGGACGCCGTGTTGCCATATCGGTCAACGGTGATCACCGCGTCGTGCCGTGGCATGTCGCCGAAAGAGGCGGCCATCTTCGCCATGCCTTTGCGTATCGCGCGGGCCGACGTTTGGTGAGTGATCACGTGATCGATGTCGTGTATCGAAATCCCCACTGCATCAAGGACTTCGTGCAACAGCAACGGGGTGTTGGACATCGCCGCCTTGTGAATTCCTCGAGCATCGGTGAACATTCGCGCGGCAGGTTCATGACCCTTCGGATAGGCGAGGCACAGCCGGCTGTAATCAGCGACGGTGGTAAAGCCGGCCATGGTGATGCCGGCAGATCCCGGGTCAGCCCGTTCGAGGAGAAGCGCCGCGCCGGCGTCGCCGAGGGTGAGCGAGGCGAGTTCTTTGCTCATGATGTTGCGGATATGGCGGGCGGCATTCTGGCCCAGTTGCGAGATGTATTCACCGCTCACGACGAGCACTCGCTCGACGGTGCCCTGCCGAATCCAGTTGTTGGCCACCGTGACACCGGTCAGCATTCCAGCGCATGCGTTGGACACGTCAAACGTCATCGCATGTGTCGCGCCGATAGCGCGGGCGACGAAGCTGCTCATCGACGGCTCGAGCCACTGGGTCAGGCCGCCGCGGAATTTCGTTATGCTGCAGCTGATTACCGCGTCGATCGATCCAGGGTTGCGGTTCGCCTTTTCGAGGCAGTCGAGCGCCGCGGAGGTGGCCAAACTGTAGGAGTCCTCGTCGCCGACGGACACGCGGCGCTCGTGGATACCTGTCAGCCGTTCGAGATCGATGTGGGTGTGATGCCGCGTGGTTGCCATCAAGTCGGCGGTGGTGAGTCGGGTCGCCGGCAGGTGTCGCCCCGCTCCGGCCACGCGCGTGCGGAACGGTGTCGGCGGCCCTCCTTCCGCGGGGTCCATCACCAGCCACTGGGTACGCATGGACCCATGCTCCGGCGTTGGCACAAAGGTCATAAGGGCGCTTTGGGCCCCACCGGCGGGGACCTTGGACCCTTAAGGACGCCGTGTGCCGGTTCTACCGTCGGCGTATGGGCAAGCAACGAGTCTGTCTAGCCGGATTGATGGCAGTGATCGGCGTTTTCGCGCTGTACAGACGTTGGTTGCGGCCGGGGATGTACCGGTGGGGCGCCACCGATGAAGAGGTCGCCGCCGAGCTTCCAGGCGACGAGCTGATCGCGCCGAATAGCGCTATCACCACGCGAGCCGTCACCATCGATGCGCCCGTCACCGATGTGTGGCCGTGGCTTGCGCAGATCGGTGAATGCCGCGGCGGCTTCTACAGCTACTCCTGGTTGGAGCGAGCCGCCGGGGCCCATATTCGCAACGCTGACACCGTTCATGCCGAGTTACAGGACCTCCACACCGGTGACAGCATCTGGCTGGCCCGGCGTTACGGCGACGTGGCGCGACAGGTGGTGGCGGCGGTCGAGCCGAATTCACATCTATTGCTGATGTCGCCGGACGATTTCGAGCGGGTGCAAAGCGGGTTCAAGGCCAGCGGAGGCTGGGGCTTCTACCTGCGTGAACAAGATGGATGGACACGGCTGCTGGTGCGCGGCAGCGGTGGCGCCGTCGGCCACACGGCGTTCGACGTCGCGCATTTCGTGATGGAGCGCAAGATGATGCACGGCATCCGTCACCGCGCCGAACAGCTGAGCCGCGACGAGCTGAACGCATTTGTACGGCGTCAGTATCGCGACGTCAGGCAGATCAGCGACATCGCCGAATTGGCGCGGAATTCTTCGCCTACTGGTTAGCCCGGTGCGACACTGGTGCGGTGACCAATCCGGTCGAACCGGGGGCTGAGAGCAACATGCCCCCGCTCCGCGACACGCTGTCCCAATTGCGGCTTCGCGAGTTATTGGTCGAGGTTCAGGATCGGGTCGAACAGATCGTCGAGGGCCGCGACCGGCTCGACGGCCTGCTCGACGCGATGCTCGTCGTTACTTCAGGGCTCGAACTCGACGAAACGCTACGCACTATCGTCCACACCGCCATTCAGCTGGTAGACGCCCGCTATGGCGCACTCGGCGTCCGTGGTCATGAACATGAACTCGTCGAGTTCATCTACGAGGGCATCGACGAACAAATGCGCGAGCAGATCGGTCACCTGCCCGAAGGCCGTGGCGTCCTCGGCGTCTTGATCGACGACCCCAAGCCCATTCGACTGGACAACATTTCCCACCACGCCGCATCGGTGGGCTTTCCGCCCAACCACCCGCCGATGCGAACCTTCCTCGGCGTGCCTGTGCGGATTCGCGATGAGGTGTTCGGCAACCTGTACCTCACCGAGAAGGCGAACGGCCAGCCGTTCAGCGAGGATGACGAGGTTTTGGTGTACGCCCTCGCCGCGGCGGCCGGCATCGCAATCGACAATGCGCGACTGTACGAGGCGTCGAAGCGCCGACAGGCGTGGATCGAGGCCACCCGGGACATCGGCACCGAGTTGCTGTCGGGCACCGATCCGGCCAGGGTGTTCCGGCTGGTTGCCGACGAATCTCGGGTTCTCAGTGGAGCCGAGCAGACGTTCGTCGCCGTACCTGAGGATCCCGAGCTTTCTACGAATGAGGTCGATGAGCTCATCGTGACCGCCGTCGCCGGTGACGGGTCGGCGGCCGAGCTGCGGGCGATTCCGGTCGAAGGAACCCTTGTCGGCGAAGCGTACGTTCAGCGCGCTCCCGGACGTTTCGACAGATTCGAGCTGGACGCGGGGGAGACTACGGTCAGCGGTCCCGCGCTCGTCTTGCCCCTGCGCGCGACCGATACGGTCGCCGGTGTTCTCGTCGCGGTCCGCCCGAAAGGTGCCCGCCCCTTCACCGGCGAAGAACTCGACATGATGGCCGCCTTCGCAGACCAGGCCGCCCTGGCTTGGCAGCTGGCCAGTACACAACGTCAGATGCGGGAGCTGAGCATCCTGACGGACCGCGACCGTATCGCACGCGACCTTCACGACCACGTGATACAACGCCTATTCGCGGTCGGGCTCGCACTGCAGGGAACGATTCCGCGGGCGCGTTTGCCTGAAGTCAAGGATCGCCTCAACGCCTGCGTGGACGACCTCCAGGAAGTCATCCAGGAGATCCGGACCGCAATCTTCGATCTGCACGGCGCCTCTTCGGGAATGACCCGGCTGCGTCAGCGCGTGGATGACGCGATCGCGCAGTTCGCCAATCCGGAAGTCCGCACCACAACGCAGTTCGTCGGGCCCCTTTCGGTGGTCAGCCCCACGCTGGCCGATCAGGCCGAAGCGGTGGT
Organism: Mycobacterium sp. OAE908; assembly: GCF_017872775.1. Taxonomy (NCBI): domain Bacteria; kingdom Bacillati; phylum Actinomycetota; class Actinomycetes; order Mycobacteriales; family Mycobacteriaceae; genus Mycobacterium; species Mycobacterium sp. OAE908. The sequence goes on from NZ_JAGGJL010000001.1 coordinate 4,620,513, forward strand.
TCGCGAGGCAGTCAGCAATGCCATCCGGCACGGAAAGGCGACCACGCTTTCGGTAAGCGTCACTGCAGCAGATGACCTTCTGATCGAAGTCGTTGACAACGGCGTCGGCATCTCGGGTGCGGTCACGCGCAGTGGACTGGCCAATCTGGAGAAGCGGGCCCTCGACGCCGGGGGCGCGTTTGCGATCGACAGCGAGCCCGGCGGCGGGACCACGCTGCGGTGGTCTGCACCGCTGCAGGCGTAGGCCATACGAACTCCGCGGCGACGACCAAAGTCCCTAACCGGACTGGTGCGGGTGTCGATAGCGTTTAGCCATGTCAGGCGGTCTATCCGGAGAACGCAAGCCGATCGTCGTTGGTATCGACGGCTCGTCTGCATCGCTCAACGCCGCGAGATGGGCTGTTGCGGAAGCGGTTACGCGTGACGTTCCGCTTAGGCTCGTGCATGTCGTGCGAGATCACCACAAACACACCGGAACGACGGCGTGCGAGGCCGACCCCCTGTTGCTCACCGCGACGGACGCGGTCGAGGAGGCGGGACATCCTGTCTGCCTTCAGGTGAGGCGGACAGTGGGGGACCCTGCTGAAGTCCTGATCGCCGAGTCCTGCCACGCCGCGATGGTCTGCATCGGTGAGCCGACACCGAACCCGATGAGCGGAAAGTTGTTCGGGTCCGTCGCGGTCGCGCTGTTCGAACATGCGCGCTGCCCGGTGGCCGTCATCCGCAGCGATTCAGCGGGGCTGATTCGCGACGGCGGCGTAGTCTCGGTCGTTCTCGACGACGAACCCGACAACGACGCGGTGGTTCATTTGGCGATGCAGGAAGGTCGGCTACGCAAAGCGACTGTGCGACAGATAGATCGACGGGTCGACAGTTGGATCCGCCGCTATCCCGACGTGCACGTCGAAGTCGTTGCTTCGGGTACGGGACGGCGCTACGGACGCACTTGTGATGAACCGGGTGTGACTCAGCTTGCCGTTGTCGGCGATTCGGAGGCCGATCAGTTGGGCACGCTCGCCGTTCCGAACTGCCATCCCATCCTTGACTATCCCGATTGTTCGGTGTTGATGGTTCGCAACTAACGGCGGCGCCGCCACGCCACCAACCCGACGGCAACCGCTGCGACCACGAGTGCGGCGATCACCGGAGCCGTCACTTTCGGCTCGGTCGCGACTCGCCCCATGGAGTGCGTCGTCTCGACGACCCGCTCCCTGGTTTCGGCGGCCTTGTCCTTGGCGCGCTGCTTGACGTCCAACTTGTCCGACAGGGCTCCGACCGTCTGGCCCAACTCTTTTCGCGTGCGTTCGATGTCGGCCTGGATGTCGTCGACCCCGGCGTCTGGGCCAGGTTCGGGGCGGGGGGGATCAGGTAGTGCCATGGCGCGCGTCCTTGATCTCTGCGATATCGGCCTTCACGGTTTGCACGGTTCTCGGCGCCGCCGGAGTGGCCTCCTTCGCCTGGCTTCGTCCGCCGACCGCGGCGAGCGCCGCCGCGATGAACAACACCGCGGCTACGATGAGCGCGGCCGCCCACACCGGTAGTGCCAGCGACAGCGCAGCCACTGCCGCCGCGATGACGGTGGCCGCACCAAAGAATGCGAGCAGTCCGGCGACACTGAACAATCCGGCGCCGATGCCCGCATGTTTAGCGGACTGTTGGAACTCCTTCTCCGCAAGTCTGAACTCGTCACGGATCAGCCGTGACACCTGCGATGAGAACTGGCTCATCAGCTCGCCGATCGAAAGATCGGTAGCCTGCTTCGACTCGACACTCATGACATATAGATGCCCCGGCCTGCGCAGCCGAAACCCGGTGACAGGTGTGCTTCGCCGCCGCAACGTTTGGATAACTCGTAGGCTGCGTCTGCCTGCAGCACGTGACGAGCGGGCACAACGCGTGAGGTCGATGCAGCTCAAAGGGATTTTTCGGCGGCGTGCGCCTCGTGGGCCGCCACGGCCAGCCAACGTCACCATTTGGAAACAGTGTGGTGCGGCGTGACCCGTGGGGCAGTAGTGACTGCTGATAATTAACGCGGTCGTCCTGGCGACTTCGGTACGGCATGCGGCCGTGCCGCGTGAATTGCGGAATGTCTGAGCGCAAATGAAGGGTTCGACGTCGATGAGGGTCTTTGATCGATTCAACATCACGGTAGTTGCTGCCGGCGCTGGCTTGTGCGCTGTCGCCATGGCGGTGAGCCCGCACGTTGCGGCTGCGCCACTGGTCACCGGTGGCGAGGACTACGCATGCGTCCAGTCGTCGGCAGGGGAGATCCCCGGTGGGGCGCCGGCTGCCGTGGGCGCCGCGGGCGCGTGCGCTCCGGCTAGCGCTCCAGTAGCCGACATGGCAGGTGTTCCGATGGCCTTGCCAGGACCGGTGCCCGCCGCCCCGCCGGTGCCGGTGGCTCCGCCCGTACCGCTGGCTCCGCCGGTCCCGATCGCTCCGCCGGTGCCAATAGTGCCGGTGCCTGCCGCCCCAGTGGCGGCGGCGCCTCCAGTCGGCGCCCCACTGACACAGATGGGCGGCGCAGGTGGCGGCAAGGGAGAGGTGACCGGTCCGCCGCCACCGGGAGCGCCTGTGTCCGGTGAGCCAATCTGGCCGGGTCCGACGAGCTGACGGCGCGCCGAGCCCCGTCGGCTTCGAATCTGCCTGTGTTGAGGGCTCTTCCGCGCTAAGAGGTGGTGCACCGCGCGAATCAACAAGCGGCACTGCGGTAATCGGCTGCCCTTAGCGCGACGTGGCCGAACCGTGATGAATCCTTGATCGAATTGCGAAGGCGCACTTATAGATCGAAGTCACCGCGACACCTACGATCAAATTGACACCGTTGTAATTTCAAAGGAATCGGAAGCCATGCGTGGGGTTGTTCTGTGTGTAGTCGCAGCGATCGGGCTCAACGCGATTGCGGCTTCAGGGCCGACCGGCGTCAGCATGACGGCAGCGGATGTCTCCTATAAGGCCGGCGCGGCTGTGCATCAGGCCTACGAGCCCGCCATCGCATCTGTGCTGCCGAGGCAGGGCCAGGTCGTGGGTGTGGCGCACCCCGTGGTGGTGACATTCAGCGAGCCCGTCTCCGACAGGCATGCGGCCGAGCGTGCGATCGACATCAAGTCGGTGCCCGCGATGACGGGCAAGTTCCAATGGCTCAACAACGATGTCGTGCAATGGGTTCCGGACCGACGCTGGCCGGCGCACAGTGCGGTGGCGCTTTCAGCGGGCGGCTTCAAGACGGAATTCGCAACCGGGCCTGCGGTCGTCGGGGTTGCGAACATCTCCGATCACACATTCAAGGTGACCATCGATGGTGTCGACGCGGGGCCCCCGTCGTCATTGCCGTCGCCCCATCACCGACCCCATTGGGGGGAGCCGGGGGTCTTTCCGGCCTCGATGGGTCGGCCCGAGTATCCGACGCCTGTCGGCACCTACACCGTGCTGGCCAAGGAACGCGACGTTGTGATGGATTCGAGCAGCGTCGGCATCCCAGTCGACGCCCCCGACGGATACCTGCTCGACGTCGATTACGCCGTACGGATCACCGACCGCGGCCTTTTCGTCCATTCGGCTCCGTGGGCCGTCAACTCACTGGGCTATGAGAACGTCAGCCACGGATGCATCAGCCTGAGTCCAGAGGACGCGGAGTGGTATTTCAACACGGTCAACGTGGGCGACCCGGTGATTGTCCAGGAGAACAGTATTGAAGTTCCGCGAGCCGTCTCGGGCTAACTGTCCTGCCGGTTGGCGACGAGTTCCGTAGCGACTTGCAGCAGCGGCACATTCGAGTCCTGCGACAGCTTGCGCAACACCTCGAACGCCTGCACGGCGTCGACGCCGTAGCGCTCCATGATCATGCCCTTGGCCTGGCCGATGGTGTCTCGGCTCGCGAGCGCGCGCTTGAACTGCTCGTCGCGCCGTGCCGCGTTCCAGGCGACCGAGGAATGCGCGGCGAAGATCAATCCCATGTCCCTCGATACGTGGCCGAACACGTTGGGCTCTTCGGAGTAGATGTTCAGTGCGCCCATGGTTTCGCCGGCGATGAACATCTGGAAGGCCATGACCGAGCGAATAGGCGTCTGCTCCAACGCATCTCGGCGGTACATCGGGAACCGCTCGTCGGTCTCCAGGTCCGCCACGTGGATCGTCTTTTCTTCCCACGCCGCGGTCAGGCACGGGCCTTCGCGGTGACGTTGCTGGATCTCGTCGAGCAAGATCGGCCACTTGTGCGTCGCCGCGGGGGTGTCGATGTGCTTGGCGTTGCGGGTGACCGTGACGCCCGCGTATTGGGCACCAGGGATCTCGATGGCCGCGTGTTCGGCCAACTCTGCGATCACGGTGTCGGAATCCGCGTCCGACCGGCTGTACAGCTGCTGTACGAGTTCCGCTATCCGGAGGTGGGTGGCCTCCACTCCGGCGGAATCGCTCGCGGTCATCATCCGATCATCTTGCATGACTAGGCATAAGGCTACGCGTTAATTAACGGTTAACCTGGCAAATCACAGTGCCCGCAGATATCGGTCGGTGACCACCCGCTGAATCACCGAGGTGACCGGCGCGCCCAGCCTGCTCCACCATGTGCCGTGCCGGGAGAATGCCACGACTTCCGCGTACACGTCTTCGGTAGCCGGGTCGTAGCGCACCATGAACCGTTCCTCGCCCGATTCGGCGTGCCCGGGCAGCGTCCCGTAGGCGAAGCCGCGGCGGTCAGCTTCGTCGACCACGTAGACCACGCGGCATGGCGCGCGCACCGGGCCCAGATGCACGATCACTTCCGCGCCCACGGTGACGACGTCGCTCGTCGCCTCGACCCGAAGCCCGGCGCCGCGCAGCATGCCCCATCGCATGCCCTTGTCGGCTGCCTCCTCGAAGCGTGGTCTGCCCCTGCCGATCACCGCCGACTTCTGCACGTGGTGGTAGCCGGCGGGCAAGTGGCCCGCGGTCGCGCCGACTTCGGAGTACGTCAACGGCAGCGCGGCAAGGTCGCTCAGCTTCACCAGGACAGCTTTTCATCGCCGGCGTACGGTCGGAAAAGTGACTACTGAAAGCGTCGCTCAAGCATCAGGAACGTTCAGCATCGGCGGCGACCTCCCGGTCAACCGCCTGGGATTCGGCGCGATGCGCCTGACCGGTAAAGGCGTCTGGGGTCCGCCCGAGGACCGCGACGAATGCATTCGCGTGTTGCGCCGCGCCGTCGACCTAGGTGTCAACTTCATCGACACCGCCGACTCGTACGGTCCGTACATCTCCGAGGAACTGATCCGCGAAGCACTGCACCCGTACGACGGGGTCGTCATCGCGACGAAAGCCGGCCTGCTGCGGACCGGGCCCGATGAATGGCCGCCACTGGGCTTTCCGGCGTACTTGCGTCAGGAATGCGAGATGAGCCTGCGGAGGCTCGGGGTAGACACCATCGATCTTTTCCAGCTGCACCGGATCGACAACAAGTTTCCCGCCGAGGATCAGATCGGTGAACTCGTCACCCTTCAGAATGAGGGCAAGATCCGCCACATCGGCCTGTCCGAAGTGAATGTCGATCAGCTCGAGGCCGCGCAGAAAACCGCGACCATCTCCTCGGTGCAGAACATGTACAACATCACCGTGCGCTCCGCTGAGCCCGTGCTCGAGGCATGCGAAGACAAGGGCATCGGCTTCATCCCGTGGTTCCCGCTGGCGGCCGGGCCGCTGGCCGCGCCGGGCGGACCACTGCAGCGGATTGCCGACGACCACCACGCCAGCCCGTCCCAGCTGGCACTGGCATGGCTGTTGAAGCGCTCGCCAGTGATGCTGCCGATTCCCGGGACGTCGAAGGTCGCGCACCTGGAGGAGAACGTCGCGGCCGCCGAGATCGAGCTGTCCGACGAGGAGTTCGACACCCTGAGCAAAGCCGGTTCCGCCAGCGGCTGAAGTAGGCAATACCGTGGCGGTGTGACCACCGAATTCGCAGAGGAGCACCGCGGCGGCGATTTCAGCCCCATCGAGCCCACGCTCCACGGCGGACCCGACTACGGCCGGTTCGTCGAAGCGGTCCGCACCTTGCAGGACCACGTCCGCGCCGCCGACGCCCCGGACGATGTGATCACCCAGGCTGCCGACCTGATCGAGGCCGCCTCGGCGCTGCTCGCGCCCTACGACGCCGACGAGTGGTCGTCCCCGTCCGGTCGCCGCATGGACCTGCCGAACCGGGGCAGCCTGTTGAGCATCCCCGGCGACTACCACAAGACGGACGGCGAACGCGTCACGGGCACGGTGTGCTTTCGCCGCTTCCACCTGGGCCGCAACGGTGCCGTGCACGGCGGATGCATCGCGCAACTCTTCGACTCACTGCTCGGCTACACCACGTTCCGGCTTACTCAGAGCCTGTATCAGCGCACCGCGTTCCTGCACGTCGACTACCGAAAGATCGTGCCGATCGAAAAGGAACTGCAGGTCGACGCCGGTGTGGACGGTGTCGACGGTCGCAAGATGTTCATCTCGGGCCGGATCCTCGACGGGGATACCGTGCTCGCCGAAGCCAACGCACTGTTCGTGAAGCTCAATCCGGGTCAGCCGTGAAACCGTCGGAGGTCAAACGGCGCTGGGCGCGCTGGCGCGACCGGCTGCGTGACCGCCCGAAGACCGAGTTCGGCTACCGCATCGCCGTCGCAGTGGTCGGCCTTGCGATCCTCGGCGTCGGCATCCTGGCGATCCCGTACCCGGGCCCCGGCTGGGCGATCGTGTTCATCGGGCTGGCGATCCTGGCCACCGAATTCGATTGGGCGCGAAGGCTCTTGGCGTTTACCCGCGAGCGCTACGACAAAGTGATGGGCTGGTTCAAGGCGCAGGGACTGTGGGTGCAGGTGCTCGGCGCGGCCTTCACCGCCGCGGTGGTACTGGGCACCCTGTGGCTGTTGGGCGCACTCGGCTGGGCGGCCGGGCTTCTCGGCGCGGAGGCCAAGTGGCTGAAGAGCCCGATTGGCCTGGGGGCATGACGACCGACCCCGATAGCATGGTCGCGTTCAGTGCCGAGCCGCACACCGCCCGTTTCACCGACAGTTTGGAGAGTTCCCGATGAGCGCGCCCGCCAGCTCCGCCCTAGCAGCCCCGATCCGGGTCGCTGCCGGGACTACCGCAGGGGCAGCGGTCCGTGACGCGGGCCTGCCGAGCCGGGGCGCCGACGACGCGATCGTCGTCGTGCGGGAGGCCGACGGCCGGCTGCGCGACTTGTCGTGGACGCCGGAGGCCGACGTCGAGGTGACGCCGGTCGCCGCCAACACCGACGACGGCCGCGCCGTGATCAGGCACTCGACCGCACACGTGCTCGCGCAGGCCGTGCAGGACATGTTCCCCGAGGCCAAGCTCGGCATCGGGCCGCCGATCACCGACGGGTTCTACTACGACTTCGACGCGCCGCGCGCGTTCACGCCCGAGGACCTCGAGGCGCTGGAGAAGCGGATGCGCCAGATCGTGAAGGAAGGCCAGCTGTTCTCGCGGCGTGTGTATGCCTCAAAAGAGGAAGCGCGCGAAGAACTCGCGAACGAGCCGTACAAGTTGGAGCTCGTCGACGACAAATCCGGCGACCCGGAAGTCATGGAGGTCGGTGGCGACGAACTGACAGCCTACGACAATCTCAATCCCCGCACCCGGGAACGGGAATGGGGCGATCTGTGCCGCGGGCCGCACATCCCGACGACCAAATACATTCCGGCGTTCAAGCTGACCCGCAGTTCGGCGGCGTACTGGCGCGGTGATCAGAACAACGCGAGCCTGCAACGCATCTACGGCACCGCGTGGGAATCGCAGGAGGCGCTCGACAAACACCTGGAGTTCATCGAGGAGGCGCAGCGCCGCGACCACCGCAAGCTCGGCGCCGAGCTGGACCTGTTCAGCTTCCCCGACGAAATCGGTTCAGGCCTAGCGGTTTTCCATCCCAAGGGCGGCATCATCCGGCGCGAGCTCGAGGACTACTCGCGGCGCAAGCACATCGAGGCCGGATACCAGTTCGTCAATAGCCCGCACATCACCAAGGCCGAGCTGTTCAAGATCTCCGGTCACCTCGATTGGTATTCGGACGGCATGTTCCCGCCGATGCATCTCGACGCCGAGCTCAACGAGGACGGTTCGGTGCGCAAGCCCGGCCAGGATTACTACCTCAAGCCGATGAACTGCCCGATGCACTGCCTGATCTTCCGGTCGCGCGGGCGCTCGTATCGCGAACTTCCGTTGCGGCTCTTCGAATTCGGCACCGTCTACCGCTACGAACTGTCCGGCGTGGTGCATGGGCTGACCAGGGTGCGCGGCCTGACCATGGACGATTCGCACATCTACTGCACCCGCGAGCAGATGCGCGACGAGCTGACTTCCCTGTTGCGCTTCATCCTCGAACTGCTCGGTGACTATGGCCTGACCGACTTCTATCTGGAGCTGTCGACGAAGGATCCCGACAAGTTCGTCGGCTCCGATGAGATGTGGGAGGAAGCCACCAGCGTGCTCGCCGAGGTCGGCGCCGCTTCCGGGCTGGAGTTGGTGCCCGATCCGGGCGGCGCGGCGTTCTACGGCCCGAAGATCTCGGTGCAGGTGAAGGATGCGCTTGGCCGCAGTTGGCAGATGTCGACGATCCAGCTGGACTTCAACTTCCCCGAGCGCTTCGAGCTGGAATACACCGCGGCCGACGGCACCAGGCAGCGGCCAGTGATGATCCACCGCGCGCTGTTCGGGTCGATCGAGCGCTTCTTCGGCATCCTGACCGAGCATTACGCAGGCGCGTTCCCGGCGTGGCTGGCACCGGTCCAGGTGGTCGGCATCCCCGTCGCCGACGACCACATCCCGTATCTCAATGGCCTTGCGACGCAACTGAAGATGCACGGAGTCCGGGCCGAGGTGGACGGCAGCGACGATCGGATGGCGAAGAAGATCGTCAACCACACCAATCAGAAGGTGCCGTTCATGCTCGTGGCGGGTGACCGTGACGTCGAGGCCAACGCCGTGAGTTTCCGCTTCGGCGACCGCACCCAGATCAACGGGGTGCCACGGGAGGAGGCCGTCGCCGCGATCGTCGAGTGGATCGCCGGTCGCGAAAACGCCACTCCGACAGCCGAACTGCTCAAGGTGGGCGCGAAGAAGTGAACGACCCCGACGACCGCACGATCGTCGACCACGGCGTCGGTGAGCCCGACCATTTGCAGCGCTTGTGGACGCCGCACCGGATGAGCTACATCGCCGAGGCGCCGATGAAGGGTGGCTCGGCGGCGTCGACTGAGCCGTTCACGGACATCCCGCGGATGCCCGACGAGGAAGGGCTGATGGTCGCGCGCGGCGAGCTGGTGTACGTCGTGCTCAACCTCTACCCGTACAACCCGGGGCATTCGATGGTGGTCCCGTACCGGCGGGTCTCCGAGCTCGAGGACCTCACCGCCGAAGAGAGCGCCGAGCTGATGGCGTTCACCCAGAAGCTGATTCGCGTGATCAAGTCGGTGTCGCGACCGCACGGTTTCAACGTGGGGCTGAACCTAGGCAGCTCGGCGGGCGGGTCGCTCGCCGAGCATCTGCACATGCACGTGGTGCCGCGATGGAGTGGCGACGCGAACTTCATCACGATCATCGGCGGCTCCAAGATCGTGCCGCAGTTGTTGCGTGAGACCCGTGAGCTGCTGGCGACCGAGTGGGCCAAACTGCCGTGAGCAACTTCTACCTGATGACCCGGGCGGCCTACGAGAAGCTGTCCAAGCCGGTCGCCAAGGCGGCACTGCGGGCCGGCTTCACGCCCGACAGCATCACCATTCTCGGCACCGCCGGAACGGTGCTGTGCGCGTTGACGCTGTTCCCGATCGGGCAGCTGTGGTGGGGTGCGTTCGCGGTCTGGATATTCGTGCTCGCCGACATGCTCGACGGGGCGATGGCGCGCGAGCGCGGCGGTGGCACCCGATTCGGTGCCGTGTTGGACGCAGCGTGCGACCGGATCGGCGACGGCGCGGTGTTCTGTGGCCTGCTGTGGTGGGCGGCGTTCGGTATCGGCAGCACGTCACTGGTGGTCGCGACGCTGATCTGCCTGGTCACCTCGCAGGTCATCTCCTACATCAAGGCACGCGCCGAGGCGAGCGGCCTGTCCGGTGAGGGCGGCCTCATCGAGCGGCCAGAACGGCTGATCATCGTGCTGGTCGGCGCCGGGCTTTCCGGGGTGTGGTTCCTGCATGCGCCGTGGCTGCTGCATGTGGCGATGTGGGTGCTCGCGGTGGCAAGCCTGGTGACCGTCGGGCAGCGGATGCACAGTGTGCGGACCTCGCCGGGCGCAATGGAGCCCATCACGAAGTCTGAGCCCGCCAACGGCGAGACGGGCGAGCCATGACCCCATTCGGGGGCCAGCTCTCCGACCTGGGCTACGCCGCAGGCTGGCGCGTCGTGCGCGCGATGCCGGAGTTCTTGGCGCGCAACGCTTTCGATGCGGGCGCGCACTACGCGGCCCGAGGTGGTGGACCCGAGCAACTGCGTAAGAACCTGGCGCGCGTCATCGGGGTTACGCCGGACAGGGTGCCCGACGGACTGATTCGTGCTTCGCTGGCGTCATACGCGCGGTATTGGCGAGAGGCGTTCCGGTTGCCCTCGATGGATCTCGAGAAGCAAGGCGAGTTGCTCGACCCGCACTGGGCGGGCAAGGAGCACATCGCTGCCGCCCTGGACTCCGGCCGGGGTGTGATCCTGGCGCTGCCGCACAGCGGGAACTGGGACATGGCGGGGGTATGGCTGGTGTGGAAGCACGGCCCCTTCACCACCGTCAACGAGCGGCTCAAGCCCGAATCGCTGTACAACAGGTTCATCGCCTACCGCGAAGGCCTTGGTTTCGAGATGTTGCCGCTGACGGGGGGCGAGCGGCCGCCGTTTGAGGTGCTCTGCGAACGGCTGCGCGACAACCGCGCCGTCTGCTTGATGGCCGACCGCGACCTCAGCCGCAACGGGGTCCAAGTCGACTTCTTCGGAGAACCCACGCGCATGCCTGCCGGGTCGGCGAAGCTGGCGATCGAAACCGGCGCGCACCTGTTGGCGGTGCACTCGTGGTACACCGCACACGGGTGGGAATTCAGCGCGAGCGAGCCACTGGACACGTCGTCGGGAGACGTACGCGTCATCACGCAGAATCTGGCGGACCGGTTCGCCCGCAACATCGCCGCCCATCCGGCCGACTGGCACATGATGCAGCCGCAATGGCTGGCCGATCTCTCAGACGAGCGCCGCGCGAAACTGGAGACGTAATGCGCATCGGCATGGTCTGCCCGTATTCGTTCGACGTCCCCGGCGGCGTGCAATCGCACGTGCTGCAACTCGCCGAGGTGATGCACGGTCGCGGGCACGACGTCAGCGTGCTGGCGCCGTCGTCACCACACGTGAAGCTGCCGGACTACGTGGTGTCCGGTGGTAAGGCGGTGCCGATTCCTTACAACGGCTCGGTGGCCCGGCTGCGGTTCGGCCCCGCCACCCATCGCATGGTGAAGAAGTGGCTGGTACAGGGTGAGTTCGATGTGCTGCATCTGCACGAGCCGAATGCGCCGAGCCTGTCCATGCTGGCGCTGAACATTGCAGAGGGCCCGATCGTCGCGACGTTTCACACGTCGACCACAAAGTCGTTGACACTCAGCGTGTTTGAGCCGATTCTGCGGCCGATGCACGAGAAGATCGTCGGCCGCATCGCGGTGTCGGATCTGGCGCGCCGATGGCAGATGGAGGCGCTGGGCAGCGACGCCGTCGAAATCCCCAACGGCGTCGACGTGGGCTCATTCGCACACGCACCTGTGCTCGACGGCTATCCGCGGCCGGGCAAGACGGTGCTGTTCCTTGGCCGCTTCGACGAACCTCGTAAGGGCATGGAAGTCCTGCTGGGTGCGTTGCCGACGCTGGCGAAGCGGTTCGGTGACATCGAGATCCTGATCGTCGGCCGCGGCGATGAGGATGAACTGCGCGAAAACGCTGGGAAACTGGCCAAGCATCTGCGCTTCCTCGGGCAGGTCGACGACGCCGAGAAGGCGTCAGCGATGCGCAGCGCCGACGTGTACTGCGCACCGAACACCGGCGGCGAGAGCTTCGGCATCGTGCTCGTCGAGGCGATGGCCGCGGGCACCGCCGTCGTGGCCAGCGATCTCGACGCGTTTCGTCGCGTCCTGGTGGACGGCAAGGCCGGGCGCCTGGTGCCTGTCGACGATTCCGCCGGCCTGGCCGCGGGACTCATCGAGGTGCTCGACGACGACGGCCTGCGCGAGCGGTACGTGGCCGCGGCGACCGCGGCGGTACACCGCTATGACTGGTCAGTCGTGGAGCGGCAGATCATGCGCGTCTACGAAACGGTTGCCGGAGCAGGAGTGAAGGTGCAGGCGACCGGATCCTCGGGCCGAAGCGCCGGGCCCAGGCGCGAAGCGCAGCGGACGAGCAGGGGGACTAGGTGATCACCTGGGTCGTGATCATCGTGCTGGCCATGCTGGCCGTCGTGGTGGTGCTGGTCGGGATGTGGGCGTATCAGACCGCGCATCGGCTGGACCGGCTGCACGTCCGCTACGACTTGTCCTGGCAGGCCCTCGACGGCGCGCTGGCCCGGCGCGCGGTGGTGGCGCGGGCGGTCGCAGTCGAGGCCTATGGCGCCGGCCCGGACGGCAAGCGACTGGCTGCGTGGGCCGATGCGGCCGAACGGGCACCGCGAGCCGCGCGTGAGGCAGCCGAAAACGACTTGTCCGCGGCGCTGGCACTCGTCGACCCGGCGGCGCTGCCGGTGGCGTTGGTCGCCGAGCTCGCCGACGCCGAGGCGCGGGTCCTGCTGGCCCGCCGCTTCCACAACGACGCCGTCCGCGACACCCTCGCGCTGCGCGAGCGGCCCGCGGTGCGCGCGCTGCGACTCGGTGGAACAGCCGCGCTGCCAACATATTTCGAGATCGCCGAACGCGCCGAGACTACGCCGCGAGAAGTGGGGCCGGTCAACCGGCGGCTGTCCGCACGCGTCGTGCTGCTCGACGACGACGGCTGCGTCCTGCTGTTCTGCGGATCGGATCCCGCGATAGCGGCCGGCTCGCAAAACCCAGCGCCGCGGTGGTGGTTCACCGTTGGTGGGGCGGCGCAGCAGGGGGAGACGCTGCCGCAGGCGGCGGCGCGCGAAGTCCAGGAGGAGACCGGGCTGCGCGTCGAGCCGGCCGATATGGTCGGACCGGTGTGGCGGCGCGAGGCCGTCATCGACTTCAACGGCTCGGTCATTCGCAGCGAGGAGATGTTCTTCGTGCACCGCACCCGGCGCTTCGAGCCGTCGGCGGCCGGCCGCACCGGGCTGGAGCGGGCCTATATACACGGCCATCGGTGGTGCGATGCGACAATGATTGCCGACCTAGTCGCCAAGGGTGAAACCGTCTATCCGCTGCAGCTCGGTGAGCTTCTCGAGGAGGCGAACGCGCTGGCGGACGTGCGGGGCGCAGTGCCGCGCAGGCAGCTGCAGTCCATCCGCTGAGAGGTTCGAAGCTGCGGATTCATTGGATTTGCCGCCACGTTTAGACTGGATCGGTAGCGATTTGGAGGAGATAGCAGTGGAAACCGCAGCTGGATCGAACGGGTCGGCCAACAGCCAGACCGGGACGGCTCGGGTCAAGCGCGGCATGGCCGAGATGCTCAAGGGCGGCGTGATCATGGACGTCGTCACCCCCGAGCAGGCCCGCATCGCTGAGGGCGCAGGTGCCGTGGCCGTGATGGCGCTGGAGCGGGTGCCCGCCGACATCCGTGCACAGGGCGGGGTGTCGCGGATGAGCGACCCCGACATGATCGAGGGCATCATCTCCGCGGTCACGATCCCGGTGATGGCCAAGGCCCGCATCGGGCACTTCGTGGAGGCGCAAATTCTGCAGAGCCTCGGCGTGGATTACGTCGACGAGTCCGAGGTGCTCACCCCGGCCGACTACACCAACCACATCGACAAGTGGAAGTTCACTGTGCCGTTCGTGTGCGGTGCGACCAACCTGGGCGAGGCGCTGCGTCGCATCAGCGAGGGCGCGGCGATGATCCGCTCCAAGGGCGAGGCCGGCACGGGTGACGTGTCCAACGCGACCACACACATGCGCAAGATCGGCGGCGAGATCCGCCGCTTGACATCGCTGGCCGAAGACGAGTTGTACGTCGCGGCAAAGGAATTGCAGGCGCCCTACGAACTGGTCGTGGAAGTGGCGCGGGCAGGCAAGCTGCCGGTGACGATGTTCACCGCCGGCGGTATTGCCACACCCGCCGATGCGGCGATGATGATGCAGTTGGGCGCCGAGGGCGTGTTCGTCGGCTCGGGCATCTTCAAGTCCGGGGACCCCGCCGCGCGGGCCGCGGCCATTGTGAAGGCAACGACTTTCTACGACGACCCCGACGTGTTGGCCAAGGTGTCACGCGGGCTGGGGGAGGCCATGGTCGGCATCAACGTGGAGGACGTGCCAGCCCCGCATAGGCTTGCTGAACGGGGCTGGTAAACAACTCTGCATGGCGATCGAAGAGATCCTGAATCTCGAGCAGCTCGAGGTAAACATCTACCGCGGAAGTGTCTTCAGTCCGGAGTCGGGCTACTTTCAGCGGACCTTCGGTGGCCACGTGGCAGGACAGTCTCTGGTATCCGCGGTACGCACCGTCGACGAACGCTTCCAGGTGCACTCGCTGCACGGTTACTTCCTGCGGCCTGGAGATGCCAAGGCGCCGACGGTTTTTCTCGTCGAGCGCCTGCGTGACGGCGGCTCGTTCGTCACTCGGCGGGTGAACGCGATCCAGCACGGCGAGACCATCTTCTCGATGTCGGCGTCGTTTCAGACCGACCAGAGCGGTATCGAGCACCAGGACGCGATGCCGTTCGCGCCGCCGCCAGATGATCTGCCCGGCTTCATCTCCAAGGGCGGGGCATTCGACGACGCCGGCTTCGCCCAGTTCGCCGAATGGGATGTCCGCATCGTGCCGCGAGATCAGATGAAGCTGTTGCCGGGCAAAGCGTCGCAGCAGCAGGTGTGGTTCCGGCACCGCGATCCGCTGCCCGACGACTACGTGCTGCACATCTGCGCACTGGCGTACATGAGCGACCTGACGCTGCTGGGCTCCGCGCAGGTGAACCACGTCGAGGAACGTAAGCATTTGATGGTCGCGTCGCTGGACCACGCCATGTGGTTCATGCGGCCCTTTCGCGCCGACGAGTGGCTGCTCTATGACCAGTCGTCGCCGTCGTCGTCGGGTGGCCGGTCGTTGACCCAGGGCAAGATCTTCACGCAGACCGGTGAGATGGTGGCGGCGGTGATGCAGGAGGGTCTGACCCGCTACAAGCGTGACTACACGCCATGAGCGCGCCGCGCGTCGGTGTGCTCGCCTTGCAGGGCGACACCCGTGAACACCTGGCGGCGTTGCGTGAGGCGGGTGCCGATGCGACGACGGTGCGTCGTCTTGGAGAGCTCGAGGCCGTCGACGCGCTGGTGATCCCCGGCGGGGAATCCACCACGATGAGCCACCTGTTGCGCGAGTTCGAACTGCTCGAGCCACTGCGGGCGCGGCTGGCCGAAGGCATGCCCGCCTACGGCTCCTGTGCCGGGATGATTCTGCTGGCGACCGAGATTCTGGACGCGGGTGCCGAGGGGCGCGAGGCCGTCCCGCTCAAGGCCATCGATATGACTGTGCGGCGCAACGCTTTTGGTCGCCAAGTCGACTCGTTCGAGGGCGACTTTCCGTTCGAGGGGCTAGACGACCGCGTGCATGCGGTGTTCATTCGTGCGCCGTGGGTGGAACGCGTCGGCCCCGAAGTGCAGGTGCTGGGGCGGGCCGCGGATCACATCGTCGCGGTGCGGCAGGGTCGCATGCTCGCGACGGCATTTCATCCGGAGATGACGGGCGACCGTCGCATTCACAAGCTGTTCGTCGATATGCTCTAGCGAGTTATGGAATAATCGGTACGAAACGCGGCTTGGATACAGCATGACTACCGAACAGATCACCGCATTAGTAACCGGAGCGAACCGCGGATTGGGCAAGCGGTTCGCTGAACAGCTCGTCGAGCGCGGCGCCAAGGTATATGCCGCCGCCCGTCGGCCCGAGACGATCGACGTGCCGGGTGTGATTCCCGTGCAACTCGACATCACCGATCCAGAATCCGTCGCCCGCGCCGCTGAAGTGGCCGGCGACGTCAATGTATTGATCAACAATGCAGGCGTCTCGACCGGCGCATCACTGCTGACGGGGTCGCTGGATGATGTGCGGCTGGAGATGGAGACCCACTACTTCGGCACCCTCGCCGTGACCAGGGCGTTCGCTCCGATCATCGAAAGCAACGGCGGCGGATCGATCCTCAACGTGCTCTCGGTGTTGTCGTGGTTCCATGCGCCCGAATTGGGTGCGTACTCCGCGGCCAAGGCGGCGGGCTGGGCGATGACTGATGCACTGCGGCAGGAACTCGCGCCCCGCGGTGTCCATGTGGCTTCCCTGCACGTCGGATACATGGACACCGACATGGCCGCGCACGCTCCTGACGATCGGAAGGTCGACCCCTCTGCGGTCGCAAAGCAGGCGCTGGACGGCCTGTTCGCAGGCGAGCCGGAGATCCTCGCCGACGACCTGACGCGCGGCGTGAAGGCGCAACTGTCCGGGTCCTAGCGACTTGGGCACGGTTTTCCGCGCTCAACGCGTGAAGACGTGCACAAATCGCGCAAAGTAGGCCCATGACGATGATCGAGCTCGAGCCGCAGCCGCGTATCGACACGCTGGTGCGCCTGCCCGCCGGCGGCGAGGCCCGCAGGACCGAATACGTCGGCACGGTGTGGTTCGACGGCAAGCCGGTCGTGTCCGGGTTGACGCTGCAGCGGGCTCCCCACGCGCCGCGGGGTGTCCGGATGCCGAACTTCCAGACGGCGTTCTTCCTGCCCGACAGCCTTCGTTATGACAGGGCCGAACTCGGCGATGCGACGCTTTCGACCTCGGCGGTCTTGCAGGCGTCCGGCGAAAGGGCCGCGATCGTTCACGCCGCGGCCACGTTCACCGACGACCCGTCGGGGGCGCCGACCTGGATTCAGGTGCACGTCAGCGGCCACCTCGGCTGGCCTGCGGGCATCGGCTACCGGGTGGTGGCGCTGACGCCAACCGCCGCGGTTCGGTGAGGCATAAACCTCCACGTAGACTCGTTGATTGGACTTTGCATCGTTAGAAAGAGAGCAGTACCTGCATGAGCGGCCATTCCAAGTGGGCCACCACCAAGCACAAGAAGGCTGTGATCGACGCCCGTCGCGGCAAGAACTTCGCCCGCTTGATCAAGAACATCGAGGTGGCGGCGCGCGTCGGTGGCGGCGATCCCGGCGGCAACCCCACGCTGTACGACGCCATCCAGAAGGCCAAGAAGAACTCGGTGCCCAACGACAACATCGAGCGGGCCCGCAAGCGTGGCGCGGGCGAGGAAGCCGGCGGCGCCGACTACCAGAGCATCACTTATGAGGGTTACGGCCCCAATGGCGTCGCAGTGCTGATCGAGTGCCTGACCGACAACCGCAACCGCGCGGCAGGCGAGGTGCGCGTCGCGGTCACCCGCAACGGCGGCAACATGGCCGACCCAGGGTCTGTGTCCTACCTGTTCTCCCGCAAGGGTCTGGTGACGCTGGCCAAGGACGGCCTGACCGAGGACGACGTACTGACCGCAGTGCTCGAAGCCGGGGCAGAAGAAGTCAACGATCTCGACGACAGCTTCGAAATCATTTGCGAGCCAAGTGATCTCGTTGCCGTTCGCACCGCCTTGCAGGACGCGGGCATCGACTACGAGTCGGCGGAGGCCAGCTTCCAGCCGTCGGTCAGCGTGCCGGTGGACCTGGAAGGTGCCCGCAAGGTGGTCAAGCTGATCGATGCGCTCGAGGATCTCGACGACGTGCAGGACGTCTACACCAACGTCGACATTCCCGACGACGTCGCCGCCGCTCTCGACGAGGAGTAGCCCGGACCAGCATGTCGACAGCCGAGGTGGCCGCCAACAAGGCGCTGTTCAGGCGCTTTCATGAGGCAGCCAACACGTGCGACTTCGACTTCCTCGCGAGAACGATCGACGAAGTCGTCGCCCCGGATGCGGTGATCCGCACGCCGTTGCCGATAGACACGACCGGGGCCGCGGCGCTCAAGCAGATCTGGTCGATGCTGCTGCGCATCTATCCGGACATCCACCTCACCGTCGAGGACTTGATCGGCGAGGGCGACAAGGTCGTCGGCAGGACGACGGTGACCGGTACGCACCGAGGTGAATTCATGGGTGTCGCGCCGACCGGCAACACCGTCACCTACAACGAGATGTTCATGTTCCGCATCGCCGACGGCCGCGTCGTCGAGACCTGGGGCGTCGTCGACGTCTACGCGCAGATGAAACAGATCGGCGTCGTCTAGCTCAGGTCGCCCTGGCTTCGACCAGACTGAACGGCGATGCGGTTGGGACCGCCCGGGTCATCTCGAATCCCGCGTCTCGCAACAATTCTCGGTACTCGTCTGCGGTGCGTTCGCGCCCCGAATTGCCCACCAGCATCTCCAAATCCAGCCATTTCGTGGCGAATTCGCGGTCGTGTTGGGGTATCAGGGATTCGACCAACAGCAATTTCGAGTCCAGGGGCGCAGCGGCCCGCACGGTCTCGAGGATCTGCTTGGCTTTCTCATCCGACCAGTCGTGAATGATGTTCTTCAGCACGTACAGGTCACCGCCCTCGGGAACGGCCTCGAAGAATGACCCGCCGACGATGCGGACGCGGTCACTGACTCGCTGCTTGCGCAGCAGCGGTTCGGCGCCTGCGACCACATGCGGAAGGTCGAACAGGATGCCTTGCGCGGTCGGTGCCGCCGACAACATGCCGGCGAGCAGACGTCCGTGCCCGCCGGCCACATCGACGATGGTCCGGTGCTCGGCGAAGTCGTAGGCAGCGAGCACCGCCGTCAGGGCCAACTCGGTGAAGTTGGTCATCGCCTGGTTGAAGACTTCGCTCAATTCCGGATCGCTCATGGCCCAGTCGAACGCGGGCATTCCTCGCAGCTTCGGGACAACGGACTCACCGGTCCTGATGGCCTCGATGCAGTGGCTCCAGTGCTCACGGTCCTCCGGCGAGCCGACGAATCGGGCGAAGGCCGCCATCGAATCCGGAGTGTCCGATTGCAGCGTCTTCGCCAGCGGGGTCAGGTCGTAGCGGCCGTCGCGACGCTGGCGAAAGATGCCTCGGCCGATCAAGGCGCGCAGCATCCGGGCCAGGGCGTCCGGGTTTGCATCAACCTTGCGCGCCAGGTCGTCGATGTCCATCGGCTTCTCTGCGAGGACATCCGCAATGCCCAGTTCGGCAGTCACCGCGATCGCTTGGGACAGCCAGGTCGCCATGATCAGCTCGACCATCGCGGCGGGCGGCGGCACCAGGGATTGGTGAATTCGCAACAGGTGATGACGAGTCCGCTCGACTGCGCGGACCAACGGGACAGGCGGAACCTTCAGTGAAATACCCACATGGCCGAGTATCAGCCGATGAAGAGCAGCCGCAGCGAGTAGTTCGGTACTCGAATCACGCCGGGTGCAGGCTGACCGGCACACCGGAGTAGCGCGTCATCCCGGTGACCAGATCGATGTCGTCCTTGCTGGTGAGCACGTTGACGTTCGCCCCGACATGGCCGTGTGGGACCGAAACCGCACCGCGCCGAACAGAAGCGTCCACCCGCGCGACCCCGGTGAGCTCGCCGTGCTCGCTGCGCACGGTCAGCTTCTGATCGTCTGAAATCCCCGCCGCTGCAGCATCGTCGGGGTGCACGACGATCTCGGCGGTCTCGCCGAGGAACTCCAGCTGAGCGTTCAGCCGACGCAGTTGGCGGCGCGGCACGAGCACCAGCGGCGCGGGCTCGCGCAGCGCATTCAGCTGGTCGACGAGCACGCGGGGCGCCATCCGCCAACCGCCGAGCCGGTCGACGTGCCGATCCACCCACGCTGCGGGCAGTTCGCGGTCGGCCTCGGCCCATCCGTTGGCGACCAATTCGTCGTACGGCGCGCGTCCGCTCGAGCTCAGCTGCGCAAGCATCGCCTCGTCGCTGGCGTTGGGATCGGCGAGCTCGTGGCCGAGGCGCCGACCGATTTCCGCCAGCACCCACCACATCGAACGTCGTTCTGCCACAGGCGATACCAGCGCATCGGTGTGCTGCGCGGAAACGCGCGGGCACAGGAAGTCCCACAGCGTCACGTCGGGCCGCTCGAGCTGACCTTTGGTCGGAAGCACATGCGTCGACAACGCCGTCGTCTCGTTCGGCAGGATCTCGGTCGTTACCAGCACGTCGAGCTTTTCCAGCGCAGGGCGCAACGAGCACGCATTGGGGAACGCCGTGAGCATGCTGCCACCGAGGTTCAGAAATGCGCGGATGTTGCCCGCATCGATCTCGTCGGGCAGCGTGGCA
This sequence comes from Mycobacterium sp. OAE908, assembly GCF_017872775.1. Lineage (NCBI taxonomy): Bacteria > Bacillati > Actinomycetota > Actinomycetes > Mycobacteriales > Mycobacteriaceae > Mycobacterium > Mycobacterium sp. OAE908. The sequence continues at coordinate 4,640,883 of NZ_JAGGJL010000001.1, forward strand.
CACGGCCACTCCCGCAGAAACGCCTGCGTCTCGGGACGGCTGCGCGGTCCTGGACCGAAACGTCCTTCCGGCGGCGTGACCGGCAGTTCGAAACTCTCCAGTTGGTAGCCGAAGCCCGGATGAAACCAGATGCCGCCGGGGCGGTTCATCGAATCGGTGATGATCAACAGCACCCACGAAAGCCATTGCGTCACATTCGCACTCGGCGACATCGTGACACCCGTACCCGTGTCGACCGCAATGCGGCCTGCCTTCCGTATCGAGCTCAGCAGGCGCTCGAGGTCGGCTGCCGGCACGTCGGCGATCGCAGCCGCGTGGTGCACGGTGAACGGTTCAACCGCGGCTGCCAACGCGTCGACGTCCTGGGCCGGCGCCCTGACGCCGTCGCGCAGCACTTCGCGCACCAGATATGCGAGCACCGCGTAGTCGGTGCCGGGCCGCGGCGCGAGGTGGTGGGTCGCAAGCCGCGCGGTGTCGGTGTAGCGGGGGTCGACGACCCACACCTCGGCCTGCTTGGCGAGGTCGCGGATGACGCCGCGAGGATTCGGCATTCCGACGCTATGCCCATGGGAGACAACGGGATTGCTGCCGATGAACATCGCGAACGTGGCGTTGTCGTAGTCGGGCCGCGCGGCAAGCGCCGGTGTGCCGCCCATCAGGTCGGCCATCAACACCTTGGCGGTGCCGTCGATGGTCAACGGGCTGAACTTCGCCGGTGTGCCGATCGCGGCGTGCAACTGCTGCGCGACGCGGTAGCCGACCGCGTCCATGCCCACGCCGGTGCCGAAGTTGATCCCGACGGATTCGGGCCCGTGCGTCTCGATGGTGTCGCTCAGCTTGATGCCGATGTCGTCGAGGCACGCTTCCCATGTCGTGTCCTGCAGCGCGCCGGCGATCCGCATCTGGGGTCGCTCCAGCCGGTCAGGATGATGGTGAATCTGCGGCAGCGCACGGCCCTTCGGGCAGGTATACCCCTGCGAGAACGGGTTGTCGCGGTCGCCGTGCACCGCGACCACGCGGTCGCCATCGAGGTCGACGAGGATGCCGCACACCGACGTGCACACCCGACAGAAACTGCGGACCGTTCTCACGATCGGAGAACGTTACTCGCAGGCGGTGAGGAAAGCCCCGATTTCCTGCGCCGTCTGCTGCGGCTGGTCGAGCATGATCAAAACGTTCGCGTCGTCGATGTAGCGCAGCGTCCCGCCGGTCAGTTCGACCAGCCGCGTCGCGTGCTCATCCGGCATCACCGGGTTTCGACTCCACAGCACGAGCACGTCGCCGTCGAAGTCGGCCAGCCGGTTGGTGGCCCGGATCAGATCGGTCTTGTCGAACCTGGTGCGGCAGTACTTGACGAGATCGTGCCGGATCCGCCGGTCGGCCAATCCCGCCGCCATCCAGTGGTCGACAATGTCTTGGGGGACAGGCTTTTTCGCCATCTGGCCGAATATCAGCCACTGTCTCCGCAACCAGCCGACCTTGAGCTGCCGCATGGCCAGCGACACCGTCAGCGTGTTGCGACTGGCCAACCACGCCACCTTGCCGGGCAACCCCGGCGGGAAGTTGTCGAACGCTTCGGACGGACAGATCACCAGCCGCGCAATACGTTTGTCGCGGCCGGCATCGGTCAGAAAAAGCGGCCCGCCCCAGTCGCTGACAACCAGCGTGACGTCGGCGAGATCGAGTGCCTCGAGGAAGTCGCCGACGATTTCGACCATGCCGGGCAGCGTCAAATCCGCCTGCGCGCGCATCGGGATGCGATGGCCGCCCATCGGCAGAACCGGCAGCAGATAGCGGAAGCTGGCGGGCAGCAGGGGCAGCGCCGGGTTCCACTGCGCGTCGTTCATCAGCAGGCCGTGGAGCAGAACGACAGGTGGTCCGCTCGGGTCGCCTTCCTCGCGGTATTCGATGGTTCCGGCGGGAACGTCGACGGCTTTCATGACGACCTTTCGGCGGTAGAACGTTGATTCTAGAACGTATGCTCTAGTCTGTCGTCAGGAGGCGCAGATGGCAAGGTCCACCCGAGAATCGATCCTGACCGCCGCTGCCGAGCTGATGCGGCACAAGGGCTACGGCGCTGTGGGCATGAAAGACATCGCTCAGGCATCCGGCGCTCCGATCGGCTCCCTGTATCACCACTTCCGCGGCGGCAAGGTGCAGATCGCGCGCGAGGCGCTGATCAACGCGGGCCACGCCTACGCGCTGCTCATCCCGTCGATCGTCGACGCCCACACCGACCTCGGCGACGCGATCGACGCCGTGTTCACCCAGGCGGCCGAGGACATGGCAGGCACCGGATTCGCGAACATGTGTCCAGTCGCCAGCGTCGCCGCGGAAATTGCCGACACCGTGGAGGAACTCCGCGAAACCTCTGCGACCGTGTTCCAGGGCTGGGTGGACGGGGGCGGCGCATATTTCGCCTCGAGGGGGCTGGACGCAGCGCAGGCCCGCGACCTGACGCTCGCTCTGATCGGCGCGTTGGAAGGTGCCTTCGTCTTGGCCCGCACGCTTCGCAGCACCGAGCCGCTGTTGGCCGCGGGTCGCACCATGGCCCCGCAGTATCGCGGTGTCGGGTTGGCCGCCAAGATGTCCGCATGGCAGTAGTCCTCGACCCGCACGGCAGGGCCTGGTCGGTGCGCCGCGATTGGTGGCCGTTTCCCGGCGATTTGTTGGATTTCACCGACCTGTTCGAGATCGTGATCGGGCTGGTGTTCGTGGTGCTGTGGCCGTTCTGGTTGGTGACGAAATTCCTCGGTGCGCGCTGGGTCGTCGTGGTCGAGCGCGACGGTCACGAAGTGGGACGCGAGCTGGTGCGCGGTGGGGGCAGGGCAAAGGCGCGCGTCAACGAGATCGCGACGCAGATCGCCGGCGGCGACCGCTCCGGCAGCTACTCGATCTGAGGCGTGTCCCTGCGGATTTCCGTCGGCGAATCGCGCTACTGTCGAACAGATGTTCACAGGAGGCCTGACGTGCGGGTGATGGGGGTCGACCCAGGGTTGACCCGCTGCGGCCTGTCCGTCATCGAGGGTGGTCAGGGCCGCCAGGTCACTGCGTTGGACGTCGACGTGGTCCGGACTCCCTCCGAGGACCCGTTGCAGCTGCGGCTGCTCGCCATCAGCAACGCGGTCGAGTACTGGATGGACACCCATCGCCCTGACGTCATCGCGATCGAGCGGGTCTTCAGCCAGCAGAACGTCTCGACGGTGATGGGCACCGCGCAGGCCGGCGGTGTGATCGCACTGGCAGCCGCCAAACGCGGCATCGACGTGTACTTCCACACGCCGAGCGAGGTCAAGGCCGCGGTCACCGGCAACGGTAATGCGAACAAGGCGCAGGTCACTGCGATGGTCACGAAAATCCTTGCGCTGCAGGCGAAACCGACGCCAGCCGACGCTGCCGATGCGCTGGCGCTGGCGATCTGCCACTGCTGGCGCGCACCGATGATTGCCAGGATGGCCGCGGCGCACGCGTTGGCCGCCGAACAACAACGCAAGTACAAGGCGACATTGAAAGCTACGCAGGCAAAGGCAAAGGCGGCACGATGATCGCATCCGTTCGCGGCGAAGTCCTCGATATCGCACTCGACCACGTCGTCATCGAAGCGTGCGGGGTCGGCTACAAGGTGATGGCGACCCCGTCGACACTGGCGACGCTGCGCCGCGGCAGCGAGGCCAGGCTGATCACCGCAATGATCGTGCGTGAGGACTCGCAGACGCTGTACGGCTTCGCCGATGCCGATGCGCGTGACCTGTTCCTGACGCTGCTCGGGGTGTCCGGGGTGGGCCCGAAGATCGCGTTGGCCACGCTCGCCGTGTACGACGCACCGTCGCTGCGGCAGGCCCTTGCCGACGGCGACGTCACCGCGCTGACCCGGGTGCCCGGCATCGGCAAGCGCGGCGCCGAGCGCATGGTGCTCGAACTGCGCGACAAGATCGGCTCGGTGCACGCATCGGGCGCCATCGCCCTGAACGGTCACTCGGTGCGCGGCCCGGTCGTGGAAGCGCTTGTCGGACTTGGCTTTGCGCTCAAGCAGGCGGAGGAGGCCACCGACAAGGTGCTCGCCAACGAGCCCGAGGCGACCACGTCCAGCGCGCTGCGGTTGGCGCTGTCGATGCTGGGTAAGAAGTAATGGGTCGATTCGAGGACGACGACCCCGAGGACACTTCCGAGCGGGAGGTCTCGGCCGCGTTGACTGTCGGCGAGGGTGACATCGACGCCAGCCTGCGGCCGCGGTCGCTGGGAGAGTTCATCGGGCAACCGCGGGTTCGTGAGCAGTTGCAACTCGTCATCGAGGGCGCCAAAAACCGCGGCGGGACACCGGATCACATCCTGCTGTCCGGCCCTCCGGGGCTCGGCAAGACCTCGCTGGCGATGATCATCGCCGCCGAACTTGGCTCTTCACTGCGGGTCACCTCGGGTCCGGCGTTGGAGCGCGCCGGTGACCTGGCCGCGATGCTGTCCAATCTGGTCGAGCACGACGTGCTGTTCATCGACGAGATCCACCGCATCGCCCGGCCCGCCGAGGAGATGCTGTATCTGGCGATGGAGGACTTTCGCGTCGACGTGGTGGTTGGGAAGGGCCCTGGCGCAACGTCGATTCCGCTCGAGGTCGCGCCGTTCACGTTGGTCGGTGCCACCACTCGGTCCGGTGCGCTGACCGGACCGCTGCGTGACCGGTTCGGGTTCACCGCACACATGGACTTCTACGAGCCGGCCGAACTGGAGCGGGTCCTGTCTCGCTCGGCAGGCATCCTTGGCATCGAAGTCGGCGCCGAAGCGGGCGCCGAGATCGCCCGCCGGTCGCGGGGTACGCCTCGAATCGCCAACCGGCTGCTGCGGCGCGTTCGCGACTACGCCGAGGTGCGAGCCGACGGGGTGATCACCCGCGACATCGCGAAGATGGCGCTGGAGGTCTACGACGTCGACGAACTCGGCCTGGACCGGCTGGACCGCGCCGTATTGTCCGCGCTGACACGCAGTTTCGGCGGCGGGCCCGTCGGAGTGTCGACGCTGGCCGTCGCGGTCGGGGAGGAAGCGACCACCGTCGAGGAGGTGTGTGAGCCGTTCCTGGTGCGCGCCGGGATGATCGCCCGCACCCCGCGTGGACGCGTCGCCACCCGGCAGGCCTGGACACATCTGGGGATGACGCCGCCGAGCGGGGTCAACACCCTCGGTCAGTCCGGATTGTTCGACTAGGAGGGCCAAATGATCTACGCCGGTTTGATTTTCGCGGGTCTCGCGGCCTTGCTTCATGTCTACATCTGGGTGATGGAATCGCTGACCTGGACGTCGGCGCGCACCCGCGCGACGTTCGGCATCACCGAGGAAGAGGCGGTGGCCACCAAGGAACTCGCCTTCAATCAGGGTTTCTACAACCTGTTCCTGGCGATCGTCACCGCGGTGGGGGTGATTGGCGTGATCGCCGGCCACCAACCGGTGGGAGCGGCATTGGTGTTCGCGGGTGTCGGGTCGATGCTCGCCGCAGCGGTGGTGCTGTTGACGTCATCACCGGATAAGGCACGCGCGGCCGTTACGCAAGGAGTCTTTCCGCTTATTGCCGTCGTGCTTCTGGTGGTCGGGTTGTTGGTCTAGCTGCCCGCGCGAGTGTGCGATCCCATACGCTCACCACGGCGTGTCGAGTATGGAACCGCACACTCGACTGCTCTACAGCAGGCCGAGCAACTGCAGATCGGTGATGTACTTGACGATGACATCCCGCGTCACGTGCGGAATGTCTTTGTCCGGACCGATTTTGGCGTCCTGCACTGCCGCGCGGAACCGGTTGGTCGGAGCGATCGACCCGCGAATCGGGGTCTCCGGCCGCTGGTAGTTGTGCAGCAGCGGAAGCAGGGAGGCCTGCCGCTGCCGCTCGGGTAGCGCACGGACCGCGGTGTCGAAGCGCTGCAGCCAGCCGGCGTAGTCACCGACACGCTCGACCGGGAACCCGGCTTCGATCAGCCAGTCGACGTACTCGTCGAGCCCGATGCCGTCGTCGTACGGGTTCATCACGTGATAGGTCTCGAACCCGTCAACAACCCGCGAGCCCAGCGTGGAGATCGCCTCGGCGATGAATTCGACTGGCAGCCCGTCATAGTGGGCCCGCTGCCGATTGCCGTCGGCATCGAGTTCGTAGAACGAGTCGGGCGCGATCCCTGTGGCGACCAGGCTGAGCATCAACCGGGTGAACATGTCGGGCAGGTTGAGCTGACCGGCATAGGTGGTGTCGGCGAGGATCATGTCGCAGCGGAACACCGAGACCGGCAGGCCGCACAGGTCGTGCGCCTCGCGCAGCAGCACCTCGCCGGCCCACTTGCTGTTGCCGTAGCCATTGGCGTAGGTGTCGTCGACCTTGCGGGTCGCGCTGTAGACGCGAACGTCGCCGTCTTCGGTGAACTGGCCGGCCTCGACGCCCGCGCCCACCGCGATCGTCGATACATAGACGAACGGCTTCTGCTTGGTGGTCAGCGCGATCCGGATCAGCTCCGCGGTGCCCAGCGCATTCGGTCCGAACAGCTGGCTGTAGGGCAGCACATGGTTTACCAACGCCGCCGGGTCGACGATCAGGTCGACCGTGTCGGCCAGTCGCTGCCAGGTCTGCTGATCCAACCCGAGGTTGGCCTCGCCCTTGTCACCGGCGATGACCTCGAGATGGTCGGCCGCCAATTCGCTGTAGTGACGCAGCAATTCGGGGTCACCGCTGTCGAATGTCTTGTCAAGGCGTTCGCGGGCGGTGGCGTCATCCTTTGCACGCACCAACGCGATGACCTTGCCGTCGACCATGTCCATCCGCTCGAGCCATTCCAAAGCCAGATAGCGGCCGAGGAAGCCGGTCGCGCCCGTCAAAAGAACGGTGCGCACCTCTGAACTCGGACCCGGTAGCGACGGAGCCGCTGCAAGGGTCTTCGCGTCGATGAACTTGTCCAACGTCAGATCACTGGCGTGCACCTCGGTAGCGTCGCGGCCGTGCACCGACGCGAACGTCGGTCGCTTGCTGCCCGGCTGCCGCTCACCCTCGATGTAGGCCGCCAGCGCAGCGAGGTCACTGGCCGGGCTGACGATGACGCCGACGGGCACGTCGATCTCGAAGATCTCATGCAGCAGGTTGGCGAAGGTCAACGCGGACAGCGAATCTCCGCCCAGATCGGTGAAATGGGCATCGGGCTGCAGTTCGCTTGCCGTTGCACCCAGCAGCGCACCCGCGGCGCGGCTGATGGTCTCGAGCACCGCCCGATCGGCGCCGTGCTGGCGCAACTCCCGCAGCTCGTTGGCCTGACTGTCGGCCAGGTCGGTGTAGAGCTGTTCGAGCCGATCGCCGTAGAACTCCTTGAGCTTCGGCCGCGCGAGCTTGCGGATACCGGTCAGCAGACCGTTCTCCAGCGTGAAAGGTGTTGTCTCGATGAGGAAGTCACGGGGGATCTCGTAGGACTGCAGTCCCGTGGACTTCGCGACATCTTGCAGCGATTCGGTAATCCGCTGCTTCAGCTCGGCTTGCGGCCACCGCGAAAGTGCTTCCTGGGTCGGGACGATGACCGCCAGCAGATACGAGCGAGCGCTGTTGCCGTACACGAAGATCTGCCGGATCAGCGGGCTGTCGACGAACACCGCCTCCAGCTTGGCGACGGTGACGAACTCGCCCTGCGACAGCTTCAGCACGTTGTTGCGGCGATCGAGATACTGGAGCTGGTCTGGTCCCAGTTCGGCCACGACGTCGCCGGTGCGGTAGTAGCCGTCGGCGTCGAACACGTCGGCGGTGATCTCGGGCCGCTTGTAATAACCTGGGAACATGGTCTCGGACTTCACCAGCAGCTCACCGCGCGGGTAGGGGCGGTCCGTGCTGAAGTAGCCGAGGTCGGGGACGTCGACCAGTTTGTAGTCGATGACGGGCGGGCGTTGAACCTGGCCGTCTACGAACACCGCGCCGGCCTCGGTGGAGCCGTAGCCGTCGGTCAAGTGGATGTCGAGCAGCGACTCGACGAACGTCCGCATTTCCGACGAAATCGGAGCTGAGCCCGTCATCGCCGAGATGAACCGTCCGCCAAGGAGATTCTGGCGAAGGTCGGCGAGCACGTCGGCCTCCACCGCCCATCGGTCGGCACCGTCGGCGGATCGACGGTCGACCTCGCTCTGGAACTCACTGAACACCATGTCCCAGATCCGCGGCACGAAGCTCAGCTGAGTGGGGCGCACCAGAGCCAAGTCCTCGAAGAACGTCGAAAGATCACTTCTGGCAACGAAATAGGCGGTGCCGCCAGCGCCGAGCGTTGCGTACAGGATGCCGCGGCCCATCATGTGGCTCATCGGCATGAAGTTCAGCGTGATCGACGGCGTGGCGCCTTCGTTGCCCCACATCGCCATGCTGGAGCGCCGCCACGAGTTCTTGACCGCCTTGGCCAGGTACATCGCGCCCTTCGGCGTGCCCGTGCTGCCCGACGTATAGATGAGCAGCGCCAGGTTGTCGTCGCCTGCGTCGAAGGCAGGGGAAGCCGGCAGTTCGTTGCCGCGAGCCAGCACCTCGGCCAAAGTTTCTACAACAACCGGGGTTTCGGCGAGCCGCGCGGTTGCGGCGGCCAGCGCGTCGCGGTGGTCGTCGACCTCGTGGTGGTAGTCGAACACGACGAGCCGCTCGGGAAGGTGACCGGTCAGCATGAGTTCGACCGCGTCGTCGAGGAAATCGACACTCGACAGGATGGCAACCGGCTCGGTCTCTGCGGCGATCGGCCGCAACTGTGTGACGGGTGCGCTGGTCTGAAGGGGAACGGAAACCGCGCCGGCGCGTAGCAGCGCCATGTCGACAGTGGTGTAGTCGATGCTGGTGAACCCGAGGATCGCGACGCGGTCTCCGGGCTGTATCGGGTTCTGCGCCAATGCGGTCGCGACCGCGTTCACCCGGTCCGACAACTCGCGGTAGGTGATTGTGTCGAAGCGGGGGAGCAGTTCGGCGGAGGTCCGGCCCGTGGTCGGGTCGGTGACGAATTCGACGGCGCGCTGTCCCAACGCGGGCCGGTCGGCATAGCCGTCGATGACGGTCTGGATGATCTGCGGCAGGCTCAGCTCGGAGGATTCGATCGCGTGCGCGACGGCCTCGCTAGGTCGGGCGTCGGCGAACTGCTGGTCAGTGGCATACAAATCGGTGATGCGGCGCGCAAGCCGCTGTTCACGGGTAACAGTCGACATCAAAGGTCCTCAGCAAATCGCAGGAATTGTTGGCGCGACGTTGCGCCTAATCAAAAGTACGTTAGCGAAGCTAAGTTTATTCCGCTGTTGGCTGTCAGTTCGCTGTGAACGCTGTGACGGCTGTCACCGGCGCGGCACGCGGTTACGTGGGCGTCACAGCGGGTACCCGAGCGTCGACCCGAGGAGGCAACGATGACTGACACACGCGTTGACGCGCGCGGCGGCAGGCTGCAGATGCCCCGCAGCCGCGGCGCAATGAGCGGATTCCTTTTGATCTTGTTGGGCGCTTGGGGCGCTCTGATCCCGTTTGTCGGACCGTATTTCGACTTCGCCTTCACGCCGGATCAGGAGTGGTTCTGGACGACGGCGCGAGGCTGGCTCGAGGTTCTGCCCGGCGCCGCGACGGCGCTCGGCGGACTGCTGCTACTGATGTCGCGCAACCGCGCGACCGCGATGTTCGGCGGCTGGCTGACGGTTCTCGCCGGCGCATGGTTCGTCGTTGGCCGCGCGCTGGCCGGCCCGTTGGGCATCGGTGATATCGGTGCTCCGGTAGCAGACACTGAAACAAAGCGGGTGTGGCTTGAGCTGACGTACTTCTATGGACTGGGCGCGCTGATCGTGTTCTTCGGTGCTGTCGCGTTGGGTCGGCTGTCGGTGCGCAGCGCGCGCGACATCGCCTACGCGCAACGCCCCGTCGCCGCAGCGGCGACGCCGCAGCCGGCTCCTTCCGAAGAGGTGACGGAGATTCAACCGACCGGCACCACGACGGCAGACCGGCCGCGCCGCAGCTGGCGCGACATGTTCGCCGGTGGCAGCGGCCATAGGCCGGCGCACCGCTAGCCCCTCCACAACGGAATTCCCGGTCGCTACCTTCCCCCAGCTAGCGGCCGGGAATTCCGCTTCTGCGTGCTGCCTCCTGTGCGAGTTGAACGCGGGAGGCGAGCCCGAGCTTGTTGTAGACGTGCCGCAGGTGTGACTGCACGGTTCGCGGTGAGACGAAAAGCCTTGTGGCGATGTCCTTGTTGGGTAGCCCCTCGCCGACGAGTCGCACGACGTCGTGTTCGGTCGGCGTGAGTGAGTCCCATCCGCTCGAGGGCCGCTTGCGTTCGCCGCGGCCGCGAAGCGCGTAGGCGATGGCTTCATCTGTCGACAAGGTAGCGCCCTCGGCCCATGCGGTATCGAAGTCTGTGTCGCCCATTGCGTTTCGCAGCGCGGTCAACAGCGCCTGGTGATCGGCGTCGAATACCTTTAGTCGAACCACGCCCAAGCGCTCGCGCAGCGCTTCTGCCGCGCCGAGGAGGCGTGCCCCGTCACGGTAATCCTCGTGACGATAAACCGACTTCGCGAGACACTCGAACATGTCGGAGACGAGCAGTCGCCCTTCGGTTCGGGCAACGATGGATAGGGCTTCGTAGGCATCGCACGCCGCCTGCTCCGGCCGACCGGTCGCTATGTGAACCTGAGCACGTGCTGTTAGCGCCCAAGCACGGAACCAGCCTTTCGTTTCGGCAACGGCCTCCTCGGCCCATCGATCAGCGTCCACTAACTGGTTGCAGGCCAACGCAACTTGGCTTAGCCAGACTGCGTTCATGCTCTCGGCGGGTGGATTCATGCTGCGCTGTTTGGCGGCCTGAGCCGCTTCCCAGGCTGCCGCCACATCGGCGTCGCTTAAATACGCCATCGCCACCGCCGAATAGGCGCCGTTGTCGAACAATCCCGCAAGGTCGGCGCCGGCCTCTAAGAGGTTGGCCGCTGATGCACGGGCGCCTTCGGCGTCACCGGAGTGCGTTAATGCGTAAGTCTGGAACATTAGGCCGATCATGGTGGACATGACGTCGTGCGCGGCAGCCGCATCCGCGATGTAATCGGGTAGTACAGCAAGCGTTGCGGCGAGGTCACCGCGGCAGATACCTAAATTCAGAAGGACCCACTGGCACTGTCGCGAGTTGAAGCGGTCGCCGATCGCATCAGCCAACTCCCGCCCTTCCGTCGCGATTGGTGCCAGTGAGTTGAGGTCACCAGCCATGAACGCGCCATATGCTCGTCGGCTGAACAGTTGACTGAGTCGATATGAATCACCAACTGCGCGAGCGAGATCGATCGCCTCCAAGAAGTACGGTTCGGCTCGGTCCGGGTCGTGTGCGGCGCTGAAGGCGCATGCGGTGAGCGCCCGAATCAAAAGAGCAGGATCGTTGACTGTGCGCACGACGGCGAGCGCATTTTCGGCGTGCTCTAAGTTGCCCGTCACATCCACCCACGAACCTAAGATTGCTTTGTCGGCAACCGATCGCGCGCGTACGAGCGGCGGAGCCTCTGGCAACGACGTCAAGGTGGCGTCAAGCCAAGCCAGTCCCTCCAGGACTCGACCGCGCGCAAGCCAAAGCGGCTGCAAGGAAGTTGCGAGCCCGACTGCCATTTCGACGTCGGCGGTTTCGATGCTCCAAACGAATGCTGCACGGAGATTGTCGATTTCATTGTCGGCCTGCTCGATGAGGCGCCCGTAGTCGTTTTGTCCTGGTGCGTCAAGTCGCGCCGCCACGGCAGCGTAGTGGTCCCGGTGCCGTGCCCGGATTTCGTCCGCTTCAGCGGATTCGCCCAACTTCTCGAGAGCGTATTGGCGAACCGTTTCCAATAATCGATATCGAGTGGAGCCGCCAGCGCTTTCGGCGATGACGAGCGACTTGTCAACGAGGAGGCTCAATTGGTCGAGAACCTGGAAACGCTCGATGTCAGCTTCGGACACTGCTTCGGCGGCGTCCAAGTCAAACCCGCCCATGAACACCGAGATACGACGAAAGAGTGTTCGTTCTGGCTGACTAAGTAGGGCATGTGACCAGTCCACCGATGCGCGCAGCGTCTGTTGACGCCGGACCGCGGTACGAGAACCACCGGTCAGCAGTCGAAACCGGTCATGCAGGCTGGCCAAGATTTCGTCGAGCGAGAGTGCGCGCACGCGTGCCGCCGCCAATTCGATTGCCAGTGGCATGCCATCAAGGCGGCGACAGATCTCCATTACCGTTCCGGTGATCTCGGGGTTAACGGTGAATTCAGGTCGGGCTCGGCGTGCTCGATCGCTGAACAACTCGATCGCCTCATCAGCGACCGATAGCGATGGCACACCCCAGTTCACTTCGCCCGGTACCAAAAGCGGTTCGCGGCTGGTTGCCATGACGGTCACTCGTGTGCATGCGGCCAACATCTCACTTGCTAACGCCGCAACCGCTTCCAGTAGGTGTTCGCAGTTATCGAGCACGATCAGCATGTGACGGTCGCGTACGTACCGTAGCAGTACGTCTGTGATGGAACGTCCTGACAAGTCCGGCAACCCCAATGCGCGGGAGACCGTCACCGGCACCACGTCTGGATGGTTGATCGGCGCCAGGTCGACGTACCAGACGCCGTCAGGGAACTCGTGCGCCATCTGGCCGGCGAGTTCGATCGCCAAGCGAGTCTTACCCGCGCCTCCCGCGCCCGTGAGCGTTACGAGACGGTTCTCGGTGAGAATGGCGCGGAGGTCGTCCATTTGTGGACCGCGGCCGACAAAGCTGGTTAGTTGCCGTGGAAGATGCTGCGCGGCATCAACATTCACTGCTCTAAGTGGTGGAAAATCATTGCGCAGGTCGGGATGACAGAGTTGCGCGACGCGCACTGGGCGAGGCAAATCTTTAAGCGGGTGACGACCGAGGTCGGTGAGCCATGCCTGTTCTGGCATCCGATCCTCAACGAGCTCCTCAGTGGCTGCCGACAATACGGTCTGGCCGCCGTGCGCCAGGTCTCGCAGGCGGGCTGTCCTGTTGATCGTCGACCCTGCGTAGTTACCTTCGTCGCGCAACTGCACTTCACCGGTGTGCACGCCGATTCGCAGCTTGATGGGTGCCAGATCTGCCCGTTGCAGATCCAGCGCACAGGCCACGGCATCGCTGGCCCGCGTGAAGGCCGCCACGAAACTGTCGCCCTCGCCCTGCTCGACCGGCCGAACACCGCCGTGCTCGGCGATCAACTTCGAAGCGGTTTGATTCAGCTGCCCGATTGCGGCGGTCATCGCCGACGGCTGCGACTCCCACAGCTGCGTGGAGCCTTCGACGTCGGCGAGCAGCAGCGTCACCGTTCCGGTCGGCAGCAGGTCCGTCACATCGAGGTCGCTCCAGTCAGTTTCGCTCACGCTAGACACGATGCGATCCCGGGCCCCGGGAAACATCCGCCCTATGGCGCATTTTTCACCGTGGTGAGGCGCCGAGGCGCATGTTTCGCACACAGGCCGCGATATCGCAGGTGAATCTGCGCCCCTGCTTCACACATAACTCCGCCCAACGGCGGATGGTGCGGCCCTCGACGAATCGAATAGTCGGAGGCATGAGCGACCATCAAGCCACCAGCAACCACTCACTGCGGGTCCATCGAGGACCAGTTGTACGCATGCGTCGACGTGATTGCCATCCGCTGCGGCAAGCCGGGTTCAGACCTGCTGTCGGAGTTGATTGCGATGGGTGTCGACGGAGAAGACCTCACTGTCGACGAGTTGCGCGCCGTGGTCGCGGCCTTGGTGTCCCGAGCCCGCTAGCCGCGCGAGTCCTGCGGGTCCAGCGCGTCGAGCAGACGCTGCATCGTCCGGCACATGTGCTCAAAATCATTGGCGCCCACTAGCTTTGACCACCGCTGCTCGATGTCGGCCACCCGGATGCCCGCCGCCAGCATCGCATCACGCCCACGCTTGGTCAGGTCGATGAGCTTGGCACGCCCGTCAGCAGGATCCGGCCGACGAGTCAAGTACCCGATGGTTTCCAGGTCATTGACCAATTCGGACGTGGCCGCCAGGCTCAGCTGTGCACGGTCCGCGAGTTCGGTGAGCCGTACCCCGCCCATTCGCACATTGCCAAAGATCTGCATGTGCGGGTCGCGGATGTCGCCGAAGCCCGCCTCCGCCCGCGGCGCGGCCAGATCGTGGCGGAACTCCCTCAGCAGTCTCGCCAGCAGCTGGCCCACCGCCTGCCGGTCTATTGACTCCGCCATGGGCGATGAGGATACTACGGTTACCGAAGTTTCGGTTTCCGAAGCAAATGGGGGATTGATGATCACGCCGAGCCCGAATTTCGAAAGCACGGACCTGGGCCGACTCCACGTGCGACGCACCGGCACCGGACCGCCGGTGGTCCTGTTCCACAGCCTCTTCGTCGATTCGAACTCGTGGGGTCCGCTGGTCTACGCCCTTGCAAGCGACCGCACGGTCTACACCATCGATGCGCCATCGCACGGCAAGAGCGAAGCCGTCGACCGTGACTTCGCCTTCGACGAACTTGTCGCCGCAGCCCAGCAAGCCCTCGACCGCCTCGGCCTCACCGAACCCGTCGACTGGGTGGGCAACGCCCTCGGCGGCCATATCGGTATTCATCTGGCAGCGGCCGAGCACTCGCGACTGCGGACCTTGACTACCATCGGCACCCCAGTGCAAGCGTTCACGCTGGGGGAGAAGATCACCAAGGGCTGGCCGCTGGTTCAGATGTATCGCTTTACCGGTCCAATCGGATTGCTGGTCAAGCTGTTGTCCGATTCGCTTCTGGGTACGGAAGCCCTTGCGGCCCAGCCGGATCGGGCGGCGACGGTGATGGCGGCCTTCTCCGAGGCTGACCGCCGCGGGATGCTTCACGCCATGCGGTCGACGATGTTGCGTCGCAGCGGAGTCGAAGAGCTGTTGCCGCACATCAGCATTCCCACATTGGTGATGTCCGCGCGCGACGACGTCATGGGCTGGCGTCCGGACGAGGCGCGCCATACGTGCGCCAAGATCCCGGACTGCCGCGTCGAAGCAGTAGCAGGCGGCGGCCACGTGGCGCCACTTCTGCTGGAGCCAGACCGGATTGCCCGGCTGCTCACCGATTTCTGGCGAGCGGCGAAACCTACCCCGTGTACGCCATGACGTGCTTGATCCGCGTGTAGTCCTCGAACCCGTAGGCTGAAAGATCCTTGCCATGGCCAGAGGATTTGAAGCCGCCGTGCGGCATCTCGGCCACCAACGGGATGTGTGTATTGATCCACACACATCCGAAGTCCAATGCGGCCGAAACGCGTAGCGCCCGACCGATATCGCGCGTCCACACCGACGACGCCAGCCCGTATTCGGTCCCGTTGGCCCACCCGATCGCCTCGTCCTCATCGGAGAACGACTGCACTGTGATCACCGGCCCGAAGATCTCCTGCTGGATCAGGCGGTCGTCTTGGCGAAGGCCGCCGATGACCGTCGGCTCCACGTAGAAACCCTTGCTGCCCTGGCGCTGTCCGCCGACCGCGATCTTCGCGTGTGACGGCACGTCGCCCAGGAACGAGAGGACTCGCTCCAGCTGGGTGGCGTTGTTCACCGGCGGCACCCACGCGTCCTCGTCGTCGGTCGGCTTGCCGTACGTCGTGGTCGCCCCTCGAGCCTGCTCTGCGAGTGCATCGGTCAGATCGGACGCCACCGAGGCCCGCGCCAACACCCGCGTCGCCGCCGTACAGTCCTGTCCTGCGTTGAAATAGCCCGCTGTCGCGATTCCCTCTGCGGCCGAGGCGATGTCGCTGTCGTCGAACACAATGACCGGCGCCTTGCCGCCCAACTCCAGGTGCGTGCGCTTCAGGTGGCCACCGGCGCTGACCGCCACCGCACGCCCCGCGGCCACCGAACCGGTGATCGACACCATCTCGGGAGTCGGATGCGCCACTACCGCTGCGCCCGTTTTGCGGTCGCCGCAAACGACATTCAGCACACCGGCCGGGAAGTGCCGCGCCGCGATCTCGGCCAGCATCACAGTCGTCACCGGCGTGGTGTCGCTTGGCTTGATGACCACGGTGTTGCCCGCCGCCACCGCCGGGACGAACTTCCAGATCGCCATCATCATCGGGTAATTCCACGGCGCCACCTGGCCGACGACGCCGACGGGCTCACGGCGGATCCACGATGTGTGGTTCTCCATGTACTCGCCGGCCGACTTGCCTTCCAACATCCTTGCCGCACCGGCGAAGAACCGAATCTGGTCGACCATCGGAGGGATCTCCTCGGCCATCGTGACGTGGTTGGGCTTACCCGTATTGCGGCCCTCGGCTTCGACGAGCGCCTGCGCGTTCTTCTCGACATCGTCGGCGAAATCCAGCAGCGCCTTCTGACGGTGAGATGGGGTGGTGCGTTTCCAGTCGGCGAACGCCTTCGAAGCTGCGGCATACGCATTGTCGATGTCGGCCTCGTTGGAGACGGGCGCCGTGGCGTACTCTTCGCCGGTGGTCGGGTCGACGAGCGCCATCGTCGCGCCGCTGACGGAGTCGACGAGTTCGCCTGCGATGAAATTCTGAACCTTGGTCATTTCAACTCCTGGTTTAGAGGTCGGCCAGGACGAGAGCGAGAACGTCGAGGCCTTCGATCAGAAGCTCGTCGCTGATGGTCAGCGGCGGCAGGAAGCGCAAGACATTGCCAAATGTGCCGCAGGACAACACGATTACGCCCGCGGTGTGACACCCGACGCACAGCTTCATGGTCAGCTCGGCGTCGGGCTCGAGCGTCCCTGGCTTGACCAACTCCATCGCGATCATCGCGCCCCGGCCCCGGACGTCGCCAATGCGATCGTTCTGCGCCTGCAACCGCCCGAGTCGGTCCTTCATCAAGACCTCGATCTGGCGAGCACGCTCGACCAGGCCGTCGGACTCGATCGTTTCGATGGTGGCCAACGCCGCGGCGCAGGCGACCGGGTTGCCGCCGTACGTCCCGCCCAGCCCGCTGACATGTGGAGCGTCCATGATGTCCGCGCGTCCGGTGACCGCCGAGAGCGGCAGGCCGTCGGCGATGCCTTTCGCCGTGCAGATCAGGTCGGGCTCGATGCCTTCGTGTTCGCACGCGAACATCGCGCCCGTTCTGGCGAATCCGGTCTGCACCTCGTCGGCGATGAACACCACGTTGTTGGCACGGCACCAATCCAGCAGCGCAGGCAGGAAACCGTCTGCGGGAACGATGAACCCGCCCTCACCCTGAATGGGTTCGATGATCACGGCGGCCAGGTTGTCCGCGCCGACCTGCTTCTCGATGACGCCGATGGCGCGCTTGGCGGCCAGTTCGCCATCGGTGGCGAGTTCCTTACCGAATTCGGCGTCGCGGAACGGGTACGACAGCGGGGCACGGTAGATCTCGGGTGCGAACGGGCCGAAGCCGTGCTTGTAGGGCATCGACTTCGCGGTCAGCGCCATCGTCAGATTGGTTCTGCCGTGATAGGCGTGGTCGAACGATACGACTGCCTGCTTGCGCGTGTACGTCCTGGCGATCTTGATTGCGTTCTCGACGGCTTCGGACCCGGAGTTGAACAAGGCCGACCGTTTGTCACCGCTGCCCGGGGTGAGCCGGTTGAGCTGCTCGGCCACCTCGACGTAGGCCTCGTACGGCGTAATCATGAAGCAGGTGTGGGTGAACTTCGCGACCTGTTCGGCCACCGCCGCGACCACGCGCGGCGACGAGTTGCCGATCGTCGTCACGGCGATGCCGGAGCCCAGGTCGATCAGCCGGTTGCCGTCGACGTCTTCGACGATGCCGCCGAACGCCCGGGCGGCGTAGACCGGCATGGTGTTTCCGATTCCGCGTGACACCGCGGCGCTCTTGCGGTCGATCAGCTCTTGTGACCGCGGCCCGGGAATCGCCGTTCCGAGGTAGCGGCTTTGCTCGAGAGTGCTCAATGGAGGCTCCTGATTTCGGTGGGTTTCCGCCGCGCACGCGAGGAGCGCAACTACCAGCTCGCGCTGCGAACCGAGCCTAGTCTCTTGACGCGCCGATCCGTCGAAAACCGCGGCAGCTCATGCCGGAACCATCGGCAACATCCGGCCAATGCAACGGATTTCGTTGCGCACGCTCACACGCGGCCGTGATGGCACACCGCTTCGAGCATGACGCCCCAGGGGTCGAGCCAGAACGTCGCGAAGTACGGCTGCGGATATTGAGGGAACACCTGTGGCTCGTGCAGCACGCTGCCACCAAACTGAGCGGCGAGTTCTTCCGCAGCGGAATGCACGGCGCTCACCGCCGACCGCGTGCGCACCATGAACGCCAGGTGCTGCAGGCCGGCCTGGTGTCGTGAGTACGTTGACTGCTCGGCGGCGGGATAGAAGAACAGATAGGTGCCGGGCTTACCGGCCATCGGGCGATATGCAAACTCGTCGGCGGCATCGAGGAACGTTTCGAATCCGACCAGCGGCATGAGCGCGCTGTAATAACGCCTCGCAGCGTCCAGGTCGGGAACATTGATGCCGATGTGTCCCAGCATCCTGCGACGCTAACAGCGGACCGGGGGGACGGCCGCCGATGGCAGCAATGGCACACTGGTCAAAGACGAGGCCCCTGACCTGCGGTCTGGGCGCCGTAACCGCAAGACGACACGAAAGACACCTCCGCCATGGGCGAAATGACCCTCTTCCTGCCCCTGATCATCATCTTGGGCGCATTCATGTTCTTCGCCTCGCGCAAACAGAAGAAGGCGATGCAGGCCACCATCGACCTGCACGAGTCGCTCACCATCGGGGACCGCGTGCACACCACGTCGGGCCTCGAGGGCACCATCACCGGCATCACCGACGACAGCGTCCATCTGCAGATCGCCCCCGGCGTCGTCACCACCTGGATGAAGCTCGCTATCCGCGACCGCATCGTCGACGACATCGACGATGACATCGACGAACCGGAAGACACCGACTACGAGGCTCGCGAGTCGACCGCGACCGAGATCACCGACAGCCCGAACGCCAAGACCGACGGCTGACATCTCGCGCACTTCCCGGATACCAGCACGTACCCTTTGCGGTGCTGACGAACTGATCTCGAAGGAGACCCTGACAACGTGGCATCGTCCCCGACGCCGGTGCACCCTGCCCGCTACCTGACGCTTTTCTTCGTGTTGCTGATCGGTGTCTACCTGCTGGTCTTCCTGACCGGCGACAAGCAGGCCAAGCCGAAGCTCGGTATCGACTTGCAGGGCGGCACCCGCGTCACGCTGACCGCACGCACACCCGACGGCTCCGCACCCACCCGGGATGCGCTCAACCAGGCGCAGCAGATCATCAGCGCGCGTGTGAACGGTCTTGGCGTCTCGGGGTCCGAGGTCGTCATCGACGGTTCGAACTTGGTCATCACGGTGCCGGGCAACGACAGCAGTGAGGCCCGCAACCTCGGGCAGACGGCTCGGCTGTACGTCAGGCCCGTCATCAAGGAGTTCCCGGTTCCCGACGCCGCCGGTCAGCCTGCCGAGGCTCCGCCGGGAGCGCCACCGGGTGCGCCCGGCATGGCGCCCGGTGCGCCCGGCATGCCGCCCGGTGTGCCGCCGATCGCCCCCGCCGAGCCCGGCGCGCCCGTTTCGCCGCCGTCGCCCGCCGAACAGGCACCGCCGCCGGCGGCCCCGCCGGCGGCGGCCCCGCCGGCGCAGAGTCCGGCACCTCAGCCGCGGCCGTATCCGCAGGAACCGCCGCCGACCCCGGCGCCGCCGCCTCCGCCAGGACCGGGCGCACCCCCGCCAGGACCGGGAGGCCCGCCACCAGCCGAGAAGCAGACGCTGGCCCAGCGCATCGCCGACGAGAAGCAGCTGCGGCAGAGCAACGATCAGCAGATCCAGGTGCTGGCGCTGCAGTTCCAGGCAACCCGTTGCCACGACGAGGACGTGCTGGCCGGCAACGACGATCCCAATTTGCCGCTCATCACCTGTTCGCAAGACGGCAAGGCGGTCTACATCCTCGACAAGGCGATCATCAAGGGTGAGCAGATCAAGAACGCCGACTCCGGGCTCGACCAGCAGCGCGGCGAGTACGTCGTGACCGTCGAATTCAACGATGAGGCCTCGCGGATCTGGGCCGACTTCACTGCCGCCAACATCGGCACCCAGACCGCGTTCGTGCTGGATTCAAAGGTGGTCAGCGCGCCACAGATCCAGGAAGCCATTCCGGGCGGTCGCACCCAGATCACCGGCCACTTCACCGCCGACTCGGCGCGCGAGCTGGCCAACGTGCTGAAGTACGGTTCACTGCCGCTGTCATTCGAATCATCTGAGGCCGAAACCGTCTCTGCCACACTGGGTTTGTCGTCCCTGCGGGCCGGCCTCATCGCAGGCGCCATCGGCCTGGCGGCGGTGCTGCTGTACTCACTGCTCTACTACCGGGTGCTGGGGCTGCTCACCGCGTTGTCGCTAGTCGCTTCGGGCGCAATGGTTTTCGCGATTCTGGTGTTGTTGGGTAGATACATCAACTACACGCTCGACCTCGCCGGTATCGCCGGTCTGATCATCGGTATCGGCACCACCGCCGACTCGTTCGTGGTGTTCTTCGAACGCATCAAAGACGAGATCCGCGAAGGGCGTTCGTTCCGCTCGGCTGTGCCACGCGGCTGGGCCAGGGCGCGCAAGACGATTCTGTCCGGCAATGCGGTGACCTTCCTGGCCGCCGCGGTGCTCTACGTCCTAGCGGTCGGCCAGGTGAAGGGCTTCGCGTTCACGCTGGGCCTGACGACGATCCTGGACGTTGTCGTGGTGTTCCTGGTGACCTGGCCGCTGGTGTACCTCGCCTCGAAGTCGCCGACGCTGGCCAAGCCGGCGTTCAACGGGTTGGGCGCGGTGCAGCAGATTGCGCGCGAACGCCGAGCGGCCGCACACGCGACGGAACGGGGATAGCCAGATGGCGGCCAAACATTCATCCGACGTGACCGACTCCGACGCGGTCGAGGCACCCGACCTCGAAGCCGCAGCGGCGAACGCGCCCAGGCACGGCTTCTTCGTGCGCCTGTACACCGGCACAGGCGCTTTCGAGGTCATCGGGCGTCGCAAGCTCTGGTACGCGGTCAGTGGCTTGATCGTGGCGGTTGCCGTCGCGAGCATCCTGTTGCGCGGTTTCACCTTCGGTATCGACTTCGAGGGCGGCACCAAGGTGTCGATGCCGGTCGCGGGCCAGAACGGCACGGTCAGCACCCAGCAGGTCGAGGACGTGTTCAGCAAGGCGCTGGGCAAGTCACCCGAATCCGTGGTCATGGTCGGCAGCGGTGGCTCGGCCACCGTGCAGATCCGTTCGGAGACGCTTACCAACGAAGAGACCGAGAAACTGCGCAACGCGCTGTTCGACGCGTTCCACCCCAAGGGCGCTGACGGGCAGGTTTCCAAGCAGGCGATCAGCGACTCGGCGGTGTCGGCGTCGTGGGGTGGGCAGATCACCAAGAAGGCGCTCATTGCGCTCGTGGTTTTCCTGGTCCTGGCGGCCATCTACATCACCGTCCGCTACGAGCGCTACATGGCGATGTCGGCGCTGGCGACGCTCGTATTCGACTTGGTCACCACGGCGGGTGTCTATTCGATCGTCGGGTTCGAGGTCACGCCTGCGACGGTGATCGGCCTGCTGACCATCCTGGGCTTCTCGCTGTACGACACCGTCATTGTCTTCGACAAGGTCGAGGAAAACACGCGCGGCTTCGAACACACCACGCGCCGCACGTTCGCCGAACAGGCCAACCTCGCGGTCAACCAGACCTTTATGCGCTCGATCAACACCAGCCTGATCTCGGTCCTGCCGATCGTCTCGCTGATGGTGGTCGCGGTGTGGCTGCTCGGCGTCGGCACGCTGATGGACCTGGCGTTGGTGCAGTTGGTCGGCGTCATCGTCGGCACCTACTCCTCGATCTTCTTCGCGACCCCGCTGTTGGTGACGCTGCGCGAGCGCACTGATCTGGTCCGCACGCACACGCGGCGAGTGCTCAACCGGCGCAAGCCCGCCCGGGCCACCGAGGTCGTGCAGGACGCCGAACCGCAGGAGGCGGTGGTGGCCGCCAAGCCGGCGCCGGAGAAGCCTGCGCCTGGCTCGCGGCCCGTGCGGCCAACCGCCAATCGGACCGGACGTCCGTCGGGTAAGCGAAACACCCGGCGGTAAGGGGCATGCCAGTCGGGAGCCGGAGCGTCATCGCCGCGGCCGTGCTGTCGCTGGTCGGTGGGCTGGGGCTGGCGGCGTGCTCGGCGGGTCCCGCCGACAGCGTGAATTACGCCGTCGACGGCACGCTGGTCACCTACAACACCAACACCGTCACGGGCGCCGCATCGGGCGGGCCGCAGGCCTTCGCCCGGGTGCTGACCGGCTTCAACTACCACGGACCCGACGGGCAGATCGTCGGCGACCACGATTTCGGCACCATCTCCGTGGTCGGGCGGGCGCCCTTGGTGCTCGACTACGAAATCAACGCCAATGCGGTGTACTCCGACGGCAAGCCGATCACGTGTGACGACATGGTCCTGGCGTGGGCCTCGCAATCGGGTCGGCTGCCCGGTTTCGACGCTGCCAACCGGGCCGGCTACAGCGATATCGCCTCTGTCGACTGCGCGCCGGGTCAGAAGAAGGCGCGGGTGACGTTCGCCCAGGACCGCGGGTTCATCGACTTCGGCCAGTTGTTCGCGGCGACGTCGATGATGCCGTCGCACGTCATCGCCGACGAACTCGGACTGGGAGACGGGGGCGTCACCTCAGCCCTCATCAACAACGACGGCCCGGCCGCCGAGCGCATCGCGCAGGTATGGAACAACACCTGGAATCTGGACCCCGGGCACTTCGACGCCAAGCGGTTCCCGTCCTCGGGGCCCTACAAGATCGACGCGGTCAACAAGGACGGTTCGGTCGTGCTGGTCGCCAACGACAAGTGGTGGGGCGCCAAACCCGTCACGAAGAAGGTCACGGTGTGGCCGCGGGGCGCCGACATCCAGGACAAGGTCAATCAGGGCGTCTACGACGTGGTCGACGTGGCGGCCGGGTCGTCGGGGACGCTGAATCTGCCGGACGATTACGTGCGCACCGACTCGCCGTCGGCGGGCATCGAACAACTGATCTTCGCGGCGCAGGGGCCGCTGGCCGGCCCGCCAGCGCGTCGGGCGCTGGCGTTCTGCACGCCGCGCGACGTGATCGCCAAGAACGCGTCGTCGCCGATCGCCAATGCCCGACTCAACCCCGTCTCCGAGGATGCGTATGCCGCGGCCGAGGGTGCCGTGGAGTCCGGGCAGTTCGTGGTCGCCAACCCCGACGCCGCCCGCGCCGCGATCAACAACCAGCCGATGACCGTTCGCATCGGGTATCAAAGCCCCAATGCGCGGCTGGCCGCGACCGTCGGTGCGATCGCGAAGGCCTGCGCGCCTGCGGGCATCACGGTGCAGGATGCGGCGTCGGATGCTGTTGGCCCACTGAGTCTGCGCGACAACAAGATTGACGCATTGATCGCAAGCACCGGCGGAGCTGCCGGCAGCGGGTCGACGGGCTCCTCGGCGATGGACGCCTATGACCTGCACACCGCAAACGGCAACAACCTGTCCGGCTACTCCAACGAACGCATCGACGGCATCGTCTCGTCGCTGGCGGTGACCTCCGATCCGAAGGAGCTGGCGCGGCTGCTCGGCGAGGGCGGCTCGATCTTGTGGGCGGACATGCCGACGCTTCCGCTCTATCGTCAACAGCGCACACTTCTCACATCGAAGAAGATGTATGCGGTGAGCAGCAATCCGACTCGATGGGGCGCGGGGTGGAACATGGACCGCTGGAAGCTGTCGCAATGATGGACATTTCGCGACTTGTCGCGTCGCTGATGCGCGAGGTGCCCGACTTCCCCGAGCCAGGTATCCAATTCAAGGACCTCACCCCGCTGCTGGCCGACGCGCGCGGCCTTGATGCGGTATCCGAGGCTCTCGCAGAGATCGCCAGGGGAGTGGACCTGGTGGCAGGAGTGGACGCCCGCGGGTTCTTGCTCGGCGGCGCCGTCGCGATCAAGCTGGGGATCGGTGTGCTGGCGGTCCGCAAGGGCGGCAAACTGCCGCCGCCGGTGATCGGCGAGACCTACAACCTCGAATACGGCTCCGCCACGCTGGAGGTCCCTGCCGAGGGCATCGAACTCGCAGGCAGGAACATCGCGATCATCGACGACGTTCTGGCTACCGGTGGCACTGTAGCGGCGACTGCCAAGCTGTTACGGCACGCAGGAGCGAACGTCACCGGCGCGGCAGTGATCCTCGAGCTTGCCGCACTCGGTGGCCGCGACCTGCTCGAACCGTTGGCGGTAAGCAGCTTGCACACGGTGTGAGGGCTATCCTCGAAGTCTGGCGAAGAGGAGGTGACCATGGCTTCCAGTGGCGACGAACCCGGCACGGGACAGGCCGTGCAGGCGCCTCCCGGGGCTTCACTGCCTGAGACACAGCCGCTGGAGATTCCGAAAGTCTCGACGAGCGCGTCGCGGCGCGTGCGCGCCAGACTGGCCCGCCGGATGACAGCTCAGCGCAGCGCCGTCAACCCGGTGCTCGAGCCACTGGTCGCCGTCCACAAGAGTTTCGTTCCGAAGGCCAATCTGGCGTTGCTGCAAAAGGCTTACGAGGTAGCCGAGGAGCGTCACGCCGACCAGATGCGGCGCTCCGGTGACCCGTACATCACCCACCCGCTGGCCGTTGCGAACATCCTGGCCGAACTCGGGATGGACACCACCACGCTGGTCGCCGCGCTGCTGCACGACACGGTCGAGGACACCGGCTACACGATGGAACAGCTGACCGCCGATTTCGGCGAGGAGGTGGCGCATCTGGTCGACGGCGTCACCAAGCTGGACAGGGTCGCACTGGGCACCGCCGCCGACGCCGAGACGATCCGCAAGATGATCATCGCGATGGCCCGCGACGGCCGGGTGTTGGTGATCAAGGTCGCCGACCGACTGCACAACATGCGCACCATGCGGTTCCTGCCGCCGGAAAAGCAGGCCCGCAAGGCTCGCGAGACGCTGGAAGTCATTGCGCCACTGGCACATCGGCTGGGTATGGCCACGGTGAAGTGGGAGCTGGAGGACCTGTCGTTCGCGATCCTGCATCCGAAGAAGTACGAAGAGATCGTTCGGCTGGTCGCCGACCGCGCGCCGTCGCGCGATACCTATCTCGCCAAGGTTCGTGACGAGATCAACGGCACGCTGTCCGCGTCGAAGATCAACGCGACGGTGGAGGGCAGGCCGAAGCACTACTGGTCGATCTACCAGAAGATGATCGTCAAGGGCCGCGACTTCGACGACATCCACGATCTGGTCGGGGTGCGAATCCTCTGCGACGAGATCCGCGACTGTTATGCCGCTGTGGGCGTGGTGCATTCGTTGTGGCAGCCGATGCCGGGTCGATTCAAGGATTACATCGCACAACCGCGCTACGGGGTGTATCAGTCGCTGCACACCACGGTCGTCGGGCCCGAGGGCAAGCCGCTCGAAGTGCAGATCCGCACCCATGACATGCACAACACCGCCGAGTACGGCATCGCAGCCCATTGGCGGTACAAGGAAACCAAGGGCCGCAACGCTCCTCATCCGCACGCCGCCGCCGAGATCGACGATATGGCGTGGATGCGCCAACTGCTCGACTGGCAGCGGGAGGCCGCGGACCCCGGCGAGTTCCTCGAGGCGTTGCGCTACGACCTTGCGGTGCAAGAGATCTTCGTGTTCACCCCGAAGGGCGATTTGATCACATTGCCGACGGGCTCGACTCCCGTCGACTTCGCCTACGCCGTGCACACCGAGGTCGGTCACCGCTGCATCGGCGCAAGGGTCAACGGCAGACTGGTCGCGCTGGAGCGCAAGCTCGAAAACGGCGAAGTGGTCGAGGTTTTCACGTCCAAGGCGCCGAACGCAGGCCCGTCGCGAGACTGGCAGACGTTCGTGGTGTCGCCGCGCGCGAAGGCGAAGATCCGGCAGTGGTTCGCCAAGGAGCGCCGCGAAGAGGCCCTGGAGTCGGGTAAAGACGCGATCGCGCGCGAGGTTCGGCGCAGCGGGCTTCCCTTGCAGCGCTTGATGAATGCCGAGTCGATGGCGGCGCTGGCCCGCGAGCTGCGCTACACCGATGTGTCCGCGCTCTACACCGCCGTTGGTGAAGGCCACGTCTCGGCACGGCACGTCGTGCAGCGGCTGGTGGCCCAGCTCGGCGGTGACGACGAAGCCGCCGACGAGCTCGCCGAACGCTCGACGCCGACGACCATGGTGGTGCGGCAGCGCAGCACCGACGACGTCGGCGTGTCGGTACCCGGCGCTCCCGGCGTGTTGACGAAACTGGCCAAGTGCTGCACGCCGGTGCCCGGCGACAACATCATGGGATTCGTGACGCGCGGAGGCGGCGTCAGTGTGCACCGCACCGACTGCACGAATGCCACGTCGCTGCAACAGCAGTCGGAACGGATCATCGACGTGCAGTGGGCGCCTGGCCCGTCATCGGTGTTCCTGGTCGCTATTCAGGTGGAGGCGCTCGATCGGCATCGACTGCTGTCGGACGTGACCCGTGTACTGGCCGACGAAAAGGTCAACATCCTGTCGGCGTCTGTGACGACCTCCGATGACCGCGTCGCGATCAGCCGGTTCACCTTCGAAATGGGCGATCCGAAGCACCTTGGCCACCTGCTCAACGTGGTGCGCAACGTGGAGGGCGTCTACGACGTCTACCGTGTGACTTCCGCCGCGTGACCATCCGTCAGCGGTAAAGCATTGAGCTCATTGCGTACGTCATCGCCACGCCACCAATGAGGAAAGTGAAGACCGCGGCTCCAGCGCCGCGCCGGTCGACGACAGCATCCGCTGGATTGTGGGAATTGACAAAGACAGTCAGCTGATCCGGCAGATTGGCCAGCTCTGCGTCTGCTCGTTTGCGTCCATAGCGGCGCGGCACAAACGAGAAGCGGTCACTGACGAGCTCGCTCCCGTTCACCAGGTACGCGTACTTGACTTTCAGGACGTACGGGCCCCATCCGGCGGTCACCCGAAACCACGGCGCCGGCACGACGGACCGTTCGACGACCCGCCCCGGGACGGGACGAAACAAGGTCGCCCGCTGGGTGTGCCAGAAGGCCGGGATCGACAAGACCAGGCCGACAAGGCCGACCGCGAACATAATCCATGCGCCGCCATCCATCTGCTCTTCCCCCCGTCGACCGATGTGTCGTTTCCCCATCAAGTATGTCGCTGTTTGCTCTGTTGTGAAATACTGCCGCGATGCGCACTGCATTGGTGGTCCTGATTGCTTCGCTGGCGGTGGTGTTGGCGGGTTGTGGGTCGACGATCAGGCCCGAGGGGGCCGCGCAGTCCGTCGTCGACCTGGTGTCCAAGCAGACCGGCTTCAAGCCGAACGACGTCAAGTGCCCTTCGGGCGTCGACGCCGAGGTCGGCAAGGAATTCGAATGCCACTTCACCGGACCCGAGGGCAAGGAGTACACCGCCCAGATGAAGGTCACCAAGGTGCAGGGCGACGACGTCGAGTTCTACATCAAAACCGCGCCGACCAAGTAATCTCCGCCGGATTCTGTGCCGCGAGACTGCAGTTATTGCGGGAAAGTCGCAGTGGGACAGCACAACAAGTGCAATCTCGCGGAATCGGCTGCGGGGGATGCCTCGCGCTAGGAGCCGATCTGCACCGACTTGATCGTTGCGTCGATCACCGGCTTGCCGTCCTCGGTGCCGTCGGCCACGCCGCCCGCGGCGACCTTTTCCAACGTCGCCAGCCCCGCCGCGTCGATGGTGCCGAACACGGTGTAGGTCGGTGGCAGCTGAGAGTCCTTGTACACCAAGAAGAATTGGCTGCCGTTGGTCCCTGGCCCGGAGTTGGCCATCGCCAAGGTGCCGCGCGGATAGATCACGGGGACCTTCAGTGCCGGATCGGTCAGGCGGTACTGGTTGGTGGGGTACTCGTTCGGGAACCGGTAGCCGGGCCCACCCGTGCTGCTGCCGGTCGGATCGCCGCACTGCAGCACACCGAGTTCGGCCGACGTGGTCAGCCGGTGGCACTTGGTGTTGTCGAAGAATCCCTGCCTGGCCAGGCTCGTGAAGTTGTTGACCGTGCACGGGGTCTTGCCGTTGTCCAACTCCAGCCCGATGGCGCCCTGGGTCGTCGTGATGGTCGCTCGGATGAGCGCAGGATCGGTCGCGATCCGCCCGTTCTGCGGCGGCTTGACGGGCTTGCTCGCCGGCTCAGTCGTCGCCGGGTATTGGCAGTTGGCCCCCAACGTCTTCGGCGGCTCGAACGGGGGCAGCTGCTTGTCGACGGGCGACGGCGCTGCGGTGACCGAGGGCTGCGTGGACAGGCCGTCCAGCCGCTCGAGCTCATTGGCGACCGTCACGAAGAACAGCACGCTCAGCACTATCGCCACGACCGTGAACACAGTGATCAGGTAGCTGATGACGAGTCCCGCGATGGCAAGGCCGCGGCCCTCCTCGCCGGTCTTTTTGATCTGCGACAGCGAGATGTGTCCGAAGATGATGCCAAGCGGGGCGAACAGGAACGCGCACACCAACGACACGATCGCCAACGCGTTGGTGCCCCGCGGCGGGTACGCCGGATAGCCATAGGGCCCCGCGTACGCGCCCGGCGGCGGTGGGTAGGGCCCGTACGGCGGCGGAGTTGTCATGGCCGCAGCGTCAGTCGAGCAGAATCGACTTGATTGTGACGTCGTTCTTCGGCTTGCCGTCCTGACCACCGTCGGCGGTGCCCGCCGCGGCGATCTTGTCCAGCGTCGCCAGGCCGGTCTCGTCGATGGTGCCGAACACCGTGTAGTTGGGCGGCAACTCCGAATCCTTGTACACCAGGAAGAACTGGCTGCCGTTGGTGCCGGGTCCCGCGTTGGCCATGGCGAGAGTGCCACGCGGATACTTCACCGGCTCCTGCAGCTTCGGGTCATCGGGCTGGTACTGGTTGGTCGGGTACTCGTTGTCGAACTGGTAGCCCGGACCGCCCGTGCCCTGGCCCGTCGGATCACCGCACTGCAGCACCGCCAATCCCGGCGATGTGGTCAGCCGATGGCAGGGCGTGTCGTTGAAGAAACCCTGCTGTGCCAGGTTGGCGAAGCTGTTCACCGTGCACGGTGCCTTGCCGTTGTCGAGTTGTAGCCCGAGGTTGCCCTGGTTGGTGGACATGCTGGCGCTGACCTGTGCCGGGTCGGTGGGCACCTTGCCAGTGCGCGGCGGCTTGGCCGGCTTGCTCGCCTTGTCCGCGGATGGCGGGTACTGGCAGTTCGCGCCGAGGTTCGCCGGTGCCGCGAACGGGGGCAGCGCTCCTGCTGCAGCGGGGGCCGCGCTGGTCGGGGCGGCCGATGACGTCGTCGCGGCGGCGGTCTGAGTATCGGAGTGCTTGTTGGTGATGACGATGGTGGCCACGATGGCGCCGATCACGACGATCGCGGCCGCGGCGGATCCGACGATCAGGTAGATGCGGCGTTTGCGCTCCCTCGCCGCTCGGCGCTCGAGCTGACGTTCCAGTTTGCGCTTCGCCGTTGCACGCCGTTGTTCGTTGGTCGGCACCGCCGGTGTCCTCCTCGTGATCGGTAGTCGGCACCGAGTGTGCCAGGCGTTGCTGAGTGCAGGGGTTGCGACCCGCGCCAACGATGAATGGGACACTGGACGCCGTGTTGATCACCGGATTCCCGGCAGGCATGTTGGCGTGC
The DNA here is from genome assembly GCF_017872775.1 of Mycobacterium sp. OAE908. NCBI lineage: Bacteria > Bacillati > Actinomycetota > Actinomycetes > Mycobacteriales > Mycobacteriaceae > Mycobacterium > Mycobacterium sp. OAE908. Next base: position 4,670,493 of record NZ_JAGGJL010000001.1, read on the forward strand.
AACTGCTACGTGCTGGCCAAGCGGGCTGGGGCCGACGCGGTCATCGTCGACCCTGGCCAACGGGCGATGGGGCAGTTGCGGCAGGTCCTCGACGACAACCACCTCACGCCCGCCGCGGTGCTGTTGACCCACGGACACATCGACCACATTTGGTCGGCCCAGAAGGTGGCCGATATGTACGGCTGCCCCGCCTACATCCATCCCGAAGACCGCTTCATGCTGACCGATCCGATCAAGGACTTCGGGCCCCGGCTGGCCCAAATCGCGTTCGGCGCGCTGTTCCGCGAACCCAAACAGGTCGTTGAGCTCGACCGCGACGGCGACAAGGTAGAGGTGGGTGATGTGACGGTGACCGTCGACCACACGCCAGGACATACCCGCGGCTCTGTCGTGTTCCGGATTTCCGACGGGCCAGAAGAGGTCGTCTTTTCCGGGGACACCCTGTTCCGCGGCTCGGTGGGGCGCACTGATCTTCCCGGCGGCAGCGGCCGCGACCTGCTCGGTTCGATCATGACAAAACTGTTGGTGCTCGACGACGACACCGTGGTACTACCGGGTCACGGTGAAAAGACCACGATCGGTTTCGAACGCCGTACCAACCCATTCCTCGAAGGCTTGACTTGATGAGTTTCCGTGACTGATTTTCAGGCGCCAAAGGGCGTCCCGGATTACCTGCCGCCCGACTCGGCCCAGTTCGTGGGTGTGCGCGACGGCCTGCTCGATGCTGCCCGGCGCGCCGGCTACGGCGACATCGAATTGCCGATTTTCGAGGACACCGCGTTGTTCGCCCGCGGCGTCGGTGAATCCACTGATGTGGTGAGCAAGGAGATGTACACCTTCGCCGATCGCGGCGACCGTTCAGTGACGCTGCGACCGGAGGGCACTGCGGGCGTGATGCGCGCGGTGATCGAGCATGGGCTGGACCGCGGGCCGCTGCCCGTGAAGCTGTGCTACGCCGGACCGTTCTTCCGTTACGAGCGCCCGCAGGCCGGTCGCTACCGTCAGCTGCAGCAGGTCGGCGTCGAGGCGATCGGCGTCGACGATCCGGCGCTGGATGCTGAGGTGATTGCCGTCGCCGACGCGGGTTTCCGCTCGCTCGGGCTCGACGGTTTCCGCCTGGAGATAACGTCATTGGGCGACGACTCCTGTCGGCCGCAGTACCGGGAACTGTTGCAGGAGTTCCTGTTCAAGCTGGACCTGGACGAAGAGACCCGCCGACGCGCCGAGATCAACCCGTTGCGGGTGCTCGACGACAAGCGCCCGAAAGTGCGCGAGATGACCGCCGAGGCACCTGTGATGCTGGATCATCTGTCCGATGCGGCCAAGCAGCACTTCGACTCGGTGCTCGCGCACCTAGACGCGCTCGAGGTGCCGTACGTGATCAATCCGCGGATGGTGCGCGGGCTGGATTACTACACGAAGACGACGTTCGAGTTCGTCCACGACGGGCTAGGTGCTCAGTCGGGCATCGGTGGCGGCGGGCGCTATGACGGGCTGATGCGTCAGCTCGGCGGAAAAGACCTGTCCGGCATCGGCTTTGGTCTCGGTGTCGACCGTACGCTGTTGGCATTGAAAGCCGAGGGCAAGACCGTTGGCGGTGCCACCCGCGTTGATGTGTTCGGGGTGCCACTGGGGGATCAGGCCAAACTGACGTTGGCCGTGCTCGGTGCGCGACTGCGGGCTGCGGGTGTGCGCGTCGACCTGTCCTACGGTGACCGCGGAATCAAGGGTGCGATGCGCGCCGCCGACCGCTCTGGCGCGTCGATCGCTTTGGTTGCCGGTGATCGCGATATCGAGGCCGGCACGATCGGGGTGAAGAACCTGTCGACCGGTGATCAGGTCGATGTGGGTGTGGATAATGTTCTCGCCGAGGTGCTTTCGCGTCTCAGCCGCGGTTGATTGCCGAACTTCTCGGCCCGCCACACCTTTTAGTCACGTAGACGACCAGACCATGGCAGCAGGCTGATACACCAGGCGATGCTGCAAGATGATGCGGAAGAACGCTGACAGATCCCGCCCTCCCCGCGTGAAAGTTCCAGTGCCACTGGCGTGTTCGACACCTCCGAGCCTGCGCAGGAGCGCGGTGTCGAAGGCCAGGTTCGTTGCCGCGCCGAATCGTCCCGCGGCGAACGCGAACAATGGTTCGCCGCGCCGACTCAGGTCGGTGTCAAAGGTCCGTTGCTGAAACCCTTCATCGGCGCCGCTCCGGCGCTCGAGCATCAGCTGGGCGTGGGTGTTCAATTCGGCGGGCAGGGTGGGGCCGGTGACGCAACCCACGTCAGCTGCGCTGGCGAATCCCTCGGCAACGCCGGTCAGCCAACACCGGTCGACGACGACAGTGTCGTCGACAAATGCGGTGATCATTCCGTGCGCTGCGTGCAAACCCTTGTTGTGTGCGGACGCCGTTCCCCGGCGGAGTTCTCTGATGTACTGCACCCGCGGATAGAACTGTGTTGCAATCAGTTTCGTGGTTTCGATGGTGTGCGGGTCGTTGTCGACGACCACGACCTTGAACCGTGGGTAGTCCTGTCGGAGCACACTGTCCAGGCACTCGCGGAGGGCGGCAGGGCGTTCGTGTGTGGCTACGATGACGGTGATCTGCGGCGCGTCGACCAACAATGCAGAGCGGTGACGGACGCACTGTGGCACCGAGTCGTGTTCGCTTGCAATCGACTCAATGTCGTCGGTGCCGGGCAGCCCGTCAGCGGCGAGGTGGTCGTTGATCCGCGATCGCAGTGCCGCCATGACCGTCGCGGAATGGGCGTGCCATGTCCGGTCTTGGCTGACGTCGAGCACGACGACGCCCAGTGGTTGGTTGTGCAGGCGAACGAGGGTCATGACTTTGTGGGCACACGGGTCGGCGATTGTCAGCTCCCGCTGTGGCCATAGCGCACTCAATTCGGCGTCGGCCCATGCCGCTGGAGGGGTTCCCGTGGCGGGGGACTGCGTCCATGCGGGACGACAATTGGAGGCGCGTGGCGATGCGGAGGTATGGGTCTTCACGTCGCCTCGCGCCCCCAATCGGGTCCTGACTGATCTGCCGTCTGCAGTTCGCACCGAACGCACCATTGGCACCAAGCCGAATTTGCGCATCGGTACCGCCCACGCCACAAGCGCGGGGCGCCGAGGCTGGACCCGCTAGCGGAACTTGTCTGAGCGAAGTGACATCTTCCCCTCAAAGTGCCCGGCCCAGACTCCCTTTGACGAGTCCTGCAAATCTCAAAGGCGGTGCCAGCTACCGGGGACTGGGGAAGCAGCGCAACCCGAGGATAGGTTATTTGCTCGGGATTACGCAAGAAAACTGCCGTCTCCTGCAGAGATGTGTTACGCGACGCCACATGCGACCGCGACGTACGCGGTGACTGTGGCGGCGTGCCCTTGGACCGGCAAAGACCTTGGGGGCACCCGCAGCGCCGAAATGCTATGCGCCAAAGACGATGTCGACGAGGCCGAGTTGACCGCGAGGAGTTCAGGGGCAAGACTGCCCACCAGAGGGATGTGAATGGATCGCTACGAGAGTCTGGCCAACGCGTTCGTTTCGCTGGCCGACACCTTGGTGGCCGACTACGACGTCGTTGAGTTGGCGCATCAACTTGTCGACAGTTCGATGGCGCTGCTGCCGGTCGACGCCGTGGGCATCGTGCTTGTCGATCCACTCGGCGACGTACACGTGCTCGCGTCGAGCAGCGAGCAGACGCGACTGCTGGAAGTGTTTCAGATTCAAGCCGATGCAGGCCCCTGCCTGCAGGCCTATCGCGCCGGGCAACCGGTCGTGGTCGACGACCTGACTGTCGATCCGAATCGGTGGCCGGCGTTCGCCGAACGCGCAGGGCAGTACGGCTTCCAATCGGTCCATGCGTTGCCGCTGCGGTTGCGTGATGAGCGGCTGGGCGCGATGAATCTGCTTCGCATCAAGCCCGGCAGAATGTCGGTTGCCGACATTGCGGTGGGTCAGGCCTTGGCTGACGTGGCGACGATCGGGATACTGCACCAACGCATCGTGAGGCGCTCGGAGGAAGTCAGCAGGCAGTTGCAGGCTGCGTTGAACACACGCGTGATCATCGAGCAAGCAAAAGGCGTGCTGGCCGAGCGTGGCGCCATCGACATGGATACCGCGTTCAGACTCTTGCGAACCCACGCCCGAAAGACCAACCAACTCTTGGTAGAAGTCGCCCGTGCGGTGGTCGAGGGCACGGACACGACCGCCATCTTGGATGGCGCGCCATAACCTCGCATGCTTGACGCCACGCTGTAGGCGGCCCCGCTGGGACCTATCTGACCGTTGAATAAGGGACCGTGCCCATCTCGACATCGCTATGCGCAGGAAGCGACGGCAGTAGCCACGCGGCTGCCGCGATGGCTGCCACCAGCACTGCAATTGCGAAGTCCTCAAACATCATTCAGTCCCCCTCATAGTGCACCAGCCTGGGCAGCACGCCGATGACCCAGCCGATCAGGAAACCAACCACGAACACCCAGATCATCGGTCGGCCTCCGCAAACTCCAGGCCGGCATGCTCGGCCCAATCGCGCGGGCACGTGAAGTGCCTGGCGTAATTCGGTGAATCAGTGATGTCGCCGCGGAAGGCATGGAGTTTGAATTTGCTTGTCCGCCTGGGCAGCTCGGGGCTTGGCGCCCCCGAATTTTGCAGGCCTCCCCGCCCTGCGCTCACTGCTCCTTCATTTGTCTGTGGCGGTCGGGGTTGGCATGTGCGCGCCTGTGGGAAGGCGCTGCCATCTCCACGAGTCGCATCTTGATGGTGGGATTGAGTAGAGCGAATTGCGGGCAACACGGCCGACTCCCTCGGCTTCTAACGACATGGGTGTCATTTGCCGCGGGGTCTCGACGACAACGCTAATTTCTCGCTTGCCAGCGCTTTATCCCCGTGGGAACGCGTTGGCAGATCCCAAAATTAACACACGCGAAAGCAACGGTCTAATTATTTCCCAAAATTGTCGCAGCGCGTTCCAAGTAGCTTGCTGTTTGACCTGAATATGCAGGTGACAGCCGTACGTTCGGACGACATCGCCTAGGCGTACCAAATAGCCATCAATCCAATCAGCCAACCGAATCATTGTTTTCGTTTGAAACGAATCTCGGTCGCGCTCGCCGCTGCCTTCAGCCGCCTGTGACAACCGCAGTCAACAGTTCATCGACATTGCCGATGCCGCCGTCGAACGGGTTTCCGCGCTTGAGCACGTGCGTGCCGCCTGGCGTGACCGCGACGAGTTTCGGCGAGCTCGAGCCGATCTGCAGCTTGCGCGCAAAGCGCACCTGATCCAACTGGACGATTGCACCGCCGCCGTAGCTGAATATCCCGAGCTTGCGGTCGATGACCGCCACCGGGCGACAGGTGTGCAGCGGTTGACTGCGGCGGCGGCGAAACTGACGGAACGCCACCACTGCTCCAATCGCGATCACCAGGCCGACGACCGCGAATACCGCGCCGACTCCGCGAGACGGCGTGCCGGCGATGAGCGCGACGAGACCGAAGCCGCCGACGACGACTGCAAGCAGCCCCAGCACAAATGTCACGACCGTCAGCGCACCCGTCCGACGGTCAAAGACGAGCACCCGTCGGCCGTCATCGGTGACGACGAGGCCGCCCGTGTCTGCCAGTGTTCGCGGCGGGGTTGCTGTGTTCACCTATTGCAGGGTGCACGCTAGCCGGCTCGGACGTGGCCGAATTCGCAAACGCCATCCGGGACAGCATGCCGTCGCGCAGCGTCAGCGTGTGCAGCAGCACGGCGCTGACGTGTGCGGCAATGACAATCACCAACGTGTAGGCGAGCAGCGAATGCGTTTGGCGCAGCGTGAAATAGAGGTCCGCGTCGAACGGCGCGATACGAGGCAGGGGCACCGATCCGAACACGACGACCGGCTTACCGGTGGCCGACACCATTGCCCATCCGACGAGCGGCTGGGCCAGCAGAAGCGCGTACAACAGGAGTTCCGAACCGACGACGACCTTGTGTTCGAGCCAGCCGACCGTTTCGGGCAGCGTGGGCACGCGGTGCGTGAACCTGTTGGCGGCCCGCACCACGACGATGACGAGCACGATGATGCCGAGCGACATGTGCACAGCACGCAGCGAGGCGTAGGAGCCGATCGAGTTCACCATCGCGAATCCGATGAGCAGCATGCTGAACACGAGCACCGCGGTCAGCCAGTGCAGGATGCGCGTGCGCAGTGGATAGCGCGCCGGCGCGGTCACGGTGCGACCTCGTCGACCTGCACCGCGGACGGCGACTTCGGCTCACCCGTCCGTGCTCGATAGGACGCCGCGTACACGGCGGACCGGGCGGAAAGCAATGGGTCATCCGATGGCTCGACCCCATCGGGCAGTACGAGCGGATCGAAGTTGACGTCGCGAGCATTGCCGGCCGCTTCGGTCTCGACGGTCGTCAAGGTGAGCACGCCCGCGTCGACGGTGCGGCGATCGCTCGGCCACACCTGCGTCGCGTCGGCTATCGGATCGCCCGGTTGACCGACGCTCAGCAACAGTCGCCACCGCAGTGGGCCGCTGCGCATCTGACGCACAAGCGCGTCGAAAAGCGAGTTTGTTGTTCCCGGCAGCGGTGGTAACGCCGCTTGCATCGGGACGAACGCCCACCGCACCGGTGTGCGTTCACCTGCGTCGTTGACGAAGAAGAACGTGATGAGACTGCTGTACGTGCTGTCGGCGAACCCCGGGGTCGGCGGATGCTGCTTGATCAGTGCCGTCGCTGCGACCGACTCGGGATGCGCTTTGTTGAATGCCGACATCGCCACCGGGTCGGGTTTCCCTGTTGCCGGATCCGTCTTCGATGCCAGCAGCCGGTCGTAGAAGCCTTGCGGCGAATGGTCAACGAACACCGGCAAATTCAGCAACGCCATCCGCCACTGCGTGGCATCGGGGAAGGCGAATGCGAGTCCGAGGCCGCGCGCCGTCGCCGGTGCGTCGGCCACCATCGGGTTGCCGCCGCTCAGCGAGAACCGTCCGATCACCGGAGTCCGACCGGGCGTGAACAGAGCGGCTTTCGACAGCTCACGACCGTCGCCGTTGCTGTCGAAGTAGCCGTTGACCACGACCCCTTTGGCGTGGTTGCGCCGGAAGCCGGGATGAAGGCCGAATACCGTGCGGAAGCCGGCCATGAAGGTCTCGCGGGTCAGCGGGCGCGGTCCGATCCACTTGTTGGCGTAGGCGACGGCGCCGAGGTCGATCGCCAAGAATGCGCCGACCGCACCGATGCCAAGCAGAACCGAGCGACGGCTGAGTTGGGTCACTACCGGCTAAACGCGTCTGCTCGCGGATCGGTTCAACGCTGTGCGCTACATCACACTACGTCTGCGCGGGCTGCACGTGGTCGGCCACCTTGTCAGTGCTCAGACACAGCGAGCAGACGTGCGCATCGTGCGTCTCGCACCGCATCATGTCGGGGCGCTCGTAGTCGTGATGGCACACGTGGCATTTCAGGTGCTCGCCCGACGGGTTGCCGTGTTCGTCGTACATCGGCAGATCGATGCCGTCGTCCGTGCGGCGCAAGTAGTACTTGCCCTTGGTGGCGATGGCGAGGATCGGTGGCAACACCAGCGCAAGGCCGATCGCCACCAGCGGTGAGTACGGGCGGATCGCCTCGCCGAGGCCGCCGAAGAACGCGATGACCGACAGGCCCGCGGCCAGCAGCATCGAGCCGAAGCCGACCGGGTTGAACGCATACAGCATGCCGCGGCGGAACTCCGGCTTCATCGGGGAGAGCTTCAACAAGTACTTGTTGAACACGATGTCTGAGGCGACCACCACCACCCAGGCCATCCCGCAGTTGGCGTAGAAACCGAGGATGGTGTTCAGGAAGCTGAACATGTTGGCTTCCATCAGGATCAGCGCGATCAACAGGTTGACGCCGAGGAACACGATGCGTCCCGGGTAGTGCTTCGTGATGCGCGTGAAGGAGTTGGTCCACGCCAGCGAGCCGGAGTAGGCGTTGGTGACGTTGATTTTGATCTGGCTGATGACGACGAGGACGACGGCCAACGTCATCGCGAGCCAGCCGGGCAGGAAGTTGCGGTAGATCTCCAGGAACTGGTGCACCGGCTGGTTGGCGATGCCTGCGCTGTTGGCCACGTTGGCGATCAGGTACACCGCGAGGAACAGACCGACGATCTGCTTGATGGCGCCGAAGAACACCCAGCCGGGCCCGGCCAGGATCAGCCACGTCCACCAGCTGCGCTTGTTCTCCGGGGTTTGCGGCGGCATGAAGCGCAGATAGTCGTTCTGTTCGGCGATCTGGGCGATCAGCGACAAGCAGACACCCGCGGCCAGCAGGGTCGAGCCCAGATCGAAGCCGCCCTTACCGTTCTCACCCTGGTAGGCGAAGAACTGGCTGACCGAATCGGGATGACTGATCACCAGATACACGAACGGCGCGACCATCAGCACCAGCCACAGGGGAGTGGTCCAGACCTGAAGTGTGGACAGCACTTTCATGCCGTAGATCACGAGCGGAAAGATGATCAGCGTCGAGGCGGCATAGCCGAGCCATAACGGGACATGCAGCCCGAGGTTGAGTCCCTGCGCCATGATCGAGCCCTCGAGCGCAAAGAAGATGAAGGTGAATGTCGCGAAGATGACGTTGGTGACCACCGAGCCGTAGTAGCCGAATCCGCTACCGCGAGTGACGAGGTCGAGGTCGATGTTGTAGCGCGCGGAGTAGTAGGCGACCGGGAAGCCGGTCAAGAAGATGACGACGGCGAAGATCAGGATGCCCCAGAGTGCGTTGGTGGTGCCGTACGAGATGCCGACGTTGGCGCCGATTGCGAAGTCGGCGAGATATGCGATGCCGCCCAGCGCGGATATGCCGACGACACGTGTTGACCATTTCCGGTAGCTGCGCGGTGCGAATCGCAGCGTGTAGTCCTCCAAGGTTTCCTTGGTGGCTGTCATTGTGTCGAGGTCGGTCTCGACGATCTCGTTCAGCGGCTCTTTGCTGAGCTCTTGTGTCATGCCGCGAAATTAAGACCGACTTGTTTCGTATCGATTTCAAGCACGTTCCCTGCGTGAACAGATTTGGCCAGGGTGTGCGGACATGTACCGGTTGTAACGATCCGGTACCGTGCCGCGATGTGACGGACATGCGAAAAGTGACAACAGTTGGGGCTGCGCTGGTGGTGGCAGCTGCCGGAATTGCAGTGAGTCATGGCGTGGCGAGCGCTGAGCCGGCTGGTCACCAGGTGCGGTACACGCTCACGACGGGCGGCCCCGCTGATTTCGACCTCTTCTATCTGGTCAACCAGCCGCCGAACAAGCAGGCCTACAACGCCGATGCGTACGCATTCGTGAAGCGAGAGACCATCAACGTCGGGCCGGACGCGCCGTGGGTGTTCGAGACCACGCTTGCCGATCCGCAGTGGGCGATCTTCACCGTCAGCAGCACCACGCACGGCGGGCAGGCCGCACCGAATCCGCATTGCGAAATCGCCGTGGACGGTCAGGTGGTCGTGCAGCAGGACGCTCCATACAACCTGCAGTGCCAGCTCTCGCAGTGGTGATTGCTCTTCGCGCAAGCGCTCATCGCCGGTGATTAGGGCCTAACTACTGGCGCGCACCGCGCGCACAAATGACGCGACGGCGGCCCCGATTTCATCGGGGCTGTCTTCCTGAAGGAAGTGCGAACCGGGCACCGTGACCTCGGTCTGGTTCGGCCAGGTGCGGACGAAGTCGCGGACACGTCCCTGGATGATCGATCCCGGGTCCCCGTTCACGAAGAGTTTGGGCACCTCGCTCTGCGACAGCCACTTGCCATACTCCTCGACGGTGGCGACCACGTCGGCCGGTTCACCCTCGATAGGGATGTTGCGTGGCCACGACAATGTCGGCCGCCGATCTTCGCCCGGGTTGCGGAACGGTGCGCGGTAGTGGTCCATCTCTTCTTCGCTGAGTTGACGAAGGATCGAGCCGGGCAGTACCCGCTCGACGAAGACATTCTTGTCGAGCACCATCGCTTCGCCCTCTGGCGAGCGGAATCCCTGAAAGACGCGACGGCCGGCGTCGGGCCAATCGTCCCAATTGACCGGCATTGCAATCGCTTCCATGTAGGCGATTCCGGCCACCCGGTCACGGTGTTGGTTCGCCCAGTCGAAGCCCAGCGCTGAACCCCAGTCGTGCAGAACAAGTATCACCCGATCGCCCAGGTCGAGTTCATCCCAAAGCGCGAAAAGAAAATCGCGCTGCTCGGCGTAGTGGTAGCGGTCCGCGCCCGAATCGTCGAGCTTGTCGGAGGCACCCATGCCGATCAGGTCGCAGGCGATCAGTCGACCCAGCCCCTCCAGATGCGGCATGACGTTTCGCCACAGATACGACGACGTCGGATTGCCGTGCTGGAACACGATCGCATCGCCTTGGCCCTCGTCGATGTACGCCATCCGCTTGCTGTTGATCTGCTTGTACTGCAGCTGGCCGTAAGGCTTGGCTCCCGGCATTGCGTCCTCCTCAATTCGGTTGGTTATCAGCGAGTTTCGCGGCGGCTTCGCGGGCCACACGCAAGATGCGGGCCGAGAACTTCGGGTCGGCGACGGCACGGGACAGCGCCATCCCACCGACGCAGACCGTCATCAGCGCGATCGCGTCGTCCAGGTGCTGATTGTCGCCGTCACAGATCGCGGCCAACGACCCCCGCAGTTCGCGTTCGTAACGTGTCCGGAACTCGTCGGACGCACGGGCGGCGTCGGAGCTCAGGGTTGCGAAACCGCAACTGGTGGAAAGATTGTCGCGGTGAGCGGTGGTGAGGTAGCGCCTGGCCAGGCTGGTCAGCCTGTCCCGCCACGATTCGCCGGATCTGGGCTTGATCCAGTGTGGCCGGCCCGTGGTGATCGCCCGCGCGAACGCGGCATTCGCCAGGTCCTCCTTGCTGGAGAAGTGTGAGTAGAACGCCCCGTGCGTCAGGCCGGCGTCCCGCATCACCGGAACGATCGCCGCGCCGTCGAGTCCGTCTTCGCGAATGCGGCGCGCGGCGGCGTCCAGGATCTTGTCCAGCGATTCCTGCTTGGCCTCTGCGCGTGCACCGCCGACTCTTCGCATGATGGGCATCATGCTAGTCGCATGACACGCATCATGCGAGTGCTTTTGTGTCCTCCTGTAGCGGCGTGTCCCAGTCGATGGTGTAGCGCTGTTCGGCGGCCATGGTTTTCTCCACGTTCGTCGCCGAGAACATGATCGGCAGCAGCAGCCGCATCATTCGCTGCGCGATCGGGCCAGGCGCCTTCGCGTGGCTGATGCGGGCTCCGCGCGCGGCGATCTTCTCCACTCGTGGCCTGCGCAACCGCTCGTATGTCGCGAATGCCGACGAGACATCGGGTACATCGCGCAGACAACGCGCCAGCTGAATGGCGCTCTCCATTGCAAGCGACGCGCCTTGGCCGGTGCTGTTGGACGGGGCGTGCACGGCGTCGCCGACGAGCACCATCCGGCCACGGTGCCAGTGCGGGACGGGCGGCATGATGTGCAGGCCGCCAACGGCTTGCAGTGTCTGGCTGGTTGTCTCGGCGGCCAGCCGTGCGCCCGGGATGTCGTTCGCGTAGGCGTTGCGCAGCGTCGTCAACCACTCTTCGGCGGCAACGGCGCGGGCCTTCTTCAGGGTCATGTGTTGGGATGACGGCAGATTCGCGCCCCAGCCGATGCGGCCGTCGGGCCGCTTCCAGTACAGGTAGTACGCGCGCCGCCCGAACGCGAATGTCATGGTGCCGGGCTCCAACTGCGCAGTGTCGGATGCGTCCTCGACAAGGCCCTCGAAGCCCAGCAGTCCGAGATAACGCGCGCCGGGCGCCGCGGGGTCGATGAGCCTGCGCACTGTGGACTGCACCCCGTCGGCGCCGATCAGCACGTCGGCGCTCGCGTTGGTGCCGTCGGCGAAATGAGCGGTGACACCGTCGCGTCGTTCGTCGACGTGAATCAGCTTCTTGGCGTCGTGGATTCGCACACCGGCTCGCTCTGCTCGGCTCCGGAGTATCCGGTGCAGCGCGCCGCGGTCGATGAGTTGGCGTGGCCCGAGCCCTTGAGGTGTCGGCATCTCGCGGCCCGGCCTGTTGGCGATCGACATGATTGAGCGCGTGATCGGCGTGGCGGCGGCACGGACGTCGTCATCGGCGCCGACGATCCGCAGTGCGGCCATACCGTTGGGTTCGAGTGCAAGCGATCCACCGATCCCGTTGGCCGAGGCCGCATCTGCTGGCCGCGCGTCGTACACGGTGGCGTCGATGCCTGCCATGGCGAACGCGGTCGCTGCGACCGGCCCGGCGATTCCGCCGCCGATCACGAGTGCGGTACGTGTTGCGGTCATGATTCCTCCTGTGCGGGATCGGTGAATTCGGCAGGCAGTTGGCCGGTCTCATGGAATTGGCGCCACGCGTCGAGATGCGGGAAGGTGCCCGCCGTCAATTCGTCGAGCAGCGACCTCGTCCAGTCGGCCTCTGCGCGCGTCATAGCGATGCGGTATTCGTCCTCGATCAGGAACAGCCGCGGCACCTGTGACGCCTGCTGCAGTCCTGCGCTCAGTGCTTCGACGGATGCGGACAGCCGATCGAGCCGTGTCTGCAGTAGGTCGATGACGTCCTGCGGTGCCAGCACCGCGAGCACGGACAGCCCGGCGGTGAATCGCGTGTGTTCGGCCTCGGGTTCGGCGATCAGTTCGCGCGTCCAGGCGACGAGTTCGTCACGGCCGGCGTCGGTGATTTGGTACACCGTGCGCTCGGGGCGGGCCCCTTGGCGGGTGACGCCGATTGCTTCGACGTAGCCGCTGCGCTCCAGATTCTGCACGACGGTGTAGAGCGATCCCCATTTGATGCCCATGTCGCGTTCCTTGCCGCGCGCCCGCATCACCGACGCCATCTCGTAGCGGTGCATGGGCCGCTCCACGACCGTGGCCAGCACCGCAAGCGCCATCAGGTTCGCGACCTTGCGCTTTTCGGCCATCTCACGCCTCCGTCCGATTACTCGTGGCCGAATATACGGCTACGAGTAATCGCGACACAAGCCGGTAATTACCTTGACATCAGATCGAACAAGAGTTCGAATGGTGGGGTGCGGTGGGATCGACAGGGCGTCAGCGTCGATGACGGCGCCCTGCCTGGGCTGCAACGCATCGGTTTCGTCCGTAGCGTCCGCAGTCCTCAGTTCGAGGGCATGACGTTCCATGAGATTCTCTGCAAGAGCGCATTGAACAAGGTGCCGGCCGCGTCGATGCTGCCGTTCCGGTTCACGGTCAACGGCTACCGCGGCTGTTCACATGCGTGCCGCTACTGTTTCGCCCGGCCCACCCATGAGTACCTCGATTTCGACTGCGGCACCGACTTCGACTCGCAGGTGGTCGTCAAGACCAACGTCGCCGAGGTGTTGCGCCGCGAGTTGAATCGACCGTCGTGGCAGCGGGAGACCGTCGCGCTCGGCACTAACACCGATCCGTATCAACGGGCCGAGGGCCGCTACGCGTTGATGCCGGGAATCATTGGCGCGCTTGCTGATTCCGGCACACCGTTTTCCATCCTGACCAAGGGCACGCTGCTGCGCCGCGATCTACCGTTGATCGTCGAGGCCGCGCGCAGCGTGGATGTCAGCGTCGCGGTCTCGCTGGCGGTCGGCGATCCGGAACTGCACAAGGACGTCGAACCGGGAACGCCGTCGCCGCAGGCGAGGTTGGGATTGATCTCAGCAATTCGTGAGGCGGGCCTTGGCTGTCACGTCATGGTGGCGCCGGTGCTGCCGCGGTTGACCGACTCCGTCGAGCATCTCGATGCGCTGCTGGCTCAGATCGCCGCGGCCGGCGCGACGGGTGTGACGGTGTTCGGCCTGCACCTACGCGGCTCGACTCGCGGATGGTTCATGGCATGGTTGGCCCGGTCGCACCCGGAGTTGGTGGGGGAGTATCGCGAGTTGTACAGGCGCGGAGCGTATCTGCCCTCGGACTACAAGAAGATGCTGCACGACCGCGTGACACCGTTGGTGGCCAAGTACGGTCTTGCGCCCGACCGGCGGTCGTTTCGAGCGGCAGAGGCCCCGGCGGTTGCCCCCGCCGAGGTCCTGCAGCCCACGTTGTTTTGATTCGCGGCTCGGTTCGCGGTGTTCTAGCCCTTGTTGAAGCCGAGATCTACGAATCGTGGCACCGACTGGCCGCGGCGCGCCGCCTCCGCGTCCAGTCGCTTGCTCAGCCGACGGCCCGCCGACAGCATGTAGATGGCCCTGTAAATCGGGTTCTTGGGCACGATGAAGTCGTTGAGCGTCCGCTGCACCTCGAAATCGACTGTGCCCTCGGGATTCCCATGCGAGCGACCGACGAGTGTGATGTTCTCCTGACTGTCGAACACCTCGCCGTGGCTGTGGAACGTCAGGGCGGCAGGACCGCCGACCACATCGACGCCCGCCGGTGGCCGCACGCGGAACCCCGTCGACGTCTGTTCGGCATCGCGCACCCGCAACGGCAACGGCCACCCGTCCGGCGTCACGGTCGTCAGGACTGGCATGCCGAGCCGGTCCAACGCGCCGCGGGTCCGTGACTTCCAGTCAACCGGAGCGGTCGTCTTCCACGACCCGGCCCCACGACCGGCGGGCGCGGGATCAGACGGCGGCACCGGAGGCGCCGCATCCGGCATCCAGATCTGCGGCGTGGCGTCGAGATCACCACTGGGCCACCACAATACGCGCACCGGCGTGACCTCGATCCAGATCCGCGCCCAGTAGAACGCCATGCCACGCAACATGGCCGTCGGGATGCTCGCATACGTTTGCGGCAGCCGCTCTTGTGAAACCTTCAAATAGCGTGCGGCGTTGGCTTGCAGATCGGCGTCGCGCACCGTCGCCAAGCCCTGGACGACGAATGTCGCCGGCTGTTCGAGTCCGGAGCCGCGCGGCTGCGAGAACGACAGCGTCACCTTCGGGTTGCGACGAGCGCGCTCGGCCTTCAGCGGATACGTCAGGCCAGTCGAGATGTCGATGGTGTGCTCGCCGAGGTACGGGGTCACCGGCCACGTCACCGGAGAACCGGCGCGATTAAGCGACGCGTACTCGGTTGTGACGAATGCGCCGGCTTGGTCGCGGATGATGGACCAATCCAGATCAGCCTGAATGGGGACAGCGGTCACGGCAGCCTCCGGGGTGTAGTTTGGATAGAGCAAGCTATATTGATTAGAGCGGACTATAAAGAAAGGCGGTGCGAGGTGTCAAGGGACAGCGACTCGCGTCGCAAATACGACAGCACGCGACGGCAGGCTGACGCCGAAGCGCGGCACCAGCGCATCCTCGAAGAGGCGATCGCGCTGTTTCTCGAAGTCGGCTTCGGCTCTACATCGATCGGTCAGATCGCCACTGCCGCAGGCGTTTCAGCGCAAACCATCTACGCCACGTTCGGATCCAAAGCGGGTGTGCTGTCCCGTGCCTACGACTATCTGCTGACGGGTGATTTCGAAGCTGTCCCTATCCGGCAGCGCATGCCCGGATTCGACGGCGTGCATCCGAGGCAGTATTGCGCCGTGTTCTCCGAACATGCGGCCATGGTTCGCGGGATCAACGACCGCGTCGCTGCGCTGCTGCGGGTGGTGGAGCAGTCTGCGTCGGTAGATCCAGCGCTCGGTGAACTGCGCGCAGACCTGATTTCCCGACTGCGGTCGGACTGCCGTGCATGGGTCAACCAACTCGACCCGGACGCGCTTGCGTCGGGGGTGACGCGCGCCGAGGCCGCCGACGTGATGGGTTTGATCATCTCGCCGACAACGTATTCGATCCTGACGGCCGACCTCGGTTGGTCGGTCGATCGCTATCAGCGGTGGCTCGCGACGACTTTGCCCACGTTGCTGCTCAAGCCGGAACTTCTATCCAATCAATCGCCGAAACTGCGGTGAGATCGCGATTTTCGCCGAAACCGCGATCTGTGCGCAGTTTCACGAAGGGCCTCAGCTCTTGTTGCGCTTGACCTGATTGAACGGCACACCGCGGTCGGCGGCGTACTCACGCGGGAAGCCGAGCACGCGTTCGCCGATGATGTTCTTTGCGATCTCAGTGGTGCCGCCGCCCAGCGCCGCAGCCTGCCGCGACAGGTAGCGCTCGCCAAAGCGCAGCGAGTCATCGCCGCCGTCGACCACTGCCGACGTGCCCGTGATCGCCAGCACCGTGTCGAACTCGAGATGGTGAGTTTCGGCGTGCGTTACCCGGATGATCGAGCCCGCGGCCGGAGGCAGTGAGCCGTCGAGGACGCCGTGGTAGACGTGGTCGATCAGCTGCTCACGCACCGCTCGATGCACCAACGCCCTGCCAGCCATCTCGCGCACGCGTTCGTTGTCGGCCTGCCCCGTCTTCTCCAGCAGCTCGACGTAGTCGATGGGCATGTCGGTCTTGCCTTCGGCGCCAATGCCACTGGCGAATTCCGAGCCGCCGCCAACCGCGCGGCGCTCATGGTAGAGCTGCCGGGAGGCGACGTGCCAGCCCTCGTTGACCTCGCCGACGACGGCGTCGTCGCCGAGTTCGAGGTTGTCGAAGAACTCCTCGCAGAACTCGACCGATCCATTGACCTGCTTGATGCGTCGAAGCGTGATGCCTGGGCTGTTGATCGGCACCAGGAACATGGTCAGGCCTTCATGCTTGGGCACCTCCCAGTTGGTGCGCGCCAGCATCAAACCGTAGTCGGCCGCGAACGCGCTGGTGCTCCATGTCTTGGCGCCGTTGATCACCCACTTGTCGCCGACGCGGTCGGCGCGGGTGATGACACCGGCCAGATCGGACCCACCGCTGGGTTCGGACAGCAGCTGCACCAGTACTTCGTCACCGCGAAGCACACCGGAAATGTGTTGGCGCTTCTGTTCTTCCGATCCGGTGTCCAGGATCGTCGCCGCACAGATCGTGAAGGTCGGCGTGTTGAGGATGACCGGCATTTCGTAATTGCGTGATTCGGTGTCGAACGCCTTCTGATAGGCGATCGGCAGCCCCAGGCCGCCGTACTCCCGCGGGAAGCAGATGCCGGCGAATCCGCCGTCCCACAGCATCTTCTGCAACTCGCGGGCGCGCAACCACGGTGCCTCTTCGCCACGGTCGGCTTCAGGCGGATTATCCCGATCGATGCGCGGCATGTTCGCCGCCAGCCACGCCCGTGCGCGAGCGGCAAATTCGTCGACCGACTCGGTCGCGACCGGCGCTGCTGTCGTCTCCGTCATGAGGCAGCCTTCGTCAGTGCATAGACGCGCAGGTTGTGGTCTTCGGGCGTGCCGAACATCGACCGGTACAACGTGACTCGGCGCAGGTACAGGTGCAGGTCGTGTTCCCACGTCACGCCGATGCCGCCGTGTAGCTGGATGCAGTCCTGCAGCATGCCCGGGGCATGTTCGCCCACATAGGATTTCGCGACGCTGACGGCCATCTCCGCGTCAGGCGACCGCGAAGCCACCGCGGCGACCGCTGCCTTCGTCGTTGCGCGGCATGCCTCGAACCAGATCTTGAGGTCGGCGTACTTGTGTTTGAGCGCCTGGTAAGAGCCGATGGGTCGGCCGAACGAATGCCGGTCGAATCCCCACTGGATGGTGAAGGCCAGCACCGTGTCAAGGATGCCGACCACTTCGGCGCACTGCAGCATCTGGGCGATCTGGCTCTGTCGCGCGATCAGATCGGGCGTCTGCTCAGCCGATCCCACGGCAGCGGACTCGTCGACCTCGACACCGTCGAAATGCACATGCGCGTAACTCTTCACAAGGTCGATTGACTGCTGCGCCTCGACGCGTACGCCGGGCGCGTCCGTCGGCACCAGGAACTGGCGTGGTGCACCGTCACATTGCGCGACCACCAACAGCACCGCGCTCTCTGCACCCGCCTCGACGCGGTCCTTCGCTCCATCGATCCGGTAGCCCGTCGGTGTGCGGGTGGCGGTCACCGTCGCGCCCAGAGGCGACCAGGGCCTGCTCGGCTCGTAAACCGCCCACGACCCGACGATCTCACCCGAGAGCAGGGATTCGATTGTCGCTTCGTGGTTTTCGGGCGCCTCGACCAGACCGGCCAACACCGTGCTGACCGGATGCAGCGGCCCAGGTGCGACGGTCCTGCCCGCGAGTTCGGCGACCAGCGCCAGATCGGCGACACCGTCACCGGATACGCTGCCGCCGCCTAGCTCGTCTGGCACAAGCAGGCTCGTCCAGCCCAACTCGGCGGCTCGCCGCCACCAGTCGGCCTCAAAGGACGCGCCGGCGGCGTGGAGTTCCCGCAGTCGGCTCAGCGACGCTTCCTTTTCCAGAAACGACTGGGTCGTCGAGGCGAAGAGCAGCTGTTCTGGATTTGTCTCGTCGGTCATGTAGTCCGTTCAGGCGGGTATGACGAGGGGTGGCACGTCGGGGTTGTGGACGATCTGGTTGGGCACCTTGAAGAGATCGATCATGTTGCCGCCCATGACCTTTCGTTGCCCCTCGTCATCAAGTCCCTGCAAGTCGTCGATCAGGTGGGTCGGCTCGGCCAACCCTTCCGGATGCGGCCAGTCCGATCCGAAGATCACCCGGTCGACGCCACACAGGTCGGCCATCTGCGCGAAATCGTCCTCCCAGAACGGCGCGACGTAGACGCCGCGCTTGAACGCCTCGATCGGATTCTCCGGGAACGCCTGCGGCATCTTCTTGTACGTGTTCTCGAACTGCTTGAACAGGTACGGCACCCAGTCAGCACCGTTCTCGATGGACAGGATGCGAAGGTCGGGGTTGCGGGTCAGCGCGCCGTGGCACACCAGCGCGGCCATCGAATCCTCGATGGGGCGCTTGCCCATTGACACCATGCGGAACGCCGTCGGCTTGAAGGGCAGGAACTCGTCGGCAGGCTCCCAGTCGTTGAGGTACTCCGCATAGCCGGAATCCGACGCGTGCATCGAAACCGGGATGCCCGCCTTGACGCAGGCGTCCCAGAACGGGTCGAACTCCTCGGTGCCGAAGGACCGGGTGCCGCGCAGGCCGGGCACCGGGGCGGGGCGCACGAGGACGGTCTTGGCGCCGCGCTCCAGACACCACTGCAGTTCCTCGAGCGCCCGGTCGACGATCCCGAGGTTGATGACGGGCGTGGAGAAGATGCGGCCTTCGTAGTCGAACTGCCACGTTTCGTACATCCACTCGTTGAGCGCGTGGATGACGTCGGCGATGAGCGCGGGATCGTCTTTCATGCGCTCCTCGACCAGGCTGGCCAGCGTCGGGAACATCAGTGAGTAGTCCAGTCCGAGGCCGTCCATGACCTCCATCCGCGCGGCCGGATCGCGGAACGCGGGGATGGCCTTCATCGGCTTGCCCATCACCTCGCGGAAGCTCTTGCCGCCGCTGCCGTGGCGGAAGTAGTCCTCCTGCGCGCCGGGCCGTGCGACGACCTCGAAGGTGGGATTGGGGATGTAGTCGCTGACTTGGTTGCGCACCATGATCTTGGTGCGGCCCCGGACCTCGATGTAGTCGATGACGTGCTTGCGGTGCTCCGGCAGGAACTTGGTCAGCGCTTCCTTGGGCTCATAGAAGTGGTTGTCGGCGTCGAACACCGGATAGGGAAGCTTGCGGGTCATATTCGCCTCCTGGAAGTCTCATTGGCGGTAACTGGTAATGACATTACCACGTCTCGACCAGCGAAAACACCACCCCGGGAGAAACGGTTTGCGGTCGGTGCGGCGCAGGTCAGGCGACGTTGCCCGGCCGCGCGAGGGCGGCGAGGCAGAACTCGTAGATGTGTCCGGCGTCGATAGGGGCGCCGTTCAGTTCGGCGCCCAGGACCTGCAGTCGCATGGCGCCCAGCGCCGTTTGCATGATCAGCGCCGCGGTGGCGTCGACGGCGATGCCCGTGCGAAATGTGCCCTCGTCGATGCCGCGGTTGATGATGTCCTTGATCAGCTCGTGCAGCGGAGACAGCACCCTGGCGTACTCGCGGGGCAGCGTCTCGGCGAGGTGGTCGTTGTAGTTGGTCAGGCCGCGGTTCACCCTGTCCTGGGTGCTGGATTCGGCGGGTGTGCAGATGCGGTCGATCAGGATCCGCAGCGCTGCGGCGCTCTCGACGCCGGTGGTGTCCTCGCGCCACTTCTTCGTCGACTCCGACATGATCTTGTCGACCAGCGCGAGCAGCAACTCATCCTTGGTGGTGAAGTGCTGGTAGAAGGACCGCAGCGAGGTCTTGGACCGCTCGACGACCTCGAGCACCGTGAAGTCGGTGCGGCCTGTCTCACCCAGGATCGCCAGCGCCGACTTCATGAAGCGCCTCTCGCGCGGTTCGGTGTCGACGCCCGCGGCATCCGGCGGCCCGCTGGACTTCGTCATGGTAATGACGTTACCGCTTTTGCAGAAGCTCGGTTACTGTTCCGTCCCATGACGACAGACTCAGCGCAGACGTGGACCGTTGCCGGTCTGCTCGATTTGTTCGACGTCCGCCAGGACGGGGAGAACCGCTTCATCGCAGAGACGGGTCCCGCCGGCGAGGACGAGCGCCAGGTGGTGGAGGGCACGCAGGTGCTGGCCCAGGCGATTGTCGCTGTGGCCAAACGGTTCCCGGAGAAATCGGTGCGCTCGGTGTCCGCGGTGTTCGCGCGCGCCGTGATGGTCGGCGCGGGGCCGGTCGAGCTGGAGCTAGACGTCGTGAGCGAGGGCCGGTCCACGGCGACCGCGATCGTCGCCGCCAAGCAGAACGGCAAGCGCTGCATCACCGCGACGGTGCTCACGGACGTGCCGACCGCTGACGTGATCCGGCACCATCTGCCACGCCCTGACGTCGTCGGACCCGACGATGCCAATGTCGCAGAAATGCCGATGGACGGACGGCAGCTGCGTTTGGTCGACGTCGTCGACGTGAACAGCCCCGACGAGGTGGGTCCCCCGGAGCTGTATGCCTGGCTGCATTACGACCCGATCCCCGCCCGCGACGATCTCGCCAAGGCGCTGATCGCGTATTTCACTGGGCACCTTGGTATTTCGACGACTATGCGCGCGCATGAGGGCATCGGCACCGCGCAGGCGCACCTGACGGTGTCGACGGCACCGATGACGATCACGGTGAGCTTTCACGAGCCGTTCCGATGGGAGGGCTGGCTCCTCTACACGCATGAGAGCACCCAGGTCGGCGCAGGCATGTCGTATGTGCGCGGCGCCGTGCACACCGAGGAGGGCGAGCTGATCGCATCGTTCGCGCAGGACGCGTTGATCCGGCCGCTGCGCACGACCGACACCGCCATCAAGGAGCAGTCGCGGCTCTAGATCTTCAAATATCCCTTGTCAGCGGGGATTTGGGCCGCGGTCACCAATGACGACGCGTCGCTGGCGAGCCACACCACGATGTCGGAGATCAGGTCCGGGGCGGCCAGCGATTCGGTGGGCAGCGCGCCGGGCGAGTAGCTGTGGATGTAGTTGGGGTGGTCGGCGAAGATCTGCCACATCGCGGTGTCGTTGCCCATCGGAGTGTCGGTGCCGTACGGGTGCACCGAGTTGACTCGAATACCGAATTCACCGAGTTCGACCGCCAACGAGTTCGTCAGCCCGACGACGCCGAACTTGCTGGCGCAGTAATGGCCGCAACCGGGAACGGCCTTGATGCCTGCCGCCGAACTGATCGCGATGATCGAGCCGCCGTTGCCCGCCTCGATCATCGGCGGCACCGCGGCCTTGATGGTGTTCCACACGCCGGTGAGGTTGATGTCGAGGACTTCCTGCCACTGCTGCGCCGAAATCTCCCACAGCCGACCCCAATTCATCACGCCGGCATTCGCGACCACGATGTCGAGGCGACCGTACTGTTCCAGCGCGCCGGCGACCACGCGCTGCTGTCCTGCGGCGTCCCGGACGTCGACCTCGTCGGCGACGATCTTGCGACCCTCGCCCTCGACCAGGCTCACCGTCTCCGCGAGGTCCTCCGGCGTCGCAGGCGGATATCCGTTGTGTTCGGCGACCGGCGCGCACGCGTCGATCGCGACGATGTCGGCGCCTGCCCGCGCCAGCCGGATGCAATGCGAACGCCCTTGTCCGCGTGCGGCTCCTGTCACGTAGGCGACCTTGCCGGCCAGCGGTTTGTCTTCAGCCATGGTCGACATCGTGCGCGTGGTGCATGACGTCGTGCAAGTGGTAGACCGCGATTGTCGCGATGGTGAATTCGCTGCCGTTGCTGCGCAGGCCGCGCCGCGACCACCCGTCGTCGGGCACATGGGCGTAGGTGTCGGCGACGACGCTTGCGGCATCGAACAGTTCGGTGGCCACGGTGGCGGGGTGCTGGGACGCGTAGTCGTCGGCGATCGCGGTTTCGTCCTGGTCCCAGTTCGGAAACTGCGGGTCGTCCTCGGTGAGCATCAACTGCACTCGGTGGTTGAAGATCCTGTGGACGTCGCGGACATGGCAACCGTATTCCAGCGTGGACCACACCGTGGGCTGCCGGCGTTGTGCGGCGTCGGGTTCGGCAAGGCGACGCATCCACTCGGTCGCGTCGCCGCGGATCCGATCGGCGACCGTGCTGTAGGGCACGGATGTCGCATCGAATCCGCACTCCGGGCAGGGCCGCGACAGCACCCAGGTCCAGTCCTTGGTGTCGGGCTCGATTGGCTCAGGTGTCACGCCACCAGTGTGGCAGCCTCTTCACGAATCCGGTCGGCGGAATCGGGTCACCGTGGCCGACGGAACGCTAAATGTTCCAGCGGGTGCGACGAATGCCGATCAGCTAGCGGCGAAATCGGCGAGCAGCGCCGACCGAAGCACGTCCAACGGCAGCCCGCCGAGATCGAGCGCGCTGCCGTGGAACTCCTTCAATGACAACCCTCGACCGAGCATCTCGTCGCGAAGCTGCTGCCAGATCCGCTGGCCGATCGCGTACGACGGCGCCTGGCCGGGCCAGCCCAGGTAGCGGTCCAACTCGAAGCGCAGATGCTCCTCCGTCATCGCGCTGTGCGACTGCAGGAACACCCAGGCCCGTTCCGCGTCCCATCGGCCGCCGTCGGGCGCGGTCAGTCCGCAGTGCACGCCGATGTCGATCACCACGCGCGCAGCCCGGAAGCGTTGCGCGTCAAGCATTCCCATCCGGTTGCCGGCATCGTCGAGCCAGCCGAGGTCGGCCATCAGACGCTCGGCGTACAGCGCCCACCCCTCGCCGTGCCCCGACACCCAGCAGCCCATCCGCCGCCACCGGTTCAATCGGTCCGACGAAACGACTGCGCGCCCAACCTGCAGGTGGTGGCCCGGCACCCCCTCATGGAACACCGTGGTCGTTTCCTGCCAGGTGCGAAAGGTGTTGACGCCGGGCGGGACGGACCACCACATCCGGCCAGGGCGACTCAGGTCTTCCGATGGGCCCGTGTAGTAAATGCCACCCGTATGCGTCGGCGCGATCCGGCACTCCAGCCTGCGCAGCGCGGGTGCGATGTCGAAGTGCGTATCCGCCAATGAGTCGACGGCGCGATCGGACAGGTTTTGCATCCATGCCTGTAGCGCGTCGGTGCCATGCACCAGATACCGCGGTTCGTCGTCCAGTCGCCGGATCGCCTCGCTGACCGAAGCTCCGGGATAGAGCCGGTTTGCAATCGACTCCTGCTCGGCGACAATGCTTTCCAACCGTTCGAGACCCCATTGGTAGGTCTCGTCGAGGTCGACGGCAGTGCCGAGGAATTCGCGCGACAGCAGCCGGTATGCATCGCGGCCGAAGGCGTCGTCCTGCCGGGCGTGTGGCGCGATCTCGTCGCGCAATGCCGCGGCAAGCGTGGCGTAGGCTTCGGCGGCCGCCGCAGCATATTGCTGCAAGTCCGCGTGCAGCACGTCGTTTCCAGGCGCGGCGTCGGACACCATCGCCACGAACAGTTGCTGAATCTGTGCCGACTGTTGGACGCCGCGCGCCACCTGACGGGCCGCTGGTGCATGTCCGGCCGCCGCGGACGCCCGCAGCGCCTCGGTGTAGCCGCGGACACGCTCGGGCACCCTTGACATCCGCTTGCCGATCAGCGCCCAGTCCTCGTCGGTGTCGGTCGCCATCAAGTCGAACACGTCACGCATGGACTGCAGCGGCGACGCGATCACGTTCAGATCGCCGACATCCAGGCCGGCGTCGTGCAATTCGATCTGCAGGCCGAGCCGTTCACGCATCGCCGCGACCGTCACATGGTCGACCTCGTCGACCGGGGTCGTGCTCTCCAGCTCACGCAGTGCCGAACGGGCGGCGTCGACGCGGGCCGCCACGCCGTCGGGGGAGTAGTCGGTGACGTCGTCGTCGTGGCCGAGGATGCCCATTTCCGTTGCCGCGCATGGGTCCAGCGCGGCGAACGTCTCGAGGTAGCGTTCGGCGACGGCGTCGACGGCCGTTGGTGGCCTAACCAAGGTTGTCGGTTGCGAAGGTGTCGCACTTGTTGGGATCGCCGGTCTGGTAACCGACCGTGAACCACTTCTGCCGCTCCGCTGACGACCCGTGGGTCCATTGCTCGGGGTTGATGCGGCCCGTCGCCTGCTTCTGAATGCGGTCGTCGCCGACGGAGGAAGCCGCTGACAACGCATCGGCAATGTCCTTGTCGCTCAATGGCTCCAGGAACGGCACACCGGTGCTTTCCTGTTTGGTGATTGCCGCGTAATGCGCCCATACGCCGGCGTAGCAGTCGGCCTGCAGTTCGGTCCGCACGCCGCCACCCTCCGCGCCGGTGGGGTCCTGCTGCGCTCGGCCGAGGACGCCTTTGAGGTCCTGCACATGGTGGCCGTATTCGTGGGCAACGACATATTCCTGCGCCAACGGTCCACCGCTGGAACCGAATTCGTTGACGAGCACCTCGAAGAAGTCCGTGTCGAAGTAGGCGGTCTTATCGACAGGGCAGTAGAACGGGCCGACCGACGTGTCGGCGGGTCCGCAGCCGGTCTGCACCGAACCGTGAAACAGCATGGTGTGCGGGGGCGTATATCCACGCATCAGCTGCTGCCACACTCCGTCCACCGAGTTCGTCGTCGCAACCACCCGACATTCGACGTACTTGTTGGCATCCGCACCGGTTTTGCAGTGGCTCAGGTCGTAACCGGGCGCCTGCACGCCGCCCGCGTCGATCTCTTGTTGCTGGGGCATCACCGAGCTCGGATCGACACCGAGGAACAGCGCGACAACGACGATCAACAAGCCACCGAGTCCGCCACCGATCGCGATTCCGCGACCAGGCCCAGGCCCACCTCCGGTGGAGATGTTGCTGGTGTCGATCTGCATACCCTCGTTGAAGGTCATTGCCCCGCTCCGTCGCTCGCCACACCCGTTCAGACCCCGGCGTGTCCAGCTTTGCACACTACGATTTAGGGGTGGCAGTCCTTCTGGGACATTCGACCATCGCGCACACTGCACTGGGAGATCTTCGCGGCACCACCGACGGTGGTGTCGAGGTCTGGCGCGGCGTGCCGTACGCCGAGCAGCCAATCGGTGAACGCCGGTTCCTGGCACCCGGTGCGCTGGGCCCGTGGACCGGCGTGCGCGACGCGTTCGAACATGGACCGCTCCCGCCGCAGAGCAAGTCGTTCGTCGGCGGCGGTCGCGACGACCCGAAGGTGCGCGACGAAGCGTGTCTGACCCTGACGGTGTGGTCGCCCGATACCACCGCTTCCCTGCCCGTGATGGTGTGGATTCCCGGTGGCGCATTCGTCTACGGGGCCGGTCAGTTTCAGCTCTACAACGGCTCGCGGCTGGCCGCCAATGGAAATGTGGTGGTGGTAAACGTCACCTACCGGATCGGCGTGTTCGGCGGTTTCGAGCTGAGCGATCTGGGCGACGGATTCGACGACAACCTCGCCCTGCGCGATCAGATCGCCGCGTTGCGATGGATCAAGGACAACATCGCCGCATTCGGCGGTGATCCCGATCGGGTGACCGTGTTCGGCGAATCGGCAGGCGCAACGTCGGTGCTGGCGTTATTGGCCAGTCCCGCCGCCGACGGCCTGTTCCGCCGCGCGATCGCGCAGAGCCCGGCGCTGCCGCTGATCGCCGACCGCGAACTGCGGGCCAGGCAGGCTCACGACTTCCTGAAGCGGCTAGGTGTCAGTGCCGACGAGGTGAAGGGGCTTCCGCAGCGCCAACTGCGCCGTGCCGCGGGCATGCTGCAGCTCAAGAGCGCCGCGAGGACCCCGACGCTTGCCTATGGCCTGACCTACGGCGTCGACCTGCTGCCGCGCCATCCTGTCGAAGCCGCCCGCGCGGGCGCACTAGCGCGGGTGCCGTTGATCATCGGCACCAACAGCCACGAGGCGTCGATGTTCGCCTGGACCAAGCCGCCGATGCTGCCGACGACCGTCGCGTCGATCGACTCGTACCTCAACCGTGTCGCTCCCGACGCCAAGCAACAGGTGTTGGCCGCGTATCCCGACTACCCGCGGAGACGCGCGCTCGTCGCGTTCGGGTCGGACGTCATGTTCGGTCGTGGCGCGTGGGCATTCGCCGACGCTTACAGTGCGCACGCGCCGACGCACATGTACCGATTCGACCATTTCGGTTGGAGCCTGCGGCTTCTCGGCCTCGGCGCCACGCACGGCAGCGAGATCGTGCACATCCAGCACAGCTATGCCTCGTTCATCGGACGCAAGCTGCATCCGCTCGGGCGTCGGCTGCAACCGCCCGTCGGCAGGCGCATGCAGCGTGCGTGGCTGGACTTCGCGGCGCAGGGGTGGGAGACCGGCCAGATCGTTTGGTCCAACGGACACGACTGGCCGATGTACGACACCGACCGTCGCTGCACCCGGGTGATTTTGTCGGCGCACGACATGGTCGTGGAAGATCCGGACGCGGACCGTCGCAAGGCCTGGGCGGGCCTGCACTAGCTTCCGCCGAAACTGTATTCCAGCAGGGTCGTTCTCGAACTTTCGCTGCTGGAATACCGTTTCGACGAGTACTAGGTTCTCGCGTAGCGCTTGGCGGCGTAATCCCGCAAGTTGTAGAGGAATTTCTGGAATGTCCGCGCCATCAGCGGGCGGCCAAGGGTCATTCCGATGCGGCTGGCGAAACCGTTCGGCTGCATCGCCATCACCCACGTCAGATGACAGCCGGTGGTCGTCGGCACGATGCGGTAGTCCTCGGCGAACGCCGCGATGCTGCGGCTCGAGGCTTGGTTGAACCGAAAAGCCATGTGCGTGAAGGGCTCCCACGCCAGGAATTCCTCGTCGCCGACGATGCCGCCGCGCATGTCGACCGTGCGGGTGGTGCCTACGCCGTGGGGTTGCGGACTGGTCCACGTCACCTTTGTGATCGCGGTTGCCCACTGTGGCCACGACTCGGCATCGTCGAGGATCTCGAACACCTGCTCGGGCGTGATCGCGAGGTCGACGGTGGAGACGAAGCGAAACGGTGCGCTGTCGATGAAGTCCAGGCCGACGCGTTCACAAGCGTGCATGGCCATACACAGTAGATGACGGTGTCTAGCCGGGGCCGTCGCTTGCCGCAGCCAATAGCGGCACCAGCACTTCGCTGATCGGAGCGGCGATGCCGTGCGCGGCGGCCTTGCGCAGGATCACGCCGTTGCGGATGTCCCACTCCAGCGGCCGGCCCGCTTCGCGGTCGGTCAGCATCGAGGTGGTGATGTCCGGCGGGGCCTGCGCCAGCATGCCGATGATCTCGTCGATCACGTCATCATCCAGGTTGGCGCCCTCGGCGCGTGCTACGGCGAGGCATTCGGCCAGATACCGCCGCCCCAAGGCGGCCACGTCGTCGCGACGGAACGCGCCCGAGCGCCGACCGGTCAGCACCATGACCGCGACGACGGCGTTGACCAGCAGCTTGTGCCATGCCGCGGTGCGGAAGTCGGGATCCAGCTCGACGATCACCCCAGCTGGTCGCAACAACTCCGCCAGTACCGCGGCTGCCTCGCTATCCGGCAGCACCAGCCGCGGCTCGGTGCGCACCCGCACCCAACCCTCCGGCTGGACTTCTGCGGACAGCCAGACGGCCGCGGGCACCACCGTCGATGTCGGGCAGAACCGGCCCACCCGCTCGACCTGCTCGACGCCGTTCTGCAGCACACACACCACCGTGCGGTTGTCGCACAGCCCCGCCAACCACACGCCGGCCTGCTCGTTCTGGGTGTCCTTGACGGCGATGAACACCACGTCGACGGGTCCGTCGACCTCGGCCGGATCAGCGTGCACGGGTCCCGGCAGCGTGATCGGCGCCTGGTCGTCGGGCCGGACCTCGATCGATGAGCGCGGTCTGTGCCCGCACAGCAGGACAGGGTGGCCAGCGGCGTGCAGGTAGGCGGCAACGGTTGCGCCGATGGCGCCGGGTCCGATCAGAGCGATGCTGGTGCCCACCATCGCCAAGTTACCGGCGGTCAGCCCCCCTCTACACTTGGCAATCGTCTCGTCAGGCCATCAACAGGGAGATTTCGTGCTGCGCACACATGCCGCCGGTTCGCTGCGGTCCACCGACGCCGGGCAGAAGGTGACGCTCGCGGGTTGGGTGGCGCGTCGTCGCGACCATGGCGGCGTCATCTTCATCGACTTGCGCGACGCGTCGGGGGTCGCGCAGGTGGTGTTCCGTGAGGGTGACGTGCTGGCCCAGGCGCACCGGCTGCGCGCCGAGTTCTGCATCGCGGTGGACGGTGTCGTCGAGATCCGGCCGCAGGGCAACGAGAATCCCGAGATCCCCACCGGCGAAATCGAAGTCAACGCGACATCGCTGACGGTACTGGGGGAGAGCGCGCCACTGCCGTTCCAACTCGACGAGACCGCAGGCGAAGAGGCCCGCCTGAAATACCGCTACCTTGATTTGCGCCGCGAAGGTCCTGGCAACGCAATTCGATTGCGCTCCAAGGCAAATGCTGCCGCCCGCGAGGTGCTTGCCCGACACGACTTCGTCGAGATCGAGACTCCGACGATGACACGGTCCACGCCCGAGGGCGCCCGCGACTTCCTGGTGCCCGCCCGCTTGCAGCCGGGAAGCTTCTACGCGCTGCCGCAGAGTCCGCAGCTGTTCAAACAGCTGCTGATGGTGGCAGGCATGGAGCGCTACTACCAGATCGCCCGCTGCTATCGCGACGAGGACTTCCGCGCCGACCGTCAACCCGAGTTCACCCAGCTCGACATGGAGCTCAGCTTCGTCGACACCGAGGACGTCATCGCGATCTCCGAGGAGATCGTCAAGGCGTTGTGGGCGCTGATCGGTTACGACGTGCCAACCCCGTTGCCGCGCATGACATACGCCGACGCGATGCGGCTGTACGGGTCCGACAAACCCGATCTGCGGTTCGGTCTGGAGCTCGTCGAGTGCACCGACTACTTCTCCGATACCCCCTTCCGGGTGTTCCAGGCGCCCTACGTCGGGGCCGTGGTGATGCCGGGCGGGGCCTCGCAACCGCGGCGCACGCTCGACGGCTGGCAGGAGTTCGCCAAGCAGCGCGGCCACCGTGGGCTGGCCTACGTGCTGGTGAACGACGACGGCACGCTCGGCGGCCCGGTGGCCAAGAACCTGTCCGACGCCGAGCGCGAGGGGCTGGCCGCACACGTCGGCGCATCGACCGGTGACTGCATCTTCTTTTCGGCAGGCCCGGCCAAGTCGTCGCGCGGGCTGCTCGGTGCGGTCCGCATCGAAATCGCCAGGCGGCAGGACCTGATCGACCCGAACGCGTGGGCCTTCACCTGGATCGTCGACCCGCCGCTGTTCGAACCCGCCGACGAGGCGACCGCGCACGGCGACGTGGCCGTTGGCTCGGGTGCGTGGACGGCGGTGCACCACGCGTTCACCGCACCCAAGCCGGAGTTCGCCGACAGCGTCGACACCGACCCGGGTGCCGTGCTGGCCGACGCATACGACGTGGTGTGCAACGGGAACGAGATCGGCGGCGGCTCGATCCGTATCCACCGCCGCGACATTCAGGAAAAGGTGTTCGCGGTGATGGGCATCGACAAGGCCGAAGCCGAGGAGAAGTTCGGATTCCTGTTGGAGGCGTTCACCTTTGGCGCACCGCCGCACGGCGGCATCGCATTCGGGTGGGACCGGATCAACTCGCTGCTGTCGGGCATGGATTCGATCCGCGAGGTCATTGCGTTCCCGAAATCCGGCGGCGGCGTCGACCCGCTGACCGGTGCACCCGCGCCGATTACGCCGCAGCAGCGCAAGGAATCGGGAATCGACGCGAAACCCGAGAAAAAGGACTAAGCCGGCTCGGGTGTGCGAACCGCCGCAAAGAAGCGGCGCAGTGCCTCGGCCATCTGAGCGCGTATCGAGGCACCCGAAAGCACCACGTCGACCATCGTCAGCGAGTGGTGGGTGTGGCCCCTGGCGCCGAGGTGCTCGGTAGGGACGCCCGCTGCCGCCAGCGCGGCGGCGTATGCCCTGCCGTCGTCCCGTAACGGGTCGAACTCTGCGGTTACCACGATCGCGGGCGGTAGCCCGGACAAATCGTCGGCACGCAACGGCGCGAAGCGCGGGTCGCTGCGCTGGGCTTCATCGATGTAGTGGTTGTAGAACCACTCGGTCAGCGGCGTCGTCAACAGGTAGCCCTCGGCGTTCTCGACGAATGACGTCATCGCGGTGCCACCGCTCGCGGGCGGTGTCAACAAGACCTGCCCGACGATGTGCGGACCGCCCATGTCTCGCGCCAGTTGGCAGACCACCGCAGAAAGCCCGGCACCTGCGCTCCACCCGGCCACCGCGACTCCGCCCGGACGGCCGCCGAGCGTCTCGACGTTGTCGGCGACCCACCGCAGCGCGGCCAGGGCGTCGTCGACCGCCGCAGGGAACCGGTGCTCCGGTGCGTGGCGGTAATCCGCCGAGATGACGATCGCGTCGGTGCGGGCGCAGAGGTCTCTGCACAGCGGCTCATCTGAAACGGCATCGCCAACCACCCAACCGCCACCGTGGAAATACAGGACGACGGGGTGCGGGCCAGGCGTTGTGGGGCGATACAGCCGGTATGCGAGATCGCCTGCGGCCCCTGGCAATACGCCGTCGACGATTTCACCGACATCCGGACCAGGCGGCCGGTCCGCGAGCATCTGCAAGTAGAACGCCCGGGCTTGCGGTACTGACATCGACTCCATCAGCGGCAGCTCCATCGCCGCCATTTCCATCAGGACCATCTCGACGTCGGGCTGCAACCGGCGGACCACACCGTCGTTGCATTTAGAGCCCTCGGGACCAGACAGCGTGAAGCCTAAGTAGTTTCGGGCGACGACTTCGTCGCAGCTGGCGCGGTAGAAGTCGACACCCGCACAGTACGGCAGGAAGACTCGCGGCTTGCCTGGCACATTGGCGCCCATGTACCAGGAGTTGGCGGTGGGGAAGAGCGTGATGGCGCCGCAGTCGGCGACATGTTGCATCCACCCGGCCTCAGCCGTTTCGGTGGGCTCGATGACGTCAAGGCCGGAAGCGCTCATATGACCGAGGCAGTCGAGCACCCAGTCCACGTGCTGTTCGATCGAAACGGTCATGTTCGACAGCACCGACGGGCTTCCCGGGCCGGTGATGAGGAACAGGTTGGGGAAGCCGACCGTCGTCAATCCGAGATAGGTCTGCGGCCCATTGGCCCACTTCTCCGTCAGCGCCAAGCCGTGGCGGCCTTTGATGTCGACGGCGGTGATCGCACCCGTCATGGCGTCGAAACCAGTGGCGAACACAATCACGTCGACGGGGAACGATTCGTCGGCCGTATCGATGCCGGTTTGGGTGATTTCTCTGATCGGGTGCTTCCGGATGTTGACAAGGCGCACATGCGGCAGGTTGTAGGTGGCGTAATAGTTCGTGTCGAGGCACGGCCGCTTCGTCCCGATGTGGTAGTCGCCCGGGCACAACTCGAGAGCTGTCTGCGGATCGTCGACGATGGAGCGGATCTTGTTCCTGACGAATTCGGCGAACTCGTCGTTGGCGGCGGGATTGCTGAGCACGTCGGCGAACACGGTGAACGACTGCAGCAGCAGCCCCTGCTCCCATACCCGTTCGTAGCGCTGTTGGCGGACGGCCTCCGAGACGCTGAACGTCGTGGTGATGTCGCGCTCTGCGGGGATGCCGTTGGGTGACACCTTTGCCGCGGCGCGGTATTCGGCCTCGTTGTCGAGTGGCGCGAGCATCTCCGGGGTCACCGGCCCGTTGTGCGCCGGGATGCAGAACGTTGGGGTGCGCTGGAAAACCACCACTTGTTGCGCCTGTTCGGCGATGGCCGGAATCGACTGCACCCCAGAGGAACCCGTTCCGATGACGGCCACGCGCTTGCCGGCGAAGTCGACCGGGTCGTGCGGCCAGCGGCTGGTGAGATACACCTCGCCAGCGAACCGGTCAAGACCGTCGATCTCGGGAGGCTTCGGTATGGACAGACATCCGGAGGCCATCACGACGAACCGAGTGGTGACTTCGTCTCCGGTGTCGGTATGGATGCGCCACAGGGAGGCTTCGTCGTCCCAGTGCGCCTGCTGCACCCTGGTCGAGAAGGTGATGTGGCGGCGCAGGTCGTGCTTGTAGGCGACGTGGTTCAAGTAGCGCAAAATCTCGGGCTGGGTGGCGTACTTCTCCGACCATTGCCACCCGCTGCGCCAATCAGGGTCGAAGCTGTACATGTAGTCGATGCTGGGGATGTCGACGCGGGCCCCGGGATAGCGGTTGCAGTACCACGTGCCGCCGAGGTCATCGCTCGCTTCGAAAATCCGCATGCGGTATCCCGCTCGGCTGAGCCGGTAGGCCAGGTACAAACCCGCAATCCCCGCGCCCACCACGACGACGTCTACCTCAGGTCCGCTCGTGTCGGTCATCAACCGATCATCACGCCCCGCTGACCTGCTGTACCGGGTACTGCAATACTCGAGTCCCCGGGAATAGACCCCAAGCGTGTAAAGCTTGAAGGAGCAATGACCCAGCCACCCGACATCGAGACGACCAAAGCGTTCAACGCGAAGATCGCCGACGAGTTCCGCGCCAACGACGGCAAGGTCGGCGCCTTCGAGGGCAACGAGTTGCTGCTGCTGACAACCACCGGCGCCAAGTCGGGTGAGCCGCGACTGTCGCCGTTGTCGTGCAAGCGCATCGACGGGAAGTTGGTGGTCGTCGCGGGTTATGGCGGCGCCGACGTCAACCCGGCGTGGGTGCACAATCTTCGTGCCAATCCCCGCGCGCACGTCGAACTGGGCGGCGAGTCCTTCGACGTCATCGCACGCGAACTGACGGGCGCCGAACGTGAGGCGATCGTTCCCAAGCTCACCGCGATCGCGCCGCAGTTCGCTGATTTCCAGGCGAAGGTCAGCCGCGTGATCCCGATCTTCGAACTCGACAAGGCGTAGGACGCGATGCCGGTGCGCGTCGGGATCATGCTGCCCAGCCGGGAAACCGCAATGACGGGACAGCACGACGCGCCGGGCCTGGTCGAGTACGCCCGGACCGCGGAAGCGGCCGGCTTCGACTCGGTGTGGGTCGGTGACTCACTCTTGGCGCGGACCCGTGGCGAACCACTGTCGATCCTGTCCGCGGTCGCGGCTGTGACGGAGCGGGTCGCGCTCGGGACCGCGGCGCTCATCGGGCCGTTGCGCCAACCGCTTCTTGCTGCCGCGCAGGCGGCCACCGTCGACCAGTTGTCTGCCGGCAGGCTGATTCTCGGGCTCGGGTCGGGCGCGCCGCTGCCGGAGAGCCGCCGTGAATTCGACGCGGTCGGAATGCCGTTCGCCGGGCGCGGCACCCGACTGGACAAGACTGTCGCGCTGTGGCGTGAGACATGGAGTGGCCAAGGCGAATTCGCCGATGCGCTGCCGCCTGCGCAAGCGGGCGGGCCGCCGGTGTGGCTGGCGGGCGGGGACACGGCGAAAGTCATCGAGCGCGTGTCGGCCACCTATGACGGCTGGCTGCCGTACCTGCCCGACGCCAATGCCTATGCGCGAGCGTGGGATCGGATTCGCGCACAAGCGGTCCGCGAGGTCACTCCGGCGTTGTACGCGACTGTCAACCTCAGTGGTGCGGGCGCCGACGCCGAACTCGACGAGTACCTGCGCTCCTACTACGGCCAACCGCTCGACGTGATGCGCCACGTCCAGGCAATCCGCGGCGGCTCGGTCCAGGAATGTCTTGACTGGCTGGCCCGCTATGTCGACGCGGGCGCTCAACACCTGATCCTGCGGATCGGCTCGCTGCGCCCGCGGCCCGAATCCGTAGCCGAACAATTGTTGCCTGCATTGAAGGAGATCTGATGACTGAAATACCCGACGCAGAAACGATGAAGGCGTTCAACAAGAACATCGTCGATGAGTTCCGCGTCAACGGCGGGAAGGTCGGCGGGCCCTTCGAAGGCGCGACCCTTCTGTTGCTCACGACCACCGGCGCCAAGTCGGGCCAGCCGCGGCTGGCTCCGCTGGCCTACCTGACGATCGACGACAAGATGATCATCGTCGGATCGAAGGCGGGCGCTGACACCAACCCCGATTGGGTGCACAACGTTCGGGCCAACCCGCGGGCGCACGTCGAGGTCGGCACCGACGCCTACGACGTCACCGTGCGCGAGTTGCCGTCCGAGGAGCGGGACGCGACATATCCGAAGGTTGTCGAGTTGGCGCCGGGTTTCGGTGAGTACCAAGCGAAGACGAGCCGCGTCATCCCGCTGTTCGAACTGCAGCGGGCCTAGGGACTTGAAGATTGCACTCAGGGTCGTGAAAGGCACCGGATCACGACCCTGAGTGCAATCGGGAGGGGCAAGTCTTACAGCCGCTCGATGATGGTCGCGTTGGCCATGCCGCCGGCCTCACACATCGTCTGCAGCGCGTAGCGGCCGCCGCGCTGTTCGAGCGCGTTGACCATCGTCGTCATGATGCGCGCACCGCTGGCACCCAGCGGGTGACCGATCGCGATCGCGCCACCGTTGACGTTCGTCTTCGCCAAATCAGCGCCGACATCGTGTGCCCACGCCAGGACCACAGGTGCGAACGCCTCGTTCACCTCGAACAGATCGATGTCGGCGAGCGTCAAACCTGCTCGCGCCAAGACCTTTTCGGTCGCGGGGATGACGCCGGTCAGCATGTACAGCGGGTCCGACCCGACGACCGTGGCCGTATGGATGCGGGCCAGCGGACGCAGGCCGAGGAGCCGTGCCGCTTCGCTGGTGGTGATCAACACCGCTGCGCTGCCGTCCGACAACGGCGATGAGTTGCCTGCGGTGATCTCCCATGTGATCTGCGGGAAGCGTGCCTCGTACGCAGGGTTGTAGAACGCCGGCTTCAAACCTGCCAGCGTGTCAACGGTGGTGCCGGGGCGGATGATCTCGTCCGTCGTCAGGCCCGCGATCGGCGCCAGTTCGTTGTCGAATCGGCCCTCTTTGGTTGCCGCCGCGGCCTTTTCGTGGCTACTCGCGGAGAATTCGTCGAGCTGTTGCCGGGAAAAACCCCACTTCGCGGCGATCAACTCCGCGCTGATGCCCTGCGGCACAAGGCCTTCGGGATAACGCTGCGCCATTTGACCGAACGGATCGCTGCCCGGCAGGACACTCGAGCCCATCGGCACCCGGCCCATGGACTCGACACCCGCGGCGATCACGACGTCGTAGGCTCCCGAGATCACGCCCTGGGCCGCGAAGCTGATGGCCTGCTGGCTGCTGCCGCACTGACGGTCGACCGTCGTACCCGGGACACTCTCGGGGAAGCCGGCGCCCAGCACCGCGTTGCGGGCGATGTTGACCGCCTGGTCGCCCACCTGGGTGACCGCGCCCGCGATGACGTCGTCGATCTGCGTCGGATCGATTCCGGTCCTGTTGACCAGTTCCTTCAGGCTGTGCGCCAGAAGGTCGACCGGCAGCACGTCGTGCAGCGCCCCGCCGGCTTTTCCTTTTCCGATCGGGGTGCGTACCGCACCCACGATGACTGCATCCCGGCCCACGTATCCGGCCATTGCCGCCTCCTGACAGACTCGACGCTGAGTAGTGCTCTCTATATCCAGCTATAACACCTAGGTATAGTGAGAGCAACCCAGGAAAGGAGTGACGTGCATGACAGTGCTGCAAGGGCCGCTCGTCGACCGTGACAAGTGGTCGGCTGTCGGCGAGTGCCCGATCGAGAAGACGATGGCATTGCTGGGCACCAAGTCGGCAATGCTGATCATGCGGGAGGCGTTCTACGGCACCACTCGGTTCGAAGACTTCTGGCGGCGCGTCGGCATCACCAAGGCTGCGGCCTCGGCGCGGCTGGCCGAACTCGTGGACGCAGGTCTGCTGGAGCGCAGGCCGTACAAGGAACCCGGGCAGCGCAGCCGCGACGAGTATGTGCTGACCGCCGCTGGGACGGATTTCATGCCGGTGGTATGGGCGATGTTCGAGTGGGGTCGACGGCACCTGCCGTACAACGCCTCGCTACAGCTTGCGCACAAGGATTGCGGCGCCGAGGCGACTGTCGAGATCCGTTGCGAGCGGGGCCATCAGGTGCCCGCCAACGAGCTGGTGGTTCAGCTCGCAGGCAGGTG
This sequence comes from Mycobacterium sp. OAE908, assembly GCF_017872775.1. NCBI lineage: Bacteria > Bacillati > Actinomycetota > Actinomycetes > Mycobacteriales > Mycobacteriaceae > Mycobacterium > Mycobacterium sp. OAE908. The sequence continues at coordinate 4,706,827 of NZ_JAGGJL010000001.1, forward strand.
ATCGGAAGCTGATTCACAGCCGAAGGGAACGGGGCAGCGGTTTGCCCGCAGCTACGGTGAGCCATGTCGAACACCCCTGTCCACCACGGTCTCGTCCCGCCGAGGCTGCCCAAGCCCATCAACCCGGCGCTCGCCAAGCACTACGAAGCCCGCGCCGCCAGCATCCAGAATCGGATCGCCGACGTCATCACGCGATTTGCCGGTTCGATGGCGTTCGTCTACTTCCACATCCTGTGGTTCGCGGTGTGGATCATCTTCGGCATCGAGGGCTATCCGTTCGGGCTGCTCACGATGATCGTGTCGCTAGAGGCGATCTTCCTGTCGACGTTCGTGATGATCAGCCAGAACCGGGCCGACTTCAAACGCCAAGCCGCCGCCGATCAGCAGTGGCAGATGGTGCAGGAAGAGGATCAGCAGAACAAGCAACTGATCGAGCTGACCAACCAGATTCTCGAGCTGACGCGCGCCGTGCACGCGATCACATGTGCTGACGGCCAACATAATTCGACTGCAGTCAACGGCTCTGCAGAAACGCCTTAGCCAACGTCTTCGGTGCCTGCGCCAACCACGCCTCGGTGATCAGCTCCTCGAGTTCGGGCACGCCGATCTCGGCAAGGCGCACCAGCACGGCCGGGTAGCCGTCGAAATGTGGGGTGGTGAAATACACCCGCGGATCGTCGGCGATGAGCGCGAACTTGACCCCCTCATCAGCCACTCTGGCGCCGAGGATGTCGCCTTCGGGGGCGTCGGCGCCGAGCGCCGCCAAGTCCGACGTGCGCAGCGGCCGCTCCCACGCGATCAACTTTTTTCGCACCCGCCAGTTGTGCGGCGACGCCTCGGCTGTCTCAGGAAGCCCAGCGACTAATCGCCTGACGTCCGCCCAGGTGGCCACGACATCACGATAGGCCGGAGCCATGCGCGCACCGCAACCTTGTGATGGGATCTGTCGATGGGCATCAAGGTGGCGCTGGAGCACCGCACCAGCTACACATTCGATCGGCTGGTGGAGGTGTATCCCCATGTCGTTCGGCTGCGGCCCGCGCCGCATTCGCGCACCCCTATTGAGGCCTACTCGCTGTCCGTCGAACCCGCCGATCACTTCGTCAACTGGCAACAGGACGCATTCGGTAACTTCCTGGCCCGCCTGGTCTTTCCGACCCGCACCCGCAGCCTGACCATCACCGTCGGCCTGATCGCCGACATGAAGGTGATCAATCCGTTCGACTTCTTCATCGAGGACTGGGCCGAACAGATCGGCTTCCAATACCCCAAGGCGCTCGCGGAGGATCTCAAGCCGTATCTGCGGCCGGTCGACGAGGAGGGCGAAGGGTCGGGGCCCGGTGAGCTCGTCCAGGCGTGGGTGAAGAACTTCTCGGTTGCGCCCGGCACCCGCACCATCGATTTCCTGGTCGCGCTCAATCGTGCGGTGAACGCCGACGTCGGCTACAGCGTGCGGATGGAACCCGGTGTGCAGGCACCGGATTTCACGCTGCGCACCGGAATCGGTTCGTGCCGCGACTCGGCGTGGCTGCTCGTGTCGGTCCTGCGGCAGCTGGGCCTGGCCGCCCGGTTCGTATCGGGCTATCTGGTGCAGCTGACTTCCGACGTCGAGGCTCTCGACGGACCCTCGGGCCCCGCAGCCGACTTCACCGATCTGCATGCCTGGGCGGAGGTCTACATCCCCGGCGCCGGGTGGATCGGGCTCGACCCGACGTCGGGCCTGTTCGCCGGCGAGGGGCACATTCCGTTGTCGGCGACGCCGCATCCGGAGTCGGCGGCACCCATCACCGGCGCGACCGAGCCATGCGAGACCACGCTGGATTTCACGAACGTGGTGACCCGCGTGCACGAGGATCCGCGTGTCACGCTGCCCTACACCGAAGCCGCATGGGGCGCGATCTGCGCGCTGGGTGCCCGCGTTGATCAGCGGCTCGCCGACGGTGACGTGCGGCTGACCATCGGCGGTGAGCCGACCTTCGTCTCGATCGACAATCAGGTGGATCCCGAGTGGACCACCGACGCCGACGGGCCGCACAAACGAGAGCGAGCCTCTGCGCTGGCGGCCCTGCTGAAGAAGGTGTGGGCGCCGCAGGGTCTTGTGCAACGCAGCCAGGGCAAGTGGTATCCCGGAGAACCCTTGCCGCGCTGGCAGATTGGGCTGTTCTGGCGACACGATGGCCAACCGCTGTGGAATGACGAGGCGCTGCTGGCCGACCCGTGGCGGCCCGAGGTCGAATTGCCCGCGCTCGCACCGGATATCGGGCACCAGCTATTGAATGCGATTGCCGACGGCCTCGGACTGCCAGGGTCCCAGGTGCGACCGGCGTACGAGGACGCGTTGGCCCGGCTGGCGGGTGCGGTGCGCCGGCCAGAGGGTGAGCCCGTTGCTGCCACAGACGATCTGGAGGCCGACAGCGCCGACGCCCGTGCTGCCCTGGTATCGCGGCTCGACGAATCTGTCGCCGAACCCGCCGCGTACGTGCTGCCGTTGCATCGTCGCGACGACGACTCGGGATGGGCGAGCGCCGACTGGAAACTGCGCCGCGGGCGCATCGTGCTGCTCGAAGGCGATTCACCGGCCGGCCTGCGGTTGCCGCTGAACTCGATCAGTTGGCGTCCGCCGCGGCCGTCGTATGACGCCGACCCCTTGCGTCGGCGCGCCGCTTTGCCTGTCGACTCCGAGGCGGAGACGGCGGCGGTCGAGGACGCCGACTCCGCGCCCACCACTGCGCTTCTCGCGGAGATCCGCAGCGGCTACCTGTACGTCTACCTGCCGCCGACCGAGGAACTCGAGCACTTCGTCGATCTGGTCAGCCGAGTCGAAGCAGCCGCCGCCAAGGTCGACGTGGCCGTGGTGATCGAGGGCTACGGACCACCGCCCGATCCGCGGATCGCGTCGATGTCGATCACTCCCGACCCGGGCGTGATCGAGGTCAACGTCGCTCCGACGGCCAGCTTCGCCGAGCAGAAACAGCAACTGCAGACGCTCTACGAGCAGGCCCGCCTGGCCCGGCTGTCGACTGAGTCGTTCGACGTCGACGGCACGCACGGCGGAACCGGCGGAGGCAACCACATCACGCTCGGCGGCGTCACGCCCGCCGATTCGCCGCTGTTGCGCCGCCCCGACCTGCTGGTTTCGCTGCTGACCTATTGGCAGCGCCACCCGTCGCTGTCGTATCTGTTCGCCGGTCGGTTCATCGGCACCACCTCGCAGGCACCGCGCGTCGACGAGGGCCGCGCCGAGGCGCTCTACGAACTCGAGATCGCGTTCGCCGAGATCGCGCGGCTGAGCTCCGAACCGGGTGCGACGAAACCCTGGGTCACCGACCGCGCGCTGCGTCATCTGCTCACCGACATCACCGGCAACACGCACCGCGCCGAGTTCTGCATCGACAAGCTGTACAGCCCCGACAGCGCACGCGGCCGCCTCGGGCTGTTGGAGCTGCGCGGCTTCGAGATGCCGCCGCACTATCAGATGGCGATGGTGCAGTCGCTGTTGGTGAGGTCGCTGGTGGCGTGGTTCTGGGAGGAGCCACTGCGGGCCCCGCTTATCCGGCACGGCGCCAACTTGCACGGACGGTACCTGTTGCCGCACTTCGTGATTCAAGACATCGCTGATGTAGCTGCCGACCTGCGTGCGCACGACGTCAACTTCGACACCAGCTGGCTGGACCCGTTCACCGAGTTCCGGTTCCCGCGGATCGGCACCGCGGTGTTCGACGGCGTGGAGATCGAACTGCGTGGCGCGATCGAACCGTGGAACGTGCTCGGCGAGGAATCCGCGGTAGCAGGCACGGCCCGCTACGTCGACTCGTCGGTGGAACGCATCCAGGTCCGGCTCATCGGCGCCGACCGTCACCGCTACGTCGTCACCGCCAACGGCCATCCGATCCCGCTGCTGGCCACCGACAGCGCCGATGTCCAAGTCGGCGGGGTGCGCTTCCGCGCATGGCAGCCGCCGAGCGCGCTGCACCCGACCATTACCGTCGATGGGCCGCTGCGCTTCGAACTGCTCGACACGGTGACGGGGATGTCGCGCGGCGGTTGCACCTATCACGTGTCGCACCCGGGTGGTCGCGCATACGAAACGCCACCGGTCAACGCCGTGGAGGCCGAGTCCCGCAGGGGCAGGCGCTTCGACGCGACGGGCTTTACCCCCGGCAAGGTCGACATGTCGGACATCCGGGAGAAGCAAGCCCGCCAATCGACCGATGTCGGTGCGCCGGGCATCTTGGATCTGCGCCGGGTGCGTACCGTTCTGCAGTGATGGCCCTTCCCGCACCGAACACGCACGACATCGACAACCTGCTCGCCCGGTATCGCGCCGCGCGTTCACAGCAGGCGCTGTTCGATGTGCGCGGCGACCGAGCGGGCACCGGATACGACGAATTCGTCGACGCGGCAGGCAATGTCCGGCCGGCCTGGCAGGAGCTCGCCGAATGCGTGGGGGAGCGCGGCCGCGTCGGGTTGGATCAGCTGCGGTCGATGGTCCGCGGCCTGGTCGACAACGACGGCATCACCTACATCCAGGTCGACAGGCACGGCTCGGTCGTTGGCCAAGCGCAAACCAACGGCGACGGCACCGCGGAGCCTGGCCCATGGCATCTCGACGCGCTGCCGCTGGTGCTGTCCTCGGCGGAATGGGACGCCCTGGAATCAGGTTTGGTGCAACGCTCCCGGTTGCTCGATGCGGTGCTGACCGACCTCTACGGCCCCCGCGACGCGGTGACCAGCGGCGTGCTCCCGCCGCAGCTGCTGTTCGCGCACCCCGGCTACGTCAGGGCGGCCCGCGGCATCGAGGTGCCAGGTCGCCACCAGCTGTTCCTGCACGGCTGCGACATCAGCAGGGCCGCCGACGGCAGTTTCCAGGTCAACGCCGACTGGACCCAGGCACCGTCGGGCGCGGGCTATGCGCTGGCCGACCGGCGAGTGATCGCGCACGCAACCCCTGACCTGTACGAGCGGATCGGGCCGCGGCCCGCCTCGCCGTGGGCGCAGGCGTTGCGCCTGGCGCTGATCGATGCGGCTCCGGAGTCGGCAGAGGAGCCAGTGGTGGTGGTGCTGTCTCCCGGTATCCTCTCCGAAACGGCCTTCGACCAGGCCTACCTGGCCAGCGTGCTGGGTTTCCCGCTGGTGGAGAGCGCCGACCTGGTCGTGCGCGACGGCAAGCTGTGGATGCGGTCGCTAGGCACGCTCAAGCGCGTCGACGTGGTGCTGCGTCGGGTGGATGCGGAATACGCCGATCCTCTTGATCTGCGGGCAGATTCGCGGCTCGGCGTGGTCGGCCTTGTCGAGGTGTTGCGCCGCGGCGCGGTGACGGTAGTCAACTCGCTGGGCAGCGGCATCCTGGAAAGTGCTGGGCTGCTTCGGTTTTTACCCGAGCTGGCCGAACGGCTGCTCGGGGAGACGCCGCTGCTGCAGACCGCGCCGTTGTATTGGGGCGGCATCAACACCGAACGCTCGCATCTGCTGACCAACCTGTCGTCGTTGCTCATCAGGTCGGTGTGCGGCGGCGACCCGATCGTCGGACCGGCGCTATCGTCGGTGCAGCGCAAGGAATTGGGATCGCGCATAGAAGCCACCCCGTGGCAGTGGGTAGGCCAGGAGTTGCCGCAGTTCTCATCGGCGCCCACCGACTATTACCCGGGCGGGCTGTCGTCGGCCAGCGTCGGCATGCGGTTGTTCACCGTGTCGCAGCGCAGCGGCTATGCGCCGATGATCGGCGGCCTGGGGTATCTGCTGGCCCCTGGCACCGCTGCCTACCGATTGAATTCTGTTGCGGCCAAGGATATCTGGGTGCGTACGTCCGCCCGTGTGACCGCCGAGCGGATACCGACCGCTGTGGAACTTCCCGCGATGACGCCGAGCCCGACGCGCGCGGTCAGCTCGCCGCGTGTGTTGTCCGACCTGTTCTGGATGGGCCGCTACGCGGAGCGCGCCGAGAACATGGCCCGGCTGTTGACCGTCACCCGCGAGCGCTATCACGAATACCGGTACCGCCGCGAGATGGAAGGCAGCGAATGCGTGCCGGTGCTCCTCGCCACACTCGGGCACATCACGGGGACCGACACCGGGGGAGGCGGCGACTACGCCGAGATGGTCGCGACGGCTCAGAGCACGCTGTGGTCGCTGACCGCCGACCGGCACCGGTCCGGATCGCTGGCGCAATCGGTGGAACGACTGGGGTTGGCCGCGCGCGCCGTTCGCGACCAGATGTCCAACGACACGTGGATGGTGCTGGCCGCAGTCGAGCGGGCGCTGCTGCACGCTCCGGATGGGCCACCCGAGTCGCAGACCGAGGGCGAGGCGTTCCTGTCGTCGACCAACAATCTGACCCTGGCGGGGATGCTGGCGCTGTCAGGTGTCGCCGCGGAGTCGATGGTGCAGGACGTCGGCTGGACGATGATGGACATCGGCAAACGCATCGAACGCGGGTTGGCATTGACGGCGCTGCTGCGGGCAACCTTGACGACGGTCCGCAGCGCAGGCGCAGAGCAAACCATCACCGAGTCGGCGCTGGTGGCTTGCGAGTCGTCGGTCATCTACCGGCGGCGAATGCTGGGCAAGGTTAGTGTGGCTGCTGTGGCGGACCTGGTGTTGTTCGACACCGAGAATCCCCGGTCGCTGGTCTACCAGCTCGAGCGGCTGCGGGCCGACCTGAAGACGCTGCCCGGATCCTCTGGCTCTTCGCGGCCCGAGCGGCTGGTCGACGACCTCATCACGCGGCTGCGCCGGCTCGATCCCGCCGACCTGGAAGTGGTCGGCGCGGACGGCACGCGAGCCGAACTCACCGACCTGCTCAACAGGATGCATCGCGACTTGCGTGAGCTGTCCGGTGTCATCACCGCGACCCACCTCTCGCTGCCCGGTGGCATGCAGCATCTTTGGGGTGCCGACGAACGTCGTGTGGTGCCGTGACCGACGGCCCGATCGCGTCGCCGTCGACCCGTTGCTACCAGATCTCGCACAGCACGGTGTACCGGTACTCGGATGTCGTCACCAGTTCCTACGGTCGCGGATTCTTGACCCCGCGAGACTCGACGCGTCAGCGGTGCCTGTCGCACGAGCTGATCATCGAACCCGAGGCCGCAGACAGCTCTACCAGCCGCGACGGGTATGGCAACATCAGCTCGTATTTCCATGTCACCGAACGCCATAACACGCTGTCGATTCGCAGCAATTCGGTGGTGGAGGTGGATCCGCTGCCGCCCGAGCTGTACGGCGGCGGGTCGGCGCGCGCGCCGTGGGAGATCGCCCGACCCGTCGGCCTGGACGGAGCGTTGGCCACCGAGTTCACGTTGGACCTGCGGCCTGCGGAGATCACCGACGAGCTACGCGCTTATGCCGCACCGAGTTTCGAGCCCGGTCGGCCGTTGATCGAGGTGCTTCGCGACCTGACGTCGCGGATTTTCACCGACTTCACGTACCGGTCGGGATCGACGACGGTGTCCACGAAAGTCAGCGAGGTTTTGGCGGCGCGAGAAGGGGTATGTCAGGACTTCGCGCGACTGGCCATCGCTTGTCTGCGTGCCAATGGGTTGGCGGCCAGCTATGTGTCGGGATATCTGGCGACAGACCCGCCGCCGGGGAAGGAACGCATGGTCGGCATCGACGCGACGCACGCGTGGGCGTCGGTGTGGACGCCGCAGAACCAGTGGCTGGGTTTGGATCCCACCAACGACCAGATGGTCGACGAGCGTTACATCTATGTAGGGTTCGGCCGTGACTACGCGGATGTGCCGCCGCTGCGCGGCATCATCTACACCGACGCCGAGAGCAGCGTGATCGACGTCTCGGTAGATGTAGCGCCCTATGAGGGCGGTGTGCTGCGTGCGTGATTTCCTCTGCCCCAACTGCGGCCAGCATCTGGCCTTCGAGAATTCAGTGTGCCTGAATTGCGGTAGCGCCCTTGGCTTCTCGCTGCCGGACATGGCGTTGCTGGTGATCGCACGCGGTGAAGCGAGTGACCACGGCGGTGCCGTCGATGCCGCCGACTACCAGTTGTGCGCGAATCTTCACCTGGCGGAATGCAATTGGCTCGTGGAGAAGGGCCCCGTCGCGCGGCTGTGTGCGTCGTGCGTACTCACCCGCACCCGTCCCAACGACAATGACACGACGGCGCTGGCCGCGTTCGCAGCCGCCGAGAAGGCGAAACGTCGGCTGATCGCCGAGCTCATCGAACTGAAGCTGCCGATCGTCGGCCGCGACGAGGACCCGCAGTTCGGGTTGGCGTTCGACCTGCTGTCCAGTGAGCAGGAGAAGGTGTTCACCGGCCATCACAACGGCGTGATCACGCTCGACCTGGCCGAAGGTGACGACGTGCACCGCGAGCAGTTGCGTGTCGCGATGGCCGAGCCCTATCGCACACTGCTCGGGCATTTCCGGCACGAGATCGGGCACTACTACTTCTACCGACTGGTCGAGCCGTCGGAGCAGTATTCGAAGCAGTTCCGCGAACTGTACGGCGATCCGGATGCCGACTATCAGGCGGCGCTGGACCGGCATTACAAAGAGGGGGCGCCTGCGGGCTGGGAGGACGATTATGTGTCGTCTTATGCCACCATGCATCCCGCCGAGGACTGGGCCGAGACCTTCGCGCACTATCTGCACATCCGCGACACGCTGGATACGTCCGCCGCGTTCGGCTTTGCTGCCGCCGCCGCGACCTTCGAGCGACGGGTATTGGGCCCCAGTGGATTTGACGCGATCATCGATATGTGGCTGCCGCTGGCGTGGGCGCTCAACATGATCAACCGGTCGATGGGTCGAGAGGACTTGTATCCGTTCGTGCTGCCGCCGCCGGTCCTCGACAAGATGCGGTTCATCCACACGGTGATCGAGGAAACCACCACGTAACCACTGCGCTAACTACCGCGCTAACTACCGCGAGCGTGCGTGTCTGCACGTCGACACGCGGCAAAACGCGTGCACCTCGCGCACTATCGACGCCCGCGAGCGTGCGCGAAATGCTCACAATTGGCGGCGTGTCTGCGTGCAGACACGCACGCTCGCGGTAGTCGAGGTTGGGCGTTCAGGTCCAGTACCCCGCGGTGGTGGCGTACAGCCGCGCGACTAGCTCGGCGACGGGTAGCTGCCGCAGCGCCGCGCTGAGCACCTCGACGCTGACGGTGCCGTCGAAGCCCTGGTCGAGAAATGTTGCGGCGAAACGAGTCAACTCAAGTATGCCTTCGCCGGGCACGGCGCGACGGTGCAGGCTCTCGCGGATCATCCGCTCGCGAAACTCGGGTTCCAGCGCGTCCGTGAACTGCAGATAGGCGATGTCGTCCAGCGGCACCGTGGCCAGGTCCTCCCACGTGTTGGAGCTGAAGCAGAAGTGCCAGGAGTCGATCATCAGGCCAGCCCGCGCGGTCTGGCTCGCAGCCCGTACGTACTCCATGCCGTCGCTGATCGTCGGAATCGCACCGAGCGGTGTGTATTCCACTGCGAGACCTGCCCCGGCATCGTCGAACAGCTTGGCGCAGCGCTGAATTCGCTTGGGAGGCACCCTGTGGGTGAATACCGTGAGCACCCACTCCGCGCCGATCGCCTGCGCACGGTCGGCCAGCTGCTCGGCGCTTGCCATCATGGCGGACTCGTCGTCGCCGACGATGAAGGCGAGCAGCTCGTGGCAACGCACGCCGGCGGCGGCGTACGCCTCGACGGCCCAGGCGTCGACCTTCTCGACGTTGATCCCCACTGCGCCGAACCCCGCCGCGCTCGCCGCCGACACGAGGTCGGCCGTCGCGACGTCCCACTTGCCGTCGGGGGTCAGCGCCAGCCGCATAGGAACGCCTTTCCGCGCGGCGAAAGCCGATAACCCACGTCGAGGCTGATGGTCAGGCCCAGTCCCTTGAGCTGACGTACGCGGCGTTTGAAGCGAGGCACATCCAGTCCGACGCGCGCTGCCAGATCCGGCGCCCGCACCCCCTCGTTCGCGCCAATCATCTCCAGATACTGTCGCGTCCAAGGAGATTCGGCCGCGGCATCCCAGCGGGCCAGGCGGTCGGCGATCGCGTGGACGTCGCCCTCTGAGAGCCGGTCGTCTGCGGCCAGATCGGGTCGCTCGTCTGGAGCCAGATAAGACACCGCGATCAGGTAGGTGTGTTTGGCCGGGCGGCGGTCGAGGTCCTTCTGCGCGGACTTCGCGTCCGGGTACCCTGCGGCGCGCGCCTGTGCGGCGGTCACCCGGTATTTCGCCGGATGCTCGGCAACCTCGTCGATGCGGATGGTGCCTGCCACGGTGCGCTGGGTGCCACCGGCCTTGGCGCGCGGGGCGTCCCACCGCCGCAGGACGAGTGTGATGTCTCCGTTAGCAATGCCTTCGGCCGTGTCGCGGTTGAGCAGCACGCGTCTGACCCTACGATCGCCCGGTGGCTGATCGCTATGGCTCCGATGTACTCGCAAACAACCCGAACCGAAGGCCCCGCTCTACCGAACAAGCGGTGGAGATGGGCATGGTCGTCGAGGACGCTCAGACCGGCTACGTCGGCGCGGTGGTGCGTGTCGAATGCGGCCGGATGGAACTCGAGGATCGGCATGGGCGACGCAAGCCGTTCCCGATCGGACCGGGCTATCTGGTCGACGGGAAACCGGTGATCCTCACCGCGCCAAAGCGTTCGGCGCCGACGGCTCCTGCACGCACCGCGTCGGGCTCGGTGGCGGTGCAGGCCAAGGCCAAGGTCGCGCTGGCCAGCCGGATCTACGTCGAGGGCAGGCACGACGCCGAACTGGTCGAGCAGGTGTGGGGCGACGACTTGCGCGTCGAGGGCGTTGTCGTCGAATACCTCGGTGGTGTCGACGATCTCGTCGGCATTGTCGAGGAGTTTCAGCCAGCCTCCGGCCGCCGCCTCGGCGTGCTCGTCGACCACCTGGTGGCAGGCTCGAAAGAGGCCCGGATCGCTGAAGCGGTACGCCGCGGACCCGGTGGGGAGCACACCCTGGTCGTCGGTCATCCGTTCATCGACATCTGGCAGGCGGTGAAGCCGGCGCGCCTGGGCATCTCGTCGTGGCCGGTGGTGCCGCGCGGCACCGACTGGAAGAAGGGTGTCTGCAAGGCGCTGGGCTGGCCCCACACGCAGCAGGCCGACACCGCCAACGCGTGGCGTCGGATTCGGGGCAGGGTGCGCGACTGGAACGATCTGGAGCCGGCGCTCATCGGTCGGGTCGAGGAGCTGATCGACTTCGTGACCGCCGGCGCTTAAGCCAGCGTGTGGCCTGTCGTGCTGTCGACATGGTCGGGTATCTCGCCCTCGTGCCGATCGCCGGTCGTCGAGGTGCCGCGAGGCTCGAACATGAGGATGGAGCCGCCCGGCGACGACGGCTTGTGCTCGGTGCCCTTCGGCACGACATACGTGTCGCCCTTGCGCAGCACGACGGTGGCTTCGATACCGTCGGCGTCCCGCACCGCGACGTGGAACTCGCCGTCGAGTACGAGGAAGAATTCGTCGGTGTCTTCGTGGACGTGCCAGACGTGCTCGCCCTCCGTGTGGGCGATTCGGACGTCGTAATCATTGACCTGGGCGACGATTCGCGGGCTGTAGATGTCGGCGAACGAACCAAGCGCCTCGGTGAGATTGACGGGTTTGGCTATCACGATTCGAGAGTATGTCCGCTTCCCGTGGTATTCCTGAACGGTGTCCGACGGTCTGTTCGACGTCCCCGGTGAGCCGAGCGCACCCGCGGGCGGACCTGTCGGCGCATCGGCCCCGCTGGCGGTCAAGATGCGGCCGGCCACGCTCGATGAGGTGGTCGGCCAGGATCACCTGCTCAAGCCGAACTCCCCGTTGCGCCGCCTCGTCGAGGGCTCCGGCGCGGCGTCGGTCATCCTCTACGGGCCGCCGGGCACCGGAAAGACCACGCTGGCGTCGCTGATTTCGCAGGCCACCGGGCGTCGCTTCGAGGCGCTGTCGGCGCTGTCGGCGGGCGTCAAGGAGGTCCGCGCGGTCATCGATATCGCCCGGCGCGCCGCCGTACACGGTGAACAGACGGTGTTGTTCATCGACGAGGTGCACCGGTTCTCCAAGACCCAGCAGGACGCGTTGCTCTCGGCCGTCGAGAACCGGATCGTGCTGCTGGTCGCGGCCACTACCGAGAACCCGTCGTTCTCCGTGGTCGCACCACTGCTGTCGCGGTCGCTGATCCTGCAATTGCAACCGCTCGACGCCGACGCCGTGCGGGCGGTGGTGCGCCGCGCCATCGACGACCCTCGCGGCCTGGGTGGCCAGGTGGATGTGACCGAGGACGCCGTCGACCTGCTGGTGCAACTCTCCAGCGGTGATGCCCGGCGCGCGCTGACCGCGCTGGAGGTGGCGGCCGAATCGGGCGAGCAGGTGACGGTTGCGACCATCGAGCAGTCGCTGGACAAGGCCGCCGTGCGCTACGACCGCGACGGCGACCAGCACTACGACGTGGTCAGTGCGTTCATCAAGTCGGTGCGTGGCTCCGACGTCGACGCCGCCCTGCATTACCTCGCGCGGATGCTGGTGGCGGGGGAGGACCCCCGGTTCGTGGCCCGCCGGCTGATGATCCTGGCCAGTGAGGACATCGGCATGGCCGATCCGACTGCGCTGCAGACGGCGGTCGCTGCGGCGCAGACAGTACAGCTGATCGGCATGCCGGAGGCGCAGCTCACGCTTGCCCACGCCACCGTGCACCTGGCTACCGCGCCGAAGTCGAACGCGGTCACGACTGCGCTGGGCGCCGCGATGAGCGACATTCGCGAGGGTAAGGCCGGGCTGGTTCCCGCTCATCTGCGCGACGGACATTACTCAGGCGCGGCCAAACTGGGCAACGCCATCGGCTACAAGTACAGCCATGACGACCCGGATGGTGTTGTGCCGCAACAGTATCCGCCTGACGAGTTGGTCGGCGTCGACTACTACCGGCCGACCAACCATGGCGCAGAACGGGAGATTGCGACCCGGCTGGACAAGTTGCGGGCCATCATCCGCAAGAAGCGCTGAGCGCTTCGAATCTGACTCTTGACAGCCCCGGTAAACCCTTCTACGTTGATATTCAACTAAATCATTGATCAAGCATAAGGTTGATAATTGGGGAGTGATGGCGACGCAGACGGCTCGCTGGACCGTGCCTTCATGGCGTTGGCCGACCCGGTTCGGCGCGCGATCGTTGCACGGCTGTCCCGCGGACCGGCCACGGTCAACGAGCTGGCCGAGCCGTTCGACATCACGAAACAGGCAGTGTCCAAACACATTCAGGTGCTCGAGCAAGCGGGGCTGGTCACCAGGACCCGCGACGCGCAGCGCAGACCCGTGCATCTCGATGCGGCCGCACTCGAGCGGCTGACCGCATGGATCGACCGCTACCGGCTCGACGCCGAACGCAGCTACCGCCAGCTGGATGCCCTGCTGGCGGCGATGACCGACCCACACCAGAAAGGAACCGACAAATGACGAACGCGCTCAACCTCAACGCCCCGGTCGACACGCTGGCCATGGAATTCACCCGCGAGTTCGACGCTCCGGTCGAGGCGCTGTTCCGCGCCCATGCCGAGCCCGAATTGGTCAGGCAGTGGCTCGGTCCGCGCGATCTCGAGATGACGATCGAGCACTGGGAGTTCAAGACCGGTGGCGGCTACCGCTACGTGCACAAGGCCGATCGCGGCGAGTTCGCTTTCAACGGGGTGTTCCACAAGGTCCGGGACAACGAATTCATCATCCAGACTTTTGAATTCGAGGGCGCCCCGGACATGGTGAACATCGAATACATGTGGTTCGAAGACCTCGGCGGCGGTCGCAGCCGGCTGCGCGGACGGTCGATCTGCCCGACCGTCGAGGCGCGCGACGGGCTGCTGTCGTCGGGCATGGAGGGCGGCATGACAGAGGGCTACGAAAAGCTCGACGAATTGCTCAAGACGCTCTGATGGACTCGACACTCGAGGTCGTGGTGGTTCCGGTCGCCGATGTCGACCGGGCCATCGAGTTCTACCGCGACAAGCTGGGCTTCCGACTCGACCACGACACGCGGGCCGGTGACCAGCGCTTCGCCCAGCTGACGCCGCCGGGGTCCGGGTGTTCGATCGTGCTCAGCGAGCCACCGCCGATGACGCCGGGATCACTTCGGGGCCTGCAACTCGTAGTGGCCGATGCGTACAGCGCACGTGGCGAACTCGTCGAACGTGGAGTTGCCGCCGGTGACATCGAAGTGATCGACGAACGCGACGGCGGAACGCTTTTCGGGTTCAACGACCCCGACGGTAACGCCTGGGTGGTGCAGCAGATCAAGGAGCGGGCGGACAAGCCACTGCTGCCGCGGACATGAACGATCCCGGCCGGTCGGGGGCCAGGCCGGGATCGTCGGGGGATGGGGGCTAGCGCATTAGACCGGAACGCCTGCCACCCATCAGGCCGGTACGCCGACGGCCCATCAATGCCGACACGAGCGCGACGCCGATGGCTGCGACGACCACCTGGCACAAAAGCTCGAGCCAGTCGATGCCTGCGGTTGCGGTCGGAATGCCGAGCGCGCGGGCGATTGCCGTGCCGATGAAGGCGGACACGATGCCGACGACGATCGTCACGAGCCATCCGATCGGCTGCCTCCCGGGGACCATGAGCCGCCCCAGGGCGCCGACGACGATGCCGATCAAAATTGCGGTGATTACACCGGTGATAGTCATTGTTCCTCCAAGCTGTGTGGGCTGGAGGTGACATACCCCTGCGTCGGCGTCAATAAACGCGTGCGTCAAACGGCACGCGAGAGTCAAGCCATCTCAGGCACCCGCAGGTGGGCGATGGCGAGTTCGAACTCGCCCACGTCGATCACGTCAGCGCCCATCTCCCTGGACCGGGTGTCCCGCAGCTCCCGTGCCTGCTCACGGTTGCGCTCCATCGCGTCGCGGCTGTCGAACGTCGCCGTCGACACTGCTCGCCCGCTGGTGTGGCTGACCAGCATGCTGGCGCTGCAGAACCCCTCGAGGTCCTCCAGCGACGGCAGGACGTCGCTCTTGTAGAAGTCCAGTGCCTTGTTCGCCTGATCCGGCGGCACCTTGATCCACGTGACGCGTGCGCAGGCACCGTCGGTCGACTGGTGGTCGCGGTGCAGTACCCCGATTTCCCACTCTTCGATCTTTTCGACCTCACCGCCGAACCTCTCGACCGCTTGGCTGCGGAGCTGCTTCGCCTTATCGGCCGAATCGCGCATCGCGTCGTCCGACTCGTACGCAGCGGTGATGATGCAGCGGCCGGACTCGCGGTTGACCAATAGCGAGATGCCGACATACCCGTCGATGTTCTCGAGTTCGGGCATCACCTGATCGCGCATATAGGCAACGCCGTCGTCGATCGATGCGGTTTGCGCCTGAATTGTGGTTGTGCGTGCGTGCACGATCCACCCCCGGTTGGTGTTAGGGCGGCGCCCCGGCGACGCCACCGGACCAAACCTCAGCTTGCGCCCGCCAAGCAGGGGATTCAATGGATGTTTCGCTTTGCAAACGGGCGTATTTCGGTTCGCAACTTGATGATCCGTACCCTGGGGAACGTGGCCCCAGACAAGTCCCACGTGCTCGATATCGACACATCGCGCCAGCGGATCGTCGACCTGACCGACGCGGTGCGCTCGTTCTGCGGCGGGCACGGCGACGGGTTGTGCAATGTCTTCGTGCCGCACGCCACCGCTGGCGTGGCGATCATCGAAACCGGCGCGGGTTCCGACGACGACCTGGTGGACACGCTCGAGCGCCTGCTGCCGAGGGACGACCGCTACCGCCACGCGCACGGGTCGCCCGGCCACGGCGCCGACCATGTGCTGCCCGCCATCGTCGCACCGTCGATCACCGTGCCGGTCGAGGACGGCGAACCGCTGCTCGGCACGTGGCAAAGTGTCGTGCTGGTCGATCTGAACAGGGACAATCGCGAACGCCAGGTGCGGCTGACCTTCGTCGGCGGGTAGATCCGGCACTCCGCGCCGCGCCGGTTCGTTGAGTTGTCAGCGCGACAATCGCGACCGGTACTGTAGTGCGGTCGAATAGTCGCAGGTTGCGACGAGAACTTGGAAAAGATGAGGCAGTAGGAACGTGCAGACACACGAGATCAGGAAGCGCTTCCTCGATCACTTCGTGAAGGCAGGCCACACCGAGGTGCCGAGCGCCTCGGTGATCCTCGACGACCCGAACCTGCTGTTCGTCAACGCGGGCATGGTCCAGTTCGTGCCGTACTTCCTCGGCCAGCGCACGCCGCCGTACGACACGGCGACCAGCATCCAGAAGTGCATCAGGACGCCGGACATCGACGAGGTCGGCATCACCACCCGGCACAACACCTTCTTCCAGATGGCGGGCAACTTCTCGTTCGGCGACTATTTCAAGCGCCGCGCCATCGAGTTGGCCTGGACACTGCTGACCAACCCCATCGACCAGGGCGGCTACGGATTGGATCCCGAAAGGCTCTGGGCCACAGTCTATTTGGATGACGACGAGGCTGTCGGCCTCTGGCAGGAGGTGGCGGGACTGCCTGCCGAGCGCATCCAGCGCCGCGGCATGGCCGACAACTATTGGTCGATGGGCATCCCCGGTCCCTGTGGCCCGTCGTCGGAGATCTACTACGACCGCGGCCCCGAGTTCGGGATCGAGGGCGGGCCCGTCGCCAACGAGGACCGCTACATCGAGATCTGGAACCTCGTGTTCATGCAGAACGAGCGCGGCGAGGGCACCAGCAAGGAGGACTTCGAGATCCTCGGCCCGCTGCCGCGCAAGAACATCGACACCGGCATGGGCGTCGAGCGAGTGGCATTCCTGCTGCAGGGCGTGCACAACGTCTACGAGACCGACCTGCTGCGCCCGGTCATCGACACTGTCGCAGCGCGGGCGCCTCGCGCCTACGACGTCGGCAACCACGACGACGACGTCCGCTACCGGATCATCGCCGACCACAGTCGCACCGCGGCGATCCTGATCGGCGACGGGGTGAGTCCCGGCAACGACGGCCGCGGCTACGTGCTGCGCCGCCTGCTGCGCCGCGTGATCCGCTCGGCGAAACTGCTCGGCATCGACGACCCGATCGTCGGCGACCTGATGGCCACGGTGCGCGACGCGATGGGTCCGTCGTACCCCGAACTCGTCACCGACTTCGACCGGATTCACCGCATCGCGGTGGCCGAGGAGACCGCGTTCAACCGCACGCTGGCCTCTGGATCGCGGTTGTTCGAGGACGCCGCCGGCGCAACCAAGGCTTCGGGCGCCACCGTGCTGTCAGGCACCGACGCCTTCACGCTGCACGACACCTACGGATTCCCGTTGGAGCTCACGCTCGAGATGGCCGCCGAGTCGGGTCTCAGTGTCGACGAAGAGGGCTTCCGCACTTTGATGGCCGAGCAGCGACAGCGCGCCAAGGCCGACGCGGCGGCCCGCAAGCAGGCGCACGCCGACCTGTCCGAGTACCGTGATCTGGTCGACGCGGGTCCGACCGAGTTCACCGGCTTCGACGAATTGACCTCCGAGGCAAAGATTCTCGGCATCTTCGTCGATGGCAAGCGGGTTCCCGTCGTCAGCCACGAGGGCAACCCGGACCGCGTCGAGTTGATCCTCGACCGCACGCCCTTCTACGCGGAGTCCGGCGGTCAGATCGCCGACGAGGGCAGCGTCACCGGCTCGGGCGCGTCGAGCTCGGCCAGGGCCGCCGTCACCGATGTACAGAAGATCGCGAAAACCCTGTGGGCGCACCGCGTCAACGTCGAATCCGGTGAATTCGTCGAGGGCGACACCGTCGTAGCCGCCGTCGACCCGCGTTGGCGGCATGGTGCGACGCAGGGCCACTCGGGTACCCACATGGTGCATGCGGCGCTGCGACAAGTGCTGGGTCCCAATGCTGTTCAGGCAGGTTCGCTGAACCGGCCCGGCTATCTGCGGTTCGACTTCAACTGGCAGGGCGCGTTGACCGAGGATCAGCGCACTCAGATCGAAGAAGTGACGAACGAAGCCGTTGAGGCCGACTACGAGGTGCACAGCTTCACCACTGAGTTGGACAAGGCCAAGGCAATGGGCGCCATGGCGTTGTTCGGTGAGAACTATCCCGAGGAGGTTCGCGTCGTCGAGATCGGCGGACCGTTCTCGCTGGAGCTCTGCGGTGGTACGCACGTGAATAATTCGGCGCAGATCGGTCCGGTGACGATTCTCGGGGAGTCGTCGGTCGGATCGGGTGTGCGTCGGGTCGAGGCCTATGTCGGTCTGGACTCCTTCCGCCATCTCGCCAAGGAGCGCGCGCTGATGGCGGGCCTGGCATCGACGCTGAAGGTTCCCTCGGAGGAGGTTCCTGCGCGGGTCGCCAACCTGGTCGAGCGCCTGCGGGCAGCCGACAAGGAACTCGACAAGATGCGGCTGGCGAGTGCGCGCGCCGCCGCAGCGAATGCTGCCGCAGGAGCTGAGCAAATCGGTAAGGTGCGTGTCGTGGCGCAGCGGATGGCCGGCGGAATGTCGGCGGCGGATCTGCGCACGCTCGTCGGCGACGTCAAGGGCAAGCTCGGCAGCGATCCGGCCGTCGTCGCGTTGATCGCCGAAGGTGAGAACGACAGTGTGCCCTTCGTGGTGGCGGTCAACCCCGCAGCGCAGGATCTTGGCCTGAAGGCCAACGAATTGGTCAAGCAGTTTGGTGCGGCGGTCAACGGTCGTGGGGGCGGGAAGGCCGATCTGGCACAGGGTTCCGGTAAGGGGGCAGCGGGCATTGACGCGGCATTGGCCGCGCTGCGCGCGGAAATAGGCCGGGGGTAAGCCCGTGGTCGACACTGATGATCGTCTCCCGGATCGGCCAGGGGGCGACGATCCAGGCCGTGGCCGACGGCTCGGTGTCGACGTGGGTACGGTGCGTATCGGGGTCGCGGCCAGCGATCCGGACGGGATTCTGGCCACACCCGTGGAGACGGTGGAGCGGGACCGGCGCAACAAAGCCGGCAAACATCTGCGTCGGCTCGCGCAGCTGGCCGAGGAGCTGGAGGCAGTGGAGGTGGTGGTCGGGTTGCCGCGGACCCTTGCCGACCGCTCCGGGCCGTCTGCCAAAGACGCGATCGAATTGGCCGACCAGTTGGCTCGGCGCATCTCGCCAACGCCGGTACGGTTGTCCGACGAACGGCTCACGACAGTGGTCGCGCAGCGCTCACTGCGCGACGCGGGCGTCCGCGCCAGGGGCCAGCGCGCGATGATCGATCAGGCTGCGGCGGTAGGTATTTTGCAGAATTGGCTGGACCAGCGGCGCGCTGCGCTGCGCACGCGAGGAGCAGAGATCACCGGTGCCGCGCACGGAGAGGTCGGGGATGACTGACAACCCATGGGGCGGCCGCGAACGCGCAGAGCCTGTGTCGGTCGGACCGCCGCGGCGCCGAGTGAGTCGGTCGGACCGGATCAGGGAAGCGCGCGGCCGCCGCAAACGGCGGTTCACCAGCGGCTTCGCGTTGGCTCTCTTGATCGTGGTCCTGGTCGGGGCGGTCTTCCTGGGTTCGAAGATGTGGCACTCGCTGTTCGGCGGGGACAACGACTACACCGGCGACGGTGTCGACGACGTCGTCATCCAGATCCATGACGGCGACTCGACGACCGCGATCGGCCAAACGCTCGCGGACCGCAAGGTCGTGGCCAACGTCAAGACGTTCGTCGCAGCAGCCGAGGGCAACACTGCGATCTCGGCCATACAGCCCGGTTTCTACAAGGTGCGCACAGAGATCCCAGCGTCCAACGCTGTTGCACGACTTGCCGATCCGCAGAACCGCGTCGGCAAGCTGGTGATCCCCGAAGGCCGCCAGCTCGACGATGTGCAAGACGTCAAGACCAACGCCGTCACCGAGGGCATCTTCAGCCTGATCTCGCGGGCGACATGTGTGAACCTCAACGGTGACCGGCACTGCGTTGCGGTGGACGACCTGAAGAAGGCCGCGGGAAGCGCTGAGCCGTCGGCGCTTTCGGTCCCAGACTGGGCTGCCAACCCGGTCGCCGCGCTTGGCAACGACCACCGCCGGCTAGAAGGGCTGATCGCTCCTGGCACGTGGAACATCGATCCTTCGGCGTCCGCGCAGGACATCCTGTCGACGTTGATCGGCGCCAGCGCCACGCAATACGCCCAGGGCGGGCTGCTGGACACGGCGAAGGCGATGAACATGTCGCCGTATCAGATCCTCACCGTCGGTTCGTTGGTGCAGCGCGAATCCAAACCCGATGACTTCGCCAAGGTTGCACGGGTCATTTACAACCGGCTGCACGAGAACCGGACGCTGGAGTTCGACTCGACGGTGAACTATCCGCTGGACCGGATCGAGGTCGCCACCACTGACGCCGACCGTGCGCAGCACACGTCGTGGAATACCTATGTGCGGCCTGGCCTTCCGGCAACACCGATCTGCTCGCCAGGGCAACCCGCGCTTGCGGCGGCCGAACAGCCTGCGCCGGGGGACTGGCTGTACTTCGTCACGATCGACATGCAGGGCACGACACTGTTCACCCGCGACTACGAGCAGCATCTGGCGAACATCGAACTGGCCAAGCGCAACGGTGTCCTCGACTCCGCCAGATAGTGCGCGCAAAGCCGCGGTGCTCGGGTCGCCGATCGGGCATTCGCGCTCACCGCAGTTGCATCTAGCCGCCTATCGCGCGCTGGGGCTGGACGGCTGGACGTATGACCGCATCGAGTGCACCGCCGATCAACTGCCCGGCCTGGTAGGAAGTTTCGGCCCGGAGTGGGTGGGTGTCTCGGTGACGATGCCCGGCAAGTTCGCGGCGCTGCGGTTCGCAGACGAGCGCACCGAACGCGCCGAACTCGTCGGCTCGGCCAACACATTGGTGCGAACCGGGGTCGGCTGGCGGGCCGACAACACCGACATCGACGGCGTGAAGGGAGCGTTGGGGCCAGTCGCTGGCCGAGCCGCAGTATTGGGCTCGGGCGGCACCGCGCCTGCCGTCGTCGTCGCGCTCGCAGAGCTTGGCGCACACGATATTTCGGTCGTCGCCCGCAGCCGAGACAAGGCGGGGCCGCTGCTCGCCCTTGGCCCCAGAGTCGGGGTCGACATCCGTTGGATCGAACTCGGGACGACATTGGCGGACGTCGACGTCGTAGTCAGCACCATCCCCGCGGACGTCGCCGCCGGATACGCCGCCACCGTTGTGGCGACACCGTTGTTGCTCGACGCTATCTACAACCCTTGGCCTACCCCGTTGGCGGCGGCCGTCGAGGCGGCAGGAGGACGCGTCATCAGCGGACTGCAGATGCTGCTGCATCAGGCCTTCGCTCAAGTCGAGCAATTCACCGGCATGCCTGCGCCTGTCGAGGCGATGAGGGCGGCGCTGGCCGAACAGTAGGGTCGAACGGGTGAATGCTCGCATCGGCGTCGTGTTTCGCCCTGACTTTCATCCCGACACGCTACGAGAAACGGCAGCGGCCGCCGATCGCGCAGGCGTCGCCGAACTGTGGCTGTGGGAGGACTGTTTCCTACAAGGCGGCATTGCTGCGGCGGCGGTCGCGCTGGCGTCGTCAAAAACGCTCACGGTCGGCCTCGGCGTGCTGCCTGCGCCGCTGCGCAACGTCGTGACCACTGCGATGGAGATCGCCACCCTCGAGGCGATGTTCTCGGGACGGATACGGGTCGGCATTGGGCACGGAGTCCAGGACTGGATGCGGCAGGCCGGCGCCGCCGTGGCGTCGCCACTAACGCTGATGCGCGAGTACGTCACAGCATTGAGCGATCTGCTGTCGGCACGATCGGTCACCGTCGAGGGCCGATACGTGCGACTTGCTGATGTGCGGTTGGATTGGCCTCCGCAACAACCGGTTCCGGTGCTGATCGGCGGAACGGGACCGAAGACACTGACGTTGGCAGGTGAGATCGCTGACGGAGTGATTCTCGACTCGCGATACACCGCGACCACGTTGCGGGATGCGCTTGGTCACGTGACGTCTGGTCGCGCCGGCCGTTGTGACACGGCATTCAGCACGGTGTTGTTCCTGGCATGTGGGGCGGCTCAGGTGGCGGAGTCGGTGGGGCCATTTCTGGCTGCGGGCGTTGACACCCTCGTTTTACAGCCGGCCGGGCCGCAGATCGATATGCCTGAATTGATTGCGGCCGCAGGCGAGGTCGCAGCGGCTATGCGGTGATCAGCCGGGTGTCGTTGTGTCCCAGTCGGTCTCGGGCCGAGCGGACCGCGCCGATGCTGGCCACCGTCACCAATACGATCGCCACATACCCGGGCACCGCCAGGTGCTGGCCGAGGATCAACCAGCCCGCGACCGCGGCCACCACCGGCGACAGACATGTCAGGATCGCGAACGTCTCAGGCGGCAGCCTGCGCAGCGACACCAACTCCAGCGAGTAGGGGATCACCGACGACATCACCCCGACAGCTATCCCCAACCCCAGCACGTGCCATCGCAGGGCGGCGTCCGGGTCGACCGCGACCATGGCAAACGGCGCCGTGACGACCGCACCGATCACCGTCGCGACCGCCAAGCCGTCGAGCCTGGGAAAGTCGGCGCCGGCCCGCGCGGTGGCCAGGATGTAGGCCGCCCAGCTCACCCCGGCGCCCGCGGCGAAGCCGAGTCCTACCGGGTCGAGATGACCGACCCGGACCCCCGTCAGGCTCAGTAGCGCGACTCCGAGCAGGGCGAGCATGGCCCACACCCACGCCGATGCGCGACGGCTCACGATCACGGAAAGCGCAAGCGGGCCAAGGGCTTCAACGGTGACTGCCACACCAAGGGGGACCCGGGTCAGTGAGATGTAGAAGCACGCATTCATGACCACCAACGCGGCGGCGAGCGCGGCGGCCGACACCCATGCCCGGCCCGAAATCCCACGCAGTCGGGGGCGGACCGCCACGCAGAGGACCACGCCGGCGACGACGAGGCGGGCGAACACCGCCCCGATCGGGCCCAGTGCTGCGAACAAGCCGACAGCGAACGCTGCGCCGACCTCCTGGCTGATCGCGGCCACCACCACCAATAACGCTGGACCAACTGGTGACCGTCGATGCACGCAACCGACGTTAGCCTCGATGGATGGGGGCGGGGATGACCGGTGCCTGCGTGCTGGTTTGGCTGGGCGCGCTGTCCGTGTACGACGTCAGGGTGCGGCGGCTACCGAACTGGTTGACGATGCCGGGCGCCGCGGCGATCCTCGCGACGGCGGCGGTCCATGGACGCGGTGGCCCGGCGGTCGTCGGTGCGGTCGCGTTGTTCGTCGGTTATGCCGTCGTGCACCTGATGTCACCGACGGCGATGGGCGCCGGTGACGTGAAACTCGCCATCGGCATCGGCGCGCTGACGGCCACCTTCGGCAGCGACGTCTGGCTGCTTGCCGCGATTGGCGCGCCGCTGCTTACTGCCGGCGTGGCCGTCGTGATGCTGATCCGTCGTTCGGAACACACTGTGCCGCATGGCCCTTCGATGTGCGTGGCAGCGGCGATGGCCATGGCGTTGGCGTTGCTTTAAGCCGATGAGGACGGCTGTGCCGACTCGTCGGTAGAAACATCCCGCGATGATAGGCCCCCGCGCGCTCGAAGGCCCCGACTCTCTGCCATTTTCGATCCGGCATTGCACTTGCATACTGCAGGTAGGTTAGTACATACTGCGAGTATGCAAACTACCGTTCACGATTTACAAGCGATCTCACAGCGGTATTTCGCCGCCTGGGCGGCGCATGATCCCGATGCGATCGTCGCGCTGCACACCGACGACACCCAGTTCTGGACACATTTGGGCGCAGGCCCGGTGCGGGGCCGTGATGCCGTGCGTGCGGCCTTCGTCGAAATCTTTGCGCAGTTCCCGGATTTCTCGTGGGAGACCTATCGCGTGCTCTACGGCGAGGATCACTGGATCCTGGACTGGGCGTTGATCTCCGGCGATGTCCGCTTCGACTGCCTCGACGTCGTCAACGTCGGCCCCGACGGGTTGGTGACCCGCAAGGACACCTTCATCGACGCAGCACAATTGCAGCAGGCGATGGGGGCTGCGCGATGAGCACCGCAACGCCCGTCGACCAATTGCCCCTCGTCACCGCCCTGCCCGTCGAGCACCTTTTCGATATGCACGTCAATCTGCAACCGGGGCAACCGATCCCGACGCCGGTCGGTATGCGCTTCACGTTCATCACGACCGGCGGCGTTATCGAAGGACCGCGACTGCGCGGCGAATTGCTTCCCGGTGGGGGAGACTGGCTGCTCGTCGGCGCCGATGGCACGGGCCGCGTCGACGTCCGAGCCACGCTGCGCACGCATGACGGTGTCCTCATTCACTACGAGTCGCGCGGCGTCATCAAGCTTCCCGCCGACGGCGTACAGCGACTGGCCGCCGGGCAGGTTCTGCCGTTCGAGGAGACGTACATCCGCACGACGCCGAAGTTCGAAACCTCCGACGAACGCTATGCCTGGCTGTCCGAGGTGGTCGCCGTCGGCTACAACATCTTGTCGCCCAACCACATCGACTACCGGATCTATCGGGTGCTCTGAGTGGACCACATTCGGCTTGCGCGCCAGTCGAATCGCGTAGTGCGACGCTGGCCCGCCACGCAACGTGCGGTGGGTCGGCTGCATGCGCGGCTCTACCGGATCAGCGGCGGGCGCTTCGGATCGCATTGGTTCGCACGGGCGCCGGTGATGGTGCTCGAAACCGTCGGCAGACGAAGTGGACAGCGGCGGGCGACACCGGTGCTGTACCTGCGCGACGGCGACGCGCTCGTCGTTCTCGCAGCCAACGCGGGAGCAGACCGGACTCCCGCGTGGTGGCTCAATCTGCGCGAGGCGGAAGTGGGCGAGGTGGTGGTGGGCCGACGCAGAATGCGCGTGCGGCCCCGGCTCTTGGCGGGCGTCGAACGCGACCGGTTGTGGCGGGCTTTCGTGGAGATGTACCCGCAGGCCGAGCATTACGCGCAGTTCACTGATCGCGTTCTGCCGCTGATCGCGTTGGAGCCGGATGCCAGGTGAGCACCGGCTATGGTCAGGCCGTGGCGACGAAGGTGGCGAGACGGACACAGGCCGAGCGGACCGAGGCGACCACCGCGGCTCTCGTCGACGCCGCGCGCGATCTGTTCGCCCGCGACGGCTACGACGCGACGTCCCTGGATGCGGTGGCGGCACGCGCGAACATGACGAAGGGCGCGGTGTATCACCACTTCGACGGCAAGCGACAGCTGTTCGAGGCCGTCTTCACCCGCGAGGTGGAGCAGTTGGCCACGCCGCTCGTCGAGGCCTACGCCCGCAAGAAAGATCCGTGGGAGGCGTTCAAAGCCGGATGCCGAGCCTTCCTCGACGAATGTCTTGACGCGGACCTGCAGCGAATCGTGCTGCTCGACGCCTTGGCCGCCATCGGGTGGGAGCAGGTGCGCCGGCTGGAAGGCCCGCTGCTGGACATGATGCAGCTCGGGATTTCACAGGCCGCCGAAGCCGGCCGGATCGCGCCGCGACCGCCAGGGCCACTCGCGCATTTTCTCTACGGAGCGTTGTGCGAAACCGCGATGATCGTCGCCCGCGCCGACGACCAGAAGGCCGCCCACCGCCAAGCCGTCACCGAGATCAACCGCATCCTGGACGGCCTCGCCATCGACTGATTCGGGTCCCGGGGGCGCGACGTGCGAAAATGGGACGCGTGTTGCGATGGACGACAGCTGGTGAATCCCACGGCCGCGCGCTGGTGGCCATGGTCGAAGGCATGGTTGCCGGCGTTCACGTCACCTCCGACGACATCGCGGGCCAACTGGCCCGCCGCCGCCTCGGTTACGGCCGAGGTGCCCGGATGAAATTCGAGCAGGACCAGGTCACCATGCTCGCCGGCGTGCGGCACGGGGTCACGCTCGGCGGCCCGATCGCGATCGAGATCGGCAATACGGAGTGGCCCAAGTGGGAAACCGTGATGGCGCCGGACCCTGTCGACCCAGCTGAGCTCGATGTCGCGCGTAACGCGCCGCTGACCCGGCCCCGGCCGGGCCACGCCGACTACGCAGGCATGTTGAAGTACGGCTTCGACGACGCGCGCCCGGTGCTCGAGCGGGCAAGTGCCCGCGAGACCGCCGCCCGCGTCGCCGCCGGAACCGTCGCCAGAGCGTTCCTCAAAGAAGCACTCGGCGTCGAGGTGGTGTCGCACGTCATCTCCATCGGCGCTTCCAAGCCCTACGAGGGCCCGCCGCCGGTCGCCGCTGACCTGGCCGCCATCGATGCCAGCCCGGTTCGGGCGTTCGACGAAGAAGCCGAAAAGTTGATGATCGCCGAGATCGAGGCCGCCAAGAAGGACGGCGACACGCTCGGCGGTGTGGTCGAGGTCGTCGCGCACGGTCTGCCGGTCGGGCTCGGCTCATTCACCAGCGGCGACAACCGGCTCGACAGCCAACTGGCCGGTGCCGTGATGGGCATCCAGGCGATCAAGGGCGTCGAGATCGGCGATGGCTTCGAGACCGCGCGCAGGCGCGGCAGCGTCGCCCACGACGAGATGTACCCGGGCCCCGATGGCGTGATGCGTTCGACCAACCGCGCAGGCGGCCTCGAGGGCGGCATGACCAACGGCCAACCGGTGCGGGTACGTGCGGCGATGAAGCCGATCTCAACGGTGCCGCGGGCGCTGGCCACTGTCGACATGGTGAGCGGCGAAGAAGCCGTTGCGATTCACCAACGCTCCGACGTGTGCGCGGTGCCCGCCGCGGGCGTCGTCGTCGAGACCATGGTCGCTCTGGTGTTGGCGCGTGCGGCACTGGAGAAATTCGGCGGCGACTCGCTGAACGAGACGCGGGCCAACATCGACACCTACCTACGTTCGGTCGCCGACCGCGAGCCGGCGACCGAAGCCGCGGAAGCGTCTGGCTGATGGCGCCAAAGGCTGTGTTGATCGGGCTGCCTGGATCGGGCAAGTCGACGATCGGGCGGCGGCTGGCCAAGTCCCTGGGCACCTCGATGCTGGACACCGACGCCGCGATCGAAGAGACCACCGGCCGCACCATCGCCGATATCTTTGCCACCGACGGCGAGCAGGAGTTCAGGCGCATCGAAGAGGACGTCATCCGTGGCGCGCTGGTATCGCATGACGGCGTGCTGTCGCTGGGCGGCGGTGCCATCACCACGCCGGGGGTGCGCGACGCGCTCGCCGGACACACCGTGATCTACCTGGAGATCAGCGCCGCGGAGGGTGTGCGCCGCACCGGTGGCAGCACAGTGCGGCCGCTGCTGGCAGGTCCCGATCGCAACGAGAAGTTCAAAGCGCTGATGGCAGAACGGGTTCCGCTGTACCGGCGGGTCGCCACGATGCGTGTCAACACCAACCGTCGCAACCCCGGCGCCGTGGTGCGACACATCGTCGACCGCCTGGAGAACCCGCAGGCCGCCCGGCGTCGCCGTCGTCGACCGTCGTGGCGCCGCGGTCCGTCCTCGCTGACGCCGAAGCCAAGCGCCCAGGACAGCGAGGCTCCACCGACACCCGCGGCCGTCGCCGCCCGACATTCGAAAGGCCACCGTGACTGAGCCGGTGACCGTCGACGTTCTCGTCGACCCGCCATACCCCGTCATCATCGGCACCGGACTGCTCGGTGAACTGGGGCGCGTCCTGGAGGGCAGGCACAAGGTCGCGATCCTGCACCAGCCGGTGTTGGCGCAGACCGCGGAGGCGATCCGAAACCACCTGTCCGACAAGGGGGTCGATGCACATCGCATCGAGATCCCGGACGCCGAAGGCGGCAAAGAGTTGCCGGTGCTCGGTTTCATCTGGGAAGTCCTGGGCCGCATCGGTATCGGCCGCAAGGACGCGATCGTCAGCCTCGGCGGAGGAGCGGCCACCGACGTCGCCGGATTCGCCGCAGCGACGTGGCTGCGCGGTGTTGACATCGTCCACGTGCCGACCACGCTGCTGGCCATGGTCGACGCCGCGGTCGGCGGCAAGACGGGAATCAACACCGACGCGGGTAAGAACCTGGTCGGCGCGTTCCACCAGCCGGCCGCCGTGCTCGTCGATCTCGCGACGCTGGAGACGTTGCCGCGCAACGAGATCGTCGCGGGCATGGCCGAGATCGTGAAGGCAGGTTTCATCGCCGATCCGGTGATTCTCGACCTCATCGAGGCCGACCCGCAGGCCGCCCTCGATCCGTCCGGGACGGTTCTGCCGGAGCTCATCCGGCGGGCCGTCGCCGTCAAGGCCGAGGTGGTCGCGGCTGACGAGAAAGAATCGCAGCTGCGCGAGATCCTGAACTACGGCCACACCCTCGCGCACGCGATAGAACGCCGGGAGCGCTACCAATGGCGGCACGGCGCAGCGGTCTCGGTGGGCCTGGTGTTCGCCGCCGAATTGGGCCGGCTGGCAGGACGTCTCGACGACGACACCGCCGCGCGGCACCGGTCGATCCTCACCTCACTCGGACTGCCCGTCAGCTATGACGCCGACGCGCTACCGCAGCTGCTCGAATACATGGCCGGGGACAAGAAGACGCGTGCAGGCGTGCTTCGGTTCGTGGTGCTCGACGGGTTGGGCAAGCCGGGGCGTCTCGAGGGCCCGGATCCGTCGCTGCTGGCGGCAGCCTATTCAGAGATCGCGGAGGTGGGGCAGTGAAGTTCTCAACCGTGCTGGTGCTCAACGGCCCCAATCTCGGTCGGCTCGGGCGTCGCGAGCCGGAGGTGTACGGCAGCACCACTCACGATGAACTGGTCGCGCTGATCGAACGCGAGGCCGAGCAGCTGGGCCTGAAAGCCGTTGTGCGACAGAGCGACAGCGAAGCCGAGCTGTTGAATTGGGTGCATGCCGCCGCCGACGCTGGCGACCCGGTGGTGCTGAACGCGGGCGGGCTCACCCACACATCGGTGGCGCTGCGCGATGCGTGCGCGGAATTGCAGGCGCCGCTGATCGAGGTGCACATCTCGAATGTGCATACCCGCGAGGAGTTTCGGCACCACTCGTACCTCAGCGCCGTGGCAACCGGCGTGATCGTCGGACTCGGAGTGCAGGGCTACGTGCTGGCGCTGCGCTACCTCGCGAGCCTCGACTAGGGGCTACTCCTCGCGGCGCGCCTGGGTGGGCGCGGTTTCGGCGCCGCCGTCGTGGCGCACCGCTGCGAACACGTCAGTGTCGGCGCGGTCTTGTTCTTGCTCGGCGGCGGCCTCGGCCAGACCGTGATGCTTGCGCGGCTGCTTTTCGAGGTTGCGGTCGACCATCCAGCGACCGAGCGCAACGCCCGCGATCGCGAACAGGAACACCAACAGCGCCGTGAACGCCGCGAACGTGGTGACCTCGTTGAGCAGCGCCTCGACGTAAAGGCTCTTGTAGAACAGCGAGATGAACCAGGCCACCGCACCGCTCACCACACCTGCGAACAGGCCGGCCAGCAGCCACGTCATCGCCAGGTCGCCGCGACGGTCGGGGTCTGGGTTGGCCTTCGCGTCGGCTTGACCGTCGAGAAGGCCCCAGATGAAGACCGCGATCGCGAAAAGCACGACCAGCACGATGCTGATCAATCCCGCCTTGGTCTCCCACGCGTTGATCAACGCCCCCTGCAGCAATCGGACGATCACCATCAGGGCCGCGAACACCAGTCCGCGCAGTAACCACTTACTCATGGGGCCACACCTTAGCGAGTAGGTTCTTCAACTGTGACTATTTCACAGCGTCGGGACCGTCTGCGCCAGCGACTGGCCGACGCCGAACTGGACGCGATGCTGGTTTCCGACCTGGTCAACGTGCGTTATCTGTCCGGTTTCACCGGTTCGAACGCTGCCCTGCTCGTCCGGGTCGACAGCGAAACGCCGATCCTGGCCACCGACGGGCGCTATCGCACCCAGGCGGCGCAGCAGGCCCCCGACGCCGAGATCGTGATCGAGCGGGCGTGCGGCCCGCATCTGGCCACGCGTGCCGCCACTGACGGGGCTCGGCGGGTGGGCTTTGAGAGCCACGTGGTGACCGTCGACGGATTCGCCGCGCTGCGCAAGGCCGCAGGGGATCAGGTGGAGCTGGTTCGGGCAGCGGGCACCGTGGAGGCGCTGCGCGAGGTCAAGGACGCCGGCGAGATCGCACTGCTCAGGCTGGCGTGCGAGGCGGCCGACGCGGCGCTGACGGATCTCGTTGAGCGTGGCGGTCTACGCGCAGGGCGCACAGAAAAAGAGGTAGCCCGCGAACTCGAGGCGCTGATGCTCGATCACGGGGCCGACGGCGTGTCGTTCGAAACCATCGTGGCGGCCGGCGCGAATTCGGCCATCCCACACCACCGGCCGACCGAGGCGGTGTTGGCCGCTGGCGACTTCGTCAAGATCGACTTCGGCGCGCTGGTGTGCGGCTATCACTCCGACATGACCCGCACGTTTGTGCTGGCCCCGGTCGCGCAGTGGCAGCTCGACATCTATGAACTGGTTGCCACGGCGCAGCGGGCGGGCCGAGAAGCCTTGGCGCCTGGCGTCACTCTCAAGGATGTCGACGGGGCGTCGCGGCAGGTCATTGCCGACGCAGGCTATGCCGACAACTTCAGCCACGGGCTCGGCCACGGCGTCGGGCTGCAGATCCACGAAGCGCCGGGAATCAGCGCGTCGGCCGCCGGTACACTGCTTGCTGGCTCTGCGGTCACCGTGGAGCCAGGTGTCTATCTACCCGACCACGGTGGCGTCCGCATCGAGGACACGCTGGTCGTCTGCGATAACACCCTGGAGCCGGACGGCCGGCGACATGAGACCACAGACTTACTCACCCGGTTCCCGAAAGAACTGGCGATCCTTTAAGAGGAGAACAACCGAAAGTGGCAACGACCGCTGACTTCAAGAACGGGCTCGTCCTGCAGATCGACGGCCAGCTGTGGCAGATCACCGAGTTCCAGCACGTCAAGCCGGGCAAGGGGCCGGCGTTCGTGCGTACCAAACTGAAGAACGTTTTGTCCGGCAAGGTCGTCGACAAGACCTACAACGCGGGCGTCAAGGTCGAGACCGCGACGGTCGACCGGCGCGACCACACCTACCTGTACCGCGACGGCTCCGACTTCGTGTTCATGGACTCGCAGGACTACGAGCAGCACCACCTGCCCGAGTCGCTGGTCGGCGAGGCCGCCAAGTATCTGCTCGAGAGCATGCCGGTGCAGATCGCGTTCCATGATGGCGCGCCGCTGTATCTGGAACTGCCCGTGACCGTCGAACTTGAGGTCACGCACACCGAGCCGGGGCTGCAGGGCGATCGGTCGAGCGCAGGCACCAAGCCGGCCACCGTCGAAACCGGTGCCGAAATCCAGGTGCCGCTGTTCATCAACACCGGCGACAAGCTGAAGATCGACTCCCGCGACGGCAGCTACCTTGGTCGGGTGAATGCCTGACCGCAAGGGGGATCGAGGCAGGCATCAAGCCCGCAAACGCGCCGTCGACCTGCTGTTCGAGGCCGAGGCGCGAGGACTCACCCCCGCCGAGGTAGCAGAAGCGCGAAACTCCTTGGCGGAAAAGGAATCCGACGTATCGCCCCTGAACGCGTACACGGTGACGGTGGCGCGCGGCTACACCGAAAACGCCGCGCACGTCGACGATCTCATCTCGGCGCATCTGCAGGGCTGGACGTTGGAGAGGTTGCCTGCCGTCGACAGAGCGATTTTGCGGGTGGCGGTGTGGGAGCTGCTGCACGCCGACGACGTGCCCGAGCCGGTCGCCGTGGATGAGGCCGTCGAGCTGGCCAAGCAGTTGTCCACCGACGACTCACCGGGTTTCGTCAACGGTGTACTGGGTCAAGTGATGCTGGTGACACCGCAGATTCGGGCGGCGTCGGCAGCGATGCGGGGGACTAGCGAGGGCAGCTGATGGGCGTACCGCAGGATTGGGCTCCGTATTCCAGTGTGGAAGAGGCTGCCCGGGTGTACCTGCGTGATCCCGAGCTGGCGCTGGACCAAATCCGTTCGGTGATAGACCTTTCCGCGATCAAGTCGTTCATCATGTCGCGTGGGTCAACCGACGAGGCATGGGGCGAGGCGTTGTGGCAAGAAGTGATCCTCACCGACGGTCAGCGACTGATCATGTGGCGCGCCGACGACGAGTTGTCGACGGTGGACGACCGTGAACGCCGCGTCCTGAACGCCTCGGTACGGACCATCCTGCTGTCGACGATCACCGACCACGTGCTGACCGCGGAGTACGAGGTGCTCGGCGACGACACCCGGCGGTTGTCCGAGGTGCGGCTGCGGATGTACACCCAACTCGTCACACGATCGCGGCAGAAGTCGGCCACCGAAAGCGACATCTACTGCGAATCGTTCAGGTATTACAAGTCGGTCGACAATGGCGGGCTGGCCCAGATGCAACGGCTTCTGCAGTTCGGCCGCGTCCTGTCGCGCTGCATGCAGTAATAACTGCGCCGAGCGTGCGTGTCTGCACATCGACACGCCGACTATCGCGTACATTTCGCGCACGCTCGCGACCGCCGATTGTGCACAGCCGCACATTCATCCACAGATGACTGGGCGGGCCCTACCGCGGTTGTCGGCGGGCTTCGATGATCCTGGCCATGAATCCCGAACTAGCGGAGCTCTTCGAAAGTCAAGGCGGCGTCGCCACTACCGGCCAGATTCTGGCCCGCATGACAAGGCGCCGCTTCGAGGCTGCGGTCAATTGCGGTGTCCTGGAAAGGATGTGGCAAGGAATCTATTGCCTCGGCGAGCCGACGGCCGAACTCAGGCTGCGCGGCCTCGACCTGTCGAGCGGCAGCTCCGTACCGGTCTGCCTCGGCACTGCCGCCGCGATCTACGGCTTTGACACCGACGGCACCGTCGATCTGCACGTGTTGAATCCGCCCGGCGGACAACTGCGCAGCGCTGACGGCCTGGTGGTGCATCGCCGCGACGGCGCTCCTCTCGTGACGGTCGACGGACGACCGGTCACATCTGCTGCATGGACGGCTGTCGAGGTTGCCCGTGCGCAGCGTCGGCCGCGGGCGCTGGCAACTCTGGATGCCGCGCTGCGCAGCGAAACGTGTAATCGGGCCGAGCTGTGGCACGCAGCCGTTGAGCAGTCCCGGCGGCGTGGCATCGTCGCGGTGCGCGAGCTCATTCCGCTCGCTGATCCACTTGCGGAGTCGCCGATGGAAAGTGAAGCGCGGCTGGCCATGATCGACGGTGGCCTGCCTATCCCGAAACTGCAATACGAGATCATCGACGGCAACCGCGAGCGCAGGCGCGTCGACTTCGCGTGGCCGCAATGCCGGATCGCCGTCGAGTACGACAGCGAGGAATGGCACAGCAATCCCGACGCCATGAAGCGGGACCGTCGCCGGCGGACGGCCTTGGAAGCGGTCGGGTGGACCGTCATCTCGATCGTGTTCGAGGACGTCCGTAACCGGCCATGGGAGTTCGTCGGGTTGATTGCCGGGCAGTTGCGTCACGCTCGGGCGGCGTGAGCGTGCGTGGAGTGCACACAAAATGCGGCGTGTCGGCGTGCAGACGCGCACGCTCGCGGTAGTTGAGGGGGACAGTTCGGCTCAGCGCGATTGTAAATTCTTCGTTCGCACCGACTGGCGCAATGGCGCCTCGACGCCGTCCTTTTGCCTGGTAGTCGCCGATGGCCGGTGGCGAAATCAGTTAACCTGCGCCGGCGTAGATTTCACGGGGCTGCGACGGCCATTCGCGGCTCCTAGCGTTCACCTCGTGTCAGCTGAGCCGACGCCGATCCGGCGGCCCCGCGCGGATCGAGCCCGTCAGGTCGCTGACGTGCTGCGGCATCAGATCCACACGGGCGCCTACGGCGACGGGCTTCCCAGCGAGCAGGACCTGGCCGCGGAGTTCTTCGCCTCACGCAACACCGTTCGTGAGGCGCTGGCCGTACTCAAGAACGAGGGCCTGATCGACCGTGGTCGAAAAGTCGGCACGCACGTTGCGGTCCGCAAGTACGACCACGGTCTCGACGCGCTGGTGGGCCTGAAGGAAACCTTCAAGGACTACGGCGAGGTGCGCAACGAAGTGCGGGCCGTCCTGCATCTGGCCGCGCCCCCTGCGGTCGCGCGCCGACTGCAACTCGAGTCCGGTGCACAGGTGGTCTTCATCGAGCGGTTGCGCTATCTCGGGGACCTACCACTGTCCCTCGATCTGACGTATCTCGCACCCGATATCGGCGCCAAGGTGCTCGCGCACTCGCTGGAGACCAACGACGTGTTCGCACTCATCGAGCAGGTCAGCGGTCAACGGCTCGGATCGGCAACGCTTGCGCTGGAGGCGGTTTCGGCCGATCCGCATTCCGCGGCCACGCTGCAAGTACCCGACGGCGCGGCGCTGCTGATGTTGGAACGCCTCACCAGCCTCGACGACGGAAGGCCCGTCGACCTCGAATACATCCGGATGCGTGGTGACCGAATCACCATGCGCGGCAGCCTGATCAGGAGTGAATCATGACGCTGGTGAACCAACGCGCCGATGTTCCGGTGACGATCGACGAGTCCCTGTGTATCGAGGGCTGCACACTGTGCGTCGACATCTGTCCGCTCGACTCGCTGGCGATCAATCCCGACAACGGCAAGGCCTACATGCATGTCGACGAATGTTGGTACTGCGGGCCCTGCGCAGCCCGCTGTCCAACCGGAGCCGTCACCGTCAACATGCCCTATCTGATCCGCTGAGGACCCCACACATGAAGAAGCGCCTGATCCGAGTCGCCGCCCTGGCCACCGCCCTCATGCTGGCTGCGACCGGCTGCTCGCTCGACTCTTCCAACCAATCGTCCGGCAATGTGGTCAATGTCGTCATCGGCTACCAGTCGAAGACCATCAACACCGTCACCGCGGGCACCTTGCTGCGCGCGCAGGGTTATCTGGAACGACGGCTGGCCGACATCACCACCCGCACCGGCACCAAGTACAACGTCACCTGGCAGGACTACGACACCGGCGCACCCATCACCGCGCAGATGGTCGCCGAGAAGATCGATATCGGCTCGATGGGCGACTACCCGATGCTGATCAACGGGTCCAAGACCCAGGGCAACGAACGCGCCCGCACGGAGATCGTCTCGGTGACGGGGTACAACCCCAAGGGTGCGCTGAACATGGTTGTGGTGGCGCCTAATTCACCTGCGCAGAAGCTGACCGACCTGACCGGTCAGAAGGTGTCGGCCAGCGTTGGCTCGGCAGGCCACGGCACGCTGGTGCGGGCGCTGTCCAACGCCGGCGTCGATCCCAAGACCGGGGTCGAAGTGCTCAATCAGCAGCCCCAGGTCGGTGCGTCGGCGCTGGAATCGGGTCAGGTCCAAGCGCTTTCGCAATTCGTTGCGTGGCCGGGCCTGCTGGTGTTCCAGGGCAAGGCGAAGCTGCTGTACGACGGCGCGGAGCTGAACTATCCGACCCTGCACGGTGTCGTCGTGCGACGGGCGTACGCCACCGAGCATCCGGAAGTGCTCGACGCCTTCCTGCAGGCGCAGCTAGACGCCACCGACTTTCTCAACACCAAACCGCTGGAGGCCGCCAGGATCGTCGCCGACGGCAGCGGACTGCCCCAGGAGGTCGTCTACCTATACAACGGGCCCGGTGGTACCTCATTCGACACCACACTCAAGCCGTCTCTGGTCGACGCGCTGAAAGGCGATGTGCCCTACCTGAAGTCGATCGGCGACTTCGCCGACCTCGACGTCGCAGGCTTCGTCCAGGATGCTCCATTGAAGGCCGCTTTCGCGACACGCAACCAGGACTACGGCAAGGCCGTCGCCGCCACCGCCAACCCGTCGCTGTTGGGCGGCACCGATCCGATCTGCAGCGCACCGGTCAACAATCCGGGCCAAGCCAGTGAACTGTGGCTCGACGGAGCTTCCGCGACGCAGCCGGCGGCCAACCCCACCTGCCTGCTGAAGGCGGTTCGCGACGCCACCGCGAAGGGCTCGAAGGTGCGCGCCGCCTACGTTCCCGACACGGAACTGGGCACGCGGTGGTTCGCCGACAAGGCGGCGTGGGTTCGTGACGGTCAGAACTACCTTCCGTTCGGCACACCCGCGGGAGCCCAGAGGTACGTTGCAGCCCATCCCGGAACCGCCGCGGTGGACTACCAGCAAGCGTTGGCCGGCGCCGTATGACCACCGCGGATGCTGTCGTCCCCGGTGTTCTCGAATCGCCGGTAACCGCGCGTCCGGCCATCCGACGGCCGCGGCCTGTTTCGCAGTGGCGCCGTCGGCTGGTCCGCCTGGCATCAGTCATCGCGGCGATCGGCCTGTGGCAGTTGCTCACCGCCAACCACATCCGACTCTGGTTGCGATTCGACACGCTGCCGACGGTCACCCAGATCGCCTCCGCATTCGTCAAACGGCTTGGCACACAGCCATATTGGCTTGATCTCGGACAGTCGCTGATCCGGATCCTGACCGGTTTCGCGCTGGCCGCGGTCATCGGTGTCGTCACCGGAATTCTGCTCGGCAGGTCTGCGGTGTTCTCCGACGTGTTCGGGCCGCTGACGGAATTGGCGCGGCCCATCCCGGCGATCGCGATCGTCCCGGTGGCGATCCTGCTGTTTCCGACCGACGAGGCCGGGATCGTGTTCATCACGTTCCTCGCGGCCTACTTCCCGATCATGGTCAGCACCCGGCACGCCGTGCGCGCGTTGCCGACGATCTGGGAGGACTCGGTCCGCACCTTCGGTGGCAACAGCTGGGATGTGTTGCGACGCGTCGTGTTGCCCGGCATCCTGCCCGGCCTGTTCGGCGGCCTGTCGGTCGGCATGGGGGTCGCGTGGATCTGTGTGGTGTCCGCCGAGATGATCTCGGGGCGGCTGGGTGTGGGCTACCGCACCTGGCAGGCCTACACGGTGCTCAACTATCCCGACGTCTTCGTCGGCATCATCACGATCGGCGTGCTCGGCTTCGGCACCGCTGCGGCCGTCGAACTGATCGGCAGGCGGGCTACGCGCTGGCTGCCCCGCGCTGAGGAGAACCTGCGATGACGACCGCTGTGGCACAGGGCATGCGGCTGGAACTCGACGACGTCCGGCTGTCCTACACAGGGGCGCCGGTTGTCGACGGGCTGAGCCTCACCGTGCGGCCCGGCGAGATTCTGGTGCTGACCGGACCGTCCGGCTGCGGCAAGTCGACGGTGCTTCGCGCGCTGGCCGGGCTGCTGCGGCCAGATTCCGGCCAGGTGCTGGCCGATGGGCACGAGGTCACGAGTACCTCGCGCGACCGTGGGATGGTGTTCCAAGACAGTGCGTTGTTGCCATGGCGCACAGTGCGTTCCAACATCGAACTGGCACTGCAGTTGCGAGGCCAGCCACGCGCCGGGCGACGCCGGCGGGCCGAACAGTGGATCGACGAGGTGGGGTTGACCGGGTTCGCCGATTATCTGCCGAAGAGTTTGTCGGGCGGCATGCGTCAGCGCGTCCAACTCGCTCGCGGGCTCGCCGGGGCGCCGCGCGCGGTGATGATGGATGAACCGTTCGCCGCGCTGGACACCCAGACCAGGAGCGCCATGCAACGACTGCTCATCGAGACCTGGCGCGCCCACCCGACCACGATCGTGTTCGTCACCCACGACGTCGACGAAGCGCTGATCCTCGGCGACCGTGTCGCTGTTCTCGGTCGCGTCGGGCAGCCACTGCGCGCCCTCATCGACGTCCCTGAGCCGCGCACTGAACAGACGGGCCGCCAGGCGCTGCGCACCGAAATCATCACAGCTCTTGGTCATTCATGATGCAAATACCTGAACTGGCCGAGACGAGTCGCCTCGACTGCGACGTGCTGGTGATCGGCGGTGGCACGGCGGGCACCATGGCGGCGTTGACCGCCGCCGAGCACGGGGCCCGGGTTCTGCTGCTCGAGAAAGCCCATGTGCGCCACTCGGGCGCATTGGCGATGGGCATGGACGGGGTGAACAACGCCGTCATCCCCGGCAAGGCCAGCCCCGAGGACTACGTCGCCGAGATCACCAGGGCCAACGACGGAATTGTCAACCAGCGCACCATCTACCAGACCGCGACGCGCGGGTTCGCCATGGTGCAACGGCTGGAGCGTTACGGCGTCAAGTTCGAGAAGGACGAACACGGCGAGTACGCGGTACGCCGGGTGCATCGATCCGGGTCCTACGTGCTGCCGATGCCCGAGGGCAAGGACGTCAAAAAGGCCCTGTATCGCGTGCTGCGGCAGCGGTCGATGCGGGAGAAGATCACGATCGAGAATCGGCTGATGCCGGTGCGTGTGCTGACCGACAACAACCGCGCCGTCGGCGCGGCCGCACTGAATTCGCGAACAGGCGAATTCGTCGCCGTCGCAGCGAAGGCCGTGATCCTGGCCACCGGTGCGTGCGGACGACTGGGGTTGCCGGCTTCCGGATACCTCTACGGCACGTATGAAAACCCGACCAACGCGGGCGACGGCTATTCGATGGCTTATCACGCAGGCGCAGAGTTGTCGGGCATCGAGTGCTTTCAGGTCAACCCCCTGATCAAGGACTACAACGGGCCCGCATGTGCCTATGTCGCCAACCCGTTCGGCGGCTATCAGGTCAATGCATTGGGGGAGCGGTTCGTCGACTCCGACTACTGGTCAGGTCAGATGATGTCGGAGGTGAAACGCGAGATCGAGTCTGCCCGCGGCCCGATCTACCTCAAGGTGTCGCATCTTCCCGATGAGACGTTGACGGCTTTGGAGAACATCCTGCACACCACCGAACGTCCGACTCGTGGGACGTTCCACGCCAATCGCGGTCATGACTACCGCACACATGACATCGAGATGCATATCTCCGAGATCGGTTTGTGCAGTGGGCATTCCGCGTCCGGGGTCTGGGTGGACGAACATGCGCGCACCACCGTGCCAGGGTTGTACGCGGCAGGTGATCTGGCGTGCGTGCCGCACAACTACATGATCGGCGCGTTCGTTTACGGCGATCTGGCCGGCGAGCATGCGGCTTCGACAATCGCAGACGTCGTTGCGCCGCAGGAACTTCCGCAGGACCAGCTAAAGGAGGCGCACGAGCTCGTCTATCGGCCGCTGCGGCAGCCCGATGGTCCACCGCAGCCGCAGGTGGAATACAAGCTGCGTCGGTTCGTCAACGACTACGTGGCTCCGCCGAAGACAGCGACGAAGCTGTCGATCGCGGTGCAGAGCTTCGAGCGGATGCACGATGAAATCGCCGAGATGGGCGCCACTACACCGCATGAGCTGATGCGTGCGGTCGAAGTGTCGTTCATCCGCGACTGCGCAGAAATGGCCGCCCGCTCATCGTTGACGCGCACCGAGTCGCGATGGGGTTTGTACCACGATCGCGCCGACCTGCCCGATCGCGACGACGAAGAGTGGCGCTACCACCTGAACCTGCGCAAGACACCCGACGGCGCGATGGAGTTCCTGAAGCGGCCCGTCGCACCGTATTTCGTGCCGGTTCCAGAGTTTGAGCACCTGCCCTCCGAGCGGCCGGTGACGCATATCGACCAACCTGTGTTGGCCGGCGGGCGGGCACCGGCCACCTCGTCGTCGCGCGTGCCGCAAGCCGGGCCGATGCAGCCGCCGTCGCCGCGCATCGCCGAAGTGCTGACGCTGGAATCACCGACGGTCGCTGAGCTGACCGACTTTCTCACCGACCCCGATCCGGGCGTGCGACGAACCGCGGTGGCCACCCTGGTGGAGAATCTGCCCGACGGGTACGCAGGGCCGCTGTTGGATGCGCTGGGCGACGACGACGGCGAGGTGCGCCGGGCAGCTGCCGAAAGCGTTCGCGAACTCGTCGAAGTCGTGCCAGCGCCGGAAGATGTTGCCGGACAGCTGGTTTCGGTAGATCCTCTCGTCCGCGCAGTGGCGGTGTACCTTCTCAGCGCGCGCCGGGTCGGCGACGGGGCGCAATATCGGCTGGCCTCGGCAGATGCCGATCATCGGGTACGCATCGAAGCCGTGCGGGCGCTGGTGTCCGTCGACGACGTCGACGGCGTAGCAGCCGCGGCGGCCGATGACAATCGCGAGGTCAGAATCGCAGCGGCCAACGGCTTGGCGACCCTGCGCGCGGGGGTCGAGGCGGTACGGCGTTTGGTCGGTGACCGCGACCCCCTGGTGCGGGCTGCGGCGCTGGCGGCGCTCGGCGCCGTCGGATGTGGTGCCGATGATCTGGCCGAGGTGCAGCGGGCGCTCACTGAGCCGGCGTGGCAGGTACGCGAAGGTGCCGCAAGGGCGCTCGCAGGGGCGGCGCCGACCGTCGCAGTCCCCGTACTGACAACTGCGCTGACCGATCAGCACCTCGACGTCCGCAAGGCGGCGGTGCTGACCTTGACGCGGTGGGCCAACGACGAGCCCGCGGCCCGTCAGGCGTTGGGGTTGGCACTAGAGGATGGCGACGCCGACGTCCGAGCGTATGCCCGCAAAGCGTTGGCGGTTCAGCTCAGCTGATCGAGTGGACGGGTGTTCCGTGGAGAAAATCGAGTAGGCCGCTACTCACCTGGTCAGCCCGATACGGGGGCAGGCTGATGAGGTGGCCGATGAACTCACCTCGCACGAGAGCGCACTGCGCAAGCTTCCGCTGCCGTACTCGCTTGCGCTACGACTGCGCGACGCAGGTGTCGCGCCGGAAGTAGTCAGCGAATATGTCGGTGTCGACGAGGCCGCGCTGGACGGGGTCTACCGCATTGCGGAGGCGAAGCTGAGTGCCGCTGAGCAGGCCCGGGGGGTTTGTGGTGAGGCGTGTTCGGCCGATGGTAGCCCGCAACCGATCGGTACTTAGCGATCCGAAGTAACTCGCGTACGTTCTTACGCGCTCCTATCCGTCTTGGGCGGCTCATGCTCGTTTTGGCAAACGTGGCGGATATCGCGTGCGTTGCCGGGCGCAGTCGGAGGGGGACGGTGAAATGGGCTACGCAAAGCACATCGGGCGGGTCGGAGGGTTGGCGGTCGCGTTGGGCGTTGGGGTGGCGGTGGCTACGACGCCTGGGGCGGCGTGGGCTGATGGAACCCCCTCGGCGTCGCCGTCGGATACTTCACCGGCTTCCCCGGACGCGACTACCTCAAGTTCTGGGGTCAGCGGGGCTGTGGGTGAGTCGACAGGGCAGGACACGACCGCGCCGAAGGTCACCGAGGGCAGCACAGCAGTCGGCACGGTTGTCGGGGGCAAAGATTCCGCGTCGACCACGACGAAGCGTGTCCATTCGTCGTCGGTGACGTCGGCGCCCAAGAAGCCGAAGCGGAAGACCGTCAGGATTACGAGCGATGCGACTGCTGGTGAGGATGCGGCGACGGTGTCGGTCAGTGCTAGGCGCACACCGTTGCGGGTGCAGTCGACGACCGAGCCCCAGGCTGCAGACCATGTGGCGGTGCATCCGGTTACGTCGATGCCAACCACCGAGGTAGCTCCGTCAGTCGTGGTGTTGCGGCAGGCGGTGGCCGCGGATGCCGGTGTGCCGGTGGATCGGCCGGCGACAATGTCGAAGGTGTTGTCTTGGGCAGGTTTTGGATTGCCGGCTTCGGGAGCAACTGGTGGGGTGCCCGATGTGCCGCCGGAGTCGCCGGTGTTGTTGGCGATGTTGGCGTGGGGGCGAGGCAAGTCACAAGAGTCGTTGGTTGCTGACGGGTCATCGACTTTCACGGATGCGGCGCCGCAGCCGACTTTGATGACGGCTGCCACGCTGACGGGTAATCAGGCGCCGACGGTGGGGCCGCAGCCGACGGGTATTCCGGATCCGGTGACCGGTGTGGTCAATGGCGCGGTGGTCGCCAGTGATGGTGACGGGAATACGTTGACTTACAGCGCTTCTGCGACGTCGGCCAACGGTGGGAAGGTCACGATCAACTCGACGACGGGGGCCTACACCTATACTCCGACGACTGCGGCCCGTGTTGCCGCTGGCACCACGGCCGGCGCCGATACCGATACCTTCACAGTCAGCGTGTCTGATGGGCAGGCGAACACGACGGCCACCGTGCCCGTGTATGTCTCTCCACTGCAATTGAATAAAGGTACTCCGATCACAGTGGGTAACCAGCCCGATGGCATTGCGGTCTATGAGAGTGCCACTGATCCCAGCAAGAACCGCGCGTACGTGATCAATCAGTACGACAAGACGGTGTCAATCATCGATACCAATCCGGGCAGCGCCACGTATAACAAGCTAGTGGGCACGGTCAAACTGGCCAGTACGCCCAGCGACATCGTGCTGAATTCGACGGGTACGCGCGCGTATGTGGCGACCAAAGGCAATGCCAGTGTGGCGGTGATCGATACGGCGTCGAAGACGGTGTTGACGAATGTGAAGGTGGGCTCGACCCCGGTGGGGATCGCGATCAGCCCCGATGACAAGCGGGTGTATGTGGCCAACGGCGGCAGTGGAACGGTGTCCGTAATCAACACCACCACCAACAAGCTTGTCGATATCAATCCTTCGACAACGACGGTTGATTCGATCAAGGTCGGCTCGCAGCCCAGCGGTGTTGCGGTAAGCCCCGACGGCTCGAAGTTGTATGTGACGTTGCGCTACAGCGACTCCCTCGCGGTAGTGAATCTGGCGACTCCTACGGCGAATCCAACGTTGATCAAGGTCGGGGATTCCCCGCGCGACGTGGCGCTGAACTCTGATGGTTCTCGTGCGTTTGTGACCAACTATGACGGCACGGTGTCGGTGGTCAACACCACCACCAAGCAGGTAACCACGATCGCCACGGGTGGGCCGACGTTACAGCCGGCAGGAGTGGCGATCGACAATGTCGGGGGGTTGGTCTATGTGGCCAACGGGAAAGACACAGTGTCGGTGATTGACGCCAAGACCAACACAATTATTCGCACGCTGACCATCGATGCGGCGCCAGAGAACGGCCAGCACTGGATTGCGCTCAGCCCCGACGGCAAGCACCTCTACATCACCGACATCAACGACGACAACGTGCGCACGCTGTCGCTGACACGGGGCAACACCGCACCAGTCGCTATCGCCAATCCCACAGTGGGCAGCCCGAATCCCAGCACCGGGGCGGTTACCGGCCTGGTCAACATCAAAGACCCCGACGGCGACCCGCTCACCTTCACAACTGCCTCGGGTGCAACCCAAGGAACCGTGAGCTATAACACCGCCACGGGCACCTACACCTACACACCAAACTCAGGTGCTCAAAACCCCGGCTCCACCGACACGTTCACTGTTCGCGCTACGGATTCGGCTGGCGCATATAAGGACGCGACCATCACAGTTCCGTTCGTATCGCCGCCCCCGCCGACGCTACCGGTCACCACGACTGTCATCACCGTCGGTGACGGCCCCACCAAAATGGCGTTCAGCGGAAGTAAGGCCTATGTCCTGAACGAAAGGAGTGGCACCTTAACTGTCATCGACACCACCACCAATCAGGTTGTCGGGCAACCTATCCAGGTACCCGGCGGTATTGGTGTCGTCGCCCATGACCAGACGGTTTATGTTGCCGATTTTACCGTCTCCTATGACGGACAAATCTCAGTGATCGACGCTACCCAAGACAAGGTGGTTGGCGGATACTATGTCGGTCCCTGTGGTGCTGATTGCTGGTATAGCCCGGCAAATCTGGAGATCAGTAACGACGGCACTCGGTTGTCCCTCGTCCGCGACGACGGTGGGATCTACACCATTGACG
This sequence comes from Mycobacterium sp. OAE908, assembly GCF_017872775.1. Taxonomy (NCBI): domain Bacteria; kingdom Bacillati; phylum Actinomycetota; class Actinomycetes; order Mycobacteriales; family Mycobacteriaceae; genus Mycobacterium; species Mycobacterium sp. OAE908. The sequence continues at coordinate 4,750,265 of NZ_JAGGJL010000001.1, forward strand.
CTGCGAGCGGCTCTTATCTCGGATTCACGGAAACCGACTGTCCCTTACTGGACATCGGGGTCAGCGCGGACGGGAAATCTATCTATGCCCCTGAGGGCTACAGCCCAACATATCGCGACACGATCGGTGTCTATACGGGCGACTACACGACGCGGCAGGGCATCAATGTCGGGCCTAATCAATTCGATCAACCCCTGTACATCACTCTTTCCTCCGACGGCACCCGCGCTTATTCGTCGGTTCGCGTTCGCGTCGTCGAGCCTGCATCGGGCCCAGTAGACGGCGAGACCGTTACCGACAGGCAGGGCGTCACATGGAAAGTGACTGGTTCGTATTACGGCGTATCGGTGATCGACACCGATAGGACAAGCCCGACATACAACAAAGAAATCGGATTCATTCGACTGTCCGGGGGCGCCCAGGATCTGGCCCTCAGTCCGGACGGCACCCGGCTCTACGTCGACCAGGGCGACGGAAGGTCCGTTACGGTCATTGACGTTGCCACTAACACCGTCGTCGGTTCCTTCACCACCGATCCGAATTCGAGTTCGTCCACCAATCGTTACATCCAAGTTGGCCCCGACGGAACTGTCTACGTTACTGACTACGCTGACGATGCCGTCTACGCGACGACCGTCGGCAGCACAGCTGTTTAACGCTCAACTCGGCTTTCGATTCAGGGTGCTTTCGCCGCAGTGGTGATGTCCTAACCGGTTGCACTGGCATTGCGGAGGCGAAGCTGAGTGCCGCTGAGCAGGTGCGGGGGGGTTTGTGGTGAGGCGTGTTCGGCTGATGGTAGCCCGCAACCGATCGGTACTTAGCGATCCGAAGTAACTCGCGTACGTTCTTACGCGCTCCTATCCGTCTTGGGCGGCTCATGCTCGTTTTGGCAAACGTGGCGGATATCGCGTGCGTTGCCGGGCGCAGTCGGAGGGGGACGGTGAAATGGGCTACGCAAAGCACATCGGGCGGGTCGGAGGGTTGGCGGTCGCGTTGGGCGTTGGGGTGGCGGTGGCTACGACGCCTGGGGTGGCGTGGGCTGGGCCGACGGATTCGAGTGCCTCGGATTCGTCGTCGAGTTCTTCCTCTGCTTCCTCGTCGGATACGTCTGGCTCATCTGAAGGTTCGTCGGGTACAAAGACCGATTCAACGGAGACGGGCTCGGGCAGTGCCGCTACCTCTGAGGCTTCCTCCGGGAACGACGGAACCGCGCGAGATGACGCCTCGAAGACCGGCAAGGGCAGCACGGTCGATAAGAAGCCGACAGCCGCGGTGAAGGATAAGAAATCGGGCTCGGATCGATCGGCTGCCACGGCCGCGCCGAAGAAGCCGAAGCGGTCGGTCATTAGTACTCAATCGAGTGGCGACACCACTGATGACGTCGCGACCGCACAAAGCGCTGCGACTAATGCGCAGCCGAAAGTCGAGCCAGTGACGGCACCAGCGGTCACTGAGTCCGTTTTTGACGTGGCACCGCCTGCGCCGCTGACCGTTTCAACGGCGGTCGAGCATGGGCCCACGACGGAGGCGACCCCGCTGGCTTCAACGCTGTTGTCGGCAGTGGGCTTCGCTCCGTCAGCCGACGGCGATAGCCCCGACGCGCCGGGGGATTCGCCGTTGACGTTGTTGGGGCTTGCAGCTTTCCGGCGCCAGACGCAGCAGGCGTTGACGGAAGACGAGACAGCGCAACCGATGTCGATGGCCGCCGCGTTGACCACGAATTCGGCGCCGACCCTGCCGACCCAACCGACGGGTATTCCGGATCCGGTGACCGGTGTGGTCAAGGGCGCGGTGGTCGCCAGTGATGGTGACGGGAATACGTTGACTTACAGCGCTTCTGCGACGTCGGCCAACGGTGGGAAGGTCACGATCAACTCGACGACGGGGGCCTACACCTATACTCCGACGACTGCGGCCCGTGTTGCCGCTGGCACCACGGCCGGCGCCGATACCGATACCTTCACAGTCAGCGTGTCTGATGGGCAGGCGAACACGACGGCCACCGTGCCCGTGTATGTCTCTCCACTGCAATTGGGTTCGCTTGGCGCCACGTCGGTCGGCGACCAGCCAACCAGCGTGGCGATCTACGAGAACCCCACCGACCCTACAAAGAACCGCATGTACGTAACCAACCAGTACGCCAAGACCGTGTCGGTGATCGACGCTACGCCGGGCAGCGGAACCTATAACCAGGTCGTGGGGACCATCAAACTGGCCAGTACGCCCAGCGACATCGTCATCAATTCCACCGGCACTCGTGCTTACGTGACTATGAAGGGCAGCGCCAGCGTCGCGGTGATCAATACCGTCACCAACAAGGTGATCGACGTGAATCCCGGGACGACGACGGTGGATTCGATCAAAGTGGGGTCGACGCCGGCGGGGATCGCGATCAGTCCGGATGACAGTCGGGTGTACGTCACCAATGGCGGCGGCAGCACCGTGTCGGTGATCGATACTGCGCTGAACAAGGAAATTTCGCGGATCACGGTGGGCAGCCAGCCCAGCGGTATCACCGTCAGTCCTGACGGCAAGAAGTTGTATGTGACGTTGCGGTACAGCGACTCACTCGCGGTGGTTGACCTGGCCAACAACAACGCGAAAACCACAGTCCAGGTCGGGGATTCGCCACGGGACGTGGCACTCAACCCGACGTGGACGCGCGCTTATGTGACCAACTACGACGGCACAGTGTCGGTGGTCAACACCACCACCAACAAGGTGATCGCAACGATAACGACCGGCGGACCGAAGTACCAGTCGGCCGGCGTTGCCGTCTCGGCAACAGACGGCCTGGCGTATGTGGTCAACGGAAACGACAGCCTTAGCCTGATCGATACGAAGACCAATACTCTTGTCCGAACCATAGTTTACGAATCGGGTACAGCCGGCGCACACGCGATCGCGCTCAGCGCCACCGGGCGCATTTATGTCACCGACTTCCAGGACGACAAGTTGCGCACTTTCATCTTCGGACGCGGCAATACTGCGCCGGTGGCCATCGCCAATCCCACTGTGGGCAGCCCGAATCCGGCGAACGGGGCCGTCACCGGATTGATCAACATGAAAGACCCTGACGGCGACGGATTGTCGTTTACCACGGTATCTGGACCGACCAACGGAAGCGTGAGCTATGACCCGGTTGCGGGCACCTACACCTACACGCCAACAGCGTCGGCGCGAACGGCGGCCGGCCAGGGCACTGGTCCGACAAGCGACACCTTCACTGTGCGCGGCACCGACGGTGACGACGCGTTCACAGAGGCCAGGGTCGTCGTCCCGATTTCATCCTTGGGAACGATCCCCGCTTCTGTGTCCTCACTCAACGTGACGGGCCCGACGACGATAGGTTTCGGTGGCAACCAACTGTATGCGTATAACCAAAGCACTGGCGTTGTTTCGATGATCAATCCCACGACCAATCAGGTCACCAGCGTGTCTACGCCATGGAGTGAACCGCCCGCCACGTCCCCATCCGGTGACCGCAAATACGTTGTGAAGGACACCACCATCTCGGTCATCAACACGGCAACTGGTGTGGTCATCGCGAACATCGCTGTTCCGGATTACAACGACGGTGGTTATTTGCGGAACGACGTCGTGGTCAGTCCTGATGGAAGCCGGGTGTATGTCAGCGAGGACTTCTACAACTGGGATCAACCTTCGACTGCTGTGTCCGTAATCGACGCAGTTGACAACCGATACATGTATTCCGTCGAGACGCCAATGTTGGCCGACCTGGACATCACTTCAGACGGAACCAGACTCTACGGCGGTGACTACCACAGTGCGAGTATCTATGTGTTCGACCGTGACATGAACCAGGTGGGGTATGTACCGCTTGTTCAGAACCCCTTTGGCGGTGCGTTTTGGGTGAACGCGGTCGGTCTGAGTGCCGACGGCAAGAAGGCGTACGCGCTTTACTACGCCGATCCGAATGCTGTCGGCGATTACAGTCAAAAGGTCGCAGTGATCGATACCGATCCGACGAGCGCGACGTACAACACCGTGCTTGCACAGGTTGTCGTGCAGACGACGGCGGTCAGCCCGGACGGAAGCCGTCGCTACACTCTTCAGTCCGATGGCAAGACGGTGGTCGTGTCCAACACGTCGACCAATGCCGCGATCGGGGCCTTCACGACCGACCAGAACTCGAGTGCGGGTGCCCGATCGATTGCGGTCGCTCCCAATGGAACTCTGTACATCGCCGATGCCGCCGACAACAAGGTCTACATCGTCACTGTGTGAAGTAGTCCGGCAGGTCGATGGCGTCCGCGGTGGTGAACCACTTCTTCTCGGCGAAGGAGCGAAACGGCCGGCGCTGCATCCACTTCATCACCTGCGCGGTGACGGCGATGTCGCTGGCCGACTTCGGTAGATATCCGTCGACGCCGTTGGGCAGGTCCTGACAGCGACTGATGTACGGTCGCATCACCGCCTCGTATCGCCGCAGCGCCGCTTGGATACGTTGAGCATCAAGAGATCCGGCAGGCCCGAGTTCGCCCGCAAGCACGTACGCGCCGACCAAGGCCAAGCTGGTGCCCATACCGCTGAGCGGTGAGGCGCAGTATCCGGCGTCACCGACCAGCGTCACCCGCCCCTGCGAGATCGTCGGCATGTGGACCTGGACGAACGCGTCGAAGTAGAAGTCGTCGGCTGTCTGCGCCGCCGACAACAGCGCGTCGCACTGCCACCCGGCGCCCGCGAAATGCGTTGTGAGCAACGCCCGTTGCTCGTCGGCGTTGCGTCGGTCATAGGCGATCGGTTCCGAGCGAAAAGCCAAACCGGCCTTGCACAGCGCGGGATCATGCGACGGCCGCATCGACGCGTTGAGTCCGGGGGCCTGGTACATCAGATACCAGCCGTCGAGTCCGACCGTGTCCGGTGCGGTGAACCATGCGTTGTACCCGCCCATTGGTTTGACGAACAGCTCTTCGGGCCCGAAAGCCAAGCGCCGCACTGCCGAATGTGGCCCGTCGCAACCGACGACCAGGTCGGCAGAAAACGTCGATCCGTCGCTCAACGTCGCCTTGACCGCATCCTCGCTCTGGCTGAGTTCCTCGATGCGGGTGCCGAAGCGGTAGTCGGTCTGCTCCGTGGTCGCCTGATACAGCACGTCGACCAGATCGCCGCGCAAGATCTCGAGCTTGGAAACCAGCCCGTTGCCGTTGAACGCGGTGACCGGCATCTCGGCGCGCCTGCTGCCGTCGGCCTTGATCCACGCGACACCACGCTGGTCTAGCGACCGCTGACGCATCTGCTCGATGAGCCCCATGCGCTCGACCACATCGCCGCCCGCCCCGCGCAAGTCGACGGTCTGTCCGCCGGGGCGAATGCCGTCGGCGAGTTCGACGATCGTGACCCGATAACCACTCTTGTTGAGCCAGAAGGCAAGTGCGGGCGCCGCGATCCCGGCACCGCTGATCAGTACCGTCGGCATCTAGATTTCGAGCGCCTGGTAGGTGCGTCGGACGAACTTCGGTTGGGTGGATTGAAGTTTCAGCAATGCGGTGTTGCCCGCGACAGCGGCCGCCGCGTCTGCGCCGAAGTTCGGCAGATTCTGGATCAGGTAGATCAAGATGAGGTCCTCGCTTGGATCCGCTTGCCACCACGTGCCGTATGCACCCGGCCAACTGAAGGTGCCAAGACCCCCTGGGCCGAACAGTTGCCGGGATCGGGTCGGGTCGGTCACCACCGAAAGGTTCAAGCCGAAACCGCGACCGATCCAGAACGGCATGCCCAGAAACGGATGTTGCTTCTGCTCGTCGGTCAGTCGGTCGGTGCGCATCAATTGCACGGACGGCTCCGACAGCACGCGCACACCGTCGACCTCGCCGCCCGCCAACAGCATTCGGACGAATTTCAGATAGTCGTCGGCGGTGGAGAACAGATTTGCACCGCCCATACAGAACGGCGGCGGCGTGATCGGCGGCGGTCCCATCGCGTCATGGCTGAGGGTGTCGTCGTCCTCGAGCTTGTACATCGTCGCGGTACGACCGCGGTTGCGGGAGTCGACGAAGAATCCGGTGTCCGCCATGTTCAGCGGACCCAGTACCCGCTCGGTGAGCACATCCTGAAGCGACTTGGCTTCCATGCGCTCGAGCAGGATCCCCAGCACGTCCGTCGCGTTGCTGTAGGTCAGGCGGTCGCCGGGTTGGTGCTGCAGCGGCAGTGCCGCAACCTCGGCCAGCCAGCGGTCGGGGCCCTGCCGCGGCGAAATGCGGGAGTACGCCTTGGCCAGCGGACCGGTCACCGAGAAGAAGTACGCCAGCCCGCTGCGGTGGGTCATCAGGTCGTCGACGGTGATCGGCCGGCGCGCAGGCACCGTCTTGTCGAGCGGACCGCCCGGGGAGGCGAGCACCCGCATGTCCGACAACTCCGGCAGCCATTTCGCGACGGGGTCGGTCAGTGCGAGCTTGCCCTCGTCGACCAAGGTCATGGCCGCGGCGACGGTGACCGGTTTGGTCATCGACGCGATACGGAAAATCGTGTCGCGCTGCATGGGCAGGTTGGCATGGACGTCGCGGTGGCCGAGCTCGTTGACCTGCAGCACCTCCCCAGCGCGCCACACGAGGGTGACCGCCCCGGCCAACAGGCCCGCATCGATGGCCTCGCGGATGGACGCCTGATTGGTGTCGAGCTTCACCGGCGCCAGCGTACCCAGCGGCAGTCGGCCGCCCGCCGGGCGGTGAGTAGGGCTTTCTTGGCGGCCGCAAATTCGAGTATGCGTCTACCTAATCCGAAGGCTCCTGCACGGCCGACGATGTTCATGCAGCACCAGTGGCTGTTTCGCGTCCGGACTGGGAGGGGTCGTGATGGGGCATGCAAAGTACGTCGGTCGTGTTGGTGGCCTGGCAGTGGCTCTGGGGGTCGGGGTTGCGGTAGCGACCACGCCCGGCGTGGCGTGGGCAGGGCCGACAGATTCCGGGGCGACCAGTTCGTCGACGGATTCGTCGTCCGATTCTTCGACGGGCTCGGCTTCGGGCGCAGACACGCAGTCGCCGTCGTCAACCGAGTCATCCCAGTCGGCGCCGGCCGGCGAGGGCGCGGGAGCGAGCAGCAGCGGCAGCGGTAGCTCCGCCGGCAGCGATACTTCCAAGGACACCGGCAACCCCGCCGGTAAGAAGTCGACCACGAAGTCAGCGGTCAAAGACAAGAAGTCGGGTTCGGAGAGGTCGGCTGCGGCGGCCGCGCCGAAGAAGCCGAAGCGCCCGGTGGTGAGCACCCGGTCTGATGCAGACAGCTCTGGCGGCCAATCGGCCACCGCCACCACGTCGCAACCCAAAGCTGCGCCGACGACAGACAACGCGTCCACGAGCGCGTCGGTCGACGTCGCACCGGCGCCGATCAACACCGCGACCGTTGCGGATCCCGAGGTGACGTCGGCGCCCGCGGCTGCGACGACGCCTTTGTCGGCTGCGACGTTGACTGCCGTCGGGCTCGCTCCGTCCGCGGACGGTGATGCTCCCGACGCGCCGGGCGATTCCCCACTGATGCTGGCCGGACTGGCGGCGTTCCGGCGCCAAACCCAGCAGGGCTTGGTCGAGGACGAGGCAATCACGAACACGGCGCCAGATCCGTCGCAGACCAGTCTGATGATGACGACCGCTGCAGCTGTGAACTCCGCGCCGACGGCGGCTCCGGTGGTCGGGTTGCCGGATCCCACGACCGCTGCGGTTCAGGTGTCGTTGAACGCCTCAGACGCCGACGGTAATCAGTTGTCGTACAGCGTGACGGGGCAGCCCACCGCCGGAACTCTGGTGGCGTCGGGCGCAGGCAACTACACGTACACGCCTACTCAAGCTGCTCGACTGCAGGCCGCCACGACAACCGGTTTGGACACCGACACCTTCACGGTGCGGGTTTCCGACGGGCAGGCATACACCGATGTACCCATCACGGTTGTGGTGCGGCCCGCCCAGCTTGCCGCAGGTGCACCAGTGGACGTGGATCGGGACCCGTCGGGCGTGGCGTTCAGCGCAGACGGTTCGCGCGCGTATGTGACGAACAAGTACGACAAGACGGTTTCGGTGGTCAACACATCGAGCGGCGCGGTGGTGGCCACGATAAAGGTGCCGTACGCGCCGACGGCGGTTGTCGTCAGCCCAGTGGCAACTCAGAACCGCGCGTATGTGGCGATGACAACCGGTGTGGCGGTTATCGATACGTCGACCAACAAGCTGGTCGACGTCAAGCCCTCGACGACGGCGGTGGATTCGATCGCCGTCGGGGCTAGTCCGTCGGCGTTGGCGATCAACAGCACCGGCGCCCGGCTCTACGTCAGCAACGGCGGTAGCAGCACTGTGTCGGTGATCAACACCGCCACCAACACCGAGATCACCAGGGTCACAGTGGGATCGCAGCCATCCGGCCTCGCGGTCAGCCCCGACGACAGCCGCGTCTATGCGCTGAGTCGCTACACAGACAAGGTGACGGTGATACGCACCTCGGACAATGTGGTGATCGGCAGTGCGACGGTTGGTGATTCGCCACGCGGCGTAGTCGTCAGTCCAGACGGCAAACGAATCTACGTGTCCAATTACAACTCCGGCACGGTTACCGTGCTCGACACCTCTGGCAACACGCCGGTGTTCGTGAAGACGCTCACCGTGGGGACTCAGCCAGAGGGCATCGCGATGACCAAAGACGGCAGTCTCGTCTATGTCGCCAACGGCAAAGACACCGTGTCCGTTATCGATACTCGCACCAATACCATTCTGGGACCGGCTGTTTCGATAGATTCACCGGCTGAAAGCGGTGCGCACGCTATCGCGGTGAGCGGCGACAAGCTTTACGTTACTGACTATGTCGATGATTGGGTGCGGACCATCAATGTCGCTCGGGTGGAGACTGCGCCGCAATCGTCCCAAATGCCAACGCAGGGCACGCCCGATTCAGCGACGGGAACTGTCGTCGGCGACTTGCAAGTCGTCGATACTGACGGAGATGCGTTGGGTTATAACGTGATTACTCAACCCACCAAGGGCACTGTGACGATCAGCCCCAACGGAAGCTACAGCTACACGCCGATGGACGCGGCTCGTCTGCAGGCAGGGCCCAACACCACCGACACGTTTACGGTGCGCGTCAGCGATACGCTCAACGCCACGAAAGACGTCACTGTGACTGTTCCCGTGTCGCCCAAGGCGGCGACACCTCCGCCGCCGGACCCGACGAACCATCCACCGGTGGCGTCACCGTCGATATTTGCTCAGGATCAGGTGGTCGGCGCGGTTACCGGATCGGTCCATGCCACTGATGCTGATGGGAACGCCTTGACCTACACGGTAATTGGCGCGCCCAGCCACGGGACGGTAGTGCTGAACCCGTATACCGGCAGCTATGCATACACGTCGTCGGCGGCGGCCCGGTTGGCTGCCAATCAAACGTCCGGCCCCGATACCGACACATTCACCGTCGCGGTCAGCGACGGAAAAGCCACCGTCACCACACCGGTGACGGTGCCCATCTCGCCGGCGAACGTGACTGTCAGTCCGACCACGACGACCGTGGGAAGTGGAGCGCTCGGCATTGCATTCCGCGGCAACTATGCATTCGTGGCGAACCAGGGGGCCGGCACCGTTTCCGTGATCGACATGACGACGAATTCCATTGTCGCGACATTGCCGGTCGGCGCAGCGCCGACGTCCGTGGCGACGATCAATGCGAGTCCCAGCTATCAGGGCACATACGCGTATGTGACCAACCGGGACAGCAATTCGGTCTCGGTCATCAACACCTACACCAACACCGTCGACAACTGGATACCGGTGGGCTCTCAGCCTTGGGGGGTCGTCGAGACCCCGAATCTTGCACAGGTGTACGTCACCAATTCCGGTAGCAACACGGTTTCCGTGATCGACACCAGTTCGAGAAGTGTCGTCGCGACTATCCCGGTCGGCGGTGCGCCGACTGGCGTGGCTGTCAGCGGTGACGGTACTCGCGTGTACGTGGCCAACAAGACCAGCAATACGGTGTCCGTGATCGACACCGCTACCAAAGCCGTGGTTGCCACTGTGCCGGTAGGCATTAACCCGATGGTGCTGGCGGTCAGCGGGGACGGAAGCCACGTGTATGTGGCCAACAAAGCCAGCAACACAGTGTCGGTGATCGACACAGCCAGTAAAACCGTGGTCGCCACCGTGGGTGTCGGAAGCAACCCGATGGGAGTGGCAGTGAGTCCGGACGGCACTCTTTATGTGGCCAATGGCAATGACACCATTTCGGTTATCGATACGGGGACCAACGCTGTGGTGCGTACCGTGACCATGGACGCCGCGCCGGAAACCGGGATGCATCTGTTGGCGGTCGACCCGTACGGTCGGGTCTACACCACCGACGCCGCCGACGGTGTCGTTCGGTCGTTCTCCATTGCTGCTCCGGCCTCCTCCGCGCTACCCGTCACTTCGACGGCAGTGTCAGTCGGCTCGAACCCAAGCGGTGTTGCAGTCGCCGGTAATCGGGCCTACGTGCTCAACACGGGCAGCGACACCATTTCGGTGATCGACACCACCACCAAGCAGGTCATCAAGACCATTCCGGTCGGCGCAGGCGCGACCACCGTCGTGGTCACTCCCAATGGGCAACGGCTGTATGTCGCCAACTACGACACGGTGTCCGTGATCGACACCGCCAGCGGCAACGAAGTCGTAGCTCCGATAACCATTCCCGACCTGTGTGAGAACGGTTCCTGCTACGGCAGTTCGGGGGGTATTACCGATCTTGCGATCAGCCCGGACGGCAGCCGCGCCTACGCGGTGCGGGAGTATTACACCGACACCGGCCAGTTCAGCGGCGTGTCGATCATCGGTACGAACACGAACACCGTGACCACCACCACCTGGACGTACCCGTTGAACGACATTGACGTCTCGGGCGACGGCACCCGACTCTATGGGGCCGAGGGGGACTACCGCTTCGTCAACGTGTTCGATGCCACCACGTTGAGCGGGCCTGGCTATATCGATGTGTCGACTCCTGAACCTGGGTGGGCGTATACGACGGCGGTCGCAACAAGTCCCGATGGCAGGCGGACCTACGCGATCGTCAACACCGACGAATTCTCGTACCGCTCGAATTCGAAGTATGTGTCGGTGATCGACACCGATCCGGCGAGTCCGACATACAACACCCAAATCGGGCAGATCGCGGTTGCATACGGCGCGAAGGACATCGCTGTTAGCCCTGACAACAGCCGCCTTTACGTCACGCTGGCGGACGGCGCGACTGTCGAGGTCTTCGATACTGCAAGCAACACTGCGCTCGGGTACTTCGTCAAACCCAGCTCGGGGTCGCTCACCGTCGGTCCGGACGGGACCGTGTATTTGACCGACTACGCCAATGGCACGGTTTACTCCGTCACAGTGGGCACTGCACCGTCCTCCCTCTAGCCGCCGCAGGCGTCCACCGGTGTCGCTGGCCGCCACCTGAACGGGAGGTGTTAAGCTCTCGCGGAAGTTCGACGTCCTTTAACGATCCGTCCAGAGAGGCGGAGAAGGAGGTCAGGGTCACTTGGGCTCTAGCGCAGCCTCATCAGGCACCGACCGGGAGTTGATGTCCGCAGCGGACGTCGGTCGAACCATCTCCCGCATCGCCCATCAGATCATCGAAAAGACCGCACTCGACGGCTCCGATGCTCCCCGCGTCATCCTGCTCGGCATCCCGACCAGGGGCGTCACGCTGGCCGCGCGGCTGGCCGACAAGATCAACGAATTCTCCGGCGTCACCGTCCCGCACGGCGGCCTGGACATCACGCTCTACCGCGACGACCTCGACTTCAAACCACCGCGTCCGCTCGAGGACACCTCCATTCCCGAGGGCGGCATCGACGGCGCGCTGGTGATTCTCGTCGACGACGTCCTGTACACCGGACGCTCGGTCCGCTCGGCCCTGGACGCGCTGCGCGACATCGGCAGGCCCCGCGCCGTGCAACTCGCGGTCCTTGTCGACCGCGGCCACCGCGAGTTGCCGCTGCGCGCCGACTACGTCGGCAAGAACGTGCCCACCTCGCGCAGCGAGAACGTCAAGGTCCGCCTCGTCGAAGACGATCAGGTCGACGGCATCTGGATCGCACCTCACGGAGGGCCGGTCCGTTGATGAGCGCTCGCGCGAAGAAAGCACAATCATGAAGCATCTTCTCTCGGCCGGCGACCTGTCCCGCGACGACGCGCTGGCCATTCTCGACGACGCCGACCGCTTCAGCCAGGCCCTGCTCGGGCGTGAGGTCAAGAAGCTGCCGACGCTGCGCGGCCGCACCATCATCACGATGTTCTACGAGAACTCCACCCGAACCCGGGTGTCGTTCGAGGTCGCAGGCAAGTGGATGAGCGCCGACGTGATCAACGTCAGCGCGTCGGGATCGTCTGTCTCCAAAGGGGAATCGCTGCGCGACACCGCGTTGACGCTGCGGGCCGCCGGCGCTGACGCGCTCATCATCCGCCACCCCGCCTCCGGCGCGGCCCAGCAGCTGGCCGAGTGGACGGCCACCGAGCAGGGCGGTCCGGTGGTGATCAACGCAGGTGACGGCACCCACGAACATCCGACGCAGGCGCTGCTCGACGCGCTGACCATCCGCCAACGGCTGGGCAGCATCGACGGCAAACGGGTGGTGATCGTGGGCGACGTCCTTCATAGCCGCGTCGCGCGGTCCAACGTGCTGCTGCTGGCCACCCTCGGCGCCGAGGTGGTGCTCGTCGCGCCGCCGACGCTGCTGCCCGTCGGTGTCGCCGACTGGCCGGTCACCGTTTCACACGACCTCGATGCCGAACTGCCGCTCGCCGACGCGGTACTGATGCTTCGCGTCCAGGCAGAGCGGATGAACGGCGGCTTCTTCCCGTCGGCACGGGAGTATTCGGTGCTGTACGGACTGTCCGAGAAACGTCAGGCGATGCTGCCCGGCAACGCCGTGGTGCTGCACCCCGGCCCGATGGTGCGCGGCATGGAGATCGCGTTCGCAGTCGCCGATTCGACGCAATCGGCTGTCCTGCAACAGGTTTCCAACGGTGTACATGTCCGGATGGCGGTGCTGTTCCACTTACTCGTCGGCGCCGAGCAGGAGGTCAGCGTATGAGCGTGTTGATACGAGGGGTGCGCCTCTACGGTGAGGGCGACCGGGTCGACGTTCTCGCGTCCGACGGCCAGATCGCCGACATCGGCGCGGACCTGGCCGCCCCCGACGACGCCGACGTGTTCGATGCCACCGATCAGGTCCTGCTTCCTGGCTTCGTCGACCTGCACACGCACCTGCGCGAACCCGGCCGCGAGTATGCCGAGGACATCGAAACCGGTTCGGCAGCAGCGGCTTTGGGGGGCTACACCGCGGTGTTCGCGATGGCCAACACCAATCCGGTCGCAGACAGCCCGGTCGTCACGGACCACGTATGGCACCGCGGCCAGCAGGTCGGACTCGTCGACGTGCACCCCGTCGGCGCGGTCACCATGGGCTTGCAAGGCAAGCAGCTCACCGAGATGGGCATGATGGCCGCCGGTGTGGGTCAGGTGCGGATGTTCTCCGACGACGGCATCTGTGTCGACGACCCGCTGATCATGCGCCGCGCACTGGAGTACGCCACGGGCCTGGGTGTGCTGATCGCCCAGCACGCCGAAGAACCGCGCCTCACAGTCGGCGCCGTCGCGCACGAAGGACCCAACGCCGCCCGGCTCGGCCTGGCCGGTTGGCCGCGCGCTGCGGAAGAATCCATCGTCGCGCGCGATGCGTTGCTCGCCCGGGACGCCGGTGCCCGGGTACACATCTGCCACGCTTCCACCGCAGGTACCGTCGAGATCGTCAAATGGGCGAAGGCGCAAGGTATTTCGATCACTGCCGAGGTGACACCTCATCATCTGCTGCTGGACGACACTCGGCTGGTCAGCTACGACGGCCGCAACCGCGTCAATCCGCCGCTGCGGGAGGCCTCCGACGCCGAGGCGTTGCGCCAAGCGCTTGCCGACGGTGTGATCGACTGCGTCGCCACCGACCATGCGCCGCACGCCGAGCACGAGAAGATGTGTGAGTTCGCCAACGCGCGCCCGGGCATGCTCGGCCTGCAGACCGCGCTTTCGGTGGTGGTCGAGACGATGCTGCGCACCGGCCTGATGACGTGGCGCGATGTCGCGCGGGTGATGAGCGAAAACCCCGCCCGCATAGTCGGACTGCCCGACCAGGGCCGACCGCTGGAGATCGGTGAGCCTGCCAACCTGACGGTCGTCGACCCCGACGCCGCCTGGACGGTCGAGGGCACGGCGCTGGCCAGTCGCTCGGACAACACGCCTTACGAGTCGATGGAGTTGCCTGCGGCCGTCACGTTGACGCTGCTGCGGGGCAAGGTGACGGCGCGGGATGGGAAGAGCCCGGCGTGAACTTCGAGCGAGTAGCGCAGGCGGATCGCGCATGAACACCGGAACGCTTGTCACGATGCTGGTTGTAGCCGCGGTGCTCGCGGTGCTGATCGCGCTGGCGATCCGGCAGATGCTGCGCGGCTGGTTGCATCGAGCCCAGCGGCAGGCCCAATTGATTGGCACGCTGCCGCAGCTGCCCGATAGTGTCGGCCCGGCGCTGATTCCCGCCACCAAGGGCCTCTATGTCGGCAGCACACTGGCCCCGAGCTGGCTCGATCGCATCGCCGTCGGTGACCTCGGCTATCGCGCGAAGGCCGTGCTGACCCGCTATCCCGAAGGAATCATGTTGCAACGCACCGGCGCCGGGCCCATCTGGATACCCGACGACTCGATCGAAGCGATCCGCACCGAGAAGGGCATCGCTGGCAAGGCGATGACCCACGAAGGCATCTTGGCCATCCGCTGGCGATTGCCGTCGGGCGCCGAAATCGACACCGGGTTTCGCGCCGACGATCGCCGGGAGTACGACCGATGGCTGGAGGTCGCATGAGTAAGGCAGTGCTCGTCCTCGAGGACGGCCGCATCTTCACCGGCACCGAGTTCGGGGCTGTCGGGCAGACGCTTGGCGAGGCCGTCTTCTCCACCGGGATGTCCGGCTATCAGGAGACGCTGACCGACCCGAGTTATCACGGCCAGATCGTGGTGGCGACGGCACCGCAAATCGGCAACACCGGATGGAACCACGAAGACGCGGAGAGTCGCGGCGACAAGATCTGGGTGGCCGGTTACGCGGTGCGTGACCCGTCACCGCGCGCCTCGAACTGGCGCGCGACCGGCACCCTCCAGGACGAACTCGTCCGCCAGGGCATCGTCGGTGTCGCCGGCATCGACACCCGTGCAGTCGTTCGGCACCTGCGCAGCCTCGGTTCGATGAAGGCCGGCGTGTTCTCGGGCAATGCGCTGGCGGACCCCGATGAGCTGCTGGACAGGGTCCGCGACCAGCCGTCGATGCTCGGCGCCAATCTCGCGGGTGAAGTCAGCACCGATGCCACCTACATCGTGGAACCAGATGGGCCGCAACGATTCACGGTCGCTGCGATCGATCTCGGCATCAAGACCAACACGCCACGCAACTTCGCCCGGCGAGGGGTGCGCAGTCACGTGTTGCCGTCGACGGTGGAGTTCGGGCAGATCGCCGACCTCAACCCGGACGGCGTGTTCCTGTCGAACGGTCCCGGTGACCCTGCGACCGCCGACCACATCGTCGGGGTCACCCGAGAGGTGCTCGGAGCCGGGATTCCGTTGTTCGGCATCTGTTTCGGCAACCAGATCCTCGGCAGGGCGCTCGGCCGGTCCACCTACAAGATGGTCTTCGGGCACCGCGGCATCAATGTGCCGGTCATGGATCACGCCACCGGGCGGGTGGCGGTGACCGCGCAGAACCATGGATTCGCGCTCGAGGGCGAAGCGGGGGAGCGGTTCGATACCCCGTTCGGACTCGCCGAGGTCAGCCATACCTGCGCCAACGACGGTGTCGTCGAGGGCATCAAACTCGTTGACGGCCGCGCCTTTTCGGTGCAATACCACCCGGAGGCGGCGGCGGGCCCGCACGACGCCGAGTACCTGTTCGACCAGTTCATCGACCTGATGGGTGGCGGGCGATGATTTCCGCGGCGAGCGACCGCTTTTGCACAGAAACCCGCGGCGTGTCGTGTACAAACACGGTCACTCGCGGAGAAGGGGGAGCAGTAGATGCCGCGGCGGAGTGACCTCAACCACGTGCTGGTGATCGGCTCCGGGCCGATCGTCATCGGGCAGGCCTGCGAGTTCGACTACTCCGGCACCCAGGCGTGTCGTGTGCTGCGCGCCGAGGGCCTGCAGGTCAGCCTGGTCAACTCGAACCCGGCGACGATCATGACCGACCCCGAATACGCCGATCACACGTACGTGGAGCCGATCACGCCGGCGTTCGTCGAGAAGGTGATTGCCCAGCAAGCGGCGCGCGGCAACAAGATTGACGCGGTACTGGCCACGCTTGGCGGCCAGACGGCGCTCAACACCGCCGTCGCGCTCTTCGAAAACGGCGTGCTCGACAAGTACAACGTCGAGATGATCGGCGCTGACTTCGAGGCCATCCAGCGGGGCGAGGATCGACAGCGATTCAAGGACATCGTCGCGAAGGTCGGCGGCGAATCGGCCCGCTCCCGAGTCTGTTTCACCATGGACGAGGTCCGCGAGACAGTAGCTGAACTCGGGCTGCCCGTAGTGGTGCGACCGTCGTTCACGATGGGCGGTCTCGGGTCCGGCATGGCGTATTCCACTGACGACGTCGAGCGGATGGCTGGCGACGGCCTGGCCGCCTCGCCGAGCGCCAACGTGCTCATCGAGGAATCCATCTACGGCTGGAAGGAATTCGAGCTCGAGTTGATGCGCGACCACCACGACAACGTGGTCGTGGTGTGTTCGATCGAGAACGTCGACCCGATGGGTGTGCACACCGGCGACTCCGTGACTGTGGCGCCTGCGATGACGCTGACCGACCGGGAGTACCAGAAGATGCGCGACCTCGGCATCGCGATCCTGCGCGAGGTCGGCGTCGACACCGGCGGCTGCAACATCCAATTCGCGGTCAATCCGGCCGACGGCCGCCTCATCGTCATCGAGATGAACCCGCGAGTGTCACGCTCGTCGGCCCTGGCCTCCAAGGCAACCGGCTTCCCGATCGCCAAAATCGCCGCCAAGCTGGCCATCGGCTACACGCTCGACGAGATCCTCAACGACATCACCAAGGAAACGCCTGCCTGCTTCGAACCGACGCTGGACTACGTCGTGGTCAAGGCTCCTCGGTTCGCGTTCGAAAAGTTCCCCGGCGCCGACCCGACGCTGACCACCACGATGAAATCCGTCGGCGAAGCGATGTCGTTGGGCCGCAACTTCATCGAGGCTCTCGGCAAGGTGATGCGTTCACTGGAGACCGGGCGAGCCGGGTTCTGGACCGCCCCCGATCCCGACCTGTCTGTCGACGACCTGCTCGAAGGTCTCAAGACGCCCACCGACGGCCGGCTCTACGACATCGAACAAGCGCTGCGCCTTGGCGCGACCGTCGAGCAGGTAGCGGCGGCCTCGGGCGTCGACCCCTGGTTCGTCGAGCAGATCGCCGGGCTCGTGGCGCTGCGCTCGGAGCTGCTGGACGCGCCGGTGCTGGACGAGGCGCTGCTGCGCCGCAGCAAGCATTACGGTCTTTCGGACCGCCAGATCGCCGCGCTGCGACCGGAATTGGCCGGCGAGGTCGGCGTGCGCGCATTGCGTGAGCGGCTCGGCATCCACCCCGTCTTCAAGACCGTAGACACGTGTGCGGCCGAATTCGAGGCCAAGACGCCCTACCACTACAGCAGCTACGAACTCGATCCGGCCGCCGAGACCGAGGTCGCCCCGCAGGCCGAGAAGCCGAAGGTACTCATCCTCGGCTCCGGCCCGAACCGGATCGGGCAGGGCATCGAATTCGACTACAGCTGTGTGCATGCCGCCACCACGCTGAGCCAGGCCGGTTTCGAGACCGTGATGATCAACTGCAATCCCGAGACCGTGTCCACCGACTACGACACCGCCGATCGGCTGTACTTCGAACCGCTGACGTTCGAAGACGTCTTGGAGGTGTTTTACGCCGAATCCGCCTCGGGGAAGGGCGGTCCCGGGGTCGTCGGCGCCATCGTGCAGCTCGGCGGGCAGACCCCGCTCGGGTTGGCCGAGCGCCTCGAGAAGGCGGGTGTGCCGATCGTCGGCACCAGTCCGAAGGCGATCGATCTCGCCGAGGACCGGGGCGCATTCGGTGAAGTTCTGATGAATGCGGGACTGCCCGCACCACGGTTCGGCACCGCAACCAGCTTCGAGCAGGCGCGCCGGATCGCCGCCGATATCGGCTACCCGGTGCTGGTGCGACCGTCCTACGTGCTCGGCGGTCGTGGCATGGAAATCGTCTACGACGAAGAGACTCTGAAGGGCTACATCACCCGCGCCACCCAACTGTCGCCCGAACACCCCGTGCTGGTCGACCGATTTCTCGAGGACGCCATCGAAATCGACGTCGACGCGCTGTGCGACGGCACCGAGGTGTACATCGGCGGCATCATGGAACACATCGAGGAAGCCGGCATCCACTCCGGCGACTCGGCATGCGCACTGCCGCCAGTCACCTTGGGCCGCAGCGACATCGAATCCGTACGGCGCGCGACCGAAGCGATCGCCCACGGCATCGGAGTGGTCGGCCTGCTCAACGTGCAGTACGCACTCAAGGACGACGTGCTCTACGTGCTGGAGGCCAACCCGCGCGCCAGCCGCACCGTGCCTTTCGTCTCCAAGGCCACGGCCGTCCCCCTGGCCAAGGCGTGCGCGCGAATCATGTTGGGCGCCACCATTGCTCAGCTTCGCGATGAAGGCATCCTGGTCAGGACCGGTGACGGCGCCACCACAGCGCGCAACGCGCCCGTCGCGGTCAAGGAAGCCGTCCTGCCGTTCAACCGATTCCGCAAGGCCGACGGCGCCCAGGTCGACTCGCTGCTGGGCCCGGAGATGAAGTCGACCGGCGAGGTGATGGGCATCGACCACGACTTCGGCAGCGCGTTCGCGAAGAGCCAGACGGCGGCCTACGGGTCGCTGCCTGCCGAGGGCACGGTGTTCGTCTCGGTCGCCAACCGCGACAAGCGCTCACTGGTGTTCCCGGTGAAGCGCCTCGCGGACTTGGGCTTCCGGGTGCTGGCCACCGCGGGCACGGCGGAGATGCTGCGGCGCAACGGCATTCCCTGCGACGAGGTACGCAAGCACTTCGAAGAGCCCAGCGAAGGCCGCCCGGAGCTGTCGGCGGTCGACGCCATTCGGGCCGGCGAGGTCGACATGGTGATCAACACCCCGTACGGCAACTCGGGCCCCCGTATCGACGGCTACGAAATCCGTTCTGCCGCAGTGTCGATGAACATCCCGTGCGTGACGACGGTGCAGGGCGCCTCAGCGGCGGTGCAAGGCATCGAGGCCGGAATCCGCGACGATATCGGCGTGATGTCGCTGCAGGAATTGCACAGCAGTTTGGGTTCATAAGTGGACGGGTTCGGGCGACGGCTGGCCGAGGCGGTGTCGCGACGCGGTCCGCTGTGCCCGGGCATCGATCCGCACAAGGAGCTCCTGCAGGCCTGGGGATTGTCCACTGACAGCGACGGCCTGGCCGAGTTCTGCGACATCTGCGTGCAAGCCTTCGACGATTTCGCGATCGTCAAACCACAGGTCGCGTTCTTCGAAGCGTTCGGCGCCAAGGGTTTCGCGGTGCTGGAGCGCACGATCGGCGCGCTGCAGGCGTCGGGCGTGCTGGTGCTTGCCGACGCGAAACGCGGCGACATCGGCTCGACGATGGCCGCGTACGCCGACGCCTGGGCCGGTGACTCGCCGCTGGCCGCCGATGCGGTGACTGCATCGCCGTATCTCGGCTTCGGCTCTCTGCAACCGCTGCTCGACACCGCGAAGGCCCACGGCCGCGGCGTCTTCGTGCTCGCCGCGACATCGAACCCGGAGGGCGCAAGCGTCCAGCGTGCCAAGACCGACGGGGGCACCGTCGCCCAGTCGATTGTCGACGCCGCCGCGGCAGTCAACCGCTTGTCATCGCCTGAACCCGGCTCGGTCGGCGTGGTTGTCGGGGCCACCCTGTCCGACCCACCCGACCTGAGCGCCCTTGGCGGTCCGGTCTTGGTGCCGGGCGTCGGTGCCCAGGGTGGACGGCCCGAGGCGCTCGGCGGCTTCGGCGGGGCCCTGCCCGGACAGTTGCTGCCCGCGGTGTCGCGCGACGTGCTGCGTGCCGGGCCCGATGTGGCCGCGCTGCGCGCCGCCGCCGAGCGCTTCCGCGATGCGGTGGCGTACCTGGCGTAACCGACGGTGGGCGACGGGTATCGCCGCCCATCGACCGCTCCTGGTCGTCGGATGGTCATCACCGAGCTACTACGTCAGGTAGTTGTCGCGGCTGAACCCCGCGCAAATGCCACTTTTGTCACACCAGGCACAGAGGTCACGGCGGTCTAGTTGAATCCAACAATTTTGCGCTCTGTGCTGGGCCGATTACCTGTCAACTGACCGGCCGCGACACGCCCGACACGCCATGACCTGGGAAAATTTTAATAATGCGATCGCGGCCGCCGCGGACCCTCGACTGGGTCACATCTCGGCCCTCCGCGTGACGTATGACACAAATCCCGAAAACCGTTGATATGCAGGCAGTTCCGCCGAAATAGCCGGAAGAGTGGCGCCGCTGACGCCTCTGACGGCCGTCCCGTCCGACTCACGCGTGCGCGCTACACGCTGGGCTTTTGACCCAAGAACCAGGGGGTGGGGTTAGCTTTCGTCAGATTGCGTGGGTACGGTCGTGCTCGCTGGCTGGTTCTAGGAAGTTTCTAGGTCAGCCGAGACAAAACAGATGATGGTGACGATACGGAGGAACCCGTGGCCCTTCCCCAGTTGACCGACGAACAGCGCGCGGCAGCGTTGGAGAAGGCTGCTGCCGCACGTCGAGCACGTGCCGAACTCAAGGATCGGCTCAAGCGCGGCGGCACCAACCTCAAGCAGGTGCTCAAGGATGCCGAGACCGACGAGGTCTTGGGCAAGATGAAGGTTTCTGCGCTTCTGGAGGCATTGCCCAAGGTCGGCAAGGTCAAGGCGCAGGAAATCATGACTGAACTCGAGATCGCCCCGACCCGCCGCCTGCGCGGCCTGGGCGACCGTCAGCGGAAGGCGCTGCTGGAAAAGTTCGACTTCTCGTAAGGGAGGTCAGTGAGCGAAGGCGGAGGGCCGGCCGGCACTCGGCGCTCTAAGGCACCGGTCTTAGTGTTGTCCGGCCCGTCTGCCGTCGGGAAGTCCTCAGTCGTTCGCTGCTTGCGGGACCGGCTTCCCGACCTGCACTTTTCCGTGTCCGTCACCACCAGGGCACCCCGCCCGGGTGAGGTGGACGGCGTCGATTACACGTTCGTGACCGCGGACCGATTCCAGCAGCTGATCGACGAGGGCGCCCTGCTGGAATGGGCGGAAATTCACGGTGGCCTGCACAGGTCTGGGACGCCAGCCGCGCCGGTGCGCGAGGCAACCGAGGCCGGCCGGCCAGTTCTGATCGAGGTCGATCTGGCTGGCGCGCGGGCCGTCAAACAGGCAATGCCCGAGGTCATTACGGTTTTCTTGGCCCCGCCCAGCTGGGAGGAGCTGGAGAGCCGACTGGTCGGGCGAGGCACCGAAACGGCCGAGGTGATGGCTCGCCGGCTGGCCACTGCACGGGCCGAATTAGCCGCTCAGGGCGACTTCGACGAGGTCGTCGTGAACAGCGAGTTGGAATCTGCCTGCACCGAATTGGTATCCTTGCTGGTGGGCAGGACTTGTTGAGGCGCCCGTAGCCGTTCGCCATCCCGCCCGAGAACCACCTAAACCCTCAGGAGACTTTCTACGTGAGCACCCCGCACGCCGACGCGCAGCTGGCCGCTGTGGACGACATCGACACGTCCGCCGCCAGCGCCTACGACACGCCGTTGGGCATCACCAACCCGCCCATCGACGAGTTGCTGGACCGCGCGTCGAGCAAGTACGCGCTGGTGATCTACGCCGCCAAGCGGGCGCGCCAGATCAACGACTACTACAACCAGCTCGGCGACGGCATCCTCGAATACGTCGGCCCACTGGTCGAGCCCGGCCTGCAGGAAAAGCCGCTTTCGATCGCCATGCGCGAGATCCACGAAGACCTGCTCGAGCACACCGAGGGCGAGTAGCTAAGGCCACGCGGTGACGGACCGCAAGCGGATCATCGTCGGCGTCGCCGGCGGCATCGCCGCCTACAAGGCGGCCACAGTCGTCCGCCAGCTGACCGAAGCCGGCCACTCGGTCCGCGTCGTGCCGACCGACTCGGCGCTGCGCTTCATCGGCGCCGCGACGTTCGAAGCGCTGTCCGGAAATCCCGTGCACACGGGCGTCTTCGACGATGTCCACGAGGTCCCGCACGTCCGCATCGGCCAGGAGGCCGACCTCGTGGTGGTTGCCCCAGCCACGGCCGACCTGTTGGCCCGAGCGGTGGCAGGCCGCGCTGACGACCTGCTGACCGCGACGCTGCTCACCGCGCGATGTCCGGTGTTGTTCGCGCCCGCGATGCATACCGAGATGTGGTTTCACCCAGCCACCGTCGAGAACGTCGCGACGTTACGGCGAAGGGGCGCAATCGTTCTCGAGCCCGCTTCGGGCCGACTGACAGGAGCGGACACCGGCGCTGGCCGGTTGCCCGAGGCCGAGGAGATCACCACGCTCGCGGGTCTGTTGCTCGAACGCGGCGATGCGCTGCCCTACGACATGGCCGGCGTCAAGGTGTTGGTCAGTGCCGGTGGCACCCGCGAGACGATCGACCCCGTGCGTTTCATCGGGAACCGCAGCTCAGGCAAGCAGGGTTATGCGATGGCCCGGGTGATGGCACAGCGCGGCGCCGACGTCACGCTCATTGCGGGCAACACCGCGGGCCTGATCGACCCGGCCGGCGTCGAGGTCGTCCACATCGGTTCGGCCGCCCAGCTGAAAGACGCGGTGTCCAAGCATGCCCCCGACGCGCACGTGCTGGTGATGGCGGCCGCGGTGGCGGATTTCCGGCCGACGACCGTGCAAACCAGCAAGATCAAGAAGTCCGCCGACCCCAACGCAGCGGCCCCGGTGATCGAGCTGACCCGCACCGACGACGTACTCGCCGGTGCCGTGCGGGCCCGTGCCGACGGCCAGCTGCCCAACATGCGGGCCATCGTCGGCTTCGCTGCAGAAACGGGCGACGCCAACGGCGATGTGCTTTTCCATGCCAGGGCCAAATTGCAGCGGAAAGGCTGCGATTTGCTCGTGGTCAATGCTGTCGGTGAGAATCGGGCGTTCGAAGTCGACAACAACGACGGATGGCTGCTTGCGTCGGACGGGACCGAATCGGCACTGGAGCACGGTTCGAAAACTCTGATGGCCAGCCGTATTGTGGACGCGATCGTGGCGTTCCTGCACAGCAGCGGCGGATAACACCGACGCAGGCGTCAGGCTGCGGCTAAGGGTTGCGCGAGAGGCTGGCGCACGGTTGGCTGCAGCGAAGCAGGGATATAATTTGACTAACTAAGTTTCGGAAAGGGTTCGAACCGTGAGCGATGCTCGGCTGTTTACCAGTGAGTCGGTAACCGAGGGCCACCCCGACAAGATCTGTGACGCCATCAGCGACTCGGTGCTCGACGCGTTGCTCGCGGACGACCCCAAATCACGTGTAGCAGTGGAGACACTGGTCACCACGGGACAGGTACACGTCGTCGGGGAGGTGACGACGAACGCCAGGGAGGCCTTCGCCGACATCACCAACACCGTGCGTCGACGGATCCTCGACATCGGCTACGACTCCTCGGAGAAGGGCTTCGACGGCGAGACCTGCGGCGTCAACATCGGCATCGGCGCACAGTCGCCCGATATCGCCCAAGGCGTCGACACCGCCCATGAGACCCGCGTCGAGGGCGCGGGCGATCCGCTGGACCTGCAGGGCGCCGGCGACCAGGGGCTGATGTTCGGCTACGCCATCAAGGACACCCCTGAGCTGATGCCGCTGCCGATCGCGCTGGCGCACCGGCTGTCGCGCCGGCTGACCGAGGTTCGCAAGAACGGCGTGCTTGGCTACCTTCGCCCCGACGGCAAGACCCAGGTCACCGTGCAGTACGACGGCACGACGCCGGTGCGCCTGGACACCGTCGTGCTCTCGACCCAGCACGCCGCGGGCATCGACCTCGACGCCACGCTGACCCCGGACATCCGCGAGAAGGTCGTCAACACGGTGCTGGCCGATCTGAGCCACGACACGATGGACACCTCGGACTTCCGACTGCTGGTCAATCCGACCGGAAAGTTCGTGCTCGGCGGCCCGATGGGCGACGCCGGGCTGACCGGCCGCAAGATCATCGTCGACACCTACGGCGGCTGGGCCCGCCACGGTGGCGGCGCGTTCTCGGGCAAGGATCCGTCAAAGGTGGACCGTTCCGCAGCGTACGCGATGCGCTGGGTGGCCAAAAACGTGGTCGCTGCGGGCCTGGCGGAGCGGGTCGAGGTGCAGGTGGCCTACGCGATCGGCAAGGCGGCCCCCGTCGGCCTGTTCGTGGAGACCTTCGGCAGCGAGACCGTCGACCCCGCCCGCATCGAGAAGGCCATCACGTCGGTCTTCGACCTGCGACCGGGCGCGATCGTCCGCGACCTGGACTTGCTGCGTCCGATCTACGCGCAGACGGCCGCCTACGGCCACTTCGGCCGCACCGACGTCGAGCTGCCGTGGGAGCAGCTGAACAAGGTCGACGAGCTGAAGGCCGCCGTTTAGTCAACGCTGCGGCGCTAGGAACTGAACACGTAGTCCTCGAGCGGGAAGCGGCGGCTGCGCCAGTACGCCTCGATCGTGCTGGCCGGCCGCAGCGGCACATCGCCGTTCTTGTCGAAGTAATAGCTGTTGGCCAGCCGGCAGCTGTCCTGCCAGAAAATCTGCCGGTGCCGCTTGCGCATCATCTCGGCGAAGTAGCGGTCGTTGGCCTCCTGCCTCACCGCGACCCGGGTGGCGTTGCGGCGATGGGCTCGCTTCAGGCAACGCGCGATGTGGTGGGTCTGCGTCTCGATCAGTGCGAAGTACGACGACCCGACATAGCCGTACGGCCCGAAGACCATGAAGAAGTTGGGGAAGTCGGGGATGCTCACGCCTTCGTAGGCCTGCAGGCGATGCTCGTCCCAATAGCTGCTCCACGATCGGCCGCCGGGCCCGGTGACCGGATATGTCGGCAGGTCGTCGGTGTCCATCACCTTGAATCCGGTCGCCAGGATGAGCACGTCGATGTCGTGGTTTTCGCCGTCCCCGGTGGCAACCCCTGAACCGGTGATCTTGTCGATCGGCTCAGTGACCAGCCGGACGTTGTCGCGGTTGAACGTCGACAGGTACGTGTTGTGGAATCCGGGCCGCTTGCAGCCGACGGCATACCTCGGCGTCAGCTTGTCCCGCACGTCGGGGTCTTTGACCTGTTTGCGCAGATACGCCTCACCGACCTTCGACATGTTCTTGGCCATCGGGTTGACCGTGAAGTACTGCGCAGCCAACGGGAACGTCAGCTCGACATAGGCCTGACTGAGCAGCCGCTGTACGGTCCTGCCGCCAGGAAGGCCCATCGCGCGGCGCGACCAGGGCGGTAGCGGCACGTCGAGCTTCGGGAAGCACCAGATCGGTGTGCGCTGAAAAACGGTGAGGTGCTTGACAATTGGCGCTATCTCGGGAATCACCTGCACCGCTGAGGCCCCGGTACCGATGATCGCGACCCGCTTGCCGGTCAGGTCCTGCCCGTGATCCCAGCGCGCGGTGTGCATCGTCAGACCCGCGAAGGAGTCGACGCCATCGATGTCGGGGAGCTTGGGTGTGACGAGCACACCGCTGGCATTGACCAGAAACCGCGCGGTGACCACGCCGCCTGGATCGGTGCGGATCAGCCACAGGTTCTGGGTCTCGTCGAAGTCGGCGCCGAGCACCTTGGTGTTGAACCGGATCTTGCGACGCAGGTCGTACTTGTCGACGCAGTGCTCGGCGTAGGCCCTCAGTTCGTGCCCCGGCGCGTAGGTGCGCGACCAGTCTGGGCTCTGCTCGAACGAGAATTGGTAGGAGAACGACGGAATGTCAACGGCGATACCGGGATACGTGTTCCAGTACCACGTTCCGCCCGGCCCCTCACCCGCCTCGATGACGAGGTAGTCGCCCAGGCCCACTTTGTCGAGCTTGATCGCGGTGCCGATGCCGGAAAACCCGGCACCGACGATGACGGTCTCGTAGTCGGGCACTGTCGGCGCTGTCATGTGGACTCCCGTCGCTGGGTTCCTTCCCCATTTCACAGGAAGCCCCGCGCCGGGTCAAAGGATCAATGGGTCGCTAGTGCAGCGCAGCGCCTACTCCGGCCAGCCGTTGCTGAGGATGATGTCGACGAAATCCTCACGGACGAACGTCGGATCGAAATGGGCCAACACGTCGTCGTTTACCGTGCCGAAGGTGGTCTGCGGCCGGTGCGCCATGCCGCCGTTGAAGGCCTGCAGAATCTGACGCTTGAAATTCGGCCTCGGATGCGCGGCCGTAACGGCGTTGCGGGCATCCTCCGACAAGTCGTCACGGCCGATGCCGAGCACGTCGGTCTCGACTCCCGCGGTCACGAGTGCGATCTCCGGGTCGAGGAACTCGGGAACACCGGGAGTGGTGTGCAGCGCGATGGCGAGCCATACCTTGCGCACGGCAGCGTCGTCGAACCCGCGGTCGCGCAAGAACTTCTCGGCCGCGTTGGCGCCGTCGACCTCGAAGCGCAGCGTGGAGTCGCGGAAGCCGTCGGTCAGGCCGATGTCATGGAACATCGCCCCGACATACAACAGTTCGAGGTCGGGGTCCAGCCCGCGACGGCGGCCCTGTAGCGCGCCGAACAGGAAGACGCGCCGAGAGTGATCGAAGAGCAGGTCGTCTTCGACATCCCGGATGTATTCGGTGGTGTCACGGACAAGTTGGGTGTCTGGAATCGCGATGCCCGCGATCGTCTGTGTAGTCATGGCCCAAGTGTGGGCGTGCGGAAACCCCTCGGCCCATGTCCGTTCTGCCATCTTTCCCACAAAAAGCGACATATGCTGGACCCATGGCTGCTGCTCGCGACGTCGTGTTCGTGGTGTTCGACGGTATGACGTTGCTCGACGTGGCTGGCCCGGCGGAGGTGTTCGCGGAGGCGAACCGATTCGGAGCGTCCTACCGGGTGTCGATGGCCTCGGTCGACGGTCAGGACGTGCTGACGTCGGTTGGGGTGCGGCTCGCGGTCTCCGCGCCGATCGCCTCGGTGAAGCAGGTCGACACGGTGGTGGTGTCAGGTGGTGACAATCTGGTCGGCCGCCCGATCGATCCGCAACTCGTGGCGGCCGTGGCCGCGCTGCGGCCGCGTACCCGGCGGATGGCGTCGATCTGCACAGGGTCGTTCATCCTGGCACAAACCGGGCTGCTCGACGGCCGCCGCGCGACCACCCACTGGCGGCAAACCGCCCTGATGTCGCGCGCCTATCCATCGATCAACGTCGAGCCGGATGCGATCTTCGTGCGCGACGGCGACGTCTACACGTCGGCCGGGGTGTCCGCAGGCATCGACCTGGCGTTGGCCCTCGTCGAAGACGACCACGGTCCTGACCTCAGTCGCGATGTCGCCCGGTCGTTGGTGGTCTATCTCAAGCGGGCAGGCGGACAGTCGCAGTTTTCCGTGCTGGTCGAATCGCGGGCACCCGAGCGGTCGCAGCTGCGCAGGGTGACCGACGCGATCGCAGCCGACCCCGGTGCCGACCACACCGTGAAAATGCTTGCGGCACAAGCATCTCTGAGTACGCGGCAGCTGACCCGGCTGTTTCAAAGCGAGCTGGGGACGACCCCGGCCCGCTACGTGGAGATGATCCGCATCGATGCGGCCCGCTCGGCGCTGGACGCGGGCCGCTCGGTCGCGGACTCCGCGCGATTGGCCGGATTCGGCAGCGCCGAGACGTTACGGCGCGTGTTCGTCAGCCAGCTCGGCCTCTCACCACGGGCATACCGCGATCGGTTCAAGTCGACGGCGTGAGCCGCTGAATTCATCCGTGCAATGCGTCCCGCAGCGCCGACAATCCACTTTCGGTCGCGTCGGTCGCGGCCGGCACCACCCCGGCATAACCGAGGTAGCCGTGGATCAGTGTCTCGGCGTTGTGCAGTTGAACCGGCACTCCGGCAGCGTCGAGAAGTTCGGCGTAGCGGGCGCCGTCATCACGCAAGGGGTCGTGGCCTGCGACGGCGATGTACGCCGGGGGCAGTCCGGTCAGATCCTTCGCCCGGCCGGGAGCCAGCGTCGCCGGCATGTCGGAGAGATCCAAATCGCCGACGTACCAACGGGAAAACCCGCCGACAGACGAGAGGTTGAGCAGCGGGGCGTCGGCGTTCTCGGTGAACGAGGGCAGCGAGGTGTCCCACGTCGTCGCCGGATACCACAACAGCTGGAAGCGGATGGCCGGCGCGCCGGCATCGCGTGCCAGCAGCGCCACCACCGCCGAGAGGTTGCCGCCCGCCGAGTCGCCCGCAACGGCGATCCGGTCGGGATCGACGCCGAGCTCGCCCGCGTGTGCCGCCACCCATTGCGTTGCGGCCCAGGCATCTTCGACCGCGGCCGGGTAGGGGTGTTCGGGGGCCAGCCGGTAGTCCACCGACACCACCACCGCTTCGGCTCCGACCGCGTGGTTGCGTGCGTCGCCGTCATAGGTGTCGAGGTCGCCGACGCACCAGCCGCCACCGTGGAGGAAGACGACCACCGGCGGCGTTGTCTGGTTGTCCGTGGGCGGCCGGTAAATGCGGATGGGGATCGGGCCGGCGGGCCCGTCGATCGTGCGGTCCTCGGTGCGCACATCGGGGTGGACCGAACGGCGCGGCAGATCGCGGAACCGTTGCCGGGCCGCCTCGACACCCCCGTCGGTTGTCAACTGAAACGGAACCGCCTCCAGTACCTTCAGCAGAATGGCGTCGACCGCGGGTTTCTCGTTAGCAACAGACATGGGGACACCGTACGCACACTCGCGAACCAGGCTGTTTTGGGTGACCGCCGCAGTCGTCGGCGCCTGCTATGGCGCCTTCCTCATCGTCACCGCAATGCGGTTGCCCTCGGGCGCGGAGCTCACCGGCCAGTTCAGGCTGCAGCCTGCGGTCAAGGCGCTGACGGCGGTGCTGTTGGCCGCCGCGGCGTTGACACACCCCGTCGCTCGGGAGCGCCGTTGGCTGATCGCGGCGCTGATGCTCTCGGCTGCCGGGGATTTCCTGCTGGCGATGCCATGGTGGAAACCGTCGTTCGTGCTGGGCCTCGGCGCCTTCCTGATCGCGCATCTGTGCTTCCTGGCCGCGCTGATTCCGCTGGTCTCCCGGTCGGGTCCGCGGCTTGCTGCCGCCGCCGCCATTGTGTTGGCCTGCATCGGGCTGCTGGTGTGGTTCTGGCCGCGGCTGCTGGAAGAGGGAATGGCCGTACCGGTGACGCTCTACATCGCCGTGCTCGGGGCGATGGTGTGCGCCGCGCTGCTGGCCCGGTTGCCGACGCCGTGGACGGCAATGGGCGCGGTCTGCTTCGCGGTGTCGGACGGGATGATCGGCATCGGCAAGTTCGTGTTGGGTTCCGAGGCGTTGGCGGTGCCGATCTGGTGGGCGTACGCCGCGTCGATCCTGCTCATCACGGCGGGCTTCTTCTTCGGCCGCGCGTCTGTGCCCTCTGCTAGACCTGCTGCGTGAGCACTACCCGCCAGCAGGCCGAGCACGAGCCGATCGCGCGTGTGCTGCCGATGCTGACGGTGCCGCATCTCGACCGTGAATTCGACTATCTGGTTTCGGCCGAGCAGTCCGACGACGCGCAGCCCGGTGTGCGGGTGCGGGTGCGCTTCCACGGCAGGCTTGTCGACGCGTTCGTGCTCGAAAGACGTTCTGACACAGACCATGTCGGCAAGCTCGGCTGGCTCGACCGTGTCGTTTCGGCCGAGGCGGTGCTGACGCCCGACGTGCGTCGCCTCGTCGACGCGGTGGCCGCGCGCTACGCAGGCACCCGCTCCGATGTGTTGCGCCTCGCCGTCCCGCCGCGGCACGCCAACGTCGAAAAGCAACCGGCCCCCGACTTGGCGCCGTTGGCCGTAAAACCTGTCGACACCGCTGCGTGGGCCGCCTACGGGCGCGGCGAACAATTCCTTGCCGCCCTCGGTGACGGCCGCGCCGCCCGCGCAGTGTGGCAGGCGCTGCCGGGGGAGCGGTGGACCGACCGACTGGCCGAAGCCGCCGCCGTCACGGTCAATTCGGGCCGCGGTGTATTGGCGATCGTGCCCGATCAACGCGACGTTGATGCGTTGCACGCCAGCGCAATTCGATACATCGACGAGGAGAGGGTGGCCACGCTCTCGGCGGGACTCGGCCCTGCGCAGCGCTATCGCCGTTGGCTGTCTGTGCTGCGCGGCGGCGCGCGCATGGTCATCGGCACGCGCAGCGCGGTTTTCGCCCCAGTCACCGATCTCGGGCTGGCCATCGTCTGGGACGACGGCGACGACACCCTCTCCGAGCCCCGCGCTCCCTATCCGCACGCGCGGGAGGTGGCGATGTTGCGCGCCCACCAACTCCGTTGTGCCGCATTGATCGGCGGCTACGCCCGCACCGCGGAAGCGCAGGCGCTGGTGCGCAGTCGGTGGGCGCACGACTTGGTTGCGCCCCGCCCGGTTGTGCGCGCCCGCTCGCCTCGTGTCGTCGCACTCGACGACAGCGGCCACGAGCAGGAGCGCGACCCGGCGGCCCGCACGGCCCGGATTCCTTCCCTGGCTCTGCGTGCGGCGCGGACCGCCCTGCAGGCCGGGCATCCCGTGCTGGTGCAGGTGCCCCGGCGCGGCTACATACCTGCGCTGGCGTGTGCGCGGTGTCGCACCGTCGCGAGGTGCAGACACTGCACCGGACCGCTGTCGCTGCTGAACCGCGACGCCGCGGTGTGCCGGTGGTGCGGTCGCGAGGAGCCGGCGCTGCGCTGCGCACGCTGTGGATCCGACGCGGTGCGTGCCGTTGTCATCGGCGCGAAACGCACAGCTGAGGAACTCGGCAAGGCGTTTCCCGAAACACCGGTGATCACCTCAGGCGGGGAGGCGATGGTGGCCGAGGTGCCCGCAGAACCGGCGGTCGTCGTCGCGACGCCCGGTGCCGAACCCACAGCTGTCGGCGGCTACGGCGCGGCGCTGCTGCTCGACGCGTGGGCGCTGCTCGGTCGTCAGGATCTGCGCGCCGCCGAAGACGCGTTGCGGCGCTGGATGGCGGCGGCCTCGCTGGTGCGGCCGCGCGAGGACGGCGGCACCGTCGCAGTGGTGGCGGAGTCGGCGATCCCGACGGTGCAGTCGTTGATCCGATGGGACCCGGTCGGCCACGCCGACGCCGAGTTCGACGCACGCGCCGAGGTCGGCCTGCCGCCCGCCGTGCACATCGCGGCTGTCGACGGCACACCCGCGGCCGTGGCGGCCCTGCTCGACACCGCGGAATTGCCCGAAAGCACGCAGGTGCTTGGGCCCGTCGATCTGCCGATCGGCGCGCGCCGGCCGCCCGGACTTTCGGCTGACACGACGGTGAACCGGATGCTGGTGCGGGTGCCGCGCGACGGTGGGCTGGCGCTCGCTGCGGCGCTTCGCCGCGCCACCGGGGTGCTCAGCGCCCGACACGATCAGGAGCCGACGCGTGTGCAAATCGACCCGTTGCACATAGGGTGATGCGGACACGGTGACTCGCGCCGGTCAGGAGGTGGTCATGGGGCGGCTGTTCAAGTGGCTGATCCCGTTGGCGCTCATCACTTTTGGCATGCTGTGGCCCCTCGTCATCCGCGGCGGTTCCGACGCATCGGACGTTTCCGATCCGGTGGTCTTCAGCAATTACCAGGCCGATTACGTCGTCAACGGCGACGGCGAACTCGACGCCGTCGAGACCATCACCGCTGAATTCCCCGGCGGGCGGCACGGCATCTTCCGGTACTGGGACGTCGCCAACCAGAACAGCCCACGCGTGCGGCAGAAGCCCGAGATCACCTCGATCCTGGTCGACGGTGAGCCCGCGTCATATCAAATGCTGTGGGAGAGCGGGGAGCGCTTCCTGGTGGCCAAGATCGGCGATGCCGACAAATACCTGAGCTACGGCACCCACACCTATGAGATCCGCTACCGGATCCCCGGAGTGCTCGACCCCGGCAGCGCCGGCGCCGACAAGACATTCGCCCGAGGCGTCGGTGCCCCGCCGAGGTCGCCTTCGGTGTTCTTCTGGAACGTGATCGCACCCTCGTGGAACAACCAGATCGACAACGTCGACGTCACGGTGACCCTGCCGGGCGAGGTCGGCCTCGCCCAGTGCTCGGTCGGCTTCGGTGTCGGCAGAAAGTGCGACGGGCTTTCCGTCGACGGCAACACGGTCAGGTTGACGGCCACCGGCCTGGCGCCGCGCACGCCCGTCACCGTGCGCGCCGGTGTCGACGTGCCGACGCCACCGCGAACCAGCCTGCCGTGGCCGTACACCTGGGACCGCATCCTGGGCCAGTCCTGGTCCGGCGTCATCTGGATCGCAGGCCTGACAGTGGCTTTCGGCCTCGGCGCGGTTCTGTGGTACCGCACCACCGTCGAACCGCCGCCAGGATTCCCGTTGCAGTACGCGCCACCGCCGGGCCTTGGGCCGGTGCAGACCGAGTACATCCGCACCGAGAGCGTGCCGAAGAACGGGCTCACCGCCACGCTGTTCTACCTTGCTGAGCGGCGACTGATCGACTTGCGACAGGTCAATGACAAGCAGTGGAACATCCGCGGCACGGCAGCGCACGGAGCGTGGGCCGATGTGGATCCCGTCAGTGTCGCGGTTGGTTCGGCACTCGATGTGATGACGGCAGGCAAGGAGTTCGAGGCCAGGAAGACCGTGAAGGCCGGTCAGAAACTCAACAAGGCCAAGACCGACATGGCCAAGGCCGTCGAGAAGTGGGCATTCAAGAACGAACTGATGGTCAAACGCAAGAAGGAGATGTGGGTCCGCACCGCCAACGCGGTCGCCTTTCTGGTCATGATCTGCGGCTTCTTCCGGTGGGGCTTCCCGACCACCATGTGGGCGCTGCCGTTCGCGGCGTTCTTCCTGCTCTCGGTTGGGGCGTGGGCCGATGGCGTCGGCACTCGCCGCACCGAAAGCGGTCGCCAATTGTGGTCGCAGGCAGGTGGATTCCACCGCATGCTGTCGACCGACTCCGCTGAGGCACGGTTCGACTTCGGGGCCCGCAAAGACCTCTACAGCGCATACGTCCCGTTCGCGGTCGCCGCAGGCGTCGCGGCGCTGTGGGCGAAGAAGTACGAGACAACGGTGGGAGCGCCTGCGCCACAACCGGATTGGTACAACTCGTCGTCATCGACCTCGTGGGGCTTCAGCCACGGCTCCAGCGGTCCGAGTTTCGACAGCTTCGAGTCGGCGTTATCGTCGTCGATCGGCGCCTACACCGCGTCGCAGTCGTCGTCGTCCTCCTCCGGTAGCAGTAGCGGCGGCTTCAGCGGCGGCGGTGGAGGCGGCGGTGGCGGAGGAGGAGGCGGCTCATGGTGAGGTTTCTGCTCATCTTGGTGTTGGTGCTGGCGGTGCTGGTGCTGATCGGTTTCGTGATGGGCTACAACAAGATTCGCAGCGCCGACATCCGCGTCGCCGAAGCGTTGTCCGGCATCGACGTGGAGCTGACGCGACGTGCGTCGCTGATTCCCAGCCTGGTGCACACCGTGCAGACCTTCGCCGCCCACGAGAAGAGCATCCTCGACCACGTCACCAACGCGCGCGCGGCATTGACGTCTGCCACGACCGGAAAATCGGTCGCGCAGCGCAGTGCTGCCGAGAAGGAACTCGACAGCGCACTGGCGCCAGTGCTGGCGCTCGGTCAGAGCTACCCGCAGCTGAACTCGTCGAACAACTTCCTGAATCTGCAGGACAACCTCGCCGACACCGAGAACAAGCTGGCCTTTGCGCGGCAGTACTACAACGATGCCGCCGCGACGCTGAACCGGCTGATCAGCACCATCCCGTGGATGTTCGTCGCGCCGATGACCGGGGTCTCGGAGCGGGAGTACTACCAGACTCCTCGCTAGAGCACGAAGTAGGCGTCCCTACACTGGCGCGGTGCGCATCGTCTTCGCAGGGACCCCCGAACCCGCGCTGCCGTCGCTGCGACGGCTGATCGAGTCGCCGCGCCACGACGTCATCGCGGTGTTGACCCGTCCCGACGCCGCGAAGGGGCGGCACGGCAAGCCGTCGCCCTCCCCGGTGGCCCAGGTGGCAGTCGAACACGACATCCCGGTGCTGAGGCCGTCGCGTCCCAACTCCGCGGAATTCATCGCCGAGCTGACGGAGCTGGCGCCGGACGCGTGCGCAGTCGTCGCCTATGGCGCGCTGCTGTCGGAGCGGCTGCTCGCGGTGCCGGCCAACGGCTGGATCAACCTGCATTTCTCGCTGTTGCCCGCATGGCGGGGCGCCGCACCGGTACAGGCCGCGATCGCCGCCGGTGATGCCGTGACCGGTGCGACCACGTTTCAGATCGAACTCGCGCTGGACTCCGGCCCGGTGTACGGCGTTGTTACCGAGACCATCCGGTCCGCCGACACCGCGGGCGATCTGCTTGAGCGGCTGTCGATTTCGGGTGCAGCCCTGCTGGAGACCACTCTCGACGGCATCGCCGACGGCTCGCTGACCGCGGTACCGCAACCTGCCGATGGCGTCACCATCGCACCGAAGGTCACCGTCGAGGATGCGCGGGTGCGGTGGGACCTGCCCGCGCATGTGGTCGATCGCCGCATCCGGGCCGTCACGCCGAACCCCGGTGCCTGGACCATGATCGGCGACCTGCGCGTCAAGGTGGGACCCGTTACCGTCGACGAGTCGTCAAACAGCCTGCCGCCCGGTGCGATTCGCATCGAACGCAAGGGTGTCCACATCGGCACCGGGTCACACCCCGTGCTCCTCGGCCAGATCCAACCGCCCGGCAAGAAGCCGATGAAGGCAGCCGACTGGGCGCGCGGAGCACGCCTTGACGAAACCGCACACGCCGAATGACCAGACCGCCCAACAAACATCGGCCCCGGCGTAAACCGCTCGACCCGGCCCGCCGCGCGGCGTTCGACGTGCTGCGCGCGGTGTCAGAGCGCGACGCCTACGCCAACCTCGCACTTCCCGCGATGCTGCGCGAACGCGGCATCACCGGCCGCGACGCCGCGTTCGCCACCGAACTCGCCTACGGCACCTGCCGCACCCGCGGCCTGCTCGACGTGATCATCGCCAAGGCCGCTGAGCGACCGCCGGAGAACATCGACCCCGTGCTGCTGGACCTGTTGCGGCTCGGCGCCTACCAACTGCTGCGCACCCGCGTGGAACAGCATGCGGCTGTTTCGACCACCGTCGAACAGGCGGGTATCGAATTCGATTCGGCGCGAGCAGGTTTCGTCAATGGCGTGCTACGCACCATCGCGCGCCGCGACGAGCAGTCGTGGTTGGCGGAGCTGGCCCCGGCTGCCGGCAGCGATCCCGTCGGGCACCTCGCGTTCGTACACGCCCATCCGCGCTGGGTTGCGCAGGCCTTCGCCGACGCGCTCGGCGCCGACGCGGGGCAGCTGGATGCGCTTCTGGCCAGTGACGACGCCCGCCCTGCCGTGCATCTGGCCGCACGGCCCGGGGTGCTGACCGCTGAGGAACTGGCCGATCAGGTCGACGGTGCGGTCGGCCGCTACTCGCCGTACGCCGTCTACCTGTCCGGCGGTGATCCCGGCCGGCTGGATCCGGTTCGTGACGGCGCTGCGCTGGTGCAGGACGAAGGCAGCCAACTGGTGGCCCGGGCACTGACCCTCGCCTCTGTGGAAGGTCCGGACAGTGGCCGGTGGCTGGACTTGTGCTCAGGCCCTGGCGGCAAGACCGCGCTGCTGGCCGCCTTGGCCGGCGGTGCCCAGGTCACCGCGATCGAACCTGCTGCCAGACGTGCCGAGATGGTCGAGGAGAACACCCGCGGCCTTCCGGTCGAGGTGCTGCGCGTTGACGGCCGCGAGCCCGGGCTCGAGCCGGGATTCGACCGGGTGCTCGTCGACGCGCCATGCACCGGGCTCGGCGCACTGCGGCGCAGGCCGGAGGCCCGCTGGCGGCGCCAGCCCACTGACGTGCCGACGCTGGCCAAGCTGCAGCGCGAACTGCTGGCCTCGGCGATCCGGCTGACCCGACCGGGCGGGGTCGTGCTGTACGCCACGTGTTCGCCGCATCTGTCCGAGACGGTCGGCATCGTCGCCGATGCGCTGCGCCGCCACCCGGTCACCGCATTGGACACCCGGCCGCTGTTCGACCCGGTCGACGATCTGGGTGACGGGCCCTACGTGCAGCTCTGGCCGCACCGGCACGGCACCGATGCGATGTTCGCCGCCGCCCTCTTAGTAGGGTGAGCGCCATGGCAGAACCCCTGATCGCGCCGTCGATCCTGGCGGCCGACTTCGCCGAACTCGGTGCCGAAGCCGCGGCGGTGACCGGCGCCGATTGGCTGCACGTCGATGTGATGGACAACCACTTCGTGCCCAACCTCACCATCGGGCTGCCGGTCGTCGAGGCGTTGCTCAAGAGAACCGACATCCCGATGGACTGCCATCTGATGATCGACAACCCCGACAAGTGGGCCCCGCCCTACGCCGAGGCAGGCGCGTACAACGTGACCTTCCACGCCGAGGCCACCGACAATCCGATCGGGGTGGCCCGCGACATCCGGGCGGCAGGCGCCAAAGCGGGGCTCTCGGTCAAGCCAGGCACGCCGATCGAACCGTACCTGGAGATCCTGCCGCACTTCGACACGCTGCTGATCATGTCCGTGGAGCCCGGCTTCGGCGGGCAGAAGTTCATCCCGGAGGTGCTGCCCAAGGTCGGCACTGTGCGCAGGCTCGTCGACGCCGGCGAGCTGACGATCGTGGTGGAGATCGACGGGGGCATCAACGCCGACACCATCGAAGAGGCGGCGCTGGCCGGTGTGGACTGCTTCGTCGCGGGGTCGGCGGTCTACAGCGCCGAGGATCCGGCCGCCGCAGTGGAATCGCTGCGCCGACAGGCCGCCTCGGCATCCAAGCATTTGACGTTATGAACCTCGACGCCGCGATGCGGTTGGCTGTCGAGCACGCCGACCGGGTCAAGGGCACCACATACCCGAATCCCCCTGTGGGGGCGGTCATTTTGGACCGCGACGGCGAGATCGCAGGAGCGGGCGCGACGGAACCGCCCGGCGGTCCGCACGCCGAAGTCGTGGCGTTGCGCAGGGCGGGGGAGCGCGCCGTCGGCGGCACCGCAATCGTGACGCTCGAACCGTGCAACCACTACGGCAGGACGCCGCCATGTGTGGATGCGCTTGTCGCCGCCGGTATTTCGCGCGTCGCTTATGCGGTCGCGGACCCGAATCCAGAAGCCGCGGGTGGTGCGACGCGGCTCGCCGCATCCGGCATCAAAGTCGAAGCCGGCGTATTGACCGATGTCGTCGCGGGCGGGCCGCTACGCGAATGGCTGCACAAACAACGCACCGGACTTCCGCACATCACATGGAAATACGCCACCAGCGTCGACGGTCGCAGCGCGGCCGCCGACGGCACCAGTCAGTGGATCACCAGCGACGCCGCCAGGGCCGACGTGCATCGCCGTCGGGCGACCGCCGACGCCATCATCGTCGGAACCGGAACGGTGTTCGTCGACGACCCCACGCTGACCGCCCGGTTGCCCGATGGCACGCTGGCCGTGCGCCAGCCCCTTCGCGTCGTCGTCGGTGAGCGCGAAATATCCTCCGAGGCACGGGTTCTCAACGATGACTCGCGCACCATGGTGATCCGCACCCATGATCCACACGAGGTGATCAAGGCCCTATCGGATCGCACCGATGTGATCCTCGAGGGCGGACCGACATTGGCGGGAGCGTTTCTGCGGGCCGGGGCAATCGACCGGATCCTGGCCTATGTGGCGCCAATTCTGTTGGGCGGACCCATCACCGCGGTCGATGACGTCGGCGTGCTCTCGATCGCGCACGCGCAGCGGTGGCGCTTCGACGGCATCGAGCCGATCGGGCCCGACCTGCTGCTCAGCCTGGTGCCGGCATAGGGATCGCGGGCGGAGCCAGCGCACCGACCTGGTAAAGGACGTCGAGCTCGTCGCGGATTCCCCAGTGCTCGCACAGCCGGCCGTCGCGAGTGCGGAAGAAGTGCGCGGTCTTCATCGCGAACGGTCGCCCTGTGACGTCGACGCCGGGTGGCGAAACCGCATTGACGCCATGGGCGGTCGCACGGATCGCGACGGTGTCACCAGCGGAGACGACGTCGTGCCCCTCGTAGCGGACCTGCAGCACGGTCGTGACGAACGTCAGGATCGCGATGTAGCCGTCGGGTCCGGGCGGAAGGGAGACGGGGGAGCCGTGGTCGACGAAATCGTCGGTGACCAGGTCACGGATTCGCTCCAACTGCCTGGAGTTCATCGCGCTGATCACGCCTTCGGCAAGTGACTCATTCGTGGTTTGCACAACCATCCCAACGGGGCTACCTCCCGATTGGTTCAGTCCACCTCCAGCGGGCGGTGCTCGATC
Source organism: Mycobacterium sp. OAE908 (assembly GCF_017872775.1). Classification (NCBI taxonomy): domain Bacteria; kingdom Bacillati; phylum Actinomycetota; class Actinomycetes; order Mycobacteriales; family Mycobacteriaceae; genus Mycobacterium; species Mycobacterium sp. OAE908. The sequence continues at coordinate 4,788,790 of NZ_JAGGJL010000001.1, forward strand.
AGATCGCGCACCCCACCGACGCCGAGACGCTCACGGAAGGCGCGTACGGTATACCCGACCACCGTGGCGTCGGTGCAAGCCCGCGCCGTTGCGTTGCGTGGTAGATGAAACACCGGGCCGATTTCACCGAAGTAATCACCGCGTTTGACGACCTTCAGGATTTCTGTTGCGCCACTGGGCAATTCGCGCACGATCTCAAGATCTCCCTCGGAGACGATGTAGATCAGCTCGCCCATCGTGCCCTGCTCGAACAAGACCTCGCCTGCCTCCAACTCCACGGTCTCGGGGGGCCGGTCGGTGGACGCGAAGTCCGGCACGAGTTCGACGACACGGTCGGCCAGCGGCAGAATCCGGCTGTCGTGCGTTGCGACGACGACCATTCGATCGCCCGACGCCAGCTCGCGAATCAGCCGCAGGATCTCCTCGACCTGAATGAAATCCAGGTGCGCAGTGGGCTCGTCGGCCAATATCAGCGGCGGATCGAGAGCGATCGCGCGCGCGACTGCGACGCGCTGCTGCTGCCCACCGCTGAGGTCGCCCGGACGATGGGACATCCGATCCTGCAGACCGACGCGGGACAACAGCTGTTCGGCCTTCTTGAACGCGGCGCGGCGCGACATGCCCGAGGCCAGCAGCGGCACCATCACGTTCTCCAGCGCCGTGAGGCTCGGGACGAGATTGAAGGCCTGAAACACGATGCCGACTGTTTCCCGACGGTAGGTCGACAGTCCGCGTGCGTCGAGGGCGGTGACGTCGACGTCGCCGAATTTGATGGCACCGCCAGTGGGTTTGAGTATGCCGCCGAGGCAGGACAGCAGCGTCGTCTTGCCGCAACCGCTGGGACCCAACAGGATCACCAGCGAACCGGCGGCAACGTCGAGGCTGAAACCGTCAATCGGGCGAACGGTATCGGCGCCGCTCGCGTACTCGACCACGAGGTCCTGAATGCTGAGATCGCCCATGGCTCAAGGACCCCCGAACGCCAGCGCTGGATCAACGGACACCGCGCGGCTCAGTCCTGTCGCGCTGGCGATCAGACCGATGACGACGGCGACCAATGGAAGCGCGACGAAAGCATAAGCGGGCACGATGACTTGCATGGGGAACAACGGGCCCAGCAGCATCGATAATCCCGCGCCGACGAGCGCGGCGAGCAACGCGACGATCACCGACTGCATCGCGAGACCCGCCGCGATGCTCCGCGTGGGAACGCCAATCGCCTTGAAGACTGCGAAGTCTCGCAGGCGTTCGAGCGCCGACAGATAGATCACCGATCCGACCACGAGCGCCGCCACCACCCAGAGCAGAACCGCCACGATCGTGATCGAATTCACAGCCACCTTCAACGGCCGAAGGAGATCGGCGACCGCGCCCGCTCGATCGATGCCGCGATAACCGGCGGGTATCTGCGCAAGTGTTCCGCGGATGCCGATGGAGGCGACGAGCGGTTGACCGCCGTACACCAACTGCTGCGCGCCCTGAGTGGTGAGGAACACATTCGGCAGGTTGGCCAGCGCCGTCGAGTTCTCGACGCGGCCGACGATGTGCAGTCTGCGCGAAGCGATTTCGACGTCGTCACCAATGTTGCGGCCGAGCGTGGTCGACACCACCACCTCATCGGGCGTCCTCGGCGGCCGACCTTCTGAAACCGCAGGCATCCCTGGCCCGCTCTCCGGTGCACCGAAGATGTCGACGTTGCGGGTCGTGTCGCCCAGCGTGGCCGTACCCCCGGCGTAGGCAAGCGGAGCGGCCGCGCTCACGCCGGGGGTGGCTGCGATCCGTTGCAGGTCGACAGGCGCGAACGGCGTTGCGCCGACAAAGGGCCCGGAGGCGCCGGCCTTGACGAGGAAGAGATCTACGCCAAGCGCATCGACAGTCTTCTCAGCCTCCACCCGAAAGCCGTTCGCAAGCCCCGTCAGCGCGAGCGTCATCGCGAAGATGATGGACGTGGACAGGATTGCGATGACGAAGCGCCGTTTCCGCCACTGCATGTCGCGCAGCGCGGCGATCAGCATGTCCGCGAGATTACCGACGCCTTAACAATTGCGGGCGGAGTTGGGGTTATGACTTCTCCTTGGCGAACGCATCGACCAGGGTCCGGCAGAACGCGGGTAGGTCGTCGGGCTTGCGACTCGACACCAACGTGTTTGGCCCACGCGAGCATTCGACAACTTCGTCATCGACCCAATTGGCGCCTGCGTTGCGAAGGTCGGTCGCCACACTCGGCCACGACGTCATGGTCCGGCCGCGGACAGCGTCGGCCTCGATCAGTGTCCAGGGGCCGTGGCAGATCACCGCGACCGGCTTGCCCGCGTCGAAGAAACTCTTCACGAACGCAACAGCCGCGTCGTTGGTGCGCAGGAAATCGGGATTGGCCACTCCGCCGGGCAACACCAGTGCGGCGTAGTCCGACGCGGAGGCAGAATCGGCCGCTTTGTCCGCCTCGAACGTGTCGGCCGGGGTCAGGTGGTTGAACGCCTGGATCTTTCCGACTTCCGTCGACACCAACTCGGGTGTGCCGCCTGCCTGCTCGACGGCCTTCCAGGGCTCGGTCAACTCGACCTGTTCGACTCCTTCGGGGGCGACGAGGAACGCAATAGTCTTGCCTTTCAGTGAACTTGGCATGAATTTCCTCCCTTCAAATTGTTGGCTATCGCACGCGTACCCGGCGCGGCGAGCAACCAATCAGGGCGTTGCCGTCGGTACACTCGTACCAAAGCGCTTTCACCGACGAGAGTTGCCGCCTGGTGAGCACTAACAAAGGAAAACGAGCGTGACTGCACTGCAGGACTGGCTCAGTACCCGACCCGTAGATCCGCGAGGCCTCAAGACAGCCATCTGCGACGCCTGGCGGAACCTGACCGCCGAAGAGCCGGCAAAGACCGACGAGCCTGCGCTGCTGCGCCGCGGACTCGAGCGCTGCTGAGCGCTTAGTCCTGCCGGTGTCGGCCCGGCCTCGCAACCTCTTCATCGACAGGCGTCTGCTCGGCCTCGGGCAGGGGCGCAATCTCCTCGGCGTGCTCGTGCCTGCCTGCGATCAGCAGGCCCAGCAGGGCACCGATCACACACACGAGCGCCGTGATGCCGAAGATCTCGCCGTATTGCATGACATAGGCGGTGCGGACTCGGGCGGCCTGCGCGGCGAGCCGTTCGACGAGGTTGTTGCCGGTGCCGGCGGGCAGGCTGGCCAGGTGCTGGTTGAAGCGATAGAGCCCCCACGCGCTCAGCGCGGCGATCCCGATCAGCATGCCGATCATCCGCGACACCACCACGGCCGCCGAGGCGATGCCGTGCTGGGCTGCAGGCACCACGCGCAACGTCGCCGATGTCAGCGGCCCGATCACCAGGCCGAGGCCCAGGCCCGCGATCGCGAGGTCGGTGTCGAGAGTCGGCAGGCTGATGAAACCGAGGTCGTGGCGCGCGGCAAGCAGGTCGACGGGCCACTTGGAGATCAGCCAGTAGCCGCCTGCCGCGATCATCAGGCCGACGAACGCCACGATCCGGTCGCCGACCTTCGTGGCGATCCAGCCGCCAAGCAGCGCGCCGATCGGCAATGCGATCAGGAACCGGACCAGGAGGGCGGCTGCTCCGTTCTTGTCGAGCCCGAGCACGCCCTGGCCGAACAGTTCGACGTTGACGAGCGTGACCATCAGCGCCGCGCCCGCGGTCAGCGATGCGCCGAGCGCGGCGAGGAATGGCCGGAAGTGCACACCGGCCGGCTCGATCAGCCGGGTGCGGGCGAGTTTCTCCCACACGAAGAACGCCACGCAGGCGATCGCGGCGCCGATGAGCAGCGGCAGGCCATAGCTCGGCAGCACCTGCTTGCCGTCGGGGGCGGGGTTGTACAGGCCCCAAGTGGCCAGGCCAAGCGTGATCGCGAGCAGGATGCCGCCGATCACGTCGACCTTCTCGGGTTTGTCGGTCTTCTCCCGCGACGGCAGGCTGAAGTGGATCATCACCATCGCGACCGCGGTCAGCGGCACGTTGATCCAGAAGACGTCGCGCCAGGTGTTCAGCGCCCAGACCACCGCGATGCCGTAGAGCGGTCCGAGCACGCTGCCCAGCTCCTGGGCGGCACCGATGCCGCCGAGCACGGCAGCGCGGTTGCGCGCGGACCAGAGGTCGGCGGCGAGCGCCAGCGTGACGGGCAGCAGCGCTCCGCTGGCGGTGCCCTGGATGGCACGCCCGATGATGAGCTGAAAAAGATCACTCGAAAGCGCGGTGACGACCGAGCCCAGCGCGAACCCGGCGAGGCTCACCTGTAGCACCAGCTTGCGGCCGAACCGGTCCGAGGCCCGGCCAAGCAGCGGCATCGCCGCGATATAGCCGAGTAGATACCAGGTGACGATCGGGGTGACCCGCTGGATCTGGTTGATCCCGATCCCGACGTCTTTCATGATGTCGGTCATGATCGTGACCACGACATAGGTGTCGAGGGCACCTAGCAGCACCGCGAGGCTGCCGGCGCTGATCGCGACTCTGCGCGAGGAGCGCATCAGACCGTCGGTTTGGTGACGGTCACCGACTTGCCCCAGTCGGTGCATGTCATCGTGATGCTGTTGCCCGGTGTCGGTTCGAGCTTCGCCTGCACGAGTTCATGGTTGCCGTCCTCGCGGATCCACGCGGTGCTGGGAACGGGTCCGGTCGCGCCGATCTGGGGCGCGATCTTGTTGACGGCGTCGGCGCTCACGGTCCCGGTGATCCGGACCGCGTCGATGCCGGCGATGGTCTCGCGGCCGTCGGCCTTGGGGTTGGAGAAGTTGGCCAGCACATTGCCCAGCCCGGCGTCAGGGTTCAGCAGCACCGACACGTCGTAGATGTCGGCGGCAGGTCCGAAGTCCTGGAAGCTGCCCTTGGTGATGGCGCCGAACAGGTTGCCATCGGCGACCACGAAGTCGACCCCCTCGAGGCGCTGGCCCAAGAAGATGATGTTGGCGGTCCCCTGGGCGGCGACGGCTGGCTTGTTCGTCAGATCGCCTTCGAGGGTCTCGATCGGCAGTTCCTTGATCTCGCCCTGCACGCTGAGCTTGAGGTGGACGCTCGACTGGGCCTTGGTGGTCTCGCTGGACTCCTTGAGCAGGGTCGCGGCGTCCGGGAGCTCCTTGGACGAGTCCTGTGATTTCGAGGAGCACCCCGCGATCAGGGCGACGGTGGCGAAAAGGGCGGCGAAGATGGCCAAGAGGCGCGTCTGCATGAGTGCATCGTAGAGGGTGCGCCTGTCCGTACGCGTTTCGCGTGGTGCCGGCCGAAATGCAATCGTGGCTTTCGAACTGGACTTTCGGCGGGACGCTAGGCTCGTCGGCGTGTTCACCGGAATCGTCGAAGAGCTGGGCGAGGTCGTCGGCAAGGAAGAGCTTGGTGACTCGGCGCGCTTCGTCATCCGCGGGCCCGTCGTCACCTCCGATGCGGGACACGGGGACTCGATCGCGGTGAACGGCGTCTGCCTCACCGTGGTCGAGGTGCTGCCGGATGGTGCGTTCAGCGCCGACGTGATGGGCGAGACGCTGAACCGGTCGAGTCTGCGCGGCGTGGGCGTGGGCAGCCAGGTGAACTTGGAGCGCGCCGCCGCAGTCAACAGCCGCCTCGGCGGACACATCGTGCAGGGACACGTCGACGGCACCGGGCATGTCATCGCGCGAACGCCGTCCGAACACTGGGAAGTCGTCCGGATCGCATTGCCGACAGCGCTGTCCCGCTATGTCGTCGAGAAGGGTTCGATCACCGTCGACGGTGTCTCCCTTACGGTTTCGGCTCTTGGTCATGACTGGTTCGAGGTGTCGTTGATCCCGACGACGCTGGGTCTCACGACGCTGGGCAGGGCAGAAGTCGGCACTCGGGTGAACCTCGAAGTCGACATCATCGCGAAGTACGTCGAGCGGCTCATGGGAACGGAATAGCGCTCCACCTGACCAGCGGCTACCAACTTTGGCCGCCAATACACTATCTGCTGCGATTTTGGTGTCGCTTTGCCGCAACTTCCCGCGTTCAAGGATCCGCACTGTGGTTCATGCAGCTCAGCGCCGGATACCCGTCCAAATGCAAAAACGCGGACACGCGCGGATGGTTTGCGAAATGTGCTTGCCCAGATATTGACGATCATGTTAAGTTTCGCCGCAGTTAATTAGCAGCACCGCCCCGGCTTCCGGGGTCCCATGAACCGTCACTCGGGGGAGTCGGGAGCACGCAATGGCGTCAGCTAGGCGTGGCAGGCATGCCAAACGGCCGAGTCGGGCCAACCGTGCCAGCGGGTTAGCGTTCGCCGTCGGACTGGGAATGGCGGTCGCCACGGGTCATGGCGTCGCATCCGCCAGCACGGGCGACGGCCAATCGGACCCTTCTGCGAATGCCGACACCGGAACGAAGACGGACCCGACGACCGGTAGCGCTTCGGGCGCAACGACTTCCGGTACTTCAACAACCACCACGACAGGTACGGAAACGTCGACGACGACGTCCGGTAGCACGACCTCCGGTTCGACGACAACAACATCCGGCGACGGACCGACCTCATCGATCAGCGCCTCGGGCGGTTCGGGGACCACCGTCTCGGGCGAAGGGTCATCATCTGGAACGTCGACGCAGTCCACGACCGAACCGACAACGGAGAAGCCGAAGCCGACCGAGACCAGTTCGAGCACCACGACTCCCGCCACGCAGACCTCTGAGACCGAGGGCAAGCAGAAGTCATCCACCACCACTACCGAGCAGACCGCCACCCCGACAGCGGAGACCGTCGCGGCCAAGCCTGTCGAGGGTAAGCCAGAGACTGCCGAAACACTAAGCGCCACAACGCAAAACGCCGAGGCGAAGACCGAAGTGGCGACGGTCGCGCCTGCCGCGCGGATGATGACCATGTCGACCGCGTCGACGACGACGGCACCCGCCCTGCCGACCATCACGTTGCCGCCGTACCCCACGGTGCCCGGCGTTTCGCCGACCAAGGTGGCGCTGGCCGTTTTCGTGGTCTTGGGCAAGGCGCTGCAAACGGCGCTCTCAGGTCCGGTTCCGAACCCGATCGCGATTCCGCTCTACATGCTGGTGATCGCCGCGTACCAACGCTTGACCGAACTCGCAACCAACCACGTTCCGGTCGCGGGAACCCCTTCCACGCCTTTGCAATTGCCGACGGGCACCGTCGTCGGCGACATCGGAACGGCAACGGATCCCGACGGTGACCCGCTGACGTACACGGTGACCACACCACCGACCAAGGGCACGGTCGCGTTCGTGGGCACGTCGTACGTCTACACCCCGAACACGCTGTTGTCGCGCGACGGTGGCACCGACAGCTTCACCGTCACCATCGACGACAGCGGCGGGGCGGTCGATCACCCCTACGCCCCGAATGGCCACACCACCGCGGAAACAATCAACATCAACTATGTCGGCACCGGCATCGATCTGCCCCCGGTGCCCACTGCGACTCAGGGTCCGCGCGACTCCATCGGCGTGGTGCGCGGTGGTTTCACCGTGGTCGACCTCGACGACCTCACCGGCGCCGGGCGCACCTTCAGCCTGGCGAACGGCAACTCCGCGGGTGCCACCGCCACGTCGGCGTTCACCAGCCTGGGCGGCATCGTGACCCTCAACCAGACCACCGGCGACTGGACTTACGTGCCCGCCGTGTCGGGCAACGTGCTGGGCATCCCGACGCACACGGACACGTTCGTGGTCACCGTCGACGACGGTCACCCGGGCGGTTCGGTGCAGACGACCGTTTCAGTGGGGGCCGACCTCGGTATCGCGGTAACCGGAACCAGCACCAACCCGACGACCGGCGCGTACAGCGGCAGCCTGAACGTCCCGGCAGGCGACAACGGCTTGCTGACCTACAGCGTCGGCACCGGCCCGTCCTCCAAGGGCAGCGTGTTCGTCACATCCACTGGCGGCTTCATCTACACGCCCACCGACGCAGCGCGGCATGCCGCGGCGAAGCTGACTGCCACCGACGCCGACAAGACCGACTCGTTCACCATCAAGGGCACCGATGCCAACGGCAGGTCGATTACCGTTGCGACAGTTCAGGTTACGATCAGCGCAACCAATGCGGTCCCGACCGGAACCGCCACCTTCAACAGCCCGGGCTCGAACGGCGTGATCACGGGCGCGGTGTCGGTGACCGACGCCGACAACGACACGCTGGCCTACAGCGGAACAGCGGGTAAGGGCACCGTGACCTTCACCGGCGCCAACTTCACCTACACCCCGACGTTGACGGCGCGCCACGCCGCGGCCGCCGACGGCGCGAGCACGGCCACCAAGCAGGACACTGTCACGATCAACGTCAGCGACGGCTATGGCGGGGTGAAGACGTTCACGCAGACGGTCGACGTCACACCGCAGAACACCAACCCGACGTACACGAGTGTGAGCAAGTCCAGCAGCGGTCTGCTGAACCTGACCAAGACGTGGACCGTCAACGGCATGGCCGATGCCGACAGCGACACGCTGACGCTGGCCGTCACGTCCCTGCCGTCGGGAGGCTTGGTGAACGTGCCGGTGGTCTTGGGCAACACCGTCACGCTCGTCAGCCTGGGGACGGAGAGCGGTAAGACCTTCGTCGTGACCATGTCCGACGGGCATGGAGGCAACGTGCCGATCACCCTGACCATCTAGGTCAATGCCCAGGTCAGGGGAGTGGCAATAACTATCCAGCCGGCGTGGTTCATACTGATGTGATGACGAGGCTGGACACCGTCGAGCGAGCGGTTGCCGATATCGCCGCGGGTAAGGCCGTCGTCGTCATCGACGACGAGGATCGCGAGAACGAGGGCGACCTCATCTTCGCCGCCGAGAAGGCCACTCCCGAGCTTGTCGCGTTCATGGTCCGTTACACGTCGGGTTACCTCTGCGTGCCACTGGACGGTGAGGTCTGCGACCGTCTTGGACTGCTTCCGATGTACGCGGTCAACCAGGACAAGCACGGTACCGCATACACCGTCACGGTCGATGCGAAAAACGGTGTGGGAACGGGTATTTCGGCTTCTGATCGAGCTACCACCATGCGTCTGCTCGCCGATCCGTCAAGCGTCGCTGAGGATTTCACCAAGCCGGGGCATGTGGTGCCACTGCGCGCGAAGGACGGTGGCGTGTTGCGCCGTCCCGGCCACACCGAGGCCGCCGTCGACCTCGCCCGTCTCGCTGGTTTGCAGCCGGCAGGTGCGATCTGTGAAATCGTCAGCCAGAAGGACGAAGGCGCCATGGCGCAGACCGATGAGCTGCGTGTTTTCGCCGACGAGCACGAACTTGCGCTGATCTCGATCGCCGACCTGATCGAGTGGCGGCGCAAGCACGAGAAGCACATCGAGCGCATCGCCGAGGCGCGCATCCCGACCCGGCACGGTGAGTTCCGCGCTGTCGGCTACACCAGCATCTACGAAGACGTCGAGCATGTGGCGCTGGTCCGTGGCGATATCGCAGGGCCCCACGGTGACGGGCACGACGTGTTGGTGCGGGTGCACTCGGAGTGCCTCACCGGCGACGTGTTCGGTTCCAGGCGCTGCGATTGCGGTCCGCAACTGGACGCCGCGCTGGCCATGGTCGCCCGCGAGGGTCGTGGTGTCGTGCTGTACATGCGCGGTCACGAAGGGCGCGGCATCGGGTTGATGCACAAGCTGCAGGCGTATCAGCTGCAGGACGCGGGCGACGACACCGTCGACGCGAACCTCAAACTCGGCCTGCCCGCCGACGCGCGCGATTACGGTATCGGCGCGCAGATCCTGGTGGATCTCGGTGTGCGGTCGATGCGACTGCTGACCAACAACCCCGCCAAGCGGGTCGGCCTCGACGGTTACGGGCTGCACATCATCGAGCGCGTGCCGCTACCGGTGCGGGCGAACGCGGAGAACATCCGTTATCTGATGACCAAGCGCGACCGGATGGGTCACGATCTGGTCGGCCTCGACGACTACGACGAAGCGGTGCCTGGCGAATTCGGCGGCGCGCTGTGAGCGCCGAAGTGAGCAGTGGAGCTGTGAATTGAGCGGTGGCGCCGGCGTTCCTGATCTACCGGATCTGGACGCGAGGGGTGTGACGCTGGGCATCGTCGCCAGCACGTGGCACGAGAAGATCTGCGACGCACTGCTCGAGGGCGCGCGAAAGGTGGCAGCGGACGCGGGCATTCACAACCCGACGATCGTCCGCGTGCTCGGCGCGATCGAGATCCCGGTCGTGGCACAGGCACTGGCCGCAACCCACGACGCGGTGGTGGCGCTCGGTGTGGTGATTCGCGGCGAGACACCGCATTTCGACTATGTGTGCGACGCTGTCACCCAAGGGCTGACGCGCGTGTCGCTCGATGCTTCGACGCCGGTGGCCAACGGTGTGCTGACGACGAACACCGAGCAGCAGGCGCTGGATCGGGCGGGACTGCCGGATTCGGCCGAGGACAAGGGCGCGCAGGCCGCCGCTGCGGCGTTGTCGACTGCGATGACATTGCGCGATCTGAGGTCATGAGCGACTGGGATATCGAGGTGCGGCCGCATCTGACGCCCTACTTCGCCTACGGCGCGGCCGCGCTGATCCTGGCCGCTCACATCGCCGTCGGTGCGCTGCTGAAGATTTCGTCGACGGGCGTGATCTTTCAAACCGCCGACCAGGTGGCCATCGCACTCCTCGGTGCTGTCATCGCGGGTGCCGTTCTGTTGTTCGCCCGGCCGCGGCTTCGGGCCGGGCCCGCCGGTATTGCGGTGCGAAACCTGTTCGGTTACAAGCTGATCCCGTGGTCGGATGTCGTGGACGTGTCGTTTCCGCGTGGGGCACGGTGGGCGCGGGTGGACCTGCCCGACGACGAGTACATTCCGGTGATGGCGATCCAGGCTGTCGACAAGGACCGCGCGGTCGACGCGATGGATCGCGTGCGGGGTCTGCTGGTGCGCTACCGGCCAGACATCAACTCACACTGAGGGTCATCGCCACTTCGCCGCGCTCGCTTGGGCTTTCGGCTGGATTCAGCGCGAAGCCGAGACTCTCGTACACGGCGCGAGCCACGGCATTGTCGGCCGCTACCCGCAGGGTGACGGTGCGGGCGCGGCGCTGGCGGGCCCACTGCACCGCGGCGGCGACGAGCGGGCGCGCCAAACCCCGGCCGCGGGCTGCCGGGTCGAGCCACAGCGAATACAGATAGACCGTTTCGGCGTTCTCCAGCTGCGCGCCGATCAGACCAACGGGCCGGTCGTCGATCAGCACCGCGAGCTGAGCATGATCACGCAGTCGGCGGCGCCACTTCGCGGCGGTGAACGCCGCTTCCTGTTGATATTGGGGGTCGTCTTCGCCGAGCGAATCGGCCAACGCGCGCAATCGAACTGCGGCGAAGACTCGCCAGTCCGCCTCTGTCAGTCTGGCGACACGGGCCACTACTGCGGTCACCGAGTGTCGCCCATGACGAGGCCTTCGCGACGCGGGTCTGCACCGCCGCTCCAGCCTCCACCGTCGCGGACGATCGCCGACAGCCCGCTGGATTGATCGGCGATGTCGACCTGGTGCCCGAGCTTACGCAAACCAATTACCAACGGGTCATGGTCACCGTTGTCGGCCGTGTTGATCGCCGGATGTTCACCGCCGACATTGGTCTTCGGTGAGTTCGCCGCACCGAAGTCCACCGCCGACACCGCCTGCTGCGGATCCAGGCCCCAATCAATCATTCCGACAAGGGTTTTCACGACGAACTGAATGATGACGGAACCTCCAGGGGACCCCGTCACCGCATAAAGGGTCCGCTTCGACTGGCCTGGATCGGTCAGGTTGAACACGAGCGTGGGCGCCATCGAGCTGCGTGGTCGCTTTCCTGGCTCGACGCGGTTGGCCACCGGCACCCCGTCCTTGGCCGGCTCGGCAGAGAAGTCGGTGAGTTGATTGTTGAGGATGAACCCGTCCACCATGTGGAACGAGCCGAACGCCGATTCCACCGTGGTGGTCATCGACGCCGCGTTGCCTTGGGCGTCGACGATGCTGATCTGGCTGGTGCCGTGTTCGGGTGTCGGCGGGGCGGGCGGTGTCGGTGGACCGAATTCACCGGGCTTCGCGGTGCCCATGGTGTGCTGTTCGGAAATCAGCGCGGCGCGGCCTGCGAGGTAGTCACTGCCGAGAAGTGTGTTCGGTGAGCCACCGGGCAGCGCCACGAAATCAGTGTCGGCAACGTATTTGTCGCGGTCGGCGTAGGCCAGCCGTTCGGCTTCGGAGATCAGGTGCACACCCATCACTGTTGGCTTGCCACCGTTGAGGTCGACGTCGGTGGGTTTGTGATCGGCCATCGGGAAATGTTCGAGCATGCCCAGTGTCGCCGCCACTGCGATGCCGCCCGAGGACGGGGGCGGCATGCCGCAGATCTCTTTGCCGCGGTAGGCCGTACAGAGGGCCTCGCGTTTCCTGGCGGTGTAGCGGGACAGATCGTCGAGCGTCATCAGGCTTGGGGTACGGCCGCCGCTGGTGTCGCCCGCCGCGGCCACGATGGCCCGTGCGAGGTCGCCGGTGTAGAAGGCTTCCGGATCGGATGCGATGACGCCCAACGTCTTTGAGTACGCCGGGTTGGTGAGCTTCAGGCCCGACGCCTTCGGGCTGCCGTCGGGGTTGAGGAAGTAGGCCGACGCATTGGGATCCACCTTCAGCTGCGGCGCGGAGTCGGCGATCGCGGCGGCGAGCCGCGGGCTGATGTCGAAGCCGTCGTCTGCCATCGACACCGCGGGACTGAACAGGTCGCGCCATGGGGTCTTGCCGTGCTCGGTGTGGACGGTCTGCAGCAGCCGAAGAATGCCGGGCACTCCGATGGACCGTCCCGAGGCGCGGGCATTGGGTTTGGGCTCGGTGCGGTCGGCATCGGAGATCCAGCGCAGGTAATTCTCGGTGGCGGCCATCGGTGCCGTTTCGCGGCCGTCGTAGGCCTGCACCGAACCGGAGGCGGCGTCGTAGTACAGCAGGAAGCCGCCGCCACCGATGCCGGAGGACTGCGGCTCGACCAGCCCTAGCACCGCCTGTGCGGTGACGAGTGCGTCGGCGGCGGTCCCGCCGTTTTTGAGCACCTCGCAGGCGGCCCGCGTGGCCAGCGGGTTGGCGGTGGCGACGGCATAGTGGGCCGTCCGGACCGCCGTCATATCTTTGCGGTAGCCGGTGGCGACCTCGGGATTGGTCGAGATGTTCTTGGAGGTGGTGGCCGAACCTGAGGCCGGCGCCGCGGAGGTCTTGGGGGCCGGTGTCCCGTTCGCGACGATCGAGCAGGGGCCGGCTTGGGTGGCCGGTGGTGTGGTCTCCTCGGCGGCACATCCGGCCAGAACCAAGATCAGAGCTGCGAGCGGTGCCAGGATCCGCATCACACGACGGTAGTTGATCTGAGCCGTGCGGCGACGGCAGTAACCTGGAATCCGTGCCCGATCCAGCGACATACCGGCCTGCCGCCGGGTCGATCCCCGTCGAGCCGGGCGTTTACCGGTTCCGGGATCCGCACGGCCGGGTGATCTACGTGGGCAAAGCCAAGAGCCTGCGCAGCCGGCTGAACTCCTATTTCGCCGACATCGCGGGTCTGGCACCGCGCACCCGGCAGATGGTGATGGCCGCGGGCAGCGTCGAGTGGACGGTGGTGACCACCGAAGTCGAGGCGCTGCAGCTGGAATACAACTGGATCAAGGAGTTCGATCCGCGGTTCAACATCCGCTATCGCGATGACAAGTCGTATCCGGTGCTGGCTGTCACGCTGAACGAAGAGTATCCGCGGCTGATGGTGTACCGGGGGGCAAGACGTAAAGGCGTTCGATACTTCGGGCCGTATTCCCATGCCTGGGCCATTCGGGAGACGCTTGATCTGCTCACCCGGGTATTTCCCGCCCGTACCTGTTCTGCGGGAGTTTTCAAGCGGCACAGGCAAATCGGACGGCCGTGTTTGCTCGGTTACATCGACAAGTGCTCGGCACCATGCGTCGAGCGGGTCAGCGCTGACGAGCATCGCCAGATCGTCAACGACTTCTGCGATTTCCTCGCGGGCAAGACCGACCGCCTTGCCCGCGACATGGAACATCAGATGAACCAGGCCGCCGCCGAACTCGACTTCGAGCGCGCTGCCCGGTTGCGGGACAACATCTCCGCGCTGAAGCGCGCGTTGGAAAAGCAGGCCGTGGTGTTCGGCGACGGCACCGACGCCGACGTCGTCGCATTCGCCGACGACGATCTCGAGGCGGCCGTACAGGTGTTCCATGTCCGCGGCGGACGCGTCAGGGGCCAGCGTGGGTGGATCGTGGAAAAGTCCGGCGAGCCAGGGGGATCCGACCAGAGTCAACTTGTCGAGCAGTTCTTGACGCAGTTCTACGGCGATCAGGCCGAACTGGACGGCGCTGCCGACGAGTCGCTGAACCCGGTGCCGCGCCAGGTGTTGGTGCCGTGCCTTCCCGACAACTCCGAGGAGTTGGCCACCTGGCTGTCGCAACTGCGCGGGTCGCGCGTCTCGCTGCGGGTGGCGCAGCGCGGCGACAAGCGGGCCCTCGCCGAAACCGTCAAGCGCAACGCGCAGGATGCGCTGAACCAGCACAAGCTCAAGCGCGCGGGTGACTTCACCGCGAGAACGGCTGCGCTGCAAAGCATCCAGGATGCGCTCGGGTTGGCTGAGGCGCCGCTGCGCATCGAATGCGTCGACATCAGCCACGTGATGGGCACCGACGTGGTGGCTTCGCTCGTGGTGTTCGAGGACGGGCTGCCGCGCAAATCGGACTACCGGCACTACGCGATCCGCGAGGCTGCCGGAGAGGGTCGTTCCGATGACGTGGCGTCGATCGCGGAGGTGACGCGTCGGCGGTTCTATCGGCATCTGCACGATACGCAGCACCCGACTGAGCTTGCCGCGGAAGGGAAATCGCGCAAGTTCGCGTATCCGCCCAACTTGTATGTTGTGGACGGCGGCGCGCCGCAGGTCAACGCGGCGCAGGCGGTGCTCGATGATCTTGGCATCACGGACGTCGCGGTGATCGGGCTGGCGAAGCGGCTGGAAGAGGTGTGGGTGCCCTCGGAGCCGGACCCCGTCATCATGCCGCGCAACAGCGAGGGGCTGTATCTGCTGCAGCGGGTGCGTGACGAAGCACACCGGTTTGCGATCGCCTATCACCGCAGCAAGCGCTCGAAGCGGATGACGGCCTCGGCGCTGGACTCGGTGCGGGGGTTGGGGGAGCACCGACGTAAGGCCTTGGTCACGCACTTCGGCTCGGTGGCCCGGCTCAAGCAGGCCAGCGTCGAGGAGATCACCGCGGTGCCGGGGATCGGCGTGGCAACGGCGAAGGCGGTGCTGGAGGCCCTCGGCGCGCCGACCGATTCCGAAGCGCCCGCTCCGGTCATCGGCAATGATCAGACCAGGGCATCGGGATGACGGAGCATATGCACGAGGAACTGCGCGACAGCGCCGGCGACACCGAATCGGACATCGATGTCGTGCTGGTCACCGGGTTGTCGGGGGCAGGGCGTGGCACCGCCGCAAAGGTGCTGGAGGACCTCGGCTGGTACGTCGCGGACAACCTGCCGCCGGAGCTGATCGCCCAGATGGTCGAACTCGGACTGGCGGCGGGGTCGCGCATCACCCAGCTGGCGGTCGTGATGGATGTGCGCTCGCGCGGATTCACCGGCGATCTGGACTGGGTGCGCAACGATCTGGCCACGCGGGGCATCACGCCGAGGGTGCTGTTTCTGGAGGCTTCCGACGACATTCTGGTCCGCCGATACGAACAGAACCGGCGCAGTCATCCGTTGCAGGGCAATCAAACTCTGGCCGAAGGCATCGCAGCGGAGCGGCAGATGCTCGCGCCGCTGCGCGCCGTGGCAGATTTGGTGATCGATACGTCGAAGTTGTCGGTGCCCGCGTTGCGCGAGAGCATTGAGCGCGCGTTCGGTGGCGAGACCATCGCCCAGACGAGCGTGACCGTCGAATCGTTCGGGTATAAATACGGGCTGCCGATGGACGCCGACACGGTGATGGACGTCCGGTTCCTGCCGAATCCGCACTGGGTGGACGAACTGCGGCCACACACCGGCCAACACCCCGCGGTGCGGGATTACGTGCTCGGGCAGCCGGGGGCCGCGGAGTTCCTGGATACCTACCATCAGCTGCTGGACGTCGTGATCGAAGGCTATCGCCGGGAGGGGAAGCGCTACATGACCGTTGCCATCGGCTGCACCGGCGGCAAGCACCGCAGTGTCGCGATGGCCGAGGCGCTGGCGTCGCGACTGCAGGACGATGAGCTCACGGTGCGGGTGCTGCACCGGGATCTGGGCCGCGAATGAGCCCCCGCATCGTCGCACTCGGTGGCGGGCATGGGCTTTATGCCACGCTGTCCGCCGCACGTCGGCTCACCCCGCATGTGACAGCTGTCGTCACCGTCGCCGACGACGGCGGGTCATCGGGCCGGTTACGCAGCGAGCTCGATGTGGTGCCGCCGGGCGATCTGCGAATGGCGTTGGCGGCGTTGGCATCTGACAGCCCGCACGGCCGACTGTGGGCGACCATCATTCAGCACCGGTTCGGCGGCAACGGCGCACTGGCCGGCCACCCGATCGGCAATCTGATGCTAGCGGGCCTCAACGAGGTGTTGGCCGATCCGGTGGCGGCGCTCGACGAACTGGGCCGCGTCCTTGGCGTCAAGGGCCGGGTGTTGCCGATGTGCCCGATGGGACTGAGCATCGAGGCGGACGTTTCGGGGCTCGAGTCGGATCCGCGAATGTTCCGGGTGATCCGCGGGCAGGTGGCGATCGCCACCACCGTTGGTCAGGTGCGACGGGTGCGGCTGCAGCCTGCGGATCCACCTGCCACCCGGCAGGCGGTTGACGCGATCATGTCAGCCGATCTGGTGGTGTTGGGTCCCGGCTCCTGGTTCACCAGTGTCATTCCGCACGTGCTGGTGCCGCA
This sequence comes from Mycobacterium sp. OAE908, assembly GCF_017872775.1. Classification (NCBI taxonomy): domain Bacteria; kingdom Bacillati; phylum Actinomycetota; class Actinomycetes; order Mycobacteriales; family Mycobacteriaceae; genus Mycobacterium; species Mycobacterium sp. OAE908. The sequence continues at coordinate 4,805,660 of NZ_JAGGJL010000001.1, forward strand.
ACTGGCAGCGGCGCTGCAGGCCACGACCGCCCGGCGGGCTCTGGTGGTGAACCTGGTCGCCGAGCCGGGGGAAACCGCAGGCTTCTCGGTGGAGCGGCACATCCATGTGCTTGCCCAGCACGCGCCGGGGTTCTCGGTACACGACATCATCGTTGATTCCAGCCGGGTGCCAAGCGAACGCGAACGTGAGCAGTTGCGTCGGACCGCTACCATCCTCAATGCCGAAGTTGAGTTTGCTGAGGTGTCCAGACCTGGTACACCTTTACATGACCCGGCGAGGTTGGCCGCGGCTCTGGAGGGTGTGCGTGTTCGCGGGATGGCTCCGACCCCGAACATCCAGGAGCCGACCGTGCCCGCACCGACAGTGAACGGACCGAGAGGTGACGACCCGTGGCGATGACGGCCGAGGTCAAGGACGAACTGAGCCGGCTGGTGGTGAACTCCGTCAGCGCCCGCCGTGCCGAGGTGGCGTCCTTGCTGCGCTTTGCGGGCGGCCTGCACATCGTGTCCGGACGCGTGGTGGTCGAGGCGGAGGTCGACCTGGGGATCATCGCCAGGCGACTGCGTAAGGACATCTACGACCTGTACGGATATAGCGCGGTGGTGCACGTGCTGTCGGCCAGCGGCATTCGCAAGAGCACGCGCTATGTGGTGCGGGTGGCCAAAGATGGGGAAGCGCTGGCGAGGCAGACAGGTCTACTGGATCTGCGCGGCCGGCCGGTGCGAGGGCTGCCGGCGCAGGTGGTTGGCGGCAGTGTCGCCGACGCCGAAGCTGCTTGGCGCGGAGCGTTTTTGGCGCACGGATCACTGACCGAGCCAGGCCGGTCGTCGGCGCTGGAGGTCAGCTGTCCCGGGCCGGAGGCGGCGCTGGCATTGGTCGGTGCGGCGCGGCGGCTTGGCGTGAGCGCCAAGGCGCGCGAGGTACGGGGCAGCGACCGGGTGGTGGTGCGCGATGGCGAGGCCATCGGCGCGTTGTTGACGCGGATGGGCGCCCAGGACACCCGGTTGACCTGGGAAGAGCGTCGGATGCGCCGCGAGGTACGGGCGACCGCGAATCGGCTGGCCAACTTCGATGACGCCAACCTGCGGCGTTCGGCACGGGCGGCGGTGGCCGCAGCGGCAAGGGTGGAGCGGGCGCTGGAGATCCTCGGCGACACCGTGCCTGATCATCTGGCCGCCGCAGGTAAGTTGCGCGTCGAGCACAGGCAGGCGTCGCTGGAGGAGCTGGGTCGACTTGCTGACCCACCGATGACGAAAGATGCTGTGGCGGGCCGGATTCGACGGTTGCTGTCGATGGCCGACCGCAAGGCCAAGCAAGACGGCATTCCCGATACCGAGTCTGCCGTCACGCCTGATCTGCTTGAGGACGCCTAGGCTAGCCGGCCGTCGGCGGTTCCGGTTGCGGGTTGAAGCCGCGGAGGATGCCGGGGTTCAGCACCGGCACACCCGGCGGATCGGGCTGCGGGTTGAAGCCGCGAATGACACCCGGATTGGTGATGGGTGACGTGGCCACCTTGCCGGGCGGGTCCGGCTGCGGGTTGAAGGCCTGGGCGGTACCCATGCTCAGTCCAAGTCCGGCGAGCGCGATGCTGCCTGACAGCAGCGCCCCGACGACGATCTTCTTCATGGTTTCTCCTTGTTCGAGTCTCCCGGTGGTTCCGGTTGGGCTCCAGCATCAGAGGCGAGCCTTGGCGGATTCTTGGCGTCGGAACAAGCGTGCCGAGCGCACGGTTGATGTACGTAAACATCGACACGGCCCGTAAACAAGCGTGCGTTCGGTAGGCGCAGCGTCATGGAATCGTGGTGGCAGGGCGAACTTCCGGCGACATCCATGTCGACATCACCTCTGCAGAGTCGATCGAGGCGATGTATCAGGAACTGCCCGGAGTGGACGCAGTTGTCGGCATCGCGGCATCGGGTGCGCTCGACGAATTCGCTACTCTCACCGAAGAACAACTTCTCGACAACATGCGCGGGAAGTTCTTCGGCCAAGTCAATCTCGTGCTGATCGGTCAGCGCTACGTGAACGCCGGCGGGTCGTTCACGTTGACGTCGGGTGTGTTCGCCGACCAGCCCGCCACGGGCGTGACCGGCGGCGGTGTCGTGAGTGGGGCGCTGCACAGCTTCGTGCTGTCCGCGGCACTGGAGTTGCAGGGCCGCTACCGTGTCAATGTCGTCAGCCCGACGATGGTCAGCGACTCGGTCGACGAATACGCTCCGCTGTTTCCCGGGTTGTCCGCTATTCCGATGGACACCCTCGTCGGGCACTACGTCGACTGCATCGAAACCGAGATGACCGGTCAGATCATCCGCGCCTACGGCTGAACATCGCCTGACACTGCGTCTTCTGTGGCATTCTGCGGGGATGGTGGCTTCGCCGCCTTCGGGGGTTGTGACGTTTTTGTTCACCGATATCGAGGGTTCGACCCGTCGGTGGGAGGCAGACGCGGCGTCGATGCGGGCGGCGCTGGTGGCCCATGACAAGGTGCTGCGCACGGCAATCGAGGCGCACGAGGGTTTCTTGTTCAGCCACACCGGCGATGGTGTGGTCGCTGCGTTCGCGTCGCCGAGGGCTGCTGTTGACGCGGCGATCGATGCGCAGCGCGCGCTGGAGTTGCCGGTGCGGATGGGCATTGCAACCGGTGAAGCCGAATTGCGTGACGGTGACTACTTCGGCACGGTGCTCAATCGCGCTGCGCGGGTGATGGCGGCCGGGCACGGGGGTCAGATTCTGATCGCAGACTCGACGGCGGGTCTGCTCAGCGGTGTCGAGCTCATGAACCTCGGTCCGCGGCGGCTACGCGACGTCCCGAGCCGAATCACGTTGTACCAGGTGCAGGGCCCCGGACTGCGGTCGGAGTTTCCGCCGGTGCGGACAACCGATCCGAATCCGGGAAATCTGCGGCCGGCGGTAGGCAGGCTGGTCGGCCGCGGCGATGAGGTCGATGACATCGCGGCAGAGGTGCGATTGCACCGTTTGGTCACGTTGACCGGAGTGGGCGGAGTGGGTAAGACCAGGTTGGCTCTCGAAGTCGCCGCTGTGCTGTCCGACGAATTTCCCGACGGTGTTTGGGTTTTCGAACTGGCATCGGTTTTGGATCCGGCGGCGGTCCCCGCCGCAGTAGCTTCGGTGCTGGGCATCACCCAGCAGCCCGGCAAGACAGTCAGCCAATCGCTGGCCGCCGCTTTGGACGGAAGGGTGCGTCTGCTGGTAATCGATAACTGCGAACACGTCGTCGATGCCGCAGCACAACTTGTCGAGGCCATCCTTGCTCAGTCGGCAACGGTGCGAATTCTGGCCACCAGCCGTGAGGGCCTGGGTGTCGTGGATGAGCGACTGCGACGGGTGCCTTCGCTCGAGGTGAACGCCGCCACCGAGCTGTTCGTCGAACGCGCCCACAGCTTCTCCGCTGACGAATCGACGGCGGTGGAAGAAGTTTGTCGACGCCTCGACGGCATTCCGTTGGCGATCGAACTGGCCGCCTCACGGATGGAGTCGATGACGGCAACCGAGGTTCGCGATCGACTCGATCACCGATTCAAACTGCTCGTCGGAGCCCGGCGCGGATTGGAGCGCCACCAAACACTACGTCAGGCCATGGCATGGTCATACGACTTGTTGGATGATGCCGAACGTGCTCTGCTGCAACGGTGTTCGGTGTTCGCCGGTGGATTCGGTCTTCAAAGTGCTTGCGCAGTGGCCGGCTATGAGGATTCCGACGAGTATGCCGTGCTGGATCTGCTCGACGCACTCGTGCGCAAATCGCTGTTGGTCGCCGACCGGTCTGCCGGACGGACCCGGTATTCGATGCTGGAGACGATCCGCCAGTTCGCCGAGGAGCAACTCTTGGCTGGTGGGGGGATCGACGATGCGCGTACTGCGCATGCCCACCACTACGCCGGTAAGGAAGCCGAGATCCTGACCCTGTGGGATGGCCCAGGGCAGCGGGAAGCATATGACTGGTTCACAGTCGAACTCGCCAATCTGCGCACCGCGTTTCGCTGGGCCGCCGACCGCGAGGATCTCGATGATGCGGCCACCATCGCGTGTTACGCAGCGTTCCTCGGCTACTGCGTTGAGAACTACGAGGCTGTGCCGTGGGCCGGGGAGTTGATCGAGCGCGCGAGCGCTGCTGATCACTCACGGCTCGCCTTCCTGTGCGCAATGGCAGCGCTCGGCTGGTTCGTGGGTCCCGCCGAGGCGGCAGTGCGGTGTTGCGACGTCGGACAGGCGGCGCTGTGCAACGGTCCTGCCGCGATACCGTTTGGCCTCGATGGCATGATGGCCACCTCCTATCTGGCCGTCGGTCAGCCTGATCGGGCGGTCGAGTGGCTCCGTGCGCGACTTGGAGGCGGGCTGGATACGCACGCGCAAGCCAACATCAGAGCGACGCTGTCCATGAGCTTGACGATCGCGGGTCGCGAAGAGGAAGCAATCGCTGCCGCGGCCGGTCTGGTCGACCTCGCCGAGACCACCCGCAACCCCTACACACTCTCGCTCGCGCTTATGGCTGACGGCTTCGCCTGGCGCAGTGCGGACCCCGACCGCGCATTGAAGGCGATGAACCGCGGCCTCGGTATAGCCCACGACAGTGGGAATCGCTTCAACGAATCCCACCTGACAGCCAATCTGGCCCAACTCGACGTCGAGCGCGGTGATCCCCTCTCCGCTCTCGAACACATCGGCTTGGCGATTCGCGATATGCACGATTCGGGGAACATCACCACTGTCCGGTCGCCGTTGGCGAACTTCGCGATCTTGCTCAATCGGCTAGAACACTACGAAGCAGCGGCGACCATCGCCGGCTTCGCCCGCAGTCCTCTTACTGCCGCCTCGTTTCCCAAAATCGATACCGCGATCGCACACCTCCGCCGTGTACTTGGCGAGGACGCGTACGAGTCGCTCGCCGATGAAGGTGCGGCGATGACCATCGCTGATTTGGTCACCTTTGCATACGACCAAATCGACCGGGCCCGAGCGCAACTCGAGCGGTCGCCATGAGGCCGCCGTCGGGGGTTGTGACGTTTCTGTTCACTGATATTGAGGGTTCGACCCGTCGGTGGGAGACGGACGCGGATGCGATGCGGGTGGCGTTGCTCGCGCATGACAAGGTGCTGCGCACGGCAATCGAGGCATATGAGGGTTTCTTGTTCAGCCACACCGGCGATGGTGTGGTCGCTGCGTTCGCGTCGCCGAGGGCTGCTGTTGACGCGGCGATCGATGCGCAGCGCGCGCTGGAGTTGCCGGTGCGGATGGGCATTGCAACCGGTGAAGCAGAATTGCGTGACGGTGACTACTTCGGCACGGTGCTCAATCGCGCTGCGCGGGTGATGGCGGCCGGGCACGGGGGTCAGATTCTGATCGCAGACTCGACGGCGGGACTGCTGAGCGGACTCGACCTCGTCGATCTCGGTCAGCGGCGGTTACGCGACGTTCCTAGCCCCGTCAACATCTTTCAGTTGCGCGCGCCGGGACTACGTGAAGACTTCCCGCCGTTGCGGACCGCCGATACCACCCCTGGCAATCTGCGACGACCGGCGACAAGTTTCATCGGGCGTGACTCCGCGATTGCCGAAGTGGAAACCGAGTTGCGGGCACATCGACTGGTCACGTTGACGGGATCCGGCGGAGTCGGCAAGACCCGTCTGGCACTGGAAGTGGGCGCCCGGTTAGCAGCCGAGTTTCCGGACGGAACATGGGTTTTCGAGTTGGCCGCAATAGCCGATCCCGACGCGGTGCCGGATGCCGCTGCGGCGGTGCTGGGAATCACCCAGCAGCCCGGCAAGACTGTCTCGGATTCGGTGGCTGCGGCACTCGAGGGCAGAACGCGACTGCTGATTTTCGACAACTGCGAACATGTCCGCGATACGGTCGGCGATCTGGTCGAGACAATCCTTGCCCGTTCCTCATCGGTTCGGATACTCGCCACCAGTCGCGAAGGACTGGGTGTCGAAGACGAGCGCGTGTGGCTGGTTCCCTCCCTCGAGGTTCGGGCCGGCTTGAACTCCGCTGCAGCAAGACTTTTCGTTGACCGTGCGGTAAGCGTTGCCTCGCACTTCGCGGTGGCCGACCCCGAGGACGCCAACGCCGTGACTGAGATATGTCGCCGCCTCGATGGAATACCGTTGGCGATCGAGCTTGCGGCCTCCCGAATGGCGTCGATGACCGCCAGCGACGTCAGGGACCGCCTCGACCATCGGTTCCGGTTGCTGGTGGGGACCCGTCGAGGGTTGGAACGTCACCAGACGCTGCGCCACGCGGTGGCGTGGTCCTACGATTTGCTCAGTGACGAAGAAAAGACATTGTTGACTCGGTGTTCGGTGTTCACCGGTGGCTTTGATGTCGAAAGTGCCTGTGCGGTGGGCGGACTCAATGACGACTTCGCCACGCTCGATCTGCTCGACGCGCTGGTGCGCAAGTCGTTGGTGGTCGCAGGCCGGTCCGCCGGTAAGGCGCGATATTCGATGTTGGAAACGGTGCGCCAATTCGCCGAGGAGCAGCTCGCGGAAGGTGCCGACGCGGATGCGGCCCGGGCAACGCATGCGTCCTACTTCGCTGCGCGCGAAGACGACATTTTGGCGCTGTGGAACAGCCCGCGGCAGCGTGACGCCTACGCCTGGTTCAACACGGAGTTGGCCAATCTGCGCACTGCGTTTCGATGGGCTGCCGAGCACGATGATCTCGACACCGCGGCGCCGGTCGCGACGTATGCGGCCTTGTTCGGCGTGCTGACGGAGAACTTCGAACCCGTGACATGGGTCGAAGAACTCATCCCGGCCGCCCGTGCCGCCGACCATCCCAGGCTCACATCGCTGTATCTGCTGGCCACGCATTGTTGGATGGTGGGACGCATCGATCAGGCCGTGCAGTACGGCGACGAAGGACAAGCGCTCGTCGACAGCGGCCGATACGGGGTGCCGCGCGGGTTGGAGAGCTGGTCGGCCGGCGTGTCCAACAACATCGGGCTGCCCGAGGACTCGATCGAGGCATACCGTCGCATGCTCGCACGCCGAGACGATGACCCGTACGGGTTGACGCGCTCGGGGCTCGCATTGGGCCTGATGAGAGCTGGGTCTCCCGCCGAGGCGATGGCCGTCGCCAAGGATCTTGTCGACTCTGCCGGAGAGATAATCAACCCATGGGGACAGTCCTACGCCCTGTTGGTGTACGGCATGGCGTGGTGTGATGCCGATCCTGCCGGTGCTCGTGACGCTCTGCGGCGGGGCCTTGCGATTGCTCAGGACAGCGGTATTCGCTACAACGAATCGCATCTGGCGAGCGTCCTTGGTCGGCTGGAGGCGCGACACGGTGACGCGAGGTCGGCGCTCGAATACCTCCAACTGTCGATCGGCAACTACCACGACTGCGGAAACACCTCTACTCTTCGGATCCCGCTCGCCAGCCTCGCGGCGTGCCTCGAGCGCCTCGAGTATTGGGAAGGAGCGGCGGTCATCGCGGGCTTTGCGTCCGGTCACCTTGCCAGGGCGTGGCTCCCTGAACTCGGCAGCGCGATAGCGCATCTGCGGGACGTTCTCGGCGACCAGAGATACGTCGAACTCAGCGAAAAGGGGGCAGCGATGACCGCCGCCACGTTGGTGGCCTACGCCTATGACCAAATCGACCAGGCGCGAGTAGAACTCGAACAATCGCAATGAAGCCGCCGTCGGGGGTTGTGACGTTTCTGTTCACCGATATCGAGGGCTCGACCCGTCGGTGGGAAGCAGACGCGGATGCGATGCGGGTCGCACTACTTGCCCATGACAAGGTGCTGCGCACCGCGATCGAGGCGCACGACGGCTACCTGTTCAGTCATACCGGCGATGGCGTGGTCGCGGCTTTCGCATCACCGAAGGCGGCCGTGGACGCGGCAATCGATGCGCAGCGCGAGTTGCAGTTGCCGGTGCGGATGGGCATCGCGACGGGTGAGGCCGAACTGCGCGACAACGATTACTTCGGCACGGTGCTCAACCGCGCTGCGCGGGTGATGGCCGCGGGCCACGGCGGCCAGATACTGGTCGCAGACTCAACGGCAAGCCTGCTCAGCGACGCTGAGCTGGTCAGCCTCGGACCTCGTCGGCTGCGAGATCTACCGAATCCGATCACAGTGTTTCAATTGCACGCATCTGGCTTGCCGACGGATTTTCCGCCATTACGGACGATCGATTCCAGTCTTGGCAATCTGCGGCCGGCAGCCAGCCGGCTCATCGGTCGCGACGACGAAGTCGACCTCGTCGCAGCGGCGATGCGGTCGCACCGGCTTGTCACGTTGGCGGGTGTGGGTGGTGTCGGTAAGACTCGATTGGCGCTTGAGATTGCCACCGTGCTGGCCGACGAATTTCCGGACGGCGTCTGGGTTTTCGAACTGGCTTCGGTCACTGATCCTGCGGCCGTACCCGACGCCGTGGCCGCGGTGCTGGGCATCACACAGCAGCCCGGCATGACGATGAGTGAGTCGATTGCTGCCACTTTGGAGGGCAGGGTCCGCCTCCTGGTCTTCGACAACTGCGAGCACGTCGTCGACTCCGCAGCGGATCTGATCGATCTGGTCCTCGCGCGCTCGGCCACGGTGAAGATCCTGTCCACAAGCCGTGAGGGGTTGGGACTCGCCGACGAACGGTTGTGGCGAGTTCCATCACTGGAAGTCGTTGCGGCCATTGAGTTGTTCACGGAACGGGCTGCGCGGGCATTGTCGGCTGACGAATCAGGGGCGGTCGAGGAGGTGTGTCGCCGACTCGACGGTATTCCGTTGGCTATCGAGCTTGCCGCCTCGCGGATGGAATCGATGACCGCGACAGAGATGCGCGACCGCCTCGATCACCGATTCAAGCTACTCGTCCGGTCGCGACGCGGACTCGCACGCCACCAGACGCTGCGCCAGGCGGTGTCCTGGTCGTATGACCTGCTCGATGACTCGGAAAGATCGCTGCTGGAACGTTGTTCGGTATTCGCGGGCAGTTTTGATGTTCAAAGCGCCTGTGCTGTAGCGGGATTCGACAACATCGACGAGTTTGTAGTCCTTGACTTGCTCGACGCGCTGGTGCGAAAATCGTTGGTCGTCGCGCATCGGTCGACAGGGCGAACCCGCTTTTCCATGTTGGAGACCATCCGCCAGTTCGCCGAGGAGAAGCTGGTCGCGCGCGGGGCGGCAGCAGAGGCAAGCTCGGCGCACGCCGAGCATTTCGCCGGCCGCGAAACCGAAATCATGGCGTTATGGGACAGCGCGCGCCAGCGCGAGGCTTATGACTGGTTCGGCACCGAACTCGCCAACCTGCGCATAGCGTTTCGTTGGGCGGCCGATCACGGCGACCTCGAGGTCGCCGCTTCCATCGTGACCTTCGTCGGCCTTCTCGGCTTCGGCGTTGAGAACTACGAGCCGGTTTCCTGGGCAGAAGAGCTGATCGAGCCCGCCCGCGCGACTGGACACCCGCGCCTCGCGAGTTTGTATGTGATTGCGTCGCTGTGTTGGATGGCTGGCCGGGTTGATGACGCGCTCGGCTATGCCGACACCGCTCAAACCGTCATGGGCAGCGCACTGCGTACGCCGCCGTACGCGATGGAAGGCTGGGTCGGAGCGGCGTATGCAGTCGTCGGGCAGCCAGAGCGATGGGCGGAACTATGCCGCGCTCAGCTCGAACGCCGAGGTGACAACCACGTCTACATACGTGCTTGCCGGGTCTTCGCGCTCAGTTTTGCCGGCGCGATAGATGAGGCCGTTGACGACGCCGAAGGACTGATCGAAGCAGGGATAGCGACAGGCAATCCGTACATGCGTACGTTCGCGGTCGCCGCCTCCGCCTTCTTTCTCACCACTGGTGATAATGCGCATGCGATGCAGGCGTGTCGCGAAGGGCTGGCACTGGCTCAATCCAGCGGCAATCACTTCAACGAATCAATCCTTGCGCTGAACCTGGCCCGCCTCGAGGCACAGGAAGCCGTCAATGTGCAGGCGATCGATCATCTGACTCTAGTCATTCGCAACTATCACGACTCCGGAAACGTCGCGAGTCTACGCAGCCCGCTGGCTGTGCTCGCAGGATTTCTAATCCGGCTCAGGCGTTTCGAACCGGCGGCGACGATCGCAGGATTCGCGTACAGCCCTCTCGCTGTAGGGGCCGTTCCGGACCTGGAGAGCGCGATCGCTCAACTGAGGGATGCGCTCGGCGATGAGGTCTACGAAACGCTTGCCAACGTGGGCCAGTCAATGACCGCCGCTGCGGTGGTCGCCCACGCCTACGACCAAATCGACCAGGCGCGAGCGCAACTCGAACTACTACGGTGAACGCATGGAGACGCTGAGGGTCGGTGCGGCCTTTCCCGATCCACCGTTCAACGGCATGCCGGATAACAGCGGACTCGATATCGACCTGATGACCGCGATCGCCGAAGCCCTCGGCGCCACAGTTGAATTCATCCCGTATGGCGGTGCTGACTTCAACGGCATCTTCGATGCCCTCGGCTCCGCCTACGACTGCGTGGCCGCAGGCACCACCGTCACCCCCGAACGCGAAACGAAGGCGCAGTTCGTCGCGCCCTACCTGATCTCCGGCCAGTCGCTGGCCGTCGACACCACCCGGTTGCCGAACGTCACGTCCGTCGACGACCTCGAAGGCCTGACCATCGGCGTACAGCAGGGCAACACCAGCCAGCCCATCGCCGAGCGCCTCGTCGCCGACGGCAAGGCCGCGGAGGTCCGCGTCTACGACTACGGCACCATCCGCACCGCGCTGACCGACCTGACCACCGGCGACTGCGACGCGTTCATGAAGCTCGCCCCGGTGCTGACGGAATTGGTCACGCCGATCGCCGGCGTCGAGGTCGTCCAGCGCGGCATCTCAGTCGAGAACATCGCGATCGCGGTACCGCTCGACGACCAGGCCTTGTTCAGCCGCGTCACCGTCGCGCAGGCCGAACTCGAGGCCGACGGCACCCTGCCGCGCATCCGTCAGAAATGGCTGGGCAAGCCCGATGCGGACCAAAGCTCGGCCGTCCACTGAACCAGCCCGCACGTGGCGTCTATCACACCACTAGGCTGGTCGCGAGCGATTAGGCGACTAAGAGGAGACACAAAGTGACCATCCGGGTCGGCGTTAACGGCTTCGGCCGCATCGGACGCAATTTCTACCGGGCTCTCGCGGCGCAGAAGGCCGAGGGCAAGAGCACCGACATCGAGGTCATCGCGGTCAACGACCTCACCGATAACGCCAGCTTGGCGCACCTGCTCAAGTTCGACTCGATCCTGGGCCGCTACCCGGAGGAGATCAGCCTGGAGGGTGACGACACGATCGTCATCGGCAGCACCAAGATCAAGTCGCTGGAGGTCAAGGAAGGCCCGGCCGCCCTGCCCTGGGGTGACCTGGGTGTCGACGTGGTCGTCGAGTCCACCGGTATCTTCACCAACGCCGCCAAGGCCAAGGGTCACCTGGATGCGGGGGCCAAGAAGGTCATCATCTCCGCGCCGGCCACCGATGAGGACATCACCATCGTGCTCGGCGTCAACGACGACAAGTACGACGGCAGCCAGAACATCATCTCCAACGCCTCGTGCACCACGAACTGCCTTGGCCCGCTGGCCAAGGTCCTCAATGACGAGTTCGGCATCGTCAAGGGCCTGATGACGACGGTGCACGCCTACACCCAGGACCAAAACCTGCAGGACGGCCCGCACAAAGACCTGCGCCGTGCCAGGGCCGCCGCGCTCAATATCGTGCCGACCTCGACCGGCGCGGCCAAGGCCATCGGCCTGGTGTTGCCCGAGTTGAAGGGCAAGCTGGACGGCTACGCGCTGCGGGTGCCGATCCCGACGGGTTCGTGCACCGATCTGACCGCCGAGCTGTCCAAGTCGGCCACCGCCGAGGAGATCAACGCGGCATTCAAGGCCGCCGCCGACGGACCGCTGAAGGGCATCCTGAAGTACTACGACGCGCCGATCGTGTCCAGCGATATCGTCACCGACCCGCACAGCTCGATCTTTGATGCCGGGCTGACCAAGGTGATCGACAACCAGGCCAAGACGGTGTCCTGGTACGACAACGAGTGGGGTTACTCGAACCGCCTCGTTGACCTGGTCGCGCTGGTCGGCAAGTCCCTGTAGCCCAGTGGCTATCAAGACACTCGAAGACTTACTCGCAGAAGGCGTTTCGGGCCGGGGCGTACTCGTGCGCTCCGACCTGAACGTCCCGCTCGACGACGGGAACATCACCGACCCCGGCCGCATCATCGCGTCGGTGCCCACACTGCAGGCGCTGTCCGATGCGGGCGCCAAGGTCATCGTCACCGCGCACCTGGGTCGGCCGAAGGGCGGCCCCGACCCGCAGTTCTCGCTCGCACCGGTGGCAAAGGCGTTGGGGGAGAAGCTCGGTCGTCACGTTCAGCTGGCCACAGACGTGGTCGGCACTGATGCTCTTGCGCGTGCCGAAGGTCTGACCGACGGTGACGTCCTGCTGCTGGAGAACATTCGCTTCGACGCTCGCGAAACGAGTAAGGACGATGGCGAGCGGCTGGCACTGGCCAAGGCGCTGGTCGAATTGGTCGGCGATGACGGCGCTTTCGTGTCCGACGGCTTCGGGGTGGTGCATCGTAAGCAGGCCTCGGTCTATGACGTGGCGACGCTGTTGCCGCACTATGCGGGCACGTTGGTGGCCGCTGAGGTGAAGGTCCTGCAGCAGCTGACCAGCTCGACCGAGCGGCCGTACGCGGTGGTGCTCGGCGGTTCGAAGGTGTCGGACAAGTTGGCTGTCATCGAGAATCTGGCGACCAAGGCCGACAGCATCGTCATCGGTGGCGGCATGTGCTTCACCTTCCTTGCCTCACAAGGTGTTTCGGTGGGCAAGTCGCTGCTCGAAGAGGGGATGATCGAGACTTGCCGCAAGCTGCTCGAGGACTACGGTGACGTGATCCACGTGCCTGTCGACATCGTCGCGGCCGACGAGTTCAAAGCCGATTCGCCATCGGAAATCGTTGCGGCTGACCGCATTCCGCAGGACAAAATGGGTCTGGACATCGGGCCGGGCTCGGTCGAACGGTTCACCGCGCTGCTGTCCAACGCCAAGACGGTGTTCTGGAACGGCCCGATGGGCGTCTTCGAATTCCCCGCATTCGCGGCGGGCACCAAGGGCGTCGCAGAGGCGATCATCGCGGCAACCGGCAAGGGCGCGTTCAGCGTGGTCGGCGGCGGTGACTCGGCCGCCGCGGTGCGTCAACTCGGCCTGCCAGAAGACGGCTTCTCCCACATTTCCACCGGAGGCGGGGCCTCGCTGGAATACCTTGAGGGCAAAACACTGCCCGGCCTGGAGGTACTGGAATCATGAGCCGTAAGCCGCTGATCGCCGGCAACTGGAAGATGAACCTCAACCATTTCGAGGCGATCGCGCTCGTCCAGAAGATCGCGTTCTCGCTGCCGGACAAGTACTTCGACAAGGTCGACGTCGCGGTGATCCCGCCGTTCACTGACCTGCGCAGCGTGCAGACCCTGGTCGACGGGGACAAGCTGCGGCTGACCTACGGTGCACAGGACGTGTCGCAGCACGACTCGGGTGCCTACACCGGCGAAATCAGTGGAGCCTTTCTGGCCAAGCTGGGCTGCACGTTCGTCGTCGTCGGGCACTCGGAGCGGCGCACGTACCACCACGAGGACGACGCCCTCGTCGCCGCGAAGTCGGCCGCGGCCTTCAAGCACGGCCTGACGCCGATCATCTGCATCGGTGAGCAGCTCGAGGTCCGCGAGGCCGGCAACCACGTCGAACACAACGTGGAGATGCTGCGCGGTTCGCTGGCCGGCCTGACTTCCGAGCAGATCGGCAACTCCGTGATTGCCTACGAGCCGGTCTGGGCCATCGGCACCGGCCGGGTGGCCAGCGCGGCCGACGCGCAGGAGGTCTGCAAGGCCATCCGCGACGAGCTCGGCAAGCTGGCGACGCCGGAACTGGCATCCGGGGTCCGCGTGCTCTACGGCGGTTCGGTCAACGCCAAGAACGTCGGCGAGATCGTCGCACAGGAGGATGTGGACGGCGCACTGGTCGGTGGCGCGTCGCTGGACGGCGAGCAATTCGCGACACTGTCGGCCATCGCGGCCGGCGGCCCCCTGCCCTGATAGCAGCTCAGGAGCCTGTAGTCTGGCTGCCATGGAATTGGCCCTGCAGATAACCCTGGTCGTGACCAGTGTGCTGGTTGTGCTCCTGGTCCTGCTGCACCGCGCAAAGGGCGGTGGCCTGTCCACGCTGTTCGGTGGTGGCGTCCAGTCCAGCCTGTCGGGGTCGACGGTTGTCGAGAAGAACCTCGACCGGCTGACGCTCTTCGTGACCGGCATCTGGCTGGTTTCGATCATCGGCGTCGCGCTGTTGATCAAGTACACCTAGGGCGGCCATGAACACGCCGGAACACAGCCGGCAGCCGTACTACACGCCCGTCGAGGGCATCGCGATCACCTTCTTGTACAACAGGGCTTTCGGCAGCTTCTTTGACTTCTTCGGCCCGAAGATATTCGTCGACGGCGCCGAGATTCCCGGCCAACGCTGGGGCAAGGCCGATCTGCTCGTCCCGGCGGGCAGGCACCAGGTGCACGTCTATACGAGGTATTTCTTTCCGCCGAAAACCGGTCCCGCCGATTACACGGTCGTGGTGCCGCCGGGGGAGTTCGTCGAACTCGAATACCGGGCGCCGGTGTTCACTTTCGCCCGCGGATCGCTGGGCCCGCCGCCGCAGCGGTATCGGGGAGTCTGGCCGGTGGTCGCGCTGATCGGCGGCGGGCTGCTGATCCTGGCGCTGATGCTGCTCTTTGCCGCTCTCTAGCGGCTAGAGGATGCCGCCAAGGCCGGGCAGATTGCCAAGCACCGGCAGGTCGCCGAGCAGTCCGCCCGTCGGATCATCGTCGCAGACCTGGCTCTGCTGCGGCACATTGATCACCTGACCCTGGTTGCCGATCGTGACAGTGTTCTTCGGACAGGCCTGCGGTTCGGCGGCAGCGGGGCCCGGATAGCCGAGCGCCAACGCAACGAACGTCGCAAAGATGGTGGCGGCGAGCGCTTTCATGATGGATCCCAACCTCGGAGTTTGCTCTGCAATCAGCATGCGCCACCAGCAGGACGGCAGCAACCCGCGGTGCCAGGAACCATTCAGCAGTCGACCATAGGATCGCGCGCGTGTTCGTGCACAAACTTCTTCGCGCCGGTGCTGTTGCGGTTGTTCTGGTGTCTTTCGGACCCGGCATCGCCGCAGCGGACCCGTTGCCCGTCGCGGACGTCACCCAATCCGCGGACACCGACGACGGCTGGCATCTGAGCGCTGCGCTGACGAAGATGACCATCAACTCCGTGCCGAACATGGCCGCAACGGCGTTCACCAGAGAAGGTTTTGTCACCGGCAAAGCGGTCGCTTCGATCGACGGCAACGGCAACTCGGCAGTGAACTCGGGCATGTTGATTTTCGGCCTGCAACTGGGGTGTCAGGTCGACCTCAGCGAGGGCGGCAGCATCGGTGTCGATGCCGACGCCGGTATCAGCCCTGGCTTCAACGGCGGCAATCTGCTCAACATTGTTGGCCCGTATGCCGATATCGGCGGAAACGCCTCGATCAATCTGTTGCCGGGAAACATCACGAACCTCGGGCTGGGCAAGAAGGAATTGAAGGGTCGCACCGGCGAGATCGTGGTGCACGACGCACACGTCAAGGTGGACAGCTGTGGAGGACAGGTCTCCGTCCGGTTCTTCGCGACGGCGATGATCGACACGGACAAGTCGGACGACAGCGTCAACGCCTACGGGGACATTCTCACGTTATGAGTACGTTGCGGATTTGCGTTGCAGCAGTGGCACTCTCGCTGGCAGTGTGGGGTGCCCCTGTCGCCGATGCTGACTGCACCACCGCGGGTGACTTCGGAGCCGGTGCTGGCTGCGCACCTCCGGGATCGGGATCGGACAACAGCATCGAAAGCTGGCCACCGACATCCGTGGATTGGCCCCCGCCGTTGAAGTCGGATTCCGACAGCGACAGCGGCGGCAAGACAGGTGACGCCAAGCCGGCGCCCATCGTGTTGCCCACCGGCCAGAAACCATCGCCTACCGTGACGCCGAGCACACCGACACCCACACCGACACCCACTCCGATCGTGATTCCGCAGCACTAGGACCCTCGTCATGCGGGCTTCAGCGCCCGCATCGATACTTGAGCCATGGCTGAAGGACCCGACGTCACGCTCGCACCGATCGGTTCGGTGCGGCGCACCCAGGTGGGTCGCGAGGCCACCGAGCCGATGCGGGAGGACATCCGCCTGCTCGGCACGATTCTCGGCGACACGGTGCGTGAGCAGAACGGCGAGGAGGTGTTCGACCTCGTCGAGCGGGCCCGTGTCGAATCGTTCCGCGTGCGGCGCTCGGAGATCGATCGCGCCGAGTTGGCCCGGATGTTCGACGGCATCGACATCCACCAGGCCATCCCCGTCATCCGCGCGTTCTCTCATTTCGCGCTGCTGGCGAACGTCGCCGAGGACATTCACCGTGAACGCCGCCGCGCGATCCATCTCGCGGCAGGTGAGCCGCCGCAGAACAGCACTCTGGCCGCCACGTATTTGAAACTCGACTCGGCAGAACTGGATTCGGCCACAGTTGCCGAAGCGCTGAGCGGTGCATTGATCTCGCCGGTTATCACCGCGCATCCCACCGAGACCCGCCGCCGCACGGTTTTCGACACCCAGCACCGGATCACCGAACTGATGCGGTTGCGGCTGCACGGGCACACCGAAACCGACGACGGCCGCGACATCAACGTCGAACTGCGCCGGCACATCTTCACGCTGTGGCAGACCGCACTGATTCGGTTGTCGCGGTTGAAGATTCAGGATGAGATCGAGACCGGGTTGCGGTATTACCAGTCGGCGTTCCTCGAGGTCATCCCGAAGGTCAACGCGGAGGTGCGATCCGCGTTGCAGGCCCGCTGGCCGGACGCGGACCTGTTCGAGCTGCCGATTCTGCGACCGGGCTCATGGATCGGCGGTGACCGCGACGGCAATCCCAACGTCACCGCCGAAGTCGTCCGTCAAGCCACGGGCAGGGCCTCCTTCACCGCGTTCGAGCACTACTTCACCGAGATCAGTTTTCTCGAGCAGGAGCTGTCGATGTCGGCGCGGCTGGTGCAGGTCAGCGAAGAGCTCAAAGCGTTGGCGGATGTGTGCAACGAGCCCGCCCGCGCCGACGAACCGTACCGCCGCGCATTGCGCGTCATCCACGGCAGGCTCACCGCGACCGCGGCTGAGATCCTGGACAGCCAGCCTGAACACGAACTCGACCTCGGCCTGGAACGCTATGTGACGCCGGCCGAACTGCTTGCCGACCTCGATGTCATCGATGGTTCATTGCGCTCCAATGGTAGCGGTGTGCTCGCCGATGATCGGCTGGCCAGGCTGCGGGAAGCCGTGCGGGTCTTCGGTTTTCACCTCTCCGGCCTGGACCTGCGCCAGAACTCCGATGTGCACGAGGAGGTGGTGGCCGAGCTGCTGGCGTGGGCGGGAGTACACGCGGACTACCAGTCGCTGGCCGAACCGGAGCGTGTCGAACTGCTGGCTGCCGAGTTGGCGACCCGTCGACCGCTGACGAAAGACGACGCCGCGCTGTCGGAGCTGGCCCGCAAGGAGCTGGACATCGTCGCCGCGGCCGCCCGCGCCGTTCGGGTCTTCGGACCGCAGGCGATACCGAACTACATCATCTCGATGTGTCAGTCGGTTTCGGACATGCTCGAGGCGGCGATCCTGCTCAAGGAGGTTGGCCTGCTCGATGCCTCGGGCGACGAGCCCTATGCCCCCGTCGGCATCGTTCCGCTCTTTGAGACCATCGACGACCTGCAGCGCGGTTCGGCCATTCTCGAAGCAGTGCTTGACCTTCCGCTGTATCGCGCCGTCGTGAGTGCACGCGGTGACAGCCAAGAGGTGATGCTCGGGTATTCCGACTCGAACAAGGACGGGGGGTACCTGGCGGCAAACTGGGCGCTGTATCGCGCCGAACTGGACCTCGTCGAGTCGGCCCGCAAGACCGGAATTCGGTTGCGGCTCTTCCACGGACGCGGTGGCACCGTCGGTCGCGGGGGCGGGCCGAGTTACGACGCCATTCTCGCCCAGCCACCGGGTGCGGTGAACGGATCGCTTCGGATCACCGAGCAGGGCGAAGTGATCGCCGCCAAATATGCCGAACCGCGTGTCGCACATCGCAACCTCGAGACGCTGTTGGCGGCCACGTTGGAGGCCACGCTGCTCGACGTCGAAGGCCTGGGCGATGCGGCGGGGCCTGCCTATGAGGTGCTCGACGAACTGGCTGCCCGCGCTCAGCGCGCGTATGCCGAATTAGTCCATGAGACACCAGGTTTCGTCGAGTATTTCAAGGCTTCCACGCCGGTCAGCGAGATCGGTGCGCTCAACATCGGCAGCAGGCCGACGTCACGGAAACCGACGACGTCGATATCGGATCTACGAGCCATTCCGTGGGTACTTGCTTGGAGCCAGTCGCGGGTCATGCTGCCCGGCTGGTACGGCACCGGCACCGCGTTCGAAACCTGGATCGCCGACGGCGACGGAAGGCTTGAAGTACTGCAAGACCTCTATCGTCGTTGGCCGTTCTTTCGCACCGTGCTATCGAACATGGCGCAGGTGCTGTCCAAGTCGGACATGGGCCTGGCTGCGCGCTATTCCGAACTCGTCGAAGACGAGGCGCTGCGCCAGCGGGTGTTCGGCAAGATCGTCGACGAGCATGAGCGAACGATCCGCATGCACAAGCTGATCACCGGCCAGGACGACCTGCTAGCGGACAACCCGGCGTTGGCGCGGTCGGTGTTCAACCGCTTTCCGTATCTCGAGCCGCTGAACCATCTGCAAGTGGAACTGCTGCAGCGGTACCGCTCAGGAGACGACGACGAACTGGTCCAGCGCGGCATCCTGCTGACCATGAGTGGGCTGGCAACCGCGCTGCGCAACAGCGGATAGCCACGCGACGTTAGAGTCCGGCGGTTCGGCGCATCCTGTTGACGACACCGCGCACTGCGGACTCCGTGGCCGCGATCGGCGCGACTGCAGCCTCACCGATGTCGACGATGCGTTCGACGCGACCGACGATGGCTTCGAGGCGATCGACGACCGCGAACAGTCGCGGTGCGAGCTCGTTGATCTGGTTGATCGTTTCGTTGAACCGCTCCAGGGTGGCGTCGAGGTTGCCTGTCGAATGGTTCAGGTCGACCAGGGTCTCGCTCAGCCCCTCCAGGATGGTGTCGACCTGCTCCACCGTCACGTCGGCGTTCAGTGCCGCCTGCGCGAGCTTGCGGATCCGCTCGGTGCCCGTCCGAGGCGCGGGTTTGCCGCCTTTGTCAACCATGCCCGACATTATGACCACATCGATGGAACCGCCGGAGCGTAGTGGTCGTCTGAATCAGGTATGCAGTGCGGGAACAACCCACGTTCAGCCAGCCCTGACCTTGTCCGACGTATCGCGGAGTACGTCGCGGGATTCGCCGACGCGGAGGCCGACCAAAGGGGCGATGTCGAAAGCCGACGCCCGCCAGAGTAGGGAATGTGATGGAAATCCGGCGAAATCCGTCAGATATCCGACTCCCGGCGCGCTCCTAGAGCTTGGCGGCGGCGTCCTCGTCGAGCAGCCACACTGTCGCGTCGCGACCGACCGCGCCGGCGGCGGGCACGTCGACCGGCTTGGCGCCGCCGATCGCGGCCGCCACCGCGTCGGCCTTGCCCGCGCCCGAAACCACGAGCCAAACCTCGCGCGAACGCTGAACCGCGGGCAGCGTCAACGTGATTCGTTGCGGCGGCGGCTTGGGGGAGTCCGGCACACCGAGAACCAGTCGCTCTGTCTCGCGCACCGCGGCCGTATCCGGGAACAGCGAGTTGATGTGCCCCTCCGGTCCCATGCCCAGCAGATGCACGTCGAAGTCCGGTGCGGGCTGCCCCTCGTCGGCATTGGCGGAGAGCACTTGCTCGTAATCGCGTGCTGCGGCGTCCAGGTCGTCGCCGAACTCAGCGCCGCTGGCGGCCATCGGATGCACGTTGCCGGTCGGGATGTCGATGTCGTCGAGCAGCGCCTCACGGGCCTGCTTGCAATTGCGTTCGTCGTCGTCTTCGGGAACGAACCGATCGTCACCCCAGTACAGATGTACCTTCGACCAGTCGATCTTGTCCCTGGCCTCGCCAACCCGCTTGAGCAAACCAATGCCCGTGCCGCCGCCGGTCAATACGATGTGGGCAGTGCCGCGGGTGTCGATGGCGCTGATGATCGCCGCTACCAGTCGGTCGCCTGCCGCCGCCACCAATGCCGCAGTGTCGGAATACTTCTCAACAATGTGGCTCACAGGTATTGCACTTTCTCGATGCCTTGCAGCGCCTCGTGATAGATCTCGTCGGCGTCCAGCCTCCGCAGGTCCTCGGCCAAGCACTCCTTGGCGTCTCTGCGCGCCAAGGGTATCCGCGCTTCAGGCTTACTGGTTCTGTTCAGCGTTGCGGTCACCCCTGTCTGTGGACGCTTCAGGGTGATGGTTTCGCTGTCTCGCACGAGTTCGACCTTCAATTCGCCGACTGCCCGCTGCACCGGGCCGTCGATTCGGGCGGCGAGCCAACCGGCGAGGACGTCGAGCGAGGGCTCGTCCCGCAGGCCCGACACCAGCGCCGAGGTGATCGGCTCGAAAGGGGGCTGATTGAGCGCGGATGCCAGCAGCGCGCGCCAGTAAGTGATGCGGGCCCACGCCAGATCGGTGTCGCCGTCGGTGTAACCCTGCAGGCGACTCTTGATCGCGGCCAGCGGGTCGGAGCACTCTGTCGCATTAGTTATCCGGCGAATCGCCAAGTGACCCAACGGATCCTGTGCCGGCACCGCCGGGCCTCCGGCAGGCCACCATGCGACGACCGGTGTATCGGGCAGCAAGAAGGGCAGGACCACGCTGCTGGCGTGTTCGGCGAGCTCACCGTGCAGGCGCAGCGCAACGACCTCGCCCGCACCCGCATCGCCGCCGACGCGAAGTTGCGCATCCAGGCGCGACTCGGTGGCGCTTCGATCGCCCTGGACCACCACGATCACTCGGCACGGGTGCTCACGACTCGCAAAGTTGGCCGCCTCGATGGACTCCTCCAGCAGATCGTCTGAGTCAAGCGAGATCACGAGCGTGAGCACGCGGCTCAACGTGATAGCGCCGCCCTCTTCACGCAGGCCGGTGATCTTCTTGCTGATGTCGTTTGTTGTCGTGTCGGGCAGGTCGACGATCATCAGGGTCGCCTCCATTCGCGGCCCATGCGATGCATCATCTCGTCGGCCGACGGCGGCCCCCAGGTACCCGATTCATACGCATCAGGCTTGCCATGTGACGCCCAATAATCCAGCACGGGATCCAGGATCTCCCAGGACAATTCGACCTCGGCGTTGGTCGGGAACAGCGATGGCTCGCCGAGCAGCATGTCGAGGATCAACCGCTCGTACGCCTCGGGAGAGTCCTCGGCGAAGGCCGAACCGTAGGAGAAGTCCATGTTGACGTCACGGACCTCCATCGCGCTGCCGGGAACTTTCGATCCGAAACGCGTGGTGATGCCTTCGTCGGGCTGCACCCGGATCACCAAGGCGTTCTGGCCGAGTTCTTCGGTCATGGTCTTGTCGAACGGCAGGTGCGGGGCGCGCTTGAAGATGAGTGCGATCTCGGTCACCCTGCGTCCCAAGCGTTTTCCGGTCCGCAGGAAGAACGGCACACCCGCCCAACGACGAGTGTCGATCTCCAGCGTGATCGCGGCATACGTCTCCGTCGTGGACTCCTTGGAAAAGCCCTCCTCGTCCAGTAGACCGACGACCTTCTCGCTGCCCTGCCAACCCGCGGCGTACTGCCCGCGAGCCGTGGTGTCATCGATGGGCTGCATCAACTTGATGGCGGAGAGCACCTTGATCTTCTCCGCCTGAAGTTCGTGCGGGCTGAAGTTCACCGGCTCTTCCATGGCCGTCAGCGCAAGCAGTTGCAGCAGGTGGTTCTGGATCACATCGCGGGCCGCGCCGACTCCGTCGTAGTAACCACCGCGGCCACCGAGACCGATGTCCTCGGCCATGGTGATCTGCACGCTGTCGACGTAGTTGTTGTTCCAGATGGGCTCGTACAACTCGTTGGCGAAGCGAAGGGCCAGAATGTTCTGGACAGTCTCCTTGCCGAGGTAGTGGTCGATGCGGAACACCGACTCCTCGGGGAAGACACTGTTGACCACCGTGTTGAGCTCTTTGGCGCTCTCCAGGTCGTGGCCGAACGGCTTCTCGACGACGACCCTGCTCCACCGGCCCTCTTGCGGCCTTGCCAATCCCGACTTCTGTAGCTGCTCGCATACCTGCTGAAAAGCCTTGGGCGGGATCGACAGATAGAACGCGTGGTTGCCGCCGGTGCCGCGCTCGGCGTCGAGCTTCTGAAGTGTTTCCGACAGCCGCTCAAATGCTTTCGCGTCATCGAAGGTGCCCTGCACGAAGCGGATTCCCTCGGCCAGCCGGTCCCAGACCTCCTGGCGGTACGGCGTGCGGGCATGCGTCCTGACCGCATCGCACACCAGCTTGCCGAAATCCTCATCGGCCCAATCCCTGCGGGCGAAACCGACCAGGCCGAAGTTCGCAGGCAACAGTCCGCGATTGGCGAGGTCGTAGATGGCAGGCATCAGCTTCTTGGTGGCCAGATCGCCGGTGACGCCGAAAATCACCACACCGCACGGGCCGGGGATGCGGGGCATGCGCTTGTCGCGCTTGTCCCGCAACGGATTACGCCAGGTAGCTCCGGCTGAAGACGCCGTATCCGTTTCGGGCGTCATTTGTTGGCGGCGTCGAGCTGTTCCTGCGTGGCATCGAGCAGCTCAAGCCACGACTTTTCGAACTTTTCCACGCCTTCGTTCTCGAGCACGAGGAATACGTCGGTCAGATCGACTCCCACTTCCTGGAGTTTGTCGAACACGCTCTGCGCTTCGTCCGCTGTCCCGGTGACGGTGTCACCGGTGATCACACCGTGGTCGGCGACCGCGTCAATCGTCTTCTCCGGCATGGTGTTCACGGTGTTCGGCGCAACCAGCTCGGTGACATACAGCGTGTCCGAGTAATCCGGATTCTTCACGCCAGTCGACGCCCACAGCGGCCGCTGCACCCGTGCACCGTCGACCGCCAGGGCCTCGTAGCGGGATCCGCCCACGAACACTTCTTCATAAGCCGCATAGGCCAGCCGCGCATTGGCCACTCCGGCCTTGCCGCGCAATGCGAGCGCCTCATCGCTGCCTATCGCCTCCAGGCGCTTGTCCACCTCGGTATCCACGCGCGAAACGAAGAACGACGCGACGGAATGGATCTTGGTGAGGTCGTGCCCGGCATCCTTGGCCTTCTCCAGGCCTGCCAGGTAGGCATCCATCACCGCGCGGTGCCGCTCAACAGAGAAGATCAGCGTCACGTTCACCGAGATGCCCTCGGCGAGAACCGAAGTGATCGCCGGGATTCCTTCCTTCATCGCGGGGATCTTGATGAACAGGTTCGGGCGGTCGACAATCTTCCACAGTTCGATGGCTTGGGCGATCGTCTTCTTTTCGTCGCGTGCCAGTCTCGGGTCGACCTCGATCGACACTCGTCCGTCCACGCCGTCGGACGCCTCCCACTGCGGGCGGAGAACGTCGCAAGCCTCACGTACATCATCGGTGGTGACTGTGCGAATTGTGGCGTCCACGTCGGCGCCGCGCTCGGCGAGTTCCTTGACCTGCGCGCTGTATGCGTCACCTTTGGACAGCGCCGCCTGGAAGATCGACGGGTTGGTGGTCACACCGACCACGCTCTTGGTGTCGATCAGTTCCTGCAGGTTGCCGGTCTGCAGTCGATCACGGGACAGGTCGTCGAGCCATACCGAAACACCCTGGGCGGAGAGGGCCGCAAGGTTGGGATTCTGTGCCATTGCTGATGCCTTTCCAAACTTTTCGCTAGTCAATTCTCTAGTGATCGCTCCGCGGCGGCCACCACTGCCTCTGGGGTGAAACCGAACTCACGGAACAACGTCTTGTCGTCGGCCGACTCGCCGTAATGCTCGATCGAGACGATCTCGCCGGTGTCGCCGACCAGCTTGTACCAACTCTGCGCGACCGCCGCCTCGACGGCGACGCGCGCCGACACCGCAGGCGGCAGCACGCTGTCGCGGTACTCCTTGGGCTGGGACTCGAACCACTCGACGCATGGCATCGAAACAACGGTCGCGGTGATTCCCTTGTCCGCCAATATCTTTTGCGCCGCCACGGCCAATTGCAGCTCCGAGCCCGTGCCGATCAGCACCACATCGGGATCCTCGTCGGGTGCGCCGCCGAGCACGTAACCACCCTTGGCGACCCCTTCGGCGCTGGTGCCCTCCAGTACGGGGATGCCCTGTCGCGTCAGAATGAAACCGACCGGACCGCTGCCGGCGCCGCGCGCGATGATGTTGCGCCACGCATAGGCGGTCTCGTTCGGGTCGCCCGGCCGCACCACCGAAAGGTTCGGGATCGCCCGCAGCGCCGCCAGGTGTTCGATCGGCTGGTGGGTGGGACCGTCCTCGCCAAGGCCGATCGAATCGTGCGTCCAGATGTAGATGGTGTCGATGTCCATCAGCGAGGCCAACCGCACCGCGGGGCGCATGTAGTCCGAGAACTGCAGGAAGGTGCCGCCGAACGCGCGCGTCGGCCCGTGCAGCACGATGCCGGACAGGATCGAACCCATCGCGTGTTCGCGAACTCCGAAGTGCAAAACGCGGCCGTAGGGATCCGCGGTGAACTCCTTGGTGGAGATGGACGCGGGCCCGAACGACTTGACGCCCTTGATCGTGGTGTTGTTGCTGCCCGCGAGATCCGCTGAGCCGCCCCACAATTCGGGCAGCTTCGATGCGACGTCGTTGAGGACCTGGCCAAACGCCGCGCGGGTGGCCAGCGGCTTGGAACCCGGCTCCCAGTAGGTGAGGTCGGCGTCCCAGCCGTCGGGCAGCTCTTCGGCCGTCAGCCGGTCCAGCAGCGCCTTGCGGTCGGACTCACGCTGCGCCCACGCGTCGAACTCGCTCTGCCATTTCTCGTGCGCTTCCTTGCCGCGCGCCACCAGCCCGCGGGTGTGCTCGATGACCTCGTCGCGCACCTCGAACGTCTTGTCCGGGTCGAAGCCGAGGATCTCCTTGACCTTCGCGACCTCTTCGTCGCCGAGCGCGGCGCCGTGTGCCTTGCCGGTGTTCATCAGCTCAGGCGCCGGGTAGCCGATGATCGTGCGCAGCGAGATGAACGACGGCTTGTCGGTGACCCGCTTCGCCTCGGCGATGGCCTCTTCTATGCCGACGACGTTCTCGCCACCCTCGACCTGCTGCACGTGCCACCCGTAGGCGCGGTAGCGGGCTGCCGTGTCCTCGCTGAGCGCGATGTTGGTGTCGTCCTCGATCGAGATCTCGTTGTGGTCGTAGAAAACGATCAGGTTGCCGAGTTGCTGGGTGCCTGCCAGCGACGACGCCTCGCTGGTGACGCCCTCCTCGATGTCTCCGTCGGAGGCGATCACGTAGATGTAGTGGTCGAACGGGCTGGTGCCCGGCGCTGCGTCCGGATCGAACAGGCCGCGCTCGTAGCGCGAGGCCATCGCCATGCCGACCGCAGAGGCCAGCCCCTGGCCGAGCGGTCCGGTGGTGATCTCAACGCCCTTGGTGTGGCGGAACTCCGGGTGTCCCGGCGTCTTGGACTTCCAGGTGCGCAGCGACTCGATGTCAGAAAGCTCGAGCCCGAACCCGCCCAGGTACAGCTGGATGTACAAGGTCAGGCTGGAATGCCCTGCCGAGAGCACGAAGCGGTCGCGGCCGAGCCAGTGCGGGTCACTGGGGTCATGGCGCATCTGGCGCTGAAACAGCGTGTATGCCAGCGGCGCCAGGCTCATCGCGGTGCCCGGATGGCCGTTGCCCACTTTCTGCACCGCGTCCGCGGCCAGCACGCGGACCGTGTCGACAGCCTGCGAGTCCAGCTCGGTCCAGTCGTCGGGGTGGTTCGGACGAGTGAGGGTCGAAATCTCGTCGAGAGTGGTCACGTGGCGAACTCCTTACATAGGCCCGGGCTTCGCAATCCGCTTTGTCCACCCTAGTGCGCGAACCTGGGGCACCGCAGGTGCGTGGGGGACGATTAGGACGGCGTTTACACGCGGTCTACCATCGTCTGTAGTAGAAGCCGCGAGGCGGCGACCCCGAGGAGTAATTGCGTGAGGATTCGCGAAGGCAGCCTTGTCGAAGGGGCGCCCAACCGGATCAGCACCAAACTCCTCGGCTATCTGTCACTGACCAAACCGCGGGTGATCGAGCTGTTGCTCGTCACGACCATTCCCGCGATGCTGCTGGCGCACCGCGGCACCGTCGACCCGCTGCTCATCCTCAACACCTTGTTCGGCGGCATGCTGGCTGCCGCGGGCGCCAACACGCTGAACTGCGTGGCCGACGCGGACATCGACAAGAAGATGAAGCGCACCGCCCGTCGACCGCTGGCTCGTGACACCGTGCCGCGCAGTCATGCGCTCGTGTTCGGCTTGGCACTGTCCGTCGGCTCCTTCTTCTGGTTGTGGTGGACGACGAACATGCTGTCCGCGCACCTGGCAGGCGCGACCATCGCGTTCTACGTGCTGGTCTACACGCTGCTGCTGAAGCGGCGCACCTCACAGAACGTGGTGTGGGGCGGGGCGGCCGGCTGCATGCCGGTGATGATCGGCTGGTCCGCCGTCACCGGGACCATCCAATGGCCCGCGCTGGTGATGTTCGCGATCATCTTCTTCTGGACGCCGCCGCACACCTGGGCGCTGGCCATGCGCTACAAGGACGACTACGAGGCGGCCGGGGTACCGATGCTGCCCGTGGTGGCCACCGAGCAGCAGGTCACCAAGCAGATCCTGGTGTACACGTGGCTCACCGTCGTCTCGACTTTGGCGCTCGCGTTGGCGACGGGCTGGCTGTACGCGTCGGTGGCGATCCTTGCGGGCACCTGGTTCCTGGTGATGGCCCATCAACTCCACGCAGGGGTGCGCCGCGGAGAGTCGGTGAAGCCGCTGCGTCTGTTCCTGCAGTCGAACAACTACCTCGCGGTTGTCTTCCTTGCGCTCGCGGTGGATTCCGTCTTGGCGCTGCCGAGACTGCTAGGGCACTAACACCACCGAGCCGACGGTCTTGCGGCCCTGCAAATCGCGGTGGGCCTGCTCGGCATCTTCCAGCCGGTAATGTTCGCTCACCGTGACCGTGATGGTGCCCGCGGCAATAGCGTCGAGTAGTTCGCCTGCGCGCCAAGCGAACTCGTCGGGTGTGCGGGTGTAATGCGCAAGCGTCGGGCGGGTCAGGAACAGCGAGCCCGACGCATTGAGCCGCTGCGGATCGAACGGCGGCACCGGGCCGCTGGCCGCCCCGAACAGCGCAACCGTGCCGCGCACCCGGCAACTGGCCAGGCTCGCGTCGAAGGTGTCCGCGCCCACCCCGTCGTACACCGCGGCGACACCGCCGTCCGTCAACTCCTTGATCGTCGCACCGAATTCGGCTGGGTCATCGGGGTAGCCGAGCACCTCGACCGCGCCTGCTTTGCGCGACAGCTCGCGCTTCTCCGGTGTGGACACCGTGGTGATCACCCGCACGGCGAGGCTGGTGGCCCACTGCGTCAGGATGAGCCCGACACCTCCCGCGCCTGCGTGCACCAGCACGGCGTCGCCCTCCTGCACCGGATACGTCGACTTGATCAGGTAGTGCGCGGTCATTCCCTTGAGCAGGGATGCTGCGGCCACATCCGCGTTGACGCCCTCGGGCACATATGCACAGAAATCGGCTGGGGCAGTGCAGTATTCGGCGTAGGCGCCGTCGGCCTGGGCGGTGACGACCCGATCTCCGACGCTCAGCGCCGCGACATCGTCGCCGACGGCGTCGACGGTGCCGCACACTTCGGTGCCGACGATGAACGGCACCTCGCGCGGATACTGGCCGGACCGGAAATAGGTGTCGATGAAGTTCACGCCGATCGCCTCGGCCTTGATCACCACTTCACCGGGGCCGGGGGTGGGCTTGTCTTTGTCGGCGTAGGTCAGGACTTCGGGACCGCCGGTCTCTGCGACTTCAATGGCCTTCATGCCCACTATCCTGCCAAGGTGAAGCTTGCCCGGCCCGACGTGTTCCATCCGCGCATCGTGCTGGCGGGTTGTCCGGCACTTCCTGAGGGCGATGGCGACGATGACGGCCTGGTCGTAGCGCTGCGCCAGCGTGGGCTGCATGCCCGCTGGCTGTCGTGGGACGACCCGCAGGCCCTGGAAGCCGATCTCGTGATCCTGCGCGCGGCGTGGGACTACATCGACCGACTCGACGAGTTCCTGGTGTGGACGAAGCGCGTTCGCAATCTGCTCAACCCCCCCAAGGTCGTGCTGTGGAACACCGACAAGCGCTATCTCGCCGACCTCGCCGACGCTGGTGTCCCGACCGTCCCCAGCCAATTCTTCGCGCCGGGGGAGAAGGTCCGGCTGGCTGCAGGCGAGGTGGTGGTCAAGCCCGCGATCGGCGCGGGATCCGTTGGCGCCCTGCGGTTTTCTGACCATGATGAAGCACGTGCCCACGCCGCATCCCTGCAGGCCGAAGGTCGCACCGTTTTGGTACAGCCCTACGACCGTCGAATCGAGGACGGCGAGACGGCACTGGTCTTCCTCGGTGGCGGGCAGTCGCACGCGTTCACCAAGGGCCCGATCCTGCCGCCCCCGGGGCAGGCGCCGGTGTTCGACGCGTCCGGCACCTACGCCGAGGAAACCCTCACGCCCGCCGACCCCGACTTCGAGCTGTGGGACATCGGCCACGCGGCGCTGGCGGCGGCCGCCGCCCACCTCGGCATCAACGTCGAAGACCTGCTGTACGCCCGCGTCGACGTGATCGGGGACCGGCGCGACGCGCATGTACTCGAGGTCGAACTGGTGGAGCCGTCGCTGGGCTGGCGGCAGTTGGATGAGGACACCAGGGCCCGGCAGCAGCGGGTCTTCGCGGTCGGTGTCGAGTCAGCCCTGGAGCGCCTCGGGCTTGGACCGCTCTCGCATCGACGCCCATAGCGCAGCGGTCGCAGCGGTGCACGCCGCCGCACCGAGCACGTGGACCGCGACCAGCGCGGCGGGCACGCCGGTGAAGAACTGCACGGTGCCGACGAAGCCCTGGGCTGCGACGAGCGCCAGCAGCACATTCAGCCGCAGCGTGACAGGCCGGGGCGCACGCACCGCGAGCAGACCGAAGCCGAGTCCGACGAGCAGCGCCAGATAGGCGACGAGCAGCGTCGAGTGCAGGTGCACCAGCGTGGTGATCTCCACCTGCAGCCGCGGCACCGGCTGCGTGATGCTCTTGTCGCCCGCGTGCGGCCCGGCGCCGGTGACCAGCGTGCCGCTCACCAGCTGCCCGGCCAGTACGACGGCGGTCAGTACGGTCAACTGGCGCAACGGTTTTGGCACCACAGGCGCCGGCATGCCATCGTCGGGTTCACCGATCTTGACGTACAACAGCACGGCCAGCCACACCATGGTCATCGACGCCAGCAGGTGAATGGCGACGGTCCACCAGAGCAATCCGGTCAGTACGGTGATGCCGCCGATCACGGCCTGCACCACGGTGGACGCCGGCATCAGCCAGGCGTAGATCAGCACCTCGCGGCGCCGCCGAGCGCGCGTGACGGCCAGCACCGCGAGTGCGGCCGTCAGTACCACGAGGAAGGTGATCATCCGGTTGCTGAACTCGACGACCTGATGGACGACGGCGACCTCGGCGTGGGGGACCGGGACGAAACTGCCGGGGAAGCACTGCGGCCAGGTCGGGCAACCGAGGCCAGACGCGGTGACGCGGACGATGGCGCCGGTGACGGCAATCCCGCCCTGGGTCAGGATGACGAGAAGCGCGATGATGCGCTGAACCCGAAGACTCGGCACGGGCAGCAGGTCGACTATTCGCAGGAGAAATCGTCCGACGGCCACGACCTCGATCGTAGAGCACCGCAACTACACGCCGTAGTAGCGGGGACGGCGTCCTTGGCGGGCATCAAATGAGACAAAACCGTCTAGTATGAGATAAAGTCGTCTCATGAGGTTGGATCGCGATCAGGTGTTGCGCGCAGCCGCGGACTTCCTGAGCCGACGGCCCAACGCGACCCAAGACGAGATCGCTGCGGCCGTCGGCATCAGCCGCGCGACCTTGCATCGTTACTTCGCAGGGCGTGCCGCTCTCCTCGAGGCTTTGGACCAGCTCGCGGTGGCTCACATGCATGAGGCGCTGAAGACAGCCCGATGGCAGGAGGGTTCGGCCGAAGAGGGGTTGCGGCGCCTAGTGTCGGCGTGCGAGCCGGTGGCCGGATACCTCACGTTGCTCTACACCCAAAGTCAGGATTTCGACGCAAATGAGGCCACGGAAGCCTGGGCAGAAATCGACGCCGAGATCAGGCAACTGTTCCAGCGCGGTCAGCGGGAAGGCGAATTCCGTCCCGATCTGTCTGCCGTCTGGCTGACCGAGGCGCTCTACAACCTCGTCGCCGGCGCGGCGTGGCTCATTCAGGTCGGACGGGCGGCGCGCCGCGACTTCACTGAGATGGTCACCGAACTGCTATTGCATGGGGTGAGAGCGTCGTGACGCGCCGTTGGCTGGCGCTCGGCGTAATCAGCCTCGGAGTGCTGGTGATCGGCGTCGACGGCACAGTGCTGGCGGTGGCCACCCCGTTCATCACCAAGGATCTCGAGTCGACAGCGACCCAGGTCCTGTGGATCGGCGATATCTACTCCTTCGTGCTGGCGGCCTTGCTCGTCACAATGGGCAGCCTCGGCGACCGCGTCGGTCACAAGAGGTTGCTGCTCTGCGGCGCAACGGCTTTCACTGCCATGTCCGTGGTGACTGCATACGCTTCGTCGGCTGAGCTCCTGATCGGCGCGCGCGCGCTGCTCGGCGTGGCCGGGGCCACGCTGGCACCGTCGACGCTGGCGTTGATCCGCGGGCTGTTTCTCCAGCCACGTGATCGCAGCATCGCTGTCGGCGTCTGGGCCTCGATGTTCTCGGCCGGTGCCGCGCTGGGACCCGTGGTCGGCGGCCTGCTATTGGAGCACTTCTGGTGGGGGTCGGTCTTCCTGATCAACGTCCCGGTGATGGCTGCGCTGCTCGTCGGGGGCATCGTCCTGTTGCCGGAGCAGCGCCACCCCACGCCGGGGCCGTGGGACCTGCCCAGTGTCGCGCTTTCCCTCGTCGGTGTGCTCGGCCTCGTCTATGCCGTAAAGGAAACTGCCGCAAACGGCCCTCGCATCGACATCGCGGTGATCGGCGTCGCCGGCGTCGCGGCCTTCACGCTGTTCGTCCGGCGTCAGCTCAGGCTGCCCGCACCGCTTATCGACGTGCGGTTGTTCCGCAACCGTGCGTTCTCGGGCGTTGTCGCGGCCAATCTGCTTTCAGTGCTGGGTCTTTCGGGCCTGGTGTTCTTTCTTTCCCAATTCTTCCAACTGGTACAGGGCTATAGCCCGATGAAGGCCGGGCTGGCCGAACTGCCCGCCGCGGTCGCGGCGACCGTGTTCGGGGTGCTGGCCGGTTTCGCCGTGCGCCACTGGTCGCAGCGCGCCGTCCTCACGACCGGCCTGGTACTGGTCGGTGTCGCGATGGCGTCACTGACCGCGATCAGCCCGTCCACCGCCTATCTGCGTCTCGGCGTCGCCCTGTTTTTCGTCGGCGTTGGCCTCGGGCTGGCCTTCACCGCGGCCAGCGACGTCATCATCGGCAGCGTCATCCCTCAGCGGGCCGGTGCGGCAGCGGCGGTCTCGGAGACTGCCTACGAACTCGGCATGGCGCTAGGAATCGCGACACTTGGCTCGATCATCACCGCCGTATACCGCGGGTTGGCGATTCCGCCCGGCACCCCCGACGCAGTGGCGTCGCGTGCGCGGGAATCGCTCGCCGCGGCGGTCGACGCGTCAGCAGGGCTGCCCGCCGACAACGCAGATGGCTTGTTGGCCGCGGCGAGGGACGCCTTCACCGGCGGACTGGCGATCGCGGCCGGTGTCGGCTCGGCGCTGCTACTGGTGTCGGCAATGGCGGTGTGGTTGTTGCTCAGGCCGCGGCCGGCACCACCACCGGATCGCCAGACAAACAAGCTCTGCTCGCAGTCGTCACCAAAAGGGGCCGGCATCAAGAAATCTCGCCGCTGACGGCGATCTCACAACTGTTGTCACTGAGCGGGCGCCGCCACTTCGTAGTTCTTCACTGACGACAGATTGTGGATCATCCACACGTTGGGCTCCAGGTAGGTGCCCCGGTCGGCCTCACGGTCCACTGCCAGCGGCGAAAGCCCGCCCGGGAACACGTAATCCCCCGACTCGGGGAATGCCATTCCGAGCCAAGATTCCCATTCGCGGACTGTCCCGTCGATCCGGTATGACCTGGGCGCTGGCGGCCCCATGCGCGCCCCCATGCGTTCATGCAGCCGGAGCCAAGGATCCTGCAGCGACCCATCGTCACGGCGCCAGATCATGTATCGCTCAATCGGTGTGATCGGATAACGGTCCTTCCACGTCGGACGGACAGGCGCGATCATGTGCGTCAAGCCGTGTCGGGCGGCAATTGTGCCCATTGCCTTCAGGATGTCGTAGGTAAGACTGCCTCCGCGTGCGCCTCGCGGAACCTCGGCCGCGATGGCGCACAGCGTGTTGACCGGCTGATCGTTGTCGAGCCGGTCAAAGGCGTCGGCGATTGTCGCGTCAAAACCGTCGGACAGCCCCGCCGTCGTGCCATCCCACCAGCAGGGCACGGTGTGCGCCTCGGCGATAACTTCCCGGGTTTGTTCGTCACACATCGCGAACTGGAACTCCGACAAGTCTTTTGACAGACGTGGCCACATTTCCAGGTAGGTGTCACCATGAAGGTTGAATTCCGGCCATATATCCGCATCGGGAATCGCTTGCTCGCGCAGGTCCGGCTGCTCAGCCAGCGTTACCGCAATGTGTGCCATGTGCCTTCACTTGCCGGTGTAGGAGTGTGTGTGGTCGAAGGTCTTCAGCCACTCGGGAGCGCCTTGTTCGGTATTGAGTCCCTTCTCGATGAGGGCAAGGTTGTGGTAAAGATGCACGCCGGTGATCGTCGACTCCGTCATTGACGGTTGTCCGTTGCCGTCCCTTACGCGCTCTTGATGGTGCAGGCCGTCCACCAGGTTCTTGATCAACTCGATGGACCTGTATTGGGCCGACGGGTCGGGATCGCCGCCCCAGCTCGGCCAGTACGCCGTTGCGAGGTCCTCCACGACGTAAATGCCACCAGGCCGCACGTGTGGAAACAGAGCATTAAAGGAGGTGATGATGTGGTGGCTCATGTGACTGCCGTCATCAATGACGATGTCGAAGGGTCCTAATTCGCGGGCCATCGAGTCAAGAAATTGCGCATCGCCCTGGTCGCCTTGCACGACGCGCACCCGGCTCTCCTCAACACCGGTCTTCGTGAAGATATCTAGACCGTAGATCAGGCCGCGCCGAAAATAGTGCTTCCACATTCGCAGCGATTCACCACCGGCGTCGATCGCGTCGTAGCCGCCGATCCCGATCTCAAGCACCTTGACCGGGAGCTCCCGGTAGGGCTCAAAGTGCTTCTGGTACTGCGGCGTATACCAGCGCCCGCCCCACTTGTCTGAGCCAAACCATGCGGCGAGCTCGGACAGATCCTTCGGTCGCTGCGACATCGCACCGACCATCGGCCACATTCCGGTCGCAATGGACGGCGAATATTCCGTATTCGCATATTCCTTTGCGGAAAGCTCGCGGCTGACGCCATACGGTCCTGCGGGACCGAAGAGCTCGCGCAGCAAGTCCACTAGGTCCTGGCGCACGGTCGCGGCAGCTTCGCCGTCCCAACCCTTTTCGACGTGGGGAGCACCATCGCCCACCGTAAGAAGATAGCCAAGGCGCTCGTCACCGAAACCCAGGTCACACTGAATCACGAACTTGAGTTGCGGACCGTTGAGCAGGGCGGCGCGACAGGCCACCTCGGCCAGCATCACCTCGGCGACGGTATCCGGGCCGATGTTGGCTACCCGAGGCGAAATCTCTGCGTCGGGCAAACTGGCAGCCAGCAGGACACTTTCGATCAGCAGTGTGTCGGTCGACATCGGTTCATTCCCTTATCGTCGGTCGTGCAGCAGTGGAATGCTCTGTTCGAAGCTGAAGACATTGTTGGGGTCGTACTTCGCCTTGATCGTGCGCAGTCGGTCGACATTGGGTCCCCAATAGGCGGTCTCCCAGTCGGCTGTACCGGCATTCGGCACATTGACATACGCACCATTCACGTACGGCGCCAACGCTTCGCTGAACTCGGCGATCCAGGCCAGACACTTCGGTGTCAGCGGGTCGGCCGCGACTGTCTCAGCCGGTATGTCGCCCCGACGAGGACCCCAGCCGGCGCCGGGCTCGGCGTAGAAGAGCGCGTTGCGGTGAGCGAACGCCGATCCGCCCGACGGTTCACTGCCCGTGAGGGCTCCGCCGAAGGCATTGGTGAAATAGTTGCAACCCGGCGCGGGAGCCTTCGCCATGAATGAGGCGACGAGTTCGATAGCTTCTGCAGGAAATGGGTCGTAGATGAACTGCGAGTTGAACTTCCAGTTCCTGGGCTCCTCGGCTGTGGGTATCTGGAAGCCCGCGTAGATCTCGGCCCAAGTCGCGTCCGCCGTCGAGATGGTCGGCTTGCCGACCGACAGGATCGGCGCCAGCAGCTGCATTGCCTCTGCCGCTGTTCCGGATGCGAGCGCACCGACCAGCTGGAACTCATCGCGGTTGATCTCGAGTTGGCTGGTGAGCCGGTTGTCGGTGTAGGGGGCGCAACGCTGCCAGGCTTCGAAAACGCCCGGTAGGTCGCCCATCCGCGGCCACGTCGCGGTGAGGTAGATGGCCTGCGTCAGTGGGCGAACCCGGTAGGTCAGCGATGTGACGATTCCGAAGTTGCCGTTCCCGGCGCCGCGGAGTGCCCAGAGCAGATCTGTGTTGTTCTGCTCGTCGGCGATGATGGCGTCGGCCCCACCGTCATCCGACGCCACGACAATTTCGGCTGCCATGAGATTGTCCGACGCCATGCCGAAGGCGCGGGTCAACAGCCCGAAGCCGCCGCCAAGGGTCGCGCCGACCAGACCGACGGATCCTTCGGTGCCGGTTGGCGCCGCAAGGCCGGCGTTGCCGAGCGCGGTAACGGCCTCGAGTTGGTTCAGCCCAGCGCCGACGACCGCCGTGTTCGACGCGGCATCGACCGTTGCCGATTTCAATTCGCTGACATCGATCACAATGCCGTGGTCGACGTTTGACCAGCCCTCGAGGCAGTGCCGGCCGCTGCGCACCCGGGGTGCGACATCGTTTTGTCGCGCCCACGCCAGCGCGTTGACCACGTCCTCCGTCTCTTGGGCGAACACGATCACTGCGGGATTGTGGGTGAAGAGCAGGTTCCAGCCGGCGCTGGCGATCGGGTAGTCGGCGTCGACCGCTCGGACGACGCGGCCGGTCAACTCAGCCGGCCGTGCGGTCGTAGACCTCACACCACCGCTTCGGGTGCGGCGAAGATGTCATCGCCCGGCTCGGTGTCGAGCACCTTGCGGTTGAACATCATCAGATAACCGAAATAGACCCCTCCGGCAGCGATCAGGCCGATGACGATCAGGGTGGGCACCGTGGCGTCGCCGGGTGTGACGAGCACGAACAACACGAACGCCTCCCAGGTCAGGGCAGCGACCGCGACCGGCAGCTCGAAGCGCCCCAGACTGAAGCCGCCCTCCCTGTGCTCGAGTCGTTTCCGCACCGCCAGGTAGAGGATCACTATCGCGCCGTAGATGAGCGCAGGCAGGATCGTCGAGCCGATGATCAGCTGCATCAGCGCCGCACCCGGGAGCGCGAGCATCAACACGACACCCACAACCAGGATCAGGATCGTCGCAGGGACGGGAGTTTGGGTGCGCGGATTGACTCGCCGCATCAATCCGTGCGCGGGGAAGCGTTCGTCGCGCGCCATGGCGAACACCTGCCGCGAGCATGCCGCCATCACCACCATCCCGGCGCCGAACATGGCAAACGTCAGCCCCGCCAACAGGATTCGCTCCGTGACCGGTCCGAGCTGATCGCGGATGATCGCGGCGACCGGCGAGCCGCTGCCGCTCACGCGCGGAATGTCCTTGATTGCGACGGTCAGTGCGATCAGGAATACCAGCCCGAGAACGCCGGCCGCGACCACTGAAGCCACGATCGCTCGCGGGACGCTGCGAAAGGGATCCTTGGCCTCTTCGGCGAGATTCGCCGCAGAGTCGAATCCCACGAGCGTGGTGAGGCCCATGATCATGCCGGCCATCAACCCGCCGCCGATGGCGAAGTAGTTGGGCGCCCCTGCGGTGATGCCGCGTGAGGTGAGGTTGGCGATGTCGCCGCTGCCGGTGAACACCATGACCGCGGCCAGCGCGACCACCAACACCGCGACGATGGCGAGTTCGATTCCCACCGCGCCCGAGGTGATGAGGCCGAGCAGGCGCGTCGAGGCGATCACCAGCACAGCCTGAATGATCAGTATCGCGACCGTGATCAGCCGAGCGGTGTCTTCGCTCGGGTGCATCCCCACCAACGGCATGAACGCCTGACTGGCCAGCGCATTGTCGAGGGCGACCACCGCGATCGCCAGGTACCAGAACGTCAGCCACCCGAACAACCAACCGATCTTCGGGTTGGCCAGCCGTGAGGCCCACTGATACGACGAGCCGCTGAGCGCGATGCGGGCGGCGAACTGCGCTACCACCAGCGCCACCAGAGCCTGTCCTATTGCCGCGAGGATCCACAGCCAGATACCGACGGGCCCGGCAGTAATAAGCAGGTCGTCGTACGTCGCGAAGATGCCGACGGCCACCGAGATGAACGCGAACGAGATCGCGAATATCTGAAAAGCGCCGAGTGTTCGTTTCAGTTCCGGCTCGTAGCCACAGTCCCGACAATCGACGTCGGCAGAAGTGGTCTCCGCCAGATTTTCAGCCGTCATTTTGGGCCTCTCGTGGCGGGTGATACCCGGACACTAGCTGACCGGACATCTGTTTCCAGACCGAATTGTCGTTTACGTAAAAATTCGCTGGCTGGTCAGGTGAACCGGAACCAGCGCAGCGCGCATAGTCCGGCGACTGCGCCCCATGCCGCGAGCACCGTGATGCCGAACCAGTCCACCGACAGCGTCATCGCCCGTGTCAGCGCTTCGGTCAACGCGCCCGACGGCGTCAGCCGGGCCACCCACTGCACGCTGTGCGGCACCATGCCGCCTTCGAGTGTGAGCGCGCCAAGGCCTGCGAAGACGAACCACAGCAGGTTGGCGATCGCCAGGACGATTTCAGCCTTCAACGTGCCGCCCAGCAGCAGGCCCAGTGCGGTGAAACCCGCGGTGCCGAGCGCGATTATCGCGGCGCCGAGCAACAAGCCGAGGATGTTGGGTCGCCAGCCAAGGCCAAAACCGATGGCGCCCAACAAGATCGCCTGTAAGAACACGACGGTGACGACGGCCAGCGACTTTCCGGCGATGATGCCCCATACCGGCAACGCCGTCGCGCCGAGGCGTTTCAGCGCGCCGTACCGACGGTCGAAAGCCACCGCGATGGCCTGCCCGGTGAACGCCGTCGAGATCACCGCGAGCGCCATGATCGCGGGCACGAACGTCGCCGCCCGGTTCGGGCCGAACGACCCCAGCGGCAGCAGCGTCAGCCCGACCAGCAGCGTGATCGGAATGAACATGGTGAGCAGCAGCTGCTCGCCGTTGCGCAGCAGCAGCTTGAGTTCGAGGCCGAACTGCGCGGCCAGCATCTTCTGCACGGTCGCGGGGCGGGGATCGGGCGAAAACGTCCCTGACGCAAACAAATTGGTCATGATCGCAACTCCCGGCCGGTCAGATCGAGGAACACGTCCTCGAGGCTGCGCTGTTCGACCCGCATGTCGGTAGCCAGCACATCCAGCCGTGCGCACCAGGCGGTGACGGTGGCCAGCACCTGGGGGTCGATGTTGCCCTCGACCAGGTACTCGCCCGGCGCTGTCTCGGTCGCCTGGTAGCTCTCGGGCAGGGCCGACACCAACAGCGACAGATCGAGCATCCGTGGCGCGCGGAACCGCAGCTGGTTCTCGGCGCCGCTGCGCATCAGCTCCGCCGGTGTGCCGGTCGCCACCGCCACACCGTGGTCGATGATCACAATTCGGTCGGCCAGTTCCTCGGCCTCGGTCAGCTGATGTGTCGTCAGCACCACGGTCACGCCGTCGCGGCGGAGCCCATTGATCAACTCCCACACCACGATTCGCGCGTGTGCATCCATGCCCGCCGTCGGCTCGTCGAGGAACACCAGCTCAGGACGGCCGACCACCGCGCACGCCAGCGCCAACCGCTGCTGCTGGCCGCCGGACAGCCTGCGGTAGGTCGTGCGCGCCGCCTCGGTGAGGCCAAGAGTGTCCAGCAGCCATTGCGGGTCGAGTGGGTTAGCCGCATACGCCGCAACAAGATTCAGCATTTCGCCGGCTCGAGCGGCCGGGTAGCCGCCGCCGCCCTGCAGCATCACACCGATGCGCTCGCGCAGGCGGGCGTTGTCAGCGAAAGGATCCAGACCGAGGATCTCGATGCTGCCCGCGTCGGGTTTGATGAAGCCCTCGCACATTTCCACCGTTGTGGTCTTGCCTGCGCCGTTGGGGCCGAGCAGCGCGAGCACCTCAGCGGCGTTCACGTCGAGGTCGAGTTCGGAGACGGCCGTCGTCGACCCATACCGCTTGACGACGCCGCGCAGGCGCACGGGGGCAGTCGAGTCGGGGCTCACGGGGATTCAGCGTAAGCGCCGGGCTTGGCAGGCTGCGGCGCCGGTATTGCCGGTTCGACGATTTCCGGCACCGGCTCCACCTGCGGACGCCCGGGGTCTGGCAGCTTGCGCCACGGCAGGCGGTAGTACGTCAGGCTGATGAGTATGAGCACGATCACGGTGCTTGCCACCACCGCGAGCAGGATCTGGAACAGCGTGAACCGGTCGCCGTTGGCTGTCGGGCCGAATATCCCGACGACGAGCGTGACGACGATCGTTGTGGTGCGAAACGCCGGCCTGGTCGCCCACGCGGCCAGCGGGATCACGGCCCACAGCACGTACCAGGGCTGAACCACCGGAAAGAGCAACACGGTCATGCCGAGCGCCACACCAAGCCCACCGACCGGATGCAGTCGCCCGCGCAACACGGCGAGCAGCAGGAACGTCACGATGATCGCGATGGTGAACACACCGATCGCACGCGTCAGTCCGAGCACCGCGGTGGTGTGATCGCCGAGCCCCAACAGGATGCCGACCTGTCCTGTCCCCAACGCCAACAACGTCGGCAGCGACATCCAGCTGCGCACGACGTTGGCGGTGCCCAGTGTGTACAGCCAGCCGAAGCCGAGGCTGCTGGCCCAGCCGATCAGCGCCATCACCGCCACCGACACCAGGGTCAGCGACCCGCCCGAGATCAGAAACGCTTTGACCGTGCCGCCCCAGCGGCAGGCCAGCGCCATCGCGACGAAGCCCAGCGCGAGCAGCGACGGCAGCTTCACCTGCGACGACAACGTGATCAGCACGATGCCGAGCAGAAGACTGCCCATCGGCAGCCAACGCGCCCATTCGTCGCGGCCATGTGGCCAGGCCCAGGGTTTCGGCAGTAGCGGGCCGACCGCATCGACGCCACGCAGCGCGAATTCGGTGCCGGCCAACATCAGGCCCAGCATCAACGCCTCGTTGTGGATGCCCGCGACCAGATGCATGATCAGCAGTGGGTTGGCCGCGCCCAGCCACAGCGCGCTCACCTCGGCGACCCCGCAGCGGCGCGCCAGCCGCGGCACCGCCCACACGATCAGGCCGACGCCGAGCAGCACGACGATCCGGTGGCACAGCACCGCCGCCACGATGTTTTCTCCCGTCAGCGCCGAGATGCCCTGCCCGATCCACAGAAACAACGGACCGTACGGGGCAGGCGTCTCGCGCCACATGTTCGGCACCGACAACGTGAAGACATGGTCGAGGCCCAGCCCCGGGGCGGGGCCGACGCGATAGGGGTTGAGGCCCTGCAGCGAGATCTCGCTCTGCGCCAGGTAGGAGTAGACGTCTCTGCTGTACATCGGCGGCGCGATGAGCAGCGGCAGCACCCACAGCATCAGGGTCCGGTCCAGCTGACTGCGTGTCATGCGCCGGTCGCCGAGCGTGAACCGACCGAGCATCAGCCAGGCCAGCGCCATCATCACCGCGCCGGTGGTGGTCATGGTCAGCGACACCGTCTGGATGCGCGAGGGCAGATTCAACAGGCGGACACCGAAAGTCGGGTCCTGAACCACGGGACGCGCGCCGACACCCAACGCGCCGATCGCCATCAACACCGTGCCGGTGGCACCGAACAGGCGGGTGCGGCGAAACGCGATCAGCTCGGCGTCGTTGAGCGGGGAGCCGACGGCGCGTTCGTCGCCGTGCCATCCGGCGATCGACGTACTGAGAGTCCGCAGGCGGAGCGCCACCACAGCAGCGTAACGGCCGTCCGTATGGTTCCCGTCACCATAAGGGGACCCTTGCTTTACCGCCTTCCTGAATTCCGTCACAATAGTGTTGTGAAATTCGGTCCGGAAAGCGCTGGAGCCGCCGCGGTGGCGACATCCAGCGATCGCCACACCCGTGGCGCGATCGTCCAGCTCTTGCTGGAATCCGGGCCGATCACCGCCGGTGAGATCGGCGACCAGCTGGGTATCTCCGCCGCCGGCGTGCGCAGGCACCTCGACGCGCTGTTGGAGGCCGGCGACGCGCAATCGGCCGCCGCTGCCGCGTGGCAGCACCACGGCCGCGGGCGGCCGGCCAAGCGGTATCGGCTGACGGCCCAGGGCCGGGCCAAGCTGCAGCACACCTACGACGACCTGGCTGTTGCCGCGATGCGACAGCTGAGGGAGATCGGCGGCGACGACGCCGTGCGCACCTTCGCAAGGCGCCGCATCGATGCCATCCTCGCGGGAGTAACCGAGGGGTCAGGCGACGTTGAAGCCAAGGCAGACAGGGTGGCGATGGCGCTGACCAAGGCCGGCTACGCGACCAGCACGACACCGGTGACCGGGCCGATCCACGGCATTCAGCTCTGCCAGCACCACTGCCCGGTTTCACACGTCGCGGAGGAGTTTCCCGAGTTGTGCGAGACCGAGCGGGAGGCGTTCGCCGAGATCCTTGGCACCCACGTGCAGAGGCTGGCGACCATCGTCAACGGCGACTGCGCATGCACCACCCACGTCCCGCTCACCCCCGAGAAGCCAAAATCGATCCGGCGCACAGCCCGCGTCGGAAAAACCACGAGCAAGCAAGGAGCGTCGACATGACGACCACTCCCGAGGTCCACAAGGTGGGCGAACCGCTCAGCCAGGACGAGGCCATCGCCTCGCTGAGCCGGTACGGCTACGGCTGGGTGGACTCCGACGCGGCGGGCGCCAGCGCACAGCGCGGACTGTCCGAAGCGGTGGTGCGCGACATCTCGGCCAAGAAGAGCGAGCCGGAGTGGATGCTGGAGACTCGGCTGCGCGCGCTGCGCACGTTCGACAAGAAGCCGATGCCGAATTGGGGCTCGAACCTCGAGGGCATCCACTTCGACAACATCAAGTACTTCGTGCGCTCCAGCGAGAAGCAGGCCGCCACGTGGGACGACCTGCCGGCGGACATCAAGAACACTTACGACAAGCTGGGCATCCCCGAGGCCGAGAAGCAGCGACTGGTCTCTGGCGTCGCCGCACAGTACGAATCCGAGGTCGTCTACCACTCGATCCGCGAGGATCTGGAGAAGCTCGGCGTCATCTTCCTCGACACCGACACCGCGCTGAAGGAACACCCGGAGATCTTCAAGCAGTACTTCGGCACCGTGATCCCGGCGGGCGACAACAAGTTCTCCGCGCTGAATACTGCTGTGTGGTCAGGCGGTTCGTTCATCTACGTGCCGCCCGGCGTGCACGTCGACATCCCGCTGCAGGCCTACTTCCGGATCAACACCGAGAACATGGGCCAGTTCGAGCGCACGCTGATCATCGTCGACGAGAACGCCTACGTGCACTACGTCGAGGGCTGCACCGCGCCGATCTACAAGAGTGATTCGCTGCATTCGGCGGTCGTCGAGATCATCGTGAAGCCCGGTGGCCGTTGCCGTTACACGACCATCCAGAACTGGTCGAACAACGTCTACAACCTTGTCACCAAGCGGGCGCGGGCCGAGGCAGGCGCAACCATGGAGTGGGTTGACGGCAACATCGGCTCGAAGGTCACGATGAAATACCCGGCGGTCTGGATGACCGGCGAGCACGCCAAGGGCGAAGTGCTTTCGGTGGCGTTCGCGGGCGAAGGTCAGCACCAGGACACCGGCGCCAAGATGCTGCACCTGGCGCCGAACACCTCGAGCAACATCGTGTCCAAGTCGGTGGCCCGCGGCGGCGGCCGCGCGTCCTACCGCGGCCTCGTTCAGGTCAACAAGGGCGCACACGGTTCGCGGTCAAGCGTGAAATGCGATGCGCTGCTGGTCGATACGATCAGCCGCAGCGACACCTACCCGTACGTCGACATCCGCGAGGACGACGTGACGATGGGCCATGAGGCGACGGTGTCGAAGGTCAGCGAGGATCAGCTGTTCTATCTGATGAGCCGCGGCCTGACCGAGGACGAGGCGATGGCCATGGTGGTGCGCGGGTTCGTTGAGCCGATCGCCAAGGAGCTTCCGATGGAGTACGCGCTGGAGCTCAACCGGCTGATCGAGCTGCAAATGGAAGGCGCTGTCGGATAGTGGCTGAGCTGACTACTGCTGTCGAGGGAATCAACAAGGGGGAGCTGTTCACGTCGTTCGACGTCGACGCCTTCGAGGTGCCGCACGGTCGCGACGAGCTCTGGCGCTTCACGCCGTTGAGGCGGTTGCGCGGCCTGCACGACGGTTCGGCTGTTGCGACCGGCGCGGCCACAATCGATGTC
Organism: Mycobacterium sp. OAE908; assembly: GCF_017872775.1. Lineage (NCBI taxonomy): Bacteria > Bacillati > Actinomycetota > Actinomycetes > Mycobacteriales > Mycobacteriaceae > Mycobacterium > Mycobacterium sp. OAE908. The sequence continues at coordinate 4,848,625 of NZ_JAGGJL010000001.1, forward strand.
CAGACATCGGATGACGTGCGAGTCGATCGGGTCGGGCGTGACGACTCGCGACTGGGCGCGGCGGGTGCACCCGCTGATCGTGTTGCGGCGCAAGCGTACTCGTCGTTCGAGACCGCGACGCTGATCGAGGTGCCCAAGGACACCGTCGTCCGCGACGAGATCCAGGTGACGGTGACCGGGCCCGGCGAGGGCAAGGTCGCCTACGGGCACCTGCAGGTGCGGGTCGGTGAGCTGTCCGAGGCGGTCGTCGTCATCGACCAGCGCGGCAGCGGAACCTATGCCGACAACGTCGAATTCGTGGTCGGCGACGCTGCCCGGTTGACCATCGTGTCGATCGCCGACTGGGCGGATGACGCGGTCAACGTCAGCACACACCACGCCGCGCTCGGCAAGGACGCGGTGCTGCGCCACGTCGCAGTCACGCTCGGCGGCGACGTCGTGCGGCTGACGGCGCGGGCCAAGTTCTGTGCGCCGGGCGGTGACGCCGAGTTGCTGGGGCTGTACTTCGCCGACGACGGCCAGCACTTCGAGTCGCGGCTGCTGGTGGACCACGCTCAGCCGAACTGCCGCTCGCACGTCACGTACAAGGGTGCGCTGCAAGGCGATCCCGATTCGAAGAAGCCGGACGCGCACACCGTGTGGATCGGCGACGTGCTGATCCGGGCCGCGGCCACCGGAACCGACACCTTCGAGACCAACCGCAACCTGGTGCTCACCGACGGCGCGCGTGCCGACTCGGTGCCGAACCTGGAGATCGAGACCGGCGAGATCGTCGGGGCCGGGCACGCCAGTGCCACCGGTCGTTTCGACGATGAGCAGCTGTTCTATCTGCAGGCCCGCGGCATTCCAGAGGACCAGGCCCGCAGGCTGGTCGTGCGCGGCTTCTTCGGCGAGATCATCGGCAAGATCGCCGTCCCTGCGGTGCGTGAACGTCTCACCGCGGCCATCGAACACGAACTTGAGCTAACCGAAGGAATCACTCACTGATGACCACACTGGAAATCAAGGACCTGCACGTCAGCGTCGTCTCCAAGGAGGACGGGACCGACATCCCGATCCTCAAGGGCGTCGACCTCACCGTGAACTCGGGGGAGACCCATGCGTTGATGGGCCCCAACGGATCCGGCAAGTCCACGCTGTCCTATGCGATCGCCGGCCACCCCAAGTACACGGTGACGTCGGGCTCGATCACGCTCGACGGCCAGGACGTGCTCGAGATGAGCATCGACGAACGCGCACGCGCAGGCCTGTTCCTTGCGATGCAGTATCCCGTCGAGGTGCCAGGTGTGTCGATGTCGAACTTCCTGCGCACCGCGGCCACCGCCGTTCGCGGCGAGGCGCCGAAGCTGCGGCACTGGGTCAAAGAGGTCAAAGGCGCGATGGCTGACCTCGACATCGACCCGGCGTTCTCCGAACGCAGTGTCAACGAAGGCTTTTCGGGCGGCGAGAAGAAGCGCCACGAGATCCTGCAACTGTCGCTGCTGAAGCCCAAGATCGCGATCCTCGACGAGACCGACTCCGGTCTGGACGTCGATGCACTGCGCGTCGTCAGCGAGGGCGTCAACCGCTACGCGGAAGCAGAGCACGGCGGCGTCCTGCTGATCACCCACTACACCCGCATCCTGCGTTACATCCAGCCGCAATTCGTGCACGTGTTCGTCGGCGGCCGCATCGTGGAATCCGGCGGACCGGAACTGGCCGACGAGCTCGAAGAGAACGGGTACGAGCGCTTCACGCAGGCGGTCGGGGCCTGACATGACCGCCGCGCAGGTTCTCGACCTGACTCGGGATATCGAAAAAGTCAGGGCCGACTTTCCGATCCTGAAGCGGGTGATGCGCGGCGGAAGCCAGTTGGCGTACCTGGATTCCGGTGCGACATCGCAGAAGCCGGTGCAAGTGCTCGACGCCGAGCGGGACTTTCTGACCACCTCCAACGGCGCGGTGCACCGCGGTGCGCACCAGTTGATGGAGGAGTCGACCGACGCCTACGAACAGGGCCGCGCCGACATCGCGGCGTTCGTCGGTGCGAATCCCGACGAGCTGGTGTTCACCAAGAACGCCACCGAAGGCATCAACCTGGTCGCCTATGTGCTCGGCGACAACCGGTTCGAACGCGCGGTCGGCCCCGGCGACGTCATCGTCACCACTGAGCTCGAGCATCACGCGAACCTGATTCCGTGGCAGGAGTTGGCGCGGCGCACGGGCGCGACGCTGAAGTGGTACGGGGTAACAGACGACGGCCGCATCGATCTGGACTCGCTGACGCTCGACGATCGCGTGAAAGTGGTTGCCTTCAGCCATCACTCGAACGTCACCGGCGCCGTCGCCCCGGTGGGCGAACTCGTGTCGCGTGCGCAGGCGGTCGGTGCGCTGACGCTGCTGGACGCCTGCCAGTCGGTGCCGCATCAGCCGGTCGACTTCCACGCGCTCGACGTCGACTTCGCAGCGTTCTCCGGGCATAAGATGCTGGGCCCCACCGGCATTGGCGTGTTGTACGGCCGCAGCGAGCTGCTCAACGCGATGCCGCCGTTCATCACCGGCGGGTCGATGATCGAAACCGTCACGATGGAGCAGACCACGTACGCTCCTGCGCCGCAACGCTTCGAGGCAGGAACGCCGATGACCTCGCAGGTGGTGGGTCTGGCAGCCGCGGCGAGATATTTGCGAGAGATCGGCATGGCCGCGGTCGAGGCGCACGAGAACGAGTTGGTCGCCGCGGCGCTCAGCGGGCTGTCCGGCATTGACGGCGTGCGGATCATCGGGCCCACCTCATTGGAAAACCGCGGCTCGCCGGTGTCTTTCGTCGTCGACGGCATTCACGCCCACGACGTTGGGCAGGTGCTCGACGACGACGGTGTCGCAGTGCGGGTGGGCCACCACTGCGCGTGGCCGTTGCATCGCCGGTTCGGCATCGCCGCGACCGCACGCGCCTCGTTCGCGGTCTACAACACGCTCGACGAGGTCGACCGGTTGGTCGCCGGCGTCCGGCGGGCGGTGGAGTTCTTCGCGTGAGACTGGAGCAGATCTATCAGGAAGTGATCCTCGATCACTACAAACACCCGCACCATCGCGGGCTGCGTGAGCCGTTCGGCGCCGAGTCGTATCAGGTCAACCCGACGTGCGGAGACGAGGTGCGGTTGCGGGTCGCGCTGAGCGACGACGGCGAGCGTGTCGATGACGTCTCCTACGACGGGCAGGGCTGCTCGATCAGCCAGGCCTCGACGTCGGTGCTGACCGACCAGGTGATCGGCCAGAACGTCGGCGATGCGTTGAAGACAGTGGCGGCGTTCACCGAGATGGTGTCCTCACGTGGCACCGTCGAGGGGGACGAGGAGGTGATCGGCGACGGCATCGCATTCGCCGGCGTCGCCAAGTACCCGGCGCGGGTGAAATGCGCGCTGCTGGGTTGGATGGCTTTCAAGGATGCTCTAGCGCAAGCCAGTGAGGAGATCGCAGATGAGCGACACCGCAGTGCCTAACGACGAACTGCTCGCCGACCTCGAGGAGGCGATGCGCGATGTCGTCGACCCCGAACTCGGTATCAACGTCGTCGATCTCGGCCTTGTTTACGACCTGAACGTCGAAAAGGGGGAGCAGGGCAACGTCGCGTTGATCGACATGACGTTGACGTCGGCGGCATGTCCGCTCACCGAGGTCATCGAGGATCAGTCACGCACCGCGCTGGTCGGTGCCGGGCTCGTCAACGAGATCCGGATCAACTGGGTGTGGAACCCGCCGTGGGGCCCTGACAAGATCACCGAAGACGGCCGCGAACAGCTGCGGGCGTTGGGTTTCACGGTCTAACCTGCACGGCCGACGATAAGTCGGCGGTTCGGCGGTTGTGGACGGGGCTGCTCGTTCACAATCGCACTGTGGTCACGGTTCCGGCGTTTGTGTGGCGAGGCGGTTTTTTTCGCCGGGCGATGCTGATCGGTGGTTTTCTCGGGATCGTCCTCGGAGCCATGGCCTGGTTGGACTCCGGTCTGCTGCTCGCCGGCATTCTCGCGGGCGTCACCACCGGATTGATTTACGGAATTTGGATGCCGCGGCGTATGGCCCGCTATTGGCCTGGCGCCAAACAACTCTCGAGCAAGAACCGCGTGACGGTCGCGCGCACCGCCCGCCACGGCGAGCCCATCGGCGACCCGCAGTTGGCGGCGGCGGTCATTGATTACAGCGGCGGCATGCATGCTTCGGCCGAACAGGCCAAGCCGTATCGCTGGGTGCTACCGCTCGTCCTTGTCGTCAGCGTCGGAACGGCGTTGTGGGACAGCATCTTCGGCACCTGGGGTAACGCGATCGTCTCCCTCGTTTACCTGGTTGCTCTGCTGGCCGAGTTGTTGTGGTGGCCCAAGCGACGGGACCGGCTGCTGGCCAATAGCGATCGCGCGGCCGATCTCGCCGGCGACATTCTCGAAAAACGGCGTGCCGACCAGACGGATCTCTGACTAAGGTCAGAGATATGACGGCGGATTTGGTGGCGCAGGTCAGGCGGTTCAATCGCACCGTCACACAGCGGATCGGCGTGCTGAACGAGAACTATCTGGCCAGCGACCGCTCCCTCGGGCAGAACCGGTTGCTCTGGGAGATCGGCGTCGACGGCTGTGATGTCCGCTCGCTGAGGGAACGCCTGGACCTGGACTCTGGGTACGTCAGCAGGCTGTTGCGTGCACTGGAGACCGCCGGTCACGTCGTCGTCGAGCAGACCCCCGCCGACGGGCGCATCCGCATCGCCCGGCTGACGGCGGCAGGCCGCCGCGAGCTCGCCGCGCTCGACCAGCGCTCCGACGACGCCGCAGCGGCGATCCTGCAACCGCTCAACGCGCGACAACGCACCGAGCTCGTCAGCGCCATGGCAGAAGTCGAACGCCTGCTGATCGCCTCCACGGTCGAGGTTCGGCAATGCGATCCGCGCCACCGCGACGCCCGGCTCTGTCTGCACACCTACTACGACGAGCTCGCTGTCCGCTTCGAGGGTGGCTACGACCCGGCGCGCAGCCCTGTCGCTGACGTCGAAATGACCCCGCCCGCAGGGCTTTTGCTGGTCGCATCGCTGCACGGCGAACCTGTCGGTTGCGGCGCGCTGATCTTTCATCCCGACGCGGTCGGATTGGTGAAGCGGATGTGGGTGGCGCCATCGGTTCGCGGCCTGGGGCTGGGCCGCCGGTTGCTTTACGAGCTGGAGAACCGGGCCCGCACAGAGGGGCTACGGCTGATGCGGTTGGAGACGCGCGACGAGCTGTCCGAGGCGATCCAGATGTATCAGACGTCCGGGTACCGCGAAGTCGCTCCCTTCAACGACGAGCCCTACGCCCATCACTGGTTCGAGAAGTCGCTGTAACGCTCGGCCGGTATCTGGTAACTCAGTCGGTATGAGCCTCGACGAGTCTTACGTCGCTACCCGGCGACAGCTACGGGGAGTGGCCGAAAGCCTGATCGCCGGGCCGCAGTACCGGTCAGCGGGCACGGTCCGGCTTGCGGTGCGCCCGGATGGGTTCGCAGGCGTGGCCGTCCCATTGGCTGTGCGCGGCACGCAGTTCGTCTGGCCCGATGGCGCCGCCGAACTGGCCGGACCGGTTCGCACGTTGGCCGAAGCCGCCGGGGTCGCGGCTGGCCCGCCCGCCGGGGTGTACGAAATCGTCGACCCGTTACCCGTGGATGCGACGCTGGACGTCGACGCGGCAGCTGCGGAGTGGCTCTATCGGAGCCACTACGCAGGCGGACACGCGATCAAAAGCGCGCTGCCCGAGGCGCATCCCGTGTTGTGGCCCGAGCACTTCGACGTCGCGGCCACCGAGGACGAGGTGAACTACGGCGTCTCAGCAGGTGACGACTACCACCCGACGCCGTACGCGTATGTCGGGCCATGGACCAAGCGCACCGGATCGTTCTGGAACGCGCCTTTCGGCGCCGTGTATGCGCTCGACCCGGCGCACGATGTGGACGCGTTGGCCGCGCAGATCACCGAGTTCTTCGAAGAGGGCAGAAGGGAATCGCGATGACGGAGTTGAACACCGACTTCAGTGGCCTACGGGCCCTGTTCATCAACTGCACGTTGAAACGGTCGCCGGAGGTCAGCAACACCGAGGGCCTGATCGACATCAGTTCACGAATCATGGCGAAACACGGTGTCGAGGTGGAGGTGGTTCGCGCCGTCGATCACGACATCGCCACCGGGGTTTGGCCAGACATGCGCGAACACGGCTGGGCCTCCGACGATTGGCCCGTCATCTTCGAGAAGGTGCTGGCGTCCGACATTCTGGTACTCGCAGGCCCGATCTGGCTGGGGGACAACAGCTCCGTGATGAAGCAGGTGCATGAGCGCCTTTACGGGGGCTCGCATCTGCTCAACGACTCCGGCCAGTATCTGTACTACGGCCGGGTGGGCGGCTGTTTGATCACCGGCAACGAGGACGGTGTCAAACACTGTGCACAGAATGTCCTATACACCCTCCAACACATCGGCTACACGATTCCACCGCAGGCCGACGCGGGCTGGATCGGCGAGGCCGGGCCGGGGCCGTCGTATCTGGACCCTGGATCCGGTGGGCCCGAGAACGACTTCACCAACCGCAACACCACGTTCATGACGTGGAACCTGATGCATCTGGCCCGGATGTTGAAGGCAAGCGGAGGTGTGCCCGCTTACGGAAACATCCGCTCGGGATGGGATGCGGGATGCCGCTACGACTTTGCCAATCCTGAATACCGTTGAGCGGTTACCGTGACCGTGATGACCGAAACAGTCGACGAAGCCGCGCTGATCGCCGCGTTGCGCGACGGCGACGAAGCCGCGTTCGCCCACCTCGTCGATCAGCATGCGCCATCGATGCTGCGGGTGGCGCGGGGTTATGTGCCCAGCCGCGAGATCGCAGAAGAAGTGGTCCAGGAGACGTGGATCGCGCTGCTCAAGGGCATCAACAATTTCGAGGGCCGATCCTCTTTGCGCACTTGGCTTTTCGCCGTGATGATCAACATCGCCAAGGCACGGGGTATGCGCGAGCGCCGTGATGCCGACGCAGCGATCGCGGCTTCCACTGGCACCGTCGACCCGGCCCGGTTCCGCACGGCCGACGATCCGTACCCGGGCCATTGGAAGCAAGGCGAAGAGCCGTCGCCGTTCCCCGACACCCCCGAGGGCACACTGCTCGGCAACGAGCTCGTCGAGGTCGCGCGCGCCGAACTGGAGAAGCTGCCCGACCGTCAGCGCACGGTTGTCACGCTTCGCGACATGCTCGGCTTCGACTCCGCCGAAGTGTGCGGCCTGCTCGACATCAGCGTCGCCAACCAACGGGTGCTGCTGCACCGTGGCCGGGCCGCCGTCCGGCAGGCGCTCGAAGAGTATTTGGAGGACGCCTCATGACTGGCCGCGACGCCATGGACTGCAACGAACTGGTCGAGCTCGTCACCGCCTACCTGGACGGTTCGCTCGACCTACAGACGCGGGCACGGTTCGACATGCACCTACTGGAGTGCGATGGCTGCGAGAACTACCTTCAGCAGTTCCGGGAGACCGTGGCCACGGTCGGCAAGATCCGCGACGACGACCTCGACCCGGCATTCCGCAACCGCCTGCTGGACGCGTTCAAAGACTTCACCTGACCACTACCGCCCAGTTTGTGCTGACCATAGGCTGGGAACAGACAGATTGACAGCAGCGTTAGGAACATCGTGGCTACGCGAGACATCACCGCCGAACAGTTCAACGACACCATCAACGACAACGAGATCGTGCTGGTGGATTTCTGGGCGTCGTGGTGCGGCCCGTGTAAGGCCTTCGCGCCCACGTTCGCCGCGTCCTCGGAGAATCACCCCGACGTCGTCTACGCGAAGGTCGACACCGAGGCCGAGCAGCAGCTGGCCGCGGCAGCCGACATCCGCTCGATCCCGACCTTGATGGCCTTCAAGAAGGGCAAGCTGGTGTTCAACCAGGCGGGCGCACTGCCGCCGGCGGCGCTCGAGCAGCTCGTGCAGCGGGTCAAGGAGTTCGACATCGACGCCGCGATCGCCGCGCAGGGCAACGGCGAAGCGAACTAGCGAAACGCACGCGATAGCGTGCACGGGTGAACTTTGTCCTAGTAGATAGACCGCGACCGCACGTCGCGCTGGTGACACTCAACCGGCCCGAGCGGATGAACTCGATGGCGTTCGACGTCATGGTCCCGCTCAAGAAGGTGCTCGACGAGTTGACCTACGACAACGACACCCGCGTGATTGTGCTCACAGGTGCGGGCCGCGGCTTCTCCTCGGGTGCCGACCACAAGTCGGCAGGCTCGGTGCCGCACATCGACGGGCTGACCCGGCCGACGTTCGCGCTGCGATCGATGGAGGTGCTCGACGACGTCATCCTGTCGCTGCGCAAAATGCACCAGCCCGTGATCGCTGCCGTCAACGGCGCGGCGATCGGCGGCGGACTGTGCCTTGCGCTTGCCTGCGATATCCGCGTCGCAGGTGCGGGAGCCTATTTCCGTGCTGCGGGTATCAACAACGGACTGACGGCGAGCGAGCTCGGGCTGTCCTACTTGTTGCCGCGCGCGATCGGTACGTCTCGGGCGTTCGAGCTGATGCTGACCGGACGCGACGTCGACGCCGACGAGGCCGCACGTATCGGACTGGTCTCGCGTGCCGTGCCGGACGATGAGCTGCTCGACGTTTGCTATGAGCTCGGGGAGCGCATCGCATCGTTCTCGCGGCCGGGAATCGAATTGACCAAGCGCACGCTTTGGAGTGGACTGGACGCCGCTAGCCTGGAAGGGCATATGCAGGCCGAGGGCCTGGGACAGCTCTTCGTCCGTTTGCTCACCGGCAACTTCGAAGAAGCGGTCGCGGCGCGCGCCGAGAAGCGCGCACCGGTCTTCACCGACGACAAATAAGGGGACAGCAGCGTGATCACCGCAACGGACCTCGAGGTCCGCGCTGGAGCGCGCACGCTGCTGTCCACAGACGGTGCGGCGCTGCGGGTGCAGCCAGGCGACCGCATCGGGCTCGTCGGACGCAACGGCGCAGGCAAGACCACGACCATGCGCATCTTGGCGGGTGAGGGTGAACCTTACGCCGGGACCATCGCGCGGACCGGGGAAATCGGTTATCTGCCACAGGATCCCAAAGAGGGCGATCTCGAGGTGCTGGCCCGCGATCGGGTGCTGTCAGCCCGCGGCCTCGACACGTTGCTTGCCGACCTGGAGAAGCAGCAGGCGCTGATGGCCGAGGTGGCCGACGACGCCGCGCGTGACAAGGCGGTCCGCAAATACGGCCAGCTCGAGGAGCGCTTCGCTTCGCTTGGCGGATATGCGGCCGAAAGCGAGGCGGGCCGCATCTGCGCAAGCCTTGGTCTGCCCGAACGTGTTCTGACACAACCACTTCGCACACTCTCCGGTGGTCAGCGCCGCCGGGTGGAGCTGTCGCGCATCCTGTTCGCCGCCTCCGACACGGGGTCGGGATCGGCCACCACGTTGTTGCTCGACGAGCCCACCAACCACCTCGACGCCGACTCGCTGGGTTGGCTGCGCGATTTCCTGCGCGGGCATGCCGGCGGTCTGGTGGTGATCAGTCACAACGTCGAACTACTCGCCGATGTCGTCAACCGGGTGTGGTTCCTCGACGCGGTGCGCGGCGAGGTCGACGTCTACAACATGGGCTGGCAGAAGTACCTCGACGCCCGCGCGACAGACGAACAGCGGCGCCGCCGCGAGCGGGCCAACGCCGAACGCAAGGCCTCGGCCCTCCGCGCCCAGGCGGCCAAAATGGGTGCCAAGGCCACCAAAGCCGTTGCCGCACAGAACATGCTGCGTCGGGCCGACCGGATGATGGCTGCGCTCGACGAGGAACGCGTTGCCGACAAGGTGGCCAGGATCAAGTTCCCGACGCCTGCGCCGTGCGGCCGCACCCCGTTGGTGGCCAAGGGTCTGACCAAGAACTACGGCTCACTGGAGGTCTTCAGTGGCGTCGATCTCGCCATCGACCGCGGTTCGCGGGTCGTGGTGCTCGGCCTCAACGGCGCGGGCAAGACCACCCTGCTGCGGCTGTTGGCCGGCGTCGAGACACCTGACTCCGGAGGCCTCGAGCCGGGCCACGGAATGAAGATCGGCTACTTTGCGCAGGAACACGACACGCTCGACAACTTGGCGACGGTGTGGCAGAACATCCGTCACGCCGCGCCCGACACGGGTGAGCAGGAACTGCGGGGTCTGTTGGGCGCCTTCATGTTCAGCGGTGCGCAGCTTGATCAGCCCGCCGGCACGTTGTCCGGCGGTGAGAAGACCCGCCTCGCGCTCGCCGGTCTGGTGGCATCGACCGCGAACGTGCTTCTGCTCGACGAGCCGACCAACAACCTCGACCCCGCGTCGCGCGAGCAGGTGCTCGACGCACTGCGGTCGTACGTCGGCGCAGTGGTGTTGGTGACGCACGACCCAGGCGCCGCCGAAGCACTCGACCCGCAACGCGTGGTGCTGCTGCCCGACGGCACCGAAGACTTCTGGTCCAACGACTATCGCGACCTGATCGAGCTCGCCTGAGCGCGAATTGCGAACTGTTTCATCAATTCCGCCCGTTGGGTGTGAACGCTTCCTACGCTGGGTATTGGGTAGGGGTCGGGGCATCAAACGTGGGGAGAGATGTCGATGAAGAAACTGAACAAGTCCCGGGATGAAGTCCTGAACGAATTGCGCAGCGCATACGAGGGGGGCGCGAGCATCCGTACGTTGGTGGCCAACACCGGCCGCTCGTATGGCTCGATCCATAGCATGTTGCGCGAGTCGGGTACGACCATGCGCAGTCGGGGCGGACCCAACCATCGCAGCCGCAAGGCAAGCTAGGACGGTTGCTGGCGCAGCGAGGCCTCGACGAGGTCGAGTACGGCACTGAGCTTTTCGGGTTCGTCGCCGGACGCCAGCCGCGCAACCAGGCCGTCCAGCACAAGGTCAAGATACGTCTGCAGGACCGCGCTCGGCACGTCGTCGCGGAGCCGGCCCGCCTGCTTCTGCGTGCGCAGCCGTTGGGTGGTCGCCGCCGACAACTCGGCCGAGCGCTCCGACCAGCCGCGGTTGAACGCCGGATCGTTGCGCAGCTTGCGCGCGATCTCCAGCCGCGTCGCCAGCCAGTCGAACTGGTCGGGAGCGGCAAGCATGTCGCGCATCACCTGAACCAACCCCTCCCGCGACGCGACATCGGCCATTCGCTCGGCATCCTCGCGGGCCAGTTCGAAGAACAGCGTGTCCTTGTCGCGGAAATGGTGAAAGATGGCACCGCGCGACAGCCCGATCGTCTGCTCGAGCCGTCGCACGGTGGCCTTGTCATAGCCGTATTCGGCGAAACAGCGCCGGGCGCCGTCGAGGATCTGCCGGCGTCGCGCCGCCAGATGGTCTTCGGTTACCCGGGGCATGTCTGCGCTTACGACTTCAGCATGTTGCGCAGCACGTACTGCAAGATGCCGCCGTTGCGGTAGTAGTCCGCTTCACCGGGGGTATCGATGCGCACGACGGCGTCGAACTCCACCTTCGAGCCGTCCTCCTTCGTGGCGGTGACATGGACGGTCTTCGGCGTCTTGCCGTCGTTGAGCGCCTCGATGCCGCTGATGTCGAACGTCTCGGTGCCGTCCAGCTTCAGGCTCGCGGCGGATTCGCCTTCGGGGAACTGCAGCGGGATCACACCCATGCCGATCAGGTTCGACCGGTGGATGCGCTCGAACGACTCGGTGATGACCGCGCGCACACCGAGCAGGCTGGTGCCCTTGGCCGCCCAGTCGCGCGACGAGCCTGAGCCGTATTCCTTGCCGCCGAGCACGACAAGCGGAATGTCCTGCGCCGCATAGTTTTGCGCGGCGTCGTAGATGAACGCCTGTTCGCCGTCCTTGGTGAAGTCGCGGGTATAGCCGCCGGACACGTCATCGAGAAGTTGATTGCGCAACCGGATGTTGGCGAACGTGCCGCGGATCATCACCTCGTGGTTGCCGCGCCGCGAGCCGTAGGAGTTGTAGTCCTTCTTGTCGACCCCGTGCTCGTCGAGATATTGCGCGGCCGGCGTGCCGGGCTTGATGCTGCCTGCGGGGGAGATGTGGTCGGTGGTCACCGAATCACCCAGCAGCGCCAGCACTCTCGCACCCTTGATGTCGGTGACCGGCTGCGGCTCGGCGGGCATGCCGTCGAAGTACGGAGGCTTGCGCACGTACGTTGAGTTCGTGTCCCATTCGAAGGTGTTGCCCGACGGGGTCGGCAGGTTGCGCCACCGGTCGTCGCCCTTGAAGACGTCGGAGTAGTTCTTGACGAACATCTCGGTGTTGATCGCCGACGCGATGGTGTCGTTGATGTCCTTCTGCGATGGCCAGATGTCCTTGAGGAAGACCTCGTTGCCGTCGGAATCCTTGCCAAGCGGTTCGGCCTCGAAGTCGAAGTCCATGGTGCCGGCCAGCGCGTAGGCGATCACCAGCGGCGGCGACGCCAGGTAGTTCATCTTCACGTCCGGGTTGATGCGGCCCTCGAAGTTGCGGTTACCCGACAGCACCGCGGTGACCGACAGGTCGGCGTCGTTGACCGCCTTGCTGATCTCCTCGGGCAGCGGACCCGAGTTGCCGATGCATGTGGTGCATCCGTAGCCCACCAGGTAGAAGCCGAGCTTCTCCAGGTACGGCCACAGCCCGGCCTTGTCGTAGTACTCGGTGACCACCTGCGAACCCGGCGCCATCGTCGTCTTCACCCACGGCTTGGCCGTCAGACCCTTCTCGACGGCGTTCTTCGCAAGCAGCGCCGCACCCAGCATCACCTCGGGGTTGGACGTGTTGGTGCACGACGTGATGGCTGCGATCACCACCGCGCCGTGGTCGAGGATGAACTCGCCGCGGTCGTCGGATTTCACCTCGACCGGACTGCTCGGCCTGCCGTTGGCGCCGACGGCCGCCGAAGGCACGACCGCGTCGTCATCAGCGAAGGCCAGGCTGGATGCCGGGTCGCTGGCGGGGAAGGACTCCTCGACCGCCTCGTCGAGCTTGGTGTGCTCGGCGGGCAGGTTCTCCTCTACGTAGTTGTGAATGTCCTTGCGGAAAGCGGTCTTTGCGTCGCCAAGCGCGATCCGGTCCTGCGGCCGTTTCGGCCCTGCGATCGAGGGCACGACATCGGACAGGTCGAGCTCGATGTACTCGGAGTACTTCGGCTCGCGCTCTGGGTCGTGCCACATGCCCTGTTCCTTGGCGTACGCCTCGACCAGCGCGAGTTGCTCATCGCTGCGGCCCGTCATCCGCAGGTAGTCGATTGTCACCTCGTCGATCGGGAAAATTGCTGCGGTGGAACCGAATTCGGGGCTCATGTTGCCCAGCGTTGCGCGGTTGGCCAGCGGCACCTCGGCGACGCCCTCGCCGTAGAACTCGACGAACTTGCCGACCACGCCGTGCTTGCGCAGCATCTCGGTGACGGTGAGCACCACGTCGGTGGCGGTCACGCCGGGCTGCCGCTCCCCGGAGAGCTTGAAACCGACGACACGGGGGATGAGCATCGACACCGGCTGGCCCAGCATGGCCGCCTCGGCCTCGATGCCGCCGACGCCCCAGCCGAGCACGCCGAGGCCGTTCTCCATCGTCGTGTGGCTGTCGGTGCCGACGCACGTGTCGGGGTAGGCCACGCCGTCGCGCTCGAAGACGACGCTGGCCAGGTATTCGATGTTGACCTGGTGCACGATGCCGGTACCGGGCGGCACCACCTTGAAGTCGTCGAACGCGCCCTGGCCCCAGCGCAAGAACTGGTAGCGCTCGCCGTTGCGCTCGTACTCGATCTCGACGTTGCGCTCGAATGCGTTCGCGGTGCCGAACAGATCGGCGATCACGGAGTGGTCGATGACGAGATCGGCAGGCGCCAGCGGGTTCACCTTGTCCGGGTCGCCACCGAGGTCGCCGACCGCCTCGCGCATGGTGGCCAGGTCGACGATGCACGGGACGCCCGTGAAGTCCTGCATGATCACTCGGGCGGGGGTGAACTGGATCTCCACGCTGGGGTCGGCCGACGGGTCCCAGTTCGCTATCGCCTCGATGTGGTCCTTGGTGATGTTGGCGCCGTCCTCGGTGCGCAGCAGATTCTCGGCGAGCACCTTGAGGCTGTATGGCAGTTTCTCGGTTCCGGCCACCGCATCGAGGCGGTAGATCTGATAACTCTTGTCCCCGACCTTCAAGGTGTCGCGGGCGCCAAACGAATTCACCGAATCTTTGCTGCTCACATCAACTCCCGGCTCGATATCGCCGCGACGGGCTGTGTCGTCGGCGGTCACAATTCTAACAGTACGCTTGTCCTGAGAATCAACCCAGGGGTGCTTTTAGTCTCGTCCTCGTGGGTGAGTGCTGCCACCCGCATACCCACTCATCGCGTACCGTGCCCGTGTGACCGGACCGCACGTGCTCCCGTTTCTGCCGACGTACATCCCGCCTCAGGTATGCGCGACGGTCGGGCAGGACCCGGCGACCCCGCCGGACGCCTGCATGAACCTCGTCTTCGCCGATGTTCGCGACGATGGCGTGAGTGCTTCGGCCAGCCAGGACAAGGCCGGCCTGGCCGGCGTGGTCGCCGACGCCAAGCAAAAAGGCATCGATCTCAAGATCGTCGTGATGGACCAGAGCCCGCCGATCGACACCCCGCTGCGCGATGTCGCCACCGCGGTCGGCAAGGCGTACCCCGGTTCCACCGTTTTGGTGATCAGCCCCGGGTGGGCGGGGACTTACAGCCCGACCTATGACCGGGTGACTCTCGAGGCGGGTCAGGACGTCGCCAAGACCGGCGATGCGGTGCAGTCTTCCAAGAATTTCGTCAGTGAGTTGACGACGCAACATTTCCCGTGGACGCCATTCACCATTGTGCTCGTGCTGGCGGTGATTGCAGCGGTCGTCGCCACCCGCGCGTTACAAATCAGAGCGCGCCGCGAACAGCCGTAAAAACCCCTCTGGCAGCGCATTTGGCGCGTTTCTGCTTCCGCATTGCAAATAGAAAAGTCACAGCGGGATAACGCTACATTCAATTACAGACTTGTAATTTGTGACTAAAGTTTCCTTAGCGTCAGATGTGACGTACCGTGCAATCGGTGGCTGATGTTGCAGTTGTGATTGTTGTGACTGCACACAGCGTGCGAGCCATAGGAGACACGGTCGGATGAGACGCAACCCTCGGGTCCGCGCGGTGATGCTTGCCATCGGCATGCTGCTCGCGACTCCTGGCCTGGCGGTCGGGCAGCCCGCCAGCTCGGACACCCTCGGCGAGCTTGTCGCGGCTGTGGCGAACGCCAATCAGAAGCTGCAAGACCTCGGCGCCTCGATTCAGGCGCAACAGGAAAGCGTCAACAAGGCGATCGTCGATGTGCAGACAGCGCGCGAGAATGCCGCGGCCGCACAACAGGAAGTGGACGCAAGCGCACAGCGCGTCTCGGAGGCGAACGCCGCGATCGCGGCGGCCCAACAGCGATTCGACACCTTCGCTGCCGCAACGTATGTCAGCGGTCCTTCGGATTCCTATCTGACGGCCACCGATCCTGCCGACATCCTGTCGACCGCGGCGGCCGGTCAGACACTGGCAGTGAGTTCACAGCAGATCATCACCGATCTCCAGCGGGCCCGCACCGAGCAGGTGAACAAGGAGTCGGCCGCACGGTTGGCGAAGCAGAACGCCGACAAGGCCGTCGTCGACGCCGAAGCCAGTCAGCAGAACGCGGTTTCGGCGCTCACCACCGCGCAACAGACGTTCAAGGACCAGCAGTCCCAACTCGATCAGTTGACCGCCGAACGGGCCGCGGCGCAGGCCAAGCTCGAGGACGCGCGCAACTGGTCGGCCCCCGCAACCGGTGCGCCTGCGGCCCAGCCCGCTGCGGCGCGCGTCGGTGACCCGAACGCGAACTGGGATCGGGCGCCGGGGGCACGCGATGGGGGCGGTCAGAAGTGGGATTCGCTGTGGGATCCCACTCTTCCTGCGATCCCGAGCGCGTTCGTCAGCGGTGACCCGATCGCGATCATCAACACGATCCTCGGTTACGCGTCGACATCGGCACAGGTGACCCAGCAGATGGGTCGCGGCTTCCTGCAGAAGATCGGCCTGGTGCCGACGCCGAGCGGCTACACCAACGGCGCAATTCCGCGCGTGTATGGCCGCCAGGCGACCGAGTACGTGATCAACCGCGGCCTCGCGGTGCGGGGCACGCCGTACTCGTGGGGTGGCGGCAACGCCGCCGGCGCGAGCCGCGGCATCGATTCCGGTGCCGGCACAGTCGGTTTCGACTGTTCGGGGCTGATGCTGTACATGTTCGCAGGCGTCGGCATCAAGCTCGACCACTACTCGGGCTCGCAGTACAACGCGGGCCGCAAGGTCCCGTCGTCGCAGATGCGTCGTGGCGACATGATCTTCTACGGGCCCAACGCCAGCCAGCACGTCGCGATGTACCTCGGTGACGGTCAGATGCTCGAGGCTCCGTACACGGGGTCCGTGGTGAAGATCTCGCCGGTGCGCACCAGCGGCATGACCCCGTACGTGACTCGAATGATCGAATGGTGAATCCTCTGCGCCGCATAACAATTGGACTACTGATCGCCGTCGCGCTGCTGCTTGGCCTTGCTGCACCCGCGATCGCCGCCCCCGACGACGGGCAATGGGATCCGACGCTGCCGAAGATCCTCAGCGCCGGTGCGCCCGGCGATCCCGTCGCGATCGCCAACGCGTCGTTTCAGGCGACGCAGGTGGCCCTTCAAACGACACAGAATCTGGGCCAGCAGTTCCTCGCCAGCATCGGCCTCGGCGGCTCGCCAAGCACAGGAGCGGTTTCCCCGGGCGCGCGCGTGCGTGGTCCGCAGGCGATCGAGTACGTGATCCGCCGCGGCGCCTCCCAGATGGGTGTGCCGTACTCCTGGGGCGGTGGCACGCCGAACGGTCCGAGCGCAGGCGTCGACGAAGATGCGGGCAAGATCGGCTACGACTGTTCCGGATTCACCCGCTACGCGTTCGCAGGCGTCGGCGTGCTGATCCCCAAGTACTCCGGCGACCAATACAACACCGGCCGCAAGGTGCCGCTGTCGCAGGCCAAACGCGGCGACCTGTTGTTCTACGGCCCCGGCGGCACGCAGCACGTCACGCTGTACCTGGGTGGCGGGCGGATGCTGGAAGCGTCGAGCGCCGCCGGCCACGTGACGGTCAGTCCAGTGCGGCAGGGGGGTCTGCAGCCGTACGCCGCGCGAATTATCGAAAGCTGAGCGTGGCCTGAGTTAAACCTGAGCACTCCTGGTGAATGCCGTTCGACCAGGCGACACTTCGCTGGGCAACGTCGACGGATTCCGGACTGCCTGGAATAGTTGACGGCGAGCGTGCGGCCAACTCCGGCCGACGCCGCTGCGACCAGCGTCTTAACAGATCTGGAAGGACCGTTGATGAGTTCACCGAGTGGGCCGCCGCAGGGCGCTGGAGGTTATTCCGGACAGGCCCCAACACAGGCCTACAACCCCGGTAACCCCGCCTCCCACGCCGCGCCGCCGAACAACGGAGGCCTGCAGCAGGAGGTGCACACCCTCGAGCGCGCCATCTTCGAGGTCAAGCGGATCATCGTCGGCCAGGATCAGTTGGTCGAGCGGATGCTGGTCGGCCTGCTCGCCAAGGGGCACGTGTTGCTCGAAGGCGTGCCCGGGGTGGCCAAGACGTTGGCCGTCGAGACCTTCGCGAAGGTCGTCGGCGGCACGTTCGCCCGCATCCAGTTCACCCCTGACCTGGTGCCAACCGACATCGTCGGCACGCGGATCTATCGCCAGGGCAAAGAGGAGTTCGACATCGAACTCGGTCCGGTGGTGGTCAACTTCCTGCTCGCCGACGAGATCAACCGTGCACCCGCCAAGGTGCAGTCGGCGCTGCTCGAGGTGATGGCCGAGCGCAAGATCTCGATCGGCGGCAAGACGTTCCCGTTGCCGGCCCCGTTCCTGGTGATGGCCACGCAGAACCCGATCGAGCAGGAAGGTGTTTACCAACTGCCCGAGGCGCAGCGCGACCGCTTCCTGTTCAAGCTCAACATCGACTACCCGACTCCGGAGGAGGAGCGGGAGATCGTGTACCGGATGGGCGTCAAGCCGCCGGAGCCCAAGCAGATCCTGGCCCCCGGTGATCTACTGCGCCTGCAGGACGTGGCGTCCAACAACTTCGTGCACCACGCGCTCGTCGACTATGTGGTGCGCATCGTCACCGCGACCCGGCACCCCGAGAAGTTCGGCATGCCCGACGCCAAGGCGTGGATCGCCTACGGCGCCTCGCCGCGCGCGTCCCTCGGCATCATCGCGGCCTCGCGCGCGCTGGCACTGGTGCGTGGCCGCGACTACGTGATCCCGCAGGACGTCGTCGAGGTCATCCCCGACGTGCTGCGGCACCGGCTCGTGCTCACCTACGACGCGCTGGCCGACGAGATCTCTTCGGAGACCGTGATCAACCGGATCCTGCAGACGGTGGCGCTCCCGCAGGTGAATGCCATTCCGCAGCAAGGTCATTCGGTGCAGCCGGTCATGCCGGCAGCAGCGGCTGCCGCCGGTAATCGGTGACTACTTCCAGACGAGGGGTCGACCTGCCGTCGCTCAAGCGCGGGGAGATTCGTGACCCCGCGCTGACAGCGGCACTGCGCAAGCTGGAGCTGACTGTGCGCCGCAAGCTCGACGGCGTGCTGCACGGCGACCACCTCGGGCTGCTGCCGGGGCCGGGGTCCGAGCCGGGGGAGTCGCGGCTCTACCAGCCCGGCGACGACGTACGCAGGATGGACTGGTCGGTCACCGCGCGCACCACTCACCCGCATGTGCGTCAGATGATCGCCGACCGTGAGCTCGAGACGTGGTTGGTGGTCGACATGTCGGCCAGCCTGGACTTCGGCACCACCGGTTGCGAAAAGCGCGATCTGGCGGTCGCGGCCGCGGCTGCGATCACGTTCCTCAACAGCGGCGGCGGTAACCGGATCGGTGCGATCATCGCCAACGGCGACTCGGTGCGGCGCGTTCCGGCACTGTCGGGCCGCATGCACGAGCAGGAACTGTTGCGCACCATCGCGACAATGCCGAAGGCGCCGACGGGGGTACGCGGCGACCTGGCCGCCGCCATCGACGCGCTGCGGCGTCCGGAACGGCGCCGCGGCATGGCGGTGATCATCAGCGATTTCCTCGGGCCGATCAACTGGATGCGTCCGCTGCGGGCGATAGCGGGCCGACACGAGGTGCTCGGCATCGAGATCCTCGACCCTCGGGATGTGGAACTTCCCGACGTGGGCGACGTCATCCTGCAGGACGCTGAAAGCGGGGTGACCCGGGAGTTCACCATTGACGCGCAACTGCGCGACGACTTCGAGAAAGCCGCGGCCGCCCATCGTGCCGAGGTGGCGCGCACGCTACGGCGTTGCGACGCACCGTTGCTCTCGCTGCGCACCGACCGGGACTGGATCGCCGACGTCGTCCGATTTGTCGCCAACCGCCGCCGTGGAGCACTCGCCGGCCGGACGTAATCCGACGAAATGACAACTGGCATATGACATTACCGTTGCTCGGACCGATGACGCTGTCGGGCTTCGAACACGCGTGGTTTTTTCTCTTCCTCATCGCTGTCGTCGCGATCGCCGCGCTCTACGTGCTGGTGCAGGTGGCCCGGCACAAGCGAATGCTGCGCTTTGCGAACATGGAGTTGCTGGAAAGCGTTGCGCCCAAAAGGCCTTCGCGCTGGCGGCATCTGCCCGCGATCCTGCTGGTGTTGTCGCTGTTGATGTTCACCGTCGCCATGGCCGGGCCGACGCATGACGTCCGCATTCCGCGCAACCGCGCGGTGGTGATGCTCGTCATCGACGTGTCGCAGTCGATGCGGGCCACCGACGTGTCGCCGAACCGGCTGGCCGCCGCGCAAGAGGCGGCCAAACAATTCGCCGATCAGCTCACGCCCGGGATCAACCTCGGGCTGATCGCGTACGCGGGCACGGCGACGGTGCTGGTGTCACCGACCACCAACCGCGAGGCGTCGAAGAACGCGATCGACAAACTGCAGTTGGCCGACCGCACGGCGACCGGCGAAGGCATCTTCACGGCGCTGCAGGCCATCGCCACCGTCGGCGCGGTGATCGGCGGGGGAGATGAGCCGCCTCCAGCCCGCATCGTGTTGATGTCCGACGGCAAGGAGACGGTGCCGTCGAACCCGGACAATCCGAAGGGCGCCTACACGGCCGCGCGTACTTCGAAGGACCAGGGCGTGCCGATTTCGACGGTGTCATTCGGCACGCCGTACGGCTACGTCGAAATCAACGATCAGCGCCAGCCCGTCCCGGTTGACGACGAGATGCTGAAGAAGATCGCCGAGTTGTCGGGCGGTCAGGCCTACACCGCCTCGAGCCTGGAGCAGCTCAAGGAAGTCTTCACCAACCTGCAGGAGCAGATCGGCTACGAGACCCGCAAGGGCGATGCGAGCGCGGGCTGGCTGCGGCTCGGCGCGCTGGTGCTGGCTTTGGCGGCGCTGGCTGCGATGCTGATCAACCGCCGACTACCCGACTGACGCAACTGAAATGACAACTGGCACATGACTTTACCGTTGCTCGGACCGATGACGCTGACGGGCTTCGACCACCCGTGGTTCTTCCTGTTCCTCATTGCGGTGCTCGGGCTGGTCGGACTGTATCTCGCCATGCAGGCGGCGCGCCGCAAGAGAATGCAGCGCTTTGCCAACACGGAACTGCTGGAAAGCGTTGCGCCCAAGCGACCGCCGCGTTGGCGGCATGTGCCGACGATCCTGTTGGTGTTGTCGCTCGTGCTGTTCACCATCGCGATGGCTGGGCCGACGCACGATGTCAAGATTCCGCGCAACCGTGCGGTGGTGATGCTCGTCGTCGATGTGTCGCAATCCATGAAGGCCACCGACGTGTCACCGAACCGGCTGGCGGCCACGCAGGAGGCGGCCAAGCAGTTCGTCGATCAGATGACTCCCGGCATCAACCTCGGGCTGATCGCCTATGCGGGCACCGCGACCGTGTTGGTGTCGCCGACCACCAATCGTGATGCGTCCAAGAATGCGATCGACAAGCTGCAGGTGGCCGACCGCACCGCGACCGGTGAGGCCATCTTCACGGCGCTGCAGGCCATCTCCACCGTCGGTGCGGTGATCGGCGGCGGCGACACCCCACCGCCTGCCCGCATCGTGTTGATGTCCGACGGCAAGGAGACGGTGCCGTCCAACCCCGACAATCCCAAGGGCGCCTACACCGCGGCGCGGGCCGCCAAGGATCAGGGCGTGCCGATCTCCACGGTGGCCTTCGGCACCCAGTACGGCTTCGTCGAGATGAACGGCCAGCGGACGCCGGTACCCGTCGACGACGAGATGCTGAAGAAGATCGCCCAGCTGTCCAATGGACAGTCCTACACCGCGTCCGATGTCGAGCAGCTCAAGGAAGTCTTCACGAACCTCCAGGAGCAGATCGGCTACGAAACCCGCAAGGGCGACGCGAGCGCGGGCTGGCTGCGACTCGGCGCGTTGGTGCTGGCGCTGGCGGCGCTTGGCGCGTTGTTCATCAACCGGCGCCTACCCAACTAGTCATATCCCCATGTCGCTGCGCTCCTGCCCGCCGTAAGGCGATTTCTTAAGAATGCTCCCCAGGCACTAAGTTGGCGGTCATGCCCGAATTCGTATCGCGTTCCGTGCTGGTGACCGGCGGAAACCGCGGCATCGGCCTGGCCATCGCCCAACGGCTGGCCGCCGACGGCCACAAGGTCGCCGTGACCCACCGCGGATCTGGCGCGCCGGACGGGCTGTTCGGCGTCGTGTGTGACGTCACCGACAACGCTGCCGTCGACCGCGCCTTCAAGGAGGTCGAGGAGCATCAGGGCCCGGTCGAGGTGCTGGTGTCCAACGCAGGCATTTCCCAGGATGCGTTCCTGATTCGGATGACAGAAGAGCGGTTCGAGAACGTCATCAACGCCAATCTCACCGGGGCGTTCCGCGTGGCTCAGCGGGCGTCGCGCAGCATGCAGCGCAACCGGTTCGGGCGGATCATCTTCATCGGTTCGGTCTCGGGGATGTGGGGGATCGGCAACCAGTCCAACTACGCGGCCGCGAAGGCCGGTCTGATCGGGATGGCCCGTTCGATCTCCAGGGAGCTGTCCAAGGCCGGCGTCACCGCCAATGTGGTGGCACCGGGCTACATCGACACCGAGATGACCCGCGCGCTGGACGAGCGAATCCAGGCCGGGGCACTGGAGTTCATCCCGGCGAAGCGGGTCGGCACCGCCGAGGACGTCGCCGGGGCCGTCAGCTTCCTGGCGTCCGAAGACGCGAGCTACATCGCCGGTGCGGTGATCCCGGTCGACGGCGGCATGGGCATGGGCCACTAAGAGAGAGAAGGACTTTGACATGACAGGTTTGCTCGAAGGCAAGCGCATCCTCGTAACGGGGATCATCACCGACTCGTCGATCGCGTTCCACATCGCCAAGGTGGCGCAGGAGGCCGGTGCCGAGCTGGTGCTGACCGGTTTCGACCGGATGAAGCTGATCCAGCGCATCGCCGACCGGCTGCCGGAGAAGGCTCCGCTGCTGGAACTCGACGTGCAGAACGAGGAGCACCTGGCGTCTTTGGCCGACCGGGTCACCGAGGTGATCGGTGAGGGCAACAAGCTCGACGGGGTGGTGCACTCGATCGGGTACATGCCGCAGACCGGCATGGGCATCAACCCGTTCTTCGACGCGCCGTATGAGGACGTCGCCAAGGGCATTCACATCTCGGCGTACTCGTACGCTTCGCTGGCCAAGGCGCTGCTGCCGATCATGAATTCCGGCGGCGGCATCGTCGGCATGGACTTCGACCCCACCAGGGCGATGCCCGCCTACAACTGGATGACCGTGGCCAAGAGCGCTCTCGAATCGGTGAACCGGTTCGTGGCGCGGGAGGCCGGTAAATACGGCGTTCGGTCGAATCTTGTTGCCGCCGGGCCGATCCGGACACTGGCGATGAGCGCCATCGTCGGCGGTGCGCTCGGCGAGGAGGCCGGCGCCCAGATGCAGCTGCTCGAGGAGGGCTGGGATCAACGCGCCCCGATCGGCTGGAACATGAAGGACCCGACGCCGGTGGCAAAGACGGTGTGCGCGTTGCTGTCCGATTGGCTGCCCGCGACGACCGGCACCATCATCTACGCCGACGGCGGCGCCAGCACACAGCTGCTCTAGATGAATTTTGACGCGCTTCTGCTCCTGTCGTTCGGCGGACCGGAGGCGCCCGAACATGTGATGCCGTTCCTGGAGAACGTCACTCGCGGCCGCGGTATCCCGCGCGAACGGCTCGCCTCGGTCGCCGAGCACTACCTGCACTTCGGCGGCGTGTCGCCGATCAACGGCATCAACCGCGAGTTGATCAGCGCGCTCGAGGCCGAAATCGACCTACCCGTTTACTTCGGCAACCGAAACTGGGAACCCTACGTCGAGGACACTGTCGCGACCATGCGCGACAACGGGATTCGTCGGGCCGCGGTGTTCGCCACTTCGGCATGGGGCGGCTACTCCAGCTGCACGCAGTACGTGGAGGACATCGCCAGGGCCAGGGATGCAGCCGGCGAGGGAGCGCCCGAACTGGTGAAGCTGCGCCAGTACTTCGACCACCCCTTGTTCGTCGAGATGTTCGCCGAGACCATCGGCGCTGCCGCACAGACCGTTTCCGGGGACGCGCGCCTGGTGTTCACCGCGCATTCGATTCCGCTTGCGGCCCGAAACCGTTGTGGTGCAGATCTTTACAGCCGTCAGGTGGCCTATGCGTCGCGCTTGGTCGCCACTGCGGCCGGCTACGCCGACTACGACCAAGTCTGGCAGTCGCGCTCCGGGCCGCCGCAGGTGCCGTGGCTCGAGCCCGATATCGCCGATCATTTGACGGCACTTGCCGAGGGCGGCACCAAGGCCGTGATCGTCTGTCCGATCGGTTTCGTCGCCGATCACATCGAGGTGGTGTGGGATCTGGACAACGAGCTACGCGGCCACGCCCAGGATCTCGGCATCGCATTCGCACGGGCCGCGACGCCGAACGCCGATCCGCGATTCGCGAGGCTGGTCGCCGATCTACTCGACGAGTTGCGCGACGGCCGCGAGCCCGTCAGGGTGCCCGGTCCCGATGCACCTGCGCTGCAAGGGTTTTCGGTGAACGGGGAGGTCTGCACGCCGAACTGCGTTAGCCGCTCCACGCCGAGTGCAGAATCGCGCTGATCGCCGCGATCCGAGCCGATCGCACCACCGAGGACAGCGGTCGCAGCGCTTCGCTGGCGATCTGGACTTCCGATGACGTCTGCAATCCGATCGGGATCAGCCCGGAGCTGACGGTCACGATCGCGTCGATGTGAGCGGCGTTTTCGAGCACGCGCACCGCGCGCGTGGGCGCGTGATCGGGCACCCGATGGCCCCTGCTGCCTTCGAGTACTTGCTCGACGAGTCCGCGCGGGTCGGCCACGTCGGTGCCCGCGGCGCGGATGGCGCCCAATGCATCTGCGGCCGACCGGACCGCAGCGCGCAATGCGTATTCCGCCTCACCGAGGTCGACGAATTCGGCAGAGGCCTGCGTCGGCACCGAATACACCGTCCACGACAATGCGGTCGGCTCCGGCTCGAAATCGGACTCGTCTTCCAATTCGTCGTACTCGAATTCAGGGACAAGACCTACCGCGGTTGATGCATCACGGCCGATGATGACGGCTTCGCCTGCGGTCACCGCGTCGCGCTGAAATTGGGTACCTGCAGGGAGTCCGCGCACATCGCCAGGCACCGGCAGCACCACGCCGATGGCGGGTGCGCGGAGCCCCGCTCCTGCGGCTGTGCGCACGGTCTGCAGCAGCGACACTGCGCCCGCGTCGTTCAAGTCTGGCCACGGCAAACCCGTGCGGCCTGCCGCCACCGAGTCGTACGCGGTTACGGAATGCCTTGACGCCCATTGCGATAACGCGTCGAGGACATCATCAGGCGCGGCGGCGCCTGCGAGCCAGGCGTTGGCCCAAACCGAAAGGGAGACACTGGGGCACCACATGATGCTCGCAGTGTAGTTGTTAGCGGCTGTTTGGGTCGGCTACGCGATAGGCTGGCGGCATGGCCGTCCCGCTGCTCTGGCTAATCGCCGCACTGGCCCTCGCCGGGGCCGAAGCGCTCACTGGCGACATGTTCCTGCTGATGCTCGGTGGCGGCGCGCTGGCCGCAGCCGGTTCGAGTCTGGTCTTCGACGACTTCTGGGTGCACGGCGCGGTTTTCCTGGTCGTGTCGGTGCTGTTGCTGGTGCTGGTGCGGCCCGCGCTGAAGCGTCATTTCATGTCGGGCAAGGGCCTGCCTGAGCCGGTCAAAGCGCTCGAGGGAAAGAGCGCGCTGGTGCTCGATCGGGTGGCGCGCCATGAAGGCCAGGTGAAACTCGATGGCGAAATCTGGACGGCGCGCCCGTACAACGACGACGATGTCTACGAACCGGGCGACCACGTCACCGTCGTGCACATTGACGGCGCCACCGCGGTCGTTCAAAAAGTGGTCTAGAGAAAACTGGACAACCTAGGAAGGAACGCGTCATGGAAGGTGCCGTCGCCGGCCTGATCCTGGTCGGGGTGCTGGTGGTATTCGCCGCCATCATCGTGGCCAAGTCGATCGCGCTGATCCCGCAGGCCGAGGCCGCGGTCATCGAACGGCTGGGCCGCTACAGCAAGACCGTGTCCGGTCAGCTGACGCTGCTGCTGCCGTTCGTCGACAAAATCCGCGCCAGAGTAGACCTGCGCGAACGGGTGGTCTCGTTCCCGCCGCAGCCGGTGATCACCGAGGACAACCTGACTGTCAACATCGACACCGTGGTGTACTTCCAGGTCACCAACCCGCAGGCGGCGGTCTACCAGATCAGCAACTACATCGTCGGCGTCGAGCAGCTGACCACCACCACGCTGCGCAATGTGGTCGGCGGCATGACGTTGGAGCAGACGCTGACGTCGCGCGATCAGATCAACGGGCAGCTGCGCGGCGTGCTCGACGAGGCCACCGGCCGATGGGGTCTGCGGGTGGCACGAGTAGAGCTGCGCAGCATCGACCCGCCGCCGTCGATCCAGGATTCGATGGAAAAGCAGATGCGCGCCGACCGCGAGAAGCGGGCCATGATTCTGACCGCGGAGGGCTCCCGCGAGGCGTCGATCAAACAGGCCGAAGGCCAGAAGCAGGCGCAGATTCTCGCGGCAGAGGGTGCCAAGCAGGCGGCGATCCTCGCGGCCGAGGCCGATCGGCAGTCGCGCATGCTGCGCGCCCAGGGCGAACGGGCAGCGTCCTACCTGCAGGCACAGGGCCAGGCGAAGGCGATCGAGAAGACCTTCGCCGCGATCAAGAGGGGCAGGCCGACCCCGGAGATGTTGGCCTATCAGTACCTGCAGACGCTTCCGCAGATGGCCAAGGGCGAGGCGAACAAGGTCTGGCTGGTGCCCAGCGACTTCGGCTCGGCACTGGAGGGCTTCACCAAGATGCTGGGCGCCCCGGGCTCTGACGGTGTATTCCGCTACACCCCGTCTCCGGTAGAGGAGGATCTGCCTGCGCCAGAAGACGATTCCGACGAGGTCGCCGAGTGGTTCACGACGCAGACAGACCCGGCGATCGCGCAGGCCGTCGCCAAGGCCGAGGCGGACGCGCGTGGCTCATCGGGCATCGGCGCCTTGCCGCCGCCGCCGCTGCCGCACGACACCATGCCGACGATGCAGTATCCGCCGCTGTCACAGCAGCCACAGGACGGGCCGCCGCAGGCTCCTGGACGGCACGGCGGCTAGTCGACTCAACCGGTGATCGCCGGCTCGGTGTCGGGAGCCGAGTCGGCGAGCCGGTCGCGGTGATGGCGGCGGTGGATACGGATCTCGTAGATCAACCCCGCGATGCCGATGCTCGCGGTGCACAGCGACACCACGAACAGCAGCGGGCTGACGTGGCCGGTCAGCGCGTCGCCAAGGATGACGACGGCGGCGGTGCCTGGCAGCAGACCCACCACGGTGGCCAGTGTGTACGGGAGTACGCGCACCGCGGAGGCTCCGCACGCGTAGTTGACGACCGAGAACGGCATCGCCGGGATCATTCGCATGGAGATCACCGTCGGCCAGCCGCGCTCGCGTAGCCGCGCGTCGACCGACTCCACCCGCGAGTGCTTGACCAGCCGACTCAGCTGCCAGCCTGCGGCGCGCACCAACAGCAGCGCGATGACAGCGCTCACGGTGCTGGCCAGCACCGCCAGCGGCACACCTAGGTAGGGCCCGAAGAGCAGGCCTGCGGCGAGTGTGAACACGGTGCGGGGAAACGGGAAGACCGTCATCACAATGTGTGCCGCGAGGAACGCCAGCGGGAACCACGGACCGGCCGCTTTCACCCAATCACGCAGCTGAATAGCTGTCGGCAGCGGCACCAGCCAGGCAACTGCGACGAGAATCACAATTGCTGTCAGGATCGCGATGAAGCGGCGGGGCGAAACCGTCGACGCCGTGGAAATCACCGCAGCACGCAGCGCGCGCAGGGTGCTGACGACGGGTTTCACGCCTACCAACACTACGGCCCGCGCGGCGGCGACACGTTCTGCGCATCGGTGTGAGTCGGCCAACCGGCAGGCGCTGCTGTGATGGCGATCATTTAGCCTGATGGCTGTGCAGAAACCCGGTGTTACGGATTCCGATGTCGCGAGGTGGCGCTCGGCGGTAGCCGGCGTCCTTGCCAAGAGCACCCGGCGTGACCCCGCGGATTTGCCAGCCGAGCCTGAGCGGCTGCTGGACTCGCCGACCTACGAAGATTTTCCGGTCCGCCCGCTCTACACCTCGCTCGACGAGCTGCCGGAACCGGCACTGCCGGGGCAGTGGCCGTTCGTGCGCGGTGGCGATGCGCTGCGCGACGTCAAGTCCGGCTGGCGGGTTGCCGAAGTCTTTCCTGTCGACGGATCCTCGCCGGCCGACGCGAACGGCGCTGTGCTGGTTGCGTTGACCGAAGGCGTCAGCGCGCTGGTGCTGCGCGTCGGCGGCTCGGGGCTGGATCGGCTGCTCGACGGTGTGTTCCTCGATCTGGTGCCGATCGTGCTCGACGCGGGTGCCGACTACGTCGCCGCATCGGATGCGGTGCTGGCACTGTTGACCGATCTCGACGACGACCAGCGCTCGCGGCTTTCGGTGGATCTCGGTGCCGACCCGTTGACCGCGCCGCTGAGCGGGCGCGCCACGGCGAACCTCGCCGATGTCGTTGCCGTGGCCGCGAAGGCCACCGGGTACGACGGCGGCGTGCGCGCGATCACCGTCGACGGCCCGGCGTTCCACAATCTCGGCGCCAGCGCATCCTGGGAGTTGGCGGGCAGCATCGCCGCGGCCGTCGGGTATCTGCGGTCGCTCGGGGACGGCGGCATCGCACCGCGGGATGCACTGCGACAGCTCAGTTTCCGGTTCGCCGCCGACGACGACCAATTCATGACCATCGCGAAGCTGCGCGTGGCGCGCCGGCTGTGGGCCCGCGTGGCAGAGGTGGTGGGGGAGCCCGACGCGGGAGCCGCCCGGGTGCATGCGGTCACGTCGCTGCCGATGATGGCGCAGCGCGATCCCTGGGTGAACATGCTGCGCACCACAGTGGCGGCGTTCTCCGCGGGCGCAGGCGGGGCGGACACCGTGCTGGTTCACCCGTTCGACGTCGCCATACCCGGTGGGTTCCCCGGCACCGCAGCGAGTTTCGCGCGCCGTATTGCCCGCAACACCCAACTGCTACTGCTGGAGGAGTCGCACATCGGCCGGGTGCTCGACCCCGCGGGCGGTTCATGGTTTGTCGAGGATCTCACCAAGAGCCTTGCCGAGCAGGCGTGGAAACACTTCCAGGACATCGAATCCCGCGGTGGCTTCGAGACCGCCCGCGACTATGTCGTCGCGCAGATCACCGAGGTGGCCGAGCGCCGCGCCGACGACATCGCGCATCGGCGCACCGCGATCACCGGCGTCAACGAGTATCCGAACCTGGCGGAACCTCCACTACCGCAAGGTGATTCCCTGGAGAACGTGGTGCGCTACGCCGCGGGCTTCGAGGCGCTGCGGGAACGATCAGACGCGTTCCTGGAAAAGACCGGATCGCGGCCGACGGTATTGCTGCTGCCGCTCGGGCCGCTGGCCGAACACAACATTCGCACCACGTTCGCGACCAACCTGCTGGCCTCCGGCGGCATCGAGGCGGTCACCGAGGACGCGGCAGCCAAAGTCGCGGTGATCTGCGGCACCGACGCCCGCTACGCCGCAGAGGCCTCGGCGGCCGTCGAGGCCGCGCGCAAGGCCGGCGTTTCGCACGTCCTGCTCGCAGGCCCGGAAAAGGCTGTGGCCGAAGTTAATTCGAAACCCGACGGCTATGTGACCGCAAAGATCGACGCGGTCGAGGTGCTGTCCGACCTGCTCACCCGATTGGGGGCCTGAGGTGACCGCGACCACTGGAATCGGCAGTTTCGCCGACGTACCACTGCACGGCGAGCAGAACAGCGCGCCGGCCACCGCTGCCGCCGTCGCCAAGCACGTCGAAGCCGCGGCCGCCGCGCACGGTTACACCCCGGACCAGTTGGATTGGGCCACCCCTGAGGGCATCGACGTCAAGCCGGTGTACATCGGCGCAGACCGTGATGCCGCCGTCGAGTCCGGCTACCCGCTGAACAGTTTCCCCGGCGAGGCGCCCTACATCCGCGGTCCGTACCCGACCATGTACGTCAATCAGCCGTGGACCATCCGCCAGTACGCCGGGTTCTCCACCGCTGCAGAGTCGAATGCGTTCTACCGGCGCAACCTCGCCGCAGGCCAAAAGGGTCTCTCGGTCGCATTCGACCTTGCGACCCACCGCGGCTATGACTCCGACCACCCGCGCGTGCAGGGCGACGTCGGAATGGCGGGCGTGGCAATCGATTCGATCCTCGACATGCGCCAGCTGTTCGACGGCATCGATCTGTCGACGGTCTCGGTCTCGATGACCATGAACGGCGCAGTGCTGCCGATCCTCGCGCTGTATGTGGTGGCAGCAGAGGAACAGGGAGTGGCGCCGGAGAAGCTGGCCGGGACCATCCAGAACGACATCCTCAAAGAATTCATGGTCCGCAACACCTACATCTACCCGCCCAAGGCGTCGATGCGGATCATCTCCGACATCTTCGGCTACACCAGCACCAAGATGCCGAAGTTCAACTCGATCTCGATCTCCGGCTACCATATCCAGGAGGCCGGTGCCACAGCCGATCTGGAGCTGGCGTACACCCTTGCCGACGGTGTCGAGTACATCAAGGCGGGACTCGACGCGGGCCTGGACATCGACAAGTTCGCGCCCCGGCTCTCGTTCTTCTGGGGCATCGGGATGAATTTCTTCATGGAGGTCGCCAAGCTGCGCGCAGGCCGGCTGCTGTGGAGCGAACTGGTCGCGGAGTTCAACCCCAAGGACGCGAAATCGCTTTCATTGCGCACACATTCGCAGACCTCTGGCTGGTCGCTGACGGCGCAGGATCCGTTCAACAACGTCGCGCGCACCTGCATCGAGGCGATGGCCGCCACCCAGGGGCACACCCAGTCGCTGCACACCAACGCGCTCGACGAGGCGCTTGCGTTGCCGACCGACTTCTCCGCCCGCATCGCGCGAAACACCCAGCTGCTGCTGCAGCAGGAGTCGGGTACCACACGGCCGATCGACCCGTGGGGTGGTTCGTACTACGTCGAGTGGCTGACCCATCAACTGGCCGAGAAGGTGCGCGCGCACATCAAAGAGGTCAACGAGCACGGCGGCATGGCGCAGGCGATCAGCGACGGCATCCCCAAGATGCGGATCGAAGAGGCGGCCGCCCGCACGCAGGCCCGCATCGACTCGGGGCAGCAGCCGGTGATCGGCGTCAACAAGTATCAGGTTGACGAAGACCACGAGATCGAAGTGCTCAAGGTCGAGAACAGCAGGGTGCGCGCCGAACAGATCGCCAAGTTGCAGCAGCTACGCGCCGACCGCGACCCGAACGCCGTCGAGGCCGCGCTGACCGAGCTGAGCCGGGCCGCCACCGAAGGTGATGGCAACTTGCTCGAACTCGCCATCAACGCCGCCCGGGCCAAGGCCACCGTAGGCGAGATCTCCGATGCGCTCGAGAGGGTTTGGGGGCGCCATCAGGCCGAGATCCGTACCATCGCCGGGGTCTACCGCGACGAAGTCGGAAAGGTCAGCAATATCTCCAGCGCCACAGAGTTGGTCGAGAAGTTCGCCGAGGCCGACGGCCGCAGGCCCCGGATCCTGGTCGCCAAGATGGGCCAGGACGGGCACGATCGCGGTCAGAAGGTGATCGCAACGGCGTTCGCGGACATCGGCTTTGACGTCGACGTCGGCTCACTGTTCTCGACTCCGGAAGAGGTGGCGCGCCAAGCCGCCGACAACGACGTGCACGTGGTCGGGGTCTCGTCGCTGGCCGCCGGGCACCTGACGCTGGTGCCGGCACTGCGCGACGCGCTCGCCGAGGTGGGCAGGCCCGACATCATGATCGTCGTCGGCGGCGTCATCCCACCCGGCGACTTCGACGAGCTGTATGCCGCCGGTGCGACGGCGATCTTCCCGCCGGGCACAGTCATCGCCGACGCCGCGATCGGCCTGCTGCAGAAGCTGGCCGAGCGGCTTGGCTACCGCCTCGGCTAGATGACCACCCCGGTCGAAGAACTCGCGGCGGCCGTCCGCAGCGGCGACCGCGCCGCCCTGCCGAGAGCCATCACGCTGGTCGAGTCGACCCGCCCGGATCATCGCGAGCAGGCTCAACAACTGCTGCTCGAGCTGATGCCCGAAGCCGGTGGCGCGATGCACGTCGGCATCACCGGGGTGCCCGGTGTCGGCAAGTCGACGACCATCGAAGCGCTCGGCGTGTATTTGATCGAGCAGGGCCACCGGGTCGCAGTGCTGGCCGTCGACCCGTCGTCCACCCGCACCGGCGGCTCCATCCTCGGTGACAAGACCCGGATGGCTCAGCTCGCGGTGCATCCCGACGCGTACATCCGGCCGTCGCCGACTTCGGGCACGCTCGGCGGCGTCGCGAAGGCCACCCGCGAAACCATCGTGTTGCTCGAGGCGGCCGGCTTCGACGTGATCCTGGTCGAGACCGTCGGTGTCGGGCAGTCAGAGGTGACCGTGGCCAACATGGTCGACACGTTCGTGTTCCTGACGCTGGCGCGCACCGGCGACCAACTGCAGGGCATCAAGAAGGGCGTGCTCGAACTCGCCGACATCGTGGTAGTGAACAAGGCCGACGGTGAGCACGCGGCCGAGGCCAAGAAGGCGGCGCGCGAGCTCGCAGGAGCGATTCGGCTCATATATCCACGCGAAACCCTTTGGCGCCCACCGGTTCTCACCATGAGCGCGGTGGAGGGCAGCGGCCTCACCGAGCTGTGGGACACCGTGCTCAAACACCGCCAGGTGCTCACCGACGCGGGGGAGTTCGAGACCCGCAGGCGAGCCCAGCAGGTGGACTGGACATGGTCGATGGTTCGCGACACCGTCCTGGACCGGGTGCTGTCGCATCCGGCCGTGCGGAAGCTCCGCGCCGAGGTGGAACGCCAGGTGCGCGACGGCGAGCTGACCCCCGCGCTTGCTGCGCAACAGCTGCTCGATGCGGCTGACGTGCAGGGATCTAACTAATTGGTAACACTTCGTTTATTTGCCGGGGTTGCAGGTAAATTCAATACATTGTGACGGGTGTCAAAAGCCGGGAGCGCAGCGCAGCGCTCCCTCACGGCATACAGGGCGCGGCCGACTCGAGCTTCGCCTGCACGGTGCGCGCATTTTCCCAGCTGTTTCCCGGTAAGCGATTCGGTGGCGGTGCGCTTGCCGTCTACCTCCACGGCGAACCGGTAGTCGACGTCTGGACGGGATACGCCGACCGCCGCGGCACGGAGTACTGGACCGCGGATACCGGCGCGATGGTGTGGTCGGTGACGAAAGGTCTCGCGTCGACGGTCATCCACCGACTGGCCGACCGCGGGCTGATCGACTACGACGCCCCCGTCGCTGCCTACTGGCCCGAATTCGCGGCCAACGGCAAGGCCGAGATCACTGTGCGTAACGTGATGCGCCACCGCGCCGGGCTGTCCCAGCTCAACGGCGTGAGCAAGGCCGAACTGCTGGACCACATGGCGATGGAGGCCCGCCTGGCCGCGGCGTCGGTGAACAGGGTGCTGCACGGTAAGCCGGCGTATCACGCGCTGACGTATGGCTGGCTGATGTCGGGCCTCGCCCGCGCCGTCACCGGCAAGGGCATGCGCGCGCTGATCCGCGAGGAGTTGGCCGAGCCGCTGAACACCGACGGGTTGCACTTGGGCCGTCCGCCGGCCGATTCGCCGACACGCGCCGCGCAGATCCTCGCGCCGCAGGGCACGCTGAGCAATCCGATCTTCAACTTCGTCGCGCCCCGGGTCGCCGCCATGCAGTACTCAGGGGTGTTCGGCTCGATGTACTTCCCGGGCATGAAAGCCGTTGTGCAAGGGGATATCCCGTTCCTGGACTCCGAGATACCCGCTGCCAACGGCGTGACGACAGCCAGAGGCCTGGCCAAGATGTATGGCGCGCTGGCCAATGGCGGCCGAATCGACGGCAGGCAGTTCCTTTCGCAGGAGCGGGTGACGGGCTGCATCGGCAAACCAAGCCTGCTGCCGGACCGGAACATCTTCGTGCCGATGAGCTTCCACCTTGGCTACCACTCGCTGCCGTTCCCGCCGGGGCTGATGCCTGGCTTCGGGCACGCGGGTCTGGCCGGTTCGGTGGGCTGGGCCGATCCTGAGACCGGGTTGTCGTTCGGGTTCGTCCACAACCGACTGCTCACCAGGATGGTGCTCGACCAGGCGGCCTTCGCGGGGGTCTATGCGCTGATCCGCCGCGACGCCGCGCAGGCGCGCGCGCGGGGCTATCAGACGGTGCCTGCATTCGGCGCGCCCTACGACGTGCAGAAGCCCGTCGCGCTGTAATTCAGCGGTTGGCGTTGGTGAACCATTTGGTCTTGTTGCGCCAGGACTCCGCCGATGTGATCGCGAATCCCGCACCGCACATGCACGCGAACACCCACACCAGGGTGGTACCGCCCCAGGTGGTCTGAAGCGGCGTGATGAAGGCGGTGGCAAGCCGGACGACGCATGCGGCCACGCCCGCCGCCGAGGCGACGAGATAGATGTTGGCCACCCGGCGCGAACGCGGATCCTTGCGCAGCACGAGCAGCGCCCTGGCGCCGTAGGTCAGCAGGTAGATCAGCATGCCGCAAAGCAGCAGCCAGTAGATGTTCAGCCAGAAGTCGGTGGGCACCTGGAAGAAGTCGGCCTTGTATATCTTCGCGCCGTTGCCGAGGGTGAACGTGACCAGCAGCAGCGGGATGCACAGTGTCGCCGGATATTCGACGTACTGCTTGAAGGTTCTCTGCAGCGAGTGGTCGTCCTGCAGCCTGCCCAGCGCGTTGTACACGACGGC
This sequence comes from Mycobacterium sp. OAE908, assembly GCF_017872775.1. Lineage (NCBI taxonomy): Bacteria > Bacillati > Actinomycetota > Actinomycetes > Mycobacteriales > Mycobacteriaceae > Mycobacterium > Mycobacterium sp. OAE908. Next base: position 4,883,040 of record NZ_JAGGJL010000001.1, read on the forward strand.
GGACGCGGCGACGATGTAGAGGTCGTGGCCGATGTAGTCCTCGAGATTCCACTTGCCGGTCATCGCGTGCAGCCAATGACCGAGCGTCTCCGACGCCCACGGAGACATCAGCAGAACCGCGCCGCCCTGCAATGCGATGTTCAGGGTCGCAGCGAACTCCCAGCGAGACGACCAGGTGACGCGACGGATCCACAAACTCCACCCGATACATGCCAGGGTGATCGCTATCAGGGTTGCCAGAGCCATGGGAGTCGCCTTCGTACTGAGCCTGTCAGCAAAGTGTACGGCTTAGCCGGATTAAAGAGGAGGAGCGTCCGCCCTCGGCTTCATCTCGGATAACTTCGGCGGGCGGGTCGTCTGCTTGGTCTGCACGGTGTCCTGCACGGCCGTCATCGTCGTGAACGGGGCCGACTCGACGTAGCTCCACACTTCCTGGCGGCTCATCAATCCGAACTGGATCTGCAGGTCCGGGTAGCTAAGCGCGAACCTGTCGGCGACTCGCCGCAGTTCCTCGGCGTTCGGATAGTCGTCTTCCTTTATCCGCCGGTAGTACGTGCTGCTCGAGATCCCCAACGCGTCATAGATGTCCTTGGCATCGATGTCGCCGTCTAGGAGATAGTCAAGCAACGCCTTGAGCTGTCTGCCGTTCTCGTCGGTCCGTGGCATGCACTTACGATAGCTGGACTTCCCGCTTTTGGGCAGTACCCTTCGCAAATCGGATGGCTTAGCCGTTATTGACGCAGGTGTCACACTTTTGGGAGCACTCTCCCAATTTTGGGAAACCGGTGTTATGTTAGCTACATGGTTGCTCCCTATTTAGCTGATCAGACCAGCGAGATGACGTATCCGGTCGACACCCTGGCCATGGCCACGTTGCGGGTTGTCGACCATGACATTGCAGACGGGACTGCTCCTGTCCTGGACAAACTGTCCACACCGCCTTCCGAAGAGTTGACCGCGGAAGTTGACGGAGCAACGGAATGGCTGGGGGTGGCGGCCGACGAGATCTTGCTTGCCGCGCTCGGCCGGACCATCGCTCGCACCATCGGTGACGGCGTCGTCGCAATCGACGTCACCGGAGAGCGGCGCTGGCTGCTTCACGGCATCCCGCTGCTGTGCGCGACGTCGCTGCAAGCGAGTCCGACCGACATGCTCCGCGACGTGCACCGCCTGCTCAGTGCAAGCCCCGCGCCGTCGTCCCCGCTGTCGCCGGAGATCTTCCTCAACTACATCGGCACACTGGCCGATGGAACCGACCCCTCATACGAGACGCCGCCGGGCCTTGGCTATGCACTCGAGCTGCGGGTGTACCGCATCGACGGCGAGCTGCACCTCGACTGGTGGTACGACACCACCCGGTTCGACCGCTACACCATCGAAGAGCTCACGGAACAGTTCCCGCTGGCGGTCTTCGAGATGACTTCAGACGCCGCCGCTCCGGTCTGACGTCATCGGGCATCTTCCAGGCGGAACCCAACCTTCATCGTTACCTGGAAATGCCCGATGGCGCCGTCTGCCAGGTGCCCACGAACTGACTGCACCTCGAACCAGTCGAGACCGCGCATGGTCTCCGAGGCACGGGATATCCCGTTGCGGATCGCTTCGTCGATGCTGTCGGGCGAGCTGCCGACGATCTCGATGATTCGGTACGTGTGATCGCTCATGTCGCGAAGCTACGCGGTTTGGGCTGCCGGTATGCCGGAGTCGGCGGGTGACACGCTGGCCGAGCGCAGGGGCGCGGCGGCAGAGGCGGCGCGCCGCCTGGTCAGCCCTGATTTGCGGCGGCCACTAGAATCGACCCAACGGCACCGATCCGGCCATCACCGGGGAGCCTTCGGAAGAACAGCTGAACCAGCCAAGTAGACCCGAACGGGTGGGCCCGTCATCGCCTGCAGTTGAGCGGCGCACACCTGTGTGCGCAAGCGGGGTGGTACCGCGGCGCTCGCGCACCGGCGCGACGTCGTCCCCGTGCCGAGAGATCTGGCATGGAGACGACGGACCACAGTGACTGCATATCCGAAGCCGACATCCGGCGCTCCGAAGTTCCCGGAGCTCGAACTCGACGTCCTCGATTACTGGGAGTCCGACGACACGTTCCGCGCGAGTGTCGCGCGTCGCGACGGCGCACCGGAATACGTGTTCTACGACGGCCCGCCGTTCGCCAACGGTCTGCCGCACTACGGCCACCTGCTGACTGGCTACGTGAAGGACATCGTGCCGCGCTACCGCACGATGCGCGGCTACAAGGTGGAGCGCCGGTTCGGTTGGGACACCCACGGCCTGCCCGCCGAACTCGAGGTGCAGCGCCAACTCGGCATCGCCGACAAGGCCCAGATCGAAGAGATGGGCATCGAGAAGTTCAACGACGCGTGCCGCGAATCGGTGCTCAAGTACACGAACGAATGGCGGGCCTACGTCACCCGGCAGGCGCGCTGGGTCGACTTCGACAACGACTACAAGACGCTGGACCCGACCTTCATGGAGTCGGTGATCTGGGCGTTCAAGCAGTTGTGGGACAAAGGCCTTGCCTACGAAGGCAATCGGGTGCTGCCGTACTGCTGGAACGACGAAACACCGCTGTCCAACCATGAACTCCGGATGGACGACGACGTCTATCAGAGTCGGCAGGACCCGGCGATCACCGTCGGCTTCCGCGTTGCCGACGGCCCGCTCGAGGGCGCTCATTTGCTGATCTGGACGACGACGCCGTGGACGCTGCCGTCGAACCAGGCGGTCGCAGTCGGGCCCGATGTCGAATATGTACTGGTGCAGGGTCCCGACGAGCGGCGCTACGTGCTGGCACAGGCACGGCTCGCGGCCTACGCCCGCGAACTCGGTGAGGAACCCGAAGTGCTTGCCACCTACACCGGCCGGGATCTGGTCGAGACGCGGTATCTGCCGCCGTTCCCGTATTTCATGGACGCGCCGAACTCGTTTCGGGTGCTGGCCGCCGATTACGTCAGCACCGAGGACGGCACGGGCATCGTGCACATGTCGCCCGCCTACGGCGAGGACGACATGGTGGTCACGCAGGCGGCGGGCATCTCGGCCGTCACACCGGTGGACGCCAAGGGCCGCTTCGACAAGACCGTGGCCGACTATGCGGGCCAGCACGTATTCGACGCCAACCCGCAGATCATCCGCGACCTGAAGAACCATGGCCGGTCGGCGGGGGTCAATGGCGCGGTGCTGTTGCGCCATGAAACCTACGAGCACTCCTACCCGCACTGCTGGCGGTGCCGAAACCCGTTGATCTATCGGGCCGTATCGTCGTGGTTCATCAAGGTCACCGACTTCCGCGACCGCATGGTCGAGCTCAACGAGGACATCACCTGGTATCCCGAACACGTCAAGGACGGCCAGTTCGGCAAATGGCTGTCCAATGCGCGCGACTGGTCGATCTCGCGAAACCGCTACTGGGGCAGTCCGATTCCGGTGTGGAAGTCCGACGACCCGGACTACCCGAGGATCGACGTTTACGGCAGCCTCGACGAGCTCGAGCGCGACTTCGGGGTGCGACCGGACAATCTGCACCGGCCGTACATCGACGAGTTGACCCGGCCCAATCCTGATGACCCGACCGGTAAGTCGACGATGCGGCGCATCGAGGATGTGTTCGACGTGTGGTTCGACTCGGGGTCGATGCCGTATGCGCAGGTGCACTATCCGTTCGAGAACCAGGACTGGTTCGACACGCACTTTCCCGGCGACTTCATCGTCGAGTACATCGGCCAGACCCGCGGCTGGTTCTACACGATGCATGTGCTGGCGACCGCGCTGTTCGACCGCCCGGCCTTCAAAACCTGTGTGGCACACGGCATTGTGCTGGGCAACGACGGCCAGAAGATGAGCAAGTCGCTGCGCAACTATCCCGATGTGACCGAGGTGTTCGACCGCGACGGCTCCGACGCCATGCGGTGGTTCCTGATGGCGTCGCCGATCCTGCGCGGCGGCAACCTGATCGTCACCGAGCAGGGCATCCGCGAAGGCGTCCGACAGGTGCTGTTGCCGTTGTGGAACGCCTACACGTTCCTGGCGCTCTACGCGCCGAAGAAGGGCACCTGGCGCACCGATTCGCAGCATGTGCTCGACCGCTACATCCTGGCCAAGCTCGCCGAACTGCGTGACGACCTGACCGAGTCGCTGGACGTCTGCGACATCTACGGCGCGTGTGATCAGCTGCGCCAGTTCACCGAAGCGCTGACGAACTGGTACGTGCGCCGGTCGCGTCAGCGGTTCTGGGAAGAGGATCCCGACGCCATCGACACGCTGCACACGGTGCTCGAGGTGACGGGCAGGCTGGCGGCGCCGCTGCTTCCGTTGATCACCGAGGTGATCTGGCGCGGCGTGACCGGCGAGCGGTCGGTGCATCTGACCGACTGGCCCGAAGCCGGTGTGGTGCCAGCGGATCCAGAACTCGTCGCGGCCATGGACCAGGTGCGCGAGGTCGCCTCGGCGGCGTCATCGTTGCGCAAGGCGAAGAAGCTGCGGGTGCGGCTACCTTTGCCGAAACTGACTGTGGCAGTAGAGAATCCGCAGCGGCTTTCGCCGTTCACCGATCTGCTGGCCGACGAGCTCAACGTGAAGGCCGTCGAGCTCACCGACGACATCGACACCTACGGTCGATTCGATCTGACCGTCAATGCCAAGGTGGCCGGTCCGCGGCTCGGCAAGGACGTGCAGGCGGCGATCAAGGCCGTCAAGGCGGGCGAGGCGGTCCTCAACGAGGACGGCACGTTGACTGCGGGGCCTGCCGTGCTGCAGCCCGAGGAGTACAGCTCGCGGCTGGTGGCCGCCGACCCCGAGTTCACCACCGCGCTGTCCGACGGCGCCGGCTTGGTGGTGCTCGACGGCACCGTGACGCCGGAGCTGGAAGCCGAGGGCTGGGCACGCGACCTGATTCGGGAGTTGCAGGATCTGCGCAAGTCGACGGGCCTCGACGTGTCCGACCGGATCCAGGTGACGATCTCGGTGCCCGAGGACAAGGCGCAGTGGGCCCAGACGCATGCCGACCTGATCGCGGGCGAGATCCTGGCCACCACTTTCGAATTCGGCGAGCCGGTGGAAGGCGCCGAGGTCGGCGACGGCGTGCGGGTGGCGATCGCCAAGGCCTAGCCGGGCGACTCAGCCGACCCGTGCGCCACGGCCGTCGAACGTCACGGTGTCGCCGGAACGAAGCTGCCTGCCGCGGCGGCGTTCGATCTCGCCGTTCACGACGACCAGCCCGTCGGCGATGACGACCTTGGCGTCTGCGCCGCTGTCGATCAGCCCCGCCAGTTTCAGGAACTGACCCAGGCGGATCGTCTCGTCGCGAATCGGCACATCGTGCATTCCGTCAGGCTATCGATCTGGCATCGGCGGTTGCGGGATTGCTAGTTGCCCGGGTGGATGTCGTCGACCCACCGCACGTGCTCGGGTTCGACTTCCACATCGGGCAAATCCAGGTTGACGACGACCGGTTCCTGGTCGCTGCGCACGACGACGCACGAGAGGGGTTCGTCGGGGCTTGCGTTGATCTCCTGGTGCGGCACGTACGGCGGGACGTAGATGAAGTCGCCGGGGCCTGCTTCGGCGGTGAACTCGAGACGGTCGCCCCATCGCATCCTGGCCCGGCCCGCGACGACGTAGATCACGCTCTCGAGGTGCCCGTGGTGATGCGGTCCGGTCTTGGCATCGGGATGGATGACAGCCGTGCCTGCCCACAACTTGTCGGCCCCCGCAGTGGCGGCATTGATCGCTGCCGCGCGATTCATGCCGGGCGTCTGCGCGGTGTTGGTGTCCAGTTCGTCGGCGTGCACGATTCGTACGCCGTTGAGGCGATAGTCGGTCTTCTCGGTAGCCATCAAAACCTCTCTCAACGGAGCCGCACTTTCCAGCGCTGTCAACAAATGATGACGCTTTGCAGAAGAGTGTCCCTCGGGGACACGGTCGGCGAGGTCGGGCGGTGGCCATAGCATCGGGAACCGTGGATTCGCGCTGGGTGCTGCACTTCGACATGGACGCGTTCTTCGCGTCCGTCGAGCAGCTGACCCGGCCAACCCTGCGGGGGCGTCCCGTGCTCGTCGGCGGGCTGGGCGGCCGCGGTGTTGTCGCAGGGGCAAGCTACGAGGCCCGCGTCTATGGCGCCCGATCGGCGATGCCCATGCATCAGGCTCGCCGCCTGGTCGGCGCCCCGGCCGTGGTGTTACCGCCACGCGGCGTGGTCTACGGCGTAGCCAGCCGCCGCGTGTTCGAGACCGTCCGAACGCTGGTGCCCGTCCTCGAGCAGCTCTCGTTCGACGAAGCCTTCGGCGAGCCAACCGAGCTTTCCGGCGCTGACGCCGCAGATGTCGACGCGTTCTGCCGACACCTCAAGGACCGGATCCGCGAGGAGACGGGCCTGGTCGCATCCGTCGGTGCGGGATCGGGCAAGCAGATCGCGAAGATCGCGTCGGACCTGGCCAAGCCGAACGGCATCCGGGTGGTGCGCCGCGACGAGGAAACCGTTCTGCTGCACAGCCTTCCGGTGCGACGGCTGTGGGGCATCGGGCCCGTGGCCGAGGAGAAACTGCACCGGCTCGGTATCGACACCGTAGGCCAGCTTGCGGCACTGACGGACGCCGAGGCCGCGAACATCCTCGGGGCGACCGTCGGCCCCTCGCTGCACCGCCTAGCACAGGGCATCGACGATCGACCGGTCGCCGAGAACGCTCCGGCCAAACAGATCAGCGCAGAATCGACCTTCCCCGAAGACCTGACAACCCTCGACCAGTTGCGGGAAGCCGCAGGGCCGATCGGCGAGCATGCGCATGCACGGTTGGAGAAAGACGGTCGCGGGGCCCGCACCGTGACGGTGAAGCTGAAGAAGTCCGACATGAGCATCCTGACGCGGTCGGCCACGCTGCCGTACGCGACGACGGACGCCCCGACCTTGATCGCGATGGCAAGGCGGCTGCTGCTCGACCCCGTCGAAATCGGCCCGATTCGCCTTGTCGGCGTTGGCTTTTCGGGGCTGTCCGATGTGCGCCAGGAGTCGCTGTTTCCGGACCTCGAGCTGATGGCCGAGGAAGTGTCCGACACGCAGCTGCCGCAGACGGTCAGTGACCTGGCCGCCACCGCGCCGGCATGGCGCGTCGGCGACGACGTGGTCCACCCCGAACACGGGCACGGTTGGATTCAGGGCGCGGGCCACGGCGTGATGACCGTGCGGTTCGAGACCCGCAGCACCGGGCCGGGGCCCGTGCACACATTTCCCGACGACACCCCCGGCATCGAGCGGGCCAACCCGGTCGACAGCCTGGACTGGCCGGACTTCGTCAGCGAGTTGGCGGCCCGCTCAGCCCCAGCGGCCGAGGACCTCCTCGACGGGTGAGCCGGCAGCCAAGGTGGCCATCAGCAGCACGCGGGCCTGCGCCGCCGGTAGCCGCGGCACCAGCACCGCTCCCGCGTCGACAAGGTCCCTGCCCGGGCCGTAACCGGCGGTGACCTTCCCGCCGGGCACCCGCGTGGACACCGCGACCGCCACCCCGTTGCGGCAATGCCGCCGCACCCCTTCGATCACCGCCGCGCCTGCGTTACCCGCGCCGAGGGCCTCGAGCACGATGCCGCGAGCGCCCGCCTCGACACAGGCGTCCATCGCGACCGCGTCTGCGCCGGGATACACCGCGACGGTGTCAACGCGCGGCGCGTCCCCGGACAGTGGACCGAGAAACGGCCGGTCCTTGGACCGCTGCGCGATGAACCGCCCGTCGGCGACGCTGCCGAGCACGTCGCCCGTGAAGCCGCGCATGTCACCCGTCGCAGACTTCTGCAGTCCCAGCGGCTGCCACACCGTGCCTGCCAGTGTCACCAAGACGCCTTGCCCACGGGCCTGCGTGCTGGCGGCCAACGTCAGCGCATCACGCAGATTCCCGGGTCCGTCGGCGTCGGGCGCGTCGGCGCTGTGCAGCGCGCCGGTGACCACCACGGGCATCTCGCCGTCATAGGTCAGCTCGAGCCAGAGCGCCGTCTCCTCCATGGTGTCGGTGCCGTGGGCGATGACCACACCGGTGGCTTCATCGTTCTTGCAGGCCGACAGCACCGAGGCGCGGATTTGGTCCCAGTGCGCGGGTGTCAATTGCGAACTGTCCATCGCCATCAGATCGACGACGTCGACGTCGAGACCAGCGGTCAGGTCCGCGCCGCTGCGGGTCGGTCGCTTGACCCCGGTGTCGTCGCTGCTGGTGGCTATGGTGCCGCCGGTGGTGACGACGACGAGGCGACCCATGGGGGAATCATTTCAAATCCAGTCTCCTGCGATGATGGGGGAGTGACTGATGAATCCCCGGGCACGGCCGAACCCGTGACTGACGAGGAGGCGCCGCAGCAGCCTGCACATAAGCGGCTGCGTCTGCTCCTGACTGTCGCCGGGGTCGTGCTGGTCCTCGACATCGTCACGAAAGTTCTCGCGGTGCGGTTGCTGACCCCGGGTCAGCCGGTGTCGATCGTCGGCGACACCATCACGTGGACGTTGGTGCGCAATTCCGGCGCGGCGTTCTCGATGGCGACCGGCTACACCTGGGTGTTGACCTTGATCGCGACAGGCGTCGTGATCGGCATCATCTGGATGGGCAGGCGACTGGTCTCGCCGTGGTGGGCGATCGGACTCGGCATGATCCTCGGCGGCGCCATGGGCAACCTGGTCGACCGGTTCTTCCGCTCACCGGGACCGCTGCGCGGGCACGTGGTGGACTTCCTGTCGATCGGTTGGTGGCCGGTGTTCAACGTCGCTGACCCGTCGGTGGTCGGCGGGGCGATCCTGCTGGTTGCCTTGTCGCTGTTCGGTTTTGACTTCGACACCGTCGGCCGCCGCAAGGCCGACCCGTCCGAGTGACGACCCGGTCGATGCCAGTCCCGGAGGGACTGGCGGGGATGCGCGTCGACGCCGGGCTGGCGCGGCTGCTCGGGCTGTCGCGAACGGCGGCCGCGGCGCTGGCCGAGGACGGCGGCGTCGAAGTCGACGGCGCCCCCGCCGGCAAGTCCGACAAGCTCACCGCAGGCGCGTGGCTGGAGGTGCGGCTCCCCGAAGCGCCTGCGCCGGTGGAGAATACGCCCGTCGACATCGAGGGCATGGAGATCCTCTACTCCGATGCCGACATCGTCGCCGTCGACAAGCCGCCAGGCGTTGCCGCGCATGCGACCGTCGGATGGCACGGGCCGACGGTGCTCGGCGGGCTCGCCGCTGCGGGTTTCCGGATCAGCACGTCGGGGATCCACGAACGGCAGGGGATCGTGCACCGCCTGGATGTCGGCACCTCGGGCGTCATGGTGGTCGCGCTGTCGGAACGCGCCTACACCGTACTCAAGCGGGCGTTCAAACAGCGCACCGTCGAAAAGCGGTATCACGCACTGGTGCAGGGGCATCCCGATCCGTCCAGTGGGACCATCGACGCGCCGATCGGGCGCCACCGCGGACACGACTGGAAGTTCGCGGTGACCGAACAGGGCCGGCACAGCGTCACGCACTACGACACACTCGAGGCGCACCAGGCGGCAAGCCTGCTCGACATCGAACTGGAAACCGGACGCACCCACCAGATCCGGGTGCACTTCGCCGCACTGCACCATCCATGCGCGGGGGACATCACGTACGGCGCCGATCCGGCCTTGGCGAAAAAGCTTGGCCTGCAACGCCAGTGGCTGCATGCGCGATCGCTGGCGTTCGCCCACCCCGCCGACGGCAGGCGCGTGGAGATCACCAGCCCCTATCCGCACGACTTGCAGCATGCGCTCGACGTGTTGCGCAACCACGAACTGTGAGCGATTCACGTCGCTCAGGGTTGTTGTTCGGCGTCGGCGCGTACGCGTCGTGGGGCCTGTTCCCGGCGTTCTTCCCGCTGCTGAAGCCCGCCAGCGCATTCGAGATCCTGGCCCACCGAATCATCTGGTGCGTGGCGCTGATGGTCGTTGTCATCGCGGCGGTGCGGCGGCTCGGCGATATCCGCCAGATCACTGGGCGCACTTGGCTGTTGCTGACGTTGGCGTCGGCCCTCATCTCGATCAACTGGGTGATCTACATCTACGCGGTGAACAACGGCCACGTCGTGGACGCCGCGCTCGGCTACTTCATCAACCCACTGGTGACGGTGGCGCTGGGGCTACTGGTCTTCCGCGAGCGGCTCAACCGCGCACAGTTCGCGGCGTTGGGCATCGCGGTGATCGCGGTGGTGGTGCTGACGGTGGAAGTCGGCTCGCTGCCCCTGATCGGGCTCGGCCTGGCACTGTCGTTCGGTCTCTACGGGGCGATCAAGAAGGTGGTGCCCGTCGACCCGCGGGTCAGCGTCGGCATCGAGGCTGGACTGGCAGCGCCCTTCGCGGTCGCCTACATCGTGGTGCTGCAGGTGACGAACCGCGGCACCTTCACCGACTACGGCCCGGGTCACGTGGTGCTGATGATCCTGTCCGGAGTGTTCACGGCGCTGCCGCTGCTGCTGTTCGCCGCCGCTGCTCAGCGGTTGCCACTGGTGACGATGGGCTTGCTGTTCTACCTGACCCCGGCCATGCAGCTGACCTGGGGTGTGGTCGTCGGCCATGAGCCGATGCCGCCGGCGCGGTGGCTGGGCTTCGGGTTGATCTGGGTGGCGCTGGCGGTGTTCACCGCCGACGCATTGTGGCGGTCCCGTGTCGATCGGCGGGCACTCGAATCGTCATCTCCGTAGTGACACCATCGAGTCAGAGAGGACCACGCCATGAGGTACTGCCTGTTGATGCATTACCAGGAGGGCACAGAAGTCGGATTGACCGAGGAGGACATGGCGCCGGCCATGGCAGCCTTCCAGCAGTACGCCGACGACTTGTCGGACGCCGGTGTGCTGATCGACACCGAGGTGCTCGAATCCGTCGTCGCCACCACCACCGTCACCGCCCACGCGGGCACGCCCGAAATCCAGGACGGCCCGTTCGCCGACACCAAGGAGAAACTCGGCGGCATCTTCATCATCGAGGTCGATGACCTCGACGAGGCGCTGAAGTGGGCGCAACGCAATCCTGCCAACGGCTGGGGCTGGATCGAGATCCGTCCGGTGGCGCGGACATACGCCGCCGACCGCGGGTGGTACCACCCCTAGCAGTCCAGTCCCTGGTCGCTGAGCTCACCCGGGACTCCTACGGCAGACTGCTGGCGGTGCTGGCGGCGCCGACGCGCGATCTCGCCGCCGCCGAGGATGCGCTGGCCGACGCGTTCGAACGCGCGCTGGCCCGGTGGCCCGACGACGGCATACCCGCGAACCCCGAAGGCTGGCTGCTGACGGTGGCACGCAACCGATTGCGCGACCTCTGGAAATCCTCCGGCTACCGGATGACCCAGCCATTGGACGAAATCGATTATTACCCAACATCTTTGGATGACGCCATGCCCGCTGTACCGGACCGGCGGCTGGAGCTGATGTTGGTCTGCGCACATCCGGCGATCGCCCCGAACATCCGCACACCGCTGATGTTGCAGTCCGTGCTCGGCGTCGAGGCCACCGCGATCGCCACCGCTTTCGCCGTTGAACCCGCGACCATGGCACAGCGTCTGGTGCGAGCCAAGAAACGCATCCGCGACGCAGGCATCCCGTTCGTGCTACCCGAACGCGACGACCTTGCCAAGCGACTGCCCGCGGTCCTCGAAGCGGTTTACGGTGCCTATTCGATTGATTGGCAACTTGCGCCGCAGGGCGCGCCGATCGAATCGCTGTCCGCCGAAGCGTTGCATCTGGCGCTCGTACTCGCCGAGTTGCTGCCCGATGAGCCGGAGGTGCTTGGTCTCGCCGCGTTGGTGTGCCTGTCGGAGGCGCGCCGACCGGCTCGGCGCACCACCGACGGCGCCTTCGTCCCGCTCGACGAACAGGACACCGCCCTTTGGGATGCGGCACTGATTGCGCGTGGCGAGGGTCTGCTGCGCCGCGCATACGAGCACCACACGCCTGGCCGGTTCCAGTACGAGGCGGCGATCCAGTCCGCCCATTGCGCCAGGGCCACCCACGGCGCCGTCGACCTGGATGTGCTGAGCAAGCTGCACCGGGCGCTGCTGCGAATCGCGCCGTCGCTGGGCGCGGCCGTGGCCGCAGCGGCGGTCGACGGCCAACTCGACGGACCCGAGGCGGGGCTGCGCGGTCTAGACGCGATCGATGACCCGGCCGCCGCGCGCTTTCAGCCGTTTTGGGCCACGCGGGCGCATCTGCTTGCCGAGGCGGGGCGGCCCGCGGAAGCGGCGAAAGCGTTCCGCCGAGCCATCGAACTCACCACGGATCCCGGGGTTGCTGACTATCTTTTCTGGCGTTTGCGTTGAAAACCCACTAGCAATGACTTAGCGTTTGCTCGTGGGGAGCGACGCTGAGCAGTTTTCCGGGGGCAGGGGACGCGGCCGTCCAGTCGGCGCCGACTCGGCTGAGACGCGCGCGCGCATTCTTCGCGCAGCGCGCGAAGTGATCAACGAACGCGGGTACGAGGCCGCCAACTTTCAGGCCATCGCGTCTCGTGCAGGGCTGAGTCGGCCCACCATGCACTACTACTTTCACGCCCGCGAGGAGATCTACGACTGCCTCATCGCAGAGGCGTATTCGATTGTCGCCGACTGCATTGCCCAAGCGAAACGTCAAGATACCCTGCTGAACCAGCTGACGACCTTCGCCGTGGCCGCAGACCGATCGGGCTTCGCGGATCAGTCGATGTTGCGATTCGTCATCACCGCCCGGTTGGAATCACATCGCAGTCCAAGCCTTCGGGAGCACCCCGGGCCGGTGGTCGCCGCCGTGCAGGAGTTCTATGCCTCGGTCATCGATGACGCGATGGCCCGTGGCGAGATTCCCGCCGAAACCGATGGCCCCGCAGTGGTGAGCATGTTGCTCGCGATGTTCCTGGGAATGGGCTTCTACGCCGGATTTATTGTCGAACACAACAACATGGCCGAGATTGCCAAGCAACTTCACCGGCTGATGACAAGGGGATTGCTAGATCAGCGGAAGAACGGCAGAACGCTCAGCTTGACCGCTCCCGTCCCTGCGGCCGTCGGCGCCGATGGGCTTTCCGACGTCTGGCCCGAACTGACTGGTTGATCTTGTCACCGCAGGTCAGCCACCGATCGGGGCCACCCTGACGGTTGCACGACCTTTTCGAGGGCAACCGCTTTGGTTTTCGAGGGAAACACCCGATTCCTACCGCGGAGGACCGCAATAGCGTGCTGTCCATGGTCGGCATCTGGTTGGCAGTCCTCATCGCCGCGTTCGTCGCGGCGGGGGTGCTCGTGCAAATCGGCTGGGAATTGCATCCGATGCCCACCGTCAGACGGGTGCTGCGGCGCGGACGGTCGCGGATCGACTAACGCCTCTCGGCCACCCATTGGTGGGCCCAGTCCTGCAGCGGCTCAAGCGCAGTCATCAGCGCACGGCCCTGATCGGTGAGCCGGTATCCGCCGGCATCGTGGTCGACGATCCCGAGGTCTCGCAGCTCGCGGAGCCGGGTGTTGAGCGAACCGGGATTGGTCTCGCAGGCGGCCTGCAACGCCCGGAACGTCAATGGGCCGCCACGCAGTTCCCAGAGCGCGCGCAGCGCGCCGCGACGGCCAAGCGTGTCGAGAGCCACCATGATCGGTCTGCCTGACGTCGAGCCACGTACCGGCGATCCGATCCTCGGGGAAGTCATGCTTCACATTTTGTAGCACCGATGCGTAGAGTGCCAGCATGACAAGCTATAAAATCCATAGCGCGCGGATCGCCCCGGCATCGGCACCGCTGGAATCCGACATGCAAGAGGCGATCGACGCGATCATGCGGGGCGCGCCGCCGCTGGTGCTCTTCACGACGATGGCCCGTGATCGACGGCTGTTCTTCAAGTTCTTCAACTCAGGCCTGCTCGACCGCGGCAACCTGACGATTCGGCAGCGCGAGATCGTCATCGACCGCGTGACGGCAATGTGCGGCGCCGAATACGAATGGGGAGTGCACGTGGCCGTTTTCGCGGCCAAGGCCGGGTTGACCGAAGCGCAGATAGCGTCGCTGGTGGCGGGCGGGCCCGACGACACGTGTTGGGCCGACGAAGACAGGGTGCTCATCCGGTTGTGCGACAGCCTGGAGCAGACTTGCTCGGTCGACGACGACATCTGGACGCAGTTGGCTGCACACCACAGCGACGAGGCGATCCTCGAGCTGCTCATGCTCGCAGGCACCTACCGGACTGTGAGTTATCTCGTGAACAGTCTGCGGCTGCCGCTGGAGCCTGGCGCGCGCCGGTTCCCCGGTTGAGGCACGCCGGCAAAGACACGCACAGCGACACGCCGAGAAGTGTCGGACCGCGGCCATAGACTGGCTCCCCTATGAACTCTTCCTTCGTGCACCTCCACAACCACACCGAGTACTCGATGTTGGATGGTGCCGCGAAGGTCAAGCCGATGCTCGCCGAGGCTGAGCGGCTTCAGATGCCCGCCATCGGGATGACCGATCACGGAAACATGTTCGGCGCCAGCGAGTTCTACAACGCCGCCACCGATGTGGGCATCAAGCCGATCATCGGGATCGAGGCCTACATCGCACCCGCGTCGCGCTTCGAAACCAAGCGCATCCTGTGGGGTGACCCAAGCCAGAAGAGCGACGACGTTTCGGGCAGCGGGTCCTACACCCACTTGACCATGGTCGCCGAGAACGCAACCGGCCTGCGCAACCTGTTCAAGCTCTCGTCGCTGGCCTCGTTCGAGGGTCAGCTCGGCAAGTGGTCGCGGATGGATGCCGAACTCATCGCCGAGCACGCGTCGGGCATCATCGCCACCACCGGCTGCCCGTCGGGCGAGGTGCAGACGCGGCTGCGGCTCGGCCACGAACGTGAGGCGCTGGAATCGGCAGCCAAGTGGCGCGAGATCTTCGGTCCGGACAACTACTTCCTCGAGCTGATGGACCACGGTCTCGACATCGAGCGCCGGGTGCGCGACGGGCTGCTCGAAATCGGCCAGAAACTCGGCATCCCTCCGCTGGCCACCAACGACTGCCACTACGTCACCCGCGACGCCGCACACAACCACGAGGCGCTGCTGTGCGTCCAGACCGGTAAGACGCTGTCGGATCCGAACCGGTTCAAGTTCGACGGCGACGGCTACTACCTGAAATCCGCCGAGGAGATGCGGCGGATCTGGGACGCCGACATTCCCGGCGCCTGTGACTCGACGTTGTTGATCGCCGACCGGGTGCAGTCCTACTCCGATGTGTGGGAACTGCGCGACCGCATGCCGATCTTCCCGGTGCCCGAAGGACACGACCAGGCGTCGTGGTTGAAGCACGAGGTGGACGCCGGGCTCGCGCGTCGCTTCCCCTCCGGCGTGCCGCAGGACTACGTCGACCGTGCGGCCTACGAGATCGAGGTGATCTGCGCCAAGGGCTACCCGTCCTACTTCCTGATCGTCGCGGACCTGGTGAGCTACGCCCGCTCAGTCGACATCCGGGTTGGGCCGGGTCGCGGTTCGGCGGCCGGCTCGCTGGTCGCCTATGCGCTACGCATCACCGATATCGACCCGATCGAACACGGGCTGCTGTTCGAGCGGTTCCTGAACCCCGAGCGCGCGTCGATGCCCGATATCGACATCGACTTCGACGACCGCCGCCGCGGTGAGATGGTGCGGTATGCCGCCGATAAGTGGGGGAGCGACCGGGTCGCGCAGGTCATCACCTTCGGCACCATCAAAACCAAAGCGGCGCTGAAGGATTCGGCCCGCATCCATTACGGCCAGCCCGGCTTCGCGATCGCCGACCGGATCACCAAGGCGCTGCCGCCGCCGATCATGGCCAAGGACATCCCGCTGTCCGGGATCACCGATCCGAACCACGAGCGGTACAAGGAGGCCGCCGAGGTTCGCGGGCTCATCGACACCGACCCCGATGTGCGCACCATCTACGAAACCGCGCGGGGTCTCGAGGGCCTGATCCGTAACTCGGGCGTGCACGCCTGCGCAGTGATCATGAGCAGTGAGCCGCTGACCGAGGCCATCCCGCTGTGGAAACGTCCGCAGGACGGCGCGATCATCACCGGCTGGGACTACCCGTCGTGTGAGGCCATCGGCCTGCTGAAGATGGACTTCCTGGGCCTGCGCAACCTGACGATCATCGGCGACGCGCTGGAGAACATCAAGGCCAACAGGGGAGTCGACCTCGACCTCGAGTCGGTCCCGCTCGACGATCCCGCGACCTACCAACTGCTCGGCCGCGGCGACACCCTCGGCGTCTTCCAGCTCGACGGCGGCCCGATGCGCGATCTGCTGCGCCGCATGCAGCCGACCGGTTTCCAGGACGTCGTCGCAGTGATCGCGCTGTACCGGCCTGGCCCGATGGGCATGAACGCCCACAACGACTACGCCGACCGCAAGAACGGCAAGCAGGCCATCAAGCCGATCCATCCCGAGCTCGAGGAGCCGCTGCGCGACATTCTCGCCGAGACGTACGGCCTGATCGTCTACCAAGAGCAGATCATGCGCATCGCGCAGAAGGTGGCCGGCTACTCGCTCGCCCGAGCAGACATTCTGCGAAAAGCCATGGGCAAGAAGAAGCGTGAAGTTCTCGAGAAGGAGTTCGAGGGCTTCTCGGAGGGCATGAAGGCCAACGGGTTCTCGGCCGCGGCCATCAAGGCGCTGTGGGACACGGTGCTGCCGTTCGCGGACTACGCGTTCAACAAGTCCCACGCCGCGGGCTACGGCCTGGTGTCCTATTGGACGGCCTATCTGAAGGCCAACTATCCGGCCGAGTACATGGCGGGCTTGCTGACGTCGGTCGGCGACGACAAGGACAAGGCCGCGGTGTACCTGGCCGACTGCCGCCGACTGGGCATCACCGTGCTGCCGCCGGACGTCAACGAATCGAGCCTGAACTTCACCTCGGTCGGCGAGGACATCCGCTACGGCCTGGGTGCGGTCCGCAACGTCGGCGCCAATGTCGTTGCGTCCCTTGTCGCTACGCGTACCGACAAGGGCAAGTACATCGACTTCTCGGACTACCTGAACAAGATCGAGATCGGCCCGTGCAACAAGAAGGTGACGGAATCCCTGATCAAGGCGGGGGCGTTCGACTCGCTCGATCACCCGCGCAAGGGGCTGTTCCTTATTCACACGGACGCCGTCGACTCGGTGCTGGGCACCAAGAAGGCCGAAGCGATGGGTCAGTTCGACCTCTTCGGCGGTGCGGACACCGCGACCGATGCGGTGTTCACCATCAAGGTGCCCGACGAGGAGTGGGAGGACAAGCACAAGCTGGCGCTCGAGCGCGAGATGCTCGGCCTCTACGTCTCGGGACACCCGTTGAACGGCATCGCTCATCTGCTTGCGGCGCAAGTCGATACGCAGATCCCGGCCATCCTCTCTGGCGATGTCGCCAACGACACGCAGGTGCGCGTCGGCGGAATTCTGGCCTCCGTCAACCGGCGGGTGAACAAAAACGGCTTACCGTGGGCCTCGGCACAATTGGAAGACCTCACCGGCGGCATCGAGGTGCTGTTCTTCCCGCAGACGTACTCGACGTTCGGAGCGGAGATCGCCGACGACGCCGTGGTACTGGTGGGAGCCAAGGTTGCCATCCGCGACGACCGCATCTCGCTGATCGCCAACGAGCTTGTGGTGCCGGACTTCTCGAGTGCACAGGCGAACCGTCCGCTGGCCGTCAGCCTGCCGACGCGGCAATGCACCGTCGACAAGGTGACCGCGCTCAAGCAGGTGCTGGCGCGCCACCCCGGCACCTCGCAGGTGCATCTGCGGTTGATCAGCGGTGAGCGCATCACCACACTGGAGCTGGATGCCTCGCTGCGTGTGACACCGTCGTCGGCGTTGATGGGCGACCTGAAGGCACTGCTCGGGCCGGGCTGCCTCGGCGGCTAGAAGGCGTAGCGCAGGATGCGCGCCTTGCGTGCGCCTGCCTTGCTCTTGCCGGACAGCTTTGTCGCCACCCGGATCCAACCGGGAAACAGGTCGACCTCGGGCTGGCGCGCCAGGCTGGCTTCCTCGACCAATGTCAGCCGCCGGTTCCACATCTCCGGATGGTGGGCGTCCTTGAAACCCGCATAACCCCATTGGCTTCCGACGTCCTTGAACATCTTCTGCGGGGACAGCTTGATCGCGACTCGGCTGACCCAGCCGATGCGGCCGTAGTCGTTGCACGCGAGCTCGCCGGAGCTGAAGTAGTCGGTGATGCGCCGGAAGATGCTCACGATCACCGCTTCGGACAGGAACGCGAACAACCCGTCAGCGACCAGAATTGTCGGGCGGTCGGCGGGAATGCCATCGGGCCAATGCTTTTCGGAAAGGGACGCGGGCACCGAATGCGAGTGCGGGTGGGCCGGCAACACATCGTCGCGAAGTGACATGATCCCAGGCAGGTCCACGCTGTACCAGTCCACCGTCGAGGGCGGGTCGACACGATAGACGCCGCTGTCCAGTCCCGCGCCGAGGTCAACCACGACGGCGTCCCGGTGCTTTCGGATGAACGCGCGCACCCGGTCGTCGAGCATCTTCGCCCGTAGCGCCGTCTGGCAGACGACGCTGGTCTGCACGCCCAGACCCGCGAAGTCGTAGTCGATCTGGCCGACGACCTCGTCGGCCAGCCGGTCGGCGAGAATCGGTCGTGCCCACCGGCTGTCCAGCGCCCTGGCATATTGAGTGAGGAACGCGGTCTGCTCGACTGGCGTGAGTTCGGTAGTGGCAATTCCCATGTCCGCCAACGATACTCCCCTTTTCAGGCTGAACAATCAGCCCAAAACGTTCACCGCCCTTGCGATTACGAGCGCGATGGTGGTCACCGCCACCAGGCTCTGCACCGCCATCATTCCCTTGGCCCAACGGGCCAGCGGCATCGTGTCGGTTGGAGAAAAGGCCATCGCGTTGGTCAGGCTGACGTACAGATAGTCGACGAACGTCGGACGCCACCCCGGTTTGACCAGCTTCGCGGTGTCGGGGTCCATCTGCGGAAACATGAAGTCCGGGTAGGGCTGTTCGCCCGCGCGCCGGGCGAACGGGCCGCCGCGGTCCAGTTCCCAGTACCAGATGCCGAACACGATGATGTTGGTCACGAAGATCGCCCCGCCGCTGCCCAGCAACACCGCAGCCTTGTTGCTGACCTCACCAGTGAGGATGCGAACGTCCAGCAGCACCGCCGAAAGCGTGTTGTCCAGGGTGATGGCGGCGAGCAGCACCCAGGTGGCGTATCGGCCGAGCCGTGTCGCGTTGGTGAGTTTCAGCGGGTTGAGCCACAGCAGCACCGCAATGAGAAGCAACTCGAGCCCGACCAGCGGCCAGCGGGGGACGACGGTGTAGCTCTTCGGGATTGCCAGTTGCAGACCGATCACGGCGACGAGCGCGAACAGCACTGGCAAGCGGCTCTCGGGATCGCCGGGCCGCAGCCACGACGGTAGATGGCGTTCGGCGCCGGAGGCCAAGCGCTCTGCGCGCTTGAGGAATTCGTCGACCGCCGCCGAGGGTTCGGGTGTCGTGTCCATCAGGTCAGTGTGTGCGACACGATAAGGGGATGGAATCGCGACACGTCAGCATTTGGATCGAAGCCGCCCCAGAAGTCGTCTACGAGTTCGCCGGGGACCCACAAACCTGGCCGCAGTGGGCCGCCGGACTCGCCGCAGGCGAACTTCGGCAGACCGCCGACGGCTGGGTCGCCGATTCCCCGATGGGCCAGGTGACGGTCGAGTTCGCGTCGCCGAACCAGTTCGGCGTGCTCGACCACGTGGTCCGGCTGCCGTCGGGCGAGGCCGTCTACAACCCGCTGCGGGTGATTCCCGCCGGCATCGGGGAGCCCCGCTGTGAGGTGTTGTTCACGGTGCGGCGACGCGACGGCATGACGTCAGCCGAATTCGATGCCGATGCTGCCGCGGTGGCCGCTGACCTCGAGGCGCTGCGGCGGCTGCTGGAGAACTAACGCTCAGACGACTGGAACGGGCGCAGGGCCAGCCAGACCACGGTGCCGGCTGCTGCAGCGGCAAGGACCGAGGGTGCGGCGCTGCCGGTGGCGACCGCGACGATCACCAGGACCAGGAAGCCGATGGCGAGCGCCAGCAGCTTGTAGACCGGCCACGCCACGCCGGCGATGCTGACTTCGTCGCGCACGGTCATGAGATGACGATAGCTCGTAAGCGAGTTTTCGGTCAACCGAAACACCGGCCTGAATGGGCACTTCGGTAGCGGGTCTACGCTGGTGCGATGCCACTTTCCGGAGAGTACGAAGCAAGCCCGTGGGACTGGGTCCGCAAGGACGCCGACAGGATCCTCGAGACCGGCACCACCGACGGCAGCGAGATGAAGGGCAAGCCGATCATCCTGCTGACCACGATCGGCGCCAAGACCGGCAAGGTGCGGAAGACGCCGCTGATGCGGGTCGAGCACGACGGCCAGTACGCGGTCGTCGCGTCTCTCGGCGGGGCGCCGAAGAATCCGGTCTGGTACTACAACATCAAGGCCCACCCGCGGGTCGAGTTGCAGGACGGCGACGTCACCAAGGAATACGAGGCGCGCGAGGTCACGGGTGACGAGAAGGCCGTCTGGTGGGAGCGTGCGGTCGAGGCCTGGCCGGACTACGCGGAGTACCAGACCAAGACGGACCGGCAGATTCCTGTCTTCGTGCTGACCCCGATTAACTGAAAACCGCTGGTTGGTGGCACTATTGTTCGGTGTCCGCTGAACTGAGCCAGAGCCGTCGTACTGGAATGTCTGCGCCGCTGTCCGCCGCAGATATCGACGAGGCTGCTCAGCGAATTTCCGGCGTGGTGCTGCGCAGCCCGCTGCAGTACAGCGAGCGGTTGTCGGAGGCCACGGGCGCGACCGTCTACCTCAAGCGCGAGGATCTGCAGGCGGTCCGCTCGTACAAGCTGCGCGGCGCGCACAACCTGCTGATGCAGCTGTCCGAGGACGAGAAGGCCGCGGGCGTGGTCTGCTCGTCGGCGGGCAACCATGCGCAGGGCTTCGCGATGGCGTGCCGCTCGATGGGCGTGCACGGCCGGGTGTACGTGCCGGCCAAGACGCCGAAGCAGAAGCGCGACCGCATCCGCTATCACGGCCGCGAGTTCATCGAACTGATCGTGGGCGGCAAGACCTACGACGTCGCGGCAGCCGCCGCACTCGATGACGTCGCCCGCACGGGTGCCACGCTGGTGCCGCCGTACGACGATCTGCGCACGATGGCCGGCCAGGGCACCATCGCCGTCGAGATACTCGATCAACTCGACGGCGAGCCCGACCTGGTGATCGTGCCCGTCGGTGGTGGTGGCTGCATCAGCGGCGTCACCACCTATCTGGCCGAACGCACGGCCAATACCTCGGTGTTGGGCGTCGAACCGGCAGGCGCCGCCGCAATGGTCGCCGCGCTAGCCAATGGCGAACCCGTCACGCTGGAGCACGTCGACCAGTTCGTCGACGGCGCTGCGGTGGCGCGCGCGGGCTCGCTGCCTTACGCGGCGCTCTCCGCGGCAGGTGACATGGTGTCGATCACCACGGTCGACGAGGGCGCGGTGTGCACCGCGATGCTCGACCTCTATCAGAACGAGGGCATCATCGCCGAGCCCGCAGGCGCGCTGTCGGTGGCGGCAGTGATGGAGGCCGACATCGAGCCGGGATCGACTGTGGTGTGCCTGATTTCGGGCGGCAACAACGACGTGTCGCGGTACAACGAAGTGCTCGAACGCTCGTTGGTGCACCTCGGGCTCAAGCATTACTTCCTCGTCGACTTCCCACAGGAACCCGGTGCGCTGCGGCGGTTCCTCGACGACGTGCTCGGCCCGAACGACGACATCACCCTGTTCGAATACGTCAAGCGCAACAACCGCGAAACGGGTGAGGCGCTCGTCGGCATCGAACTGAGTTCGGCCGCCGATTTCGAAGGCCTGCTTGACCGGATCAAGGCCTCCGACATCCACGTCGAGACACTGGAGCCGGGCTCACCCGCGTACCGCTACCTGCTCTGATCGCAACACCGCGACTGAGTGTGGCGCCAATACCGTTGAGCCGTCCCTGACTTCGGGCTCGCCCCAGGCCAACACGACCTCGCCGGTGGCCGGGACCTCGACGGCATCGGTGCCAAGGTTGCACGCGATCGCCAACGATCCTCGGTGCATGACCACCCACCGGTCGGCTTCGTCATAGTCGACGCGCATGTGGTCCAGCCAAGGATCGGCCAAGTCAGGTTCGTTGTGCCGCAACGCGATCAGCTGCCGATAGAACCGCCGCAGCCTGCCATGCTCGCCCTCGTCGATCTCGGCCCAGTTCAACTTGGACCGTTGGAAGGTCGCGGGGTCCTGGGGATCCGGAATCGCGTCGGCGTCCCAGCCGTGCTCGGCGAACTCACGCTTGCGTCCCTCGGCGGTCGCCCTCGCCAACTCCGGCTCCGGATGCGAGCTGAAGAACTGGAACGGCGATGACGAGCCCCATTCCTCACCCATGAAAAGCATTGCGGTATACGGTGATCCAAGTGCGAGTGCCGCCTTGACGGCCAGTTGACCAAAGCTCAGATTCTGCGAGGGCCGGTCACCGACCGCGCGGTTGCCGACCTGGTCGTGCGTCAGCGTGTACGCCAGCAGCCGTGTCGCAGGGATGCTGGTCGTGTCGAGCGGACGTCCGTGGCGACGATGCCGAAACGACGAGTACGTCCCCGCGTGGAAGTAGCCGTGCGTCAACGTCTGCGCCAACGCCTCCATCGAACCGAAATCCGAGTAGTAGCCCTGCTGCTCGCCCGACACCGCCGCGTGGACGGCGTGGTGGATGTCGTCGTCCCACTGCGCGGTCATTCCGTATCCGCCGCGGTCGCGGGGAGTGATCAGCCTGGGGTCGTTGAGGTCGCTCTCCGCGATCAGCGAAAGGGGGCGGCCCAACTCCTGTGCCAGGGCGTCGGTTTCGCCGGCCAGCTCTTCGAGAATGTGGATGGCGGTGGTGTCGACAAGCGCGTGCACGGCGTCGAGTCGAAGGCCGTCGGCGTGGAACTCACGCATCCATCGCAGCGCACAGTCGATGATGTAGCGACGCACCTCGTCGGCGTCCGCATCGGAGATGTTGATCGACTCGCCCCACGGGTTGCTGCCCGACGACAGGTACGGCCCGAACTGCGGCAGGTAATTGCCTGACGGGCCAAGGTGATTGAACACCGCGTCGATCAGCACCCCGAGCCCACGCTGATGGCAGGCATTGATCAGCCGCACGAGCCCGTCGGGCCCGCCATACGGCTCGTGTACCGCATACCAGAGCACGCCGTCGTAACCCCAGCCGTGTGTCCCGCCGAACGCGTTGACCGGCATCAGCTCGACGAAATCGACGCCCAGATCGACCAGATAGTCCAGTTTTTCGATCGCCGAGTCGAATGTGCCTGCCGGCGTGAAGGTGCCGACGTGCAACTCGTAGATGACGCGGCCTTCGATCGACAGGCCCTGCCAGCCACCGTCTGACCACGCGTCCGCGGCGGGCTGCCACAACTGCGAGCGTTCGTGCACGCCGTCGGGCTGACGGGCGGAGCGAGGATCCGGTAGCACCTTCGGATCGTCGTCGAGGACGAAGCCGTACCGCGCATCGGGTCGGGCGTCGACTGATGCCCGCCACCAGCCGTCGTCGGACCGCGCCATCGGATACAGGGTGCCGTCCACGTCGAGGCGCACCTGGTGCGGCCGCGGCGCCCACACCGCGAAGTCAGTCATCGGCCCGCTCCAGCAGCGCGACGGCGGACCCGGCGAACAGATCGGAGGCCGAGACCTTTCCGCTGAATCGGCCCCCGCCGATGCGGTCCGTCCAGGTGCCTGCGGGCAACGTCAATGTCGTATCGCCCCAACCGGTTTCAGCAAGGCGAACCGAATGCCGGGTGACGGCGGTCACCACGTCGTCTCCTCGCAGGAAAGCGACCAGATGCTCGGCGCCCGCGCCTTCTGCCAGCAGCGGCGTGTAGTCGCCGTTGGTGAATGTGTCGGGGCGGTCGCGGCGCAGTCGCAGCGCCGACCTCGTGATGTTCATCTTCGGATGCTGTGACGCCTGCCGCCGCGTCGGGTAGTCCACGGGTCGCCGGTTGTCCGGATCGACAAGGCTGTCTTCCCACAGTTCGGTGCCCTGATACACGTCGGGCACCCCTGGGGCTGTCAACGCCACCAGTTTCTGGCCGAGGCTGTCGTTGCGCACGTGTTCGTCGAGTCGGGCGATCAGAGAGGTGAGTCCTGCCCCGACCGGACCGTCCATCACCGCATCCAGCCACGCGTGCAGATCGGATTCGAACGCGGTGTCCGGATCATTCCATGTGGTGTGCACCGCGGCTTCTCTGACGGCTTTCTCGGCGTACGCGTGCACCCGGGTGCGGAGCTCATCGGTCACCTGACCGTCGGTCGGCCACACGCCGAACAGGTTCTGCAACAAGAACAGTCCAGTCGCGGGATCAGGCGGCGGCGCCGCGAGGACCCACTTGCCGACCAACTCCGCCCACAACGACGGCACCTGCGAGAGCACCCCGATCCGGGCCCGCACATCCTCACCGCGCTTGGTGTCGTGGGTGGTCAACGCCACCATCGCCTGCGGCCACAGCCTGGCCCTTACCGCGGCGCGCTCGTGAAACTCCGCGACGCTGACACCGAACCGTTCCGGCTCTCCACCGACCTCGTTCAGCGACACCAAGCGGGCATCCCGATAAAACAGGCAGTCTTCCATCGACTTGGCGGTCGCTGCGCCGCACAGTTGCTGCAACCGGACCGCCGCTTCGGCACTGGTCGACAGCGCCGAGGCCACGATGCTCAGCGGTTGCGTCAATTCCGGTAGCGCCGTGGCGGTTTCGGCCAATGCCTCCGGCAGCACCAGGGACAACGACCGGTAGTCGGAGCGGTAGACGGGCACCCGGCTGATCAATTCCGCTACGGCGCGGGGCACGTCGGGGTGGTCGATACCGGTCGCGGAGGCGATGGTGCGATGCAACCGGGCGAGTTCGCTTGCGAGCGTGTCGGTGACGGCCTGCGCTTTCAGCCGTCGAGCCAACTGCGGCATCTCGGCGTAGGTGTTGCCAGTCGAGTCGAACAACGCGGTGAGCGGGCCTGCGCCTGCGGGATCGAGAAACAGTCCGCCGATTTCGCGCAGCGCGTCGTAGCCGGTGGTGCCCGCGACGGGCAGCGTCGGCTCCAACGGTTCGCCGACGGCGAGAATCTTCTCGATCACGATCCAGGCGTCGGGCCCGACGAGTTCGCGCAGCCACCCCAGATAGCCTGCGGGGTTGGATAATCCGTCCGGATGGTCGATCCGAATGCCGTCGACGAGGCCCTCGGTGAACCACCGCTTGACCTCCACGTGCGTGGCGTCGAACACCGCGCGGTCTTCCTGGCGCAATCCAGCCAGCGACGTGATGGAGAAGAACCGCCGATACCCGCAGATGCCGTTGCGCCATCCGATCGGCCGGTAGTGCGTCTGGTCGGCGGGATAGTTCGGCGGCGCCGGATCGTCGTCGGACCCCAACACCGGCAGGACGACCCGGCCGTCCGGATCGAGGTCCCAGTCGATGTCGAAGTACGAGGCGTACGGCGATGTGCGGCCCTTTGTCAACACGTCGAGCCACCAACGGTTCTGATTGGGGTCGTCGACGCCCACGTGATTCGGCACGATATCGACAACGAGGCCGATATTCCGTTGCCGCGCAGCGGCGGAGAGTCGCGCTAATCCCTCGGCGCCGCCGAGCGCGGGGGAGACGGTGGTGGGATCGGTGACGTCGTAGCCGTGGGTGGAGCCCTCGGCCGCGGTCAGGATCGGCGACAGATACAGGTGCGACACGCCGAGTTCGTCGAGGTAGTCCAGGATTGCGATGGCGTCGTCGAAGGTGAAGCAGTCACCGCGCATCTGCAGTCGGTAGGTCGACAGCACTGGGAAAGCCATGTGTGTCAAGCAGTCTTACGCAGCACCAGCAACGACCGCGCCTGCAGCGAGATCTTCTTGCCTGCAGTCACGACCAGGTCGGTGGACCCGGTCGCTTCGGCGGTGTCCAACGTGGCGGTCCATTCCTTGGCGTAGTTGCCCTTGGGGGTGACGAAATCCTGTGCCTTGTCATTGGCGTTGAAGCACAACAGGAACGAATCGTCGACCACGCGTTCGCCGCGTGCGTTGGGAGTCGGGATCGCATCGCCGTTTAGGAACACCGCGACGCACTTGAAGCCGGAGTCCCAGTCCTGCTGTGTCATCTCCTTGCCGGCCGGCGTCAGCCAGGCAAGGTCACGAACCTGATCGCCGCGCGCGATCGGCGCGCCTTCGAAGAAGCGGCGCCTGCGGAACACGGGATGATCGCGCCGCAGCTTGGTGACCCGGCGGGTGAACTCGAGCAGATCGGCGTTCTTCTCACACAACGACCAGTCCATCCAGGACAACTCGGAGTCCTGGCAATACACGTTGTTGTTGCCTTGCTGGGTGCGTCCGATCTCGTCGCCGTGCGAAATCATCGGAGTGCCCTGAGAAACCATCAACGTGCCCATGATGTTGCGCATCTGCTTGGCGCGCAGCGAAAGGATGTCCGGATCGTCGGTCGGGCCTTCGACGCCGCAGTTCCACGACCGGTTGTGGCTTTCTCCGTCGCGGTTGTCCTCGCCGTTGGCCTCGTTGTGTTTCTCGTTGTACGACACGAGATCGGCCAGCGGGAAGCCGTCGTGACAGGTGACGAAGTTGATGCTCGCACCGGGCCGCCGGCCGGTGGCCTCGTAGAGGTCCGAGGATCCGGTCAGCCGCGAGGCGAACTCGCCGAGGGTCGCGGGCTCGCCCCGCCAGTAATCGCGCACAGTGTCGCGATACTTCCCGTTCCATTCGGTCCACAAACCTGGAAAATTGCCGACTTGATAGCCGCCCTCGCCGACGTCCCACGGTTCGGCGATCAACTTGACCTGGCTGACGACGGGGTCCTGCTGCACCAGATCGAAGAACGCGCTCAACCGGTCCACGTCATAGAACTCGCGGGCCAGTGCCGCGGCCAGGTCGAAGCGGAACCCGTCGACGTGCATCTCCAGCACCCAGTACCGCAGCGAATCCATGATCAACTGCAGCGTGTGCGGATGCCGCGGGTTGAGGCTGTTGCCGGTGCCGGTGAAGTCCTTGTAGAACCTCAGGTCACCGTCCTGTAGGCGGTAGTAGGCGGCGTTGTCGATGCCGCGGAAGTTGATGGTGGGGCCGAGGTGGTTGCCTTCGGCGGTGTGGTTGTAAACCACATCGAGAATGACCTCGATGCCGGCTTCGTGAAATGACCTCACCATGGTTTTGAACTCCGCGACCGCGCCGCCCGCATGCCGGTTGGCGGCATATTGGTAGTGCGGCGCGAAGAAGCCGAATGTGTTGTAGCCCCAGTAGTTTCGCAGACCGAGTTCGAGCAGCCGGTGGTCGTGCAGGAACTGGTGCACAGGCATCAGCTCGATCGCGGTGACGTTCAGCGACTTCAGATGGTCGATGATCGCCGGATGGCCGAGCCCGGCATAGGTGCCGCGCAATTCCTCGGGGATGCTGGGATGGGTCTGCGTCATCCCCTTGACGTGGGCTTCGTAGATGATGGTCTCGTGGTACGGCGTGCGCGGCGCGCGATCCGATGCCCACTGGAAGAACGGGTTGATCACCACGCTGGTCATGGTGTGGCCCAGTGAGTCGACCTGCGGCGGAGTGCCGCCCGACGCCAGGTCCTCGGCGTTGAGGTCGTAGGAGAACAACGCCTGGCTGAAGTCGAAGTCACCGTGGAACGACTTGCCGTACGGGTCGAGCAACAGCTTGCTCGGATCGCACCGGTGTCCGGCCGCGGGATCCCACGGGCCGTGCACGCGGAAGCCGTAGCGCTGGCCGGGAGTGACGGTGGGCAGATAGCAATGCCACACATACCCGTCGACCTCATCGAGGTTGATGCGCTCCTCGGTGCCGTCCTTGGCGATCAGGCACAACTCCACCCGCTCGGCCACTTCGGAAAACAGCGAAAAGTTTGTCCCCGCACCGTCGTACGTGGCACCGAGGGGATAGGCCTCACCGGGCCAGACGGTGGGGACGGATGCGCGCTCGGCCGATGACATCAGGGTCGCCACCAGCCGGTGGCCAGGCCCATCTGACGGCCCAGTTCGTTGACCATCGTGCGCATGTAGGTCGTCGAGATGTGGTGGGCGTCGCGATACAGCAACACATTCCCCTCCACGGCCCGGCAGACGTCCTTGCGGCACACCGCATCACTCATGTCGAGCGGCTTCAGCAGTGGAAACTGCGCGACGAAGTCCAACGTCTGGTTGTGCTCCGACAGTACGTCGGATCGCTTGATGCCGCAGGAGATCGCGTTGCCGCCGCTGGCCAGACAGTCGGCAGGGAAGAACGGCTTGCCGTCATGGACCATCCACGGTGTATCGCGCATCGCGAGAATCGGAATGTTGTTGTCGGACAACGCTTGCCAGATGCCGATGTAGTGCGACGGCATCACATCGCCCGGCTTGATGTTCCACGGCCGGGTGGACGTGGTGAATACGAAGTCGGGATGATCGGCGATCAGTTTCGGCATGACGCGGTTGTTCCACACCCGGCATCCCGGGTACGGCCGGTTGTCACCCATCACCAACGGCATCTGCTCGGTGGTCAACGGGCAACCCATCTTCAGGTACGTCACCACCTTGAAGTGGTGCAGCTGCCCGAGTAGGTCGAGCGCGGTTATCCAGTGTTCGGCATGTGAACTGCCTGCCAGCGCGATGGTGCGCGTCGCGTCCTTGTCGCCGAAGGTGCATTCGATGACGTCGCTGTTGTCGAAATCGCTGATGCAACCGTCGGTGGTGGTCTCAGGCAGATCGTCCTTGGCTTCCAGCACCGTCGGGCGCATCGGCAGCTTGGGCACCTTGGCGTGGTTGAGCAGGGCGGTGGCTCCGGGGTAGTCGCGGATGGAAAGGGTCGCGAGCTCCTTGCCGTTTGCCCGCTGCACCGTGACGTGCTCGCGCCACCCGAACGCCGTCGCCGTCAACGCGACACCCAGCAGGCCGACGATGGAACCCAGCGCGATCGTCGGGCGACGCAGCCGAGTCCACAGCGGGACGACGGGGGTGGTTTTGGGTGCCTTCGTCGAAGCGCGGTAGCGCAGCGGGTTCTCGACATACCGCAGTGTCAGCCATGCCAGCACGCCGGAGAGCAGCAGCACCGCCGCGCCTTCGATGAAGTTGACCCGCGGCCGGCCCGTATAGGACAGCCAGAAGATCAGCAGCGGCCAGTGCCACAGGTACAAGGAGTACGCCATCGACCCGAGCGTCACGAATGGCGCGGTCGCGAGGAACCGGTTGGGGGCGGGCAGGCGGCCTGCGGTCTTGCCGTCGGACTGCCGGTTGGCTGCCGAAAGGATGAACAGCATCGTCGCGCCGACGGGCACCAGCGCCCAGGGGCCAGGGAACTCCTTGACGCCGTCGATCAGCGCGCCGCACGACAGGATCGCCGCCAGCGCGACCACCGCGATCGTCGTCCGCAGCCACATCGGCCAGCGCACGTAGGGCACCACGGCGCCCAGCAATGCGCCGAGTAGCAGCTCCCATCCCCGAGCGAAGCTGTTGTAGTAGGCGGTCGCCTGATCGGCGTTGTGAGCAAATATCGCGTAGACGAACGAGGCGATGGTCAGCGCGCTCAGCAGCACCACGAATGAAATCCGCATGTACTTTCCGAGGCGGCCGCGGAACAGATAGGCGAACCCGAAGATCAACGCCAGAAACGCGATATAGAACTGTCCTTGGACCGACATCGACCAGATGTGCTGCAGCGGACTGACCGCCTCACCGGCGCGAAGGTAGTCCGCCGCGGTGTTCGCCAGCTCCCAGTTCTGGAAGTAGCCCAGGCTGGCCAAGCTCTGGTCAGCAAACGTCTCCCACCGCGTCTCCGGCTGGATCAGGATCGTCAGCACCGCCGACGCGGCGAGCACGACGACAAGCGCGGGCAGCAGCCGGCGAACAAGTCGCGTCACCTCGGGAACGGGCGATAGAGACGTGCCCGGCGTCAGCGCCGTGCGCAGCAGTCGGCCGCCGAAGAAGAAGCCCGACAGCGCCAGGAATACGTCGACGCCACCGGACACCCGGCCAAACCACACGTGGAACACCGCGACGAGCGCGATCGCGATGCCGCGCAGTCCGTCGAGATCGTGTCGGTAGAAACCCGACTCACGAGTGCCGGTGGTGGCGCGTGAGGGGGAAACCGGATCGGTGACGGCCGCCGGCCGGGGAGGGGCGAGGGTCATCATGGTCGACGGTTAATCTACCGAAGATCGCCTGGTGCCTCATGCGACAGGCGATTCGTCACAGCCACTGAGCAAAGGATCAGGCTCGTTCTACAGATGACGTTGACCCCAGCGGAGATCAGCGCGATCGACGCCGCGCATGTTTGGCACCCGTACAGCTCCATCGGGGCCGAAGCGCTGCCTCCGGTGGTGGCAGTGGGTGCGAAGGGCGCCTGGCTGACGCTGGTCGACGGTGGGCGACAGATCGAGGTCCTCGACGCGATGGCGTCGTGGTGGACGGCCATCCACGGGCACGGCCATCCGGTCCTGGACGCGGCGATCACCGACCAGCTCGCGACCATGAACCACGTGATGTTCGGCGGGCTCACGCACGAGCCCGCCGCACGGCTCGCGCAACTGCTGGTGCAGATCACCCCCGACGGCCTGGAGACCGTGTTCTTCAGCGACTCGGGGTCGGTGTCGGTGGAGGTCGCGGCCAAGATGGCGCTGCAGTATTGGCGCAGCATCGGCCGTCGGGACAAGAGCCGGCTGATGACGTGGCGCGGCGGCTACCACGGCGACACGTTCACCCCGATGAGCGTGTGTGACCCCGATGGCGGCATGCACTCACTGTGGACGGACATTCTGGCCCGTCAGGAGTTCGCGCCGCAGGTGCCGGGCGAGTACGACGCCGCGTACAGCGAGGCGTTCGAAAAGCAGTTGTCCGAGCACGCCGACGAGTTGGCCGCTGTCATCGTCGAACCGGTCGTGCAGGGCGCGGGCGGCATGCGGTTCCACGACCCGCGCTATCTCGTCGACCTGCGCGAGATCTGCGACCGGCACGGTGTCCTGCTCATCTTCGACGAGATCGCCACCGGCTTCGGCCGCACCGGAGAGTTGTTCGCCGCCGACCACGCGCGCGTCAGCCCGGACATCATGTGTGTGGGCAAGGCGATGACCGGCGGCTACATCACGCTGGCCGCGACGTTGTGTACCCGCGAAATCGCCCAGACGATCAGCACGCACGAGCCGGGTGCGTTGATGCACGGCCCGACGTTCATGGCCAACCCGCTGGCTTGCGCAGTCGGGGTCGTGGCGGTCGAGCTGCTACTCGAACAGGATTGGCGCGCAAGGGTTTCCGCGATCTCGGCGGCTCTGCAGGACGGGTTGGCGCAAGCTGCCGACCTGCCGGGCGTCGCCGACGTGCGGGTGCTCGGCGCGATCGGGGTCATCGAGATGGAGAGGCCGGTCGACCTGCGGGTCGCGACACCTGCCGCGCTGGAACGCGGCGTCTGGCTGCGCCCGTTTCGCAACCTGATCTACGTGATGCCGCCCTACATCTGCACCGACGGCGAGATCGAGCAGATCACCTCGGCGATGGTCGGGGTCGCGCGTGCGCTAACCTGAACACCGTTCAATTGTCGGCTCGCCGACGTGTTCAAGTCTTTAGAAGGTGCTCCAGTGACCCGTGTCGGTCTTTCCCCGCTGGCCTGGCTCGACGAGGTCGAGCAGCAGCGCCGCGCGGCCGGACTGCGTCGCGCCCTGCGCACCCGCCCGCCCGTCGGCGCCGAACTGGACCTGGCGTCCAACGACTACCTGGGCCTGTCGCAGCACCCCGAGGTGATCGACGGCGGCGTCGAGGCGCTGCGCACCTGGGGTGCCGGTGCAACCGGATCACGGCTGGTCACCGGCAACACCGAACTGCACGAAAACTTCGAAACCGCGCTCGCCGACTTCGTCGGCGCAGAGTCCGCGCTGGTCTTCTCGTCGGGCTACACCGCCAACCTCGGGGCGGTGGTGTCGCTGTCTGGGGCGGGCTCGCTGCTGGTCTCCGACGCGCTGACCCATGCGTCTCTGGTTGACGCCTGTCGGCTGTCGCGCGCCCGCGTCGTGGTGACCCCGCACCGCGATGTGGCCGCCGTCGAGGCGGCGTTGTCAGCACGCGACGAGGAACGTGCCGTCGTGGTCACCGACTCGGTGTTCTCGGCCGACGGGGTCATGGCGCCATTGCGTGCGTTGCACGAGGTCTGCCGCAGGCATGGCGCGCTGCTGGTCGTCGACGAAGCTCACGGCCTTGGCGTGCGGGGCGACGGCGGGCGCGGGCTGCTGCACGAGGTCGGCCTCGCCGGTGCGCCCGACGTGGTGATGACGACGACGCTGTCGAAGGCGCTCGGCAGCCAGGGCGGCGTCGTACTCGGCCCCGCCGCGGTGCGGGCGCACCTGATCGATGCGGCGCGGCCGTTCATCTTCGACACCGGCGTTGCCCCTGCAGCGGTCGGCGCGGCATCGGCCGCTCTGAAAGTGTTGACCGCCGAGCCGTGGCGGGCGCAGGCCGTGTTGGACCACGCGGCGGCGCTGGCGGCGATGTGCGGCGTTTCCGAGGTTCCGGATTCGGCCGTGGTGTCGGTCATCCTCGGCGAACCGGAGGTGGCGTTCGCCGCCGCAGCGGCATGCCTTGACCGCGGTGTGCGGGTTGGCTGCTTCCGCCCGCCGACCGTGCCTGCCGGCACCTCGAGGTTGCGGCTGACGGCGCGGGCGTCGCTGTCGGACGACGAAATGGCTTTGGCGCGAGAGGTTCTCACCGAAGTGCTGTCAGCCCGAACGTGAGCATCGTCGTCGTCACCGGCACCGATACCGGCGTCGGCAAGACCGTGGCCACGGCGGCGCTTGCGTGCGGCGCGCGGTTGGCAGGCATCGACGTCGCGGTGTGTAAGCCGGTGCAGACAGGCAGTCCTCGCGACGACGACCTCGCCGACGTTGCGCGGTTGGCGGGGGTCAATGCACTCTTCGGCACCTGGCGCTACCCGGAACCGCTGGCACCGGCCGCGGCCGCGGAGCGCGCAGGCATGGCGTTGCCGACACGCGAGGAGTTGGTGGGTTCGGTCACCGCGGTCGATGCGAAGCTGACCCTGGTCGAGGGTGCCGGTGGACTGTTGGTCGAGTTGGGCGACGGTGGCGTGACCCTACGCGACATCGCGCGCGACCTCGGTGCGCCCGTTCTTATCGTTGTCTCGCCGGGCCTCGGCACCCTGAACCACACCGCGCTGACGCTGGAAGCGCTTGCCGCCCATGACATTCCGTGTGCCGGCTTGGTGATCGGGGCGTGGCCGCGCGACCCTGACGTGGCGGCAGTCGGCAATCGCGACGCATTGGCGCGGTTGGGCGAGGTACGGGCGGTGCTGCCCGCCGGGGCGGGAGCTCTTGGCGCAGCGGAGTTCGAGTCGATGAGCGCGGCGGCCTTCGACGCGCAGTGGGTCAGGAGTCTGGCCGGCTGATGGTCCACTCCGTCGAGTTGGTCTTCGACCGCGAGACCGAGGAAGCGATCCGGCACATCTGGGACGGATTGCGGGAGGCCGGAATTCCGAGCCAGGCGCCGGCAAGCAGACCGCACTCGACGCTGACGGTCGCCGAGCGGATCGATCCCGCGGTGGACGAACTGTTGGCGCCGCTGGCGGGGTGGTTCCCGCTGGACTGCCGGATCGGGGCACCGCTGCTTTTCGGCCGGTCCCAGCTGATCCTGACGCGACTGGTGGTGCCGACAGCCGAACTGCTGGACGTGCACGCCGAGGTTCATCGGCTGTGTGCGCCGCATCAGCAGCCGGGCCCGATGGCAAACACACTGCCCGGTCAGTGGACCGGCCACGTGACGATGGCCAGGCGGCTGCACGGCGATCAGCTCGGACGTGCACTTCGGATCGCGGGCAGGCCGTCAGAAATCGTCGGTCGCGCGATCGGGGTGCGCCGCTGGGACGGCAACGCGAAGCGCGAGTATCCGATCAATCGATAAGAGCGGCAACCTTTTTCGGCACGCACATCCGCCATGCGTCGAGCACCAGCTCGCGAACCTCGTCGAGGTCGATCGCGTCGAGCCGGACGTGAATCCAGTTGTATCGCATGTCCGACTTGCGGGGCAGCATGAACTTGTCGGGCTCCGCGGCGATCATCGCCTCGCGCTCCTCTTTCGGAAAGCCGACACCCATCACCGTCTCGTCGCGCGAGAAGGCCACGAAGACGATCTGCCCGACGCGGAACTTGATCTGATCGCGGACGACGACCTCGTAGGCCCGCGGCAATGTCGCGGTGATGCGTCGGACATCGTCAACGGTGATCACACTGCAGGACGCTAGTCGAGGCCACCGACTCGTTGCGCTGACAAATACAGCAAAACCTGAGATTCTGCTGTACGTGTCGGGGATTGTTAGTCGACCTGACGAAGAACGGGCTGTTGCCGATTTCCTACTAGCGGCTACTCGACAGCCGTCGGCCCTTCTTCTGGAAGGCCCGGCAGGCATAGGCAAGACCACCGTGTGGTTGCGCGCGGTCGACGAGGGCCGGCGGCGTCGGATGCGAGTACTGACGACACGGCCCGCGCAGGACGAAGCCGTCGTCGCCTACGGTGCGCTGGCCGATCTGCTCGGCGGTATCGAGGCCCGGCTACTCCAACGTCTGCCACCGCCACAGCTGCGGGCCGTCGACCAGGTGCTGTTGCGGGCCGACGAGACCGATACCTTCACCGAACCCCGCGCAGTTGCCGCCGCGGTTCTGGCAGTCGTCGAAGCGTTGGCCGCCGAGACCCCCGTCCTGTTGGCCATCGACGACGTGCAGTGGCTTGATCCGTCTTCGGTCTTCGCGCTGGGTTTCGCCGCTCGCCGCTTCGCCGGGCGCATCGGCGTGCTCGCGACTCGTCGTACGCACACTGGCATGAGCGCGGCGGCGTCGTGGTTGCGGATCGGCGGTCCGGAGGCTGTGCGGCGAATCACCTTGGCGCCATTCACCATCGGTGAGCTCTCTGACCTTCTTTCATCGCGGCTCGAAAGGCCGCTCAGCCGATCGGCTGTCAGGCGGATTCACGAGATATCAGGGGGAAACCCGTTCTACGCCCTCGAGTTGGGTCGTGGTCTTCACGTCACGACGCCCGAAGGTGAAGTATCTCTGCCGGACACGCTTTCGGAGTTGGTCGATGCGCGAATCAGTCGGCTGGAGCCCCAGACTCGGCGCGCGCTGTTGAGTGTGGCTTGTCTGGCGACACCCTCGACGGACGTCATCGCGCGAGCCATGGACACCACCGTGAGCGAGGTGGCGGCGCTCCTCGAGCCAGCCGAAACCGATGGGATCGTGCGCATCGATGGAAGCAGTGTCGCGTTCACCCATCCGCTGCTGGCGCACGGTGTCTACGTCAACGTGGCGCCTGCCGACCGCCGCGCGATGCACCGGGCCATCGCATCCGTGGTTGATCAGCCGGAGCTGCGGGCGCGCCATCTTGCCCGCGGCGCCACAAGTGCCGACGACACGACGGTGAGGGCGCTCGACGAGGCCGCGCAGATGGCGCGCAGCCGAGGGGCGCCCGCCGCGGCGGCGGAATTGCTCGACCTTGCGCTCAATCTCGGCGGGGCCGATCCGGACCGCCAAATTCGCTCTGCTACATATCATTTCGAGAGCGGAAATGCAGAGAGGGCTCGCTCACTTCTCGATGCGGCGATCAAGCGGCTCGAACCCGGCGAAGCCCGAGCGGCCGCGGCGAGTCTGCTCGCGACCATCGTGATGTATGCCGACGGATTCGGCTCTGCGGCAACCGTGCTGGAACGGTTCCTGCCGGAGGCGAGCGGAAGTGCGGCACTGTCGATTCAGATGCTGATGGCACTCGCGTACGTGCTGGTGAACACCGGCCGCAAACGTGAGTCCGCCAAATATATCGATGAGGCGGTGACGCGCGCCGAGGCGCTGGGTCAGCCCACGCTGCTCAGCCGTGCTTTGGGGCTGCAAGTCGTGCTGAGGTTCATGTGTGGCGTCGGCGTCGACGAGGCGAGGATGCAGCGCGC
The DNA here is from genome assembly GCF_017872775.1 of Mycobacterium sp. OAE908. Lineage (NCBI taxonomy): Bacteria > Bacillati > Actinomycetota > Actinomycetes > Mycobacteriales > Mycobacteriaceae > Mycobacterium > Mycobacterium sp. OAE908. The sequence continues at coordinate 4,919,002 of NZ_JAGGJL010000001.1, forward strand.
CCTCGAGCTCGAAGACGACCTGTCACCGGCTCAGTTGGCGTTCCAGCCACGGGTGCAGAACGCAATTCTGCGCGCCTGGACCGGTGACCTGGACACTGCACGTACTGAGCTTCGGGCCATAAATGAGCGACGGATAGACAACGGCGAGGAGAGCGAATCGGTCTTCATCTCGTATCACCGCGCGATGGTCGAGATATGGAGCGGCGACTTCGCCGAGGCCCATCGCATCGCGGAGGAGGCGATGGATCGGGCCGCACACCTCGAAGGCGACGTACACCTCTTCAGCATCGTCGCAATCAAGTCTTCGCTCGCCGCCTACGCGGGACGGGTCGACGAGGCGCGCCGCGACGCTCGGGTGGCGCTTGACGCATCCGATCGCAGCGAGGGCAGGGAACTCGCGGGCTGGATGGTGGCGAACCTTGGGTTCTTGGAGACATCGCTCGGCAACTACAAGAAGGCCCTCGATGTGATGCAACCGGTTATCGACGGGCTACTCAAGGACCCCGATTATTCCGAGATCATCGTTGCGTCCTGCGTCGGCGACGCGGTGGAAGCCATGGTCGCGCTCGAACAGGTGGACGAAGCCGAGCGCCTGACCGATTTCATCGAGCGCAACGGTAAACGACTCGACCGCGCGTGGATGCTTGCAGTCGCGGGCCGGTGCCGGGGAATGCTGTTGGCCGCAAGCGGTGATTTCGCCGCGGGTGCGCGGGCCGCCCAAGATGCCATGTTGCAGCACGACCGCGTGCCAATGCCGTTCGAACGCGCCCGAACTCAGTTGCTGCTTGGGCAGTTACAACGCAGGCAGCGCCAGAAGCGCACGGCGTCAATCACATTGCGTGGCGCACTCGAGGTGTTCGAGCGGTTGGACACTCCGCTGTGGGCCAAGCGTGCACGCGCCGACCTGGCCCGCGTCACGGTCAACGCGGGTCAAGTGGTGCTCACGCCCTCCGAGCGAAGAGTCGCAGAACTTGCTTCCTCGGGGATGACGAACCGCGCCATCGCAGCCGAGCTGTTCATCAGCCCGAAGACCGTGGACACCAACCTGGTCAGGATCTATCGCAAGCTGGGCATCCACTCGCGAGCGGAACTCGGCCGCTGGGTGTCAGACAATCTGCGTTGACCGCGCCGATATCCCGGCGACCAGCAGTGCGAGCCCGAACGCGAACCGTGCGCTGGGATCCTCCGTCAGCACGGACTGCTCGTCCGGCAGCTCGGCGCCGGCGGCGTCCCACTGCAGACGGGACTGCTCGTCGACCGTGAAGCCGAGCACGTAGTAGACGACCGTGCGAGCCGCCAGCTCGGCGTGCGCGGGTTCGACGCCGGCGTCTGCGGCAGCCGCGGTCAGGTGTGCGAGCACGCGCGCCATGGCCTGCGACTGGCCTGCCGCGAAGCTCGCCGATACCAGCTCGGCGCCATCGGTGTGCGACAGAAGGGCATCGCGCAGCCGCCCGCAGATGCCTGTGACGCGGTCGCTCCAGCCGCCTGCCACGTCGTCGACCGACTCCAGGATGCGGTCGGCTACGGCGCCCAGAAGTTCCTGCTTGTTGGCGAAATGCCAGTACAGGGCACCCGGCGAGACATTGAGCTCGCGGCCCAGCCGCCGCATCGTCAGGTCGGCGATGCCGTAGGAGTCCAGCAGCGTCGTCGCTGCGTCGACCACGTCGCGTTTGTGGAGCTGCACACCGGTACCCTAACCTGAACAGTGTTCAATTGTCGGCTCGGCCGACGTGTTCAAGACGCGACGGAGGGCAACGGGTGAGCGACATTCTGGCGGAGGCTCGCGAGCAGGTACTGGAACGCGGCGAGGGCCTGACCCAGGACCAGACGCTGCAGGTGCTGCAACTGCCCGACGACCGGCTCGACGAGCTGCTGGAGCTGGGCCACGACGTCCGGATGAAATGGTGCGGACCCGACGTCGAGGTGGAGGGCATCATCAGCCTGAAAACGGGCGGCTGCCCGGAGGACTGCCACTTCTGTTCGCAGTCAGGGCTGTTCGCATCGCCCGTGCGCAGCGCATGGCTGGACATCCCGAGCCTGGTTGAGGCTGCCAAGCAGACGGCCAAGACGGGCGCGACCGAGTTCTGCATCGTCGCCGCCGTGCGCGGACCCGACGAGCGACTGCTGGCGCAGGTCGCCGCGGGCATCGAGGCGATCCGCAACGAGGTCGACATCCAGATCGCGTGCTCGCTGGGCATGCTCACCCAAGAGCAGGTCGAGCGGCTCGCCGAGATGGGCGTGCACCGCTACAACCACAACCTCGAGACCGCGCAGTCCTTTTTCACCAACGTCGTCACCACCCACACGTGGGAAGAGCGTTGGGACACCCTGCAGATGGTCCGCGAGGCGGGCATGGAGGTCTGCTGCGGCGGCATCCTCGGCATGGGCGAAACGCTTGAGCAGCGCGCCGAATTCGCGGCGAACCTCGCGGAGCTGGATCCGCACGAGGTGCCGCTGAACTTCCTCAACCCCCGGCCCGGCACGCCGTTCGGTGACCTCGAGGTGTTGCCCGCATCCGAGGCGCTGAAGGCCGTCGCCGCGTTCCGCCTCGCGCTGCCGCGCACGATGCTGCGCTTCGCGGGCGGCCGCGAGATAACGCTCGGCGATCTCGGCGCCAAGAAGGGCATCCTCGGCGGCATCAACGCCGTCATCGTCGGCAACTACCTGACCACACTCGGCAGGCCGGCCGAGGCCGATCTGGAGCTGCTCGACGATCTGCAGATGCCGATCAAGGCGCTCAACGCCAGCCTCTAATGGCTGCCAAGTTCAACGTCTACACTGGCGAGCCCGCCGGCGGGGCAGTCCCGACCGCCGCACAACTCGGCCTGGAGCCACCCCGGTTCTGCGCGGAGTGTGGCCGCCGCATGGTGGTGCAGGTGCGCCCCGACGGCTGGGTGGCGAAGTGCTCGCGCCACGGCGAGCTGGACTCCAAGGATCTAGATGAACGCCGATGAGCGCTCGCGCGAGGAGACGATGACTTACGTTGAGCCGCCCCGCTTTTCACGCCGCAGGGCGGCGCTTACGACGGTCGTCGGCCTGATCCTCGCCGGCGCTCTGGTGGGGGCACTGTGGGCCTGGCTGGCGCCATCGATTCACGCCGTCGTCGCGCTCACCAAGAGCGGCAACCGGGTCAAGGGCTATCTCGGCAACGAGAGCGACAACTTCTTCACCGCGGCGTTCCTGATGGTCGGCATGGCGTCAGTGCTGGCGTTCGTCGCAGCGGTCCTGGTGTGGAAATGGCGCGCGCACCGGGGGCCTGTGATGGCGGCTGCGCTGTCCGTCGGTTCCGCTGCGGCAGGCGCTGCCGCGGCGGGCGTCGGCGCCGTGTTGGTGCATTGGCGTTACGGCGCAATCGACATGGCAGCTGCGCCCGTTTCGCCAGAGCACCGCGTGCACTATGTGATCGAGGCGCCCGCAGTGTTCTTCGGCCAGGGCCCGCTACAGATCGCGACCACAATCCTGTTTCCTGCTGCGGTGGCGGCCTTCGTCTACGCGCTGATGGCGGTTTCGACGCAGCGTGACGACCTTGGCGCGTGGCCGCCCGTAGCAGAACCGGTCATGGGCCCGCCGGTCACAACGGAGAACGCTCTACCGTCCGCCCAGTGACGACCTTCGCTGCGATCTTGATCAGCCGGGCCATGCCGACGTAGGTCATCGGGTTCAGCAGGGTCGGCCACGTCGTCCGCACCAGGTGCTCGTCGAGCGGCTTGCCCTTGAAGCGGTCGGTCAACCAGCGCAACGTCATCGGCGCCGACATCGGGTGCAGCAGCATGTGCTCGCTGAACATGTCGCGGTGGTAGGTCACCGATGCGCCGCCCGACTGGTAGGTGTGCGTCAGCTCGTCGATGTCATCGACCGAGACGATCCGGTCGTGCACGGCCTGCACGATGAGCACGGGAGGCGTCGGCACCGCGGTGCCGAGCTTGATGCTGTCGAACACATGCTGCACCTCAGGCGTCTGCAGGATCTGCTCGAGCGGCTGGTCGACCAGCTTGGCCATGTCCATCCCGATGAAGCGGAGCACCGCGTGCGCGGTCGTCATCTTTTCGATCCGCAGCAGCATCGCCTTGCCCTCTTCGGTGGCGTGCTCCTGGATGACCTTGTCCAGCTCCGGATAGATGTGCGTCAGCGCGGCCACGACCATTCCGGGCAGCCCGGAGTAGAAGCTGCCGTTGAGGCGCCTGAACGCATGGCCGAGGTCGGCGACAGGCGAGCCGAGCACCGCGCCGACGATGTTGAGTTCAGGCGCGTACGAACCGCTGACTTCGGCCGCCCACGCAGTCGCCAGGCCACCGCCCGAGTAGCCCCAGAGGCCCACCGGCGCGTCGGTCGACAGGCCGAGGCGTTCGTACTGCAGTGCGGCGCGCACGCCGTCGAGGACGTGGTAGCCGGGTTCATACGGCGCGCCCCACATGCCCTTGGTGCCCTCGTGATCGGGCACCGACACGGCCCACCCCTCGGCGAGCGCGGCGGCCACGAGCAAGAACTCGACTTGTGCCAGCGCTCCGACCGCCTTGGCGCCGCGCCGCAACGCGTACGAGGGGAAGCAGCGGCTGGCTACCGCGTCGATCGCGACCTGGTAAGACACCAGCGGAATCGGGCCCTTGGCAGCACGCTCGGCCGGCACGATCACCGTCGTGGCCGTGGCCTGCGGCAGGTCGTTGAGATCCGTGGTGCGGTACAGCAGCTGGGTGGCGGTGAACTTCTGCGGGACCAGGCCCATAAACGCCAGCTCAACGTCACGGGAGCGCAGCACCGTGCCGGGACGGGCGTGCTCAAAGCCGGGCGGCGGCTCGTAGAAGGGGTCTTTAGCTGGAATGACGGGCCGGGCCTTGCGCTCCACGTCCTCGTGTTGCGGCTGGCCGATCCATTCGGCGCCGGTATACCGCGCCGCGCTGCCCAGGTCCATCCGGTCATTCTTACCTTAAGAAGGCATTAAGAAGCCAGCCGACTCACCCGGGCGGGCGTAGTGCCGCGAATTCGTCGGTAACCCGGTAGCGCGAGTCGGTGAAGCGATACAGCGCGGCAGGACGGCCCCCGCTGCGCCCAGAACGCGCCGTGGTGCCGGTGCGGGTGATGACGTTGCGACGCTCCAGCACGCGCTGAAGATTTGTGGCGTCGACTTGATAGCCCAGCGCCTCGCTGTAGATGTCGCGAAGCGCCGACAATGCGAATTCTTTTGGCGCCAAAGCGAATCCGATGTTGGTATACGACAGCTTGGCGACCAACCGGGTGCGGGCGTGTTCCACCATCGGGCCGTGGTCGAACGCCATCTGCGGCAGATCGCTGACAGGGTGCCAGCGCGTGTCCGGTGGCAACTCTGGCGTCGCGGGGGAGGGCACCAGCCCGAGGAACGTCGAAGCGATGGTGCGGGCGCCGGGCACGCGGTTGGGGTCGGAAAACACAGCCAATTGCTCGAGGTGAGCAAGTTCACGCAGGTCCACCTTCTCGGCGAGCTGCCGCCGGACCGAGCTGGTCAGATCCTCGTCCACGCCGAGCCGGCCCCCGGGCAGTGACCACTTTCCGACTTCGGGCTCGAGTGCACGTTGCCACAACAGCACGTGAAGTGCGGGTTTCCCGGAGCCGACATCGCGAACCTGGAACACGACTGCGAGCACCTCGTGGGCGGTGCTAATATGGGACATGTTTTCGATTATAAGTCGAAAACCTGGTTGGAGTTAAGGAGGCGGCAGTGACGGTTCTTGACCGCATGCCTGCTAACGATCTTGCGGACCGAATTGTTGCTGGTCCGACCGGATATTCCGGTGTCGACGGCGACGAGGAATGGGCTGCCGAGGTACGGCGTCTGGCCGACTTGCGCGGCGCCACGCTATTGGCCCATAACTACCAATTGCCGGCCATTCAGGACGTCGCCGACCACGTCGGTGACTCGCTGGCGCTGTCGCGGATTGCGGCCGATGTGCCCGAGAACACGATCGTGTTCTGCGGTGTGCACTTCATGGCCGAGACGGCCAAGATCCTCAGCCCCGACAAGACCGTCCTGATCCCGGATCAGCGTGCGGGCTGCTCGCTGGCCGACTCGATCACCGCCGACGAGTTGCGGGCATGGAAAGCCGAGCATCCCGGCGCCGTCGTCGTCTCCTACGTGAACACCACCGCGGCAGTTAAGGCCGAGACCGACATCTGCTGCACGTCCTCGAACGCGGTCGAGGTCGTCGCGTCTATCCCCGACGACCGCGAGGTCCTGTTCTGCCCCGACCAGTTCCTCGGCGCCCACGTGCGGCGGGTCACGGGCCGCAAGAACCTGCACGTGTGGGCGGGCGAGTGCCATGTGCACGCAGGGATCAACGGTGACGAACTCGCCGACCAGGCCCGCACTCACCCCGACGCGGAGCTCTATGTGCACCCCGAATGTGGTTGCGCCACATCGGCTCTGTACCTGGCAGGCGAAGGCGCCTTCCCGGAGGACCGGGTCAAGATCCTGTCCACCGGCGGCATGCTGGACGCGGCGCGCGAGACTCATGCCCGTCAGGTGCTGGTCGCCACCGAGGTCGGCATGCTGCACCAATTACGGCGCGCCGCACCGGAAGTCGACTTCCGCGCCGTCAATGACCGGGCGTCGTGCAAGTACATGAAGATGATCACCCCCGCCGCGCTGCTGCGCTGTCTGGTGGAAGGCCGCGACGAGGTCGACGTCGATCCCGAGACCGCCCGGCTGGCCCGTGCCAGCGTGCAGCGGATGATCGAGATCGGGACACCCGGCGGCGGCGAATGATCGCCGCCTGCGGGGGTCGGGGTTACTGGCAGCAGCGTGCCGACGTCGTCGTCATCGGCACAGGAGTGGCCGGCCTGGTCGCCGCGCTGGCCGCGCATCGCAGCGGACAAAAAGTGGTGGTGCTGAGCAAGGCCAGTGAGACCGCGACGTTCTACGCGCAGGGCGGCATCGCCGTCGTGCTGCCGGACGCGCTACGCGAAGACGGTGACTCGATCGACCAGCACATCGCCGACACGCTGGCGGCTGGTGCCGGGCTGTGTGACCCGGCTGCGGTGCGTTCGATAGTGGCCGACGGCTACCGCGCGGTCGCCGCGCTCGTCGACGACGGCGCGCGGTTCGACGAAGCGGCGCCAGGGCAGTGGGCGCTCACCCGCGAAGGCGGACATTCTCGGCGTCGGATCATTCACGCCGGCGGTGACGCGACGGGAGCGGAGGTGCAGCGGGCACTCGATCATGCCGCGGCCCTGTTGGATATTCGGCGCAATCACGTTGCGCTGGAGCTGCTTCAGGCCGACGGAGCGATCACGGGTGTGCTCGTGCTCAACGACGACGGACTCGGCATCGTGCACGCGCCGTCGGTGATCCTGGCTACCGGCGGGCTCGGACATCTGTACACCGCGACCACGAACCCGGAGGGCTCGACCGGGGACGGCATTGCGCTGGCGATGTGGGCCGGCCTGGCCGTCAGCGACTTGGAATTCATCCAGTTCCACCCAACGATGCTGTTTGACGGCGATGCCGGTGGACGACGCCCGCTGATCACCGAGGCGGTTCGCGGTGAAGGTGCGATACTCATTGACCGACAGGGCAATTCGGTGACCGCAGGAGTGCATCCCATGGGCGACCTGGCGCCGCGGGACGTGGTGGCGGCGGCCATCGACGCGCGGATGGTGGAAACCGGCGATCCGTGCGTGTATCTCGACGCGCGTGCCATCGAGGGTTTTCAGCGGCGGTTCCCCACCGTGACGGCGGCCTGCCTGGCAGCGGGAATCGATCCGACGCGCCAGCCGATTCCGGTCGTGCCTGGCGCGCATTACAGCTGCGGTGGTGTCGTCACCGACGTGGATGGCCGCACGGCACTGGCGGGCCTGTTCGCCGCCGGGGAGGTGGCGCGCACGGGGTTGCATGGCGCAAACCGATTGGCGTCCAACAGCCTTCTCGAGGGCTTGGTCGTCGGTCGTCGAGCGGGCAGGGCCGCGGCCGAGCATGCCGTGGCCGCCGGACCGAGCCGCGCGACGTTGCCCGACCTCTCACAACGACGTGCCCTACCGCGGGCGGATCTGCAGCGGGCGATGTCCCGGTACGCCTCGGTGGTGCGCGACGGTGACGGCCTGGAACGGCTCGCGAAAGAACTCGACACCGCGACATCGCGTGTTCTCAAGTCCCGCAGCGACTTCGAGGATGTCGCACTGACCACGACCGCGGGCGCCGTGGCGGCAGCCGCGTTGTCTCGCACCGAATCCCGTGGCTGCCATCACCGTTCGGATTATCCGAACACCGACCCGGCATTGGCTCACAGCTTGGTTCCGGCGGTGGCCTGCTGATGGAGCTCAGTGCTGACGAGCTGACCGAAGCTCGAAGGGTGATCGCCCGCGGCCTTGAAGAAGACCTGCGTTATGGCCCCGATGTCACCACGCTGGCGACCGTGCCCGGCGATGCGACGACAACCGCGTCGATGGCCACCCGTGAGCCTGGTGTGATCGCCGGCGTCGACATCGCGCTGCTGGTGCTCGACGAAGTGATCGGACCCGACGGCTACCGCGTCAAGGAGCGGGTCGAAGACGGTGCACGTCTGGGCGCCGGTGGGGTGCTGCTCGTTGTGGAGGCGCCGACACAAGGGCTGCTCACGGCGGAGCGCACGATGCTCAACCTGGTGTGTCACCTGTCGGGCATCGCGACGTCGACCGCGGCGTGGGTGGATGCGGTCGACGGCACCAAGGCGAAGATCCGCGACACCCGCAAGACGCTGCCAGGGCTTCGCGCGCTGCAGAAGTACGCGGTACGCGTCGGCGGGGGAGTCAACCACCGGATGGGTCTTGGCGACGCCGCGCTGATCAAGGACAACCACGTCGCCGCTGCCGGTTCGGTGGTGGCCGCCCTGCGCGCGGTCCGGGCCGCCGCACCGGAGCTGGAGTACGAGGTCGAGGTCGACTCGCTCGAGCAACTCGACGAGGTGCTCGCTGAAGATGTCGAGTTGATCCTGTTGGACAACTTTCCGGTGTGGCAGACGCAGATCGCGGTGCAGCGCCGCGACTCCCGTTCCCCCGCAACGAAGCTCGAGTCGTCGGGCGGGCTGTCGTTGGAGTCTGCCGCGGAGTACGCGGGGACGGGCGTCGACTACCTATCCGTCGGCGCCCTCACCCACTCCGTACGCGTATTGGATATCGGCCTGGACCTCTAGCCGTCAGCGCCGTCGTGGCCGTCGGCGCCGTTGCCGCTGGCCTTACTGGTGCCCGTTCCGGCTCCGCCCTTGCCGCCTGCTCCACCGGGCGCGCCGAGGCCGCCATGGCCGCCGTCGCCGCCGTTACCACCGAGACCGGTGCCCGACTTGGACGTTCCGTTGCCGCCGTCTCCGCCGTCGCCGCCGCGCCATGTCGGCCCGCTGGCTCCGCCGGTGCCCCCGGTGCCGCCCGTGCCGGTGCCGAGGCCGGTCGTCCCGCTGCCACCCTTGCCGCCGGTGCCGCCCGGGCCATAGAGGCCGCCGCCCTGGCCGGCGTCGCCGCCGTCACCGCCGTTGGCATTGCCGAGACCGCTCTTCGCGTCACCGCCCGAGCCGCCGCTGCCACCGGCGCCCGTGCCGGTGGCATGTCCGCCGTTACCGCCGTCACCGGCATTCGCGTTGCCGACGGTCGTGGTGGCGCCACCGCCGCTGCCGCCGTCGCCCGCGTTGCTGAAGCCGCCGGTGTTGCCGCCATCGCCGCCAGCGCCGCCGGTGGCGGTGCCCGCGGTGGTGGTGGCGGTACCGCCGCTGCCGCCGGAACCGCTGTTGCCGGTGACGATTCCGCCGTCACCGCCGTTGCCTCCTGCGCCGCCGGTTGCCGCACCTCCGACGTTCGTGGCGGCGCCGCCTGCGCCACCGTTGCCGCCGGTGCCGAGTACCGACGTGTGACCGCCATTGCCTCCTGCGCCGCCGGTTGCGCTGCCCGCGACGGTGAGCACGGCGCCGCCCGCGCCACCGTCGCCTGCGTTGCCGAACACATTGCCGGAGTTGCCGCCGTCGCCGCCTGCCCCGCCAGTGCCACTGCCCAGCACGCCGCCACCGGTTCCGCCTGCGCCTCCGCTGCCGACCAGCACGCCGCCGTTGCCGCCGTTGCCGCCCTTGCCGCCCGTGACGCCGACGCCGATCTGAACGAAGCCGTTGCCGCCCGCGCCGCCGTTGCCGATCAGACCCGCGTGTCCCCCGTTACCGCCGTCGGGATCCGACAGTGTTCCGTTGCCGCCGTCGCCGCCGCTGCCCAATAGCAGACCGCCGTTGCCGCCGTTCTGGCCATTCGTCGCATCCCAGCCGTTTCCGATCAAAAGCCCGGCGTTCGGGTGCTCCTCGGTGCCGTTGCTGATGAATATGCCGACGATCCCACCGATCAGACCGGCGACCGAGTTGAGCGCCGAGGCGGGCACGAGGGTGGGCGACGCTGCCGGTCCAGCGAGCGTCGAGGCGGCGGTGCTGGCCGTTCGCGCCGCTGCGAATGTGGTCGCACCACTGGTGGTGGCGGCGGGACCGCCGCCGGTCGGCGCCGCGGCCGAGCGCGCGAAGATCGTCGGAGCGAAGAGGTTGGGGCTCGATTGCGACGCCGCGGTCTGGCCAGTCGGCGCAGCGGAGCCAGTGCCACCGACCACCGCCGTCACGATGGATGCCGCACCGCCACCTGCGGCCGGACTGCTGCCGGTCGACAGACCGCTGACCCCTCCGAACAGGGTGTTGGGCGTAACCAGAGCTGCGAGGTTCGGGCCGGCGGGAATTGTCACCTGCTTTGCCGATGTCGACGGAATTGGCGTTTGCCCCGTCGAATAGGCGGAACTGCCGGCTGCGAGAACACCTACCGCAACTGCCGCGGTGAACACCGTTGTTTTGCTGGCAATCGTCATTGCCGATTCCTTTCCCCTAAAGGGCCCCTCGTGCGGATGACTGGCTAATTGCAATACCAATCTGAGCAACATATTTATCACTTTTCCGAGGGTCCGAAAGGCTTTTGACGGCGGTAATTCAAATATGGCTGCAAACCGCACAGCGAAACCGTCGTCCAGCGACTCGCGGGGGCAGCCCGGCGCTTGTTCGAAGGTGGCGCCGCTACTATCCCCTCATGGCGCAGCGAGCAGATGATGAGTCCACCGTCGTGTATCCGCATGGTGGGGGGTCGCGCTCGATGCAGATCCTGCTTGCCGTCACCCTCGTCATCGCCCTCGTCGCGGCCGTGCTGTCGGGTTGGCTGCTGATTCGAATGCTGCGCGAAGGCACGCCGGACTCGCCGAACTACTCCGGCGCACAGCGCGCCGACGCGAAGCAGAAGATCTGCACCGCGACCGATGTGGTGCGTAAGGGCGTGTCGCTCAACACCAATCTGCAAGCGCCCGGTGGCCCGGAGGATGTCACCGGCAGCCTGGCGGTGGCGGCCAATGCCAGGATCTCGTTGTACGACGGCGGCCAATACCTGCTGACCCGCCTCGACCCGGCTACCCCGCCAGATCTCACGGACACGGTGAAAAAGTTTGCCAATTTGTTGATGGACATCGGCGCGAACGCCACCGCAGGGTCACCGAACTCCCAGCCGGAGCAGGCAGCGCGATTAAAGGAAGCCGACGCGGCCAACACCAAGCTCACCGAACTGTGCAAATAACGAAATTAGCAACAGTCCGACGACAGGCATTCAAGCCGCTTTTACTGGGTCAAAAGACAACGTAAACGTATTTGGCGAACTGGCTAACTGTATCCGACACGGCGGCGACGCCGCGGCATTGGTCATTGGGAACGCCACCGCTTGACGGATTCGTTAATTTACGCGAAACGCGGGAAAAGCGCCAGTGCATTTTCCCGAGCGATCGCCGCCTCGGCGAGCGGACGTCGAACTCACCTACGCGTTGGCTTAGCTCGCCGGGCTGAGCAGAGTGCGCGCGGCCGCCTTGGCGGCACTCAGTGCGGCGGCGTCGCCGGCGATCCGCGAGAGGATCAGCGCGCCTTCGAGGAGCGCGATCACGGCGAGCGCGGTCTGCTGTGCGTCGTCGTCGGGCCAGCCGTCGCGGCGTAGCCGGTCCGCGACGGCCGAACGCCAGCCGCCGAACGCCCGCGCCGACGCGTCGCGCACCTGTGGGCTGGCGTTGACCGACTCGGTGGCGATGGGCTCGATGGGGCAGCCGTCGCGATGATCGGAGCTCAGCCCGGCGCTCATCAAATCGATCCACCCTTCGACGATGTCGGCGACCGCCAGGTCGCTGTCGAGGAAGGACCGCAACCGTCGCTCGATGTCGGCGCCGACAGTGTCCACGACAGCAGCGGCGAGCTCCTGCTTGCCGTCGGGGAAGTGGTGATACAGCGAGCCCGCCTTGACGTCAGCGGACTCCAGGATTTGGTTGACCCCGGTCGCGGCGTACCCCTGCCTGCGGAACAGCAGGGCGGCGCTGTCCAGCAGCGCGGCGCGGCTTCGATCCGGGCGAGGCATGCCTTGACTTTACTTGAAAGATCGCTCAACAATACTTGAAAGGTCGCTAAAGAAAGGTCTGCCATGCACCAGCTGATGTTCGAGGCCGCAGGCGAATACGCCTGGCGAAACGCGCCCGATCCGCAGATCACCACACCAGAACAGGCGATCGTGCGCCCGGTGGCCGTGGCGTGTTGCGACCTCGACGTCGCGGTCGCCGAGGGACGGTTGCCGATGCCGCCCGGGCACGCCGTCGGCCATGAGGGGGTCGCCGAGGTCGTGGCCATCGGTGACACCGTCCACAGCGTCAAGGTGGGCGACCGGGTCGTCGTGCCGTTCCAGATCAGCTGCGGCACGTGCGTGGCGTGCCGTCGCGGTGCGACGGGGTCGTGTGCGTCGCTGCCGCTGATGGCGATGTACGGCATGGCGCCGTTGGCGGGCCTCGATGGCGGCGGGTTCATGGCCGACCTGCTGCTGGTGCCCTATGCGGACGCGATGCTGGTTCCGCTGCCCGACGGTGTCGACCCGGTGGCCATCGCGTCGTTGTCGGACAACATCCCCGACGGCTGGCGCGCGATCGGTCCATATCGTGCGGAGCTGGCCGCACTCGACCCCGCCGAGCGTCGTGTGCTGGTGGCTGGCCGCCTGTCGATCGGGTTGTATGCCGCCGCCTTTGCCTCGGCCTACGGCGCGCAGGTCGACTATGTGGACACCGACCCGCAGCGACTGGCCATGGCCGAGAAGTTGGGCGCCACGAGCCATGACCGATCGAAGCCGGACAAGTCGTGGGACCCGTACCCGATCACCGTGCACACCACGGCCGATCCCGCGGTGCTCGCGGCGACGATGCGCGCCACCTGGCCCGACGGGGTGTGCACCGACACCGGCATCTACTACCAAGGCGCGGTCGAGATGCCGCTGCTTTCGATGTACACCCGCGGTTTGCGATTCGTCACGGGCCGGGTCAACGCCCGCGCCGTGATACCGGAGATCCTCGAATTGCTAACGGCGCATTGCGATCTCGCCCCGGCCGTCGACAGGGTCGTGGCGTGGGAGGACGCGCCGCAGGCGTGGCCCGCGATGACGGGCAAGACGGTGTTCACGCGAACGGATCGGTGATCGCGCGGAGGTCTTCGAGTGCCTCGCGCAGCTGGCCGAAACGTCGGATGCCGAGGTGTGAGCGCCACTCGGCCGCAATGGCGTCGTGTGCCTCTTGCGCGGCCTTGCCGGCCTGCAAGCCGCGTTTGTCGATTTGAATGAGCCGGGCGCGCCGGTCGCTGGGATCCGGCACTCGACGCACGTAGCCCATGCGCTCGAGTTCGTCGACGAGGCCGGCGGCGCTCTGCTTGGTCATCTGGGCCTGCTCGGCCAGGTCGGTGAGTCGCGACCCACCGGGCGCGATGCGCTGAAAGACGCGAGCCTGGGCCAGTGTCACGTCATCGAACCCGGCGTCCTTGATGGCCTGCAGGATTCGGCTCTCCATATGCCGGTAGGGGATGAACAGCAGCAGACCGAAGTTGATCGGGGGTTCTTGCATATAGTCAGGATACCTGACTACTATACGAACGGTGGACGCCGAAACCAGTTGGCGGGTAATCGAACGGGAGCGCCTCAGCCTGGCCGACCTGCTCGAGGGGCTCACCGAGGACCAATGGAACTCGCCGTCGTTATGCGACGGGTGGCGGGTCAGGGACGTCACCGCCCACGTCGCCCTTGCCCCCCAGCCGCCGAGCCCATTGACCATGGTGGTCGAAGCCGTGCGCGCCGGGGGCCGGTTCCACAAGCTCAACCACGACGTATCGGTGCGCCACGCCGAGCAACCGGGCGTCGACCTGGTCGCCGAGTTGCGTGAGCATGCCGCGTCGCGGCGGCTGCCACCAGGGACCAACTACCGCAACATCGTGTTCGACATCCTGGTGCACGGCCAGGACATCGCGATTCCGCTCGGACTCGCGCGCGACATGCCGCTGGAAGCAGCCCGCGCCGGAACCGAGCGGGTGTGGACGATGGGGTGGCCGTTCGGCGCAAAGCGCGACCTCAAGCAGTTCCGTTACGTCGCAACCGATATCGACTGGTCCGCGGGCGAGGGCCCCGAAATCACCGGACCCATTTCCGCGCTCCTGCTGGTGCTGACCGGGCGGCAGGCGGGGCTACGGCAACTGTCCGGCCCGGGGGTCGAAGCGCTGACCGCGCACGTCAGACCGTAGCCACACCGCGGCGTACCAGCGAAAGCACCACCGCCGCGGTGGCGAACAATCCGGAGAACACCCGGTTCAGAATCGTTTGCTTGCGCGGCGTCTGCAGCCACTTCAGCAGTCGTACCGACAGGCCGGTGTAGAGGCCCATGACGACGAGGTCGACCGCGACCATCGTCACGCCGACGGCGAGATATTGCGGCAGCAGCGGTTGCGTCGGCACCACGAACTGGGGCAGCACCGCGAGAAAGAACACCAAACCCTTTGGGTTGGTGGCGTTGACGAGAAATCCGCGTACCAGCAGCGCGACGCGGCCGCCGTCCATCGCCTTGCTGACCTGCTCGCGGAGATCGATGGTCGCTGTACGCCATTGGCGCACAGCCAGATACACCAGATACGCCACGCCGATCCATTTGATGATGTTGAACGCCAGGATCGAATTGGCAACCGCGGCACCGAGCCCGATCGCTACGAGCGCGAGTTGCAGCATCAGCCCGACCTCGAGCCCGAGGATGCTCCAGTAGCCGCGCCGCACCCCGTGCGTAAGGCCGGTCGCCATCGATTGAATGGCACCCGCGCCAGGAGACACGCTGATCGCGATCGCCGCGCCAAAAAACGTCAGCCAGACTTCCCACGCCATGAGGTCAGTCTGTCAGCGTGGTCAAGCGATATCGGCGACGAAGATCGCGACGTTTTTCGCCTGCACTCGAGCCATGAACGGCAGCCCCTCGGCGCTGCTGCCCGCCGGGACGATCCGCGGATTTGTCAGATGCACTTCTTTGCGGACGAAGCGCAGGTCGGCCTCGCCCGCGGCCAGCACGTTCTTCACCCAGTCCGTCTTCCCGTGGCCAAGGGCAATCGCCACCTGGTTGCCCTTGCGGAACGCGGTGACGACGGTTTCATACTGTTTGCCCGACTTGCGGCCACGGTGGGCGATGGTCGACATTCCCGGCAGAAACTTCGCGATCGGCTTGATGATCGGGTTGAAGTACTTGACCTGGAAGTTCTCCACGGCGACCGGAAACACCATCGGCACACCCGGCGCGTTATTGGGATGGTCTTTACGAGATGCAGCGGCCATGACGATGAATGTAGCCGTCATCGGTAATGGATTTTTGTTCGGATAGCCCGATCAGGGACAATCGAGTCGATGACCCCGATCAGGATGACCCGCATCGACCTGCGCAACCGCGCCCTCGGCGCGGCGCAGCTGCGTGCCGCGTTGCCACGCGGCGGCGTTGACGTGGACGCGGTGGTGCCTACCGTGCGCCCGATCGTCGACGCGGTCGCCGAGCGGGGCGCAGAGGCCGCCCTCGACTACGGCCAATCCTTCGACGGCGTTCGGCCCGCAACTGTGCGGGTACCGGCGAGCGAGCTGGACGGCGCACTGGCCGCACTCGACGCAGATGTGCGCGCGGCGTTGCAGGTGGCCATCGACCGGACCCGCGCCGTGCACGCCGACCAACGGCGCACCGACACCACGACCACCCTCGCGCCCGGCGCGACGGTCACCGAACGCTGGGTGCCCGTGGAGCGCGTCGGCCTCTACGTGCCGGGCGGCAACGCCGTCTACCCGTCGAGTGTGGTGATGAACGTGGTGCCCGCCCAGATCGCGGGCGTTGACTCGCTGGTGATCGCCAGCCCGCCGCAGGCCGAGTTCGGCGGCTTGCCGCATCCGACCATCCTGGCCGCCGCCAAGCTGCTGGGTGTCGACGAAGTGTGGGCGGTTGGCGGTGCGCAGTCCATCGCGCTGCTGGCATACGGCGGCACCGACACCGACGGTGCCGAGCTCGCGCCCGTCGACATGATCACCGGACCGGGCAACATCTACGTCACCGCCGCCAAGCGGATCTGCCGTTCGCAGGTCGGCATCGACGCGGAAGCCGGGCCGACGGAGATCGCGATCCTCGCCGACCACACCGCAGACCCCGCGCACGTCGCAGCGGACTTGATCAGCCAGGCCGAACACGACGAGATGGCAGCCAGCGTGCTCGTCACCGACAGCGTGACGCTGGCCGACGCGACCGACCGCGAGCTGGCCAACCAGCTGGAGACGACTGTGCACCGCGAGCGAGTGACCACAGCGCTGACCGGCAAGCAGTCGGCGATCGTCCTCGTTGACGACATCAACGCCGGGGTGCGCACGGTCAACGCGTACGCCGCCGAACACCTGGAGATCCAGACGGACGAAGCACGCGAAGTGGCCAACCGAATCCGTTCGGCGGGAGCGATTTTCGTCGGAGCGTATTCGCCGGTCAGCCTCGGCGACTACTGCGCCGGCTCCAACCACGTGCTACCCACTGCCGGCTGCGCACGGCACTCGAGCGGCTTGTCCGTGCAGACCTTCCTCAAGGGCATCCACGTCGTCGACTATGACGAGGCTGCGCTGAAGGATGTGTCCGGCTACGTCATCACCTTGTCCCAGGCCGAAAACTTGCCGGCACATGGCGAAGCGGTGCGGCGGAGGTTCGAAAGGTGACGGTAGGCAAGAAGGTGACGCTTGCCGACCTGCCGCTGCGTGAGGACCTGCGCGGCAAATCGCCTTACGGCGCACCCCAATTGGACGTTCCGGTGCGGCTCAACACCAACGAGAACCCGCATCCACCCACCCAGGCCCTGATCGACGACGTGACGGCTTCGGTGCAGGCGGTCGCAGGCGATCTGCACCGCTATCCCGACCGTGATGCGGTGGCCTTGCGTACTGACCTGGCCGCCTACCTGAGCGCGCAGACGGGTACCGACCTGAGCGTCGAGAACCTCTGGGCGGCAAACGGTTCCAATGAGATTCTGCAGCAGCTGTTGCAGGCGTTCGGCGGACCGGGCCGCAGCGCGATCGGCTTCGTGCCGTCGTATTCGATGCATCCGATCATTTCGGACGGCACGCAGACGGCATGGCTGGTGGCGAACCGCGCCGAGGACTTCGGCCTCGACGTGGAGGTGGCTGTTGCCGCCATACACGAACACAGCCCCGACATCGTGTTCGTTGCCAGCCCGAATAACCCGTCCGGACAAAGCGTTCCGCTGGACGAGCTGAGTCGGCTGCTCGACGCTCTGTCGTCTCAGCCCAAGGGCATCCTGATCCTGGACGAGGCCTACGGCGAGTTCTCCTCGCAGCCGAGTGCGGTCAAGCTCATCGACGAGTATCCGACCAAGCTGGTCGTCACGCGCACGATGAGCAAGGCGTTCGCGTTCGCCGGCGGCAGGCTCGGTTATCTGATCGCCGCGCCTGCAGTCATCGACGCGATGCTGCTGGTGCGCCTGCCGTACCACCTGTCGTCGGTCACCCAGGCGGCCGCTCGCGCCGCGCTGCGCCACGCCGACGACACGCTGGGTAGCGTCGCGAAGTTGATCGCCGAGCGCGATCGCGTCACAGAAGCCTTGACCGACATGGGTTTCCGGGTCATTCCCAGCGACGCCAACTTCGTGCTGTTCGGCGAGTTCGCCGACGCGCCCGCGACCTGGCAGCGCTACCTCGACGCCGGCATCCTGATACGCGACGTCGGCATTCCCGGATACTTGCGCGCCACCACAGGGCTGGCCGAGGAGAACGATGCGCTGCTCAAGGCGAGCGCCGAAATAGGAGCACAGTGACCGAGCCACGTCGCGCGAGAATCGAGCGCAAGACCAAGGAATCCGACATCGTCGTCGAGCTGAACCTCGATGGCACCGGCATCGTCGACATCGACACCGGCGTGCCGTTCTTCGACCACATGCTGACCTCGCTGGGCAGCCACGCCAGCTTCGACCTGAGCGTGCAGGCCAAGGGCGACATCGAGATCGAGGGCCACCACACCATCGAGGACACCGCGATCGTGCTTGGTCAGGCGCTCGGTCAGGCGCTCGGCGACAAGAAGGGCATCCGCCGGTTCGGCGACGCGTGGATCCCGATGGACGAGACGCTCGCGCACGCGGCCGTCGATGTATCGGGGCGGCCGTATTTCGTGCACACCGGCGAGCCGGAGTTCATGGTGGAGTTCACGATCGCCGGTTCGGCCGCGCCGTACCACACCGTGGTCAACCGGCACGTCTTCGAATCGCTGGCGTTCAACGCCCGCATCGCGTTGCACGTACGCACGCTTTACGGTCGCGACCCGCACCACATCACCGAAGCGCAGTACAAGGCCGTGGCCCGCGCGCTGCGCCAGGCCGTCGAGTACGACCCCCGGGTCAGCGGTGTGCCCTCGACCAAAGGCACGCTGTGACAAAGAAAGTCGTCGTGCTCGACTACGGCTCGGGCAATCTGCGCTCGGCGCAGCGGGCGCTGCAGCGGGTAGGCGCCGACGTCGAGGTCACTGCCGACGTCGACGCGGCGATGACCGCCGACGGACTGATGGTGCCGGGCGTCGGCGCGTTCGAGGCGTGCATGACGGGGCTGCGAAAGATCAGCGGGGACAAGATCATCGCCGACCGCGTCGCGGCAGGCCGACCGGTGCTCGGTGTCTGCGTCGGGATGCAGATCCTGTTCGCGCGCGGGGTGGAGTTCGGCCAGCAGACCACCGGCTGCGGGCAGTGGCCGGGCGCCGTTGTGCGACTGGACGCCCCGGTCATTCCGCACATGGGCTGGAACGTCGTCGACGCGCCTGCGGGATCGACCCTGTTCAAGGGCATCGGCTCCACCACCCGGTTCTACTTCGTGCACTCCTATGCCGCCCAGCAGTGGGAGGGCGACCAAGACGCGCTATTGACCTGGGCCACCCACACCGTGCCGTTCCTCGCCGCCGTCGAGGACGGACCCCTGTCCGCCACGCAGTTTCACCCGGAGAAGAGCGGCGACGCCGGAGCCGAATTGCTGACCAACTGGGTCGGAGCACTAGGTTGAGCCCGTGTCTTTGATTCTGTTGCCCGCTGTCGACGTCGTTGACGGCAAGGCTGTCCGCTTGGTGCAGGGCCAGGCAGGCAGCGAGACCGACTACGGCTCGGCGCTGGATGCCGCCATGACATGGCAGCGCGACGGCGCCGAATGGATTCACCTCGTCGACCTCGACGCCGCGTTCGGCCGCGGCTCCAACCGCGACCTGCTGGCCGAAGTGGTCGGCAAGCTCGACGTCGCCGTCGAACTGTCGGGCGGCATCCGTGACGACGATTCGCTGACCGCGGCGCTGGCCACCGGATGTGCCCGCGTCAATCTCGGCACCGCGGCGCTGGAGAACCCGCAGTGGTGCGCCAAGGTCGTCGCCGAACACGGCGAGAAGGTCGCCGTCGGCCTGGACGTCAAAATCGTTGACGGCGAGCACCGACTCCGTGGCCGCGGTTGGGAAACCGACGGCGGCGACCTCTGGGATGTGCTGGAACGCCTTGATCGCGAAGGATGTTCGCGATTCGTCGTCACCGATGTCACCAAGGACGGCACGCTCAACGGTCCCAACCTCGAACTGCTCAGCAAGGTCACCGAGCGCACCGACGCGCCGGTGATCGCCTCCGGCGGAGTCTCCAGCCTGGACGACCTTCGCGCCATCGCCACCCTGGTCGACCGCGGCGTAGAAGGTGCGATCGTCGGAAAGGCGCTGTACGCCGGACGATTCACGCTGCCGCAGGCGCTGGCCGCGGTAGCGCAGTAGGCCGCCGATGGCACTGGACGACACCGACCTCGACGCACTGGTGTACGAGGCCGCCGCCATCCTCGATGCCGCAGCCGTGCCGTTCATCGACGGCCACCGTGCCGACTCCGCGGTGCAGAAGAAAGGCAACGACTTCGCCACCGAGGTCGACCTGGCGATCGAGCGGCAGGTGGTCGAGGCGCTGACCACCAAGACCGGCATCGAGGTGCACGGCGAAGAATTCGGCGGCGCCGACGTCGATTCTCCGCTGGTGTGGGTGCTCGACCCGATCGACGGCACATTCAACTACGCCGCGGGCTCACCGATGGCGGCAATCCTGCTCGGCCTGGTCCGCGACGGCGAACCCGTCGCCGGGTTGACCTGGGTGCCGTTCACCGGCGAGCGGTTCACCGCAGTCGTCGGTAAACCGCTGCGCAGTAGCGGCATCGAGCAGCCACGGCTGCAGCCGTCGAAGCTGTCTGACTCCATCGTGGGACTCAGCACCTTCAACATCGACTCCCGTGGCCGGGTACCGGGCCGTTACCGGCTCGCAGTGATCGAGAATCTGAGCCGATCGTGCTCGCGAATGCGGATGCATGGTGCGACGGGCATCGATCTCGCCTACACGGCGGCCGGAATCCTGGGCGGCGCAATAAGTTTCGGAGCCCATGTGTGGGATCACGCGGCCGGCGTCGCGCTGGTGCGTTCAGCGGGGGGCGTGGTCACCGACCTCGACGGCAGCGCGTGGACCACGAAATCACGTTCGGCGGTCGTCGGGGCGCCTGGCGTGCACGGCGAGCTCCTCGAGATCCTGAATTCCGCCGGTGATCCGGGGAGTTACTGATGGATCCCAAAGACCTTGCGGTGCGGATCATCCCGTGCCTGGATGTTGACGACGGCCGGGTGGTCAAGGGTGTCAACTTCCAAAACCTGCGTGACGCAGGCGATCCCGTCGAACTGGCTGCCCGCTACGACAAGGAGGGCGCCGACGAGCTGACCTTCCTCGACGTTACCGCGTCCTCGGCAGGCAGGGCGACGATGTTGGAGGTCGTCAAGCACACCGCCGAGCAGGTGTTCATCCCGCTCACTGTGGGAGGCGGTGTGCGCTCGGTAGAAGACGTCGATGCGCTGCTGCGGGCCGGAGCGGACAAGGTGTCGGTCAACACCGCGGCGATCGCCCGCCCCGAACTGCTCGGCGAGCTGTCGCGCCAGTTCGGCTCCCAATGCATCGTGCTTTCCGTCGACGCGCGCACCGTGCCGGAAGGCGAGCCGCCGACCGCATCGGGCTGGGAGGTCACCACGCACGGCGGCAGGCGAGGCACCGGCATCGACGCGATCGAATGGGCCACACGTGGCGCCGAACTCGGCGTGGGGGAGATCCTGCTCAACTCGATGGACTTCGACGGCACCAAGGCCGGTTTCGACCTGAAGATGCTGCGGGCCGTCCGTGGCGCGGTATCGGTTCCGGTGATCGCCAGCGGCGGCGCGGGTGCGGTGGAACATTTCGCGCCCGCGGTTGTTGCAGGAGCCGACGCCGTGCTGGCCGCCAGCGTGTTCCACTTCGGGGAGTTGACCATCGGCCAGGTGAAGGCGGCGATGGCATCGGAAGGGATCGTGGTGAGGTGACGCTGGATGCAGGCATCGCGTCGCGGCTGAAACGAGACGCAAACGGGTTGTTCACCGCGGTGGTGCAGGAACGCGGTACCGGTCAGGTGCTGATGGTGGCGTGGATGGACGACGAAGCGCTGGCCCACACACTCGAAACCAGAAGGGCCACTTACTATTCGCGTTCGCGGCAGCAGCAGTGGGTGAAGGGCGAGACGTCGGGTCACACTCAGCACGTGCATTCGGTGCGGCTGGACTGTGACGGCGACACCGTCCTGCTCGAGGTCGATCAGGTCGGCGCCGCATGCCACACCGGCGATCACACGTGCTTCGACGCCGACGTCCTGCTCAGTCCGGAGGATTAGGCGCGCTCCGCTGGCGTGGCCAAAATGCGTCGGCACCGCAGATAGACGACCCCGATGGTGATCAGGGTCAGCCCCAAGAACACGCCTCCCGCCGCGGACAACGGTTGCTGCAATTGCGGCCCGCGACGCACGCCAGGGACGAGGAGGACCGCGGCCAACAGTCCCGACGACAGCACGCCACAGACAAGGCACGCCGAGCCCCAACCGACAAGTCCGGCTCGAAACTTTGCGACGAACTTTTCGTGTCTGCCATTGAACGTGCGGAAGCCGGCGATGAGCGTGCGGCCAATCCAGCCATCCCGGACCTTTCGCGTCAGGGTCGGCGCGCCTGCTGCCTCCAATAGGAAACACCCGCCAAGCGCCGCGCAGGCCAACGCGTTTACGGCGTCTTCCGCGTCGGTGGACATCGCGACGATGTGGCGCACCACGACGAGCCACACCACGGCGGCGAAGACCCCGATCTCTCCGACCAAGTGCAACGCCTTCATCGTCGGCGATCCACTTCTCGACACGCTCAGCCCCTTCCTGTTCGGTTCGCTGGCGAAGTGTAAAACGCCGATCGCGCCTAACGTTCGTTACCGCTCGACATTTGGCGATCTTCTCGTCAACGGGCTCACGTTCGGCCGAGACGCCACACTGTGACGATGCCTCGCTTCGCTGATCGGATCACCCTCGTCACTGGCGCCAGTTCTGGAATCGGTCGCGCCACGGCGCTCAAACTCGCGGGAGAGGGCGCTGCCGTTGCACTCGTCGCCCTGCCGGGTGACGACCTCGACGAGGCGGCGGCCGTATGCCGCGATACCGGGTCGTCCGCGCTCGCCATCGCGGCCGATGTCGCAGACGCACGCCAGGTGGCCGCCGCGTTCGATCGCGCCGAGACGCTCGGTCCCGTCGACGCGGTCTTCAGCAACGCTGGCATTTCGATCGTCGGCCCCGCGATCTCGCTCTCCGACGACGACTGGCTGCGGCAGCTTCACATCAACCTCTCGGGCAGCTTCTACGTGGTGCGCGAGGCCGCGCGACGGATGATTCCGCGGGGCGGCGGCGCCATCGTCGTCACCGGCTCTGAACTCGGAATCCTCGGTCAGCAAGGCTACGTCGGCTACACCGCGACCAAGGGTGGCGTGCTGGCGATGACGCGCGCTTTCGCCGCAGAACTCGCCGGATACGGTATTCGCGTCAACAGTATTTCGCCGGGCACCACCGAAACCCCCATGCTGACAGCCGAATTCGAAGCCTCGCCCGACCCGGCCCGAGAGCGCGCCGAGAACGAGTCGACCATCCCGCTGGGCCGTTTCGGTCAGGCCGGGGACATCGCGGCGGCCGTCGCATTCCTGCTGTCGGACGAGGCCGGCTACATCACGGGAGCCAACCTGGTGGTCGACGGCGGCCGCACATCGTGTTTCACCATCGGCACGCTTGGCGGTTAGACGTCGATGCGGGTGGCCTTCGTGCGGGCCATCCACCTGCCCTCGTCGAAACGGACCTCGATGGGATGTGAGAACGCCGCGGTGACATTCTCGGTCGTCACCGTCTCCCGTGCCGGCCCTGCCGCGACCGTGCGGCCTTCGGCGATGAGCAGCGCATGGGTCGTGGTGGTCGGCAGCTCCTCGAGATGGTGGGTCACCAGGATCGAGGCAACCTCCGGGTGCGTCTCGTCAAGCGTGTCGATGGTTTCCAGTAGCTGCTCGCGAGCTGCCAGGTCGAGACCGGTGGTGGGTTCGTCGAGCAGCAGCAGCTTCGGATCCGAAATCAGCGCTCGCGCAATGAGAGTGCGGCCGCGCTCACCCTGAGACAGGGTTGGCCAGACGTCGTCGGCTCTGCGCGACAGGCCGACGGTGGCGATCATGTCGTCGGCGCGGCGCAGTTCGTCGGCGCTCGGCGTCCACCGGTTCGGCAGGTCGATCGTCGCGGTGATGCCGGTGAGCACCACGTCGCGCACAGTCAGCGCGTATTGCAGACGGTGTCGCGGGTTCACATGGCCGATCGAATGCCGCAGCTGTGCCAGGTCGACGCGGCCCATCTGCGCGCCGAGGATGCGCACGCTGCCCGACGTGGGGAACATGACCGCTGCGCAGAAGCCGAGCAGTGTGCTCTTGCCCGCACCGTTGGGACCCAACAGTGCCCAGTGCTCACCCGCGTGCACCGTCAGCGAGATGCCGTCGATGATCTGCTTGCCGTCGCGGCGAAACGTCACGTCCACGAGTTCCAGGACCGGCGTCACGACTCGCACGCTACTAGGCCCGCGGGGGCACGCCTATCGCCAGAACTGCTGCGTCGTCTTCGACACCCTCGCCCAGCCCCTCCAGAACCGAACGTAGTGCGTTGACGATCGTCGCGGCCGAGGCGGGGGAATGGGCCGAAGCCAACTCGAGCAATGCATCGTCACCGAGACGCTGACTGGCAACTCCGGTGCGTGCTTCCGTAAGACCGTCGGTGTAGAGCACAAGCGTGTCGCCGGCGGTGAGACGGATGTGGGTCGAGGTGAAACGCGGAGCCGAGGAGATGCCAACGGCTTGACCGCCAACGAGGTCCACGAAATGTGCGGCGCCGTCGGCGCTGAGTAGAAGGGCAGGTGGATGCCCACCATTCGCGAGGTGGACGTCGAACCCATCCTCGCATCGAGTCAGCACTCCGAAAATCACAGTGCAGAACCGCATGGAGCGGCTGAGCACTTCCTGGTGGAACACCGTGTCGAGGTTGTGCAACACCGTCACTGGGTCGCCGTCGATGACCGCGGCCGCGCGCAGCGTGTATCGGGTCAGCGATGTGAGCGCCGCGGCATTGGCGCCCTTGCCACAGACGTCACCGATGAAGAACCCCGATCTGTCGTGCGGCAGTGCGAACAAGTCGTAGAAGTCGCCACCCACCTCGTCGGGCGAGGCGGCGTGGAAGTAGGCGCGCGCCTCTAGACCTTCGGATGGCGATAACGTCGGCGGCAGCAGTGAGCGCTGCAACGTCCGCGCCAGTACTTGAGTCCTCGCTCGCTCGAGTTCGGCCTCGCGTTGCGCTTCGAGCAGTTCGCGCTCATAAGAGCGACGATCGCTGGCGTCTTGAACGACAATCCGCAGTAGCTCGATGTGTCCGTCAGCGTCTGCCTTGACGTTGGCGGTGAAGAAGACAGGCAGCCGTGTGCCGATCGAAGTAACCAAATCCACTGTGATACCAGATATTTCGCCGTTCATCTGCAGCAACGGTTCAAAATGTGTCTCGTAATGGATGCGGCTGCCCGCGGTGAGCAGATCGGTGAAGGGCTTACCGGTCAGTGCATCCGGCTCGTAACCCAGCCATCGTGACAGCGTCGTATTGACCGCAATTATCCGGCGATCGGCACCCGCGGATATGTATCCGCATGGTGAGTTCTCGTAGAGGTCGGCAATATTCACGGGGCACCGGCGAAGGCCACTATGGCCCTGGCGGTGACTTCCGGGGCGCTTAGGTGCGGACAGTGGCCTGTGGTGTTCAGCGTGACGAGTTCGCTGCCTTCGATGTGCCGGTGCACGTAGGCCCCGACTTCCCGTGGGGCAATGGCATCCTGTTCACATTCGATCACCAGCGCAGGCACCGTAACGCGGCTCAGATCGCCCCGGTTGTCGGAGAGAAATGTCGCGTGCGCGAACACACGGGCGCATTCGGGGTCGGTCCGGCAAAAACTGTCGGTGAGTTCGTCTGCGAGCTCGGGGTGTTCGGGTGCGCCCATGATCACCGGCGCCATGGCACGGGACCAACCGAGGTAATTGCTCTCCAGCGATTCAAGAAGTTCGTCGATGTCACTGCGTGAGAAGCCGCCATGGTAGTCGCCGTCATCGATGTAACACGGCGACGGGGTCAAGAGCACCAGCTTTGCGAACCGACTCGGATCTGCGGCCACCGCAAGCACTCCCATCATCGCTGCCACGGAGTGCCCGACGAACGTCACATCGCGTAGGTCGAGCTCGGACAAGATCTCGAGAATGTCGTCAGCGTATTGCTGAAGAGATCCGTATCGCTCCGCGTCCCAGGCGGCCGGCTCGGCGGCGCCTGACCCGACATGATCGAAGAGCACAACCCGGAAGTTGGGAACAAGTTCGGGTACGACAAGTCGCCACAGCTGTTGGTCGCAGCCGAATCCGTGGGCCAGCACGATTGTCGGCGCATCGTCGGACCCGACGATGTTGACGTTGTTGCGGCTGCGGGCTGCCATCACGCCGATTGCCGCTGCCTCAACACCTCCAGCGCCTTGTCGGCATGGGACTCGAAGCCGAACTCACTGGCGATCACGTCGAGCACAGTGCGGTCGGTGTCGATCACGAAGGTGGTCCGCTTGACGGGCATGAACTTGCCGAGCAGGCCGCGCTTGACGCCGAACTGGGTGGCGACGGTGCCTTCGGTGTCCGAGAGCAGCGGATAGTCGAAGTTCTGCTTGTCGGCGAACTTCGCCTGCTTCTCGACCGCATCGGCGCTGATCCCGACGCGGCTGGCGCCGACGGCTGCGAACTCCGATGCCAGGTCACGGAAGTGACAGGCCTCCTTGGTGCAACCCGGCGTCATCGCCGCGGGGTAGAAGAACAGTACGATCGGGCCGTCGGCGAGCAACTCGGTGAGGCTTCGTACGGTGCCTGTCTGATCCGGCAGTTCGAAATCGGTTACCTGGTCACCCTGCTTGATGGTCATGGCCGTTCACGCTACGCCCAGCGGTGGCCCGGGCAAATATCGCTGCGACGAAAAC
The DNA here is from genome assembly GCF_017872775.1 of Mycobacterium sp. OAE908. Lineage (NCBI taxonomy): Bacteria > Bacillati > Actinomycetota > Actinomycetes > Mycobacteriales > Mycobacteriaceae > Mycobacterium > Mycobacterium sp. OAE908. The sequence goes on from NZ_JAGGJL010000001.1 coordinate 4,945,781, forward strand.
CATTGGCGCCGTGCTTTGTTGTCGTGCCAGCCTCGTCGCGATGGTCAACCTCGAGGCGTTCGTATCCGACGGCTACGTCAAGCTCGAAGCGGCCGCGCCGCGGGCGGTCGCCGACGCTGCGCGCGCCGAACTGTGGAAGCAGCTGAATCTGTCGCCCGATGAACCCGACACATGGTCGGCGCCTGTGTTGTGGGCATCTGACCAGACGGGGGCCGGCCCGTTCGGCGTGCTCGCGCGCAGTCCTGCGTTGGCCGAGGCGCTGGACCGCATCTGCGGGACGGGCGGCTGGTTGCCACGCGGTGCGCTGGGCAATGTGCCCGTGCGGTTCCCGGTAGCGCCGTCAGACGATGACCGGGGCTGGCATATCGACGCCAACACACTGCAGCCAGACGGGTCGTGGGCGGTGACGGGACGACCGCACACGGTGCTGGTGCTGACACTGCTGTCCGAGGTCGGCCCCGACGACGCACCGACTCGGATTCGCATCGGTTCGCATCGCGACGTCGCCCTGGCGCTGTCCGACGAACCTGTCGCGCTGGCTGAGATGGGCCGCATCGTCGACGAGGCGAGCGCAACGCGCCCGGTGGCCTACGCGACGGGCGAGCCCGGCGACATGTACCTCCTGCACCCGTTCACGGCTCACGCCGCCGACGTGCACCGCGGCCGTATGCCCCGCTTCATGGCTCAGGCGCCCGTCATGCTGACCACCCCGTTGACGCCTGCGTCGTCTTCGGCGTTGGGATGCGTCTGGGAGGATTGACGCGTGCAAACCGCCGCCAATCTCGCGACCACCACCTCCCGCGAGGACTTCAGGGCGCTGGCTGCCGAGCATCGCGTGGTGCCGGTGACGCGCAAGGTGCTGGCCGACAGCGAGACCCCGCTCTCGGCGTACCGGAAGCTGGCCGCCAACCGGCCGGGGACCTTCTTGCTGGAGTCGGCCGAAAACGGTCGCTCATGGTCGCGATGGTCGTTCATCGGCGCGGGCGTGCCGTCGGCCCTGACGGTGCGCGACGGCGAGGCGGTATGGCTGGGCACGACACCGAACGACGCACCGCGCGGCGGCGACCCGCTGCAGGCCCTGCGCGCGACGCTGGAGCTGCTGAAGACCGAGCCGGTGCCCGGCCTGCCGCCGCTGTCGTCCGGCCTGGTCGGGTTCTTCGCCTACGACATGGTCCGGCGGTTGGAGCGGCTGCCGTCGCTGGCCGTCGACGACCTCGGGCTGCCGGACATGCTGCTGCTGCTGGCTACCGACATCGCCGCCGTCGATCACCACGAGGGCACCATCACGCTGATCGCCAACGCGGTGAATTGGAACGGCACGGACGAGCGCGTGGACTGGGCGTACGACGATGCGGTTAAGCGCCTGGACGTGATGACGGCCGCGCTGTCCGAACATCTGCCGTCGACGGTCGCGACGTTCAGCAGGCCCGAGCCGCTGCACCGCTCGCAGCGCACGGTCGAGGAGTACACGCGCATCGTCGAGAAGCTCGTCGGCGACATCGAGGCGGGCGAGGCGTTCCAGGTGGTGCCTTCGCAGCGATTCGAGATGGACACCGACGCGGATCCGCTCGACGTCTACCGGATGTTGCGGGTAAGCAACCCGAGCCCCTACATGTATCTGCTGAACGTCCCCAATGATGAAGGCGGACTGGACTTTTCGATCGTTGGCTCCAGCCCCGAGGCGCTGGTCACGGTGAAGGACGGTCGGGCCTCGACGCATCCGATCGCAGGCACGCGGTGGCGTGGTGCGACCGAGGAAGAGGACGCACTGCTCGAGAAGGAGCTGTTGCACGACGACAAGGAACGCGCCGAGCACCTGATGCTCGTCGATCTGGGGCGAAACGATCTGGGGCGGGTCTGCAGACCCGGCACGGTGCGTGTCGAGGACTACAGCCACATCGAGCGCTACAGCCACGTCATGCACATCGTGTCGACGGTGCACGGGGAGCTCGCGCCCGACAAGACGGCGTTGGACGCGGTGACGGCGTGCTTCCCGGCGGGCACGCTGTCCGGCGCACCGAAGGTGCGCGCGATGGAACTGATCGAAGAGGTCGAGAAGACCCGCCGCGGCCTGTACGGCGGGGTGCTCGGCTATCTGGACTTCGCGGGAAACGCCGACTTCGCGATCGCGATCCGCACGGCGTTGATGCGGGGCGGCACCGCGTACGTGCAGGCAGGCGGGGGAGTCGTGGCCGACTCCAACGGCCCGTACGAGTACACCGAGGCGGCGAACAAGGCCAAGGCGGTGCTGAACGCGATCGCCGCGGCCGAAACGCTGACCGAGCCGTGATCCGGCTGGCTCAGCTGCTGTTGCTGTCCTCCGCCGGGGCGCTGTGGGTGGCGTCGCGGATGGCGTGGGTCAATGTGCAGTCGTTCGACGGGCTCGGCCAGCCGAAAACCACGGCCCTGACCGGGGCTGCGTGGTCGACAGCGCTGGTGCCGCTCGCGGTGCTGTTGCTGGCGGCCGCGGTGGCTGCGCTGGCGGTGCGCGGCTGGCCGCTGCGGTTGTTCGCGGTGCTCGTCGCCGCGGCCAGCGCGCTGATGGCTTACCTGGCCATCGGCCTGTGGGTGATCCGCGACGTCGCGCCACGGGCCGCTCATCTCGCCGACGTGCCGATCACAAATCTGGTCAGCACTCAGCGCCACTACGGGGGCGCCATCGTCACGTTGGTGGCCGCGGTCGTGACGCTGTCGGCGGCGGTGCTGCTGGTGCGTTCCGCGGCCAGGGCCAAGCCCGAGGCTGCGCGTTACGAACGTCGCAGCGCGCAGGCGGAGGAGCAGGCCACCGCGCCGTCCGAGCGGGCCATCTGGGACGCCCTCGACGAGGGGCGAGACCCGACGGATCCGGACAACAAGGGTCGGTGATCGATCGTGCTGTGGTGGCGGCTACCCTTCGTGGAAGATCAAGCGCGCTCTATGGAAGGACTACGGCGGGTATGAGTTCGGCGACTGTGCTCGACTCCATCATCGAGGGAGTTCGCGCCGACGTAGCCGCCCGTGAGGCCGTCGTATCTCTCACCGAGATCAAGCAGATGGCCAAGGATGCACCGCCGCCGTTGGATGTACTGGCTGCACTGCGTGAACCGGGCATCGGCGTGATCGCGGAAGTGAAGCGCGCGAGCCCGTCCCGCGGGGAGCTGGCGACGATCTCCGATCCTGCCAAGCTCGCCAGCGCGTACGAGGACGGCGGGGCGCGCGTCATCAGCGTGCTGACCGAGCAGCGCCGGTTCAACGGCTCACTCGACGATCTCGACGCGGTGCGCGCAGCAGTGTCAATCCCGGTGTTGCGCAAGGACTTTATCGTCAGGCCGTATCAGATCCACGAAGCGCGCGCGCACGGCGCGGACATGCTGCTGCTGATCGTCGCGGCGCTGGAGCAGTCGGTGCTGGAGCCGATGCTTGACCGCACCGAATCGCTGGGAATGACGGCGCTTGTCGAGGTGCACACCGAGGAAGAGGCGGATCGCGCTCTGCAGGCGGGCGCGAAGGTCATCGGTGTCAACGCCCGCGACCTCAAGACGCTTGAGGTCGACCGTGATTGCTTCGCCCGGATTGCGCCGGGGCTGCCGAGCAACATCATTCGGATCGCGGAGTCCGGAATACGCGGCACTGCTGATCTGCTCGCTTACGCCGGTGCCGGCGCCGACGCGGTGCTCGTCGGCGAGGGGCTGGTCACCAGTGGCGATCCCCGCAGCGCCGTTGCCGATCTGGTCACCGCAGGCACGCATCCGTCGTGCCCCAAACCCGCGCGCTGACACGTGGCGGACCTCGCCGGCCCGGAGTTGCCGCGTTCCAGCGCTGCGGTAGCCGAACCGACTGTGCACGACCCCGATGCGCGTGGGCATTTCGGTGTCTACGGCGGGCGGTTTGTTCCCGAGGCGTTGATGACGGTGATCGAGGAGGTCACCGCCGCCTATGAAAAGGCCCGCGGCGACCAGGTTTTCCTCGATGAGTTGGACCGGCTGCAGCGCCACTACAGCGGCAGGCCGTCGCCGCTGTACGAGGCGTCCCGGTTGAGCGACCAGGCCGGGGGCGCGCGGATCTTCCTGAAGCGAGAAGACCTCAACCACACCGGATCTCACAAGATCAACAACGTGCTGGGGCAGGCCCTGCTGGCGCGCCAGATGGGCAAGACCCGAGTGATCGCCGAAACCGGTGCCGGACAGCACGGAGTGGCGACCGCGACGGCGTGCGCGCTGTTGGGTCTCGAGTGCGTGATCTACATGGGCGCGATCGACACCGCGCGACAGGCACTGAACGTGGCGCGGATGCGGCTGCTGGGTGCGACGGTCGTTTCCGTCGAAGCAGGCTCGAAGACGTTGAAGGACGCCATCAACGAAGCGTTCCGCGACTGGGTCACCAACGCGGACGACACCTACTACTGCTTCGGCACTGCGGCGGGCCCGCATCCGTTCCCGACCATGGTGCGTGACTTCCAGCGCGTCATCGGGTTGGAGGCGCGCGTGCAGATCGTCGAGCAGGCGGGGCGGTTGCCCGACGCGGTGACGGCATGTGTGGGTGGCGGGTCGAATGCGATCGGCATCTTCCACGCGTTCATCGACGATCCCGGCGTGCGGCTGATCGGCTACGAGGCGGCGGGCGACGGTGTCGAAACCGGGCGCCACGCCGCGACGTTCACCGGTGGCTCACCGGGGGCGTTCCAGGGCTCATTCTCGTATCTGCTGCAGGACGAAGACGGCCAGACGATCGAATCGCATTCGATCTCAGCAGGTTTGGACTATCCGGGCGTCGGGCCCGAGCATGCGTTTCTGAAGGACACCGGCCGCGCGGAGTATCGGCCGATCACCGACACCGAGGCGATGGACGCGTTCTCGGTGTTGTGCAAAACCGAGGGCATCATCCCGGCGATCGAGTCCGCGCACGCGGTGGCGGGTGCGTTGAAACTCGGCGTCGAGCTGGGCCGCGGGTCGATCATCCTGGTGAACCTGTCGGGCCGCGGTGACAAGGATGTCGAGACCGCCGCCAAGTGGTTCGGGCTTCTGGACGGTGCGTCATGAGCCGGCTTGCCTTGTTGTTTTCCGCATGTCGTGACGAGGGCCGCTCGGCGCTGATCGGATATCTGCCGACCGGCTTTCCCGATGTGCCGACGTCGATTACGGCGATGACAGCCATGGTCGAATCTGGCTGCGACATCATCGAAGTCGGGATCGCATACTCGGATCCGGGGATGGACGGGCCCGTGATCGCCGCGGCTACCGAGGCCGCGTTGCAGGGCGGGGTGCGGGTGCGCGACGCGCTGACGGCGGTGGAGGCGATCAGCAAGGCCGGCGGTCGCGCTGTGGTCATGACCTATTGGAATCCGGTGTTGCGTTGGGGCATAGATGCATTCGCGCGAGACCTGGCCTCTGCCGGCGGGCTCGGAATGATCACACCGGACTTGATTCCCGACGAGGCTTCGGAATGGATCGAGGTTTCCGAAGCCCGCGACCTGGATCGGATCTTTCTCGTCGCGCCGTCGTCGACACCGCAGCGATTGGCGGAGACGGCCAACGCGTCGCGCGGATTCGTCTATGCCGCTTCGACAATGGGCGTCACCGGCGCACGCGATGCGGTTTCGGTGGCGGCGCCCGAACTGGTGCGCCGGGTGAAGGCGGTTTCCGACATTCCGGTCGGCGTCGGTTTGGGGGTGCGGTCCCGTGAACAGGCGGCGGAGATCGGCGCCTACGCGGACGGTGTCATTGTGGGGTCGGCGTTGGTGTCGGCGTTGAAGGACGGTATCCCGGCGGTGCGGTCGTTGACCGAGGAACTCGCCGACGGTGTGCGGCAGAGGATTACTGCGTGACGACGACTTACCTGGCTTACATTCCGAGTCCGCCACAGGGCGTGTGGCATCTCGGTCCGATACCTATTCGGGCGTATGCGCTGTTCATCATCATCGGCATCGTGGTGGCGCTCGTGCTCGGCCAACGGCGGTGGGAAGCACGCGGTGGTCCGCGCGAGGGAGCCTGGTCCGACGAGGATCACGGCGCCGTCGTCTACGACATCGCGCTGTGGGCGGTGCCTTTCGGGCTGGTCGGTGGGCGGCTCTATCACGTCATCACCGACTGGCGAACTTATTTCGGCGAAGACGGGGCAGGTCTCGCTGGAGCCTTCCGGATCTGGGACGGCGGCCTAGGCATCTGGGGTGCAGTGGCGCTGGGCGGCGTCGGGGCGTGGATCGGTTGTCGGCACCGCGGCATTCCGTTGCCGGCATTCGCTGACGCGATCGCGCCGGGAATCATTCTGGCGCAGGCCATTGGGCGACTTGGCAATTACTTCAACCAGGAGTTGTTCGGCAGGCCGACGACGCTGCCGTGGGGCCTGGAGATCTACGAGCGGCGCGATGCCAGCGGTGCGCTGGACACGTTGAACGGTGTGTCGACGGGTCAGTTGCAGCAGGTGGTCCATCCGACGTTCTTGTACGAATTGCTCTGGAATCTCCTGGTTTTCGCGGCGCTGATCTACCTCGATCGCCGGTTCAAGATCGGCCACGGTCGGCTGTTCGCGATGTATGTGGCGGGCTACTGCATTGGTCGGTTCTGGATCGAGTTGATGCGCAGCGACGCCGCCTACATGCCTGTCGACGGCATTCGGGTGAACTCGTTCACGTCGACGTTCGTGTTCATCGGCGCGGTGGTGTACATCATGGTCGCGCCGAAAGGCCGCGAGGATCCTGCGTCGCTTGTCGGTAAGCCGAAGGTGGAGGACGACCTCGCGACGTTGGCCACGAAAGAGTTGACCGCCGTGGCCGCGACGACCGGGGTGGTGGCCGCCGCGAAGGCCGCTGGCGATGCCGAGGAGGAAGACGCCAAAGCCGCGGGCGACGTCGTGGATGCCACCGATGCTGAAGCGCTCGGCGCTGACGTCGCGGGCGTCCCCGCCGAGAGCGTGGAAGACGCCGAAGCGTTCGCCGCCGAAGGAGAAGAGGAAACCGAAGGGTCCGAAGCCGGCCTTGGCGCTGTCGAGGGTGACGAGGTGGCCGAGGCGGTGGACGCCGCGCCGGAGGTTCACGACGCCGAGGTGGAAGCGGCCGACGAGGCCGAAGCGATTGCGGATGAGGTGGCCGCCGAAGCCGAGGAAACCGAACAGCCAGAGGCCGGCCTTGGCGCGGTCGAGGGTGACGACGTGGTCGAGGCGGTGGAGGCTGCGCCGGAGGTTCACGACGTCGAGGCCGAAGAAGAGGCCGACGAGGCCGAAGAGCCGGTTGCGGCCGAAGAGCCAGAGGCCGGCCTTGGTGCGGTCGAGGGTGATGAGGTGGCCGAGGCGGTGCAGGCCGCGCCGGAGGTGCACGACGCCGAGGTAGCGGCTGCCGATGAGGCGGAAGCCGTCGCCGATGAAGTGACGGCTGAATCCGAGGAACCGCTGTCGGAGGTGGCGGCCGAAGCAGAAGATCTCGCGGAGGCCGTGGCGGATGCGCCGGACGAGGACATCGAGGCGGCTGCGGATTTCGAGGCGGCCGGGGAGCAAGCCGACGCCGTCGAGTCGGACGACCCCGAACCCGACGAGCCGGAGACCGAGGCCGCCGAAGCGGCGGTAGAAGAGGCTTCGGCCGAGCCCACCGAACAAGAGGCCGCCGAGGAAGCCGAAGCGGTAGATGATGAGGCCGATTCCGCCGCAGAGGACGAGCCCAAGACGGGCGTCCTCGAGGAGGCGAAGCTCGAACCCGAATCGGCCGATGAGGGTGAGCCGGCGGACGGAACGGGCGGGCGACTGAGCCGCTGGCTCCGCCGTAATCGTTGATCACAGCGGTTTATCCCCAAGCGCGAATTCATCCACAGGCTGGATCTTTCGTGTGGCGCGACGTCAGTTTGGCTGATTATTGTCGAAAGTATGTTCGAATCGCTGGTCGCAGCCGCCGCGGGTACTTCTGGTGCCGGCGGAGTGAGGGCGTGGACGTGCGTGGAGAACGCGGCGTGCGCGCGGCGGTTGGCCGCAAGCGCTGACGTCTTGGCGGCGCGGTGGTCTGCCGATGGGTCGGCCGAGCGCGACCAGTGGTGCCTCGACAATTGGGATGCGGTGGCTGCCGAGGTGGCCGCGGCGCAGAACGTTTCCCACGGGGTGGCGTCGCACCAATTATTGGTGGCGATGGCCTTGCGGGAGCGGCTCCCGCGCGTCGCTGAGGTCTTCGCGTCGGGGACGATCTCCTATCGATTGGTGACGACGATCGTCTCGCGCACCCGGCTGGTGCGCGACCCCGACGCCCGGACGCAGTTGGATGCGGCGATCGCAGCTGAGGTCGCGGGCTGGAGTGACCTGTCGGTGGCCAAGGCCGAGGCGGCGATAGACAGATGGGTGGACCGGATTGATCCAGGCGCATTGCGGCGCACGCAGACTAATTCCCGTGGCCGGCACCTGGACATCGTGCCCAACAACGACGGCAGCGGGCTGGACAGCGTCCAGGGCATGCTGTACGGCCACTACGGGGCTGCGCTGAATCAACGCCTCTTAAACATGGCCCGTGGCTTGTGCGACAAGGACCCCCGCACGGTTGATCAGCGCCGCTCCGATGCCATGGGCGCGTTGGCGATCGGCGCGGACCGGCTTGCGTGCGAATGCGGTGATCCGGAATGCTCGGCGACCGCCAATTCGGCGCCCAGCGGGCCTGTCATTCACGTCATCGCCGAGGAGCGCAGCTTGGCAGATGACACACCGGTACAGCTGGACGGCGAAACTCCGCCGACGTTCGGTGCGGATAAGCCGTTGCGGGAGAAGACGATTGCCGAAGTCTCGGCGCCTGAGCCGCAGACGGGGCCCGCGCACACCAATCCTGCGCTGGTGATCGGTGGCGGGATCATGCCCGCGCCGCTGCTGGCCGCCAAAGTCGCGAACGCTGCTACGATTCGGCCGCTGATTCATCCTGGGGATGCGCCACCGGAGCCGAGGTATGTGCCGTCACGGAAACTGGCCGACTTCGTACGCTGTCGGGATCTGACATGCCGTTTCCCCGGTTGTGATGAGCCTGCGTACCGCTGCGACCTGGACCACACGATCCCGTATCCGATTGGGCCCACGTGCGCATCGAACCTCGGCTGTCTGTGCCGAAAACACCACCTGCTCAAGACTTACTGGGGTTGGTCGGCCCAACAGTCACCTGACGGCACCTTCATCTGGAGGGCGCCCAGCGGACAGGCCTACACGACCTATCCAGGTAGCAGGCTGCATTTCCCGACGCTGTGCAAGCCCACCGCGCCCGTTGCGGGGCCGGTGCGCTCGCCGCGAGTGGCCTCCGGCCTGATGATGCCGCGCCGCAAGCACACTCGCGATTACCACCGGCAACGCAGTATCGAGGCCGAGCGCAAACTCAACGACGACCGCATCGCTGAGCGCAACAAGCCACCGCCGTTTTGAGCCCGGTCGAGTAGGCGCCTGGAATTTGGCGGATTTCCTTACTTACAACGGGATGTCTCGCTCTGGCATGCTGAATGCCATGACCGAGCCGCAGTTCAGTGGCAGTGAGAGTGGCAGTTCGCTCCCGCCGCCTGGGCAGCAGCCGAGTTACGTGCCGCCGCCGGCGGGCCAATATCCGCCGCCGCCAGGGCAGTACCCCCCGCCACCTGGCCAGTACCCGCCGCCGTATCCCCAGGCGTACATGGATCCCGCCGCGCCGTTCGGCCGCCACCCGCTGACCGGCGAGCCGCTGTCCGACAAGTCGAAGGTCGTCGCGGGGCTGCTGCAGTTGCTCGGGCTGTTCGGGCTCGTCGGCATCGGCCGCATCTATCTGGGCTACACCGGGCTTGGCATCGCGCAGCTCGTTGTCGGCATCGTCACCTGCGGCATCGGCGCAATCGTCTGGGGCATCATCGACGCGGTGTTGATGCTCACCGACAAGGTCCGCGACCCAGCGGGCCGTCCGCTGCGCGATGGCACCTAGCGCGACAAGTCGGGGACGGCGCTACGGCGCGCTCGGCACCGGCGCCGCAGCGTTGGGTGCGCTCGCTTATATCGGCATCGGTGATCCGCACCGCCCGAACTTCGCGTTCCCGACCTGCCCGTTCAAGGCCCTGACGGGTTGGAATTGCCCAGGCTGCGGCGGGTTGCGGATGACTCACGACCTGCTGCACGGCGACATCGCCGCCGCCATCGTCGACAACGTCTTCCTCCTCGTCGGTCTGCCGATGCTGGCCGCTTGGCTGCTCGTGCGCTGGCGGCGCGGGGAAAAGCTGATGCCGATGCCGGTCATCGTCGTGATCGCCATCGCCGCGATCACCTGGACAGTGGTGCGCAACCTGCCCGGGTTCCCGCTGGTCCCGACGCTTATCGCCGGGTAGTTCCACCGCTGCGCTGATACAATCACCAACCGGGCCGGTGCAGTCCCGGACAAGATTTTCCCGGACTGCGGAGGGGCCTCTCGATGCTGTATTCGGCATTCCCCAAACCTCAGGGTCTATACGACCCAGCAAACGAATCAGACTCCTGCGGCGTGGCCATGGTCGCCGACATCCAGGGTCGCCGCTCGCACGGCATCGTCGCCGACGGGCTGATCGCTTTGGAACACCTCGAACACCGCGGAGCCGCAGGCGCCGAACCCAACAGCGGTGACGGAGCGGGCATCCTCATCCAGCTGCCCGTCGAGCTCCTCACCGAGGTTGTCGATTTCGACCTGCCGGCTGTCACCGAGGCAGGCACCAACACGTTCGCCGCGGGCATCTGCTTCCTTCCGCAGGACGCCGACGCCCGCGCGGCCGCACAAGAAGGCGTCGAGGCCATCGCCGTCGAGGAAGGTCTACGTGTCCTCGGCTGGCGCACGGTACCCGTCGACGCCGACGGCGCCGAGGTCGGCGCCACGGCGCGAAGCTGCATGCCATACATGGCGCAGTTATTCGTCTCGGCTCCCGAAGGCGACGTCGGCGGCATTGATCTCGACCGTCGGGTCTACCCACTGCGCAAACGCGCCGAGCGTAGCGGCGTGTACTTCCCGTCGCTGTCGAGCCGCACCATCGTCTACAAGGGCATGCTCACGACAATGCAACTGCCCCAATACTTTCCGGATCTGCGCGACGAACGCTGCGTCAGTGCGATCGCCATCGTGCACAGCCGCTTTTCCACGAATACGTTCCCGTCGTGGCCGCTGGCCCACCCGTACCGCTTCGTCGCGCACAACGGCGAGATCAACACGGTGCGTGGCAACCGCAACCGCATGCATGCCCGCGAGGCCATGCTCGCCAGCTCGCAGATCCCCGGCGACCTGTCCCGGCTCTCGCCGATCTGTACGCCGGAGGCCTCCGATTCGGCCTCCTTCGACGAGGTGCTCGAACTGCTGCACCTCGGCGGCCGCAGCCTGCCGCACGCGGTGTTGATGATGATCCCCGAGGCGTGGGAGAACGCCACCACCATGGACGCTGCCGAGCGTGGGTTCTGGCAGTTCCACGCCTCGCTGATGGAACCGTGGGACGGCCCTGCCTGCGTGACGTTCACCGACGGCACGCTCGTCGGAGCGGTGTTGGACCGCAACGGATTACGGCCCGGCCGGTGGTGGCGAACCATCGACGACCGCATCATCTTGGCCAGTGAAAGCGGTGTGCTCGACGTGCCGTCCGCCGAGATCGTCGCCAAGGGACGGCTGCAGCCCGGGAAGATGTTCCTCGTCGACACCGCACAAGGCCGTATCGTCTCCGACGACGAGATCAAAGAGGACCTGAGCAAGCAGGAGCCCTACGGCGAATGGCTGCATGCCGGCCTACTCGACCTCAAGACCCTCCCCGAGCGGCACCGCGTCCAGCCCAACCACGAATCGGTGGTGCGCCGCCAGATCTCGTTCGGCTACTCCGAGGAAGACCTGCGCATCCTGCTGACCCCGATGGCGGCATCGGGCGCCGAACCGTTGGGGTCGATGGGCACCGACACCCCGACGGCCGTGCTGTCCCAACGCTCGCGGCTGCTCTACGACTATTTCGTCGAACTCTTCGCCCAGGTGACCAACCCGCCGCTCGACGCGATCCGCGAAGAGATCGTCACCTCCATGGCGCGCGTCATGGGCCCCGAGCAGAACCTGCTCGAACCGACCGCCGCGTCGTGTCGCCAGATCGTGCTCGGATGGCCCGTCCTCGACAACGACGAGCTCAACAAGATCGTCCACATCAACGATGACCACGAGCACCCCGGCCTGCGGACCACCGTGCTGAAGGCACTGTATGAGGTGGAACGCGGCGGTGAGGGTCTAGCCGATGCGCTGGAGGAACTGCAGCACCGGGCATGTGAGGCGATCGCCAAAGGTGCACGGACACTGGTCATCTCCGACCGCGACTCCGACCACACCAGAGCGCCGATCCCGTCGCTGCTTGCGGTCTCTGCGGTACACCACCACCTCGTCCGCACCAAGGAACGCACCTCGGTCGCGCTCGTCGTGGAAAGCGGTGACGCCCGCGAGGTCCATCACATCGCGATGCTCATCGGCTTCGGCGCAGCCGCGGTCAACCCGTATCTGGCTTTCGAGTCCATCGAGGACCTGATCCGCGAGGGCGAACTCACCGGCATCGAACCCGCCACCGCCGTGCGCAATTACCTCAAGGCGCTCGGCAAGGGCGTGATGAAGGTGATGAGCAAGATGGGCATCTCCACCGTCGCCTCCTATACGGGCGCACAGGGATTCGAGGCCGTCGGCATCAACAAAGACGTCATCGACGAGTACTTCACCGGAACGCCAACCCAACTCGGGGGAGCCGGACTGGACGTGATCGCGGAGGAAGTCAAGCTTCGCCATCGCCGCGCCTATCCGGAGAACCCGACCGAGCGGGTGCATCGTCGCCTCGAAGTAGGCGGTGAGTACGCGTTCCGTCGCGAGGGCGAGCTGCACTTGTTCACCCCGGAAGTTGTTTTCCTGCTTCAGCATTCCACGCGCACCGGCCGGCATGAGGTCTTCCAGCAGTACTCCGACGAGGTGAACCGGCTGTCGAAGGAGGGCGGCACGCTACGGGGACTGTTCGATTTCAAGAAGGTGAGGCCGCCAGTCCCGCTGGAGGAGGTCGAGTCCGTCGAATCGATCGTCACCCGCTTCAACACCGGCGCGATGAGCTACGGCTCCATCTCCGCCGAAGCCCACGAGACCATGGCCGTCGCCATGAACAACCTCGGCGGCCGGTCGAACTCCGGTGAGGGCGGCGAGGACGTCGACCGGCTTCATGACCCGAGGCGCCGCAGCGCCGTCAAGCAGGTCGCAAGTGGTCGCTTCGGTGTCACCAGCGACTACCTGGTGAACGCCACCGACATTCAGATCAAGATGGCCCAAGGCGCCAAACCCGGTGAGGGCGGCCAGCTTCCGGGCTTCAAGGTGTATCCGAACATCGCCAAGACCCGGCACTCGACGCCAGGCGTCGGGCTGATCAGCCCGCCGCCGCACCACGACATCTATTCGATCGAGGACCTGGCTCAGCTGATCCATGACCTGAAGAACGCCAACTCCGAGGCCCGCATCCATGTCAAGCTCGTCAGCTCGGTCGGTGTGGGAACGGTCGCCGCGGGCGTGTCGAAAGCGCATGCGGACGTGGTGCTGATCTCGGGCTACGACGGTGGCACGGGTGCCGCTCCGCTGACGAGCCTCAAACACGCCGGGGTGCCATGGGAGATCGGCCTCGCCGACACCCAGCAGACGTTGGTGCTCAACGGGTTGCGTGACCGCATCACCGTGCAGTGCGACGGTGGGATGCGGACGGCGCGCGACGTGATCGTCGCCGCGCTGCTCGGTGCCGAGGAGTACGGCTTCGCCACCGCGCCGTTGGTGGTGTCGGGCTGCATCATGATGCGGGTGTGTCACCTCGACACCTGCCCGGTCGGCGTCGCGACCCAAAACCCGGAACTGCGGGCCAGATTCAACGGCAAGCCCGAGTTCGTCGAGAACTTCTTCCGGTTCATCGCCGAGGACATCCGGCGGTATCTGGCCGAGCTGGGCTTCCGCAGCCTCGATGAGGCCATCGGCCACGCCGAGATGCTCGACACCGCCGAGGGCATCGCGCACTGGAAGACCCAGGGCCTCGACCTGACCCCGGTGTTCGCCGTGCCTGACGGCCCTCAGCGCCGCCGCACCACCACTCAAGACCACGGCCTGGATCAAGCCCTGGACCGCACCCTGATCCAGCTCGCCGAGGGCGCCCTCGAGGACGCTCACCCGGTGAGGCTCGAGCTGCCTGTGCGCAACGTCAACCGCACCGTCGGCACGCTGCTGGGCTCGGAGGTGACTCGCCGCTACGGCGCACAAGGCCTGCCCGACAACACGATTCATGTCACGCTCACCGGATCGGCGGGCCAGTCGATCGGCGCGTTCCTGCCGCCAGGCATCACGCTCGAGTTGATCGGCGATGCGAATGATTATGTCGGCAAGGGTCTTTCGGGCGGTCGGGTGATCGTCCGGCCACCGGACGACGTCTTGTTCCTGCCCGAGGACAACGTGATCGCGGGCAATACGTTGCTGTTCGGCGCCACTTCCGGCGAGGTGTACCTGCGCGGGCGGGTCGGGGAGCGGTTCGCCGCGCGCAACTCCGGTGCGCTCACCGTCGTCGAAGGGGTTGGCGACCACGCCTGTGAGTACATGACCGGCGGACGCGTCGTGGTTCTCGGCAAGACCGGCCGGAACATGGCCGCGGGCATGTCCGGCGGTATCGCGTTCGTGCTGGGGCTTGACCCGAGAAAGGTCAACACCGAGATGGTCGAGCTGCAGCGCCTCGAGCCCGAGGACCTGACCTGGCTGCACGACGTGATCGCCAAACACGCCGGCTACACCGGAAGCACCCTCGCCACGTCGGTGCTCTCCGATTGGCCAAGGCGCAGCGCACAATTCACGAAGGTCATGCCGACCGACTACCAGCGCGTGCTGCAGGCCACCTTGGTGGCCAAGCGGGAGGGCAGGGACGTGGACACCGCGATCATGGAGGCCAGCCGTGGCTGACCCAACCGGTTTTCTGAAGATACCCAGGGTCGAAGCCGCCAAGCGACCCGTGGACGAGCGCGTCGGTGACTGGCATGAGGTCTACGAACGCCAGGATCCCCACGAGCGCGCAGGCGAGGTGTCCCAGCAGGCCGGCCGCTGCATGGACTGCGGAATCCCGTTCTGCCACTCGGGAACCGCTGGCTGTCCGCTCGGCAACCTGATCCCCGAGTGGAACGACCTGGTCCGCCGTGGTCGCTGGGATGCAGCGAGCGATCGGCTGCACGCCACCAACAACTTCCCGGAGTTCACCGGCAGGCTGTGCCCCGCGCCGTGTGAAACCGCCTGCGTGCTCTCCATCGCCGAGGAGCAGACCGGCGGCAGCGTGACGATCAAGCGGATCGAGCAGACGATCGCCGATCACGCCTGGATGTACGGCATCGTCGAGCCCGAGCCTGCCGCTATCTCCACTGGCAAAAAGGTCGCGGTCGTCGGTTCCGGGCCGGCGGGACTTGCTGCCGCACAACAACTCACGCGGGCCGGCCACGACGTCACCGTGTATGAGCGCGACGACCGCATCGGCGGGTTGATGCGCTACGGCATCCCCGAGTACAAGCTGGAGAAGGCCACGCTGAACCAGCGGCTGGCCCAAATGCGCGCTGAGGGAACCCGTTTCGTCACCGAAACCGAAGTCGGCGTCGACATCACGGTCGAACAGCTCAGAGCGCAATACGACGCGATAGTGCTCGCAGTGGGCGCGCTGAGGGGTCGGGACAACGACGTCGAGGGACGCCACCTCAAGGGCGTGCACCTCGCGATGGAGCATCTGGTGCCCGCGAACAAGGAGTGCGAGGGCGACGGGCCGAGCCCGCTGTCCGCCAAGGACAAGCACGTGGTGATCATCGGCGGCGGCGACACCGGTGCCGACTGCCTGGGCACCGCGCACCGGCAGGGCGCCAAGTCCGTGACGCAACTGGACTACAACCCCGAGCCGCCGGAGTACCGAGACGAGTCCCGCTCGCCGTGGCCGATGTGGCCGATCGTGCTGCGCACCCGGCTCTCGCCCGCGCACGCCGAGGGTGGCGCCCGCCACTACGAGGTCGCGGTGCAGCGATTCCTCGGCGACGAGCACGGCCACCTGCGCGCGATGGAGATCGCGGAGGTCAAGGTCGACCGCGACGACGACGGTCGCAGACGCATCACCCCGGTTGGGGAGTCGCTTGAGATTCCCTGTGAATTGGCGCTGCTTGCCATCGGCTTCGACGGTGTCGAGCACATGCCGCTGCTGGACGGTCTTGGTCTGACACTGAACCGGCGCGGGGCTTTGCCGTGCGGCTCGGATTGGCAGACAGCCGCCCCCGGCGTGTTTGTCTGCGGTGACGCGCACCGCGGCGCGTCGCTGATCGTGTGGGCCATCGCGGAGGGTCGCAGCGCCGCGCACGCCGTCGATACATACCTGATGGGCGAGTCGGATCTGCCCGAACCTGTCAAGCCGGGAGCGCTTCCCCTGGCCGTCGTCTGAACCGATTCACCGCTATGCTCATCAACCGTGAATAGACGCGGAAAAATCGTCTGTACGCTCGGCCCGGCCACCGCAACGGACGAGACTTTGCGGGCTCTGGTCGAGGCAGGGATGGACGTCGCACGGCTCAACTTCAGCCACGGCGATTACGCCGATCACGAGGCCAACTACAAGCGGGTGCGCGCCGCTTCCGACCTGACCGGGCACGCCGTCGGCATCATGGCCGACCTACAGGGCCCCAAGATCCGCCTCGGCCGTTTCAAGGACGGCCCGACCTTCTGGGCCAACGGCGAAACGGTGCGCATCACCGTCGATGATTGCGAAGGCAACCACGACCGGGTGTCCACCACGTACAAGCGACTGGCCGAGGACGCCACACCCGGCGACCGCGTGCTCGTCGATGACGGCAACGTGGGCCTGCTGGTGCAGAGCATCGACGGAAACGACGTCGTCTGCACCGTCACCGAAGGTGGACCGGTCAGCAACAACAAGGGCATGTCGCTGCCCGGCATGAACGTCTCGGCCCCCGCGCTTTCGGGCAAGGACATCGACGACCTCGAGTTTGCGCTGCGGCTTGGCGTCGACCTGATCGCGCTGTCGTTCGTCCGCTCGCCCGCAGACATCGAGCTCGTCCACGAGATCATGGACCGCGTCGGCAGGCGGGTACCGGTGATCGCCAAGCTCGAAAAGCCCGAAGCCATCGACAATCTCGAGGCGATCGTGCTGGCATTCGATGCGATCATGGTCGCTCGCGGTGATCTCGGCGTCGAACTGCCGCTCGAAGAAGTGCCGCTGGTGCAGAAGCGTGCGATCCAAATGGCAAGGGAGAACGCGAAACCCGTCATCGTCGCCACCCAGATGCTGGAGTCGATGATCGAGAACTCCCGGCCGACCCGGGCCGAGGCCTCCGACGTCGCCAACGCTGTGCTCGACGGCGCCGACGCGGTGATGCTCTCCGGCGAGACATCGGTTGGCAAGTTCCCGCTGGAGGCCGTCAAGACGATGGCGCGCATCATCGCCGCGGTGGAGGAGAACTCCGTCGCCGCACCACCTCTCGCGCATGTGCCACGCACCAAGCGCGGCGTCATCTCGTATGCCGCCCGCGACATCGGTGAGCGGCTGGATGCCAAGGCGCTTGTCGCGTTCACCCAATCCGGCGACACGGTGCGCAGACTCGCAAGGCTGCACACCCCGCTGCCGGTGCTGGCGTTCACGTCCCTGCCCGAAGTCCGCAGCCAGTTGGCGCTGACGTGGGGCACCGAGACGTTCATCGTGCCGCACATCGCCAGCACCGACGGCATGATCCGGCAGGTGGACAAGTCGCTGCTGGAACTCGGCCGCTACAAGCGCGGCGAGTTGGTGGTCATCGTCGCAGGCGCTCCGCCCGGCACAGTAGGCTCCACGAATCTGATCCACGTGCACAGGATCGGGGAGGAAGACGTCTAGTCGGATCAGGAGGTTTTGAGTGTCGACAGCGGACTTCAAAGAGCTGCTGGCGATCCTCGACCTCGCTCGCGAGGACGGCGACCTTTTCATCGGTTCGCACCCGAGCAAGAACCCGATAAGAACCTTCGGCGGCCAGATGATGGCCCAGGCCTTCGTGGCCGCCAGCCGCAGCCTCGAGCACGAAATTCCGCCGAGCGCGATGTCGGTGCATTTCATCGCAGGCGGGGATCCGGAGAAGGATCTCGAATTCCATGTGGTGCGACTGCGCGACGAGCGTCGCTTCGCCAACCGTCGCGTCGACGTGATGCAGGACGGTCAAGTGTTGACCACGGCCATGGTCTCCTACCTGGCCGGCGGGCAAGGGCTCGAACACGGCGTCGAACCTCCCGTGCTCACCGACCCGGAATCGCTACTGCCGGTGGATGATCTGCTGCAGGGATACGAGGACGTCGTGCCGCATTTCGTCGAGGCGCTGCGGCCGATCGACTGGCGCTACACCAACGACCCGGCGTGGGTGATGCGCGACAAGGGCGAGCGGCTCCCACACAACCGGGTCTGGATGAGGACGGTCGCGCGGATGCCCGACGACCCGGTCATGCACGCCGCCGCGATGGTGTATTCGTCGGACACCACCGTGCTCGACTCGATCATCACCACGCACGGCCTGTCGTGGGGCTACGACCGCATCTTCGCCGTGACCACCAACCATTCGGTGTGGTTTCACCGGCCGGTGCACTTCGACGAATGGGTGCTTTACTCCACGTCCTCGCCGGTGGCGGCGGATTCGCGGGGCCTTGGCACCGGACATTTCTTCAACCGGTCGGGCCAACTGCTGGCCACCGTCGTTCAGGAAGGCATCGTCAAGTATTTCCCGGGTAAAGCAAGGTAGCGAGCGTAACCTTTTGCTGTGAGCGAATCGCACGTCAATTTTGCTCCGAAGCTGCGCGCACGTGAGCGTGTCGTCGTCCACGTGGATTCTCCTGCCGCGCGCTGGATCGGCGCGCTTGCGGTGCTGTCCATGTTCTGCTGGCTGATCCTGCTTCTCACCCGCGACCACGACCGCGACTGGCATGCCGCGGGTCGGCTGGCATGGTCGCTGACGCTGCTGTCCGCCGTCGCGTTGATCGCCCGCGGCATCTTTCTCGGCAGGCCCGTTACGGCGGCACACGCCTGGCTGGCTCTGGCCGCGGTGATCGTCGGTCTCGGCGCGCATGTGCTGGTGTTCGACCTCGTCGGCAACCTATTTATCGTCGCGGCAGGCGGGCTGCTGATGTGGCCTACCAGCGCCAGACCGAATCCGGCTGACCTGCACCAGATTTGGGCCCTCGTCGACATGACGACCGATGATCCGCTCGCGCCGTTCGCGATGCAGGACTTGAAGTGCTACCACTTCAACGCTGACCGCACTGCGGCCATCGCATACCGGACCCGGATGGGCTATGCCGTGGTCAGCGGCGATCCGATCGGCGACGAATCCCGCTACCCCGAACTCGTCGCCGACTTCGCCGCGATGTGTCACTCCCACGGCTGGCGCATGGTCGTGCTGGGCTGCAGCCAACGACGGTTGGCGCTGTGGGCCGACGCGACCGTGCTGGGCCAGTCACTGCGCGCTGTGCCGATCGGGCGCGATGTGGTCATCGATGTGACCGCGTTCGACATGGTCGGCCGCAAGTACCGCAACCTGCGGCAGGCCGTGCAGCGCACGTGGAACTCCGGGCTGACCACCGAGGTGGTGTCCGAGCAGGGCCTCGATGACGACACGCTCGCCGAGTTGACCGATGTGCTGCTGGCCTCCCCCAAGGGGGCGCGCACCGAACGCGGCTTCTCGATGTGTCTGGACGGTGCCCTCGAGGGACGGTATCCCGGCGTGCAGTTGATCATCGCCCGCGACAGGGACGGCCGGGTGCAGGGCTTTCACCGATATGCGACCGCGGGACACGGCAGCGAGGTATCCCTCGACGTGCCGTGGCGGCGCCGCGGTGCGCCCAATGGCATCGACGAGCGCCTGTCAGTGGACATGATCGCCTGGGCCCGTGACAACGGGGCGCACCGGCTGTCGTTGGCGTTCGCGGCGTTCCCCGAGATCTTCAACGACAAGCATCGCGGCAAGATCGCGAACCTGATCTACACGGCGATTCACCTGGGCGACGCGCTGATTGCGCTCGAATCGCTCTACCGGTATCTGCGCAAATTCCATGCGCTCGGCGATCGCCGCTATGTGATGGCGTCGCTGACGCAGATCCTGCCGCTGCTGATCGTGCTGCTGTCGCTGGAATTCATGCCGAGGCGGCGACGGCTGAGCTAGGGACTGGGCGTCAGCGTCACCGAGAACTGATTCTCGACATGTTGCCGGAATTCGTCGGCGCACTTCTGGATCGCCTGCTCGTCGGAGCCCGCCTTGGATAGGCAGTCGACGTAGTTGGACCCACCCATCTCGTCGAACATCCCGATCCAGATCGGGATGAAAACCAGCGAGACGATGATCGCCAAGAACCCCAACACGATTCCGGCGATCGCGACGCCGCCGTTGGTGGCCTCGCCCCGCTTGACCCGGCCGCGCGCGACGAACCCGATGATGATGGCCGCGACACCGAGAATGACGCCGCCCGCCACCGTCCAGCAGAACACCAAGCCGACGATCGCAACCACCAACGCGGCGACCCCCAGCCCGTTGCGGGGCCCGACCGCAGGGGCGTAGCCGGCGTAGGGCGGCGGTGGCGGCGGGGGATAGTTGCTGGGGTACTGACCCCACTGCGGTGGTGGCGGGGGTGGCGGCGGTTCGCTCATGCCGGTGAGGCTACTCGCCAGAGCTGAGTTTGAGCACGGGACAGACAACGTCGGCGGGCAGATGGTGAGTCGCGACCACAACGGTGCGGGTGGCGGGGAAAAGCGCGCCGGGGGTGAGGAGTTCGCTCAGCAGCCGGTCACTGTCGGCGGCGTCGAGATGTTCGGTCGGTTCGTCGAGAAGCACCGTCGGCGTCGTGCAGGTCAGCGCCCGCGCCAGCAGCAGGCGCCTGCGCTGCCCAGCCGAGACAGCCGCTGCGCCGCCGACGAGCACCGTGGCCAATCCGTCCGGCAGGGCGTCCAGCCAATCGCCAAGGCCGACGCGCTGCAGTGCATCTCGTAGCTCCTCGTCGGTGGCATCGCCTCGGGCGACCAGCAAGTTGTCGCGCACGGTGGTGGCGAAAATATGCGCATCTTCGGCGAAAAATGCTTCTTCCGAAGGATTTTCGGCCATCGCCAGCAATAGAGTGGTCTTGCCCGAACCGCTCGGCCCGGTTACCGCCAGCCGGTCACCGGCTTCGAGCGCGACGGGTGTCGCGGGCGGCCGCGCCCTCAACTCGACAGCAGGCGCGGTGAGGTCGAGTAACCGCCGGGCCGCGAGCCGCGAGCGGGTCAGTTGCACAGCGGCAGCGGGCAACACGGTGGTCGCTTCAAACGCCGCGAGCGGCACCAGCATCAGTATCGCCACTGTCATCGGTGCGACTTCGTTGGCGATCCCGATGGCGGCGACGACGGCGCCGAGCACGCTCACGCCGAGTGCCGCGGTCGGCGCGGCGGCGGCCACGGCCGCGGGCCGAGCCGCTCGATCGGCGGCGCGGCCCCACGCACGATAACGGTGCTCGGCTTCGGCGACGATGTCGTCAAGGCGGCCGGCGACCCGCAACTCGGGCCCGTGGTCGAGGGCCAGCATGACAGCTACGTCGCGACCGGAATGATGTTGGGCCGCAATATCTTCGGCGGCAGAGGCGGCGCGGGCGGACAGCCACGGCGCGATCACCCCCGCGATGACAAGGCAGACGGCGAGGATAACCGCGGCGGCGGGGGAGATGACCGCGATCGCGGCCACTGCCGCCACCGAGAGCACCGCAGCGACCGCGATCGGCAACACCGCACGCACCAGCACGTCGGCGAGTTCGTCGACCGACGCGCCGATGCGGGCCACCAGATCCCCGCTGGGTAGCCGCATCGCGACCTCGGCAGGCGCCTCCGCGAGCCTGCGGTACAGGGTTTCGCGGGTGTCGGCGGCGGCCCGAAGCGCGGTGTCGTGCGTCGCCAGTCGCTGGCAATAACCGAGCACACCGCGCGTGATACCCAGTGCGCGCACCGCGACCACCGCCACCGACAGGTCGAGCACGGGCGGCATCTGCCACGCCCTGGTGATCAGCCAGGCCGAGACGCCCGTCAACGCCAGCGCGCTGCCCAGCGACAGCACGCCCAGTGCCACGGCCAGCAACAGCCGCGGCAGTCGGGGGCGCAACAGCTCACGCATCGACCAAGCTCCCCATGTGTACGACCCGGTCGCCGATGGCCAGCACCGGGTCGCGGTGGCCGACAACCAGTACCGCCGCTCCCGCCCGTGCGCGCGCCACGATCTCCTGCAGCACCCGGGCCTCCAACGCTGCGTCCAGGTGCGAGGTCGGCTCATCGAGGAGCAACACCGATGCGCTGGACCCGAAGACGCGTGCCAGGCCGAGGCGCTGGCGTTGGCCAAGTGAGAGACCGACCCCTCCGCGGCCGATCACGGTATCCAATCCGTCCGGCAGCACCGCCAGAACCTGATCGAAACCTGCGGCGCGGCAGGCTTTGTCGAGATCGATCAACGGTCCGAACAGCTGAAGGTTGTCCCGGATGCTGCCCGGCACCAGGACGGGACGCTGGGCGAGCCACGCGACCTGGCCCCACCATGGCTGCGGTTGCGGCGAATCGAGGCCGAGCATGTGCTGCAACAGCGTCGTCTTGCCGACGCCGTTCGGTCCTGTCAACACGGTCACCAGGCCCGGCTCGAGCTCGACCTCCAGTGCGGGTGCATTTGCCGGTGCCGGCGAGGTGGCCTCGAGTAGCTCAAAAGCCTTGTCAGCAGCGACCTTTCCGTCCTGTGCCGCGTGGAACTCCATGCCAACGCGGCGCAGCGGCCAGAACACCTCCGGCGCCAGCAGTAGCGCCGTGAGGCCGGCCGCCAGCGTCATATCGCCGAACACGAGGCGCAAGCCAACCGCCACCGCGACGAGCGCGACGCCGAGCGTGGCCAGCAGCTCGAGCACCAGCGCCGACAGGAACGCGATGCGCAGCGTGGACATCGCCGAGCGGCGATGGGCCGCACCGAGTTCGGCGATCCGTTGCGCGGAGCCGCCCACCCGGCCCAGTGCCCGCAGTGTCGGAATGCCCGCCACCAGATCCAGCAGCCGTGACTGCAGTGTGGTCATCGCGGCCAGTGCTGCCGCGGACCGGTCGCGGGTGAGCAGCCCGATGAGCACCATGAAGATCGGGATGAGGGGGAGCGCGATCACGACGACGACCGCGGATCGCCAGTCGTAAACCGCGATGACCACTACCGCGGCCGGGGTGAGAATGCCCGCGAGGAACAGCGAGGGCAGGTACGAGGTGAAATACGGTCGCAACCCGTCCAGCCCCCTGGTGATCAGCGCGGCAGCGGAATCACGCTGTGCCGCGAGTTGCCGAGGTGGCAGCGCGGTCACCTTGCGCAACACCTCGCCCCCCAGTTCGCCTATCACCGCCGTGGCACCCCGCTGGGACAGCCGGCCCTGCAGCCACTGCGCCCCGGCGCGGATCACCCAGAGCGCGACCAGGATCCAGATGGCATCGGCCCAATGCGCGACGGTGCGCGAGGCCGGGTCGGTGATCACGCCGGCGACGATGTGCGCCAGCACCACGGCGGAGGCGATGGCGGCGCCGCTGATCACCACACCGCAGACCACCGATGCGGCAAGGAAGCGCCGCATCGCGGTGGAAGCCTGCAGTAGGTTCAGCTCGACCGCCTCGCCAGCCCGATGGATGCCGGTATGGCGTCGGCGGTGATCCGGCGGCGAAACACCCAATACGTCCAGCCCTGGTAGATCATCACCAGCGGGAGCAACGTCAGCGACGCCCACGACATGATCTTCAGCGTGTACGCAGTGGACGACCCGTTGTAGATCGTCACGCTCCACTGCGGATTCAGCGTGGACGGCAACAGGTTTGGATACATCGAACCGAACACCAGTACCGCGACGGCCGCGATCACGATGACCGTCGACACGAACGCCAAGCCCTCCCTGCGCCGCGCCCACATCAATGCGACAGCGATCAACAGCGCGACGACCGCGACGCCGAGCGGCAGCCAGGTCCACGGCTTGCCGTGGGCGAGCTGTGTCCACAGCCCGAAGCCACCGGCCAACACAATCGCAGGCAGTGACAGCACACGCGCGAATCGGAATGCGTCGTCGCGCACGGGTCCCGCGGTTTTCAACGCGATGAACACGGCCCCATAGAAGGCGAACAGCGATGCGGTCGCGAGACCGCCGAGCAGCGTGTACGGGTTGAGCACGTCACCGATGGACAGGTGGACGCGGTGCTCGGCGTCAATCGGCAAGCCGCGCAGCAGGATTGCGAATGCGACGCCCCATAGGATCGCGGGCAGCCATGATCCGAGCGCAATACCCGTATCGGCGCGCGATCGCCACGTGGGGTCCTCTATCTTGCCGCGCCACTCGATGCCGACGATGCGCAGGATCATCCCGAAAAGGATCGCCAGCAGCGGCAAGTAGAGGGCAGAGAACATCGTCGCATACCAATTGGGGAACGCCGCGAACATCGCCGCGCCCGCGGTGATCAGCCAAACTTCGTTGGCATCCCACACCGGGCCGATGGTGTTCAACACTGCGCGCCTGCGGTTTTCGGGTTCGCCCTCGCCCGTCGCCCCCAGCGGCGCCATCAGCATCCCGACCCCGAAGTCGAAGCCCTCGAGCACCAGGAAGCCGAGGAACAGCGCCGCGATGAGGAAGAACCACAGTTGTTGAAGTCCCACGATCCACTCCTCTCAGTACGCGAACGACAGGGGGGCCACGTCGTCGGATTCCGGCGGTGCGGGCGGGGCGGGTTCGGAGTCGTGCTCGAGCGGTCCCTCGACCACGTAACGACGCAGCAACCCGAACCAGATCACCGCCAGCACGCCATACAGCAGGGTGAAGACGGCCAGCGAGAAGAGCACCATGCCCGCCGAGTGATCGGACACGCCCTGCTGCACCATCATCCGCACCATCTGGTCGCCGGTCGGATTAGGCGCGACAACCCATGGCTGTCTGCCCATCTCGGTGAACACCCACCCAGACGAATTGGCAAGGAACGGTGTGGGAATGGTCAACAGCGCGAACCAGCCGAACCACCGCTGGTCGGGAATCCGGCCACGACGTGTCAGCCAGAGGGCCAGCAGTGCGAACGCCACCGGGACCAACAGGAATCCGATCATCGCGCGGAAGGCCCAGTAGGTGACGAACAGGTTCGGGCGGTAGTCGCCTGGCCCGAACTTCTGCTGGTACGACTGCTGAAGATCCTTGACCCCTTGAAGTGTGACGCCGTCGAACTTGCTCTCCGCGAGGAAGGGCAGCACGTAGGGCACCTCTATCACGTGTGTGACGCTGTCGCAGTTGTTGTGCGTGCCGATCGTCAGGACCGAGAAGTCCGGATCGGTTTCGGTGTGGCACAACGATTCCGCCGAAGCCATCTTCATCGGCTGCTGGACGAACATCAGCTTGCCCTGGAAGTCGCCGGTGAAGAACAGCCCGCCGGCGGCGGCAAGGGCGACCAGGCTGCCAACGATGGTTGCGGGCCGGTACATGGTTCGCGCGTCGGTCCCCTCTTCGGTCTGTGCCTGCTTGCGTGAGCGGACCATCAGCCACGCGGACACTCCGGCCACGAAGGCGCCTGCGGTCAACAGCGACCCGGCGACCGCGTGCAGGAACGCCCAGATTGCGGTGTTGTTGGTCAGCAGCGCGCCGAAGTCGATCAGTTCGGCGCGGCCAGTGGTGGGATTGAACGTGGCGCCGACCGGATGCTGCATGAACGAATTCGCCGCGATGATAAAATACGCCGAGGCGTTGACCCCAAACGCGACGATCCAGATGCAGGCCAGATGGACCAGGCGGGGCAGCCTGCTCCAGCCGAAGATCCACAACCCGATGAACGTCGATTCGAAGAAGAACGCGACCAGGCCCTCGAATGCCAGCGGCGCGCCGAAAATGTCGCCGACGAAGCGGGAGTACTCGCTCCAGTTCATGCCGAACTGAAACTCTTGGACGACCCCGGTGGCCACGCCGATGGCGAAGTTGATCAGGAACAACTTTCCGAAGAACCGCGTCAGGCGGTACCAACCGGTGTTGCCGGTGACCACCCACGCGGTCTGCATGGCCGCGATGAGCGGCGCCAGACCGATCGTGAGCGGGACGAAGATGAAGTGGTAGACGGTGGTGATACCGAACTGCCACCGCGAAACGTCCAGGGCATCCATGCGCCACTCCCAGGCTCAGCATCTATCTACGACGAATTGTAGTAGTGATTCGTGCCTGGATCGATAGGGCCAGATGGCCCGCTTTGCCGAGCCGGATGGGCCTAGCTGGCCGGCTCGGCCTCGGGCGGCGTGGTCAACCTCTCCCTGACTTCGCCGACCGTCTTGCTGGCGCTGCGGATGCCGAAGGCGGAGATCACCTCGAACACTCCGATGACGATCAGCCAGATGCCGACGACGAAGGTGAGTGTCGCGATCGACTCGAACGGAGATGCCAGCATCACGATGCCGGCGATCAGGCTGATCACGCCGATGAAGATCTCCCATGCGCGGCCCGGCAGGGTCGGATCGCTGATCGCCGACACTGCCGTCGCGACCCCGCGAAAAATGAAGCCGACCCCGACCCAGATTGCCAGCAACAGGATCGAGTCAGCCAGGCTGCGGAAGCACAACACCGCCAGAATCAGCGACGCCGCGCCGGACAGGAACAGCAGCACCCGTCCACCCGCCGAGACGTGCAACGCGAACGCGAATATCACTTGTGCGAAGCCGGTGACCAATAGGTAGGCGCCGAAGAAGATCGCCGCAACGATGATCGTCTTGCCTGGCCAGGCAAGTACAAGAATGCCGAGAATCACGGCGAGAATCCCGGACAACAGCGCGGATTTCCACAGATGCTGCAGCATCGCAGGAGGAGCAGGGCTTTCCATGGCCGAAGTGTGGCATAACCGGCGCGAAATTGACGCGCCTTTCCACAATTGTTCAGCGCAACGCAAACTAGCGCGAGGGCTCAGTGCAAATGGTTTTGACGATGGCGAGAATTCGAGATTCCGGTAACAATAGTTTCGTTCGATACGATGTCCAGTTGAACGATTCCCGTCAGCACAGCTGGTCAATGCCTGCGGGCAAACAAGGAGTGAGGATGACGAACACGGCGATTCGCCGGAGTACCGGCACGCTCGTCGCGGCCCTTTTCGTTGCGGTCGCAGGCGCCGTATCCATTGCGCCCGCGAATGCCGACCCGGCGTACGACCAGAAGTTCCTCGATTACCTCGACGCCAAGGGCGTCCCGTTCGACAACAAGACATCCATCATTCGGACCGCCAAACAGTTCTGCCTCGACATGGGCCGACAGGGCGGGTCGACCTGGAAGGTCGGCTACCACCTGATGAAAGAGCAGGGCTGGACCGAGTCTCAAACAGAGACGTTCATCCAAGGGGCGGTCCCGACCTACTGCCCGAGCGCCTGGGGCTGAGTCACAGCTTGGTCGCTGGCTTCCGTTCTCCTGCCAGCGCGTTAGGTCTCTACTACTGTTCCGTTACCGGTGCTGCGCGCCGGATCCACGAAGCAGAAAGTAGAGGCAACCGTGTCAGCTGGATGTCAAAGCGGACCAAAGAAGTTCTGGCGCATCGCGGCGGTGTTTGCTGCGACCGGCGCCCTCGTGCTGTCGGGATGCTCGAGTAAGAGCGAAGAGGCGGGACCCACGACGGCCCCCTCGACGGTGAACGCCGAAAAGGTCGACGCGATCGCAAACACCGTGCCCGAGGCCATCAAGTCGTCCGGAAAGCTGATCGTCGGCGTCAACATTCCCTATGCGCCAAACGAGTTCAAGGATCCCAGCGGCAAGATCGTCGGCTTCGACGTCGATCTGATGAACGCGATCGCCGCGACCCTCGGCCTGAAGGCGGAGTTCCGCGAAGCGGACTTCGCGAAGATCATCCCGGCAATCCAGGGTGACACCTTCAACGTCGGCATGTCGTCGTTCACCGACACCAAGGAGCGCGAGCAGACGGTCGACTTCGTCACCTACTTCTCGGCGGGCATTCTGTGGGCCCAAAAGCCGGGCGCCGGAATCGATCCCAAGAACGCGTGCGGCAAGAAGGTTTCGGTGCAGGCGACCACGACCGAGGAAACCGAGGAGTTGCCCGCCAAGAGCAAGGCGTGCACGGACGCAGGCAAGCCCGCGATCGACATCATCAAATTCGACGGCCAGGACGCGGCCACCAACGCAGTGGTGCTCGGCCAGGCGGACGCGATGTCGGCCGACTCGCCGGTGACCTTGTACGCGATCAAGCAGAGCAACGGCAAGCTGGAAGCAGCGGGCGATATCGCTGACGCGGCGCCGTACGGCTGGCCCGTGAAGAAGGGCTCTCCGCTGGCGCAGTCGCTCAAGCAGGCGCTCGAGCATCTCATCGAGAACGGCCAGTACAAGCAGATCGCCGCGAACTGGGGTGTCGAGAAGGGCACCATCGACAAGCCGGTGATCAACGGCGCGATCAACTAGGTTCCGAGGAGCCGCAGAAATGACTGTTGTCGACTCGTCGCCGTCCACCGGCCCGGCTGCGATTGATGCCGTCCCGCTACGACATCCGTGGCGGTGGGCGGCGGCGGTCGTCATCGTCGTGCTGGCCGCGCTGTTCATCTACGGCGCGGCCACCAATCCGTCCTACCGGTGGTCGATCTACGCGGACTACCTCTTCAACGACCGGATCATGTTGGGGGTCTGGAACACCCTGCAATTGACCGTCTATTCGATGGTGATCGCGATCGTGCTCGGCGTGCTGCTCGCGGTGATGCGGCTGTCGCCGAACCCGGTGTTCCGGTCGGTGTCATGGGTGTACCTGTGGATTTTCCGCGGCACACCGATTTACGTGCAGTTGGCGTTCTGGGGCCTGATCCCGACGATCTATGCGAACATCCAGCTCGGTATCCCGTTCGGGCCGTCGTTTTTTCATCTCAATCTGCAGGCGCTGTCCATCCCGTTCATCCTCGCGATGCTCGGCTTGGCTCTCAACGAGGCCGCCTACATGGCCGAAATCATCCGCGCCGGAATCAGTTCCGTGCCGGAGGGGCAGACGGAGGCCTCCACTGCGCTGGGCATGTCGTGGGGGATGACCATGCGGCGCACGGTGCTTCCGCAGGCGATGCGGGTCATCATCCCGCCGACCGGCAACGAGGTCATCAGCATGTTGAAGACAACATCGTTGGTCACCGCCGTGCCCTACGCGTTCGACCTGTACAGCATCGCCACCCGCGAAATCGCCGCCAGGACATTCGAGCCCGTCCCGCTCGCGCTGGTGGCTGCGACCTGGTATCTGATTGTCACCAGCATTTTGATGGTCGGCCAGTTCTACCTGGAGCGGTACTACTCACGCGGGGCAAGCCGGAAGCTCACCACCAAACAGCTTGAGGCACTGGCCAATGCACAGATGATTGGAGAGCCGCATCCATGACCCCGCCGATGGTGAAGGCCGAACAGGTCTGCAAGAGCTTCGGCGCGCTGAACGTCCTGAAGGGGATAACGCTGGAGGTAGGCAGGGGCCAAGTGCTCGTCATGGTCGGCCCGTCCGGGTCCGGAAAATCGACGTTCCTGCGCTGTATCAACCATCTGGAGCAGGTCAATGCGGGCCGACTGTACGTCGACGGCGAGTTGATCGGCTACCGCGACCGGGGCAACAAGCTGCTCGAGATGTCACCCCGTGACGCCGCCAAGCAGCGCCGCGACATCGGCATGGTGTTCCAGCATTTCAACCTGTTCCCGCATCGGACGGCGCTGGAGAACATCATCGAGGCACCGATTCATGTCAAGGGGGTCAAGAAGTCCGAGGCCGTCGCCCGGGCCCGTGATCTCCTGGATCAGGTTGGCATGGGGGAGAAGGCAGGCGCTTACCCGGCGCAGTTGTCGGGCGGGCAGCAGCAGCGGGTCGCGATCGCGCGGGCGCTGGCGATGAATCCCAAGCTCATGCTGTTCGACGAGCCCACCTCCGCGCTGGATCCTGAGCTGGTCGGCGAGGTCCTCGGCGTGATGAAAAAGCTTGCGCAAGAAGGCATGACAATGGTGGTCGTCACCCACGAGATGGGCTTTGCCCGGGAGGTCGCCGACCAACTGGTGTTCATGGACGGCGGCGTTGTCGTTGAGAGCGGGCCGCCGCGCGAAGTGCTCAGCAAGCCACAACACGAACGCACGAAAGCGTTTTTATCCAAGGTGCTGTAGTGGCGCACCCGGATCCGGCCACCCCGCTGTGGCGGGCCGCTCAGGTATTCCGGCTGCTGAGTTGCCTTTACGCGCTGGGCTTCCAAATCGCCATCAACCCAGAGCTCGACCATCCAGCGGTCGGATGGCTGCTGTTCGCCGTCCTGATCGGCTGGAGCGCGGCCTGCGCGGCAGCGTATCTGCAGGGGTTCGGCCGCAGGCCAGCGTGGGTGTTGACGGAGATCGCAGTGGTGACTGCGCTGGTGCTGTCGACCGAGTTCGTCGCGTCCGACCAGTGGGCACTGGACAATCAGTCGTGGCCGACAACCTTGTGGGCGACCAACGCAACCATCTCGGCGGCGGTCCTGCTTGGCCCGATCCCCGGCATGCTCACCGGCGTGGTGGTGATGATCGCCAGCACGGTGGTGAAAGGCTTCATCAACTACGACCTGGGCCGCAACGCGACCATCGTCATCGAACTGGCCGTTGGTCTCGCGGTCGGGATGGCGGCGCAAACGGCCAGACGTGCCCACGCGGAGCTGGAACGAGCCACCCGGCTGGCAGCCTCGCAACAGGAGCGGGATCGGCTGTCGCGTCAGGTGCATGACGGGGCGATCCAGGTGCTCGCGCTGGTATCCCGTCGTGGCCGCGAAATTGGCGGTGAGACAGCGGAATTGGCCGAGCTGGCCGGAGAGCAGGAGCGCGCCCTGCGTCGACTGGTCAGCTCGTCCGACACCGAACCGCGGGCAGGTGCGATGGCCGATCTCGGCGCGCTGTTGCGGCGGCGAGCATCAGACCGGGTGTCGGTCAGCGTGCCTGCTGATCCGGTGCTGCTCGACTCCGCAACCGCAGACGAGCTATACGCAGCGGCGGCCAACTGTTTGGACAATGCCGCGTCACACGCCGGGCCGGAGGCGCGCGCCTACGTGCTGCTGGAAGACCTCGGGGACTCGGTCGCCGTCAGCATCCGCGACGACGGCGTCGGCATTGCCGAGGGCAGGCTGGCGGAAGCGGTCGCTGAGGGCCGCGTGGGCGTGGCCAAATCAATTGTGGGACGGATGAATTGGCTAGGTGGTAGCGCGAAGCTGAACACCTCGCCCGGAGGTGGGACGGAATGGGAGCTGACGGTACCCCGACGGTGATGGTGGTCGACGACCATCCGATCTGGCGTGACGCGGTGGCCCGCGACCTCACCGAGGACGGCTTCAACGTGGTGGCCACGGCGGACGGCGTGGCCACGGCGCGCAGACGCGCTGCTGTCGTGCATCCTGATGTAGTCGTGATGGACATGCGATTGTCCGACGGCGACGGTGCCAAGGCCACCGCGGAGGTGCTTGTGGTTTCCCCGTCGTCGCGCATCCTGGTCCTCTCGGCCTCCGACGAGCGCGACGATGTCCTGGAGGCGGTAAAAGCCGGTGCCACAGGCTATCTCGTCAAGAGCGCGTCGAAGCAGGAACTCGGCGCTGCGGTGCGGGCGGCCGCCGAGGGGCGCGCGGTGTTCACGCCGGGGTTGGCGGGCCTGGTATTGGGGGAGTACCGGCGCATCGCGCAGGCACCCGGCAGCGGACCCGAAACGCCGAGCCTGACCGACCGCGAAACCGAGATACTGCGTCACGTCGCGAAAGGGTTGACTGCCAAGCAGATCGCGGCGCGGCTTTCGCTGAGCCACCGCACCGTCGAAAACCACGTGCAGGCTACGTTTCGTAAGCTGCAGGTGGCCAATCGGGTCGAGCTCGCGCGGTATGCGATAGAACACGGTCTGGACTCCGACGAGTAGTCCTACTCATCCGCTTTCGTGTGCGCGTTGGGACGATCGTCGATATGACCGACATGACCGAACCGCGCGCCGTCATCTCCCGGTTGTCGGCGGACTTCGCCGCGATGACGCAGCAGTTGGCCAGGATGTCCGCGGATCTGACCGAACTCGACCGCCAACTGTCGGGACAGCCGCAGCCCTACGTCCCTCCCGCGGTGCCGTACTGGCAGCCCATGCCTTACCCGCCGCACTACCCGCAGCCAGCCCGACCCGCATACGTTCGGCCGCCGGCGGCGCCGAAGCCTCCAGAGGAACGGTCTGAGGGCTGGATCGGCAAGGTCCTCGCGGTCGCCGGTGTCGCCGTGACGCTGATCGGCGTCGTCCTGTTGCTGGTGCTGGCGGCACAGGCGGGCCTCCTTCGTCCGGAGTTCCGCGTCGGCGGCGGTGCCGCGCTCGCCGGCGGTCTGGTGGCTGCGGGGTGGTGGCTGTCGGCCAGGCCCGGTGGGCGGGTCGGCGCGATCGCTTTAGCCGCCACGGGTCTTGCGGCCGCCTACATGGACGTCATCGCTGTCACGACGATCTATCACTGGGTGCCCGCGGCCGCCGGGCTGGTCATCGCCGCCGGCATCGGCGGCGGCGGGTTGACCTTGGCGCGCCGCTGGGATTCGCAGCATCTCGGCCTGCTGGTGCTGGTGCCGCTCATCTTCCTCGCGCCGGTGGTCACCGATGGCGTCACGCTGTTGCTCGTCGGGTTCATGCTGGCGCTGTCGGCGGCCTGTCTGCCGGTTCAACTCGGGAAGGACTGGATCTGGATGCACGCCGCCCGCACGGCGGCCCCTACCTTCCCGCTACTCGTCGCATTGGCAGGCGCTCATTTCGCCGCCGGGCGCGACCTCTGGCTGGCAGGCGCGTGCGCCATCGGCGCGGTGCTTGCCGTCGTCGGCGCGCTGATTCTGTTGTCGCGCACGGCAAATCGTGCCGCGATGGCGCTGCTGACCACGGCCGGCGCGGTGCCGCTGTTGGGGGTATCGCTGGCGATCGACAAAGTGGTGGCGGCATTGATGGTGGCCGCGTTTGCCGCGGCGATGCTCGCGATCGTCCTGATCGCCCCGCCCGGCGTGACGGGTGTGGTGCGGTCCATCTGGTCCGCCCTTTCGGCGGTGTCGGCAATGGTCGCTGTGACGGTGGCGTTCGACGGGTACATCGCGGGACCGGTGCTGCTGGCGTTGGCCGTGGTGGTCGCCGTCGCGGGTCGTCGCGACGAGATCGCCGGGTGGGTCGCGGTCGGGTTCGGCGTCGTCGGCGGTGTCGTCTTTCTTGCCTACGCGCCGCCGAGCGCACTGCTCGCGGCGACCGAAACCACAACAGCGGCAAGCGTTTCCACGCTGATCGCCAGCGTCTTGCTGGCGGCGTGCGCGGTCACGCTCGCATGGTCTTCGAAGTCCGAAGCAGGCGTCTGGGCGATGGCGGCCGCGGTGATCAGCTATGCCGTCACCGCATTCACGGTGACCGCAGGCGTGCTGATCGGGGGAGAGGGCGGCGGCTTCTTCGCCGGCCACATGGCGGCGACGATCTGCTGGATCGCCATGGCCGCCGCGGTGTTCGGCTACGCCGCGCGCCTGACCAAGGCGGAGCGGCCGATGCCGATCGGTGCGGGAATGGCGCTCGTGGCCGCGGCCATGGCCAAACTGTTCCTGTTCGACCTCGGCACGCTCGACGGCATCTTCCGCGTCGCGGTGTTCATCGTCGCGGGATTGGTCCTGCTGGGCATGGGCGCCGGCTATGCGCGACTGCTGGAGAAACAAGACCGCGCTAATTTGGAATGATTCCAGAAACTCGGCGTTGACCTAGGCATGGGTACCACAACACGTCGCACAGAAGCAGAAGTACAGAATTTTCAGGCATCACCGGAGCTGAGCGCCAATCTGCAGCGGGTGCTGGTCGATCTGATCGAACTTCATCTGCAAGGCAAGCAGGCCCACTGGAACGTCGTCGGCACCAATTTCCGTGACCTCCACCTGCAACTCGACGAACTCGTCGACTTCGCCCGCGAAGCCAGCGACACCGTCGCCGAGCGGATGCGGGCACTGGACGCGGTGCCGGACGGCCGGTCCGACACCGTCGCGGCAAGCACCACGCTTCCGCAGTTCCCGGCCTTCGAGCAGTCCACCACCGAGGTCGTCGACCTGATCACCGGGCGGATCTACGCGACGGTCGACACGATCCGCGCCGTGCACGACGCCGTCGATGCCGAGGATCCCAGCAGTGCCGACATCTTGCATCAGCTGATCGATGGTCTGGAGAAGTTGGCCTGGTTGATCAAGTCGGAGAATCGGAAGGTCTAGTCGACGCAGATCACGTCCACGGTGGCGCCGATCAGCGCGTCGAGGACTGCAGTGGGTGCTCCGGTTCGGGCGCGCACCGACAGTGTGTTCAACGTTGCCGTGGCGATGTGTGCGAGCGCGTCGGGCGGGTGTGGGGACAGCTCCCCTTCTCGCTCGGCGCGCTCGAATCGTTCGGCGAACGTGGCGGTGAAGGACGCCAGCGTGGCCTCGACGATGGCTCGCACCTCCGCGTCCTGGCAGGCCTCGGTGACGGCCGTCCCGAGCAGGAAGCAGCCGCGCGGCGATTCGTCGCCGGCCAGGTAGAAGTCGCGGGCGTACCGGTACACCGCGCCCAATCCGTCGCGCAACGGTCGCGGCCTTGCCAGCGCCGTCGCCAGCCAGTCGCAGCTCATGTCCGCATACTCACTGATGGCCCGCAAATACAGCGAACGCTTGTCGCCGAACGCCGCATAGATGCTCGGGCGGTTCATGGCCATGCCTGCAGACAGATTCTCGAGCGAAGTGCCTGCATAGCCTGCGCGCCAGAACGTGTCCCGAGCGTGTCGCATTGCAGCGTGCGGGTCGTAGTTCCTGGGCCTGCCGCGGCGTCTAGGCACGGAGCAAATTTTATACTATTTTGAATAAAATGAAGCCGCCGCCTGTCGACATCGGCGCGGGCGAACCCGTGCTGCTGTTGCACGGATATCCGCAGAGTGCATCCTGCTGGCGATACCAGATCCCCGCCCTTGCCGAGCACTACCGCGTCGTCGCGACCGATTGGCCCGGCTTCGGGCGCGCGGAACCGCCGGACACTCCGCCCACCTACGACGCCGAGGTCGAGCGGATCGGCGCGCTGGCCGACTCCTTCGGTTTGGACCGCTTCAACCTCGTCGCGCATGACTACGGTGGCTTTCTCGGCCTTGGCTACGCGCAACGCCATCCGGAGCGCGTGCTGCGACTGGCTCTGCTGAACACGCGCGCGCACAACATCTTTCGGCCCTGGTTCTATCGCTTCTCGCAGGGCCAACACTGGGTCGCGTGCCATGCGCCCGCGCTGCTGCGACGGCTGCCGCTGCGACGGCTGCACCATGTCGCACTACGCCCGTACCGTGTGATGGGCTGCTTCGACGAGCGCCTTGAAGACGAGTACCTCGGCTGGCTGGACACGCCCCGCGGCAGGCAGACCTTCGTCGACTTCTTCACCAACTACCACGTGCCGGCCGTGCCCGGTCTGGCCGCAGGGCTTGGGCAGATGGACTGCCCCACGGCGGTCATCTGGGGTGATCGCGACCGGTATATCCCGTTTTCCACCGCGCGCGAGCTGGCCGACCGTATCCCTGGCGCAACGCTGACCCGACTGGCCGGCGGCGATCACTACATCATGGAAGAGCGCCCGGACGAGGTCACCGCTGCGCTGCTGGACCTGCTGGCTCGGCCGCGTGTCGCTCGACAGAGGTCTTGATGGCCTCATCGTTGCGACGCCCGACCAGGTACCACGTGGTCATCACGCCCTTGCCCTTGACCTCGACCTCGCCGCGTTCCTCGAGCAGGAACGCGTGGTTGAGCCGTTCATAGACGTCTTGTGGCACCTGAATGCGGCCCTCGACATCGGTGGTCTCCATCCGTGCCGCGACGTTGACCGCGTCGCCCCAGACGTCGTAGAAGAACTTTCGGGCGCCGACGACGCCGGCGACCACGGGGCCCGCCGCGAGGCCGATGCGAAACGGCACCTCGCGTCCCTGCGGGTCTTTCAGATCGGCCACTGCCTCGGCCATGTCAAGGGCGAGACAGGCCAGCGCCTCGATGTGATCGGGACGCGGCTCGGGCACGCCGCTGACCACCATGTAGGAGTCGCCGCTGGTTTTCACCTTCTCCAGACCATGGCGGTCGACCAGTGCATCCAGGTCGGTGTAGAGGCGATCGAGGAAGCGCACCAAATCGCCAGGGGGAGTGTCGCTCGCGCGCTTCGTGTAGCCGGCGATATCGGCGAACAGGATCGAGGCATCGTCGTACTTGTCGGCGATGATGTTGCGTGACGGGTCTTTCAGCCGCTGGGCGACCGTGGCAGGCAGGATGTTGGTGAGCAGTCGTTCGGACCGCTCGTATTCCGCCTCCATCGCCAACCGGGCGCGACGCGTTTCGCGCAGCGCGTACCAGGCCACCGCGACGATCATCACGAACGCGGAAACCACCGTCAGGAAGAAGCCCAGCCGAAACGCCCAATCAGGTTGTACGCCAGTGTTATACGGAACGAAGACCTCGAGCGCGATGACGGTTGCGGCGCCGAGGGCCGCCAGCGCCGACGTGAGAACAAGGTGGTCGACGCCGAGAATCAGCACCATCAGCGCCGCGCTGAGCAGGTAGTACAGCGGCATGCCGGAGCCGGTGCCGAGATGCCAGCAGACCACCGTGATCGTCGCGTACGCGACGAAGTAAAACACCAGCGGGGCAACGAGTTCGCCGAACTTGTACAACAGCGGGATCAGCAGGAAGACCAAACCGCTTGCCACATTCAGCAGCGCGATCCACACCACGTCCTGGCCGACGACCAGGCCCTGGACGCCGAAGAACAGGCTGACGGCCGCGCCGATGCGGGTGGTCACCGTCAGCACCCGCAGATGACGCGCCACGGTCTCGGCGTAGTGGCGCGTGCGCGCCGGGATTCGGCTTTCCAGCGCGACTTCGGGCACGCAGACGGGGCGGACCTTGACCACCACGGTCAAAGCGTAACGCCCACGTGCTTCTCGACCTGGGGATTCGTGGCTTCCCCTGAGCGATCGCTCGTCCTCGTTTTGCCTAGGCGTTCCGATGCGCGGCGTGCCTCGGCAGTGGGCATTTGCCGCTCGCCAAAGTCGACGCCATTGTTTCCACGGACATTGCGGCGAGGGGTTAGGGGCACTGGCGCGGCGGATGGCGCCGTCGCCGGATCATCACGTGACGCATGCGGACTCGCGTAGTAGCGGTTCGCTCCGGATGGTGTCGATGTCCAAAAAGCGAACGGCGGTTGTCGACCCGCGGCACGGAATTGGTGTGGCGATCCGGAACAAGATCAACCAAAAAGTTGCTTGCTAAGGTCGTCGCAAACCGTCGAAGCCAAGGTTCGCCATCTGGTCGCCAGTAATTGGTTCGTGACGATACCGTGATTACCAGGATATTCCCAGGTTTGGGACAGCAATGCCGCCGTTTTGCCGTCTAACAACCGTCGAAATATCGCGTTTGCTAAATCCGCACATTGGCGCGCAGCAATGATGTGCCTGCGCTGTTCGCCTTCGGCACACCGGGGAAGATGTCTTGGGCCGCCACACTTTTCAGACCAAAAGTTCTTTTTCATTGGTTGCGCGATTTACTACCGGATAGGTTAATTTGAGTCGACACAACTTGCGGGAAGTCTCCGTACTGACAACTCAACCGGGAGTGGCTATGAGTCGGGCCATGAGTCGCCGTATGCGGCGATATGGGATATTCACCTTGATTGCCGCAGTACCGGTCGCGATCTTGTGTGCATACGTCACAAATTTGCTCACTCCCACCTCGCCAATGCCGCGGGCGGTTAGCGCGGCGAGCTACCGCATCGTTGAAACGGCGGTCATCAAGGAAGAGTCGGACACGATCGGCATCGCCGACTCGGATTTGTACAACGCGTCGGATGCCGAAATTGAAGCGCGTTTCGATGAGATGCAGGCGTTGGGCGTCAACACCGTCCGGGTTATCGTCCCGTGGGCCGCGATCAAGCCCGCCGAGCCGGGGTCGGCGTTGGAGCAGCTCTACCCGCCGAACTGGACCAAGATGGATCGCATCATTCAGGAGGCGACCGATCGCGGTTTCTCGGTTTTGGGCGTGCTCAACTCGACGCCGTACTACGGCGGTCAAAACAACACGGGCTGCCTGGGTTGCCCGGGTGTGGCACCTGATCCGGCGGATTTCGCGGCTTTCGCAGCCGAGGTTGCGCAGCGATACCACGGCGAAATTTCGGCCTATGAGGTGTGGAATGAGCCGAACTCCTACAAGAGCTGGTCGCCTGCGGTCGACCCGGTCGCCTATACCAATGTTTTGAAGGCCGCATATAACGCGATCAAGGCCTCCGATCCGAACGCGACCGTTGTCGCAGGCGTGCTGGGTGCGGTCGTTACCGCGGGTGGATTGACGATGGACCCGGTGACCTTTGTGCAGACCATGTACGCCAACGGCGCAAAGGGTTACTTCGACGCGCTCTCTTACCACCCGTACAACTACTCGAAGACGTTCGCCGAGCAGAACCCCAGTTTCATTTCGCCGCTGCAGATGCTGCTCAAGATGCGGCAGACAATGCTGGCCAACGGCGACGACCTGGTGAAGATCTGGGCGTCCGAATACGGCCTGCCAACGTCGCTCAATGCCGACCAGGCACAGGCGTACCAGAACCAGCTGAAGTTCATCAGTGACTTCCTCAACGTCTGGGGCGACGGGCTGACCGATGCGCAATTGGCGCAATTGCCCGCCGAATACCAGGAGTTGGCGGCGACCTGGAAGGACTGGGTCGGACCGGCATTCATTTACAGCCTGCGCGACCGGTTGGGTCAGGAAATGACCGAGCAGGGGTCCTTCGGCCTCTACTACTTCGATGAGGCGACCGGCGAGTGGAAGCTGAAGCCGGCCGGCCAATGGATCAAGGACCTGATTGCGTCCAGGAATTCCAACAATCTCGCGGAGGCCTTGGCGGCGTCCCTGCAGAAACTGGTTCAGCAGGTGGCCACGTCGGTGCAGACGACGGTACAGAACGCTGTCGTTCCTGCGGTACAACAGACGGTGCAAAAGATCGGCAGTCAAGTCGGCAACGCCTTGGCGGCCGCGCTCGCGGCCTGGGCGGCGTCGTTCAAGAAGCCGCCGACGACGACTGCTGCCGTGGCCACAATCGAAGCGATTGACACCTCCGCGATTGCCCAGCAAGCAGTGACGGAAACGTTCGAAACAGCTTCGCCGACAACGGAATCAACGACAACGTCGAGTATCGCCGGCGCGGTCACCGAGAAGCTGGCCGCGGTCCAGACGCCTGCGACCAAGGAAGCGTCGGCGTCGACGACCGAGCCGAAGACGTCGACGACCGAGCCGAAGGCGTCGACGGGCGATGAGCCGAAGGCGACGACGGGCGACGAGCCGAAGTCGACGACTCCGGCTTCGGAGGAGGAGTCGGCGACCACGGACACGCCCGCGGCCACCGACGACACGACGACGCCCGAGGATCCCAAGGCCACGACTCCTGCCAACCGCAAGGAGAACGAGGACGAGGCCAAGGGCGGCGACACCAAGAAGGACGGCGACAAGAAGTCGGGCGGCGAAACCAACAAGGACGCCGACGGCACGACCGCCACCGGCAAGCACGCCGAGGGCTCGGTCAAGAACGGCACGTCGGTCGACGAGATCAAGACCAAGCTCGGCGACGACACCGCCAAGACCACCACGGGCACACCGAAACACGCAGCCAGCGAAGACGCTTCGGCGTCGACCGGCGGCTAGTCGGACGATATCCGGGCGGCGTCGCGGGCCCGTAGTGCCAGCCACAACTCGTGGCGGTCCTGCGCGGAATCCATGCGCCGCCCGGTTAGTCGTTCCACCGCGGCGATGCGATTGCGCATGGTGTGCCGGTGTACGCGCAGTGCGGTGGCGGCCGAACCCCAGTGCCCGTTGTGTTCGAGGAACGCGGTCAATCCTCGCAGTAGCTCATCGGATCGGTCCGTTGCGTCGAGCGGGCCGAGCACGGCATCGGCATACGCCTGAAGAGGTTGTGCCCCAACAGTGTTGAGCAGCAGGCGGCTGCTGGCGATCTCCTCGGCGTGCATGTGCCTGCCCTGCACCCTGCTCGCGGGCAACGCGGAGCGGGCCTGCCGCAGCGAGACGACCAACGCGCCGGGTCGCACCGCGATGCCGATGCCCGCCGCGTGGTGCCCGGCCAACGTGGCCAGTGCGCCCGGCAGATCGGTGTTGCGTGGCACGGCCAATTCGACGACCTCCCCGACGACCCGCACCAGCGCGTCAGGCACAGTGGTCAGCAGGTCGGCGGCCAAGTCGTCGGCGTCGTCCGGCGCGGCGACAGCGGCGGCCTGCAGGTCGGCGTCGGGCAACCCGACCGACGTCAGCCAGCGCGCTGCCACCACGTCATCGACGGTGCCTCGGGCCAACCGGTCGAGCATTTGGGCACGGCCGCGGCGCTGTGTCGTGTTGAGCCCATGCCTGCGCTCCAGTTCGAGGGAGAGCAGTGATACCAGATCGCCCGAAATCTGATGCGCCGCAGGCAGTTCAGCGGGTCCGTCGATCAGCAGCCAGGCCCGTAGCCTGCGGGCGCCCAGCGCGTGCAGCTCGCGTCTGCGGCCCTCGCTGATGTCGGAGGCCGCGGCGTTGAGGCCTTGATCGCGGACCGATTCGAGCAGCCCCGACAGCCGCCTTACCAAGCGCTCGCCGCTTGCATCTGATTGTGCGAGTACGCGGCCGAGCAAATCGATCACCACACCCGAGCGGCCGGTCGTCTCGTGGTGCGCGGCAAGGATGCCCGGCAATCCGCCCGGAGTGACGGCCGCGGCCGTCAACGCGCGCTGGGTCTGCAACGCCCATTCCAGCTCCTGGCGCTCGGCGCGCGCCCGGTAGGCGAACACCGCCTTCGTCACGGCGATGAACGGCACCGGGTCGGGGACCGTCAGCAGCGGCATGCCGATCTCGTCGGCAGCGGTGATCAGCCGCGCCGGTGCCCGCTGGTGGGGCAGTTCGGCGCCGAGTCCGAGCCCGACGGCCTGCACGCCGACGGCATCCAACTCCGCCAGATATGAACGACAGCCGGCGGTGGACTTTGGAAGCAACAGCCCGATCGTCAACAGCAGCTCACCGCCCTGCAGCCACGGGCCCGGATGCACTAGCTCGGAAACAGCGGCCGCCTCGATCTCCCGATCGGCGCCGGTCCGCCCGGCCACCAGCTCGAGACCGAGTTCGGGATCTGCGACGAGTTCCGCGACGGTCAGCATGGACATATCGTCGAACAGCGCCCGCCCAGTCTCTACAAAATGGCCATATCCGCCGGCGGGCATTTCGGGAAGCCTGCTGGGCATGACAACAGTGCCCCCGATCGGACCGGTCGATGCCACCCGCGTACCGCGCTTCGCGGGCCCGGCCACCTTCGCACGCCTGCCCCGTACCGACGAAGTCACCCGCACCGACGTCGCGGTCGTCGGCGTCCCGTTCGACTCAGGGGTTTCCTACCGGCCGGGTGCGCGCTTCGGCCCGGCGCACATCCGCGCGGCGTCCAAGCTGCTGCGCACCTATCACCCGCGACTCGACGTCGAGCCCTTCGCGATTCAACAGGTGGCAGACGCCGGCGACATCGCTGTCAACCCGTTCGACATCGCCGAAGCGATCACCACGATCGAGCGGGCATCGGACGAGTTGCGCGACGGCGGGACGAAGCTGATCACCCTCGGCGGCGACCACACCATCGCGCTACCCCTGCTGCGGTCGCTGCACCGCGACCACGGGCCAATCGCCGTGCTGCACTTCGACGCCCACCTCGACACCTGGGACACCTACTTCGGCGCGCCGTTCACCCACGGCACGCCGTTTCGGCGGGCGAGCGAGGAGGGCCTGCTCGACAAGGAGCACTGCCTGCACGTCGGGATTCGCGGCCCGCTCTACGCACCGACCGATCTGACCGACGACCACGTGCTCGGCTTCCAGGTGATCGGCACCGACGACTTTCAGCTCGACGGCCTGGCCGCCGTGATCGAGCGGATGCGGGCACGCCTCGGCGACGCGCCCGTCTACGTCTCCGTCGACATCGACGTGCTCGATCCTGCCCACGCGCCAGGGACCGGGACGCCGGAAGCCGGCGGAATGACCAGCCGCGAGCTGTTGCACTGCCTGCGAAACCTGGTGGGAGTCAACCTGGTTGGCGCCGACATCGTCGAGGTCGCGCCCGCATACGACCACGCCGAGATCACCGGCATCGCCGCTGCGCACGTCGCGTTCGAACTGATATCTGTGCTCGCGAAGTCATGACCGCGCATCGCAACGGCGGCGCCGCGGTCGTGGAAACCCTCGCCGCACACGGTGTCGACACGATCTTCGGCATCCCGGGCACTCACAACCTCGAGCTCTATCGTCACTTCCCTGCGACCGGAATTCGGGCGATCACCCCACGTCACGAGCAGGGCGCCGGGTACGCCGCCGAGGCGTATGCCCGCGTCACGGGCACGCCAAGCGTGGTCGTCGCCACCAGCGGTCCCGGGCTGACCAATACGATGACGGCCGCGGCGACCGCATACGCGGAATCGCAGCCGATGCTCATCGTGTCGTCGGGCATGCCCACCGGCAGCGAGGGCCAGGATCTGGGGCAATTGCACGAGGCCAAAAACACGAGCGCCGCAATGGATCAGCTGGTCCGCTGGAGTCGGCGGGTGCATGGCGCCGATGAAGCGGCCGAGGCGGTTTGCGACGCATTCGCATCCTTCACCGGCGGCCGACCGCGACCGGTGCACATCGAAATTCCTGTCGACGTGTTGGAGGAGCGTTGGTCAGGCCAACCGCGTGTGGCCGCGAAAGTGGCTCCGCCCCAAGTTGATCCGGGTGCGTTATCCCGCGCGGCCGACGTCCTCGCCCGCGCGTCGCAGCCGGTGATCATTGCCGGTGGGGGATCCGTCGACGCGCAGGCCGGATTGACGGCGCTGGCCGAGGCGATCGGTGCACCGGTGGCCACCACGGTCAACGGCAAGGGTGTGGTCGACGAGGGGCATCCACTGTCGGTCGGCGCGTCGATCCGGTTGCGTGCCCTGCAGAAGGCTGCTGCGGACAGCGACGCGCTGCTGGTGGTCGGCACCGAACTCGGCGATTCGGACCTGTGGGAAGGCCAGATTCGCGGTCGCACCGTGATCCGTTGCGATATCGACCCGGCCCAGCTCAACAAGAACTGCCGGGCCGACATCGTGCTGCTCGGTGACGCGGCCGCCACCGTCGCTGCCCTTCGTGCGGCGCTGCCCGCAGACCGGTCGTTCTCCGGTGAGCGGGCTGCCGCGCTGCGGGCGGCATGCCGTGCAGAGGCGGACAAGGACGCGGGCCCCTATGCCGAGATCAATGCCGCGGTCCGTGCGGCGCTCCCCGTCGATGGCGTGCTCACCGGCGACAGCTCACAAGTCACCTACTTCGGCTCGGTGCACTTCTTCGACATGCCTGCGCCACGGCGGTTCTGCTATTCGCCCGGTTTCGCGACGCTGGGCTACGGACTGCCCGCCGGCGTCGGGGCCGCGCTAGCCAAGCCGGGAACGCCGGTGGTCGTGCTGCTCGGCGATGGCGCGCTGATGTTCTCGGTCCAGGAGTTGATAACGCTTGTCGAGCAAAGACTCTCGGTGCCGGTTGTCGTGGTCGACAACGGCGGCTATCGGGAAATCCGCGACCAGGAGACGGCTCGCGACATCCCGCCGATCGGCGTCGACTTGCGCACCCCGGATTTTGCCGCGCTCGCGGTCGCGATGGGTGCTCGCGGCGCGCGGACTACGTCGGCCGCCGACCTCACCGACTTGGTCCGCGACGCGTTCGACGCCGACGGCCCGACCCTCATCCACTTCGACATGCGCTGAAAGGACAACGGAATCATGGATGTAGCGATTGTCGTCGTCTACCTGCTCGGAATGATCGCGTTCGGCTTCTGGGGAAAGACCAGGGCCAAAACGCAATCCGATTTCCTGGTCGCCGGCCGGCGGCTCGGACCATTGCTGTACTCCGGCACCATGGCCGCGATCGTGCTTGGCGGCGCATCCACGATCGGCGGGGTCGGCCTCGGCTACAAATACGGCATCTCAGGAATGTGGCTGGTGTTCTGGATCGGTGTCGGCATCCTGGCGCTCA
Organism: Mycobacterium sp. OAE908; assembly: GCF_017872775.1. Taxonomy (NCBI): domain Bacteria; kingdom Bacillati; phylum Actinomycetota; class Actinomycetes; order Mycobacteriales; family Mycobacteriaceae; genus Mycobacterium; species Mycobacterium sp. OAE908. The sequence goes on from NZ_JAGGJL010000001.1 coordinate 4,989,801, forward strand.
GCCTGCTGTTCGCTGGCCGGATTCAGCGGCTGCGCGTCTACACCGTCAGTCAGATGCTCGAATTGCGTTATGGCCCAGGATCTTCCGTGCTCTCCGGCATCGTGATGTGGGGCTACACCCTGATGCTGTCGGTGACGTCAACGATCGCGTATTCGACGATCTTCGGGGCGCTCTTCGATATCGGCAAGGTGCCGGCCATCATCCTCGGCGGCAGCGTGGTGATCATCTACTCCACGCTGGGTGGCATGTGGTCGATCACGCTGACCGACTTTGTGCAGTTCCTGGTCAAGACCGTCGGCATCTTCTTCATCCTGTTGCCGATCGCGCTGTACAGGACGGGTGGCATCTCCGGGCTGGCCGACAAACTGCCTGCCGACGCTACGTCGTTGACGACGATCGGCGGAGACACCATCCTGACGTACTTCGTCATCTATACGTTCGGCCTGCTGATCGGTCAGGACATCTGGCAGCGGGTGTTCACGGCACGCAGCCCGGGAGTCGCGCGCTGGGCGGGGGCGGCCTCGGGGGTGTACTGCCTGTTGTATGCGGTGGCTGGCGCGGTGATCGGCATGGCGGCCAAGGTGCTGCTGCCCGCGCTGGAGTCCCGTGACGACGCATTCGCGCAATTCGTCGAGCAGCAGTTGCCGCCGGTGCTGGCCGGTTTGGTCCTGGCTGCCGCGCTCGCTGCGGTGATGTCGACCTCCAGTGGCGCGCTGATCGCCACGGCGACCGTGTTCAGTCAGGACATCGTGGCTCGGCTGCGGCACCGCGACATCGAGGGCGGCAGCGAGCACGACCACATCCGCAACAACCGGTTCTATGTTTTCGGCTTCGGCATCGTGATGGTGATCATCGCGTGCGTGCTGCAGGACGTGGTCGCCGCGCTGACCGTGGCCTACGACATCCTCGTCGGCGGTCTTTTGGTGCCCATCCTCGGCGGATTGATCTGGCGCCGCGGCACGAACGTCGGGGCCGTTGCGGCCATGGCCGTCGGCACCGTGGTGACGTTGGCGACGATGATCTATGTGGGCGACATCTACGCCAACGAGCCGATTTTCTGGGGCTTGGCCTCAGGCCTGGTGGTCTTCGTCGTCGGCAGTCTCGCCACCCCGCCAACAGCTCCCGCCGTGCTCGCGGAGTGGGACCGCCGCAGCCGCGCGCAGGACGTCGAAAACGCACCAGCTCCGGTTTCGTAGATTTGCTGATACATGACATCACCGCTAACTGGCCGTGCGCTGCAGCAAAATTTCGCTCGCGCCGCGCAGATGACAACGCCCAGCGTCAATTCACCAGTTGCGTCAATTTTGCTGTTTGCCATGCTTGATGGCTTTTCCGCGTAGTTGGACTGTATCTCCAGTGAATTGATAGCCAGTAATGTTTGCCAGGTGCTTCTCAAACGATGCTTGGCAAGCTAACCTGTTGTTCGTCAACCATCGGCTCTGGCTAAGGGGAAAAACATGCCAGCTCTTCGTCCACTCGTCATCTTCGGTTGTTCGCTAGCCGGCGCCAGCGCCATCGCACTGGCTGTTCCTGCTACATCCAGCGCCGCCTGCTTGCTGGGCATCCAAGGCCTGGTCTGCACCAACGGCATCCTCAACAGCGGCCCCAATGTCGGTATCGGCAACAGTGGCGGCCTGAACGGCGGAATCCTGAACTCGGGCATCGGCAACGTCGGCATCCTCAACAACGGCACCGCGAACCAAGGAGTGCTCAACGGCGGGACCCTGAATCAGGGGATCGGCAACCAAGGCACTGGTAACCAGGGCCTCCTCAACGGCGGCACCGGTAACCAGGGCATCCTGAACCTCGGCGGCGGCAGCCTCGCTGGGCTGGCTCCCGGTGGTCATCTGCTGGGCATTGGCGGCTAACGCAGCACCAAGAAGTCGAGGGTGAGAGCCTCGCGGGTTCTTCGAGGGCCCGCGAGGCTCCCTCTCATTTGTGCCCTCGGTGAGATTCGAACTCACACTGGACGGGTTTTGAATCCGTTTCCTCTGCCAGTTGGGATACGAGGGCTTGTCTTACCGCGGCTTACCACCATAGAGGATGCCCCCCGGTCGCTGATCGGGCGTGGTACCGCCACAATGTGTGCCATGACCGCGTCACCTCCCAACGCCGACAAGCCGCACCGCGTTCTCGTCGCTGAAGATGAGGCGCTCATCCGGCTGGACTTGGCCGAGATGCTGCGCGAAGAAGGCTACGAGATCGTTGGCGAGGCCGGCGACGGCCAGGAAGCGGTCGATCTGGCCGAACGCCTGCGGCCCGATCTCGTCATCATGGACGTCAAGATGCCGCGCCGCGACGGCATCGACGCCGCATCCGAGATCGCCAGCAAGCGAATTGCGCCGATCGTCATTCTGACCGCGTTCAGCCAACGCGATCTGGTGGAGCGCGCCCGCGACGCCGGTGCGATGGCGTACCTCGTCAAGCCCTTCAACATCACCGACCTGATCCCGGCCATCGAGGTGGCGGTCAGCCGGTTCAGCGAGATCGCCGCGCTGGAAAAGGAAGTCGCGACGCTGTCGGACCGGCTGGAGACCCGCAAGCTGGTCGAACGCGCAAAGGGTTTGCTGCAGGAAAAGCAGGGCATGTCGGAGCCCGAGGCGTTCAAATGGATTCAGCGCGCCGCGATGGATCGCCGAACCACGATGAAGCGTGTCGCAGAAGTGGTGCTGGAAACCCTCGATACGCCGGAGAAGGCGTAAATACTGGGTTTCCGACGCGCCGTTGACAGCGTTTTTACGGCCGGTCAGCGGTGTGCGTTTTCCAACATCACGCGGCATGGGTTCCCGTTGGCTATGGTCGTCCCGAAGCATCGCCGCCCCGGCAGAGGAGGGCTGGTGTGCCGATGCCGACGAAAACATTGACTCGGAGGTGAAGTGTGCGCGGACGCGTGGCGCGGAATGTATTTGCTCTCGGTAGTGCGGGTTTGGTTGTGCTCGGCTCGATGGGGCTCGCCGGCTGCAACCAGTCCAAGCCGGAAGAAGGGGGCACAGCGCAGACCGATCTGAAGATCGTCGAGCAGGTGCAGATCGACGAGCAGGGCAAGGAGGTCAAGTCCGACCAGACGGCTGCGCCAGCCGATCCCGCCGGAGACGGCAAGGCCACCTGCCCGCCGGTGTCGATCGCGATGGCGGGGGCGCTCAACGGCCCCGACGCTGCGCTGGGCATCAATATCAAGAACGGCGTGCAACTGGCCATCGACAAGCACAACGCCGCGAACCCGGGCTGCCAGGTGCAGCTCAAACCGTTCGACACCGAGGGCGATCCGCAGAAGGCCACCGCGATCGCGCCCCAGATCGTCGACGACCAGTACACGATCGGCCTTGTCGGCCCGGCGTTCTCGGGTGAGACCAAGGCCACCGGCACCGTCTTCGATCAGGCCGGCCTGGTCGCGACGACGGCATCGGCGACCAACCCCACGCTTAGTGAGAACGGGTGGAAGACGTTCTTCCGCGGCCTGGCCAACGACGCCGTTCAGGGCCCGGCGGTCGCCAACTATCTGAAAAACACGTTGGGCTACAAGAAGATCTGCGTGATCGACGACAGCACCGACTACGGTCTCGGTCTGGCCTCGGCGGTGCGTCAGACGCTTGGCCCGATCGCTGATTCGGGATGCAACATCTCGGTGAAGAAGGGCGACAAGGACTTCTCCGCCGCGGTGACACAGGTCAAGGGCGTCAGCCCCGACGCGGTGTTCTACGGTGGCTACTACTCCGAAGCCGCGCCGCTGACCCAGCAGCTCAAGGACGGCGGCTTCAGCGGAACCTTCGTTTCGGCCGACGGCACCAAGGATCCCGAGTACGTCAAGCAGGGTGGCGAGGCGACCAAGGGCGCGATTCTGTCCTGCCCGTGCGGTCCGGCAACAGGCTCGTTCGCCGATGAGTACAAGAAGAAGTTCAACACTGACGCCGGCACCTACAGCGCGGAGGGCTATGACCTCGGCACCATCTTGGTGAAGGGCATCGACTCGGGCGCCATCACCCGGCCCGCGCTGCTTGACTTCGTCAAGAACTACAACGGCCAGGGGACGGCGCGTAAGTACCAGTGGACGCCAACCGGTGAGCTCACCACCAACCTCATCTGGATCTTCAAGGTTCAGTAGTCGCTCGAGCGAAGCGCGTCCGAGACCGAAAGGCTCGGACGCGTTTTCGCTAGGGACACGTTTTCTTGCCAACGATAGTTTCGCGAGGAGAGCCGCCACCGGATGATTCACGAGTGCGTACAGCACGGGGCGCAGTACGCGTGCCTGGCTGCCAACATCAACTTCAACCTAGAAGGCCTGCGAATCGGCTTCTGGCAGTTGACGATCGACGGGCTGGCCTGGGGAGCGATCTACGCGTTGGTGGCGGTCGGCTACACGCTGGTGTTCGGTGTCCTGCGGCTGATCAACTTCGCGCATTCCGAGATCTTCATGCTCGGCATGTTCGGCGCTTATTTCGCGCTCGACATCCTCCTCGGCTTCACGCCCAGTGGCAACGCGTACAACAAGGGCATCGCGCTGACGGTGTTGTATCTGGGTGTCGCAATGCTATTCGCGATGCTGGTGTCGGGTTCGGCGGCGGTGGGGTTGGAGTTCGTCGCCTATCGGCCGCTGCGAAGACGGGGTGCCCGCTCGCTGACGTTCCTGATCACGGCGATCGGTGCGTCGTTCGTGATGCAGGAATTCGTCCACTTCATCCTGCCGCACATCATCAAGGGCTACGGCGGTAGCAACGCACAACAACCGATCATCCTGGTGCAGCCGAAGGCGCAGTTCCACATCTTCGGCGCGACGGTCTCCAACGTCACCATCGTCATCGTCGTCGCGGCGCTGATCTTGGCGGTACTCACCGATTTCGCGATCAACCGCACCAAGTTCGGCCGCGGCATCAGGGCTGTCGCGCAAGATTCGACGACCGCGACGCTGATGGGGGTGTCGCGGGAGCGCATCATCATGACGACGTTCCTCATCGGCGGACTGCTCGCCGGCGCGGCGGCGCTGCTGTACACCATGAAGGTGCCACAGGGAATCATTTATTCGGGCGGATTCCTGTTGGGTATCAAGGCTTTCTCCGCGGCAGTGCTCGGCGGCATCGGCAATCTGCGCGGCGCCCTGCTGGGCGGCCTGCTGCTCGGCATCATGGAGAACTACGGCCAGGCCGTGTTCGGCACGCAGTGGCGCGACGTGGTCGCGTTCGTCCTGCTGGTTTTGGTGCTGCTGTTCCGGCCGACCGGGATACTCGGGGAGAGCCTCGGGAAGGCACGAGCATGAACGGCAAGCGGTTCCTGGCGCCTGGCGACGGCCTGCGCGACTGGTGGGACGGCCTGTCCCGCGTGCACAAGTGGGCCTTCGGCGTTCTGCTGTTCGGCGCGCTCGCACTGCTACCGCTTTACACGCCACCGTTCCTCGACACGCCGGGCATCAGTTTCGGCGGCACGATGGCGCAGTTCGCGATGGTCGCGATCATCGCGATCGGGCTGAATGTAGTGGTGGGCCAGGCCGGGTTGCTCGACCTCGGCTATGTCGGCTTCTACGCCGTCGGCGCCTACACGGTCGCGCTGCTCACCAGCCCGGACAGCCCATGGAACCAGCTGAGCGACACAGGGCCGTTCAGCGCCCCGTGGGCGTGGTTGTCGTGCGTGCCACTGGCGATGGCCATCACCGCGCTGGCCGGTCTGATCCTCGGCATCCCGACGCTGCGGCTGCGCGGCGACTATCTGGCGATCGTCACGCTCGGTTTCGGCGAGATCATCCGGCTGATGGCCGACAACCTCTCCGACATCACCAACGGGCCGCGCGGGCTGAACGAGGTCGCGTATCCACGGGTGGGGGAGAGCGACAAGCTGCCGGAAGGCGTGTTCTCCAATGGCAATTCGTCGGGGCACGCCAACTACGGAACGTGGTGGTTCTGGCTCGGCCTGCTGCTGATCGTCGTCATCCTGCTGCTGGTCGGCAATATGGAACGCAGCCGGGTTGGTCGCGCGTGGGTGGCCATCCGGGAGGACGAAGACGCTGCGGAAGTGATGGGCGTCAACACTTTCCGGTTCAAACTGTGGGCGTTCGTGATGGGAGCCGCTATCGGCGGGCTGTCCGGCGCCTTGTATGCGGGCCAGGTGCAGTATGTCGCGCCGCCGAGCTTCAACATCATCAACTCGATGCTGTTCCTGTGCGCGGTGGTGCTCGGCGGGCAGGGTAACAAGCTCGGCGTGATTTTCGGTGCGTTCGTCATCGTCTATCTCCCGAACCGGCTGTTGGGCGTGCACCTCCTCGGCATCAACATGGGCGACTTGAAGTATCTGTTCTTCGGACTGGCCCTGGTGGTCATGATGATCTTCCGCCCCGAAGGCCTTTTTCCCGCGCGCGCCCGGCTGTTGGCGTATGGCAGGGCCGCCCGTGAGTGGCTGCGGACTCCGCCGGTCGAGAAGGAGCCCGCAGCATGACCATCGAGGACCTGGCAGGCGTCCACCGCGAAATTCACGTCGCGGAGGGTGAAGTCCTTTTGGAGACAAAGGATTTGACGGTGAAGTTCGGCGGCCTCGTCGCACTGGATTCCGTCACCTTCGACATCAAGCGTGGTGAGATCCTCGGCTTGATCGGGCCCAACGGCGCAGGCAAGACGACCTGCTTCAACGCGATCACCGGCGTGTACCGACCGAGCTCGGGGTCGGTGATCTTCGACGGGGCGCCGCTCGGCCGGATCAAGCGACACCAGATCACCCGCAAGGGCATTGCCCGCACGTTCCAGAACATTCGGCTGTGGGGCGAAATGACAGCGCTGGAAAACGTCGTCGTCGCAACCGATGCCCGGCACAAGACGTCGGTGCCCGGTGCGCTGGTGCGAACCCCGCGGCATCGGCGGGAAGAAAAGACGGCCATCGAACGAGCCGCGGCGCTGCTGCACTTCGTCGGCATCGCACACCGCGGCGAGGAGAAGGCCAAGAACCTGCCCTATGGCGACCAGCGGCGCCTGGAGATCGCCCGCGCGCTGGCCACCGAACCGAAGCTGATCTGCCTTGACGAACCTGCCGCCGGCTTCAACCCGAGCGAGAAGGCCGCGCTGATCGACCTGATCCGCAAGATCCGCGACGACGGCTACACGGTGCTGCTCATCGAGCATGACATGCGGCTGGTGATGGGCGTGACGGACCGGATCGTGGTGTTGGAGTTCGGCCGCAAGATCGCCGACGGCCTGCCGCATGAGATTCGCGAGGACCCGAAGGTCATCGCCGCATACCTGGGGGTGCCCGACGATGACGTCGAGTGACGATCGCCCGATTCTGCTGGAGGCCCGCGATGTCGTGGTCCACTACGGCCGCATCAAGGCCCTGCACGGGGTGTCGCTGGTGGTGCACGAAGGCGAGTTGGTGACGCTGTTGGGCTCCAACGGGGCAGGCAAGACGACGATGATGCGGGCGATTTCGGGCCTGCGCAGGCTGACATCGGGTTCGGTGTGGTTCGACGGTCGAGAAATCACCGGCGTCAAGGCGCACAAGCGGGTGACTGACGGTCTGATCCAGGCGCCGGAGGGCCGCGGCGTGTTCCCCGGTATGACGGTCACCGAGAACCTCGAAATGGGTTGCTACGGACGTAAATTCGCCTCCAAGGCCGAGCACGACGAGCGCCTCGACTGGGTGATGGAGACATTTCCGCGGCTCGCCGAGCGCAAGAACCAGGTGGGCGGCACGCTGTCCGGTGGCGAGCAGCAGATGCTGGCGATCGGTCGGGCACTGATGGCAAGGCCCAAAGTGCTGTTGCTCGACGAACCGTCGATGGGGCTGGCGCCCATGGTGATATCGCAGATCTTCAAGATCATCGCCGAGATCAACTCGCAGGGCACGACGGTATTGCTCGTCGAACAGAACGCGCAACAGGCTTTGACCCGCTCCGATCGCGCATACATCTTGGAGACCGGGGAGGTCACCCGCGAGGGCAACGCGCGAGAGTTGTTGGCCGACGACAGCATTCGCGCGGCCTACCTCGGCGTCGCCTAACCACCGTTTCATCACCGGCAACTACCGCGAGCGTGCGTGTCTGCACGCCGACACGCCGTCAAATGTGTACATTTTGCGCACGCTCGCGCTCATCGAATGATGCGGAAACGCTTGGTCCGTGACGTGGCACCCGAGGCGAGTTCGATGCGACTGCGGGGCACGCCGAGATAGTCAGCGAGCAACCTGACGACGGCCGCGTTCGCCTTACCTTCGACCGCCTGCTCACGAACGTAGATCGTCAGCTCGCCCTCGGCACCGGTCTCGACAAGCGGTCCCTTCTTGCTCCCGGGTTTGACTCTGACGACGACGGTGTCGGTCACGTTGCCGCGGCGCGGGCCTGGATCGCGTCGAGAACCGCTACATGCTCAGGCGGAACACCGATACGCATCACGAGATCGTCCCCGATCGATTCGAACTCAAACGTGAAGAACGAACAGCACTCGCTTTCTCGTCGGGCCAGATCCCGGGCCGGTGCCTCGACGACTCGGCGCAGCACGAGGTCCAACCGTTGCGGCTCTCGGCGCTCGGCTCGCACGACGAAGGCGAACAAGTCGTCGAACTCTGCAACCCGCAGCGGACGTTCCGACGTCGGCAGCGTGCACGCGTCGGGCGCCCAGTCCGCCGGGATCGCCATCAGACCAGGCTAGCGCGAGGACCGCGGCGACTTGGATGGCCCGAGTCATCGACGTCAGGCGCACGCCCATTCAATGGCGAGCGTGCGCAAAATGCTCACGATTCGCGGCGTGTCGACGTGCAGACACGCACGGTCGGCGTAGGTGGGCCCACGGCGTAGTTGGAGACTAGCGCGACGAGTGCCGCTGCCATGGCCATGTCATCAACGCCCAGACGACGGATATCAGGGTGGCTCCGACGAAGACGTACCACGGCCACGGGCCCATCACGTCCAACAGCGACGCGGTCGACGGTTTGCGGTTGAGGAAGCCGAAGTTCGTTCCGGTGACCCGGTTGAACGTGAACGTGACGACCGCCCAGCCGACCGTGACGGCCACCGCGATGCGAAAGTCGCGCCAATCCGGGCGCATGCCGCGTCCCCAGGTCAGGTAGATGGCGGCCCACACCACCATCAGGTGAATCGCCCAGAACGCCAAGAATTGGTAGTGCGGAAAATCGGGGCTCTGCAGCGCAGGCGAGATCAACGCCTGCGTGCTCAGCACCAGCCCCCAGTAATAGGTCAGCGCATAAGCCCACTGCTTTTGCGACCACAATGCATACGCGCCAACGACCGTCGCGAGGTCGGTCAACTGAAGCGGCACCGAATCCAGCGTCGGCGGAGTCAGGACGTAGACCAGTATCGCGGCATAGACCAGGGCGGTCAGCACACCGAGAACACGACCCAGTCGGCGTGCCTGCTGTTCGGTCTGCCTGCGCCCCGTCCACACCAGGGCGACGGCTCCGACGGCGAACACGGCGATGACGGCCCAATGCGACGGGCCATACTGTTCGAAACGCCTAGCGAGCAACAATGACCGACGAACCGTGGCCGAACAGGCCCTGGTTGGCGGTTACGCCGACGGTCGCGCCCTCGACTTGGCGGCCGGTGGCCTGCCCCTTGAGCTGCCAGGTCAGCTCGCAGACCTGCGCGATGGCCTGCGCCGGAATGGCTTCGCCGAAGCACGCCAGCCCGCCAGAGGCATTGACCGGGATGCGGCCGCCGATCGTCGTCGCACCGCTGCGCAGCAGTTGCTCGGCCTCACCCTTCGGGCAGAGGCCAAGGTGCTCATACCAATCCAGCTCCAGCGCGGTGGACAGATCGTAGACCTCGGCGAGGCTGAGGTCCTCGGGCCCGATGCCGGCCTCGGCGTATGCCGCGTCGAGAATCTGGTCCTTGAACACCCGGTCCGGCGCGGGCACCACTGCAGTGGAATCCGTTGCGATATCGGGCAATTCGGGCAGATGCTGCGGATAGCGCGGCGTCACCGTGGACACCGCGCGCACCGACGGCACGCCGTCTAGCGAACCCAGATGCTTCTTCGCGAACTCGGCACTGGCCACAATCAGCGCAGCGGCGCCATCAGAGGTCGCGCAAATGTCAAGCAGCCGTAGCGGATCCGACACCACTGGGCTGGCCAACACGTCCTCGACCGAGGCCTCCTTGCGATAGCGCGCATTCGGGTTGTTCAGGCCGTGACGCGAGTTCTTCACCTTCACCGCGGCGAAGTCCTCGAGCGTCGCGCCGTAGAGATCCATCCGGCGCCGGGCCAGCAGGGCGAAGTACACCGTGTTCGTCGCACCGATCAAATGGAACCGCTGCCAGTCAGGGTCGTTGCGGCGCTCGCCACCGACCGGGGCGAAGAAACCCTTGGGCGTGGTGTCCGCGCCGATCACCAGAGCCACATCACAAAACCCGGCGAGGATCTGGGCGCGGGCGCTCTGCAATGCCTGAGATCCGCTGGCGCATGCCGCATATGACGACGACACCGGCACGCCATTCCAGCCGAGTTTCTGCGCGAATGTCGCGCCGGCGACGAAGCCCGGATAGCCGTTGCGGATGGTGTCGGCGCCCGCGACGAGCTGGATCTGACGCCAATCCAGTCCGGCCTCAGCCAACGCCGCGCGGGCCGCGGCCACCCCGTATTCGGTGAAGTCGTTGCCCCACTTGCCCCACGGGTGCATGCCGGCGCCGAGGATGTAGAGCGGTTCGGGGCTCATGATGGGATCCTCCAGGCGTAGACGATGCGCTCGACGCCGTCGTCGTCGACGAACAGCGGCATGGTGGTCAGTTCCATCTCCATGCCGACCTTCAGATCCGCGGCCAGCGTGCCCTCGACAACCTTGCCGAGCACGATCAGGCCCTCGTCGGCCAGTTGCACGGCCGCGACGGCGAACGGCTCGAATGGATCCGGCGACGGATACGGCGGCGGCGGGGCATAGCGGTTCTCGGTGTAGCTCCAGAGCGTGCCGCGCCGCGACAACGGCACCTGCGCCAACTCGTCACCGTCGCAGGCGGGGTTGGGACAGTTGTTGGCCCGAGGCGGAAACACATAGGTCCCGCATTGATGACACTTGCCGCCGATCAGATACGGCGCTCCGGATCCGTCGGTGGCGAACCAGCCGTCGATCGCGGGTTGAGTAGAAGCTGACACGCGGTCAGCGTACCGAGTCGAAGGACGAAACTGAAACGTGTTCCAGTTTCGTCTTTCCGATGCGATGTTGGGATCGGTAGTCGTGGCCACCGCCTGTACTTGAGGCGATGCGACGCCAAGCATGGCGGCGGACGGAAGATTGGGAGACATCGATGGGACTGTTCGACAAGGCGAAGAAGGCAGCGCAGCAGGCACAGCAGGCGTTCGCCCAGCCTGCGCAGGGTGATGGCATGGTGCACGTCCAGGGTGCCGGCCCGATCGACCCGGCCATCCTGGGAGGGCCGTCGACGCGCTCGGTCGCTGGGGACGACCCGATCTGGCAGCCCATCAACGGCATCTCGCTGCAGGATTACGCCGAGCTTGCCCGCCAGGCGCAGGCCCGCGGCATCAACGACGAGGCAGGCATGATCACCCTCGCCCAGGAGCGTGGCTGGAGCCCCACCGACACGAAGGCCGCGCTCGACGGCTGGGTGCAGCGGATGGGCCAGTCGATGGCCGTCGGGCAGCAGTTCCGCAAGCTCCTCGGTTACTGAGCAGGGACTGATCGAGATGCCCAACCCATTCAAGGACTGGGCGCGGATGTACGACGCCAACAAGCAGTACCTGGAATCGCAAGGACGGCCATCGTCGTTCTTCGGCCAGATCGGGGGCATCCCCAACCGGATGCACGAGGCGGCCGACGCCGCCGAGATCGGCATGAAGATGATGCGGCATTCGCAGTTGACCAACGGCGCCGGCCTGCCCGCCAACCTCACCGTCGAGGGTGTCTGGCAGGTCGGGTCCTACATGAACATGTCGCCGGTGCTGCGGATCCAGGGCAGCGTGGTGCGCGACGATCGCACTCCGCAGTACGGGGCGGTATTCGACGAGGTCGTGGCGCAAATGCACATCGCGCGGGTGCAGCCAGGCGCAAAGCTCGCTGTGTTCGTCGACCCGCAGAACCCGGTCGACATGGCGATCGACTGGATCCGCACGGGTCAGCTCGGCGGCTAGGCACAGTCCAACAGGATCCGCAGCAGGTCGTCCGGGCAGTCGCGCATCAGGTTGTGCGCACCGTCGAGCACGTGCGTGGTCCATGTCGGATCGCGGCGCACCCGCTCGAACGTCGCGGCGAACGGTGACTGGCCTTCCCATTTGGCGGCGCAGACGTATACCCGTCGATCGAACCGGGACAGGTCTCCTGTCATCCGCGCCGGCTGCATCAACGAGGCCAGGGGATGAGCGGTGGCGCGTTCGTCGAAGAACGGCAGCGGCGGCACGCCGTAGCCGGTCGCATCAACCGAGGTGTACCACTCGCGCTGGTCGTCGGTGGTCAGCGTCCAGCACGACTCGCCGTCGCGCGGGACGAACGCATCGAGGTAAACCAGCGAATTAACCTGTTGCGGAACATGATCCGCGACCGCGGTGATCACCATTCCACCGTAACTGTGCCCGACGAGCACCGCGTCGCTGACATCGTGCACCGCCAGCTCGGCCAGCACGTCGGTGACATGGGTGTCGAGGTTCACGCCGGCGTGCAGCAGATGGGCGCGCTCCGCGATGCCTGTCAGCGTCACGGCGAGCACCCGATGCCCTTGGGCGCGAAGGCCTTCGGCGAGATCGTCGAAGCACCACGCGCCGTGGCATGCCCCTGGCACCAACACGTAGGTGGTCATCGCTTCACCTCGTCGGCTCGGGTGTCGACGCGGTACTTGCCCGTCACCTTCGCGAGATCCTCCGGACGTTGGGTGGCGCCGGTGGCGTGCATCTCGCGATTGGCGGCCACCACGTCGGCCGTTTCGGGACGACGGATGTCCTCGTAGGATCGCAGCCCGTCGACGACGTCACGCGCCAGCTCGTCGGCCAGCACCCGCGCATCGACGATCGCCTGCGAACCACCGTTGGCGCCAACGGGATACATCGGGTGTGCGGCGTCGCCGAGCAGCGTCACCCGGCCGCGACCCCACCACGGCAGCACGTCGCGGTCGACCATCGGATACTCCAGTACAGAGTCGGTGCGTCGTACCAGATCGGCGGCGTCGAGGAAGCCCAACTTCCAGCGCTTCAGGTGCGCCACGATCGCCGTGCGGTCACCTGGTTGATTCCACTTCGCGTCGCCGGGCAACGGCCCCGGGTCTGCCTCCGGCATCATCACCACCCAGTTGATCAGGCCGCCGATCGGATATGTGACGAGGTCGATTCCGTCGGGGTCCTTGACGATCACCATCGTGGCGCCGTCGAGGAAGTCACCGGCAGCGGCGCCGCGAAACATCCGCACGCCCGACCACAGCAGCGGGTCGGGACCGGGATGCAACTGCGCACGCACCGCCGAATGGATGCCGTCGGCGCCTATCAGCGCGTCGGCCGTGAAGTCTCCCGCCGAGGTGTGCACCCGCACGCCGTCGACCGTCTCGTCAAACCCGCCTACTTGAGCGCCGGTGCGAACGGCATTGGCGCCCAGCCGTTCTCGTAATGCCGACAGCAGCAGCAACTGCAACTCGCCGCGGTGCACCGAGTACTGCGGATAGCCGTAGCCGCCGTCGATGCCGCGCGGCTCACAGAACAGCAATTCGCCGTCGGTGTCGTAGTACGAGATCGAGGTGGGTGCGACGGCCTTTTGCGCCAGCTTTTCGCCGAGGCCGAGTGTGTACAGCTCGCTTACGGCGTGCGGCAGCAGGTTGATGCCGACGCCCAATGGCCGTAGCTGCGACGCGCGTTCGAGGACAATCGGATCGATGCCGCGGGCATGCAATGTCAATGCGGCGGTCAGTCCGCCGATACCGCCGCCGGCAATCAATACATCAGTCATGCCTCCAGGCTGGTCAAGCACGAGCTATAAGTCCAATATCAATCGAATCCAGAAACTATAATCATTGCTTATGGAACTGCGGCAGCTCGAATACTTCGTCGCCGTCGCGGAGGAGGCCAACTTCACCCGCGCCGCCCAGCGCATCCACGTCGCGCAACCGGCCGTCAGCGCCCAGATCCAGCGGCTAGAACGCGAACTCGGCCAACCGTTGCTGGATCGGTCGCGTCGCACAGTGCGCTTGACTGCCGCGGGTGAGGCCGCGCTGCCGTTTGCCAGGGCCGCCCTTGCCGCGGTCGCCGATATGCACGTCGCTGTCGACGAGCTGACCCAATTGGTGCGCGGCACGGTCACGATCGGCACGGTGACCTCACACAGTGTTGACATCCCTTCGCTGCTGGCGGACTTTCACGCCGACCATCCGCAGGTCGAAATCACGCTCAGCACAGACACTTCCGATGCGCTGATCGAAAATGTGCGCGCAGGACGGCTGGACGCAGCGATCGTCTCGGTCGGGCCTGACGAGCGACCGGAAGGCCTCGCCGTGGAGGTCGTCACCGACGAGGCGATTCAGGCCGTGGTGTCACCCCGCGACGAGTTGGCGTCGCGCAAGACCATCCGCCTGCGTGATCTGGCCGACCGTCAGCTCATCGCGCTGCCCGTCGGGGCGGGCATCCGCCATCAGTTCGACATCGCGTGCGCCAAGGCCGGGGTGACGCCACGAATCGCGTTCGAGGCGAGCACCCCGGTGGCGCTGGCGGACCTGGCCGAACGGGCGCTGGGTGTCGCGATCGTGCCTGCGTCGGTGCCGCGCGGCCGCGACGGACTCCACGCACTCAACATCGTTCCGCAGCTGCGGGGCCGCTTGGTGCTGGCCTGGCGGTCGGGCGGCCCGATGAGCCCGGCCGCCCGCGAGCTGGTCGCTAGGGCCCGGCGGCTGCTTCGCGCGGGAGACGGCCGCGGGGAAAATTTGCTCGGGCAATGGTGAGCAGACAGCCAATCGCTCTTCCTGTGCTGATCGGCGTTTCTACTATTGACGCGTGGCGAAAGACTGGCCATTCACTGGCCGCGGTGGTGAGACCGCGCAGATCGTCGCGAGGTTGATCGGTACCGGCTCATCGTCGGGGGTGGTGATTGCCGGCGAAGCCGGAGTTGGCAAAAGCCGGCTGGCGCGAGAAGTCCTGACCGCCGTTTCCGACCGTTGCGAGACGCGGTGGGTCGTTGCCAGCAGGTCAGGTCGCACGTTGCCGCTTGGCGCATTCTCTGAATGGATCCGCGAGGCCGGGTCGGATCCCACCATGCTGGTGCGCAGCGTCGTCGACACCCTGACCGCCAGCCCGCAAGGCCGCAGGGTCGTGGTGGGCGTGGACGACGCTCATCAACTCGACGACCTCTCCGCGTTCGTGGTGCACCAACTGGTCCACCGTGAGCTCGCGAAAGTCGTTGTCACCGTGAGAAATCGGGAAGCAACGCCAGACGCGATCACCGCATTGTGGAAGGACTCCTACCTCGAACGCATCCAGTTGCCAGCGCTGACGCGCCAGGAGTGCGATCGGCTTGTGAGACTGGTGCTCAACGGGCCGGTCGCTCCGAGTTCCTTCGAGAAACTGTGGCATCTGACCGACGGCAACGTTCTGTTTCTGCGCCATCTCATCGACCAGGAAATGGCCCGCCAGCGCTGGTCCCGCGAGAAGGGGGTGTGGGAGTGGCACGGCGACGCGTTGGCCTCCACAGAGCTGGCGGATCTCGTGACGTCGCAGATGGGCTCTCTCTCGGAGCCGCTGGCGGACGTCGTCGACCTGCTGACCGTAGCCGGACCGCTGGACTGCGATCTGCTGGCTCAGGCCTCGGGTTGGTCGGCCGTCGAGGAGGCTCACACAAGGGGGCTCATCACTGTCGACTACGACGCAACCGCTGCGGTGGCGCGGCTGAGCCACCCGCTGTACGGCGAGGTCCGCCGGTGGAAGAGCGGTGGAATGCGGGGCCGACAACTCCGCGGACGCATCGTGCGCGCAGTTGCCGATAGCGACGTGCGCGATACTCAAGAGTTGCTTCGTCGAGCTCTGTGGTGGCTCGAGTCAGATCTACCCGCCAACGGCCCACTCTTCACCGAGGCGGCGGGCGCAGCGATGCAACTGCTGAATCCGCTTCTGGCAGAACGCCTTGCGGGTGAAGCACGGCGCGCCGATCCGACATACGAGGCGACCTATCTGCACACCTTTGCCTTGCACCTGATCGGGCGGGCGCCCGAGGCTGAACGCATCCTCGCCGCGGCGTTCAGTGCCGGATTCACGTCCGAGCAACTCGCAATCCTGGCGATGTTCCGGGCGGCAAACCTGTATTGGGTGCTGGGAATGAGCGGCCAATCGCGTCAGGTGCTCGACGATGCGCAAGCGCGCCTCCCGGCCGAGGCGTGCGGTGTGCTGATCGCCTATCGCGCATTGGTCGAAGCCGCCGATGGATATGCGTCGAGGGCCATCGAGTCGGCCAAAGCCGTTCTCACCGGCGAGCTTTCGGAGGTGGCCGCGATGAACGCGTACTACGCGCTTGAACTCGCCTGCGGTTATGCCGGGAGAAGCGAGGAAGCGACCGACGCGGCGAATCGTGGGTACCAATTGGCAGAACGCTCGCCGGGCGCCGCTGCGATGCTGTTCGGCTTTACCGAGCATCACATCCAGGCGCTCGTATTCGCCGGCCATCTGCGGGAAGCAGAAGCGCTCGCTCATCGCACCGC
This sequence comes from Mycobacterium sp. OAE908, assembly GCF_017872775.1. Lineage (NCBI taxonomy): Bacteria > Bacillati > Actinomycetota > Actinomycetes > Mycobacteriales > Mycobacteriaceae > Mycobacterium > Mycobacterium sp. OAE908. Next base: position 5,006,395 of record NZ_JAGGJL010000001.1, read on the forward strand.
ACGCCAAACGATGGATACGCCGGTCGCTTCGAGCGCCTACGCAGCGCTGTTCATGGGGCACGTCGACCTCGGCGCGGGGCGGGTTCGAGCCGCGATGGGCTGGCTCGAGAAGGCCATTCACACCTTCGTCGAAATCGGGAACGTGAAATTGGGTGAAGTGCTGTCTCGATGCGATCTCGTTGTGGCGCTGGCAACAAGCGGCGACGCGGACACAGCCGCTGCCGAGTGCGTCGAACTAGACGCGTTGCGAAATCCGTTTCGATACCTCGAGCCGCGTTGCCTGATGGCACAGGCCTGGTTGCTTGCCGCGGAAGGCGCGATGACAGCCGCTGTGGGGCGGTGTTGGCGTGCGGCCGAAACAGCCAGGGCCAACGGCTATTTCGCACAAGAAGTGATGTGCCTGCAAACGGCCACTCGATTCGGTGACTCGACGTCTGCCGTGCGGCTGGGCGATCTTCGCAACGTTGTCGAGGGACCGCGGGTCGCCGCCGCGGTGGCCCACGCCGATGCGCTGGCTACTGGTGATCCGGCGGGGCTGTCAGCCGCTTCCCGGATGTTCGAAGAGTTCGGTGATCTGGCGGCCGCCGTCGACGCTGCGGCGCATGCGGCGAACGCCTATCGACGGCGCGAACAGAGAGGGTCCGCGCTGACCGAGCTGGCGCGGGCACACAAACTGGCCGATGTGAGCGGTGGCATGGACACGCCCGCGTTGCGCGCCGTCGAAGCTGATCTGCTGACCGGCAGGCAGCGCGAGGTGTTGGCGATGGCGGCGCGCGGACTCTCCAATCGCGACATTGCGCTACGGCTGAACGTGTCGATTCGCACGGTCGAAGGGCACCGTTATCGCGCGACGAAGCGGAAGGCGTAGTCGGCTCCGCTGCCGGACGCGAAAAGGCGTAGTCGGCACCGATGACGCGCGCGAAAAGGGGTAGCCGACTACCCGCGCTGACAGCCTTCTACCAGCAGATACTTGCGTCGAGCAACCATTTTTCACTCGCTGGGAGGGATGATGTCGTACGCCGCTTACGTCGGCCGAGTCGGGGGACTTGCAGTCGCATTGGGCATCGGTGCAGGAGTTTTCACGGCGCCGTGGACAGCCGCTGCGAAGCCCCCTGACAATGGCAACGGCCCGAGCTTCAGCGTGTCCGCTAACGGTGAGACGCGGGTCACCAAAGGAACCGCGACGTCCAGCGCGACGGGCACCGGTTCGGTTGCCATTGCACGCGGCGATCTGACGTCGGCGACTGCAGCCGGGAGCGGAGCCAGAGCCACTGCCATCGGAACCAACAGCCACGCTACGGCGACGGGGACCAACAGCACCGCGTCCGTCGAAGGCGACAACAGCACCGCGATTGCGAGTGGGGGTAGCAACAACACCGCCACCGTCATCGGGAACGACAGCACCGCCACCGCAGGCAGCTCGGATGGAATCAGCAGTGGCTCCAACGACTCCGCCACCGTCATCGGCGACAACAGTCTTGCTGTCGCCAGGGGCGGCGAGAACAACACGGCCATCGTCACGGGCGACGACAGTCGCGCATACGCCGGAAGCGTGCCCGTTGATAGCGGGGATGTCTACGAGGGCAGTAACGGCACAGCCATCGTGACCGGCGACCACAGCTTGGCCACAGTGCTCGGTGGCGACGGCAACACGGCCACCGTCACCGGAGACAACAGCGGCGCCTTCACCGTGCTAGGCGAGGACAACGTCGCCACCGTCGTGGGTGACTACGGGGTTGCCGAGGCCGGCCAGGGCGACCGCAACACCGCCACCGTCATGGGCGACAACAGCGAAGCGCACGCGTTCGCCGGCAATGACAACACGGCCATCACCACCGGTAACTACAGCCACACGGACGCCGAACTCGGTGACAACAACGTCGCCACAGTCGAGGGAAACAACAGCACGGCCGCATCGGGTAGCGGCGACAACAACACCGCCACCGTCACGGGTGACGGGAGCAGAGCGTTTGCCGGCCAAACCTTCACCGGCAGCCCCGGCGACGGCAATGACGGCAATACCGCCATCGTGGTCGGTGACAACAGCATCGCCGACGCAAACCTCGGCGACCAGAACTATGCGGAGGTCTACGGCGACAACAGCACGGCGACTGCGAACAACGGCACCTCCAATCAGGCCTCCGTCTCCGGGAACGACAGTCTGGCGAGGGCAGTCGTCGGCGACAACAACACGGCTATCGCGAACGGCATCGACAGCGATGCCACGGCGGCGTTCGGCAACGAGAATTGGGCCTCGGTCGACGGCAACAACAGCTCCGCGGTCGCGGGCGGCGACATCGGCGGCCTCGGAAGCAACAACACGGCTGGCGTGACCGGCGACGGCAGCACCGCCCTCGCGGGCGGCCCTGGTGCCGACTTCACTTACGCCCTAGCCGACGGCGACGGCCTTGATGCCCATGCGGGCCCGGCAGATATGGACGTTGACATCGTGACGGGTCCCTGACTGACAGTCACGGCATCCCTGTCGGCGGCGGTGCATAGAGTAGGGCCGTGAGCCCAGCCAGTACCGCAACCGAGAAGAAGACTGCGTCCGAAGGTGTGGGCCAAAAGCCCACATTGATGCTGCTGGACGGCAATTCGCTGGCGTACCGGGCCTTCTACGCGTTGCCGGCGGAGAACTTCAAGACCCAGGGCGGGCTGACCACCAACGCGGTCTACGGCTTCACCGCGATGCTGATCAACCTGCTGCGCGACGAGCAGCCGTCACACATCGCCGCCGCCTTCGACGTCTCCCGCCAGACTTTCCGCGTCGACAAATACCCGGAGTACAAGGCCGGACGTTCCGCGACCCCCGACGAGTTCCGGGGGCAGATCGACATCACCAAGGAGGTGCTCGTCGCGCTCGGCATCACCGTGCTGGCCGAGCCGGGCTTCGAGGCCGACGACATCATCGCCACGCTGGCCACCCAGGCCGAGGACGACGGCTACCGCGTGCTGGTCGTCACCGGCGACCGCGATGCGCTGCAACTCGTCAGTGACGACGTCACGGTGCTGTATCCGCGCAAGGGCGTCAGCGAGCTCACCCGGTTCACGCCGGAGGCGGTCGTCGAGAAGTACGGGCTGACGCCGCAGCAGTACCCGGACTTCGCGGCGCTGCGCGGCGACCCCAGCGACAACCTGCCCGGTATCCCGGGTGTGGGGGAGAAGACGGCGACCAAATGGATCGCCGAGTTCGGATCGCTGCAGTCCCTTGTCGACAACGTCGATGCGGTGAAGGGCAAGGTCGGCGATGCGCTGCGGGCCAACCTGTCGAGCGTGGTGCTCAACCGGGAGCTCACCGACCTCGTCAAAGACGTGCCGCTGGCGCAGACGCCCGACACGCTGCGGATGCAGCCGTGGGACCGCGACCAGATCCACCGCCTGTTCGACGACCTGGAGTTCCGGGTGCTGCGTGACCGGCTCTTCGACACGCTCGCCTCCACCGATCCCGAGGTCGACCAGGGCTTCGACGTCAAGGGCGGGGCACTCGAGGCGGGTGAGCTGGCCGGCTGGCTGGAGGAGCACAAGGGCGGCCGGTCCGGGATGGCAGTCGTCGGCACGCATCTGGCATTCGACGCCGACGCCACCGCGCTGGCGATCGTCGCCAGTGATGGCGACGGCCGCTATATCGACACGGCCACACTGAGCGACGACGACGAGGCCGCGTTGGCTTCCTGGCTCGCGGATTCCGAACAACCGAAAGCGCTGCACGAGGCCAAGCTGGCCATGCACGACCTCGAAGGCCGCGGCTGGAAGCTGGCGGGCGTCACCTCCGACACCGCGCTGGCCGCCTATCTGGTGCGGCCGGGGCAGCGCAGTTTCGCGCTCGACGACCTGTCGCTGCGCTACCTGAAACGTGAGCTGCGCGCGGATAACCCTGAGCAGCAACAACTTTCGCTTCTCGACGACAGTGACGGCGTCGACGATCAGGCCGTGCAGACCGTCATCCTGCGCGCCAGCGCGGTGATGGATCTGGCTGATGCACTCGATGAGGAACTGGCCCGGATGGAGTGCTCCTCGCTGCTGGGCGACATGGAGCTGCCGGTGCAGCGGGCGCTGGCCGCGATGGAGTCGGTCGGCATCGCCGTCGACCTGAAGCAGCTGGGCGAGTTGCAGAGCGAATTCGGCGACCTGATCCGCGACGCGGCCGAGGCCGCCTACGCGGTGATCGGCAAGCAGATCAACCTCGGCTCGCCGAAACAGCTGCAGGTGGTGCTGTTCGACGAGCTGGAGATGCCGAAGACCAAGCGCACCAAGACCGGCTACACCACCGACGCGGACGCGCTGCAATCGCTCTACGACAAGACCGGGCACCCGTTCCTGCAGCATCTGCTGTCGCACCGCGACGCGACCAGGCTGAAAGTCACCGTCGACGGGTTGATCAACTCCGTCGCGTCCGACGGCCGGATTCACACCACGTTCAACCAGACCATCGCCGCGACCGGCCGGTTGTCGTCGACCGAGCCGAACCTGCAGAACATCCCGATCCGCACCGAGGCGGGTCGCCGCATCCGCGACGCTTTTGTCGTCGGTAAGGGATTCGACGAGCTGATGACGGCCGACTACAGCCAGATCGAGATGCGGATCATGGCGCACCTGTCCAAGGACGAGGGCCTCATCGAGGCGTTCAACACCGGCGAGGACCTGCACTCGTTCGTCGCCTCGCGGGCCTTCTCGGTGCCGATCGATGAGGTCACCGCCGAGCTGCGGCGACGGGTCAAGGCGATGTCCTATGGCCTGGCCTACGGGTTGAGTGCGTACGGCCTGGCCGCCCAGCTGAAGATCTCCACCGAGGAAGCCAAGGTGCAGATGGAGCAGTACTTCGACCGCTTCGGCGGGGTGCGCGACTATCTGCGCGATGTCGTCGACCAGGCCCGCAAGGACGGCTACACGTCGACGGTGTTCGGGCGGCGCCGCTACCTGCCGGAGCTGGACAGCAGTAACCGCAACGTGCGCGAGGCCGCCGAGCGGGCCGCGCTGAACGCCCCGATCCAGGGCAGTGCGGCCGACATCATCAAGGTCGCGATGATCAACGTCGACAAGGCGCTCAAGGAGTCCGGTCTGAAGTCGCGGATGCTGCTGCAGGTCCACGACGAGCTGCTGTTCGAGGTCGCCGAGGGCGAGCGCGCCGACCTGGAGAAGTTGGTGCGCGAGCAGATGGGCAACGCTTATCCGCTCGACGTGCCGCTCGAGGTCAGCGTCGGGTTCGGTCGTAGCTGGGATTCAGCCGCGCATTAGGACGAGCTCGACTCGGAATAAAACACTGCTGAGCACTGGTTGCGCCCTATTATGAGACCAAACCGTCCCGTATTACGCGAAGCAGATCCGATTGATGACGACCTGGATGCCGATGCGCGGCGGCAGCGCGCCAACGCCGTGATCGACCGATTACAGGCGGCGTTGTTGGCGCACGACATGGACGCGTTCGCCGACGAATGGGCGGCCGACGGCACGATGACCTTCCCGTTCGCGCCGCCCGGCTGGCCGCGGCTGAGTGGTCGCGAGGAGGTTCGCGACTATCTCGCGGGCTACACCGACATCGTCGATGTTCGGGGCGTGAGCCATCAGACCCGGCATGAGACCACGGACCCCGACACGATCATCGTCGAGTGGGGAGTGAGCGGCATCGCCCACGCGACCGGCCGGGCGTACGACATCGATTACGTCGCCTTCGTCACGGTTGGCGCGGACGGCATCGTCGCCTACCGCGACTATTGGAACGCGCTTGCCGCCGGCGCAGCACTCGGCAGTGTCGACGAGATGATCGCCGCGTTCACCGATGCAGGCCCCAAATGAGCGGCAAGGTTCTCGTGCTCGGTGCGACCGGAAACACCGGATCGGCCGTTGTCGATGAGCTGGCAGGCAATCCAAACTTGACGGTTCGCACGGCAACGCGGGCGAGGATCGCGCCGACTGCCTTCGAACACGTGCGGTTCGACTGGTCCGATCCGTCGACGCATCGAAGCGCACTGGATGGCGTTGAACGCATCTACCTCATCGCTCCAGTGGGTGACCCTGACCCGATCCGGATGGTCGGCCCATTCCTGGACCAAGCCGCATCAATGGGTGTGCGTCGGGTGGTGATGCTCAGTTCTTCTGCGGTCGCCGCCGGTGATCCGGGTCTCGGCGTCGTGGCCGCGGCATTGCGAAACACGTTGCCCGAGTGGGAGATTCTGCGGCCGTCGTGGTTCATGCAGAACTTCGTCGAGCGCCATCCGCATGCGGACAGCATTCACGCGACGGGCGAATTCGTCACCGCCACAGGGCGTGGGCGGCTGGCCTTCATCGACGCCGCCGACATCGGTCGCTGCGCCGCTCGCCTGCTCACGTGCGAGCGCGCAGGCAACACCGACCACCTGCTGACCGGGCCCGAGGCAATCAGCTACGACGATGCCGCGGCGATCATGACGACGATCACCCAGCGCCCGGTGCGCCATCGTGCAGTCGAAACGGCGCGGTACGTCGACTTCCTCGTTCAGGCCGGATACGACCTGGGGTTCGCATCGGCGCTCGCCGTGCTCGACGAACGGATACGCGACGGCAGGGAAGCCCGAGTCACCGATGCAGTCGAACGGCTCACCGGACAGCCGCCACGTTCGTTCGCTGACTACCTTCGCGAACACGCAGGGATACCAGCATGATCCGGTCGGCGCCGGGCAGACCCCAGGACACTGCGGTTACGGCCGCCATACTCGATGCAGTGATGGCCGACCTGGCCGAGCATGGGTTTCGGGGCCTCACCATGGACGCCGTCGCCCGGCGCGCCGGCGTTGGAAAGAGTGCGATCTATCGTCGGTGGCCGTCCAAGGTCGAGATGACCGCTGACGCGCTCCGGACCCTGAGCGTGGTCGTCGCTCCTGTGCCCGACACAGGCTCGCTTGACGGCGATCTGCTGGCGCTCCTCACCGAGGTGCGGTCTTGGCTGGACGACTCCCGGATCCGCCGCGTTTATCCCGATCTCCTCGCAGAGGCGCAGCGCAATCCGGTGCTGGCCGAGGCACTCATGGACTATGTGGGCCGCCCACGCCGCGCGCGGGCCCAGGTCGTCCTCGACCGCGCCGCCGAGCGCGGCGAATTGGCGGCCACCGCCGATCAGGACCTCATGCTCGACGCGCTTGGAGCGCTCGTGTTCTGGCGCCTCATCGCACTGGGTCGTCCGGTGACGGACGCGCATCTTGGCCGCGTCGCCCGCTTGGTCTGCTCCATGGCCCGATAGGTCCTGCCTAGGCGCGGTATCCGGCCAGCCCCTGCAGCACGGGAGCCGCTGCCCGGGCGCCGTACAGCCGATAGGCCTCCTCGTTCTGCAGCGCGAACACGCGCTGGTCGCCGAAGCCGCGGTCGATGCGGTCCCGCACGAACGCCAGCTCGACCACCTGGGCCGCGAAGTTCTTCGCCGACTTGCCTGCGGCCCGGCCGCCCAGCCGGGTCGCCTCGGTGATCGCGACCTTGCGGGCCTTCAGAGAGCCCAGCCAGGTGGCCTCATTCGGGGTGACGAGGCCCGCCGACACCATTCCCGGCAGCTTGGAGGCGACGACCGTCTGCTCCCGGCGTCGGCTGTGCACGCCGAGCGCGATCACCAGCGCGAAGATCGGCACCATCCACAACGCGTAGACCAGCAGATACGCCTCGAAGCCCACCAGCGACGAGCCGTTCCAGAGCCCGTGCATGAATACCGCGCCCAGGTAGCCGAGCACGACGCAGCCGGCCTTCGCGACGCCGTTGCGCTGCTGCAGTGCGAAGTACACGCCAATGCCGGTCATGGTGGTGAAAAGCGAATGCGCGAACGGACCCATGATCAGCCGGACCGCCGCCGTCAGCAGCGACTCGGACACCGATTCGCCGTTGGCGATGTAGAGGATGTCCTCGAGCCAGGCGAAGCCCGCCCCGACCAGCCCCGCGTACACCAGGCAGTCGGTCAGTGAGTTGAGTTCGTTGCGGCGCCGGCCGGTCATCATGAGCAGCAGGAACAAGCCCTTGGCGGCTTCCTCGGTCAGCGGCGCACTGAGCACGAGGGAGAACGCGCTGGGCGACTCCGTGTCCGTCAGATCGGGGTGGAGCATCGATTCGGCGTAAATCTGAATGATCGAAGCCAGCACGACTGCAACCGAGGCACCCCAGAGAAAGGCGAAGACAAGCAGTCGCGGCGGTTCAGGCTCCCAGCGGTCCAGCCAGATGTAGGCGAGGACGACGACGATCATCACGGTGCTGGACAGCGCGAATCCGATTCCCGCTCCGACGGGGTTGTAGACGGTCAGCCCGATCACGATCAGCCCGGCGATGGTCCCGAGCAGGATGATCACGGCCAGCGGGGCGCCGACCTTACGGATTTTGCGCTGAAACGGCGGGGTGAGCACATACGGAGGTGGTGGTGCGCCTGCGGATGACACCAGAGCAGCGTAGCCGCGCATTGATCATGATCGGCGGGCTCTGGAGGCCGAGTTTGTCCAGCATGTACACAGTCGAGTAACCTCGACAGGTACCCGTCTGCGGTTTTGCGATCTCTGCTGCGGGTGCACAGCACGATATCGGCGCCCGCGCCGAGCCAAATAACAAGATTCCCATGTCCCTACGATTGAACCTGTCCGGAGCAACCCACCACATGCCAAGTCCCTCCGTCACGTCTCCGCAAGTAGCCCTCAACGACATCGGCTCCGCGGAGGATTTCCTCGCCGCCATCGACAAGACCATCAAATACTTCAACGATGGCGACATCGTCGAAGGGACCATCGTCAAGGTTGACCGCGACGAAGTCTTGCTCGACATCGGCTACAAGACCGAAGGTGTCATCCCTTCCCGTGAGCTCTCCATCAAGCACGACGTCGACCCCAACGAGGTCGTTTCCGTCGGCGATGAGGTCGAAGCTCTGGTCCTCACCAAGGAGGACAAGGAAGGCCGCCTGATCCTGTCCAAGAAGCGCGCTCAGTACGAGCGGGCCTGGGGCACCATCGAAGAGCTCAAGGAAAAGGACGAGGCCGTCAAGGGCACCGTCATCGAGGTCGTCAAGGGCGGCCTGATCCTCGACATCGGCCTGCGCGGCTTCCTGCCCGCTTCGCTGGTCGAGATGCGTCGTGTCCGCGATCTGCAGCCGTACATCGGCAAGGAGATCGAGGCCAAGATCATCGAGCTCGACAAGAACCGCAACAACGTGGTGCTTTCCCGCCGCGCCTGGCTGGAGCAGACCCAGTCCGAGGTGCGCAGCGAGTTCCTCAACCAGCTGCAGAAGGGCGCCATCCGCAAGGGCGTCGTCTCCTCGATCGTCAACTTCGGCGCGTTCGTCGATCTCGGCGGTGTCGACGGTCTGGTGCACGTTTCCGAGCTGTCCTGGAAGCACATCGATCACCCGTCCGAGGTCGTTCAGGTCGGCGACGAGGTCACCGTCGAGGTGCTCGACGTCGACATGGACCGCGAGCGGGTTTCGTTGTCGCTCAAGGCGACTCAGGAAGACCCGTGGCGGCACTTCGCCCGCACCCACGCCATCGGACAGATCGTCCCCGGCAAGGTCACCAAGCTGGTGCCGTTCGGTGCGTTCGTCCGCGTCGAGGAGGGCATCGAGGGCCTGGTGCACATCTCCGAGCTCTCGGAGCGCCACGTCGAGGTCCCGGATCAGGTGGTCCAGGTCGGCGACGACGCGATGGTCAAGGTCATCGACATCGACCTGGAGCGCCGCCGCATCTCCCTGAGCCTCAAGCAGGCCAACGAGGACTACACCGAGGAGTTCGATCCGTCGAAGTACGGCATGGCCGACAGCTACGACGAGCAGGGCAACTACATCTTCCCCGAGGGCTTCGACGCCGAGACCAACGAATGGCTCGAGGGCTTCGAGAAGCAGCGTGAGGAGTGGGAGTCCCGCTACGCGGAGGCTGAGCGCCGGCACAAGATGCACACCACGCAGATGGAGAAGTTCGCCGCTGCCGAGGCCGAGGAAGCAGCTCGGCCGTCGTCGTCGAACGGCGCGTCGCGCTCCGATGAGCCGTCCGCCGGTGGGTCGCTGGCCAGCGACGCCCAGCTGGCGGCACTGCGGGAGAAGCTCGCCGGCAGCGCCTAACGGCCTGCACGATGCTTCGCATCGGTCTGACCGGCGGTATTGGCGCCGGTAAGTCGACGGTGTCCGCCACGTTCGCAGAATGTGGCGGCATCATCGTCGATGGCGATGTGATCGCCCGTGAGGTCGTCGAACCCGGTACCGAGGGGCTGGGTCAGCTCGTCGCGGAGTTCGGTGAGGACATCCTGCTGCCCGACGGCGCACTGAACCGGCCCGCCCTGGCGGCCAAGGCGTTCGTCGACGACGAGAAGCGCGCCAAGCTCAACGGCATCGTGCATCCGCTGGTGGCAAGTCGACGTGAGGAGATCCTCGACGCTGTCCACGACGATGCGGTGGTGGTGGAGGACATCCCGCTGTTGGTGGAAACCGGTCTGGCGCCGTTGTTTCCGCTCGTCGTCGTGGTGTCCGCAGATGTCGAAACCCGAGTAACCCGCCTGATCAAGCGGGGGATGGACGAGGCCGACGCGCGGGCGCGCATCAAGGCGCAGGCGCCCGAGGAGCAACGGCGCGCGATAGCCGATGTGCTGCTGGACAACTCGGGTTCCCAAGGTGAGCTCGTGGAGAAGGCCCGCGACCTCTGGCACAACCGGGTGCTGCCGCTGGCGCACAACATCAGCACCCGGCAGTGCGGTCCCACGGTCTACGAGCTCGTGCCCTATCGCCCGGCTTGGTCCGACGATGCGCGCAGGATTATCAAGCGCATCGAAATGGCCTGCGGCGCAAAGGCGTTACGGATCGATCACATCGGATCGACCGCAGTGCCCGGAATGGACGCCAAGGATGTGATCGACATCCAGGTGACCGTGGCGTCGCTGGACGTTGCCGACGAGGTCGACAGTGCGCTGGAGCATGTCGGGTTTCCGCGTATCGAGCACATCACTGCGGACACGCCGCACACGGCCGATTCTTCGTTGTGGCGCAAGCGGATTCACTGTGCGGCCGATCCCGGCAGGCCGGCGAACATTCACCTCAGGGTCGACGGCTCGCCGGCTCAGCAGTTCGCGCTCCTGTTCCGCGACTGGTTGGCCGCGAGTCCTGGTGTGCAACAGGATTATCTGGCGGCCAAGCGTCGGGCGCTGTCTGCGCCCGACTACGCAGACGCCAAGGAGCCGTGGTTCGCCGACGCGTATGAGCGCGCGTGGGAATGGGCGGAGACGACGGGGTGGCGGCCCTAGCTACGTAGCGGCTGGGGCAGGCGCCTCTGCTGGCGGCTCGGCGGGCTGCGGCGCGGTCGCCGACGTCTGACCGGCGACCGGGGCGTCCAGCGGGGCGCCACATTGCAGCACGCCGTACAGCGGATCGTCCTTCGGGTGGAACAACCGCGGTGCGATGAACTGATCCGCCTGCGCGACGATCTGGTCGTCGGCCAGGATCTCGCAGTGCAGATTCGACCCGTACGGCCACTGGATCGAGATCTCCATGCCGGCCTGTTTGGGGTCGTCCAAGACGGTGTTGACCTCAAACGTTTGTCCCGGCAGCAGCGTAGGCGTTTCGCTGTTGACGTTGTGGTCGTCCATCTTGTACGCGACAACTGCGCCCCGCGACGTCCCGGTCGCGCTTGCGCGGTACGTGATGTTGTGCTTCACGCCATCGCCGGGAGCGGGCTGGATTTCAGTCTGCGGTCCTGGCGGCCCGGGTTCGGGGTCGGCCACGGCGGAGGCCGGCGTTAACTGCGCACCTGCGCCGATGACCGCAGCAGCGGCGATCGCCAGCCATCCGCGCGTGGTGGAGCTCATGACAGCCGACCTTACCGTCGTCAGAGCCGTGACAGCGACGCGGTTGCCGGTCGGCGGCCGCTCGATAGCCCCGTCGTGAGGCGCGGACCTGCGGTTATTTGCCATTACAAGATCATCGCGCATACGTCCTCGACCGTTACGGCCGGTGGAAGAGGGCGCGCCCGCGGGGGCAATTGTTTGCTGATTTCGCAGCAGCGGGATTGAAATTCGATCATCACTAGCAACATTGAAGTTACGCTTGACAGCCTGACTAAATATGATGTATCTGCGTTTGCAGTCGGCGTAACTGGTTCCCATAGGCGCTGTTATGTCACACGGCAATTAATCGACAAGATATTGACGGATCTGCCGATAAGGGTGTTCGCGGTTCGACCGAAATCGATTAATTAGCAGTCGCTTACGGGTGGCACGCGGTGGTCAAGCTGTGCAGAATCGAGCAATCGGATACGATGCGGCGAGCCCGTTTACCACATTGCCTGCGCCCGTCACAAGCTTTGCACCCAGCGTGTTGAACTCCACTAGTTGCAATCGAAAGAATTGCCTATCAGCAAACCCAAAAGCCATCGACGCCGGTTACTATCCTCTCGATCTCGAAGGTTCGCTCAAGGCCCCCACCAAGAAATCGACCGGCGACCCGTTGCCGGTTCGGGGAAGGGAGCCGTGGGTCAGCACCGAGGGGATCGCGGTTGGCAAAAGCCAGCTATCAGCGAGAAGAGGTTCACGAAGTGATCACTCGAAGGGAGATTCGGTTATGACCGATGGCGTGTACGCGCCTGCGAGAGAGCGGGCGGGCGGCTCGCGGCACCGCAAGAGGGGCCAGGGCACCCGTCCGAACGCGATAACGGCCGCGGTGGCGGCGGGCGTCCTGGCCGTTGGCGGCGGGGCCGCCGGTGGCATCGTTGCGGCGGGCCAGCAGGCTCCGGCGCCGACCGGCGGTGCCAATGGCCCGGTCTATGCGCCGGCACTGACCGCGTCCGATACCGCACTCGGTGGCGGCGTGGCCGCGGCCGCACCGACGTCGAGCGGGGTGGGTGCATCGTCCGCTCCGATCGGCGATGCGGTGTCACCTCTGGCGGTGCTGGGCCTGATTCCGTCGGACAGCCCCGGCGGCGCCGCGGTATCGCATTCCGGTAATGCACGCGGGGCGCACGGTGCCGCGAATTTCTTTGCGCCGACGACGTTTGCGACATCCCTCGTCGGTGGGGCGGGCGGTGGCGGAGCTTCGGCCTCTGCAGCGTCACTGTCGACGTCGGGCCTGTCGCTGACGAGCCCGAGCGGAGCCTTCTTGGGTCTGGTCGGCCCAGGCGGGCTGCTGATCGGAAACGGCATCGACGGCGATGAGCCCGGCGAAAAGGGCGGCAACGGCGGTCTGCTCTGGGGCAGCGGCGGCAAGGGCGCCGACGGAGCTGCGGGTCAGGCCGGTGGCGCAGGCGGACACGGTGGGCTGTTCGGCAACGGCGGCGCCGGTGGCGCAGGCGGCACGGGCGCGGCGGGCGGTGCTGGCGGCGCCGGTGGCTTGGTGCTGGGCAGCGGTGGCGACGGCGGTAACGGCGGAGCCGGCGGCGCAGGTGGCAAGGGCGGCAGCGGACCTGGGCTGCTGGCGGGCAACGGTGGCGACGGAGGCACTGGCGGTATCGGCGCGGTCGGCGGTGACGGCGGCAACGGTGGCCTGCTGATCGGCGCGGGCGGTAGCGGTGGCACGGGTGGCGCGGGCGCCGCCGGCGCGAACGGCGTGAATCCCACTCCGAACGGCCAGACCGCCGGTTCCGGCACCAACGGCGCAGACGTCACCGTCTCGCCGCCCTCCACCGACGACGCATTCGGTGGCAATGGCGGCCCCGGCGCCAACGGCGGCACCGGAGTCGCAGGCGGCACGGGCGGCAAGGGTGGCGACGCGGTCAACGAGGTCGGCACGGTCAGCCCCGCGACCGGCGGCAACGGCGGAGCGGGTGGCACCGGGGGAGCAGGCGCGGCCGGCGGCAAGGGCGGCGACGGCGGCAACGGCACCGGCCCGTACTGCTGCGGCGGCACCGGCGGCAATGGTGGTGACGGTGGCGCCGGTGGAACCGGCGCCAACGGTGGCGACGGCGGCAATGGCGGGAACGGCTCGAACGTGGGCGATCCCGGCAACGCCGGCGGCACCGGCGGCAACGGCGGCAACGGCGGCACGGGTGCGGCCGGTTCTGCCGGCTCCGCAGGCGCATCGGGCGGCAGCGGTGGCCACGGCGGCCTCGTGCTCGGCATCGGCGGAAACGGCGGTTCCGGCGGCAAAGGTGGCACCGGCGGTACCGGAGCCACCGGCGGCAACGGTGGTAACGGTGGCAACGGCGGCAACGTCGAGACCTCCGGAACACCGGGCACCGGCGGAAAGGGCGGCAAGGGTGGCGTCGGCGGTACCGGCGGCACGGGCGGCGTAGGCGGTACCGGCGGCTCCGGTGGCGGTGGCGGCCTGCTCGGCGGCGGCGGTCACACCGGCAGCACCGGTAGCACCGGTGCCAACGGAAGTAACGGCGCCAACGGCAGCAACGGCGCCAACGGAAGTAACGGCGGCACCACCTAACAGCTGCGCATGACGGTGAGCCCGCTCAGCCCCGCAACGAGGTGCTGAGCGGGCTCATTGCCGTTATGGCGGTTGACAATTCGGACACCACACCGTGGTTCGGCCACCGATCCGGCTACGCCGCAACCGGGTGTGACAGCGCGGGCAGCCCGGATCCGGGTCGTCGCGAACGCGCGTCAACCACCGCGGAAGGCCGGGCACTCGCCCGTGCCGCACCGACGTCTGCAGAACGCTCGTCATCGCAGCGTGAACTCGGCGCGCATCGACACTGCTGACGGGCCGCCCGGGATGCACCTTTGCACGCCAACAGATCTCGTCGACGAGCAGGTTGCCAAGGCCCGCGATCACCGATTGATCCATCAGGGTCGGCTTCAGTGTTCCGCGGCGCCCCTCGAGCGCCTTGCGGAATCCGGCGAGATCGAGTCCGAGCGCATCGGGCCCCTGCTTGCCCATCACCTCGGCTGTCGCGTCGTCGTCGGCGGCCAGCCAGATGCCGCGCAGTTTCCGGAGATCGGCATAGCGCAACTCGCCACGGTCGAGGGCGATCACAAGCCGTTCGTATCCCTTTTCGTTGGCGCCGTCGGCCGCGAAGTACGGCTGCCCAGTCATCCCGCTGTGAACCAGCAGAACGGGACCATCCGTCGGCAGGATCAGCCATTTGCCGTGTCGTCGCGGCTTTCGGAACGTGTGTTTCATCAGATTGCGGGCCAGCGCGGGCGCGCTGGTGTTCCGCAACACTCCGGGGTCACGCATGTCGACGGCCCGCACCTCACGCCCGGGCAGCTTTTCTGCCAACTCGCGACGGAACCCCTCCACATCGGGTAATTCAGGCATTGAGCTTCGACAGACGTTCGATGGGCCGGGTCAACGAGCGGGCGTGCCGACGCATGTCGGCCCATGGATCGCCTTGTCCGGCAACCCGTTTCAGCACGTCGCGAAGCGTGAAGCGGTCAGGTCGCAAACCACGTGCGCTCAGCTCGTCCCACTCCAGTGGGGTGGCGACGGGAGCACCGCGTCGTGCGCGCACCGTGTACGGAGCCGCGGCGGTTTGCGCGTAGGCATTTCGCATCACGTCGACGTAGATCCGGTCGCCGCGCTTGTCCTTGCGCTGCTCGACCGTTCGGTGTGCGGGATCATCCGCCACCACGACCTCGGCGACGTCGCGGGCGAACTGCCTGACAGCATCGAAGTCGTGTCCGCGGGCCAGCGGCGTGACGACATGCAGCCCCCGCGATCCGGTGGTCTTCAGGTACGGCGCAAGGCCGAGATCGCGCAGCACGTCGGCGCAGGCTCGGGCGGCCGCGCGCACCGGGGCAAAATCGTCGGTCGACGGATCCAGGTCGAAGATGACTTGATCCGGTTCGCCGAGCAGGTCGCGCCGCGACAGCCACGAATGCACGGTGACGCAGTTCTGATTGGCCAGCCATACCAACGCATCGCGACGATCGACGACAGGGTGTACGACCGTGCCGCCCTCCTTGGTGACCTCGGCCGAGCCCATCCATTCGGGCAGCGTGCCGGAGAAATCCTGTTGCACGAAGCCGTGCTGGCCGATGCCGCGGGGATATCGCCACAACGTGAGCGGTCTGCCCTTCAAGTGCGGCACCATGACATCGGCGATTTCTGAGTAGTAGTCGACCAGGTCGCCCTTCGTGATGCCGTCGTCGGGAAACACCACCCGGTCCGGATGGGTGATCTCGACCGCTCGGGACCTTGCAGCCATCAGTGCGTCTCCCTCACCACCTCGTTGGGACTCTTGTCGGTACGCAGGCCGAGATATCGCGGGTGGCGCAGCTTGCCGTCGCGGGTCCACTCGCCGAACGCCACCTGCGCCACCAATTTCGGTCGCACCCAATGGGCGGTCGGCTCGCGGACCGATCCTCTTGTGATGGGCGACGTCGTCTGCTCGGTACGCGCCAATTGTTCGTGCAGTTTTCGCAGTGTCGCGTCGTCGAACCCGGTGCCGACCTTGCCTGCATAGACCAGATCCGCCCCGTCGTAGTAGCCGAGCAACAGCGCTCCGAGACCCACCCGGCTGCCCTTCGGGGCCGTGTACCCGACGACCACAAACTCTTGATCGCGGCTGCACTTGAACTTCAGCCAGTTGCGCGACCGTCCGCCCTCGTAGGTCGATTCGGCCAACTTCGCGATCACCCCTTCGTCGCCGCGCTCGCAAGCGGCGCGATAAGCCGATTCACCGTCCTTGACTCGGTGGGTGGTGAAGCGTAGCGGATCATCGAAGCTGAAGGTGTTGCGCAGCAGTCTTTTACGCTGTAACAGCGGATAGGCCGTGATGTCTTCGCCGTCCAGGTTCATCAGATCGAACACGTAGTAGAAGACGGGAATGCCCGACACCCTGGCGAGGGCGGGATCGGTGATGCCGGAGCGGCCCTGCAATCGCTCGAAACTGGTTCGTCGTCCTTCGAAGGCCACGATCTCGCCGTCCATGACGAATCGAGACGTCTCCTGTTTCGCAAGTCCCTCGACGATCTCAGGGTAGGTGTTGTTGAGCGACAATTGGTTTCGCGACAGCAGCCGTATCCGCTTGCCGTCGCGGAAGGCAAGGCCCCGCACCCCGTCCAGCTTGCGCTCGAAGATCCAATCGGGGTCGGAGAAGCGCTCGTCGGTGAGCGTCGCAAGCGTCGGCGACTGCCAGTCGGGAACCATTACCGAGGCATACCCGCCGCGGAACGGGGCTATGCCGGCCGCCAGGTCAGCGTCATTCCGCTTTCGGCGAGCCAGCGGTTCAAGTCGTAGTCGTGCCTGGACAGCCCGTCGATCGCCGACACCGCCGTCTGCACCGCATGCTCGCCGGTTTCCGGCGTCAACAGGCCGTGACGGACGGCGGTCAGGAGCTCGTCGACGTCCAACAACTCGACGCTCTTGCCTGTCCGGACGACGAGGTCGAGGTAGTGGTCCTCGGCATGCCATGTGTGGGTCCCCGGCGTGTAGTGGCCGACATCGAGGTAGTAGTCCTGATCGACTTCATGGCCGGGGTTGAAGTGAAAGATCGTGGCTCGCAAGCCGACAGACGGCAGCAACCAGGACTCGATGTAGTGAAACTGTGCGCGTCCGGGGGCCGGCCGCGCCATGTAAAGGCCCCACGGCTCGACGGCATAGACGTCAACGGCCCGCACGATGCCCTTCGGATCGGTGTTGGTGCGGGCTACCAGGTCAAATGTTTCGTGCTTTGGCGCGTGGATGCTCTCAGCATAGGCGGCCGAGAGGTCATCGGTTGTGCCAGGAAATCGCGGTGCGCAGGGTCGCCTCCAGCGCGCGGTGGACGTCGCGCAGCGGACGGATGTCGCGCCGTACCCGGCAGAGCAGGATCGCGCCCTCGATCGCCGCGACGACCGTGGTAGCTAATCGTCGCGCGTCGGTGCGGCCGACACCCGCGTCGAGCAGGCTCCGTCCGATCAGATCCTGCCAACGCGTGAACGCGGCGGCGGCCGCATCGGTCGCGGTTGACCCGGCGTCCGCCTCGGCGGCCACAGCAACGACGGGACAGCCGGCACGAAAGTTGCTGTCTTCGAGCACCTCTCGCCAGGAGTCGACGAAGATGCCGAGTGCAGCGATCGGGTCGCCGCCCTCAGCGGCACGGGCGATGCGCCGCTCGATCACGCCAGCGGCCCACGCCATCGTCTCCGCCGCGAGTTGTTCCTTGCCGCCGGGAAAGTGGTGGTAGATCGAACCGCGCGGCGCTCCGCTGTGCTCGATGACGTCGCGAAAACCCGTGCCGCTGTAGCCGTTCTCTCTGAACAGCAAAGCGGCGCTTTGAATCATCCGGTCTCGGCTATCGCTGGCTATGACATCCATCATAGTCTAGCCTCTAGATTATGCCAACTGTCATAGTCGACGAACGGGACCACATACTGCACATGGGGCTCAACCGGCCCGCAAAGCGAAACGCATTCGACGTCGAGATGCTCGAGGAGCTGGGCCGCGCCTACGAACGCCTGGAACGCGACGACAACCTGCGCGTCGGCGTGCTGTACGCGGAGGGCGACAACTTCACCGCCGGCCTGGACCTTGCCGAAGTCGGCCCCCGCCTGATGAATGGGTCGCTGGACTGGCCCGACGACGCCCGAAACCCGTGGCGCAATGACGGCCGGGGGTGGACGAAGCCGGTGGTCGCCGCCGCCCACGGTTGGTGCCTGACGCTCGGCATCGAACTCCTGCTGGCCGCAGACATCCGGATCGCCGGCGCCGATACCCGGTTCGCCCAACTCGAGGTCCAGCGGGGCATCTATCCGTTCGGCGGGGCCACCACCCGGCTGCCGCGCGACGCCGGCTGGGGCAACGCGATGCGCTGGCTGCTGACCGGTGACGAATTCGACGCCGCAGAGGCGCTGCGGATCGGCCTGGTGCAGGAGGTTGTCGAACCGGGACGGCAGCGCGAGCGCGCCGTCGAACTGGCTGAGCGGATCGCCGCACGATCGGCGCCGCTGGCCGTGCGAACCACACTCATCGCAGCTCAGCGTGCAAACCGTGAGGGTGAGCGGTCCGCCGAGGACCGCTTCGTCGACGACGTCGTCGCCCTGTTCAAGACCAGCGACGGGGCCGAGGGGATCCAGGCGTTCGTCGAACGCCGTCAGCCGCGCTTCACCGGGGCCTGAGCCTGGGGAACAGCCGATGTCGGTGGTGGGTTCTACCCTGGTGAAATGGCTTTCGCTACCGAACACCCCGTGCTTGCGCACTCGGAGTATCGCGCCGTCGACGAGGTCGTGCGGGCAGGCGGCCGCTTCGAGGTGGTCAGCCCGCACTCGCCCGCGGGTGATCAGCCTGCCGCCATCGACGAGCTCGAGCGCCGCATCAGAGCGGGGGAGCGCGATGTCGTGCTGCTGGGTGCCACCGGAACGGGTAAGTCGGCGACCACCGCGTGGCTGATCGAGCGCCTGCAGCGCCCAACGCTGGTGATGGCGCCGAACAAGACCCTGGCCGCCCAGCTCGCCAACGAGCTGCGAGAGATGTTGCCGCACAACGCCGTTGAGTACTTCGTCTCGTACTACGACTACTACCAGCCCGAGGCGTACATCGCGCAGACCGACACCTACATCGAGAAGGACAGCTCCATCAACGACGACGTCGAGCGGCTGCGGCACTCGGCGACGTCGAGCCTGCTGTCGCGGCGCGACGTGGTGGTGGTCGCGTCGGTGTCCTGCATCTATGGCCTTGGCACCCCGCAGTCGTATCTGGACCGCTCGGTCGAGCTGCAGATCGGCCAGGAAGTCCCGCGCGACGCGCTGCTGCGACTGCTCGTCGACGTTCAGTACACCCGCAACGACATGGCGTTCACTCGCGGCTCGTTCCGGGTTCGCGGCGACACCGTCGAGATCATCCCGTCGTACGAGGAGCTCGCGGTCCGCATCGAGTTCTTCGGCGACGAGATCGAGGAGCTGTACTACCTGCATCCGCTGACCGGTGACGTCGTTCGCAAGGTCGACTCGCTGCGGATCTTCCCGGCCACGCACTACGTGGCAGGTCCGGACCGCATGGCACACGCGATCTCGACCATCGAGCAGGAGCTCGAAGAGCGGCTGGCCGAGCTCGAAGGGCAGGGCAAGCTGCTGGAGGCGCAGCGGCTGCGGATGCGCACCAACTATGACGTCGAGATGATGCGTCAGGTCGGCTTCTGCTCGGGCATCGAGAACTACTCGCGCCATATCGATGCCCGCCCCGCGGGCTCAGCGCCTGCCACCCTGCTCGACTACTTCCCCGAGGACTTCCTCCTCGTCATCGACGAATCGCACGTGACGGTGCCGCAGATCGGCGGCATGTACGAGGGCGACATCTCGCGCAAGCGCAACCTGGTCGACTTCGGGTTCCGGCTGCCGTCAGCCATCGACAACCGGCCGCTGACGTGGGAGGAGTTCGCCGACCGGATCGGCCAGACGGTGTATCTGTCCGCGACGCCCGGGCCGTACGAGTTGAGTCAGACGCAAGGCGAGTTCGTCGAGCAGGTGATCCGCCCGACCGGACTGGTCGACCCGCAGGTGGTGGTGAAGCCGACGAAGGGCCAGATCGACGACCTGATCGGCGAGATCCGCAAGCGCACGGAGCGCGATGAGCGCGTGCTCGTCACGACGCTCACCAAGAAGATGGCCGAGGACCTAACCGACTACCTCCTGGAGATGGGCATTCGGGTGCGGTACCTGCACTCCGAGGTGGACACGCTGCGCCGGGTCGAGCTGCTGCGGCAGCTGCGACTGGGCGAATACGACGTACTGGTCGGCATCAACCTGCTGCGCGAGGGCCTCGACCTGCCCGAAGTGTCGCTGGTGGCGATCCTCGACGCCGACAAGGAAGGCTTCCTGCGGTCGACCCGCAGCCTGATCCAGACCATCGGCCGCGCGGCGCGCAACGTGTCCGGCGAGGTGCACATGTACGCCGACAACATCACCGACTCGATGAGGGAGGCCATCGACGAGACGGAGCGCCGCCGCGCCAAGCAGGTCGCCTACAACAAGGCCCACGGCATCGATCCAAAGCCGTTGCGCAAGAAGATCGCCGACATTCTCGACCAGGTCTACCGCGAGGCCGACGACGTCGAGGTCGGTGGCTCCGGCCGCAACGCCTCGCGCGGTCGTCGCGCACAGGGGGAGCCGGGCCGCGCGGTCAGCGCCGGCATCATCGAGGGCCGCGACACCTCGAACATGCCGCGCGCCGAGCTCGCCGACCTGATCAGGGATCTGACCGAACAGATGATGGCCGCGGCCCGCGATCTGCAGTTCGAGTTGGCCGCACGCATCCGCGACGAGATCCATGATCTCAAGAAGGAACTGCGCGGAATGGACGCCGCGGGGCTCAAGTAGGGCCTGCCGAAGTTGACCGCTACGTGGCGGCTGCGAGCAGCGCGTACTGCGCGGCCGACTTCTGCTTGGCGCTGATCGCGGTGTCGGCGTGCAGTGAGGTGTAGAAGTTCTCGAACACAATCCGGCACACGAATGCGTTCGAGGGTGAGTTGTTGACCTGGAAGCAGCGTTCGTCCGGGACGTTCGGATCGGCGTCGATCTCGTGTTCGCGGCCGGAGGCCTCGGCGGTGAACTCGGCGAGCATCTCGAGTGCGGACTTGTGGTCTCGTAGCCGGTAGAGGTTTTGGGCGCCGGAGACCGCCAGCCGGTCGACACCCCACTTCTCGTAGAGCTTGTCCTTGCGGAACGTCGACGGCTGGAAATGCAGCGCGCCGGTGGGTCCGTAGACCCCGAATCGGGCTGACACCGGTGTCGGATGTGCCGGGTCGGTGCTGACCATCCGGCTCAACAACCCATCGGGGTCCCGGGGCAGCGCCGGGATCGCGTCGGGCGGGGTGGGACGGAAGTCCTGCAACAGCTTTCGCTGGGCATCGACAACGGGGTCGAGATCACCGATGTGGGATTCCACTTCGGCGGGCGGGGCATCGATCATCAGGTGCACGACGAACGGCCCCATCGCAGTGTCTGCGAGCACCGCGCCGTTTCCCGGTGTGTAGCGTGCCAGGACTTCCGGATGCTTGGGCAGCGGCACCGCGACTGTCTTGGCCATGTCTTTCCAGTTGGTGGTGTCGAGCGAGGCTGCTGCCGCGCGTGCCGCATCGTCGTTGGGAAAACGCAGCAGCGTGATCGACAGCCCGACGTAGGGCTCAGGGGGCGCATTGTCTGCGGGCGGGGGTCGGTCCGCGAAGCCGGCGCGATACCCGGCCAACCAACCGTGCTGATCGAGGACCCCTTTGCCCGCTTCGCCGAGAAGCGGAAGAAGACTGGCTGCGTCGGGAATCGGGTCGGCCCGCCACACGTACAGCAGCATCGAATCGAATTGCGACGAATCGGCGACGGCGTCCGCCATCCGAATGCTTTCGAGGAGAGTGGCCTCCTGCGGTGATGGCTGACCGGGCACCGCGCGCAGCGTGGTGGGAAAGGTGCCCACATCCAACTTGGCCAGGTCAATGCTTTCGTCCGCGGACTGTTCGCCTGAGCAGCCCGCTGCGAGCACGGCCGCCACCGACGCAGCGACGAGCCACCGCAACCGTCTGTACTGCGTCGGCGCTTTTGCTACCACGGTGAACACGCTAGTGCCACCGAGACAGCTAATTGTGAGAATCGCCAACGTCAAAATCACTTGACCTCAATGACGGTTGAGCTCTTACGGTGGGCGGCGTGACCGATACCCCGGCGATCATCACCGGTAGCTGGCGTGAGCTGCTGGGCCCCAAGAACCTCGGGGCCTCGACCGTGCTCGCCGGCGGTGTCGCGCTGTACGCCACGAACGAATTCCTCACCATCAGCCTGATGCCGAGCGCGGTCGCCGACATCGGCGGGCACCGCTACTACGCATGGGTGACAACCGTGTACCTGGTGGCATCGGTGGTCGCCGCGACCACCGTGCACTCGCTGCTGTTGCGGCTGGGCCCACGCTGGGCATACCTGTTGGGGCTCAGCGTGTTTGGCATCGGCAGTCTTGCCTGCGCTGCGGCGCCGACGATGGAGATTCTGCTAGCAGGCCGCGTGGTCCAGGGCGCGGCCGGCGGTCTGCTCGCCGGTCTCGGATATGCCGTGATCAACACCGCGCTGCCCAGTTCGTTGTGGACCAAGGCCTCTGCACTGGTGTCGGCGATGTGGGGGGTTGGCACGCTGGTGGGGCCGGCCGCTGGGGGGCTCTTCGCCCAATTCGGTTCTTGGCGTTGGGCTTTCGGTGTCCTGGTGATTCTGACGGCTGTGATGGCGGCCCTGGTGCCCGTCGCCCTGCCTGCGCGCGGCGACGCCGAAGTGGGTGACCCGCGCAGCCCGATCCCCATCTGGTCACTGGTCCTGCTTGGCGCCGCGGCCCTCGTGGTGAGCGTGGCCGGCATTCCGCACGATTGGCGCGCGACGGCGGTGCTGTTGGCGCTCGGCGCCGTATTGGTGGCCGCGTTTCTCTACGTCGACCGGCGGCTGCCCGCGGCGGTGCTGCCGCCGAGCACCTTTGGCGCCGGGCCGTTGAAGTGGATTTACCTGACGCTCGGGTTGTTGATGGCGGCGACGATGGCCGACATGTATGTGCCGCTCTTCGGTCAACGATTGGCGCATCTGACACCGGTTGCCGCGGGGTTCCTCGGTGCGGGGCTTGCCATCGGCTGGACCGTTGGCGAGATCAGCAGCGCGTCGCTGCACAGCGAGCGGGCGATCAGGTGGACGGTGGCCGTCGCGCCGCTGGTGATGGCCACCGGGCTGGCATTGGCCGCGGCCACGCAGTACGAGCGGGCGTCGTTCGGGCTTGTCGCGGTGTGGGCGGTGGCACTGCTGATCACCGGCATCGGGGTCGGTATTGCGTGGCCACATCTTTCCGCATGGGCGATGAGTCGAGTCGACGATCCAGCCGAAGGCCCAGCGGCCGCAGCCGCCATCAACACCGTGCAGTTGATCTGCGGTGCCTTCGGTGCCGGGCTCGCCGGAGTGGTGGTGAACCTGACCGAAAGCGGGGGCGCGACGCAGGCTCGCTGGCTCTTCTCGACGTTCGCGGTGCTCGCCGCGGTCGGTGTGCTCGCGTCGACGAGAAGCGGGCGTCCTCAGAGCACTGGCAGCAGCCGGCGCAGGATCGTCGCCGAGGACTCGGCGGCCTGATCGACGAACGCGGTGAAGTCGAACAGCGCATTGCCGCCGGCGAGGTCCGACAGCGCCCGGATCACCAGCCACGGGATGCCGAACGACTCGCACACCTGCGCGACCGCACCGCCCTCCATCTCGATCGCCTGCCCGCCGAGATCACTGCGCAGTCGGTCGCGGGTGGTCTCGCAGTTGAGGTACTGATCACCGGATAGCACTGTGCCGTAGACGATTTGGCCAGGAATCGAGAGGTCCGCCAGCCGGTGCCTGACCCCGTCCAGCAGTTCGGCATCCACTGGATAGCCGAGTCGATCGGTGGGGTTGATGACCGGTACGTAGCCGGGCTGATACGTCCGTACGCGTCCGTTCTCCACCACGCCCGCGTCGTGCTGGATCAAGAAATCGGCGACGACGATGTCACCGATGGCCAGCCCCGGGTCCAGGCCGCCGGCCACGCCGGTGAAAACAATTGTGCGGCAACCGAATCGGTCGGCCAGAAGCGTCGTGACGAGCGCGGCATTGACCTTGCCCATGCCCGAACCGACCAGCACGACGTCATGCCCGTCGATCATGCCGCTGTCGAAGACGGTGTGCGCGGCTTCCGTGCTGCGGGCGTCGGCGAGGATGGCGCGCAGGTGTGCGAGTTCCTGCGGAATCGCACAGATAAGTCCGATGGTCACAACGCAGTATGACTAGTCGGATTCATCGTCGAGCTGGCGGATCGCCGTCACCCCGTCGATGGCCGCCAGCACCGTCGGCGCGGTGAGAATGCCCCTGCCCGACAGCGTGAGTAGTACTCCGGCGCTGCCCGCGGCGATGCGCTCGCCTGCGGCGTCGGCCGACAGATCGGTGAGCTGCCACTGCCTCTTGTCGCACGCCTGCAGTAGCCGACTCATCACGCCGCGGCCCTCGTCATAGGTGACGTGCATGGTGACCGAGCCGGCCAGGCGGGCGGACAGTCGCTTCGCCAGCGGCATGAAGCCGACGATGATCAGGAAGTGCATCGCGGTCACCGTGACCGCCAACAGCAGAAGGCCCGAGCCCGCCGCCATGCCGATGGCCGCGGACTCCCACACGGCCGCAGCCGTCGTCAGTCCGTGGACTGAGCCACGCCGGAAGATGATGATGCCGGCACCGAGAAAGCCGATGCCCGAGACGATTTGGGCCGCGACACGGGATGGGTCGACGACCACCAGACCGTCCTGCAGCACGTCGGAGAAGCCGTACTTGCTGACGAGCAGGATCAGGGCGGCGGCGGTGCCGACGATGGTCTGGGTGCGCACCCCGGCGCTCTTGCCCTGGATCTCGCGCTCGAGGCCGATCAACGACGTCAGGCCGAACGCAACGAACAGCTCGACGATCTGTCGCGTGCCCTGTCCCGGGCCACCGAAGAACGGGGGATCGGCCAGCCACACCTGCATGGGAAACAAATTAACCCCGGGGCAGGACCGATGACTTTCGGCGCGCCGCATAGTCCATATTTGGAGCCCGTGTTGCCAGTGCCTATTGGTTAGGAGATGCGCGATGCCCACAACTGCCGCCGGCTATCCCGACGTCACCAGTCGCGAGGAATGGCTCGCCGCCCGCAAGAAGCTGCTGGCGCGCGAACGCGAAGTCACCCATCTGCGAGATGCCGTCAATGCGGAGCGACGCCGGCTGCCGATGGTGAAGGTAGACAAGGACTACGTGTTCGAGGGCCCCGACGGCGAACTGCGCTTGGTCGACATGTTCGACGGCCGCCCGCAGTTGTACATCCACCACTTCATGTGGATCGACGCCGCCGACAGGGGCTGCCCGAGTTGCACGATGGCAGCGGATCTCACGTTCACCGAACGGGACCGCGCACTGCTGCATGCCAAGGGCGTGACGTTCGCGGCGGTGTCGAGAGCGCCGTATGCGAGCATCGCGCGCTACCAGGCCGAACACGGCTGGACGTTTCCGTGGTACTCGTCGCGTGACAACGACTTCACCTACGACTACCACGTCACCTTGGACCCGGCGCGCGCGCCGATCGAGTACAACTACAAATCCGTCGATGAGTTGCACGCCGACGGACTGACCGATGATGTGCTGCGCGGAGACTGGCCGGGCGCCAGCGTCTTCCTCCGACGGGAAGACGAGGTGTTCCACACGTATTCGGCGTTCGCGCGCGGTCTCGACCACTCCGCGCCGGGATATCCCTTCCTCGATCTGACGCCGTATGGCCGCCAGGAGAAGTGGGAAGACTCGCCTGCCGGTTGGCCACAAGGCACCGACGCAGTCGGCGTGCCGATGGACGAGTAGCGATCACGACGATCCAAAGGCTGGGCCGGTGCCGGGCCGGCCGGCAGGATCTTGTCCTGTTGCGGGTGTGGCTGAGTGGCTAGGCACCGGCCTGCAAAGCCGTCTACACGGGTTCGAATCCCGTCACTCG
Organism: Mycobacterium sp. OAE908; assembly: GCF_017872775.1. Classification (NCBI taxonomy): domain Bacteria; kingdom Bacillati; phylum Actinomycetota; class Actinomycetes; order Mycobacteriales; family Mycobacteriaceae; genus Mycobacterium; species Mycobacterium sp. OAE908. The sequence continues at coordinate 5,032,703 of NZ_JAGGJL010000001.1, forward strand.
CTCGCGACACGTTGGGTAATAGTCGTGCGCGGGTGCCGCGGCTTACCTAACGTTTGCACCGATGGACAATCCACCCCTGCGCTCGGTCAATCCAGCAGTGCGCGACGCAATGGCCAGGCGACTGCAGCGCCGATCGGTTGTCACCGGAAAAATCACCGTGCCCGCGGTGCCGGGGATGATCGATCAGTACGTAGCGATGTGCGAGTCGCTGTTCGCGACCCTGGGCAGGCCGTTCAGCGATGAACAGCTCGCCCACGTCAGAGAGGTGCTGGAGGGCCAACTCGCGGAGGCATACGCCAACTCGCCGCGCTCCAACATCGTCATCTCCTACGACGCCCCGGTCGGCACGACGTTGAACTATCACGTCAAGGCCGAATGGTGGACGGTCGAGGGCGCCTACGAGAACTGGATCAGCACCCGCGAGCCGCCGCTGTTCGGCACCGAACCGGACGCCCGAGTACTGGCGTTGGCCAACCTCGCGCTCGACCCCAGAGCGTTCCGGATTCTGGACATCGGTGGGGGAACCGGGCGCAACACGCTGGCGCTGGCGCGGCGCGGCCACCCCGTCGACGTGGTGGAGATGACGCCGAAGTTCGCGGAGATCATTCGTACCGACGCCGAACGGGAATCGCTGACCGTGCGCGTGATCGAGCGGGACATCTTCGCCACCGAGGACGACCTGCGGCACGACTATGAGCTGATCCTGCTGTCCGAGGTGGTTTCGGATTTCCGCACGCCGCAGCAGCTGCGCGCGGTTTTCGAACTCGCCGGCCAGTGCCTTGTCCCTGGCGGCCACCTGGTGTTCAACGCGTTCCTCGCGAAGCCCGGCTACACACCGGATGACGCCGCGCGCGAACTCGGACAGCAGTGTTACACAACAATTTTCACCGCCCAGGAGTTGTCGGCGGCCGCCGGTTCGGCACTTCATCTGGTGTCCGACGATTCCGTGTACGACTACGAGATGGCGCATCTGCCGGAGGGCGCCTGGCCGCAGACGAGTTGGTATGCCGACTGGGTCAGCGGCCGCGACGTGTTCGACCTGCCGCGCGAAGAATCGCCCATCGAAATGCGTTGGCTCGTGTATCAGAAAGCAGCCTGGTAGCCGTGGCCAAACTCGAGCTGTCCCGCGAGCTGTCGCTGTCCCCCGAGGACGCCTGGGCCCATGCTTCGAATCTGGCCGATCTCGGCGACTGGCTGGTGATGCACCAGGGCTGGCGCGGCGAGGTACCGGCGGAACTGACGACGGGTGCGACCCTCGTCGGCGTCGCAGGCGCGAAGGGGCTACGCAATCGAGTGACCTGGACCGTGCGCGAGCTTGACCCGCCCCGGCTGCTGCACATGACGGGCGACGGTGTCGGCGGCACCAAGTACGCGCTGCGGATGACGGTCTCGCCGACTGAGACCGGCTCCGCGTTCACGTTCAACCTCGAACTGGGTGGCAGGCCCTTGTTCGGGCCGATCGGAGCGGCCGCCGCGCGCGCCGTCAAGGGCGACATCGAACGGTCGATCCAGCGGTTCGAAGAACTGTACGGCTGACGTTCCGGCCGCTCGATCGGAGCGACACCGGTCCCGTACCGTTGCACCATGGTCAGGATCGCGTGCTGCCAGATCGACCCGACGATCGGCGAATTGGCCGCCAACGCCGAGTTGATCGAGGAGAACATCCGTCAGGCGGTCGCGGCAGGCGCCAACGTGATTGTGCTGCCCGAGCTCGCCACGTCCGGATACATGTTCGCTGATGCCGATGAAGCGCGGGCGGCGGCGCTCACGCCGGCTGCTGCGGCATTCGCCAATTGGTCTGCAGCCGCGGGCGATTCGATCGTCATCGGCGGCTTCTGCGAACTCGGCGACGATACCCGGTTGTACAACAGCGCGGTGATGGTCGACGCCACCGGCGTGATCGCCACCTATCGCAAGACGCATCTGTGGGACCGCGAGAAGTTGATCTTCACCCCGGGCGACACGCTGCCCTCGGTGGTCGAGACGAAGCACGGCGCGATCGCCGTGATGGTCTGCTACGACCTCGAGTTCGCCGAACTCACTCGCCCCATCGCGGTGCACGGCGCAGAGCTGATCGCCGCGCCGGTGAACTGGCCGTTGTTTCCCCGGCCAGAGGGCGAACGCCCTGGCGAGGTCATCACCGCGATGTCGACGGCAAGGACGAACAAAGTCGCCGTGGCGGCGTGCGACCGGGCTGGCGTCGAGCGTGGCCAACAGTGGACGGAAGGCACCGTGATCGTCGATCCGGACGGCTGGATCGCCGCCGCAGCAGGTCCCGGCACCGCGATGGCCGTCGCCGACATCGACCTGGCCCTCACCCACGACAAGACCCTGACCGAGCACGTCCACCTGTTCGACGACCGGCGCGTCGACTTGTACTAGCGCCTCAGCGCATCGAAGATCTCGCGGTAGTGCTGGTGCGCCATGAAATGGCCGCCCTCGCGAATATTCAAGGTGGCGTTGGGGATTCGTGAAGCCAACCGGTGCGGCCAGCTTTCGTTGACAAGTTGGTCACCCGTTCCCGCCCACACATCGACTGCCACCGTCAGCTCCTCTGGAGCAAAACCCCACGGTCGCATCCACGCCCGGTACTCCTCAACCGCGCCTGCCGGTTGCCTTAACGCCTCGCGGGTCATCCGCGCGAAGGCCGGGAAGCCCACGTCGCGGAGCACAGCGCCGTCGGCCTGGCCGAGCTCGCGCGCGGCCAGTCGCCCGTACAGCGTCGGTGCGGCGCCCGCCGCGAATCCCATGATCCGAAACCACTGCGCCGCAAGCCACGGTGCGCGCTGGGAGAGGCGGGTCAGCGTCCGGTCCATCGCAGGCAGTTCGTCAAACACGCCGGGCTCGGTCAGAGGCAACGCGCCGGCGATGATCGCTACCCGGGTCACCCGGTTCGGTAGCGCATGGCCCACGGCCGCGGCGTACTGCCCGCCCATCGACCAGCCCATCACCGCGAACCGGTCGACGTCGATCAGGTCGAGCAGTCCCGCGACATCTTGCGCCCAGTCGTCGACGGTGCGACCGGGTTGCGGGTCCGACCGCCCCACACCTGGCCGGTCGGGGGAGATCAGCCGGATACCAGCGGCTGTCGCAACGGCGTCTGCGGCAGCCACATCGAGGCGGCAGGCCAACCCACCGTGGGCGTTGACGATCGGAAAGCCATCGGGTTGGCCGTATTGCGCGTAGCTAACCGACCGTCCGTCCAGTAGCCGGACGATGCGATCGACTGCGGGCTGCATCTAGCCGATCATGTCTCAACGGGTCACCAACCCGGCGGCGAACCGCAGATCCGACACCAGCCCGTCGAATGCTTTGGCCCTGTCCTCCGGGGGTCCACGCAGCACGGACGATGGGTGAACGGTGACGGCCACCTGCGGGTCGAAGTCGAGATCGGCCAGCTCGTCGATGGCGGGCAGGTGCAATGCCTCGCCCCGATGCGCGGTCAATCGAAAGTCGTTGCCCATCAACGACTTTGCTGCTGTAGCACCGAGCAGCACCACCACGTCGGGCTCAACCGACATCATCTCCGCGAACAGCCATGGCCTGCATGCCACCACCTCGGTCCGGCTGGGGGTCTTGTGGATGCGGCGCTTACCGCGTTCGGGCAGCGTGAACTTGAAGTGCTTCACCGCGTTGGTGACGTACAACCGGTCGCGGTCGACCCCAGCCTCGATCAGCGCCTTGTCGAGCAGCTTGCCCGCAGGCCCGACGAACGGGGCACCTGCCTTGTCCTCCTGATCGCCGGGTTGTTCACCGACGAGCATCATGGCGGCGTCCGCCGCGCCTGCGCCGAACACCGTCTGATTCGCGTGCAGGTACAGGTCGCATCCCTTGCACCCGTGCGCGGCCTCGGTCAGCGTGTCGAGGTCTTGGCTGTCGGGGACGAAATCGGCGGCGCTCACACGGGTCGGTTACCCCCTTATCGGGTTGACTTCACCACCTGCGCGAAGCTGAACTGCCAGCGTTCGACGATGTGGAAGCCCATGCGCTGCGGCACCTGGTACGCGCTAGCGCGCTTGAGGCGCGGTCCTGGATCCAACGCCTGGCCGCTCTGGCGATCGGGCACCGTGGTGTCGCGTTCGGACACCGTCCACAGCACCGTGCAGCGCTGAACGCGGTCGGCGACGCCCCAGATGCCGAGGTGCTGGTCCCACAACCAGTTGCGTTGCGCCCCGCGCAAGCCGCGGCCGGGATCGACGAGTTTTGCGTAGGCGGCGGGCCTAGCCGCCGTCAGCGGCCTGATCGGGCCAGGCTTCCACGCGGCCGTGTTGTCGAGGATCAGGCAGTCGCCTGCCGATGCGTGCGCGGTGATCACGTCGGCGACCTGGCTGAAGTCCATGCCCTCCTTGGCATACGGGCCGCGTTGCCCGAGGAGATAGTTGGGAGTGGCGACGAGGGCGAACGCGGCCACGACCGCGGTGACGCGTTCGCGGGTTCGGAACAACGCCGCCAGGCAAACCGCCAGCAGCAACGCCATCCCGGGAGAGGTGTAGCAGAGGTAGCGGGGATAGTAGATCGGTTGCTGCACCGCCGAATACAGCAGCAGCACGGCGGTCGGCAGGACGATCCACGCCACCGCGATGCCTGCCAGTTGACGGTCACCCGTCGGCCACGGCCTGCGCAGCACCAGCGGTGCCGCCAGCACCACACCAGCCAGCAGCGCGAACCCCACGCTGTGGTCGAAGTACTGCTGCTGGACGATCTCCAAGAACGTCGCGGGCTGAAGCGGCGAAATCCATCTGACCTGTGCGATCTGGGTGCGGCAGAACATCAAGAACGGAACGACCGTCAACACGGCGACCGCCGCGGCCGCGGCCCACCTCATCACCGCGGCCCGGTTCTTGGCCACCACCGCCACCACGGCGGCGTGCACCAAGACCATCAGCACCGCAAACACGTTCAGCAGCGTCGACATCATCAACGCCAGCGTGTACAGCGGCCACAGCGCCGCGGTGTTTCGTCGGGCGGCGGTGATCACCAACACTGTCAACCACACCGCGGCAGCGGCCGTCAGCGCGTACGACCTCGCCTCGATGCCTGCCCATGTGATGCGCGGCAGGATCGCGAAGATCACTCCAGCGCAAACGCCCACGGTTCGCGTCGAAAAGTGTTTGGCCACAACGACAACGCCCGCAGCGGCGAGCCCGACGGCCAGACAACTGGATAGCCGAGACCAGAATTCGGTCACGGGGAAGATCGCGAACCAGCCGTGCATGACCAGGTAGTAGAGGCCGTGCACTGCGTCGATGTTGTGCAGCAGCCGCCACAGCTGGGGCACGGATCGAGTCGAAGCGGAGATGGTCGCCGCTTCGTCGAACCACAGCGACGGCCTGGCGGCACCCGCGGCGGATACCGCGACGGCGAACACCGCCACCATTGCGGGATCGAACCGTCCGGCCCGAACCCGCTCAAGCGGTTGGACGCGCGCGACGCGTAGCGGTCTAGTTGAAAGATCCACGTGCTCGGTCTGCCCCCTCAAGTGACGGCAAAACCGTAACCCGTCTCTACGCTGCGCGCTCGGGAAAGCCCGCTACGGCCGCATATTTGACGTCGTCGTCGGGATCGGCGCCGACTTTCCTTGCGGCCGTGGTGGGTTCACACAGGTTGAGCTGGATCACGTCGGCAATGCCGTTGCGACACGGACGTTCTGGTAGCAACGACGTAGCGTCCATCACTTAAGGTGCGCGAACGGCCGAACCGCCGTTACCATCGGGTGTTTCCAATTGCGCCCCTGGTCAACGGGCAACAGGTTACTGTCTCGGGTGGCGTTGCAACTGACACTGGGAGGGAATGGATGAGCGGCTACCAGACCATCGTCGTCGGCACGGACGGATCGGATTCGTCACTGCGGGCGGTGGACAAGGCCGGCCAGATCGCCGCAGGGTCGGGTGCCAAGGTGGTCGTCGCGACCGCGTACTTCCCTCAAAGCGAGGATCAGCGCGCCGCCGATGTGCTCAAGGACGAGGGCTACAAGATGGCAGGCAACGCGCCGATCTACGCCATCCTGCGTGAGGCCAGGGACCGGGCGAAGGCTGCCGGGGCCGGCGACGTCGAAGAGAAGGCCGTCGTTGGCGCGCCGGTCGACGCACTCGTCGATCTGGCCGAGGAAGTCAACGCCGATCTGCTCGTCGTAGGCAACGTCGGGCTGAGCACCATCGCCGGGCGACTGCTGGGCTCGGTGCCTGCCAACGTCGCACGCCGGTCCAAGACCGACGTGCTCATCGTGCACACCACTCCTTGATGCGCCTCAGGTACTAGAGGCCTTCGCGATCTCGGCGATCGCGGCATCGAGTGTCGCGTTGAATTCCTGATCGCTCTGCTGCGCCGTGAGCCCTTCGGTCAGCGCGCGCGAAAAGCTCGCGATCACACCGTTGTTGCGGGCGAGCTTCTCGCACGCCTGTTCCCGGTTGTATCCGCCGGACAGCGCAACCACGCGGACCACCTTGGGGTGCGCCACGAGTTCGCTGTACAGGTTGTCCGTGTCAGGCAGTGTCAGCTTCAACATCACCGCCTGGTCGTCGGCCAGCTTGTTCACGCCGTCGAGCAGGGCGGCCTTCAGTTGATCCTCTGCCTCCGCCTTGCGCGGGCTGTGGATGTCGACCTCGGGCTCGATGATCGGCACGAGCCCCTTCGCGAGCACCTGCTGGGCCACCTCGAACTGCTGGTCGACGACGGCGTCAAGACCGGCGCCGGGGAGCTTGATGACGGAACGTTCCTTGGTGCCGAAGATCCCGTTCTCGACGGCGCGGTCCAGCAGCGCGTCGAGGCCCGGCATTGGCTTCATCACCTGTGCGCCCTGGTCCTCGTCGGCGAGACCCTTGTCGATCTTGAGGAACGGCACGACGTTCTTGACGTTCCACAGGTAGTCGGCCGACGGCCGGCCGTCGATGGTGCGGTCCATCGTCATCTCGAACAGGATCGCGCCCATGATGCGGTCGCCGTCGAAGGCCGGACTGGTGATGATGCGGGTCCGCATCTCGTGCACCAGATCGAACATCTGCTCGTCGCCGGAGTACGCATCCTCGCCGATGCCGTACAGCTTCAGCGCCTTGGGCGTGCTGCCGCCGCTCTGGTCAAGTGCCGCAATGAAGCCGGCGCCATTCTTTGCCTTCTCGAACTGCTCGGTGTTCATTTCCGCCCTTTCCTCTCCATCAGGCAATCTACTGGTGCGAAACTCAGGCTGACGGAGAGGTCAGTGATGACGGCAACAATCCGCAAGTCGGGGATCGCTCCTCGCAGAAACGGCGTCCCGCCGCCGGACGTCCCGCTCACCGAGATCGACCTTGGCACGCTGGAGTTCTGGGAGCGGGACGACGACCTGCGCGATGGCGCGTTTGCGACACTGCGACGCGAGTCACCGATTGCCTTTTTCCAAGTCCCTGAGGTCGCGGGGTTTCCGCCTGGCGCGGGTCACTGGGCCCTGACGACGTATGACGACGTGCACCACGCGAGCCGTCACCCCGAGATTTTCAGTTCGATCCCGACCAGCACGTCGCTCACCGACGTGCCCGCCGAGATCGCCCAGTTCTCCGGCTCGATGATCAGCCTCGACGACCCGCGTCACGTTCGCCTGCGCAAGATCGTCAACCGCGCGTTCACGCCGAAGGTGGTTGCGCGCATCGAAGACAGCGTCCGCGAACGGGCGCGCACATTGGTGGCGGAGATGATCGCCAACCATCCCGATGGGCGCGCGGACTTCGTCGCTGAGGTGTCGGGCCCACTGCCGCTTCAAATCATCTGCGACATGATGGGCATCCCGGAATCCGACGAGCAGAAGGTCTTCCACTGGACGAATGTGATGCTGGGGGTTGGGGATGCCGAGCAGTCCGGTGAGTTCGACGAGGTCGTCAAGGTGGTCATGGCAAGCGCCGAGTACGGCGTCGCACTGGCCGAGGAACGACGGGCACGGCCCGGCGACGACTTGACGACCAATCTCGTGCAGGCCGAGGTCGATGGTGAGCGGCTGACCTCAGCCGAGATCGCGTCGTTCTTCATCTTGTTGTCGGCAGCAGGCAACGAGACGACGCGAAATGCGATCAGCCACGGCATGGTTGCGCTCACCCGCTATCCCGAACAGCGCGACGTCTGGTGGCGAGACTTCGACGGCGTGGCCGGCACCGCGGTCGAGGAGATCGTACGGTGGGCGTCGCCAGTTATCTTCATGCGGCGCAATCTCACTGAGGACATCACGATGCGTGGCATCGAGATGAAGGCAGGCGACAAGGTCTCCATGTGGTACAACTCGGCCAACCGGGACGAGTCCAAGTTCGCGAATCCTTGGCTGTTCGATGTGACCCGAAATCCCAACCCGCACATCGGTTTCGGCGCAGGCGGGGCGCACTTCTGCCTGGGCGCCAACCTGGCCCGACGCGAGATCCGGGTGCTGTTCGACGAGCTCTACCGGCAGATTCCCGATGTGGTGGCGGTCGAGGAGCCCGCGATACTGCACTCGGCGTTCATCCACGGCATCAAACGGCTGCCCGTCGAGTGGACGCCTGGAGCCTGAGCGGAACTACCAACCGCGCTGTTTCCACTCGTCGAGATGCGGGCGTTCCGTTCCGAGCGTCGTGTCGTCGCCGTGCCCCGGGTAGACGACGGTCGAATCGCCGTAGACGTCGAACACCCGAGTGGTGACGCCCCCGAGAAGTTGCTCGAAGTCGCCTTCCTTCCACGTCTTGCCGACACCGCCGGGGAACAGGCAGTCACCGGTGAACAGGTGCGTCGCTCCGGTTTCTGGGTCGGCGCCGTTGAGGGCCAGGGCCACCGAGCCGGGAGTGTGGCCCTGCAAATGGATCACATCGAAGGACAGCTCGCCGATCTTGACGGTGTCGCCGTGGGCCAGCGTCCGCGCGGGCTTCACCGGCAGCGGATCGGAGTCGAGTTGATGCGCGGCCGTCGGAGCCCCGGTGGCTTTGGCGACCTGCTCGAGGGCCAGCCAGTGGTCCTGGTGCTGGTGGCTGGTGACGATCAGCGACAGCTTGGGGGCGTGCCGCTCGATGAGCTCGAGCAGGATCTCGGCGTCGTTGGCGGCGTCGATGAGTAGCGTTTCGCCTGTCTGGGAACACGTGACCAGGTAGGCGTTGTTGTCCATCGGGCCCACCGACACCTTGACGATGGATGCCCCGGGGAGGTTGCGTCGCGCCGCGGTCCTGGGTTCGACGTGGCCGGTGTAGTTGTCGTCGACGACGGTCATGGCTCTCACCGTACAAGCGCTCGCGACGTTGTCGGTGGGTGGACATAGCATGGGCATGAACTCTGTGCTGCGGGAGGAAACACTTGGCTGAGCGCCTGATCATCAAGGGTGCGCGGGAGCACAACCTGCGAAGCATCGACCTCGAACTACCTCGCGATGCGCTGATCGTTTTCACCGGTCTGTCCGGCTCGGGCAAGTCGTCGCTGGCGTTCGACACGATCTTCGCCGAGGGCCAGCGCCGCTATGTCGAGTCGTTGTCGGCCTACGCCCGGCAGTTCCTCGGCCAGATGGACAAGCCCGACGTCGACTTCATCGAGGGCTTGTCGCCTGCGGTGTCCATCGACCAGAAGTCGACCAACCGGAACCCGCGGTCGACCGTGGGCACCATCACCGAGGTGTACGACTACCTGCGCCTCCTGTATGCCAGGGCAGGCACTCCGCACTGCCCGGTGTGCGGTGAGCGGATCGCGCGCCAGACCCCGCAGCAGATCGTCGACCAGGTACTCGCGATGGATGAGGGCCTGCGGTTCCAGGTGCTTGCGCCGGTGGTGCGCACCCGCAAGGGCGAGTTCGTCGACCTGTTCGACAAGCTCAATTCGCAGGGCTACAGCCGGGTGCGGGTCGACGGGGTGGTGCATTCGCTGACCGATCCGCCGAAGCTGAAGAAGCAGGAGAAGCACGACATCGAGGTGGTCGTCGACCGGCTGACCGTCAAGGCAAGCTCCAAGCGGCGGCTTACCGATTCCGTGGAGACGGCGCTGAATCTCGCCGACGGCATCGTCGTGCTGGAGTTCGTCGACCGTGAGGACGACCACCCGCACCGCGAGCAACGCTTCTCCGAGAAGCTGGCCTGCCCGAACGGTCACCCGCTGGCCGTCGACGACCTGGAGCCGCGGTCGTTCTCGTTCAACTCCCCGTACGGCGCCTGCCCTGAGTGCACCGGTCTCGGCATCAAGAAAGAGGTCGACCCCGAACTCGTGGTGCCCGATCCGGACCTGACGCTGGCCGAGGGCGCGATCGCGCCGTGGTCGATGGGCCAGACGGCCGAGTACTTCACCCGGATGTTGTCGGGGCTGGGCGATCAGCTCGGCTTCGACGTCGACACCCCGTGGAAGAAGCTGCCCGCCAAGGCGCGCAGGGCGATTCTCGAGGGCTGCGACGAGCAGGTGCACGTGCGGTACCGCAACCGTTACGGCCGAACCCGTTCGTACTACGCCGATTTCGAAGGCGTGATGGCTTTCCTTCAACGCAAGATGGAGCAGACGGACTCCGAGCAGATGAAGGAGCGCTACGAGGGCTTCATGCGCGACGTGCCGTGCCCGGAGTGCGAAGGCACCAGGCTGAAGCCGGAAATTCTCGCGGTGACCCTGGCCGCGGACAGCAAGCACAAGTCGATCGCCGAGGTCGCCGAGCTCTCCATTGCCGAGTGCGCGGAGTTCCTCAACGGGTTGACGCTCGGCACCCGCGAGCAGGCGATCGCGGGACAGGTGCTCAAGGAGATTCAGTCGCGGCTCGGCTTCCTGCTCGACGTCGGCCTGGAGTACCTTTCGCTCTCGCGGGCGGCGGCCACGCTGTCCGGCGGTGAGGCGCAACGTATTCGGCTGGCCACGCAGATCGGGTCGGGTCTGGTGGGCGTGCTGTATGTGCTCGACGAGCCGTCCATCGGCCTGCATCAGCGCGATAACCGCCGGCTGATCGAAACCCTGATCCGGCTGAGGGATTTGGGCAACACGCTGATCGTGGTGGAGCACGACCTCGACACCATCGCCCACGCCGACTGGGTGGTCGACATCGGTCCCGCAGCGGGGGAGCACGGCGGCCGCATCGTGCACAGCGGCCCGTACGACGAGTTGCTCACCAACCCGAATTCGCTTACCGGAGCGTATCTTTCGGGCAAGGAGCAGATCGACGTGCCGGCAATTCGGCGCCCGGCCGACCACAAGCGTCAGCTCACGGTGGTGGGTGCACGCGAGCACAACCTGCGGGAGATCGATGTGTCGTTCCCGCTCGGGGTGCTGACGTCGGTGACGGGTGTTTCGGGTTCGGGCAAGTCGACGCTGGTCAACGACATCCTGGCGTCGGTGTTGGCCAACAAGCTCAACGGCGCGCGGCAGGTGCCCGGTCGGCACACCCGGGTCACCGGGCTGGACAAGGTGGACAAGCTGGTGCGGGTCGACCAGTCGCCGATCGGCCGCACACCGCGGTCGAATCCCGCTACCTACACCGGGGTGTTCGACAAGATCCGCACGCTGTTCGCGGCCACCACAGAAGCGAAGGTGCGGGGCTATCAGCCTGGCCGGTTCTCGTTCAACGTCAAGGGCGGCCGGTGTGAGGCGTGTTCGGGTGACGGCACCATCAAGATCGAGATGAACTTCCTGCCGGACGTGTACGTGCCGTGCGAGGTGTGCCACGGCGCCCGGTACAACCGCGAAACGCTCGAAGTGCATTACAAGGGCAAGACCATCGCCGAGGTGCTGGACATGTCGATCGAGGAGGCGGCGGAGTTCTTCGCGCCGATCAGCTCGATTCACCGGTATCTGCAGACGCTGGTCGACGTCGGGCTCGGCTATGTGCGACTGGGCCAGCCGGCGCCGACGCTGTCCGGCGGTGAGGCGCAGCGCGTGAAGCTGGCGTCCGAGCTGCAGAAGCGGTCGACGGGTCGCACGGTGTACATACTCGACGAGCCGACGACGGGTCTGCACTTCGAGGACATCCGCAAGCTGCTCGGTGTGATCAACGGCCTTGTGGACAAAGGCAATACGGTCATCGTCATCGAGCACAACCTCGACGTGATCAAGACGTCGGACTGGATCGTCGACATGGGTCCCGAGGGGGGAGCGGGCGGCGGGTCAGTGGTCGCGTCGGGTACCCCTGAGGACGTCGCCGTGAACCCCGACAGCTACACCGGGCACTTCCTGGCCGAGATTCTCGACGTGCCGCGGCCCAAGCCGGCAAAGCGCAACGCCCGCAAGGCGAGCAAGGCCAGCGCCTAGTTTCCTTCGCCGAAACTGCCTACAGATCGCGATCGAGTGCGATTTCGCGATCTCACCGCAGTTTCGACAGCGGCGACGGGAACCGCGGGCTGACCCGCACACCGTCCAGCCATGCCGTCAGCTCGTCCGCGCGCCTTTTCAACGCTCGCTTCGCGTCGCGGCCCACGTTCTCGAGCAGCTGCACTTCTACGCGACCATCCGCGTCTTGCCACCATCCGCCGACGATCCGGCCGCACCACCACGCGGTCGGCCCCGCGTTGCCGTTGGTATCGAACACCTGGTCGCGATGCTCGCCCAGATACCAGTCCCGGCCGTACCACCCCATCGTCGTGACATCGAGGCCCGGCAGCAGCGCGCACCACGGCTCGACCTCCGGTTCGACGTCCAAGTCGTCGGGCAACGCGAAACCCGGTGTGCCACTAAGGTCCACCTGGACCGCATCGATGTCGCGCAGCGCATGGCGCGTCCATGTCAGCGTGTTGCCGAACCACCATTTGATGTCGGTCTCAGTCGCCGGGCCGAATGCCCGCAGCCACCTGCGCACCAATTCGGCGCGGGCCACCTCCGGTTCGGCGGACTCCGGTGCAGCCGGCAGCCAAGCACCCATCGGCGTCCATCGCGGACGCGAGATGGTCCACGCGCCGTCGTTGGGACCCCTGACGATATCGCCGCGCACCGATAGCACCGTCAAAACCCTTGGCGCCAAAGGTGTCTCGCCACCCCACCGTTTGCCGGGCGCGTAGTCGTAGCGGCCGGCGAGCTCGGGCAGCGCCTCGCGTAGTTCCTTGGCGCTCGCCGCGCCATGTTCGGCGAGATGCCGCAACACCGCAGCACCGGCTGTGTCCAGCCATCGTTCGCCGTCGGCGGCCACTCCCGCTTTCTGGGCATCGGCGACCAACCGCCTGCGCTCGTTGTCTGCCACCCGGTCGCTGGCGGCCGACTGAATCAACGGCAGATCCTCTGCCCGCACCGTCCACAGCGTGCGGCGCATCGCCAGATGTTTGAGCAGGGTGCGGCGCTCGTACAACTGGGCGTCGAGGTCAGCGACGGCGAAACCGGCCATCCGCGCCCACAGCGATAGATAAGGCGTGGCCGGGTCGGTGGCGTGCAGCCCGATCAGGTCTGCCACCACGCCATCGAGTGAATCCGTCGGATCGGCAAGGAAATGCCGCCGCGCGAGCCTGGCCCGTCGCTCCTCAACAGTGAATGACCTCATCGCCGAGGAACCGTACCTGCGCAGACCGACAAAGGTTGGGATCGGTAGCCGTTGCCCCGATCTTGACTGAGGCCACGACGGACGCCATCAGGGCGACGCGCAACGAAAGGGAAAGATCGATGAACAAGGTTGTCGTGGGCGTGGCCGGACTGGCCGCCGCCGCAGCTTTCATGGTGGGTTGTTCGGACAACAAGGCTTCGCTCCCGGGCGGCGGAACGGCCAGCACAGGTGGTAACGCCGAGGTCAAGGTCGACGGCAAAGATCTCTCCGGTCTGGACATGAAGTCGGTGACCTGCGTCAAGCAGGGCGGCAAGATCAACGTCGCCAGCGGTGCGATCAACGGTCAGGCCGGTCTTGCGGTCGTGATGACCGACGCGAACCCGCCGACCGTCGAGTCTGTGGCCATGTCCGTCGACGGCAATGCCCTCGCCGTCAGCAGCATGGGCGGCGCGCAGGTCGGCAAGGCCGAGGCGAAGGTCGACGGCAGCACCTACACCATCACCGGTGAAGCTTCGGGCGCCGACATCAAGAACCCGATGGCAGGCATGATCACCAAGCCGTTCACCGTCAAGGTGACCTGCAGCTGATCGGCCGGAGTAGGAAGCGGCGGGCGCCGCTGGAGCGTCCGCCGCTTCCTACAATCCAGCTGTGACGATTGTCAGCGACTTGGAGCGCGCACGGCGGCTGATCTTCGCCGCGGACGAAGAAGCGGCGAAGCAGTTGCTGCTGTCACTCGACGAGCCGATCGAAAAGGCCGACCGCGATGATCTGCTGCTCGAGGTCTATGCCCAACTCGGCGAGATCTACCTGGTTCGCACGGCCTACAACGGCGTCGAGGAGTGCCTCCGCCGTATCACCGACTGCCTCGACATCTACCAGTCGATTCGGGCAGGCAGCAACCCCGAAGCGGCCGCCCAGGTCACGATGTCCGACGCCGACGTCGACCACATGATCTGCCGGTATTCCCGGCGGGCGCAGTTTCTGCGAACCGGGCTTGCCGCCGCCGCGCACGGTGACCACGAGGCGGCCGAGGCCGGGTTGCTGGTGCTCACCGGCGACACCTCGAATGCGTTTCCCGACCTCGCGGCCGAACACGCATTTCTGATCACCTATGCGCGCATTCTCTGCGCTACCGCACTTTGTGACGACGACCTGCACGTGCGCTCCGTTCCGTTGTGGGAGGACGTGCTCAAGACGATCGAAACCTCCAGCGGGGACGGAGAATTCGACGACTTTCTGCTGGTCCAGGCCGGCACCGCATACGGCCGGTTCTGCGTCGAGACGGGACGGCTGTCGGAGGCCGAGCCTTGGCTGCACCGCGCCGGAGCTCGTGCCCAGAAACGCGGATGGAAGTTGGCAACGGCCAGAACACAATTCGAACGTTCCACCGCCCGCTGGGCGGCCGGTGATCGAGTCGAGTGCCAACGCCTCGTGCATGAGGCGTACCCCGCCATCGCCGAGGGCTACCGCGCTCACGACGTGTCGCGATGCTGGCTGTACTTCGGCCTGCTCAGCCTGTCGATAGAAATGCTCGACGACGCCGACGAGCGGTTCGGGCATGCCGAGCGGCATTGGCGCGAAGTCGAAAAGCCCTTGCACATTCACCGGATTCTGTTGCAGCGCAGCTGGGTCGACATCTTCCGCGGCGACTTCGCCGCGGCCAAGGAACGCACCACCGAGGCCCGTGCGCTGCTCGACGCCTGGCCCAGGCACAGCTGGTTGCAGTACGCCCGGCTCGATGACCACCTCGGCAGCATCCTGCGCGCGGAGGCGCTGGCCGACCCCGACAACGCGGCGGCCAAGTTCGAGCAGGCCGCCGAGCTCAAGGTCCCCGCGGCACTGGCCGTCGACTCGGTGCGGCACGCTATGACCGACGCCGACGCGCGCATGCGGTGGGCAAACCACGTGTCCGCCCGAATTCTGGCAGGCGCGTTCGCCGTCGCGTGGGAGTGGGGCAATACCGAACTCGTCAGCGAACTCGTCGAATACCACAGCGCGCGTGGCAGTTTCAGCACCGAGCCGGACGCTCAGTCCGCCGATTGGACGGAGACCGCGACGGCCGCGGTGCCGTTCGAAACCATCGACGAGTACGCCCTCGTCGCCGCCGGGCCCGCGATACCGGGAGGCGCGGCGCTGACCCGGCTCGGCCCGCTGCCTCCGCTGCAGATGGACCCGACGAAGGGGCCGATCATGAGTCGCTATCGCGCACTGGCATTCGAGCGGTACGGATGTGCGGTGACCGCCGACGAGGCCCCGTGGTCAACGTGGCCGTGACCCTCGTTCTTCGCTACGCCGACGTCGGCGTAGCCACCTATGCCAGCCTCCGAGCGATCGGAGAGCCCGAGCGAACCGTCACCTGGGTCGTGCGCGAGGCCGATGTCGTCGCGGCGCGCGACCAACTGTCCACCGCGCTGCCGGATCCCTTGGCATCCGAGACGCGGCGAGACGCGGTCCAGCGAGCCGTCGTCTCAGGTCCTTTCGCGGCACCGGCTTCCGAGTTGACGATCGCACGGACGTTGGGTGAAAGCTTGTTGTCGCCTGAGGCCTGGCAGCTGCTGATCGACAGCGTCACGTCACCGCGGGCCGCGCTGTTCGTGTCGCCCAGTTCCCGGCTGGCGCGGGTGCCCTGGGGGCTGCTCGCGATGCCCGGCGACGACGGTTTCCGGCTGATGGAACTCGCCGACGTGCTGATGGCCGCGCCGTCGAACATCGTGAATTCCGGCCGGACAGCGGCATATTGGGACGATCGCCGCGATGGTCCGCCCCTGCTGATACTCGACCCGCGCGTGCCCGGTCAGCGGCCCGACTCGGCGCTGGGCTCCGTTCTCGGTAGGCCGTCAGCCGAAACCGCACTGGCACAGCATTTTACGGAGCTGATGCAGCGACGCGAGGTACTGCCCGACGTCGCAGGCGCCGTCGAGCTGTTCCGCCGCACCGACGCCGACCGGCCGTGGCTGGGCCGCCAACTCGACCGGCGACCGAGCAGGCTGCTGTACGTCGGGCACGCGACGGCCGCCGACGGCGACGTCGGCCACGCCGACCAGGCCGCGCTCCACCTCGCGGACGAAAGAGCCCTCACAGCATCGGATCTGATGACGGCCAAACTGCCGATGCCGCCGCGAATCGCGATGATCGCGTGTGCGTCCGGTGGTGACTACCAGTTCGACGAAGCCACGGGCTTGGTGGCCGCGATGATCCTCGGCGGCGCGCAACTCGTCACCGCCACGCTGTGGTCGCTACCGACCGCCGCCGGCTATCGCCAGTTCGCGCCCGCCGCGGCCGATCACGATCCGATGGCAGAGGCGATCATCGCCGTAGACCGCGCCCACCAAGAAGCCGATGCGGGACGCGCCGTGAACACCTGGCAGCGCGAGCAGATGCGGCGCTGGCGCGACGGCGACAACACTGCGAGCCCGCTGTATTGGGCCGCGTTGGCCACCTTCGCGGTCGACGGTGCCCGATGAACACCTCAGCTGGGCGGCACGCACACGGCCACTGCCGATTCGTCTCCCGCCAGGTAGTAAGTGTCGATGATGCTGCCGGGGGAGACTTTCGCCAACGACGAGGCGGGGATCAGCGCCGTCTCGTGAGCCGGAAACTGGCCGCCACCCGGCTTTCTCACCATGACGTCGAGCACGACTTCCCGATGGTCCTCCCGAGAGGCGCCGGTGGGACGCATGCCGGTCACGACCGCGTGCGACTTGGTGCCGTTACGAATCAGGTCGAGTTGATCACCGGTGAGCAGTCCTTTTCGCACCAGCATCTCCTCGAACTCCGCGCGGACCACCAGCATGTCCGCGGCGGTGAGAAGACGCTCGTCACCCTCGTCAGACTCGGGAACAGGCCCGGCGGAGACTCGGGCGGGAGCGAGCAGTGTGGCAGTGCTGCCTGCGAGGAGGAAGCCGAAGAAGACGACATTGACGAGCTGGTCGGCGGCGAATCCGAGCAACAATGCTGTGGACATGCCATTAGGGTCAGCCGTTGTGCCGGCTACCGAACCCAACTTTATGCTGGACCGATGAGCGCGGGATTCGAGACGGTTACGTCGGCTGTTGCCGTCAGCCAACCTCGCCGCGCGGTGATCGATCGCGCATGGCGGGCCATCGGTCCCGGTGTCGAGGTGCTCAGCGGCGACGACGGCGGCCCGCTGCGTCGCACCGTCAAACGGATTCTCGACCCGCTGGTGCTGAGGCTGCGCTCCAACACCCAGTACTCTGCGCCCTTCGTCGACGCGGACACCGCGGTGGCGATGCACGAGCTGATCGTCAGCCACGCCCCCCAATTGCGCTCTGCCGCAGCGTGGTTCGAGCTGCTCAAGCGTGAGCGCCGCCGCCTGCGCATCACCACCGGCAACGCGCAGGAGTTGTACTTCCCGGTCTGTTTCGAGCTTGCTGTGACGAAAGGTGCACCAGCGCAACAAGATGACGGGTCCGCCGAGTCGGTGTTGCGGGGCGTTCACGGGGACCGCGACCGGACGGCGATCGAGGTGCTCAACCAGTACGTGACGGATCCTGATGTGGTGGCCGCGCTGGCCGATCAACTCCGGCGCAGTTGGAGCGACGTGCAGGCGGGCCCCGAGATCACCACCCCGTTCCTCGCGGGCCTCACCACAGTGCTCGGGCCCGCCGACGGCCACAATGCCGCGATCGCGCGGCAGCGGGTGTGGTCGGCACTGATCGCAGACGCCACACCGTACAACCTCGGCGCGAAAGCGCGTGGTCGTGCGGGGGAGCTGCCGTGGTCGATCACCGCCCTTGGCTTGAGTTCCGTCGAGCCGCAAGTGCCACCCGACATCGTCAGCGGTTCAGAAACCGAGCGTCCGCTGAACCGAAGCGTCGTCGACCGGGTGCGGGCGACGCTGCGGCGCGCGATGGGCCGCGACGAATTGCCCGACATCCCGACGCTGTGCGCCGAAGAGGTCGACCGGTCGTGTGCGCCGTGGGGCCTGATGGCCGAGGACAAGCAGGCCACGCTGATCGCGGGGATCGAAGTCGGCGCGTGCCTGGCACCGCTGGCCGAATCCGTCGATACCCGCTACGAATTGGCCGCACAGATTCAGGCCCGGCTGCGCAAGGAAGCGTATGTGCTGCACGCCCGTCGCTATCTCGCCGACGGCGGCGCACCGATGCATCCCCGGCAACAGCAGGTGATCGACGACCTGGCCTCCTTCGCCCGCCCGTATCTGAGCAGATTGTGGGCCCGGTTGCACGGTCGCGACGTCTGGCAGGAGCCCTGTGACGACGTCGACGATGTGCGGGCGCTGCTGGAGGGCGTAGCGAGGTCGGTCAGCCTCGATCACCGGCAACGGATCAAGTCGATGCTCGAACTGCAGGTGGCGGGATGAGACTCGTGGCCGATTCCGGCTTGTGGAGCACGGGCCGGCAAGCCGCCCAAGCGCAACTCGTCGCGGTGCTGGAAGTCAGCGGCGCGGTGCTGTCGTGGACCGTCGACGACGCCGCGCACGCCGCGCAGATCACCTTCACCGATCTCGACCGCGCGGACTGGCTGTGGCGGGTGCTCGGCGAACCGGGACACCTCGCATTGGCCACCGCGCTACACGAAGGGACGCCCGAAGCGGCCGTCGAACTCGCCGATGTCGACCTGAAGCCCGAAACCCTTGAGCCGCTTCGCCGGCTGGCGTTGGGTCATTGGCTGCGGCGGTGGTGGCCGACCAGCCAGCGCAATGGCATCGCGGCGCTCGACGCCGCGCTGCTCGATGCGGAGATCGCGATGCTCACGGCAGGGGCCGAGGAGTTCTTCACCGACGACACCTTCGATTCCGACGTGGCTGCTTTGCTGCGGCCGCACACCGCGGCACTGAGCGCACACCTGCGGGGCGGTGACCCCCGCGTCGTCGAACTCGTGCGCAGCTGCGCCGACCTCGCCGACAACCTCGGAGTTGCGTTCGCCGAGGCCGACAGCGTCGCGGTGCGACGCGACGACTACGCGCTGGCCGCCGGGGCGGACGGCGACGGACGCGGCGCAGGCTCGATCGCAACAGGAACCGGCTCGGTCAATTGGGGTGCTGTGCCACCTGGCATCTTCGATGCGGCTGAGGACACCATCCATTGGCAGGTCGAGGCGGCCGACGGGTCAGCGAAAGCGGTTGTGCGCGTTGACCTATCGGGCCCTGGGCTGGCTGCAGGCATCAACCTGCGGCTGCGGTCCGGTGACTTCAGGGGTGCCGGCGTGCTCGACGCCAACGGCGTCGCGACCTTCCCGATCCTCGACGGGCCGCACCCGGTCGCGGAATCGGCTGCGTGGGACCATGATTGGCGGTCGACCGCAGTGACGGTCGGGGCCGACGTCGAGGAGTCGCCGCAGACGCGCGAGCGGATCAGGGAATTCGCGCGGGCGCGACTGCGGGCCCCCGGCGGCGACGCGTTCCTGGCTGAAGTGCTGGCCGCGGAGTCAGATTACTGACCCTCGCCCTCGTCGGGGTGCATCGACTTGCGAATCTCGGCCAGCCGTTCGGCGGCGGCGCGCTGGCGCGCGTCGTATTGCTCCTCGACGGTGCGACCCTCAGGAGTCTCCGCGGCCAATTCGGACGCGCCGACGGCGGTGCCGTAACGCGTCTCGATCTTCTCCCGCACCGAATCGAATGTGGGCACGCCGCCGGGTGTGTAGCCGGTCTCGGCCGGTTCTACGGGCTCCGGGGGCGTGGGGTCGTCGGGCATACCACCAACGCTACCGGTCTACTTCGCCGCCGCCTGCAGATTCGGCCCGGCGTGCAGTGGTGCGGCTATCGCGATTGGTTGCGATGACGGGGGCAGTGGCAGGACGGGCGTGCCCGGGGTGCCCAGCTGGCCGGCCAGCCACGGCAACCCTGCAGCGAACGCATGCGCTGCGAACGGCCAGTCGTGCTTGCCGGGCTGCATCACCACCGCACATTTGATGCCGTTGGCGCTACCTGTCGCGCACAACGAATTCGCCGCCGCGGTCTGGTCGCCTACGCTGGCTGCGGCATTGACCACATGCGGCTGCGCCGACGGGTTCCCGTTGATGGCGAACCAGCCGGCCACCCCGGTGTACGGGCCATGGCGGGTGATGACCGTCGTCGGATCGAACGCCGCCCACGCGGCCGCATTGCCTCCGAACAAGCGCGCGATGGTCTGCGCCTTGTTTCCCGAGTTCGGTGTCAGATCGCCTGCGATGTCGACGAACGCGCTGAACATGTCCGGATGCATCACCGCCAGATCGACCGCGCATGTGCCGCCCATCGACCATCCGGCAACGCCCCAGTTAGCACGCTTGGCCGACACGTGGAAGCTCGAAACCATAAATGGCACAACATCTTTGGTCAAGTGGTCGGCGGCGTTTCCGCGCGTGCCGTTGACGCATTCGGTGTCGTTGTTGAAGGCGCCGCCGGAGTCGACGAACACGAAGACCGGTGCGTTGCCGCCGTGCGCGGCCGCGAAGTCGTCGATCGTCTTGACCGCGCCGCCCGCGCGCAACCAGTCGGCCGGCGTGTTGAACTCGCCACCGACCATCATCACGGTCGGCAATGGCGGCGGTGGGTCGGTCGCGTACCAGGCAGGCGGAAGGTAGACCAGCTCACCGCGGTGCTTGAAGCCTGACCCGGCATCGGGAATGTTGACAGGCACCACGGTGCCCTTCGGGGGAATCGCGTGCCGCTTCTGCATCGCGACCACGGTCCCGGTGTCCGTCTGATCGGGCAGCGGACCCGCGGTCAGCTGGCTATAGGCGGTCTGCACGGTGGGGAAGTAGCCGACCCACAGATTCAGTGCGAGCGCCGCACACAGCAGGCAAACCGGCACCGCCACTGCAGAAACGCCGCGCCGCCACCAGCGTGCACCGCGCCAACCCGCGATGAGGACGCCGACGGCCACACCCGTCAGCCCGATCCAGATCCACAGCGAATTCGGAGCGGGATTGGAGTCGTCGCTCAGCCCCTGCGAAGCGATGTACCAGTACGACGCAACCGCGAGTGCGACCCCGACCAGCGCCGCCCACGGCAGCCACACCACACGCCAGCGGCGGTTGCGCCAGCCGATCGCGGCGATCAGCAGAAGACCCGCGATGACTTGCACCGTGAGGGGAAGCCAGCCGTGCATGAGCGAGAGGTGGTGGCGAAACGGCCCGGGTAACGTCACGGCAACAATCGTGGACGTATTTCCTTGGCGGTGCCTGTGAGCGACCTGCTAACGCGGTTTGGCTAGCGGGAACGGCAGCGTTTCGCGGATGCTGCGCCCGGTGATCAGCATGACGACCCG
Organism: Mycobacterium sp. OAE908; assembly: GCF_017872775.1. Classification (NCBI taxonomy): domain Bacteria; kingdom Bacillati; phylum Actinomycetota; class Actinomycetes; order Mycobacteriales; family Mycobacteriaceae; genus Mycobacterium; species Mycobacterium sp. OAE908. The sequence continues at coordinate 5,054,339 of NZ_JAGGJL010000001.1, forward strand.
GTCGACGCCCATACCGAGTCCGCCCGTCGGCGGCATCGCATACTCCATCGCCTGCAGAAAATCCTCGTCGAGCTCCATCGCCTCGGGATCACCGCCTGAGGCGAGCAACGACTGCTCCTGCAGCCGGCGGCGCTGCTCGACGGGATCCGTCAGCTCGCTGTATGCGGTGCCCAACTCGACGCCCCATGCCACCAGGTCCCAGCGCTCGGCCACGCCGGGGATGCTGCGATGCGGCCGGGTCAGCGGCGAGACCGACGTCGGGAAGTCCTTGTAGAACGTCGGTTCCGTGGTTCGTTCCTCGACCAGCCGCTCGTAGAGCTCGAGCACCACCGCGCCTGCGTCCCAGTGCGTCAGATAGGGGATGCCCGCCGCATCGCAAAGCTTGCGCAGCACAACCAGATCCGTGTCAGGTCCGACCTGCTCGCCAAGTGCCTCTGACACCGCGCCGTGCACGGTCTTCACGGTCCATTCCCCGGAGATGTCGACGGGTTCCAGCGTGCCGTCCTCGCGGGGGCGCATGAAGACCTGTGCGCCGTTGGCGGCTTGCGCGGCGTTTTGGATCAGCTCGCGGCAGCCGCCGATCCAGACGTTGTAGTCGGCGTGCGCTTGATAGGCCTCGAGCAGCGTGAACTCGGGGTTGTGGCTGAAGTCCACACCCTCGTTGCGGAACGCGCGACCGAGCTCGAAGACCCGTTCGACACCTCCGACACACAGCCGCTTGAGATACAGCTCGGGAGCGATGCGCAGATACAGGTCGAGGTCGTAGGCGTTGATGTGGGTCAGGAACGGCCTGGCGTTGGCGCCGCCGTGGATCTGTTGCAGTATAGGCGTCTCGACTTCCAAAAACCCGTTGCCGACCAGGGTTTCGCGGATCGCGTGCAGCACCCCGCTGCGCGCGCGGATCAATTCGCGCGCCTCGGTGTTGATCGCGAGGTCGACGTAGCGGGCCCGTACTCGTGACTCCTGGTCGGTCAGCCCCTTCCACTTATCGGGCAGCGGTCGCAGGCACTTGCCGATCAACCGCCAACTGAGGGCGAGCAGCGAGCGGGTGCCCTTCTTGCTGTAGCCCATGGTCCCGGACACCTGAATCAGATCACCGAGGTCGATGGCCGCGGTGAAATCCGCGATGGTGCCGTGGTCCAGGATCGAATTGTCAAGCAGCAGTTGGACTTCACCTGACCAGTCGCGTAACTGCGCGAACAGCACGCCGCCGTAGTCGCGGATGCGAAGCACCCGCCCCGCCACGGTCACGGTGCCTGCGCCCTCGGAGTCGATGGCCTGCGCGATGGTGTGGCTGGGCGCCTCGCCGACGGGGTATGCGTCGACGCCGTTGTCCTGCAGCGACTTCAGCTTGGCCATCCGGACGCGCACCTGCTCGGGCAGCCGCGGGCCTTCGTCGGCCTCTGGAAGGTCGGCTTCCAGCTCGCCGAGGTCGGGCGCGCTGCCGTCATGGCGCAAAACCCCTGTGGCGACGAGGTTTTCGGGAGCCGAGATGTGATGGCCGGTGTGCGGTTGCTCGGCGCGGCGCGAGAACGGCAACACCAGGAAGCCCTCGGCGATCACCGAGGCGACGCCGACGCGGGGTACAAGACGGGCGTCCTCGTAGCAGGCGTACCGCGGCACCCACTGCGGCTGGTATTTCATGTTCGACCGGTACAACGTCTCGAGCTGCCACCACCGGGAGAAGAACACCAGCAGGCCACGCCACAACCTTGCGACCGGCCCGGCCCCGAGCTGCGCGCCGTGCTCGAACGCCGTTCGGAACATCGCGAAGTTCAGCGAGATCCGGGTCACCCCAATGCCTTCGGACTGCATGCACAGCTCGCTGACCATCAGTTCGATGGTGCCGTTGGGGGATTGCGGTGAGCGGCGCATCAGGTCGAGCGACGCGCCGTTGTTGCCCCACGGCACCAGCGACAGCATCGCAACCACTTGATCGTCTTGGATGGCCTCCACCAGCAGGCAGTCGCCGTCCGCGGGGTCACCGAGCCTGCCGAGTGCCATCGAGAAGCCGCGCTCGGTTTCGGTGTCCCGCCAGGCATCGGCGCGCTCGACGACCTTGGCCATTTCTTCGCTGGAAAGATCGCGGTGGCGTCGGATTCGCACGGTGGCGCCGGCCCGTCGCGCCCGCGTCACGGCCTGGCGCACCGCTCGCATATCGGGCCCGGAGAGCCGGAAGTTGTCCGGATACAGGATGGCCTCGTCGCCGAGTTGCAATGCGTTGAGCCCGGCCTGGCGGAATGCCTCAGCGCCCGTCGAGCTGGCGCCCATCACGCCGGGCGCCCAGCCGTAGGTCTGGCACAACCCCAGCCATGCGTGGATGGCCTGCTGCCATGCCTTCGGGTCGCCGACGGGGTCGCCGCTGGCCAGGCAGACGCCGACCTCGACGCGATATGTGATGGCGGCTCGACCGTTGGGCGCGAAGACGACGGCCTTGTCGCGGCGGGTGGCGAAATAGCCGAGCGAGTCGTTCTTGCCGAACAGTTCGAGCAGCCCGCGGATGGCCGATTCGTCCTCGCCGGTGAGCGCGTTGTCGGCGCGCTGCGACTGGAACAGCACGATCGCGGTGACCATCAGGGCCAGGGCGCCGAACAGGCCGAGCAGCGCGTTGACGAAGACATGCGGATGGCCGGAGAACGACTCCGAGGAGGCGCCTGCGAAGGCGCTCACCCGGTTGAGCGCGTACAAGAAACGGTCCTCGCGGGCGAGGCTGCCCGGGAACAACTCCAGTAGCGCCCAGCCGACCAGTGTGCCGATGGCCATGCTCACGACGAGCGTTGCCGCCGCCTTGAGCAACGCCGCACGGCGAACCCTCGCCCAGAACTGTTTTCGGGCCAGCAGCAGAGCCAGGATCGACGTGACGTGGAAGACCAGCCCGATCACTTCGCCGATGTCGTCGGCCACCGATTTCGGGCTGGTGACCAGCCCGCCGATGTTCCATACGATCGACGCGACCATGTAGCCGAGCAGGATCCACCAGGCAATCCGCTTGCGCGCCGCCAACGCCGCCGCGAGAAGCGCCAACACGAAGGCCCACGCGAAGCTGGTGTCGGGGAAGTTGAAGATGTAGTCGTTGACGAACTCGCGGGGCTGCTTGATGACCCAGCGGATGCCGGGGGACACACTCGCGATCAGGGACAGCGTGGCGATGATGCCGACCGTCCAGCCGGCTGCCGCGGGCACCCAGGAGTACCGGGAGGCCGGGCGCGTCAACGTGGCGGTCATAGGCCGCGAGGATATTCGCTCAAACTCAGAAAATGTTGTGACTGCGTCCGGCTACCAGACCGGGCCCGTGTACTTCTCGCCCGGACCCTGCCCGGGTTCGTCTGGCGCGGCACTGGATTCCCGGAACGCCAACTGGAGAGTCTTCAGCCCGTCGCGCACCGGCCCGGCGTGCGGACCGAGATACTCCGCAGACGCGGTGACCAACCCCGCCAGCGCGGTGATCAGCCGGCGCGCCTCGTCGAGATCGCGCTGCGGACTCTCGTCAGGGTCGTCCGCCGAAAGCCCTAGCTTCTCCGCGGCGGCGCTCATCAGCATGACCGCCGATCGCGTGATGACCTCGACGGCGGGAATCTCGGCGAGTTCACGAATGTTAGGAACGTCGGTCATGCCTGCTAGACTCGCATGCGCGACCGTCCCGGCGTACGCCAGGGACAGCAAGTGGAGTCCCACTCCCACCGCTGACCATACCGGCTCAGCGGTCCGGTCACAGGCATCCGTGCCTGTCCTGGTCGGCTTTGGGCCCTGCTTTGAGCAGGGCTTTTCTGTTCGATTGAGCAGAGTGGCTGATGGCGTGGGCTCCTCGAGGACAACATAGGAGGCCCCATCAGCACTGAGACCCGCGTCAACGAGCGCATTCGAGTCCCTGAAGTCCGCCTGATCGGACCAGGCGGCGAGCAGGTAGGCATTGTGCGCATCGAAGACGCCCTCCGCGTCGCCGCGGATGCCGATCTCGACCTTGTCGAAGTAGCCCCGGATGCCAAACCGCCGGTTTGCAAAATCATGGACTACGGCAAGTTCAAATACGAGACGGCTCAGAAGGCACGCGAGTCTCGCAAGAATCAGCAGCAGACCGTCGTCAAGGAACAGAAGCTGCGACCCAAGATCGACCCACACGACTACGAGACCAAAAAGGGCCACGTGGTCCGCTTCCTGCAAGCGGGGTCGAAGGTCAAGGTGACGATCATGTTCCGCGGACGCGAGCAGTCGAGGCCCGAGCTGGGCTACCGACTGTTGCAGCGGCTGGGCGCCGACGTCGCCGACTACGGCTTCGTCGAGACCTCGGCCAAGCAGGACGGCCGCAACATGACGATGGTGCTGGCTCCGCACCGCGGCGCGAAGACTCGCGCCAAGGCGGCGCACGACGCAGATGCCCCGCCCGCGCAACGCGCAGAGCCGGCCCCGGCCCCCGCGGCGGCACCACCAGAAGCTCCAGACGTAACGCAGAACTGAAAGAGGACACATGCCAAAGGCGAAGACCCACAGCGGCGCTTCCAAGCGGTTCCGGCTGACCGGCACCGGCAAGGTCGTGCGCCAGAAGGCCAACCGTCGGCACCTGCTCGAGCACAAGCCGACCAAGCGCACCCGTCGCCTGGACGGTCGCACCGAGGTGGCGGCCAACGACACCAAGCGCATCAAGAAGTTGCTGAACGGCTAAGTAGCCCAGCCCTGTACGACCCCCGACGATTAGGAATCTCCCATGGCACGCGTCAAGCGCGCAGTGAACGCTCAGAAGAAGCGGCGCACAGTACTCAAGGCATCCAAGGGCTACCGCGGTCAGCGGTCGCGGCTGTATCGCAAAGCCAAAGAGCAGCAGCTGCATTCGTTGACCTACGCCTACCGCGACCGGCGTGCCCGCAAGGGTGAGTTCCGCAAACTGTGGATCTCCCGGATCAACGCGGCGGCCCGCGCCAACGACATCACCTACAACCGGTTGATCCAGGGCCTGAAGGCCGCCGGTGTCGAGGTGGATCGCAAGAACCTCGCCGAGATCGCGGTCAGCGACCCGGCCGCGTTCACCGCGCTGGTCGAGGTCGCCAAGGGCGCGCTGCCCAGTGACGTGAATGCGCCATCCGGCGAGGCCGCCTGACGCTCACCGAGCGCTCCGCACGGGTGGCGGCCGCGGTCAAGCTGAACCGCCACATCGGACGACGCCGCGCCGCACGCTTTCTCGCCGAGGGACCCAATCTCGTCGAGGCAGCGTTGCGGCGCGGACTCGTTTCTGAGGTATTCGCCACCGAATCCGCGATGAGCAGGTTCGGCGCCATGCTCGCCGACACCCCGGTGCATCTGGTGACGGAGCGTGCCGCAAAAGCGTTGTCCGACACCGTGACTCCGGTCGGATTGGTGGCGGTGTGTTCGGTGCCTGAGACGACGCTGGACGACGTGCTTGCCGATTCGCCGAGGCTGGTGGCTGTCGCGGTGGAGATCTCTGAACCCGGTAATGCCGGCACACTGATCCGCATCTCCGACGCGATGGGCGCCGACGCGGTGGTGCTGGCCGGGCACAGCGTCGATCCCTACAACGGCAAGTGCCTACGGGCCTCGGCGGGCAGCATCTTCTCGATCCCCGTGGTCTCCGACGACGACGCCGGTGCCGCCGTCGGTGCGCTGCTCGGCGCGGGCCTGCAGGTGTTGGCCACGACCGTCGACGGCGAGCTCAGCCTCGACGACGCCGACCTTTCGCCGCCTGCGGCATGGTTGTTCGGGCCCGAGGCGCACGGTCTGCCAAGCGAATTGGCGGCAATGGCGACGCATCGGGTGCACATTCCGATGCCGGGCAGTGCGGAGAGCCTCAACGTCGCGTCCGCCGCCTCGATATGCCTGTACCAGAGCGCACGCGCGCACCGACGTTAGGCGCCGAGTGGCCAGTTATGCCACGCAAATCGCCGAAAAGCGACCAACAAGTGGCCACTCGACAGTGCGTTTCTGTCGTACCCGCGTGCCATTGTCTGCCCATGAGCGACTCGCTACAGGTCAGGGGTACCGATCTCCGTTACCTCGTCACCGCGTACCTGTTCGACCATGGCCCGGCCACCGTCGATGAATTGGTCGACGCGCTGGCCTATCACGGCTTCCGCACCGCCGGACGCGCGTCGAAGGCGGTCTCCGAGGCTCTGCGTCGGGAGATCGCCCACGATCGGGTAATACGACCCGAACGTGGCCGATACCTTCCCGGATACATGCCGCGGTCCACTGAGGAACGGATCTACAAGCGCGTTCAAGAATTACATGGCAAAGTCGCTGGCTTGTCGCTGTCTGCCCGCCCGCCGCGTACTGCCTAGCCGCCGCTCAGCAGCCCCTTGGCGACGTGGGTGATCTGCACCTCGTTGCTCCCGGCGTAGATCATCAACGACTTCGCATCGCGCGCCAGTTGCTCAACCCGGTACTCGGTCATGTAGCCGTTGCCGCCGAACAGTTGCACCGCGTCCATCGCGACGTCGGTGGCGGCTTGCGAGCAGTACCACTTGATCGCCGACGCCTCAGGCAGCGAAATCGACACGCCCTTCTGCGCTGACTCGATAACCCGAAACAGGATGTTGCGCACGTTCATTCGCGCGACTTCCATATTCGCGAGCTTGAGCTGGATCAGCTGGAACTGGCCGATCTCTTGGCCCCACAGCGTCCTGCTCTTCGCGTAGTCGACGCACAGCCGCAGACACTCCTCGATGACGCCGAGTGCCATCGCCGCGACCCCGATCCGTTCGGCCGAGAAATTGGACCGCGCACTGGCCCGACCGTCGCCCGCCGCGTCCTCGGTCTCACCGAGCAGCCGATCCCGACCGAGCCGGACGTTGTTGAAGAACAACTCACCGGTGCGCGAACTGTGAATTCCCATCTTGCGGAAGGGTTTTGACTGGACGAAGCCCTCCATGCCGCGATCGAGGACGAATGTCAACACCTTGCGGTCGCGCTTGGGGACGCCGTCACCCTCGTCGAGTTTCGCGTACACGACCACCACGTCGGCGTCGGGCCCGTTGGTGATGAATGTCTTCTGCCCGTTGAGGATGTAGTCGTCACCATCGCGCACCACGTAGGACTTCATGCCGCCGAAAGCATCCGAACCGGAGTCGGGTTCGGTGATCGCCCACGCGCCGATCTTGTCGTACGTCACGAGATCGGGCAGCCAACGCTCCTGCTGCGCCAGCGTGCCGCGGCCCATGATCGTCGGCACCGTCAAGCCCAGCGAAACACCCATGCCGGTGACGATGCCCATCGACACCCGGCACAACTCGCTGACCACGACGAAGCCCATTCCGCCTGAGCCCTCACCGAACATGCCGCCGCCTGAGGACGTCTTGCCCGACGACACGCCACCCTCGCTTAGTTTTGCGAGCCGCTTGTTCAGCGAGTCGCGCGCCATCTCCGCGATGCCGAACGTCGCGAACAACTTGCGGATGATGGGGTAGGGCTCCATCTCGCCGCTTTCCAGCGCGTCGACGTGCGGACGAATCTCTTTGTCGACGAACTCGCGCACGGCATCGCGCACAGCAACATCGACGTCAGACCATTCCAGCATGCCTTCAGGCTGCCTTACCGCGTCCACGCGCGGGGCGCAGCCCTGCCAACGAGAACGTCGTGTGCACCAGCGACCCGGCTCGATCGAGCAGAGACTTGCGCTGCGGCTGGTAGTGCATGGGCAGACCGTGCCGGTCGCGTGGCGGGGCCATGAACGCAGGCGCCTCGACCAGGGGCGCGTCGGCGGGCAGTCGGCCCTCCGCGCGTCGGTAGGCCGCCAACGCCCGCGGATGTAACCGGATCTCGTCCGGAACGGCGACGAACGCCAGCTCGACGAGCTTGCCGAACAGCCTCAGCAGCACCTCGTCACCGGGTGTCCAGCGCATGCCTGCCTTCTCCCGCACCGCTTCGTCGAACAATCCGGCGGCGATCCAGCGCTGCGCGCCGACCATCGGGCGCAGCAGTTGGTCCCACACCGGGGTCGGCATCAGCACGAACCACGGCTTGGGGATGCGGATCGTGAAGATGTCGAGGGTGGCCTTGTTGATCTCGAGCTCCTCGCTGCACTTGCGTTCCCAGTACTCCTGGAATTCCTCCCACGACGTGGGCACCGGCCGCATGCTCATGCCGTACATCCGGTACCACTGCACATGCTCGTCGAACAACTGACGCTTCTCGGCCTCGGTCAGTCCGCCGCAGAAATACTCGGCGGTCTTGATGATGAGCATGAAGAACGTGGCGTGCGCCCAGTAGAAGGTCTCGGGGTTCAGCGCGTGATAGCGACGGCCTTCGGCGTCGATGCCCTTGATCGTCTTGTGATAGCTCTTGATCTGCTCGCCGGTCTGGGAAGCGCGCTCGCCGTCATAGACGACGCCCATGATCGGGTACACCGAGCGGGCGACCCGCTGCAGCGGCTCGCGCAGCAGGATCGAATGATCTTCGACGCCGGCGCCCAGTTCGGGATACATGTTCTGGATCGCGCCGATCCACACGCCGAGCATGCCGGTGCGCAGGTCGCCGAAGTACTTCCACGTCAGCGAGTCGGGGCCGAGAGGGTTGCCGTCGTTTGCGGTCGTCGTTGAGCGCACAGTCCAACGATAATGTTGACAACACACGTTGTCTACGATTTGACGGCGCGTGGCGGCACAGCGTTACTCACCCTCCATCGGCGCGCCACACGCCTGTGACCAGGATGTTTAGCCATCGAATCTGCCTCCATTAGGCTGACGGCTGTGGATGATGTCGAGTCGATCGACGAGCGACCCGTCCCACAATCATCCGGCCCGAGGGGTTGGCTGAAGAGCACCAATCACAACCCGGCTGTCATCGCGTTCCTGCGCCGGGCGCGGCGGGCATTGCCCGGTGATCCCGATTTCGGAGATCCGCTGTCAGCCGACGGTGTTGGGGGCCCGCGTGCGGCGGCGCGGGCCGCTGATCGTCTGCTGGAGCGGGAGGCCGCCTCGCGCGAAGTCAGCCTTGGCGCATTGCAGGTGTGGCAGGCGCTGACGGAGCGGGTGTCGGGAAAGCCGGCGAATCGCGAGGTGACGCTGGTCTTTACGGACCTGGTGGGCTTTTCGTCGTGGTCGTTGAGTGCCGGCGACGAGGCGACGCTGAAGTTGTTGCGCCGGGTTTCTCAGGTGGTCGAACCACCGTTGCTCGAGGCGCGCGGCCAGATCGTCAAGCGGTTGGGCGACGGCATCATGGCGGTGTTCGCCGAGCCCATCACCGCCGTGCGGGCCGCGATCGCCGCTCGCGAGGCGGTGAAAACTGTTGAGGTGGAAGGTTATACGCCGCGGATGCGAGTTGGCGTCCACACCGGCCGCCCGCAGCGGATCGGTTCGGACTGGCTCGGGGTGGACGTCAACATCGCCGCGCGGGTGATGGAGCGAGCCACCAAGGGCGAACTGGTGGTGTCAGGGGCGACGCTTGACCGGATTCCGGACGAGGACTTCGCCACTCTGGGCGTGACGGCGAAACGGCTTCGCAGGCAAGTCTTTACGGCCAAACAGGACGGCGTCCCCGCCGACCTCGCCATGTACCGCTTGAGAACTCGCAGGCAGTTGCCAGGTGCTGAACAAGACGAGGATGACGCCGCCGGCGCATAGTTGGTGAAGATGTTGCTCCGACTGCTCGCCCAGCTGGCCCGGGTCCGCGCAACCGCGGCGTATGCGGTCGTCGTGACCTGTGTCACGGTTGCCCTGTACGGCCTCGGTCCGCAGGTGCAGGACTGGGTGGTCCGTCATGTCAGCACCAACCTCCACAACCTCAGCCATGGGCATTTGAGCACGCTGCTCTACAGCGCGTTCGTCATCGATGCCGGACCGATCTACGTCTGGCTGCCCGGGCTGGTCTGCCTGCTAGCTGTCGCGGAGTTGATGTGGGGCAGCGGCCGATTGGTCGTGGCGTTCGTAGTGGGGCACCTCGGTGCCACGCTGCTGGTCGCCGCGGGCCTGACCGCAGCGGTGAAGCTGACGTGGCTACCGGTGTCGGTCAGTCGCGCGACGGACGTCGGCATGAGCTACGGGGCCGTGGCGGTGCTGGGCTCGCTGACCACCGCGATCCCTCGGCGCTGGCGGCCGGCGTGGATCGGCTGGTTCGTCGCGGTCGGGGTCGCGATGGTGGCCGTCGGCCGTGACTTCACCGACGTCGGACATGCGGTGGCACTTGCCTTGGGCATGCTGCTGTCGGCACGCTTCGGCCGCCCGCACGACTGGACGCGGGTGCGGTTCGCGCTGCTTCGGGTTGCGGCGGCGTTCGGCTTCCTGGTGCTGGGCAGCACCGACCTGCTGATGGCCACCGCGGCAGGCCTGGCCGGAGCGGTGATGGCTGAGGCGCTCACGCGACGCCGCAAGGCCCGGGCACCGGCACGTAATGCGTGCGAGGCCACAACAGGCGATCGCGTACGATCGCCGGGTGGCTGATCAGGCAGGAGACCTGTCCGAAGAGTCGCTGACCAAAGCCGTCAGCGCGGCCCAGCATGCGTTCGATCTGGCCGCCGATTTGGATGAGCTCGCGCGCGCAAAGACCGAGCACCTCGGCGATCGCTCACCGATCGCGCTGGCGCGCCAGGCTCTTGGGTCACTGCCCAAGGGCGATCGCGCCGACGCAGGCAAGCGGGTCAACGTAGCGCGTACCGAGGCGCAGCGCGCCTACGACGATCGTCTTGCCGCGCTGCGGGCCGAGCGCGACGCCGCTGTCCTGGTCGCCGAGCGCATCGACGTCACGCTGCCGTCCACCCGCCAGCCGATCGGCGCCAGGCACCCGATCACCATCCTCGCCGAGCACATCGCCGACACGTTCGTCGCAATGGGCTGGGAGCTGGCCGAGGGGCCCGAGGTCGAGACCGAGCAGTTCAACTTCGACGCGCTCAATTTCCCGCCCGATCACCCGGCGCGCAGCGAGCAGGACACCTTCTATGTCGCTCCAGACGGTTCGCGCCAGGTGTTGCGCACGCACACCTCGCCGGTGCAGATCCGGGCGCTGCTGGAGCGTGACCTGCCGGTGTACATCATCTCGATCGGCCGCACGTTTCGCACCGACGAGCTCGACGCCACCCACACCCCGGTCTTCCATCAGGTCGAGGGGCTGGCAGTGGACAAAGGGCTGACGATGGCGCACCTGCGTGGCACGCTCGACGCGTTCGCCCGCTCGGAGTTCGGGCCCGAGGGCCGCACCCGGTTCCGCCCGCACTTCTTCCCGTTCACCGAACCGTCCGCCGAGGTGGACATCTGGTTCCCCAACAAGAAGGGCGGCCCTGGCTGGGTGGAATGGGGCGGTTGCGGCATGGTCAATCCAAATGTGTTGCGCGCCTGCGGCATTGACCCTTCCGTGTATTCCGGCTTCGCGTTCGGCATGGGATTGGAGCGCACCCTGCAGTTCCGCAACGGCATTCCCGACATGCGTGACATGGTCGAGGGCGACGTGCGCTTCTCGCTGCCGTTCGGGGTAGGGGCCTGATGCGGCTGCCGTACAGCTGGCTGCGCGACGTCGTGCAGGCCGGGGCTCCCGGGTGGGACGTGTCACCAGATGAGCTCGAGCACACCCTGATCCGGATCGGCCACGAGGTCGAGGAGATCATTCCCGTCGGGCCCGTCACTGGCCCGCTGACGGTGGGCCGCGTCACCGCGTTCGAGGAACTCACCGAGTTCAAGAAGCCGATCCGAGCGGTCAAGGTCGACGTCGGCGAGACCGAACCTCGCGACATCGTCTGCGGTGCAACCAACTTCGCAGTCGGCGATCTGGTGGTCGTGGCACTGCCCGGAACGGTGCTGCCCGGCGACTTCACCATCGCGACACGAAAGACGTACGGCCGCATCTCGGACGGCATGATCTGCTCGACCTCCGAACTCAACTTGGGCACCGACCATTCGGGCATTCTGGTGCTGCCTGGGGGCACGGCGGAACCCGGCACGTCCGCCGCTGACGTGCTCGGACTCGACGACGTCGTGTTCCACCTGGCCATCACGCCGGACCGCGGCTACTGCCTGTCGGTGCGCGGTATGGCCCGTGAGATCGCCTGCGCCTACGACCTCGACTACGTCGACCCCGCCGATGTGCCGCCACTGCCGGCCGATGGCGACGCCCTGCCCGTCACGATTCAACCCGGCACCGGTGTACTGCGGTTCGGGCTGCGGCCGGTGACGGGTATCGACCCGAAAGCGGTGTCGCCGTGGTGGATGCAGCGGCGACTGCTGCTGTCCGGGATCCGCGCCATCTCACCCGCTGTCGACGTGACGAATTACGTGATGCTCGAACTCGGTCACCCGATGCATGCCCACGACCGCAGCCTGATCACCGGCGGCTTGAAGGTGCGTTTCGCGGAGCCGGGGGAGACGGTCGTCACGCTCGACGACGTCGAGCGCAAGCTCGACCCCCGCGATGTGCTGATCGTCGACGACGTCGCGACCGCGGCCATCGGCGGCATCATGGGCGCGGGCACCACCGAGGTGCGTGACACCACCACCGACCTGATGCTGGAGGCAGCGGTGTGGGATCCCGCCGCGGTGTCGCGGACCCAACGGCGGCTGCACCTGACCAGCGAGTCGGGCCGTCGTTACGAGCGCACTGTGGATCCTGCTGTGTCCATCGCGGCCCTGGACCGGGCCGCCACGCTGCTGGCCGATATCGCAGGCGGCACAATCGAACCCACGCTGACTGACTGGCGTGGTGATCCACCGCGGGACAACTGGTCCCCGGCGCCGGTGAGCATGCCGGCCGACCTGCCCGCCCGCACCGCAGGCGTCGACTACGCCGAGGGCACCACGCAGCGCAGGTTGACACAGATCGGCGCCGACGTCGCGACTGACGGCGACCTGGTGACGGCAACCCCACCGAGTTGGCGGCCCGACCTGCGCGAGCCGGCAGACCTCGTCGAAGAGGTGCTGCGGCTGGAAGGCCTCGAGATCATCCCGTCCGTGCTGCCGCAGGCCCCGGCGGGACGCGGTCTCACGCCCGTGCAGAAGCGCCGCCGCGCGATCGGAAAGTCGTTGGCGCTCAACGGTTATGTCGAGATACTGCCGACGCCGTTCTTGCCGGCGGGCGTTTTCGATCAGTGGGGATTGCCGGCCGAGGATCCGCGACGCAACACCACCAAGGTGCTCAATCCGCTCGAGTCCGACCGTCCCGAACTGGCGACCACGCTGCTGCCGGGGCTGCTGGAAGCCTTGGTGCGCAACGTATCCCGAGGTGCCGTCGACGTTGCGCTTTACGCGATTCAGCAAGTCGTCGAGCCCACGTCGGAAATCCGTGCCGTCGAACGCATTCCGAACAATCGCAGGCCCACCGACGACGAGGTCGCCACGCTCGATGCCTCGCTGCCCCACCAACCCCAGCACGTCGGCATTGTGCTTGCGGGCCAGCGTGAACCGGCGGGTCCATGGGGACCCGGCCGGCCTGTCGAGGCGTCCGACGCGTTCGATTCGGTGCGTGTAATCGGCCGTGCCGCAGGCGTCGAGGTGACGCTGCGAGGTGCGCAACATCTGCCATGGCACCCGGGCCGGTGCGCCGAGGTAGTCATCGGTGATGGCCAGGACGCGTTGGTCGTCGGATACGCCGGACAGTTGCATCCGGCGGTCGTGGAACGTGCGGGCCTGCCCAAGGGGACCTGCGCGGTGGAACTGAATCTCGACGCGATCCCGCTGTCTGATCGGCTGCCCGCCCCGCGGGTTTCGCCGTTCCCGGCTGTCTTCCAGGACGTCAGCCTGATCGTCGCTGTGGATGTCGCCGCGCAGAATGTCGTCGAGGCGGTGCGCGACGGCGCAGGCGAGTTGCTCGAGGATGTTCGGCTGTTCGACGTCTACACCGGCCCGCAGATCGGAGATGGCCGCAAGTCGCTGACGCTCGCGCTGAGATTCCGCGCCGCCGATCGGACGTTGACCGAGGACGAGGCGAGCGCCGCCCGCGACGCCGCCGTCAGGGCCGCCGCAGACCGCGTCGGCGCCGTCCAACGCGCCTAGGTCATCACGCGTCGGCGCTGACCATCAGCCGGGCGGGGCTGCGGCCAAGCACCTGGCGCCACGGAATTTCGGCGACATCCTCCGACAGGTGCAAGGGGGGATCGGCGGCGAGCACGGCACCCACCGCCTCCTCGACAGCGATCTTGGCCAACGCGGTGCCCAGGCAATAGTGAGTGCCTGCACCGAAATTGAGCAGCTTGGCGGTATCCGGTCTGGTGAATCGGTCGGGGTCGAAGCGGTCTGGCTCGGGCCAGGCGGATGCATCGCGACATGCCGACGCGATACACAGAAACACCATCGACCCGACCGGAATCGTGGTGCCGTGTAGGTCAATCGGCGCCACGGCGGTGCGGGGGATTGCTGGGATACTCGGTTCCATCCGCATGGTCTCGCTGACAGCACTGGTGAATCGGGCCGCGTCGTCGAGAACTCCTGTCAAGTGGTCGCGGTGTTGCAGCGCGACCAGGATGCTGCACGGGATCTGACTGCCCGCCGTATCATGCCCGGCGACAAGCAGATTGGTGATCATCGTCACCGTTTCGGCGTGGGTCAGGCGCTCCCCGTCCGACTCGGCAGCGAGCAGTGAGGTGATCAGATCGTCGCCGGGGTCCTTGGCGCGTCGGCGGGTCAATTCATCAACGTAGTCCTGCATCTCAACGATCGCGGTGGTCGCATCGGCGATCTGTTCGGGCGTCATGACGAAGAACACGGGGCTCAGCGCTTCGGCCCACTTGGTGAACACCGCGTCGTCGCCGTCCGGCACTCCGAGCAGTCGACAGATCATGCGGGTGCCCAGTGACGAGGTGGTGAGCAGGTCGCCGGTCTCTTGGGCCGCGGCGACGGCGTCGTGCGCCATCTGGGCAGCGCTTCCGCGAAGTGCCGCGACAGAGCGGGGCGTGAACGCGCGCGACACCAGCGATCGGATGCGGCGGTGGTAGTCACCTTCGGTGGTGAACATGACTTTGGCGTACCAGTCGCGCAGGGGGCCGTCGGCGATCCCCATCATGTCGAACAAGATCAGCCCGATGCCCTCGAGGCGCGGATCGTGGGCCAACGTTTCGACGTCGTGCTGGCGCAGGACGATCGTGGCGCCGGTGGCGATGTCGGTGGCCAGCGGCCCTTGCTCCGCTGCATCTCGCAGCATGCCGTGCAGATTGGCCGCAAACGACCCGGTCAGGTCGACAGGTGTGAGTACAGACGCAGTCACGATTCCCCCCGGAAGTTGCCGTCACGCACAGTATGAGGGCCCCACGTCGTCCCAAACGGCCGAACGCGGGCCCTGCTTGGTAAATCAATTTGCGACACGCTGCATAACCATGCAGAATCGCTGCATGACGTCTGTCGCGGTCGCCGGTGCCAGCGGATATGCCGGTGGCGAGATCCTTCGGCTCCTGCTCGGCCATCCGGCCTACGCGGACGGCAGGTTGACCATCGGCGCGCTCACCGCCGCAGCCAGCGCGGGCACGACACTGGCCGAACACCACCCCCACCTGCTGCCACTGGCGGGCCGGGTTCTCGACGCGACCGATATCGACGTGCTGGCAGGCCACGACGTCGTGTTCCTCGCCCTGCCGCACGGGCATTCCGCCGCGCTGGCCGAGCAGTTGGGCTCCGAGACCGTGGTCATCGACTGCGGTGCCGACTTCCGGCTCACTGACGCGACAGCATGGGAGAGGTTCTACGGCTCCGCGCACGCGGGCAGTTGGCCGTACGGGCTGCCCGAACTGCCAGGCGCGCGCGAGCAGTTGCGGGACGCCAAGCGGATCGCCGTGCCCGGTTGCTATCCCACCGCGGCGCTGCTGGCGCTCTGGCCTGCGATCGCCGAGGACCTGATCGAGCCCGCCGTCACCGTCGTCGCGGTCAGCGGGACCTCCGGTGCCGGCCGGGCGGCCAAGGTGGACTTGCTCGGCTCCGAGGTGATCGGATCGGCCCGTGCCTACAACATCGGCGGCAAACACCGCCACACTCCGGAGATCGCGCAGGGTCTGGCGGCGTTGACCGACAAGCACGTCACGGTGTCGTTCACGCCGGTGCTCATCCCGACGTCCCGCGGCATCCTGGCCACCTGCACCGCCCGCACATCGGCGCCGCTGTCGCAGCTGCGCGCTGCCTACGAAAAAGCTTACGATGCAGAGCCTTTCGTGCATCTACTGCCAGAAGGCCAGCTGCCGAAGACGGGCGCGGTGATCGGGAGCAACGCCGCCCAGTTGGCGGTGGCCCTGGATGAAGATGCGGGGATGCTCGTCGTCATCGCCGCCATCGACAACCTCGTCAAGGGGACCGGTGGCGCCGCCGTGCAATCGATGAACCTCGCATTGGGTTGGCCAGAGACGGAAGGACTTTCGATCGTGGGAGTGGCGCCGTGACCGATACCACCGAAACCACCCGGCTGGTGCGCACACAGGGCGTCACCGCGCCCGCAGGTTTTCGAGCCACCGGAATCGCAGCCGGCATCAAGGTGTCCGGCGCACTCGACCTGGCCCTGGTGTTCAACGAGGGGCCCGACTACGCGGCGGCGGGCGTGTTCACCCGCAACAAGGTCAAGGCTGCGCCGGTGCTGTGGTCGCAGCAGGTGCTGACCACGGGCCGGTTGCGCGCGGTGGTCCTCAATTCCGGTGGCGCCAACGCCTGCACAGGGCCACAAGGGTTTCAGGACACACACGCGACCGCGGAGGCCGTCGCCGCGGCACTGTCTGACTGGGGCACCGAAACCGGCGCCATCGAGGTGGCGGTCTGCTCGACCGGGCTGATCGGCGATCGGCTGCCGATGGACAAGGTGCTGGCCGGCGTCACCGAGATCGTGCACGAGTTGGCAGGCGGGCTGACCGGAGGCGAGGAAGCCGCCCGCGCCATCATGACCACCGATACCGTGCCGAAACAGGTTGCGCTGCACCACAGCGGCAACTGGACGGTCGGCGGCATGGCCAAGGGCGCGGGCATGTTGGCGCCGTCGCTGGCGACGATGCTGACGGTGATCACCACCGACGCGGTCGCCGACGCCGCGGCACTGGACCATGCCCTGCGCAACGCCGCGGCCTTGACCTTCGACCGCCTCGACGTCGACGGAAGCTGCTCCACCAACGACACCGTGCTGCTGCTGGCATCTGGAGCCAGCGAGATCACACCCAGCCAAAGCGAACTCGATGACGCGGTGCTGCGCGTGTGCGACGACCTGTGCGCGCAGTTGCAGGCCGACGCCGAGGGCGTCACCAAACGCGTCGTCATCACGGTCACCGGCGCCGCCTCCGAAGCCGACGCGCTGACAGCGGCCCGGGTGGTGGCACGCGACAGCCTGGTCAAGACCGCGCTGTTCGGCTCGGATCCGAACTGGGGCCGGGTGCTGGCTGCGGTCGGCATGGCGCCGGTTGCTCTCGATGCCGATCGGATCGGTGTGTCGTTCAACGGATCTCCGGTCTGTGTCGACGGCACCGGAGCCCCGGGCGCACGCGACGTCGACCTGTCCGGCGCCGATATCGACGTCACGATCGATCTCGGCGTCGGGTCGGATCGAGCGAGTATCCGCACCACGGATCTGTCGCACGGCTACGTCGAAGAGAACTCGGCGTACAGCTCATGACGCTCGCTACGCCGCTGAAGGCGCAGGTGCTCGCCGCGGCGCTGCCGTGGCTCAAGCAAATGCACGGCAAGATCGTGGTCATCAAGTACGGCGGCAACGCAATGACCGACGACGTGCTCAAGTCCGCTTTCGCTGCCGACATGGTGTTCCTGCGTAACTGCGGCATCCATCCGGTCGTCGTGCACGGCGGTGGACCGCAGATCAGTGCGATGCTCAAACGCCTTGGCATCGCAGGCGATTTCAAGGGTGGCTTCCGTGTCACCACACCCGAGGTGCTGGACGTGGCACGCATGGTGCTGTTCGGACAGGTCGGCCGCGAGCTGGTGGGCCTGATCAACGCGCACGGCCCGTACGCAGTCGGCATCACCGGCGAGGACGCCCATCTGTTCACGGCGGTGCGCCGCAGCGTCACGGTCGACGGCGTCGCGACCGATATCGGGCTGGTCGGCGACGTCGAGCGTGTCGATGCCGCGGCACTGATGGATCTGATTGCCGCAGGCCGTATTCCGGTGGTCTCGACGATCGCTCCCGACGCCGAGGGCGTCGTGCACAACATCAACGCCGACACCGCGGCGGCCGCGCTGGCCGAGGCGCTCGGCGCCGAGAAGCTCGTGGTGCTGACCGACGTCGAAGGCCTCTACACCAGCTGGCCCGACCGAGATTCATTGGTCAGCGAGATCGACACCGCGGCGCTGACGCAACTGCTTCCGAAACTGGAGTCGGGCATGGTGCCCAAGATCGAGGCGTGCATGCGCGCGGTGTCGGGCGGGGTGCCGAGCGCACACGTCATCGACGGCCGCGTCGAACACTGCGTACTGGTCGAGTTGTTCACCGACGAAGGGACGGGCACCAAGGTGGTACCGGCATGAGCACCCTCTTGCAGCGCTGGTCCGGCGTGATGATGAACAACTACGGCACACCGCCGCTCGCGCTGGCCAGCGGCGAGGGAGCCGTGGTGACCGACGTCGACGGCAAGTCGTATGTCGACCTGCTCGGTGGCATCGCGGTCAACATCCTCGGTCACCGCCACCCCGCGATCATCGAGGCTGTCACCCGTCAGCTCAACACGCTGGGACACACGTCCAACCTGTACGCCACCGAACCCGGTGTCGCACTGGCCGAATCGCTCGTCGGACTGCTCGGTGCTGACGCCAGGGTGTTCTTCTGCAATTCCGGGACCGAGGCCAACGAGGTCGCGTTCAAAATCACCCGGCTGACTGGGCGCACGAAACTCGTTGCCGCTCATGGTGCTTTTCACGGCCGCACGATGGGCTCGCTGGCGTTGACCGGCCAACCGTCGAAACAGGAGCCGTTCGAGCCGCTGCCCGGTGACGTCACGCATGTTCCGTACGGCGACGTCGCAGCGCTGGAAGCCGCTGTCGACGACGCGACCGCAGCCGTGTTTCTCGAGCCGATCATGGGGGAGGGCGGCGTGGTTGTTCCGCCGGCCGGCTACCTGGTCGCCGCGCGGGAGATCACCACCAAGTACGGCGCGCTGCTGGTGCTCGATGAGGTGCAGACCGGAATGGGCCGCACCGGAGCCTTTTTCGCACACCAGCACGACGGCATCACACCCGACATCGTCACCCTGGCCAAGGGGTTGGGCGGCGGGCTGCCGATCGGTGCGTGCCTCGCCGTCGGCAAGACCGCCGATCTGCTCACACCCGGTTTGCACGGCAGCACGTTCGGCGGCAACCCGGTCTGCACGGCCGCCGCGAATGCGGTGATCAAGGTGCTCGCCGACGGGGAACTGGTCGGCCGCGCCGACGTGCTGGGCAAGACGTTGTCGCATGGCATCGAGGCGCTGCATCATCCGCTCGTCGACTACGTCCGGGGCCGCGGTCTGCTGCAGGGTGTGGTGCTGACCGCTGACGCCGCCAAACCCGTCGAGGCCGCGGCCCGCGACGCCGGTTTCCTGGTCAACGCCGCTGCGCCCGATGTGATCCGGCTGGCGCCGCCGCTGGTGATCACCGAGGCGCAGATCGACGACTTCCTCACAGCGCTGCCTGGCGTGCTGGACAAGGGGGCCCAGGCGTGACCCGTCATTTTCTGCGCGACGACGACCTCACGCCGGACGAGCAGGCCGAGGTGCTGGCGCTGGCTCGTGAACTCAAGGCGAATCCGTTCAGTGCGCGACCGCTCGAGGGGCCGCGCGGCGTAGCCGTCATCTTCGACAAGAACTCCACCCGCACCCGGTTCTCCTTTGAGATCGGCATCGGACAACTCGGCGGACACGCCGTCGTGGTCGACGGTCGTAGCACGCAACTCGGTCGTGAGGAGACCCTCGAAGACACGGGACGTGTGTTGTCGCGGTATGTCGACGCGATCGTGTGGCGTACGTTCGCACAGGAACGCCTGAGCGCCATGGCATCTGGCGCCACGGTCCCCGTTGTCAACGCACTGTCCGACGAGTTCCACCCATGCCAGGTGCTCGCCGACCTCCAGACGCTCGACGAACGCCTGGGCACGCTGAACGGGCTGCGGTTGGCCTACTTCGGCGACGGCGCCAACAACATGGCGCACTCGCTGATGCTCGGCGGCGTCACCGCAGGCATCCACGTCACCATCGCCGCTCCCGCCGGTTTCGAGCCTGACCCACAGTTCGTCGCGGCCGCCGAGAAGCG
Organism: Mycobacterium sp. OAE908; assembly: GCF_017872775.1. Taxonomy (NCBI): domain Bacteria; kingdom Bacillati; phylum Actinomycetota; class Actinomycetes; order Mycobacteriales; family Mycobacteriaceae; genus Mycobacterium; species Mycobacterium sp. OAE908. The sequence continues at coordinate 5,074,456 of NZ_JAGGJL010000001.1, forward strand.
TGCCGCCGACACCGGCGCGTCGGTGACGTTGACCGCGGATCCACATGCTGCCGCTGACGGCGCGGACGTGCTTGTCACCGACACCTGGACGTCGATGGGCCAGGAGAACGACGGACTGGATCGGGTGAGGCCGTTTCGGCCCTTCCAGGTCAACGCGGCGTTACTCGCTCGGGCACAGCGGAATGTGATTGTCCTGCATTGCCTTCCCGCGCACCGCGGATACGAGATCACCGACGAGGTGATCGACGGGCCGCACAGCGCGGTGTGGGACGAGGCCGAGAACCGGCTGCACGCACAGAAGGCGCTGCTGGTGTGGCTGCTGGAGCGGTCATGACTTCCCGAAGGCGAGCGCGAGTGAGGATCGCAGCGAGGTACGAGCGAGGACCGGTGGGCCCACGCCCGAAGGGCAGGGGACGAGTGGGAGTCGAGGCATGACGTCCGCGACCCGGGTCGGGCGGCAGGCGCGCATCGTCTCGCTGCTGTCGTCGCAGTCGGTGCACAGCCAAACCGAACTGGCCGCGATGCTGGCCGACGAAGGCATCGACGTCACGCAGGCCACGCTGTCACGCGACCTCGAGGAGCTCGGTGCGGTGAAGTTGCGGGGCGCGGACGGCGGCGTGGGCGTGTACGTCGTGCCAGAGGACGGCAGCCCGGTGCGCGGCGTCACCGGCGGCACCGAACGCATGTCGCGTCTGCTCGGCGAGCTGTTGGTGTCAACGGATGCCAGCGGAAACCTCGCGGTGCTGCGCACGCCTCCGGGCGCCGCCCATTACCTCGCCAGCGCGATCGACCGCGCGGCACTGCAGTATGTGGTCGGGACCATCGCCGGCGACGACACCATCCTCGTGGTGGCTCGTGAGCCGATGACCGGTGCTGAACTCGCCGCAAAGCTTGAAAGCATCCAACAAGGAGGAGATTAGGTTGCCAAAATCGGGATCCGAACGCGTCATCCTGGCGTATTCCGGTGGTTTGGACACCTCCGTGGCGATCAGCTGGATCGGCAAGGAAACCGGAAAAGAAGTGGTCGCGGTCGCCATCGATCTCGGTCAGGGCGGCGAGGACATGGAGGTCGTCCGCAAGCGCGCACTCGACTGCGGCGCAGTGGAGGCCGTCGTCGTCGACGCCCGAGACGAGTTCGCCGACGAGTACTGCCTGCCCGCGATCAAGTCCAATGCGCTGTATATGGACCGTTATCCGTTGGTGTCGGCGTTGTCCCGGCCGCTGATCGTCAAGCACCTGGTGGCCGCGGCCCGCGAGCACGGGGGCGGCATCGTCGCACACGGCTGCACCGGTAAGGGCAACGACCAGGTGCGCTTCGAGGTCGGATTCGCTTCGCTGGCACCGGATCTCGAGGTGCTTGCCCCGGTCCGCGACTACGCGTGGACGCGGGAGAAGGCCATCGCGTTCGCCGAGGAGAACGCGATCCCGATCAATGTCACCAAGCGCTCACCGTTCTCGATCGACCAGAACGTCTGGGGTCGGGCGGTGGAAACCGGATTCCTCGAGCACCTGTGGAACGCGCCGACCAAGGACGTCTACGACTACACCGAGGACCCCACCGTCAACTGGAGCACGCCCGACGAGGTCATCGTCGGATTCGAAAAGGGTGTGCCGGTGTCGATCGACGGCAAACCGGTCAGCGTGCTGCAGGCCATCGAGGAGCTCAACGAGCGCGCGGGTTCGCAGGGTGTCGGCAGGCTCGATGTGGTCGAGGACCGGCTCGTCGGCATCAAGAGCCGCGAAATCTATGAGGCGCCAGGTGCGATGGTGCTCATCACCGCGCACACCGAACTCGAGCACGTGACGCTGGAACGTGAACTCGGCCGGTTCAAGCGGACGACGGACCAGAAGTGGGGAGAGCTGGTGTACGACGGGCTTTGGTACTCGCCGCTGAAGTCCGCACTGGAGTCGTTCGTCGCCAAGACGCAGGAGCATGTGTCGGGAGAGATCCGGATGGTGTTGCACGGCGGGCACATTGCGGTCAACGGCCGCCGGAGCGCAGAGTCGCTGTATGACTTCAACTTGGCTACGTACGACGAGGGCGACACATTCGACCAGTCGGCGGCCAAGGGCTTCGTGCACGTGCACGGCCTGTCGTCGAAGATTTCCGCCCGCAGGGACCTCGCTAAATGACCGCGAGCGTGCGTGTCTGCACGTCGACACGCCGCATTTTGTGTACAACTGTGCACGCTCGCGCGGCATCGAGTGTGCAGATATGAGCACCAACGAGGGCTCACTGTGGGGCGGCCGGTTCGCCGACGGGCCGTCCGATGCCCTTGCCGCGCTGAGCAAGTCGACACACTTCGACTGGGTGCTGGCACCGTATGACGTCGCTGCGTCCAAGGCGCACACCCAGGTGCTGTATCGCGCCGGCCTGCTGACCGAAGAGCAGCGCGATGGCCTGCTGACCGGATTGGACAGCCTGGCCGAGGACGTCGCGGACGGCAGCTTCCGGCCGCTGGTCACCGACGAGGACGTGCACGGCGCGCTGGAGCGTGGCCTGATCGACCGGGTCGGCGAGGAGCTGGGCGGCCGGCTGCGGGCCGGGCGGTCGCGAAACGATCAGGTGGCCACGCTGTTTCGAATGTGGCTGCGCGACGCCGTGCGTCGAGTGGCCGACGGTGCGCTCGAAGTTGTCGCTGCGCTGGCGACCCAGGCCGCGGCGCACCCGACGGCCATCATGCCCGGCAAGACGCATTTGCAATCGGCGCAACCGGTGTTGTTGGCGCATCATCTGTTGGCGCACGCTCATCCGCTGCTGCGCGACGTCGACCGCCTGATCGACTTCGACAAGCGGGCGGCGGTGTCGCCGTACGGGTCTGGAGCTCTGGCGGGATCGTCGCTCGGTCTTGATCCCGACGCCATTGCTGAGGACCTCGGCTTTGAAGCCGCGGCCGACAACTCCATCGATGCCACCGCGTCCCGTGACTTCGCAGCGGAGGCAGCCTTCGTGCTGTCGATGATCGGGGTGGACCTGTCCCGGCTGGCAGAGGACATCATCCTTTGGAGCACAACAGAATTCGGCTATGTCACGCTGCACGACTCATGGTCGACGGGCAGCTCGATCATGCCGCAGAAGAAGAACCCCGACATCGCAGAGCTGGCACGCGGAAAGGCGGGCAGGCTGATCGGCAATCTCACCGGGTTGCTGGCGACGCTGAAGGCGCAGCCGCTGGCGTACAACCGCGATCTGCAAGAGGACAAGGAGCCGGTGTTCGACTCGGTGGCCCAACTCGAACTGCTGCTGCCCGCGATGGCGGGCCTGGTCGGGACGTTGCGCTTCGATGTCGACCGGATGGCGGAGCTGGCGCCACTGGGCTTCACGTTGGCCACCGATGTGGCGGAATGGCTTGTGCGCAGGGGAGTTCCGTTCCGCGTCGCACATGAGGCCGCGGGTGCGGCGGTGCGCGCGGCCGAGGCACGCGGCGTCGGTCTCGAGGATCTCGAAGACGCGGAGCTCGCCGACATCCATCCGGAGCTGACGGGAGAAGTGCGCGACGTGCTCACGGTCGACGGGTCGGTCAACTCGCGCGACGCCCGCGGCGGCACGGCCCCGATACAGGTCGCCAAGCAACTCGGCGTTGTTCGCGACACTGCTGACCGGTTGCGGATGCAGCTCAGGCGCTGACGACGGTTGCGGCTCAGTCCCCGGCCGCCGCCAGCCACGCCTCTTCCAACGTTTCCTTGCGCTCCAATAGCTCCTGAAGCTGGACGTTGAGCTCGCCGACCCGCACATGATCGGCGGCCGCCTCCGCCATCGAGTCATGCAACGCCGCGATCTGACCGTCGAGCTTCTGCAGCTGTCCTTCGATCCGGGCCATCTCTTTGCCAGCCCGTCGCTCGCGGGCCGACGCCGACTCGGACGCCCGCACCGGCGCAGATGCCTTCGTCTCACCGGAAGCCGCCGCTACTCGGTCCGCGAGGTACTGCTCGATTCCGCCGGGCAGCATGTCGCATCGGCCGCCGCCGGTCAACGCATACGTCACGTCGCTGACGCGCTCGAGGAAATACCGGTCGTGCGTGACGACGATCAGCGTTCCCGGCCAGCCGTCGAGGTAGTCCTCGATCACCGTCAGCGTGTCGATATCGAGATCGTTTGTCGGCTCGTCGAGTAGCAACACGTTCGGCTCGTCGAGCAGCAGCCGCAGGAACTGCAGCCGGCGCCGCTCGCCTCCGGACAGGTCCGCAATCCGCGCGGTCAACTTGTCGCCGGTGAAGCCGAAGTCCTTCAGCAAGGTGTCGGCCGTGATCTCGCGTCCGCCCGCCAATTCGGTTACCCGGCGCCGGTTCTCGACGGCATCCAAGACCCGCGAGGCACTGTCCAGCTCAACCAATGCCTGGCTCAGATAGCCGATCCGAAGCGTGGTGCCGCGCTTGATCGTGCCCGCCGAAGGCTGCAACTCGCCGGTCAGCAGCCGCAACACCGATGTCTTGCCCGTGCCGTTCACCCCGACCAACCCGATGCGGGCGCCCGGCCCGATGGACCAGTCCACCCGGTCCAAGATCACTCGATCGGCCACTTCCAAAACAACCCTGTGCAGATCGAACACGTCCTTGCCAAGGCGCGTCGTCGCAAAGCGTTGCAGCACAAGCGAATCGCGCGGCGGGGGCTCGTTGGCTATCAGGTCGTTGGCGGCCTGGATCCGGAACTTGGGTTTCGACGTGCGTGCCGGCGGTCCGCGCCGAAGCCAGGCCAGTTCCTTGCGCATCAGATTGCGTCGGCGCGCCTCGGTCCCCGCGGCCAGCCGCATCCGCTCCGCACGCGCAAGGACGTAGGCCGCATACCCGCCGTCGTACGCGTCGACCGCGCCGCCGTGCACCTCCCACGTCCGCGTGCACACCTCGTCGAGAAACCATCGATCGTGGCTCACCACAACCAACGCCTTGGTGCGTCGCCCGCGCAGGTAGCCCGCCAGCCACCCGATCACCTCGACGTCGAGATGGTTGGTCGGCTCGTCCAGCACCAGCACGTCGTGGCCGGCGAGCAGCACCTCGGCAAGCGCCACCCGGCGACGCTCACCACCGGAGAGCCGGACGACTTCAGCATCCAGATCCACACCGGACAACAGATGCGAGACGACCTCGCGGGTCTCCGGCTCGGCGGCCCACACATGGTCGGCCCGGCCGCCGACGATCACCTCCCGCACGGTGGCGCCAAGGAGCTCGTCGCCCTGTCGCAGATAGCCGACCGAGAGTCCGGAGGTATGCGTGACCCGGCCCGAATCGGGCGGCCTGGTTTCGGTCAGCACCTGCAGCAGGGTCGTTTTGCCGTCGCCGTTGCGCCCGACGACGCCGATCGCGTCGCCCTCCTCGACACCGAGGCTGACCGCGTCCAACAGCGTGCGGGTGCCATAGCCGACGGTCGCCCGCTCGACGTTGATCAGATTCGCCATCAGCCGCCGATGATATGCGGACGACATGCCATGATGACGTCGACGGTCGGGGGACTGGAGCGGCATAAGGGGAGTGGGTCGTGGTGGACCTTTCGGCGATTACCAGGCCGGTCGGGCGACTGGTGGCCACCGCGCAGAACGGGCTGGAGGTGCTGCGCTACGGCGGCCTGGAGACCGGCGCCGTACCGTCACCGTTCCAGATCATCGAGAGCGTTCCGATGTACCGGCTGCGGCGCTACTTCCCCCCCGACACGCGTCCAAGCGCAAAACGGCCGGGACCCCCGGTTTTGATGGTGCATCCGATGATGATGTCGGCCGACATGTGGGACGTCACCCGCGACGACGGCGCCGTCGGCATCCTGCACAACGCCGGCGTCGACCCATGGGTCATCGACTTCGGCTCGCCCGACAAGGTCGAAGGCGGCATGGACCGCAACCTCGCCGACCACGTGGTGGCACTCAGCGAAGCGATCGACACCGTCAAGGAGGTCACCGGCCGCGACGTGCACCTGGCCGGCTACTCGCAGGGCGGCATGTTCGCCTACCAGAGCGCGGCCTACCGCCGGTCCAAAGACCTGGCCAGCATTGTCGCGTTCGGCTCGCCCGTCGACACCCTGGCCGCGCTGCCGATGAACATGCCGGCCAGCCTGGCGCCCGCGGCGGCCGACTTCATGGCCGATCACGTGTTCAGTCGCATCGACATTCCCGGCTGGCTGGCACGCACCGGCTTCCAAATGCTCGACCCCATCAAGACCGCGCAGTCGCGACTGGAATTCCTGCGCCAGCTGCACGACCGCGAGGCCCTGCTGCCGCGCGAACAGCAGCGCCGGTTCCTCGCCTCGGAAGGCTGGATCGCGTGGTCGGGCCCCGCCATCGCTGAGCTTCTCAAGCAGTTCATCGCCCACAACCGGATGATGAGCGGCGGCTTCTCCATCCACGGCGATCTGGTCACGCTGTCCGACATCGACTGCCCGGTGCTCGCCGTGATCGGCGAGGTCGACGACATCGGTCAGCCCGCATCCGTGCGTGGCATCAAGCGCGCCGCGCCCAAGGCTGATGTCTACGAATTCCTCATCCGCGCAGGGCATTTCGGCCTCGTCGTGGGATCGAAGGCGGCCAGCCAGACGTGGCCGACCGTTGCGCAGTGGGTGAAGTGGATCGACGGCAGCGGTGCTCAGCCCGACGGCGTCAACCCGATGGCGTTGCAGCCCGCCGAGCACAACGAGAGCGGTGTTTCGTTCACCTCCCGCGTCGCCCACACCACCGCCGCCGCGACCGAGCTGGCGTTCAGCCTCGCGCGCACTGCGGCCGATGCCTTCGTCGCGGCCAACAAGTCCGCGCGCACGTTGGCCGTCGAGACGTATCGCACGCTGCCGCGGCTCGCGCGCCTCGGCCAGATCAACGACCACACCCGCATCTCGCTCGGGCGCATCATGTCCGAGCAGGCCCGCGATGTACCCCAAGGCGAATGCCTGCTGTTCGACGGCCGCGTCCACACCTACGAGGCGGTGGACCGCCGGATCAACAACGTCGTCCGTGGCCTGATCGACGTGGGCGTGCGCCAGGGCGCCCGCGTCGGGGTGCTGATGGAGACCCGGCCCAGTGCGCTCGTCGCGATCGCCGCGCTGTCGCGTCTCGGCGCCGTGGCGGTGCTGATGCCGCCCGACGTCGACCTGGCGGCCGCCGCTCGGCTCGGCGGGGTGTCGGAGATCATCGCCGATCCGAGCCACCTGGACGCGGCCCGCGGGCTCGGCACGCGGGTGCTGGTGCTCGGCGGCGGCGAATCCCGCGACCTGGACCTGCCCGAGCACGCAGACGTCACAGATATGGAGAAGATCAACCCCGACGTCGTCGACTTGCCCGGTTGGTACCGGCCCAACCCCGGGCTCGCGCGCGACCTGGCGTTCGTCGGGTTCAGCAACATCGGCGGCGAACTCGTCGCCCGCCAGATCACCAACTATCGCTGGGCGCTGTCAGCGTTCGGCACCGCGTCGGCAGCCAACCTGGGCCGCGCCGACACGGTTTACTGCCTGACGCCGCTGCATCATCAGTCGGGGCTTCTGGTGAGCCTCGGAGGCGCGGTCGTCGGCGGATCGCGCATCGCGCTGTCGCGCGAGTTACGCCCCGACCGGTTCCTGCAGGAAATCCGCCAATACGGCGTGACCGTGGTGTCCTACACCTGGGCGATGCTGCGGGAGGTCATCGACGACCCGGCCTTCTCGCTGACCGGAAGCCATCCCGTGCGGCTGTTCATCGGATCGGGCATGCCGACGGGCCTATGGAAGCGGGTGTGCGAGGTTTTCGAGCCCGCGCACATCGTGGAGTTCTTCGCCACCACCGACGGGCAAGCGGTGCTGGCCAACGTTTCGGGTGCCAAGCCGGGCAGCAAGGGCAGGGCGCTGCCTGGCGGCGGTGAAGTCGAGCTCGCGGCCTACGACGCCGAGGACGACCTGATCCTCGAGGACGAGCAGGGATTCGTGCGCAGGGCCGACGTGAACGAAGTCGGTGTGCTGCTCGCCCACCCGCGCGGCCCGGTAGATCCGACGGCGTCGGTGAAACGTGGCGTGTTCGCCCCGGCCGACACCTGGGTGTCGACGGAGTACCTGTTCCGGCGCGACGAGGACGGCGACTACTGGCTCGTCGACAACCGCGGCGCGGTGATCCACACCGAGCGCGGCACGGTCTACTCGTCGCCCGTCAACGACGCTGTCGGCCGCCTCGGTGCGGTGGATCTGGCCGTGACATACGGCGTCGACGCCAACGGCCACCAGCTGGCCGTGACGGCATTGGCGCTGCGTCCCGGCGGCAGCATCCCATCGGCGGATCTGAACGAGGCGTTGGCCGATCTGCCCGTCGGCAACTCGCCCGACATCGTGCATGTCGTGCCGGAGATGCAGCTCAGCGCGACCTACCGGCCGCTTGTCGGCCCGCTGAAGTCCGAGGGCATCCCCAAGCCGTCTCGTAACGCCTGGTACCTGGATCCCGATGAGAATCGGTACAAGCGGTTGACTGTTGCAGTTCGCACCGAGATCGCTGGCGCTCAACAGTGAGCTGGGTTCACTGTTAGGCTCCCGCTGTCGGCAGGAGGAGATGACATTGCAGACCAGTAATCTGCGGCGGGCAGTTGTAGGCAGCACGATGGCCGTGTCTCTTCTCGGCGGTTTCGGTGTGGCGACGGCCTTCGCCGACCCCGTTGAAAGCTGCACTGGGGCCGAGTGCGCCAAGAACGATCCGGCGACCCCGAACGCGCAGACTCCCGCCGCGCCGGCGATGACGGCCGATCAGGTGCTCGCCATCATCGACCAGGATTACGACACCGGCGCGGGCGGCGGTCAGCTGTCCGGCCTGATTCACGACGTGCTGAAACTACGCGCGCTGGGCTTCAAGCCCTCGAAGGCGAACACGGACGCGATCGTCAAGGCACTCGACTACCGACCGAACCAGCAACCACTGATCGAGGCGTTGAAAGACACGCTGGCCTATCAGCACAAGATGCAGGCGCTTCAGCAGAACGCGGGTAACACGCAGCAGCCGGGTTACAACTTCGGTATCGGTCAGGCGCCCCCCGGCATGGCACCGGCTGTGCCCCCGGGTGTTCCGGTGGAGCCGGGTCAGAACCAGGGCGTCTTCATCGGCGTCGGCTAGCGGCCGTGGTCGACGAAAAACTGCTCAGCATTCTCGTGTGCCCGCAAGACCGCGGGCCGTTGCTGTTGGTCGATGACGAGGTTCTCTACAACCCGCGACTGCGCCGCGCGTATCGCATCGACGACGGCATCCCGGTTCTTCTCGTCGACGAGGCCGTCGCGGTGACCGACGATGCCGAACATCAGCGACTGCTGGACCGCGCCTCAGGTGAGTCCGGGTAGGTCACCGGTCAGATAACGCTGCAGGTTGGGCCCGATCGTTTCGGCGATCTGCTCCACAGGCAGCGACTTGAACGGGTCCAATTCCAGGATGTAGCGGGCCATCACGATGCCAACCAACTGCGATGCGACGAACTGCACGCGGATTCGTCCGCTGCCAGGAGGGTTGTCGACGCGGCTACCGACCTCGACGGTGATCACTTCCTGCAAGAAGGAGCGGATCAGCGTGACGTCATTGCCTGCCAGTAACGATCGCAACTCCGCGATGAAACCCTTGCCCATTTCGGAATCCCACAGCGCGAGCAGAATTCGGGGCAGGACGTAGCCGATCTGTTCCACCGGTACTTGGCGAAGCGGACCGATGACATCCATGGGATCGACCGGAATGTGGATGGCCGCGGCGAACAGCTGGGTTTTGGCACCGAAGTAGTGATGCACCAACGCGGGGTCGACGCCCGCGTCCTTGGCGATCGCGCGGATCGACGTCTTGTCAATGCCATTGCGGGCGAACAGATTACGAGCGCTCTCCAGGATGCGCTCGCGCGTGTCCGACGTCCCGGGCGGACGCCCTGGACGTTTGCGTTCGAGTTCCGCTGTCAAGCTATGGAGTCCTTCGTCGAAGCGTTGCCGCGGCCAGGCACAGCGCGACTATCGCGAAGCCGACCACAACGGCGATGTCACGCACGGCGATCGCCGTCGGCTCCGAGTATGCACCGACCTGTTGCAACGCTTCCAGAGCGTAGCTGGCGGGCAGCACATTGCTGATCCATTGCAGCCAGTCCGGCAGGACGTCGCGAGGCACGATGATGCCGCACAACAACAGTTGCGGGGCGATGACCACCGGCATGAACTGCACGGCCTGAAACTCGGTGCGGGCGAAGGCACTACACAGCAGACCGAGTCCCACACCCAACACCGCATTGATGATCGCGATGGTGAACACCAGAATCGGGCTGCCCTTGGTGTCCAGGCCGAGGAAAAGATAGGACACCAGACACGCCAGCGTGGCCTGCGCCGCGGCCGCTATCGAGAACGCGGTGCCGTAGGCGGCCAGCAGGTCGAGCCGGCGCAGGGGAGTGGTCAGGATGCGTTCCAGGGTCCCCGAAACCCGTTCTCGCTGCATGGTTATCGAGGTGATCAGGAACATCACAATCAGCGGAAACACGCCGAGCATGATCAGGCACGCGTTGTTGAACGGCGACGGCGCACCTGGCCGATGCGGAGCGTTCTGGAACATGAAATACATCAGCGTGATGATCAGACTCGGCACGACGAGGATCATCGCGACGCTGCGGTGATCGGCGGCGAGCTGCCGCAAGATTCGCCCGGTGGTGGCGAAGTAGGCCTGCGGGCTCAGCCGGCTGCGGCTGCGGTGCTGTGCCGGATGACGGACAGAAACGCTTCCTCCAGTGACTGACATCCCGTGTCCTCTCGTAGTTTCTCAGGTGTGCTGTGGGCCAGCAGATGGCCCTCGCGCATCAGCAGCAGGTCGCCGCAGTGGTCCGCCTCGTCCATCACGTGGCTCGACACCACCAATGTCGTTCCACGCTTGGCGAGTTGGTGGAATTGATCCCACAGATCGACCCGCAGCACGGGGTCAAGGCCCACGGTGGGCTCGTCGAGTACAAGCAACTCGGGACGGGACACCAGCGCGCAGGCCAACGACACGCGCGTGCGCTGGCCACCAGACAGGTTGCCGCACAAGGCAGTTCGGTGATCGTCCAGGCCGACGGCCGCAATCGCCTCGTCGGCAGCTTGAGAGTCCGTGCCATACAGCGCCGAGAAGTAGCGCACGTTGTCGACGATTCGCAGGTCGTTGTAAATGGTGGGGTCTTGGGTGACGTAGCCGACGCGGTGCCGCAGATCAGCCGACCCGGCCGGGCGGCCCAGCACCGCGACCGTCCCCTCGTCGATGATCTGGGTGCCGACGATGCAGCGCATCAGCGTGGTTTTGCCGCAGCCCGACGGGCCGAGCAGGCCGGTGATCGTGCCGCGCGCGATCTGCACCGAGATGTTGTCCAGCGCGACCCGCTTACCGCGGACCACCCGCAGATTCTGAATGTCGATGGCAGGGTCTGCCCCGTTGCGAAGTAATTCATCGCTCGATGAACTCATCATGTGATGAATAGTCCTCCCCGCTGATGGGGGTGTCAAGGGCCGCAGGCAGAATCGGGCGAGTGAGCTCCGAGCTGTTGTCCGTGGACCCCGTGACCGCGGCGCGGCGGCTGCTCGGAGCTGCGCTGACCGGGCGTGGCGTCAGCGCGATGATCGTCGAAGTGGAGGCGTATGGGGGGCCGCCGGACGGCCCGTGGCCGGACGCCGCGGCGCACTCGTTTCGCGGTCCGACCGGTCGCAACAAGGTGATGTTCGGCCCCGCAGGGCGGCTCTACACCTACCGGAGCCACGGCATTCATGTGTGTGCGAACGTCGTGTGCGCGACGGACGGAGTCGCTGCCGCGGTGCTGTTGCGGGCCGCGGCGGTGGAAGCCGGCATCGATGAGGCCCGGTCACGGCGCGGGGAGTTGACCAGGCCGGTCGCATTGGCCCGCGGGCCCGGCAATTTGTGCTCAGCACTCGGAATCACCATGGACGACAACGGGATTGACCTGTTCGATGTCGAGAGCCCGGTCCGGGTGACGCCCAACGAGGAGCATGATGGCGTCGAGGGCCCGCGCGTTGGCGTCAGTAAGGCAGCCGACCGGCCGTGGCGGTTCTGGCTGGCTGGTCGCCCCGAGGTGTCGCTGTACCGCAGGAGTCCGCGGGCGCCGGCGCCCGGCGAAAGCGACTAACCCGACCGCTCGAGGGTCAACGCCGGCGGCGCGAGCCGTGCGCACCGCGGTCCGCCGCACTCGTCGGTGAGGTCGACCCTCGCGATCACCTTTTGCGTCTCAGCGACCAGAGGTGCGAGGTCGGCGAGCATGAGCTTGGCCCTTCGGAACATCGCAAAGGAGCCGTCGTCGCCGACGTCACCCCACGTGAGATACACAAACCGGGCGCCCGGCTTGCCCTGCACGGCGGCGCCGCGGAAGTCCAGACCGTCGCCGCGAAAGATGACGTCGATGGGGACAGTCCAGGACGGCGACTCCGCGTCGGCGCGGACCAGGTCGCGCGGCTCCTTACCGACTTGAATGCCGACATGGACGTTGTCGTAGTACTCGTCGCGGGACCGCCAGACGCGGCCCGGCAGGTGATGACCCTGGATCTGCAACAACATCGGCATCGACGGTAGGGGAAGATCAAGCGCATGGGTACGTCGATCCTCGACGAGTTGGAATGGCGTGGGCTGATTGCGCAGTCCACCGACAGAGATGTGCTGGCCGCCGAGCTGGAATCCGGACCCGTCACCGTGTACTCGGGTTTCGACCCCACTGCACCGAGCCTGCACGCCGGACATCTGATCCCGCTGTTGACACTGCGGCGTTTTCAGCAGGCGGGGCATCGGCCGATCGTGCTGGCCGGCGGCGCAACCGGGATGATCGGGGACCCACGCGAGACGGGTGAGCGGACGCTCAACACGGCGGACACCGTGGCGGAATGGGCCGACCGGATACGTGGGCAACTGGAGCGGTTCGTCGACTTCGATGACTCGCCGACGGGCGCAATCGTGCAGGACAACCTGTCGTGGACAAGCGAGCTCTCCGCAATCGAGTTCCTTCGCGACCTCGGCAAGCACTTCTCGGTCAACGTGATGCTCGACCGCGAAACCGTCCGGCGCCGCCTGGAGGGCGACGGCATCTCCTACACGGAGTTCAGCTACATGCTGTTGCAAGCCAACGACTACGTGGAGCTGCACCGGCGGTACGGATGCTCGCTTCAAGTCGGGGGCTCTGATCAGTGGGGCAACATCATCGCCGGGGTCCGACTGGTGCGCCAGATCGCGGGCGCGACGGTGCACGCGCTGACGACTCCGTTGGTGACGGATTCCGAAGGCAAGAAGTTCGGGAAGTCGACGGGCGGCGGCAGCCTCTGGCTCGACCCGGACATGACCAGTCCGTACGCCTGGTACCAGTACTTCATCAACACCGCGGACGCCGATGTCATTCGGTACCTGCGCTGGTTCACTTTCCTTTCCCAGGACGAGCTTGCCGACCTAGAGCAGGCGACGCAGGAGCGGGCGCACGAACGAGCGGCGCAGCGTCGACTGGCCCGCGAGCTGACCAACCTGGTGCACGGCGAGGCCGCGACCGAAGGAGTGGAACACGCCAGCCAGGCGCTGTTCGGACGGGGGGAGTTGGCCCAGCTCGATGAGCCGACGCTGGCGGCCGCGCTGCGTGAAGCATCCGTGGCCGAACTCAAGCCAGGCGGTCCCGAAACCATCACTGACCTGCTGGTGGCCAGCGGATTGTCCAACAGCAAGGGCGCCGCGCGACGAACCATCAGCGAGGGCGGCGCCTACGTCAACAACGCGCGCATCGACAGCGAGGAGTGGGTGCCGCAGCCGTCGGACTTCCTCCACGGCCGCTGGTTGGTCCTCCGACGCGGTAAGCGGAATATCGCGGGAGTCGAGCGAGTGGGCTGATTTGTCGGCTTCGGGAACAAAGTCTTGCCGTTGTGCGTTAGACCACTTGTTGGAGTCGACGCACCCTGTGCGCACCATAGGCCGTAACCCGAAAGACACGCCCTATCAGCCCATTTGACTCCGAGTTATCCCTCACGTAACTTATCGGAGTCGCTGCGACACGGGCCTGGCCCGAAGAGCGCGGCGGCTCCCAGAGGGAAGCCCCAACTTCGGTTGGGTTCCTGATTGTCCGCACTACTTGTCCGCGGCCTTTTGGCCGCGGGCTCGTTGCGCGGCCGAGCGGGTGTGTTGTTTGAGAACTCAATAGTGTGTTTGGTGGTTTTTGTTTGTTGTTGTTTTTGCCGCCCTTCTTTTCCCGTTTGGGGGGTGGTTTT